>CAVPSK010000019.1:0-60655 GCA_963708355.1 uncultured Thermoleophilia bacterium | reverse complement strand
CTGCCCGGAGCCGACGCGGCGGCCGACTCCCAGTAGTCGTTGAGCGCGCCCTGGACCTTCACGAACCAGAGAATGGCGGTGACGATCAGGAAGCCGAACGGGAACAGCCAGAGCCCCGTCCAGCCGGTCACCGGCGGCTCGCGACCGTCCCTCGCGTACATCTTCCCGATCTCCGAGGGGATCACGAACGCGCTGACGGGACTGATCAGGATCCAGATCACGAGCCCGACCACTCCACCGAGGCCCTCGCCCGTCCGCTGCCGCATCTCCTCCTGCGTCTTGTACGCCCAGTACCAGCCGTAGAGGCCGAACGTGACGATGAACAAGAGGATCCCGAACCCGACCCCGCGGGGCCGGCCGAGCGGGCCGGTGTTTCCGGCCGTCGCCGTCGCTGTGCTCATGTGCTCCTCCGTGGTTCGGTTTCGTCGCCCGCCGCGGCCTCGACGCTGGGCGACCTCGTAGCCGTCGATTACCGAGACGTTCACCGTCCCGCAGCGGCCGCAGCGGATCCGGACCTTCTTCGTCATCTGGATCACGTTCATCGATTCGGCGAGCACGTTCCCGCACTCGACGCAGACGTAGTCGTCGGGCCCGTTGCCGCGGAAGACCGGCCGCTCCGGATCGTGCTGGACCGCGGTCCCGCCGTCGAACGGCACCTCACCCTCGCGAATCTGCCGCATCGAGATCGTCGCCATCGCCTCTATATCGAGCCGATCTTGCCGGCGAAGTCGGTGATCAGCGCGTCGAGCACGCCGACGACGACTCCTTCGCCCATCGACGCGGCCTTCCCGGTGATCTGCGCGTTCGTCCGGATCGTCCCGCCGCCGTCGACCAGGTCGAACGTAACGGTGGCGTTCGCGTACCCCGAACCGCCCTCTTCCTTCGACTTGACGTGCATCACCGCGTGGTGCGCGGCGGCGTCCTGCTCGACGACGTCGAGCGTGCCGGCGAACGTCATCGACATCGCGCCCATCTTGATGAAGATCTGCGCACGAACCGACTCCGGCCCGTTGCGTTCGAGCACGCTTCCACCCTCGACGCACGGCACGAGCTTGTCGAGGTCGAGGATCGCCGCGAAGCTTTCCTCGATCGGCTTCGCGGTGGTGAACGAGTGCTCGAGCTCGATCGCCATTGCGCAGAGAGCCTAGACCATTAGGCTCCGCGCATTCCGATTGCGGCGGGCACCTACAAGCTCGGGCCTGAGAACGCCACGCTCTCGGTGCGGACGGGCCGAGGCGGCGCCGCCGCGAAGGCGGGTCACGACCTGCTCCTGCACGTCACCGCGTGGGAGGCGACGCTCGAGGTGGGGGACGGCTCGGCGCCGACGAGCCTCGTGCTCGACGCCGATGCGGCCTCGCTGCGCGTGCTGCAGGGGACCGGCGGCATGCAGCCGCTCGGCGACGAGGACAAGGCGAGCATCGAGGAGACGATCGACGACGAGATCCTGAAGGGCATGGCGATCACGTTCTGCTCGACGGCGGTCGAGACGGCCGCGGACGGAGGCAGCCTGCACGTGCAGGGCGACCTCACCCTCGTGGGCGAGACGAGACCGTTCGCGTTCGACGTGATCGTCGGTGAGAGCGGTCAGCTGAGCGGGAAGACCGTCGTCAAGCAGACCGACTGGGGGATGGAGCCGTACTCGGCGCTCTTCGGCGCCTTGAAGGTCGCCGACGAGGTGGAGGTCGAGGTCGATGCGTCCGAGGAGCGTACGACGACCGAGTCGGTCGAGTCGCTGCCGGTCGCGCGCGGTCCGATCCTCGACCCGGGCGTCTCGAGCTTCCTGTGGGCGTTGCTCTTCTTCTTGTACCTGCTGCTCGGGATGGCCGCGATCGGGATCGCGACGGGCATGGCGTTCATCCTGGCGGCGGTCGCCGGGTTCTTCGTCTTCCTGTTCGTCCGCACCCACGGCATCGGCCGGCGGGACGACGGGGACGGGGAGGAGGATCAGTCGCGGTAGACGGTCTGCGCGTCGAGACCGCCTTCGACCCCGGACGGCAGCGGCCCGGTGCCGTGCGCGTACAGCGCGATCTCCTCGATCGTCTTCACGCGGGTCGCATCGGCGGGATCGCCTCCGATCCAGGCGCCGTTCGACCACTCGAGGGTGTCCGGCGCCGCGTCGAGCGCCATGCCGGCGAGGAGCTTCGCCTTCGCGCGGATCTTGCCGGACGCGCTGACGACCGCTGCCGCGGTGCCTTCCGACGGCGCGGTGTTGAAGCCGTGGCCGACGCCGAAGCGATTCGTGTCGGCCGGGACCACCTTCACGTCGAGCGGCGGGACGCCGAGCTCCTTCGCGACGAGCTCCGCGTAGCTTCCCTCGTTGCCGTCGGCCTCCGTCGTCAGGCTCAGCACCATCTTCCCCGTCGGGTGCACGCGCAGAAAGACCGCGCGGTAAGCCTCGTCAGCCATCGCTCTCGTCTCCTTCCGGTGGGTGGCGCTCGCTGCGCACAAGTCTCTGACGCTCCTGGTGAGCGGTCAAGGCGTTGTGCTCGTCGAGGTCGCAGAAGGCGGGCTGCGGCCCGCCGAGTGAGTGCGGCGGCACCGCAGGCCGGTCGCAGCCGGGATAGATGCAGCGCTTGACGTCGCCCCCGCTCACTCGGTCACCCACCCGGGCGTCGTCTTGCCCCGGCTCGGGGAGTGGCCGCTCGGCATCGCGACCGAGCTGCCGGCGACCGGGGTCGCGCTCGGCCACGGATCGGCGTCGTCGGCGCGCGTGTCCGCACCGGCGGGGGCGCGCCCAGTCCATGACTCGGCGCCGATCGCGGCGACGACCTCGCCGAGCGCGTCGAAGCTGTGGCCGGAGACGAGCGCGTCGCAGTACGGCAGCGCGGCCGCCATGCCGCCCGACCGCGCGGCGAAGTGCTCGGCGCCGGCTCGCGGGTTGACCCAGACGATCCGGTGAGCAAGGCGCGACAGGCGCTCCATCTCGCGCGCCACGAGCAGTGGGTCGCCGCGCTCCCAGCCGTCGGAGAGGATCACCACCACGGCGCCGCGCGCCAGGCCTCTGCGCCCGTGACGGTCGTTGAACTCGCGCAGCGCCTCGCCGATGCGCGTGCCGCTCGACCAGTCCGGCGCGGCGGCGGCGGCGCGCTGGAACGCGCGCTCGGGGTTGCGTGCAGCGAGCGCGCGCGTGACGCGCGTCAGTCGCGTCGCGAAGACGAACGCCTCGGCGCCGGAGCCGGGGCGGGCCGCCGACGCCAGGAATTGCAGGTACGCGCGCGCGTAGGGCTCCATCGAGCCGGAGATGTCGCAGAGCAGCACGAGCCGGCGCGGCGAGACGCGCCGCCGCCGCCGTGCGAGCGTGACTGGGTCTCCGGCGGTGCGCAGGCCGAGCCGCAGCGTCCGCCGGAGGTCGACGCGCTCGCCGCGCCGCCGCCGCTCGTAACGGCGCGTGTGGCGCGGCGGGGTCGCCAGGCGCAACCGCGTCATGAGCTCATGGAGCTGCCTGAGCTCTGACGGCTGCAGCGCGTCGAAGCTCTTCCGTCGCAGCAGCTCCTCGTCGCTCGCCCGCGCGACCGGCAGCTCGAGCTCGGCCTCTTCCTGCCCGTCGGTCTCGCCGAGCGCGGGCGACGGGATGCCGGCGCCGGCTTCGGAATGCGAGGCGGCGTGGTCGGAGCGTGGCCGGTCGTCCGGCGCGGCGCGAGCCGGGAGCTCGGCGGGCTCGAACTCCCCGCGGCTCCCGCGGGCCCCGAAGACCGACGAGAACACGGCGTCGAACGCCGCAACGTGCGAGGGATCGGAGACGAACACGGCGCGCGCGGTCCAGTAGAGCTGCCTCCGCCCGGCGGGGCGGACGAGCGTCAGCGCCCGTGTGAACTCGATCGCGCGGCCGGGCGTGACCGGCACGCCGGCGTCGTGCAGCCGCCGGCACAGCGCGCCGGCGAGCGGCGGGAGGTCGAGGTCGATCGTCTCGACCCCGAAGCTCGCCCTCTCAGTCACCGGCACGCACGAGCTGGTCGAGGCCGGTCGCGCGGATGGCCTCCTGGTCCTCGCTGTACTTCAGCACCGACCCGAGCGTGCGGCCGGCCGCGTCGGCGTCGAGCTGCTCGATCCCGAGCACCTTCAGCGCGGCGAGCCAGTCGATCGCCTCCGCGATCCCCGGAGGCTTCTGCACGTCGCTCTCGCGCATCCGCGAGACGGCGTTCGCGACCTGGACCGCCAGCGACTCCGACACGCCCTTGACCCGTCGGCGCACGATCTCGACTTCGCGCTGGGGCGTCGGGTAGGCGATCCAGTGGTAGAGGCAGCGCCGCTTGACGGCGTCGTGCAGGTCGCGCGTCCTGTTGGAGGTCAGCACGATGATCGGTGGGTGGGTCGCGTGGATGGTGCCGATCTCCGGGATCGTCACGCTCGCGTCCGCGAGCAGCTCGAGCAGGAACGCCTCGAAGTCGTCGTCCGCGCGATCGATCTCGTCCACGAGCAGCACGGCCGGCCGGGGCCCCGGGTGCTCGAGCGCGCGCAGCAGCGGACGCCGGATCAGATAGTCGGGCCCGAACAGCTCTTCCTCGCGGAGCGGCGACCCGCTCGACTCGGCGAGCCGGATCGCGAGCAACTGGCGGGGGTAGTTCCACTCGTAGAGCGCCTCTGCCGCGTCGATCCCGTCGTAGCACTGCAGGCGGTGCAGCGGGGTGTCGAGCACCGTCGCGAGCGACTTCGCGGCCTCGGTCTTGCCGACGCCCGCCTCGCCCTCCAAGAGCAGCGGCTGGGGCAGGCGCAGGCTCAGGAACAGCGACGTGGCGAGGCCCTCGTCGACGAGGTAGTCGACGTCGGCGAGCCGCAGCGCAAGCGTTTCGATGTCGGGCGCGAGCCGGCGAAGCTCGTCGGCCGCCTCCCCCGCGGGCGAGGGCACCGTCATGCGGCCCGGTGCTGCGCCTCGAACTTCGACTTGCAGCCGTCGCAGCAGAAGTAGACGGTCTTGCCTTCGTGCTCCAGGGACGGCGTCCCCGGGACGGCGGCGACGGTCATGCCGCAGATGGGGTCGACGGCCAGCGTCGCCGTGGGTGCGGCGACGGAGATCTGCGTGTTGCCCGGCGCGGCCGCACGCTTGCCGCGGCGGGCTGCCACCACCGAGGCGAGGATCGACAGCGCGATCTCGGCCGAGGTGCGCGAGCCGATGTCGAGCCCGGCCGGCACGTCGATCCGCTCGAGCTCCGCCTCGCCCACGCCGTCTTGACGGAGCTCGGCGAGCACGCCCGCACCGCGCTTGTGGCTCGCGACCAGCCCGATGTAGGGGACACCTACCTCGAGCCCCCTCCGCAGTGTGTGCAGCTCGTCGCGGCCGTGTGCGGCGACCACCAGCGCAAGGTCGCCGGCCGCCGGCTCGGGCGTGCCGCCCGACACCAGGAGCACGGCGAGATCCAGCTCGGCGCCGAGCGAGACGAGTGCAGCTGCGATCGGCGTCTCCCCGACGACGAGCACGCGCGGGGCCGGCAGCACCGGCTCGAGGAAGATCTCGATCGCGCCACCCGACAGACAGGGGTTCTGCGCCGTCACCGCGCCTTCTTCGACCGCGATCTCGCGGCCGGTGCCCGGGTCTTCGCCCACGGGCCCGTCGGGAACGATTCGCAAGAGCACCGCCTCCTCCGACTCGATTGCCTTCAACGCGTAGACGCTCACGCTCTGCTGCGCGCAGACGCCGCCGACGAACCCTTCGATCGTGCCGTCGGCGAGCACGAGCGCGACGTCGCCGGCGCGCACGCTGGTCGGGCGCTGCGCGCGGACGACCGTCGCGGTCACGAATGCCGTGCCCTCTGCGGCGAGCTCGGCCGCCCGCCGCGACACGGCGGCGCTCATCATTGCGGCGGCTCTGGGCGCCCCTGCATCGCCGCCCAGACCCGAGCCGGGGTGCAGGGCATGTCGATGTGGTCGACGCCGTGCGTCGCGTGCAGTGCGTCGATGACGGCGTTCACGATCGCGGGCGGCGAGCCGACATTGGGCGACTCGCCGACGCCCTTTGCGCCGAGCGGGTGGTGCGGGCACGGCGTGACCGTCTCGCCCAGCTCGAAGTCCGGGCATTCGAGCGCCGTCGGGATCAGGTAGTCCATGAACGAGGAGTTGAGGCAGTTGCCCTCGTCGTCGAAGGTGATCACCTCCATCAGCGCGATCCCGATGCCCTCGGCGAGGCCGCCGTGGATCTGGCCCTCGACGACCATCGGGTTGATGCGGACTCCGCAGTCGTCGACGGCGATGAACCGCCGGACGGTCACCTGCGCGGTGTCGGGGTCGATGTCGACCACCGCGATGTAGGCGCCGTAGGGGTAGGTGAGGTTCGGCGGGTCGTAGATCACCTGCGCGTCGAGGCCGCCCTCCATGCCCTCGGGGAGCTCCTCGCCGTTGTAGGCACGCTCGGCGATCTCCTCGATCAGCACGCCCTTCTGGGGATCGCCCTTGACGTACCAGCGGCCCTTCTCCCAGGCGAGGTCCTCGGGGCGCGCCTCGAGCATCGTCGAGGCGATCAGGCGCGCCTTGTCGCGCACCTTGCGCGAGACGATCGCGACGGCGCCGCCCGAGACGGGCGTCGAGCGGCTGCCGTATGTGCCCAGGCCGTAGGGCGACCGGTCGGTGTCGCCGTGGCGCACCTCGACGTCCTCGGGCGGGATCCCGAGCTCCTCCGCGACGATCTGCGCGAACGTCGTCTCGTGCCCCTGGCCCTGCGTCTGTGCGCTGATCGAGACGACGGCCTTGCCCGACGGATGGATGCGCAGATCCGCGCCGTCGTTCATCGCGAGCCCGAGGATGTCCATGTGCTTGCGCGGCCCGGCGCCGACGCCCTCCGTGAAGAACGAGACGCCGATGCCCATCAGCTCTCCCCGCGCGCGCTTCTCCGCCTGCTCGCGCCGCAGCCCCTCGTAGCCGGCGATCTCCATGGCCACGCGCATCGTCTCGGCGTAGTTGCCGGAGTCGTACGTCCAGCCGGTTGTCGTCTCGTAGGGGAACTGCTCCGGTTGAATGAAGCTGCGCATGCGCAGCTCGATCGGGTCGACCTTCATCTCGAGCGCGAGCGCATCGACCATCCGCTCGACGAGGTAGACCGCCTCCGTGATGCGGAACGAGCAGCGATAGGCGACGCCGCCCGGCGCCTTGTTCGTGTAGACGGCTTTGACCTGGACGTGCGACGCCTGGAGGTCGTACGACCCGCAGACGATGTGGAAGAACCCGGCCGGGAACTTCGTCGGCTGCGCGGTCGAGTCGAACGCGCCGTGGTCGGCGATCACGTCGACGCGGAGGCCGGTGATCTTGCCGTCCTTCGAGCACATCTCCGCGTGCATGACGTAGTCGCGCGCGAAGCCGGTCGACATCAGATTCTCCGAGCGGTTTTCGACCCACTTCACCGGGACGCCGGCGACGATCGAGCCGGCAATCGCGCACACGTAGCCGGGGTACACGGGCACCTTGTTGCCGAAGCCGCCGCCGATGTCCTGGCACTGGATGCGGATCATGTGCTCGGCGAGCCCGGCGACGTGCGCGTACACCGTCCGGTGCGCGTGCGGCGCCTGGTTGCCGTTGTAGATGTCGAGCTGGCCGGTCTCGGGGTTGAAGTCGGCGATCATCCCGCACGTCTCGAGCGGGGCGGGATGGCAGCGCGGGTAGATGATGTCGCGCGTGACCACGGTGTCGGCCTCGGCGAACGCGCGGTCGGTCGCCTCGTGGTCACCGGCCTCCCAGAGCGGGCTCGCCAGGTTGTCGCGTTGCCCCGCCTTGTCGTCGCGGATCAGCGGCGCGTCGGGATCGAGCGCCTTGCGCGCGTTGACGACGGCGGGCAGCGGCTCGTACTCGACGTCGATCAGCGCGAGCGCGTCGTTCGCCGAGTACTCGTCGGTGGCGATCACGAACGCGACCTCCTGGCCCTGGAACCTGACCTTGTCGCCCGCGAGTACTGCCTGCGTGTCGTAGGAGATCGTCGGCATCCATGCGAGCCCGAGCGTCTCGAGATCCTTGGCCGTGATCACGGCGGCGACGTTCGGATGCGCGAGCGCGCGGGAGGTGTCGATCGAGACGATGCGCGCGTGCGCGAACGGGCTGCGCAGCATCGCGCCGTGGACCATCCCCGGCAGACGGATGTCGTCGAGGTACGTGCCCTTGCCGCGGATGAAGCGCGCGTCCTCCTTGCGCTTCAGCCGGCCGAAGCCGATCGGGCGCTCGGTCTCGCGGCTCGGCAGGTTCTCGACGACGGTCACGCCGTCACCCCCTGTCCTGCTGCAGCCTCGTGGTCGGCGGCCCAGCGGATCGCCGCGACGATGTTCTTGTAGCCCGTGCAGCGGCAGATGCCGCCGGAGATCGCGGTCCGGATCTCCTCCTCGGTCGGGTCGGGGTTCTCGTCGAGCAGGCCGCGCGCCGTCATCATCATCCCGGGCGTGCAGAAGCCGCACTGCAGGGCGTGGAGCTCGTGGAAGCCCTGCTGCACCGGGTCGAGCACCCCGTCCCGCTCGAGCGACTCGACGGTGCGGATCTCGTGGCCCTCGGCCATCGCTGCCAGCATGGTGCAGGACTTCACCGGGCTGCCGTCGAGCAGGACGACGCACGCGCCGCAGTTCGAGGTGTCGCAGCCCCAGTGCGTCCCCGTCAGGCCGGGTGTGTCGCGGATGAAGTGGACGAGCAGGAGCCGCGGCTCGATCTCGCGCGAGACCGCCTGACCGTTGATGCTGATCGTGACGTTCATGCTCCGCCCCCCTGATCGTGTGCGCGGGCGCTTGCTCGTGCGAGTGCGCGGGCGGTCAGCACGCCGGCGAGGTGGCGCTTGTAGTCGACAGGCCCCCGTCCGTCGGCCGTCGGCGAGCAGTCGGCCGACGCGACCTGACCGGCCTCCGCGAACAGCTCCTCCGACGGCGCCTTGCCCTGCAACAGCTCCTCGGCGCGCGTCACGTGGATCGTGGTCAGGCCGACCGCGCTGAGCGCGATCCCCGCCTGGGCGATCACGCCGCCCTGGATCCAGACGGCCGCCGACGCCGCGGCGATCGCCCAGTCGCCCGCGCGGCGCTCGACCTTCTCGTGGGCGCTGCCGCAGCCGGCGCGGACCGGGATGCGGATCTCCGTCAGCAGCTCGGCGTCGCCGACGGCGGTGGTGTACGGGCCGACGTGGAAGTCCTCCATGCTCACTCTTCGCTCCCCGGCCGCTCCCCGGATCACCACGCTCGCCTTGATCGCGCTGCAGACGGCCGACAGATCCTCGGCGGCGTCGGCCTGGCACAGCGAGCCGCCGATGGTGCCGCGGTTCCGGACGACGGGGTCGGCGATCACCGTCTCCGCGTCGCGGAAGATCGGAAACCGGCGCGCGAGCAGCTCGGACTTCAGGAGCTCGACGTGCCGCGTCAGCGCTCCGATCCTGATCTCCGTGCCCTCTTCCCGGATGTACTCGAGCTCCTCGAGGTCGTTGATGTCGATCAGGTGCGAGGGGTTCGCGAGGCGCAGCTTCATCATCGGCAGCAGGCTGTGACCGCCGGCGATCACGCGGGCGCCCGAGCCGCCTCGCCGCAGCGACGCGATCACGCCGTCGACGCTCGTCGCGCGCTCGTAGTCGAATGCCGCAGGGGTCTGCACCTGGCTCCTTTCGCTATGAACGGGTCGGAAGCTGCTTGCGGGGCTTGCCGATGTCGTCACGCTGCTCGTACTGCAGCGGGGAGTCGGTGCCGATCACCGGCGAGCGCGGCATCTTCTCGGGCGCGCTCTGACGCTGCTCGGGATAGAGGAGTCGTGCGGCGAGGCTGCCGCTCTCGGTGTCGCGCAGCGCAGGGCCGTTCGGGCTCGCGCCGGCGATCGGCGCCTCGCGGCCGAGGCGCGCCAGCGTGAGCGTCCCCTGCGTATAGACCTCGCCGATCCGCGGCGCCGTCAGCGTCGTCGACTCGGGGAAGTTCCGGAAGCCCGCCGCCCCGGACCCCGGGTAGACGCTCTCGACGAGCCCGACCGCGTCGACGAGACCGGCCTTCTTGACGAGCAGGCCCTCGAGCAGGTCGACGCCGGCGTCGAGCTGCTCGTTGATCGCGGTCACGATCCCGTTGACGGGCGCGCTCTTCTCCACGATCCCGCTCACGTCGGCGATCACCTCGTCGAGGCCCTTCGTGGTCTTGCGCAGCGCGACGATCGTCGAGAGGAGGTAGTAGACGAGCGCGAGCACGATCAGGACGACGGCGATCACCATGACGACTCCGGCTGCGGGCACGCTTCTCTCCTTACTCCGCGTCGTCCAGGATTACGTCGAGCGAGCCGCCGTAGTTTGCGACGCCCGCGACCGTCTGGGTGACCTGTTCCTGTGTCCTCGCGAGCAGCGCGGCGGAATCCAGGTCCTTCGAGCCCGCGGCCGCAACCGTCGCGATCTGCCGCACGCTCGGGACGATGCTCTGCGCCGCCTTCAGCACGCCGTTCAGGAGATAAACGACGACCGGCAGCAGCACGACGAGCAGGATCACGTCGCCGATCCACCAGAGGGTCATCGCGGCCTCCGCTCGGCGACGACCGCCGCCTTGTGCGCGATGCCGGGGAGCGCTCCGAGGATGATGTCGAACTGCTCGTTGATCGCGGTGACCGCGCCCTCGAGTGGGCGAAGATGCTCGGCCTCGACGCCTGCGAGGGCGCCGCCGAGCGTCGCCAGGTTGGCGGAGATCGACTCGAGGCGCCTGCGGACGACGATCAGCGCCGCGGCGAGCACGACCACGACGACGCCCGCAAGGATCACGCTCAGCAGCACGAGGAGATGGGTGTCGCTCATGCCCGCTCCCGGCGGCGGCCGAGCCGCCGCCTCCGCTCTCTGTTGAGCTCCGTCGAGCCTACGCTCATGCCGCATCCCCGTAGCCGTCGGTGAGCGCGTTCATGTAGCCGTCCTGGATCACGGCCTCGTCGACGATCTGGCGCAGCACCGGCGCGGTCGCGGTCAGCTGCGGGATGTTCGCGGTGTTCGCGCCCACCTTGCCGGCGATCTCGAGCAGGTTGCCGACCGATCTGTCGATGCTCACGACGTACTGGATGAGCATGGCGAGAAGCACGGCGACGACGAGCGCGGCGACGAGGCCGATCGCGAGGGCCGTCCACCAGTAGCCGTGCCCCGACATCGCGAGGATCACTTGCCGACCGCCGCCTTTCGCAGCGCGCGCGCCGAGTGCAGGATGCGGACGCCGGAGTCGTTGATCCGCGCGATCCCGCCGAGCTCGGCGGTTTGCGCGCGAACGATCTCGACCGCCTGCTCGGCGGTCTTCGCCTGCGCCGCGATGCGCCTCGCGAGCAGGACGATCGTGATCACGATCGCCGCCGCGACGGCGATCACGACGATGCCGAGCACGAGGCCTACCTGCCAGGCCGTGGAAGACGCCGTCAGCAAACGGGGTCCCTTCTGCACCTGCGCGATGAGGGGTGCCGCGCCGCCCGTGCCGCCAGGTGCGAGGGCTCGAGCGGCGCAAGGATACTGCGCGACCTCGTTTCGTGTCCAGAGCGCCGGTCAGACGGGAGCGACGAGCCAGCCGACCCGCTCGGTCACGAGCTCCGGGTCGCCGAGGTGGCCGAGCCCGTCCTCGGCGACGACCTCGGCGTTCGGGACGTTCCGGCCGAGCCACTCCCCGTGGCGGGCCGGAACGAGCACGTCGGTGACGCCGTAGACGACGCGCGTCGGGACCCGGATCTCCGAGACGTCGAAGCCCCACGGTGCGGCGAAGCAGAGGTCGTCGTCTGCCCATCCATGCACGCCGGCGCGAAGCGCCTCCGCGACGTCCTGGCGGATGATCTCGTGCCGCTCTGGCCGGGCGAGCTCGGCACGATCGCTCGCCGACAACCCCCAGTCGTCGCCGAGGATGTTGGCCGGATCCGCCGCGACGCGCTCGCGCAGGGCCGCGGCCTCACGCTCGAGCTCGCGCACGAGCACGTGCTCCCCGTCGAGCGCCCAGCCGAACTCCTTGATGTTGAGCGGGTCCATGCCCTCGAACCAGTCGAAGTCGGCGATGTCGTACGGCGCCGGTGAGACCTCGCAGGCGGCCCGCGTGACGCGGTCGGGCAAGCGCGCCGCGACCGCGAGCGAGTGCGGCCCCCCGCCCGATGCCCCGGTCACCGCGAACTGCTCGATCCCGAGCGCGTCGGCGATCGCCGCGACGTCGCCGACGCAGTCGACCACGCGACGTCCCGCACGACGGTCCGACTGCCCGTACCCGGGGCGGTCGTAGGTGATCACACGCGCACCTGCCGCGACGTACTTTCCGGTGTCGTAGTGCCGCGCGAGCCGCGAGTTCGGTGTGCCGTGCAGCGCGAACACCGGGAAGCCGTTCGGGTCGCCCCACTCCGCGAAGGTCAGCTGTCGCCCGTCGGGGGCGCGCGCGTGCTGAGTGTCGCCGCCGCCTGGAGGTCGTCTCACGATGTTGGCCGTCGCAGGGGTGCGATGTGTGGTGCGAGGCAAGGACGCAGGGAGCCCCAATAGTCGAGGCTATTGGGGCGACTGAGGACGCAGCATTCGCGCCACGCAGCGCGGCTCTGCGGCATCGCCCTCATCGTGGGACGACCTCCAGCACGCGGGCACCCTACACTCGTGTCTTCTAGACGAGACGAGGAGGCGCGCCGTGGGAGAGACCGTCAAGTTCGTCCTCGACGAGAGCCGGCTGCCGGACGCCTGGTACAACCTCGCGGCCGATTTGCCGTCGCCTCCGCCGCCCCCGCTGCACCCCGGCACGGGGCAGCCGATCGGCCCCGACGACCTCGCGCCGATCTTCCCGATGCAGATCATCATGCAGGAGGTCTCGACCGAGCAGCGGATCGCGATCCCCGAGGAGATCAGGGACGTCTACCGGCAGTGGCGCCCGACGCCGCTTCACCGCGCGCGCCGGCTCGAGGCGGCGCTCGAGACGCCCGCGAGGATCTACTACAAGTACGAGGGCGTCTCCCCGAGCGGGAGCCACAAGCCGAACACCGCCGTCGCGCAGGCCTTCTACAACAAGCAGGAGGGCGTGCGGCGACTCACGACCGAGACCGGCGCGGGCCAGTGGGGCTCGGCGCTTGCGTTCGCCGGGGCGATCTTCGGCCTCGAGGTCGACGTGTTCATGGTGAAGGTCAGCTACGACCAGAAGCCGTACCGGCGCGCGCTCATGGAGTCGTTCGGCGCGCGCTGTGTCGCGAGCCCGTCGGACTCGACCGAGAGCGGGCGCGCGGTTCTCGCCGAGCACCCGGACTCGACGGGCAGCCTCGGCATCGCGATCTCGGAGGCGGTCGAGGTCGCCGCGCAGCGTGACGACACGAAGTACTCGCTCGGCTCGGTGCTGAACCACGTGCTGATGCACCAGACGGTGATCGGCGAGGAGGCGCTCGAGCAGGTCGAGCTCGCCGGCGACTACCCGGACGTGCTCATCGGCTGTACCGGCGGCGGCAGCAACTTCTCCGGGCTCACGTTCCCGTTCATCGGGCGGAAGCTCCGAGGCGGGCCGGACGTGCGCGTGATCGCGGTCGAGCCGGCCGCGTGCCCGAGCCTCACGCGCGGCACCTACGCCTACGACTTCGGCGACACCGGCCACCTGACGCCGCTCGTGAAGATGCACACGCTCGGCTCGGTCTTCGTCCCGCCGGGCTTCCACGCCGGCGGCCTTCGGTACCACGGGATGGCGCCGATGGTCAGCCACCTGCACGCGCTCGGCCTGATCGAGGCGCGGGCCTATGCGCAGACGGAGGTGTTCGCTGCAGGCGTCGAGTTCGCCCGCGCCGAGGGCATCCTGCCGGCGCCCGAGGCGAACCACGCCGTGAAAGCGACGATCGACGAGGCGGTGCGGTGCCGCGAGGAAGGCGTCGCCGAGACGATCCTCTTCAACCTCTGCGGGCACGGGCACTTCGACATGCAGGCGTACATCGACTACTTCGCCGGGAACCTGACGGACGGGCTGTACGACGAGAACGAGCTTGCGATGGCGCTCGCCGCGCTGCCCCCGGTACCGGCGTAGGAAGGAGGAAGTCGCAATGGCGACCAAGGCAGATTTCACCGACGCGGAGTGGGAGGCGATGGAGAAGGGCGTCACCGGGGCCGGTGCGCTCGTCGCGGTCGCGGACCGCGGGTTCTTCGACACGTTCAAGGAGGCGAACGCGCTCGCGAAGCATCTCGCCGCCGCGCACGAGCAGAACGAGAGCGACCTCGTCCGCCAGCTCGCCGGCGCGCATGCGAAGCCGTTCGGGCTGACCTCCTCGCCGGAGGAGGTCGAGCAGGGAACGGTCGACCACCTGAAGGCGGCGGTCGCCGCGCTGCAGGCGAAGGCGCCCGACGACCTCGACGCCTACCGGAAGCTCGTGCTCGACGTCTCCGAGTCGGTCGCGGAGGCGGCGAAGGGCGTCGCGCCGAACGAGTCGAAGGCGCTCGACACGATCCGCGGCGCGCTCGGCGTGAGTTGAAGATCGGTGCCAGGCACTTCCGTGCCTGGCACCGGTAAGCGTAAAGCGAGCTTGACATCCACTCGCTGTCAAGGTATCTTGACAGTCAAGCAAACTTGTCAGCGAGGTGACGGTCGTTGAGGAACCACGTGCGCGAGCTGCGGAGCGAGCGCGGGTTGTCGCAGGGGGAGCTGGCGGCGGCGATGGGTGTCTCCCGGCAGACGATCAACTCGATCGAGCAGGGGCGCTACCTGCCGTCCTTGCCGCTCGCGCTCGCGCTCGGAAGGTTCTTCGACACGCCGATCGAGGAGATGTTCGATGGAGATGGCTAAGTCGAAGTGGTTCCTCCCGCTGTTCTCGCTCGCCCTTGGGCTCGTCCTGATGGCGGCTTTGTGGATCGGCGGCGACCCGACCGGAGGCGTCGTGTCGCTCGTCATCCTGGCCGCGTTCGGGGCGGTGTTCCTGTTCGGTGGACGAAGCGAGACGATCCGCGGCCTGCGCGGCGACGGGCGCGACGAGCGTTTCAGGCAGATCGACATCCACGCGACCGCGATCGCAGGGCTGGCGGTGATCACGGCGATCATCATCGGCTTCGTCGTCGAGGTCGCCCGCGGTGACAGCGGCTCGCCCTACTCGTGGCTAGGGGCGGTCGGCGGGCTCGCCTATCTCGTCGCCGTCATCGTGCTCCGGTTCCGGGGCTGAGGGGGCGACGGCGACGGCACGTGAGAGGCAGCAAACGACGGCGATCGGCGGGCTCGAGTTCGAGGACACGTTCGAGGGTGCGGAACTCGACTCGAGCCGCTGGTTGCCGCACTACCTCCCGCACTGGAGTAGCCGGGCGAGGTCGACCGCGCGCTACCAGGTCGGCGGCGGCTGCCTGCGGCTGCTGATCGAGGCCGACCAGCAGCCGTGGTGCCCGGAGCTCGACGGAGAGCTCCGCGTCTCGTCGCTGCAGACCGGCGAATTCGCCGGGCCTCGCGACAGTACGGTCGGCCAGCACCGGTTCGACCCTCGAGCCGTGGTGCGGGAGGAGCAGGAGAACGTTCGTCTCTACGCGCCGCATCACGCACGGATCGAGATTCGCGCCCGGGCGTGCGACGACCCGCACGCGATGGTCGCGCTCTGGCTGATCGGGTACGAGGACGAGCCCGATCGATCGGCGGAGATCTGTGTGTGCGAGATCTTCGGCCGCGACGTCACTCCGGGCGGTGTCGTCGTGGGGCTGGGACTTCATCCCTTCGGCGATCCGAGGATCCAGGACGACTTCTCGCGCGTGGCCGTCCCGATCGATGCGCGTGAGTTCCACGTCTACGCGGCCGACTGGACGGCGGACGGCGTCACCTTCTTCGTCGACGGAGAGATGGTCAAGCTGGTGGAGCAGTCGCCGGACTACCCGATGCAACTCATGCTCAGCATCTACGAGTTCCCGGCCGAGCGGTCCGACGACAGTGTGGCGTCGTACCCGAAGGCGTTCACCGTCGACTACGTTCGCGGGTACCGCCTGTAGGCGCTCGACACGAGGCGCGGCGCGCTCGGCGTGAGTTGAAGATCGGTGCCAGGCACCTTGGTGCCTGGCACCGATAGACGGAGCTCGCCAGCCCATGCATGCCGCGCCGCTTGGATCTAGGTTGGTCTCCGGCGGAGGTCGGAAGACGCGAACAACGTGATCCCGATGGCAGCGAGCGCGACTGCCACGAGGAACTGGATGATCCAGCCGACGTCGAACAGGTCGGCCAGAATGCCACCCAGGAGGCTCGCTGCGATGCCGACGAGGGCCGTTGCGAGTAGGCCGATGTCCTGTCGGCCCGGAAGCACGAGCCGTCCCAGCGCGCCGACGACCAGGCCGGTGAGCGCAAGCCAGAACAGCGAAAATGCGAGGCCGATCAGCGATCCTGCCAGCAGCAGGACGAGGATGATGATCAGCAGGATGACGACGACGGCCACGCGGGGACGCTAGCGAACGGCTGGAGATGACGTTCACGAGCCCGTCCGTCATCGCCCGATGCCGATCGCGCGAAGATTCACATGGTCAAGCCAGTCAAAAAGAGAGCCCGTGCCCGAACGGGTAGAGCGGCGCCTCGGAGTCGTACGGCACGTCGGGGAGCTGTCGCCGGACGGCGTCGGCCGACGACGGCAGTTCGAACGGCAGCTTCCCGCTCGGCGTGAAGCGGCCGCAGACGAGGTCGAGCACGGCGGCGTCGGACGCCCCGAAGTTCGCCACGAGCGCCGCAGCACCGCCCGCGATCTCCGTGAGGATCGCCGGCCGGTCGAGGAAGACGTCGACCACGCTCGGCACCTGCGCCGCGATCGCGAGGATGCGGTCGCGCTCCGCGGCGCGGAACTCGAGGCTCCCCTGGTGGAACATGCTCTCGAGGAAGCCCTCGCGCGGCTCGAACGGCGCCGCGACGCGGAGCACGGCGAGATCGGCGTCGGACGGTGAGTCGACGACGTCGCCGTAGTTCGCCGCCGTCGCAGGGTCGACGCCTTCGACGTACAGTCGGGGCCGCGACGAGACGGGGAGGACGCCGTCGTTGGCGAGGAGCACGAGCGAGCGGCGCTGTGCGTCCTCGCCGGCGCGCCGGAAGTTGTCGCGCCCGGCGGTCTCCACCGCCGCCGCCTCGTCGACGTACGGGTCGTCGAAGAGGCCGAGGCGGAACTTGACGCGGAGCAGTCGCCGCACCGACGCGTCGAGGCGCTCCTCCGAGATGCGGCCCGAGCGCACGAGCTCGACGAGCAGCGCCGGCTCGTTCTCGCCGCCGAGCTGGTCGCAGCCCGCGTCGATGATCTTCGCGAGACGATCCGCGTGCGACAGCTCCTCGACGCCCCAGCACTTCGCGGGGAAGACCCAGTCGCCGAGGTCGGCGTCGCTGACGAGGCCCCAGTCGGTGCAGACGACGCCGTCGTAGCCGAACCGCTCGCGCAGCAGGCCGGTGATCACCTGACGGTTGAAGCCGAACCCGACCTCCTCGAGCTCGGTTCCGACCGGTCGTCCGTAGTAGGGCATGATCGCCGCGGTCCCGGCGGCGAATGCCGCCTCGAAGGGGAGCAGGTGGTACTCGAAGTTGTCGCCCGGGTAGACCTGGTCCTTGCCGGTCGCGAAGTGGGGATCCTCACCGTCGGCCTGCGGCCCGCCGCCCGGGAAGTGCTTGGTCATGCACGCGACGCTCGTGGGCCCGAGCTCGTCGCCCTGGAAGCCGCGGATGTACGCGCCGAGCAGCCGCGACGAGAGCTCGGCGTCCTCGCCGAAGGTGCCCGAGGTGCGCGCCCAGCGCGGTTCGGTGCTGAGGTCGGCGGTCGGGTGCAGCGCGGTCCGGATCCCGAGCGCCAGGTATTCCTGTCGCGCGATGTCGCCGAACGCGTGCACCAGCTCCTCGTCGCCCGCGGCGGCGAGCCCGATCGGCTCCGGCCACGACGAGAGCGCGCCGGACGACAGGCTCGTCGCCGGGTTGTCGCTGAACCCGTGCCGCGGGTCGCTCGAGATCGTCACCGGGATCCCGAGCCGTGTTGTCTCGGCGAGCCGCTGCAGGCGGTTGTGCCAGCCGGCGGTCTCGCGCGGGCCAGGCGCCCAGTAGATGTTGAAGTGGTTGATGTGCCGCTCGCGCACGAGCTCGGGCGTCGGCACGGGCGAGAACGGCGCGGGCTCCTCGAGCAGCTCCCCGCCGGCGCCGATGCCGATCGGCGCGTGGTACATCAGCCCGGCCTTCTCCTCGAGCGTCAGCTGCGCGAGCAGATCCTCGACCCGCTCGTCGAGCGGCCGGCGCGGATCCTCGTAGGGGTCGAGCCTCCCGTTTCCGTTCAGGTCGCGGAACTCCATCCGCCGTGGATCCTATGGCTGCGCCGCTCCGCGATTTAGTGTTGCCGGAGCGACGATGAGGACGAGTCTCGGCATCTGGGCATTCGGCGCGATGGCGACGCGGTTCAATCCGGGCGGCTACAAGCCGGAGCTCGCGGGGACGAGCACGGCGGAGCGGGTGCGTACGGCGGTCGACGGCCTCGGCGACCTGATGGACGACTACGAGTTCCACTATCCGCAGGAGCTCTCGCGCGACAACCTCGAGGACGTGCAGCAGGCGCTCGACGGGCACGGGATCTATTGCATCGCGAGCGGGTTGCACCTCGATCCGCGCTTCGGAAAGGGCGCATTGAGCTCGCCCGACGACAGGGTGCGAGACGAGGCGCTGCGGCAGACGCGCGACGCGATCGACCTGGCCGCCGAGGTCGGCGCGCAGATGATCATCTGGCCCGGGATCGAGGGCTACAACTACCCGTTCCAGACGCCGTACGCGGATTCCTGGGCGAGGTTCACCGACGGGATCGGCCAGGCCGCGCAGCACGCCGCCGGGCGCGGCGTGACCGTCTTCCTCGAGCACAAGAACTCGGAGCCGGCGATGAAGATCCTGATGCGCAACATCGGGATGACGCTGCACGTGATCCACAAGCTGCGGGCGCAGGGGATCGACAACATCAAGGTCAACATGGACTGGCAGCACCTGATCATGAACGGCGAAAACCTCGCCGAGTACGCGGCGCTGCTCGCCGCCGAAGGGCTCCTCGGCCACCAGCACGCGAACTCCGGCTGGGGCACGTTCGACGACGACAACATGGTCGGCGCGACGGCGTTCATGGAGACGCTCGAGCTGGCGATCGAGCTGCGGCGGGCGGGCTACGGCGAGCACGGCGAGCGGCTCGGCTTCGACCTCTACCCGTACACGGAGGACGCCGTCGGCGCCGTGAAGCGCTCCGTGCTGCAGTGGCGGTTCATCGACGGCGTCGCCGGCCGCATTGACGAGACGGAGCTCCGCAAGGCCCAGCAGGCCAAGGACGCAGTGCGCGCCTACGAGCTCGTCTACGCCGCGCTTGGCGCCTGAGATCCCACTGATCGGCATCGACGTCGGCACGTCCGGCGTCAAGGGGATCGCGATCTCCACGCGAGGCGAGGTGCTCGCCACCGCCGAGGAGGCGTACCCGCTCTCGACGCCGCGACCCGGCTGGTCGGAGCAGGATCCCGGCGACTGGTGGCGCGCTGCGCAGGCGTGCCTGGCGCGGCTGCCCGCGGGGCCGATCGGCCTGTCGGGCCAGATGCACGGGCTCGTCTGCCTCGACGCGCACGGCGACGTGATCCGGCCGGCGATTCTGTGGAACGACCAGCGCACGGCGGAGGAGTGCGCTGAGATCGAGTCACGCATCGGGCTCGCAGCGCCTGATCGAGCTGACGGGCAACCGTGCGCTGACGGGATTCACGGCGCCGAAGCTGCTCTGGCTTCGGCGTCACGAGCCCGATGCCTACGCCCGGATCGCGCACATCCTCCTGCCCAAGGACTACGTGCGCTTCCGGCTCACCGGCGAGCGCGTGATCGACGCGGCCGACGCCTCCGGCACGCTGCTCTTCGACGTCGCCGCGCGAGCGTGGTCGCGGGAGGTCTGCGAGGCGCTCGAGATCCCGCTCGAGTGGCTGCCGGAGGCGCACGAGTCGACGGAGATCGCCGGTGCCGGCGACCAGGCGGCTGCCGCGCTCGGGGTCGGCATCGCCGCACCGGGTGCGGTCTCGGTCGTGCTCGGCACGTCGGGCGTCGTGTTCGCCGTCTTGCCCGCGTACGCGCCGGACCCCGAGGCGCGCGTCCACGTCTTCTGCCACGCGGTCCCGGGCACGTGGCATGCGATGGGCGTGATGCTCAGCGCGGCGGGCTCGGCGGCGTGGTTCCGCCGCGCGCTGCAGGCCGACTTCGGGGCGCTCGACGACGAGGCTGCCGCCTGGCGGCCCGGCGCCGAGGGGCTCCTCTTCGCGCCCTATCTCGCGGGCGAGCGAACCCCGTATCCCGATCCCGACGCGCGCGGCGCGTTCACCGGCCTGTCGCTGCGCCACGATCGCGGCGCGCTCTGGCGCGCCGTGCTGGAAGGCGTCGCGTACGGCCTCCGTGACTCGCTCGAGCTCCTGCGCGCGCTCGGCGTCGAGCCGCGGGCCGCCCGGGTGTCGGGCGGCGGAGCGCGCAGTCCGCTCTGGCTCTCGATCGTCGCGGCGGTGCTCGACCTGCCGCTCGAGCTCACCGAGTACGAGGAGGGGTCGGCGTTCGGCGCCGCGCTGCTCGCGGGCGTCCGCGCGGGCGCGTTCGCCGACGCGGCCGAGGCGGTCGAGCGCTGCGTCCGCGTGCGCGCGCCGGTCGAGCCCGATCCGAGCTGGCGCGACGTGTACGCCGAGAGCTACGGCCGGTTCCGCTCGCTCTACCCGGCACTGCGAGAAATCGGCTACGGATCGATGTAGACCGTGACGACCTCGGTGTAGAACTCGATCGCCGCGCGGCCCTGCTCGTGCGGGCCGAAGCCGCTCGACTTGATCCCGCCGAACGGCACGTGGACGTCGGCGCCCGCCGTCTGCGAGTTGACGTGGATCAGGCCGGCCTGCGCCTCGCGCTGGAAGCGCGTCGCCGTGCCGAGGCTCGAGGTGAAGATCGCGGTCGAGAGCCCGAACGGGACGGCGTTCGCGCGCGCGAGCGCATCGTCGAGCTCGCCGAAGCGATAGAGCGTCGTGACCGGCCCGAACACCTCCTCGCAGGAGAGAAACGCGTCGTCGTCGACGCCCTCGAACACGGTCGGCGGGATCAGGTACCCGTTGCCGGCGGCGCGCTCGCCGCCGGCGATCACCGTTCCGCCCTCGTCGCGACCGCGGCGGATCGCCGCCACGATCTCGTCGAACTGCGACTCATTGACGATCGGCCCGACCTCGACCTCCGGGTCGAGCGGGTCGCCGACGCGCCCGCGCTCGATGCGCGCGAGCAGCTGCGCGCGAAACGCGTCGTAGACGCCGTCCTGCACGAGGATCCTGCGCGTCGCGGTGCACTTCTGGCCGGCCGACCAGAACGCGCCCGCGTATGCGGCCTCGACGGCGCGCGGCAGGTCGGCGTCGTCCATCACGATCAGCGGGTTCTGCCCGCCGAGCTCGAGCTGGACGCGCTTGCCGGCCTTCGTCGCCTCGTCGCGCACCCAGTGCCCGGTCGCGACCGAGCCGGTGAACGAGATCGCGCGGACCCGGGCGTCGTGGACGAGCGCGGCGCCGACGGTCGAGCCGCGCCCGGTGAGCACGTTCAGGACGCCGGCGGGCAGCTCCGCGTCCGCGAACGCCTCGGCGACGTGCAGCCCCGTGAGCGGCGCTTCGTAGGCGAGCTTGAGCACGACCGTGTTGCCGTACATCACGGCGGGCGCGAGCTTCCAGACCGGAATCGCGATCGGGAAGTTCCACGGCGTGATCAGCGCGACCACGCCGACCGGCCGGCGATGGGTGGAGACCTGCGCGCCGGTTGCCGCCTGCTCGAAGTGCTCGCCGACCGGCCTGAACGCCTCGCCCGCCGCGAAGCGCAGGATCTGCGCGGCACGTCCGGTCTCGAGCCGAGCCTCGCGCAGCGGCTTGCCCATCTCGGTCGACATGTCGCGCGCGATCTCCTCGGCCCGGGCCTCGAGCGACGCGGCGGCCGCGACGAGGTAGGCGGCGCGTCGGGCGAGCGGGAGGGCCGCCCAGGCGTCGAACGCGCCGGCGGCGGCGGCGACCGCGTCGGCGGCGTCGGCCTCCGTGGACGCGGAGAACGCGCCGACGGCCTCCGCTGGGCGCATCGGGTTCTGCTTCGTGTACGTCGCGCCGGACGAGGACGCGCGCCATTCGCCGCCGACGTAGTTGCGCCCGGCCGGGCGCGCTGGAGCCTCGATCACCTCATCCACCTCTCTCTCAGGTCTCGGCGACCGTGTTCACGAGTGTGCCGATGCCGTCGATCGTGACCGAAACCTCGTGCCCGGGTGCCAGCGTGTAGTCGTCGGGGGGCACCAGACCGGTGCCGGTCAGCAGGACGGAGCCCGCCGGGAGCGGGTTGTCGCGCACGAGCCACTCGACGAGCTCCGGCAGCCGCCGCTTCATCTTCCCTGTCGACGTCTCGCCGGCGAAGAGCTCGCGGCCGTGGTCGGTGATCCGCAACCGGATCGTCCAGGCGGCCTCCCAGTCGTCCGGCACCGCGAGTGCGGGCCCGATCGCGCACGCACCCGCGTAGGTCTTGGCCTGCGGGATGTACAGCGGGTTCGCCCCCTCGATGTCGCGGCTCGACACGTCGTTCGCGATCGTCACGGCGACCGGCTTCCCGGCGGCGCCGAGGACAAGGCCGAGCTCCGGCTCCGGGACCGTCCAGCCCGAGTCGCTGCGCACCCGGATCGCGCCGCCGGGCCCCACCGTCCGGCGCATGCCCGCGTCCTTGAGGAAGAGCTCGGGCCGCTCCGCCTCGTAGACGAGCGCGTAGAGGTCGCGGGCGCCGGTCTGCGCCTCCTCGAGGCGGGCGTCGAGGCTTCGCTCGTACGTGACCCCGGCGCCCCAGATCTCGGGCGCGTGGACGGGCGGCAGCAGCTCGTGCGCGGCGAGCTCGACGACGTCGTCCCCCGGGCTCGAGTCGAGGGCCGCCAGTGGGTCGTCGTGCTCGTAGAGCGCGGCTCGGTCGTCGCCGACGAGGCGTGCGGCGCGCGGCGCCCCGTCGACGCGCAGGCGCACGACGCGGATCAAGACCTCGGCCGCCCGGTTCCCATCGGCCATTTCTATACGGTCGCGGTATAGGGTCGAGCCATGAAGGCCGTCGTGATCGAGCGGCCGCACGAGGTCGCCTTCGTCGAGGTCGAGACGCCGTCGCCCGGCCCCGGTGAAGTGCTCGTCCAGAGCCGTGTGGCCGGCGTCTGCCGTACCGACCTCGAGATCCTGAACGGCGCCTTCGCCGACCCGCGCTGGGTCACGTTCCCGCTCGTGCCGGGACACGAGTGGAGCGGCACGGTTGCCGAGGCCGGCCCGGGAGTCACCGATCTCGAGCGCGGCGCGCGCGTCGTCTGCGAGGGGATCGTGCCCTGCAACCGCTGCAGCCGCTGCAAGGCCGGGCACACGAACTTCTGCGAGAACTACAACCACATCGGCTTCTCGCGCGGCGGCGGCTACGGCGAGTACGTCGTCGTGCCGCGGCACGTCGTCCACGTCCTGCCCGAGAGCGTCTCGCTCGACGCGGCCGTGCTGATCGAGCCGGCTTCGTGCGTCTTCCGCGGGCTGGAGCGCGGCCGCCCGCGTCCCGGTGAGACGGTCGGCGTGATCGGCATCGGCACGCTCGGGTCGCTCGCCCTCACGCTTGCGCGCCTCTACGCGCCGGTGGCGCTCGTCGCCTACGGCATCCGGTCCGACGAGCTCCGCTTCGCCGAGGGCCTCGGGGCGAGCGCGACCGTGCACGTCGGTGAGGTCGACGCCGTCGCCGAGACGAGGCGCCTCGCCGGCGACGGGCTCGACCTGGTGCTCGAGACCGCCGGCGCACCCGAGGCGGTCGAGCTCGCGACGCGGCTCGTACGGCCCGGCGGGCGCGTCGTCCTCCTCGGGATCGCCGGAGAAGGGCGGACGCTCGAGCTGCCGACCGATCGGATCACCCTCGGCGACATGAACGTGATCGGAAGCTTTTCGTACACGACGGCTGCCTGGAGCGACGTCGTCGGCCTGCTCACGCGCGGCGTCGTCGACTTCGAGCCGCTCGTCACTCACCGCTTCCCCGCCGCCCGCTTCGACGATGCGTTTCGACTGATGGACGCACGTGAGGGCGTCGTCGCGAAGGTGCTACTCGAGCACGCGCGCTAACGCGCCGCGAGCGACGCGGCCGTCGTCTCGATCAGGCGGAGCGTCGCGGCCTCGGCGGCCTCGGCGTCGCCCTCGCGGATCCCCTCCAGCACCGCCTCGTGCAGCGGCAGTGTCTCCTCGGCGATGCCCTGGGTGCGCGTGAACGTCGCGCGGAACACGCCGCGGAGCGTCGAGCCGAGGTGGGTCAGCAGCTCGTTGTGGCAGCCCTCGAGGATCAGCTCGTGGAAGCGGATGTCCGCCTCGATGTACGCCGGCTGGTCCGAGCCGGCGGCTTTGACCATGCGCGCGTACGCCGCCTCGAGCTCGGCGACCTCGTCCTCGCTCGCCCGCGTCGCCGCCAGCGCGGCAACGGCCGGCTCGATCAAGCGCCGCGTCTCGAACACGGCCATGTAGAAGTCGTCCCCCGGCTCCGCCTCGAGCCGCCAGGCGAGCACGTCCGGGTCGAGCATGTGCCAGTAGCGGCGATCGCGGACGTGCGTGCCCGTCTTCGGCCGCGAGGACGATCAGCCCCTTGGCGGCGAGCACCTTGACCGCTTCGCGAACGACCGTGCGGCTGACGTCCTGCTCGTCGAACTCGCCTGCGAGCGAGTCGCCGGGTGAAAGCTCGCCGCCCAGGATCCGCACGCCGACGTCATGCACCAGCTCGCCGTGGATCCCGCGGCGAGGGTAGGTGCGGTCTTTCGTCATACAATAAGGAGATTACTAGACACCCGTCTGAACAGGTGTTACGTTCGCGCGGACCCCAGAGGTCGCTTCGACTCGAAACAAGGAGGGTTGCGTGGATTCCGATCACAAGCACGACGAAGAGAGCGCCGCGCCGCTTGATCCTGAGGAGCAACACGAGGTCGTGATGGACCGCCGCAGCGTGCTGAAGCGCGTCGGCCTCGGCGCCGCAGCGCTGTCGGTGCCCGCGAGCGTCATGGCGAGCCCGGCGTTCGGTGCCGTCACCGGTGCACTCGCAGCCGACAGCTTCATCAAGTCGCATCCGAAGTGGAAGTTCGTCTTCGTCAACCACGTGACGACGAACCCCTTCTTCGTACCGACGATCTACGGCGCCCAGGATGCCTGCTCGTTGCTGGGTTGCAGCTACCAGTGGACAGGCTCGACGACGTCCGACGTAAGCCAGATGGTGAATGCGTTCAACTCGGCGATTTCCGCCAAGGCGTCGGGCATCTCATGCTGCCTGGTCGACCTGAAGGCCTTCAATGGACCCACGGCCGCCGCGCTCAAGAAGGGCATTCCCGTGCTCGCCTACAACGCGGACGTGCCTGCCGGCAACCCGAACGAGCGCCTGGCCTACATCGGCCAGGATCTGTACGCGTCCGGGTATGCAATGGGCCAGCGCATCGTCAATCTCGTCGAGGAAGGGTGACGTCGCGCTCTTTATCGCCACGCCGGGCCAGCTGAACATCCAGCCGCGGATCGACGGCGCAACGGCTGCGATCAAGAAGTTCGGCGCCGGCAAGATCAAGACGACGGCGGTCGCCACCGGCGCGCTCCTTCCCGACGAAATCGCCAAGATCGATGCCTACTACCTCGGGCACAAGTCCGTGAAGGGGATGTTCGCGGTCGATGCCGGCTCGACGCAGGCGGTCGGCCAGACGGTGGCGAAGTACGGCCTGCGCAAGAAGGGCGTGAAGGCCGGCGGGTACGACCTGACGCCGACCACGCTCAAGCTGATCTCGACGAACCAGCTGGACTTCACCATCGACCAGCAGCCGTACCTCCAGGGCTGGTTGCCGGTGCTCCAGCTGTTCTTCTACAGGTACTCGTCGGGCCTCGTGGCACCGTCCAACACGAACACCGGCATTCTGTTCGTCACGAAGGCGAACGTGCACCCGTACCTGTCGACGAAGACCCGCTACGAGGGCAGCAGCACCGCTCAGAAGTATCCCGTCTCGTAGCACGTGAGCGAGGCCGCCACAGCACCACGGCCTCAGGAACCACCGCAACGCGCCAGCCTCGGCCGGCGCGTTGCGGGTGCGTTCGTCCGCCGCCGCGAGACGCCGATCCTCGTCGTCCTCATCATCCTCGTCGTCTACTTCTCGTTCAGCACCGACGCGTTCTTCGGCACCGACAACGCGCAGGTGATCGCCGAGTTCTCGGCTCCGATCGCCATCATCGCGGCTGGCGAGGTCATGCTCCTGATCTGTGGCGAGATCGATCTGTCGGCGGGCAACGTCTATGCGTTTTCGACGTGGATCTTCTACTTCGCGACCACGAGCTGGGGGCTGCCGCTCTGGCTCGCGGTGATCGTGGGGTTGCTCTCGGGCTCGCTGGTCGGACTTGTGAACGGCTTGATCACCGTCGGTGTCGGCGTGCCCTCGTTCATCACCACGCTCGGGATGATCTTCCTCCTGAACGGCCTGACGCTGATCATCTCCGGCGCCTTCCCAGTCATTACGCCAGGCGGCCACACGTTCTTCGAGATCTTCGGCGGCGGCAAATACGTGACCGTCCTCTGGGCCCTCGGGGTGATCGCCGTGATGGCCACCGTGCTCAACAGGACCCCCTGGGGGCTCCATACTGTTGCCACCGGCGGTAACCTGATCGGGGCGAGCGAGAGCGGCGTCAACGTCCGCGCGGTCAAGGTGGGCAACTTCATCACCTGCAGCACGCTCGCCGCACTCGCCGGCATCCTCGAGTCGGTGCGCATCACCTCCATCCAGGCCCTGCAGGGCGGTACCCCGTTGATGTTCTACGCGGTCGCCGCGGCCGTGATCGGCGGCACCTCGCTATTCGGTGGCTCGGGCACGATCATCGGCGCGGCGCTCGGCGTCCTCGTGCTGGCCGTGCTCAATCTCGGCTTCACGCTGCAGGGCATCAGCGCCTACACCTTCGATTTCGTCCTCGGGATCGCCATCATTCTCTCGATGTCGTTCAACGTGACTCTCGTGCGGCTGCGGCAATCGGGGCGCCTCGGAAGCTGAGATGAGCGAGAGCGCCCCCGCTTCCCAGCAGGCAACTGCGAACGGCGTCCCGGACGCCATTCGCGTCGAGAACATCCGCAAGAACTTCGGCGTGGTGACTGCGCTCGAGGACGTCTCCCTCCGTCTCGGTCAGGGCGAGGTACTCGGGCTGATCGGGGACAACGGCGCGGGCAAATCGACCTTGATCAAGATCCTGACCGGCTTCCACAAGCCGGACTCCGGGCGGATCTTCGTCTTCGGGACAGAGGTGCAGCTCAAGTCGGTGACACATGCGCGCTCTCTGGGCATCGACACCGTGTTCCAGGACCTCGCGCTCGTGCCGGGTATGTCCGTCTACCACAACATGTTCCTGAACCGCGAGATCACGCACGGCTTCGGGCCGCTCCGCTTCCTCAACAACCGTGCCATGAGGAATCGCTCGCAGGAGTACCTGGACGACATCGGCGTACGCTTTCCCTCGATGGATGCCGAGGTCGCGCGCATGTCGGGCGGGCAGCGGCAGGCGATCGCGATCGCCCGCTCCGTACACTCGAACGCGAAGATCATCCTCCTCGACGAGCCGCTCGCCGCCATGGGCGCGCGCGAGGGCGCACTGATCATCGAGCTGATCACCGAGCTGAAGCAACGCAGCGATGTCTCGATGATCGTGATCGCGCACAACTACATCCACGTGTTCGAGCTGTGCGACCGGATCAACCTGCTCCGCAACGGCCACATCACGCTCGACAAGCCCACCGACGAGACCTCGGTCCAGGAGCTGACGTCCATCGTCGCCGCCGAGTATCGCGTGGTGCGGGACTCCTCCTAACAGCCCGAGATTGCCACGGCCGAGCGCACGAGCGCGCCGAGCTCGTTCGAGAACTCCGGATAGGGGCCTAGACGCTCGTCGACGCGTTGAGTCAGAGGCCAGAGGCCCGTCGTCCCGGCCGCGAGCTCCTCTCGCACCGCCGCCTCGACCTCGTCCGTGAACGCGAGCGAGCGGTCGAGGAACGCGCGTGCCGCCGTTCTGTCCATCACCGCGTAGTGCGCGGTCAGCAGGAGGTCGGGCTCGAGCGCGCGAAGGCGTCTGATCGTGGCCCGGTACGCCGTGAGGTCGTAGACGCGCGGCGGGATCAGGAGGGAGCCGTCGCGCGCGTAGATGCCACGCTCGAGCACCGCGTCGATCACGATCGCCGCTCGACTGCGTTGATCCCAGATTCCGAGGTGTCCCAGTGTGTGCCCGGGCAGGTGCAGAATCTCGACGCGCCAGTCGTCGCCGAGCCTGATCGTCTCGCCACCGCACAGTCCGATGTCGATCGGCGCGTCCCCGCCGCACGACGCGCGAAGCTCTGCCCGGCCCGCCTCGTCGGGCTCGTCGAACCCGTACGCCTCGTGCCACAGGTAGTTCTCGGCGACGAGCGTCTCGTTCGACTCGACCCAGCGCCGGTCGAGCTCGTGGCAGGAGAAGCGTGCGCCGGGATGGAGGTCGCGAAGGGCGCGGTTCCCGCCCACGTGGTCGTTGTCGGCGTGGCTCGTGAGGACGTCGTCGATCGCCTCGAGCCCGAGGCCGATCGACTCGAGATACGGGCGCAGGACGCCCGTCGGCGTGTCGGCCATGCCGGTGTCGAAGAGCAGCGTGCGCGCGTCGCCGGCGAGCACGTACTGCGCCATGAAGCGCGCGCCGAGAGGCGACTCGATGCGGTGGATCCCCGGCGCGACCTCCACCCCAAAGATCATATGATAGGGATGAATACGGCAGCCGCTCGGGCACCCGGGACCGGAGGAGCGAGATGGCGACGATGCGAAACGGGGCGAGCTTCGAACGGCGGAACGGCGCCCGGCGCAGCGAGGAGTGGTTCGAGCGCAGCGACCTCGACGGCTTCCTGCACCGCTCCTGGCTGAAGTCGACGGGCGTCACCGACGAGACGTTCCGCGGCCGGCCCGTGATCGGCATCTGCAACTCGTGGTCGGAGCTCGTGAACTGCAACATCCACCTGCGCGGGCTGGCCGAGTCGGTCAAGCGCGGCGTGCTGCAGGCCGGCGGTTTCCCCCTCGAGTTCCCGGTGATGTCGCTCGGCGAGTCGCTGATGAAGCCGACGACGATGCTCTACCGCAACCTGATGGCGATGGACGTCGAGGAGTCGATCCGCTCGTACCCGCTCGACGGCGTCGTGCTGCTCACCGGGTGCGACAAGACGAACCCGGCGGCGATCCTGGGCGCGGCGAGCGCGAACATCCCGTCGATCGTCGTCACCGGCGGGCCGATGCTGAACGGCCACTGGCGGGGCCGCGAGCTCGGCTCGTGCAGCGACTGCTGGCACTACCACGAGGAGCTCCGCGCCGGGCGCATCACGCAGGAGGAGTTCGTCGAGGTCGAGAACGCGATGTCGCGCTCCAACGGGCACTGCATGACGATGGGGACGGCGTCGACGATGGCATGCGTCACCGAGGCGCTCGGGCTGACACTGCCGGGCGGTGCCGCGATCCCGGCCGTCGACTCGCGCCGCCGGCAGGTGGCCGAGTCGGCCGGGCGGCAGATCGTCGACCTGGTCGAGCGCGACCTCAAGCCGTCCGACATCCTCACCGAGGCGGCGTTCGAGAACGCCATTCGCGCGTTGCACGCGATCTCGGGCTCGACGAACGCGATCCTGCATCTGATCGCGTACGCGGGCCGCGTGGGCGTCGACCTGCCGCTGCAGCTCTTCGACGATCTCTGCGCGACCACGCCGTGGCTCGTCGACCTGAAGCCCGCCGGGCGGTTCCTGATGGAGGACTTCTTCTACGCGGGCGGTCTGCCGGCCGTGCTCGCGCAGATCGGCGACCTGCTCAAGCTCGACGCGATCACGGTGACGGGCCGGACGCTCGGCGAGAACATCGAAGGTGCCACGATCGTCAACCCCGAGGTGATCAGGACGGCCGACGACCCGCTCGACCGGGGCGGCGCGCTGGTCGTCCTCACCGGCAGCCTGTGCCCCGACGGCGCGGTAATGAAGATCAGCGCCGCCGACCCTGCGCTGCTGAAGCACGAAGGCCGCGCGGTCGTCTTCGACGACATCCACGACATGGCGGCACGTGTGGACGATCCCGACCTCGAGTGCGACGCTTCGAGCGTGCTGGTGCTCAAGAACGCCGGCCCGGTCGGTGGGCCGGGGATGCCGGAGTGGGGGCACCTCCCGATTCCGGCGAAGCTCCTGAAGCACGGCGTCACCGATCTCGTGCGCATCTCCGACGCGCGGATGAGCGGCACCTCGTACGGCGCCGTCGTCCTGCACGTGGCGCCCGAGTCGGCCATCGGCGGCCCGCTGGCGCTCGTCGAGAACGGCGACCTGATCCGGCTCGACGTCGAAGGGCGCACGCTGGACCTCGTCGTCGACGAGGCCGAGCTGGAGGCGCGCCGGGCGTCCTGGGAGCCGCGGACGCCGGCCGACGATCGCGGCTATCGCAAGCTGCACGCCGAGCACGTGCTGCAGGCGAACCACGGTTGCGACCTCGATTTCCTGCGCGGCCGCTCGCCCGTCGTCACGAACGCCGTCACGTACCTGTGAGGGCGCTCGTCACCGGCGCGCACGGCAAGGTCGGCCGCTCGCTGACGCGGCGGCTCGCGGAGGCCGGCTACGACGTGCGCGCGAGCGACCTGACGCGACCCGTCTGGGACCGCATCGACCCGGGCGAGCCCGAGGACTACTGGCAGGCCGATCTCACCGACGCCGGCTCTGCGTACGCGCTTGCCCGCGACTGCGACGTCGTCGTGCACACCGCGGCGATCCCGCAGCCGATCCACAACCCGCCGCACGTCGTGTTCGGCAACAACCTGATGAGCACGTTCAACATCCTCGAGGCGGCGATCGTCGGCGGGGCGCGACGCTTCGTCAACTTCTCGAGCGAGACGGTGCCGGGCTTTATCTTCGCGTCCCGCGGCTTCGAGCCGGACTACCTCCCGATCGACGAGGAGCATCCGGTGCGGCCGCAGGACCCGTACGCGACTGCGAAGTGGTTCGGCGAGCTGCTCTGCGACCGCGCGGTCGAGCGTGCGGACATTCGCTGCACGTCGATCCGCCCGAGCTGGGTGCAGGACGAGGCGAGCTACCCGCGCAACCTCGGCCCGATCGTGCGCGATCCCTCCGTGCTGATCGAGAACTACTGCTCGTACGTCGACGTCCACGACCTGTGCGACGCGGTCGTGCTCGCGGTCGAGAGCGACCTGCCCGGTCACGAGGTCTTCTACATCGCGTCGCCAGACACCATCGGCGGGCATCCTCTGGCGGAGACCGTGCGCGCCTACTACGGCGGCGAGTCGATCGAGATCCGGCCGCTCGCGCGCGAGGACGCGTCTGGCATCTCGAGCGCGAAGGCCGAGCGGCTGCTCGGCTGGAGGCCGTCGCGCTCGTGGCGCGACTACCTGGACTCAGAGGGCCGGCCGCTCGCATGAGGATGCGGCCGCTCGGCAGCGCAGGCCCGGAGCTCACGACCGTCGGCTTCGGCTCGTGGGCCGTCGGTGGGCCGTGGAAGTTCGGCTGGGGACGGGTCGACGACGACGAGTCCGTCGCCGCGATCCGTTACGCAGTCGAGCACGGCGTCAACTGGATCGACACCGCAGCGGTCTACGGGCTCGGCCACTCCGAGGAGGTCGTCGGCAGGGCGATCGAGCCGTTCCGCGTCGGCGAGGAGGTCCTCGTCTTCACGAAGTGCGGACGGCGCTGGCCGGGGAGCCCGGACGTGATCGAGAACGACCTGCGCCCCGCCTCGATCCGGGAGGAGTGCGAGGACAGCCTGCGCCGTCTCGGCGTCGAAAGGATCGACCTCTTCCAGTTCCACTGGCCCGACTGGTCGACGGGAACGGCGCTCGGGGAGTCCTGGGGCACGATGGCCGAGCTCGTCGAGGAGGGCAAGGTGCGCTGGGCGGGCGTCTCCAACTTCGACGTCGAGCAGCTCGACCTGTGCGAGGCGATTCGCCATGTCGACTCCGTGCAACCGCCGCTCTCGCTGCTCGAGCGCGGTACGCGCTCGACCGTGCTGCCGTGGGCGGCCGAGCACGCGACCGGCGTGATCGTCTACTCCCCGATGGGCTCCGGCCTGTTGACGGGCGCGTTCGATCGGGAGCGGGTCGCGCGTCTCGACCCGGACGACTGGCGGAGCCAATCTCCGCTCTTCGCCGACCCCCTGCTTGCCCGCAATCTCGCGCTCGTCGAGCGGCTGCGCCCGCTCGCCGAGCGGCTCGGGACGACCTTGCCGGCGCTCGCGGTCGCCTGGACGCTGGCCCAGCCCGGTGTCACGGGCGCGATCGTGGGCGCCCGCCTGCCGCGGCACGTCGACGGCTGGCTGCCCGGCGCCGATCTCGAGCTCGGAGAGGCCGACCTGCGTGAGATCGACGAGCTGATCGCCGCCACCGGCGCCGGCTCGGACGAGCCGCCGAGCCCGCCGCCGCACATGCGGCGTGTCGGGAGCGAGGGCGTGTGAAGGTCCGCGACTTCCTGCATTCCACCGGCCTGCCGCCGGACGACCTGCACGAGCTCCCCGACTCGCCGAAGCGATTCCCCGACGGCGCCCAGTACCGCGTCGAGATCCCGTCGACCGAGGGGCCGCGCTGCCTCGAGGCCGTGCTCGAGCAGGCTGCGAAGCTCGACGTCCGCGTGCACCGGATCTCGCAGGGCTCGGGCGTCTTCATGCAGACCGACGCGGAGCTCGACGACATGGCCCGCATCGCGTCGGACGCCAAGGTCGAGGTCTCGCTGTTCGCGCGGCCGGGCGCGGCGTGGGGCCTGTCCGCGACCGCGCGGGCGCATGCGGGATTCGCCGCGGCCGCCCGCGGCCAGGAGCAGCTCGTTGCGAACCTCGAGGACTGCGTCCGCGCCGCCGAGCACGGCTTTCGCTCCGTCCTGATCGCAGACGTCGGCGTGCTCGCGGCATTCGGCGAGGCGCGCGACGCCGGCCTGCTCCCGGCCGACATGCAGGCGAAGATCTCGGTGATGTTGCCCGCGGCGAACGCGGCGACGGCGCGCGTCTTCGAACGTCTCGGCGCGTCGACGATCAACCTGCCGACGGACCTGACGCTCGCACAGATCGCGGCGATTCGTGCAGTCGTGGACGTGCCGCTCGACGTGTATGTGGAGGCGCCCGACAATGTCGGCGGCTTCATCCGGCATCACGAGATTCCGGAACTGATCCGCGTCGCGGCGCCGGTGTACGTGAAGTTCGGCCTGCGCAACGCACCCGATGTCTATCCCGCCGGCTCGCATCTCGAGGCGACGACGATCGCGCTCTCGCGCGAGCGCGTGCGCCGCGCGCGGCTCGGGCTCGAGCTGCTCGCACGCTCCGGTTACGAGGCGACGACGTCGGAGCTCGGCGCCGCGGGACTCGCGGTCCCGGTCGCGACACAGCGCGGCTAACCGAGCTCGAGCGTCATGCCCTCGCGGGCCAGCACAGGCGGCTCCCGGTCGTCTGCGGTCAGCGCCCGCGCGCGCTCCTCGAGCTCTTCGAGCACGCGATCGGAATGGTCGGGCTCGTGGTGGAACAGCACGAGCCGTTTGGCTCCGACGGCGCGGCAGAAGGCGACGGCGTCTGCGACGCTCGAGTGCCCCCAGCCGACCTTCGCGTCGTACTCGGCTTCGGTGAACTGGGAGTCGTGCAGCACGAGGTCGGCGTCTCTTGCGAGCGCTCCGGCGGAGATCCAGTCCGGCGACCGCCCGTCGATGCCGGCCAGCGCGGGCTCGTGGTCGGGCAGGTAGGCGAGGCTCGCGCGGTCGCTCTCGACCCGGAAGCCGAGCGTCGCCCCGGGGTGGAGCACGAGGTCTGCGGTGAGCGCGATCCCGCCGGCGCGCCAGGGCTCGCCCGGCAGGTCGTGGAACGTCACGCGTGCGGGGACGTCGCGGAAGTCGAGAGGGAAGAGAGGTGGTGAGAACGACCGCAGGATCCGGTCGCGCAGGCTGTGCACGGGCGACCGTGGGCCCCAGATCTCGATCGTCACCCGCTCGTCCCAGAGAGGCGCGAAGAAGCGGAGACCCTCGAGATGATCGAGGTGGAGGTGGGTCAGGAACAGGTGAATGCGTCGCGTGCCGCGTCCGGCGAGGTCGAAGCCGAGCGCGCGGATGCCTGTGCCTGCGTCCAGGACGAGCGCGGTGTCGTCGTCGACCGAGACCTCGACGCACGAGGTGTTGCCGCCGTACTTCGCGGTGTGGGCGCCGGGCGCCGAAACCGAGCCTCGACAACCCCAGATCTTCAGGCGCACCGTGATCTCTCCCGACTAGCGGCGCCAGAAGACGACGACGACACCCACGAATTCCTCGGTGTGCGCGAAGAGCGGGAAGGCGGTCACCTCGACCTCGCGCTCGACGCCGTCCGCGCTGGTGACGACGTACGCGAGGTGAGCCGGCCGCCGCTCGTCGAGCGCGATCCGCGCCGGCCGGCGCTCGGGGGGCAACGGCTCCGACTCGGCCGTTCTCGGCTCGAAGTCGGCGCTCCACTCGTCGAACGGCATCTCGCCCGTCTCCCCGAAGCGCGTGCCGACGACGCCCTCCGCCGCCTCGTTGTAGTAGACGAGATACCCGCGGGCGTCGGCAAGGAGGGCCGGCGTCGACAGGTTGGAGACGAACGCACGCGCCAGGATCAGGACGAGCTGCTTCTGGCGCCCGTTCTCCACGGGCCGACCCTACAAGCCGCAGGTCAGCTCGGCTCTCGTTCGGTCGGCGGCCGGGCGCGCAGGCGAGTAGAGTCGGGCGATGCTCCGGTCGGGTGTGAGGCCGGCGCGGTCGCGCTCGCCCCGTTGCAGGCGGCGGTGAGCGATGGACGTCGCGTGGGTGCCTGGGCGGCGATCCTGATTCGCTGCTCGCGAAGCAGCTGTACACCGACCGCGTCGACACGGCGAGCTCGCTCGACACGAAGCTCGTCAGCGTCCCGAGCAAGCGGCTCACGGACGTCATCACCGAGGTCGATACGACTTCGACCTTCACGAAGCCGCTGGCCGACCTGATCCTCGTCTCGCACGGCAACGACTCGGGCTGGCTGAAGATCGATCTCGACTCGGCTCCCGACAAGAGCATCACCTACCAAGTGCTGCGCTCGATCCTCGACGCCACGAACCCGGCACGGCGGACCGCCCTGCGACTGCCCTCGACGCTCTACACGAAGTCGGACGGCTCCCAAGCGGCGACGCGGATCGTGCTGGCCGGCTGCCGCGTCGGCGGGGCACCGAAGTTCGTCGATGCCTTCAAGCAGGTGCTCGGCGACAAGGTCCCGGTGGTTGCCTCCAAGTACCTCCACGAGTTCTCGCCGACGTGGCGCCGTTTCCGCGGGCGTAGGGCTCCGCCGCCGCAGCTGCTCGGCACGTTCGAGTTCCTCTCGTACGGCTTCAGCGCGACCTCGCTCGCGCCAATGGGCATCGACGCGCTGATCCAGGAGCTGAAGACGAACCCGAAGAACACGTACAAGGGCGGCACGGCCGTCCCCGTCGCGCGCTGGAGGCCCTGGCTGACGCGCGTCCCGCTCGGTCGGTTCGGCGAGTTCCCCGTCCGCCTGAGCGTCCCGCTCGGCCAGACGGTCGCGGACCAGAAGCAGCTGACGCCGGCCAAGCTGCGGCACCTGCCGAGGACGTACACGGTGCATCTCAAGAACCCCACGGCGACTGACAAGACCGTCAATGGCCTGAAGACGAAGATGAAGGCCGACCCGACCTGTCAGGCCTCCTATCCGTTCCCGATGTGGGAGCAGTACGGCAAGGCGGACTTCGACACGTTCTTCGCCTCCTTCACCTGGAAATCGGAGGACGGCAAGGACAAGGACGGGGACCCGCAGGTCACGTGGAGCGGCATGAGCCACGAGTATGTGCTGTTCATCCCGGTGACGGAACCCGCCGACCGCGGCAACCTGATCTTCAACTTCTTCCCGCCGCGCGGCAGCACCACGTACTCGCCGGTGATCGGGATCAACGACGGCGACACGGACCTCTTCTACCGCACGCCGTGACGGACCTTCGCTGATGGCAGACCGAGACGTACTCGCCGTGCTGGCCGAGGAGCTCGGCCTTGCGTTCGGGCCGCTCGAGCTCGCGCTGCAGTCGCAGGACGACTTCTCGGACGCTGATGCGTCGACCTCGGCTGGGACCTGACGATGATCCCCGACGCGCTCGCGTCGCTGCGAGGCGCCGCTCGCGACGATCGCGCAGCTGCTCGACGGCGGCGAGCTCGACGCAGACAGCCTGCCGGCTGCGCTGCATGCGATCTCCTCGGCGCTCGGTGCGGTCGGTCAGATCGCGAACGCGACGGGGCTGCCGGCATCGGTCGACGCCGGACGCGTTCAAGGCCGAGCTTGCCGCGCCAGCTCGTCGACTTCCTGCTCGTCGACTACCTGCTCGACCGCCAGCCCGCTCGTCGGCGAGCTGCTGAAGCTGCTCGGCGTGATCCGCCTCGAGTTCGTCCACGGCCGCCGGGAAGCGCCCGGCGTTCGTGCGCCGGGAGGTGGCGTGGGAGGACCTCGCCCGCGTGCTCTCGACGCCGCAGGCGTGTTCGTCGACGCGTACCAGTGGGGTCAGGACACGTTCGACCAAGCAGACCTTCGGGTTCAACGTCGCCGACATGGGCGAGGCGGTCGGCATCCGGACGGAGTTCGACCGCGTGCCAGACGGGCTTGCGGCGTTCCTCAAGCAGGGCGCGACGTCGCTCACCGAGGTGCACGACTACGTCGTGCGCCTTCCGCTCCTCGAGATCGACTTCGGCTCCGATCGACGTGACTGCCGGCATCGGCATGTTCCCGCTGCCTGCCGACCGCCTCGGAAAAGCCGGGCTTCTCGTTCCTCCCCTACGTCGACGGAGATGCGAGCGGGACGATCCAGCTCACCGACAGCGTCGCGATCACCTTCGAGGCGGGCGTCGACGCGGACGGCGGCATCGGCATCCTCGTGCGCCCGAGCGGCGTCAGCGCGTTCGCGAGCATCCTGTCGCCTCCGACGAGCGCGACCGCGGCGCTCGCGCTCGGCGTGGTCGTCAAGTCAGCCGACGGGAGCCCGACGGTGCTCGCCGGATCGCGCGACGCGAGCCGGCTCGAGGTGCGCTCGGCCTCCGTGCGCGGCGGCGTCCGCGCCGCTTCGGCCAGCGGCATCGACTCGTTCGCGGAGATCGCGCTGCAGGGTGCACGGATCGTCGTGAAGCCCGACTCGGGGGACGCGGACGGCTTCCTCGCGACGCTGCTGCCGGGCGACGGGCTGACGGTCGACCTCGCGCTCACCGTCGGCCTGTCGAGCCGGCAGGGCGTGTACTTCGGCGGGTCGAGCGGCCTCGAGATCGAGCTGCCGGCGCACGTCGAGCTCGGCCCGATCGAGATCGACGCCGCGACGATCGCCGTGCGGCCGGCGAACGGTGTGATCCCGATCACGCTCGGCGTGACGATCAAGGGCGAGCTCGGACCGCTGCAGGCGGTCGTCGAGGACATCGGCCTGCGCCTCGACCTGACGTTCCCGCCGAACCGCGACGGCAACCTCGGCGTCGCGAACCTCGGGCTCGGGTTCAAGCCGCCGAACGGCGTCGGGCTCTCGATCGACGCGGGCGTCGTCAAGGGCGGCGGCTACCTCTTCCTCGACCCGGACGCGGGCGAGTACGCGGGCGCGATCGAGCTCACGGTCGCCGACTTCCTGAGCCTCAAGGCGATCGGGCTGATCACGACGAAGATGCCGGACGGCTCGTCCGGCTTCTCGCTGATCGTGATCATCAGCGCGGAGTTCGGCGCCGGCATCCAGCTCGGCTACGGGTTCGCGCTGATCGGCGTCGGCGGCCTGCTCGGCCTGAACCGGACGATGCGCCTGGACGCCCTGATGCAAGGCGTCCGCACCGGGGCGATCGCCGGGATCATGTTCCCGCACGACGTCGTAGCGAACGCGCCGCGCATCATCAGCGACCTGCGGGCGATCTTCCCGCCGCAGCAGGGCACGTTCCTGATCGGCCCCATGGCGAAGCTCGGCTGGATGACGCCGACGCTCGTCAGCCTCTCGCTCGGCGTCATCATCGAGATCCCGGGCAACGTGGCAATCGTGGGGGTGCTCGCCGTCGCCCTGCCGGACCCCGACGACCCGGTGCTCGTCGTGCAGGCGAACTTCGCGGGCGCGCTCGAGTTCGACCGCAAGCGCGCGTACTTCTTCGCCGCGCTCTTCGACTCGCGCATCCTCACGATGACGCTCGACGGCGAGATGGGCGCACTCGTCGCGGTCGGCGACGACGCGAACCTGCTCGTCAGCGTCGGCGGCTTCCACCCCTCGTTCACACCGCCGCCCCTGCCGTTCCCGTCGCCGAAGCGGATCACGATCTCGATCCTCGACGAGGACGCGGCGCGGATCCGCGCCGACACGTACTTCGCCGTGACGACGAACACGGTGCAGCTCGGCGCCGGCGCCGAGCTGTACTTCGGCTTCAGCTCGTGCAGCGTGCAGGGGCACTTCGCGCTCGATGCGCTCCTGCAGTTCTCGCCCGTGCACCTGGTCGTGCAGGTGTCGGCGTCGGTCTCGCTGAAGGCGTTCGGCGTCGGCGTGTTCAGCGTCGGGCTCGACCTCACCCTGGAAGGGCCGACGCCGTGGCACGTTCACGGCAAGGCGTCGGTCAGCCTGCTGTTCTTCTCGATCTCGGCGACGATCGACAAGACGTGGGGAGTCGAGGGCGGCCTGATCTTCCCGCTGCTCGAGGTGCTCGCGCTGCTCGAGGGCGAGCTCGACAAGCCCGAGAGCTGGGCGCCGCAGCTGCCGCCGCAGAGCTCGCTGCTCGTCACGCTTCGGCCACCGGATCCCTCCTCACCCGACGTCGTGCTGCACCCGCTCGGCTCGCTCCGGGTGGCGCAGAAGGCGGTGCCGCTCGAGCTCGGGATCGCCCGCGTCGGACAGCAGCGGCCGAAGGACGCGAACCGCTTCTCGCTCGACGTCGCCGGCGGCGGGCTCGCAAAGGTCGCCGACGCGAACCAGCAGTTCGCGGCGGCGCAGTTCCTCGACCTCTCCGACGCGGACAAGCTCTCCCGTCCGCCGTTCGAGCCGATGCCGGGCGGAATCGACCTCGCCGTGCAGGGCCAGTCGTACGCTTCGGCGCACGCGGTCGCGCGCGTCGTTCGCTACGACGAGGTGATCGTCGACACGAACTACCGCCGCTTCCAGCGGCGGTTCGGCCGGTTCCCCGGCGTGCTCTGGGATCACTTCCTCGCCGGCAACGCGGCGAGCCTCGGCGCGCTCTCGAGCCGCGGCAAGGGCGAGCGCGTGCCGTTCGGCGACGGCGTCGCGGTGCGCGGCGAGACGTACGTCGTCGCCTCGACGGCCGACAACGTCGCGGTCGCGACACCGTTCCAGAGTGAGGCGGCGGCGCGCGACGAGCTGGCCGGCCGCATCGCGGCCGACCCCCGGCTCGCGAACGAGCTCCACGTGATCCCGGCGTTCGAGGCCGCTTCCGCGTGACCTCGACGCTCGGGACCTACACGTTCCTGCCGTGGCTGCGCCAGGGGCTCGCGAACCGCATTGCCGGGCCGCCCGCGGGCGTGCGTGCGAGTGTCCAGGTCGACCTGCAGCTGACCGCCGCCGCGCTCGCGGGCGGGCAGCTCACCGCCCCGGTCTCGCGCGCGATCGACCTGTACGGGCCCGGCGACGTGATCGGCGTCGACCCGCGCGCGATCCTGCGCACCGAGCCGCGCGATTGGATCACGGACTTCGAGCCGAACTACCTCGCCGCGATCGAGTTCTGCGACGAGGACTTCCCGTGGCGGTACACGCCCGACGCACCAGACGCCGCGACCGGGCGGCTCACGCCGTGGCTCGCGCTCGTCGTGCTGAAGGAGAGCGAGTTCACCGAGGCGACCGTGCCGGGCCGCCCGCTGCCGGCGGTCGCGGTCGCAGCGGCGGCGCCGCTGCCGGCGCCCGACGAGCTGTGGGCGTGGGCGCACGTGCACGTCAACCGTTCGCTCCTGCCGTCGGGCGCCGCGACGACGTCGGACGACATGGCAGCCGTGATGCCGCTGCTCGCCGGGACGCTCACCGAGAACCCCGACCTCGCGTACTCGCGGCTCGTGTGCCCGCGGCGCCTGGAGGAGTCGACCGCCTATCACGCGTTCGTCGTGCCCGCGTTCGAGAGCGGGCGGCTGGCCGGGCTCGGTCACGACCCGGCCGGCGCTCCCGATCCGCTGCACGCCGCCTGGACGCCGTACGGAGGCCAGGCCGATGCGGGGATGCTGCCGTACTACCACCGCTGGTACTTCCGGACGGGCGCGATCGGCGACTTCGAGTACCTCGTGCGGCTCCTGCGGCCGCGCCCGGTCGACCCGCGCGTCGGCGTGCGCGACATGGACGTGCTGCGGCCGGGCGCGAACCTGCCGCCGATCGACGACCCCGCGCTGCACGGTGTGCTCGCGCTCGGCGGCGCCCTGCAGGTGCCGGTCGAAGACCTCGACCAGGCCGCGCAGGATGAGCGGCAGCGCGAGGAGCACTGGTCGGACCCGTACCCGCATCCGTTCCAGCGCGCCCTCGCCGGCCTCGTCGACCTCGCCGACGACTACGCCTCGCAGACCGCGGCTGCCGCGAACCGCGCCTCGAACCTCGGCCCCGGCGTGCAGTTCGACCCGGACCCGATCGTCGTGCCTCCGATCTACGGACGCTGGCACGCGCTCACGTCGCGTCTGCTCGTCGCGCGTGACGGCACGGCGGTCGACCCCGACGACAACTGGGTGCACCAGCTCAACCTCGACCCACGCCATCGCGTCGGCTCCGGCTTCGGGACGCTCGTGATCCAGGCCGGCCAGGAGGCGTACATGCAAGCCGCCTGGGAGCAGGTCGGCGACGTCCTCGACGCGAACCGCAGGCTGCGTGCGGCCCAGCTCGTGCGTGAGCTCGCGGTCGTGTGGCGCACGCGCCACCTGGCGCCGCTCGTCGAGGCGGCGCCGGGGCGCTCGCTCGCGATCGCCTCGCCGCTGCTCGGGCGCGTGCGTGACGGCGATCTCACCGTGCCTGCCCGCGTTGGTTCGAGCGCTCTCCCGGCCGCCGCACTCACCGCCGCGGCGCGGCGCGCCGTGCGCCCGGCCGGCCCGCTCGCACGGGCGGCGGGCCTCGCCGAGCCCGCGGCTGCGGGCAGGCTCGTCGAGCAGCTCGCCGACGCTCGGGCGACCGCCGCTCCGCCCCGGCAGCCGCCCGCGGGCGCCGCATTCGTCGACGACGTCGCCGCGGCCGCACGGCCCTCGGGCGTTCCTGCGTGGCTCGCGGATCTGCTCGCGAATGCGCCGTGGGTGCGGTTCGTCCCGCTCGCGCTGGCCGTCGTCGCGGTCGTGCTCGGTGTGTTGCTCGCGGGTCTGGCGGGGCTGATCGCGGGGATCGTCGTCGCGGCGCTGCTCGTCGCGGTGTGGGCTCTCGCGACGCGCCTTGTGAAGACGATCGGCGAGGCGGACGCGCTGCGCGAGGAGGCGCAGACACCCGACGCGGTCGCAAGCCTGCCCGAGAGCCCCGACTTCCGGATCGCCGAGCCGGGCAGCGGCTCGATCCCGCACACGGGCGCGACCGACAGCGTCGAGGCGACGCGCTTCAAGCAGGGCCTCGTCGACGCCGCGCGCCTGCAGGAGGACGCGCGCACCGCCGCGCCGCCCGTCGTCGCGGCGCAACTCGACGTCGCCGCGCTCGCGCAGCGGGTGTCGGCCGCCATCGATCCCGACCGCACCGTGCCGCTGCGTGTCGCGGCCGGCGTCGAAGTCCCCGGCCGGCTCGTCAGCGGCATCGTCGACCCGCTCTCAGAGGTGATGGCGTATCCGCAGATCGACACGCCGATGTACCGGCCGCTCGTCGACCGCTCGACCGAGCTCTTCCTCCCGAACCTGAACCTGATCGAGCCGAACAGCCTGACGCTGCTCGAGACCAATCAGCGCTTCATCGAGGCGTACATGGTCGGCTTGAACCACGAGTTCGCGCGCGAGCTCCTGTGGCGCGAGTACCCGACCGACCAGCGCGGCAGCGTGTTCCGCCAGTTCTGGGACGTATCGGGGTTCCTCGGCGCGGCGGACGACCCGGCCGAGCGCGACGCGCTGCGCGACATCCCGCCGATCCACACGTGGGCGCAGCGCTCCGCGCTCGGCGACCACGACAATCGGCGCGCGCCCGGCCAGACCGAGCCCGACCTCGTGCTCGTGCTGCGCGGCGACCTGCTCAAGCGCTACCCGAACGCCGTGATCTACGCCCAGCGCGCGGCGTGGGCGCGCAAGGCCGACGGCTCGATCGACCCGTCGAAGGAGCGCACGCTCGCCCCCTTCGACGAGACGCAGCCGCCGCCGCGCGACATCGTCAAGACGCCGCTGTACGAGGCGCGGGTCGACCCGGACATCGCGTTCATCGGCTTCGACCTGACCGCGAGCGCGGCGCAGGGCGGTACCGGCGAGCATCCGGACGACGACCCGGGCTGGTTCTTCGTGATCAAGGAACGGCCCGGTGAGCCGCGCTTCGGCTTCGACGTCTCGCGCGACGGTCCGCTCGAGGTGTGGAACGACCTCGCGTGGCCGGACGTGCTGCCGACCGGTGATGTCGTCTCGGCCGGCGGCGGCGCGCCGACGTTCAACCTCGAGCCGCCCGGCGCGGCCGAGGACCAGGAGAAGGTCGACCAGCACGACGAGGACGAGCACGTGAACTGGGGCCCGGCCATGACCGCGGCGGACGCCGCCTACGTGATGTTCCAGGCGCCCGTGCTCGTGGCGGTGCACGCTGCCGAGATGCTCACCCCGAGGACGTCGGATGGCGCAGGACTTCCTCGCCCGTAGAGACACGCTCGCGCAGGCGCGCACGGCGCTCGCCGATGCGCATGCCGCGGTCCTCGCGGCGCAGGCCAACGAGGCGCGCCGCAGCGCCGAGCAGCGTTCGCTCGCGCGCCGTCTCGATCCCGACGACCGCACGCAGGCGCCTCGGCTCGTTGCGGCGGCCGGTGTCGTCGAGCAGGCGACCGGGGCTCTGCGCAAGGCCGAGGCGGCGTACGCATCCGCGGCCGGCGACGCACGCGTGGCCGCACGGGCGTTCGGGCAGCTCGCCGACCCGCGCTCGAGTGCCGGTCAGCTCACGGACGGGCTGCCCGTCCTGCTCTTCCCGTTGCGGCTCGAGACGCGCTTCGGCGGCGGCGAGCCGCCGACCGAGCTGTGGGTGCGCGCGTATCCCGACGACTGCGTCGTCGACAGCTTCGAGGAGCAGCTGTCGGACGCCGAGATCGACGCCGGCGAGCGTTACTGGTGCGGTTGCTGGAGCGCGGGTGGCGACGAGGATCGCGAGCGCGCTGCCTGGCGCGCGCTCGTGGCCGGTCACGGGTCGGGCCGCGCCGCCTGGATCGCGTCACAGCTGACGCCGGTCTCGCCCGCCTCCGACCGGCCGGCACGAAACGCGCCCAGTGACGTCATCCTCACCGTCCCACTGCGCGCAGAGCTCGACGCAGCCGAGGCCGACGCCGTGCGAGCGTACTGGATCGCGATCTGGCGCGGCGCCGGTGACCCGGCAGCGAGCGCGGCCGCACAGGCGGACCTCGCGGCCGCGACGACGGCGACCCGCGCGGCCGAGCTGATCGCCGCCACCGCCCCCGCGAACCTCACCGAGGCGCCCGCCGCACCGCTCACCCGGGCGGACGTCGACGTCTCGCTCGCGTACCTCGTGCTGCCGCCAGGGCCGGCTGCGAAGGGGGCGTCGTGGACGCAGCCCGCGACCGCGGCGCTCCTGCCCGACCGGCTCGTCCTGCTCGGCTGGGTGGGAGGCGAGCTCGTGCTCGAGCAGGTCGGCGCGAGCCTGCCGCCGCGCCTGCAGGTCGGGCCCGATCCCTCGGCGGCGTCCGGCGACCAGCTGCACGGCGAGGGCGGGGAGCTCGTCGTGCCCGACGAGCTCGCCTGGCTCGTCGACTTCGACCGCGCGGTCTCGGACGGCCTCGGCTTCCGCGTCCCGCTCGACGAGCGGACGCGCGGCGGGCTCGAGCGGCTCGTCGTGCTCGGCCTGCGCCTCGGCGCCGACGCGGCCGCGACGAAGGCCGAGCTCGAGACGTTGCTCTCCCACCACCTGCACGGGGACACCGGCCTCGCGGTCGTGCCGCAGGGGACGCCGACGAACAACACCGACGGTGCGCCCTCGGGTGTCAGCCGCGCCGACGACGCGGACGCGAGCTTCGCCGACCCGTTCGGCGCTCCGGCCGGCTTCGACCCGTCCGCGGACTGGCTCGCGCGCCGCGACGGCCAGTGGCTGGCGGACTGGCTCGGGATCGACCCGGCCGCGCTGGCTCAGGTGCCCGGCGCGCACGGCACCGACCAACTCGAGGCGCGCGCGATGCAGACGGCGCTCTGGCCCGCGACGATGGGCTACGGGCTGGAGACGCTGCTGCAGCCCCTGCTGGACGACCGGGCGCGACTCGTGATCCGGTCATTCGGAACGCGCTTCGTGAGCGGACGAGGGCCGGTGCCCGCGGTGCGCGTCGGCCGCCAGCCGTACGGGATCCTCCCGGCGACCGCCTACTCCCGCCTGCGCCTCGGCGGTGACGAGGAGCCGCAGCCGCTCGACCTGCTCGATGCGCTCGCGCGGCGCCTCGGTACCGCGCGTGCCGACTGGGCCGCGCTCGCGCAGGACGCGGCGCGCGTGCAGGCGTCGAACGCGCCGATCCCGGTGCTGCTCGACGTGCTCGGTCTGCAGGCGACCTCGGTCGAGTACGGCCAGCGCTACGCCGAGAGCCTTGCCGACCTGTACAACCGCGCGAACCTCGCCGGGCTCGGCGAGCGGATGTTCGCCGCCTACCAGGCGGGCGGTGAGGACGCGGCTGCGCTGCAGCTGCTCGCGCGCCTCGGCGCACCCGCCGGCGTCGAGCCCGAGGTGCTCCGCCTGTTCTTCTTCCGTGCGGCGCAGCGCCTGCATGGCGCGGTGATCGAGGACCGCCCGCTCTCGGAGACGGCCGGGCTGGCACCGGTCACGGCCGACGGCCGCGGCTACATCGCCTGGCTCGCCGACGCGGCGCGCGCGTCGCTCGAGACCGTCCGCCGTGAGCTCGGCTTCGCGGCGGGGCCGCCCGACGCGCTGCTCTACCTGCTGTTGCGCCACGCGGTCCTGCTGGGGTACTGGGACGGCGCGGTACGCCTCGACGTCGACGCGGGCGTGGTGGACGTGACGGCGGCCGAGGCGGTGCGTCGCGAGCCGGGGTTCGTGCACGTCGCCGAGGACGGCTCCGCGAGCGAGAGCCGGTACGCGCCGCTCTATCGCGCCGATGCGCGGATCACCGGCAACGACGACCAGCTCGTCGTCGACTACATCCCGACGGTGCTCGACACCCACGACGCGACGCGACTGCTTGACGAGCAGCTGGCGGCGCTCGACGTGCTGCGCGGGGTGCCGACCGCACGCCTCGAGCGGCTGCTCGCCGAGCACGTGGACCTCTGTTCCTACCGGCTGGACGCGTGGCTCACGGGTCTCGCGCACGAGCGTCTGGCGACGCTGCGCGCTGCGGGCGAGCGCGAGCAGCGCAGGGGCCTGCACGTCGGCGCGTTCGGCTGGCTCGAGGACGTGCGGCCGAAACGCGGCGGCTACCAGCCGGTCGAGCTCGACGCGGCCGAGGCGGCGATCTTCGCCCCCGCCGGCTCGCCGCCGCTCCTGCGCGATCCTGCGAACGGCGGCTACCTGCACGCGCCCTCGCTCAACCAGGCGGTGACGGGCGCGGTGCTGCGCGGCGGCTACCTCGCAAACGCGACGCCGGACACGCCGGACGCGCTTGCGATCGCCCTCACCTCGCGCCGCGTGCGCCGCGCGCTCGACCTGCTCGAGGGGATGCGCAACGGCCAGCCGCTCGGCGCGCTGCTCGGCTATCAGCTCGAGCGCGGCCTCCACGACGCGCATGGGCTCGCCGAGGTCGATGCGCTCATCTTCGGACTCCGCACCGCTTTCCCGCTCGTCGCGAACCGCCTCGAGGAGACGTACGACCCGGACGTCCCGATCGAGGCGATCGAGGCGTCGAACGTGGTGGACGGCCTCGCGCTCGCGCTGCAGGTGCGTCGCAGCGGCGAGACGACGTACCCGTACGGCGCGACGCTGCCGACGGCGACCCCGTCCCAGGCGGCCGCGGTCGACTCCGAGGTTGCCTCGCTTCTCGACGTGCACGACGCCGTCTCCGACGTGCTCCTCGCCGAGTCCGTCCACCAGGCCGTGCTGGGCAACCACGACCGTGCCGCGGCGAGCATCGACAGCTCGGCGCGCACCGTCCCGCAGGAGCCCGCCGTGGTGCAGACGCCGCGCTCGGGAACCGTGCTCACGCACCGCCTCGGGCTGCAGCTCGAGGTCGGCCGAGACCCGCTCGACTCGCCGGTGCCCGGGATCGGAGTGACACCTCGCGCGATCGCCCAGCCCGGCCTCAACGCGTGGCTCGCAGCGCACCTGCCGCCGCCGGCCGACGTCGGCTGCCGCGTGCACTGGACCGACCCGGCGACCGGAACCGAGCACGAGGCCGTCGTGACGCAGAGGGACCTCGCCCTGCAGCCGCTCGACCTGCTCAGTGTGCTTGCGACGGAGCCGGGGCAGGCGATGGACGAGCTCGACGATCGCGTGCTGCGCCACGTGCTCGGCGCGGCAACGCCGCGCGCGGACGTCGACGTGCGGATCGCGTACACCGAGCGCCTGACCGGGGCCGCGCGGCGCTCGTTCTTCGAGGTCGCCCCGCTCGTCGCCGCCCTGCGCTCGCTCGTCCTGCGCTCGCGCCCGCTGCGCGTCTCGGATGTGACGCCGCCGGGCGAGGCCGGCGCGTCGCAGGACGACGCCGTGCACACCGACGCGCAGCCCGCAACGACGGTGCGCAACCGCCTGAAGACGGCAGGCGACGCCCTCCGGGCGCTCTCCGCAGACCCGCGTCTCGCGGACCCCGCCGGCCACCGCGACGCGGTCGCGCAGGGGATCGACGACCTGATCGGTGCGGCCGCCGACGCGCTCGCGGCCGCCTCGAGGTTCGCCTTGCCGCAGGCAGGCTTCGGCGATCTGTACCAGTGGCGTGCGCAGGTCTTCACCGACGTGCTCGCTGCCGCGACGAAGCTCGCGGGCGAGCTGACCGAGCGGCTCGGTCGCTTCGACCAGCTGATGACGGCCGAGGGCGCCGCCGCGACCGACGACGAGAAGATGCTCCTCCTGCAGCGGGCGGAGCTGCTCGTCGCGACGGTGGCGACGAGCCCGCTGCCCGGGACGCCCGCCGCGTACCGGCCGGTGGTCGCCGGCGAGGGCACGACGTGCCTCCACCGCCGCGACGACCTCGCGGCGCTCGCGTCGACCGCGACGGCGACGCTCAGCGGGTTGCTCGCAGACGCGGGCGCGATCTCGCTCGCCGGGATCGACCCCACCGGCCTCGTGCTCGACCCGTTCGTCGACCGGATCGTCGCGTTCGCCGCGGCGCTGCACGACCGCATGAACGGGCTCGCCGACCAGGTCGACGCACGGTTGGACGCGGCGAAGACAGCACTCGACGCCTACGGCACCGCGACAACCGACCGCGATCGGCTCGCCGCGCTCGACAGCGCGCACAAGGCGCTGCTCGGCGACGACGCACGCGCTCTCGGCGAGTTCCCGCTCTCCGACGCGCAGGCGGCGGAATGGCGCGAGGCGTTGAAGGCGTCCACGGACGGCGAGCTGCTCGCCCACCTGGCCGGCCGCCCGTTCCCGGTCGACGACTGGCTGCACGGTCTCGCGCGCGTGCGCGGCAGGCTGCACGATCTCGAGCAGACCGTGCTGCTCGGCGGCCTCGTCGGCCAGGGCGAGCCCGCGCTCGTGCCGATGCAGCTGCCGCACGTCCCGGGCGAGCCCTGGCTCGGCCTGGAGTTCCCCCACGGCACGACGATCGCCGGCGAGCGGCTGCTCTACACGGCGCACTACGCCGTGCCGTTCGACGAGACGAAACGCCAGTGCGGCCTTCTGCTCGACGAGTGGACGGAGACGCTGCCCGCCGAGACCGAGACGACCGGGATCGCGTTCCACTTCGACAGGCCGAGCAGCGAGCCGCCACAGGCGTGGCTGCTCGCGATACCGCCCGACCCGAAGGGGTCGTGGACCTGGCAGGACCTCGTCGACTCGGTCACCGAGACGCTCGATCTCGCTCACCTCCGCGCCGTCGAGCCCGACCAGCTCGACGGCACCGCGTGGGCGCGGTTCCTGCCCGCGATCGTGAGCGCCGCGACGCTGCGGCCGATCACGATCGGCGTCGACCTCGGCCGCGTGAACGGCGCGCTGCAGGAGGGGGCCCTCGGCGATGGCTGAGCGGGTCGACATCCCGGACATCCGCGCAGCGCTGGCGCAGCGGCTGTACCCGACCGTCACCGTCTGGAACAGGCTCGAGGGCCGCCCGCGCAGCGCGGACTTCTCGCGCAGCCTGCGCGCGGAGGTCCGCGACGCCCTGTGGATGCTCTCGCGCCAGTGGCAGCTCGGCGAGTTCGCGGGCGACGATGCGGGCTCGCCCGTCTCCACGAAGCTGCACGTCGCCACGAGCGAGCTGCGTGGCTACCGGCCGGGCGCGGCAGAGGCCGGCGCGTTCCCCGAGAACCTGCCGCTCGACGCGGTCGTCGAGCGCCGCCGCGTGCCGTTCACGGCCGGCGGCGCGCCGCTCGCCCTCGACCTGCGCCTCGCCATGGGCCGGCGCTGGCTTGCGCTCGTCGAGCCGATCGGGAACTACGCGGACGCGTTCCGGCAGCACTACGGATTCGAGCCGCCCGATCCGGACGACCCCGGCGACGCTGCGATCTGCGCGCATCCGGCGGCGTGGGCGGCGGTTGCCGCGGTCGCCGGTCGCGCGCTCGACGGCGGCGCGCTCTACGAGCACCTCGCATCCGGCTCCTCGCACCACGCGTACGACGGCGTCGTCGGTATCGACCCGAACGACCACGACGCGCTCGACCACGCAGCGGACGCGTTCATGAGTTGGTTCGCGGACCTGATCCAGCAGCCGCCCGCCGACGACGCCTGGCAGCCCGACCGGCTCGAGTACCGCTTCGCCTGCGCGGCCCCGGTCGCGGGTGGCGCCGAGGTGCTCGGCGCCGACGGGTTCGAGGGCGGGCCGCTCGATTGGCACGCCGTGGACGTCGACCCCGGCGCGGACGTGCCGGCTCCCGACGGTGGCGGCGACCCCGCCGCAGGCGACGTACTGCAGGCCGGTGTCCCCGTGCCCGTGACGTACAGCGGGATGCCGAACGCGCGCTACTGGGCGTTCGAAGACGGCCAGACGAACTTCGGCGACGTGTCGGCGTCGACGACCGACCTCGCGACGCTCCTCTTCTGCGAGTTCGCGCTCGTGTACGGCAACGACTGGTTCCTGTTGCCGTGCGACCTGCCGCTCGGCTCGCTCGCGCACGTGCTCGGCCTGCGCGTGACGACCGTGTTCGGCGAGGCGTTCTGGATCGAGCCGGCCGGCTCGGGCGCCGACCAGGGTTGGCAGCAGCGTTTCTCGTTGTTCACCTTCGACCGCACGGACGGCACGGGCCCGAGCGCTGACGGCGGCCTGGTGCTGCTGCCGACGGCGCCGACGGTCCTGCAGGGCGACCCGCTGGAGCAGGTCGCGCTGATTCGGGACGAGATGGCGAACATGGTGTGGGGCGTCGAGCGAGTGGTCCCGCTCGCCGACGGCAGCGGCGTGCGCGGCGTCGAGGCCGCGCGCGAAACGCTCGCCGCCTACCAGCGGCTGCTTGCGGGCACGGCGCCACCCGCGGCGCCGCCTCCGGCGGCCCCGATCCGCTACCAGGCGATGACGAGCGTGCCAGAGAACTGGATCCCGTTCGTGCCCGCGCACGTCGAGGGCGACGTTCGCGAGACGCAGCTGCAGCGCGCCGCGATGCCGCGGATCCTGGACGGCGATCCGAGCCCACCCGTGCCCGTGCGGCCGAGGACGAGCCTGCTCCAGCAGGGTCTCGACGCGACGCCGCCCGAGCCGTACTTCGTGCACGAGGAGGAGGTACCGCGCGCCGGGTTACGGGTGGAGCAGGGGTACCGGCGGGCGCGTTGGCGCGACGGGCGCGTTGTCGTGTGGTTCGGGGCGCGGCGCGGTGTCGGACGCGGCGAGGGGTCGAGCGGGCTCGCCTTCGATCGGCTGGCGGATTCGTCGGCGTCCTCGAGCTCCTGACTCATACGTCGGCAAGCGGACCTGCTGACGGTGATCACTAGGGGACGTACTGCTGGGCGAACGTCCGGACGTTGTCTCCGTGGACAAGAATCCAGACGCCGCTGGAAAGAGGCTCGAACAGCTTCAGCGAGCTCTTGCCGGCGACGAGCCGGGCGAGTTGGGCGGCGGTGATCGTGGTTGAAGGGAACGGTCCGCTGTTCGCACCGTTCCTGGTGAGCACCGTGCCGCGCACGTCGCTCGGAACGATGTATGTCAGCAGGCGGTGGCCCTCGTCGACCACGTAATTGTCGTTTGCGACGGGAGGGCAGACGCTCGGTCGGCAGGGGGCGCCCTGGTCCTCCGCCTGGGCCACGTTGGCGGTCACTCCGGACAGAAACCAGGCCGGGTCGAAGCGCAGCTCGTAGTGGCCGCCACTGCGCACGATCGACTTGATCCGGCCGTAGAGCCGCTGGTCGCCGGTGGCACTCGAGGCAGCAGACGCCTTGCTTTCGGCCGTGACCGTCCTCACGACCGTGTGGCTCCGTCCGCAACCCGACGCAAGAACTGCGAGCAGCAGGCTCGCGGTGGCGATCGCACCCGCTCGCATCCGGCAAGGCTACTTGCGCATCCGCTGACCAGTCACCGAAGCCGTCGCGGTTGGCGAAAAACCGGCGGGTAGACGCCGGGGTCAGGGTAAGCCGTATTTTTCGCTGAGCTCGCTGCTCCCATCGTTGTATGCAACGTGCGGGCGGCGAACGGAGGAAGAGCAGCGCGCTCGGCGGAGCCCGGCTCGTTGCAGCGGCGCTGGTCGGGTCACTGATTGCGATCTTCGGGTTCTCGACCCTGGCGACCGCGGCCGCGACGCGTGCCTCTGCCACCGTGACGCTCCAGGTCGCTTCGCGAGGGCTCGGCGGGCACATCGACGTCAAGCCCGCCGCGCTGAACGACGACAGCGGATCGAAGAGCAGCACCTGCACCAGCGACCAGGGCCAGAGCTCCTGCACCCTCACCTACGCGCGTGGCCAGGACGTGACGCTGACGGCGGGCGGCGCGACGCTCGCCTCGTGGAGCTCGCCCGATTGCCCTGGGTCAGCGGAGTGCAAGCTGAAGCTCGATGACGACGCGACGTCGGTCGTCGCGGTGTTCGACCCGCTGCAGCTCGTCGTCCGCATGTCGCCGGACAAAGGCGCGGGCCAGGTCACCACCGACCCGGCCGGCAAGCAGTGTGCCGTCGAGCCCCGTGACTTCCGCGAGAGCCGGGACCGGTGCTTCGAGTTTCGCCCCGGGACGAGCGTAAAGGTGACGGTGAAGTCGAACGGACCGGCGTTCAAGGAGTGGAACCCCGGCTGCGAGCCGACCAGCCAGCCCGCCACCTGCGTCGTCACGGTGCTGGACGAGCCGACCTGGGTCGGGGCGAGGTTCGAGGGCGGCGACACGATCGACCTGCCGACCACGATCAGCGTTCGGTTCCAGCTGAAGCGAGGCGGCACCGGCAGCGGCCGCGTGATCGGACAGAAGCTCGACTGCGGGACGATCTGCTCCGGCGAGTACGACTACGGCAAGTCGATGACGCTGAGCGCCGCGCCGGACGGCGGCTCGTCGTTCGACGGCTGGAACGGCGTCTGCTCGAAGACGCAGACGAAGTGCACGTTCCCGGTGGGCCCCGTCACGTCGCTCAAGGCGATCTTCTCGCGCGACACCGCGCCGCCGACCGCTCCGGGAGCTCTCAACGTGACCTCGACGACGCGTACCAGCATCGGCATCTCCTGGTCCGCGTCGACCGACAACATCGGCGTCTCGACCTACCGCGTGTACCTGAACGACGCGACGGCGAGCGAGACGCAGGGTACGGCCTACTCGTTCGGCAACCTCGTCTGCGGGCGTAGCTACACGGTCGCGGTCGACGCGGTCGACGCCGTGGGCAATCGATCCCCGCGGTCGACGCTGGCGACTCAGACGCAGGCGTGCCCGCTCGCGGCCCGCCTCGCAGAGATCGGAGTTCAGCGCAGCCACCAGAGCCGCCAGCTGGTCCTCAAGCTCCGCGTGAACAGAGCGACGTCGGCGCGGGTGGCGCTCCAGCAGCGCCGGCTCGTCCTCGTCGGCCGTCGCTACGGAGTCGCGCCGGGCACGAACACGCTTCGACTGAGCATTCCTCGGACGCTCGAGGGCGGTTCCTACCGGCTGGCGATCAGCCTCGCGAAGCCCGAGGGAGGCACGCTCGTGCTGCCCGCCCGCGGCGTGTTCGTGCCAGGACTGAAATGACGACGCAGGCGCACAGCAGCCGCGCGGCGAAAGGAGCCGGGCAGAGGTTCCACTTGCCGCGGCTGTCGCTCGGGCAAGTTTCCGCGCTCGTCGGCCTCGTCGCGAGCGTCGTCGCGCTGATCTTCATCTTCAAGCCCGGGTGGAAGCCGCAGGCGCCGGCGAATGCCAGCAAGGCGACGATCGGCGAGACCCGCGTCTTTCAACCCGTGACCTTCCGGCGCTACCTGCAGCGGCAGCAGCTCCCGATCGGGCCGGGCCTCACGCGCGCCTACCTCGACCGGCGCGGCGTGATGGTGTCGTTCCATTACGAGATCACCGGGCTGCGGCACAAGAAGCTGCCGCTCAGGTGGGAGCTCTCGAACGCGGCCACCAACGACCTCGTCGCAGCAGAGAACAGCGCCTACACGCTGGTCCCGTCGAACGACGACGACGCGGGCGACTGGTCGGTCTGGGTGCCCTCGCCGAAGCAGGGCGCGAACTACTACGTGACCGTGACGATCTACCAGCCACAGGGTCCGCCCTACGAGCTGAAGCACTTCGACTCTCCGACGTTCCCAGGGATGGAGGCGTGATGGACCCCATGGCCACTTCGACCACGAACGACCCCAAGCTCGGTCTCGCGCTCTCGGGCGGAGGCCACCGCGCCGCGTTCTTCCATATCGGCGTGCTCGCGAAGCTCGCCGAGCACGGGCTGCTCCGTCGGATCGAGGTCGTCTCGACGGTCTCCGGCGGGTCGATCGTCGGTGCCCTCTACTACCTGCACGTCAAGAACCTGCTCGAGGACAAGCTCGACGGCGAGATCACGGACGACGACTACGTCCGGCTCGTGCGCGACGTCGAGCGCGAGTATCGCCGAGCGGCGGCGACCAACGTCCGCGGATCCGGCTGGGCGAACCTGCTGATGAACTTCAAGATGGCCCGGCCGACCTACAGCCGAACGGATCGCGTCGGCGAGCTGTACGAGCAGCGCTTCTATGCAGCCGCGTGGCGCGGTCGGCCGCTCCGCAACGGACGGATCTCGATGCGCGACCTGATCATCCAGCCCAAGGGGCACGCGGGCGCCTTCGACCCCGACACGCAGAACAGCGCCCGAGCGGCACGCGTGCCGGTCCTCATCCTCGAAGCGACGACGCTCAACACCGGCCACAACTGGCGCTTCGAGGCGATGTACGTCGGCGAGCCGCGCCGTCAGGGAACGCAGGACGAGGCGACGCGGGAGGACATCGACAAGAACGTCATCCTCGAGCGGACCCGCTGGGACGACCTGCCGAGTGGATGCCGGGACTTCCCGCTCGGAGCGGCGGTCGCGGCCTCGGCCTGCTTCCCGGGCGGCTTTCCGCCGATGCAGGTGGCGGGCCTGTTCGACGACTATCTCGTCGAGCTCGTCGACGGCGGGGTCCACGACAACCAGGGCATCGAGGGCGTCGTCGACCGCGGCTGCACGCACATGGTGATCAGTGACGGATCGGGCCAGATGCCCGACCGGGTGAGACCCTCGATCCGCATGCCGTCCGTGCTCGGCCGCGTGATCTCGATCTACGGCGACGCCGAGCGCGAGCAGCGCCTCCTGGCTGCCCTCCAGCACCCCGATTCCGTCGCGTTCATGCATCTGCAGACGGGGCTGCCGGCAACGGCACGAGCGCCTCGCGGCGACGCGGTCGTGCAAACCGCGCCGACGAAGACGGCCGAGTTCGGCGTCCACGTCGACGTGCAGCGCGCGCTCGCGAACATCCGCACCGATCTCGACGCCTTCAGCGATCTCGAGGCGTGGTCGCTGATGGCAGACGGCTACTTGCTCGCGGGCCGGATCGTCCCCTCGCGTGCCGGCGTGGCCGCGCTCGGAACGCAACACGCACCCGCGAGCTGGCCGTTCGACGCCGTCGCGAACGAGCTCGGGAGACCGAGCCCCGACCCTGAGCTCCTGAAGGTCCTTCGCGTCGGAAAGGAACGCTTCCTCAAGCCGGCGCGCATGATGCCGCTCGGCGCCAAGATCGTGACGATCGCGGTCGCCGTGATCGCCCTCGCCGCGATCGTCGGCCTGTGGTTCCTCCTCCGGTCGCACGGCACCGCGCTCTATCTCGGCGGGCTCGCGACGCTCGCCTCACTCGGGCTCTACGTCGGCTCCGACAGGCCCTACATCAAGCCGGTCGCGACCATCCTCTTCGACGTCGTCACGCCGGCGATCCTCGCGATACCGCTTCTCGCCACCGCCTTGCTCCAACTCGCGGCCGGCAGGCGATGGCGCGCGGTCGGAGCCGTCAAGCAACCCGAGACCGAATACCTCGTCGCACAACTCGGATCAAGCAGCGGATAGGAGGCGACATGCAGCACGGTTGGCTCAAGAAGACGATCGGCGGCCGGACAATCGAGCACATCCCGTGCCCCAACCCAGGTGGCGCGGTCGACGAGGGAGCGCCCCCGACAGGAGTCGTTCACACGATCGAGGGCAGCCTCGAATCGGGCCTCGGGGTGTTCCGCGTTCACTACGCGCCCCACTTCACCCTGGAGGGGCAGCGCATCATTCAACTCGTCCCGCTCGGCACGATGGCCGCTGCGCTCGAAAACCATGCCGGCGGTGTCGAGACCAACTCGATCACACGGGCGCAGATCGAGATCGCCGGCCACTCGAGCGAGCAGCCGTGGGTCTGCGATGACGCCACGAGCGAGGCACTCGCCGACCTGATGGCGACGCTGGCGGACGCGGCCGAAATCCCACTCGAGCGGCCGTTCCCGGACCAGATGCCCGCCAAGCCCTGGGCGACGTACGACTTCACGCGCCGCAAAGCAGGCAAATGGGGCCGCGAAGGCGGCTGGTACGGACACGTCGAGGTCCCTGAAAACGCACATTGGGACCCCGGGGCGTTCGAGTGGTCGAAGATCCTGCAGCGTGCGAACGCGCTCGTCGGCGCCACGAGGTCATCCTTGAGCGCCCGCCCGGCGAAGAACACGCCGCCGAAGCCGATGCCGGACTGGTACTGGCGGTGGCTCGCGTGGTTCCTCGGTGAAGGCGACTTCAAGAGCTTCGGCCGCAGGGACCCCGCTCACCGGCCCGCAGACGCACCCGAGAAGATCCCGGCCTGGGCATGGGTGAAGGCAAGTCAATTCACCGCGGCCCGCAAAGAGCCGCACTCGAGCCGGTAGAGGTCGAGACATGGCGATCTCCAGCGCAGAACGCACGACCGAGTACCTCGGATCACGGACGCTCGACCACCTGCGGCTCGTGAGCGCCGGTGCCTTCCTCGCGCTCTTCATCGTCGTGTGGGTCTGGATCGCGCTGAAGCTGCTCCGGTTCAGTCCGACGCCGGTTCACCCGCAGCTCGAGCTCGGCGCCGCGTTCACGAGCGTTTCAGGCGTCGTCTCGGGCGCGGTGGGAGCAACCACTGCCGCGGCCCTCGGCATCAACGTCCAGCAGAGCCTGAAGAACGCGCAGGGTGGCCCGGCGAGTCTCACCGAAGCGGCCAAGGCTCCGACCAACTCGCCGCTGATCGTGATCGGCGTCCTTTCCTACCTGGCCGTCGGGCTCTTGCTGATCGCGGTCTGGCTCGCGAAGGGAAACGGGGCACCCGAGGTCGTCCAGTCGTTCTCGGTCGGCGCGCTCGGATGGCTCGCAGGCTCCTTCGCCGCCGTCTTTGCCCCGTCCGGGCGAACCAGCCGGGGCTGAACGGCGGCGCTGCCGGCGTCCGGCGGTCACTGCGTTGTTTCGGGCTCACGCGGCCAGGCTGCGGCGCCGGTTGAACCGTTCGATACGGTCGCCGGTCGCGGCGGCGCGCTGCCGCCCGGTGTAGGCGGGGTGGCAGTTCGAGCAGACGTCGAGCGACAGCGATGCGACGGTTGTCCGCACCGTGAACGCTGCGCCGCAGTTACCGCACACGGCCTCGACGAGGCCCGTCTCAGGATGCTGCGTCATGGAGTACCTCCCTTCTGTATGTCGGCCGCGCAATCGTCCGCGCGGGATTCGTCCGCCATGCCTGGAAGGCGACGATCAGCGCGATCGCGGCGACGACGGTCCCGAAGATCTCGAACGTTGCGGCAAGCGAGATGTAGGTGACGACGACGCCGGCCAAAACGGCCGGCACGGAGAGGGACGCGTAGGCGGCGATGTAGAACGCGGAGAGCACCGACGCTCGGTGCTCGGAAGGGATCGCAGCGACGAGGGCGCGCAGGCCTCCGAGGAACGCGGCGCCGAAGCCGACGCCGCCGACGATGGAGCCTGCGAGGTAGAGCGCACCGGATCCGTCGCGCGCGGCGGTGACGATCATCAGCATCCCGGCCGCGAGCGCGATCGAGCCTGTGCTTGTCGCGATCCACGGCGCGAGGCGCCCGGTCGCGAGCTGCGCGACCACCGCGGCTGCGGCAAGCGCCACGATGCCGCTTCCGGCGGCGATGACGTTCGTCGTGTGGAAGAGGTGGCCGGCGAGCTGCGGGCCGAGCGAGAAGAAGAGGGCGCCGATCGACCAGGAGGAGAGCACCGCGAGCGCCGCGAGCAGAAACGGCCCGCGCACCACCTGCGGCACACGTGGAGCCTGAATCGTCAGGCGCGGCCGTGAACGTCCGTGCACGGGCTCGGGCATCAAGTAGGCGCCGACGAGGGCGGTTCCGACCAGGGCCAGGAGCACGAGGAACGGGAGTGCGCGCGGCTGCCATCCGACCTGCACGAGGGAGGACGAGACCAGGATGCCGAGGCCGATTCCTGCAGCGGCCGCGGCGGCGTTCGTGAGACCCACACCGGCCGGGTCACGTCGCGGATGCAGGTCGAGGAGCGACGCGCTCGCAGCGCCCAGTGCTGCGCCGGTCGCGAGGCCCTGCAGGCCGCGGGCAGCGAAGAGCCAGGCCGCCGAGTCTGCGAGCAGGAACAGCACGGTCGACCCCACGAGGCCGCTGAGTGCGACGAGCAGGACCGGGCGCCGTCCAACATCGTCCGACACGCCACCTGCGAAGAGCAATGCGACGAGCACTCCGAAGGCGTACGTCGCATAGATCAGCGTCAGCGTCAGTGGAGAGAAGTGCCAGAGGATGCTGTACGTCCGGTAGAGCGGCGACGGGGTGACGGACGCGAACAGGCCCAGGCCGATGACGCCCGCGGCGAGCGCGTATGCCGTCGGGTTCGAAAGGGTTGTGCGGCCGTTCGCTGTCTGGAAGATCTTCATCGTCTCTTCTCCTATAAGTTGCTTCAAGCAACTGACTGGTTGGCAACTGTACCACATTAGGTTGCTTGACGCAACTAACTCTGCTACCGTAGCCGCATGCTGAAGCGGGAGTACGAGGGTCAGAACTGCTCGATTGCGCGGGCGCTCGAAGTGGTGGGCGAGCGCTGGACGCTGCTGATCATTCGCGACGTCTTCCTCGGCAGACACCGTTTCGACGAGCTCCAGGAAAGCCTCGGGATCGCGCGCAACGTGCTCACGGACCGGCTCAACCGCCTCGTGGAGCAGGGAATCCTGAAGCGGGTGCTCTACAGCGACGGCCGGAGCGCTACGAGTACCGGCTGACGGCGAAAGGGCTCGAGCTCAAAGTCGCGCTGACAGCGCTCCGGCAGTGGGGGGACAAGCACCTGAGCGAGAAGCCGCCTCGCCTGCTCCGAACGAGGGCCGACAAGCGACCGGTCGTCGCCGCTCTCGTCCCGAAAGGGACCGACGTCCTGAGCTGGACCGACGTGGAGACCGTCGCCGGCCCCGGCGCGAAGACCAGCTGACGATGAACCTCGAAGGCAAGGTCTTCATCATCACCGGGGCGGGCTCCGGTATCGGCCGGGCCACGGCGCTGCTCTTCGCGGAGGAGGGGGCGACCGTCGTCGCGGCCGACATCGATGCGGATGGGGAGGGCGTCACGCACCACGTCGACGTCACCGACGAGGACGGGACGCTGGGCCTCGCCGGTGCTGTCGTCGAGCACCACGGCAAGATCGACGTCCTCTTTAACAACGCAGGAATCGCCGGTATCGGCGACGTGGAGGAGACGACGCTCGAGCTCTGGGAACGCGTCTTGCGCGTCAACGCACGCGGCGTCTTCCTGATGTCACGCGCGGTCGTGCCGATCATGAAGGCACAGCGCTCGGGATCTATCATCAACATGTCGTCCGCGATCGCACAGACGGGCCTCGGACGGCGTGTGTCCTACGCGGCATCGAAAGGCGCGGTTCTCGCGCTGACGAAGTCGATGCAGGTCGACCTGGCGCCGCACGGCGTACGCGTCAATGCGCTGATGCCGGGCACGATTCCTGACCCCCGTTCGTGGAGCGTTACCTCGCCGACTCCTACTCCGGATCCGGAGGAGGGCCGCCGTTCGATTCGTTCGCGTCAGCTCAGCGGGGATCTCGGGTACCCCAGCGACGTCGCTCGGGCCGCGCTCTACCTCGCCTCCGACGACTCGCGCTTCGTGATGGGCTCGGGGCTGGTCGTGGACGGCGGATTGAGCGCGGGCAAGCCGTGACGGACGGCTCAACTCCCGTAGCACCCGAGGGCTAGCTACCCGCCTCCCGAGAGGAGCTCTGACCGAGTGCCGTAGGAGCTTCCAGGTCACGTCCGGGGTTCGCCAGCGCGAAGTCCCTGAAGTCCCAGATGGGTATCTCCAGCGTGCGGAGTCGAGTGCGGGCACTCACCGTCGCGACCCGCTCGCGTTCGCTGATCAGCGCCAGCTCGCCGAAGCGGTCTCCTGGAACTCGAGCGTTCTGACGTCGCGGCCGCCGATGCTCACCGTCGCCTCGCCCTCCACGATGATGAAGAATCCGACGCCCTGCTCATCTCCCCCTCGCGCAGGACTGCCACTCCGGGTTCGTGCACACGCTCGCGGGCGCACTTTCCGAGTTTGCGCAGTTGCCGCTGGTTGAGATCTGCGAAGAGTGGAACGTGTTTGAGGTCGTCGACCACGGCCATCACGCGATCCTCTGCTCTCCCTTGCCTCAGCTGGGCCGCGGGCTCTATGCGAGCCGCCGAGGAACTGGGTGCCGGCCCGCTCGTCCCGGTGGTGAGCCTCAACGGGCTGCGGCCGCAACTTCCGCGTCGCTGCGGTCGCAACTCGCCCTTCAAGCGGATCTCACGGACCGCAGCCGTCAGCCGCGCTGCGTCTCGATGCGCCGATGCATGGCCGGATCCTCCCAGATCGTCACGGTGCGTGTCCAGGAAACTCCATCGGGGATAGTGACGAATCCGATCGGTCACGCACGATGACGAGGCCGTCGAGTCGGCGCCCCGAGCGGCAACCGCGTCCGGATCTTCTGAGTCTCCAGGGGCTTGATTGAGCCGCTTCCTAAGCCTCTTACCAATCCGGGTCAAGCAGTAGACACGAGAAGGTTGATCTCCACCGGGCGCTCGAGTCGGCCAACCGCCGAAAGCTCGTTCTCCTCGCGAGGCGGTCTCGATCGGGTCGAGTTGTCCTTGTCCGGCGCGAGGTCAAGCACCGTCAGCTTCTTGGGTTCTCGAAGTGCAGGCGTTTGCCTTCGGTTTCAACGGCGCGAATTCGACCGTCGACCATCTTCCTGACCATCCTTGGCTGCTCGAAGGCTGACTGGCGCTGTCATCGGATAATGTCGAGCAAGCCGCTCGAGCCTGACATGGCAGTCATCTCCTGCATCCATTCTCGACGCTGACTTCTCGCAGCTGCAGAACGAGGTCGAGCGGGTGGCGAATGCAGGTGTCGATGCCTTCTCCCTCGACGTCATCGACGGCCATTTCGCGCCGCGCATCAGCTTCGGTGAGTACATCGTTGCGCTCGTGCGCAACTGGGTCGGTGCCGCCGATCGAAGTGCACCTGATGGTGGAGCTGCGGGCGGAGCGGCTTGTGGGGCGGATGTGTGACGCGGGGGCAGACCTGGTTCTCTTCCACCTCGAGCGACCGACGACCCGGAGGGCGTCGTCGAAAGCGTTCGCTCCGAGGGTCGCGGCGTGGGTGTGGCAGTGAAGGAGGACACGCCGATCGATGCGATCTCCGACGAGCTGCTCGGAGCGGTCGACGGCGAACCTCCTCTCGGTGCCGATCGGGTTTGGCGGCAGCCCGTCGGCGCCGGACACCTTCGAGCGGATCGATCCTCCGCGCCGCGCTGATGTGCTCCTGGGCATTCCCCTGGGGATCGAAGTCGACGGCGGTGTCAAGCCCACGAGCGCAGCGAGATACGCCGAGGCAGGAGCCGACATGCTCACCGTCGGGACCGGGATCTACCATGCGGCCGACGCGGTCGAGGCGAGAACTCCTGCTGTCGGGGACTGCCGGGCCTGCTGATGCGGCGGCGCGCGGTCGGTTGCGCGCCTTCCTGGAGGTGCCGAGCCGTGATCCGAGGGACGACGAGTCGACGTGCGCGCCTCGAGGGCTGCGCGCGCCGCCCAGGACATCCCGCGGCGTGTCTCGGATCCGCTGCACAGCCCGCGGTAGCACGGCGGGCACACGGTCGAAGACGGCTCGAGTGGTACAAGTCGACGATCCAGCGATGGCGTCGGAGCACCGCGGAGTGGCGCGCCTCGAAGTGGTCCCGCCGCTGCCTCCAGGTTCCGCCTCACGTTGCGGGC
>CAVPSK010000018.1:0-12133 GCA_963708355.1 uncultured Thermoleophilia bacterium | reverse complement strand
GTTCCCCCATTGTTCCGCGTAAACGCGTTGATCATGACGCTCGGGATCTCGACGATCACGCTCGGCCTGCTGACGGTGCAGGCGCAGAAGCAGTTCACGGCGCTCGTCCCGAACTTCGTGGTGACGCTGGGCTCTGCGCGCTTCCTCACGTACATCCCGTACGACCTGCTCGTGTGGGCCCGGTGGCGGTGGTGATCATCCTCGGGCTGCGCTACTCGGGCATCGGACGCATGATCTACGCGGTCGGCGACAATCCAGCGGCGTCTCGTCTCGCCGGAGTTCGCAACTGGCAGGTGCTGCTCGTCGTCTACGCGCTCAGCGGCATGCTCGCTGCGGCCTCCGGGATCCTGCTCGTGGGCTTCAACAACGCCGCCGACCTCGGCATCGGCAGCCCGTTCCTGCTGCCGTCCGTCGCGGCGGTCGTGATCGGCGGCACATCGATCTTCGGCGGTCTCGGCGGGTACGCGGGGACGATCCTCAACGCGTCGCAGGCGTTGCGGCAGATCATCTACGGGCTGATCGTGCTCGCGCTCGCCGCGATCTACGCCCGCGCGACCGCCGGCGGGGACTGAGTCGTGCAGGGGTTGGCGAAGCTCGCGGCCGGGCCGGGCCATGTCGCGCTCGCCGAGCGCCAGGAACCGGAGCCGACGGCCGGTCACGTCGTCGTCGACGTCGTCGCGGCGGGGATCTGCGGCACCGACGTCCACATCTTCGACGGCGAGTACGCCTCGCAGCCGCCGGTGACGATGGGGCACGAGGTCTCCGGCGTCGTGGCGGACCTCGGCGACGGCGTCGACGAGTCGTGGCGAGATGCGCGCATCGTCACCGAGACGTACTTCTCGACCTGTGGGCAGTGCCGCTGGTGCCGTGACGGACGCATCAATCTCTGTCCCGAGCGCAGGTCGATCGGCTCGTTCGTGGACGGCGGATTCGCGCCGCGGCTGCTCGTTCCCGCGCGCAACCTGCACCGCATTCCGGACTGGCTGGACGGTCGTGAGGCGGCGATGGTCGAGCCGCTCGCGTGCTGCTGTCACTCGCTGCTCGACCCCGACCGGATCGGCTCGGGCGACGCGGTGGTCGTCGTCGGCCCGGGCCCGATCGGCCTCCTCGCCGCACAGGTCGCGCGTGCGGCAGGTGCGCAGGTCCACGTCCGCGGAACGCCGAACGACACCGCTCGGCTCGAGACCGCTGCCGCGCTCGGTTTCGCGACGTCGACGACCGACGCGGGCGATGTCGGGGCGTTCGACGTCGCCGTCGAGTGCTCGGGCCACGAGTCCGGCATGACGTTCGCGCTCGAGTCCGTTCGCCGTGGTGGGCGCTACGTCCAGATCGGCCTGGCGGGGAAGCGCGTGTCGGTGCCGCTCGACCTCGTGTGCTTCGGCGAGCTGACGGTGACGTCCGGCAACGCCTCGACGCCGGCGTCGTGGATCCGCGCGCTCGAACTGGTCGGTGAGCGTTGCGTCGAGCTCGGCCCGCTGCTCACGGAGGCGGTCCCGCTCGCCGAGTGGGAGCGTGCCTTCGCGGCGACACGAAGCGGCGCCGGCATCAAGTTCGTGCTCGTGCCGTAGGCGAACGAGAGGTGCCAGGCACCTTGGTGCCTGGCACCGGGCTTCGCTAGTGGATCAGCGGCGCGAGCGTGTCGCGGGCGATGAGGAAACCGCGCTCGACGAGCTCCTGGTCGCCCTCGAAGCGGCGGTCTTCGTGCTCGACCGAGACGACGTGGTCGTAGCCGACCGCATAGAGGGCGCCGAGGAAACGCCGCCAGTCGACCTGGCCGAGGCCGGGGAGGCGCGGCACCTGCCAGCCGATCCCGGACGAGAAGGTGCCGTGGCGGTAGAGCCCGTCGGCGCGGATCTCGAGATCCTTCGCGTGCGCGTGAAAGATGCGGTCGGCGAAGTCGTAGACGGCACGCTCGTAGTCGATCTGCAGCCAGACCAGATGTGACGGGTCGATGTTCAGACCGAAGTTCGGGTCGGGGATCGCCGAGAACATCTCGTCCCAGATCGCAGGCGACCAGGCGAGGTTGTTGCCGCCCGGCCACTCGTCGTAGCTGAAGATCATCGGGCAGTTCTCGATCGCGATCTTCACGTCCCGCTCGCCGGCGTACGCGACGAGCTCGGGCCAGATCTCGCGGAACCGCTTCAGGTTCTCCGGCAGCGGCTGGTCCTTGTCGTTCCCGGCGAACGTCCCGACGATGCCGACGCCGAGCGCCTGCGCCGCGTCGACGACCTTCCGCAGATGGGCGTTCACCTCCCGCCGGTGCGCGTCGTCGGGATGCAGGTTGTTCGGGTAGTAGGCGAGCGACGAGATCGCGACACCGTGGCGCTCGAGCGTCGCGTGCACCGCGTCGACGTCGAGCTCGTCGACGTCGATGTGGGTGACGCCCGCGTACCGGCGCTGCTCGCCGCCGGCGGACGGCCAGCACGCCACCTCGAGCATGTCGTAGCCGTTGGCTGCCGCCCACGCGGCGACCTCGTCGAGCGACAGTCCACCGAACGCCGCCGTCATCAGTCCGAGCTTCACAAGGCCACCTCCACCCATCGCTGTTCACGGTTCGACTGTGCGATCGCCTCGCCGAGCACGTTCTCGATGTGACCTGCGCGGAACGTCGGGTAGTCGTCGCCGGGCTCGCCGGCTGCGACCGCGCGATAGACCGCGCGATAGAGCTCGCGGAAGGTGTCAGCGAACCCTTCGGCATGCCCGGCCGGCAGGTGCGTCGTCGCGGAAGATACCGGCGCCATCAGGCCCGGGTTGCGGATCAGCGTGCCGTTCGGCTCGTCGCGGCGGCCGAGCCACAGCGCCTCCGGCTGCTCGCCGTCCCACGCGAGCGACCCGTTCGAGCCGTCGACCTCGAAGCGAACCGCGTTCTTCCGTCCCGCCGAGACCTGGGAGACGACGCACGACCCGCGGGCGCCTCCACGGAACCGAACCAGGATGTGGGCGAGATCCTCGGTGGTCATCCGTGCCTCGACGCGCTCGACGTCGTCGGCCGCGGCGAACGTCTCGACCTCGCCTGTCGGCCGGCGGCGGACGGGCAGGGTCGTCGCGAGATCGGCGAAGACCTGCTCGACTTCGAGACCGCTGACGAACTGCACGAGGTCGAGCCAGTGCGAGCCGATGTCCGCGACGGCGCGCAGCTCGCCGCCCTTGTCGGGCTCGAGGCGCCAATTCCAGTCGGTCTCGAGCAGGAGCCAGTCCTGGAGGTATCCGCCGTGCACGTTCCACACGTCGCCGAGGTCTCCGCGGAGCGTGCGTGCTCGCGCCTCCTGGACGAGCGGGTAGAAGCGGATGTTGAAGTTCGTGCAGTGGACGAGCCCGCTGCGGTCGGCGAGCGCGAGCAGCTCGGCCGAGTCGGCAGCGGTCAGGGCGAGTGGCTTTTCGCAGACGACGTGCTTCCCGGCTGCGAGCGCCGCCTTGACCTGGCTCGCGTGCAGGTGGTTCGGCGTCGTCAGGTGGACGACGTCGACGCGCTCGTCGTCGAGCAGCGCCTCGTAGCTCTCGTACGCCGCCGCCAGGTGCTTCGACGCCGCCCGCTCCGGCGTCGAGCCGACGACGCCGGTGACCTCGACACCGAGGCGGCGAAGCGCGTCGACGTGGACCACGCCGATGAAGCCGGTGCCGACGACGCCTGCGCGCACCTCGTCGATGCGCCGGGTCATGCCGGCTCGACCGTGATCTCGAGCGTGGTTGTCCGCGACTCGCCCGGCGCGAGCGTCGGCAGGCGCCGCTCGGCACGGTCGTGTGCGCGGCCGTGCACGGAGCAGTTCGCCGGCTCGATCCCGAGCGCGCCGTACGACGGCTCGATCCACTGCCACAGGCGGGGGAGGTTCGAGCGAACCGCGACGCGCAGGTGGTCGTAGGTCACGCACGCTTTGGATGCGCCGATGTGCTTGTAGACGCGCTCGGGGCCGGGCGAGCCTGTCTCGCGCCACTCGCCGTCGGCCGCATCGGAGTCGCGCGGGACGACCTCGGCGGCGTCGGTCTCGATCGAGTCCCAGCAGAGATTCACGTGGTAGAGGATCGGCGCCGGCTCCGGCTCGGGGCCGAGGTTGCGGACGACGTCGGTCAGGTGCACGCCTTCGGCCCGCAGCGTCACCTCGCGCGTGAGCTCGAGCGCCGGGCCTGGGACGTCGGCATCGACGACACGGCCGCGTGCGGTCGACTCCGTGATCGTGACGTCCCTCGCCGGGAGCGAGCTGTACCAGCCGTGCTGGGGCTGGCCCTCGGCCGCTGCACCGACGTTGCGCAGGCCGCACGTCACCACCAGTCCGCCGCCGAAGGGCCGGCTGAAGCTTCCCTGCCACGGGACGTGGCCGATCGGGGACTCCCACGAGAACCGTCGGCCCTCGAAGCGTGCGCCGCCGATGTCCAGCCCGCGCGACGGCAGCACGTCGACGCTCAGGCGCCCATCGCTCAGCGTCGCGGTCTCGAGCAGGGTCACGTCGGCAGCTCCACGTCGAAGTCGACGCCGAGCCCGTAGCGCGCTCCCACGTACCGGCTCTCGGTGAGCTCGAGCGGTGCACCGTCCTGGTCGAGGATCAGCCGGCGCTCGACGAGCAGCGGCTCGCCGCGCTTGACGCCGAGCAGCTTCGCGTCTCCGATGCCGGCCGCCTCCGCGCCGAGGTCGGCCCGGCCGGCGGTCGGTACGAGACCGGCCGCGGCGAGCGCTGCGAACACCGAGTCGCTGCCGAGGTCGCGGTCGAGGATGTCCGCCACGCGCTCGGCGGGGAAGACCGCCGTCTCGAGCGCGACCGGCTCGCCGTCTGCCTCCCGTACGCGCCGGAGCACGAACACCTCGTCCGTCGCGAGTCTCCGTGCCTCGTCAGCGGTTGCGGGCCGGCGCTTCTGCTCGACGATCCGCGACGAGGGCACCTTGCCCCGACGCCGCATCTCGTCGCTGAACGAGAGGATGTGACTCGCCGTGCGATTCGCCCGCTCCGGTGCGACGAACGTCCCGCGGCCCGGGACGCGGTAGACGAGCCCTTCCTGCACGAGCCGCTGCACGGCGCCGCGCGCGGTCATACGCGAGACGCCGAACTCCTCGCAGAGCTGCGCGTCCGACGGCAGCGGTGCGTGCGGATCGAGCGCGGCGATCCGCACGCGGAGCGACTGCTCGATCGTGTAGTAGCGGGGGACGAACTCGGTCATCCGTCCGTGCGCGCGTGCCCGACCGCGCCGTTGATCGTGAGCCCGCCGTCGACGACGAGCTCCTGCCCCGTGACGTAGCGAGCCGCGTCGCTCGCGAGGAAGAGGATCGTGTCGGCGACCTCGTCCACCGTCCCGATGCGGCGGAGGGGGATTCGCTCCTCGTAGGTGCGGCGCACCTCCGGCGTGTAGGCCGTCGCGTTCATCGCGGTGTCGACCGCGCCGGGCGCCACGGAGTTCACGGTGACGCCGTGGGGGGCGAGCTCCAGCGCGAACGTCTTCGTCATGGCGTCGATTGCGCCCTTCGCGGCGCTGTAGGCGCCCAGCTCCGGCACGGCGAGGATCCGCGCGGCGGAGGTGACGTTGACGATCCGGCCCGCGCGCTTCGCGATCATCCGCCGTGCCGCGGCCCGGCAGCCGTAGAAGTAGCCGTGCAGGTTCGCCCGCAGCAGCCCGTGCCAGTCCTCGTCCGTCGTGGAGACGAGCGGCTTGACCATGAGGCGCGCGGCGTTGTTCACCCACACGTCGATGCCGCCCCACTCGTCTTCGACGCGGCCGGCGAGCGCCTCGACCGCCTCCGGATCGCCGGTGTCGCCGGTCGTGAAGATGCCGTCGACCGGAGCCGCGTCCTCGAGCGCGATCCCCGCGACGCGCGCGCCGGCGGCGGCGAACCGGCGGGCGACGGCCTCGCCGATGCCGGTCGACGTTCCGGTGACCACGACCCGGCGCCCGGCCAGGCTGAACGGCCCGTCCATGGCGCGACTGTATAGCTGTCTAGACGGTTGGGCAAGACGGCCCATCACCCATCTCAGGGCTCCCAGGCGAAAGCCCGCGCCGGATTGGCGACGAAGATCCGTTGCGCGAGGTCGGCGCCGAGCTCGCGCTCGAGCCGCGGCCGGAAGCGTGCGAACACGTAGTCCAGGCCGGGGCCGCCGCCGTAGGCGCGCATCATCCCGCGCCGGCCGGTGTCCCCGCCGAGGAGCAGCCGGTCGGCGTGGCCACGTTCGGCGAGATCGGCGATCAGCTGCAGGATGGTCGAGTCGGGCCAGTACTTCGTTCGGCCCGGCCCGTCGAGCTGGAGCGTCGCGCCGGCGTCGGCCGTTTCTCCGTGCTCGGCTGCGTCGGGGTTGCGGTCGACGTGGGCCAGGATCACGGCGGTGGGGGGGACGCCGAGCGACTGGAGCCGCTCCACGATCGCCAGCCCCATCGTCCCGTGCTGCGTGTGGACGCACACCGGCGCGCCGATCTCGACGTGTGCGGCCGCGACCGCGGCGAACGCCTTCTCCTCGAACGCCGTGAGGTGGTGGTAGCTCGCGCCGGCCTTCACGATCCCACAGCGCGCGCGCAGCTCTTCGACGAAGCGCCGGGTCAGCTCGTCGACCGGCATCGTGCGATACGGATCGTCCGCCGTGTAGTGCGCGTCGCGGTGCAGCCCGGTGGCCGCCACGACGTGGAGGCCCGTCTCGCGCGAGACGTGCGCGAGGCCGTCGAGATCGCGGCCGAGGCCGAGCGGCGTCCAGTCGACGAGCGAGCGCGCTCCGGCGCCGGCGAGCGTCCGCGCCTCGTCGACCGCCTTGTCGCGGTCGACGAACTCCTCGCCCGGCTGCGCCGGCGTGTCGAGGAAGAGGTGCTCGTGGGCGTCGCACGGGCCGAGGTCGGCAGGGTCGATGTCGCCGAGAACGGTGCGGACGATCACTGCGCGATCGTACGGACGGTGGCAAAGTCTCGGGGGAGATGGCGACGATGGCCGACCTCGACGCGCTGGCGCTCGAGCTGCCGCAGGTGACGAAGGAGGTCTCGGACGACGGCCGGCCGACGTACAGCGTGCACGGCAAGATGTTCTGCTTCCATCGCAGCCGCCGGCCGGACGCCGTCGACGAGGAGACCGGCGAGCGGCTCAACGATGTGCTCGTGTTCCGGGTTGCCGACCTCGACGAGAAGGAGCTGCTGCTCGCCGACCGGCCCGAGATCTTCTTCACGACGCCGCACTGGAACGGCTACCCCGCCGTGCTGGCGCGGATCCCGGCCCTCGAGCGGATCGACCGTGAGGCGCTGCGGGAGCTCGTCGTCGACGCATGGCTGACGCGGGCGCAGAAGCGCGTCGCGAAGGCGTGGCTCGCCGAGCACGAGGGGGAAGAAGGGTGACGTCGACGGAAGCATCCGCGCAGTGCCCGAGCTGCGGCCGCGGCAACGTCGAAGGGGCCCGCTTCTGCAGCCACTGCGGCGCGCAGCTCGACGGCGCCGGCCGTCCAGCCGAGGAGCGTAAGCTCGTCTCGATCCTCTTCGTCGACCTGGTCGATTCGACCGCGCGCGCCGACGGCGCCGACCCGGAGGACGTCCGCGACGCGCTGCACGTGTACCACGCCGAGGCGAAGCGGCGGATCGAGGAGCACGGCGGCACGCTCGAGAAGTTCATCGGCGATGCGGTCATGGCTGTCTTCGGGGCGCCGACGTCGCACGGCGACGACGCGGAGCGCGCGGTTCGCGCAGCGCTCAGCGTCCTCGAGGGGATCGGAGACGTGAATCGAGCGCACGGCCTCGAGCTCGCAGCGCGTGCCGCCGTCAACACGGGCGAGGCGGTCGTGACGCTCGGCGCACAGCACGGCGGGGCGCTGGCGATCGGGGACGTCGTGAACACCGCATCTCGCCTACAGGCGGCGGCCCCGACCGGACGGGTGATCGTGGGCGCCGAGACGCATCGCGCCACGCGGCACTCGATCCGCTTCGAGGCGGCACCGGCGATCGATGCGAAGGGAAAGGCCGAGCCGGTCGAGGCGTGGCTGGTCGTCGAGGCCGTGACCGAGCCTTCGGTGCGGCCGCTCGCGCAGCGCGAGCTGGTCGGCCGATCGCAAGAGATCGTGCTCCTGCGATCGATCTGGGCGCGGGCGGTGACGGAGCGGCGGCCGCACCTCGTCACCGTGGTCGGGCCGCCGGGCATCGGGAAGTCGACGCTGTGCCGCGAGACGGCCGCGTTCGTCGAGCGCGACGGCGGCCGGATCCTGCGCGGGCGCTGCCTTCCCTACGGCGAGCAGGCGGGCTACCAGGCGTTCTCGTTCCTCGTCCGGGATGCGAGCGGGATCATCGCGTCGGATCCGCTCCCGGTCGCGCGCGAGAAGCTCGCGCGGGCGGTGGCCGAGGTGATGCCGGAGCCGGAGACCGCCGAGACCACCCGCAACCTCTCGCTCCTGCTCGGGCTGGCGCCGGAGAGCGACATCGACGCCCGGAGCCTCGCCCTGTTGTTCTTCGCAGCCCGCCGGTTCCTCGAATGCCTCGGGCTCGAGTGCCCGACGCTGCTCGTGTTCGAGGATGTCCACTGGGCGAAGCCGAGCGAGCTCGACCTATTGCAACACCTCACGATGCACCTGCGCGACTCGCCGCTCGTCCTGATCGTGCTGACCCGGCCCGAGCTGCTCGACAGCCGGCCGGGATTCACGAGCGGCCTCGTACCGCAGGCGACGATCGTGCTCGACCCGCTCACGGCCGAGGACTCCGCCGAGCTGGCGGCGGCGATCATCGGCGAGGTCGCGGGCCGGACCGTCGACATCGACCGCATGGTCGAGGTCGCGGGTGGGAACCCCCTCTTCCTCGAGGAGCTCGCCGCCTCGGTTGCCGAGCTCGGGGAGGGGGCGGCGCTCCCGGTGACCGTGCGCGAGGCGATCGCGGCGAGAATCGACGCCCTTCCCGCCGACGCGCGAAGCGCGCTGATGTCCGCCGCAGTCGTCGGCCGGGTGTTCTGGCGCGGGGTGCTGGCCTCGGTCGGCGAGGTGAGCGACGTCGACGCCGCGTTGAGCGTCCTCGAGCTGCGCGACCTGATCCGCCGGGACTCGGCGAGCCAGCTGTCGGGCGACGCGGAGTTCACGTTCAAGCACATGCTGATCCGCGACGTCGCCTACGCCACTGTCCCTCGGTCGGCGAGGCGCACGCTGCACGCGGACGTCGCGCGGTCGATCGAGGAGGCGGTCGGCGAGTCGGCCGAGACCCTCCATTCGATCCTCGCGTACCACTGGAGCGAGGGCGGCGAGCCGGATCGCGCGATTCCGTACCTTCTTTCGGCGGCGGAAGTCGCACGACGTGCCTGGGCGCAGGGAGCGGTGATCGATCTCTACTCGAAGGCGCTCGAGCTTGCGGCGGGCGAGGACTTGCGTCGGGAGATTCGCCTGAGGCGTGGGCTCGCGCTGGTTGCGATCCAGGACTACGAGCGGGCGGCGCACGAGCTCGCCGAGCTGCTGCCCGTGCTCGACGGGCAGCAGCGCCTCGACGCGTTGATCGGCCGTGCGCGCGCGACGCTCTGGACGGAGCGCGACGCCGAGACGCTCGCCATCGCCCAAGAGGCGCTTCCGCTCGCGGAGGCCCTCGGAGACGACACGGCGATTCCGGCCGCCCTCGCGATCGAGAGCCAGGCGCTCGCGATGCGCGGCGCGGAGGGAGATCTCGACCGTGCGCTCGAGCTCGGCGACCGCGCTCTCGAGCTCTGGGTGCCCGGCGCCCGTGCGTACGACCTCGCCGACCACTACCACCTTCACGCCGACGTCCTGTACTGGACCGGGAGCTACGAGCGGACCGTCGAGATGGGGCAGCGATCGCGGGCGCTCGCGAGCGACGTCCGGAGCGGGGAGGCGCTGCTGCGCGGCGGCGGTCTCGAGGCGCTGGGCCTGGCGGGGCTCGGGCGCCACGAGGAGGCGATCGCGATCTGGAACGACCTGTTCGAGCTCGCCCGCGAGATCGGTCGCAGCCCCGCGGTCGTGCTCAACTACTCCGCGCTCGCGTTCCGCGAGCTGTACGACATCGCGGAAGCGCGCCGGCGGAGCGAGGAGGCGCTCGAGCTGAGCCTCGCCGACACGTTCGGCATGCCGACCCAGTTCGCGCGCTCCGACCTCCTGTACACGCAGCTGCTCGAGGGCGACGTCGGCGGCGCCCAGGTCACCTGGCCCAAGCTCTGGGAGGGCGCCGAGGACGCGACGGCCTGGACCACCTGGCTGATTGCGGGCCGGCTCGCGAACGCGCGCGCCGAGATCGCGGTCGTCGCAGAGCCTGCGGAGTCCGCGATCGAATGGGCGGAGCACGCGATCGCAGTCGCGCGACGCACGCACCGACGCAAGTACGAGGCACGCTCGCTCACCGCGCTCGGGCAGGCCTACGCGCGCCTTGGGCGTCGGGACGAGGCGCTGGCCGCGCTGCGGGCCGCGGTTGCGATCGCGGAGGACCTCGTCGGAGCGCCTGCGCGCTGGCGTGCGACCGCCGCGCTCGGTCGCGCCGCCTACGAGCTCGGCGACGACGACCAGGCGGCCGAGGCGTATGCAGAGACGCGGCGGCTGATCGAGGCCTTCGCTGCGTCGCTCTCGCCGGAGCGCGCCACCGGCTTCCTGGCGACGGCGCCCGTGCGCGAGCTGCTCGCGGACGCAGGCACCTGAAGAGCGTGCGCTTCGTCGCGGTCGGGGACGTGTTCGTCGACGTCGTCTGCGCCGCCGCACCTCCGCCGGGCGGGCGCGCTCACGCGGACGTCGACCTCCGGGCCGGCGGGTCGGCGGCGAACGCGGCGCTCTGTGCCGCAGGCCTCGGAGCGTGCGCCACCGTGGTCGGGCGCGTGGGAGCGGATGCCGCCGGCGATCTCGTCGCGGCGTCGCTGACGGAGCACGGAGTGACGGTGCGGCTCGTGCGCGACCCGAACGTGCGCACCGGCGTCGCCGTGGCGCTGCTCGCGGAGAACGCGCCGGCAGTGGTCGCCGACCGCGGTGCGAACGCGCACCTGTCGCCCGACGACGTGCCGGACCCGCTGGACGGCGACGCGCTCCTCGTCTCCGGCTTCGCACTCTTCCAGCCGGGGTCGGGCGCGGCCGCGCGCGCGGCGCTCGACCGTTTCACCGGCGAGTGGTCGGCGGTCGATCTCGCGTCCCCGGGGCTCGCGGCGAGCGCCGACCAGAAGCTGCTCGACGGCGTGCGCGTCGTCTTCGCGACCGCGGCCGAGGCGCGCGCACTGACCGGCGCCGCGCCGGAGGAGGCGCTACACGACCTCGCCGGCCGGTTCCCGGTCGTCTGCGTCAAGCTCGGCGCGGAGGGGGCGCTCGCGGCGGAAGGCGGTGCGATCGAGCGGCGGGCCGCCCCCGTCGTCCCGCGGCGGCGGCCGTTCGGCGCCGGTGACGCGTTCGCGGCCGCGTTCCTGCTCGCGCGGGCCGGCGGCGAGTCGCTGGGCGACGCGCTCGAGCGTGCGTGCGCCGCCGGGTCACAGGCGGCTTGACCGCTGCGCGCCGCTTGCACACGGTCGACTGTGCCGCGAACATCGTCACCTCAACGAGCCGTTGGCGCCCAGACCGTTCGGTCCGCGGCCGGAATCGCACGACGAGAGGAGTCACGATGGCGAAGTACCTGTGGCAAGCGTCCTACACCGCAGCGGGCGCCAAGGGAGTCCTGAGTGAAGGCGGAACCGCCCGGAGGAAGGCTGTCGAGGGTGTCGTCGAGGGGCTCGGAGGCAGCATCGAGGCGTTCTACTACGCGTTCGGCGACGACGACGTCGTGGTGATCGTCGACCTTCCGAGCTACGCGGCCGCGACCGCGCTGAGCCTGGCCGTCGGCGCGACGGGCAGCGTGCGCATCAAGACGACGCCGTTGATCGAGCTCGCGGACGTCGACGAGGCGGCCAAGCTCTCCGTTCCGTACCGCGCGCCGGGCGCGTAGCCGGCTCGCCCGGGCCGCCTCTCGCCGAGAGGCGGCCCCTCGTCCTGGACCACTTCAAAAAAGATAGTCTTGCCGCTTTTCACGGACGAGCAGGAGGAGCCATGGCGCGCTGGACACCCGATCCGAGCTTCTATCCGTCACCCAGGCTTGCGATGGAAGCCCCCGAGGAGACCATCGGCTGAGCGCGCCCGGTGGGCGGTGGTCTCGGCCCTCGGGCCGATCGCCGCGGGTCACGCCGCGTCGATGGCGCTGACCGTCGTCGCGGTCGAGGAGCTTCGCATCGTCTCGTCCGAAGCCGCGATCCGGATTGCGGCCG
>CAVPSK010000017.1:0-95103 GCA_963708355.1 uncultured Thermoleophilia bacterium | reverse complement strand
GGCGGTGCTGCCGAGGTTGCGTCGCTGGGTCCTGACACGGACCTGACACGGCAGCCCGGTGCGGCCGCGTGAAGGGTCAGGACTGGCTCAACAGTGCGGGTGAGAAGTGGGCGGTACTGGGCTCGAACCAGTGACCCCCAGCTTGTCGATACTGAGCAGACGTGCGCTGCGTTCGCTCAACGTTTCGGACAGGCCGCAAATCCGCCATTCATTCTCGCTTGAATAACTGAGGAGGCCCTGATGAGAGCCGTCACTCTCGATGCTTTCGACGCCGCTCCTGCCCTTCGCGACGACTTGTCGGACCCGACAGTTGCGGCAGACGACATGGTCGTGAGCGTGCGCGCGTCGTCGGTGAACCCCGTCGACAACGCGATCGCGGCGGGGATGCTGCGGGAAATGGTCGAGCACGACTTTCCGGTCGTCCTCGGACGTGACTACGCAGGAACAGTTGAAGCAATTGGCGCAGATGTCGAGGGTTATGCGGTGGGCGACGAGGTGTTCGGCTTCCTCTTGCACGCGAATCCGACTGTCCACGAAGGAAGCTGGGCCGAGCTGATCGCACTCACCCCAGAGATGCAGGTCGCGCCGAAACCCACCTCGCTCGACCTCGCCGCGGCCGGCGTCGCCCCACTCGCGGGGATCGCCGCACTCGCCGCCGTCGACGCACTCGCGCTCGCCCAGGGAGACACGATCCTGATCGCCGGTGCGACGGGTGGCGTCGGCAGCTTCGCCGTCCAACTCGCCGCCCGCACAGGTGCCACGATCATCGCTCCGGCGCTCGCGGAGGACGCTGACTATCTGCGCGAGCTCGGCGTCACCGAGCAGCTCGACCGTGACGGCGACGTCGTCGCCGCCGTCCGCGACCGCCACCCTGACGGCGTCGACGCGCTGCTCGATCTTGTCTCCTACGCGCCGGGAGCGTTCGACGGCGCGCTCAGGGACGGTGCGCGCGTCGCATCGTCCAACGGCGCAGCCGGAGAAGGGCGGGGCCGCACCAACGTGATGGCCGTGCCGAGCGCGGACAATCTCCGCCGCCTCGCGGCACTGCTCGACGACGGCACGCTGCAGGTACATATACACGACACCTTCGAACTCGACCGCGCCACCAACGCGCTCCAGGCCCTCGCCACCGAGCACGTCCGCGGCAAGCTCGCGATCAGGGTTCGCTGAACGACAGCATCGCCTAATACGTCTAGAAGGCCGCGCGCCGTCGGCGGATGGCGAGCCTTTCCTCCGGAGCGGACGACAGGATCGAGCCACTAATGCTCGCCTGCGTCGCCACCTCGGCCTGGATCGCGTACCAGCACCGGTACCAGCACGGCACCGCATATCGAGCGCTGATCGCACATCGAGAACCGCCTACCCAAGTCGTTTCCGCGTGGCGGCGGGGTGTGAGTGGGCGCACCTGGGATCGAACCAGGGACCTCTCGCGTGTGAAGCGAGCGCTCTCCCGCTGAGCTATGCGCCCCGAGGCGGCATTGTAGGCAAAGCACGGCGAGGGCCTCGGTCGCCCGAGACCCTCGCCGGTCGCTCAGCCCGTCGGCAGCTCGAAGCGCACGATGATCCCCGGGTCCAGGTCGTCGGCATCGAGCTCCGGATCGCGGGTTGCGACCCATGCGTACCCGTCCTCCGGGTAGGCGACGACATCGGGGAAGCCGCCTGCGCTGATCGCGAGGATGCGGGCAGGTTGATCGGTGTGGTTCTCGAACGTATGCACTCCTCGTCGCCCGTCCGGGCAGAACACGAAGTCGCCCGGCGCGAGCTGCTCTTCGCTCGTCGCGTTGCGGAACGTCGGCCGTCCGCTGACGACGAAGAACATCTCCTCGGCGCCGTAGTGCAGGTGCAGCCTGGGCCGTGAGCCCGGCAGGAGCTCGAGCAGGGACGCACCCATCGTCGCGCCGTCGGGTCGCCAGAAGACGCGCGTGCGCGAGCCCTCTTCGTCGTAGCTCGTTTCCCATGGCTCGTCGGCCAGGAAGTTCTGGCGGGTCATCGTTACCTCCGTTGTCGTCTCGAGCGTGCGGATGCCGCTGCCGAAGGGCAGCGAGGATCGACGGCGGATGCCGTCGGCGAACTGCTCGAGTCACCTCGCCGGAGTCATGCGCTTCAGTCTATTCGCAGCCTTCCTGCCCCGGCGCGAGCACGCCGGGGCAGGAGACTGCGTTGCCTAGATGACGAGGATGCTAAGCGTCGTCGAGTGCGAGAGCGAGCCGCTCGTCCCGGTGATCCTGATCGTCGCCCGCGTGAAGAACGGGATCCCGCTCGCCGAGGTGACGGTGAACGTCGTGCTCGACGTCACCGGGTTCGTGGCGAACGAGCCGCTCATGCCGGCCGGGAAACCGGAGGCGGAGAGCGTCACCGGCCCGGAGAACCCGTTGCTCGGCGTGATCGAGACCGTGAACGTGCTCGTCGCCGGCGGGATCACGGTGCGCGACGACGGCGACACCGAGATCGAGAAGTCCGCGGGCGGGCCTGTCGGCACCGACTGGACGACGAGGCTTGCCTGAACCGAGTGGGTCGTCGACCCGCTCGTCCCCGTGATCGTGAACGGGTACGTGCCCGGCGTGATCGCGGACGTGCTCACCGTCAGTGTCGACGACCCGGAGCCGGTCACCGACGTCGGCGCGAACGCGCCATTCGGAAGGCCGCTCTGGCTGAGATTGACCGTGCCGGAGAAGCCGCCGGTCGTTCCGACCGAGACGGTGTAGGACGCGTTCGTCCCCTGTGTCACGGTCGCCGTCGTGGGCGATGCGCCGACCGTGAAGTCCGGCGTCGGCGGAGGCGGAGGCGGCGGCGGGGCGCCGGTCGTGAACGCTCCGAGGCCGTTCGGCGTGCCGAGACCGGTCGGGCCGTCGAAGCCCACGCCGGCGGTGCACAGGTAGGCGGGGCTGCAGCTGCCGTTGCTGCCCGACGTGACGTCGTGCAGCAGCGACGGGCTCGCGTACGGAGCCGAGCCGTAGTTGGCCGTCGAAGCGGTGCCGGTGAGCGCGTAGACCGACGCGATCAGCGGCGCGGCGAGGCTCGTGCCGCCGACCTGGAACCAGCCCGACTGGCCGACGTACGTCACCGAGTCGTACACGGCGGCGCCGGTGTTCGGGTCGGCGTCGGCGGACACGTCGGCGACTGTTCTCCCGGAGCAGCCCGTGTCGTTCTGCCACGAGGGCTTCGCGACGTAGACCGAGCAGCCCGATCCCGTGCCGTTCCACGTCGTCTCCGAGCCCCAGCTGCCGTTCGCGTTCACGTGCAGCGTCGTGCCGCCGACCGCCGTCACGTACTGCGACGCTGCCGGGAACTGCACCTCGTAGCCGTTGTCGCCGGTCGAGGCCGTGATCACCACGCCCGGGTGGTTGAAGTACCGGCTCTGGTCGAGCGTCTCCGAGAAGTACTCGGTCGCGCCCCACGAGTTGGAGATGACGTTCGCGCCCATCGCGACGGCGCGGTTCTCGGCGGCGCCGAGGTTCGCGAGCGATGCCGACGACGCCTCGACGAGCAGGATCTTGCAGTTCTGGCAGATCGCGTGGGCGGTCTCCACGTCGAGTGCGATCTCGAGCGCCCACCCGGGGTTGGCGATCGGATACGACGTGCCGCCCGCCTGGTTCACCTTGCGGAAGCACCCGTTGGCCGTCGTGCAGGGCGGAAGGCCGTAGAAGCTCGAGAACGTCGCGAGGTCGGACTCGATGTTCGGATGGTCGTACGCGTCGACGATGGCGATCGTCTGCGGGGTCGGCGCGGTCGTCGGGAGCCCATAGGCGGAGTGGAACTGCGCCGGGCTGAGCGCGGTCGGAGCAGGTGCGCCGCCCGCCAGGGGCGTGCCTCCGCCGTTCGTCACGACCTGGGCGCCGCATGCACCGAGCGCCGCCCCCGGAATCGCGCAGACGCGCGTGAACCAGACCCCACGACCGCCGTCGCGCCTCGGTGCGTCTCCGCCTGCTGCGAAGGCGCTGTCGCTCGCCGCGAGGGCCACGGCGACCGCGAGTGCAGAGACGACGAGGACAAGCAGCTTCCTCACGACAGGTTCCTCCCCCTTGGTTCTCAGACGACGAAAGTCCTGTCTGATCTTAGGGCGCCTGTCGGAGATTGAAAGGGCCGCGGCACCGGTGAGGGATACCGGTGCCGTTTCGCTTGGCTACTGGGTTGAGGCGGGCCGCGCGCCAGTCTGTGCGCCAGCGAGCAGCCGATCGAGTCGAGCCGCATCGTCGTCGCGCTGACCTTCGATCAGATGCCGATACACGAACAAGGACGGCCAGAAGGTGGAGACAGGGTCGTTCCGGACAACACGGAAACCGCCGATGTCGGCCGACGAGAAGCCGGCGGGCGGCGGCCCTGACTCCAAACATCCCGTTCGCCCCGACGAGCATGGACGGGACGCTCTGATGAGCGCGATCCTCTCCGAGGCGGTCGCGGGCAGGTACGACCACGCACTGCGACGTCGCTCGGTCAGGCGGGGCCGCGAGAAGGGCTGTTGGTTATAGGTCTCCGCGGTCGAGCTCGAGGCGGCTGGCTAAGAGCTCGGACGCGTCCTTGGCGCCCGAGATCGTGAGCAGCTTCACTTCGGGCAGGCGGGCTGGCTCCGGCTCCCGGATCGGGGTCTCGTTCCAGACGTCGAAGATGTGGCCGCTCCCGTCGGTTGCGCGCTCGAGCGTGATCTCGGTCGGGCCGCCGTCATCCTTCGGCGGCGGCTTGCGCCCCTTGGTCAAGACTGAATCGCCCAACCGGTTGAGCAGCGTCTGTCCGCAGCGTTCGTTCTGTTGCTCGTCGCCCCGACGCAGCCACGATCTGTTGGCTTGTCATTCTGGCGCGACTGCCGGCGAGAACGACCAAAGCAATCGGGACGCCGAGCAGAAGTAGGAGATCCCACACGACGAGTTCGTTGCCGACGAGGTCGGCTCCGGCATAGGTGAAGCACACGACAGCCACCAGGCCGCTGAAAGAGGGGGAGCAGCCGAGCCTCAACGACGACGGCTTCGGAGCAGGCGGCCGAGCCGGGGCGGTACTAGTTGGTCAGCCGACGGTCGCGGTTGCGGGCGACGCGATCGAGGTCGAGCCCGTCGACCCGCTCGAGTTGAAGGGCAAAGCTGAGCCGGTTGTCGCATATCGATTGCTGGCTGTACACGCTGTGCCGGAGCGGCGATACGGGACGTTGTTTGTGGGGCGTGAGCGCGAGTTCGCGCTCGTACGGGACGCTTTGGAGCGGGTGCAGGCGGAGTGGAGCTGCGAGCTTGTAACAGTCGTTGGCGAAGCGGGCGTCAGCAAGTCTCGGTTAGTCACGGAAGCGCTGGAGGCAGTCGAGGCGACCGTCGTGCGCGGCCGCTGCCTGCCCTACGGCGCGGGGATCACCTACTGGCCGGTGGTGGAGGTGCTGAGGCAGCTCGACGTGCTGCCGGAGGAGGACGCCGCCGCGGCGGCGATCCGCTCGCTGCTCGGCGAGAGCGAGGCTGCCACGTCGGCGGAGGAGATCGCGTGGGCGTTCCGCAAGACGCTGGAGGACGCTGCGGTAGGGGGCCGTTGGTGGTTGTGTTCGACGACATTCAGTGGGGTGAGGAGACGTTCCTCGACCTGGTCGAGCACGTCGCCCTGCTCTCGAGCGGCAGCCCCACTCCTGCTGCTTTGTCTTGCCCGCCTCGAGCTGCTCGATAGCCGTCCCTCCTGGCCGGCGGCTGTGCGGCTCGAGCCGCTGAGCAGCGAGGATGCGACCAGCCTGATCGGAGCGGCGGTGCCGGAGGAGCTGCGCGCGAGGATCGCCGCTGCATCGGCTGGCAACGCTGGCGGGTTGAGAACCGTGAAGCGGTCAACAATCGAGCTCGAGCCCGGTAGATCCTCAGCCGTCGCGTTGGGCCCGCGCCCACTCGATGTGGTTTCTGCTGAACGCTCGGCGACAGTTGTCGCAGTAGAAGACTGTTAGGTGTTCGCCTGTCTGGGGGGTCGGTCGGAGTAGACGCGGTGGTGGGTCATCCGGCCTGGTCTTTCCGCGACCGAGCCGGCGCAGCGGGGACAGGAGAGCCTCTCGTCAGTCATTTGCGAGAGGAATGCCAGCTCAGTGCGGCCACAGACGCCGACTCACCATCTCGGCCATCGAGGGAGGAACTTGATCTCTCCCGATCGTCCGCAGGTAGACCCAGATGATCCCAGCGATCCAGGGAGCGCCGAACAGCAGTGAGAGGGGTAGCCAGGTCCACTGTCCGTCGGCGAGCATGGGTGAAGTGTAGGCCGGGACGATTTACGGCCATACGTCCTCCCGGCCCGTTACCGAGATCGTCCGCCCGGTCAGCCTTTCGGGCTATAGCGCGTGCCCGGTTCTCGTTGGAGGATGGGTGTGGCGGGCCGGAAACGCCTCGAGGCGGCCGCGGGCGCTCAACCGACCCGCCTCTACTTCGCTGCCAGTCGTTGATACGCGTCGGCGAGAAGGCCGATCAACATCTGATTCTGTTCCTGCTCCATCTGGACGTAGTTCCCGAACCGCCTCATCAACGCCACGAGCTGCCGATATCCCTCCTCGGGATCGTCGGGCGCCTCGAACGTCTCGAGCTCGGCCTCCAGCTCCCGGTATGAGGCGTTCAGTGCCTCACGTTCCCGCTTCACGCGCTCGAGGTTTCGGATGGCCTGCTGAGTGTCCATCGACTGAGCCTAAGCGCGGCGATGACCACCCGGCGACGACGCCGGCATGTTCAAAACCGCCATGCCGGATTGGTGTACCGGCGACGTCTTCCAGACTCCCGACGGTCGGAAGCTGCGGATCCTGTCGCAGATTCGGCTCGCGTGGGATCGAGGAGTTCCGCGACAAGGCCAAGTACGCGGTCTGGGAAGTCGAGCCCGTGGAGTTGTAGGGTCGTCGAGAGAGATCGCAGACCCGCCTTGATTGTCCAGTGCACGGGGGCTGCGGATGTCGTCGACTCCGTGAACTTCGCCCGCGAGCACGACCTCTTGCTGTCGATCCGTGCGGGTGGTCACAATGTCGCCGGGAACGCGGTCAACGACGGCGGCCTGATGATCGACCTGTCCGCGATGCGAGGCGTTCGCGTCGATCCGTCGACGCAGACGGTGCGCGTCCAAGGCGGGGCGACGCTCGGTGATCTGGATCGCGAGACGCAGCTGTTCGGTCTCGCAGTACCGGCCGGCGTTGTCTCGACCACCGGTGTCGCCGGACTGACGCTGCACGGCGGTACCGGGCATCTGCGCCGCAAGCACGGACTATCGATCGACAGCCTGCTCTCGGTCGACATCGTGACGGCGGACGGCCAGATGCGCACCGCGAGTGCGACCGAGAACGAAGATCTCTTCTGGGCGGTTCGTGGCGCCGGGAGCAACTTCGGAGTCGTCACGTCGTTCGAGTTTCAGGCGCACCCGGTTGGTCCGATGGTCATGGTGGGCGCGATCTTCTATCCGTTCGATGACGTGCCGGAGCTCCTGCGCGCCTGGCGCGACTCCGTCACCACCGCCCCCGACGAGCTGAGCTCCATCGTGCTGCTCTGGACCGTCCCACCGGGCGAGGCGTTCCCAGCGGAGCATCACGGAAAGCCTGTCGTGGTCGTGGCCGCCTGCTACAGCGGCTCCGTCGAGAACGGCGCACCGGTCGTGCAGCCGCTTCGCGAGCTCGCCCAGCCACTGATCGATCTCAGCGGCCCGTGGCCGTGGGTGGGTCTGCAGAGCGGCTTCGATGCTCTTTTTCCGAAGGGAGCGTTCTACTACTGGAAGTCGCGCGCGCTCGCGACGCTGACCGACGAGGCGATCGAGGTGATCGCCGACTACGGCGCGCGCCGTCCCTCGCCGCTCACAGACATCGTCGTCTGGCATCAGGGTGGGGCGATGAGCCGCGTCGGCGAGACCGACACCGCCTACGGCGGCCGCGACGCCGCCTTCCTGGTGACCGGCGAGGCGAGCTGGGACGATCCGGCGCTGAACGAGGGGGCGATCGGCTGGGGCCGCGCATTCTGGGATGCGATCGGGCAGCACTCGACCGGCGGCATGTATCTCAACTTCGCCGGGCTCGGCGAAGAAAAGGAGGCGCTCGTCAAGGCAGGCTACGGCGCGAACTACGAACGGCTCAGGGCGCTGAAGGCGAAGTACGACCCGACAAACCTCTTCAGGATGAACCTGAACATCCCACCCTCGAGCTGACTCAGCGCCGACGCGCGTCTCCGCACGTACTAGCTGGGTCTGCCAGGACTCACTCTCGAAGGAGGGCTCGGATGTCGTTTCACCGTAACGCGAAGCTCGGACTGGCTGGTCGCTACGCGCTCGTCTCGGCGATCGATCGAGGGATGACGCTGAAGCAGGCGGCAGCCTGCCACGGCGTGTCGGCGGCGACCGCTCATCGCTGGTGGCACCGGTGGTTGGACGCGAGCGAGGAGGCTCGGGCGACGCTTGCCTGTTTGCTTGACCGTTCCAGCCGGCCACGTCATTCGCCCAGGCAGCTCGCCCCGGAGCTCGAGCAATCGATCTGTGAGTGCCGCTGTCGGACGGGCTGGGGGCCGCGGCTGGTGGCTGGCGCGACCGGCATCTGCCACTCGACGGTCTGGAAGGTGTTGCGCCGGGCCGGGATCTCACGGCCGCCGCGAGCGGCCCGGGAGCCTGCGAACCGGTACGAGTGGCCGTGTCCGGGTGATCTTTTGCACATGGACGTCAGCGAGTACGCGCGCTTCGAGCGGCCCGGCCACCGTGTCACCGGCGATCGCTCGAGCCAGGACCGCCAGCACCGTGACGGCGTCGACTATCTGCACGCGATCGTCGATGATCACTCCCGGCTCGCCTACGCCGAGATCCACCCCGATCAGCGTGCGGTGACCGCCGCGGCCTTCTTCGAACGGGCGCTCCGCTTCTTCGCCGAGCACGGGATCGTCGCGAAGCGGCTGATGACCGACAACGCCTGGATCTACGTCAAAGGCCGCGACCTGCGGCACCTCCTTGCCCGCCACGAGGTCCGCCACCTGACCACCAAGCCCTACCGGCCCCGCACCAACGGCAAGGTCGAGCGCTTCCACCAGACGATGGCGCGCGAGTGGGCCTACGGACTCGTCTACCACTCACACCGCGAACGCGCCGCCGCCCTGCCACACTGGCTCGACCACTACAACACACGGCGACCACACAGCTCACTCGGAGGCCGACCCCCGATCAGCCGTATTCACAACCTCCGTAGGCAGGACAGCTAGAGGCTTGATGTGAAACTCACGCACCCACGGCTGGTGCACCAGACACGGCGCGGCTCGGCCGGGTCGGTCTTGCCCGTAGCCACCGCTACGCGCTACGCCCGCCCCGTCCAATCCGCTTGGTCTGGCGCATCCCCGCCGGCACGTCGTTTCACATCAAGCCTCTAGCTCACGCGTGGGCGATCAGGTATTCCGGGGTGTCCCGAGAATGACTGGAACGGATAACGGATAGAGGACGGTCCGCCATCCAGACTCAACGCACCAGACGTCCATCGGGCCGAATCACGAGCCAACGGCCGCCGAACTCGAAGACGTTCTGGCACAGAATTTGGCCAGGCTTACGGTCGCCGACGTAGTAATAGAGCGGTCTCCCGGCATACGTCACCTGCCGCCTACCGTCTGGGCGCCTCGTTGTTCCGAGGAGCGCCTGCCGGGCCCCGTCACCGGCCCGCGGGCCATCGTCGACGACGTACGGTGGCCAGGCCGCTGCGCAGGCGCGCGAACAAGTGCTTTGGCCGCGTGGGTCGCGCGTGAAGGCGTAGAGCGCCTTGCCGTGATTATCGAAGAGCACCACGCCGTAGGTCGATCGTCCCGCGGTCACCGTCGAAACGGCGCCACCAGCGGCTGCAGCTTGGCCGACAACCAGCAAGAGAATCGCGAGCGATGCGAGTTTGGTGCGAATCAGCATGTCGAGCAGTGTCGCGAGAGTCTCGAGCGTTACACGTGTAACGCTGGGGGACCGTCGAGCAACTGATCTACATGACCGCTTCTCAGCTCGCGACGCTCGATGTTGACGAGGCTGCGGCCATCCTCGGCTGGCGCTTCTCGCAGCTCGTCGGCGCCGGCTTCGATGTGAACGACGCAGCCGTTCTCGCGGCGCGCGTCGAGATCGACCTGCACCGCGCGACGGCGCTCGTCGCGCGCGGCTGCCCGTCCGGAACCGCGGTCCAGATCCTGCTCTGACGGGCGCCGCGCGTTCGGTTCAGCTCGTGGCGGCTCGTGCGCGGGCCTGGTCGATCTCCCAGGCGGCGGTGACGAGGCCGATGTGGCTGAACGCCTGGGGGAAGTTCCCGAGCAGCTCTCTGCTTGCGACGTCGATCTCCTCGGCGAGCAGGCCGAGGTCGTTGGCGTAGCCCGCAAGCTGATCGAAGAGCGCCTCCGCGTGCTCGAGCTCGCCCGCTTGTGCCAGGCAGGAGACAAGCCAGAACGAACAGATGACGAACGTCCCCTCCTCGCCGGTGAGGCCGTCGGCGTTAAGGCCCTCGTCGTTCAGGTAGCGCAGCACGAACCCATCCTGGGTCAGCTCGTCGGCGATCGCGTCGATCGTCGAGCGCATGCGCGGGTCGGTTGCGGGCAGGAAGCCGACGAGCGGCATCAGGAGTTGCGCCGCGTCGAGCTCGTCGGAGTCGAACGACTGCGCATAGGCCTGCTTCGCCTCGCTCCAGCCGCGCGTCAGGATCGCCTCGCGGATCTCGTCGCGCGCGGCGATCCAGGCGTCGACGTTGGCGTGCATCCCGAGCCGCTCAGCGAGCTTCACCGCACGGTCGAGCGCCGTCCAGCAGAGAACCTTCGACGAGAGGTGATGGCGCGGTTCGCCGCGCATCTCCCACATCCCGGCATCGGGCTCGTGCCATCTCACCGCTGCGGTGTCGGCGAGATCGGCGATGAAGCGCTGGATCTCGGGATGGAGGTCGCCGAGCCGCTCGTGGTAGAGGTGGAGCGCGTCGAGCAGCTCGCCATAGACGTCAAGCTGCGTCTGGCCCCACGCGCCGTTGCCGACCCGCACGGGCGCCGAGTCGCGCCAGCCGCGCAGGTGAACGAGCTCGCGCTCGGTGAGATCGTGCTCCCCGCCGATCCCGTACATGATCTGCAGCGAGTGCATGTCGCCCGCTCCGCCGCCGGCCGAGCTCGTCATGAAGGAGACGAAATCCTCCGCCTCGTCCGAGCACGTGCCGACATAGAGCGCCTGCAGGGTAAGGCTGGCGTCGCGGATCCATGCGTACCGGTAGTCCCAGTTCCGCTCGCCGCCCACAGCTTCGGGTAGCGACGTGGTGGGAGCGGCGACGATCGCGCCGGTCGGACGGTACGTGAGCCCCTTGAGCACGCGCGAGCTGAACTGCACGAGCTCCTTGTGGGGCCCCTCGTAGATGTCGTGCTCGAGCTCCCATGAGCTCCACGCGGAGGCCGTGTCGTCGATGCGCTGCGCAACGTCTTCGGGCGCCGTCGGCTGCGGAGGATCGGCGACGAGCGGCGCCCGCCGCAGGGCAAAGCCGACGCTCTCGCCCTCGGAGACGGTGAACCCGGCGCGCATCGTCGATCCCTCGACCTCGGTCGGAACACCTGCACGAACGATCACCTGGTTCGGTCCACCGAAGGTGCGGCCACCGTCCTCGGTCTGACGGAAGAGGGGCCGGACGAGCCCGTACTCGGGGCGGGGAGCCAGCTCCAGCGTGAGCTCGACCGACCCGGCGATGCCCGCCACCTCTCGCAGGAGCTCGTGCGGCGCATCGAAGCCGAGCGCGTGGCCGCGCTGCCCCGGAGCGAACGCGAGCGCGTCGCGGAGGACGACCGAGCCCGTCTCGGTGGTGAAGGTGGTCTCGAGCACGAGCGAGTGCGGCAAGTAGCGCCGCTCGACGCTGTAGTCGCCGACAGGCGTGATCGACCAGTGGCCCGCGTCGGGGTCGAGGATGCGGCTGAACACGGCGGGACTGTCGAAGCGGGGCAGGCATAGCCAGTCGATCGAGCCGTCGTTGCCGGCGAGCGCGGCCGAGTTGCAGTCGGAGAGCAGGCCGTAGGAGGCGATCGGCTTGGCGTTGGCCGCCGTCGCGGAGGTCTCGTGGGCGATCGTCGTCTCGGTCATCGGTTCTCCGTTTCGTCGCGAGTGCAGGGTTCAGTGTCCGAGTTGCGTCCTCGCGTTACGCGGGAACGGGCTCGCGCTGTGCCGCCTTCCAGGCGGCCCGAGCGTCGGCCGTGGTCGGGTCGAAGTCGGGCTTGATGCGGCGGAAGAGGTCACCCAGGTCGGACCAGAGCTGGTACGAGGACGGTCGTCCCCAGAACCAGTAGCCGACGTAGACCTTGTCGATCACGAGGCCGGGTGCAAGGACGAGCGTGTGCGGCACGACTGCGTGGTCGTGGTGCACGTCGGTGTACTCGTCGATCTCGAGTGCGTCCCGAACCTCGAGCTGCTCGTCGGCGAGGTAGGTCCACCACGCGCCGGTCGCGATCTTCATCTTGCTCGTATCGTGCAGCGAGTTCGGAAGCACGGTCACGAGCTCCGTGAAGGCGACCGGCGACCACTCCTGGAAGCGGAGCATCTCGCGCTGGTGCTGACGCTCGCGCGGACAGTGCTCCCCGCGGCCGAGCATCAGGATCATCGCGTTGTCGCCCTGGAGCTCGGAGAGCGTGTGCAGCGTGCCGGTCTCGTCGGGCAACTCGAAGTCCGGCAACGTCGCTCCCGGGGTCAATCCCTTGGACATGTTCGGTTCCTCCTTACTCCGGCCTGATCCCGGGGACCGAGAGCCGGATGCGGTAGATGCTCGTGAGCGCGGTGATGTAGAGGGTGCGGCCGTCTTCGTCGCCCCACGCGAGGTTGTGCGGGCTCTCCGGCGGGCGCAGCGTCCCGAGATGCTCGCCGGCCGGCGTGAGCAGCCAGATGCCGCCCGGCCCGCAGACGTAGAGGTTGCCCTCGCGGTCGACCTTCATGCCGTCGATCGCGTCGTCGCCGGGCGCGCCGGTCATGTCGAAGAAGACGTCGCTCGTCCCGGCCGCGAGGTCGTAACGCATGACCACGGTCCGGTCGAAGTCCCAGTTTCCGACGTAGAGATATCGCTCGTCGGGCGAGAAGGCGAGCCCGTTCGGCCCTTCGAGCTCGTCGGTCACGAGCTCGACGACACCGTCCTTCGCGGAGTAGACGCCGCTGAACCCGAGCTCCGATTCCGACGGGTCGGGTAGCCCGAACGGCGGGTCGGTGAAGAAGAGGGTGCCGTCCGCGCGGTAGACGAGGTCGTTCGGGCTGTTCAGCCGCTTGCCGCCGTACGAGTCGGCGAGCACCGTCGTGTCCCCGTGCGGGTTGACGCGGATCACGCGCCGGTTGCCGTGCTGGCAGATCGTGAGCAGGCCGTCGGGGCTGAGCGTGAGCCCGTTCGAGCCCGGCTGGTGGTAGCGGCCGATGTCGGCACCGGTGTAGCCGCTCTTGGGCCGGAAGACGTCGACGCGGCCAACCGGATTCCAGCGGTAGATCGCATTCGTGTTCGGGGAGCTGAAGAGCAGCGCACCGTCCCGCGTCCAGACCGGCCCCTCGGTGAACTCGAAGCCGCCGGCGACGCGCTCGAGCCGCGCGTCCGCTGGCACCAGCCCACCGCCGTCGCCGAGGAGCTCGAAGGACGTCTCCTCGGCCACGGCCACGCGATCCGCGGCGTAGACGTCGAGCGTGGCCGTGCGCATCCAGATGTAGTTGTGCGGAGAGGCCGAGATCGGGCCGTTGATGCCGAAGACGGCGATCCGAAATGTGTCTCCGGGCCGCGCGTCGCGTGTCAGCACGATGCGGTTGGGCGCGTTGAAGCCGCCGACGACGTTGCCGCCCGCCTGCCCCAGCACGATCGGCAGCTCGCCGTCCACCCAGACCTCGGCGTAGTCGTCGATCACCGTCTCGAAGACGATCGTGGCACCCGTGGGATCGAGCGCCCCGATTCGTTCCGGAATCGTCACCGCGATCCGGTACCAGTTGAAGCTGACCCGGCCGTTCCCGAGGCGGAGCATCGTCTCCTCCGGCGCGAGCACGCGCCAGCCCGAGTCGTCGAAGTCGATCGTCTCGGCGTGAGGGACGACGTCGTAGGTGCGGTTCGGGGCCGTGCCCGGGCCGAGCGGGTCCTCCGGCGAGCCAAGCGCGACGAACTCGATCTCCTCGACGCGCGCATCCGCGTAGCGCCATTCACCCTCGACGAGCGCCGCGCCGGCCGGCGTCTGGAGATCGACGACCGCGTCGGGCTTGCCGGGTAGGAGCTCGTGCGGCCCCGGGAGGCGGGACGCCTTTGTCAGCTGCTCGACGGCGGCCATCGTCAGGCCTCGACCTTGACGACGATGTAGAGGAAGGGGTCGCTGACGTCGACGAACTGGTGGGGCACGCCGTTCGGGATTGCGAGCACGTCGCCCTCGGCGAGCTCGTGCTGCGTTCCGCCCTCGCTTCGCTCCGCCCGGAGCTCTCCGGGCGAGACCTCGCGGGGCTCGATCAGCTCGCCCCCGGTGACGACGGTCGCGCGTCCTTGCACGACGTGCATCACGTCGACCGCGTGCTCGTGGTACTCGACCTCGCCTGGCCGGACGCGCCGGCCGGCATCGAGCTTGAAGGCGCCCGCGTCGAGCAGGATTCCGCCCTCGGCGAACTTGGCCTGCAGGTCGGAGCTCGAGAAGAACGCGGCCCCGTTAGGACGGCCGTTCTCGTCGGCGGCCGCGACCGCCTCGACTCCGATCAGCGCGAGCTCGCGGTCCTCCTCGGCCGAGGAAGCGCCGCTCACGCCGATCGCCCCCACGACCTCGCCGCCGACGACGATCGGCTCGCCGCCCTGGAGCGGCACGGCGCGGGCGAGGTGGAGGGCCGACGGCCGCCCTTGCGCCGCCTGGTCCTCGAAGTCCTTGCTCGGGCGCCGGTAGATGGCCGCGGTACGCGCCTTGTCGGTCGTGACGTTGACGCTGGCGACCTGTGCCGCGTCGGGCCTGACGAGGTACATCAGCTCCCCGCCGGCGTCCACCGCGGAGACGACGGGCGCGACGCCGCGCCGGGCCGCGGCGGATCCCACCGCCTCGGCCGCCAGCTTTGCGCCGTCATAGGTGAGCACCGTCGTCGCCGTCGTCGAGAACGCGGCGGACGCGCCGGCGATCGAGATCGCCTCGTCCTCGTCGGGCGTCTCGCCGCTCGTCCCGATCGCGCCGACGACCTCGCCGTCGACGGTGAGCGGAATGCCTCCGATCAGCGCAGCCGCGCCGTGCAGTGCGAGCGCACCGAGGCGCCCCCCGCTGACCTGCTCCTCGAGTATGCGGCTCGGGCGGACGAAGATCGCCGCAGTGCGGGCCTTGTCGACGGCCACACGTGAGCTCGCGACCTGCGCGTCCTCGGTGCGGCGAAGCGCGACGAGCTCGCCCGATGGGTCGACGACCGCGATGACGACACGCGATCCGTTCTGACGAGCGCGTTCGGCGGCGGCCTGGATGACGCTCTCGGCGCCGGCGTCATCGATCATGCGACGTTTTCTGACGATTGACATGGTCAAGCTCCCTTCGTGCTCAGCTCGGCCGCCCACACGGCCGTGTCGGTGGTGATGAAGAGGACGTCGCCGTCGGGGCCGCCGAACGTGAAGTTGACGGTTCCCGGCAGGTGGATCGCGCCGACCTGCCGGCCGGCCGGATCGAACACCTGGATCCCGGTGATCGCTGAGACGTAGATGCGGCCGGCCTCGTCCACCTTGAGGCCGTCGGGATGCCCCGGCGTCCCCACCGCGATGCGGTGCGACGGGCCGAGTCGCGTCCCCGCGACCGTAAAGGCGAGCAGGTGGTGCGGCGCGCCGTTGTCCGAGACGTAGAGCAACCGCTCGCTCGGCGAGAACGCGAGGCCGTTGGGCTTGTCGAAGCGCTCGGCGACCACCGTCGTCCGGCCTGTCGACGGCTCGTGGCGGTAGACGGCGTCGTGGCGTTGAGGGGCTGGACGGAACCCCTGCAGGTGGCCGTAGCCGGGATCGGTGAACCAGATCGCGCTGTCGCGGGCGACGACGACGTCGTTCGGCGAGTTGAGCGGCAGTCCGCCGCAGTGGTCGACGATGGTCTCGACTTCGCCTGTCTTGCGATCGAGGCGGGTAAGGCGCGCAGGCGTGTCGAGCGTGCCCTGCTCGCAGACGACGAGACGGCCTTCGCGATCGAGCACCATGCCGTTCGCGACGTTCGTGTCTCCGCGGACGACGCCGACGCGGCCGGTCGCGAGCTCGAGTCGCTTGATCGCGACGTGCGTTCCGCGACGGACGCTCGTGAAGTAGAGCGCGTGCTCGTCCGCGGCATAGACCGGGCCTTCGTGTGCGTCCGTCTCCGCGACGACCTCGAGCGAGCGGACCCTGAACGGCTCTGTCACTGTCGCGCTCATCGGTCGACGAGCCGGTAGGCGAGTCCGGTCGCAGTCGCGTAGACCGCGTGGTGCCAGAGGTCGATCGCGACCTCCTTCTTGCCCCAGAAGACGAACGGAGGCGCGACCTCGAGAGCCGGCAGGATCGCCTGGGCGCTGCCCCAGACCGCTGCGCCGTGCGCCGCGGTTGCGGCTCCCGGCGAGAGCCCGAGCGCGGCGAGCAGGCCGCGAACGATGCCCCAGCTCGTGCCGTAGCCCCAGTGCGAGAGGTCGTTGAACCGCGCCTCTGCAACCGGATCCTCGAACTCCCTGATCCCGAGCACCTTCGCCGTCGCGCGCGCCGGAGCCGAGCTGGCCGCCCGGTGCCGGAGCCGCGCCTCGACCGAGCTCGAGACGGTCATCGCCGCGGTTCCGGCGAAGCCGGCGACGAGCCCCTTGCCGACGCTCGTCGCGAGCGTGTTCGCGATGTTCTTCATGACATGACCTCCATCGGCTCGGTGGTGTGCTGAACGAGCTCTGCCTCGACGCTCGCGTCGAGACGCTCGAGCAGGTGATCGCCGACCCGGAGCGCGTTCGCCATCGCCGTGAGCGCCGGGTTCACGGCGCTCGACGAGGGGAAGAAGCTCGTGTCGACGACGTAGAGGTTGTCGAGATCGTGCGCCTTGCAGTGCACGTCGAGCGCGGAGGTAGCCCGGTCGGACCCGAAGCGCACGGTGCCGCAGTTGTGGGCGATTCCCGCGACCGGGATCTGCTGGCTCAGCACCGACCAGCGCGGGATCGCCGTCTGATGGCACCCCATCGGGCCGAGCAGCGCCTTCAGCTTGACGAGCAGGCGCCTGTGTGGCTCGGTGTTGTAGTAGGTCTTCGAGAGGTGGATCGCACCCTGGCGGTCGACCGTGACGCGGTTCTCCCGGTGCGGCAGATCCTCGGTCGTCAGCCAGAAGTCGAGCGAATGGCGCGCCATGTAGTCGAGCGCGAGCCCGGGTGCGAACCAGGGCGCACCGGCCCGCAGGATGCCTCGATCCGACTTGCCGAGCATCTGGATGTGGCCGAGTGGGAGCTCGGAGTCGTCGGCGCCCCAGTAGTAGTCGTTGATCCCGAGCGTCTTCTGGAACTTCGTCGGGTTCTCGGTCTGCGAGATCGCGATCACCGCCGAGTTGAGGTGCGCCATGTAGTGGCGGCCGACGACGTCGGACGAGTTGGCGAGCCCGTTCGGGTGCTTGTCGTTCGCCGAGCGGAGCAGGAGTGCAGCGGAGTTCGCGGCACCGCACGAGACGACCACGACGTCGGCGGAGAACGTCTCCTCGAGGCCGCCGCGCTCGACCACCACCCCGTTGACCGAGCCGCCGCTTGCATCGGTCTCGAGCCGCACCACGCGTGAGTGCATTCGCAGGGTGACGTTGTCGTGCGCGAGTGCGGGCCGAACGCAGCGCACGTGTGCGTCCGCCTTGCCGTCCGTGAGGCACGGGAAGCCGTCGAACTTCGCGCAGCGAACGCAGCGGCCCTTCTCGGGGTCGGACTCGTTGAGGTCGACACCGACCGGGAGGTGGAAGGGGTGGAGGCCGGCCTGCGCGAGGTCGTCGTGAAGCTGCTGGATGCGCGGCTCGTGCGACACGGCAGGGTACGGGAAAGGCCCGGAGCGATGGGGCTCGGTGGGGTCTTCGCCCGCCGCCCCGTGGACGAGGTAGAGGCGCTCAGCCTCGGCGTAGTAGGGCTCGAGGTCGGCGTAGGAGATCGGCCAGGCCGGGGACACGCCGCCGTAGTGGTGCACCTCGCCGAAGTCGCGCTCGCGAAGGCGAAAAAGGATCGCGCCGTACACCTTGGTGTTGCCGCCGACGAAGTACTGCGCGTGTGGCCGGAACGCAACGCCGTGCTTGTCGTACCACCGCTCCGTCGTGACGTAGCGCTCCTTGCCGAAGACCTCCTTCGCGTCCCAGTTCTCCGGCTCGCGCGGCAGGTAGCCACCGCGTTCGAGCAGCAGGATGCGCTTGCCCGACGGCGCGAGCCGGTGTGCCAGGGTGCCGCCGCCGGCGCCGGTGCCGATGATCATGACGTCGTAGTGGTCGCTCATTTCGGGCTCCTCTCTCAGGTGAGGGCGATCGGAGAGCACCAGGCGCCGGTGGCGCCGCGGAGCTTCGGGTGGGTGAGGATCAGGGCGAACTCGCGAACTCCGTCGGCGGCGAGCGCGGACGTGTCGAGGTTCTCGACGACGAACACGCCGTGGTGCACGTTGAGGAGCTGGGGCACCTCGAAGGGGCGTCCGGGATGCTCTGCCGGCACGGGGCCGTAGCTCCACGTGTCGCACCCCGTGAGGGCGACACCGTGGGCGGCGAGCCAGGCGGCGAGCTCGATCCCCGGCCCGGGCTCGCCGGAGAGGTAGGTTTCGCCGTCCTCCCAATGCTCGCCCCAGCCGGTGTGGAAGAGGACCGCGTCGCCCGGCTCGGGCTCGAGGTCGCCCACGTCCTCGACGCCGATCACGTCGCCCCGTTCGAGCCGTCGCGTCCCGCGTGACGCCGCCACGTCGACGAGCCACCCGCGCGTGACGATCTGCGGGACCGTCTCGACGCCGAGGTGTGTGGCGCCCGACGGGCTCGCGAGCTCGCAGACCGACCAGCCGTTGTAGCTGCGCTCGCCCATCTGGAGATGGCTGAGCGCGTCGAGGTGCGTGCCGAGCTGCATCGTCCCGGTGACGATCTCGGTCACCCAGTTCACCTCGTTCTCACCGACGGGCTCCACCGTGTTCGAGTGGTGCGCGGTCGAGACGAGCGTCTGCCGGAAGTAGCGGCCGGGAAACACGGGGATCGACTCGTCGAGCACGCGGCCGAGGTCGTAGACACGGCCGTGCCTCACGGACGCCAGCGCCTGCAGGCGCTTGGCCTCGTCGACGTGGTTGAGCATCCCGATCTCGTCGTCGGCGCCGAACTGCGACGGCCACCACACCGTCCGTGTGTCCTCGACCGCGGTCATTCCGAGGACCAGGGCTCGCGGAAGTCGGCGTAGAGCGTGAGGCCGCCGTCGACGAAGAGCGTCTGGCCCGTGACGTAGGCGGCGTCGTCCGAGGCGAGGAAGCACGCGATCCCGGCCATCTCGTCGGCCTCGCCCGCGCGCGGGATCGGGATGTGGGCGGTCACCATCTCGCTCTTCACCGGGTCGTCGATCCACGCGCGGTTGATCGGCGTGACCGTTGCACCCGGGCCGATCGCGTTGACGCGGATCCCGTTCGCCGCGTACTCGAGGGCGAGCGTCGTCGTGAGGTTCTGCATCCCGCCCTTCGAGACCGAGTAGCCGAGATAGTTCGGCTTCGGGATGCGCTGGTGGACGCTCGAGACGTTGATGATCGAGCCCGGCTTCTCCTCGGCGAGGAAGTGCTTGATCGCCTCGCGTGCGCAGAGGAACGCGCCGCGAAGGTTCACCGCGAGCACCTTGTCGAAGTCGGCTGCGGACAGCTCGTGCGAGGGCCGCGATACCTGAATGCCGGCGTTGTTGACGAGCACGTCGATCCCGCCGAGCCGCTCGATCGTCTCTCCGACCATGCGGACGACCTCGTCCTCGGTCGAGACGTCGGCGCCGACGAGCACGTCCTTGACGCCTTCCTGGCGCACCTTGTTGACGCAGGCGTGCACCTGATCGTGCGTGTCGTCCGCTTCGCCCGGCGATCGCAGGTAGTTGATCGCGACGTTGGCGCCGTGCTCGGCGAACCGAACGGCGATCGCCTGGCCGATCCCGGACGTGCCGCCGGTGATCAGCACGTTCTTGCCCTTGACGCCGCGCATTGCCTGGCGCGGCTCCATCGCGGTGACGGTCATCGCAGTCCTCCTTGGCGTGTCGAGCGTGGTGATGCCGTCTCCGTGTGCGCCGACCGGCCGCGCGTTACACAGTCGTGTTGCTGTAACACCGAAGAGGGGAGGTGCAACTGAACGGGCGATGGGCGTGCACTTCACGAACCTCTTGATCGTCGTGGCCGCCGCCTTCGCAGCGCCGCTGGCGCTCGGGCTCGTGCCGGCGCTCAAGCTTCCGTCGGTCGTGCTCGAGATCGTGGCCGGGATCGTCCTCGGCCCCTCGGTGCTCGGCTGGGTCCAGGTCGACCAGGCAGTCGAGGTGCTGGCGACGATCGGGCTCGCCTTCCTCCTCTTCCTGGCCGGGCTCGAGATCGAGTTCCACAAGCTGCGCGGGCGTCCGCTCGTGCTGGCCTCGCTCGGGTATGCGCTCTCGTTCGCGCTAGCGCTCGTCGGCTCGCTCGTGCTCGACGCGGCGGGACTCGCGCAGTCGCCGATGCTCGTGGCGATCATCCTCACCGCGACGTCGCTCGGGATCGTCGTTCCGGTGCTGAAGGACGCAGGTGAGATCGAGACCGGATTCGGTCAGCTGGTCGTGGCGGCGGCGTCGATCGCCGACTTCGGGGCGATCGTGTTGCTGTCGCTGTTCTTCTCGCGTGAGGCGACCGGCACGGGGACGAAGCTCCTCCTGCTGGGGAGCCTCGCGATGCTTGCCGTGGCGATCGGAGTGGTCGTCGCGGGAGCGGAGCGGTGGACGCGGCTGACCGCGGTCTTCGCCCGCCTGCAGGACACGACCGCGCAGATCCGCGTCCGCGGGGCGTTCGTCCTGCTCGTCGGGTTCGCCGCAATCGCCGAGCATCTCGGCCTGGAGGTCATCCTCGGTGCGTTCATCGCCGGCGCGGTGCTGACGATCGTCGATCGCGACCTCGAGATGACGCACCCGCAGTTCCGCCTCAAGCTCGAGGCCGCGGGCTACGGGATCTTCGTGCCGGTGTTCTTCGTCACGAGCGGCGTGCGCTTCGATCTCAACGCGCTCACCTCGAGCGCATCGACCGTCGCGCGCGTCCCGGTGTTCCTGGGCGCGCTGCTGCTCGCCCGCGGCCTGCCGGCGATCCTCTACCGGTCGACCGTCGGAGTGCGGCGAACAGTCGTCGCCGCACTGCTACAGGCCACATCGCTGCCCTTCATCGTCGCCGCCACCCAGATCGGGATGCAGCTCGGGAAGCTGAGCGAGGCGAACGGCGCCGCGCTGATCGGCGCCGGGATCCTCTCGGTCATTCTCTTCCCGCTGCTCGCGCTCGGCGTGCTGCACGCCGGCCGCATGGTCGTGCCGGGCGCGACTGCCGCGCGCGGCGCCGCGTAATCGCAACTAGAGGCTTGATGTGAAACTCACGCACCCACGGCTGGTGCACCAGACACGGCGCGGCTCGGCCGGGTCGGTCTTGCCCGTAGCCACCGCTACGCGCGGCGCCCGCCCCGTCCAATCCGCTTGGTCTGGCGCATCCCCGCGGGCACGTCGTTTCACATCAAGCCTCTAGCCGGGCTCGTCGAGGCCGAGCCGGTCAGCGAGCCACCGTGCCTGGGCAGCGCGCTCGGCATCGTAGGCATCGGCGCCGTCGGCCAGCTCGGCCAGCCGTGCGACGATGAAACCGGTGACCGGAGCATTGCCGGCACGGGTGGATGTGCGCACGTCCTGGACGTAGTCGGCAAGCGACGCGTCGCGCGCGAGAATCGCCTCCGCGCGCGCGGCGCAGTCGGCGGCGAAGTTGCGCATCGCCTCGTCGTTCCAGGCGCGAACGCGCTCGATCAGCCGCCCGCGCCGGGCGACGAGCTTGTGCTCCGCCGGCTGGACCTCGTCGAGCTCGATCGTCCAGAGGTGGTCGGTCAGCCAGTACGGGAGACTGTCCGCGAGGCACGCGTGAATGCCGCTCGCGCACGTGCGCGGCTCTGCTTCGACCCATTCGCCGGGCTCGTCGTCCTTCGGCAGCGGCCACGCGAGCCGGCTGAACGGTGCGACGCCGCCCTCGTGGAGGCACTTCAGCGCGATCACGGCTGCTTCCAGCCGCGGAAGGCGGCGATGAGCTCGTCGACCGCCTCGTCCGACAGCTCCTGTTCGCCGGCACGGCCGACGACGGTGATCGTTGTCCGCATCTGGTCGAGATGCGCGCCGCAGCCGTCGCAGATCACGATGTGCTCCTCGAAGCGCCGGCGGTCGTCGGCCGAGAGCGCGCCTTCGACGTAGTCGGTGACCAGCTGGACGAGCTCCGCGCAGGACAGATCTTCGTCCAGCCTCATCGAAGCTCCGCCTCCGCGAAGTGTTGCTCGAGCGCTTTGCGCACCTTGTTGCGCCCTCGATGCAGGAGCACGCGCTGGTTCCCTTCGGTGAGGTCGAGCTCGCGGCAGACGTCCTCGCTCGAGAAGCCGGCGACGTCGCGCAGCGTGACCACGGCCCGCTGTGTGTCAGGGAGCCCGGCGATCGCCGCCTGTGCGACCGCGACCGTCTCGGAGGAGAGCAGCTGATCCTCCGGCAGCGAGTCGAAACGTTGCGGCGACGAGGCCCAGTGGTGCGCCCACCTCTCTCCTTCGGGCAAGAAGCGGTCGGGGTCGACGACCGGCTCGTCGTCCGCCAGGTCGGTTGTCGCGAGGGCCGAGAAGGGCAGGCTCCGACCCTCACGGCGCGCCCGGCCCTTGGCCGTGTTGGTGAGGATGGAGAACAGCCAGGTCTTGAAGGACGAACGGCCCTCGAAGCGGTCGATTCCGCGCAGGACGCCGAGCCACGTCTCCTGGACGACCTCCTCCGCGACCGCCCGGTCGCGCACGAACAGGGACGCGACGTAGAGCATCGAGGCCGCGTGCTCCCGCACCAACTCGACGAAGACCCGTTCGTCGCCCTCGCGCAGGCTCTGGACGAGACGCGCGTCGTCCGCGCCGGGTGGCGCGGGGCTCGTCGTCTCGACCTCGAGCCTCGGCGGGTTCACGGCGAGCACGCTACCGCTCATCCGCCGGGCGGTCTACAAGGCCGTAACGAATCGCGCTTGACCGGACACCGAGAAGGTATGGCGGCGTGCGCCTTTTCTGCCAGCATGAGCAAGCAGCGATGACCAGCGACTACCTGACGTGCGCCGAGCTCGTCATGCTCGTGACCGACTACTTCGACGGGGCGCTGACGCCTGCCGATCGGGCTCGCTTCGACGAGCACATCATGACCTGCCCGCCCTGCCAGGCCCACCTCGACCAGATGCGACGCACGATCGACGTGCTCGGTCGTCTGCCGCAGGAGTCGCTCTCGACGGACGCGGAGCGCGACCTGCTGAGCGCGTTTCGCGAGTGGAAGAGCGACTAGTCCTTTACCTCGGTCTCCGTCCCGGCGCGGCCGACCGGCTGACCGAGTTCCGGTGGCCGGTGCCGACGGGCGGAGAGCCGGGGGCCTGGGTGCAGGCGGGCGCGGATGCACCGGCCGACGCGGTACGCGGCTATCCGCTCGCCGAGATCGCCTGGGGCCTCGACGACGAGCTCTGGCAGCTCGAGCTCGACGGCGCGAGGGAAGCGGAACGGGCGGTGCACGGCACGCGCGGACGGCTCGTTCGTCGAATCGGGGCCTGGAACACGTCGACCGCGACCGACCTGGTCGAGGCGTGCGCCTGGCGGGTGCGTGACGCAGCGGTCGCCGAGCTCCGCGACGAGGAGCGGACGGACGAGGCGGAGGCGCTGGCAGCGGTTGCCGATCTGAGCGCGCTCGAGCTGCTGGGGAACGCCACGGCCGCCGGGGGCGGAGCAGGCTCAAAGCTCGCCGGGTTCGCGGCGGACGTCGTCCTCTACGCGCGGGCCGCCGCCGGCCCCGCGGCCGGTGCGGCGGTCGCCGCCTACATCGCGGCGCACGCACTGGCAGGCGGCGACAAGAACGTGAGAGCCTACGCGGCCAGGTTCGAGGCTGAGCGGGGGTGGCAGGCGGAGTGGTTACGGAGGCGGCTTCAGTTGTAGCGGCGCGGGTCGAGCCGGTCCGCTCGGGCTCCGGCTCCCTCCGCTGGGTCGACGGCTTTCTCTTCTCGCTGACGATGCCGGCCGCCTTGATCGCGACGCTGGGCTTCTCCGTCGGATCGCTCGGCACGTGGGCGGCCATCGTGCTCTGGGGTGTGTCGATGCTGCTCGCGGTCGCCGCCAACCGCGCGTATACGGAGCTCGCTGCGATGTTCCCCCACAAGTCCGGAGGCATCGCGCTCTACGCCTGGGAGGGCTGGCGCCGGTACTTCACGCCGGTCGGGCCGGTTGCCACATTCGGCTACTGGTTTGCCTGGTCGAGCTCGATGGCGATCTACGCCGGGATCATCGGCTCGCTCGTCCAGACCGAGTGGTTCTCCGGCGACACCTGGATGTGGGACCTGGGTGTGACCGACGTCACGCTGCCGCGACTCGTGGCCGCAGCCGTGCTCGTCCTCGTGTGGGCGGCGAACATGCTCGGGCTTCGGCCGACGCTGCTCTTGACGTACCTGACGGCCGGCCTCCTGCTCGTTCCGCTCGCGGTGTTCATGTTCCTGCCGTACCTGACCGGCGACTGGTCGTCGGCGACCTTCACGTCGAATCTGTCCCTCGGCAGCGGGTCGAGCTGGAAGCTCGTCCTGGTCTGGCTGTACATCATGTGCTGGACGTCCCTCGGCGTCGAGGTCTGCGCGACCTTCACGCCGGAGTACCGCAACAGGGCCCGCGACGCCGCCCGAGCGCTCAGGGCGGCCGCCCTCTTCTCGCTGGCCGTGTTCGTGTTGCTGCCGCTCGGCGCCGTCGGGACGGCCGGCCAACCGGCCGTGACGCGCGAGCCGTTGACGTTCTACGCGCCTGCCTTCCAGGAGATCGTCGGCGGAGCGGCCGGTGTCATGATCGCGCTGATGGTCGGCAGTCTCGTGCTGGTGATCGTCACCTGCATGGCCGACTCCGCCAGAGCCCTGTACGGGATCGCGGAGGACGGAATGACGATTCGCGAGCTCGACCGGCTCAACCGCTTCGGTGTCCCGGCACGCGCGATGACCGTCGACTTGATTCTCAACCTCTGCCTCGTCTTCTTCGTCGGGAGCACGCTCGCGATCGTCGCCGCGGGGAACCTCGGGTACATCGCGGCACACGTCTTCGCGTTGAGCGCGCTCGTCCTCCTGCGGCGGGATCGCCCGGAGTGGCCGCGCCCGGTCCGTCTGTCGACGCCTGCCGTGCTGGTGACTACGGCGCTGGCGGCGTTCCTCGTTGTGCTGCTCGTCGTCGGGGCCACGAGCTTCGACGTCACCGGCTACGGGGGCACGAGCGAGCTCGTCATCGCGGTCGGGATCCTGCTCCTCTCGGTGCTGCTCTTCGCGTTCCGCCGCGTCGTGCAGGACCGCAAGCGCCTGCGGCTCCGCGAGCCCGCTCCCGAGACCGTCGTGTAACGCCCTCGCTGCTCCGGCGACTGAGCAGAAATGGAACGAGACGAGGAGGTTCCGCCGATGGCTGCCGAGTCCTTCGATCTGATCGTCCTGGGCGCCGGCTCGGCCGCCCGCGAGGCAGCCGCGCACGCGGTTCGCGAGCACGGCGCCCGAGTCGCGCTGGTGGAGCGCGAGCGCTGGGGAGGCGAGTGCCCGAACGTGGCGTGCAAGCCGACGAAGCAGTACGTGACCGCGGCCGAGCTGCTCTTCGACCTCGGCGTTGCACCTGAGCTCGGCATCGAGATCGGCGGCCGGAGCTTCGACCTCGCGCTTCTCAAGGCCCGCAAGGACGGGCTCGTCGGAACGCAGGAGGCATGGCTCCAGCGGTTCCACGAGGCCGGCTTCGACACGTTCGCGGGCGAAGGGACGTTCGTCGATCCCAACACCGTGCGGGTCCGGCGGCGCCTGCTCACCGCCGAGCGGATCTTGATCGCAACAGGGTCGCGCACAGCTGTCCCCCCGATCGAAGGGATCGACACCGTGCCGTGGATCGACCACATCGAGGCCCTCGAGCTCGAGACGGTGCCCGCATCGATGCTCGTGCTCGGCGCCGGCGCTGTCGGGCTCGAGCTCGGCCAGGCGTTCTCGCGCTTCGGCGCCGGGGTCACGATCGTCGAAGGCGCGGACCGGATCGCGCCGCGCTCGGACGCCGACGCCGCAGCCGAGGTCGCCGCTGCGCTCGCCGACGAGGGCGTGCGCGTCGTCACGAGCACGTTCGTGACTCGAGTCGAGCGAGACGGTGCGACGATCGTCGCGACCCTCACGCCCCGCAACGGGTCGCCGGCTTCGACGCTGACGGTCGAGTCGCTGCTCGTCGCCTCCGGTCGCGTGCCGAACGTCGAAGCGCTCGCGCTCGAGCGCGTCGGTGTCGAGGCGAGCCGTGCCGGAATCGCGGTGGACGAGCAGATGCGCACGACGACGCCCGGCATCTGGGCGGCCGGCGACGTAACGGCGACGATCCAGTTGACTCCCGTTGCCTCCTACCAGGCGCAGGTCGCGATCGCGGACATGTTCGGCGGCGCGTCACGCCTCGCCGACTACTCGGCGATCCCGACGGCGATCTTCACCGACCCGGAGCTCGCAGGAGTCGGGCTCACCGAGTCCGAGGCGCGTGAGCGCGGCTTCGAGGTCGAGACGTCGATCTATGCATCGAGGGATCTGCTGCGGCCCTACTACCTCGCGGACAACCCCCGCGGGCTCGTCAAGCTCGTCTACGAGCGTGGGTCGAGACGATTGCTCGGCCTGCACGTGGCCACGCGTGGCGCCAGCGAGCTGGTGCAGGGATTCGCCGTCGCGCTTCGCCTCGGTGTGACCGTTGACGACCTCGCGGTCGGCCACTATGCGTTCCCGACCTACGGAGAGGGCATCCACTACGCAGCTGAGGCGGCGCTCGCGCCGGCGACGATCGCCTGACGCGCCCCGTCTACAGCACGTATTCGAGGATGCATCCGAAGTCGCGGAAGCCGAGGCTCGAGTACACGCGCTCGCCCATCTCGGTCGACTGGAGAGTCGCGGTTCGGCACCCGCGGTCGACGGCCTCCCGCAGATGAAGGGCTGTCAGCGCAGTCGCCAGACCTTGCCGACGCGCGTGCTCGACCTTTCCGACGTTGAAGATGCCCGAGTCGCCCTCGAAATCGATCGAGATTGCGGCCGCGACCGTCTCGCCGTCGATGCGGGCAGTCCGCACGAAGAAGGCGTCGGGATCCGTGCCGATGAGGAGTCCCGCAGGTAACCCGAACGCCGTAAGGAAAGACAGATACTCGCTCCAGCTGGCAGGTGCCAGCTCGACGTCCGCCGCGACAACCGCCTCTGGAAGGCGCACGTCGTCGAGCGACATTCCCATCGCGCGCGTGTACTCGTTGATGCCGTACCCGCGCCGCCCGAGGTCGTCGCGCATCGCCCGATCGCTCTCGTGAACCCAGGCGGCGAAATGCGTGAGCCCGGCCGCGGTGTACACGGCCTCCATCGCGTCGAGCGCGTCCCGGCGTTCGCGTGCCGAGAGCCGGTCGTCGAGAAGGGCGTTGTTGTAGACGCTGCGCTCGGGCTCGTGCGGGAAGACGGCGGCAGCGACGCCGCCAAGTCGCCGCAGAGCTGCGTCTACCGTCCCACGCGCGTACTCCTCCCAGGAGGCGAGCAGCGTTGCCGCGCCGCGGGCGTAGAGCTCGGCGCCCGTGTGCAACGTCAGGCGGCGCGTCGACACGTCTGCCCGCGTAGCGTCTCGAGGATCGACGTCAGCGCCGCCCGATGCTCCGGATCGCGGAGGAGCCCGTCCGCGGCGAAGGCGTGCTGAGCACGGCCGACGGCGAGTTCGCCTTCCTCGACGAGTGCTCCGATCGTCCGCAGGATCTTGCGTAGCTCTGCCTGCGCCCAGACGGCGCCGAAGGCCCCTTGGCTGGCGCCGATGACTGCGACGCGTTTGCCTCGAAGTGGGTTCCCGTCGAACGGTCGCGAGATCCAGTCGAGGGCGTTCTTCAGCGGCCCGGGGACGGAGCCGTTGTACTCGGGAGTCGCGAAGAGGACCGAGTCCGCCTGCAGGATCTCATCCTTCAGGAGTGCGACCGAGTCCGGCTGGATCGGCAAGTCCTCGTTGTACGCGGGGATGACGTCGAGCCGGTTCCAGAAGACGAAATCGATGTGGGGGCCCGACTCGGCGGCAGCCGCGTCCAGCAACGCGCTGTTGTACGACCCCCTCCGCAGGCTGCCGCTGATCGCGAGCAGGCGCATCACGGCTTCTTCGTCAGCTCGAGCTGAGCGCTGATCTCGACGTCCCATCCCAGGGCGTCGCCGCCGGCGGGGAGCGGCATCTGCCAGTCCATGCCCCACTTCCGCCGATCGAGGGTGGCGTCGAGATCGAAGCCGATCCTGATGCCGCCGAATGGATCCTCCGTCGGCAGGGTGAACGTCCCGCTGGCGGTCACCGGCTGAGAGATGCCGCGGATCTCGAGATCGCCGGACACGGTCGCCGTTCCGTCGTCGCCGAGCTGGATCTGCGTCGATCGAAAGCGGATTTGCGGGTACTCGTCTGCTGCGAAGAAGTCACTACCGTGCACGACGTGTTCACGGAACTCGAGCGGCTCGCCGATCGAGATCGATTCGACGGAAGCGCCCGCCTCGAGCTCGGTGCTGCCGTTGTCGATGACGACGCGGGCGTCGATGGCGCCGAATGACGCGCGGAACGTCGACACGCCGACATGACGCACGGCGAACTGCACGGTCGAGTGGGTGTGGTCGAGCTCGTAGGTGCCGTCCAGCACCGGTGTCGTCGTCGCCATTGCGAACTCCTCTCTCGTTGGGATCTGATGGCGTAGGTATGCAGTCACGCGCTGAGCGCAGGCTCAGCGCCGTCTGAGCGAGCGCGAGCGTGCCGGCGCGCGTTCAGCGCTTCGACCACCTGAGCGAGCTCGCGCACGACTCGTTCCTCTCGGATTTCGCCGTCGTCGAGAAGCGAACGGTGGATCGGCACGTGGTGCCAGGAGACGTCGCAGTCGAGAGCTCGGAGGACGAGCTCGAGTGCTCGGCGAACGTGCCCGCCCCGTCCGGACGGCGCCACGCTGAGCACAGCGACCGGCTTACGGTAGAGGGCTCCGCTGCCGACAGTCCAGTCGAGCGCGTTCTTGAACGCCCCCGGGATGCCGAATGCGTACTCCGGCACCGCCAAAAGCACCGCCTCGGCCCCTAGACAGGCTGCCCGGAGACGCTCCACGGCGTCCGGCGGGTACGCCTCCAGATCGGGACTGAAGTGCGGAAGGCTTCCCACTGAGTCGTCCACGACGACCGCGATCCCGCTTCGTGCCGCCGCCTGAGCAGCGGCACGAAGCGCGGCGCTGTTGAGCGAGTCGCGCCTCAAGCTTCCGGAAAGCGCGAGGATCACGATCAGTCGCTCTCGACCTTCCGGCCGGCGGGCGAGACGACGTACCAGCCGGCGCCGAAGGTATGCGAGTCCTGGCCCGCGGTCGTGCCGGGCCGCGAGTCTCCGGCGTACCGGTAGAGCGGGTGGCCGGCGTATGTCACCTGCCGCGTGCCGTTGCTGCGGCGGACGATGCCGAGCAGGGACTGCTTCGCGTTCCGTCCCGCAGTCGGGCCTGTGGGCGTCAGTAGCGGCGACCAGTAGACGGTGCAGGTCCCCGTGCACGCGGATCGTCCGCGAGGATCGCGCTCGAACAGGTAGAGCGTGCGGCCCCGGCCGTCGACGAGAATCGGCCCGAGCTTCGACGCTCCGGTCGAGACGGTCGCACCGTGCCGCGCGGTTGCCTCGGCACGTGCGATCCCGGCAGTGGCGGCGAGCACCAGAGCAATCAGAAGCGCTGCTTTCATGGGATCTCCTTCGGATGGGCGGCGGGCCGTAGCCGACCCGCCGCCCGTCGGGGGGTCAGCGGGGCGGGAACTGCGAGTTCGGTACGGGGTCGGCGAGGTTCGCCGTCGGCGCCTTGGCGGTGAAGCCGATCACGGCGCAGTTGATGTCGACGCCCACCGACCCATAGGGGGCCGGCTTGCCGGTCGCCGGGTCGATGCCGGTGAGCAGGTCGGGCCGGGTGGCGGCAAGGTTGAACACCTGCACCTCGTCGATCTGGCGCTTGTCGAGGCCCTGCTGCACGGCCTTGTCGGTCCAGAGCCCGAGCTGGGCGTCCCACAGCGGGCTGTACGCCTGAGCGTGCCGCGGGTCCTTCTCGGTCGGGAAGTCGCCGAAGACGTTGAGCAGGTCGCCGCCGCTCCGGAGCGCGTCGATCAGCGCGGTGTTGCCCGCGCTCGCGTCCTCGGAGGCGTGGCCGTCCTTCACCAGGTGGACGAAGCCCTGCGCCTCGGGATCGCCGCTGCCGGTCCGTCCATTGACGAACCCGAACAGGCGCTCGCGGGCAGAGCCGAGGAAGTCGTCGCCGCCGTTGTACGGAGCGCTGTCGAGCGCCGGGACATAGGTGGAGCGCTCGAGCACGGCCGTCAGGGGCTGGCCGGCGTCGGTCGAGATGTAGACGATCGGCTGGCCGGCATCGAAGCCCTTCACGAACAGCAGGTCGACCCACGACTCGGCGAACTGCCCGGGGGCAGACGGTCCGGCGAGATGGATGCCGAGCACCCGGTCACCGGTGTTCGCGTGGTGAACGACGTCGAAGGGGCCGTCACCGGTGGCGACGATCGGTGCGCTGTACACCGTCGGCGAACCGGCGATGCGGATGAACGGGCTGTAGCCGGGACCAGCGACCGCGCCGGGCTGGAACTTCGCCAGCGGGAAGCCGGTCGGGCCGGGCTCGGCGATCCGGGTCGGACTGAAGTCGGGCGCGCCCTGGAAGTCCACCACCGCCTGCCCGAACTTGTTCTGATCCGGCGTCGGCGACTCGAGGGTCACGGTCTGCACCGCCGCCGGGTCGCCGATCGCGAGGTTGCCGAGCTTCGGCGCGTAGTTGACGCCGAGATCGTGCGCGATCCCCTGGTCGGAGGCATCCAGCAGCGTGAACCAGACCGTCTCCTCCTTGGGCGTTCCCTTGTAGGCGACGCCCTTGTACAGCGGCACGCGGACCGACTCCTTGCTCAAGTCGACCTGGATCGCGCTCTCCTCCGTCAGGTGATCACGGGGCAACAGCCCGCTGATCGGGCCGAGACCTTTGGCCGATCCCGTTCCGTCCTTGGAGCCGGCGAGCGCCTGGCTCCCCATCGCCGCCGCTGCAGCGATCGCAGTGAGCGCGGCGGCCGTAAGCAGCCGCCGCTTCGAAAAGATCTTCAACGCGTCTCCTTTCATCCGGACCTGCCGGACGTGCTTGGTGGTTGTCGGACGGCCAAGCTAGGAGGCGCCGCTGAGCCGGACCTGACTTGCGCCTGAGCCGGGTGTAACGACGGCGGCAGATCCGAGACAGTTCAAGTGTTGAAACTCGACGTGCAGGCGTTCGGCGACGACCCCGGCCGGTCGCGCCCGGTCATCCGGATCTTCGGCGCTCTCGAGATCGTGGACGGCGAGCGCATGCTCGGCCCTCGTGATCTCGGTGGAGCTCGTCCGAAACAGCTGCTCGAGATCCTGCTCGCAGCGCGCGGCCACCACGTTCCGGTGGACCGGATCGCCGAGCTGATCTGGGACGCTCAGCCTCCGGACGACGTCGCGGCATCGATCCAGACATTCGTCTCGGTCCTGCGGCGCCGCCTCGTCGCCGACCGCGTCCATGCACGGCAACTCGTCGTCACGGAGGCCGAGGCCTACCGGTTCGCCACCGACGCGGTCGACCTCGATCTCGATCGATTCGACGAGCTACTCGAGCGGTCCGCTCGTGAACCGACGCGAATTGCTCGCCAGTCGCTCGAGCAGGCGCTCTCACTCGTCCGCGGAGAAGTGCTCGAAGACGAGCCCTACGCGCTTTGGGCTCAAGACCTTCGTAGCAGCTACCAGGGACGCGTACTCGGTGCACGCCTGGACGCAGCCGATGCTGCGTTGGCGGAGCTGGACTTTGCCGCTGCGCTCGCGCACGCCGAGGTGGCTGCTGCGCTCGACCGATTCAGTGAACGAGCCCAGCGCTCGCAGATGCTCACCCTCTACGCACTCGGGCGCATTCACGAAGCGCTCGCTCGCTATCGCGGCTATCGCACCCGTCTCGACGAGGAGCTCGGCCTGGAGCCAAGCATCGAGACACGCGCACTCGAGACCGCAGTCATCCGCCAAGAGGACGTCCGCTCGCTTCTCCCACGGCCGATCGAACGGGCGCGGGCGGACGCGACCACCAACACTGTCGGCCTCGTCGGTCGCGGCGCCGAGCTCGACACCCTCATGGAGGCCGTCGGGCGTGGAGTCGCCGAGAGAGTCACGCTGATCCAGATCGAAGGCACCACCGGCGTCGGCAAGACGCGATTGCTCGACGAGCTCCACGCACGGCTCGACGGCGCGCGGGTCGGACGCGCAACCTGCTCGCTGCTCGAACGGAACCTCCCCTACGTGCCGCTCGCGGCCGCGCTTCGGGAAGCGCTCGCCGGCGTCGATCTCGACGCCGATCGGCTGCCGGCTCTCGAGCAGATCCTGCCCGAGCTCGCGCTGGACACGCCGATGCAGGCCGTCGACGAGATCGAGGCGCTCGAGGCGCTCGTCGCGCTGCTCGCCGCGCATTCCCCCGTCGTCTTGCTTCTCGACGACCTTCATCTCGCCGACCATCGAACGCTCGCGGCCCTCGAGTACGTACGACACCGCGCAGCATTCCTCGGAGCGATCGTGACGACTGCCCGCCCGACGGCCACGTCGCCGGGTCAGCCGCCGTATCGACTGAACGCGGATACGCGCCTTCAGCTGGAGCCGCTCTCCCACGACGATCTCGCTGCCGCCGGAATCGCGCACCTGCACGAATCGACCGGCGGCGACCCGAGGCTGGTCACGGAGGCGCTTGCAAACGGGCACGACGCAACCCCATCGAAGTCCTTGACCGAAGCGCTGCTCGCCCAGTGCCGCGCCGAGGGCGACTGGGCATACCGCGTCCTCATCGCAGCCTCGGTGCTCGAACAGCCTTTCGAGCCCCAACCCCTCGCAGAACTGCTCGGCGCAGAAGCCACCGACCTCGTCGAGGAGCTCGAGCGCCTCTGCGAACGACGCATCCTCCGCATCGACGGGCTTCGTTTTCGCTTCCGCTACGACCTCGTCCGCCAGGTCCTGCTCGAGAGCATCTCCCCCGCCCGGCAACGGCTCCTGCGGCGAGGCCTCGACGACGCCGCTGCCAGCGCCCTGCATTCACCCAGCTACACGATTGGCCTTCAGGCAGCTGAGCAATGAGCGCCGACCACAACATCATCTCCGGCACGGTCTTCGAGCACGCGAAGGAGCCGGCGTACGTGATGGACCCGGAGCACAGCAGGATCCTGGCCGCGAACGACGCCGGCTGCGACCTGCTCGGCTACACACGCGCAGAGCTGCTCGAGACGCCGATCTACCGCATCCACCCGTCCGAGCTCGCCGAGCTGAACGAGCTGCTCGAACGCGTCCTGCGTCACGGTCGCGCCTCCACGATCAAGCTCACGTGCAGAACGAAGAATGGCACCTTCCTTCCCACGGAGATCTCGCTCCACAAGTTGGAGATCGGCGGCAAGACACGCATCCTCGGGCTCGTCCAGGACCGCAGCGAACATCGCCAGCGCGTCTGCCGCTAGGACGGCACCCAGTCAGCCGTCGCACAGCGCACGCTCAGCCGCGCTCGTAACACTCGCCGGCAACGAAGCACCAAGAGAGGTGACGACACCATGACTGCAACGATCCGAGCCCGGGGACGCGTCCGCGTCGAGCAAGGCGACAAGCGCATCCGCGCCTACCTCGGCGGCGAGCTCGTGGCCGACACGACGCGCCCGCTACTCGTCTGGGAAAAGCCCTACTACCCGACCTACTACTTTCCCGTCGCCGACGTTCGCATCGACCTCCTGAGCGAGGACGACGGCATCGCACACTCGCCCAGCCGCGGCGACGCGAAGATCTTCACCGTCCGTGCCGGCGATCACGAACGAGCCGGAGCGGCGTTGCTCTATGAGCAATCACCGTTCGACGAGCTGCACGACACGGTCCGGCTCGATTGGAGCGCGATGGACGCCTGGTTCGAAGAAGACGAAGAGGTCTTCACACACCCACGTGACCCGTACACGCGCGTCGACATCCTTCCGAGCTCTCGGCACGTCCGCGTGGAGGTCGACGGCGTCACCGTCGCAGAATCGACCAAGCCGACGCTCCTCTTCGAGACCGGGCTCCCGACGCGCTACTACCTGCCGAAGACGGACGTGCGAATGGATCTGCTTGCGCCCACGTCCACGTCGAGCCATTGCCCCTACAAGGGGCAGGCCGCCTACTGGTCGCTCTCGCTCGGCGAGACCGTCGTGCACGACGTCGCCTGGTCGTACCGGACACCACTGCCCGAGAGCCAGAAGATCGCCGGCCTCGTCAGCTTCTACCCCGAGAAGGTCGATATCTACGTCGACGGGCGGCACCAGGGGCCATGAAGATCACCAAAGGGCTCATCGTCCGTCTCGAGGCGAAAGCAGGCCGGCAAGAGGCGCTCGCCGCCTTCCTCCAGGGTGCGCTGCCGCTCGTGCAGGACGAGCCGGGGACAGTTGCCTGGTTCGCATTCCAGACGGGCGCAACCTCGTTCGCGATCGTCGACGTGTTCCCGGACGAGGATGGACGCCGCGCTCACCTCGAGGGAGCGGTGGCGGCTGCGCTCGAGGAGCAGGGACCTGAACTGCTCGCTCAGCCGCCGCTGATCGAGAGCGTCGACGTGCTCGCAACGAAGCTCCCCTGACCATGGCGGCTCCGACCGTCGTCGACCGGCATCGTGAGCTCGCGCACAGAGTCGTCAGCGGCCTCGAGGTCACGCTCTATTGGGACGCGACGGACAACAGCACCAGCATCGAGGTCCGGCACGTCGCGTCCGGGACAACGCTGCGCTCGGCCGTGCCGGGCGAGGACGCACTCGATGCCTTCTACCACCCGCTCGCGCACATCAAGTGCACCACCACACTATGAGAGAGCGGATCGCCGTAAGCGGCTTGTTCGAGACGCACCTGACGGTGAGCGACCTCGATCGCTCCATCGTCTTCTACCGCGACCTCGTCGGCCTCCAGCTGGGCTTGCACGACCGGGACCTCGGCGCCGCCTTCTTCTGGATCGGAGCTCCCGGCCGCTCGATGCTCGGGCTGTGGGCGGCCGGGGCGGCGCCGATCGCCCTCTCCCTCCACATCGCGTTCGCTGCATCCCTCGACGACGTCCTCGACGCACCCGGCCGCCTGAGGAGGCTCGGCGTAACACCACTTTCGTTCCATGCGGAGGAGACGAGCGAGCCGAGCGTGATCGGTTGGATGCCGGCGGCAGCCGTCTACGTTCGCGACCCGGACGGGCACCTGCTCGAGTTCCTCGCGATGCTGGACGAAGCGCCGGATCCGGGCCGGCGCATTCTCAGCTGGTCCGAGTGGTCTGCGACGGACCGCCGATGACGCGCTCGGTTCCGGTCTCACTGACGATCATGGCTGCGACATCGTGGGCAGCAGCCACGGTTCTCACGAAGGTGGCGCTGCGCGAGCTCACGCCTCTCGACCTTCTCGGCGTCGAGCTCTCTTCTTCCGCGATTGCCATGGGGTGTCTGCTCGTGGCGCGCGGCCGGCCGTTCTTGCCGCGGAGTTGGCCCGTGTTCGCGGCCCTCGGCGTGTTGGAGCCCGGCCTCAGTTTCGGACTCTTCGATTTCGGCCTTTCGCGTACCGGCGCCGCCGACGGAGCGCTTCTGATCGCATCGCAAAGCCTCTTCGGCGTGCTCCTGGCACGCGTCCTGCTCGGCGAGCGGGTATCGGCACCGACGCGCGCGGCCATGGCCGTCGGCTTCACGGGGTCGGCACTCGTCGGTCTTGCAGAGACCGGCCGCGGCGCAAGTCTCGTCGGGGACCTCCTCGTTCTCGCCGCCTCGGTCGCGGCCGCAACCAACGGTGTCGGTGTTCGCCGCATGAGCGCCGAGGCGGACAACCTCGCTGCGACGACAACCCAGCTGGTCTCTGCCGCATTCTTCGCCGCTCCGGTCATCCTGATCGCCGACGTCGGCGCGAAGACGGGACCGGCCGGTGCGGATCCCACCCACCTGCTCGCTGCGGTCGCGACCGGCGTGCTCGGCGGCGCGGTTCCATTTCTCGCCTTCAATCTTGCAATCCGCGATCTCACTGTCGCGCATGCGGGGCTGATCCTCAACCTGATCCCCGTGCTCGCCGCCGCCGGCGCCGTCGTCGCGCTCGGTGAACACCTCAGCTGGCCCGAGCTCGTCGGTGGAGCGCTCGTCGTCGGCGCAGCTTCGGCATCGACCGCCCTCGATGGGCTCACGGTCGGCCGCCGCGACGATCCCTGCAGAGCGGCGGCGCTCCAGTCATAGGTCGACATCACAAGGTGCCCGTCGTCACGTTGATCCGGGATGCCCGGCCGGACGAGGCGTTCGCTCTGGAATCGCTCCAGCGTCGCGCGTCGGATGTCTGGGAGGAATACCGTGCGCAGCTGGCGGCCCATCCGGACGCCATTACACCGCCCCATCGGGCTATCGCAGAAGGACGGGTCCGGGTCGCTGTCGACGCGTCCGGGCGGCGTCTCGGCTTCTCGGTGGTGCTGGCGGTCGAGGACGGTCGCTGTGAGCTCGATGACCTGTTCGTCGAGCCTGACTGGATGCGCCGAGGAGTCGGTCGGATGCTCGTTGACGACCTCGCGGAGCGCGCGGCCGCTCTAGGTGCGAGCTACGTCGATGTCGTCGCGAATCCGAACGTGCTCGGGTTCTATTCGCGGCTTGGCTTCGAGGTCACGGGTCAGACATCGACGCAGTTCGGCAGCGCTCCGCGAATGACGCTCGACTTATCCCGCGCATCGCGGGGCTACTGACGCGTGCCTCGTCTCGTCGGCGTCGGGAGTTGCGCTTCGATGCCGGCGTGGAGGAGCTGGAGGCCCTCTTCGAAGACGCGCTCGGGCTCGTAGGGTGTGGCGAGGTGTGGCGCTGCTGCGATGACGTGTGCAAACTCGTCGGTCGGCAGGGACTCGAGCTCGAAGCGGGTGCGGAGTGCCTGCTGTCGTCTTTCTTCTGCTGAGAGTTCGGGGAGCAGGCTCGCTTCGAAGAAGATCAGCGCGAGCAGTGAGCGGGCGAATGGAAGGTAGATGCGCGCAGCCTGTTCGCTGTCGAGGCCGGCGCGTTCGAGTAGGGCGAGGATCGCCTCGATCACGCGGAGGATGCTCGTGCCTCCGCCGGGGCGTCTGGCGGCGATCGCCGCGGCTGCCGGATGCGCCAGGAAGGCGGCGCGGGTCGAGCGGGCGAGTGTGGCTAGCCCCTTCCACCAATCGCCGGCGCCAGGATCGGGGATCTCGATTTCGTCCCAGACGGTGTCGAGCATCTCGTCGAACAGCTGCTCCTTGCTCGCGACGTACCGGTAGAGCGCCATCGGGGTGACGCCGAGCTGGCCGGCGATGCGGCGGAGACTGACGGCGTCGAGTCCTTCGGCGTCGCCGATCGCAAGCCCGGCGGCGACGACAGTGTCGCGCGTCAATGGCGCTCTCTTGGGTGTTTTCGCCATCCTCTTGACAGTATACGGCGTATACTCTACTCTGCAAGTCTACATCGTAGACCTACAGTGTAAAGGAGGCGTCATGCCTGCTCTAACCCCAAGTAACCGCAAATGGTGGGCGCTGATCGGCGTCACCTTCGCGATCTTCATGACCACGCTCGACAACACGGTCGTGAACGTCGCCCTGCCCTCGATCCAGCGCGACCTCGGCATCGGCAGGAGCGGTCTCGAATGGGTCGTCAACGCGTACATCCTCGCGTTCGCCACCCTGCTTCTGACCGGCGGCCGCCTCGCAGACCTCTTCGGCCGGCGACGGCTTTTCTTGACGGGGCTGACGCTCTTCACCGGCGCCTCGCTCTTTGGCGGCTTCGCGACGAGCGAGGCGGCGCTGGTCGCGGCTCGCGGTCTGCAGGGCGCGGGTGCGGCGCTCCTGGCGCCAACGACGCTGGCGATCATCGCCGCCGCCTTCCCGGACACGAAGGAGCGAGGGAAGGCGATCGGCCTCTGGGCCGCCACCTCCGCGCTCGCCTTCGCCGTCGGGCCGGTCACCGGCGGGGCCATCGCCCAGCACCTCCACTGGAGCTGGATCTTCTGGATCAACGTCCCGGTCGGCCTCGTCGGCTGGCTGATCGCACGCACCGCGATCGCCGAGAGCCGCGACGAGACCGCGGTGCGGCGGATCGATGTCGCCGGTCTCGTGATCTCGGGCGCGACGCTGCTCGCGCTCGTCTACGCGCTGATCGAGGGCAACAGCCGCGGCTGGACCTCGCCGCTCATCGTTGGTCTGCTCGCCGTCTCAGCCGTCGGTGTCGGCGCCTTCCTCTGGATCGAGCGTCGAACGCCGGCGCCGATGCTCGAGCTCGCGCTGTTCCGTGATCGCACCTTCGCCAGCGGCAACGCGCTCCAGATCATCTCCGGGTTCGGCATCTTCGGCGTCTACTTCTTCCTCTCGCTCTACGTCCAGGGCATCCTCGGCTTCTCCCCAACCAAGGCCGGACTCGTGTTCGTGCCGATGGCACTCCTGATCACCGTCGTCGCACCAGCATCGGCGAAGGTCGTCGAGCGAGTCGGAGCAGCCGCCACGATCGGCGGCGGCATGCTCATCAGCGCCGCCGGGTTCCTGGTCCTCGAGCGGGTGGGTCAGAGCGCCGGCTTCGCGGACCTCGTTCCCGGGCTCGTTCTGATCGGCGTCGGCGGTGGTTTGACTACGCCTCTCATCGGTGCCGTTCTCGCCCGTGTCCCCGTCGAGAAGAGCGGCGTCGCCTCGGGTGTCCTCAACACGATGCGCGAGCTCGCCGCCTCGCTCGGCATCGCTGTCACCGGCGCCATCCTCGCCTCCCGCGAGACCGCCGCAATCTCGCGCGGCGCCACCCACACCGCCGCCTTCGTCGACGGCTACCAGATCGGCCTCTACGCCTCAGCCGCCGTCATGACCGCCGGCGCACTGCTCGCCCTGGTCGCCCTGCGGCACGACACCGCCGAGGCAGAACCCCTCATCGCGGCACCCGACGCTGCATAGCGACGCACGCAACTCGAAAGCGAGTCGACCCCTCCTCACGGCGAGGAGGGGTCGACGGTTCAACGGTGCCCACCAACGGCACGCCGAAGCTCAAGCTCGGGCGATCAGGTAGTGGTACTCGTTCGAGAGCCGGTAGCTGCCGTCGGCTCTTCGGTAACGCGCGAGGCCGGCGACGATCGCCTCCCTGAGCTCGTGCTCACGTTCTGGACCGACGATCACTGCGAGACCGGCCACGGCGGTCATGGCGCGACCGAGGGTGTCGACGTCGGGGTAGACGAAGGCCCAGGTCGCGTCAAACTCGTGCTCGGGAGCGAGGCCGGCCTGGAGTGCCAGGTCCCGGAGCAGGCCCGGCTGCGAGAGGTCCGGGTCGGGTGGTGCGTCGGCGGGGCGTGGAGGCAGGAATGGTCGGGCGATCTGCTTCATCGCCTCGAGGTCGCAGCGCTCGTGCGCGCCCCAGACCTGGATGACGACGGGCGCGCCCGGTCTCGCGACGCGCTTCGCTTCGCGGAGGGCGGCGACCATGTCGTTGGCGAAGAAGAAGCAGTTGAAGCCGGTGACGAGGTCGAAGGTGTCGTCGTCCCAGGCCAGCTCCTCCATCTCACCGATGCGAAGGTCGGCCTCCGGCAGGCGTGTTCGGGCGAAGCCGATCAGCGCCTCCGATGCATCGAGGCCGTGCGCCTGACCGCCGCGGTCGGCGACCAGGCGCAGGAATGCGCCGGCGCCGCAGCCGATGTCGAGCACGCGCCAGCCCGGCTCGAGCCCCGTGCGGGCGAGGGCGGCGTCGGGCGCGCACGACCTGCTGCGACTGGCGAAGCGCGGCCGGCTGCTCGCGTGGGCGGGGGAGAGCCAGTACTACACCGAGCCGAAGCGGCTCGCGGAGCTCGGCTACCTGTCTGCTCGGAAGGAGCCCGGCCGAACGCGCTCGCGGACGGTCTACCGGCTGACGGCCAAGGGGCGGGAGGCGCTCACGGCCCACGCACGAAGTCCGGTCACCGTGACTCCACTCAAGAGCGATGCGCTCCTTCGGCTGCTCATCTGCGACCTCGTCGGGGAACCCGCCACGCGGGAGAGCCTGCTCACTCTCCGCGGAGATATCGACGACCTTCGGCACCGGCTCGCGGAGAGCGAGCGCTCAGCGCGCGAGCTGCCACACCGCGCGAAGTACCTGCTGCTCGCGTGCCAGTTCCTCCATGGCCTGCTCGACCTCCACCTCGAGCTTGTGGCGGAAGTGGAGCGCGAGTTCGATCGCGTGTAACGACCGATGCCCCTCGCCTTCGGCTGAGTTGACTGGCGGTGAGCGGACGCACGAGAATCCGGAAGCGGTGCCGACGTCGGACGAAGCCCAGGGTCCTGGGCGGCAACGCAGGTAGGCACCACACCCTCACCGTGGAGGTTTTCGATGGCAGGTGTCGAGAAGCGGCACTTCGACTCGCCGGACGAGACGCGGACGCCCGACAGGACACGATCGGACATCGTGCACCTGGGCGGAACGACCGCGGCCCGATTGACGCTCGAGCCTGGTTGGAGTTGGTCTGAGTGCGTGAAGCCGGTGGCCGGTACGGACAGTTGTCAGCACAGACACGTCGGTGTCGCGCAGTCGGGACGGATGCGCGTGAGCCACGAGGATGGATCCGTCTTGGAGATCGGCGCCGGCGAGGCCTATGTGATCGAGCCCGGCCATGACGCCGAGGTTGTCGGCGGCGAGGCGTTCGTCGGGTACGAGTTCGCGCCGAAGGCTGCCGAGGAGTACGCGCGAAGCAGCTAGAGGATGCGCCGTGGCCAGTGTTCGGGTGATGCACCCGGACGCTGGCCCCGCTCGGCCCCAGCGACGGCGGGGAGGTGCGCGCCAGTTGTGCGCCAGCGCGCGCCAGTCTCAGGCGGACTTCAGCGGATCACAGCGGATGCGCCGGCCTCTCTCGAAACACTGAAACCCCTGGAAAACGACAAGATTCGGCTCGTGTACGTGAACGCGCCTAGGCCGCGGCACCGGTGAGGGATCCTTAGGGCTGCTTCCTCCCGGATCTGACCCGGTTCGGAACCTCACCGCGCCGCGGGCGGGCGCAGTTTACCCAGCCTCACCCGGTCGCCCGGGTGACGCACCGCTCGACGGAGCGGAGCTCGGCCCGCGTGAGGTGGGCCGAAGGTGATGGATTCCCCCGCCAGTCGACGACGCCGCTCACGGCGACCGCCGTCGTCGCCGGCTCGAGCCGCGATGCCGCCTGCTTCGCGGCGGCAGGGCTCGCGTACAGCCTCAGCGTGAAGCCCACGCCGCCCGGCGACGTCCCGCGCACCTCCGTCCCCGAGCCGGAGACGAGGAAGCCCGCATCGTCGAGGCAGTCGGCGACCGTCGTGTGCGAGGGCCCGCCGCAGGCGGCCAACGCGAGGACGAGCACGGCGAGGGCGCCCGGGCGCACCCCGCCGAAGGTAGCGGGACTTGCGGAAATCGCGGCGCGGCCGCACAATGGGCTGTCCAGACGTCGACGAGGAGGTGGTGCGGAAATGAAGGCTGTCCATGCGTCTCGCGAGCCCCGCGCCGCCGCCCGTCGCACCTGCTCCTGAACGCAGGCCGGTGACGGGCGCGCCGCCCGTACACCGATCACGTTCAACAAGGAGCTTCAGTTGACAGTTGCAAGCACGGATACGCCTCTGCGCCGTCTCGGCTGGGACGACGACTGGGAGGCTGCATTCACCGAGCACCGCGCCGCGGGCCTTGCGCCCGCCCGCGTCGCGATCCAGCACCGGGGCGCGTACGACGTCGCCGACGACACCGGCACCACCCGCGTGAGCGCAAGTGCGCGCCTCATGCGCGAGGAAGGGCTGCCGGCGGTCGGCGACTGGGTCGGGCTCGATCCGGAGTCGGGACTTGTGGACGCGCTGCTGCCGCGCCGCACGGTCCTCTCCCGCAAGGAGGCGTGGCAAGCGACCCGCGAGCAGGTGCTCGCGGCGAACGTGGACGTCGCCTTCCTGCTGCAGGGCCTGCCGCTCGACGTCAACGCCCGCAGGCTCGAGCGCTACCTGACGATGGTGTGGGAGAGCGGCGCTCAGCCTGTCGTCCTCCTGACCAAGGTCGACCTGGTCGACGAGCTCGCGGGCCACCTGGCCGAGGTCGAGGCGGTGACGGTGGGCGCGTGCCCTGTGCACCCGGTCTCGGCCCAGACGGGCGAGGGGCTCGACGAGGTCCGCGCCTGGTTCACGGGCAACCGCACCGCGGTGCTGCTCGGGTCGTCGGGCGTCGGGAAGTCGACGCTCGTCAACACGCTCGTCGGCGCGGAGCTGCTCGAGACGCAGGAGGTGCGCGCCGACGACCACCGCGGCCGGCACACGACGACGCGCCGGGAGCTCGTTCTGCTCCCGGACGGCGGCGTCGTGCTCGACACGCCCGGGATCCGCGAGCTCCGCCTCTGGGACGGAGACCTCGAGCAGGCGTTCGGCGACGTCGAGGAGATCGCGGCGCGCTGTCGCTTCTCCGACTGCTCGCACCAAACGGAGCCCGGGTGCGCGATCGGCGAGGCGCTGCTCGACGGCTCGCTCTCGGCCGAGCGTTGGGCGAGCTATCGGGCGCTCGAGCGGGAGCTGCGGGCGCTCGAGGTGCGGCGGGACCACCGGCTGCGGCGAGAGGAGGTGCGGAGCTACAAGATCCGGGCGCGCGAGCAGCGGGCGAAGCGGCGCTGAGCCGCAGCAGCGAAGATCGGCCTTACGTCTGCAACGGCACCCGAGACGGTCGACCCGTCGCCGCGCACGCTTCCCGGCGCGGTCGACTTCGCGGTGCCCGACCACGAGCGGCGCTTCGGCGTCGTCGAGCTCGGCCAGGAGCTCGTGCGGCCGCGACCGGGGCCGCCGTTCCGCTGGCAGGACGGCGTCTGGCGGCTCCGGTTCGAGCGGCCCGCGGTCGACCGGCTCGAGTACCTGCTCGGGATCGACGGGCGGTTCGAGCCCGACCCGGCGAACCCGCGCCGCGCCGGCGGGCCCTTCGGCGACAAGTCGGTGGTCGAGTGGCCGGAGTACGTGCCGCCCGCCTGGCTCGAGACGGACGCCGCGGCCGGCCCGGCGGACTGGCTCGAGCTGCGTAGCCGGAGGCTCGTCGCTCGCGTGCCGGTGCTGCTGTACCGCACGCCGGGCAAGCCGGGAGACACCGCGCCCCTCCTCGTCGTGCACGACGGCCCGGAGTTCGCGCGGTACGCGTCACTGACGCGCTACCTCGACTCTGCATTCGCGGCCGGCCGCATCCCTCCGCTCACCGCGGCGCTCCTCGACCCGGTCGACCGCAACGAGACGTACTCGGCCTCGGCGCTGTACTCCGCCGCGCTCGTGCGCGAGCTGCTCCCCGAGCTTCGCCGGCACGTCGCGCACGGGCCCCGCGTCGGGATGGGGGCCAGCCTCGGGGCGCTGGCGATGCTGCACGCGCACGCGCGTCATCCGAAGACATTCGACGGCCTGTTCCTCCAGTCGGGCAGCTACTTCCGCCAGCGCTGGGACAAGGTCGAATCGAGCTTCGGCCGCTACCGGCGCATCACCCGGTTCGTCGGGACCGTGCTGCGAGGCGAGGGAGCGCCGCGCCCGATCCCGGTCGGCTTCAGCTGCGGCACGGCCGAGGAGAACCTGCAGAACAACCGCGCGGTGGCCGAGGCCCTGCGCGCGCACGGCTACCCCGCGCGGCTCCGCGAGATCCGCGACGCGCATACGTGGACGTGCTGGCGTGACGCGTTCGAGCCGGGGCTCGCCGACGTGCTCGGGGCCGTCTGACGTGGACCGCCGCGAGATCACGCTCGACGGCGGCGCGCTGATCGCGTACGGCCACTGGGGGCGCCCGGTGGTCGCCTTTCCGTCGGAGAACGGCGAGGCCTGGGACTGGGAGAGCCGCGGCATGGTCGACGCGGTCGCGCCGCTGCTCGAGGCCGGCCGTCTCAAGCTGTACTGCGCGCCCTCGTACGACCGGGAGAGCTGGACCCGGGGCGACCTTTCGCTCGAGGAGCGCGCGCGACGCCACGGCATGTACGAGCGCTGGGTGATGGAGCAGCTCGTGCCGTTCGTGCAGACCGACTGCAGCACGCACGAGGTCTCCTCGACGGGCTGCTCGTTCGGCGCGTACCACGCCGTCAACTTCTGTCTCAAGCACGCCGACGTGTTCCCGCTCGCGCTGGGGCTGAGCGGCGTCTACGACGTGGCGGTGCAGGGTGGGGGAGAGCGTGGCGACGCCGTCTACTTCTCGAACCCGGCCGACTACGTCGTCCACCTCCACGGCGATCACCTCGACTGGCTGCGCGGCCGCGTCTCGATCCTGCTCGTGTGCGGGCAGGGCCGATGGGAGGACACGACGGGCGCGCTCGAGTCGACGAGGAGCTTCGGCGCGCTGCTCCAGTCGAAGGAGATCCGCTGCGAGGTCGACCTGTGGGGCCACGACGTGCCGCACGACTGGCCGTCGTGGCGACGCCAGATCGCTCATCATCTGCCTCGCCTTGTCTAACGCTCTCGTAGGACTGCTGCTGGGCACGGAGGAGGACTGGCCGGCCGCCTTCGAAGCGCTCGTCGAACGGCTCGGTCCGGTCGACGGCCACACGCTGCGCACCGAGCGGATCCTCAACGAGCCGTTCGACCTGCGGTCGGTGCCCCGGTTCGGGCTCGTGATCGACCGCCTCGCCTGGTGGTACGACCTTCCGCGCGCCTGGCTGAAGAAGGTCTCGCTGATGGACGACGTCTATCTCCTCAACAACCCGTTCACGTTCCAGGCGATGGAGAAGCACTCCGCCTACTGCGCGATGATGCGCCTCGGCATCCGCGTGCCGGACACCTGGCTGATCCCGCACAAGGTGCCGCCCGCCAACCCGCGCTTCGAGCCGACCGCCGAGCGCTACAACGCGCCGTTCGAGCTCGAGCGCATCGGTAGCGAGGTCGGCTACCCGCTCTTCATGAAGCCGTTCGACGGCGGCCAGTGGATCGGCGTTTCGCGCGTCGGCTCGGCCGAAGAGCTGCGGCGGCAGTACGACGACTCGGGCGAGCGGATGATGCACCTGCAGGGGGCGGTCGAGGGGTTCGACGTGTTCGTGCGCTCGCTGTCGATCGGCGCGGAGACGATGTCGATGTGGTTCGACCCGTCGCGGCCGATGCACGACCGCTACCAGGTGCGCCACGACTTCCTCTCGCCCGAGCTCGGCGACGAGATCGTCACCATCTCGCGGCTCGTGAACGCGTTCTTCCGCTGGGAGTTCAACTCGTGCGAGACGATCGTCAAGCACGGAGTCGCGTACCCGATCGACTACGCGAACGCGTCACCGGACGTCGCGGTGACGTCACTGCACTACTACTTCCCGTGGGCGATCAAGGCGCTCGTCCGCTGGTCCGCCTTCTGCATCTGCACGCGGCGCGAGATGCGGATCAACCAGAACTCGCGGGACTACTTCGACATCGGCGACGACCCGGAGCTCGACTACGAATCGAAGCTCACGCGCTACCGGGAGCTCGCGGACGAGTACTTCCAGGTCGACGCCTACCGCGACTTCTGCGAGCGCCATCTCGGCCACCTCGACGAGGTCGCGCACGAGTGGTTCACGTCGCCCGAGTTCGACCAGGTGCTCGTGAGCACCGTTCGTTCCACCTTCCCGACCCACGAGCACGAGCACTTCGTCGGTCACTACCGTGGCCTGCTCGCGGCGTGGGCGGCCGACGCGGCTTGACCGCCGGCTGCCGTCGAGTCAGACTCGCGGGGCGGCGACTGCGGTCACTGCGGCTCTCGATCAATCGCCAACAGGGAGGGCCGTGATGACCACCGCAACGCTGCTCGGCAAGCTCGGCAAGCTGCCCGTCCGCACCGACGTGCGCACGCTGCGCGTCGAGCGCTACATCGACCGGGCGAAGCTGCCCGCGCCGCCGCCGACGCTCGATCTCTCCGATCGGGTCGCCGACTGGCCGATGTACGCGAACGACCGGATCGGCGACTGCACGATCGCGGCCGCCGGGCACATGATCGAAGCCTGGACCGCGGAGAGCCACGGACAGGCCGTCGAGATCTCCGAGCGTGCCGTGCTGAGCGCGTTCGACGCCGTGAAGCAGGTGGATCCGGCGAGCGGGGAGGAGGGGGCCGTTGTGATCGACGTCCTCAACTACTGGCGGCGGCACGGAATCGGACGTCATTCGATCGGTGCGTTCGCGCGCGTGCCGGTGCACGACCACGCGCTCGCGCGCACGGCCGCGTGGTTGTTCGGCGGCCTCTATCTCGGAGTCGACCTGCCGCTCACCGCGCGAGACCAGGAGGTGTGGGACTGGACCGGGTCGCTCACGGGGCCGGCGAAGCCCGGCTCGTGGGGCGGTCACGCGATCGATGTCGTGCGCTACGACGACGGAGGGGTCACCGTCATCACGTGGGGCAGGCTGCAGCGGGTGACCTGGGAGTTCTGGGAGCGTTACGTCGACGAGGTGTACGGAATCCTCTCGACCGACTTCCTGAACGCGGGAAAGGCTCCGAACGGGTTCGACCTGGCCGCGCTGCAGGCCGACCTCGCGCTGGTCACCGCGTAGCGGCGAATCGGTGCCAGGCACCACGGTGCCTGGCACCGATTCGCTACAGCAACGCGCGGCCGACCACGGCGGCCTCGGCGCCCGCGTCGGCGAGCGCTGCGACGTCGGTGGGCGTGCGCACACCGCCGGCCGCCAGCACGGCGAGCCCCGTCTCGGCGGCGCGGGCGACCAGCTCGAGATCGGGGCCGTCGAGGGTGCCGTCGCGCTCGATCGCGGTGACCAGGCAGCGTCCGACGCCGGCGCGACGTGCCAGCTCGAGCGCGGCCTCGACAGTGAGACCCTCGCCGCGCGTCCAGCCGGCAATGCGCAGATGCCCGTCGCGTACGTCGACCGCCACCACGAGCGCCTCGCCGAGCGCTTCGACCCACTGCGCGGGATCGGCCCAGGCCGCCGTGCCGACGACGACGCGCGCTGCGCCGGCCCGGAGCAACGCGTGGGCGTCGGCCGGCGAGCGGACTCCGCCCGAAGCCTGAACGGGAAGCGGCGCGCAGGCCGAGGCGACCTCGCGCACGAGCTCCGGCCGCACACGCCCCGAGCGTGCACCGTCGAGGTCGACGAGATGGATCGTGCGTGCGCCGGCGTCGCGCCAGCGGCGGGCGAGCGCCGCGGGCGTGCCGGGGCTCTCGACGACGCGGGCGTAGTCGCCCTGTCTGAGCCGGACCGCCTGCTCGCCCAGTACGTCGACGGCCGGGATCACCTCGATCGGCCCTGAGAACCAGCGCTCGAGCTCGGTTGAGTTCATGCCGTCATGTTAACGTGCTAACATGAGAACCGACGATGGCGACCAGGAGCCGACACCCGTGGCGTACTCGGGAGATGGAGGCGCTCTTCGACGCGGTGAAAGCGCTACGGACGCGCGCGGAGGTGGAGCACTTCCTGCGAGACCTGTGCACGCTCTCGGAGCTCGAGGCGATGGCTCACCGCTGGCAAGTGGCCCGTCTGCTGGACGACGGGCTCCCGTACCTGGAGATCGCCGAGCGGACGGGCGCGTCGACGACGACGGTGACGCGGGTGGCGCACTGGCTGCGGCACGGCGAGGGCGGCTATCGGCTGGCGCTCGACCGAATGAGCTCCTAAGGCTCGCGCTGCCGGTGAAAGGGCGGCTGCGCGAGCCGTCGTTCCGCCTGCTCGAGGACGCCGGCCTCGGGCCGGAGCAGCCCGGCGAGCGGGCGCTCGCATTTCCCTGCCGGAACGCGCCGGTCGAGGTCCTGCTGGTGCGGGCGGCCGACATCCCGGAGTACGTCCAGGACGGCGTCGTCGACTGTGGGATCACGGGCCTCGATCTCGTCCGGGAGCGCGGCGCGCGGGTCTGCGAGCTGCTGCCGCTCGGCTTCGGCTCCTGCCGGCTCGAGGCAGCCGTCCCGGAGGAGTCGTCGTTCCGGACGTGCGACCACCTGGCCGGCGCGACCGTCGCCACCGTCTACCCGCGCCTGGCGCGCGAGCTGCTGCCCGCCCCGGTCGAGCTCGTGGACGTCACCGGCTCGGTCGAGCTCGCGCCGCGGCTCGGGCTTGCCGACGCGATCGTCGACCTCGTGTCGTCGGGCAACACGCTGCGCACGAACGGGCTGCGCTCGTTGGGGGTGCTGCTGTCGTCGGAGGCGATCCTCGTGGCGTCGGACGAGGAGCGGGCGGCGTCGTTCGCGGCGATGCTGCGGGCGGTCGTCGACGCCCGCCGGCACCGCTACCTGATGCTCAACGCGCCGGAAGCGGCGCTGCCCGAGATCTGCGCGATCGTCGCACCGCGGACGCCGAGCGTCCTGCCGCTTGCCGAGGCCGGGCTCGTCGCCGTCCACGTCCTCGTGCCGGCGAACGAGCTCTGGCGTCTCCTGCCCCAGCTCGAGGAAGCGGGCGGGTCGTCGATCCTGATCGTCCCCGTCGAGCGGATGGCCGCGTGACGCCGTCGATCGTGGCCGATGTGAAGGCGCGCGGGCTCGACGCGGTGCGCGAGTGGGCCGTTCGCCTCGACGGCGTCGAGCCGGCGCGGGCGGTGCCGGACGCGACGGATTTGCCGCGCGACGCGCTGCTCGAGCTCGCCGACCGCGTGCGCCGTTGGCACGAGCTGCAGCGACCGGCCGACGTCGAGCTCGAGGTCGAGCCGGGCGTCCGGCTCGAGCGCCGCTGGGTGGCGCTCGACACGGTCGGCATCTACGTGCCGCGGAACCTCGTCTCGACATTCGTCATGTGCGCCGTGCCGGCGCAGGTGGCGGGTGTGCGCCGGATCGTCGTCTGCACACCTCCCTCCGGTGCGCCGCTGATCGCGGCGGCGGCCGAGACCCTCGGGCTCGACGACGTGTGGGCGCTCGGAGGGCCCCAGGCGATCGGCTGGCTCGCTTACGTCGAGCGCGTCGACAAGATCGTCGGGCCCGGCAGCTCGCACGTGAACGACGCGAAGCTCGAGGTCGCGCGCGACGTCGCGATCGACCTGCCCGGCGGCCCGTCCGAGGTCGTCGTCGCCGGAGCGGGGGAGGAGCGGCTGATCGAGCTCGAGCTCGCAGCGCAACAGGAGCACGGGCCCGAGGCGGTGTGCCGCCGCGTCGCGAGCGTGGACGAGGCGGAACGGATCGCACCGGAGCATCTCGTGCTGCTCGGAGACGCCGAGGGTGCGGCCGGGACGGTGCGGAACGCCGGCGCGGTCTTCGTCGGGCCGTGGTCGGCCGTGGCGGCCGGCGACTACGCGACCGGCGGCAACCACGTCCTGCCGACAGGCGGCTGGGCGCGGTCGGTCGGCGGGCTCGGCCTGGAGGCGTTCCTCAAGCCGGTGACCGTCCAGCGGCTGACCCGAGACGGCCTCCGCCGCCTGCGCCCGACCGTCGAGGCGCTCGCCGCGGTCGAGGGGATGTCGGCGCACGCTGCGGCGGTGCGGCGATGAGGGAGCTCGCCCCGTCGTTCGCGCCGTACACCTGGGCCGCATCGACGCGCGACGTCGCGCAGCTTGCGGGGATCGACCCGTCGCAGGTGCTGCGCTTCGACCAGAACACACCGCCGCTGCCGCTGCCGTCGACGCGTCCGGGGACGATCGCGGGTGCGCTCGCCGACGTCTGCAGTTACCCCTCCGACGGGTACCGCGACCTGCGTATCGCGATCGCCCGCTATGCCGGCGTCGAACCCGAGAACGTCGTCGTCGGCGCGGGCGCCGACGACCTGATCCTGCTGTGCGCGCGCGCCTGGGCCGGCCCGGGAGACACGGTCGCGATTCCCGCGGCGCCGACCTACCCGCTCTACCGGATCGCCGTGCAGCTCGCAGGTGCCGACGTAACGGATTCTTACTTGCCTGGTTCTGCGCTCGCCTTCGCGTGCCGGCCGAACAACCCGACCGGCGCGCTCGGCGAGCTCCCGGACGCGCGGCCGCTCGTGGTCGATGAGGCGTACTTCGAGTTCGCGGGCGACACCGCGCTCGGGCTGATCGAGGACGACGTGGTCGTCCTGCGGACCTTCTCGAAGTCCTTCGCGCTCGCGGGTGCTCGCATCGGTTACGCGCTCGCCTCGCGCGACGTCGCCGCGGAGCTCGAAGCGCGACAGGCGCCGGCGGCCGTCTCGTCGCTCTCGGCGTCGCTCGCCCTCGCGGCGCTGCGCGACCCGCCCGACGTCACCCCGGTCGTTGCCGAGCGGGAGCGTCTCGCCTCCGCGCTCCGCGCGCTCGGCCTCGAGCCGGCGCCGTCGGCGACGAACTTCCTCTACGTACCCGTCGACGACGGTCGCGCACTCGGGGACGCACTGCTCCGCAACGGCATCGTCGTGCGGGCGTACGACCACGCCATCAGGGCCTCGGTCCGCGATGCCGAGGACGACGACGTGCTCGTCGAGGCGCTCGCCCGGATCCTCGACCGGCCGCCGCCGGTCGCGGCGGGCGGCGGGCGGCGCAGCCGCCTTCTGCGCGCGACCGCCGAGACGCGACTGTCGGTTCGGCTCGCGCTCGACGGCGCCGGGCGCGTGCGCGTGGGCACCGGAGCCGGCCTGTACGACCACCTGATCGAGCAGCTGGCGTTCCACGCCGGCTTCGACCTCGTGCTCGAAGGCGTCGGAGATCTCGAGACCGGAGACCACCACACGGCCGAGGACAGCGCGCTCGCGCTCGGGAGCGCGCTCGACTCTGCTCTCGGGGATCGCAGGGGCATAGCCCGCTACGGCGACGCGGTTGTGCCGATGGACGACGCGCTCGCGCGCGCAGCAGTCGACCTGGGCGGTCGCGCGTTCAGCGAGCTCTCCCTCGAACGCGAGCCCGGGCTCGCGGGGCACATGCTCGCGAGCCTTGCGACGGCGTCTCGGGCAGCCATTCATGTGCAGGCGACGGGTCGCGACCCGCACCACGTCGCGGAGGCGGCCTTCAAGGCGGTCGGACGTGCACTGCGCGCCGCGGTTCGTCGCGAGTCGGCCGGGCTGCCGTCGACGAAGGGGCTCGTGTGAAGGTCGCGATCTGCCGGTACGGCGCCGGAAACGTGCGCTCGGTCGAGCTCGCGCTGCGCCGCCTCGGGGCCGCGCTCGTCGACGATGTCGAGCGGGCCGACCTCGCCGTGCTGCCGGGCGTCGGCGCGGCGCGGACCGCGCTCGCCGGCCTGCGTGCGCGCGGCCACGACACCGCTCTCCGTGAACGGCTCGCCGCCGGGCGCCCGGTGCTCGGCATCTGCCTGGGACTGCAGCTCGCGCTCGAGTGGAGCGAGGAGGACGGCGGGACGCAGGGCCTGGGCCTGCTCGAAGGACGAGCGGTTCGCCTGCGCGAGGGCCGGGTCCCGCGGCTCGGCTGGGCCGATGTCGAGCCGCTCGCCTCGACCTTCTACTTCGCGCACTCGTACGCCTGCGAGACACCGCGCGCGACCGCCTGGTCGGAGGAGATCGTCGCGGAGGCGCGGGCCGGGTCCTTCGTCGGCGTGCAGTTCCATCCGGAGAAGAGCGGCGCGGCCGGTGCGCGTTACCTCGAGCGCGTCCTCGAGGAGGCGCGATGCCCTTCCCTCGCCTGATCCCGTGCCTCGACGTGGCCGACGGGCGCGTCGTCAAGGGCATCCGCTTCCAGAGGCTCCGCGACGTCGGAGATCCGGTCGAGCTCGGCGCGTCGTACTCCGAGTCGGGCGCGGACGAGCTCGTGTACCTCGACGTCACGGCCACGCTCGAGCGCCGCTCGACGCTGGTCGGGCTCGTGCGACGCGTCGGCGCACGGCTGCAGATTCCGTTCACCGTCGGCGGAGGCGTGCGCTCCGCCGCCGACGCGGAGGCGCTGCTCGAGGCGGGCGCCGACAAGGTGGCGGTCAACTCTGCCGCGCTCGCGCGTCCCGAGCTGCTCACCGAGCTGGCGGAGAAGCTCGGCTCGCAGGCGGTCGTCGTCGCGATCGACGTCGAAGGCGGCGTCGTTCGCTCGCATGCAGGAACGCGCGGGACGCCGCTCGCGGCGGTCGCCTGGGCGAAGGAGGCGGCGCGAGCGCGGAGCGGGCGAGATCCTGCTCACGTCGATCGACGCCGACGGCACCCGCGCCGGCTACGACCTCGAGCTGACGCGCGTCGTCGCGGAGGCGGTCACGGTGCCGGTGATCGCGTCGGGCGGTGCCGGGACGGCTGCGCACGTCGCCGACGCGCTCGAGGTCGCGCAGGCCGCGCTGCTCGCATCGATCCTGCACGAGGACGCCGCCCGGCTGGGCGCGCTCCGGCGCGAGCTGCTCGGCCTCGGCGTGGCGGTGCGGAATGCCGCCTGAGCTGCGGCCGGCGATCGTCCAGAACGCGGACGACGGCCGCGTTCTGATGCTCGCGTGGATGGACGCGGAGGCCGAGGCGAAGACACGCGAGACGGGGGAGGCGTGGTTCTGGAGCCGCTCGCGCGGCCGGCTCTGGCACAAGGGCGAGACCTCCGGCAACACGCTCGCCGTCGTCGAGCTTCGCGACGACTGCGACGGCGACGCGCTGCTCCTTCGCGTCCGCCCGGCGGGGCCGAGCTGCCACACGGGCTCCCTCTCGTGCTTCGCGCCCGAGCTGTGGCGCACCGTCTCCGATCGCGCCGCGCGCAGGCCCGCCGGGCTCCTACACCGCGCGCCTGCTCGACCTCGGCGTCGGCGCCTGCGCGCGCAAGGTCGGGGAAGAGGCGGTCGAGCTCACCGTCGCGGCGCTCGACGAGAGCGACGAGCGCGTGATCGAGGAGGCAGCCGACCTCCTCTATCACCTCTACGTGGTGCTCGCGGCGCGCGGCCTCGACGTCGCACGCGTCGAGGACGAGCTTCAAGGCCGGCAGCGGGACCTGATCGGCCCACCGCCGCGCGCGAGCTGAACGTGCTCGGCCGCCGCAAGCGCGGCGAGCCTGCGCCGGTACACGACCATGTCGGCGTGCTGCCAGTCGGCGTGCGTCTGGCAGCGCCACGGCGCGTAGCGCTCGCGGTGGTAGCGGCTGGTCAGGCTCTCCGCGTGGCCGATCACGTTCGGGAGCGAGATGCGGTAGCGCGCCATCAGCCACAGCGTGAGCCGCACCGACGCCCGGAGCTGCGCCGGGTCTTCGAGGATCGACGCGTCGCTCGTTCCCACGTGCTCGATCCCGATCGCCGTCCAGTTCAGCCCGACGGTGTGGCGGCAGATCGTCCCGACCGGGACGAGGCGGTAGATCGTGCCGTCGCGATCCACGACGAAATGAGCGCACGTGCCGGGCAGCTCGCCGAGCTCCGGATCGGGCGTGTCGGCCGCGAACGTCGCCCACGCCGGTGCGAACGCCGTCGTCGCCGTGTAGTGCTCGACGATCACGTGCGGATCTCGCAGACGCCACGTGGCGATGCCGTAGTGGCGCTCGGCATAGCGGGCCGTCTCGGCGCGACGCGCGGCGCCGAAGGGCACGAGGCGGTCGACGATGCGCGGCGCGGGAGGGCTCGCAGCGAGCGTCGCGGCGAGCAGCAGGGCCAGTACGGACACGGTTTGTAAATGATTGTCGACGTCGGCGGACGCCGGCGGGGATTGGGCTAGGATTCCGCCTCGATGCGGCTACTCGGAGGGGGGCTTCTGGCGGCGCTGGTCATCGTCGCGACGGCTGTCGCGGCCGCTGCGCCGATCCCGATTCACGCGCTGACCCGTTCCGCGCACAACTACGACGTGCTCCCGCCGGTGGCGAAGAAGGTCGGCGCGGTGCAGACGTCGCGGCGCGTCGCGACCGCTCTCGACACGAAGCGGCGGCCGTACCTGGTCTACGTGACGCTCATGAAGGACAAGTCGGTCTGCGCCCTGCTCGTGCAGTCGAACTCGTACCGGGCGCGCTGTGCGCCGAGCGGGGCGGTCTTCGATCCGAGCAGGAAGACGTTCTCGGTGATCAAGGGCCTGATCGGCGGCGTCGTAGCCGACGGCGTCAAGAAGGTCGTCCTCGTCGGGGCAACGGCGAAGAAGACGATCCCGATCACCAAGGACGGCGGCTACATCTACGGCTGCCCGGCGCCGACGAACTGCGCGACCTGGGTGCGCGAGGTGCTCGGCTACAACGCGGCCGGCAAGCTGATCTCGCAAGAGCACACGCGCTGACGCGGCGCGAGCCGCTCGGCCTCGAATCAGGACAGCGGACAGCGCGGCGCCGCGACGGTAGCGGGGAGTCACGACGCACCAGCCCGTCTTGTCGGCCGTTCCCGTGCGAACGTAGACGGACGGCTTCGACCTGGCGATCCCGCACACCCGCGTGTAGCCCATCGCGCTCATCGAGCCGAGGCTCCCGGTCTTGTCCCAGCAGACGAGGTGGCTCGAGCTGTTCAGGCGCTTCGTGAGATCCGAGGCGAGCTCGTTGTTCCCGATCGGCCCGGAGCTGCCGCAACCCGCGAGGACGCCGACAAGGAGGGCCAACGGCACGACGAGACGCGTCCTCACCGCGCCTCAGGGTAGCGCGGGCCGACGGCGGGACAACTAGCCAGAGGACTAAAGGGCACTAGCCCCTCTGCCGATACGGGGGAGGTGAGGATTGGGGACGCAGGCCGTGTTGCGGCGGCGATCGCCTTCGCCGCCCTGTCGCCGGAACATCGAGCGGCCGCGGTCCGGCCGTGCCGTACGCCGTGGCCGCCTTCCAGCCGGGCAGCGACGTGCTGCACGTCCTGGCGAAGCGGCACCATCCCGTGCGGGCGAAGACGCACCGTCGCCTCTCGAGCGCAACCGGCATACCGCACACGCGCGTGACGCCGGCGCCGACGACCGTCGTCCCGACCGACCCCGACTGGTCGCAGCAATGGGCGCTCTCGCTCGTCAACGCGCCCGGCGCCTGGCAGGTGTCGACCGGCTCGGAAGCCGGTTGTGATCGCCGTCGTCGACAGCGGCGTGGACGCGTCACAGCCCGACCTGCAGGGCGCGCTCGTCGCGGGCGCCGACTTCGCCGACGGAAGCAACGACACCACGGACCAGTTCGGGCACGGGACGATGGTTGCCGGCGTGATCGCCGCTCGTCCGAACAACGGCATCGGCGGCGCCGGCGTGTGCTGGAGCTGCCGCGTGATGCCGATCAAGGTGCTCGGCGCCGACGGCAGCGGCGGCGCACCCGCGATCGCCGACGGTATCCGTTACGCGGCCGACCACGGCGCGAACGTGATCAGCATGAGCTTCGTCCTGAGCGGGCCGGACGCGAACGTCGAGTCGGCGCTGCAGTACGCGCACTCGCGTGGCGTGATCCTCGTGGCCGCCGCGGGCAACGCCGGCGGCGACTCGCAGACCTATCCGGCTTCCTACCCCGACGTCATCTCCGTCGCCGCCGTCGACCAGTCGGGCGCCCTCTTCCCGTGGTCGACGCACGGCACGTGGGTGACCCTGGCGGCACCCGGGTGCTCGCTCACGACCGCCCCCGGCGGATCGTTCGCCACCTTCTGCGGCACCTCGGCCGCCGCACCGCTCGTCGCCGGGCTCGCCGGGCTCGCGCTCTCGTCGAGCGACGCGTCGGCCGCAGAGGTCGAGGCCGCGCTCGAGCAGACCGCCGTGCCGCTTCCCGGCTCGGTCGGGAGCGGGCGCGTCGACGCGCTCGGCCTGCTCCAGCACGAAGCAGCTCACTAAGCCGTTCCTCCCCGAACGACGGAGGGCCCGCTCGCGCGGGCCCTCCGTTTCATTCAGTCGTGTCCTCGGTGTCGAGGTTGCTCGCTAGACGAGCCCCACCTTCACCGAGCGGACCGACGGAGCCAGCTTCAGGTTCGGAACGCGAACCTGCTTGTTGGTCGCGACAGTCCGGGTGACGCTGGCGCGCGTCACCTTGCCGTGCACCTTGCCGATCATCGTGATGTGCAGCTTGGCGATCTTCGCCGCGCCGTTCACGCGAACCAGCAGGACACGGTTCTTGCCGATCTTGACGACCCGAGCCGAAGCGAGGGTCATCGTCTTCGCCGCCGCGGCCGGAGCCGTAGCAGCCTGCGGAATCGGCGACGACACGGCAACCGGAGCAGCGACCGTCACAGGCGCCGTCGCACCGGAGGAGCCGGACGAGCCGCCGGTCGAGCCGGTCGACCCACCGCCCGGAGCACCGGTCGGAGGCGGAGTGGTGGTCCCGCAAGCGGCACCAGTCGTCGGGTTGAAGTCGACGGAGCGGAAGATGCCGTCGCCACCGTTGCGGGTGCCGACGTTCTCCGACACGACGTCGATGCAGCTGCCGGTCGTGCTGCGCACGAAGATGCCGGCCTGACCGTTGCGCGCCCGTGCGGACGTTCACGAAGTCGAGGCTGACCGTACCCCAGTCGGTCTGACCGGTGGTGTCGTACGGCGGCACCTTGGCAGCGTCAGCGCCGATCACAGGAGCGGAGCCCTGGAACGACTGCGCGCTGAACTGGACCTTGGCACCCGCAACCGGGTTGCCCCACAGGTCCTTGACCGTCTCGACGCAGAACGCCTCGTTCTTGCTCTTCGGGATGCAGTTCAGGACCTTGCTCGACGCGAAGTTCGTCGTCTTGGTGAGCACGTTCGAGGTCTTGCTGCTCTGATCCCAGAGAACCGGCTGGTCCGGATAGACCGAGACCGCGCTGATCGTCGCATGGCCGATAGGAGCCGGGCCATAGATGTCACAGCGGCCGTTGGAGTCCGGCGTCAGTACGAGGCCGTGATCCGGGATGTACTTGACGTATGCCTCACCGTGCTCGTCCGTGTAGACCGCGACGCCCGTCTTGCCCGTGGGCAGCGGGATCGGGTTACCGAGGACGTCGAAGCAGTCGTTGTAGCCACGGGAGTAGCTCGTGGTGAACGTATCCCAGTAGTCGTAAATGCCTGCCTCCTGCTCCGTCGTGTACACGGGGTCGCCCGTGAACCCGAGGAAGCCGGTGAAGTTGTTCGAGATCGCTCCGGCGACGCCGGAGGTGTCGGGCCGGTCGTTCGGCAACGCGGCCGGGATGAGTGCCCTGTAGAACGGTGCATACAGGTTGTGCGCCTTGCCGCTGCCCTAGCCGTCACGGCTGTAGATCCAGCGACTTGTCGGCCTTGTCGAGCGTGCCGACGGTGGAACCGGCGCCGATCGAGACGTCGACGCGGAGCGCCGGCATCGGAGCATCGCCTGCATCCAGCTTGCCGTCAGACAGGAGCGTCTGGAAACCGCGGATCGGATCGAACGGGCCGAGGGCGTTGTAGACGCCGCCGTAGATGTTCGAGAACGGTCCGAGGTCAGGGTCACCGCCGGACGGCGTGCCCAGGCAGTTGTCCACGGACTCAGCCGCTGCGGGGTTGTCCACGCAGAAGCTCGTCGCGACATGGCCTTCCGAGTTCGTCATGTCGTCGTGGATGTCCCACCGCGAAGCCGCGGCACCCGGGAAGTTGCTGCCCGTGAGCGAGTCGTCGACAGCGAAGTGCTGCGCGAGCCATGCCCAGTCGCCAGGCAGGGTGACCGTGTTGTTCGGCGCAATCCCCGCGAAGTCGTTGCCGAGCGGGAACGTGCCCTTGACGAGAATGTGGATCAGGCCGTAGCCGAACGTGTTGCCGTTCGCGCCCGGGATCGGGTTGAAGATCCCGTTGCCGGTCGGATCGCCGAGGTTCGCGCCAGCGGCCTCGTTGATGACCGGAGCCTGGTCCTGCATCCAGATCACGAGGAACTGGTGCTTGAGGATCGGGTCGAGACCCGGAACGAGCGTGAGCAGGTTCGGGCTGACGGCGAGCTTGATGACCGCCATGCCCGGCTTCTGCGAGGTGACGTGCACCGAGAAGCAGAGCCGTCCCTGCTCGTACGTGCCGACGACCGAGCCGTCCTGATCGTTCAAGAAGACCGGGCCGGAGTGCACTTCGTCGACTCCCGACCAGTCCTCGACGCGGAACTTGCCCGCGAGCAAGGCTGCGATGTTCCCAGCCGACGAAACGGCCGAGGTATCGACACCGTCGGGGCCGCCGATGCACTTGACGACCTTGACTTCCTCACCGGCCCACGCGAGATACGGAATGTTCGTGGTCTGCGGGTCCGGCTGGCCACTCGGCTTCTCGTTGCCTGCAGCGGCGGTGCCCACACCAAAGATGAGCACGCCGAGCGCTGCAACGAAGCCGACAAGCCCCAAGCTGATGCGTAGACGCATCCCTTCCCCCTCTCTCTTCAATCCCTAGGAGTTACAACCCAACTGCGTTGTGTTGCGCTTACCGCTTTCGTTCCCGTCGCAGCGCTCTTCGCTGCAACGGCCCTGCCTGACGAATTCCCCCCTTTCGACCTGTAACCAGGCCCGGAACGCCTTCCTCGGGCACGGTTGATGTTCTAGACCGGGCCGGACTCTGAATCAAGGGTATAGCGGGTAGGCTTTCGCGCGGAAAAACCTGGCCTCCGCAGGAATTTCCGGGATTTCTGCCACGGCGAAAGGTCCCGCCTTTTAGGCCGGTCGGTCCCGCCTTTGGTCTGCCCTTGACCGCCGATCACGGTCGTAGGTTCAGCCGCACAAGTGCGGCGGCTCGTTCTCGTAGGCCTGCTGGTCCTCGCTGGGCTGCCTGCGCTCAGTTTCGGCGCCTCGCGGTCCGACCCCAACGACCCCGCCTGGGCCGGAGAGTGGGGGCCGCGGCTGACCCGGACCTCCGACCTCTGGCCGGTGACGACGGGCGATCCGGGCATCGTGATCGCCGTCGTCGACACGGGGTTGACGCCGATGCCCGACCTCACCCAGGTGATTCCCGGGTGGGACATCGTCGGGAACGATGCGTCCACGGGCGACGACAACGGGCACGGGACGTGGGTGTCGAGCGTCGTCGGCGCGCAGGGCGACAACGGGATCGGCATCGCCGGCTACTGCTGGAAGTGCTCGGTCATGCCGGTTCGGGTCGCCCAGGGCCGGCAGGGAGGCGCGCTCGCGACGACGATCGGCGCCGGGATCCGCTGGGCGGTCGACCACGGCGCGCGCATCGTCAACGTCAGCCTCGCCTCGAACGGCTTCGACATCGGCGAGCTCGGCGCGATCGAGTACGCGGAGGACCACGGCGTGCTCGTGGTGGCCGCCGCCGGGAACGGCGGGAACACCGATCCGCTCTACCCGGGGGCCTATCCGGGTGTGCTCTCGGTGGCCGGCACCGACGAGAACGACCAGCTCGACGACTGGTCGACCCGCGGCTCGTGGGTGCAGCTCGCCGCTCCCGGCTGCGAGATGGTGATGGACCCGAACGCCGGCCCCGCCTACGGCTGCGGCTCCTCCTTCGGCCCGCCGGCCGTGTCGGGGATCGCCGGCCTGCTGCTCTCGATCTCGCCCGGCCTGACCGCGAACCAGGTCGCCGACGCGTTGCGCGCCACCGCCCACCCGGTGAACGGGATCGGCGGAGGCCGCGTCGATGCGTGGGCCGCCGCCAACTACCTGGGGCTCGTGCCGGCCACGCCGCCTCCGCCGGTGACGACTGCATCGCCCGCAGCGGCGCCGACGTCGTCGCGACAGGTCCTGCTCACCGACGGAGTCGTCCGCAAGCGGGCGGTGATCCGCCTCGAGCTCGCGGCGGGGCCGCTCTACCTGCAGCTGATCGGCCGGGCGGTCGCCGCCGACTGCGGGATGAGCTTCCGCGCCGCCGGGACGCTGTACGTCGACCTGCCGGGTGAGCGCTCGATCCGCAGCCTCGCCGCCACCGTGAAGGCGGGTACCTATCCGGTGACCATCAGCTGTCGCACGGCGAAGGCGAAGCCGTTCTCGCTCGACGCGACGGCGATGTTCCCGAACTAGCACCGCAAGCAACAGACTGTTACTTGCGGCTCGAGCCGGCCTTCAGCGCGGGCCGCCGGCGGAGGGCTCGTGGAGCCTCCGCCGGCGACCGAAGCTGAGGGAGCCGGGCATCGTCACGAGGCCTCCACCGCGACGATGTCGGCGACGTAGGAGTCGACGGCGGGCAGCGGCCGGACGAGCCCGCGGGCGATCGCCCAGTGGCTCGCCTCGATGCGATTCCGCACGCCGAGCTTCTTGTAGGTGTTGGCGAGGTGGAACTTGATCGTCTGGTCGGTGACCCAGAGGATCTTCGCCACCTCCCGGTTCGGACGGCCCTCGGCGACCAGCCGGAGGATCTCCAGCTCGCGCCGGGTCAGCCTGGCCCGCACACCGCCGGCCGAGTCGGTCGCGCCCGTCTCCTCCAGCTGGGCGCGATAGGCCTCGGTGACCGCCCGCACCAGCTCGGTTGCGCCGAGCCGCCGGTCGACCGCCCAGTAGGCGCCGCCGGCGAGCGCGGCGTCGACCGTCAGCCGGTCCTCGTGCTCGACGAACACGACCGTCACCAGGTCCGGGCAGCGCTTGTGCACACGCCGGAGCAGCCGATACAGCTCGCGGTTGTCGACCTCCTCCTCGAGACCGACGAGCAACAGGTCGGCCGCGTGCGCGTCGGCCAGCTCGGGGGCCCGGCAGAGGTCGCCCGAGTTGGCGACCACCGAGACGTTCGAGCGCGTCAACGCCGCCGTGACGGCCTGCTGCCAAAGTGGATCCGGATCGATCACCACGGCACGAGCCGCGGCCTGTCTCGATTTCTGTTCCTTCATTTCCCCTCTCCTTGCAAACATCCGCAGGTTCTGTCCGCACCAGCACCCGGGCACGTCCCGCATGCGGCGGCCCGGATCGTGAAGCTCGTGGCGGCGGACTATCCGGGGCGTTCGAGCGAGAGGCGGCGGCGCCATTCGACGGGCGCCGCGACGGCCATGGTCACGCGAGAGGTGAACCACGGCGGGATGATCGAGAGCACAGCGGCAATGGCCGCGAAGAGGAGGAGGACGCCGCCGACGGGGCCGTTGAGCGCGCCGCCGAGTGAGCCCGGCGTGTCGTTCGACGGGGTGCTCGGCGCGGGCGGCCAGCTCGGCGCCCGCGGCGGAGCGAGCGTCTTCGGCTTGCCCATGTCGCTTCGCCCGACGGGGACGGCGCTCGGCGAGACGAGCCTCACGCCCTGCTGTGGCACGAAGTCCGCCGCCGCCGGTGCGAGCGGCGCGGAACGCGACGCGAGCGTCGGGGTCGCGAGCAACTTGGTGAGCGCCGCGTGGCCGAGCGGCGTCCGCGCAGTCCGGAACGCCTTGACGTGCGCGACCGGCGCGGGCTTCGCACGATGCTTGGTGACCAGCGGCTCCGACCGGCGTGTGCACGACGAGTGCCGGCGCGGGGGCGGCTGCTGCGACGGGCGACGACGGAGTCGGCGGCGCCGAGGAGGCGGCCGGGGTCGACGCCTGCTGCGGAGCCGCATCGGGCAAATCGGTGAGCGTGATCGACGTCGTCGCCTCGGGCGCCGCAGCCGGGACCTGGACGACGATCGGCGGCGAGGGCGCGGGCGCTGCCGGCGGAGGCGCGCTCGCATCGGCGGCCGGCGTGCTCGGCGGGGATGCGGCCGGTGTCGTTCCCGTGGTGGCCGTCGGTGTCGGTGTCGGCGCCGGCGTCGAGCCGGCCGCCGGGTCGGTCGACGTCGGGGTGGTGGTCGCGCCTGCCGGCGGCGTCGCGGATCCATCGGTGGGCGACGCCGTGCTCGGCGCGGTCGTCCCGGCATCGCCCGTCGACAACGTCCCTGTGGGCGTCGTCGGGTCGGACGGTGCCGCCGTGTCGCCGGACGGCGTCGCGGTCGTTGTCGTCGTCGTCGTCTCTCGTCGTCGTCGATGTGTCGCCGGTGGACGCAGTCGCCGAGCCCGTGTCGGCCGCTGCCGCCGTCCCGGTCGCGCCGGTGTCGCCGGTCGCGGCGGGCGCGGCGGGCGTCGCGTCGTCGGCGGCTGCGGGTTGTGCGAGCGCGAAGGCCGCGCCGAGGGTGCACAAAGTCACGAGCAGCGTCGCCACCGACCGCGAGCGTCCAAGACTCGTCCTAGCTCCCACCTTCACCAGCACCCTCCGAACCCGTTCCCAATCCTCTTCTTACCAGGCCGCGAGGTCGGATACAACCTGCGGGACCGTGCGCTCGAGCCATCCGAAACTCTACGAAAACGGCCGCGGGACCTTCAGCCGGACAAACCTAGCCTGCAGTCGAGTCGAAAAGGGTGCAGTATGCGCGGGAGGCGGGCCGACGCAGGGTCAGGGACGGAGGCGTGGCTGAATCCGTGATCCGGAGGGTGATCCAACCAGGGGGTTAGAGGGTCGATGGGGGGAAAGCTGGGACTCGGGATGCGTGCGGTGCTGGCGGCGGCGGTCGCCTGCGTCCTCCTCTTCGGGATCGTCGAGAAGGTCAACGCCGATCCGACTGCCTACACGGTCTCGATCGGCCCCGCGGCGGCGCAGGCGGAGGGTGACAGCCCCGGCCAGAACAAGCTGACCTTCCCGCTGACGGTCGCGCCCGGTGCGGCCGGGACGGACATCACCGTCACCTACAAGGTCGACGGCGGCTCGGACCAGACGGCGACGATCGCGAAGGGCAGCGCGTCGGCACAGCTCCAGGTGCCGATCCCCGGGAACACGACCGCCGAGGACGACAAGACGATGACCGTCGACCTCACGAAGGTGGTGTTCGCCGACGATACGACCGACACGGTCGCGCTCGGAGCGACGACCCAGGGGAAGGGCAGCGTGATCGACGACGACTGGCGCATCGCCGGGCTCGCGTCGGTGCCCGCCAACGCGACGGTCACCGAGGCCGGCAACCAGGTGATCGACTTCCAGGTCAAGCTCGTCGACAGCGGCGGGAACGCCGTCAACGCGCCCCCGAACCACAAGATCACCGTCGACTACGAGGTGGACGACGGAACGCCGGCCGGGCTCTCGAGCGCCGTCAACGGGACCAACTACACGATCACCGATCCGGCCGGGAAGGCGAGCGGCACGCTGACGTTCGCGCCCGGGACCGGGGTCGTGCACGTGAAGGTCCAGAGCAGGAACGACGGTGTGTACGGGCTCGACAAGCAGTTCAACATCACGATCAAGAACCCGAAGGGCGCCTCGTTCGCAGCGGGCGCCACGACCGGCGAGACGGGCACCATCACCGAGTCGTCGGCGTCGCCGGTCGTCGGCCTCACCGGCTGTACCGCGACGGTCGCCGCGGGCGGCGACGCGGTCTTCTCGCTGCGCGACTCGTTCGCGAGCCTGGTCCCGGCGACGATGACATGGCAGACGTCGGACGTGAGCACGGTCGCGGGTGACTACGACGGGGGCAGCGGCGTCGCCACGATCGCGGCCGGGAACGGCAACCGCGACGGCTCGATCACCATCCACACGCACGTGAACCCGCCGGGTGGAGCGACGCGCACCTTCCAGCTCGCCGTCTCGAAGCCGCAGCACGCACAGTTCCCCGACGGCGCGGCGAGTGAGAGCGCGACGTGCTCGATCCTCCAGCCGACAGGTGCGGGAAGCGACAAGCAGCCGTCGATCCAGCTCACCGACCCGGCGCCCGTGCCGCAGCCCGCCACGGGCTCGACCCCGGTCACGGTCAACGTCACGCTCAACGCGCCGGCCGTGCAGCCGTCCACGCCGCAGCCGGTCGACGTGCAGTGGCAGACGCAGCCGGGCACGGCGACGTCGCCGGCCGACTACTCGGATGCGAGCGGGACCCTCCACTGGGACAAGGGCACGTTCGGCGCGAAGTCGTTCACGGTGAACGTGAACGCCGCCAACGGGAACGCGACCACGTCGAAGGCGTTCACGATCAAGTTCATCTCGTCGTCGGCCGTGTTCGTCGGCGCCTCGGTCGTCAACGTGACCGTCGTGCCGCCGGCGGCACCGCCGCTGTTGTCTGTTTCCGACGCGTCCGCGTCCGAGGCGGCCGGGTCGATCCAGGCGGCTGTCTCGCTCTCGCCTGCCGCGACCGGGACGGTCACGGTGAAGTACGCGACCGCTGATGGCAGCGCCAAGGCCGGCACCGACTACTCGGCGGTCAGCGGCACGCTCACCTTCACGGCCGGTCAGGCGTCGAAGACGGTCTCGATCCCGATCGCCAACGATAATGTTGTCGAGCCGAACCGCTCCTTCACCTTCACGCTCAGCTCGCCGACGGGCGGGGCGACGCTCGGCCACGCGACCGCGACGATGACGATCCGCAACGACGACGTCGCCGCGGTTCCACCGCCCATCGCCAGTGGCGGCGGCGGCCCGACCACCACGCCGACGCCGGTGCCGGCGCCGCAGCCCAAGGGCACGGCCAAGCACGTCGTGCTCGTGCAGATGCTGACCGGGCAGAGCGCCGTCGACTCGAAGGGCTACGTCCACTACAAGCTGCGCTGCCCGACCCCGGCCGTGAAGCGCTGCCAGGGGACGATCGTGCTCGAGGTGCGCATGCAGCCCAAGAAGAAGAAGGGCGCCACGAAGGCTCCGCCGCTCAAGACCGTCCAGGTGGGATCGGGGAAGTTCACGATCACCGTCAACCGCACCGCCTCCGTGAAGGTCAAGGTCACGAGCACGGGCCTGACCCTCCTCAAGACCTACCACCGGATGCGCGTGAAGGCGACTGTTCGCGCCAAGGACACCCAGAACGTCAAGGGCGTGACGGCCTGGATCGTGTCGGTGCAGGCCCCGCCTCGCGAGATCACGGTTAAGAACCCCTGAGGCCCAGTGCGGTGCCAGGCACCACGGTGCCTGGCACCGTTTCGTTCGCGTGGCGCGGCCGAGAACCCCTGATCGGCCCTGCACGTTGCGGCATTGACCGCTGCGATCTGGCCGTTACCCTGGACTGCATGCGCGGGCGCGTGCGTGTGTGCTTCGCCGCGATCGTCGTCGCGGTCCTGTCTCTGCTCGCGGTCGGCGAGCCGGCGGCGGACAGCGGCGCGGCACGCGTCATTCGCCTCGCGGCCGGCGACGAGGTCGCGGTCGCCACGTCGTCCGTGCGCTGCACGGTCTCCGCGGTCGGAGGCCCGCCGACGATCGTCTGCGGTAAGGGCGACTCGGCCGGCCTGCGCCCGGGCTCGTTCTCGTTCGCGGTCGCCGACGACACGCTCCAGGTGCTCAAGGCGTCCAAGATCGCGATGCCTGTCGAGGTCGCCCGGCGGACGCAGCCGCCGATCGTGGGCGCGGCGTACCCCGGCAAGATGAGCGGCGGCCGCTCCCTGACGGTGCGGCCGGGTGCGGCGATGACGGTCACCGGGACGCATGTGCTGTGCGCCGTCGCGAACGTCTCGGCTCAGCCGTACGTGACCTGCGGCGTCGCGGACGGCGGCGGCGGCTACGCCGCCGGTAGCTTCGTGGGCGTGGTCTCCGACACCCAGCTGCTCGTCGTCCGGAAGCTCGCGAAGAACGGCAGCAAGACGGTTCTGACCAGGATCCAGCCGACGCCCTGAGCCAGAGGCCGGCGCCGCTGGTACCGGCGCCGACGCCGCAATATGATCGCGGCATGCGCCTGCGCCAGGACCGCAAACGGGAGCTGATCAAGAGCGTTCCGATCTTCTCGCGGTGCTCGAAGAAGGAGCTCGAGGTGCTCGGCTCCGAATTCGACGAGATCGACGTCCCGAGCGGTCGCACCCTGACGAAGCAGGGGGAGCCCGGCCGCGAGTTCGTCGTCATCGTCTCAGGCACCGCCGAGGTGACGAAGGACGGCCGCCGGGTGAACATGCTCGGCGCCGGCGACTTCCTCGGCGAGATCGCGCTGCTCTCGGGCGGCCCGCGCACCGCGACGGTCACCACCGTCTCGGATGCCGACCTGCTCGTGCTGAGCTCACGGTCGTTCGCGCGGCTGACCAAAGAGGTGCCGTCGCTGCAGGCGAGCGTCGTCCAGGCGCTGTCCGAGCGTCTCGCGGCCGACGCGATCTGAGGTGCCCCGTATCGGCGTGAGGTCGGGCAGACTGCCCGGATGAAGCTGACCGTCGCAGGGTGCTCGCCGGCGTGGCCGAATCCGGGTGGCGCCCAGTCGGGCTACGTCGTCGAGAGTGGCGGCGGCAGGGTGCTGCTCGACTGCGGGCCGGGAGTGCTGCCGCGCCTGCGCGTCGCCGAGGGCTGGCCGCAGGTCGACGCGATCGCGATCTCACACTGGCATCTCGACCACTGGGGCGATCTGGTGCCGTGGGTGTGGGGCCTCCAGTTCGGGCCGGCGAGCGGCGCGCCGCACCCCGAGCTCTGGGTCCCGCCGGGCGGCCGCGAGACCCTCGCGCGGCTCGGCGTCGAGCTCGGGCGGCCCGACATGTTCGAGCAGACGTTCCAGCTGCACGAGTATGCGGACGGTGAGCCGTTCGAGGCGGCGGGACAGCAGGTGACCGCGGTGCGCGTGCTGCATTACGAGATGCTTGCCTTCGGGTTCCGCGTTTCCGCGAACGGCACCACGCTCGCGTACTCCGCCGACAGCGGACCGACGGACGCGCTCGTCGAGCTGGCGCGCGACGCCGATCTCTTCGTCTGCGAGGCGACGCTGCTCGCGCCGAATCCCGAGGGCGGCACCCGCGGGCACCTGTCGACCACCGAGGCCGACGACGCCTTCCGGCGTTCGGGTGCGAAGCGGCTCCTGATCACGCACCGCCCGGTCGAGCGGCCGCTCGAGGACGAATTCGAGCAGGCGTACGACGGCCTCGAGCTGACTGTCTGAGCAGTCGGACTAGGTCCGCGCTTCGATCTGGCGGATCCGGGCCGCCAGCGCCTCGAGCAGCGGCCACGCGATCGAGCTGTGCTCCTCGACGAGCGGTCTGAACTGCCACGACGTCAGCCCGTAGCTCTTCCCGTCTGAGGCGGCCGTGATCGTGGCCGTCCTCGCACCGCCGTCGAGCAGCGCGATCTCGCCGTAGTAGTCGCCCGGGCCGAGGGTCCCGCGCGTCTCGCCGTCCACCGTCACGCTCGCCTGGCCGGACTCGATCACGAAGAAGCCGGCAGCGCCCTGCCCTTCGGTCGTCAGGTTCTGACCGGCCTGGAACGCCCGCTCGGTGAATGTCGCGGCGAGCGTCCGGAGCTCGCGGTCGTTGAGCCGTGCAAACAGCGGGACGCGCTTCAGCAGCTCGACGGGTGCGGCCATGCCTCCATCCTAAACCGCTGCGCGCGAGCCGTGCACGCTCAGGCTCTGGTGCTCGGCGCCAGGTCGATGCGCGTGGCGACGACGTCCTGCGCGATCCCGCGGCTCGACGAGTGCTTGACGACGGCGGAGAGGAAGTCGTCGCGCTCGACCGCGAGTAGCTCGCACGGCGCGGTGGCCCGCACGGTCGCGGTCCGAGGCACATCTCGCAGGAGCGCGATCTCGCCCACGTACGCAGGCGCATCCTCCCGCTTCACGGAGTGGTCGAGGTCGATCTCGATCGTCCCCTGCCGAAGCACGTAGAAGCGGTCGCCGCCGTCGCCGCGCCGGAAGAGGATTTCGCCGCTCGCGAGGCGCACGGGCGTGACCCGGCCGCCGAGGTACTCGAGCGTGTGCAGCGGCAGCGGCGCGAGGAACGGGACCGAGCGGAGCCCCGCGATCACCTCCGGGTCGACGCGGGCGCCGGCATCGACGGTCCTGAGCTTGCCCCAGGTCAGGAGCGCGAGGACCGGGAGCAGCGCACCCGTCGCGATCAGCGCGGCGCGCGCGCCGACCGTGGTCACGAGCGCCGGGGCCAGCAGGGCGCCGAGCGCGAGGCCGCCGACGAGCATGCTCTCGAGCACGCCGAAGACGCGGGCCGCGATCGACGGCTGAACGGCGCGCTGCAGCAGCGTGATCGCAGCGATGTCGACGAGCGTGTTCCCCAGGCCCACCAGGAACCAGGCGACGACGGCCACCGCCGTGTTGGTCAGCAAACCGACCAGCACGAGCGGCGCGCCCCACAGGAAGATGCCGAGCGCCAGATCGCGGCCGAGCCGCCGGCGCCCGATCAGCGCGAGCATCACGCCCGCGCCCACGATCGAGCCGACGCCGCTGACCGCCTCGAGCAGTCCGACCCCCGCCGAGCCGAGCCCGAGCAGGCTGAGAGCCGTGACCACGACGAGCACCGCGAGCGCTCCCGCGACGAGCGTCTGCGCGCCGTACAGGCCGATCAAGAGGCGCAGGCGCGGCTCGTGCCTGATCGCCCGGAGGCCGGCGAGGAGATCGCGTTCGTCCCCCTCGCCGTCTGCGCCCTTCACGGCGGAGGCCCGCTCGGGCACAGGCGCGCGGACGCGCGCGATGAACGACGCGCTCCAGGCATACGCCGCCGCGGTCACCGCGAACACGACTGCCGGCCCCTGGACGGCGAGCAGGAGCGCCCCGAGCGCAGGCCCGACGAACGAGCCGACGCTGTCGATCGTGCTCGAGGAGACGTTCGCGGCGGTCAGCTCGTCGGGCGACCGCGCGATCGTCGGGAGCAAGGCAGCCTCGGCGGGCCGGAAAACCGTTCCTGCGACGGTGGCCGCGACGGCGAGCGCGTAGACGACGAGGGCCGGCGACCCGAGAGCCGCCGTCGCCGCGGCCGTCCCGACGAGGGCGAAGCGGGCAAGGTCGGAGGCGAGCATCACCCGTTCGCGCCGGTGGCGGTCTGCGAGCGACGCGGCGAGCGGCGCGATCGCGGCGGCCGTCGCGAGCCGGGCGAACCCCAGCACGCCGACGGCCGTGACCCCGTCGTGCTGGTAGGCGAACACCGAGATCGCGATCGAGTAGCCATAGGTGGCCGTGACCGCACCGGCGAAGGCAAGCTGGACGTTCCGGATCTGGCGGTTCTGAAAGACGCCGCGGAGCGCACCGAGCGACTCCCCGACCTGGGCGGCGACCGCTGCGCTCACCGGCCGAGGATCGCAGCATTTGACGCACGCGGGAAGTGCGGGGAAGATCCGGGGGCGCTAGACCGTCTAGTGGACGTCCCATAACGGAACGAGGAGGCAGCGCCAAATGTCGGACGAGGCGAAGGGCAGGAAGTTTGAGAACGAAGAGGCTGACGCCCCCGAGGCCGAGGACGTCGAGGCCCACTACAAGGGCGGCAAGCTCGCGAATGCCGGCGATGAAGCCGCCGAGGCCCAGTACAAGCCCGGCAAGCTCGCGAACGACGAGGGCGACGACGACGTCGAGGCCCACTACAAGGGCGGCAAGCTCGCAACCGATGAGGGCGACGACGGCGACGATGTCGAGGCCCACATGAGGAGCGGCAAGCTCACCTAGCAGTCTGCGGCACAACGGGGGAATGGTTTGTGGGGCCCGGGCGACCGGGCCCTAGCTTTGCGCGAGCACGCGCTCGAGCTCGCGGAGCAGCGCGATCCCCGCTGCGCGCCGCGTCCCCTCGAGCGCGTCGAGCGCCGCGGCGACCTGAGCGACGACGGCCACGTCGCCGTCGCCCGCGAGGGCAGCGCGGGCGCGCTGCGCAGACCGCAGCAGCCCGAGCGCGATCGCGGACTGGCCCGCGAACAGGCCGAGCAGCTCCATCTCCTGCAGCGAGAAGCGGGCCCGCTGGGGCCGGTCGAGCACCTGCAGCACGCCGAGCGCGAGCTCGTCGTCGAGCAGCGGCACCGCCATCAACCCTTGCGGCACATACCCGGTCCTCTCCGCGACGTGGCGCGCGAAGCGCGGGTCATTCTGGACGTCTTCGAGCACGAGCGGGGTTCGCGAGGAGAGCACCCAGCCGGCGATCCCCGTCGACGACGGGAAGCGTTTGCCGACGAGCGCCTCCTCGCCCTCGCCCGAGACGGCCGCGAACACGAGCTCGTCGGTCTCCTCGTCGTGCAGCATGATCGACGACGCCTTCGCGCCGAAGATCGCCCGCGCGACGTCGACGATCGATCGAAGCAGTCGGCCGAACTGCTCGTCCGACGCGAGCACGCCGGCGGCGACGGCGGCCTGGAGGTCAGCCTTCTCTTTCACCTGGTCCTCCCACATTCGAGGAGATCTGGTACAGGACGCTCTTCAGCTGGAACGGCGTCAGTCGCGGGTGCTTGCCGAGGATCAGTGCCGCGATGCCGGAGATGCAAGGTGTGGCGAAGCTGTTGCCGGTGGCCCGGATCGAGCTTCCACCGATCCACGCGACGTCGACGTCGACACCGTTCGCGAAGAACTCCACCGGCGGATTGGGGTTCGCGTAGAAGACCATCGGGTCGGCTTCTTCGTGGCTGCCAACCGAGATCACCGACGAAAAGCGCCACGGGAACGACTCCACCGGCATGTTGTGGGCCGAGGCAACGAGGACGGTGCGCTGGAAGTACGCCGAGTCGGCGAGCTCGTGCAGCGCCTCGCCGAGCTGTCGCTTCGTCGTCGACAGGCTCATGTTGATGACGTCGTAGCCCTGGGCGACGGCCCACCGAAGCCCGGCGACCAGCACGTTGCCCGACCCGCTGAAGCCTCCTCCGAGCACGCGCACGGAATAGATCTCCGCCTCAGGCGCGATCCCGCGGATCACCCCGGCGCACGCCGTGCCGTGGCCGCAGAGGTCGCCTTCCTCGTCCGGCTCGGCAATCGTGCCGCCGTCGTCGTCGATGCCGATCGCGACTGCGCCGGCGATCTCGCCGATCCGCGGATGGCCCGCCTCGACACCGCTGTCGAGCACGCAGACGCGGATGCCGCGCCCGGTCGCCCCGCTGAGGGCCCACTCGCGGTCGACCCGGGCGGCGACCGGGTTCTCGAGGGCGATGCGCGCCGCCTCGCCGAGCGGCAGCGACCAGGCGGGAAGGTCGTCCTCCTCCTCGCCGAGCTCCTCGGGCTCGTCAGCCATTGGTCGACTCGGCCCGCAGCGCGTCCACCGCGCGGTCGGCGGACTCGACCGCGCCCCGTGCACCTGCGTCGCGCGCGTCGCCGGGGCGGGCGGTGAGGTTGATCGTGACGAGGTGCGCGGCCGCGCGGGTCGCGCCCGCCGCTAGCAACGCCGCGCCCGTCGCATCGGCACGCTCGCCGGGCGCCGCGAGTGCCGCGATGTCGCCCGCCAGCGTGACGACGTCGGCCGCCGCCTCCGCGATGCGCAGCGGCACGTCGGCGGCACGGTGCAGGGCCGTGCCGAGCTGGAAGTCGCGGCCCTCGCTGTCGCCCCGCGGTTCTGCGAGCGCCAGCGTGGCCGCCTCGAACGCGTCTGCGTCCTCGGCCGCGAGCTCGGTGAGCCGTGCCGCGAGCGCGTCCGCCTGCGCCGCGATGCCGAGCTCGTCGGCGCCGCGCGCGATCTTGGCGACGAGCGCGGCCGCAAGGGCGGCGGACGCTGCCGCGGCCGAGCCGGCCGCGGGCGCGCTCGCGCGCGACGAGAGCGAGGAGAGCAGGCCGGTCAGGCCGTACCGGTCCGCGAAGCGGGAGGCCGCGACGGCCGACGCCTGCGTGCTCGTCACATCGATTGCAAGCGGGCTCGCGCCGTGGCGAGGAGCCGCGGAGTCGGGGAGATCCCCGACTCCGCGAGCGCCGATTCGAGGTCAGCGACGACCCGGGCGCGAAGCTCGGCGTCGGTGGCAGCTCGCTCGAAGAACCGATCGAGTGCCGGCCGCGCGCTCGGCAGCTGCTGAGCCGCCTCGACCCACCCCACTGGAGCGGGCGGCAGAGCCGCGAGCAGACGAGCAATCTGGCCGATGTCGCTATCCAACTCGAATCACCCGGCTACATGACGGACGGGAGCGTATGAATCTTCCAAAGTGGTCTTGAGCTTGTCGAGACAGCGGGAGATCCGGCTTGCGATCGTGCCGGGCGGGAGGGAGAGCGCCTCCGAGATCGTCCGGTAGCTCTCGTCCCTGGCGAAGAAGCGGTCGAGGATCTCCTGGCACTCGGCCGGGAGCAGCTCCAACGCGGCCCTGACGGTGAGGGCGTCGTCGAGCTCGCTCACGAGGTCGTTCATCCCGCGCGGCTCGCAGTCGTCGGACGCGAGCTCGCGGGACGACGCCCTCAGCTTGTCGATGCAGGTCCGGCGCGTGAGCTGGGCGAGCCAGGGCCGGAGGGCATCGTCGTCCCGCAGCTTGTCGAGCTGCTCGTAGACCTTGCCGAAGACGTCCTGGAACACGTCCTCTGCATCGCTCGGCGGGAGACGGAAGCCCTGGACGCAGATCGCGTAGACGTAGCGGTCGAAGCGGGCGACGAGTTCGTCCCACGCCTCCTCGCTCCCTTCGCGGCAGGCGGCGACCAGTTCGGCGTCCGAGCGCGGCTTGGCGGATCCCTCCATGCGGGAATCTTATGAGGCTTCACGCCTCGCTTCTACGCGACGACGAACTTCGAGTCGATGATCGCGGGCGCGTACTGCGGGTTTCCGGCGGTGCCGGTGGCGGGCACCACGGTCCAGCGGTAGTTGCCGGCCGTGAACCGGAAGGATCCGGGGAGCGTCAGCCGTGGCTCGGTGACGCGCTTCTCGAAGACCTTCTTGCCGTCCCGCATGAAGCTGACGAGATAGAAGGACGCGTTCTGCGCGGCCGGCCACGCGAACACGTGCGAGGGCGTGATCGTCGGAGGCGCGGAGGGCGGCTTCGAGGTCGTCCCGGACCGGGGCGGCGGGGTGGTCCTGGTGTGCTTCGTCGCCGACGTCCTCGGGGTGCTCGGGCTGGTCGTCCGAGCGCCGACCCCCGCATGCGTGGTCGGGCGCGCGGGGGTTGTCGTCGATGCTCGGGTGTGCGCGGGCGTCGAGCCCGCCGGCCCGGTGGACGCGGGCGGCGCCTCGCTGCTCACCGCGCCCGGGGCCGACGTCGCGGTCCCGACGTGACCGGCGGACGGCGTCGCGGCGGCCGTCGACGGCGTCTCGATGGAGTCGCCGAAGGGGTTCCAGCCTGCGCCGAACGCGAGCCCGAGCGCGGCGATCGGCACGAGTGCGGCGGCGAAGAGCATGCGCGCCCGCCGCCGGGCCGGCGGTGCGGCAGGTGCGGCGGGTGCGATTTCCGTGACCGGGGCCGCGGGAGGCGGTGCCGCCACCGGCGCCACAGGCACTGCACTCGGGCGCTCGGGCGGTGCGGAGACCGGCGCTGCCGCGGCCGGCGCGACTGCCACCGCTGCGACGCGCAGCGACCGCGCCCTGACCTCGGCGAGAATGCGCTCGTCGGTCGGGACGACCTCGGTGAGGGCGTCGCGCGCGCGCTGCGCTTCCTCGTCCCCGGAGACGAGGATCAGCTCGGGGCTCGTCAGCGTGCCTTCCCCGTTCTCCAGGTGACCCGGCTCATCCTGCGGGCTATTCCCCGGCTCGGGAACGCCGAACTTCGATTCCGCCAGGGACATTGCGTCAGTCTGCCACTGTTCCCCGATGCCGCTTCGTAACCGGGTCACGCCGCTTTCCGAGCTCGTCGCCGATCCCGCTCGTGGGCTCGTGTACGGCAACCGGGGCTGTCTGCACGACGACCTCGGCCGGGTTCGCAGGCGCTACGCGGGGCGTCGCTGGATCGCGTGCCGGCTGCGCTTCCGCGGGTGGCACCGCTCGCCGCTGCTGCAGCCGGGCCGGTTCACCGAGCTGTTCTTCCTCGACGAGGCAACCGCGTTCGCCGCCGGGCACCGGCCCTGCGCGCTCTGCCGGCGCGAGGACTACGTCCGGTTCGGCGAGCTCTGGGGTGACCGGCACCCGGGGGAGGCCGGTGCGGACGCGATCGACGCCCGCCTGCACGGAGAGCGGCTCACCGACGGCGGTCGTGCGCAGCGCCACCATCGCGACCGCCTGGAGCACCTGCCCGACGGCGCGTTCGTGCTGATCGACGCGGCGCCGTGGCTCGTCCGGGGCGACCGGTTGCTCAGGTACACGCCGGCCGGCTACACGGAGCCTCGGGCGCGCGGAAGAGGCGCGGCGCAGGTGATCACGCCGCCGTCGCTCGTCGACGTGCTGCACGCCGGCTGGAACCCGGTCGTCCCCCTCTTTCACCCTTCGGCAAGTTAGAGGCGGAGCTCGGCAGCCAGCTCGTCGAAGGCGGCGACGTGACGGTCGACATCGTCCTCGCTCGTCACGGGACACATCAGCGACATGTTGTGGAACGGCGTGATCAGGATGCCGCGGTTGAGCAGGTAGAGGTGCAAGAGCTCGTCGAGCTCGTCGTCGGCGGCACCAGCCGAGGCGCCGCCGCTCGCCGGTGGCTCGGGGCAGAACCGGACCTCGGCCCGCGCTCCGAGCTCGACCACGCACCAAGGGAGCGCGCGCCGCTCGATCACGCCGCCGATCCCGGACGCGAATCGATGCCCGAGCTCGCACATGTGCGCGAACGCCTCGTCGGTGAGCACGAGCTCGAGCGTCGCCCGCGTTGCCGCCACCGACAGGGGATTGCCGGCGAGCGTCCCGCCGACGCCGCCGACGTCCTCGAGGTCGGCACGTGGGTCGCCGGCAATGCGCGTCGCGAGGTCGGGCCGCAGGCCGTACGCGCCCGTCGGGATGCCGCCGCCGATCGACTTCCCGAGCGTGACGACGTCCGGCTCGAGGCCCCACGCTCGGGTGCAGCCGCCGGGGCCGGCGCTCAGCGTGTGCGTCTCGTCGACGATCAAGAGCGAGCCTGCTGCCGCCGTGAGCGCACGCACGGCGTCGAGGAACCCGCGGGCGGGGAGGACGATCCCGATGTTGGTGAGCGCCGGCTCGGTGAGCACGGCCGCCACGTCGCCGTGGGCGAGCTCGCGCTCGAGCGCGTCTGTGTCGTTGAACTCGACGACCCGCGTCGTCACCGCGGGATCGACGGGTGGGCCGACGTTGCCCTCTCGCGACCGCGGGCCGTCCGGCGTCGAGACGACGAACGTTTCGTCCACCGAGCCGTGGTAGCAGTAGGAGAACACCAGGATCTTCGTGCGCCCGGTGAGCTGGCGCGCGATCCGGATCGCGAACCTGTTCGCGTCGGTCGCGGTGAGCGTGAACGACCAGCGCCGTTCGCCGAACCGGCGCGACAGCTCGTCGCCGACCCAGGCCGCGTCTTCGGTGGGGAGCATCGTGGTCGCGCCGCCGAGGCTCCCGAGGCGCTGGGCGACCGCGGCGACCGTTGCGGGCGGCGAGTGCCCGGCCATCGCGCCGGTGTCCCCGAGGCAGAAGTCCACATACTGGATGCCGTCGACGTCCGTGATGCGGTTGCCGTGCGCCTGCTCGGCGTGCAGTGGAAACCCGCCGGGCCACTTGGCCATCCACGTCATCGGCACGCCGCCGAGCAGGCTGCTCTCCGCGCGCTCGAACGCCGCGAGCGAGCGCGGGTGGAGCGCGGTGTAGCGCTCGCGCTCCCGCGCGAGCAGCCCGCCGAGGTCGGTCATCGGCCCCGAGTCAACACGAATCCGCGCGTTCCATGCCGTCGAGACCGCGACCGGCGCGTCGCCGGCCGCGGTCTCGACGCCTGCCCCTAGCGAGGGCGGGTGCTCACGCGGCGGCTTCCGATCCCTCGGTGCGCGCCTGCTGGGCCGCGATCACGTCGCGGTACCAGTAGAAGCTCCCTTTTGGGACCCGTTCGAGCGTCGCGTAGTCGATGTAGATCAGGCCGAAGCGCTTCCAGTAGCCCCAGGCCCATTCGAAGTTGTCGAGCAGCGACCACGCGAAGTAACCGCGCAGCGGGACGCCGTCGGCCATCGCGCGGGCGGCTGCACCGATGTAGGCCTCGAGGTACCCCTGGCGCTCCTGGTCGGCGACGCTGCCGTCGTGGCCACGCACGTCGGGGAACGCAGCGCCGTTCTCGGTCACGTAGATCGCAGCCGGGCCGTAGTCGTCGCGCAGCCGCACGAGGAGATCGTGCAGCCCGTCGGGGACGATCTCCCAGCCCATGTCGGTGTGGTCGGCGCCCTCGCGCCGTACGATCGCCGACCTGTCGCCGTCCGCGCCCGCCGCGACGAGTGGTGACGTGTAGTTGTTGACGCCGAGGAAGTCGATCGGCGCCGCGATCGTCTCGAGGTCGCCGTCGTGCAGCTCGGGCAGGATCGCGGCCCACTCCTCCGCGAGGTCGGACGGATAGCTCGCCTTGAAGATCGGGTCGAGGAACCAGCGGTTGTGCAGCCCGTCAACCCAGCGCGCGGCGGCGACGTCGGGCTCGTCCGGGGAGGCCGGATACGGATGGTCGAGGTTGAGCGTGATGCCGACCGCCGACTCGGGTGAGAGCCGGCGGAGGATCTCGACCGCACGTCCGTGGGAAAGCAGCAGATGGTGCGCGGTCGCGAGGGCGTCGCGGTCGGAGGTGCGCCCCGGGGCGTGATGGCCCCACGCATGGCCGACCCACGACACCACCCACGGCTCGTTGTGCGTGATCCAGTGGCCGACGCGGTCGCCGAGCCGATCCGCTACCGCCTCGACGTACTCGCAGAACGCCTCGACGATGTCGCGCGACGGCCAGCCGCCCGCGTCCTCGAGCGCCTGCGGCGTGTCCCAGTGGAACAGCGTGGCGTACGGCGCGATGCCGTTCCCGAGCAGCTCGTCGACGAGCCGGTCGTAGAAGTCGAGCCCCTTCTCGTTCACCGTGCCGCGACCGGTCGGGATGACCCGCGGCCACGAGATCGAGAACCGGAACGCGTCCAGGCCGAGCTCACGCATCAGGGCGATGTCGTCGCGGTACCGGTGGTAGAAGTCGCACGCGACGGCGCCGCTGTCCCCGTTCCGCACCTTGCCCGGAGTCGCGCAGAAGCGATCCCACACGCTCTCGCCCCGGCCGTCCTCGTGCGCGGCGCCTTCGATCTGGTACGACGCAGTCGCGGCACCCCAGACGAACTCGGGTGGGAACTGCCTAGCGAAGTGGCTGGTCATGGACATCCTCTCGGAGTGCGGGGGACGGAGCTCGCACGTGGCAGCGCGCCGCATGGGTCGCGCCGACCTCGGCGAGCGCAGGAGTTTCTTGGGCGCAGCGATCGATTGCGATCTCGCAGCGGTCGCGGAAGCGGCAGCCCGGAGCCGGATCGATCGCAGCCGACGACCGGCCCTTGCGGTGCTCGAAGACGCCGGTGTCGGTGTGATCGGGGTCCGGGACGGCGGAGAGCAGCAGCTCGGTGTACGGGTGCAACGGCTCGGAGAGCACGCGCTCGGCGGGGCCGCGCTCGACGATCTGGCCTGCGTACATCACGAGCACGTCGTCGGCGACGTACCTCGCGCACGCGAGGTCGTGCGTGACGAACAGGAACGCGAGGTTCCGCTCCTGCTTCAGGTCGAGCATCAGGTTGAGAATCCCGATGCGGATCGAGACGTCGAGCATCGACGTCGGCTCGTCGGCGACGACAACCGTCGGCGCGACCGCGAGGGCGCGCGCGATCGCGACCCGCTGCCGCTGGCCGCCGGACAGCTCGTGCGGGTACTTCGCGGCGATCTGGTCCGGAGGAACGAGGCCGACGGTGGTGAGCAGCTCGCGGATCGCGGTGTCGATCCCGCTGTGCGGCACGAGCTTGTGCAAGAGCAGCGGTCGCGCGAGGTGGTGGCGCACCGTCTTGACCGGGTTCAGCGAGCCGAACGGGTCCTGGAAGATCATCTGCACCTGCGACCGGTAGCGCAGGACGTCGGTGCGGCTGCGCTCGGAGGCGACGTTGCGGCCTTCGAACAGCACCTGCCCCGACGTCGGGGCGTAGAGGCGGGCGATCAGGCGCGCGACCGTGCTCTTGCCGCTGCCGCTCTCGCCGACGAGGGCCGTGATCGTGCCGGGGCGAAGCGTGAACGACACGTCGTCGGCGGCGTGCACCTGCGCGCGGCGGACGACTCCGCGGCCCACGGGGAAGTGCTTCGTCAGGTCGCGGACCTCGAGCTCGGCCGTCACCGTCCGGCCTCCACGAGATGACAGGCGACGCGATGCTCGGGCGAGGCCTCGTGCAGCAGCGGGCGCACCTCCGTCTGCAGCGCGTAGAGCTCGGGCCTGTCGGGCCTGCAGTACGGGCAGCGCGGATGGAAACGGCAGCCCTTCGGAGGACTCGCCAGATCGGGAGGAGTGCCGGGAATCCCCGTCATCCGCGTTATCGGCCCCCGGAGCGGCGGGAACGACCGCAGCAGTCCCTCCGTGTAGGGGTGGAGCGGACGTGCCTGGAGCTCTCGCGCGGGAGCCTCCTCGACGATCTCGCCCGCGTACATGATCGCGATCCGACTCGCGAACTCGAACAGCAGCGAGAGGTCGTGGGTGATGAACAGCACCGCGAATCCGAGCCGCTGCTGCAGGTCGCGCACCTGCTGAAGGATCTCCCGCTGCACGACCACGTCGAGCGCGGTGGTCGGCTCGTCCAGGATCACGAGCTCCGGCTCCAACGCGAGCGCCATCGCGATGATCACGCGCTGGCGCATGCCGCCGGACAGCTCGTGCGGATAGGAGCTCACGCGCCGTTTGTCGATCCCGACGATCTCGAGCAGCTCGGCCGCGCGGTCCAGCGCGTGGCGCTTCGAGATGTGCTCGTGCGCCTGCATCATGTCGACGAACTGGTTCCCGACCTTCATCACCGGGTTGAGCGCGTTCATCGCGCTCTGGAAGACGATCGAGACGTTGCGCCAGCGGAAGCGTCGGAGCTCCTCCTCGCTCTTGTCCGTGATGTCCTCGCCGCGGAAGCGGATCGTGCCGTCTGCGATGCTCGCGGGCGGCCGCAGGATCTGCATGATCGCGTTTGCGACCGTGCTCTTGCCGCACCCCGATTCGCCGGCGAGCCCGAGCACCTCGCCGGCGCCGATCGTGAGGTCGATGCCGTCGACAGCCCGAACGGTGCCGTAGGCCACGGCGAGGTTCTTGACCTCCACGAGCGTCTCCGGCGTCACGGAAGCATCGCGGGTCGGACCAGGCACGGTCGCGATCATCGCCTGCCCCGCAGCCGCGGGTTGCTGACCTCGTCGATCCCGACGAGGAGGAAGACGAGCCCGATCACGGTCAGCACGAGTGCCATCCCCGGGAAGAGGAAGGGCCACCATTCGCCCTGCAGCACGGCCGAGTTCGTCTGCGCCCAGTAGAGCGTCATCCCCCAGCTCACGTGCTCGGTGTCGCCGAGGCCGAGGAACTCGAGCCCTGCGTCGACGAGGAGGGCGATGTAGAAGACGAGCACCCACGCGGCGGCGATCCGGCTGATCATGTTCGGCATCAGCTCGCCGAAGACGATTCGCCATCTCGGCTCGCCTGCCACTTTCGCCGCCTGGACGAAGTCGCGGTTGACGAGCGTGAGCGCCTGTCCCCGGAGGATGCGCGCCTCGAACGCCCAGAGCGTGAGCCCGAGGACGAGCACCATCGTCATCATCCCGCGCGCTTTCAGGTAACCGGAGATGACGACGAGCAGCGGGATGGTGGGGATGACCAGGAAGATGCTCGTCAGGAAGTTGACGATCTCGTCGATCACGCCGCCCGCGTAGGCGCCGAAGATCCCGAGCGTGGCGGCGAGGACGGTGGCGAGGGTTGCAGCTGCCGCGCCGAGGATCAGCGAGCGGCGGGCGCCGAGCATGACCTGGGAGAAGATGTCGCTGCCCTGGTCGGTCGTCCCGAACAGGTGGTGCCACGACGGCGCCTGGCGCGCGTCGAGCAGGCTGAAGTCGGTGGGGTTGTTCACCGAGATGAGCGGTGCGATCAGCGCGATCACGATCATGAAGCCGATGAGCGAGAGCCCGAACAGCGCCTTCGGGTTGTGCAGGAGCAGGGTCGCCCACCCCGGCAGCACCTTCCCGCGGCGTGTTGCGCGCGGCAGGCCGCCGTAGGCGACGTCGATCGGCTGGAGCTGCGACATCAGGAGGTCCGCACGCGTGGGTCGAGGACGAAGTTGAGGAGATCCATGATGAAGTTGGCGAGGATCACGCAGAGCGCGAAGACGAGCAGCAGCCCCTGTGTGAGCGGGTAGTCGTTGCCGAGCGCGGCCTGCTGCAGCGTCAGGCCGGCGCCTGGATAGCTGAAGACGTATTCGATGAACACGAGCCCGCCGACGGCGCCGGCGAACTGGGCGGCGAATCCGTTCAGCGGCGGCAGGATCGCGTTGCGGCCCGCGTAGCGCGTCATCACGCGGCGGTCGCGCAGGCCCTTGGCCTGCGCCATCGTCACGTAGTCCTCGCTGATCGTGTTGATCATGACCGCGCGCATGTTCAGCACCCATCCGCCCGTGAACGCGGCGATGATCACGAGCATCGGGAGCTGGGCGTGGCGGAACGCGCTCGAGAGGAACGCCCAGTCGAAGCCGGGAACGAGCCCGCTGTCGTAGGCGTGCTGGATCGGGAACCAGTGGAGCTTCAGCCCCAGGACGAAGACGCCGAGGAGCCCGGTGAAGAAGGCCGGGAACGCGCTGAGCGCCAGCAGCGTCGGCACGACGACGAGGTCGAAGGGGCCCCCGCGCCGCCAGGCGGCGATCATCCCGACCGTCGTCCCGAAGATGAACGCGATCAGGAACGCGACGCCGACGAGAAAGATCGAGTACGGCAGCGTCCGGCCGATGACTTCCGACACCGGCGCCGGGTAGTTCGACGTCGAGATCCCGAAGTTGAGGTGGGCGAGGCGCTGGAGGTAGACGACATAGTCGTGCCAGATCGAGCTGTTGCCTCCGCCGAGCAGCGCCTGGTACGTCTTGATGATCCCCGGGTTCGACTGCAGCTGGGCCGAGGAGAGGTGCTGGAGGACGCCGCCGATCGGGCTGCCCGGCATCAGCCGGGGCAGGAGGAAGTTCAGGGTGAGCGCGACCCAGACGGCGAAGGAGTAGAAGACGATACGGCGGATGAGCCAGCGCATTGGGACTCAGACGGAGTATCGCGGCGGGCGGGACGCCTGCTCGTCCCGCCCGCCGCTCCACCACCGAGGTGGAGTCTCGGTTAGTTGGCGCCGGCCTTGCCGCCGGGGCAGATCTGGGTGAAGGAGAGGATGTTGTCCGGGAACGTGGTGAAGATCGGGTCGCCGAAGTGGTTCTTCGGCGAGTCGAAGCAGTGGAAGTACCGCGTGCTGTAGGTCGACCACCGCGGCCCGACGAACAGCGGGATGATCGGCAGCTCCTGCAGCCACAGCTTCTGGAGCTGCGTCGCGATCACCTGCTGCTTGATCGGGTCGAGCGTGGCCTTCCACTGGTTGAGCAGCGAGGTGCCCTGGTCGCTCTTGTAGTGCTCCCAGTTACCCGTGTTCGTCGCATCCTGTCCCGACGCCACGAAGGCGTTGTTCGAGAAGTTCGCATTGAAGAAGCCGAACGGTGAGCCCTGTCCGCCGACCTGCCAGAGCAGCGTCGGGTTCTTCGTCGAGGCCGCGTTCGGGTACCACGAGTTCCAGTCCGGCTCGAGCTTCACGTTCGAGTCGATGCCGATCGCCTGCAGGTTCTTGGCGATGATCTGGTCCGAGGCGACCCAGTCCGACCAGCCCGAGATCACGTGGATGTCGAGGTTGACGCCGTTCCCCTTCGGGTCGAGCAGCTTGTTGCCCTGGTAGGTGAACCCGTTGTCGGTCAGCAGCTTCTTCGCTGCGTTGACGTTGTACGTCGCCATGGCCTTGGCCTGCGCCTTGACGTCGGAGTTGACCACCCACTGCGGGAACAGGAAGCTGAGCCCGAGCGCGTCGGTGGGCGGCGCGTAGCCGTACTCACCGAGCTTCGAGATGCTCTGCCGGTCGATCGCCAGCGAGAGCGCCTTGCGGAACGGAACCAGGCTGTACGGGTACTGCGTGTCGTCGAACACGAGCGACTGCGGGTACGCGGTCGTCGCGTAGAACGAGTGGAAGTGCGCCTTGTCCTTCGCCTCGTACGCCTGCTCGACGTTCGGGACGAAGTTGTGCGTCCAGTCGACCTGGCCGCTCTGGATCAGTGCCAGGGCCGCGTCGTTCGACGCCGCCTGAACGTACTCGAGGCAGCCGATCAGCGGCTTGCCGGCCTGCCAGTAGCTCGGGTTCTTCGACAGGACGTAGTCCTGGGTCGTGAACCGCGTGATCTTCGTGAACGGACCGGACCCGACCGGGTCCTTGTTCGTGTAGGTCGCGGGGTTCTTGACCTTCGACCAGATGTGCTTCGGGACGATGAACACTCCGTTCAGCGTCGTCGAGATGAACTGCGAGTCGACCGTCTTCAGCTTGATCACGACCGAGTACTTGCCGTTGGCAGTGACCGAGGCGACGTTCGAGCCCGGACGCGTGTAGCCGAGCACGTCCATCACCTTGCTCTGTGAGCCGGTGCCGCCCTTGAGGCTGTAGACGACGTCGTCGGAGGTCAGGGGCTGTCCGTCCGACCACTTGACGTTCTGCGCCAGGTTCAGCGTGAGCGTCTTGTTGCCGTTCGACCATTTCCAGGTGCGCGCGAGCCACGGACGGACCTTCAGGCCGCCGGCCGGCGTGACGATCAGGCCCTCGTACATCGCGCCGCGGATGAACTGGCCCGCGGGCAGGCCCTGAGCGGTGTACGGGTTGAAGTTGCGAACGAACGCCGGGTCACCGGACCCGGTCATGACGAGGCACGAGTGCGCCTTCGCGGCCGCTGCGTTGGCGGAGGCCGGGGCCGATCCGGCCGCCGGCGCCATGCGGGCGACGACGAGTGCCGCAACGATTGCGACGCCTGCCACCGGCAACACCAGGCGGCGGGCTGAGCGTGTAGACACTGACATCAGCTTCCTTTCTCGCCCGCAAGCGAGCAGCGGGGGACGGGCGGGGTTTCCGGAAATTTCCGGGAACGGATTAACACGATTTCAACCTCATGTCAAGGTCGCTCCGCTTGAAATGGCCTGTTTTCAAGGGAAGCGATCGTCGGGAATTGCCGGAAACGCTTCCGAGTGCTTCAATTGGCGAATGGCGCAGACCGACCGGCGTCCCGACCAGCCGTTTCGCGGCCGCGCGACGATCCGCGACATCGCCGATCTGGCAGGGGTGTCGATCGCGACCGTCTCCCGCGTCCTCAACGATCGGCCCGACGTTGCCGCGGGGACGCGGGAGACGGTGCTGCAGGTCGTGCGCGAGCATGGCTTCCAGACGAACCGGGGCGCCCGCGGCCTCTCGAGCGGCCGGACGGGGATGATCGGGCTGACGTTGCCGCTCGTCGCGGACGCGTACTTCGGCCCGATGCTGAGCGGCGCCGCCGAGGCGCTGTACGAGAGCGACCTGCGCATCGTCCTCTGCCCGACGCTGCACGAGCACGACCGCGAGGTCTCGCTGCTCGAGCGGCTGATGCACGGCACGACCGACGGTGCGATCCTGATGCTCCCCGAGGAATCCGAGGACGAGCTCCGCACGCTGCAGCGGCAGGGCTATCCCTTCGTCGTCGTCGACCCGCGCGAGCGGCCGCCCGAGGGCATCGCGTGTGTCGCGGCGATGCACGCCGCCGGTGCGAAGCAGGCGACGGAGCACTTACTCGGGCTCGGGCACCGGCGGATCGGAGCGATCGCAGGTCCCGCGGGCTGGTACGCGACCGAGGAGCGGCTGCTCGGCTTCCGCGCGGCGCTCGCGTCGGCCGGGATCCTGCTCGAGCCCGAGCTCGTCGTCCATTCGGATTGGCGGATGCCGCGCGGCACCGAGGCGGCCGAGCAACTGTTGTCGCTGCGTAAGCCGCCCACGGCGATCTTCGGTTTCAACGACAACGTCGCGATCGGCGCGCTGCACGCGGCGCGCGCGCACGGGCTCTCGGTTCCGAACGACCTCTCGGTCGTCGGCTTCGACGACACCGCGCAGGCGGTGATCGTCACGCCACAGCTGACGTCGGTCCGCCAGCCGCTCGCCGAGCTCGGCCGCACCGGGGTGAGCCTGCTGACGCGCCTGCTCGACGGTCAGCGCATCGACGCGTTGCGCATGGAGCTCTCGACGAAGCTCGTCGTGCGGAACTCGACGGCGCCACCTCGTCGGTAATGAAAACCGCGGCGATCGCAATCGGTGCGATCGCCTGCGCGGCGGTGGCCGCCGCGCTCGCCGTCCGCGCTTGGAGTGGATCCTCCGGCACGTACACGGTGCAGCGGCTCGTGTCGGACGGCGGCGTCCCCGCCCGGTATCGCGCCGCGAAGCTCGTGAACGCATGGGGGATCGCCGCGGAGCCCGGCGGCGTGTGGTGGACGGCCAACGAGGCGAGCGACACGAGCACGGTGTTCTCCGGCGAGGGCAAGCGCCAGCACCTGACGGTGTCGGTGCCGGGCGGGCCGACCGGCGTCGTCTTCAACGCCGGCCGAGGCTTCCGCCTCTCGGCAGGCGGCAAGTCCGACCCGGCGCGCTTCATCTACGCATGCGAGGACGGGACGATCCGCGCGTGGACCCCCACCGTCCCGTCGGCGTGGTCGACGCAGTCCGAGGTCGCTGTCGATCTCCGCGGCGAGGCTGCGGTCTTCAGGGGCCTGGCGCTCGGCAACGGCCTGCTCTACGCAACCGACTTCCACAACGGCCGCGTCGAGGTGTTCGACTCCCACTGGAAGCGCCTGCGGCTGCCCGGTGCGTTCACCGATCCCAGGATCCCCGCGTGGTATGCGCCGTTCGGGATCTCGGCGCTCGGCGGCCACGTGTTCGTGACCTATGTGTGGCGCGCTCCGGTCAACGGAAACGACGCGCCCACCGGCGGGTACCTCGACGAGTTCGACGCCCGTGGGAAGCTCGTCGCACGCGTCGCGCACCGCGGGCCGCTGAACGCGCCGTGGGGTCTCGCGCTCGCGCCGCGCTCGTTCGGCCGGTACGGCGGCGACCTGATCGTGGGAAACTTCGGCGACGGCCGCCTGAACGCGTTCCGACACCGCGACGGCGGGTGGGTCTACGACGGGGCCGTCCGCGCACGGGGCGGGAAGCCGGTCGAGCTGAGCGGTCTCTGGGCGATCGCCTTCGGCAAGGACGGCAGGCTCTTCTTCTCGTCGGGCCCCCACGCGTGGCGCGGAGCGACGGAGCTCGAGGTGCACGGCCTCGTCGGGTCGATCGCGCCCGCGTGAAACCGGGCGTCAGCCGCGGTTGCCCCACGGGTCGACGAAGACGTCGTCGATCTGCCAGTTGCCGCGCGACGCGCCGGACGCCACCCTGAGCTGCGCGTACTTCGTCAGCGCCGGGAGCGCGAGCAGCGACCGTATCGTCGCCGTCGGCGACCACGATGCGTAGCGCGCGGAGGGCAGGTCTTCGAAGTTCACGACGCCGGTGAGGTTGCCCGTCGCGCCGTAGAACACCACCTGGACGTGGAGCGGTCCGTTCGCGCCGGCCGAGTGGGCGAACATGCGCCAGAAGGGGTCGAGCAGGCTGATGCAGACGAGCGGGCTCCCTGCCGCACCGTGCGGCGGGACGGCCAGCGACGACGAGCCCGGGCCGTTGACGAACCACGGCTCGTTGCCGCGCCCGACGGACGACCGGTTCAGCACCCAGCCTGTCGACCCGTTCTCGAAGCCGTTGTTCGGGAAGGCGAAGTAGGCGTTCTGGTCTCCGAACTGCGCGAACGGATGCACGGCGGCGCCACAGCTCGGCAGCACGGCCTGCTGAACGGCACCCACTGGGTCGCTCGGAGCGGTCGGGCTCGGTGGGGCCGGCCCGTCGACCGTCGTGGGCGCAGCGGGCGACAGGAGCGCCGGGACCACGGGCAAGGGGATCGGCAGCGCCTTGATGATCGGCGCGATCGGCAGGCCGGACGCGGACGAGGGAGCGGCGATTGCCACCGCACTGCACGCAACTGCCCCCATCGCCCACCCGAGTCGGCGCAGGATTCTTCTCGCCACAGAACACACCCCTCTCGATCGCCGCAGTCGTTCTCACTCAGCGTGGGCGGCGCAGCCGTGCCGGCAATCACCCGTCCGGGTGACGGCGATTCGACTCAAACCGCGGGCGGATCGTGCCGACCTACCGACTATGTCGACCGTCGACGCCGGAACCGAGCTCGTCGAGCGGGCGCGCCAGCGCTCTCGGGTCGCTCTCGCGCGGTCCGACGAGACCGTCGCGCTCGCGCTGGGCACGGCGTTCGCGGCTGCCGCGGTCGCGTCCGTGGTCCTGCTGCCGGCGGTGCGGCCGTTCTCGATCGCGTCGGCAGTCCTCTGCGTGAGCGTCTACGCGATCGTCTCGCGTGTTCAGTTCGAGGTCGGCAACGGCTTCGTGTTCCCGACGCAGCTCGTGCTCGTGCCGATGCTGTTCGTTCTTCCCCCGCGCACGGTGCCGCTGCTCGTCGCCCTCGGGCTGCTCGCGGCGCAGGCGCCGGCTCTGGTCAAGCGCGACGTTCCGGTCGGGAAGGTTCCGCTGCTGGTCACGAACGCATGGCATGCGGTGGGGCCTGCGGTCGTGTTGTCGCTCGCCGATGCGGAGACGCCGTCGTGGCACGACGCGCCGTTGTACGTCGTCGCGCTGCTCGCGCAATTCGTCGCCGACTTCGTGCCCAGCGCGATCTGGTCGCGGGCCGCATGGAACGTGCCGGTCGTCGAGCACGCTCGCGCGATGCGGGTGCCGTTCGTTGTCGACGCAGCGCTCGCGCCCGTCGGGCTGGCCGTCGTGATGGCGGCCGGCTCGCAGGCGTGGTCGGTGCTCCTCGTGCTGCCGCTGGTCGGACTGCTTCGAGTCTTCGCCCGCGAGCGCCAGGTGCGGATCGACCACGCGCTCGAGCTCTCGAGCGCGTACCGCGGCACGGCCATGCTGCTCGGCGACGTCATCGAGGCCGACGACGAGTACACCGGCAACCACAGCTGGGAGGTCGTCGAGCTCGTGCTCTCGGTCGCGCGTCGTCTCGACCTGGACGCGGATCAGCTCCGCCTCGCGGAGTTCGCGGCCCTGCTCCACGACGTCGGCAAGGTGAAGATCCCGACTGAGATCATCAACAAGGCCGGGCCGCTCGACGACGACGAGCGGGCACTGATCAACACGCACACGATTCTCGGCGAGGAGATGCTCGAGCAGGTCGGCGGGCTGCTCGCCGACGTCGGCCGGATCGTCCGCTCGTGTCACGAGCGCTGGGACGGCAACGGGTACCCGGATGCGCGCGCCGGCGCCGAGATCCCACTCGTCGCGAGGATCGTCTGTGCCTGCGACGCCTGGAGCGCGATGACGACCGACCGGAGCTATCGGAAGGCGCGTTCCTCCGAGGACGCGGCCGCCGAGCTACGGACGTCGGCAGGCTCGCATTTCGACCCTGCGGTGGTCGACGCCCTGCTCGCCGTGCTCGACCTTCCGTCCTGAGACGCGCTGAAGCCGGCGCCGCTCGTGCAGCGCCGGCTTCAGATCGCCACCGGGCGGGCGACTTGTCAGCGCGTCGCGATCCCACCGTGCTGGCGCCGGGTCAGCGCAACCGCGCCGCCTGCGACCAGCATTGCCCCGAGGAGACCGGCGCCTGCGTAGTAGGCCGGGTTCCAGTCGGTGCTCGACGTCGAGCTCGCGGTCTCGACCGTCGAGGTGACGCCGATTCCGCGTGAGCCGGCGCGATCGTCCGGCCGCAGCGACGTCGACGACGTGACGCCTGAGAGCAACGTCGGGTTGATGCCGCGAAGACCTGCGCGGTCGTCCGGCCGCGCGAACGCCGACTCCCTGGCGACGTCTTCGCGCGCGACGGCGCGCTCGAAGGCGTCGGGCACGGCCTTGGCTGCCGCCGCGGTCGCCCGAGCGGCCGCGGTCTCGCTCGCCTCGCGCCGCGTGACGGCGCGCTCGAAGGCGTCGGGCACGGCCTTGGCAACCGGCGCGGTCGCCGCAGTCCGCCGCAGATGGTGGCTCCCGCCGACGTACAGGCTCTGGTCGACCCCGTGACCGTGGCTCAGGTACGGAATGACGAGCGGAGTCTTCGTGGTCTTGGTCGACGTGCCGCTGTACACGCTCTGATCGACGCCGACGCCATGGCTCAAGTACGGAATGACCTGCTGCCCGGCGGCCGCTGCCGACCCTGTGATGAGCGCGCCGAGCACGAGGGCCAGAAGGCCCACGAGCAACTTCTTCGGTGCGCAAACGTGGTGCATCGTGCTCCTCCTCTTCGAGGCAGGCCGGTCGACCCGCTCACAGGTCAAGAGCGGGGAGGAGTCGGCGAAATACGTTTGCAGCTCAGCCGGCGCCGAGGCATAGGAAGCCCGCAAGCGCGCTCTGGTCCGCGCGCAGGCCGGCCTGCGCGGTTGCGAGCGCCGTCGCCGGCGACGCACCGCCGGCGAGCCGGCGATGGAAGTCGAGCATCAGCCTGCGCGCCGCTGCGTCGGGAACGGGACGACGCTGGCGACGATCGTGCGCGTGCCCGAGGCGAGCAGTGCGGCGGAGAAGCCGAGCAGCTCGTCGCCCGGGTGCCGTTCCGACAACGCGACGTCGCATGCCGAGAGCACCAGCAGCTCCGGTGCACGGCGCAGGCGCTGCAGGTCGAGCGCGGTCAGGGGTCCGTCGGCGAGCTCGAGCGAGGAGAAGAGCGGGCTGTCGGAGCGGAAGCGGCCGTGGCACGCGACGTGCGCGAGCTTCGCGCCGTCGAGTGCCCGAAGCGCTGCTTCGACGGTCGCGTTCCGTCCGGCGACCGCCGTGCCCGTCGACCAGCGCCTTGATCCGACCGGGCAGGTCGGTCGTGTCGATCGCTTCGAGCCGTCTGATCGCATCGACGACGTCGTCTTGCGAGAGCGCCAGGCGCATCAGCAGGACGTCTGCGATCGTCGTCGCCGCGTTCGCCCCGAGCCCGCTCCACAGGGCGCGCGCCCTGGTGAGGTCGTCGGCGGCCTGCGGGTCGCCGCGGTTCCACAGTACGAGCCCTCGGTTCTGCAGCAGCCTCGCCTGCCACACCTCATCCGAGTCGCGCTCGAGACCCCGAAGTGCCTTCCTCGTGAACGCGAGGTCGATGTCGGACCGCCCGAGGTTGGCGAGCACGGCGAGACGAACGGTCTGAGCTCGAGCAAGATCGGAGCCCTTCAGACCGCTGCACGCACGATCGATCTCTCGGAGCGCCGCGCGAACGTTCCCGCGGTCGGCGTAGATCCCGGCGAGCAGACGGCGGGCGTACGCCGCGCGCGAGGTGAGTCCCCGCCGCTCGGCGATGCGGATAGCCGAGCGGAGGGTCGCGACGGCATCGGGGTCGGCGAGCTGGTACTGCGCGTAACCAAGCGCGTGGAGCGCCGCGGCTTGTGCCTCCGGGCCCCGAGCCCTGGAAGCCGCCTGCGCCAACTTCTTCGCCCTGGCGGCAGCTTCCCGGGGCGAGGACTCGACAAGAGCGTGCGCGGCTTCCGCGGCCCCGAGGAGTGTCTCAGCTGTGTCGTCCATCGTCGATCGGTCGATGCTGCCCGACTCCTCCAACTTGCGGAATTACGCCACGAGTCGTATGAACTCGCTGACACGTATCGAGGCGCCGCTGCGGCGCTCTCTTCGGAAACGCAAGCCGGAAGGAGGTCGGTACTTCAATGGCACCTCCCTACGTAACGCACCTGACGACTCGCATTCAGGTCCCGCTCTACGCGCCGGGCTCAGTGGGCTTGACACTGGGCCGGGACTTCCGTCAGTTCGCCACGTGAGCCTCAGCTCGCTACTCGACGCGGCGGCCCGCGGAGACCAGCAAGCGTGGGATGCGATCGTCGATCGCTTCTCGAGCCTCGTCTGGGCGACCGCGCGCGCGCATCGGCTCTCACGCGACGACGCCGCCGATGTCGCGCAGACGACGTGGCTTCGGCTTGTCGAGCACCTCGACCGCATTCACGATCCGGAGCGGCTCGGAGCGTGGCTTGCAACCACCGCCCGCCACGAGTCGCTCCGCGTGATCCGCCGCGGGACGCGGGAGCAGCCCACCGACGAGCCGGACCTCTTCGAGGCGCCGGACTCGGACACGATCGACCGCCTGCTGCTCGAGGCGGAGCGCGACGGCGCGCTCTGGAAGGCGTTCGCGTCGTTGTCCGACCGCTGCAAGACGCTGCTCCGCATGCTCCTGGCCGAGGATCCGCCAAGCTACGAGGAGGTCGGGGCCGCCCTCGACATGCCGGTCGGCGCGATCGGCCCGACCAGGATGCGCTGTCTCGATCAGCTTCGCCGGGCGGCCGGCGTGGCGCAGCTCGGAACATGACGTATCACGAGCCCTCCAGCCCGCTCTTCATCCAGGAGACCGCCCAACATGACCAATAACCCCACGCATTCAGAGGGCTCAGACGACCCCTTGCTCGCCCAGCTGAGACGCCTCGCACACACCGTCGACCCCGTCCCGCACGAGGTCACCGCCTATGCCCGCGCGGCACTCGGTTGGCGCCGTGTCGACACCGAGCTTGCAGAGTTGCTCGAGGACTCGACCCTCGAGGTCGCAGGGATGCGCTCGGTCGCGGAGGCCACGCGCTCGCTGACCTTCCGGTCGAGCGACCTGCAGGTCGACGTCGAGGTCGACGAGAGCGGAGCCGGGACCCTCCTGCTCGGGCAGCTGGTGCCGGCAGTCGGCGCCGAGGTGGACGTGCAGCGGGACGACGGGACGACCCTCGCGACGGCGAGCGCCGACGATCTCGGTCGCTTCCGATTCGAGCTTCCCGCAGGTGGCCGGATCAGGCTGGTCGTGCGCCGCCCCGCGCCGGCCCCGCCGGTCGAGACGAGCTGGATCTAGCCGACGCGCCTCCCGCCTCCGCGGGCGGCCGTTGCGGTTCCGTCACCCTTCCCAGGAGATTGGCCATGGCTGTTCGGCCACGCAATCTCCCTGCAGATCGCGACTTCGTCCCCGCGTGTGGACGGCTGGACGCAGTCTCGTCACCCTTCCCTGGCGACAGGACCGGTCCGCTGGAGGCGCGGCTAGACAGGTCGCTCCACAGATAGCTCGTCGCTGCGGCGATCAGCACCAGGCGCATCGGCGGTCGGCGCGCGAGCACGGCGCGACTCTATACCACTTAGCTCTGTTACAGAGCTATCATGTGGAGATGACGACCACGACCGACAACGGCAGGCTGGCGGACGAACTGCTGACAGCGATGTCGGCGGTCCGGCGCGCGACGCGAAGGAGCGACGGCCGGCCGGCCGAGCTTTCGTCCCTGACCCGGGCTCAGCTCGAGCTCGCGCGCGTCGTGCGCAACCATCCAGGCATCTCGATCGCCGGCGCCGCAGAGGCGATGCGCCTCGCTCCCAACACCGTCAGCACGCTCGTCGGGGAGCTCACGGCGCTTCGCATCCTCGTGCGCACGACCGACGCATCCGACCGCCGCGTCGGCCGGCTTGTGCTCTCCGACGACTGGAAACGCAGGGTCGACGCCTGGCGCGACCGGCGCGTGGCCGCGGTGGCAGAGGCGATCGCCCGGCTGCCGGCGACCGAGAGACTGCCGCGTCGAGCTTGCCCTGCCTGCGCTCGCGCACATCGCGAACGAGCTCGAGCCGCACGCACCGGCGGCTGCCGCGTGACCCCGATTCCGGCAGTCGAGATCAGAGGGCTGCGGCACCGGTTCGGCGATCACGCTGCGGTGGACGGGATCGACCTCGACGTGCGGGCAGGCGAGGTCTTCGGGCTGCTCGGCCCGAACGGCGCCGGCAAGACGACGACGATCCGCGTGCTGAACACGCTGCTGCCGCTGCAGGAGGGATCGGTCGAGGTGTTCGGGCGCACCGTCCGCGGCTCCCGCATGGCGGTGCGGCGCCTGCTCGGGTACGTGCCGCAGCAGCTCTCGATCGAGGCGGCGCTCACGGGACGCGAGAACGTCTCGTGGTTCGCGCGCCTCTACGACGTGCCGCGACGCGAGCGAAAGGCCCGCGTCGACGAGGCGCTCGAGGCGATGGGCCTCGCCGACGACGCAGACCGTCTCGCCGGAACGTACTCGGGCGGGATGGTGCGGCGGCTCGAGCTGGCCCAGGCGCTGGTGAACCGCCCGGCGCTGCTGATCCTCGACGAGCCGACCGTCGGGCTCGATCCGGTTGCCCGCGGCGGCGTCTGGGAGCGCGTCGAGGAGCTCCGGCTCTCGACCGGGATGACGGTGCTCGTCACCACGCACTACATGGAGGAGGCCGACGCGCTCTGCGACCGCGTTGCGCTGATGCACCTCGGGCGCGTCCGCATCGTCGGCCGCCCCGCCGAGCTCCGCCGGTCGCTCGGCGCCGCCGCCACGCTCGAAGACGTCTTCCGCCGCTACACGGGCGACACGATCGAAGGGCACGAGATCGGGAAGGGAGGGCTCCGTGAGATCCGCCGCGCTCGCAGGACCGCCGGCCGCGTCGGCTGAACGGCTTCCGGCGCCTGCGGTCTGGCGCCTGTTCCCGAACCGCACGCTGACGTTCTGCATCGTCGAGCTGCAGAAGCTCAGCCACGACCGAACCGAGCTCGTCACGCGCGCCGTCCAGCCGGTGCTCTGGCTGCTGATCTTCGGCGAGACGTTCAACCGCATCCATGCGATCCCGACGGGCGGCATCCCGTATCTCGACTTCCTGGCGCCGGGGATCATCGCCCAGTCGGGGATGTTCGTGGCGATCTTCTACGGCATCCAGATCATCTGGGAGCGCGACGCGGGGGTGCTGACGAAGCTCCTCGTGACGCCGACTCCACGCGCGGCGCTGATCCTCGGCAAGTCGTTCGCGGCGGGCATCCGTGCGCTCGCGCAGGTCGTCGTCGTGCTCGTGCTGTCGATCATCCTCGGCGTCGCGCTGACGACGAACCCGCTCGCGCTGCTCGGCACGTTGGTCATCGTCGCGCTCGGATCCTCGTTCTTCGCGTGCCTGTCGATGACGATCGCCGGCGTCGTGCTGCGGCGCGACCGTCTGATGGGCATCGGGCAGATGATCACGATGCCGCTGTTCTTCGCGTCGAACGCGCTGTACCCGGTCGCCGTGATGCCCGGATGGCTGCGTGCGCTCGCCCTGGTCAACCCGTTGTCGTACGAGGTCGACGCGCTGCGCGGGCTTCTGATCGGCACGCCTGCGCACCTGCCGCTCGACTTCGCGGTGCTCACGGTCTCGGTGATCGTCGGCGTCGCGACGGCGTCGTCGCTCGTCGACCGGCTGGCGCGCTAGAGCTACGCGCTCAAGCCGCCGAAGACGGCGAAGGGCCGGTCGCCGAGCCACTCCCAGGCGGTGCCCGTCCCCGGCTCGACGTGGATCGTCGCGTCGTCGGGAAGCTCGTCCCGCAGATGCTCGGCGAGGGCGCGCGCGTCGTCCTCGTCGTTCGCCCCGAGGATCACGTACTTCCAGCGCCGGACGATCGGCTGACCTTCCGCCTCCGCGCGATTCGCGAACGCCGAGGCGTCGCGATGTGACGAGAACTCGATCCGGACCTCCCAGGAGGCGAATCCGCTCGCCTGTGACTCGGCCGTCTCCTCCGCGTCGAGCCGCTCCCGCTCGCGTCGCTGGTCGTCGTCGTCCGTCGGCAGCGGGACGCCGGCGTCCTCCCAACGCTCCTCGACGGGGTGCCAGCGATCGAGCCGATCCTCCGCGTGCAGCCCGCGCGCGGTGGCGAGCTCCACCACGACCCGCTCCGCCGCTTCGGCGGTCCAGCGCGTGTCCGCGTACAGGAAGACCTTGTTCTCGTCCGAGCTCACCGCGATCCGGCCGGCGACTCCGGGCGCGAGCTGCTCCTCGAGCGGGTGCTCGTGCAGCTGCTTGAGCAGCGGCTCGACCTGCCCGGGGTCGTCGAGCGTGATGGTGACGCGCCAGTCCTCGGCCACGGCGCCAGTCTGCCTGAAGGCTCGTGCGCACGCCGGGCGCGAACGCGTCTGCGTCAGTGCGCCCAGGCAACTCCTGTGAATGCTCGCGCCGATCGGCTATCCTCGGCGACGATGCGACCCATTGAGCCTAGGCAATACCTCAGCAGATCGACACTCCTCCGCCGTGGCGGCGCGGCGCTCGTCGCCTCGTCGGGTCTCGCGGCTTGGCTCGCCGGCGAGGCGGCCGCCGCCGCCCCCGACAACGACCTCGCCTACCTGCGGCTGTTGATCGGCGTCGAGCTCCTCGCCGCCGACTTCCAGGACCAGGCGCTCGGAGCGGGAAGCTCTCGGGAGCCGCGGCGGCCGCGCTCAAGAAGATGCAGGCCGACGAGAAGGCTCACTACGCAGGGCTCGCGCAGCTGGTCGCGGAGCCGGCCAGACCCCGGCCACCGCCGACGACATCGACTTCGCGTACCCGAAGGGCGCGTTCGAGTCCCAGAAGACAATCCTGCAACTCGCCGGACGATCGAGTCGCTGTCGCTCGGCGCCTACATCGGCGCGGTCGAGAACGTGCAGACGCCGCAGCTCCGGCTGCCGATCGGGCAGATCGCCGCGAACGAGGCGCAGCACGGCAGCGCGCTCGCGCACGCTCGGGCGGCCGGTGATCGGCCGCGCCTTTGCGCCGTCCCTCTCGATCGACGACGTCTCGGCCGCGCTCGACCTATACGAGAGCTGAATGCCGAAGAGTCCTACACCGCGAGCGAGGCCGCGGCGGCGCTGGGCATCAGCCTCGACACGCTGCGCCGCTGGGACAAGGCGGGGCGGGTCAAGGTCGAGCGCGACGAGCGAACCGCCGCGTCGTCACCGTCGCCGAGATCGATCGGCTGCGGGGCGACGAGGCGGGCACGCACATCAGCGCGCGCAACCGCTTCAGGGCGTCGTGACCGACGTGAAGACCGACGGGCTGATGGCCCAGGTCGAGATCGTCGTCAACGAGCCGGTCGGCTCGTCGCGGTCGTGACCCGCGACGCCGTCGAGGAGCTCGGCCTCAAAGCCGGGCATGGCGGCGACCGCGATCGTCAAGTCGACCAACGTGATGATCCAGAGCTAGAGGAGGACGGTGCGAAGCCATAAGCCCGCTCGTCGTCGCCGCCGTCGTCGCGGCACTCGGTCTCGCCGTGCGGGGCGGCGCCGACGCGACCCGCAGGCCCAGATCACCGTCTACGCGGCGGCCTCGCTCACGGACGTCTTCCCGAAGATCGACCCGGCGCCGAAGTACTCGTTCGGCGGCTCGAACACGCTGGCGGCGCAGATCCAGCAGGGCGCGCCGGCGGACGTGTTCGCCTCCGCGAACATGACGCTGCCGAACCAGCTGGACGCGAAGGGGCTCTGCTCGAAGCCGGTCGTCTTCACGCGGAACACGCTCGTGATCGTCGTCCCGAAGTCGAACCCGGCCGAATCCACAGCATCTACGACCTGACGAAGCCCGGCGTCAAGCTCGTCATCGCGGCCTCGGGCGTCCCGGTCGGCAGCTACACGCTCCAGATCCTGAAGAACATGAACCTGTCGGCCGCGTGCTCGCGAACGTCGTCAGCCGGGAGACCGACGTCCGCGAGGTGCTCGCGAAGGTCGCGCTCGGCGAGGCCGACGCGGGCTTCGTGTACTCGACCGACGCGAAGACCGTGCCCGGGCAGGTGACCGTGTTCAAGGTGCCGGCCTGGGCGCAGCCGAAGGTCCAGTACGGGATCTGCGTCGTCAGAACAGCCCGAACAAGGCGGACGCGCAGGCGTTCGTCAACAGGGTCTTGTCGAAGGCGGGGCAGGCGAAGCTGCTGGCCGTCGGTTCCTGCCGCGCGTCAAGCCGGTCGAGAAGAAGAAGTAGCCCGTCGATGCGCCGGATAGCGCTCGCGATCGCGTGGGTCGCGTCTCGGTGGTGACGTTCGCGTTCCTGCTGCTGCCGATCGTCGCGATCTTCGTGCACACGTCGCCGGCAACTGCTCGACCAGCTCTCGAACCCCGTCGTCAAGGACGCGTTATGGTGAGCTTGAAGACGAGCGTGATCGCCCAGGTGCTGATCGTGCTGTTCGGCAACGCCCGCCGCGTACCTGCTCGCGTCGAGGAGCTTTCCTGGGCGCTCGCTCGCGATCACGCTCGTCGAGCTCCCGCTCGTGCTGCCGCCCGCCGTCGCGGGCATCGGCCTGCTTGCCGCGCTCGGGCGCTTCGGGCTGCTCGGGTCGAGCCTCCGCGCCTTCGACATCACGCT
>CAVPSK010000016.1:0-58432 GCA_963708355.1 uncultured Thermoleophilia bacterium | reverse complement strand
GATTGCGGGCGGGCGCTGTGCCGAGTAGAAGAGGACGCGATGGCGGGCGGCAAGACAGTCGAGCACCTCACGCCCTCCGAACGCGCAGCGCGCGGAAAGGCTGCGCGCGCAGAGATGCCGCGCAGGGCTCACGGGGACTGGGCCCCTTCGTGCGGTCGTCCGGACCCGGTCGGCCTGCTCGAAGCCCAGTCGAGGACCCGCGTGCCGGAGCTGGTGCCCATTCGCTACGGCCGGATGCTCGTCTCGCCGTTCACGTTCTTCCGCGGTGCGGCGGCGCTGATGGCGGCCGACCTCGCCGACGGCCCTCGCACCGGCCTGCACGCACAGTTATGCGGCGATGCACATCTCTCGAACTTCGGCGTCTTCGCGACGCCCGACCGGCGCATGACCTTCGGAGTCAACGACTTCGACGAGACGCTGCCGGGGCCGTTCGAGTGGGACGTGAAGCGACTGGTCGCGAGCTTTGCCGTCGCGGGTCGCGATCGCGGGTTCCCGGCGAAGACTCGCGCCCACTTCACGACCCGCGCAGTGAGGTCCTACAGGGAGGCGATGCACGAGTTCGCATCGATGCGCGAGCTCGACCTCTGGTACGCGCGCGTCGAGGTCGACGACCTCGTTCGCACGTACGAGGCTCAGGCCTCGTCGCACGGCAGCAAGCGAATCAACAAGGACCTCGAGAAGGCTCGCACGCGCGACAGCTTGAAGGCGCTCGCCAAGCTCACGGAGATCGCCGACGGCCAACCTCGAATCGCAAGCGACCCGCCGTTGATCGTCCCGCTCGGCGAGCTCGCCGGTACGGCCGAGGGGGCAGCGGTCACGCACGACGCGATTCGTACCCTGATCCGCGACTATCGGCGCACGCTGCCGGGAGACCGACGGAAGCTGCTCGAGCGGTTCCGCTACGTCGACGCGGCGCGCAAGGTGGTCGGTGTCGGGAGCGTCGGAACGCGGGCCTGGATCGTCCTGCTGCTCGGCCGGGACGACGACGATCCGCTCTTCCTGCAAGCGAAGGAGGCGACGGCCTCGGTGCTCGAGCCATATCTCGGGAAGAGCATGTACGCGAACCACGGGCAGCGGGTTGTCGAGGGCCAACGGCTGATGCAGGCCGCCAGCGACATCATGCTCGGGTGGCTTCGCAACAGAGGCACCGAGGATGAGCCGCGCGACTACTACGTGCGTCAACTGTGGGACCAGAAAGGGTCGGTGCCCGTCGAGTCGCTACGACCGGCGGTGCTGGCGGACTACGCGCGGCTTTGCGGCTGGACGCTCGCGAAGGCCCATGCCCGCTCGGGCGACCCCATTGCGATCTCGAGTTACCTTGGCGGCGGAACGGTCTTCGACGATGCGCTCGCTGCCTTCGCGGAGGCGTACGCCGACCAGAACGAGCGCGACTTCGCTGCGCTGCAAGAGGCCGCCGCCGTCGGTCGTATTGCCGCCCGGAGCGGGATGTAGCTCTAGGCGGGACTTGGCGCTGCCGCCGACGCTTCGCCCGGCTGTCGCTCGGGGATGCGTTGCGCGAAGAAGAGCGCGACGATCGCGAGAACGGCGAGGATCCCGAGCGCGGCGCGCAGCCCGTCGAGGCGCGCGGCTACGCCGCCGAGACCGTCCCCGTGAGCTCCAGCGTGCCGCTTCGCCCCGAGAGGTCGATCGTCCCGGTGCGTGCGTCGTATCCCACGCGGCGGCCCGCCAGTTCGACCCGCGCCATCCGCTCCCCGGCCGGCAGTCGCAACCGCAGCCGCACCGAGGCGAGCGTCGGCGACGAGGGCAGGCACACGGTGACGTGGACGTCGTCCTCGTCGCGCTCGATCGAGTAGGAGACCGGGCCGAAGCTCGTAGGCGCGTTGTGGACGACGATCGACTTACCGCGTCGGAGCCAGGAGCGGGGCGTTGCGAACGCGAGCTCGAGCCCGCGGGGCAATGTGTCCACCCCGCGTGCCTCGTGTACCAGCATGAGCCGTAGCGTCTCGAGGAACGAGGCCGCGCCGTCGTTGTTGGGCGGCAGGTACATCGTCCGGAAGAACTTGCCGCCGAGCGGCGTGACGGACGCTGCCTCGCCCGTGACGAACGTCCCGGGCGTCATCGCCGCGGCGAGCGTTCCGTACAGGCTGAGCACGAGCTGGTCGGGCTGGTCGTTGTCGGCGAGGAAACGCGCGACGTTGGTCCCGTACACCTGGTCGGTGCCCGACGCGGACGGATCGGAGCCGGCGAGCCTGTAGGCGCCGGCGCGCACGAGCCCGAGCAGCCGCGCGCCGTGCAGCAGCAGGTAGCGCAGGAGACCGTTCGCCTCGGCGCCTTGCGACGCGAAGAAGCCCGACGCGAGCGCGAACGGAGCGACCAGGCTCCAGTACGAGCCGTCCCGCGAGGCCGTCAGGTGCGCGAACGGCCGTCCGCCGGAGAGCAGCGAGGCCGGGACGAACAGCGAGCCGTCCGCGAGCCGCTGCTCGGATGCGCGGACGGCCAGGCGCAGGCCTGCCGCCAGCCTCGCGGCCACGAACCGGCAGCGCACCGCCAGCTCGGGACGCCCGGTCTCGGCCCAGACCTGCCCCATCTGCACGAGGCCCTGCCAGACGAGCGTCTGCCCCTGGAGGCTCAGTACCTGGTCGGCGATGTCCGACGAGTAGCGCTCGCGGGGAAGCAGTCCGGTCCCGTTCGCAGCGAGCGCACGTCCGAGCTGGTCGACGACCGCGCGCAGGCCCGGGGTCTCCTCCGCGACGTAGCGCCGGTCACCCGACAGCCGGTAGTACTGCGCGCCCGCGACGAGGCGCTCGCCTGCACGCCAGTTCGTGTAGCGCACCGGGAGCCGCTTGAGCGTGAAGCGCAGGATCTGCCGCGCCACGTCGAAGTAGCCGTAGCCGGCCATGACCTCCGCGACGTCGAGCGCCTCGACATACGACAGCTCCTCGTAGACGTTGCCGACGCTGTAGCGCCAGGTCATCGCCAGCTCGTCGATCTCCAGCGCCCGCTCCGCGTTCATCACATCCGCGTCGGGAACGACGAAGCTCGGCGCGGCGGCCAGAGCCTTCTGCCAGAACCCGGCGACGTCGTTGAGCGCCGACTCGTATGCGGCGGCCCCGATTCGTACGAGCCGGGCCCCGTCGTGGACGAACGCGGCGTCGAGCTCGGCCGACTGCCCGCGGGGCACTCGCAGGCCGCTGACGCGGCCCGCCGACGAGACGAGGCGCAGGGCTGCACCCGTCGTCGAACCGTGCGCGTCCGCGTTGACGCGGATGAAGCTGACGAGCGACCGCCTCCCCGGCAGCCGCCCGACGAACGACTCCTGCGTGTACCGGACGCCCGCGCCGTCACGGTACGCGACCTCGAGTACCGGCAGGTAACCGCCGGCGAGTCGGGGCGACTGCAGCCGGCCGAGGCACGAGCCGAAGCGCTCGCTTCCGTGGGCGCCGACGAAGACGGTGACGCTCGGCCCGCCGACGTGCCGCACGATGATCTGGCTGCCGTCGGCCACGTGCAGGCCGAAGCCGCGCGGCCCGCCGACGCTGAGCGGGAGGGTGAACGGCAGGTAGTAGACGCCGGAGGCGGTGAGGGGCGAGCCGCCGTGACCGACCGCGTAGAGGAGCGGCGGCAGGAAACGGCGCGCGGCGGCGTAGGTCGGCCCGTTCGGCGCCTGCAGCAGCCGCTCGCCCCAGACGTCACGGCCCGAGGCGAGCACCCGGTCGATGCGCGCCTCGTACGCTGCGGTGACCCGGGGCGTGGAGCAGGCCGAGGTTGCGTGCGCCTCCGCGAGCCCCGCGAGCACCGCCGCTGCGATCGACGCGAGAGCTGCTCGTCTCATGCGCCGAGACTGGAAAGGGCCGCTATCCGCCGCCTACCCGGTCACTACCGGCTAGCGTCGCCCGCGTGCTCGAGTTCCGGCTCCTCGGTCCTCTCGAGGTGCTCGAGGGGGATCGCCCGATCCGCCTCGGCGGGCCGAAGCAGCGGGCGGCGCTCGCGATCCTGCTCCTGAGCGCGAACCGCGTCGTCTCGGTTGAGCAGCTCGCCGACGACCTCTATGCGGGGGCGCCGCCGGTGACCGCCGTGACCCAGGTGCAGCGGCAGGTCTCGGAGCTGCGCAAGGCCGTCGGCGCCGAGGCGATCGAGACGCGCTCGCCCGGCTATGTGCTCCACGTCGAGCCGGGAGGGCGCGATCTCGACCGCTTCGAGCGTGCGACGCACGACGCGGCGCAGGCGCTCGACGCCGGCGATGCGCAGAGCGCAGCCGAGCTGCTCGATCGAGCGCTTGGCCTGTGGCGCGGCGCTCCGCTCGCCGACCTCGCCTACGAGTCGTTCGCGCAGACGGCGATCGGGCGGCTCGAGGAGCTGCGGCTCGCCGCAGTCGAGCAACACGTCGACGCGGAGCTCCGGCTCGGCCGGCACGTCGCCGTGCTCGGCGAGCTCGAGGCGCTCGTGTGGGATCACCCGCTGCGAGAGCGTCTCCGCGGCCAGCTGATGCTCGCCCTCTACCGGGCGGGCCGGCAGACCGAGGCGCTCGAGGTCTACCGGCGGACCCGCCAGGCGCTGGTCGGCGAGTTCGGTATCGAGCCATCACCCGCGTTGCACGACCTCGAGCGCCGCATCCTGGAGCAGGACCCTGCGCTCGAGCTCTCGCGTTCGCCGGCTCCACGGCCCGAGACGACGGAGCGCATCGTGCTCGTCGTGCCGTTCGCGGGCGACCGCTTGGATCCGCTGCTGTCGGTCGCCGAGCCGCTGGCGACCCTGCCGGAACGCGCGCTGCTCGTCGCGCGTCTCGTCGCCGATGCGAGCGAGGTTGGGCCGGCGGCGACCGAGCTCGCCGCGCGGGCCTCGGCGCTCGCGGTCTCCACCCGGACGGCGGCGTTCACGTCGCAGGAGCCGGCGCGGGACGTCGTCCGGCTCGCGACGAACTACGACGTCGAGCTCGTCGTCGTCGACGCACTCGGCGGCGGCGAGGTCGCGGGCGATCTCGCCGCGATCGTCGAGCGCTCACCGGCGGATGTGGTGGTGTACTGCGGGCCCAGGGTCGACTCGGAGCAGGGCGGTGGTGTGTTCGTCCCGTTCGGGGGCGGCGATCACGACTGGGCGGCGCTGGAGCTGGGCGCCTGGCTCGCCTCCGCGCTACGGGCGCCGCTCCGCCTCGTCGGCACGAGCGCGGACCCGCGGCGAGGACGGCGCGACGCGAGCCGGCTGCTCGCGGACGCGTCGCTCGCGACCCAACGTGTGGTCGGGGTCGCGGCCGAGCCCCTGCTCGCCGAGGCGACAGCGGACGCGCTGCTCGCTGCCGTCGAGGCAGCGACCGCCGTCGTGGCCGGGTTCCCGTCCCGCTGGCGGGTCGAGGGGCTCGGTGAGGTGCGCCGGGCGCTCGTCGAGCGCTCGACGGCGCCCGTGCTGCTCGTGCACGGCGGCATGCGGCCCGGCGGCCTCGCGCCGCGCGACAGCCGGACGCACTTCTCCTGGTCGCTCGGCGCTACTGGTTGAAGCGGAACGTCTTCACGACGGCGGTGTACTCAGCGAGCCGCCTGCTGCCCTTGAGCGCGTCGATCTCGATCCCGAGCGTTCCGTTCCGGTAGCCCAGGAGGTAGAGCCGCATGACCATAGGCTGTGCGATCACCACGTGGTCGAGCTGGGTCGGCGTCGGCGCGCGGCCGGTGATCACCCGTACGACGGGGGAGCCCTGGGACCAGGGGCACGTCTTCGTCCAGCTCTTGCGGACGCGAATGTCGACGACGAAGCCGGACAGCTCGCCGAGCCTCACCGGAGCGGGGTGCGTGACGACGAGCCCCGGCTGACGCTCGAGCCAGTGCGCGTACGCGGCCGGCGTGTGGATCGGCGACTGCCCGCCACCGCAGCCGTCGGCCGCCGGCGCGATGTTCGTCATGACCCCCACGAAGTCGCTCTTCCCCGGATCGACGCCGCGCCAGTCGCCCCCCGGTGGAACGAAGTTGACGATGCTGGGGATGTCCGTGTAGTTGGTCCAGCCGACCGGCACGGTGTACGTGAGTTGCGGGCGGAACGTCGAGGTCGAGTGCGTGCCGGCCGTCAGCTCGCCGAGACAGGTGCCCTGATAGAGGCGCGTGCAGAGCGAGCTCAGCGACGAGAGCGGGAGCACCGGCACCGCTCCGACCCGCAGGGTCGAGAGGATCGCGTGGGCAGTCGGCTCAGCCTGATCGAACACCGTCTGCGACGGCGACTCGATGGCGAACGCGAGGGTGTGCACGAGCGTGCCGATACGCACGCCGGTCAGACGGAGCTCGACCGGCTTGCCCGGCGTGGCGCGAAGCGGGAACGCGTAGCCGCGGCCGCGGAAGGTCAAGTAGCTGGTATCCGCGGCCCGCGGCCGGACCTTCACGCTGGAGACGGTGAGCGCCGGCTTGCCGAGCAGCCCGGTGCTCGGCGCCGAGACGACCAGCGGCTGCTGCCTCTGCAGCCACCGGACGAGGCCGCTCGGGGTCGTCGAAATGCCCGAGAGCGGTCTGCCGCCCGGAGACGTCGGGAGAGGATCGAGCCAGAAGCCGATCAGGATCCCGCTCGCCGCGGCGATGCTGAACGCGTGGCTGTCATCGGTGCGCACCTCCCAGCCATCGGGTATGCGCACGGTTACGCGTGGTGTGAATCTGCGAGCCGTCACCGTTCGCGTCAATGGAGGTGTCGCCGACGCGGTGGGCGTCGTGGCGGCGGGCCGTGCGACGGCGAGCGTCTGGGTTCCCTTCGTGCACGGTCCCTCGTTCAGCGCGTTGAAGCTCGCCTCGCTGAGCTTGTTCGAGTAAAGGGCGACCGCTTCGACGAGCTTCGGCTTCAACCCCGGCCCCATCGCGAAGAACAGGTGCCTCCCGACCGTGTAGCCGAACACGACGCCGTTGTGCGTGTTGTTCGGCGACGGCTTCAGCCGCGTGCCGTACGCCTTCCTGAGTTGTGCCAGTGTCGAGCACGGGCCGATGCCCTCCGCCGTGCGCGCCGACGAGTTCCAGGTGGTGAACTCGACGGCCTTGTCGTCGGTTCCGAGGAAGTAGGCGCTCACCTCGCGTCCGCTCTGCGACAGCACCGCGTAGTCCGCAGGTGTCTGCGTGCTCACCTGCCGGAACGGGCTTCCCCAGAGACGCTGCAAGAACGCGGAGGAGTCGCCCAGCTTCGCGCCGGCGAGGGTCGTCGGCGTGATGGTCACCGGCTCGGAGCTGCCCTTCCCGGTGAGGAGCAGCAGTCCAGCGACTACGGCTGCCGTCGCGACTCCCATGGCACCGACCGCCACGGCGACGAACCGGCGGCGTCGCCGACGTGGCGCGAGCACTAGGCCACGCAGCGCCGCGCGGGCTGCCATCGCCAGTTCGCCGCAGGAGGAATAGCGCGCGTCGGGCGACTTCGCGAGTGCCGTTGCGAACACCTCGTCGAACGCCGCCGGGAGCTCCGGCCGCTCGTCGGTCGCCTTCGGCGGCGGCTCGTTCAAGTGCGCGAAGACGGTCGAGAGCTCCGAGTCGCGGTCGAACGGCCGCACGCCGACGAGGCATTCGTACAGCACGCAGCCGAGCGAGTAGACGTCCGCGCGACCGTCGATCGCGCCGCCCTCGATCTGCTCGGGCGGCACGTAGTCGATCGTGCCCACGAACCCGCGGTCGCCGGTCAGGCTGCTCACCGACGACACGTGCCGCGCGAGGCCGAAGTCGCACACATAGGCGTGGTCGCCGTCCGGCCCTGTGAGCACGAGGATGTTCCCGGGCTTCACGTCGCGGTGGACGAGCCCCGCCGCGTGGGCGGTGTCGAGCGCCCCCGCGACCTGCCCGACCATTGCGACCGCGCGATCGGGATCGAGCCGACCCTCGTCGTGCAGCAGCCGCCGCAGGTCGGAGCCGTCGACGTACTCCATCGCCAGGTAGAGGCGACCGGCGGCCTCGCCCGAGTCGAGCGTGCGGACGATGTTCGGATGCTCGAGCGACGCCGCGACCTCGGACTCGCGCAGGAATCGCTGCCGGAAGCGCTGGTCGCGTGCGAGGACGTCGTCGAGGAGCTTCAGCGCGACGACGCGGTCGGCCGCGTCGCGCGCGCGGTACACCTCGGCCATCGCGCCGTTGCCAACGAGTGCCTCGATGCGAAAGCCGGCGACGACGTCGCCGGGCGACAGCTCTGTACCCATTCCAGGCGTTCGAGCATGGCACTCCCGCCGAAATACGACAAGGTGGTGGGGAGGCTCAGCGCGATTCGAGCGCGGCGCGACCCTGCTCGGTCACCCGGACCAGCGAGCCGCCGGCCGTTCGCTCCACCTCGATCAGCCCGTCGATGACCGCATCCTCCCAGACGGTCAGTCGTGGGCAGTGACTGCGCCAGGCGTCCATCGCCTCGCGGTAGGTCCGCGGCCGCGTGTCGATCCAGGTGAGCAGCTCGCGGGTCGGTGCGCTCGCAACGGCCATCGCCACACATCGTAGGCCGAGCCGGCGCCTGGAAAGATGGGCCCATGGCGAAGAAGCGCGAGATCCGCTCGTGGCTGATGGACATGGACGGCGTGCTCGTTCGCGAGGAGCACGCCGTGCCCGGAGCCGACCGCTTCCTCGCGCGTCTGCACGAGCGCGGCCTGCCGTTCCTGGTGCTGACGAACAACTCGATCTATACGCGCCGCGATCTCTCGGCGCGACTCGCGCAGAGCGGCCTCGAGGTTCCCGAGAACGCGATCTGGACGTCTGCGCTCGCGACCGCGGACTTCCTCGACAGCCAGCGCCCGGGGGGAACCGCGTTCGCGATCGGCGAGGCCGGGCTGACGACGGCTCTCCATGACGCCGGGTACACGCTCACCGAGCGCGCCCCCGACTACGTGGTGCTCGGGGAGACACGGACGTACAGCTTCGAGCGGATCGCGCAGGCGATTCGGCTGATCGCGGCCGGTGCGCGCTTCATCGCGACGAACCCCGACCCGACCGGGCCGACGCCAAACGGGCCCTTGCCCGCGACCGGGTCGGTCGCGGCGCTGATCAGCCGCGCGACCGGCGTCGAGCCCTACTTCGTCGGCAAGCCGAACCCGCTGATGATGCGCTCGGCGCTGAATGCGATCGACGCCCACTCCGAGACGACCGCGATGGTCGGCGATCGCATGGACACGGACATCGTCGCCGGGCTCGAGGCCGGCATGCACACGATTCTCGTGCTCACCGGGTCGACGCTGCAGGAGGCCACCGACCGCTTCCCGTACCGCCCGTCGCGCATCGTCGACTCGGTCGCGGACCTGATCGACGACATCTGAGAGCTTCTTGGCTTCCTAGCGGCGGCCGGCCAGCGCGATCGCGAACGGGGAGATCGCGATCGCCAGGAGCTCCGTGACGATCAACGACGGCCGGTTCGTGATTCCCCGGGCGGCCACATCTCCGACGACGAGCCCCCAGGCCGACGCTGCGGCGACCACGGCGACCCAGGCGACGAACTGCTGAGAGATCGTGGCGCGACGGCGCGACAGCGCCGTCGGCAGGGGCACCGCGAGCACCGGCCGCAGCCGTGCCAGCAGCTCCTCCTCCTTCAGGGACGACGGTCGCCACGCCGCGACGTCGAACCGCTGGCGGTCGACCTCGGTTCGCAGCTGGACGACCCGCCGGCGCGCGCGCCACGCCCGCAGGCGGTGGCCGGCGCCCGACTCGGCCATCAGCCGCGTCTGCGCCTGGTCGAGCAGGTTCAGCATCAACAGCAGCTGAAACTGCGACCGGAAGAAGCGACCCGTTCTCGGCGGCACGACGAGGCATTCTCGCGCGGATTGCAAACTCATCTAGATGGTTCATCTAGGCTCGGCCGGTGCGGACGTTCCTGCTCGTTCGGCACGGCCAGTCGCTCCTCAACGCCGACGGCGTGGTGAACGGCGACCCGTCGCGCGACCGCGGCCTCTCGCCGTTGGGGATCGAAGAAGGGCGCCGGCTGGCCGGCCAGCTCGAGCATCTGCCGATCGACCTGGCCGTCGTCTCGAACTTCCCGCGCGCGGTCCAGACGGCCGCGCTCGCACTTGGCGGGCGGGGGGTCCCGCAGGAGATCGACCCGGATCTGGGCGACGTCCGGATCGGCGACCTCGAGGGCGGCACCCTCGCCGACTACCGCGAGTCGGCGCCGCACCACGACCGTGACCTCCGCTTCCGCGGAGGCGAGAGCCTGAACGAGGCGGCCCGCCGCTACGCAGGCGCCTTCGCCCGGCTCTGCGAGCGGGCCGAGCAGACGACGCTCGTCGTCTGCCACGAGATCCCCGTACGCTACGCCGTCAACACCGCGGCCGGCAGCGACGAGTTCGACGGGCCGCTCCACGACGTCGCGAACGCGACGCCGTACCTCTTCGACGAGGCGGCCCTCAGGCGTGCCGCCGCGCGGATGCAGGAGCTTGCGCGCTAGAGGCTTGATGTGAAACTCACGCACCCACGGCTGGTGCACCAGACACGGCGCGGCTCGGCCGGGTCGGGCTTGCCCGTAGCCACCGCTACGCGCGGCGCCCGCCCCGTCCAATCCGCTTGGTCTGGCGCATCCCCGCGGGCACGTCGTTTCACATCAAGCCTTTAGCCGACGGGAGCTGCGAGCACGACGATGCGGTAGGCAGCGCTGCCGGGCGGCGTGCAGGCCGAAAGCACGAGCCCGTGGTAGCGAAGCACCCACACCTGCCACGGCCGGACGACGACCGTCTGCCGAACGCGGTAGAGCGTGTCGCCGACCCAGATCGCATCGCCCCTCCGGAGCTCGTCGAGGTGGCGGAACGGATGCGTATGCGTCGTGCGGTGGCCCGCGATCGCAACCGTCGTCGAGCTGCGGTAGTACAGGTGCGGCCCATAGGCGAGGTCCGGTGCGAGCGCGACGTTCAGGTCGAGCCGCGGGATCCGCAGGTGCGGCGCCGCCGCGGCGGCGGAGCTGACGACTGTCAGCCCCGCCACGCAAGCGGCTACCGCGAGGACGCTACGGAGTGAACGGAAGGACACCCGGCCTCCGCACCTGCGTCGCCTTCGGATGCGTCTTGACCTTCTTCTTCGGCTTCTTCGTGACGTGCTTGGCGACCGTCTTCTTCTTGGCGTGCTTGACGATCGTCTTCTTCTTCACGACGGTCGGTGAGTGCACCGAGGTCGGCGTGGCCGACGGCGGGGTCACCGAGGGCGGCGGAGGCGGCGTCAGGCAGTTGCCGCTCGCGTCCTTGATCATCCCGTCCGGCAGCACAGCCTGGACGCCGTCGATGTTCGGGCAGACGTCCGGCGGCGGCGGCGTGACGCAGTTGCCGCTGCCGTCGACGACCATTCCGCCCGGCACGCTCGCCTGCACGCCGTCGATGTTCGGGCAGACGTCGGGCGGCGGCGGCGTCACGCAGTTGCCGCTCCCGTCCTTGACCATGCCCGTCGGCACGCTTGCCTGGTTCCCCTCGATGTTGGGGCAGACGTCGGGCGGGGGCGGCGTGACGCAGTTGCCGCTCTCGTCCTTGACCATGCCGGTCGGCACGCTTGCCTGGTTCCCCTCGATGTTGGGGCAGACGTCGGGCGGGGGCGGCGTGACGCAGTTGCCGCTCTCGTCCTTGATCATCCCCACGGGGACTGTCGCCTGGTTGCCCTCGATGTTCGGGCACTGATCCGGGGGCGGCGGGGGCGTGCAGCCCGTCGTCGCCCGTGTCGCGGTGGTCGTGCTCGCCGGGTTCGTGCCGCCGCTCGAGCCGGCACCGTCGCCCCACTTGGCGATTTCCTTCGCATTCAGCGTGACGGTGTTCACCGTGCTGCCGACCGTGAACGTCCCGCTGAACGTGTAGCTGTTGCCGGAGTTGAACGCTCCGCTTCCGACCTGAACGGCCGGGCTCAGCGCCGCTCCGTTGACCTGCGTCTCGAGGACGCGCACGTCGGTGTTGGTCCTGCTGCCGGGAAGCCCCGACGTCGTCGCCCACGCCGTTGCCGTGTAGCTGACGACTCCGTCGCATGAAAGCGACGCCGTGAGCACCGGATGATGCGCGAATGCAGCCGGTACGAAAACGAGAGCCGCCAGCACGACGACGGCCACGCGTAGCCCCTTACCCCTCAACATGCCTCCCAAGTCCGCAGTGCTGAAAGCCCAGGGGCGAAGTGCCGCAGACCCCTGGTCCCCTTCCTTGTCCACCGCACCTAACCTGCGGCGCACCTGGGCCGATATCCCCCGTCTCAGGGATTCGGGGCCGCGGCTGGTCACCCCCTCTTCGGGTGATTCGTCGAAGGCCGGCTCGAAAGAAAAACCGCCTGGCGCGGGGGCGCTTTCGTCCACCCCTCCGACCGGCCCGTTCGCGCTTGCGCGCGCCCGAGTCGCTCGGTGGGGCTTCGACCTACTCGCGCTCCGCGCCCGGCGGGAGCCGCAGCCTAGCGGCCTGCCCGCGACCCGCGCAAGCGCTCCGCGCGACGAAAAACCCGCTCGGAGCGTGACGTGCCGAGTGGATACGATCGGCCGCGATGACGCGCGCGCTGGCCCGGCTCGCTGCGGCTGTCGTCCTGGGGTCGTTGGTCGTCGGTGCGGCGGCTGCGGCGCGCACGACGGCCGACGTTCCGCACGTCACCTTGATCGGCGACTCGGTCGCGGACGCGATCGCCGAGACGAGCACCGCCGTCGCACTTGCCGGCCGGGAGGTCTCGCTCGAGCTGCAGGTGGCGCCGTGCCGCCGGGTCGCGGGGGTGAGCTGCCCGTACAACGGGAGCCGCCCACTGAACGTGATCGACCTCACCCACCAGCTCGGCCCGCAGCTCGGGCCGAACGTCGTGGTCGCGGTCGGCTACAACGACCCCGAGGACAGCTATGGGCAGGACATCGAGGACGCGGTGACCGCGCTCGAGTCGGAGGGCGTGAAGCACATCTTCTGGCTCACGCTCCGCGCGGCCCGCCACCCGTACCTGACGATGAACGACGGGATCCAGGCGCTGGCGTCGCGCCACGACGACGTCACGGTCATCGACTGGAATGTCTACTCGCGCAGCCATCCGGACTGGTTCCAGAGCGACGGGGTGCACCTGACGGGCGCCGGGGCGCAGGCGATGGCGACGCTCATCCACAAGTCGCTGACGAAGGCAGGGGTTGCGCCGCCCGACGTCCGGGTACAGACGGCGCGGTTGCCCGCCGCAAAGCGGGGCGCCCCGTACTCGGCGAAGCTCGTCGGGGCGGCGGGCATCGCCCCGTACCGCTGGTCGCTGCTCGAGCGCGCGCCGGCCGGCTTGCACCTCGCGGCGGGCGGGCTCGTGCACGGCACACCGCGCGCCGCCGTCGGCGCGTACGCCTTCGCCGTCCGCGTGACCGATGCCAGTGGGACGTCCTCCACGCGGCGGCTCACCCTGCGCGTCATGCGTTAGCCGTGCTCTTCCCGACCACCACTTTCGCGATCTTCTTCCTGATCGTGCTGCCCGTGTCGTGGGCGCTGCAGCCCCGACGGCGCGCGTGGATGGCATTCATCCTGCTCGCCAGCTACGTCTTCTACGGCTGGTGGGACTGGAAGTTCGTCGCCCTGCTGATCGCGTCCACCGTCGTCAACCACGTCCTGGCTGTCGCGATCCACCGCTCGACGAACGTGGCCGCGCGCAAGGGCTTCCTCACGCTCGCCGTCTCGTTCGACCTCGGCATTCTCGCCTACTTCAAGTACTCGGGTTTCTTCGTCAGCTCGTTCGACAACCTCGTCGGCACCTCGTGGCTCGTCGACGTGACGCTCCCGGTCGGCGTCTCGTTCTTCACGTTCATGGCGATCTCGTACGTCGTCGACACCTATCGCCGCGTGATCGAGCCGGCCTCGTTCTCGCGGTTCGCGGTCTTCCAGGCGTTCTTCCCGCACCTCGTTGCGGGCCCGATCGTGCGCGCCAGCGAGCTGATGCCCCAGCTCGAGAGCCCGCGCAATCCGCGGCGCGTCGACAACCCGCGTGCGTTCTTCCTGATCGTCAGCGGCCTCTTCCTGAAGGTGGTGATCGCGAACCACCTCGCGACGCACATCGTGGACGAGGTCTTCGCGGCACCCGACCGGCACTCGTCGCTCGAGGTCCTGGTCGCGATCTACGGCTACGCCGTCCAGATCTTCGCCGACTTCTGCGGGTATACGAACATCGCGATCGGCATCGCGCTTCTGCTCGGCTTCGAGTTCCCCCAGAACTTCAACTCGCCGTACGCGGCGGACTCGCTCCGCGACTTCTGGCGCCGCTGGCACATGACGCTCTCGCGCTGGCTGCGCGACTACCTGTACATCCCGCTCGGCGGCAGCCGCAAGGGCACGCTCGCGACCTACCGCAACCTGATGATCACGATGCTGCTCGGCGGGCTCTGGCACGGGGCGGCGTGGACGTTCGTGATCTGGGGCGGCATCCACGGGCTCGGGCTGTCGATCGAGCGTGCGATCGGCTGGAGCCCGACGTCGCGGCGCGGCATCTGGGTCGGGCGGATCGTGACCTTCCACGTCGTCTGCCTTGCCTGGGTGTTCTTCCGTGCGGACTCGCTCGCGCGCGCCGGCCAGGTGCTGCACCGCCTGTTCGACGCCTGGGGCCAGCCGTCCCCGCTCGTGACGACCTCCGTGCTGCTCGCGATTGCGGTCGGCATCGGCGTGCAGTACGTCCGCCCGGGAATGCTCGCGCAGATCGAGCTCCGGTTCGGACGGCTCTCGACCGCCGTGCAGGCAATCTGCCTCGCCCTCTGCCTGATGGTCATCGACACCCTCGGCCCGCAGGGCGTCGCCCCCTTCATCTACTTCCGGTTCTGATGAAGCTCCCGTCTCACTCAGCCGCCCGCAGCGTCGCCGTCTGCCTGCTGACACTGGTCTTCGCCGCGCTGCTGAACGCAGAGGGGATGCGCAAGACGGCGCAGATCCAGGCGCAGGGCGTGCAGCGCCGGGTCGCGATCGCGGTCGCGGGCCCGCTCCTCGATGTCAGCCGCTTCTTGCACCTGACGACACCGCGGCACGAGCTCCAGGTCGCCGTCGGCCGGGAGCACTGGGACGACATCGACACTCAGGTGCACCTGGCGGTCCCGCCGCCGCGGGCACCGGCGACGCAGAAGCCGGGCCCCACCACGACGACGGGGCACCCTCGCCCGGTTGTCCTGCCGCGCTTCACCGCCGAGCACCCGCTGCGCGTGTGGGTCGCCGGCGACTCGCTCGCCGAGGTTCCCGGGCAGGGGCTCGAGCGCGCCGTGACGCCGTCGCTCGACGTCGTCGGCGTCGAGAGCCGCCTTTCGACCGGCCTCGCTCGACCTGATCTCTACAACTGGTACACGCGCATCCCGGCCGCCACGAAGGAGCTCGGAGTCAAGGTGGCGGTGTTCTCGTTCGGCGCCGACGACGCGCATGACTACATGGCCGGCGTTCCCGAAGGTAAGACGATCGGCGCCCTGGGCAGCCCGTCGTGGGACGCCGAGTACCGGCGGCGCGTCGACGGCGTCACCCGCGAGCTCGCCGCGCGCGGCGTCTACACCGTCTGGCTCGGCCTGCCGATTCCCGACGGCCCGGGCTTCCGGCACAGCTTCCCGATCGTCAACCGCATCCTCGCCACGGTGGCGAAGGCCCACCCGCGCACGTCGACGTATGTCGACACGTGGCATCTCCTCGACGATGCGCACGGCCGCTACACGGCCTACCTGCGAATCCACGGGAAGCTGACCCTGATGCGGCTCCCCGACGGCGTGCACTACACGCCGGCAGCCGGTGATCTCGTGGCCGCTCAGGTGCTGAAGCAGCTACGAGCGCGTTTTCGCTTCTAGGTTCGGGTTTGGAGAGCAGCCCGCCGTGGGACATACACCCGGGTTCGCGCGCCGGGGACTCCGGTGGCGCGAGTGTCCGCCACGTGGGCAGGCGGGAGGCTTGGGCCGCAATTTCCTCCTGCCTGCCCACGAGGGCACTTCTCTCCCAACGGGACGCGGACGATCTCTCGCCCGCGTCCCCCTGGTCCCCGCTCTTAGGCCGCGTTCACCACCGGGCTCGCGACCGGGTTCAGCACGCCGTTCAGATGTGCCCACCGGCTCGCCTCGGTGCGGTTCGCCACATCCAGCTTGCGGTAGATGTTGGCGAGGTGGAACTTCACCGTCTGCTCCGTCACCCAGAGCATCTTGGCGAGCGCCGAGTTCGAGTGACCCTCCGCGACGAGGCGGAGGATCTCCACCTCGCGACGCGTGAGCACGTTGATCGTCTCCGCACGGCCCGCGCTGCCGTTCGGCACACGGGCGGGCAGCTGGAGGTCGTGCGACGACGCCAGAAAGATCGAATGATCGAACGCCTGGCGGATCGCCACCGCGAGATCGTCGACCGCCGCCCGCTTGATGCAGTAGACGGACGCGCCCGCGGCGAATGCCGCCTCGATCTGACGTGCGTCGTAGTCGGGCGCCAAGACGACCGACTTGAGCTCCGGCCAGCGCTGATGAGCGCGAGCGATGCACCGGATTCCTCCGTCCGGCACCTTCGCCGCTTCCGTGCTCGTGATGAACACGTCGGGGCGATGCTCGTCCACCAGCGCGAGCGCGGTCTCAGCTTCGGTCGTCTTGCCGACGACCCGTACATTTGCCCGAATCAGAAGCTGTTCGAGCGCGTCGAGCCACAACGGCTGGTCGTCAAGGACGACGGCCGTCCGTTCCTCCCCATACCCCATCGAAAGGGCCGCCTTTCGAATCGGATTACTCTGCGTCTTACCTGGCCCTCCGTATGGTTCCTTGCGGGGACCTCGGTGTAAAGGGTAGGAAAGTTTGGACCGCCTAGACCTTCGTCCTGGGGGGTACCCCGTCCGAGTGACGCGGGCGGGCTAGGGATTACACAAAGGCGTTCTCGCCGGTCAGGGCGCGGCCGATCAGCAGCTTCTGGATCTGGCTGGTGCCTTCGTAGAGCGTCGTGACGCGCGCGTCGCGCAGGTACTTGCCGACCGGGAACTCGTCGACGTAGCCGTACCCGCCGTGCGCCTGCACCGCCGCGTTCGCCGCGCGGACGGCGACCTCGCTCGCGAAGTACTTCGCCATCGACGCCTCGACCGTGTGGCGCTCTCCGCGGTCCGCGGTCGCAGCTGCGCGCCAGACGAGCAGCCGCGCCGCCTCCGTCTCCACGGCGATGTCGGCGAGCAGCTCCTGGACGAGCTGGAAGCTCGCGACCGGCCGGCCGAACTGCCGGCGCTCCTTCGTGTAGCCGACCGACGCGTCGAGGCACCCCTGGGCGATCCCGACGCAGCCGGCGCCGAGCGAGATGCGGCCGTGGTCGAGCGCCGACATCGCGACCTTGAACCCGCCGCCCTCGTCGCCGAGCCGCGCTGTGTCGGGAACGCGGACGCCGTCGAGGAAGAGCTCGGCGGTGTCCTGCGCGCGCAGCCCGAGCTTCCCCTTGACCGAACGCGCCTCGAACCCGTCTGCGTCCGTCGGCACGACGAAGCAGGTGATGCCGCGCGGCCCCGCCTCGCCGGTGCGCGCGAACACGAGCGCGTGCCGCGCCCAGGTTCCCAGCGTGATGAAGATCTTGCGGCCGGAGACGACCCAGTCGTCTCCGTCGCGCACCGCGCGCGTCTCGAGCCCGCCGGGGTCGGAGCCGGCGCCGGGCTCGGTGAGCGCGTAGCAGCCGAGCTGCTCGCCGGCCGCGAGCGGCGGCAGCAGCCGGTTGCGCTGCTCGTCCGTCCCGAAGCGCGCGACCGACTTGCCGTACAGGCCGTTCGACACGGAGACGATCCCGCGGACGTTCGAGTCGGCGCGCCCGAGCTCCTCGACGATCAGCGCGTAGGAGACATGGTCGAGCGCGAGCCCGCCGTGCTCGGCGGGGAGCGCCGCGGCGAGCCAGCCGAGCTCGGCGAGCTTCGAGACGATGCCGGCATCGATCGCCTCGTCGCGGTCCCAAGCCGCCGCGTGAGGTGCGATCTCCGAGTCGCAGAACGCGCGGGCCGTAGAGCGAATCAACTCCTGCTCCGAACTGAGGGCGAAGTCCACCGGAACGATTGAACCAGTGCCGTTGGCGCGGTGTGTTGGTGCACCGCGAGTCGCCGCGAGTGCGGGCTTCGCCCGTGCTCGCTCGCAACGAGTCGCCAGGTGTCGGAGAGGGGGGCCTTGGGGGGGAGAACCGGAGGTTCTTCCCCCAACAAAAAAACCGCCAGGCGAGTGTCGCTTTCGTCCACCTCGCCAACCGGCCGTCTCTGGCTTGCGCCTTTCAACAGTCGCTCGGCGGGGCTTCGACCTACTTGCGTCACACGCCCGACGGGAGCCGCAATGTACGCGGCGGGCGCGGTCGCGCGCAAGGGAGTCGCATCACGAAAGAGGCGCACTTTGCACGAAGTGCGTAGCGTTGCCGCGATGGGCGCTCCGACCGTCCGGCCGGCGACGCTCGACGACGTCGACCTGCTGGTCGCGTGGCACGCCGACCCCGAGGTGTCGCGCTACTGGGACGGCGAGACGTTCACCGTCGACGAGATGCGCGCACGGCTCGCGCGCGCGGACGTCGACGGCTGGATCGTCCAGGACGGCGACGACCCGGTCGGGTACCTCCAGTCGTGGTGGGAGGACGGCGAGCCGCGCCGCGGCGGCCTCGACGGCTTCCTCGTCCCCGAGGCGCGCGGTCGCGGCGTGATGCCGGCGGCGGCCCGCTCGCTCGCCCGTCGGCTGCTCGCCACGGGCTGGGCCGATGTGACGGTCGACCCTTACGCGTGGAACGACGCCGCCGTTCGAGCCTGGCGCCGGGCGGGTTTCGTCGAAGTCTCGCGGCACCCGCCCGACGACGGCCACACCGCCGAGTGGGTGCTCATGCGCTTCGTGCCGTGAAGGGGTGCCGGGCACCGAGGTGCCAGGCACCCAGCCCTCCTGCCTTCGGTCTATCCAGCAGTGCCGCCCGACTAACCTTCGCCCTCATGCACGTGGTCCTCCCCGACGACTCGAGGCTCGAGCTTCCGGACGGTGCGACCGGTGTCGACGCCGCGCGCGCGATCGGGCCCAGACTCGCCGAGCAGGCGGTGCTCGTCCGGGCGGACGGGTCCGTGCGCGACCTGCGCGCTCCGCTCTCGGACGGCGAGCGCATCCAGATCCTGACGACGAGCGACGCAACCGACCCCGATGCGCTCGCCGTCCTGCGGCACTCCTCGGCCCACCTGCTGGCCGAGGCGGTGCGGCGGCTCTACCCCGGCGTGAAGATCGCGATCGGCCCGCCGATCGAGAACGGCTTCTACTACGACTTCGAGTTCCCGGACGCGATCAGCGACGCCGATCTCCCTCGCATCGAGGAGGAGATCCGCCGAGAGATCGCCGAGGGGCGCGAGTGGTCGCGCGAGGCCATCACACGCGACGAGGCGCACGCCCGCTTCGAGGCCGAGCACGAGCCCTACAAGGTGGAGCTCGTCGACACCGCACAGGGCGACATCTCGTTGTACACGCAGGGCGACTTCACCGACCTTTGCCGCGGGCCGCACCTGCAGAACGCGAAGCCGATCAAGGCGATCAAGCTCACCGGTCTCGCCGGCGCCTACTGGCGCGGCGACGAGCACAACACCCAGCTCACTCGGATCTACGGCACCGCGTTCTACTCGCAGGCCGACCTCGACGCCTACCTCGAGCGGCTCGAGGAGGCTCGCCGCCGCGATCACCGTCGCCTCGGGCCGCAGCTCGACCTGTTCCACCTCTCCGAGCACTCACCGGGCTCGCCCTTCTGGCACCCGAAGGGGATGGTGATCTGGAACGAGCTGGAGGACCTCCGCCGGCGCGAGAACGCGCGGCGCGGTTATCTCGAGGTGAAGACGCCGCTCCTGTACGACAAGGAGACCTACGTCACCTCGGGCCACTACGAGAACTACGAGGAGAACATCTTCTGGGTCGAGTCCCACGAGGAGGCCGGCCGGCGCTTCGCGCTGAAGCCGATGAACTGCCCCGGCCACATGCTCCTCTTCGGCGAGCGGCTGCGCAGCTACAAGGACCTGCCGATGCGTTTCGCGGAGTCCTCGACGCTGCATCGCGACGAGAAGGGCGGCACGCTGCACGGCCTGCTGCGCGTGAAGCACATCACGCAGGACGACGCGCACATCTTCTGCCGGGCCGATCAGATCGAGGACGAGATCTTCGGCTGCCTCGACTTCGCCTCGTTCCTGTACGAGCTGTTCGGGCTCGATGCGCGCTTCGAGCTCTCGACGCGCCCCGACCACAAGCTCGGCAGCGACGAGGAGTGGGACTTCACCGAGGGCGCGCTCCGCGCGGCGCTCGACCGCCGCGGGATCGACTACGTGGTCAACGAGGGCGACGGCGCCTTCTACGGTCCGAAGATCGACCTCCACATGACCGACGCGCTCGGGCGCTCGTGGCAGATGGGCACGATCCAGCTCGACGCGCAGATGCCGCAGCGCTTCGGCCTCACCTACATGGGCGCGGACAACCACGAGCACTCTCCGTACGTCGTCCACCGTGCGCTGCTCGGCTCGCTCGAGCGGTTCGTCGGCATCCTCGTCGAGCACTACGCCGGCGTCTTCCCGTTCTGGCTCGCCCCGGTCCAGATCCGGGTGATCCCGGTGGGCGAGGATCATCGCGAGGCGGCGTCGGAGCTCGCCGAGGCGCTCTCCCCCTACCGCGTCGAGGTCGACGCGAGCGACGAGACGGTGGGGAAGCGGATCCGGAACGCCGAGGTCGAGAAGATCCCGTTCGTTGTCGTCTACGGCGACAAGGAGTCGGACGACGCGCTCGCGATTCGCGAGCACGGAGGCGGGCGGAGCACCCTCTCGCTCGTGGAGCTCCGGGAGCGCCTTTCAGCACTCGCTCAACGTGCCGAGCGCGGTGCGGCGCCGGAGGGGGCAGTGCGTTAGCACGACCCCGGAGAGCGACGTGCGGCGATCGGCGCGAGCGCGGGCGGAGCCGGGCTTCGCCCGGCGGGAGCCGCGCGGTTGAGCCGTGCTGAAATTGGTACCCTTGAGCCCTGGCAAGCAGGGGCGGAACCGTCTCTCACCTCCTAGCGCACGCTTCGGGGGTTCAACCGAGATGCTCACCCGAGCAGGTTGACGAGACCGCTGTGCCCATGCTTGCCGGCGGTTTTCCATTCAACGAGGAGGCAACAACGAGCTTGGTGAAGCGCATTTGAGGCCCCGGGGCAGGCGGACGGTCGAGCCACCGCGCCGGCCGGAGCCGCAGACACGGATCAACGACGCCATTCGCGTGCCGCGCGTCAGGTTGATCGACGAGAACGGCGGCCAGATGGGGATCAAGTCCACGGACGAGGCTCGGGACTACGCGTACTCGAGGAACCTCGACCTGGTCGAGGTGGCGGCCCAGGCCGATCCACCCGTCGCGCGGGTCATGGACTACGGGAAGTACCGGTACGAGCTCGAGCAGAAGGCGAAGCTCGCCCGGAAGCACCAGACCCAGATTCACGTCAAGGAGATCAAGCTCAGACCGAAAATCGGGCAGCACGACTACGAGACCAAGCGAGGACACGTCGAGCGCTTCCTGAACCAGCGCGCGAAGGTGAAGGTCACGATCATGTTCCGGGGCCGCGAGCGCGAGCATCCGGACCGCGGGCGCGACCTGCTGATGCGGCTGGCGGACGAAGTGAAGGAGATCGGTCTGATCGAGACCCAGCCGCTCCTCGAAGGACGGAACATGACGATGGTGCTCGGCCCCACGAAGAACGCAGGAGTCAAACGAGATGCCGAAACAGAAGACACACTCCGGAGCAAAGAAGAAGTTCACGGTGACGGGGACGGGCAAGCTGATGCGACGCAGCCAGATGTCGGGCAAGCTGATGAACAAGTCGCCGAAGCAGAAGCGCCAGTTCAGTAACGACAAGCCGGTCGATCCCGCGAACCAGAAGACCGTCGCCCGCTTGCTGGGGAGGCGCTGAGCGATGCCGAGAGTCAAGCGCTCCGTCAACGCGCGCAAGAAGCGGCGCAAGGTCCTCGGGGAGGCCAAGGGCTACTGGGGCCTCAAGAAGTCGAACTACAAGTACGCGAAGGAGCAGGTCGAGCGCTCGCTCGCCTACGCGTATCGCGACCGCAAGGTCCGCAAGCGCGAGTTCCGCCGTCTTTGGATCATGCGCATCAACGCCGGCGCGCGCGCCAACGGCCTCTCGTACAACCAGTTCGTCGCGGGCCTCAAGGCCGCCAACGTCGAGCTCGACCGGAAGGTGCTCGCGGATCTCGCGGTCGCCGATCCGGCGAAGTTCGGCGAGCTCGCCGAACAGGCGAAGTCGGCGCTCGCCAAATAGACCGCCAGGCCGAGATCTTCGACCGGCAGGCGGAGTACTGCGAGAGCCGCTCGCCGCTCTACGCGTCGCTCTGCCGCAAGCTCGCCCGCGACCCGCGCGTCGCGTCGATCGCGCCCGACCTCCGGTGGGACCTGCCGCTGCGCCTGCTGGGCGGGCTGCACTACCTGGTCCTCGGCGGGCGCGCGTCGTGGGACGACGTCGACGGGGCGCTCGACCGCGACCACGAGCTGCTCGCGCAGTTCGTGCGAAGGCAATCGGTGCAGACGAACGAGGTTCAGCGCGCGTGGGGGATCCTGCCCGCGCTCCTCTGGGCGGGCGCACTCCGCCTCGACCTGGTCGAGCTCGGTGCGAGCGGTGGCCTGCTGCTCGGGCTCGACCGCTACGACTACCGCTACCGCGCCGGAAGTTGGGGGGACGGGGCCGACGCGCTCGTGCTCTCGGGCGACGACCGCGGCGGCCCGCCGGCCGAGCTGCTCGGACGCCGGTTCGAGGTCGGCCGCCGTATCGGCCTCGATCTCGACCCGGTGCCGCTCGACGAGCACGGCGCGCGGCTGCTCGAGGCGTTCGTGTGGCCCGACCAGCGCGAGCGGATCGAGCGGCTCCGCGTCGCCATCGACGTCGCGCGCGGCTGCGAGATCGACCTGCGCCGCGGCGACTACGTCGACCTGCTGCCGGCGGTGCTCGACGAGCGGCGCGACGACGCGCTGACCGTCGTCTTCCACTCGGTCTCGACCACGTATCTCTCCGACGCCGACTACCGCCGCCTCGTGCAGACGCTCGAACGCGCCGGCCGCCAGGGCCCGCTGGCGTGGATCGGCTTCGAGGGACCGCGCAGCGACCCGGATCACGGCGGCGTCGCACTCGACCTGACGGTCTGGCCACGCGGCAAGACCCGTCGGCTCGCGAAGGTCGACTACCACGCAGCGTGGCTCGAGTGGAAGCGGTGATCGTCTCCCGGGACAACGAGCGGTTGCTCGAGCGTCAGCTACCCGGAGACAGTTCCGCTTGGATCGAGCAGTGACCTCAGGTAGTCCTCCATCTTGTTGTAGCCGTCTTCCTGGCCGTCGAACCTGGTCATGTGGTCACGGCCGGCCTGGTCGCGGAAGGCGAGCTTGCTCGTCAGCGTCGTCACTCCGTCCGTTTCGTGCAGCTGCGTGGTCTCGACGGCGTGCGCAGCTGGCCATCCTTCGAACAGCCACGTTGCGACGGTGCGGGTCGGCGGCTCGACCTCCAAGTAGGTTCCGCGAAACGAGCACTCGGTTCCGTCAGGGGTCACGGTAACGATGTGGTAGTTCCCCCCGACGCGCAGGTCGATCGAGCACTCCGTCACCTGATCCATGAATGGAGCGAACCAGTTGCGCACATGCTCCGGCTTCGTCAAGACGTCGAAGACGAGTTCGAGCGGAGCGTCGAACTCTCGAGTGGTGACGATCTCGAGCTCGTTCGGGAACTCGATGACTGCCGATCCGTGCCGTGTAGGTGTCACTGCGGCTCTCCTTGTCGTTGGAGCTCTTTGAGGTAGTCGTCCATCCGATCCAGTCGCTCGTTCCGAGCCTGCTCGTACTTGGCCAACCAGTCGTGAAACGGCTGCAGGCGCGCGGGTTCCAGGCTGTAGAGCCGGCGACGCCCTTCCGCCCGGGACCGGACGAGTCCGACCTCACTGAGCACCCGTAGGTGCTTCGAGACCTGAGGCTGGGACATCGAGAGGTCGTTCACGATCGCCCCGACCGCCTTCTCGCCTGCGATCAGCACGTCCAGGATCTCGCGACGGTGCGCCTCGCCAATCGCGTTGAAGACATCCAATGTCGTGGAAGAGCGGGCCACGATCCCACCATATTCCGATATGGACATGTATCTGTCAAGGCGGGCCGCGGGGTGGGGTCAGCCCGGCGCCGAACGAGCCGGTGCCGGGCAAAGAGCACCGACACCAACCTCACGAACGCCCAGACGGGGCGTCGACAGACTCACGGTTCGGGAATGACCCCCGATCGCCGATCTATGCGGGAGAGAAGTCAGCCGCGGCGGGAATCTTCTTCGGCGGCGTTCCGATCACGATCGCGATCTCCTTGTGATCGGTCAAGAGGATGGCGCGTGGGTCGCCGACAAAGGGTTTGCCGTCGACGTAGACATGGGTGGTCGTGAGATGGCAGTAGCCTCCCACGCAAGTGGGCGTGAGCGCGACGCCCCACTCGGTGAAGAACTGTCCCAGGCGGTTCGGAACTGGAGACGCTGACTCGGTATGGAGGATGCCGGTGTCATCGTGTGTGTGAAGTGGTGAGATGCACGCCACGTTGCACAGGCTGATTCCGCCGTACGCTTTCGATCCGTCCGGCGAAGCGAAGACGTGGACCCCGGGGTTGTGGATGTCGATCCCGATTCCGGCGGGCACGCGGATGGGCTTCCCGTTGACGAAGATGTCGAGGTGCGAATGGACGTGATGGATGAGGGTCTCTTTGCGCTCGGGTGGAAGACCGGCAGCGACGGCGAGCCGGAGAGGATGTGCCGGAGCCGGCCACGGCGCCGCCCCTCTCGAGGGTCGCGGGGCCGGCGCCGAGACAGCCGCTGCGAACACGGGGACCGCGATCGCCAGCGTCAACGCGACGCTCATCACGCTCGTAGATGCGACTCGCGAAAGCTGCATCTCGCGATCGTAATGCCTCTCGGTCCGAGCGCAATGCGTCACGCGGAAGGAAGGTCGGCTGCGCCAGGCCGGAGCCGATGAGTTTTCGGCGGTCTGCCAGTCTCTTCCGCGAAACGGATCCGTACGCGCATGGAAAGGTCTCGCCTGCAGTCGATGACACGGGAGGCATCGTGAAGTTTCTTCTCTGTTCGTCCGGCATCAGCAACCCGAGCATTCACAACGCGTTGGTCGAGCTGCTGGGCAAACCGATTGCCGAGTCCAACGCCCTCTGCATCCCCACTGCGGCGTACGGCACGGGCAGCCGGGGAGCTTCAATGGCCTACCAGTTCATCAGCGGATCAGGCTTCAGCCCCATGTGCGGATTGGGTTGGAAGTCGTTGGGAGTGCTGGAGCTCACCGCGCTGCCGAGCATCAAAGAAGAGCATTGGGTCCGCATGGTTCAAGAGGCTGACGCCCTGCTGGTTTGGGGCGGCGATGTCCTGTATCTGTGCCACTGGATGCGGCAATCCGGACTGGCGGACCTTCTGCCGTCGCTGCGCGAGACGGTCTACGTGGGAGTGAGCTCTGGGAGCATGGTGCTGACCCCCAACTTCGGAGAGGCCTACGACGACTGGTTCTGTCGCGAGCCGCCGGCAAGTGATCTGCCCGCCGGCGACGACAGAGCGCTGGGGCTTGTTGATTTTTCGTTGTTTCCGCACCTGGATCACGAGAGATCCCCGCAGAATTCCCTGGCCAACGCAGAAAGATGGGCCACCGGAATACCAGTGCCGACGTACGCGATTGATGACCAGAGCGCCGTCAAAGTGACCGATGGTGCAGCCGAAGTCGTCACCGAAGGGCACTGGAAATTGTTCACTCCCTAGAACCAGTGGCGTGCGCGAGCGTTCGGAATGACGCCCGACCCATTACCGCTCGGGGGAGGCGGCTACCAGAGCCATGCGTTTGGCGGAGGCACCTGCACCTCCGTCCCACGACGGAACACGGACGAATGAGGCGTCGTTCAGACCATCGGCCTGAGGATGATGGAAGGGAGATCCCCGAGAACATCGCGACCTACCTACAGGCGGATCTGCTCGACGACTGGGGATTCTCGGAGTGGGTGGGGCCCGAGCCGCACGGACTCGGGAAGCGCAACACTGGGACGGTCAAAGATGTCTTCACTTCGGATGAGACGGTCGCGCTGCTTCAGCGCCTCGACGACGAGGAGAGCGACGAGCCGTGGCTGACCGTCTGTTCGTTTCTGAACCCGCATGACATTGCGATATTCGGGGTGATCGCGCTTACGCAGGGGCTGCGATACGACACGGGGAACATCCCGGAGATCGCGAACGCGCCGACCCATGACGAGGACCTTTCGACCAAGCCCGCCTGTCAGCAGAGCTACGTCGATGCCTGGGGGAAGATGTTCGCCCCGCAGCCGTGGATTGAGCTGCAGCGGAAGTTCTATTACCAGCTGCAGCGCACGGTGGACGCGGAGCTCGCGAAGGTGCTCGATGCGCTTCGGGCTTCGAAGGCGTACGAGAACACGATCGTCGTGTTCAGCTCCGACCACGGCGACATGCTGGGCGCCCATGGCGGGATGCACCAGAAGTGGCACAACGCCTACGAAGAAACAACCCGCGTGCCGTTCATCGTCTCTGGCCCGCTGATCCCGGACGGTCCGCGGGAGCTCGATGCCCTGACCTGCCACGCCGACCTGATCCCGACCCTGCTCGGGTTTGCCGGGATCGACCAGGCGGAGGCGCTCGAGCGCGTCTCAGCCGATCACAGCGAGGCGCGCCCTCTGATCGGACGCGACCTCTCCCCGCTGATCCTGGGCACCGGCGCCGAATCCCCCTCTGACCCGATCCTGTTCGTGACCGACGACGAGATCAGCGAAGGAAGCGCGAAGTCAGGCAGCCCAGTACAGCGCTTCGCGATGAAACTGAAGATGTACTCGGTAATCGTGCAGCCCAACCACATCGAGACGGTCGTGGCGGAGGTCGACGTCGGCGGCGAGCCGCACTTCGTGAAGCTCTCTCGATATCACGACAACCAGCAATTCTGGACGGTTCCTGGCGAGCGGGACGAGCGCCTCCGCGGCCGAACGACCCTCACCGTCACCGAGCCGGAACCCGACGAATACGAACTTTACGACCTCACAGTGGACCCTTACGAACAGCGCAACCTCACGCATCCGAACCACGCCAACGACGAGTCGCGCAACCTCCAGACACACATGATCGGGCTCCTATGCGACCAGCTAGCAGCCAAGCGGCTCAAGCCAGCCGCGGGCGAGGTTCCCGGATATCGCCCCCCTGCGGTCGTCTAGTCGGTCGACACGCTTAGCGTGGGTGAGTGATTTACGATCATTGCGCGAATGGCAACGATGGAACGATCTCGCCGCCGGTGCCCACCCGTCGCCGGCGCACGCCAACCGTAGGAGTTAGCGCCAAGACGGCGCCAATGACCAGCCGCCCCACTCCCTCCGGCCCCCCGTCGGGTCGGCCGTGACGGCCAGCAGCGAGCACTTCGAGGCCGACGCAACCGAGCGGGGACGTCTGTCCGGCTGGCGGAGCATCGCAACCTCGATCGAGGTCGCGGCAGTCGCCGGGATCGTGTGCGCGATCTGCTGGTCGCTGTCGTTACGAGGGCTCTTGGCGCGGCCGGGGGTGAACGCGGGAAGGGACGAGACCGCGCGCTTCTACGAGAGTCACCACACGCGGGTCGCGTTCCTCCTCGCCCTCATGGTGTTCGGCGCGATCGCCTACCTCTGGTTCGTCGGCGTCGTCCGCAGCCGCCTCGGGCAGCGGGAGCACCGGTTGGTCGGTTCGGCCTTCTTCGGCGCGAGCATCCTCCTCACCGGCCTGGTCCTGCTCGGCGCCGCAACGCTCGCCGCCCCGTCTGTCCTCGTCGACGTCGGCGGCGGGAAGCCGGATCCCGGCGCCGTGTCACTGCTCCGCGCGGAGTCCGCCGTCCTGCTGTCGGTCTTCGCACCGCGCATCGCGACGCTTGTCATGTTCTCCACCGCGACGCTCGGTCGGATTGCGGGCGCGCTTCCTAACTGGGTCGTCATCGTGAGCTACGCCGCAGGCATCGCCGAGTTCGTCAACGTCACGATCTCCCAGCCGGCCCTCTATGTGTTTCCGGCGTGGATCGCCTTCGTCTCGGTCGTCCTGTTGGTGCGCCGCCCGGACGTCCCCCACCAGCCGGCGCTCGCCTGACCGGCGTTCAGCCGTCCGAGCGCTCGGCGACCCACACGCGGGCGTCCTCGTATGCCCGCTCGAGTGTGGCGCCGACGCGCTCGTTGCCCATATAGATGTTCGCCGGGCCGATCACATCGACGGCGCCTGTCACCTCGAGTTGCTCGAGGATCCGCTCGTTCGCGGACACGATGACGAGTTTCGAGCCCGCATCGCGCAGCGAGACCGCGTAGCTGTGGAGGACGTCGATGAACGTCGTCCCGAGATCGGTGCGGCCGCGCAGCCTTAGGATCACGACCATCCCCCCAGAGTCTGCGCCCACCGTCGGCAGGGCGGCTTCGAAGACGGGTGCCGCCGCGAAGAAGAGGCTCCCGTACGGCTGCAGCACGACCACCTCGCCTCCGGGCAGCTCGCCCGGCGGTTCGACCTCCACGACGTGCCCGTCGCCGTCGCGTACCCATCGCCTGACCGTCACTTGGTTCGACTGCCGGACGACGTAGAGGACGACGGAGACGCCGACCCCGACGACGACCGCGTACTGCAACGGGATCAGCATTGTGAGGAAGAAGGTGACGACGAGCACCACACGCTGGATCGTCCCGGTGTGCCAGACCGTGCGCAGGTCGGAGGGCGAGACCGTGCGTGCGCCGATCAAGATCAGGAGCCCGGCGAGCGCCGGCATCGCCAGGTGCCCGACGGCGGGTCCGAAGGCGACGATCACGACCGCCATCACGAGGCCGGCGATGATCGCGGCGAACCGCGACCGCGCCCCCGCCGCCCTGTTCAGCGCCGACGCGGACATCGAGCCGCCTACCGGCATCCCCCGGAACAGTCCGGACGCGACGTTGGCAACGCCCTGGCCGACGAAGTCGCGTGAGGCGTCGGACGGCTCGCCGCTGCGGTTCGGGAAGGCCGCCGCGATCCCCGCTCCCTGGACGAGGCCGACGAACGCGAGCGACAGCGCCGGCAGGATCAGGACCGGCACCTTGCCGAGGAGCGGCCACGTCGGCGTCGGAAGGCCGTCGATCGACACGCCGAGGTCGTTCAGGGTGGCGACGCCGTTCCAGCCGAGCAGCGGCGCGATCGTCGACGTGACGATCACCGCGACGACGAGGCCGAGCGCGCCGAGTCGGGTGCGCTCGAGGACAAGGATCAGGGCGACCGTCGAGAGACCGACGACGACGCTCCGCCAGTGCAGCTCCCGCGGCGACAGCACCGTATTGACGGCGCGGATGACGCGGTTCCCCCCGTCCGCCGAGTAGCCGGTCAGGTTCGAGAGCTGCCCGAGCACGATGTTCACGCCGACGGCGTTGATGAAGCCGACCATGACGGCGGTCGAAACGAAGCGAAGGACTGCGCCGAGCCGGAACAGCCCCGCAGCAAGCATCACGACGCCGGTCAAGATCGTGAGCGTGAACAGCGCGCGGCCCGCGTTCGCGCCGCCGTGTACCGCCGGGACGTCGGCGATCACCATCGCCATCGCGCCGGTGCCCTGTACGACCATGAACACCGACGATGTGCCGACTGCGCCCGTGATCGTCCCGACGAGATACCCGTACAGCCCGGCGAGCGGGCTCACCCCAGCGAGAAGGCCGGTCGCGAGGCCGTCCGGCACGCTCTGCACGCCCAACACGAGGCCCGCCACGGCGTCATCACGCAACCTCTGGGGGCGCAACTAGAAGAGCCGTCCGTCGGTCACTGCGGAACCGTCCAGCCGGTGGGCGACATGGCAGCGCCGATCCTAGGCAAGCCCAGCAGTCGCGGCGTCAACTGGTGTTGGGAAGGCTGGGCGCGGTGGCGGTTGGCGCGGGGGCCCGCCCCGTGGGGCGGCCCCGCGCGGGCCGCGCCGCGCTGGTCTTTCTTTACTTGTATTAGCAACGAAACTCGGAGGTGGGCGCGGGACGCGACGCACCGGGCTGTGGCGCGCCGCGCGCTGTCGGTCGGGGTGCGCGTCGTGGTGAGCCGCATTGCCCAGTGAATGCCGGGTGTAAGCGCTTCGCCGCTCGCTTCCGCTTCACGGAGGACGGCTCGGGAGGTGAGCCGCGCTGGTCGGGAGGTGTTCCGTCCGACCTTGCCGGTAGGTTCGTGTGCAAGCCGCCATTGAGTGAGGATCTGGGCTGCCTGGCAAGGCGGAGAGGTGGCTAGACCCCGATAGGGGCGCGAAGGAGGAGCTGCTACCCGCCCAGGGGGCCTTCGAGTCAGGAGTGATCTGGACTCGGAGGTGGTGCGGTTGCAGGCTCGGTGGACGTTCTCGCTGTATCCGGAGGCTTCCGAGGGTGGTGGCTGCTATGTCCCGCCGCTCGCCTACGAGGGGCTTGGGCCGGGTCGCGGCCGGGGTGCCTCTGATCCAGCGCGGGCGTTGGAGGAGGCGGGCAGAAGGGCGCGGGCCAAGCTGCGCCGTTACTGCGCTGCGAATCGGCTGAACCGGTTCGGGACGCTGACGTATGCGGACAGCTGCGGCGATCCAGGCCAGCTCCGTGCGGACGTCGGCGGGTTCTTTCGTGGTCTGCGGCGCGAGCTTGGGGGCGGAGCGTTGCCCTATGCGTGGACGTCGGAGCGGCATCCGGGCGGGCACGGCCTGCATGTGCACTTCGCCGTCGGCCGGTATGTGCGGCAGCGGCTGATCCGGGATGTGTGGGGGCATGGGTTCGTGCACATCAAGCTAATCGGCGATCTGCCGCACGGCTCCGGGGCGCTCGAAGAGGCGCGGGTCGCGGCGGGGTACCTGGCGAAGTACGTCAGCAAGAGCCTGGATGACGAGCGGCGGGCGGCGGGGCTGCATCGGTACGAGGTCGCGCAGGGCTTCCAGCCTGAACGGGTGCAGCTGCAGGCGCGCGGCGAGGAGCAGCTGTTGGCGGAGGCCAATGATCGGATGGGCGGCGAGCCGGCGCGGCTGTGGCGCTCCTCGTCGGTGGTGGGCTGGTCGAGGCCGCCGGCGGTCTGGTGTGCGTGGCCTGACTGAGAAGCAGCTCGCGGCCGTCCGGGAGCTGGCTGTTGCCTCAGCAGAGGCGCAAGGGCTGCCGGTCAAGGTGCAGGATCCGGGGGTGCTGCGGCAGGTCGCGGGGCTGCTGCGGCCGGGGCTAGGCGCGCCAGATGAGACTGATCCGGGACGGGTCGAAGGTGTTGCGTCCCGGAGTGGCGGGACCGATGACGGCGTGGTCGAGGACAGCGGCGATGATCGCGGCTTGGCGGCTTAGCTGCATCGACGGCCACGCCGTCCGCAGCTCGCTCGCGTTGCCGAGGTAGCCGTCCAGCGCGTCCACGCGGTTCAGCGTCGAGAGCTTCTTGCGGTCCGTCTGCATCCGCTGCTCGATCGCGGCGCGCGCGGTGAGCCAGTCGCGCATGTTGATCTGATCGCTGGCGTATGCGGCAGAGAGCTCGTCCATCTTGGCCTCCGCTCGTTCGGCCTCTGCCTGCCACTCGGCCGCAGCCGGATCCTCGCTTCGACTCTGCAGCGTCGCTGCAAGCTTCGGGCTGTCGAGGCGGTAGAGGACGGCCTCAACAGTCGTCTGTTCGACCAGCTCGGCGGTGATTGTGATCCGTCCGCAGCCGCCGAAGCCGGGCCCGGACGCGCAGACATAGCGGCGCGTGTGATCGGCCCGAGGGCGCGAGACAAGCGTCGAGCCGCACAGCGAGCAGCGAAGCAGACCGGCAAGCAGGTAGCGGCGGGACGTCTTGTTCGTGCGTCTCGCCGGGTCGGCAAGTCGCGCCCGGATCCGCTCGCTCTCTGCCGGCGTGATGATCGCCGGCCATTCCGCCGTCGCGACGATCTCGCCGTGGTAGGTCCGTTGGCCGCTGATCCGCGGGTTGGCGAGCATTCGAGTCAGCGTCTGCGACGTCCACTCGCCGCCGGTCACCGTCGGCTCGCGGCGCTCGTTGAACGCGATACAGATCGAGCGGATCGACTCGCCATTGAGAAACCGCGTCTTTGCCTCCCGGATCACGGCCGCCTCGCCCGGGCGCAGGGTGCGCTTGTCCTCGGCGTAGCCGTAGGCGCGGGTGCCACCGCCGGACACTTTCCCCTCGGCCGCCAGCTGCGCGTGCTTGCGGCTGATGCGGCGGCTCTTGTCATCGCTCTCCTTCGCTGCCACCGCGCCCAGGATACGAGCCTGGAACTTGCCATCCGGATCCGCCAGGTTGATCCGACCGGTCACGCAGGCCAGATCGTCTACCCCGGCGGCCGTGCACACGTCGAAGAACTCCTCCAGCTCGCGCGGCTGCCGGTGCAACCTGTCCAAGTGGTAGACGATCACGCCGTCGATCGTGCCGCTCCGTAAATCGTTGAGCATCCGCCGGTAGGCAGGGCGCACGCGGCTCTTGTAGGCCGACACATCTTGGTCGATATACCGCTCGGCCACCCGCCAGCCGCGCTCCTCTGCGACCCGCTCGCAGTCCTCTAGCTGACGGCCGATCGCAAGCCCATCCTGCTCCCGATCGGAAGAGATACGCGCGTAGATCCCGGCCCGTCCAGCCACGGGTGATATTCAATCACACTGGCATGCGCGAGCGTCCTTACACCCGCCGCCCGGGTAGCGTCGCGGTGGATGGCGCGCTGTTTGTTGGCTGAGGGTCGCTGCGGGCGACTTGGCACGCCCTGCCGGTCTGGTCAGTGCATCGCACGTCAAGTCCGCAGGCTGCATGAGCGCCGCTGGCGCGACAAGCTCGGTCTCTTCTTCGTCGAGGGCGAGGACGCGGTCGGCGCCGCGACCGCGGAGCCGGTCCACCTGCTGCGGGCGGGGGAGGACGTCGAACCGCGCCTGCTCGCCGAGGTGGCGACGGCGCCGCACCCGCCGCGCGTGATCGGCGTCTACCGGCGGAGCGACCTGTCCGCGTGGGAGGAGCGCTCGGCGACCCTGGGGCTCTGGCGGCTCGCCGATCCGGGCAACGTCGGCACGCTGATTCGCACCGCCGACGCGTTCGGCGCCGCCGTCTGCGTGTCCGACGGCTGCGCCGATCCCACGTCGCCGAAGGCCCTGCGTGCGAGCGCCGGCTCGATCTGGCGCGTCCCTCTGGGCCAATGGAGCCCCGAGGCAACCAACAGCCTGTTGCAGGGGGTGGTTCGCGTCGCTCTCGTCGCGCACGGCGGGGCGCCGCTCGACTCCGTCCCGCTCGTAGGGCGCGTCGCGTTCCTGCTCGGCGCGGAGCGCGCGGGGCTTCCAGCCGATCTTCCCCGCGACGTCGACGCGACGATCCCGCTCGCCGGTGCGGAGTCGCTGAACGTCGCCGCGGCCGGGGCGATCGCGCTCTACGAGCGCGCGCGGCAGACCCAGATCGAGTCCTCGCCGCCCTGCCAGGGCCTGCGGTCGAACCAGCCGTAGAGCGCGTCGACGACGAAGCCCTCGTCGGCCAGCAACGCGCGCCACTCGCCGACCGACAGCCAGGAGAGCGACATCTCCGACTCGTGCCCGTGCCCGCGGACCCGCAGGACGAGCGTGCGCGAGACCTGGTTCCAGTCCGCGCGCTCCCAGATGCCCGGCTCACGCTCGAGCCAGCGGCCGTTCGTCTCCTCGATGTCGTCGTCGCCGGGCGCGAAGACGTCGAACACGAAGCGGCTCTCGGGCCCGAGCAGCCCGCGGATCGCGCGCAGCGCCGCGCGGCGATCGTGGTCGGTCTCCATGTGCAGCAGTGAGCGGAACGGGCAGATCACGAGCCGGGCGATTCCAGTGACGGGCGGCTCGCGCATGTCGCCGAACCGCAGGTCGACGAACGCGTCGACACCCGCTGCCCGGGCCTGCTCCGCGGCCACCTCGAGCATGCCCTGCGACGTGTCGACGCCGACCACGGGGATGCCCGCCGACGCGATCGGCACGGCGATCCTGCCGGTGCCGACGCCGAGCTCGACGACCGGCCCGCCGACGCGCACCGCCTCCTCGACGTAGAACCCGACGTCCTCGACGACGCTCCGCGACCACGGGTCGTAGAGGCGCGCGATCTGGTCGTAGGCGGACATCGGCGCTATCTTTCCGGAGCGATGCTGTCGACGGCGATCACGCTGTTTATGCCGCCCCGGTGCTCGAGCCGGGGCGACGCCTAGAGAGCGCGCCCTCTTTCGCACCGGGGCCTCACGTCCCGACCCGCGAACGAAGGAGAATCGCTATGGATAGTGTCGCCGCCGTGGACTGGTCGGCGTACGAGACCGAGGCGACGGACGCGATCGCCGCCGCGAACGGCGAGCCGGTACTCGACGACGCGCGCGTGAAGTACCTCGGGCGCAGGTCGGAGCTTGCCCAGGCGCTGCGCGGCGTGCGCGACCGCGAGAGCGGCATCCTGCTGAACGGGATCCGAGAGCGCCTCGAGGCCGCGGTCGCCGAGCACGGCGACCTGCTGCGCCGTGAGGAGCTCGACCGGCGGCTTCGCGAAGAGGTCGTCGACGTCACCCTGCCGGGCGAGCAGCTGCCGCTCGGCCACCTCCACCCGATCACGCAGGTGCGTCGCATCGTCGAGGACGCGTTCCTCGGGCTCGGCTACGAGGTGCGCGACGACCGCGAGGTCGAGACGCTCGAGTACAACTTCGACAAGCTCGCGTTCGCGCCGACGCACTCGTCGCGCTCGCCGCGCGACACGTTCTTCTTCGACCCGAATCACGTGCTGCGCACGGAGACGTCGCCGAGCCAGATCCACATCATGGAGGAGAAGCAGCCGCCGATCTACATGGTGTCGATCGGCCGCGTCTACCGCCGGGACGCGATCACGGCGACGCGCTACCCGATCTTCCACCAGTTCGAGGGGCTCGCGGTCGACCGCGGGCTCACCCTCGCCGACCTCAAGGGCACGCTCCTTCACGTGATGCGCGCGCTCTACGGCCCCGACCGCCGCGTCCGCTTCCGCACGCACCACTTCCCGTTCACCGAGCCGTCGATCGAGCCGGACGTCTCGTGTGGGATCTGCGGCGGCTCGGGTTGCCGCACGTGCAAGTTCTCGGGCTGGATCGAGATGGGCGGCGCCGGGATGGTCGACCCGCAGGTCTTCGAGAACGTCGGCGTCGATCCCGCGGAGTGGAGCGGCTTCGCGTTCGGCTGCGGCCTCGAGCGCGCCGTGCAGCTCCGCCACGACGTCCCGGACATCCGCGCCCTCTGGGAGGGCGACCTCCGGGTGCTGAGGCAGTTCTGATGCGGGTTCCCATCTCGTGGCTGCGGGAGTACGTGCCGGTCGAGATGCCGCTCGACGAGCTCGCCACCCACCTCTCGATCGCGTCGGCCGAGGTCGAGGGGATCGAGGTGCGCGGGGTCGCCGACACCGACGGCAACCTCGGCCTGTTCCGCGTCGGCCGGGTGCTCGAGGCGGTCAAGCACCCGAACGCCGACCGCCTGCAGCTGACGAAGGTCGACGTCGGCGACGGTGACGCGCGGTCGATCGTCTGCGGCGCCTGGAACTTCGGCGCGGGGGCCACGGTCGCGGTCGCGCTTCCCGGCGCGGTGCTGCCGAGCGGGCTGACGCTCGAGCGGCGCAAGGTCCGCGGCGAGGTCTCCGACGGGATGATCCTGGCCGAGGACGAGCTCGACCTCGGGTCGGACCACACCGGGATCATGTTGCTGCCCGACGAGGCCGAGCCGGGGACGCCGCTCGCCGACGTGCTGCCGCTGCGCGAGGCGATCTTCGTGGTCGAGTCGACCAGAAACCGCCCCGACCTGCTGTCGATCTACGGCGTCGCGCGCGAGGTGGCGGCGCTGTACGACCTGCCGCTCGCGCCGCAGCCGGGCTCCCAACCGATCGAGCTTCCCGACGCGAAGGTGGACATCCGGATCGACGACCTCGCCGGGTGTCCCCGCTACATCGGGCGGCTGTTCGAGGGCGTGGCGATCGCGCCGTCGCCGACGTGGCTGAAGGCACGGCTGCTCGCGGCCGGGATGAGGCCGATCTCGAACGTCGTCGACGTGACGAACTACGTGATGCTCGCGCTCGGGAACCCGCTGCACGCGTTCGACAACTCGACGCTCGCGGGCGGCCGCATCGTCGTTCGCCGCGCGAACCCCGGCGAGCGCCTGCGCACACTGGACGGCGTCGAGCGCGACCTGAGTCCCGACGACCTGATGATCGCCGACGCCGAGCGGTCGGTCGCGCTCGCCGGGATCATGGGCGGCGAGGAGACGGAGATCGGCGAGGCGACGGCGACGGTGCTGCTCGAGGCGGCGAACTTCGAGCCGTACGGCCTCTACCGGACGAGCGAGCGGCTGCGGCTGCGCACCGAGGGATCGAACCGCTGGGAGAAGGGCGTCGACCCGCACCTCGCCGAGCCCGCCGCGAACCTCGCGACGTCGCTGCTGCTCGAGCTCACCGGCGCGCGCCTGACGGCGCACGCCGACGTCCACGACGCGCTACCGGAGCGGCCGGTGATCTCGTACCGGCCCGAGCGCGCGGATGCGGTGATCGGGATCGAGACGCCGCCGGACGAGCAGCGGCGCCTGCTGGTGCAGCTCGGGTTCGGTCTCGCCGGCGACGACGTGGTCGCGCCGACGTGGCGCGCACGCGACATCACGCGCGAGATCGACGTGGTCGAGGAGGTTGCCCGCTTCCGCCTGCAGGACGTCCCGTTCACGCTGCCGGAGCGGCGCGCGATGTTCGGGACGCTGACGCGCGACCAGCAGCTTCGGCGCCGCGTCGAGGACGCGCTCGTCGGCCTCGGCTTCGCGGAGACGTACACGCCGAGCCTGCGTCCCGACGAGGAGACGACGTGGAGGCTGTCGGAGCCGATCTCGGTCGAGCTGACGGCGCTGCGGACCCGTCTCCTGCCGAGCCTCGTCGAGGCGGCCGCCGGGAACCTCGATGCGGGCGCGGCTGCGATCGCGCTGTTCGAGATCGCGCGCGTCTACCTGCCGAACGGCGATCTGCCGAACGAGCGGGTGCGCGTCGCGGGCATCGCCGTCGGTGACTTCTTCCACGGCAAAGGCGTCGTCGAGGCGCTGTACGCGGCGCTGAAGGCGGAGCCGGTGTTCGAGCGGGCGGAGGACGCGCTCTTCCATCCGGGCAAGGCGGCGCGCACACCCGCCGGGCTCGTCGGCGAGCTGCACCCGACGGCGCTCGACGGAACGTGGTGCGGATTCGAGCTCGACCTCGACAACCTGTTCGCCGCCAGCCGCGAGCCGGTGACGTATCGCGACGTGATCAGCTACCCCGCGATCCGCCAGGACCTCGCGGTCGTCGTGGACGAGGAGGTCGAAGCGGGGGAGATCGTCGCCGTGGCCCGCGAGGCGGCCGGCGAGGAGCTGCGCGATGCGCGGGTCTTCGACGTCTACCGCGGCGAGCCGATTCCGCCCGGCCGGAAGTCGGTGGCGTTCTCGGTGGCGTTCCAGTCACCGGAGCGGACGCTCGCCGACGAGGACGCCGTTCGGCTGCGCGGCGCGATCGTCGAGGCGCTACGGGAGCGCTTCGGCGCCGAGCTGCGCGAATAGCGTCAACCGGTCGCCCTAGTCGTCGTGCTCGTGGAGCGACCAGCGCCCGAAGCGCAGGAGCTCAGTGCCGGCATCCGGCTCGCTGTGGTTGCTCCGCCGGTGCTGCACGACCTTCGTCGCGGCGCCGGCCGCCGTGCCGGTGGCGGCGACGATCGGCATCACCTTCTGGGCGCGGGCCTTCTGTTTCTTCAGGCGCTCGAGCGCGGCGCGCAGGTCGGCGACCGCGGTCACCAACCCCTCCCGTTCGGACTGGATCAGCCTGATCAGCTCCTCCTGGGAGCGCTCTTTCGGCGGCTCGGGCGCGGGTGGCTTCTGTGCGGGCGGCGGCGGTGGCTCCGCCTGCACGACCGGTTGCTCGGGCGGTGACGGCGGGACGATCTCCGTCATTGCTCCAGCGCCTTCGAGGTGAGCTGGGCCTCGCGAATCGCCGCTGTCGGCAGCGGCGGCGTTCCGCGCTTCACGAACGACTTGGCGAGCAGCCCGCAGACGGCGCAGAGCGCGACGAGCAGGAGCGTCACGATCAGCAGCGAGAGCCACACGTCGAGGAACGTCGCGAGCCCCGCTGCGATCGTCAGGAACAGGAAGACGAGGCCGATGAACGCGAACAGGCCGGCGCCGACGCCGAGCCCGACGCCGATCCCGATCTGCGTGGTCTTGTTCTTGACCTCGACGCGTGCCAGCTCCAGCTCCAGCTGGACGAGCGCGGTCGCCCGTTCCTTGACCGCGCGCGCGGAGGCGAAGAGGCCCGGCTTCGGCGGCGCCGCGCGGTTGCCGTTGCCACCCGCGCTCACGCGGAGCGTTTCGCTGCCCGGCTTGCCCTTGCGATGGATGCCGACGTGCTCCAGCGCCTTGCCCGCCTGCGCCTTCCAGCCGGCTGCGCGGTCCTTCCACCCGCCGGACGCGTCCGCCATGCGTGGAGTATGCAGCAATCGCGACGCAGTGCGTGCGGTGTCAGGCGCCGGGCAGGCGGCCGGCCCACGGGTGAGCCGACTCGAGCTGGGCCGCGAGCCGCAGCAGCAGGGCCTCGCCGACCGGCGGGCCGATCAGCTGCACCCCGACCGGGAGCCCGTCCACGACCCCGAACGGCACGCAGACAGCGGGCTGGCCGGTGACGTTGACGACCGGCGTGAAGGGCGTGAACTCGCCGCCGCGCCTGAACTGCTCCCACGGATCCTCGGGCTCGAAGACCCAGCCGATCGGCACCGGGAGCTTCGCCAGGCCCGGCGTCAGCACGACGTCGATGTCCTGCCAGAAGGCGACGATGCGGCGCGCGGCGCGCTGCAGTGCCATCGTCGCCTCGGCGAAGGCGACGCTCGACGTCGCATCGGCCGCCTCCGCGAGCGTGCGGTTCAGCGGCATCAGCAGCGAGCGGTCGCGCACGGGGAACGTCGCCGGCGAGACCTGCCAGAGGATCGCGAACATGCGCAGCAGCGCGTCGTCCCGCCACGGCGGCGTCCGCTCGACGATGTGGTGGCCGAGGCCGGCGAGCGCGTCCGCGGCTTCGCGCGCCACGGCCGCGACCGAGGGCTCGACCGGGTAGGGGATCGGCGGCTCGTCCGTGAACGCAATGCGGAGGTGGCCGGGGTCGCGGCCGACCTCCTCCCGGAACGGCCGCTCGGGCGGCGGCAGGACGTTCGCGTCGCCCCACTCGTAGCCGGCGACGACGTCGAGGAACGCCGCTGCGTCCTCGACCGACACCGAGATCGGCCCGCTCTGCGAGAGCTCGAGCGAACCGGACACGAAGGGCGCGGGCGACACGCGTCCGCGCGAGGGCTTCAAGCCGAAGAGGCCGCAGCACGCGGACGGGATGCGGATCGAGCCGCCGCCGTCCGATCCGTGCGCGAGCGGGAACACGCCGGCGGCGACCGCAGCGGCCGCGCCTCCCGACGATCCGCCCGGGGTGCGCGTGACGTCCCAGGGATTCAGGCAGGCCCCGTTCAGATCCGACTCGGTGACGGCTGTGATCCCGAACTCGGGCGTGTTCGACTTGCCGACGACGATGAACCCCGCGTCCTTCAGCCGCCGCACGACCGAGGCGTCGTTCTCCGGCACGTAGTCGGCGAACGCCCGCGACGAGAACGTCGTGCGCACGCCCGCCGTCTCGGTGAGGTCCTTCACGAGGATCGGCACGCCCGCGAACGGGCCGTCGGGCAACGGCTCGGACGCCGTCGCGAGGGCCTGCTCGTAGCACTCGGTGACGAGGAAGTTGAGGCGCGGGTTCGCGGCCTCGACGCGCTCGATCGCCGCCTCGACGGCTTCGAGCGGCGAGACGTGGTGCGCGCGGATCTCCGCGGCGAGCGCGAGCGCGCCGGTCAGCGCCGTCCTGTCTTCCCGAACCAGCGCGAGATCCGCTCGAGCAGCGGGAACCGGCCTCTGCCCGGATTCTCGATGTACGTCGTGGCGCGCTGGAAGGCCGACGCGCTCTCCGGGGCGATCTGCGCCGCCTCGGGCGGCTCGCGGTACTCGGGGAGCTGCTCGAACGCCGCCGCGTCGAGCGTCAGCGTCACCTTCCCCTCGACGATCTCGCCGACAGCCTCGGAGGCCACGTAGCGCGGGTGCCGGAAGGCGCGTCCTGCGACTGCGACACCGTCGAAGATGTCTCGATCCTGGTCGCCGGTAACCGCCTCGATGCGGCCGAGCTCCGTGCCGTCGCTCCCCTCGACATGCCAACCCGGCTCGATCAGGAACCACGAGACGGGATCGGGAGGCTCCGGCTCCGGCATCAGAAGTTGGTGCCGGAGACGAGCCACGTCGGCCCCTGGGTCGCGACCAGCCGCGTGTCGCTCAGGGCGCGCAGGACCTCGACCTCGCCGACGAACCCCGCTTCGTCGCAGCGCGTGAAGCAGCGGGCGACCATCCCGGGTGACGCGCCGTACCCCGCGAGCCGCGCGCTCCGGAACCGCATCGCGGCGCGGGAGCCGTCGCGTCGCGGGTTGATCGGCGCGCACAGCACGGCTCCCGGCTCGATGTAGTCGCTCGACTCGAACCGGAGCTCTGCGTAGAGGTCGCTCCAGTCGGGCGGAAGCTCGGCGAGCGCTTCGCGCCACGCCTCGGCGAGCAGCACCGTCGCCTGCTCGGGCGGGGGCTCGGGGACGTGCGAGCCGGCGAGCTCGAGCTGCGCGCGCACACGCGCCTCGTCGAGGCGGCGCAGGAGACGGGTGACGGCGTCCGGGCTCGGAGCGTGGCCGTCGCGCGACGAGGCGAAGCGAAGCGTCGTCGACGTCGCGCGGAACGGCTGCGCCGGCGAGAGCAGCGCCGCGGCCCGCTCGGCGTGCTCAGGGCTGCCCGCTTCGAGGCGCAGCTCCACGCGCTGCCAGCCGTCCGGCAGCCTCGCTTGCATCCTCTGCCAGTCGCCGGCAAGGCTCACAGCCCAAAACGTACACTGCCGTTCCGTGGCCAAGGTCGAGAAGAAGCGCGTGCTCGGAGAGGAGACGCTGCGCGAGTTCCTGCGCGAGATGCTCCTCATCCGCCGCTTCGAGGAGAAGGTCGAGGAGCGCTTCCGCGGGGGCGAGCTGCCCGGCTTCCTCCACGTCGCGATCGGCCAGGAGGCGACCGCCGTCGGCGTCTGCCAGGCGATGGAGGAGGGCGACATCTTCGCCTCGACCCATCGCGCGCACGGCCACACGCTCGCGCGCGGCACGCACCCGAACAACGTGATGGCGGAGCTGTACGGGAAGCTCGAGGGCTGCTCGCACGGCTACGGCGGGTCGATGCACCTCTACGACGTCAGCCGCGGGAACTACGGCGCGAACGCGGTGATCGGCGGCGGCCTGCCGGCCGTCACCGGCGCCGGCCTCGCCTTCCGGCTGCGCGACGAGCCGCGCGTGGCGGTTGCGTTCTTCGGCGACGGCGCGACGAACATCGGCACCTTCCACGAGTCGCTCAACCTCGCGCAGCTCTGGCGCACGAAGACCGTCTTCGTCTGCGAGAACAACCACTGGGCCGAGTCGACTCCCGGCTGGCAGCACTCGCCGGTCTGGGACGACATGAGCAAGCGCGCGCTCTCGTACGAGATGCGCTCGCGCAAAGTCGACGGCCAGGACGTCGAGGCCGTCTACGAGGCCGCGCACGAGGCGCTCGAGTACGCGCGCGAGGGCCACGGGCCGGTCTTTCTCGACGTGCGCACCTACCGGATGCACGGGCACTACATCGGTGATCCGCAGGTCTACCGCTCGAAGGACGACCGGGACGATGCGGCCGAGCACGATCCGATCCCACGTCTGCGCGCACGCCTCGGCCTCTCGGACGAGGAGTTCCAGGCGCTCGACGACGAGGCGGTCGGGGTCGTCGAGGCGGCGGTCGAGTTCGCGAAGCACGGCACCGACCCGCAGCCCGAAGACGCCTTGAAGAACATCTATGCCTGAGCGTCAGGGTGCCTGAGCTGACCTACCGCGAGGCGGTGCGCGACGCGCTCGGCGCCGCCCTTCGCGCCGACGAGGACGTCTTCATCATGGGCGAGGACATCGCCGAGATGGGCGGCTCGATGGGCGTCACGCAGGGCCTGCTCGACGAGTTCGGCCCGGAGCGCGTGCGCAACACACCGATCTCCGAGATGGCGATCGTCGGCGCGGGGATCGGCGCCGCGATGGCGGGCATGCGCCCCGTCGTCGAGATCATGTACGAGGACTTCCTGACGCTGTCGCTCGAGCAGATCGTCAACCAGGCGGCCAAGCACCGGTACATGTCGGGCGGTCAGCTGAAGGTGCCGTTGACGATTCGCACGCAGGGCGGCGCGGGCTGGTCGCCGGGCGCGCAGCACGCACAGCAGCTCGAGGCATGGCTCGTCCACGTGCCGGGGCTGAAGGTGGCGTTCCCGTCGACGCCGGAAGACGTGCGCGGGATCCTCTGGTCGGCGATCTACGACGACAACCCCGTGATCGTGTTCGAGCACCGCCTGCTCTACCCGGTGAAGGGCGAGGTGCCGGAGAAGCTCGAGCCGATCCCGCTCGGCAAGGCGCGCGTCGTGCGCGAGGGAACGGACGTCACCGTGATTGCGACCGGGCCGCTCGTCCACCGCTCGCTCGAGGCCGCGCAGGCGGCGGAGGGCGAGGGGATCTCGGTCGAGGTCGTCGACCCGCGCTCGCTGCAGCCGCTGGACGAGGAGACGCTCGTCGCGAGCGTGAAGAAGACGAACCGGGCCGTGATCGCGCACGAGGCGGTCACGCGGATGGGGTTCGGCGCCGAGGTGGCGGCCGTGCTCCAGTACCAGGCCTTCGACTGGCTCGACGCTCCGATCGAGCGGGTCGGGTCGAAGTTCGCGCCGCTCGCGTTCGCTCCGGTGATGGAGCAGTTCGTCGTGCCGCATGCCGAGGACGTGCTGGCGGCGGTGAAGCGGACCGTCGGGAAGTAGGCTCCCCGCGTGGCCAACGAGGTCAAGCTCCCGCGGCTCGGCCAGGGCATGGAGTCCGGCACGGTCACGCGGTGGCTGAAGTCGGAGGGCGAGCAGGTCGAGAAGGGCGAGCCGCTCTTCGAGGTCGACACCGACAAGGTCACCCAGGAGGTCGAGTCCGATTTCGCCGGCGTGCTGCTGCGCATCGGGCTTGCCGAAGGCGAGGCGCCCGTCGGCCAGACGATCGCCTGGATCGGCGAGCCGGGCGAGGAGGTGCAGGCCGAGGCGCCCGAACCGGCGCCGGTTTCCGAACCGGTGCCAGGCACCGAGGTTCCCGGCACCCAGGTGCGGCCGGTTCCCGCCACTGCTTCGACGAGCGCCGCCTCGAACGGCGGTCGGATCAAGGCCTCGCCGCTCGCGCGGCGGCTCGCCCGCGAGCGCGGGGTCGACCTCACCTCGCTCCGCGGCACCGGTCCGGAAGGGCGGATCGTGGCCGAGGACGTCGAGCGCGGAGCCGTCACGGCTCCGGTCCCCGCCGCCGCGCCCGCACCTGCGGTTCCGGCAGGCGAGACCGAGTCGATCCCGCTCACGAACATTCGCAAGACGATCGCCCGCCGGCTGACCGCCGCCTGGCAGGCGCCCGTCTTCCAGCTGACGCGCAGCGCCGACATGTCGCGCGCCAACGAGCTTGTCGCGAAGGCTCGCGAGCTGCATCCCGAGGTGCGCGTGACGGTCACCGACCTGCTCGCGAAGGTCTGCGCGGTCGGGCTGCAGCGCCATCGCAACGTCAACGTCGCCTACACCGAAGATGCGCTGCTGCGCTTCCCGACCGCCAACGTCGGCATCGCGGTCGCGGCGCCGCAGGGCCTCGTCGTCCCCGTGCTGCGCTCGGTGGAGCGCCTGTCGCTCGCGGAGGTCGCGGGCGCGCGGGCCGACGTCGTCGACCGTGCGCGCGAGAACAAGCTGACCGCCCATGACCTCGACGGGGGCACGTTTACGATCTCGAATCTCGGCATGTACGGGATCGAGCAGTTCGTCGCGGTGCTCAACCCGCCGCAGGCGGCGATTCTCGCCGTCGGGGCCACCGAGGATCGCGCGGTCGTCGTCGACGGCGCGGTCGTCGTGCGCCCGATGATGACGATGACGCTGACGGTCGACCATCGCGCCGTCGACGGCGCCGACGGCGCCGACTTCCTGCGCACCGTCAAACAGCTCCTCGAAGAGCCGGCGCTGGCCTTGTAGAGGCGCGATGGTACGCCGGGCCTCGCAAGCAGACGTCGTCTTCATGCGATCGATGCTGGCCCACGCATACCACTGGCGCGTCGCGGGCTTCGAGGCGGACATCCCGCTCTCGCGGTACACGGAGAACTGGGGACGGACGGGCGACGTGGCGCTGATCGCGATGGAGGGCGGGCATCCGATCGGCGCCGCGTGGCTTCGAACGTTTCCGGCGGCGTCGCCCGGCTACGGCTTCGTCGACGAGACGACGCCCGAGCTGACGATCGCGGTCGTCCCCTCGCGCCGCCGGCACGGCGTCGGCCAGGAGCTGCTCGACGCGCTGCTCGAGCAGGCGCGCGCGGTCGGCTACCTGGGCATCTCGCTGAGCGTCGAGCACGATTCCGCCGCCGTCGGCTTCTACGAGCGGAACGGCTTCGAGCAGGTGGGCGACCACCACGGCGCCTTCACGATGCTCAAGCGCTTCGAGTAGCCGGTCAGGGCGCGCCCCGATTTGCGCCAGGCCCGGTGAGTGGGACGATGGAACGGTGCCGCGGTTGTTGGCTGCTCTCGTCGTCGCGGGTGCGGGCGTCGCCGTTGGTTTGCTCACCCTCCGCATCGTCGCCCGCGAGCCGGCATATTCGTTCGCCGGCAGCTCCGCGCCGGGCCGGGTAGCGCTCCTCGTCACCGGCTGGGCGCTGATCGCGTGCGGCCTCTGGTTCTGGCTGCGGAGGTCGTCGAGCCACTTCGGTCCACTTCTCGCCGCCGCCGGCTTCGCGTGGTTCCTGCTCGAGTGGAACACGCCGGCGGCCGGATCGTCGCTCGCGTTCACGGTCGGGCTCGTGCTCTTCGCGTCCTGTCCTCCGCTCGCGGGGCACGCGGTGCTCACCTTCGGCGACGGCCGGCTTTCGGGGATGCAGCGGGCCGCTGTCGGAGTGCTGTACGCCGGCGGAATCGTCGTGCTCGGGCTTCTGCCTGCGCTGCTCGTCGACCCGGTGCGTGGGGTATGCAGCGACTGTCCCGCGAACCTGCTGGCCGTGGCGAATCGGCCAGCGCTTGCGGCCGACATCGGGCGCGTCGGCCTCTGGGTCTCAGCCGTGGCCGCCTGCGCGGTGGCGGCGACCGTCGCGATTGCGCTCGTGCGGGCGTCTCCGGTCGCGCGCCGCGCGCTCTGGCCGGTGCTCGCGCCCGGCGGCGCCTACCTCGCCTTCGTCGCGGCGATGGACGTCGCGTGGGTCGACCACGGGCTGCTCTCGAACGGTCTGTATGAACGGCGACTCTGGTTCGTGCAGGCGGCTGCCCTGATCGGCGTCGTCGCGGGCGTGGCGTGGAACGCGCTCCGCGTCCGGCGACGCCGAACGGCAGTGGCGCGCCTCGTGGTCAGGCTCGCGCAATCGCCTCCGCCGGGCGGCCTCCGGAGCGCGCTGGCGGAGATCGTCGGCGACCCCCGCCTCGAGCTCGCCTACCCGCTCGACGACTCGGGCCGGCTCGTCGACGCCGACGGCCGGACCGTTCGGCTGTCGCCGGAACTGCAGCAGACGAGTCTGATCGCCGGTCGGCGCCGGCTCGCCGTCCTCGGGCACCGGCCTGGTCAGCTCGACGACGACGGTCTGGTACGTGCGGTCACGGATGCCGCGCGTCTGGTGCTCGAGAACGAGCGCTTGCAGGCCGAGGCCAAGGCCCGGCTCGACGAGCTTCGCCGCTCGCGGGCGCGCATCGTGGAGGCGGGTGACGCGGAGCGCCGGCGGCTCGAGCGCGATCTTCACGACGGCGCCCAGCAGCGCCTGGCCGGTCTGGCCCTCTCGCTCCGGCTGCTGCGCTCGCGGGTACGAAGTGGTGCGGATTCGCAGGCTGCAGCGGAGCTCTTTGCAGCGGAGACCGACGTGCTGGAGGCGATCGAGAGCTTGCGCATGCTCGCGCACGGGATCTTTCCGGCCGTCCTCGCCGACGGCGGCCTCGCCGCGGCGATCGTCGCTCTTGCAGAGGAGTCGCCGGTGCCTATCCGCGCTCGATGCAATGTCCGACGGTCGCTTTCCGCCGGGGCTGGAGGCTGCCGCGTATCGCGTCGTCGCCGAGACCGCAGGCGCGGCCGAGGGCTCCGTCTCCTTGCGTGCGTCTCATGACGGCGACTCGCTCGTCATCGACGTCCTCGCACGCGGGCTGGGGGCACGGTTCGATCGAACCGAGCTCGAGGACCGCGTCGGCGCGGAGAACGGCCGGCTGACGGTGGCACGGCAGAACGGCGACGTCAGCGTTCATGCGGAGTTCCCGTGCGCGTCGTGATCGCTGACGACGAGGCGCTGTTCCGCGACGGCCTCGGCCGCCTGCTCGAGGATGCCGGCGTCGAAGTCCCCGCGCGCGTCGGGTCGGCCGAAGAGCTCATCCGCCGCGTCGCTGCGATCCGTCCCGATGTCGCGATCATCGACATCAGGATGCCGCCGACCCACACGGACGAGGGGTTGCTCGCGGCACAGCAGATCCTTCGCGAACAGCCGCAGGTCGGTGTGCTTGTCCTCTCGCACTACCTCGAATCGCACTGGGCGATGCGGCTGCTCGAGGACCACCCGGAGCGGTGCGGATACCTGCTCAAGGACCGCGTCTCGGACGTCGCGGTGCTCGTCGATGCCCTCGGACGGATCTCCGAAGGTGAGTGCGTCGTCGACCCGACGATCGTCTCGCGCCTTGTCAAGCGGCCGCGCGAGGAGAGCCCCCTGCAGGAGCTGAGCCCGCGCGAGCTCGAGGTACTCGCGCTCATAGCGGAGGGTCACTCGAACGAGGGCATCTGCCGGAAGCTCTTCCTGAGCCCGAAGACGGTCGAGACGCACGTCCGCCACATCATGCTCAAGCTCGGGATCGGCGAGGCGGCGGAGTCTCACCGCCGCGTGCTCGCCGTGCTCGCCTACCTGCGCGGCTGAGGGGGAGCCGCCTGCCCGGCTCCCCCTCGCGCTCCTCCCAGAGCTCAGCAGCCGGTGCACTGGTCGGGGTGGTTCCCGACGAGGATCGTCTGCACGAGCACCGGCTTCGTATCGGCCCAGATGCCACCGCCTGCGGGCGTGATGCCCGGGCCGGCCTGGACGGTGTTGCCGATGATCAGGCTGTTTCGGACCGTCAGCGACGGCGGGTTCTCCGGGTCGAGCGTGAAGTTCGAGACGCCGCCGCCGTGCGCGACGCCGAACGCGCCGTCGGCCTTGACGCTGTTCCATGCGACGACCGTTCCCACGAGGGTCGTCTCCGCAAGGTTGTCCAGTCCACCGCCGGTCGCGCCCGCGAACCCGCCGACGCTCGTGGCAGTGACGTGGTTACGGCCGATCCAGTCGCCGTGGGCGACCAGGCTGCCCTGAACCTGGAGCCCGCCCTCGATTCCGATCGCCGCCGTTCCCGTCGGTGCGTAGGCGCTGACATGGTTTCCGCTCACCGTCGAGAAGTCGAGCTCGAGCGAACCGTCGGCGTCGACGCCGCCGGCCTCTGCGTTCGCGTCGCCGACGGTGTTGCTGCCCCTGACGCTGTTGTTCGCGATCGTCGAGCCGACGATCGTCGAGGACGAGCCGTCGGCCAGGTCGATACCGCCGGCATTCGCCTCCTGCTCGTTCGGTCCGCCGAAGAAGCTGTTCGCGATCGCCGCCTGAACGTTCGAGTTGTTGCCGGTGACCTCCGTCGACTGCATGTGGAGTACGCCGGAGCTCGTGATCCCACCGCCGTCGCTGAACTGCCCGTTCGGCAGGCCCACAGCTGCGGTGTTCCCGCTCACGACGCTGTCGCTGATCGCCAGCGTGGCGCCGGCTCGGCTCATGATCCCCCCGCCGCTCGCATCGGTGGCGGCTGAGGCGTCGCCCGGCACGGCTCCCGCAACGTTGTCGGTGACCCTGACGTTGTCGAGCGTCAGCGTCCCGGCGTTGTCAATGCCTCCGCCGAACGCGAACGAGCAGAAGCCGCGATCCTTTCCGCAGAAGTTGTCGCCGCTCCCGACGCTCAGCGGGCTCACCCGGTTCTGCGTGATCACGCTGTCGGTGATCGTCACGACTGCACCTGGTCTGCCGTGCGACGGGTTGCCGGGGATCCAGACGCCGCCGCCTTGCGCGATCGCCGCCCCGCCGTCGTGGGTTGCGCCACCGGTGATCGTGACGCCTTCGATCGAGACCGTCGGAGTGGTCGCTCCCGCGAGGTCCCCGATCGTCACGACCGGGCCGCCGCCCTTGATGCGCGTCGCGCCGCTGCCGGCGCCCCGCAGGTCGACGCTCTTCGCGATCGTGACCCCGCCGGCGTACGTGCCGCCGGCGACCTGGATCGTGTCGCCGTTCGCGGCCGCGTCCACCGCGGCCTGGATCGTCGCGTAGCAGCCTGGCGTGCCGGCTGCGACGCACAACGTGCGCGTAGCTGCTGCCGGGCCGGCGCCTGTCAACCAGAGGGCCGTCAGACAGGCGGCCGCGCAGATCGTCTTCTTCATCTCGAGCCTCCCCGTTTCGATGACGGCTCGACGCTAGGAAGCGACCGCTCGAGGCGCATCGGGGCGGCCACCGGGGTCGATCAGGGCCGCCCCTGAAGACGCGCGTGACGACTCGGCGCTGCCCCTGATGCGCACGCGCCCCAACAGGTTCACCATGGCCGTATGGAGCTCGTTTCCGGAAAGCGCGGAATCGCCGTCGGGGTCTCCGCGATCGCGATCGCCGGGGCGGCGGGCTGCGGGGGCCGCGTCGACAAGGCGGGCGATGTGCCGCCTTCGACGCCCCTCGTCCTCACGCTCGCCGCGCACAGCGACGACGAGGAGGCCTGGAAGCCGTTCAGCGATGCGGTCGTCCGGTTGTCCCACGGAGCGTTGCGGATCAAGGTCCTCCAGAACTGGCGCGGCGACGGACTGCCCGACGAGATCACCTACGAGCGTGGCATCGTCTCCGACGTCCGTGCGGGAAAGGCGCAGCTCGGGATCCTCGGCGCGAGAGCATGGGACACACTCGGTGTCGACAGCTTCCAGGCGCTCACCGCGCCGTTCCTCGTCGACAGCCTTGCACTCGAGCGTCGCGCGCTTCAGACGCCGTTCGCGTCCCGCGCGTTGACGCAGGTGCGAAAGGCCGGCGTCGTCGGAGTGGCGCTGCTGCCCGGACGGCTGCGCCGGCCGCTCGGCATCCACCGACGTCTCGTCGGGGTCGGCGACTACCGTGGAGCACGGATCGCGGTCCGGCCGAGCAGCGTCGCCGCGCTGACCTTCCGTGCGCTGGGAGCGCGTCCCGCCGGCTATATCCCGGGCGATCTCACCGCGCTTCGACGGTACCGAGATCGACCCGTTCACGGTCAGCGCCGAGGGGTTCGACTCATATGCGCGAGAGATGACAGGGAACGTCACGCTCTGGCCGAAGACGTGGACGATCGTCATGAACCGGCGCGCGTTCGACCGTCTCTCCCGCAACGAGCAGCAGGTCCTCCTCGCTGCCGGCCGTGAGGCGGTGGACCCCGAGATCGGACGCGTGACCCACGACACGCGCGTGGCCGTCTCGAGCCTCTGCGCCGGCCGCTTCTCGTTCCGCTCGGCAACGTCGACCGAGCGAGCGGCGCTCTTGAAAGCCGTTCAACCCGTCTACGACCGGATCGAGCGTAACCCGTTGACGAAGCGGTGGATCGCGCAGATCCGGCGCATGCGAACCTCGGCGCCGCCCGACATCGCGCGGTGCCGCCGGACCTGAAGGGAGAAGCGATGACTCGCTCGGTAGGCGCACTCTTTCTCACGTCAGCTGTGGCGGCGAGTCTGGCGACGACCGTCGCGGACGCGCGCACCCTTGTCAGCTCGCCGCTCGACGGCCGCTGGACGTTCACCTGGACGCCCGCCGAGACGAAGAGCCCCCGTCTCGCCGCGCGCTACGTCGTCGAGTTTCGAGACGGCCATCTCACCCGGCTGCTCCCGCACCCGGTGTTGCGTGGGGCGCGCTTCAGCACAAGCGGGAACGTCGCGACGCTCGTGTTCCCGCCCGGCACGGGCGGCGTCGTACCGGGAAGGCCATACACGATGCGCTGGAGCATCTACCGCGATCGGCTGACCTGGGCTCCGGCCCCGGGACGTGCGGGACTCGACGTGTTCTACGTCGTTCCGTGGACGCGCGTCCATTGATCGACCGAACGAGTTGAAGGAGGAGCGGTGTTCGCTCGGCAGGGTCTACGCGATGCGCTGGAGCATCTATCGAGACCGGCCGACGTGGTCGCGGGCTCCCGCGCGCGCCGAGCTCGGAGGCTCGACGATCACGCCCTGGACACGCTTGCGCTGACCGGCACCTCGACGGCGAGGCGCGTGCCCGCGCCTGCCGGGCTGTCGAGTCGCAATGTTCCGCCCAGCGCCTCGATCCGATCGGCAAGGCCAGAGAGTCCCACGCCGTACTGGAGGAGCGCGCCGCCGACGCCGTCGTCGACGACCGCGACCCTGGCCGTCCCGTTCGCCTCGCAGACCTCGACAGTGACGCGCGTGGCCCGCGAGTGCTTGACGGCGTTGGCGATCCCCTCCGAGCAGACGAAGAAGAGTGCTGCCTCGACCGCGTCCGGGAGCCTTGCCACATCACCCCGGATCTCGAGGGGGATCGGCGAGTGCCGAGCGAGCTGTCGGAGCGCCGGCATCAGCCCACCCGCCAGGGCCTGCGGCCTGATTCCCCGGGCGAACGAATAGAGCTCCTGCCTGGCCTCGTCGAGCTCGCGCTCGAGGGGCTCGATCGAATCCGCACCGTTGCCGTCGGCCGCAGCCGCGAGATGCGCGGCCGCGTCGTCGAGGAGGCGTTCGGGGCCGAGGTGCAAGTCCCGCGCGAGGCGCCGGCGCTCCCGGTCGCTCGACTCGACGATTCGCCGCCGCGACTCGGCCAGTTCGCGCGCCTGTTCCTGCGCCTCCGCCTGGAGCTGGGCGTTCACCATCGCAATTTGCGCTGCGGCGGCCACCGAGCCGACGAGCTCCCGGTCCGCGATGAGTGCCGCGTCGTGCACGAGCACGCCGATCACTTCACCGCCGTGCTCGAGCGACGCCACGGTTCGCCCGGATCCCCCGGGCGGCAGTTCGAGCGGCCGACCCGTGTCGTCGACGAGCGAGCCGGACCCCTTCAGCCGGTAACCGAGGATCAGCGACGGGTCACCGAGAGCAGCCGCGAGCCGATCGCGCAGTCCGGCGGTCCCGGAGATCGACCCGAGGTCGACGACGAGACCGCGCACCGCCGCGTCCGTCCGACGGCGGCGGAGCAGGTCGAAGGTGAGCCCGAGTGCGACCGCCGAGACGACGCCGTCGTAGATCGCGAGCACGAGGTCTCGCCGGTTCAGGGTCTCGAGCCGGTTGAGGGCGGCGAGCGCGAAGGCGCCGGCGAGCGCGAGCGCGGCGGATGCCGGGGCGACTGCGCGCCGGGTCAACAGCGCTTCGCAGGCGAACACGACGAGCCCTCCGGCGACCGCGAGCGTCAGCAGGTTGCCGCCGGTGTACGGCTGCACGAGCGCGGCCACGTACACACCGGCGACGAGGACGCGGGCGACCCAGCCGCGGGTGCGCCCGGTCGGATACGAGACCACGAGCTGAACGAGCGGCCCGCGATGGAGGTACACGGCGGCGCTGCTCACCGTGCCGAGGAACCACGTGAGCCCGGCGAGCGTCAGCAGCGGCCCGCTTCGGCTGTCGCTTCTCCGGTCCCAGGCGAGCGCGCCGCAGCCGAGCAGCACGCAGCCGACCGCGAAGTCGCCCGCCTTCGCTCCGGTCGACGCGGACGAGGTGAGTTCGGCCGCCGCACCGAGCCCCACGCCGATCACGAGCACAACGAGCGAGAGCCCGCGCGACCGTGTCACGTCAGGGCTGCGGCGAGGACATCGCCGGAGAGCGCGTTCTTGGGGATGAACCGCCAGCCGGGGTTTGCCGCGAGCCGCCACCGAAAGGCGCTTGCGCTCCGGCTCGAGACGAACACGATCGCGGTGTGCTCGTCGCGAAGCGCTTCGGCAACGTCGAACCCGTTCATGTCCGGTAGCTGAATATCGAGCAGAACGACGTCGGGACGCAACTCACGTGCGGCGTGCATACCCGACCTGCCGTCTGCCGCGTCGCCGACCACGTCGAAGCCGCTCGCCTCGAGCAGCGCCCTCGCCGCAGTCCGAAACCCGGCGTGATCGTCGACGATCAGGACCGAGCGCCGCACGCACGGATGGTTGCAGGCCGTGACGAACTGCGAATCGGGGCTAGCCCCGAGCGGCGAGCGCCTCGGCGAGCCGCCGCCGCGCGTCCTCGACCGCATGCGGGTCGATCGTGTGTGGGATCGGCGACTCGCGATAGGCGACGTCGGCGCCGGCCTCTGTGAGCAGGTCGCGCGCCGCGCGCCCGAACTCGACCGGGATCACCGGGTCGAATGAGCCGTGGGCGATCGTGACCGGCGGCAGCGGCGGGTCGAGGTCGAGCGCGAAGCCCTCGACCTGCGGGACGAAGCCCGAGAACGCGAGGATCGCCTCGGGCCGCGGACGGCCGCGGCCGAGCCCGAGCGCGTACGACATCACCGTGCCCTGCGAGAAGCCGCCGACCACGAGGCGCTGATCCGGGAGTGAGTCGAGCCACTCCGACGCCTGGTCGTAGGTCGGCAGGAAGGTGGCCGGGTCGGGGTAGCCGAGCTCGCGCACGACGTACCAGTGCGCGCCGCCGGGTGGCAGCCGGAGCGGGCCGCGCGGGGTGTAGCCGTGCAGGCGGCGTTCGGGGTCGAGCGCGTCGAGGAGCGGGAAGAGGTCGTTCTCGTCGGTGCCGCGGCCGTGGAACAGGACGAGCGCGGCTTCGGCCTCGCCGGCCGCAGGCCGCTCGCGGAAGATCACACGAGCTCGCGCGGATTCGGCAGCGGCGTCAGCCTCGGTTCGATCTCGGCGCGCAGGTGCTCGAAGGCAGGCGGCAGGATCAGCTTCTCGCCGAGATGGCCCTCGTCCTCGTCGATCTGGAAGCCGGGGCCGAGCGACGCGATCTCGAAGAGCACTCCGCTCGGCTCGCGGAAGTAGATCGACTTGAACCAGAAGCGGTCGATCACGGGCGTCGGCCGCCCGCCGGCCTCGGTCACGCGCTTGACCCACGAGGCGTGCTCCTCCGTCGGCGCGGCCCAGGCGACGTGGTGAACGGTGCCGGCACCGCCCTGCGGCGGCTCAGCCGGTGGCTCGTCGTAGACGTAGTAGCCGCCGCGGGTGGCGCCGCGCGAGCTCCAGCCCTGGTCGAACCCGAGCGACCCGAGGAAGGGCGCACTCGCCTGCGGCGTCGACGCGTACGCGCGGACGCCGTCGAAGCCGCGCAGCGCGTGCTCGGCGGGGATCTCGGGGTGACGCGCGACGAGCGGGTCGTCGCCCGACTCGTCGACGGTGAGCTCGAGCGTGAGCCCCTCGGGGTCGTCGAAGATCAGCGAGCCGTTCGTCCGCGTGCCGCCGACGCGCGACTCCCAGAAGTCGAGCGACGCCTCCGACTCGACGCGGAACGCGACTCGGTGCACCATTCCGTCGCCGGCCCGGCCCCGCCGCGCATGCGGGTACTCGAAGAAGGTGATGTCGGCGCCGGCCGAGCCGTGCTCGTCGGCGTAGAAGAGGTGGTAGACGGTCGGATCGTCCTGGTTGACGGTCTTCTTGACCATCCGCAGGCCGAGCGTGTGCGCGTAGAACTCGACGTTCTGCGGCGCGTCGCCCGTGATGCAAGTGACGTGGTGGATGCCGTCGAGCTTCATCGCCGTACCATGCCACACGTCGCACGGCCGCCGGCCGTCAGTTCGCGCGGACGAACCGAAACGCGTGCGCGGCGTGCCGGCAGACGACGTAGAGCACGACCCGACCGGTATCCGGCGGCGGCCCGATCGGCGACGTGCACCGAAAGCCGCTCGTCGAGAAGATCGGATTGGCGGGCGTGATCGCGAAGGTCCCTGCTCGGACCGCCTTCTCTGCGCTTGCACACGAGAGGTGGCTGACGGCCAGGTTCGAGACGCTGAACGGATTCCCGGGCGTCGTGCTCCGGACGTACAGGTGGACGCCCCGGCACGGCACGAACGCAACGCTCGCCGTGCGGGCGCCCGTCGCCGGCGCCGTCGCCACGAGTGCAGCGACTGCGGTCGCCGACAGCAACGACCAGCGCGGTGCGCTCACGCCCGTACGATGACACAGCGTGCTGGCGGTGATCGTCTCTGACGAACGGCTGGTGGTCGAGGAGCGTCCCGACCCGGTCCCCGGTGACCGCGAGCTGCTGATTCGCGTCGCCGGCGCCGGCATCAACGGCGCCGATCTGGCGCAGCGCGCCGGCGGCTACCCGGCGCCTCCGGGCGCTCCGCCCGACATCCCCGGGCTCGAGTGCGCGGGCACCGTAGCCGCGGTCGGGGCGGGCGTGCTCGGCTTCGCGGTCGGTGACCGGGCGATGGGGCTGCTCGGAGGAGGCGGGCAGGCCGAGCTCGTGACGGTGCACGAACGCCACGCGCTCCACGTTCCCGACGCGCTCGACGACGTGCAGGCGGGCGGCTTCATGGAGGTGTTCGCAACCGCGCACGACGCGCTCTTCGCGCACGCGGCGCTCGCCCACGGCGAACGCCTGCTGGTGAACGGGGCAGCCGGCGGGGTGGGCGTCGCCGGGGTCCAGCTCGGCCTGGCCGCAGGCGCGAGGGTCACCGCCGCCGCGCGGCACAGCTCCGAGCGCCTCGAGTCGCTCGGAGCGGGCACGAGCGTCGAGGGCGAGTACGACGTGATCCTCGAGCTGGTGGGCGGCGACAATTTCGCCGCCGATCTCGACCGGCTCGCAGTCGGTGGGCGGCTGGTCGTGATCGGAACCGGTGCAGGCTCGCGGGCCACGCTCGATCTCCGGCGGCTGATGGCGAAGCGGGGGCGGATCCACGGGTCCAGCCTCCGGACCCGGTCGCTCGAGGAGAAAGCGCTCGTCGTCCAGCGGCTCGGCCGCCAGGTCCTGCCGCTCGTCGAGGCGGGGCGCGTGACCGTGCCGGTGGAGAGGACGTTCCCGCTCGCCGAGGCGGAGGAGGCATACGGCGCGTTCGCCGCCGGCGGCAAGTTCGGCAAGCTCGTCCTCGTGCCGTAGCGCACCGCTACCATCGCGCGCGGCATACAACGGAGAACCGAGGAGACTGAAGATGGAAGTCGACGTCGCTGTTCTGGGCGGGGGGCCCGGCGGGTACACGGCCGCGATTCGCGCGGCGCAGCTCGGTGCAAGCGTCGTGTGCATCGAGAAGGAGCCCGAGCTCGGAGGCACGTGCCTCCGCGTCGGCTGCATCCCGACGAAGGCGTGGGTTCAGACCGCGCAGTTCCTGCACCAGGCGAACGACGTCTTCGGCTCGCTCGGCGTTCGCGTCGAGCAGCCGCGGCTCGACTTCGGCGCCGCGAACGAGTGGAAGGCCGGCGTCGTCAGGCAGATGACCGGTGGCGTCGCGAGCCTCTTCAAGGCGAACGGCGTGGAGTGGGTGAAGGGCGCGGGGACGTTCACCGATCCGAACACGATCTCGGTCGCCGGTGGCGAGGAGGTCCGCTTCCGCTCGGCGATCATCGCGACCGGCTCGTTCCCGCTGCGGCCGCCGATCCCGGGGCTCGAGTCAGACCTGTGCGTCGACTCGACCGGGCTGCTCGCGCAGACCGAGGTGCCGCGGCGACTCGTGATCCTCGGCGGTGGCATCATCGGCTGCGAGTTCGCGTCGATCTTCAACCGCTTCGGCTCCGAGGTCACGGTGATCGAGATGCTCGACACGCTGATCCCGCAGGAGGACGCGGACGCGGCGAAGGAGCTCGCGAAGCAATTCGGACGGCGGGGGATCACGCTGCAGCTCGGCAAGCAGTGCACGCGCGTGGAGCAGCGCGGGAACGAGCTGTCCGTGTCGTTCGGCGACGGCGAGACCGTCGACTGCGATCTGATGCTCGTGTCGGTCGGCCGCGGCCCGCTCGTCGAGGGCATCGGGCTCGAGGCCGCCGGTGTCGAGTTCGACCCGCGCAAGGGCATCGCCGCCGACGAGCACCGGCGCACCTCGGTTCCGCACATCTACGCCGTCGGCGACTGCGCCGGCTACTGGCAGCTCGCGCACACGGCGTTCCGGGAAGGCGAGGTCGCGGCCGAGAACGCGTGCGGTCACGATGCCGTCGTCGACAACCGGGCGGTCCCGCGTCCGATCTACACCGACCCGGAGATCGCGGGCGTCGGCCTGACGGAGGCCGAGGCGCGCGATGCCTACGGCGACGACGTCGCCGTGGGCAGCTTCCCGTGGGTCGCGAACGCGCGCGCCGTCATGCAGGCCGAGACGGTCGGCTGGGTCAAGTCGATTCACGAGACGCGCTACGGCGAGCTGCTCGGGATCGTCATGGTCGGCCCGCACGTCACCGACCTGATCGAGGCCGGCGTCGTCGCGATCGACGCGGAGTCGACGGTCGAGACCGTCGCCGACGGCATGGCCGCGCACCCGACGCTTTCCGAGGCGGTGAAGGAGGCGGGCCTCGTGGCGCTCGGGCGGGCGATCCACCTCCCGAACAGGAAGCGCGCGGCAGTCTGACGGCGAGGAGTAGAGTCGGGCCCGTGATGGTGAAGACCAAGACGAAGGAACCGCCGCCTCAGGCCGAGAGCAGCATTCTCGGCTTCCTGAAGCGGAAGGAGCCCGAGCCCCCGCCCGAGCCGGAGAAGAAGCGGCCGGGCAAGGGCACGATGGCCGTTGCGGTCGCGGGGCTCGCGGGTGCGGTGCTGTTCTGGCGCAAGCGCGGCGGCGGAGACGACGCCGCCGATCTCGACGCCTGAGCGTCGCTCGCCTACAGTCCGGCGGTGAGCCTTCGGACTCTGCTGGCGCTTGCCCTCGTTTCCGCCGCGGCGTTCGCCGCCGTTGACGGCGGGACGGCGCGGGCACGGCCGAGTTGCACGCCCTCGACGACGTCGCTGGCGACGCCGACGCAGACGTTCGCGGCGCGCGTCACGACCGCGACGCATGCCTTTCACGAGCCGGGCAAGCGCGCGTTCCTGACGCTCCAGATCAGCGACCCGTACGGGTTTCCGACGACGCTTTCGATCCTCGATCGCTACCGGGGCTGCGGCGGGGCGACGTGGTACCGCGTGCGCCTCGCGCACTGGCCGAACGGCACGACGGGATGGGTGCCGGCAGCGGCGGTGACGACGACGAGGCTCCGCGTGAAGATCGTCGTCGACGTCTCCTCCCACAAGCTCACGCTCTACCGCGGCGGGCGCGTCGTGATGAGCTCGCCGGCCGCGATCGGCAAGCCGTCGACGCCGACGCCGCTCGGCACCTTCTTCGTCACCCAGCGCTTCGTCGTCGACCCGCCGACCGGCGCGTACGGCCCGCGCGCGCTCGGCATCTCGGCGTTCTCGAACGTGCTTCGCAACTGGAAGGACGGCGGGCCGATCGGCATCCACGGGACGAACGAGTCGTTCTCGATCGGACAGCCCGTGTCTCACGGTTGCGTGCGGCTGCCGAACGATCAGATCGTCAAGCTGTTCGCCGTCACACCGCTCGGCACGCCGGTCGTCATAGAACCCTGACCTTGACGCGGGTCGTGCTGCGCGGCACGATCGCTCGACTGCGATTCCCCCCGCAGAATCTGGCGTGTTTTCCCACAGCGGTTATCCACAGCCGAACGCGTGGTCTGTCGCCGTTTGAGCGTCGACGGGCGGCGGGCTGTGGACGACGCGCGCGCCCGCGAATCGGGACGCTGGTAGCGTCGCGGCATGGCGGGTCGGCTCGACTCTGAGCAGATCGAGACGCTGCGCGCCTGGGGGGTCGGGCTCGCGAGCGACGAGCGCGAGGAGGTTCGCGCCGCCGGCAAGGCGATCACGCTGCTCGTCGACGAGATCGACCGGCTGAACATCGACCTCTGGAACCTCCGCGCCGGCGAGGAGCGCTCGCACTCCGAGCAGCCGGAGGCCGAAGCCGAAGCCGCCGCGAGCGGCGACCACTCGCTCGGCGCCGCCCTGCGCGACCGCCTGCGCCGGCGGCCCTCACCCTCCAAGCCCGGCGCCTGAGTCGGGCTCAAACCTGGTGCCAGGCACCTTGGTGCCTGGCACCGAAGATCGTGCGTCCGGCCGATTGCGGAGCGCGCTGCCGTTGGGCACGTTCGCGAGGTTCCTCGCGAGCCCCGCTGTCACGAGCCGTGGTCGTACCGTCACGTCACCGCTTGCGGCAACGACCGCGCGGAGCTGTTCCGCGACGATGCCGACCGCCGGCACTTCCTCGGGCTGCTCGGCGAAGTCACAGACGGGTCGGCTGGCGCTGCCTGGGCTGGTGTCTCATGACCACGCACTACCACCTGCTCGTCCAGGAGGGCGACCGTCCGCTCTCCGCGGGCATGCACCTCCTCCACAGCCGCTACGTGCGCGCGTTCAACCGGCGTCACGGCCGCCGAGGCCATGTCTTTGGCGGGCGCTACCGGGTTGCGACGATCGACGACGACGCGCATCTCCTGGGCGCGATCCGTTACATCGCCCGGAATCCGATCGAGGCGGGCATCTGCGCCGCGCCGGCCGACTGGCCGTGGAGCAGCTACCGGCAGCTCGTCGGGATCGAGCGCCCGATGAGCTTCTTCAGCTGTGCGCACACGTTGTCTCTCTTCGACCCGAGTCCCGATCGCGCGGCGGCGGTGGTGCGGCGGTTCGTCGAATAGGTGCCAGGCACCCTGGTGCCTGGCACCGGG
>CAVPSK010000015.1:0-43037 GCA_963708355.1 uncultured Thermoleophilia bacterium | reverse complement strand
GCGGATCCCGCCAACTTCGAGGACAGCATCGGCGAAAGCCGCCGGGGCTTCCTGGGGAAGGTTGTGTCCGATGCCGCCCTCGAGTGTCCGGTGCGAATACTTGCCCGAGAATTTCATGGCATAGGCACCCGGCTCCGGATGGGGCGCACCGTTGGCATCACCCTCGAGCGTAATGGCGGGCACTGCCGGCCAACTCGGGGGGCGCCTTTGCGCCCATCACGTCCGTGATCTGCGCGCCCCAGTCGCCGCCTTGCGCGACGAATCGCGTGTAGCCGAGGCGCCGCATCAGCGCGATCCAGGCGTCCGCGATGTGGACGGGTCCCAGCCGGTGGCCGTCGGTTTCCCCGAGAATCCGTAGCCCGGGCATCGACGGAACCACCACATCGAACGCGTCCTCCGCGTCGCCGCCGTGTGCCGTCGGGTCGGTGAGCGGGCCGACGACGTTCAGCATCTCGATGACCGAGCCCGGCCAACCGTGCGTGATGATCAGCGGCAACGCGTTCTCGTGCGGCGAGCGGACGTGGATGAAGTGGATGTCGAGGCCGTCGATCTCCGTGATGAACTGAGGCAGCGCGTTCAGCCTCGCCTCGAACCTCCGGAAGTCGTACTCGGTGCCCCAGTAGCGCACGAGCTCCTGCATCGTCGCGAGCTGCACGCCCTGTGACTCGTCTGCGACGGTCTCGCGATCGGGCCATCGCGTCGGCCTCTGTGCGACGGCGAAGATCATCCAGCTCCTCTTCCGGAACGTCGACCTGGAAGGGGCGGATCTCGGCCGCGCTTTCGATAGTTGCCATGTCGACCTCCTTTGACTCCGGGTCGACCCCTTCTATCGTCGAGACCGTCGCATCACGGCGGACGCGGCGAACTATCCAACGGGACCCTCGCAAAGCCCCGGCAGCCGGTCAATGGCGGTTCACCAGATCGATACACATGCCATCGTCGCGCCGCCGTGGCGCTGATCGCTCCTTCAGGCTTGCGGGACCGGCGGTGACGATTACCTGATCGACTTCTCCCGGCGCGAAGAGCGCGTGCGCTCCACAAGGGCTCAATATGCGCAGGGCCGCGCGACCCCGACGGAAAGCCCGTGCGGCGCGACCCACAAACGCGAGCGATGGATCTCGCCGCCTCCCTGGATCTACATCGGAAAGGCGAAAAGGAGGCTGGCATGAGCGCGACGACCATCGAAGGAAGGACGGTTCTGGTGACCGGGGCCAATCGCGGCATTGGACAGGCGCTGGTCGAGGAGGCTTTGACGAGAGGCGCGGAGCGGGTGTACGCCGGCACGCGCCAGCCGTTGGCCCACCCGGATGCGCGCGTCACGCCGCTGACCCTGGACGTGACCGACGCGGCGCACATTCAGGGAGCCGTCGAGAGAGTCGAATCGCTCGATCTCCTGATCAACAACGCCGGCATCGCGCTTTTCGATGATCTCAGTGATCGCGCCGTCCTCGACCAGCATCTCGCCGTCAACCTGTTCGGGACGTATGGGGTGACCCAGGCCTTCCTGCCGCTGCTGACTCGCTCTCGGGGAGCGATCGTCAACAACGTGTCGCTGATGGCCCTCGCCCCCGTGCCGCTCACTCCGGCCTATGCGATCTCGAAGGCGGCGGCGTTCAACCTGACGCTATCGCTGCGTGCACTCTTGGCCGGACGCGGCGTGAGGGTTCATGCGGTCCTGACTGGCCCGACGGACACCGAGATGACGCGAGGCTTCGACATCCCGAAGGCCTCTCCGGAGTCCGTCGCGCGAGCGATCTTCGAGGGCGTCGAGAAGGGGGAGGAGGAGATCTTCCCCGATCCGATGTCCACGTCGATGGCGGAGAGCTGGCGCGCCGGTGCGGCCAAGGCGCTCGAGCGCCAGAGTGCGGCGCTTCTGGAGGCAGTGCCCGTCGCGGCATGAGCAAAAGGAGAGAAACGCACATGACGGATGACAGGATCGGAATGCGTGAGGAGTGGCTTGCGGCCCGGCAGGAGCTGCTCGAAGCGCGAGAAGGAGCACACGCGGCTGGGCGACGAGCTGGCGCGGCGGCGGCGCGAGCTGCCCTGGGTGCGGGTCCAGAAGGAGTACCGCTTCGAGACCGACGACGGCACCCGCACGCTGGCGGAGCTGTTCGACGGCCGCCGCCAGCTGCTCGTCTACCACTTCATGTTCGGCCCGAGCTACGAGGCCGGCGCCCGGTGAACTCGTCGATCGCGGACGCCGTCGACGGCGTCCTCCCGCACCTGAACGCGCGCGACGTGACGATGATCTTCGTCTCGCAGGCCCCGCTCGAGAAGCTGCAGACGTACAAGCGGCGCATGGGCTGGAGCTTCCCCTGGGCCTCGTCGGCCAACACCGACTTCAACTTCGACCTCGGGTTCTCGAGCAGCGAGGAGCAGACGCGCGAGGCGGTCGCGCCGATGCTCGAGCACGCTGCCGCCGATCGCCGGCACAACGCGAGCGAAACCGGCACCGACGTCGTCGGCTACCTGACCGAGAGCCCCGGCTTCAGCGCCTTCGTCCTCGACGACGGGGCCGTCTACCACACCTACTCGACCGGTGCTCGCGGGGTCGAGTTCCTGATGGGCTACTACCCGATCCTCGACCGGGCGCCGAAAGGCCGCGACGAGGGCGACGGGTTCCAGCTCTGGATCCGCCGCCACGACGAGTACGAGCACGAGTGACGATCGAGACTGAGATGAACACGGCTCGGTCGCGGCCGATTGTCCATCTCGGCGGGGGCTTTGCCGGCGGGATCGTCCAATGCGCGACCCAGCGGCCGCTCTGGCTTCCCTACGTTCAGGTCGACGAGGTCGACGAGTCAACCGAGCACGCCCGTCAGCTCGGCGCGCGTGTGCTTCTGGAACCGCGCGAAGGGCCTGTGGGATGGCGTAGCGTCGTCTCTACGCCCGAGGGCGGCGCGGTCGCTTTCCGGCAGCCGAAGCGATGACCGCCGACCCCGACACAAGACCGGCCGCCCGCACCACGCGAGCCGCGAGCGAGCGGGAACTGCTGAGCGCGGCGGGAAGCGGCGACCGCGAAGCGTTCGGCCGGCTCGTCGAGCCCTACCGTCGCGAGTTGCATGCGCACTGCTACCGCATGCTCGGCTCTTACGGCGACGCAGAAGACGCGCTGCAGGAGACGCTGCTTCGCGCCTGGCGTGCGCTGCCACGATTCGAGGGGCGCAGTTCGCTTCGCTCCTGGCTGTACCGGATCGCGACCAACGCGTGCCTGCGCGCGATCGAGCGACGACCAAGGCGGGTGCTGCCAATCGACTACGTGCCCGCGGCCGACCCGCATGACGGACTTGCCGACCCGGTGACCGAGCCCGTGTGGCTCGAGCCGTACGCGGACACGAGCCTCGCACTCGAGGGCCCGGCTGGCCCGGACGCGCGCTACGAGCAGCGCGAGGCCGTCGAGCTCGCCTTCATCGCGGCGCTGCAACACCTGCCGGCACGCCAGCGGGCCGTGTTGATCCTCCGCGACGTCCTCGGGTTCTCAGCCCGGGAGACCGCCGCCGTGCTCGAGACGACGCCGGTCTCCGTCGACAGTGCCCTGCAGCGAGCCCACAAGACGGTGCACGAACGGCTGCCGAGCCAAAGCCAGCAACAGACACTTCGCCTCCTCGGCAACAACCAGCTGGGCCAGCTCGTCGAGCGCTACGTGACCGCCTGGGAGCGAAACGACGTCGACGCCGTCGTCTCCATGCTCGCGGAGGACGCCAGGATGACGATGCCGCCGCTGCCAAGCTGGTACAGCGGCCGCGAGCACATCGGCGCCTTCCTGCGTGGATATGCGCTCGCCGATATCAAACGCTGGCAGCTGATTCCGACGTCGGCGAACGGACAACCCGCGCTGGCGGGCTACCTCTGGGACGAGCAGACCGAGGCGTTCATGCCGTACTGCCTCTACGTCCTGACCCTCGGGGAAGGCCAGATCGAAGAGATCACGGCTTTCGTCACCCCGGAGACGTTCCAACGCTTCGGTCTGCCCGAGTCGATCGCCGGATAACGACCGCGTACGGCGGAAGAGCGGACGCTGCAATCTCCCTCAGCATTGGGACCTCCGGTCAGCCGGGTGGACCCGAATGCGTCCTGTCACGCCTCCTCGAGGGGAGGACAAGCCTGGATGGGCGGGAGTTCGCTCCGGTGGCGCATCTCCTTAGACCGTCTAACACAATGCGCTGCGCTCGAGCTGTTTGAGGCAGATCAGGCTGCAGGCGATCGAGAGGAAGGCTTCGTGGATGTCGGCTCGTCGTTCGTAGCGGACGCGGAGCCGCCGGTGCTGGTGGAGCCAGGAGATCGTGCGCTCGACGACCCAGCGCTGCTTGCCGAGGCCTGATCCGTGCTCCGTCTCGCGCTTGGCGATCCGCGGCGTGATCCGCCGCGCGCGGAGCTTGCTGCGGTGGGCCTTCGAGTCGTAGCCACGGTCGCCGAGCAGCGCCTGCGGTCGCCGGCGCGGCCGGCCGCGCTTGCCGCGCACGGGCGGGATCGCCTCGAGCAACGGCAGCAGTTGGGTGACGTCGTTGCAGTTCGCGGCGGTCAGCAAGCAGCCGAGCGGGACACCGCCCCCGTCGGTGATCAGGTGGTGTTTGGAGCCGGCTTTGCGCCTGTCCACCGGGCTGGACCGGTTTTGCAGCCCCCAAAACAGCGCGCACGTAGGACGAGTCGACGACCGCGCGCGACCAGTCGATCTCGTCCGCTCCGTTCAGCTTGGCGAGCAGCAGCTCGTGCAGCGCCTGCCAAACGCCCGCCTGCTGCCAGTCACGCAGACGGCGCCAACAGGTCATCCCCGAGCCGCAGCCCATCTCCTGCGGCAGATGCTCCCACGGGATACCGGTCTGCAAAACGAAGAGGATCCCGGTCAGCACCTGCCGATCGGGCAACGGCTTGCGACCCGGATGCAGGAACCGGCGCGGCTTGACCGGAATCAGCGGCTCGATCAGCCCCCACAACTCGTCGCTCACGAGCGGTTTCGCCATCTGCGCCCCATCCTTCCAAGAGAGGTGGACGCAACGGCCTTCGCGGCCGCACGACGGGTCCCTGCTTTCTGTTAGACGGTCTTAGGGACCGTCAGGCGGCCAGGGGGTCGGTGGCGCCTTTGGAAGCGAAAGGGCTGGTCGTGCAAAGCCAGCGGGCACGCTCGCGCTCGGCGCGTACCAATGGGTCGGGCAGCCAGATCGCCGGCACCAGCTCACGGCGGGCGAGCTCGGCCGGCACCCAAGCGTCGATTTCGGGTGGTCTTGCAGGCCAAAGGCGAGAGCCCCCTTCACCTTTCTGCGCATCCGCGATCTCGAACTGCCAGCGCGCCAGCTCAAGCCGATCGACCGGAGCCGCTGCCCGCGTACGAGGAGCTCGCAGCATGATCATCGGCCCGAAAGGCAACCGGGTCGAGAAGCACCGTTGACCGATAGGTAACGAGAATATATACTCGTTATCTATGAGGGAGCTCTTTCTCGCGCTGCTCAGTGGCGAGCGCGCTCACGGGTATGAGTTGAAGCAGGCGTTGGGGCACGAGTTCGGCGATCTGTTGCCGGCGCTGAACGCCGGCCAGATCTATACGACGCTTGCGCGGCTCGAGCGCGACGGCCTCGTCGTCGGTCACGCGGTGCCGGGAGACAGCCGCGGCAAGCGCGTGTACGAGCTGACGGAGGCCGGTCGGGCGGCGCTCGCGGCGTGGGTCGAGCTGCCCGTCTCGGGCAGGAGGCTCAAGGACGAGTTCTTCATGAAGTTCATCGTCGTCGCGTCAGCTCACCTGGCGGAGCCGAAGCAGCTGCTCGAGGGGCAGCGACGCGAGTACCTGCAGTCGCTGCGCGACCTGAACGCGCTGCTCGAGGCCAACGGGAAAGCGCCAGCGGCCGAGCTTCTTGTCGAGGGGGCGATCTTGCATCTGAAAGCAGACCTGGAGTGGCTCGACCTGATCGAGCAGCGACTCGCGCTGAAGGAGGAAGTCTCATGACACCCGTACTCGAGGCGAGGAATCTCGCCAAGACCTACGAAACCGGCGGCGCGAAGGTGCTGGGTCTTCGCGGCGTCGACATCTCGATCGAGCGCGGCGAGTTCGTCGCCATCATGGGACCGAGCGGATGCGGGAAGTCGACGCTCCTCAATCTGCTCGCCGGGCTCGACCGGCCGACCGCGGGTGAGGTCTGGCTCGATGGCGAACAGATCGACGGGTTGAGCGAGACCGCTCTCGCGCGTCTGCGTCGGCGCAAGGTCGGCTTCGTGTTCCAGTTCTTCAACCTGGTCCCGACGCTGTCTGCGGTCGAGAACGTCGAGCTGCCACTGCTCCTCGTCGGCCGGCGACGCAGAGAGGCCCGCCTGTCCGCGAACGAGCTGCTGAGCGATCTGGGCATTGCCGAGAAGCAGGGAGCCGCTCCGGTCGAGCTGTCCGGCGGGCAGCAGCAGCGGGTCGCGCTCGCGCGCGCGCTGGCGAACAGCCCCGACGTCGTCCTCGCCGACGAGCCGACCGGCAATCTCGACTCGGCGTCGGCTCGCGACGTGCTCGGGCTCTTTCGCGAGGCTCGGGGACGCGGGCAGACGCTCCTGCTCGTCACGCACGACGCGAGCGTCGCGTCCGCGGCGGACCGGGTGATCACGCTCCGCGACGGGCTGGTTGCCGACGAGACCGAGTTGCGGGCCGCTCGGCAGGTCGTTCCGCTGCTCGAGCTGGAGAGCCCGTGACGGCGCTGCTGTTCAGGCTGGCGTTCGCGGGCATCCGCTCACGGCTGCTCGCGAGCGCGCTCACGATTGCGATCGCGGGGGCAGCCGCCGCGACGATCGTGCTCGCGCTGGAGGTGCGCTCGAGCGGGCTCGATCCCTGGCAGCGGACGTTCGATGCGGCCAACGGGGCACACGTGCTCGCATTCGTCCCGTCGCAGGCCGACGCGCGCGCGATCGCCAAGCTCCCTGGTTTGACCGAGCGCGGCGCGCCCGTGCCTCTCGCGACAGCAACGGCAGGGCCGCCTGGAAGTAGTGACCGAGTGTTCCTCGCCGCCCTGAGCGGTCGTCCAGCCGTGAACGTGCCCGTGCTGACGACTGGCTCGCCGTTGCGCGAGGGCGGCATCGTGCTCGAACGTAGCTTCGCGAACGCAGTCGGCATCGAGGTCGGCGCGACGCTCGAGCTCACGGGCAGACGCGGCACTATCGAGCTCCCGGTTCTCGGGACGGCGGTCGTACCCAGCCAGGCGCGCTACCCTCGCAGCAATCCCGGCCTGGCCTGGGTCACCCGCGCCACGCTCGAGCGGATCGAACCGGATCGCAGCCGCTGGCGCTGGACGGAGGCGCTTCGACTGGCGGATCCGTCTGCGGCTGCGGCGTTCACCGAGCGGGCGGCAGCAGGCTCGGCGGACCTCTCCTTCGAGACGTGGCAAGACCAACGCGGCAACGCGCTCGGCGATGCACGGACCACGCAGGTGATCGTGACGATGTTCACCATCCTGCTCCTGATCGTCGCCTTCGTCGTCGTCGGGATCCTCGTCGGTGCCCGCGTCGGCGCTCAACACCGGGAGATCGGGTTGCTCAAGGCGGCCGGCTTTACGCCGCGCCAGGTCGGAGCCGTCTTCGCCCTCGAGTCCGCCGCGCTCGGTCTCGTCGCGGCGGCCCTCGGCTTCGCGCTCGGCGCGATCCTTGCGCCTCGCCTTGCCGCGCCTGACGCTGAAACGCTGCTCGGCTCACCAACGATCGCGGCGAATCCCTGGCACGTCCTCGTTGCGAGCTGTTTTGTCCTTCCCGTCCTCGTAGCCGGAGCCTTGACGTCAACCCGCCGCAGCACCCGCTTCACCGTGCTCGAGGCGATACATGCGGGCAGCTCGTCCCCGCCGAATTCACGCCTTGCGCGCGCCGCCGCCCCATCCGTCATGCCGTTGACGATCGGGCTCGGGCTCAAAGACCTGCTTGCACGAGGACGGAGGGCGCTTCTCCTCGCGGCCGCGATCGCGTTGTCCGGCGCGGTAGTGGTCATCGCGCTCTCGGTCGACGCCTCGCTCGACGCGCAACCTGCCGGCAAGACCAGCGACGTTCCGGATGAGCTGCCACTCCTCATCTACACGCTCGACGCCACGTTGCTGGTGATCACCGCCACCACGCTCGTCGCGGTCGCCCTGCTCTCGGTCCGCGAGCGGATCCGCGACTACGGCGTGCTCAAGGCGATCGGCCTCACGCCCACGCAGATCACGTCTACCCTCATCTCCGCCCACGCCGCCCTCGCGGTCGTCGCGTCCCTCCTTGCCATCCCGCTCGGCATCGGGCTCTACCTCGCCCTGTACGGGATCGCCAGCGGCACGACCGAGGGCGCCGTCGTCGCGCCATGGTGGTCGCTCGCCCTGATTCCGGTCGGCACCGTGCTCGTCGTCGTCGCCGCCACCAGCCTCCCGGCCCTGCTAGCCACCAGAATCCCCACCGCCGAGGCGCTCCGTTACGAGTGATGCGCCGACCGGGCACCGCTCAGATCCTCACTCGGCTACGTCACGGGCGGCTGCCGAAGAGCCGTTTCTCTTTGTCGAGGTGTGGCGCCCACTCAAGCCGGTCCGCGCCCGCGAAGCGGAGATAGGCGCCTAGCGCCGCGCGCATCGCATCGAGTCGCCGCCCGCTCCACCCTCACCGGCGAGCACCTCGCGGCCTACGTCGGCACCTGACCGAGGCCCTCGCGGACGCCTAAGAGGACCGCCATCGCAGCCGCGCTGCCGACAGCTCGATGCAGTGCACCCCTGGAGCCGCGGGCGGTACCGGACAGCGCACTGAGAGCGACGTGTTCTCACGTTTCGCCGCTTGTTGGCCTGAAACGCAACTGCGTCGTCCGGTCGGAAAGCGGGACCGAGCAGAGCGCCCGATAAGTGCCGCCGTCCTCGGGTTTGCGTCAGGCCGTTTCCGACGGCGTCCGGGGCGCGTCCACGAGCAGGTCGAAGCCGAGCCCGCTAGTCCCTTCGCCGCGGCCGGTCTGCCGGCGGACGCGCAGCCAGCACGACCACGCGGCCGTCGCGTCCAGCGCGTGCGCTGGTAGAGCCTGCGCGAGCGCGGTTCCCGCGCGTGGCACCTCCTCCTCGTGCACGAAGTAGGGCTCGGCCGGCGCGCGGTCGAGGCCCTCGCGCAGCAGCACGGTGCGCGGCTGCACCTTCACGGGCGGATCGGGGTCGCCGTCGAGGATGCGCGGCAGCGCCGCGCGCTGGAGCTGGATCTCGCGGTTGCTGCCGTCGACGTGCACCGGAATGAACGGGATCCAGTTCTCCGGCACCGTGCTCATCACCTCGTAGCGGATCGGCGCAGACGGCGGGAACGCGGGCGGCGGCGGGACCGCCCAGCCTGCGCGGCTGACGATGGCCTCGAAGAAGGCGCAGCGTCTGTCGCGGCCGCCTCGAGGCCCGGCTTCGCCTCGCCGGTCGCGAGCGGATCGTCCACTCGACGCCCCAGACCATGTTCGCCACCTCGTCGCGGACCAGCAGTGACCTCCTCGATCGGCGGGCCCTCCTGGATCTTCGCGACGGTCGGCAGCAGCAGCAGGCTCGGTGTCGGCCGCTGCGGCCCGGCTCGCCGTCGACGTCGATCGTGAACATGCTCCAGCGCTGCCAGTCGTCGTCGGCGCCGCGCGCCCGCCGCGTCGATCCAGAGCCGCTCGCCGAAGACGTTGGTCACGACGAGGCCGCGGATCGGCAGCGATCGCGCCGGCCGGCAGCGTGTACGGGATCACGAACCAGTCGTTGGCGTAGACCAGCGCGAACTCGAGGAACAGCAGCTTGGCCAGGTCGGTGGTGCTGGCGTCGATGTCGCCGAAGTTCGTCTGGCCGTCCTCGAACGCCCACCAGCGCGTGTTCGGCATGCCGGCGAACGACACCGGCGACGGGGATCATCGTGCGCGGCGCGTCAGGCGGGAGGCCGGTGGCGTCCGATCCGGGCACCGGATCGAGCGCCGCGGCCGGCGTCGACGTCGAGGCTGTACCAGTCGAGCCGTCCCTGCGTAGTACTCGTCGGCGACGTAGACCTTCTCGGCCCCGTCGGGCTCGCGGCGCCGACGCGGCGAACTGGTACTCGAGCCGCGGCGGGACCCAGGCGTCGTCGCCCGCGGCGGCGGCTGGAGGAGCAGCCGCTCGAACCAGGCGAGGAACCGCGCCGCGCGATCGTCGAGCGCGCCGTGATCGCCGGGGTCGATGCCCGGCGACGCCGTCGTAGGCGTGGTTGCCGGCGTCGCCGACGAGATACACGTAGAGCGCGCCGCCGTCCATCGCGCGGCCGGCGACCGCCGCGAAGATCTGCCAGCACCTCGGGATGCGCGCAGCGGTCGGCGTCCTCGCGCTTCGGTCGGGTCGGGCGCGGCGATCGGGTAGGCGTCGACGAACGCGCCGCGGTAGTCGGCGACGTCCGGCGATCAGCGCCAGCCACTGGCGCCCCATGGCAGCCGCAGGTCGAGCGCGATCGGCCGCCGCCGAGGCGAGCGGAGCGGCCGGCGCTCGACCTTCGCCTCGAGCGGCACGTCGTCGTCGAGAGCTGCGGTCGCCTTGCGCGTCGGGCCGGTACTTGGTCAGCCGCGTGGTCGCCAGCTGCAGCTTGGCGAAGACCGGCGAGCCGGCGTCGCTGCCGCGGAACTCGCCCATCTGCCACTGCTTGGTGAGCATCCACAGCGCATCGCGCACCTCGGCCCGCAGCGCCCGGTCGAAGCTCGTCGTGCGCGGCCGGCCCTCCAGCCGGTTCCAGGTCGGTGACCGTCGGGAACAGCGCGCTCGCGCCAGCGCCGTGCGGATGTCGCCGACGCGGAGTCGCTAGGCATCGGCGCGCCTCCACGGTTGCGAACGACGCCGTTGGCCGCGGCCAGGCGTCGTGGCGATCGAGATGCCGTAGAGCGTCGCCGCCATGACGTCGCCGGCAGGAAGCGCGCGTAGGGCGTCGCGTCGAGCTGGCGCGGCTCGACCGCGCGCTTCTTCGCCAGGTCGAGCGTCTCGTTGAGCGCGCCGACCAGGTCGTCCCACTGCCAGCGTGCCGCTCGCCGTCGCCGGCGTGACGAGCAGGATCGACTGCGGCGGCTCGTTGTTCGGGCCGGTCGAAGTTGAACGTGATCCCGGTGTCGCGCGTCGTGGCCGGGAATCACCTCGGTCCACTCGTCGAGCAGCAGCCCGCACTGCGGCGCGTCGTGTCGAACGGCGTCGCGTAGTGCGCGGTGTAGAGCAGCCGGTCGCTGTCGGGAGCTGTAGCTCGGCGGGAACTGCATCGCGAGCCAGGAGGCGCCGGCCTGGAAGGGAAGCTGGATCGGCAGCAGCGCCGGCTCGCGGCCGCCGAAGCGCCTCGGCGAGCAGCACCGTCGTCTCCCACGCGTGGAGCATCGGCCGCACGCGCGCGGCGCCGTAGAGCCACTCGTCGACGGGGAAGTCGACGCTTCGCCGTCGGTCTTCAGGTAAGTCGAGCAGCGACTCGCTCGCCGCGCGACGGCGTTTGCCCACTCGGCGGCCTGCGCGGCGCGAGCGCGAACTCGGGGACGAGCACGAAGTCCTCGCCGAGCAGCGCCTGCGCGGCCGTCTGGAGCGCCTGCGCCTTCGCGCGCCGGCGAAGCGGCCGCGTCGTGCGGCGTCGAGCTGGTCGTGCACCGCGGCGCTGCCGGCGCGTCGACTCGGCCGCAGTGCCCGCTCGAGCGTGCGCGCGATGTCCTCGGCGAGGATGACGGCGGCGATCGCCGAACGGCGTCGAGGTCGAACGGCTGCGAGTCGAACTCGTCGACCGGCAGCAGCGCGCGCACGGCTGCGACCAGTCGCGGCGAACGACGAGCCCGGCGATGCGAGCACGTCGGCGAACTGCGTCGCGCGTTGCGCGAACGCGTCGCGCTTGCCGTTCAGCGCGGCGCGCAGAGCGCGGGGTCGCGGGAGCCGCGGATCGAGCGTGGTCGACACGACGAGCTCGGCCGCGCGCAGGGCCTTGAAACGCTCGTCGTCGGGCGTGGCGAGCGGCAGCGCGTCGTAGGCGGCGATGCGCGCGTCGAAGTCGGCGAGCTTGTGCGTCCCAGCGCGTCGACGAGGTCGCGCACCGTGCGCCGAGCAGGTCGTCGAACATGTCGTGCCGCGCCACGCATAGGCGAAGCCCCAGCCCGACGGCGGGAGGCTGAAGCGCGCGGCCCGCTCGAGCAGCGTCGACCGCTCGTCGAGCGAAGCCGTCGATGCCGCTCGACGATCGGCGTCGCGGTTCGCGACGGGGTCGGCGACGAGCGGCGCCAAGCGTGCGAGGAACGGCCGATGTCGTCGCGGCGAGCGCGTCGAGCGTCGGCCTTCGGCGTCGCGATGCGCGTCGCGGTCGACGAACACGTCCGCGTCCTGCTCCGGCGCCGCGGCGATCGTTGTGAGCATCGCGTCGGTGGCGCGCAGCGGCCGCGACTGCGTGCACCAGCGTCTTGCAGGCTGCGCACCAGCGGCGCGACCTCGAAGATGCTGAACCGCGCCGGCCGGCGCCGTGAGGTAGCGGATCTCGAGCGTCGGCGTCCGGGCGCGGGTCGGCCGTCGCGACCAGCACGAGCGGAGGACGCGGTCGTCGAGCTCCGTCATCGCCTGCACGCTCGTCGGGCTTGACGAGGTGCAGCACGTCGATCGGCCGCAGGCCGAGGTCGGCCAGCGTCACCGGCAGCTCCTGCGGGCGCGCCGCCGACCGGGTCGGTCCAGGCGACGCGTGCAGCCGATCGTGGTCGAGCGGCGGCAGCATGCCGTCGAGCCACGCGTCGAGCGCCGGCTCGGCGCTGCGCGCGCGGGGTCGCACCGGCCGGCGCCGGCAAGCCCGGGCTGGAGGTGCACGCGCGACGCGGTGGGTCAGCGCCGATGCCGGCCGGCGGCGTCTGCACGACCTCCGGCTCGGGCGGGAAGTTGCCGGTCGTGTAGGCGTCGAGGGTGCGCGGCGACGCGGTCGAAATTTCCCTGCACCGCCTGGTGCACGCCTTCGGCGAGCGCGAGGTCGGCGATCGCGTCGTAGACGTCGAGCAGCGCGTCGGCCTCGGCGTTGATCGCCGGCGGCGTCTGCGCGTCGTCGCGGCGGCAGGCCGTCGACGCCCGAACGGATACGTCGCGCTGCCGCGTCGTGCTGGATCTGCGTCGACGAGCTTGCGGCCGTCGAGCACGTTGCGCGCCTCGATCGCCTCGATCGGCACGTCCGGCGTCGGTCGTCGGTCGGCGCCAGCGCGTCGGCCACCGAGCGGGAACGCCTTGCGCAGCGGGTAGATGAACTTGTCGACCTCGGCGAGGCCGTGGTCGTCGTGCAGCCCGCGCTCGAACCGGTAGCCGAGCAGCGCGCCGAGGCTCTGGCCGTTGCGAATCCCCTCGAGCAGCGACGAGCGCCAGCCGCACGCGGTCCGACGACAGGTTGACCGCCAGCGTCTCGCGGTTCGCCGGCGTCGCGTTGGCGAGATAGCCGCTGCGCAGCACGGCGGCCGTCCGCGCCTGGGTGAGCGACGGCGCGTGGATGTAGCCGCCGTTGCGCGGGTCGCGCACGAGCGGCGCGCCGCCGCCGAAGCTGCTCGCAGGTCGCGGCGGCAGCTCGCACCGGGATCAGCTGCGCGCGGCGACGGGCGCAGGTCCTCGAGCCAGGCGTAGGCGCCGAGGTAGACGCCGGTGCGTCGCGGCCGTCCGCTCGCCGTCGGCGCTGCGGCGCGCATCGCCTGGAGCTGCTGGTTGACCAAGCCGAGCAGCCAGGCGTCGAAGCGGTACGCGCAGGTGTCGACGTGCTCGGCGAACGCGCGCTCGAGCTGCGCGGTCGGCGCGTCGGCGAGCACGTCGAGCGCGTCGATCTGCTCGGCGCAGATCCGCGCGGCTGGCCGGGAGCGCCGGAAGGTTCGCGCGTGATGTAGTCGCTGACCAGCATGCGCCGGGCTCGCCGGTGATCCGCGGCTCGGTCTTGTACAGCGCGGCGAAGCGGCTCTCGCTCGCGGCCGCGGCCTCGGCGACGTGCACGAACGGCGGCTCGGGCTTCAGCGCGGCGAGCTCGGTCGCGTCAGGAAGCCGGCGTCTCGGTGCAGGCTGTAGCTGGTGTCGTAGTAGCCGAGCATCAGCGCGTGCCGCAGGAACAGATAGAGCAGCGCCTGCGGGGTGGCGTCGTCGGTGAAGCCCTGCTCGGCGACGAGCGTCTCGAGCGAGGCGCGGGCCGCGTCGATCAGCCACTGGATGTAGTTGCGGCCGTCGTCGGTGTAGGCGCGGATCGGCTCGGTCTCCGACAGCGGCCGGTCGTCGATCACGCTGTCGAGCCGGTCTGGCCGCCTGAGGAAGAGTGCTCGAGGATGTCGGGCTGCTGCGTCGCCGGTGTAGCCGAGCCGTGCGAACAGGCCGCCAGCGGCCGCCTGCGAGCGCCGAGCGCGATGCAGCGCGTCGGAGAACGACGGCCGAGCCCGCAGAGGTTCGACGAGGTTGAAGAGCTGCTCGAGGCTCTCGGCGTAGCGGCGAGTGGAACTCGACCGAGGACGGATGCAGGCCGACGATGTCGAGCAGCGTCTGGTGCGGGTCGCCGGGCTTGCCGACGTAGCGACGCGTTGCCGCTCATCGCGGTCCAGTCGGCGTCGATCGCCGCGGAGCAGCGCGAGCAGCCGCGCGCAGGAAGGCCGCTCGCCGCGCACCGGACGGCGATCGCCGGCGCTCGGCGCGGTCGAGCCAGCGGATGCGCGAGAACGCGGTCGTCGGCAGGATGCCGTAGGGCTGGCCGCCGATGCGGATCGCCGGCACCGGCGCCGCGGCCGCTGACGAACTGCGTGAAGAACCATGCGCGTGCGCTCGACCGCGTCGTCGTCGAACACCGGCGTCAGCAGCTTGTCCATCCAGTAGCCGAGCGTCGCCGGCCACAGCGCCCGCTGCATCGCGCGCGCCTGCATCTGGTCGGCGCCGCCGCTGCCGTGCACGCTCGCGAGCAGGCGGGGTCGATGCCGAGCGCCTCCGCGAGCCACTGGCCGTCGCGCTTCAGCATCGGGTCGGCGGTTGGCGTGAACAGCGGCGCGTTCTCGGCGGTCGTCGAAGCTCTGGTCGGCGTCGTCGAGCTGCGCGTAGCCGGTCCGGCTCGCCGGTCGTGTTGTGCGTCGGCGTGCCCTGCGGCAGCAGTCGAAGCCGCTGCGGCCCGCGGTGGTGGCGCGAGCAGCTCCTCGAGCGCGGCCGTGCCGTCGTCGTCGCGTCGCGCTGAGCTGCAGCCCGAGCACGAGCAGCCGGTCGAAGCCGGGCGCGCCTGCTCCGGCGTGAGATCGATCGCGAGCCCCATGCCCGCGGCGACGGCGCGGTCGAAGTCGACCATCCACTTCAGCTGGTCGGGGACGAACAGGTCGCCGTTCTCGGGATGGATCGCTGGTCGGCTCGGCGTGCGGCGCCGACGGGTCGGGGCCGACGTCGAGCGGCAGCGTGACGAGGCCGCCGATCGCCTCAAGCGTTTGCTCGCCGCCGTCGAAGCCGAGCACGACGAAGCGCTCGGGGAAGTTGCGCACCTTCGGCGCCTGCGTCCACGAGTCCTGCTTCGTCGGCGGGATCGGGCGGGAAGACGACGAACGACGTCGACGACCGTGACGCGCTCTGCGACGGTGGCGCGGCCGGTCGGCGAGGTTGAACGGCCGGTAGTCGGCGACGAGCTCGGCGGCGCGCGGCCGCGCCGACGGCCGCCTCGAGCGCGGCGCGGGCCGCCTGCTGCTCGCGCCGCATCGCCAGTCCGCGAGCCACGTCGCCTGCCAGTAGGCGCGCGACCGCGGCGGCCTCCGCCGCGGCGAGCGGCGTCTGGGTCGGGATGACGAGGATCTCGTCGGTGCGCGCGGCCTTGGTCGGCTGCTCGGCGAGGTTGGTCGGCTGGTAGGTGTCGACGATCCTAGCCGGCGCGGCCCGAGCCGTGCGCCGCCACGAGGCCGCGCCAGCGGCGCGCTCGTCGGCCTCGACGCCGCCGGCGCGCCAGATCCCGCTGCCAGTAGCGCTGCGCGTTGGCGAGCTCGGTCGTCGACAGCGTCGGCCTCGAACGTGTCGATCGAGCATCGTCCGGGATAGATGCGGACCCAGAGCTGATGCGTGGAGCGGCTCGCCGTCGCCGCGACCGGTCTGAAGCGCGTCTCGATGCGCACCGGGAACAGCACGAACGGCGAGCGGTCGCTCAAGCGCTCCGACGTTCTGCCGCGGATCGGTGAACGTCGCGAAGCTCGCCGAGCGCCGCGGCCGCGAGCCGCGTCGCGCGCTCGCGCCGCGCCGCGCTCGGCGGCCGCGTCGGCCGCGGCCCGCTTCGCGAGCTCGCTCGAGCCGCGCCTTGCTCGGCGACCGCCGCGCGGTCGTCGGGATCGAGCGCGCGCGCAGGTCGATCTCGAGCGGCCGCATCGGCCTTGCCGCCGCTCGGCCGCCTGCGCGCGGCGAGCCGCGCCGCTCGCCTGCGGCGCGCGGGCCGCGGCGAGCTCTGTCTGCGCGTGCGTGCGAAGTCGGCCATCGGTCATGCGCCAGTCCTGCGCAGCATCTCGTCGGCGTGGACGGCGACCATCACCGGCGCGCGGAACAGCAGGTAGGCCCAGCGGGCGGAGCTGACCGGGCGCCGCGTCGACCTGCACGTCGTCGTCGCGCTGCGGCTCCTTCTCTCCGGGTCGCGCCGGCGGCGAGCGGCGCGAGCGCCGACGGACGCGAGGCTGCGTCGCGGGCAGGAACTGGCCCGGCGCGCGCCCGGCAGCGCGTCGTCCCAGGTCAGCTCGTCGAAGATCTCGAGCGGGCCGGTGCGCGGTCGAGCTCGAGGCCGAAGCGCGGCTCGCCGGGCCGCTCCTTGATGACGAAGAACCAGCCGGGATCGTCGTCCGGGTTCTCGCCGTGCCGCCCTTGCGCTTCGTCGGTGGTCAGGTCGAAGCCGAAGAAGTAGATGTCGGGATCGACCTTCGCCTCGTAGAGCGGGCGTGCGGACCTTGTCGCGCGGCGGCTTGCGCCTCCTCGGCGGGCGTGAGCGTCGTCGAGCTCGCGCGGCTGCGCTCGGGTCGATCGTGCCGTCGGTCTGCGTCGCCCAGTCGGCGCGGTGCGCGTAGATCACGGCGGTCGGGTACTTCTTCAGCAGCTCGCCGCGGATGACGAGCACGACCTCGCTCCTCGCTCGTCGCCGGGCTCGGCTCGCGGTTGTTGTGGTCGCCGAGCTTCGACGGTCGGCGGCCAGCGGTGCAGCTCGGGGATGTCGTGCAGCTGCTCGCTGCAGCGCGTCGCGGCTCAGGCCCTCGCTGTCGATGAAGCTGCGCACGTCCCAGAACTGGCGGAAGTAGCTGCCGCGCTGGTCGGTCGGGTACTCGCGCCACAGCAGCTCGCGGGCGAACTCGTGGTTGAGGCCCGACCATGTAGGCCTCGATGAACTTCTGGTTGGTCTCGATCAGCGTGATGCTGTTCTGCGCGATCAGGTTGATGTTGGGCAGGAAGAGCTCGGTCGAGATCGTCTTCGAGCGGCTCGTACATCGGCAGGTCGATCTCGCGGATAGGCCATCACCTCGTCGAAGTCGTCGCCGATCAGCTCGCGCGATCGCAGGGCGGGATCGCGATCGTGCGAGAAGCCGCGGCGCGGGATCGTGACGCGCGGGTCGACCGCGGCGACGAGCGAGCTCGTCGATCGCCGGCGAGGTCGAGCGTCACCGGCGGCGGCCGCGACGCGGCCGCGTTGCTCGCGACGATCGCAGCGCGTACGAGTCGCGCAGCGCGTCCTTGAAGCGCACCGCGGTCGGGCTGTCGGTCGCGCCGGTCGTCGGCCGTGAACGTCGAGCCGGGCTCGCTCGAGCACGAAGTCGGGGCTCTTGGGCAGCTGGTCGACCGCCGCCGGCGTCTGGTTGGCCTCGCGTCATGGCTCGCCGGCGCGGTCGTGCGCACGTTGCGCAGCGGCGCAGCACGAACCGCCAGCGACGCACGAGCACGGCGAGCAGCGGCAGACCGACCGCGAGGCCGGTCACGAGCGAGCACGACAGCAGGAGCAGCGATCAGCAGCACGAGCCGAGCGCGACGCACCGCGAGCGGCAGCCACGGGTACCGCGCGAGCAGGTCGAGCAGCCAGCGCGGCACGCCCGTCGGCTGCACCGCGTCGGCGGCCTCGTCGACGGTCGGCAGCGCCGGCGGCACGCCTTCGGCGGCGCGGCGCTCACCTCGCCGGCGTTGACGCGTGCGAGCAGGTTCTGCGGCGTCGCGGTCGCGTCGAACGGCAGCGGAGCGCATCAGGCGCGCCGCCGGCCGCACGACGCGGCGCATCGCCGTCGAGGTCAGCACCGGCGGAACGAGGCTCGCGGTCTGCCGGTGGGCGACCGTGGAGCCGGCGAGCAGCACGCGGCCCGCGACCGGGGCGCCGCGAGCGCGAGCGCGCGCTCCGGCATCGGCGGCGGCGAGCGGCGTGAGATGGCGGTCGTACCAGCGGCAGCGAGACTTCGGTCGCGAGCTGGAGGCGGCGGATGCGTGCGTTCGCGGCGAGCACGTCGCCGATCTGCTGCCAGGCGTCGTCCATGTAGTCCTCGTGCGTTCGCCTGGACGACGTCGGTGCCGAACGCCGGCCGGCAACGCGGAAGCCGCGGGTCGAGGTTGAGGCTGGTGCACCCAGTTCGCGTCGTTGGCCGATCGGCGTGCCGTCGCGCTTCGTCAGCAGCCGCTGCGTCAGCGCGTGCCAGCGGCCGTAGAGCGGCGGCGTGATCAGCGGGTCGGGATCGTCGGCGACGCCGGCAGCCGCTCGCCGCGTTGGCGTCGGCAGCCGCCTGCTCCGCGTAGTCGTCGGCCAGGTTGACGAACGCGGCGAGCGCGCGCTGGAACGGGTGCGGGTACGGCTGGTCCCAGTTCTCGTACTTCTGCCGCTCGTCGCAGGTCGGCGTCGTCGAGGTCGGCGTCGGGGACGCGCAAGCGCGCCGCCGAGCCGCAGGACGCCGCCGAGGTCGGGGTCGGGGATCCCCGGGATGTTCGGCGCCGGATCCTGCACGTCCATGTCGCGCGTGCCCGACCCGCGTGTCGACCGGCTGCGGCTTGAGCAGCCGGACCAGATACTCGAAGTCGCCGCTGCGAGCCGGTGCGGAAGAACCAGCGGTAGTAGACGGGATAGCTCGTCGGCTCGGGCCGGCCGGCGTACGGCTCCCACGCCGAGGCGGTCGCGTTCGGCGCGCCCGCCGGGTCCTGCCCGAGGCCGGCGAGCCGGCCGGTCTCGAAGGTCGGGACGACGAACGCGTGGTAGTCGGTGTTGTCGTCGAGGCGGCGCGGGCAGACCAGGCGCGAGTAGGCGAGCGTCGCGGTTCTGCGCGACGATCGTCGGCGACGCGCGGCAGCACCGCGCCCATGTCGGGCGAGACGAGCTCGTTCGGCGCCTGACGACAGCGACTGGTTGAAGTGCACGTGCGCCCACGCCCACAGCTCGTCGGGCGGCGGGAAGACCTGCGCGTCCGGCGACGGTGATGAACGGCAGCGGACGGCCGCTGATGGTCCTGCCCTCCTCGAACTCGCTCTCCGTCGAGCACGACGAGCGCGATCCACGGGCGCAGGCGGAGCCGGCTCGCGTCGGGCGCGGCCGGCGTGTAGCGCCACGGGAAGTCCTCGTCGTAGAACTCGACCGTGCGGCAGGTAGTTCGACTCGAAGTTCGTGATCCAGGTGTCGCGGCTCGGTGCGGACGACCGCGCGCGGGTCGATGCCGACGATGTCGCCGGGCCCGTAGAGCGCGATGTCCTGCGTCGAGCGTCTGCGTCGAGCGCGCCGCCGCCGCCGACGGGGTCGCCGGAGAGCTGGAGCTCGACGTGCACGCTCGCGCGCGTCTTCACCGCCGGGTCGCCGTCCGCGGACGTGATCGTGTTCGCGACGCCCTGGCGCAGCCACGGCAGGAACGAGTAGGTCGCGACCGTGCTCATGCGGCCAGCCTCGAACTGCGGCAGCACGTGCAGCGTGCCCGCGAGCGCTCGGATCCTGCGCGACCGCTCGCGCGAGGTAGTCGGCCGCCGGCCTGGCTGGTGAAGGCGGCCGCGCCGGCGTCGAAGACCGTGTTGTCCGACCGCAATGCGACAGCGAACGTCTCGGCGCTGACGGCGACCTGCTCGTCGAACGGGCTGCGTCTGCGCCTCGATGAGCGCCGAGAACGGCGACCGCGTCACGCTCGCGCCGCGGAGGAAGTGCACGAACAGCGCGCCCGGGTAGACGAAGAAACGCTGCCTGCGACGCAGGAGCTTCGTGTCGATGATCGTCAGGTCGTAGCGGACGTTGCGCGTGATCGCGGTCGCCGACGCGTACGCCTGCCGTCCGCCGACAGCTCGACGCCGCTGTCCTGCGGCACGTACGCGGGCTGCGAGAGCTTGGTCGGCGTCGTCGAAGTCCTTGAACTGCGCCGGGCGCGAACGGCTCCTGGAGATCGCGCGTCTTCACGAGGTCGGCGGAGTTGACGGCGAGCGTGAACCGGTTCGCGTCGCTCGGCTTCTGGCTGCCGACCTTGTCGAGCACGAGGTCGAGCGGCACGGCGCGCTGGCTGACCTGCAGCGTGCCGACCGGGTGCAGCACGAACTGCGCCTCCGCCGGATCGAGCTTGCGCAGCGAGACGAGCAGGTTCGAGCCGCTGGGGAGGACGGCGCGCCAGTTGCTCTGCTTGCCGAGCTCGCCGCCCAGGATCGGCATCACCGCGACCGGCGGCAGCGTGGTGTCCCGGTCGTCGCCCCAGGTGAAGTCGATCGCCGATGCCGATCGAGAAGAAGAAGAACGAGAGCGACGCCGTCCGTGCGCGTGCCACGGCGTCGGGCCCTCGAGCGTCAGGTCGATGTCGACGCCGAAGACGCCGAGGCCGAAGACCTTCACGGAGAACGACGTCGAGATCTCGACGATGAAGTGGAACGGCGAGAACTGGATCAGCGCGTCGAAGCTCGAGTGGCCGCTGACCGACAGCGCCGAGAAGCCGAAGAAGTACTCCGCACGCGTGCCGAACTGGACCGTGTTGGTGGTGACGGCGAAGTAGCCCTCGGCGCGGATCCGCGCGTACGACTCGTTGATGATGTCGAGCGGGATCCGCTTCGGCGTCGGGAACGGCAGCGGCGGCGGGTTGAACTTCGGGTGGAAGCCGCCGACCGACAGCACGAAGTTGGCGTCGTCGCCGTACGCGAACAGCACGCCCATCTCGCCCTCGATCGTGATGAACAGGACGTGCGAGTCGAAGAGCGACGCGAAGAAGTAGAAGCGCTGCTTGTCGAACTCGAGCGCGCCGACGAAGTTCACCTGCAGCACGAGCAGCGCGGCGTCCTCCGCCGGCAGCGCGACCTTGAGCACTGCCGAGGATCGCGACGTCGCCGGGCGGGATCTCGATGATCACGCCGAGCGAGAGGCTGATCAGCGTCGGCTCGCCCCAGCCGAGCTTCGCCATCGGCCCGATCAGGAACGTCCCCTGCTGCGGCGGGAAGAACGTCCGCAGGTCGCTGATGATCCGCGGCGCGTTCGCGATGACGTCTCGCGGGAACATGACGCTGTCGATCGCGCCGGTGCGCACGCCGTCCGTGAGCGGCTGGAGCAGCATCGTGCGGTTGAGGCCGATGAGCCCGCCGACCGCGAGGAGCGTGAAGCCGAACCCGAGCTGGATGCCGGTGCCGAAGTCGGCGGTGATGATGATCAGCAGCGAGAACCCCGGCGAGCCGTCGGGCAGCTTCGTCGTGATCAGCCCGATCGCGCCGACGGTCAGGAAGTCGGCGAGGACGAGCTGCGAGCGCGCCCGCGTACTCGCCGCGGTCCGGGTCGATCGAGAGGAACCCGCCGCCGCGACGATCCCGGCGTCGATCGAGAGCCCGACGCCCGTCGGCGCCTTGAACGCGAAGGCGAGGTCGACCGGGCCGAGGTTGCCGTCGTGGAATGCGAGCGTCGCGATCGTGCCGAGGCGCTCGACCGACGCGGAGAGCGGGCCGAGCGTCCCGCCGCCGGTGACGCTGAGCTCGAGCGGCACGCCGGCCGGCGACGCGCCCAGCCCGACGTGCAGGTAGTCGATCCGGAAGCCGGCGATCGCGAGGTGGACCGGGAGGTCGGTGCCGGCCTGCGCCGAGCCTTCGAAGCTGAAGCCCTCGGCGCCCGACCAGCGCAGGCCGACGTCGAAGTGCGCTTCGACGCCGTCCCGCGGGAGGATCGACGCGAGGAACGAGTCCGCGTCGTCCATGCGCAGGACCGCGTGTCCGCCCGTGAGCCGCGCGGCGAAGGCAGGCGTGATGCCCGCGTGCGCGACGTCGACGCCGCCGCCGACCGCGAGCGACTTCGCCTCGACGATTCCGCCGCCCGGCAGCGTCAACAGGGTGACGTCCCCGCCGTCCGGGTCGGCGAAGGTCAGCAGGAGGAGCACTTTGCCCGCGGCGGCGTCGACAACGCCGCCGGGGTCGAGCAGGCCCGCCTTGATCGTCGTCGGGACGTTCGGCCGCAGCTCGAGCGCGACGCCCGAGTCGAGGCCGAGGTTCGCCTGGAACTCGGCGGAGAGGACGTCGGTGAGCGGAAAGTGCAGGTCCGTCGTCCCGTGGACGAACGGCGAGACGCCGAGGCCGCCGTCCGCGCCCCCGGCGGTCGTCGCTCGCAGCGGGTAGAGCGAGACGCCGACGTCGAGCCCGCTCGCCTCGTGCCCGCGGACGAGGCTCGCGATCAGCTGGCTCACCGGATCGGTGTCAGCCTCGGGCACCGGCGACCCGCGCAGCTGCTCCTCGACGCGACGCGGGAGCGCGCGCCGCCTGACCGGTATGCCGAGCACCTCGACGAGCGCGCTGAGGTTTCCGATCAGCGCGTCGCCGTCGAAGTCGGCTGTGCCCCAGCCGTAGCGCGACTCGATCTGGCCGACGGGATCGGTGAAGAGGCGACCGAGCGCGTCGTAGTGGATGGTCGGCCGCACGTGATCGACCTGGAAGATCGTCGGGTCGGCCGCGAACTGCTCGACCGTGACGACGCCCGTCGCCTGCATGACGAGCAGCGCAAACGGCGAGGCCGCGGCGAGCCGCGACGTCAGCGCCACGCTCGTGAGGCGGGGGAAGAACTCGTCCTTGATCTGGGTCTTGTCGAGGTAGTCGCCCGCTGCGCTCAGGCCTTCCACCGCGGCCTGCACATGGACGAGGGCTTTGCCGAGCTCGACGAGGAGCTCGGCGAACTCGGCGTCGAGCTCCGGTCCGCTCTTGCCGGCACCGATGTCGTCCTCGAGCTCGAGGACCTTGTCGACGAGGTCGGAGAAGTCGAGCGCTGCGAGGCCGACGTCCTCGGCGCCGGGCGGAAGGTCCCAGCCGAGCGAGCGCAGGATCACCGCCGGTCCGTTGTCGCCCGCGAGCAGGACGTGCACCGCGGCTAGCCCCTGCGCGAGCTCGTGAGCGATCCGTTCGAGCGAGGTCGGCATGTGCCTACTTCTTGAAGTCGCCCGTCTCGAAGTCGAAGCTCGGCGCGCCGTGCGTCACCAGGTCGAACGGCTCGACCTTGATCTCGAGCAGCTCGAGGTGGTTCTTCGAGGTCGGTCGTCGAATCGCCTTGGGCGGCGGCCACGGCAACACGTGGATCGGGCTCGGGTCGTTCGGCGTGGCGATCAGCTTCGCCTTCTTCGCCTTCGCCTTGTCGACCCAGACCGCGAGCCAGTCCTTGGTCGGAGAGTCCTTCAGCTCGTCCGAGCCGGGCGTGAGCTTGCCGCTCGTGTCGACGACGCCGAGGTGCTCGGCCCACAGCCGGCGGCGGAGGTCGTCGACGGCAGACCTGGCGGGCGGCGTCTCCTCGAAGACGACGCAGTTGGTCTCGGTGTTGCGCGCCGCGCCGCCCTCGAGGATCACGTTCGCGAGCCGCGAGTACCAGAACGCCTGGAACTCGTCGAGCGAGGCGCCGTCGATGTTTCCCGAGCCGACCGTCGCCCACTTGTTGTCGATGATCGCCGTCTTCGTGTGCAGGTAGTGCTTCGCGAGCCGCGGCTTCGGATGCTTCGCGTCGGAGGGCGCGTGGCTCCAGCTCGTGAACACGCCGAGCCGGTGCTCGACGTCGTTCCCGGCCGCCTCTGCGAGACGGATGATCGTCGTCCGCTGCCACATCGGGTAGTGCGGCATGTCGGGCTCGACGTTCAGCAGGAGGATCACCTTCACATTCGGCTTGTTCTTCAGCACGTCGATCAGGGCGTCGGTGACCGGCTCGTCGTTGAAGTACTGGTTCTCGATGTAGATGAAGCGCTCCGCGAAGTGGATCGCGCGCAGGTACGCCTCGAGGATCCCCTTCTCGCCGTCCGGCTCGTGCAGCACGTCCTTGAACGTCCGCGGGTTCAGCGTGCGCACGACCTGAACGGACGTGAGGAGCTCGTTGCCCTCGGTCGTCGACACCTGGGGGATGTCGGGAGCCGGCAGCGGCAGCGGGTCGCTCGGGTCGGCGAGGTTCCAGTGCGCGTTGAAGGTCTCCTGCATGTCGCGCACGGCCGGCCCGCGGACGGACACGCTGACGTCGTGGATCGGCCCTTTGCCCGCGTCGTCGCCGCGGCGCGGCTCATCGAGAACGTGCCCCTGCGAGTCGTAGTAGACCTGCTCGAACGGCGAGCCGAGCAGGATCGCCTTCTTGTTTCCGTCGATGACGAGCTTCGTGTGCGTGATGCTGAAGAGCTCGGTTTGGAGCGCGCGAACCCGGACCTTGGCGTCGGCGTGCGCGTCGGCGAACCACTGGGCGATTACCCGCTCGCCGCGGCCGAAGTGCCGGTCGAGGCCGATGATCGCCGCGGCGATGACGACGAAGCCGATGAGCAGCCCGGCCACGACCGAGAGGAGCGCGAGACCCACGACGACGCCCGCGAGCCCGGCGAAGGGCAGCACGTGGAAGTCGACCGTTGGCACCGGGATCTGGATCCGTACGGTGACGCCCGGCTTCTGCGACGCGGCGAGGAGCAGGCGTTCGATCCTCCCGTCGTTCGCGTCGACCTTGCGCGGCTGCGCCGCGCTCGGCTCGGGCGAGTGGAAGTCGAGCACGATCTGCGGACGCTCCTCGGCCGCCGCCGCTTTGAACTTCTCCATCGAGATTGTGAGCTGCATGACGTCGAGGTGCGAGTCCGCTTTCCGGATCAGATCGGCGACCCGCTTCCACGCATCGACGTCGTCGCACAGCCACTCGAGCGCGTTGCCGTGGCTGAACCGCGAGGGCGCGCCCGTCGCGAGCGTCGCCAACACGCTCGTGCCCTCCGCGCCCGGAAGCTGGATCTGCCCGTACGAGAGTTGCGCCGACGAGACGTCCGGTCGCTTGTCCTCGCGCACGACGTGCTGGCCGACCCGGATGCGCAGCCGGAGCTCGCGGCTGCCGGTCTCGGAGAAGTCGTCCTCGTACGTCAGCGAGAACGCGCCCGTACCCGTCGTCTCGCTGCGCGCGAGCGAGCGGTCGAACAGCGTCGACACGTCCTCGAGCACCACCGTGAGGCCGCCGATGCCGGCTCCGTTGCCGCCGACGACCGTCCCCTGGGCGGAGGTGCTCACGTACGTCTCCTGCGCGGCTTCTGTCGGAGTGCGTCTGGGGCGCTCATACGCATACGGCCGAGGAGCGCCGCCCCCCCGGTCGACGGGCGGAGCATACGACTTCACCCACGTCCTGACAACCAGGCCGGCGCGACGGGACGCGGAAAGTCCCGACGCCGCTATCGGATGTTGGCCGCCCCGTTCTCGACGGACACCACGGGCTACCCGAGAGCGCGGCGCCGCAGACGATCGACCTTTGCGACGGCGACGAGACGGAGCTGCGAATCGTGCCCGTCACGAAGCGCATCGGCGACGCCACCGTCCGAAAAGCGACACCTCCGTCAGCCAGAACCCAGTGTTCCCTCCACCGCTGACGAGTGATGCGTTCAGGTGCGAGCACGCTGGGCCAAGCGAGGCGGCTCGTGGCCGCGACCGCCGTTAGGCCGTGCGGAGCGCGTCGATCGTCGCCGTCTCGACGAGGCTCGAGACCGCCCGCGCCAGCTCACCGTCGGAAGTGACGAAGAAGTCCGCCTGTAGCTGCGTCAATGCCACGAATTCGGCGTCGTACGTTGTCTCCCAGCCCAGCTCTTCCGCGACCTTCCACGCCCTCCGCTGGAGCACCTTGTCGCCAAGGAGGCGAACCTTCAGCGAGTTGATCACGCGTCACCCGCTCGATCCCCTGACCCGCGGATCTCACCCCGGCGCGCCGCCTCGTACAGCGCCGACAACGCCTGCGAGCGAACGAGCGTCGGCGCGACGAGGACGTTCCTTGCGTCCTGAAGGACGGAGTCGTCGCGGGGCGCTCAACCTCCTCGCGAGCTGGGCGGCGACGCTCTCGATCGTCGCGGTCTTCGTTGGCGTCGGGAATTTTCGCGCGTGTCTGGGGTCATATCGGGCAAGAGTCAAACGCCACGGGAGGGAACGTCATGTTCAGGAGAAGGCTTATCGGCACGATCGCGGCTCTCGTTGTGATCGCGGTGGGTTCCGCGTCCGCGGGCGGGGCATCGGCGCAGTTCGACAACCGCCCTGTGCGTTTCTGGTCGTTCCACGAGGTGCAGCAGGGCGTTGGTGACGTCGAGGTGGCATCTGACTCGGGGGTGGGTGGCCGGTTGCACGAGAAGGTCGTCTTCGGGCCGGCGGTCTTCAACTTCCCGGAGAGCAAACCGCGCAATGTCGCGACCGGCGACATCTTCTCGACCGCCAGCGGCAAGCGGTTCGGGGTACTGGCCCAGGCACCGTCGGGCAACATCACCCAGCGCGGGACGCCGATCGGCGGTTCCTCGCACCTCGATCAGTTCCTGGCCTACGAGAAGCGGTCCGATGCCGCCTCGCTGCGCATCACCATCTCGAAGGCGGTCCTCGATGCCATCGATGCAAACCACGGCCTCCTACCCTCGGAGTGCAAGCCCGGTCTCGACTGCCGGCCGATCAGGGCCGTGGTCCGCTTCCGCGCGAGAGCCTATGCCGAGTCGGCCGGCGGTGACTTCTTCCGGCGCGCGGGCGTCGCGTACATCGAGGGTCACGAGGGCCACTGGACGATCGAGGCGGCGACATCATCCGACTCGCGGGGGCCGCTCTGGGACAATGGCAACTTCTCGATCGACGACGACGTCGACGATGTCGGAACCCGGTCGCACGCTATCGCGGAGCTGAACACACCGGTGTCGATGAACGTCGACCTGTCCTCGCTCAGAGACGGCGAGTTGTTCGCAGTGGAGGTCACCCTTGACGCCGAGACTGTCAACGGTCGAGGACGGGAGTCGGCGGTCGAGGCGTTCATCCAGGACCCGCAGCGTCTTCTTCCCGCGCTCGTCGAGACCACAGGCCTGAAGGCCCGCGGCGCGCCGACCTTCGCTGCACCGCCGATCGAGGCGCTGCCGGCGGCGCAGTGCCCTGCCGGGCCAGACCCGGCCGCCGGAACGCTGCAGCTGAGCGAGCCCGCGTACGTCACCGACGAATCGACCGGCGTGCCGATGCTCGTGCGCGTCACCCGCACGGATGGGACGAGCGGCGAGGCGAGCGTCGTCGTCACCACGAGTGCGGGCTCGGCCGAGGCGGGCACCGACTACACCGAGACGAGCACGCGCGTCACGTTCGCCGACGGGGACTCGGCCCCGCGGCTCGTCGAGATCCCGATCCGCCAGGACGACGAGTCCGAGCCCGACGAGACGTTCTCGGTCTCGCTCACCGATGCCCAGTGCGGCGTGGCTGGGGAGCAGAGCCGGACGGAGGCGACGATCGTGGACGACGATTCTCCCGACGACGAGCCGGCGAGCTTCACGATCGGCGGCACGGTCGGCGGGCTGCAGGGTTCCGGGCTGGTACTCGACAACCTCGGCGCCGACCTCGACGTCGGCAACGGGCCGTTCGCGTTCCCGGGTGCCGTCGCAGACGGCCTGCCCTACGACGTCACGATCGCGACCCAGCCGAGCGACCCCGACCAGGTCTGCACGGTGAGGAACGGTGCGGGCAACGTGGCAGGCGCCGACGTGACCGACATCGCCGTGGAGTGCGCACCGCCCGCGCCACTCTCGGGTCTCGATCCGACGTTCGGTGGCGACGGCAGGGTGTCGACCGTGGTCGGCCACGGCGAGGCCGAAGCCGTCCTCGTCCAGCCCGACGGCGGCATCGTCACCGCCGGCCGCCGCGCCGTGAGCGGCGGCATCGACTTCGCGCTGACGCGCCACGACTCCGACGGCAACCTCGATCCCGGCTTCGGAGACGGCGGCATCGTCACGACCGACCTTGGCAGTCAGACAGACGAAGCCTTCGATGCGGCGCTCGATCCTGACGGCGGATTCGTGGTCGTCGGGCGCACCGACGGGCCTGGCTTCAACCGCAACTTCGGAGTGGTCCGCTACCACGCCGACGGCAGCCTCGACACCGGCTTCGGAGACGGCGGCATCGTCGAGACCGACTTCGCCGGTCAGGTCGACCAGGCCAACGCGGTCGCCGTGCAAGCCGACGGCAAGATCGTCGTCGCCGGGCTCGCCGCCAGGACGGGCCCGTTGGGCGCGGACAACGACTTCGCGCTGGCCCGCTACCTCGGCGACGGTACGCTCGACACGAGTTTCGGCGGCGACGGGATCATCACGACCGATCTGGGAACGAGGACGGATGTCGGGCGTGCCGTCGTCATCCAGCCCGGCGACGGCGGGATCGTGGTCGCCGGCACGGTCGACAGCGACGTCGCGCTCGTGCGCTACACCGACACCGGCGAGGTCGACACCTCGTTCGGCGACCACGGCGTCACGATCACCGACTTCGGCTCGGACGACTTCGCCAACGGCGTAGCGCTGACATCCGACGGCCAGATCCTCGTCACGGGACACTCCCTCGGCGCCGGGCTGAACACCGACTTCGCACTCGCCCGCTACAGCGCCAACGGCGGGCTCGACCACTCGTTCGGGAGTTCCGGCATCGTTCTCACGGACATCGGTGGCGGCGACGACTTCGCAGAAGGACTGACCGTGGACGCGGATGGCAGGATCGTCGTCGTCGGGCGCGCCACGAGCTCGACGATTCTCGACATGGCAGTCGTCCGCTACGACCGCGACGGCGCCCTCGACATCGGTTTCGGCGAGAACGGCATGGTCACGACCGACTTCCATGGAAGCGGGGAATTCGGGCAGGACGTCGTCATCCAGGCCGACGGCAAGATCGTCGCGGCCGGATACGCCGCGAACGGCCTCGACACGGAGTTTGCCCTAATCCGCATCAACCCTTAGCCCGCACCCGTCAACCCAGGACACGGCCTGCCGCTGGGGACAGGTTTGGGCCACGCGCGCTCGCCGGAGACCAGACTGGCGCTGCGGCTGCTCCTAGGGTCAGTCGCGAATCGTCTTCAGGCGCTCTCGACCTCCCCATTGGGCGAGCAGCTTCTTGCCGAGCTGGCTGACGATCGGAAGCGGACGGGCGAAGCGGTTGCCGGAGCTGGGGAAGACGAGATAGACGACGTCGCCCAGCTGGCCGCCGCTCTTCGGGCTGTCGGGAATCCCGGTCGCTCGCGCAAGGGCGATCGAGCCCTCGCCCACCTGGCCGGCCGGGCCGATGTCCGCGACGATCGCGTGCGCGAGCTTGTCCTTCCGTCTGTTCCAGACGACGGCGATGTCGCCGAGGTGCGCGTGCGCCGCCCGAAGGACACGAGACGGAAGGACGACATAGGGGATCGTCTCGGCGTCGACATAGTGCCGCGGGTCGGTCGCCGCACGGGCGTCCTTGTAGACGAGCGCGGTGACGGAGACGTAGAACCCGGGGGCCGGGTCGCCGCGGCGCTGGACCACCGGCAGACCGTTTCGCGTCGCGAGCCCCCACCAGTTGCCCGGATGCCCCGCATTGGCGAGCAGGTCGAGCCCGGGCGGCGATCCGCGCGGGTGATAGGCGTGAGGCGCTCCGTCCGCGTCGATCGCCATTCCGGCGACGAAGAAGAACGCGCTCTCGCCCGAGAAGCGCCTGACGACGGTTCTCCCGATCGTGAGCAGCGGGCTGGCGACGGCCACGCGGAGATCATGCTGCGGATCGAGCGCCGGGTCTACCGGTAGGTCGTCGCCGGGTTGCGGACTGCCGTTGCGCTTTACCCGGCCCTGGGTCCGTCGTTAACCGAGAGACAGGCGGTCGCCGCTCTACTCGGATCAACGAGATCACTCGACCGGAGCGATCGAGACCAAGGAGATGATCGTGCGAACGAAGATCACGATGCTTGTGAGCGCCGCCGCCGCAGCGGTCGCTGCCGTCGTCGCCGGCGCCGCTTCACCGGCGATTTCCCCGTCGTCGCCAACTGCGTCGAACGGCATCGAGCTGCGATGGGGCGCGGGCGACGCGCCGCGCTACGTCGCAGCGCCCGCCAGGGATGCCTCGACGTCCGACCATGCCCGTGCGGCGGGCAAGCAGATCGAGCTCCGCTGGGGAACGGGCGGGCCTCCCGAGTACGTCACGCTCGAATCGCGCTGACGAATCCGGCGCGACCGGGTCGTGCAGATGGCCGATCGGAGGATGAATGGGATCCATGCCGATCGGCTATCTGCTCACGACGGCGCTGATCGCGGCCTGCCCGCTGGTGGCGCTGGCGCCCCGGCGGCCGGCGCGGTCGAGCCCGCGGAACACGAGCTACCGGCTCGGCGTCCTCGTCAACGAGCTGCCGTTCGGCGGGGAGCTCCGCGGGTGCCCACCTGGCGGCGCTCGCGGCGCTCATGCCCGGCGCCCCGGTTTTTCAGCCCGGTTTCGAGAGCGCGGACACGTCGGTTGTGCCTCGAGTCCGACGCGGCGTCACCATCGTCGCCGCTCGCGTCGTCCGGAGGGACCCGCCGACCCGTGGAGGGCCTTGCTAGTACGAGACCTCGAGCGCGTCGCAGAGGAACTGCATCAGCGGCGCGCCGGCTCGGCAGATCCGCGCGTACTCGTCGACGAAGCCGGGAGCGACGACGTCGTCCTCGGTCAGCCTGGCCGAGCCGAAGAAGTCCTTCCGCCTCAGTTCGTCCGCGAACGGGTGATCGGGGTCGGCCCACCGCGGGACGCGCTTGAGCGAGTCGCCGGCGAGCTCGAGGCGCTTCGCGAAGGCACCGCCGCGGGTGGCGCGCCTCCAGCGCTCCGGGTCGGCGACGATCGCCTCGCGAATGCTCGTCGCCGCCGCGGTGTCCGGGTGCCAGACGCCGCCCCCGGCAAAGACCTCCCCAGGTCCGATGTGGAGGTAGAAGCCGGGGTCTGGGCGTCCTTCGCCCGCTCGTGACGGAAGTGGATCCCGACGTTGGTCTTGTACGGCGTCTTGTCCTTCGAGAAGCGCGTGTCCCGGTAGATCCGGAAGAGCGAACCGCCGTTCGGCCGCGCGTCGGCGCGGAAGTGCGGGCTGATCTCCTCCAGCCGGGGCGCGAACGCGTCGATGAACGCCAGCGCTGGCTCGAGTAGGTCCTCCTCGTAGCGGTGCCGGTTCTTCGCGAACCACTCGCGATCGTTGTTCGCTCGCAGGTCGGCCAGGAAGAAGAAGAGCTCCGGGCCGAACAACGCCTGTTGTGATAGCTCCTCGGTGGCGGTTGGCATCATGCGTCTCAGCTGGCCATCGCGGCCATGGCCTCCTCGGCCCGCTTGGCCATCTCCTCCGGCGGGACGTCCTCGATGTGCGTCGCGACCGACCACACATGGCCGAACGGATCCGTGACGGTGCCGAAGCGATCGCCCCAGAACTGGTCGGCGACCTCCATCACGATCGTCGCGCCTTCGCCGACGGCCCGCTTGACCACCGCGTCGACGTCCTCGACGTACAGGAAGACGCTCGCGCTGGTGCCGCCCAGCTCGCTCGGCGGGCGAGTGGACCCCTGCGGAAACGGGTCGGACAGCATCACGACGGAGTCGCCGATCTGGAGCTCGGCGTGGCCGATCGTGCCTCCCGGCGCCTCCATCCGCCCGCGCTCCGTCGCACCGAACGCCTTCTTGTAGTACTCGATCGCCGCAGCGGCGTCGTCGACGACGAGGTAGGGGGTGACGGTCCGGTATCCGTCGGGAATCGGCTTCACTGCCATCGTTCTTCCCCTCTCTGTGGTGTTGGCTCGAGGGACAGTAGCGCGCATTCCCGCCATCTTCTGTCGTATTAGTCGACTAGGCTCGAATCGTGCGCGCAAGCCGCCTCGTCTCGTTCCTGCTCGTGCTTCAGACGCGGGGGCAGCTCACGGCAGTCGAGCTCGCCGAGCGGCTCGAGGTCTCCGAGCGGACGGTGCAGCGCGACGCGCAGGCGCTTGCCTCTGCCGGCGTCCCGATCGTCTCGGTCCGCGGGCCGGCGGGCGGCTACCGGCTGGAGCGCGGCTACAGGACGAAGCTGACCGGGCTCGACGCGGCGGAGGCGGAGGCGCTCTTCGTCGGGCCCGCGGCCGAGCTCGGTCTCGGCCGAGAGCTGGCCGCCGCCCGCCTGAAGCTCCTCGCCTCCCTGCCCGCAGAGCTCCAGGAGCGCGCCGATCGCGCCGCGCGGCTCTTCCACGTCGACACGCGCGGCTGGTTCCGCGAGGAGGACCGCGTCCCGCAGCTGCCGCTGATCGCCGGAGCGCTCTGGCGCGGCCGACGCCTCGACATCCGCTACCGCGAGGGCGCGGTCGTCGTGTCGCGCCGGCTCGACCCGCTGGGCCTGATCCTCAAAGCCGGAGTCTGGTACCTGCTCGCGAAGCGTCGCGGGGAGGAGCGTGTCTACCGGGTGTCGCGGATCGTGTCCGCCACGGAGCGCGCGGAGCCGTGCACCCGCCCCGCCGACTTCGATCTCGCGGCCGCGTGGGCCAGTCGCTCGCAGGCGTTCGAGCGTAGTCGAGCGCAGATCGAGGTCACCCTGCGCGTCCCGCGTAGCCGCGTCCGCTACCTCCGGGGCGCCTGCGTGATCGAGGACGGCGAGCCGGCCACGGTGATCGCGAGCTTCGACGGGCTCGGCCACGCCGTCCACAGCCTGCTCGGCTATGGCGCGGAGGCCGAGGTGCTCGCCCCTCCGGCGCTGCGCGAGCAGATCGCGGCCGCCGCAGCCGAGACGGCTGCGCTCTACACGACGTGAGGAGGAGCTTAGGATCCTCACCCAGTGGACTACCGCGACCTGAACGGCAACGGAGCGCTCGACGCGTACGAGGACCCGCGCCGGCCGATCGAGGAGCGCGTCGAGGACCTGCTCGCGCAGATGACGCTCGAGGAGAAGGCGGGCCTGATGTACCACACGCCGATCGGGATGAATCCGGATGGCACGCTGCTCGAGGAGCCCGCGCCCTTCTCGCCGATCGCGACGCCCGAGCTGGTCCACGGGCGGCACATCACGCACTTCAACATCTACTGGACGCCGGGCGCCCAGGAGGTCGCCGCGTGGCACAACCGCCTCCAGAAGCTCGCCGAGGAGGCGCGGCTCGGGATCCCGGTGACGATCTCGACCGACCCGCGGCACGGCTTCAGCGACAACCCGGCCACGAGCATGTCCTCGGGCTCGTTCTCGCAGTGGCCGGAGCCGATCGGCCTCGCCGCCGCGGGCGACGAGGAGCTCGTGCGCCAGTTCGGCGACGTGGCGCGGCAGGAGTACCTGGCGGTCGGCATCCGCGTCGCGCTGCACCCCATGGCCGACCTCTCCACCGAGCCGCGGTGGGCGCGGGCCTCGGGCTGCTTCGGCGAGGACGCCGAGCTCGCGTCGCGCCTGCTGGCCGCGTACATCCGCGGCTTCCAGGGCGACGAGCTCGGGCCGCACAGCGTCGCGTGCATGACGAAGCACTTCCCCGGTGGAGGCCCGCAGGCCGACGGCGAGGATCCGCACTTCGCCACCGGCAAGGATCAGGTCTACCCGGGGGACAACTTCGAGTACCACCTGCGGCCGTTCGAGGCGGCGTTCGCGGCGGGGACGGCGCAGATCATGCCGTACTACGGCCGGCCCGTCGGAACGGAGCTGGAGGAGGTCGGCTTCGGGTTCAACCGCGACGTGATCACAGGGCTGCTGCGCGAGCGGTACGGCTTCGACGGCGTCGTCTGCACCGACTGGGGCCTCGCCACCGACGCCGATCTCGGCGACTGGATCTTCTACGCGAAGTGCTGGGGGGTCGAGGAGCTCTCCGCCGCCGACCGCGTCGCCAAGATCGTCGATGCCGGCTGCGACCAGCTCGGCGGCGAGAACGACCCTGCGCTCCTCGTCGAGCTCGTGCGCTCCGGCCGAATCGGCGAGGAGCGGATCGACGAGTCGGTGCGCCGTCTCCTGCGCGACAAGTTCAGGCTCGGCCTGTTCGACGACCCGTACGTCGACGAGGACGCGGTGCTGACGGTCGCCGGGCGCGACGACTTCCGCCGAGCCGGGGCCGAGGCGCAGCGGCGCTCGCTCGTCCTGCTCGCGAACGACGGCGCGCTGCCGGTGCAGGGTCGGCCGCGTCTGTACGTCGAGGGCGTCGCCCGCGAGGCAGCGGAGCAGTATGCGGAGGTCGTCGAATCCCCCGAGGACGCGGACCTCGCGATCCTGCGCGTCGCATCGCCGTTCGAGCCGCGCGAAGGGTTCCTCGAGAGCATCTTCCACCAGGGGAGCCTCGAGTTCCCGGCGGCGGAGCGCGAGCGGATCCTCGGCGTCGCCGGCCGGGTGCCGACGGTCGTCGACGTCTTCCTCGACCGTCCGGCGATCCTGACGGAGATCGCGGCAGGTGTCGCCGCGCTCGTCGGCAGCTTCGGCGCGGGCGACGACGCGCTCCTCGACCTCGTTTTCGGCCGCTTCGCCCCGACCGGCAAGCTGCCGTTCGAGCTGCCGTCGTCGATGGACGCCGTGCTGCGCCAGCTCCCCGATGTGCCATACGACTCCGAGGCGCCCTTGTTCCCGTTCGGGCACGGCCTGACGTTCTGACGGACGACGTCGTCGACTGGCTCCTCGAGGGCGACCCGGCGATCCGCTGGCAGGTGATGCGCGACCTGCTCGACGAGCCGGCAGAGGCGTCGGAGCGCGAGCGGCGGAGCGTGGCGGAGACCGGGTGGGGCGCGGAGCTTCTCGCCCGTCAGGGCGCCGACGGCGAGTGGCCCAGCGGCCGGTGGACAGCCTCGACGTGGACGCTGCTCCTGTTGGTGGCGTGCGGCTTGCCCGAGGACCATCCCTCGGCGCGCGGGCCGGTCGAGCGCCTGCTCGGCCGCTTCATGCCCGCGGGCGAGGACGTGGACGGAGCGTTCCTGCTCAAGCGGGTCGACCTCTGCCATCTGGGCTTCTGGCTCGGCCTCGGTGCGTACTTCCTGGCCGGCGACCCGCGGCTCGAGCCGCTGGGCGCGGCCGTCATCGGCGCGCAGCTCGGCGACGGCGGTTGGAACTGCCACGTCCGTAACCGGCCGGCCACGCGCCACAGCTCGTTCCACACGACGTTCAACGTCCTCGAGGCTCTGCGCCTCGCGTCCGACCGCGGAGCGATCTCGACCCGCGAGTTCCGCGACGCGGAGGCGAGGGCGCTGGAGTTCATGCTCGCGCATCGCCTCCACCGCTCGGACAGGACCGGCGAGGTCGTCAGCGAGCGCTTCACCCATCTGACCTACCCGTGGCACTGGCACTACACGGTGCTGCGCGGCCTGGACTACCTGAGGCTGACCCCGGCGATCGACGACGAGCGGGCCGAGGACGGGATCCGGCTGCTCCGCGACCGCCGCAGGCCGAACGGCCGCTGGCCGCTGCAGAAGCGCATTCCCGGAACCCTGCTGGTCGAGATGGAGAAGCCCGGCGGCGAGAGCCGCTGGAACACGCTGCGGGCGCTCCGGATCCTGCGCCTGGGTGCCGATCGCGGTTGACCGATTAACACCCCTCGGAGGAGGGCCAGCGCCCCCACGCGCATCGCGGTTTCATGCCGCTGTCGATCCGCAACTGGGCATGCTCGGCCATCTCGGCACCCTGTCCCGGTCGCGCCGCGGAGCTGCTCGGGCAGTGTCAGGATCGAGCCGGCAATCGCGTCGCGAACCGCCTCTGCGCCGTGACCGCCAGCGCCGCCCGTTCTTGACCCGCGCCTCATCGCCGTGCCCGTCCATGCGCCGCAGTTGCAGCAACATCACAAACCTCGTCTTCCTCTCTACAATCTTGCCTATCTCTTAGCTGTCCATCCTATATCATTCTCCTTCCCAGTCTCCTCTCACCTCCCGGTCGGCGGCTTCGGCCGGCCGCTCGCTGATCATCATCTCCGCTCTCACGAATCTCTTGCCCCGTCCGCGCGTTCGAGCGCGCGCACCCGCAGCGCGCAGCCGGTACGCAACAGGCCATCAGCTCGCGTTTCAGCGCACCACGGCCCTGGACATAGAGCGCCTGGTAGATCACCTCGTGCGAGATCCGCATCGACGCATCATCGCGCACTTCCAGTCGCAGCCGTTGGCGATCTGCTCCGGTCTCCACCATTCGCCCAACGCCTGTCCTCTCGACGACCATGTCGACGACCGATGAAACGCACCTCCGGCCCGCACACCGGATCTCCGTCAGGTCTCTCGATCGTCCCGGCCAGTCGCTCCTCCACATACTCACGCAACCCGTCATTCGCGGCGAGCTTCGCCATCTTCGGGCGGCTCGCTCGTCGCTCTTCATGCCACTGCGCCGTCGTCGCCCGATACTCCAAGCGTAGGTGCGCGTGGACGCGTTACGCCGCATCTCCCTCGAGATCGTCGACGCCGAACGCCCCAACCGCCGCGCGATCTCTCGCACTCCTCCACGCCGAGCATGAAGATCATGACTTTTCCCGCTCAGCAAACCACAAGTAACGCCCCGACAGCGGGGCCAACGAGATAGGCGACATCCCGCCAGCGTCTCGAAACCATCGGCTGCCAACCGCCTGCGACACCCCCGCCGCCTCGGCCGCCTCCTCGCTCGAGCCCCAGCTTCTATCTCTCGCCAAAACGCTGCCGATCCTCTCGCCGCGCCATCGACGTCGACCCGGCGACCACATCTGCCCACTCATTTCCCTTACCTCCCTCTTACTCTCCCTTACACCCATCCCTCACCACCCCCATCACTATTTTCACACCATTTCCATGCTGCGTGCGCGGGGACGGTGTGTCGTTCAGGCACGCGCAGCCGGGCGTGGGCTGGTGCGAGCAGGTGGCGGAAGGCCCCGGCAAGCGGGGCCTTCCGCATCCGATGGTGGTGTCAGCCGTCGAGATGAGTGCGGCGTTCAGCGACTCCCGCTCCGCAAATGCACCCCAAGCGTATGCGTGTAGAGGTTCATGAGCCAATAGAGGGCGAGAACGACCGCGGCCGCCTCGATCGTGGCCGGGTATCCCTCGTGCCGTGCGTCCTCGGCGGCGAAGAGGACGCCGATCATGACCGCGCCGTGGACAGCCGCGCCTGCGTTGTCCGCTGCGACGGTCAGCAACCAGCCGGCAGCCCGCGCGAGCCGTTCGCCCAGCCCTCGGGTTTCGACGCCGAGGGATCGAGTCCCGGCAGACGCGTCAGGATGATGGCGATGAGCATGCCGAGGAGCCATCCAGGCGGCGATGAGCGAGCATCGGGACGCGCTCGCCTGGGCTGAGGCGCAAGTCGCGGCATCGCGCGACGATCCGGCGGCGCGTCTTGCCCTGATCGAGCGGACCTACCACGGGCCGACGGGACGGGCACCACGACACCTGCCGTTCCGACGTGCAGCGCTGTCGTTCATGCGCTGGCAGGCTCAGCGCGGTCTGCTCGACCCGCTCGAAGCATCGCCCCCCGGCAGCCTCTGGTGGCGGGCGGTCAACGAGCGCCTGCTGCGGGACGGATGCGAAGCGGTCGCGCTCGTCGGCGGTCGATCAGGCGAGCCGTCGTCGCCGGCCGTGCGGCTCTGGCTCGAGTTCGTCGCCACCCCGACACCGTCCTGCTGGTACCGGGCGCACAACGCCAGCATCGTGGCCGGCTACCTGGAGCACGAACGGCTTGCCCACCAGGAGACGCCGCCGGAGCGCTTCTTCATCAACGTTGCGCTGGCACGCGTCCTCTACGCGCATGCACTTGTCGGAGCGCCTCGCCTCGCCTTGGGGGGACTCGCTCCGCTCAGCCGCCTGCTCGGTGATCCCCGGCTCGGGATGGCGGGCGCGTTTCTCTCGCTCCGCCGCGTGATCCCGAACTACTACCCGCTCACGCGGGAGGTCGAGTGGTACATCGCCGACGAGCAGCGTCTCGGCCGGTTGTTCGACTACACGGTGCTCGCGCCTCGGCTGCAGCGCCTGTACGAGTGGTCCGCCGAGGAGCTCGGCGAACCACGCCTGCCCGAGCTGGTTCGCGACGGCAGCCCGATCTACGCCTGGCCCTATGAGCAGCGACACGTCTGGCGCACTCCACACATGTCGTTCCCAGGCCGGGTACTCGAACGCCTCACCCGGGTCCACTGACGCGACGAGGCCTGAAGCGGACGATTCTGCTCGGAGATGCATTTCGGGCGGGCCCTCCGGTCGAGCAGCGCGGCCGGTGGCGGGCTCGTTCCGCAACCGGCCGCGTCGCTCTGGTGGCCCGGTTAGGTTCCTAGAAGGGGCAGTTGCCGGGGGCCACGGGCACGTCGGTTCGGCGGTCGGCTCCTTGCGGGAGGATCTGGACCGCGATCGTCTCCGCGGGGCTGCTTCCTTCGTTTCGCAGGATGTGCTCGTCGCGGCCGCCCGGGTCGACGAAGCCCTGGCCCGCGTTGTAGACGTGCGGGGTGCACGACGGGTCGTCGCTCATGTAGTTCGTGACCGCGCCGGCGACCACGAAGATGAGACTCGGACCGGGGTGCGAGTGCCAGCCCGTGGTGCCCCCAGCTGCGAGCTTGTTGTCGACCACGTAGAGGTCCGATTGCCCGTACGTCTTGAGCAGCGCGAGCCAGACCTTCGGAATCGGCTTGCCGTGCGGACCGGTGGTGGTGGTCAACGAGTACCCGTGAAGGTCGAGGTCGTCGAACGTCGACTTCGCGAGAATCGTGGTCGTCAGACCCGTACTGGGCGTCGCGAGGACGACCCCGGCGTAGACGGCGGCGCCCAGCAGTGCTGCGAGAAGTGTCATGACCCATTTCGACTTCATCTCTCCTCCTCGTCCGTGTGGTTGTCGGGTGACGAAGGCCTGCGGTCGGTGTGCTGGTCGAGCTCCGCTCGGAAGGCGAGGAGGAGCACGTCGTCGCGGCTGAGCGCCATGCCGTGTGCTTCGATCGCATGGCGGCGCGCCTGGGCGACCAGTCCCTCCTCGTCTGACGCGCGGGCCTCGAACCCGCATTCGCACCGAAGAACCTTGTCCACTTCGCGGCGAGGTTAGGACGGCGCCCCCAGAACGAGGCAAGATCTGGGGAAGAGAATGGCTACGCAGTCGCGGCTGAGGGTTTTTCTTGCGGGTCGGGTCGCCGTCGAGAGCGACGACGTCGTGATCGACGAGGCGCGGTTTCCGGGGCGCCAGGGGCGGCTCCTCTTCGCCTACCTCGCAGCCGAGGAGGGAAGGGCGGTGCCGAGGGACGAGCTCGCCGAGGCCATCTGGGGGGAGACGCCGCCCGCGAGCTGGGACAAGGCACTGACGGGGGTCGTAAGCAAGCTGCGCGCGCTGCTCGCAGACAACGGGATCGACGGCGCCAGCGCGCTGACGGGCGCGTTCGGGTGCTACCGGCTCGAGTTGCCACCGGGAACCTGGGTCGACGTGATCGCCGCCGCGGACTCGGCGGCGGAGGCGGATGACGCCCTCGCGAGGAGCGACGTGCACGAGGCGCGTGCCGTGGCGGCGCGGGCCGAATCCCTGACGCGCCAGGCCTTCCTGCCGGGAGAGGATCGCTCGTGGGTGGAGGAGAAGCGCCGGGAGCTCGCCGAGGTCCGTCTCCGCGCGTTGAGCACGCTGGCGGACGCGTGTCTGCGTTCGGGCGACGGGCAGGAGGCGGAGAGGTGGGCGGGGGAGGCCGTCGGGCTCGCACCGTTCCGCGAGACCGGATACCGGCGTCTGATGGAGGCACACCTCGCCGCCGGCAATCCGGCGGAGGCGCTACGGGTCTACGAACGATGCCGCCGGCTCCTCGCCGACGAGCTCGGGGCGTACCCGTCCCAGGAGATCGAAACGGTCTACCGCCGCCTGCTCGAACGGCCGTTGGTCGACGCGCAAGAGGCTCGTCCAGCCGAGACGCCGGTACCGGCGGTCGCCGAATCCGGTCCACCGCCAACCGGGGGCAGGTGGCGTCTCGCCTCCGGGCGGAGCGCTGCCGTCGCTGCGGCGCTGGTCGCGTGCGCCCTGGTGTCGGGAGCGGCTCTGGTGGCGACGCGGAGCGGGAGCTCGCGTGCACTCGTTTCGGCCAACTCGGTCGGCTTCGTCGACGCATCCGGCGGTCGCGTCGGCAACGACGTCGCCGTCGGCCAGGCGCCGACGTCGGTTGCGGTTGGCGCGGGGTCGGTCTGGACGACGAGCGCGACCGCGGGCACCGTGTCGCGGATCGATCCGCGTTCGAGGACGGTGCGACAGACGATCGGCGTCGGGGCGAGCCCGGGCGGGATCGCGGTCGGCGGTGGCGGGGTGTGGGTCGCCAACCACGACGACGACACGGTCTCGTGGATCAACACCCAGTCGAACACGGTCGTGCGGACGATCCATGCCGGCGCGGGGCCGACGGCCGTCGCCTACGGCTTCGGATCGGCCTGGGTCACGAACGCCGGCGACCGTACCGTGACTCGCATCGACGCGAGCACCGGGACGGTGACCCGGACGATCCGGACCAACGCGAGCGGTCGGGGCATCGCCGTCGGCGGCGGCTCGGTCTGGGTGACCGACGAAGCGACGGGCAGCGTGCTCGCGATCGACCCGACGACGAACCTGGTCACCTCGAGGGCCGCCGTCGGCGCGGACCCGACCGCGATCGCGTACGGCGATGGCTCCCTCTGGGTCGTGAACGCGCTCGACGACACCGTTTCCAGTCTCGATGCGACCACCCTTGCCGGCGAGTGGATGATCCCCGTGTCCGGCGGGCCCTCGGCCGTCGCTTACACCCACGGCGCGGTCTGGGTGAGCTCCGAGTTCGGCTCCCGCGTCGTGCGGATCGACCCGCGGCGTGGCGCAGTTGTGGGCTCGACGCCGCCCGGCAGCCGCCCCGAGAGCATCGCCGTAGGCCGACGACGGCGTCTGGGTCGCGGCGCGGGCCTCGGGCGAGGGCCACCGCGGCGGCCGGCTCGTCGTGCTCGGGGAGAGCCTCGACTCGATCTACCCCGGGGTCGCGAGCTTTGCGGCTCCGCTGCTTGCCACCGCCTACGACGGGCTGACGTCTTCGCCGCACCGGCGGCGCCGCCGGCACCCAACTCGTGCCTGACCTCGCGGCGGCGCTCCCGCTGCCGACCGCCGGCGGCACGAGCTACACCTTCCGTCTCCGACCCGGCATCCGCTACTCCGACGGACGGCCGCTCCGCGCAGCCGACTTTCGGCGCGCGCTCGCGCACAAGCTCCAGGTGAACGGGCCGGTGGCGCCCTTCTTCGCCGGCCTCGCCGGCGCCTCCGCCTGCATCCACCATCACGGCTGCGACCTCTCGCGCAGCGTCACGGTGGAGGGACGCTCGACGCTGACGTTCCGGTTGCCGGCACCCGACCCGCGTCTCTTCTGGGAGCTCGCCTCTCTCGCGCCGATCCCCGCGGGCACGCCGCTCCGCGACGCCGGCACGAGGCCCGTCCCCTCGACCGGCCCGTACGCGATCGAGAGCTATCGGCCCGGGCACCTGCTCACGTTCGTCCGCAACCCCTATTTCCACGTCTGGTCGCCCGCCGCGAGGCCGGACGGCTACCCCGACGAGATCGCGTACCGCATCGCCACGAATGAGCACACCGCCGTTCGTGACGTGCTCGCCGGCAGGGCCGATCTCCTGTTGCAGGCCGACCTCAGCGGCCCGCTCGTCCAGGACCTCGCCGCGCACCACCCGTTGCAACTCCACCTCAAGCCCCAGCAGGCGACGGCGTACGTGTTCCTGAACGTCCGCCGCCCACCCCTGAACGACGTCCGCGTTCGCCGCGCGCTCAACTACGCCGTTGACCGCGCGCGCGTTGCGGCGCTCCACGGCGCCAGGCTCGCGCAGCCAACCTGCCAGCTCGTCCCCCCGACCGCTCCCGGCTACCGTCCGTACTGTCCCTACACCGTCGCCCCCGATGACAGCGGAGACTGGAAGGCCCCCGACTGAGGAAGGCACGCGCCCTCATCCGCGCCTCCGGCACGCGCGGCCAGACGATCGTCGTCTGGTCGTTCCCATACTTCCACCGCGAGTCGGAGTACTTCGTCTCGCTCCTGCGCCGCCTCGGCTACCGCGCACGGCTCCACTACGTCCCGGACTACAACGCGTACTTCACCGCGCTGGCGCGTACGCCCACTGCGCAGGCCGGCTTCGTCGGCTGGTTCGACGTCCCACTCGCTGTCGACATGCTCGACGCGGCCACCTGTCACGCCCCCCCGGGCCCGACTGGGCGCACTTCTGCGATCCGCTCGTCGCCTCGCAACTCGCACGACTCGAGCAAGCGCCGCCGGGCTCCGCTGGAACCGCGCGCTTGCCGCGAGAATCGACCGGGAGGTCACCGATAAGGCGCCCTTGGTCCCCTCTTCACCCCTCGGCTCCCCGACCTCACCTCGAAGCGCGTCGGAGACTACGAGTACCAGAGTGGCGACGTGCTACTCGACCAGCTCTGGATCCGCTAGCAGCCGCCTGAAGCGATTCGTGCTCGGCTCGCTCATCCCCGTTCCGCGTCCGTGCGCCTCGTCGTCCGCCCGGGCGACCAGGACGGTGGCCCTTCGTTCCGCGGGCTGCGCGTGAGGTTCCGCTGGCCACTGCCGTCGGCGGTCATGACGTAGACCTCGCCGTTTCCGTCGCGGAAGCTCACGAACGCGATCTTCCGGCCGTCGGGCGACCAGACCGGAGCCCCGTCGAATCCCGGGTCGCTCGTCAGCCGCCGGAGCCGGCTGCCGTCGGCGTTCATGACGTGCACATCGGCTTTCTCGCCGGCGTTCTCTTTCGAGAAAGCGATCCTGCGCCCGTCCGGCGACCAGGCCGGAGCGAAGTCGCGCGCCGGGCTGCGCGTGAGCCTCCGCAGCCCGCTCCCGTCGGCGTTACGACGTAGATCTCGGAGTTGCCGTCGCGAACGCTCTCGAAGACGATCCTGCGCCCGTCCGGCGACCAGGCCGGAGCGAAGTCGCGCGCCGGGCTGCGCGTCAGGTTCCGCTCCCCGCTCCCGTCCGCGTTCACGACGTAGACCTCGGTGCCCCCGCGCACGAAGGCGATCCTGCGCCCGTCCGGCGATCTGACGCGGGATAACGGCGCAGCGACAAGTCCGCGATGTTCGTCGCGCGGCGCGCTCAGGATGCAAGTACACGGCGCAGG
>CAVPSK010000014.1:0-113500 GCA_963708355.1 uncultured Thermoleophilia bacterium | reverse complement strand
CGAGCACGGACGGTCGAATGCCGACGCCTGCCCGCGTTCGAGGCCGACACGGGCTCGACGGTCGTCGACGTCTCGTCGCTCGACCGAACCGTCTTCTCTGCGCAGGGTCGAATCGCAACGCTCGACCAGCGCATCGCTGCGCTTCGTGCTCAGCTCGCCGTCCTGAAGCAGCAGGCCGTCGTGGCCCGGCGCGGGATCTCGCGCGAGCGCGCGAAGCTCGGCGTCGCGGTTCGCACGCTGTACGAGCAGGGCGACGTCGAGCCGCTCGAGGTCTTCCTCGGGGCGAAGAGCCTCGACGAGGCGCTCAGCAGCCTCGACGGGCTCTCACGTCTCGGCGACGACGCTCACCGCATCGTCGTCGAGCTGACCGCCATCGAAGCACGGGCGAACAAGGCCGAACGGGCGCTCGCCCGTCGTGAGGCGGCCCTCGTCGAGGCGGCACGCGAGGCGAGAGCGGCGCGCGCCGCAGCCCTCGCTGCACTCGCCGCCCGCCGCGAGTACCTCGCCCAGCTCGCCGCGCAGCGCAACCTGACCGCCCAGGCTCAGCCTGCGGCCGCGGAGGCGGCCGACGTGCAAGCGATCTCCGCCCCGGTCGTCGCGCCCGTGCCGCAACCCTCCCTCTCCGGTCAGCGCCTGACCGTCAGCGCCACTGCGTACTCGCTGCCCGGGTACACGGCGAGCGGGCTCCACGTCGCATGGGGCACCGTGGCCGTCGACCCCAACCTGATCCCGCTCGGCACCCGAATGACGATTCCCGGCTACGGCGAGGCGATCGCCGCCGACGTGGGCACCGCGATCATCGGAGCCCGGGTCGACCTCTGGTTCCCGACGCTCGCGATGGCTCAGGCGTGGGGGCGGCGCACGATCACGATCGTGATCCACTAGCCGTCGCGGGGACGGCGCCGATGAGTTTCTGTCGGTCGCACGGTCTGACCGCTCGATGACGTCGCTGCACGACCTGGTAGCTCGGTCCGAACATGAAGTGGTAGACGAGCAGCTGCCCACGACCGTCGAACAGCTCGGCGAGCGTGCGCGTGCCGCCGTCGGTCTCGAACCGATAGTCCTTCTCGACCTCGACCCATGGGAGCTCGCGCCGCTGCCGCGCCAGCTCGTCGGCCTGCCGTGTGTGCTCCTTCTCGCGTGCGAGCAGCTCTGCGCGGGCGGCGGCCCACTCCTCGCGGCTCACGACCTCGTGATCGGGCATCGTCGTCTCCTCTCGAAGTCACCCTTCGAAGACTGCACGAGAGCGGTGTGCTGCCGCCGACCTGCGATGCTCCGGGGGTGACGCTGCTCGCGGAGGTGGTGCGAGCATCGCGACAGGTCGGCGAGACGGCTTCCCGGTCGGCGAAGGTCGCGATCCTCGCCGAGCTGCTCCGCAGGCTCGAGCCCGCCGAGGTGCCGATCGTGGCCGCACTGCTCTCGGGTGTCCCGCGGCAAGGACGGATCGGGATCGGCTACGCGAGCATCTACGGCCGCGAGCGGGCCGCCGGTGACCGGGCAGCGCTCACGGTCGGCGACCTCGACCGTGCGCTCACCGGGATCCGGGAAACGACCGGAACCGGATCTGCCGAGGCGAGGAGGCAGCTGCTCGACGACGTGTTCGCCCGCGCAACGGAAGGCGAGGGCGACTTCATCCGGCAGCTGCTCACCGGAGAGCTCCGGCAAGGCGCGCTCGCCGGGATCATGGTCGACGCGGTCGCCAAGGCGGCGGAGGTGCCGGCCGAGCTCACGCGCAGGGCGTTGATGCTCTCGGGCGACCTCTCCCGCACCGCCGAGATCGCGCTCGGCGAGGGCGAGGCGGGGCTGCGCGCCGTCGGCTTCGAGCTCTTCCAGCCCGTTCTGCCGATGCTCGCGTCGGGCGCCGACTCCGTCGCAGAGGCCGTTGCCGGGTTCGAGCTGTCGTCGGTCGAGTGGAAGCTCGACGGCATTCGCATCCAGATCCACCGTCGCGTGGACGACGTGCGCATCTACACGCGCAACCTGAACGACATCACCCACGCGCTCCCCGGCATCGTCGTTGCGGTGCGCGAGCTGCCGGTGCGCCAGGTCGTGCTCGACGGTGAGGCGCTCGGGATGGCCGACGAGGGGCCGATCGCGTTCCAGGACACGGTCGCCCGCATCGACGCCCAGGCGGAGCCCGAGGGAATCGCGACCTTCCTCTTCGACGTCCTCCACGTCGACGGTGACGATCTCCTCGACATGCCGTTGCGCGACCGAAGCGCCCGCCTGGAGGCGATTGCGCCGGCTTTCAAGATCCCCGGCATCCTCACGGCGAGCGCCGACGAGGCCCAGCGCGTGCTCGACGACGCGCTCCGCGCCGGGCACGAGGGCGTGGTCGTGAAGGACGCGGCATCGGCGTACGCGGCGGGGCGGCGCGGCAAGGCGTGGCGCAAGGTCAAGCCCGTGCGGACGTACGACCTCGTCGTGCTCGGCGCGGAGTGGGGTCACGGGCGGCGCAGCGGGCGTCTGTCCAACCTGCATCTCGGCGCCCGCGACCCGCGCACCGGCACGTTCGTGATGGTCGGCAAGACGTTCAAAGGGATGACCGACGAGCTCTTGGCCTGGCAGACCGAGCAGCTGCTCGAGCGAGAGACGGAGCGGCGGGGAATCGCCGTGCTGGTCCGTCCGGAGCTCGTCGTCGAGATCGCGCTCGACGGTGTGCAGGCGTCGACCCGCTACCCGGGCGGCGTTGCGCTGCGCTTTGCGCGCGTGAAGCGGTATCGACCCGACAAGGAAGCGGGCGAGGCCGACACGATCGACGATCTCCGCGCTTTACTGCCGCGGCGTTAGTACGGCGAGCCGAGACCCGCCGGACGAGGTTCGGGTCGTGACGCGTCGAACGACGTCGCGTGCGCACGTTGCTCTCGCTTCTCCTCGCCGGGACGGCGTTCGCGCTCGTCGTCTCCGCGCCTGCGGCCGCCGCACTCGGCGACGAGCAGGCGCTGGCCAAGCGCTACGCGCCCGTCGTCCGGCTGGTCGCGCAGCAGCACGAGTGCGGCCCCGGCGAGCCGTACGAGCCGATCGACGTGAACGCGCTGTTCGGCCAGCCGACGGTCGCGCTCCGCGGGCCCTGGAACCGGTCCGATCTCGTCAAGATCGGCCCGACCGCGAAGGATCTCGTCGGCCGGTACGACTACCACCTCGACTTCCCCGGCGATCCGCTCGCCCCGGGTTGCGGATACGAGCGATGGGCGCGCCTGATCACGGAGGGGACGGAGCCGACCGTCTATGCGCACGTCGCCACCGATCCGACGAGCCCCGGCAAGCTCGCGCTCCAGTACTGGTTCTTCTACGCCTTCAACCACTTCAACAACCTGCACGAGGGCGACTGGGAGATGATTCAACTGAACTTCGACGCCCCGAATGCACACGCGGCGCTCGCGACGAAGCCGGTGCAGGTCGGGTACAGCTCACATGAAGGAGCCGAGAGCGCGAGCTGGGGAGACGAGAAGCTCCAGGTCGTCGACGGGACGCACCCGGTCGTCTTCCCCGGTGCCGGCTCGCATGCGAACAAGTACACGGAGGCGCTCTACGTCGGCAGCTCGGCGGACGCGGGCGTCGGCTGCGACGACACGCGCGGGCCGCACAGGGAGCTGCTGCCGGTCGTCGAGACGATCCCGAGCGATCCCGCGGCCGCCGAGCGGCTCTTCCCGTGGATCGCCTTCCAGGGGCGCTGGGGTGAGCTCCAGCAGGCGTTCTTCAACGGCCCGACCGGGCCGAACCTGAAGACGCAGTGGACGGAGCCGATCGAGTGGTCGAAGAGCTGGCGAGACCGGAGCTATGCCGTGCCGACCGCCGGCATTCTCGGCACCGGCGCAACGGACTTCTTCTGCTCGGCAGTCGCGACCGGTTCGCGCGGTCTCGTCAGCCTGCTCCGAAGCCCGTCGCTCACGATCCTCGTTCTCGGCGGGCTCGCGGTGCTCGTCGTGTTCGCGCTGACCCGGACGCGCTGGCAGCCGACCGCGCCGCTCCGTCTCGCCCGCCGCCGCGCGTGGGGTCAGATCCTCTCGGCCGCCGGGCGGATGTACGTCGGGCACGCGCGGCTCTTCCTCGGGATCGGCCTGCTCTTCATCCCGCTGGGCGCGGTCATCTCCGTCGTGCAGGCGGTCACGCTCGGCGGGTTCGGCCTGGTCGGCATCGACGTCACCGGCGCGTCCGCCGGAGCGGTCCTGTTCCTCCTCGTCGCGATCGGAACGACGTTCGCGCTCCTCGGTTTCGGGGTCGTTCAGGCAGCCACGGCCTGTGCGCTGGTCGAGCTCGACGCCGGCCGTCCGGTCGGTCCGATCCAGGCGTACCGCGCCGCTCTCACGAAGTTGCGACCGCTGTTCCGCGGCATCGTCGTCGCGGTCGTCGTGTGTCTGGCGCTGAACCTGACCGCGGTCCTGATCCCGGTCGCGCTCTGGCTCGCGGTTCGCTGGCTGCTGCTCGCGCAGGTTGTCGAGCTGGAGGGGCCGTCCGGGCTCGGCGGGCTCCGCCGCAGCGCTGCGCTCGTGTCCGGCCGCTGGTTCAGGGTCGCCTCGCTCGTCGGCGTCGGCGCCCTGATCGCGTTCGCCGCAGGGCCGCTGCTCGGGGCGTTGCTGATCCTGCTCACCGCTGCGCCGCTGGCGCTCCTGAACGTGGTGGCCGGCGTCGTCTACGCGCTCGCGATGCCGTTCGTCTCGCTCGCGACGAGCTACGTGTACTTCGACGCGCTCGCGCGGGAGGAGCTCGAGCACGAGCACGCTCCGGCGGTCCTGCCCGCGGAGATCGCGCTGCCCGGCTGACGCCGAGCGCGGCGGTCCCGTTCAGCCCGCGAGCTGCTCCACGACCGCCGGCCGCGTCTCGGGTGTCCGCTGCCCGCCCTCCGGCCCCTCTTCTCTCGCCGAGGAGATCACGACCGAGCCGACAAGCGCGAGGCACAGCGCGCCGACGGCAGCCACGGCGTGCCAGGGGGGCTCCTTGGAGAGACGTTCCTGGAGGACGAGCGCTCCCAGCAGGACGCTCACCACCGGGTTGGCGACGGACACCGCCGCCACCGAGGGAACGAGCCGCCCGGTCGAGAGCGAGAGCTGCTGGAAGACGAAGCCGATGATCCCAGCCGCGGCCCACACCCAGAACTCCCAGCCGGAGACCACGCCGCCGACGCCCTGGGTGTGCAGGTTCTCGACGACCGGCTTCATCAGCGTCGCGGAGAGCCCGTAGAGCAGACCGGCGACTGCGCCGAGGAGCGCGGCCCTCGTCGACAGGCTGCCGCGATTGGCGAAGGCGAGCAGCGCGACGCACGCCGCGCAGATGACGAGGATCGAGGCAGCCCAGTCGGCGCCCGGCGCATCGTTAAGCCCGGCCGCGGGATCGCCGAAGTACGCGAAGAGGGCGAGGCCGGCGACGACGATCGCCGCTCCCGTGATCTCGCGCATGCCGACCGTCTGCTGCGTGAGGAAGTAGCCGAGCGGGAGAGCCCAGACCACGGTCGTCACGAGCAGGGGCTGGATGATCGAGACGCGGCCACGATCGAGCGCGGCCGCCTGCAGCACGACGCCGACGAGCTGCGCGACGAGGCCGAGCAGCCACACCCACTGCGTGAGGATCCCGAGAATCGACGTCGGGCGCCGAATCGAGACTCCCGTCAGGCTGACGGTCGCCTTCTGCCAGAGCGTCGCGGCCAGCGCGAAGCAGACGGCCGCGAGCAGAGCGAGTGCTGCTGCGACTCCTTCCACGGACGGAACCTAACGCCAGGGTCGGCCGCGCCCGCCGAGCTCGTCGAATGGACCGTCCCCGCCGGGGCTGACATCCTCCGTGCGTGTCCGAGACCGCGGAAGCGCTCGACGAGTCCGCCGAGCATGCTGTCACGCCGCTCGAGCTCTTCTTCGACCTCGTGTTCGTGTTCGCGATCACGCAGGTCACCAGCCTGCTGACGCGCGACCCGACGTGGCACGGCGTGCTCAGGGGAATGCTCGTTCTCGCCGCTGTCTGGTGGGCGTGGACGGGGTACGCCTGGCTGACGAGCACGCTGGACGTCGACGAGGGTGTCGTCCGTCTGGTGATGCTCGCGTCGATGGCTGCGATGCTCTGCGTCGCGCTCGCCGTGCCCGGCGCGTTCGGAGACGACGCCCTCCTCTTCGGCTTCAGCTACTTCTTCGTTCGGCTCTTCCATCTCGTGCTCTACGCCAACGCCGGTCGCGACGATCCCGACCTGTTCTGGGCGCTGCTCCGCATCGTCCCGTCCGAGTTGATCGGCGCCTTGCTGATCCTGCTCGCCGGCTTCCTCAGCGGCAACGTGCGCATCGCAGCCTGGATGCTCGCGTTGGCGATCGACTACATCGGCCCTGCGGTCGTCCGGTTGCACGGCTGGCGCATCGCACCCGCGCACTTCGCCGAGCGGCACGGCCTGATCGTGCTGATCGCGCTCGGCGAGTCGGTCGTCGCCATCGGGGTCGGCGCGGGGCTCACCCTGACGACAGGAGTGATCGTCGGCGCGTTGCTCGGAGTCGTCGTCATCTCGGCGCTCTGGTGGCTCTACTTCGACGTGGCGGCGATCTTCGCGCGGACGCGGCTCACCCAGGCGGTGGGCGTCGAGCAGGCCCGCCTCGCACGCGACGCCTACAGCTACCTCCACCTGCCTCTGGTCGCCGGCGTCGTCCTCTTCGCCTTCGGCCTGAAGACGACGCTCCACCACGTCGGCGACGTGCTCGACACGGTGCCCGCCGTGGCCCTGTGCGGCGGCGCGGCGCTGTACCTCCTCGGGCACGTCGCGTTCCTCTTCCGTGCCACCGGCCGGATCTTCCGCCGGCGGACGCTCGGTGCGGTCGTGCTGCTCGCGCTCGTCCCTGCCGCGGTCGCGATCCCGGCGCTCGCCTCGCTGGCCCTGGTCGGCGCCGCCTGCTCGCTCGTCGTGGCCTACGAGGCCCTGCGTTACCGCGAGTCACGCGCGCGCGTCCGGCACCCGGGGCTCGCGGGCTGATCAGACGTTTGGCGCCTGCGCGTACTCCTCGTCGGTGACGTGCTCGCCCCACGAGACGACGCTCCCGCCGTCGTCTGCCTGCTGCATCGCGACGTGGGCCATGAAGCGCGTCGGCGCGGCGCCCTGCCAGTGAAGCTCGCCCGGCTCGAAGAAGACCCGGTCGCCGGGGCGGATCATCTCGATCGGGCCGCCGCGCCGCTGGCAGAGGCCGACGCCCTCGGTGACCCAGATCGTCTGGCCGTGCGGGTGCGTGTGCCAGGCGGTGCGTGCACTCGGCGTGAAGTGGACGCAGGCCGCGCCGATCCGCGACTGCTCGGACGGCGCCGCGAGGGCGTCGATGTAGACCGAGCCGGTGAACCAGTCGGCCGGCCCTGGGCTCGTGGCGAGGCTGTTCCTCGTGATCTCCATGGACAACTTGCCCCTTTCTCGTGTGGCGGCGGCGAGCTTCCATCTCACACGCCGCCCCTCTTCCGGGTTCTAGATTCATGAGATGGCACGTACGGTCGTCGATAGTCCCATCGGGCCGCTCGGCCTGGTCGGGTCGGACGCCGGCCTTCGCGCCGTGATGTTCGACGGACGCAGGATCCACGCTGAGGGCAGGTCGGCCGTCCTCGACGAGGCCGGCCGTCAGCTCGCCGCCTACTTCGCCGGTGAGCTCGTGACGTTCAACCTGCGGCTCGAGCTGGAGGGAACCGAGTTTCAGCGTCGTTGCTGGCTCGCGCTCGCGTCGATTCCGTACGGGCAGACCGTGAGCTACGGGGAGCAGGCGCGCCGGCTCGGGCTGGGCAGCGACGCGGCGCGTGCCGTCGGCGCCGCGAACGGCCGCAACCCGCTCCCGATCGTCCTGCCGTGCCATCGCGTGATCGGCGCCGACGGCTCGCTCACGGGGTTCGGCGGCGGGCTCCACGTGAAGCGCTATCTCCTCGAGCACGAGGGTGCGCTGCTCCCGCTCGGCTGACCCCTAGCCTTCATCGAGGAGCGATCGCATCGCCTCGCCGGTCTCGCGGTCGGTGGGGAAGAACGACTCGATCGACAGCTCCGCGACCGTGACGTCGATCGCGGTTCCGAAGGTGGTGCGGGTGCTGATGAACGCGAGCTCGACGTCGCCGTGCCTCAGGCGCAGCGGAACGGCGACGTCGGCGAAGGCCGGATCCACGGCCGGCCCGGGCTCGCCCGCCGGATAGCTCTCGAGCTCGTCGAGCAGCGCCGCGAGCGCCGCGTCGCCGCTCGCGACGGCGTCGCGGGCGAGCCGCTCGAGCAGATGCGCGCGCCACTCGTAGCGGTTGACGATCCGTGGAGCCACACCGTCCGGGTGGAGGCTGAGCCGCAGCACGTTCACGGGCGGCTCGAGCAGGTGCGCGGCGACGCCCTCGATCAGCCGCTCGATCGCGCGGTTCGCGGCAACGAGGCCCCAGTGCGCGTCGATCACGAGTGCCGGGTACGGTTCGTGCGCGCGAAGAAGCTGCTCGAGCGCGTCGCGCACCGGCCCCATCTCCGGCGCGTCGAGATCGCGTTGGGCGAACGCGGGCGCGTAGCCGGCGGCGAGCAGCAACCGGTTACGATCGCGCAGCGGCACGTCGAGGTGCTCGGCGAGTTGGAGCACCATCTGCGCACTCGGTCGCGAGCGGCCGTTCTCGACAAAGCTGAGGTGACGGCTCGAGACGCCTGCCTCGAGGGCGAGCTCGAACTGGCTGAGCCGGCGGCGTCGCCGCCATTCACGCAGCAGATCGCCGACCGGCGGCCTGATCGCGACGGTTGCCATGTGCTCGATCGTAGATCCCGCGCGGCGCCGCAAGCATTACCTCGGAGGTCATGGACGCTCAGCGGGATGACGTGCACGCTCGGGACGTCACGATCCTGAAAGGAGCAGTCATGACCGAAGCACTCGACCTCGTTCGCCGCTACCTCGCGGCATGGAACGAAAGTGATCCCGACATTCGTCGCGCCGAGATCGAGACGGTGTGGGCGGATGACGGGCGCTACGTCGATCCACTGGCGGCGGTCACCGGACACGACGAGATCTCGGCGCTGATCGGCATGGTCCAGCAGCAGGCGCCCGAGCACGTCTTCCGGCTCCTCGACGGTGTCGACGCCCATCACAACGTCGCTCGCTTCGGCTGGGAGCTCGTCCCCGCCGCCGGCGGCGAGTCGATCGCCGAGGGCTTCGACGTCGCGGTGACGAACGACGACGGCCGCATCCGCAGCGTGCTCGGCTTTCTGGACAAGGCGCCGGCTGCCTGAAGCGCCTCGGGAGCGGATGCCCCTCGCATCCGCTCCCGATCCTTCTTCGACCGCGCGCTCGCCTCGCTAGGCGAGGACGGCGTGACCGCGGCGGTCGCCTGTGCCGCCGTGAGCACCTTGGGCAGGTCGGGTGCGGGCACGATCTGGTTGGCCGCGATGTTGGAGAGCACGCTCAGGTGGCGTGACTCGCAAGCGCCGATCTCGGCGGCGACGTCTTTGAACTCGTTGCTCTTGAAGGCGGTGACCGCTCCCATATAGGCGCCGACGAACGCGGTCTCGAGCACCTGGCCGAGGCGGCCGATGCTCTTCCGCGAGCCGAACGCTCCGCTCGGGTACTTGAACTTCAGCCCGGCGGGGGTCGCCGACTTGAGCACTCCCTTGAGCGCGGCGTAGTGGGCGCGCTCGTTGCTCATCGCCGAGGCGAGGTAGCCGAGCTCGTCGCCCTCGAGCTGCTTCGACGCGATCGCCCGCGTGTAGAAGTCGATCGCGAGCAGCTCGGCCGTCGCCGCCAGCTTGGCGATGTCGGCGTCGGTGGAGGCGGCGCCGAACGCGGCGCCCTGCGCGAGCGCGAGCACCGAGCCGCCGGCGGCCAGCGCGATTCCGCCCTTGGCGCCGCGGCTGAGGAACTGGGCCCGAGTCGTCCCGCTCATCGTGCCTTCCTCCCTGTGTCGAGTTCGCGTGGCGCCCGGAGCGGCGCGTCGAGCCGTATTCGCGCGACCTCGGCGGGCGGTTCGCCCGTCGGCAGAGCCAAAGTGCGCCTTCACTTGACTAGTATGAATCTTTCTAGTAATTTGCTGTCTATGAAAACGCCCAAGCACTCCGCACTCGGCCTGATCGTCCTCTGGCAGCTGGTCGACGGACCGAAGCACGTCTACGGCATCCAGAAGCTGCTGCGGCAGCAGGGCAAGGACCGGGTCGTCAACGTGCGTGCCCGGGCGAGCCTCTACCAGACCCTCGAGCGTCTCACGCGGCTCGGCTTCGTCGAGGTGCACGAGACCGTCCGGCGGGAGGGCTACCCGGACCGGGTCGTCTACGGGATCACCGCCGCGGGCCGCGACGCCGCTCGTGAATGGCTTCGCGAGATGCTCCGCTCGGCCGGCGACGAGTACCCGGAGTTCCTCGCGGCGGTCTCGATCCTGTTCGTTCTCGACCCGGACGACGCCCGAGCTCAGCTCGAGGCGCGCGCGGAATCGATCGCTGCGGAGCTTGCCGATGCGCAGGCGCAGCTGGACGGCAACCCGGACCTGCCGCGCCTCTTCCTGCTGGAGGAGGAGTACCGGCGTGCAGTTCTCGACGCCGAGCTCTCCTGGCTCAGCGGGGTGATCGCCGATCTGCGGGAGGGCCGGCTGAGCTGGAGCGAGGAGTGGCTCGCTCAGATCGCGGCCGCATTCGCACAGCCCGACGACCAGAAGGAGGAACCGAGATGACAGCAACGATCGAGGCGCACGGCCTCGAAAAGCGGTACGGTAAGACCCGGGCTCTCGACGGGCTCGACCTCGTCGCCGAGCCCGGTGTGGTGCTCGCGGTGCTGGGTCCCAACGGGGCCGGCAAGACGACGTTCGTCCGCGCGCTCGCGACGCTGCTTCGGCTCGACGGCGGCTCGCTGCGGGTGCTCGGGCACGACGTTCGTCGCGAGCCGGAGAAGGTGCGCCGCCTGCTCGGGCTGGCGGGACAGTCTGCGGCCGTCGAGCCCGCAATGACCGGACGCGAGAACCTCGAGATGGTGGCTCGCCTCTACGGGCAGCGCCGTAAGACCGCACGCGCGAGCGCGCAGGGCATCCTCGAGCAGCTCGACCTCGTCGAGCCCGCCGACCGGCTCGTCCGAACCTACTCGGGTGGCATGCGCCGCCGCCTCGACCTCGCTGCGAGCCTGGTCGGGAGGCCGAAGCTCCTGCTGCTCGACGAACCGACGACGGGGTTGGATCCCCGCAGCCGTATCGAGCTCTGGGACGCGATTCGGGCGCTCGTCGAGAAGGGCACCGACGTCCTGCTCACCACCCAGTACCTGGACGAGGCCGACGAGCTCGCAAGCCACATCGTGATCGTCGACCACGGCCGAACGATCGCCGACGGGACACCGGCCGAGCTGAAGCGCCGCGTCGGCGGCAGCGTCATCGACATTCACACGCAGCGCCGCGAACACCTCGCGGCGATCGCCGACGCGCTCCACCGCATCGACCGTGCGCCTGCGCAGATCGACGAGGCGACCCGCCGCGTCACCGTCGGCGTCGACGGCACCGGCGATCGCTTCATCGCCGTCCTCAGATCGCTCGACGCCGCCGGTGTCGAGATCGACGACGTCGCCCTGCGCCAGCCGACCCTCAACGAGGTCTTCCTCGCCTTGACCGGCCGGCCGACGGCCGACGACGAGGCGGCGGCAGCCTGAGAACACGAAAGGAGACGTTTCACATGACCACAATCGCCCAGAGCCTCGACCGCGGGCCCCAGACGCCGACCGCCGGGTTCGTCTCGAGCACGCTGACCATCACGCGCCGTGCGGCGCTCCGCTACGTGCGCACGCCGCAGCTGATCGTGATGGCGACGGTGCAGATGTCGTTGTTCTTCCTGATCTACCGCTACATGTTCGGCGGCGCGATCCGGACAGGTTCGATCCCGTACGTGGACTACCTCGTGCCCGGCTTCGTCGCGACCGGGGTGCTCTTCTCCGGCATCGGCGCGGCGGTCGCGACCGCCGAGGATCTCGAGCACGGTTTCATCGACCGGCTGCGCTCGCTGCCGATCCCACGCAGCTCCGTGCTGGCCGCGCGCGCGATCGCCGACACCGCGATCCTCGCGCTCGCCTCGGCGGTCACTGTCGCGATCGCCTTCGCCGTCGGCTTCCGCCTGCACGGAAGCGTGCTTGCCGGGCTCGCGGCCTTCGGACTGGTCGTGCTCTTCGGCTTCGCGTTCGAGTGGCTGTTCGTGACGATGGGGCTGTTCGCCGGGAACGCGCAGGCAGCCCAGGGCATGGGCATGATCGTGTTCCCGCTCGCGTTCATCTCCAGCGCCTACGTGACGGTCGCGTCGATGCCGGGTTGGCTGCAGGTGTTCGCCAAGTACCAGCCGCTCACGTTCATGGTCGACGCGGTCCGCGGGCTCACTCTCGGATCGCGTGCCCGGATCGAGCTCGGCCACTCCTCGTCCTACTACGTCGCTCGTGCTGTTGCCTGGACGGCCGCGATCCTCGTCGTCTCGGTGCCGCTCGCCGTCGCGAGGTATCGGCGCGGCTAGAGAAGAAAGGAGAATCCGATGGACGAGTTCGACCAGCGTTCGGAAGCGCTCTGGGCGGCGATCGACGACTTCGACGAAGACGTCTTCCGCGCGAAGATCGAGGAGCTCGTCGCCGACCTGCCGGCCGACAGCGCCGTCGCAGCGTTCGAACGCGCCTGTGCATTCGACTCGACGGGCCACCCGGACCGGGCGGTGTCTCTGTACCGCCGAGCGCTCGAGCTGGGGCTCGAGGGGCAGCGGCGGCGGCGAGCCGTGATCCAGCTTGCGAGCTCGCTCCGCAACCTCGGCCGGGTGTCGGAGAGCCTCGAGCTGCTGACCGCGGAGCGAGCGCAGCCGTCGGATGACCTCGACGATGCCGTCAGCGCGTTCCTCTCCTTCGCGCTCGCGGACAGCGGCCGCGAGCGGGAGGCCGCCTCCGTTGCCCTCGCCGCCCTCGCGCCGCACCTGCCCCGCTACCAGCGGTCGGTCGGCAACTACGCAAGGGCGTTGTCACCCGGCCGTGCTTCGGATCCGCCGGCGAGGGCTCTCGCCCCGGATCGGGACCCAGTAGTAGACGTTGAACGCCGCGATCACGACGACGCCGAGGACGGGTAGCAGGGCGCCGAGCACGGTGCCGATCGTGAGCCACGCCAGGGCAAGCTGAAAGCGCCTCGCGATAGCCGTCGCGCCCGCGTGGTCGAGGGCGTCGCTGAGTAGCCGGTGACGGCGCGCGTACTGCCAGACCGCGTTGAACGCCAGCGCCGTCAGGTCGAACGCGATGCCGTAGAAGACCACGGCGGTTCGGCGGCCGTCCCCGGTGCGCAGCGCACCGGCGAGGACGGAGGTGGCGAACGGAAGGAATGCGACGACCATCAGCAGCAGCGTGTTCAGCAGCAGGACGACCCGGTCGGCGGCACGGATGTGGTCGAACATCACGTGGTGGTTCACCCACACCTGTCCGATGAACAGGAACGTGACGGTGTAGGCGAGATAGGACGGCCAGAGCGCGGCGAGCTCGTGCAGCAGGTTCGTGTAGTCGGTCGGTGGTTTGATCTCGAGAACGAGCAGAGTGATCGTGATGGCGAAGACGGCGTCGCTGAACCCGACCAACCGCGTGGTGTCCCGCGACACCGAGTGGGGGGCGGCCGAGCTCACAGGTCGAGCACGATGTCCTGGTGCGGTCGCGAGCAGCAGATGAGCGCGCTGCCGTCGGCCGGGGGCTCGACCGGGTCGGGGTCGTAGTCGACGTCGCCTGCGACGAGCGTCGTCTCGCAGTTGTGGCAGACGCCGGTGCGGCACGACCAGCGGACGGGCACGTCGCATGCCTCGGCGAAGTCGAGCAGGCTCGCGTAATCGTCGCTCCACGGGATCGCGAGGTTGCTGCGGGCGAATTCGATCGTCGGGCCGTCCCCGGGCGCGCCCGAGGGTGGGTGAGGCGGTCGTGCGGGCGTCGACGCGATGCCGGGAGTCAGGCCCGGTGCAGGCCCGAACGGCTCGGTGTGAATGTGCGCGGCCTCGAGGCCGATCGCGGACAGGCCGGCGCTGATCTCCTCCATGAATGCCGCCGGTCCGCAGAGGTATGCCTCTGCGTCTCGCGGAGGGTCGAGCTCCGTGACCAACGATGCGGTGAGACGGCCGGTGCTGTCGAAGTCGCGGCCTTCGAGGTCGTCCGGGCCCGGGCGGCTGAAGCACACATGTGACCGCACGTGTGGGAGCGACGCCAGGAGCGCACGGGCCTCGGCGGCGAAGCAGTGGTCGCGGCTGCTGCGCGCGCCGTGGAGCCACCAGATCTCGCGCTCGGAGCCCTCCGCGGCCAGCGCGTTGAGCATGGCGAGGACGGGCGTCGCGCCGATGCCGGCACTGATCAGCAGCACCGGCGCGTCGGTTCGGTCGAGGATGAAGGTGCCGCGAGGTGCTGCGACGTCGAGCTGGTCACCGAGGGCGAGCCGGGTGTGCAGATAGCCGCTGGCGATGCCTTCGAGCTCGCGCTTGACGGCGACTCGGTAGTACCCGGCACCGGGCGGGCCGGAGAGGGAGTAGTTCCGGAGCACCGATCTCTGCTCCGCCTCGTGCGGGATCCGCAGCGTGAGGAACTGGCCGGGGAGCGCGGGTGGGAGCGGCGCGCCGTCGGGGTCGTCCAGGCGGACGGAGATCACGGAGTCGCTCTCTCGTTCGATGCCCGTGACCTTCAGCCGGCGGAACCCGGCCCACGCCGGCGGGGGGCTGGTTGCGACGAGGCCGGCGTTGCCGCCGCCGGGCCCTCCGTCGAGCAGTGCACGGAACGACGCTTGCCACCCCGGGCTGAGAGCCGGGATGCGCAGCGCTCGAAGCAGCTGCTGTCGCGGGTGCCCCGGGAGGTACAGGAGCCCATCGACCTCGGCGACGGTCATCTGCTCCGCACCCGAGGCGAGCTTGAAGATCTCGTCACCCGCGCGCACCTCGCCCTCTTCGAGCACGCGGAAGTAGAAGCCGGGCCGGCGATGCGAGACGAGCAGCGCCGGGATGCGGGGATCGTTCATCCGGAGCCCGACGCGGTAGCAGGTGACGCGCGGCTGGGTGACCTCGAAGACCGCGGTGCCGATCCGGTAGCGGTCGCCGATGCAGACCCCGTCGTCGCTCAGTCCCTCGACCGTGAAGTTCTCGCCGAACTGGCCGTAGACGAAGTCGCTTCGTCCGAGCTCGTGCTCCCAGTACCGGTAGGAGTCGATCTGGTAGACGAAGACCGCGCGTTGCTCGCCGCCGTGCCCGGCCAGATCGCCTTGACCGTCGCCGTCGACGTTGAGCCTGCGCACCTTGCGAGGGCCCGCGACGGCTTCCTTGAACACGCCCGTGAAGACGGTCTTCCCCTGCCAGGGCACCTCCTTCGGCATGCCGACGTTGACCGACAGCAACGTGCCCACGGGTTCGGCAGCGAAGGGTGACACTGCGAATCGATACCCGCGAAGCCCGCTCTGCCAACCCGGTCACGCCGACCCACGCGCAGCCTGCCCGCGGCTCCGCTTCGCGAGGCGTCTCGCCTGGAACTCGTTGCGTCCGTCCCTGCGTGTCGGGTGTTCCTCTCGACCTATCGACGACACCCCCTCTGCTGGGCCCTCCCCGTCGAACGCTGCTCGCTTCGCGAGGGGAGGGCTGGTGACGCGACCGTTCCAGACGAAGACGTCCTCGGTCACGACGCGACCACGAGCGTGAGCTCGTCGGGCCTTGCGTCGAGCTGTGCCGCTCGCCGGTGCACGATGTGGCGCGCGACGCGTGCCGCGTCTCTCCCCGCGCCGGTGATGAGCATCGATGCGAACGAGTGCAAGAACGGCAGTCCCGCGAAATAGAGGCCGGGTGACGACGCGGTTGCACCCCGGTACTGCACCGGAAAGCCGTCCTCGCCGATCTCGAGCGGGAAGCGAATCCAGCTGAAGTCGGGCTGGAAGCCGGTGCACCAGACGACGTTGCGCACATCGAGGACTCGACCGTCTTCGAGCACGGGAAGCCCTCGCTCGACGCCAACCGTCCGCGCGAGAACACGCTCGACTCCGGCTTCGAGCAAGTCCTTCCTGCGGTAACGGAGGAGAGGCCCACCTCCGTGCCTCACGTGCGGGCGCATCTTCCGGCCCATCGGAGTGTCCACGTTGAGGACATGAGTGCCCACGAACACGAGCACCCGGAAGCCGAGGCGCCCACGCCGGCTCTCGATCGGCACGGGAATCTGCCCGGTGTCGGTGCCCGAGAGGATGACGTCGTGTGACGCCGATGCCTCGTAGGCGATATCTGAGCCCGAGTGGCTCGCTCCGACGACCAGCACCGGCCCATCCTGCAGCTGCGAGAGATTGCGGTAGTCGCTGGAGTGAAGCTGGGTGATTCCCGGGTCGAGCTCGACCGCGAACTCCGGTGTGTACGGCCTCTTGAAGACGCCTGTCGCGACGACGACGTTGTCGGCTTCGAAGCGTCGTCCGCCGGTGCCCGCGACGTACCGGCCGTTCTCCTTCGTCAGCGTCTCCACGGCTGCGCCGCTCTCGACCGGAAGATCGAAGCGCGTCGCGTACGCCTCGAGGTAGTCGCCCATCTCGTCCTTCGTGGGTACGTGGTGCGCGGCGCGGGAAACGGCATTCCCGGCAGCCCGTCGCGCATGGCAGGCGAGTAGAGTCGGAGCGAATCCCAGCGTTTGCGCCACGAGTCGCCGACCCGTTCGCTCGCATCGAGGATGACGAACGAGCGTCCCTGCCGCTTCAGGTGGTAGCCGACGGAGAGGCCGGCCTGACCACCGCCGACGATCACTGTTTCGTACCGCTCGACCTGCTTCATCGTCCTGCCTCCCTCTTTCGATTGATGCAGACGACGGTAGGAGGGATCCGGGTCGAAGCGGCATCGCCGCGATTGCACCAACTTGCGAGGCGGGGGCGTGGTCATCTCTGACCACGCGGCGCTGCTACACGAGCGTGTGTTCGAACGCGAAGGCCGTTGCTGCAGTTCGCGAGGAGATGCCGAGCTTCGCGTAGATGTTCTGCAGGTGCCTCGCCACGGTGTGCTCGCTGATCACGAGCGTCGACGCGATCTCGCGGTTGCTCTTCCCCGATGCGACAAGCCGCAGGACCTCGAGCTCGCGCTCCGACAGCCCGTGTGTCGCTCCCGCGGGCGTAGAGACCGCGCCAGATCGGGGGCGGCGCCGAGACGCACGTACAGCTCTCGAGCTGCCTCCCGCTCGAGCCCGCTTGCCTCGTCGTCGCCGAGAGCCGCGCAGGCCTGCGCGATCAGCTCGCGGGTGCGGGCGACCTCGTACGGAGCGTCGAGCTCGAGCCAGATGCGCTGCGCCTCGCGCAAGCTCGCGAGCGCCGCCGGCGCGTCGCCCTCGGCGAGCGCGACCGCCCCGCGCGGCATGCGCGACGATCGCGTCCGAGCATCGCGCTCTCGTACTGCGTCGCGAGCGCGCGCAGCTCGATGGCATGCCGCCCGCGCTTCCTCGACCTCGCCGGCGGCGAGCGCGATCTCGACCCGGGCGGGGAGCAGCGCCGCTCGCTTGATCGGTTCGTGACCTCGGCGCACGCCCGGCGGATCGCCGCGAGCGCGGCGTCGCGCTTCCCCTGCGCCAGGCGAAGCTGTGCCAGGCCCGGCTGAGGCTCCCAGCCGTTCCGGCTCGCATCCCGATACGCCTCTTCCGCCGCCGCGAACTCGCCGCGCAGCCGAAGGAGCTCGCCCTGGCGGTAGAGCGCGAGTCCCACCGCAGAGTTCTTCGTCTCCACGAGGCGCTCGGCCGCGAGCCGCGCCTCCTCGCAGCGCCTCCGACCACGATCCTCCGAGTTGCAGGATCTCGGCACGATGGACGAGGCAGCGGCCCGTGAACGCCACGAGGTCTCGCTGCTCCTCGACCCACCGAGTCAGCTCGAGCGTCCATTCGCGCGCCCTTCCGACCTCGAACCCCGCCTGGCAGGCGAGGATGACGCCGCAGTAGACGAGGCCGACGACGAACGGCGAAAGCTCGGTCGTCGTTACGGTCACCATCGCCTCGTCGAGCAGCTGCGAGGCCCTCGGGGACGCGACCGGCCAGGACGAGCATGTGGCCCTGCGCGTGAATCGCGAGCGCCATCAGCTCGGGATCGCCGTGGCGCTTGCCGATCTCCGCTGCTTCGGCGGCAGTCGCGACCGCAGCCTCGAAGTCGCCTGCGGCCTCGTGGCGGAACATGACCGGCAGCAGGGCGTAGCCGTGAACGGCCGTCTCCTCCGGCACGTCCTCGATCAACCGGTTCGCGCGTGCCAACCATCCGCCCGCGGGACCGACCGCCCCTCTGTAGAAGAGCGAGATACCGATCCAGCCCGCGCAGTACGCGGCGCGGGGTATCTCGCCCTTCTCGAGGTAGGCGTGGTGCGCCCGCTCGAGGATCTCGACCGCCTCGTCGTCGCGCGCGAGCATGCGTGCGGTCGTCGACCAAAGCTCGAGATCCACGGGCGCAATCGACTCCGCCTCGTCCGCACGCGCGAACGCCCCGAAGGCCTCCAACCACGAGCGCGCGGCGTATGCGGCGCGGGCGCGCTCGAGATCGGGCGTGAGCGCGGACCCGTTCACTCAGAAGCGCGCGCGGCCGCGATCCGTTCGGGGCTCCACTTGCTCCAGCCGTGGAAGGACGAGAGCTCGCCGGCATCCCAGGCCTCGCGGAGCCCGGGCGCGGCGAGATCCCAGTCCGGGCGGATCTCGCGCGTCGCCTCGCGAAGATCCCGGCGGAGCTCCTCGACCGACGGGCGGCCCCAGAACCAGTAGCCGTTGTAGATGCTGTGGATGACGAGCCCGGGCTTGAGCACGAGGGTGTGCGGGATCATCGGGTCGTGGTCCGGGTCGGTGTACTCCTGGATGTCGAGGTCGCGCTGAACCGTGCGCTCCGGGTCGGAGAGGAAGGGCCACTGGGCGCCGACCGAGGCACGGAACTCCTGGCTGGCGTGGTGGTCGTCGGTCGAGATGGTGACGATCTGGGTGTACGCGACCGCGATCTGCGGATAGAACGCGGCGAGCTGGAGGTGCTGCTGGTGCTCCTTCGGGCAGAAGTGCCCGCGGGCGAGCGTGAGGATCATCGGGTCGTCGCCCTGCAGCTCGCTCAGCCTGCGAAGGGTGGACGTGTGATCGGGCAGCGCGTAGTCGGGAAAGACGCCGCCGGGGACGATGTCGGAACGCATCGATGGCCTCCCTGAGTTGCTGTCACCAGAGCAGCCGGTGAAATGTGATTCTGCCCGGACACAACCAGGAGGAGGGGGAGCCATGAGCACCACAGAGACGCGTCACGACGAGGAGACCGGCGGCGCGGGCGTCGTGAAGGTCGACATGAAGCTCGAGGTGGTCGTCATACCGGTCTCGGATGTCGACCGGGCGAAGGAGTTCTACGGCCGGCTCGGGTGGCGGCTCGACGCCGACTTCCCCTTCGACAACGGCTTCCGGGTCGTTCAGTTCACTCCTCCCGGCTCGGGGTGCTCGATCCAGTTCGGCACGAAGATGACGTCGGCCGCGCCGGGCTCGGCCCAGGGTCTCTACCTGATCGTCTCCGACATCGAGGCCGCGCGCAGCGCGCTCGCCGCCCACGGCGTCGACGTCGGCGAGGCGTTCCACGCCGAGACGCCCGGCGCTCAATTTCAGACCGACGGCGCGGGCCGCGTCAGCGGGCCGGCCCCGGGCCAGGGCAGCTACAGCACCTTCGCGACGTTCCGCGACCTGGACGGCAACGGCTGGCTGCTGCAGGAGGTCACGACCAGGCTGCCCGGCCGTGTCGACGCCGCCGAGACGACTTATGCATCGACGGCGGACCTGGCGAACGCGATGCGGCGCGCGTCGGCCGCCCACGGCGAGCACGAGCAGCGCACCGGCGAGCGCGACGAGAACTGGCCGGATTGGTACGCCGCGTACATGGTGGCGGAGCAGGCCGGTGAGGAACTGCCGACATGAGCGACTACGACGTCATCGTCATCGGCGGCGGCTCTCCGGGCGAGCACTGCGCCGGCGCACTCGCCGAAGGCGGCCTCCGTGTGGCGCTCGTCGAGCGTGAGCTGGTCGGCGGCGAGTGCTCGTACTGGGCGTGCATCCCGTCGAAGACCCTGCTGCGGCCCGGGGAAGCGGCGCACGCGGCGAACGACGCTGCCGCGCCGGCGACGATCGACGTCGAGGCGGCGCTCGCCTGGCGCGACTTCATGGTCTCCGACTACTCCGACACGGGCCAGGAGCGGTGGCTCGCGGACAACGGCATCGACCTCATCCGCGGCAGCGGCAAGCTCGCCGGCGTCGGCGTCGTCGAGGTCGACGGGGTTCGTCACACGGCCGAGCACGTGATCCTCGCGAACGGAGCCGATCCGATCGTGCCGCCCGTCCCGGGCCTGCGCGAGCTCGACGGGGTCTGGACGAACCGCGAGGTGACCGGCATGAAGACCGTTCCGCGCCGGCTGCTCGTGCTCGGCGGCGGGCCGGTGGGAGTCGAGATGGCTCAGGCTGTGCGCCGGCTCGGCGGCGAGGTCGCGCTCGTCGAGGGCGGCAGGCACGTCCTGCCGCGCGAGGCTGCGCCGCTCGGCGATGCGCTCGGCGAGGTGCTGCACAGGGAGGGAGTCGAGGTCGCCGTCAACACGCAGGCGACTGCCGCGCGACGCGACGGGGAGGAGTTCGTCCTGGAGCTCGACGACGGCACTGAGCTGCGCGGCGACCGGCTACTCGTCGCCACCGGGCGCCGGCCACGCGTCGAAGGGATCGGCCTCGAGTCGATGGGCGTGCAAGCCGACGCCCACGGAGTCCCCGTCGACTCCCGCCTCTGCGCCGCCGAGCGCTTGTGGGCGGTCGGCGACATCACGGGCATCTGGCAGCTGACCCACGTGGGCAAGTACCAGGGTGAGGTCGTCGCGTCGAACCTCCTCGGGGAGCCCCGCGAGGCGAACTACGACGCGGTGCCGCGCGTCGTGTTCACCGATCCCCAGGCCGCGTGCGTCGGGGCGACCGAGGCGCTCTTCAGTGGGACGGCGCCGATCTCGGGGATTGCGAAGACGGAGACGTACACGCGCGCGTATGCCGACAGCATCGGGTTCTTGACGCTGCTCAGCGACGGCGAGCGCCTGACCGGGGCCTACGCCCTCGGCCCGGAAGCGGGGGAGTGGCTGCAGCAGGCGACGCTGGCGGTGCGCGCCGGCGTGCCGCTGGACGTTCTGCGCGACACGATTCAGCCGTTCCCGACATTCTCGGAGATCTTCGTCGAGGCGCTGCACGCGCTCCGGAAACAGATCGCCGTGGCTCCCTCCACCGTCGAGGCCGGATCGTCGTGAGCCGCGAGCCGCAGCTCGCCGGCCAGACCGTGGTGGTGATCGGCGGCAGCGCGGGCATCGGACTGGAGACGGCCCGGCGCGCGCGCGAGGAGGGAGCCGATGTGATCCTCACGGCTCGCGACGCGGATCGCCTGCGCCGCGTGGGCGACGAGCTCGAGGCGAGCACTGCCGCCTTCGACGCGACCGACTTCGACCGGCTCGCGAGGTTCTTCGACGAGCTGCCCACGCCCATCGACCACGTCTTGGTCACCGGCCCGGGCCCCTACTACGCGCCGGTCGCGGAGTTCGACGTCGAAGCGGCACGCCGTGATGTCGAGGCCCACCTCCTGCTGCCGGTGCAGGTCGCTCGAGGCGCGACGGGAAAGGTCCGCCCGGGGGGAACCCTGCTCTTCATGGGCGGGACGGGCGGCCGCCGTACGGCGGTGGGCCTTGCCTTCATCTCGGCGCTCACTGCCGCAGGTCCCGCCCTGACGAGGAGCCTCGCGCTCGAGCTCGCACCCGTCCGCGTCAACATGATCGCGGCAGGGTTCGTCGACACGCCGCTGTCGGCGTCGCTCCTCGGCGACCAGCTGGACGCGCGCCGCGAGCAGCTCCGCACGACGCTGCCGATCGGCCGCGTCGTCGGCCCGGCCGACGTCGCCGAGCTGGCCGTCCACCTCATGACGAACACCGCCGTCACGGGCGCGACCTTCGACATCGACGGCGGCCAGCAGCTCGTCTAGGACGTAGCTCCGGTCTTCGGCGAGGACGAAGGCGACGCGGGTCGCTTCCGGTCGCCGGCTCCCGACGTCGCTTCCGCCGCCACGATGTCGGCCGCGGCGGTCGGTCTGAGGGCCAGTCCACCGAAGACGACTGCACTGAGTGCAAACCACGCCCACCCGAGCGCGAGGCCGCCCACGACGTCCGACAACCAGTGCAGATCGAGGAGCACACGACTCGCCGCGACTGCAACCGCGATTGCCACGGCCGCGGCGACGACGATCTGTCGCGTCGGCCGGCGCAACGTGCGCCCGACGATCAGTGCGGCCGCCGCGTAAAACGCGGCTGCGGTCGCCGAGTGCCCGCTCGGAAACGACGGCCCGAGCCGAGCCGCTGCGGGATCGAGGGTCGGGCGGACGCGGCCGACGAGGTCCTTGACGCCGAGTTGTGCGAGCTCCATCCCGACCAGGACGACGAGCAGGAAGAGAAGCGCACGTCGGGTTCGGTTGCGCCACCAGTCGACGAGCGCGAGGAGGACGGCGAGGACGACGACGACCCGGATGCTGCCGAGATCGGTGATCGCATGGAGGCCGCTCGACGCCGCGCCGCTCCGGTGGTCGTAACCCCACGCCGCAACGGAGTTGTCGACGTGCTGGATGAACGCGACCCGGCGAACGACGACTGCGAGCACGCCGAGCACGAGCCCGCCGACGAATATCACGCCGAGCGCGATCGTCAGCAGAAGGCCGCTGGCGACCTCGCGGTCGAGCCGTCGCGCCAGGAGCCGCCGCGAGCCGCGGTGTGGCTTGACGGCCTCGCCGACCGCGCGCGCGGCTTCCACCGAGGGCTGCTCCGGTGTCACCGCGGAGCGTGCGTACCAGCGCGCGGCGAGGAGCGCGAGGATCCCGGCGACGAGCGCTGCGGTCAGGTCGGCAACAAGAGGCATGGGTGCGAATGTTGCGGCGGCCAACGTCCCGCCACGGCGTCGATGTTTCCTTTCCGGCGAGCGAGAAACACTGTCGCGCGGTTTGTCTTCGAGAGGAATCTCACCAGATGGCTACTGAAACGCTCACTTCTCCGGATTACTCCCACGTTCACGCCGATCGCGATCGTGGCCGATCGCCGCTGGACTTCCCCGTCCTCGACAAGGAGCCGGGGCCGTTAGGTCGCCGACTGGCGTCGCTGCCGGGCGACGGTCACCCGGTGTGGACGTATGTCTGCGGCATCGTCATCGCATTCGTCGCGATCGCGGCGCTCTCGATCATCGCCGGGTTCGTCGTCACCAGGGTGCTGCTGCACGTTCACGGGGTCAGCGGCGACGACGGGAGCCTCGTCCGCCTGCTCGCGCGGCACCGCTCGAGCGGGCTGACCGACGCCTCGCTCATCGGCTCGATCATGGCCGGTGGCGTCGTCCTGCCGATCATCGCCGGCACGGCCGCGCTGATCGCAGTCGTCGCCAGGCACTGGCGCCTGGCCGGCTTCCTGCTCTTTGCGCTTGCCGTCGAGTCGGCGAGCTATCGCACGACGACGCTCGTGATCCACCGGCACCGTCCCGGAGTGCACCGCCTCGAGCAGCTGCCGGTCGACGCGAGCTATCCGTCGGGCCACACCGCGGCGGCGATCGCGGTCTACGGGGGGCTGGCGCTGCTCCTGGCATCGCGCATCGAGAGCCGCGCGGCGCGGGTTGCGATCTGGCTCGTCGCCGGGTTGATCCCGCTGTACGTCGCGTTCTCTCGTATGTACCGCGGCATGCACCACCCGACCGACGTCGCGGGAGGCGTGATCGTCGGGATCGCCGCGCTGTGCGCGCTGGTCGCCGTCACGCGCGCCGCAGGGAGCGCATCGAGATGAGCAAGGTGGCGGTAATCGCGCACGCCGGCAAGTCCTTCGGGGGTGGGCTGCCGGAGCTGCGGCGGGAGCTCGAGCGCCAGGGAGTCGTCGACCCGCTGTGGATCGAGGTGCCGAAGAGCCGGCTTGCACCGAAGCAGGTCAAGCGCGCGCTTTCGGATGGCGCGGAGCTGCTCTTCGTCTGGGGCGGCGACGGCATGGTGCAGCGCGCGATCGACGCGATGGACCGTTCCAGGACGGCGCTCGCAATTCTGCCCGCGGGTACCGGCAACCTGCTCGCGACGAACCTCGCCATCCCGCAGGACATCGAGCAGGCGGTGTCGATCGGTCTCCGCGGCGAGCGACGCCCACTCGACGTGGGGCGGTTGAACGGCGAGCGCTTCGCAGTCATGGCCGGCGCGGGCTTCGACGCGGCGATGATGGAGCAGGCGGACGGCACCCTCAAGGAGCGGATCGGACGCGTCGCCTACGTCTGGACCGGATCGCAGAACCTCCGCGCGAGGCCGTTCAAGGCGAAGATCGAGGTCGACGGTGTGCCCTGGTACGCCGGAGAGGCGAGCTGCATCCTGTTCGGCAACGTCGGACGCCTCTTCGGCGGCATCGAGGTCTTCGAGCACGCCCGTCCGGACGACGGCCGGCTCGAGCTCGGCGTCGTCAACGCCGACGGGATTACCGACTGGGTGCGCGCGATCGCGCGCACCGCCGCCGGACACCCGGAGCGCTCGCCGCTCGTCCGGGCGACGTCGGCAAAGAAGGTCAAGGTCAAGCTGAACCGCAAGGTTCTCTACGAGGTGGACGGCGGCAGCCGAGAGAAGGTGAAGGCCTTCACCGTCAAGGTGCAGCCCGCCGCGATCACGATCTGCCTCCCGAAGGAGGAGCTGGGACAGAATGGCAACAGTTCAACCTGATTCCGTCGCGCCGCTGCGCAGCGCACGTTCGTGGGGCGAACGGTTCGTCCGGACTCGCGCCTTCGCGGCGCTCTCGCGCGCAGGCTTCGTTGCGCGAGCGCTCGTGTACGGCATCATCGGGCTCCTCGCCTTCGACCTGGCGATCGGCCATGGGGGCAAGATCACGAACCAGCAGGGTGCGCTCCGGACGGTCGAGCAGCGGTCGTTCGGCCACCTCCTGCTGGCACTCGTGGCGATCGGCCTCGGCGGCTACGCGCTGTGGCGGCTCTTCCGAGCCGCGCTCGGTCACGGCTCCCAGGGGGCCGACCGCGGCGTCGAGCGGCTCGGCGCCCTCGGCAGCGGGATCGTCTACGCGCTGCTCTGCGCGCTCGCCGTCCAGATCCTCACGGGGCCGGGCACCTCCAAGAGCGCGAAGAAGACCGCGAGCGACGTCTTCGGCTGGCCCGCGGGCCGCTGGCTCGTCGGGCTCGCCGGGGTCGTGCTGGCAGGCGTCGCGATCTACCAGTTCATTCGCGGGGTGCGGCAGAAGTTCCTCGCCGACTCGAAGACCGAGCAGATCCCGCGTGCGGTCATGCCGTGGTTCAAGGCACTCGGCACGATCGGCCACGTGGCGCGGGCTGTCGTGTTCGGGCTGGTCGCCGTCTTCCTCGTCAAGGCGGCCTACGACTACAAGGCGAACGAGGCGATCGGCCTCGACGGCGCGCTCGCCAAGCTCTACAACGGCGCGTACGGCTCGTGGCTGCTCGGCGCCGTCGCGCTCGGGTTGCTCGCCTTCTCCTGCTTCTCGCTCGTCGAGGCGCGCTACCGGCGCATCTGAGATCGTCGCGTGCGATGGAGGAGCCGACTGTACGGCTCGTTCTCGGCCCCATGCTGCGCTACGCCGGCACTGAGAGCGCATCGTTCTGGGTCGAGACGAGCGCGCCGTGCGAGGTCGAGATCCTCGGCCGCCGCGTATCGACGTTCGCCGTCGAGGGTCATCACTACGCGCTGCTGCTCGCTCCTGACCTGAGGCCGGCGAGCGTGACGCCGTACGACGTGCGGCTCGACGGTGAGCTCGTGTGGCCGCCGGACGACGGACGACCGAGCCCGGTCGTCCACACGCGAAACAACGAGCCGCGCGCGCGCCTCGTCTTCGGCTCCTGCCGCGTCGGCGATCCCCTGCCAACGAACCTCGGGCGGACGTGGCCCGACGACGTGAAGGCGATCGGGATCGACGCGCTCTGGATCTACTCCAAACAACTTCAGCGCGGCGAGATGGAGTGGCCGGACGCCGTTCTGCTCCTGGGCGACCAGACCTATGCGGACGAGGTCTCGCCCGGCACGCTCGAGTTCATCGAACAGCGGCGCCGAACGGACGTCCCACCGGGCGAGCAGGTCGCCGACTTCGAGGAGTACACCCGGCTCTACCGGGAGTCGTGGTCCGAGCCCGACATCCGGTGGCTGCTGTCGACGGTTCCCACGGTGATGATCTTCGACGACCACGACGTCCATGACGACTGGAACATCTCCTGGAGCTGGGTCGAGGAGATGCGACGCAAGCCGTGGTGGGAAGCGCGCATCACGGGCGCGTTCATGGCCTACTGGATCTACCAGCACCTCGGCAATCTCTCGCCGCCCGAGCTCGAGACCCATACCGCCTTCACGCAGGTCAGGGAGGCCGGCGACGCGGGACCGCTGCTGCGGCGGCTCGCGCACGAGTGGGATCGCGAGTCGGCTGCCAGCCGCTGGGCGTTCTATCGCGACTTCGGCGACACGCGCCTGCTCGTCCTCGACTCGCGTGCGGCGCGCGTCCTGTCGGACGGCCGCCGGCAGATGATCGACGACGAGGAGTGGGACTGGATCGTCGAGCATTCGACTGGTGCGTTCGACCACGTCCTGATCGCGAGCACGCTGCCCGTGTTCCTTCCGCACGGCATCCATCACCTCCAGGCGTGGAACGAGGCGCTCTGCGCTGGGCGCTGGGGACGGCTCGCCGCGAACCTGAGCGAGCGGCTGCGGCGCGCGGTCGATCTCGAGCACTGGGCGGCCTTCAATCGCTCGTTCGAGCAGCTGTGCGACTGGCTGCGAACCCTCGAACGGGGAACGGAGGGGGCGGATCCACCCGCGTCGATCCTGCTGCTCGGGGGCGACGTTCACTGCAGCTCGATGCATGAGGTCGACCTCGGTGCCGGGTCGTCGTGCCGTGTTCATCAGCTTGTCTGCTCACCCTTCCGCAATCCGCTCACGGCGAAGGAGCGGCGCATCCTGCAGGCGGCCGAGTCGCGTGTCTCCGAGAAGCTCTTCGCACGACTCGCGAAGCTGGCCGGAGTCGAAGCGCCGTCGGCGAGCTGGCAGCCGGTCAGGGATGAGACGTTCGACAACGCCCTCGGCGAGCTCGTGCTGGACGGCCGCACGGCGTCTGCGACGCTTCGGCGAAGCCCGCGCGAAGGAGAGGACCCGGAGCTGCTCGTCGCCGATCCTCCCGTGACGCTCGCCGGCGCATGACGCCCGTCTCCGGGCGCGTGGAAGCTGCTTCCGCTCTACCGATTCGATCCGCCGACCGGGCTGTGGCGGCACCGCGACGCGCGCCCGACGCCGACGCTCGCCGACGCCCCGGTCGTGCGTGTCACGCGCGAGCCGGAGCCGGCGCTCGCTGCGCGCCTCGAGGACGCGCGGCGGATCGTTCGGGCCGTCGAGGCCCGGCCACCGCACGCGGAGCCCGACCCGGCGCTCACGCCACAGTTCGAGCGGATCCGCTGGTTCGCGCTTCCCGGTGAGGCACTCGCGCACCCGACCGCCGCAGCCGCCGCCTGACTCAGACTTCGTCGTAGAGCGTCCGCTCCTGGACGCGATCTCGGCCCGCGGCCTCGGACTGTCGCCTTCGGGCTCGCTGCTGGTGAGGCCCGACGGCGCGCCGGTCGCACTCGCCCGGCCACATGCGGCTCGAGCGGGCGGCCTGAGCTTCATCGCTCGGGCTGATCTCGTCGAAGGAGCGGGCTTCGCCGACTCGTCCTCCGGTATCGTCGTCGTCCACGAGCGCGACGGAAACAGGTCGACCCGGGGCATCCGACGGAGACGAAGGGAGGACGATGGTCGAGGTCGGCGCCTACCCCACGCGAAGCGATGCAGAGGTCGCCCAGGGGGCGCTCGTAGCGGCTGGAATCGAGTCGGTGCTCGTGGCCGACGACGCCGGCGGCGCCTATCCGTTCGACCTCACGGGCGGCGGTGCGCGTCTCCTCGTGGACGAGGCGGACGCAGGAGACGCGGCGTCGGTCCTGTCCGAGAGTCAGGAGTGACGGGAGGGCAGTGCCGCCGCCTCTTGGTCAGCAACGTGAGGGCGCGTCGCCCCCGCCGCCTGCGCCACCCGGCTCGACGCCGACGACCCCGCAACGCCGGTCGTTCCGGCCCAGCCCGCGCTGGCTCATCTTCTTCCTCGTCGTCCTCGCACTGAACATCTTCCTGAGCACGCGCGCCATGAAGCCGGCTGCCAGGGTCCGCGTGCCGTACACGCCGTTCTTCCTGAACCAGGTCGAGGCCGGCCGTGTCTCGTCGATCACATCGAAAGGCACGGCGGTGCAGGGCACCTTCACGCAGCCGCAGAGCTACGGCGGCGCGAAGCCGGCGCTCCGGTTCTCCACCGAGATCCCGGCGTTCGCGAACACGGATCGGCTCTCCAACCTCCTGCAAGAGCACAAGGTGACGGTGAATGCCAAGCCGCTCGACACGGGCGCGCCCTGGTGGGAGAGCCTGCTGCTCGGGTTCGGCCCGACGCTCCTGTTCGTGTTCCTGCTGTTCTGGCTGATGCGGCGGGCAGGGGGCGTGCGAGACGCGCTCGGCGCGTTCGGGCGCTCGAGCGCGAGGCGGTACGAGCCGTCGGGCGACCGCGTGACGTTCGCGGACGTGGCCGGGATCGACGAGGCGAAGGAGGAGCTGACCGAGGTCGTGGACTTCCTGCGCCAGCCGGAGCGGTACCGGAAGCTGGGCGGCCGGATTCCGCACGGCGTGCTCCTTTCGGGTTCCCCCGGGACTGGGAAGACCCTGCTCGCCCGGGCGGTCGCGGGCGAGGCGGGCGCGCCGTTCTACTCGATGGCGGCGTCGGAGTTCGTCGAGGCGATCGTCGGTGTGGGCGCGGCGCGGGTGCGTGACCTCTTCAAGCAGGCCAAGGAGAGCGCGCCGGCGATCGTGTTCATCGACGAGCTCGATGCGGTCGGCCGCTCGCGTACGAGCGGCGTCGGCGGGTTCAGTGGCGGCAACGACGAGCGTGAGCAGACGCTGAACCAGATCCTGACCGAGATGGACGGGTTCGACTCGGCGACCAGCGTGATCGTGATCGGTGCGACGAACCGACCCGACGTGCTCGACCAGGCACTGCTCCGCCCGGGCCGCTTCGACCGGCGCGTGGCCGTCCAGCCACCCGACCGCACGGGCCGCGAGGCGATCCTGCGCGTCCATGTGCGCGACGTGCCGCTCGCATCCGACGTCGACCTCGGCCGCATCGCGGCGACGACGCCCGGCATGGTCGGCGCCGATCTGGCGAATCTGGTCAACGAGGCGGCGCTCACGGCGGCGCGACGGAACCACGATGCCGTGCAGGAGGCTGATTTCACCGACGCGCTCGAGCGGATCGTGCTCGGGGCCGAGCGCCGGGTGGTGATGAGCGAAGCCGACCGGCGTCGGACTGCCTACCACGAGGCCGGGCACGCGATCGTCGGGATGCTCACGCCGGGGGCCGACCCGGTACGCAAGGTCTCGATCATCCCTCGCGGCCTCGCGCTCGGCGTCACCTTCTCGGCGCCCGACAGCGACCGCTTCAACTACCTGGAGCCGGAGATCCAGGCGAAGATCAAGGTGTCGCTCGGCGGCCGGGTGGCGGAGGAGGTCGTCTTCGGCGAGATCAGCACCGGCGCCGAGTCGGACATCGAGCAGTTGACCGCGCTTGCCCGGCAGATGGTCGGCCGCTGGGGAATGAGCGCCGCGATCGGTCCGCTCGCCCTCCTCCCGCGCGACGGCACCGGCAGTCCGTTCGCGAGTGGCCAGGAGCTGTCGCCGGACACGCAGAAGCTGATCGACGACGAGGTGCGCCGCGTCGTCTTGGAGGCGCAAGAGCAGGTCGTGCAACTCCTGCGGGAGAACCGGGACCGCCTCGACCACCTTGCTCAGGCGCTGCTGGAGCACGAGACGCTCGACGAGGACGACGCCTACGCGGCGGCCGGCGTCGCACATCGGGAGGCGCCGCCGGCCGAGGCGTTGGCGCTGGCGGCGCGTTCGACGACGTAGTGCGGCGGCGCCGGTCCGCCAGCCACAGCTGTCGCCAGTCTGTCGGCGACCCGTCTTGAGGTTCGACCTTCCCCCCGAGCTGGCCGAGATCCGTGTCGCCGTGCGCGAGCTGTGCGCACGCTTCCCCGGTGAGTACTGGCGCGGGCTCGAGCCGGACGGCTATCCGACCGAGTTCGTGACGGCGCTGACCGAGAGCGGCTGGCTGGCCGCGCTGATCCCCGAGGAGTACGGCGGTGCGGGCCTCGATTTGACCGCGGCGAGCGTGATCACGGAGGAGATCAACGCTACGGGGTGCAACTCGGCCGCCTGCCACGCGCAGATGTACACGATGGGCACGATCCTGCGACACGGCAGCGCGGAGCAGAAGTCGCACTACCTGCCGAAAATCGCGAGCGGCGAGCTGCGGTTACAGGCATTCGGCGTCACGGAGCCGACCGCTGGGTCCGACACATCGATGATTCGCACGACAGCTGAGCGGATCGACGGTGGCTACGTCGTCCACGGGCAGAAGATCTGGACCTCACGCGCCGAGCACTCCGATCTGATGCTGCTCCTTGCGCGCACGACGCCGCTCGACGAGGTGCAGAAGCGCGGCGACGGCCTCTCGACCTTCCTCGTCGACATGAGGACGGCCGGCGACCGGCTGGCGATCCGGCCGATCAAGACGATGATGAACCACGCGACCACCGAAGTCTTCTTCGACGGGGTCGAGCTGCCGGCAGACTCGCTGATCGGCGAGGAGGGGAGGGGGTTCCGCCACATCCTGGACGGGATGAACGCCGAGCGCGTGCTGATCGCCTCTGAATGCATCGGCGACGGCCGCTGGTTCGTCGAGAAGGCAGCGCGCTACGCGACTGACCGCGTCGTCTTCGGGCGGCCGATCGGTGCGAACCAGGGTGTCCAGTTCCCGATCGCGCGGGCCCACGCGGCGGTCGAGGCCGCCGACCTCGTCCGCTACAAGGCCGCCTGGCTCTACGACGAAGGCCAGCCGTGTGGGGCGGAGGCGAACATGGCCAAGCTGCTCGCTTCCGAAGCCTCATGGCAGGCGGCGAACGCCTGCCTCGACGTCCATGGCGGCTACGGCTTCGCAGCCGAGTACGACATCGAGCGCAAGCTCCGCGAGACGCGGCTCTATTCGGTTGCGCCGATCTCGAACAACCTCGTTCTCGCCTATCTCGGCCAGCACGTCCTCGGCCTGCCGAGGTCCTACTAGCTCGTCGCGTCGGCCGCGACGGACCAGATCAGCAGATCGAGGATGCGCACCTCGGTGAGCCCATGATCTCGCTTCGCGAGCTCCTTCCGGAGCGCCTTCACCGCCTCGCGGTTGCGGTCGAGGTCGCGCTTGTAGCCGCGTACGAGCCCGATCGCGCGTTCTCCGAAGGGAGCCTCGGCTCCGAGGTCGTCGTCCGCCAGGTACCTCTGGACGACGCTGTCGAGCATCGGGATCAGCGCCGGGCGCTTCGGGTGGAGCGCCTTCGTCATCTTCGAGAAGCCGACCCCGCGGATCTCCGCGAACGCATCGAAGAGGTGCCTGAGCGGCAACCACGGCACCGAGCTCGCCGTACCTGTCAGCGAAGCGCCGGGAGCGATCGCCCGTAGCGCTCGCTCGATCGGGCGGCGCCGCTCGAGCATCACCGCGATCTCCGCGGTCGAGATGCGGGCGCCACCGCGGTTCGCCAGCCTGAGGTCGGACTCGTCGAACGACGCCGAATGGTCGCCGACATCGATGCGCCAGACCTCGAGGAACCCGAGCACGACCTGAAGGGGATCCTCGATCTCGATCCCGTTTCGAAGAGCGACCGGCAGGGCCGAGCTCGTCTTCACTCGGTCAACCGAATGTGAACACGTAGGCCTCGACGCCGGGTGCGAGGAACGTGATCTCGAACGTCCGGTCGACGATCGGGCCACGCTCACGAACCAGTTGGTAGAGCCGCGGCCGGACGACGGTCCCGTCGCCGTTCTCGTCGACGTCGAGCCCATGAGCGTCGCCGGGACGCTCCCCGTCGACGAGCACGCGGAACGGCACAGCTGAGCCTTGCGCCCGCATGACGAGGTGGACGTCGCGCGCGTGGAAGCGAAACGCGATGCGTCCATCGGCACGATTCAGGACGCTCGCCCGGCCCTCGATCGTCCAGTCCCCGGTGAGAGCCCACTGGTTCAGCGGCAACGAATCCGGCGCGACATAGGTGCCGGGCTCGTCGAGCGTGAGCCCACCGGAGGAAGCGAGGTTCTGCCCTTGCTCGTAGCCGAGGTATGTCTCCGGCGACTGCAGGTTCGTCCAATCCGCTTGCGCCTCCAACCCGTCGGGGGCGACATCGACCAGGTCGTCGCCGATGCTCTCGACGCCGGCCTCGCCCAGCAACTGCTGAACCACCCATTCGCATTCGTCATACGCCCCTTCGCCGAACTGGTGGTGCCTGATTCGTCCCTCCGCGTCGGCGACGTACACGGCAGGCCAGTACATGTTGTTGAAGGCGCGCCAGACCGCATAGTTGCTGTCCATTGCGATCGGATAGTCGACCTTCAGGCCCTCCACGGCCCGACGGACGTTTTCGAGGTCGCCCTCGAACGGAAACTCGGGCGTGTGGACGCCGACCACGACCACCCCGCGATCTCGATATTTCTCGGCCCACGCGCGCACGTAGGCGAGGGTGCGGAGCCAGTTGATGCAGGTGTAGGTCCAGAAATCGACGAGCACGACCTTCCCGTGAAGGTCGTCGGGTGTGAGCCGCGGCGAGTTGAGCCATGCGGTTGCGCCGTCGAAACCGGGAAGGCGGCCACGGGCGGACAACTGCGCCACCCCGGGATGGCGCCGGACGCCGAACAAGCTCATCGTCGTGCCTCCTTTCTGGCGCTTCGGGCGCGACGGATCAGTCGAAGCGGCATGCTACTGCCGCACCTGCGGGGGCAGCAGGCTGTTGACCGCAGCATCTGACCTACGAGCTCGCCGTCCATCGAACACCCCGAGGGCATAAGGTTCGCGTCGGGACGCATCGACCAAGGAGGTCTCACGATGTGGGTACGGGTCGCCACGTTCGAGGGCATCGACAAAGCGAAGCTCGACAAGCTCATGGGGGAGCGGATGTCGTCAGGCGAAATGGCACCGCCTGCGGGCATGACCAGCGCTCTCATTCTCGACGAGGAGGGCGCGAAGAGGCGCAAGTTCCTCGCGTTCTTCGACAGCCACGAGGCAGTTGAGGCCGCCGAGGCCGGGTTCGACCGGCAGGGCGACACGATTCCGGAGGAGATCCGCGGCAAGCGCACGACTGTTCATCACTACGAGGTCGTGATCTACGACGGTGACGTCGGCGCTGCGAAGGCTGCGCGCGTGAGCCTGCTCGAAGGGCCGCCTGAAGCGATCGACGCCGGCCTCGACAAGACGCGCGGTGACACCCTGCCGAAGGTTCGTGCGATCGACGGGAACGTCGGCGCGATCGGGCTTGCCGACCGCGACAACGGCCGCGTGTCGATGATCACGCTCTGGGACAGCGGTGACTCGATGCGCGCGAGTGCGCAGGAGGCTGATCAGTTGCGTGAGCGGACGGCCGAGATGAGCGACCAGAAAATCTCGAACGTCGCGCTGTACGACGTCTCGATGGCGCAGACGGTGGAGGCTGCGCGAGCCTGACTTCAGGTGAATCGACGTGACGTACGGGGCCGGCCGAGCCGGCCCCGTAGTCCCGCGAGGCGATTAACGGTCGATCATCCGCTGGTTCGCTTCCGAATATCGGGCGCCCTGCGCCTCGATCTGGGCGGATTCGATCTCCCGAAGGTCGCCGGGCGTGAGCTCCAGCTCTGCAGCGGCGATGTTCTCCTCGAGCCGGTGCAGCTTGGTGGTGCCGGGGATCGGGACGACCCATGGCTTCTGGGCGAGGAGCCAGGCGAGCGCGATCTGTGCGGGCGTCGCGCCTTTCTCGCCGGCGACGCGACCGAGCAGCTCGACGAAGGCACTGTTGGCCCGCCGTGCCTCCAGATCGACGAACCGCGGCACGGTATTGCGGAAGTCGCCGCTCTCGAACTCGGTCTTCTCGTCGATCGTGCCGGTGAGGAAGCCCTTGCCGAGCGGGCTGAAGGGAACGAAGCCGATCCCGAGCTCTGCGAGCGTCGGCAGGATCGCCTCCTCGGGCTCGCGCCACCAGAGCGAGTACTCGCTCTGCAGCGCCGTCACCGGCTGCACAGCGTGTGCGCGCCGGATCGTCTGCACGCCGGCCTCGGAGAGGCCGAAATGCTCCACCTTCCCGTCGGCGATCAGCTCCTTGACCGTGCCGGCGACCTCCTCGATCGGCACGTTCGGGTCGACGCGGTGCTGGTAGAGCAGGTCGATCCGGTCGGTGCGAAGTCGCTTCAGCGAGTCGTCGACGCTGCGCCTGATCGTCTCCGGACGGCTGTCGACGCCGGTCGACTGGCCGGTCGAGAGCTCGAAGCCGAACTTGGTCGCGATCACGACCTGGTCGCGGACCGGCTCGAGCGCCTCGCCGACGAGCTCCTCGTTGGCGAACGGGCCGTACACCTGCGCGGTGTCGAAGAGCGTGACCCCGCGCTCGACTGCCGTCCGGAGCAGCGAAATCGACTCCTGCCGCTCGGGCAACGGCGGGAAGCTCTGGCTCATGCCCATGCAGCCGAGCCCGAGCGCCGAGACCTCCAGGCTCTCTCCGAGTGTGCGCTTCTCCACTTGCCTCTCCTTTCCTACCGGGGGATGAGCTTGAGCGTCGCTGCCCGTGCTTCGGGTGCGACGATCGAGGGACGGTCCGTGGCACTCAAGCAGCGACCGGCGTCCGGTGACCGACCCTGTTGATACGGGTACCGGCAGGCCCCCTCACCGTCGGGGGCGCCGAGTTACCCTCGTCGTGTGGACACCAGCAGGGAGATCCGTGAGTTCCTGACCTCGAGACGTGCGCGGATCTCTCCTGAGCAGGCCGGCCTGCCGTGGTACGGGGACAACCGGCGCGTACCCGGCCTGCGCCGCGAGGAGGTCGCGCTACTGGCTGGAGTCAGCGTCGACTACTACACCCGGCTCGAGCGGGGCAACGCGGGCGGCGTGTCGGAGAACGTGCTGGAGGCGCTCACCCGCGCGCTCCAACTCGATGACGCGGAGCGCGCGCATCTCTTCGACCTCGCGCACGCTGCGGATGCGGCGCCGCGCAGGCGGCGTCGATCAGCACCTGGACGGCTCCGGCCGAGTGTGCAGCGGGTCCTCGACGCGATCACCGCCGCGCCGGCGTTCGTGCGCAACGGGCGCATGGACCTCCTCGCCGCCAATCGTCTCGGCCGCGCCTTCTACTCGCAGCACTACGACAGCCCGCACGGTCCTCCCAACTCGGCGCGCTTCATCTTTCTCGACCCGCGCGCCGGCGACTTCTACGCCGACTGGGAACAGGTGGCGAGTGACGCCGTCGCGGTGTTGCGCTCCGAGGCCGGCCGGAACCCGTACGACCGTGGCCTCTCCGACCTCGTCGGCGAGCTCTCGACGCGGAGCGAGACGTTCCGCACGCGCTGGGCTGCGCACAACGTCCGCTATCACGACACGGGCTCGAAGCGTTTCCACCACGCGATCGTCGGTGACCTCAGCCTCACCTACGAGACGATGCAGCTCGCGGCCGACGAGGGACTGATGCTGTTCGTCTACACCGCCGAGCCCGGCTCGAAGTCAGAGGAGGCGATGAACCTCCTCGCGAGCTGGGCCGCGACGCCCGAGGAAGCCGAGGCGCCGAACCGTAGCGATCGCTAGGTGCGGCGCTCGACCTCGGGTTTCGTCTCGGTACGGACACCGGCGCGAGGCGTCGCTCAGCTTTGCCTACTGGCGAGGCATTGCGATCTTGTAGCTCCGCCGTGGGCGTGTGACACGGCGCTGCATCAACCGGTTCGCTCGGCCCAGTCGCGCTTCGCCTCTTCCTCCATCCGTTCCAGGCGTTTGTAGTAGTCGGGGAACTCGTTCAGGTGGGCGAGCGCGATCTTCGCGGTGATATGTGGGTCGTCGTCGCTGACGTTGGTGCGCAGGTCGTGCAGACCATGTTCGAGTTCGACGTTCATTCCGATGCGGAACTGCTCGACGTCGAACGACGACGTCGCCCAATCGATGCCGATCTCTTCGCCGATCACGCGAGCTTCATCGACCGTGAAGCTCTTTCCGGTCTCAGACACGTGCGTCCTCCTTCTCCTTGGCGGCAAGGTCTTCGGCGCGCCGCTTGATGCCGCGCAGCATCTCTTGCTCCATGATGAGCGATGCCGGCTCCATCGGAAGCATCCCGATCTTGGCGATCAATGAGGGGAGCCGGAAGCGGTTGCGGCTGATCAAGCGTGTCCTTCCGTCGTGCTCGTCGAGCACGAAGCTCCAGACCCAGTTGCCGTCCTCAGAACGTGTTGCGAGCACATGCTCGGGCTCGACGCGCTCGAAGCGCATGCGGTTCTTCCCGTAGCCGACTGTGTCGCCGACGCGGGGCTGCTGGTATTCGGGCAGCACGCGGTCGGTGCTGTGCATGTCGAGTCCGAACAGGTTCTCGATCCAGTCGTAGGTGTAGGCGCCGCCGCGCGGCGACGGACCCATCTGCGCGATCCAGGGCCAGACAGCGGAGGCGGGCGCGTCGATCGTAATTGCGCGGGTCGCAACACCGTCGGCTTCCTCGAGCAGCTCGTCGCCCGGCAACAGCGCGTTCGCTTCGGCCTCGCTGGCTCCCCAGTTCAGGATCGGGCGGCGCAGCAGCAGCTGGTAGAGGATCGCGCCGGCAAGGATCGAGCCGAGAGCCCCGCCGATGCGCTCGAGCAACGCTCGTGTGGCCATCAGATCTCTGCTCGCCCTCTCTTCCTAGATGAAGACGAACTGGCCGCCGGCTGCTTCGCGCTCGGTCGGGCCACCGAGGCGCTCGATCCTTTCGACGAACTCGATGCCGGCCTCGATCGAGCGGCGAAGCGGACACGCGCTGGCGACCTGCTCCAGGCGCATGAGCTGGGCGTCGCTGAGTTCGCCGCCGAGACCGATCACGATCTCGAACTTGCGCGGGGTCGAGCGGTGGTCGTAGTCGACCTCGACCTTCACCTCGCCGAGCTCCCAAGCCTTCGTCCTCGCGTACATCACGAGCGTTGTCGAGACGCACGCAGCGAGGGCCGCCGGGAAGAGCTCATGGGGAGCCGGCCCGCTCCCGTCGCCGCCGAGGTGCTCCGGCTCATCGGTGATCAGGCGATGCCTGCCGTCGATCACCACCTCCTGCCGGAGTGTGCCGGGGATCGAACGGGCTGTCGCGGTCAGGCTCATCAAGCTCACGCAGCTTCTCCCGACCGGCTCGGAAGGTCATCGTGGGCAGCGCGCAACCAGGTGCGGACAACTACGCAGTCGAGTGCGCATCAGTAGAACCCGGAACACGACATACCCGGATTTCCTGATGTGACCACCCGCGATCTGGGTGAAGGTTGCGGTAGCCACCTGGGAGGGGCATGTGTCCGCTTACACGCACCCAGTCCCGCGGGCGATCCCCGAGGCGGCTCGCCACGCCGTCTGGTTCGCCGTCGTCTGCGGCGTCGCGTTCCTCATCCCGTATGTCGGCGTCTCGGTGCTCGACCTGCAGCACGACCTCTTCTACCTCGTCTACTTCGCGATCACGATCGCGCTGATCGCCGGCTACGTTCGCGTAGAGCACGTCGAGATGGAGACGATCCTCCGGCGTCGCTGGCGCTGGAGCCTCGGCATCGGCGTCGTCCTCGCCGCCCCTCTCGTCTTCAACGTCTTCAAGACCTCCGATGCGACGCCGCGGCCACACGGTGCCTACTTCGTCTTCGAGCTCCTCTGGCGCGGCGTGGGCTACGGCGCTATTGACACGCTGCTGCTGACGATCTTTCCCTGCCTTGTCGCCTACAGCCTCCTGCACGGGCGCGTCGAAGGGTTCAAGGGGAGGTTGCGACTGACGGCCGTGATGCTGCCGCTGGTGGTCGTCATCACTGCCTCCTACCACTGGGGCTACCCGCAGTACCGCCAGGACGGCCTCAGCCGACCCGAGACGGGCAACGTGCTGATCTCGATCCCGACGTTCGCGACGGCGAACCCCGTGGGCTCGGTCGTCGCGCACGTCTCGCAGCACATCACCGCCGTCACACACGCGTACGAGTCGCGGATCTTCAACCCGCCGGTGACGAAGTCATGACGACGACCGCTCACGAACCGACGTGGCACGCCAAGCCACTGCTGGGGTTGCGCCGGCGGCCCGGGCGCCTCGCGCTCGTCTTGATGCGGATGCCGCGCCCGCTCTACCACCGCGGCTTCGGCTGGATGCTCGGCCACACCTTCCTGCTGATCGTCCACGCGGGTCGGAAGAGCGGCAAGCGCCGCGAGACGGTCGCGATGGCGCTGACCTACGATCCGAGGACCTGCGAGGCGGTCGTCTGTTCGGCCTGGGGTCCGAACACCGACTGGATCCGCAACCTCCGCGCTCGCCCAGCGCTGAAGATCCAGATTGGACGCGAGTCGTACACGCCAGAGCAGCGGTTCCTCCTCGACAACCAGAGCCTCGCCGTTGTCCTGGAGTTCCGACGGCGGCATCCGTGGCGTATGCGTCTGTTCGCGGCGATCCTGGGCTGGGGTGACCTGGGCTCCGAGGCGGCGCTGCGCGAGTTCGTTCGCGACCGCCCCTTCGTCTCGTTCCGGCCGAGCGGAGGATGTCCCGCGCGGGAGCGCGCCTACGTGAACTGAGGGTTCCCATGGCCGTGCCACACCTCCACCACGGTCCACGATTCGCCCCGAATACCGTGATCGCTCACACCCGCTATCGACTGCGCGATCTTGTGTCCCAGGCGCGGCCGTGGCAGCGGTTGGCGGCGGTCACGGCGCTTGCGGCACTAACCGGTCTCTGCATCGGTTTGGCAATGCCGCGCGGGCCGGTTACCTCCGCGCAGGCGCTGGCGCTCCTGATCATCGAAGTCGCGGTGGGCTTCGCGTCGGGGCTGATCATGCGCTCGCGCTGGGCGATGCTGCTCGCTCCGATAGCGCAGATCGTCGTGTTTGAGCTTGCGCGGCTTGGCGCGTCGGGCCCGACCGTCGACGGGGTCAGCCTCGACGGGATGTTCGGCCCGCTCGCATTCATCGTCGGCCGCGGCTTCTACGGGCTCGTCGGTGTGCTGCCGATGGTCGTTGCCGCTGCCTACGGCGCCGCCGTCGCGCGACGCTCAGAGCCGCAACGGCACCGTCGACTGCGCTCCCGGATCGGCGTCTATCTCCGCCGCGGCGTCGCCGCGCTCGCGGTGCTCGCAGTGCTCGGCCTCGTCTACCTGCTCGCGAAGCCGGCGAGCGTACCGCCGGTTCGCGATGCGAGCGGGAAGACGGTGCCCGGCAGCATCGCGTCGCTCGAGAAGGTGCGGGTCAACGGATCTGACCAGTGGATCGAGATCCGCGCCTGGAACCCCGACAAGCCGGTCCTGCTCAGCATCCCCGGCGGTCCCGGACAGTCCGACCTTGCACAGTCTCGACCCACCCTCGGCACGCTCGCAAAGGACTTCGTGGTCGTCTCCTGGGACCAGCGCGGCATCGGCAAGTCCTACGCCTCGTACGACCCGAGCAAGCTGACCACCAAGCAGGCGGTAGCGGACACGATCGCGCTCACCAACTACCTGCGCCAACGCTTCGACGAGCGCAAGATCTATCTCTTCGGCGAGTCCGGCGGCAGCATCATCGGCATCCTCGCCGTCCAGCAGCACCCCGAGCTTTACCACGCCTGGATCGGAAGCGGCCAGATGGTCAACCCGCACGAGACCGACCTGCGCATCTACCACGGCCTGCTCGCTTACGCGGCCGCCCACAACGACAAGAACCTCGCGAACACGCTGCGCGGCTACGGCGCGCCCCCGTACGAGAGCGTCTACGCGTACGGCTACGCAATGAGCCAGTACGACAAGCTCGCCGGCGACTACACAGAGCCGAAGGCGTACACCGATGCCCTCGACAAAGCCGGCGTGGGACCGTTCGGTGTGCTGGGCAGCGAGTACACGCTGCCGGAGAAGATGAACGTGCTGCGCGGACTGATCGACGTCTTCTCGGTCATGTACCCGCAGTGGCAGACGATCGACTTCCAGCGGAGCGCCGAGCAGCTCAACGTGCCGGTCTACATCTTCACCGGCAAGCACGAGCTCGCAGCACGACGCGACCTCGCCCTCGCCTGGTTCAAGCAGCTCAAGGCGCCGATCAAGCGGCTCTACGACTACCCGGACGCCGGCCACGCGACAGCGTTCGAGCACTTCCAGGACCTGCACCGGATCATGGTGAAGACGGTGGTCCCGGCGACCTACGCCAACTAGAGGACACCGCGAGATCCAGCCAAACGCGCGCTTTGACGCGTGGCGCCGCGAGTCTCGTCAGTAGCTGGTCCTTCTAACTCGCGTAGCCCCTGGGCTGAAGCTCCAGGGCTGCGCGAGTTGTCCCCCGGCGCGAGTCTCGTTCGTCGTTTCACGAGACAACGACTTTCGGGAGGAGATGGTCATGCAGTCAGCGAGAAAGATCGCTGTGGCGGGGGCAACCGGGAGGGTCGGCCGCCACATCGTCGACGTGCTCGGGACCCAGGGTCACGATGTCGTTCCGATCTCACGCTCGGTCGGGGTCGATCTGATTACCGGAGAGGGGCTCGCGGAGGCTCTCAGCGGGGTGGAGCTCGTCATCGACGCGGCCACGCAGCCGCTGCCCGACCAGGCGGCGGCCACGGCGTTCTTCACGACCTCGGCGCGCAACCTGCAGGAGGTCGGCGAGGAGGCCGGCGTACAGCGAATCGTGCTGATTTCGATCGTCGGAGCCGACCGGTTCACAGGGGGCTTCCTCGCAGCGAAGTTCGCGCACGAGCAGGCGTTGCTGGCGGGGCCGATCCCGGTGCAAATCCTGCGAGCGACGCAGTTCCACGAGTTCGTCCCGCAGATGGTGGAGTGGGGCAGGCAGGGCGACGCGATCTATGTGCCGAGGATTCGGACGCAGCTCGTGGCGGCCACGAGTGTCGCCGAAGCCGTCGCCGGACTGGTCGACGACTCGGGGCGCATGCCGAAATTCAACGGCGCACCCATCTCTGAGATCGCTGGCCCGCGGGAGGAGCGGCTCGTCGAGGTCGCCAGACTGGTCGTCTCCCGGCGCGGCGCCCCGCTGCCGGTCGAGGAGGTAAGCAACCCGGCCGACCCGGACCACGAGCTCCTCGAGAACGGCGCCCTCCTTCCCGGTGCGGATGCGATCGTCGCGGGCCCAACGTTCGAGGAGTGGCTCGACACCCAGGGCTGAAAGCCCTCGTGAGCGTGAGAGGCGACGAAGAGGGCCGCCGCTTGCAGACGGCCCTCTTCGTCGTGCCGACGCCGCCTAGTAGCCGTAGCCGCCGGACGGTGTCGGTTCGGCGCTGGACGCGGCGTTCTTCTCGACCTTGGCTCCAGCGGACGAGAGCGCGTACCACTCGGCGCCGAAGGCGTCGAGTTCCTCGCCGTTCGTCTGGCCCTTCCGCGTGTCCTTGACGAACGTGTAGAGCGGGTGGTGGTTGTAGGTGACCTGCCGGCGACCGTCTGGGCGCCTCGTCGTCCCGAGGAGGGACGCCTTTGCCCCTCCTGTCGCAACGGGCTTGCCGGAGGCGATCAGCGGCGGCCAGAAGCCGGCGCATTTCCCCGTGCAAGCGCTCGTGCCGTGCTTGTCCTTCGCGAACAGGTAGAGCGTGCGGCCGCGGCCGTCGACGAGGACCGGACCGATTCCCGAGTTCGCGACTGCGACCTTGACGCCGGTGCTGGTCGTCGTGCGCGTTGCGCCGAACGCGACCGCGGTCGTCGCGGCGATCGCGACGACGATCGCTCCGCCGACCAGGAGGTACTTGGACAAACGCATTTCTCTTCTCCTTCGGTTCGATAGCTCTGTCGTTACACAGGACACCGCCGGAACGCGCTCATTCCCGGTGAAGACCACTGCCGGCGCTCGCATACGCGTACGGGTGGTGAAAGGCTTCGAGCGCGCGCTCCGGCTCCGCTGGGATCACGATCGTCGCGTCGATCTCGGGTTCGTAGACCTCGACCCACAGCTCGCGGGTTCCTCGAAGCCAGAACAGACGCATCAGCGTCCCGTTCGATGTGCGCTCGGCGAGCTCGCGGATGGATTCGCGGGTCGACGTCATCGCTCCGGCCTCCCCTTGAGTAGTTCATGTCATCTCCTTTGTGATCGAGTTTCAGAGGAAGGCCGGTCTCGGGCGGCTGACGGCACGGCCGCGCCGGCCCGGCCAAACCGCCGAGATCAGCGGCAGGCTCGGGTCGACAGGCGGTGGTGGGATTTCAGTCGCGGATGTCGAACGGCACGACGGCGATGTTCGAAGCGACTCCGTAGGCCTCGAGATCGACCGCGTTGATGCGGCCGTCGTGGTTCGCGTCGGGGACGACCGCCGGGGCGTCGTTGTAGATCCCGTCCTTGTTCTTGTCGGCCGCGACGGCGACCCGCAGCACCGAGTGGACGTTCTTGCCGAAGCTTGGTGCTCCGACGATCCACGTGTCCCAGATCTCGTTCGTCGTCTGGTTGGTGAAACCGGTCAGGTTGAAGAGGTTGGCGAGGTTCTGTGCGTTCTTGGCACCAACCGTCGTGGTCGAGAGGAGCACGATCAGACCCGGAACCTTCTCGTCGACGCCGGGCGAGAAGCCGCCCGGGAATGGCGCCTGGTTCTGGTGTGCCGTCGGCCCGGTCAGCTGGAAGTCGGCCCCACTCGCCGCGAGGCTCGGGTACCGGAGCGCGAGATCGACGAAGAAGCCCTTGCTCTGCCTTCCGGCGACGTCACCGGTACGCGGTGCGAAGACCTCCACCTGCACCGGTGAGGCGGCCTTCTTCGAAACACTCTTCTGTCGGCTCGCCGCCGCAGCGGCGGTCGCCGCGACGACGGTCGCAAGGACGACGAGCGAAAGGGCGATGATCAGCGTTCGCTTGTGCACTGGAATCTTCTCCTTACTTGATGGCATTCCTCGGAAACAAGGACACCGCGAGCCGGCGCGCATTCCCGGAGAGCGCGGCGCGATGAGCGGGCCTCAGGTGGGAGGCCCGCCGATGCGATGGATGAAGGTCCAGCTACGAGACGAGCGCGCTGTTCATGAAGAGCGGGATTGCGTCTGCGTCCAGGCTTGGGGCTGCGCCTTTCAGCGGACTGCGGAGTGGCTGAAGACGCGGATGGCGATGGTGGTCAGCGCGGCGGCGAAGAGGGCGACGACGGCGAGGCTCAGGGTGGCCATCAGGGTGGTGTCGTGCATGTTCCAGATGTTGTGGAGGCCGGTGCTGTCGCCGAGCAGTCCGTACCGGACGAGTGCGAGCGCGTGGGTGAGGGGGAGGAATTTGGCGAACCAGGCCAGGAAGCCGGGGAGGGCGCTGATCGGAAAGAGCGAGCCGGCGAGGAACCAGGGCACGATTGCGATCGCGGGGACGCGGGCGATGTATTCCTCCGATTTGGGAACGCGGCTGGCGAGGGTTTCGGCGGCTCCGTACATGCCGACGGTGAAGAGGGCCGTGGCGGTGAGGAACCAGACGGTGCCGGTGCCGGTGGCGTCGAAGTGAATGCCCCTGGCGAACGCGACCGCGAGGAGTACTGCGACCTGAAGGGCCGTGATCGCGAACGCGACGGCGAGGTTGCCGAGCACGAGCAGTCGCCGCGGGATCGGGGCGGCGAGCAGCTCGCGTTGGGCGCCGCTGTCGCGGTCGACGATCACGCCGAGCCCGGCGAACATGGTGTTGAGTGGGATGAGGAGGCCGATCGTGCCGGTGGCGACGAAGGCCTCGTAAGCGGTGCTGGTGTGGAGCGCCTGTTTGAGCGCGGGTGCGATCACGAGCGCGAACAGGATTGGGGTGAGCAGGGGTACGACCAGCTCGCGGGGGCTGCGGACGCTGAGCTGGAATCGTCGCGCCGCCAGCGTTGCGAGTGGCGCGAGCGGGTTGTGGGTGACCTGACGGCGGGGCAGGATCGCTTCGGGGCTGATGGCGGTCATGGTCTTCCTTTCGCTTGTCGGTTCAGGCGGCGTCGGCGAGGCGTGCGCCGGTGAGCTGGAGGTAGACGTCGTCGAGTGTTGGTTGGCGGGTACTGATCGAGCGGGCGGCGAGGTCGGCGTCGTGGATGACGGCGATCGCGTCCGGAGCGGCGTGCTCGTGCAGGGGCACCGTGAGCGTGGAACCGACGCTGAACGCGTCGTCGCCGGCGATGCCGCGTGTGCGCAGGGATGCAAGCGCGGCCGCGGCGTCGCCGTTCACGCGCAACTCGACGAGCTCGTTTCCGAGGCCGGCCAGCAGGGCGGCCGGCGTGTCGAGGGCGACGATCTGCCCAGCGTGGATGATCGCGATCCGGTCGCAGAGCCGCTCGGCTTCGTCGAGGTAGTGGGTGGTGAGCAGGATCGTGATCTGGTTGCGATCGCGTAGGCGTCCTATCGCCTCGAGCAGCTCGTGGCGGATGCGCGGGTCGAGGCCGACCGACGGCTCGTCGAGGAACAGCACCTCCGGCTGGGAGACGAGCGCGCGGGCGATCTCGAGTCGGCGGCGCTCGCCGCCGCTGTAGCTTGCGACGGGTCGGTCGAGGAGCTCGGTAAGGCCGAGCGTCCCGGCGAGCTCGCTGATGCGGCTGCTCGCCGTGCCGGGCTCGACCCGCCAGAGGCGGGCATGGATCTCGACGTTGCGGCGGCCGGTGAGTGCGCGGTCGACGACCGGGTCCTGGAAGACGACGCTGCTGACGCGGCGGGCGGCGAGTGGCTCGCTCGCAACGTCGAAGCCGGCGACGCGCGCGCTGCCGCCGGTCGGGACGATCGTGGTCGTGAGCATGCCGATCGTGGTCGATTTGCCGGCGCCGTTCGGACCGAGCAGGCCGAACACTTCGCCGGCGTCGACCTGGAAGTCGATGCCCCTCACGGCTTCGACACCGCCCGGGTAGGTCTTACGCAACTGGCACACGTCGATCGTCGGCTGCCGTGGACGTGGGGCGGGCTCGGATCTGCGTGGCATGAGCTCTCTCCTTCTTCGGATGGCTAGGCGAAGCTGCTCTTCGCGGTCGGCGTCGTCACATCGGCCGCCGTTGGTTCGTCACTGCTATGACGGCTCGCAACGGAAGGACGTGACGGTGGACGAGCAGGCCTGGCAGTTGGAGCACTTCGAGCGCTACCGGTCGCACCTGCAGGCGGTCGCCTACCGGATGCTCGGTTCGGTGAGCGAGGCCGACGACGCCCTTCAGGAGGCCTGGCTGCGGCTGAGCCGTGCCGACACCGACGGCGTCTCCAACCTCGGCGGCTGGCTCACTACCGTCGTCGGCCGCGTCTGCCTCGACATGCTGCGCTCGCGCCGGTCACGCCAAGAGGACTACGTCGGCAGCTGGCTGCCGGAGCCGATCGTCAGCCTCGACGACGAAACGAACCCGGAGCAGGAGGCGATGCTCGCCGACTCTGTCGGGCTCGCGCTGCTCGTGGTTCTCGACACGCTCACGCCCGCAGAGCGGCTCTCATTCGTGCTGCACGACATGTTCGGCATGCCGTTCGAGGAGATCGCCCCGATCGTCGACCGCACACCCTCGGCCGCCCGTCAGCTCGCGAGTCGCGCCCGCCGGCGCGTACGTGGCGCCACGCCGAAGCCGGATCCCGACCTTGCGCAGCAGCGCAAGGTCGTCGCCGCCTTTCTCGCCGCATCTCGGTCCGGTGACTTCGAGGCCCTTCTTGCTGTGCTCGACCCCGACGTCGTCCTCCGAATCGACGGCGGTGGCGTCCCGCCGCGCGCGCGGCCACCCGTCATGGGCGCCCGAGCGGTTGCGCGTCAGCTGCTCGAGCGGGCCCCCACGTTCGCGCGGTTCGCGCGGCCGGCGCTCGTCAACGGCGCCGCGGGTCTGGTCGTCGCCCCCGGCTCACGGCCAATCTCGGTCGTAGGCTTCACCGTGGCAGACGGCCGCATCGTCGCAATCGACATCATCGCGGATCCGCACAAGCTGGACGGATTGGTGCTCGACGCCTGAACCGGCGCCTTCCGCGAGGGCCGCGCAGCTGCGCGGCCCTCGCGTTCGGAGCGGGGTTAGCGGGCTCGTCAGGAGTGTCCGCCGGAGCGGTGGCCGTGGTCGTCCCCGACGTCGTTTCCGTTGTCGTCGTTGTTGTCGGCCGTGGGAGCGGCCGCGGCGGCCTTGGCGTTCGGCGCGGAGCTGTCGGCGGTGCAGGTCTCGACCGAGGGGCGGGTCGCGACCGCGGTGATGCGGTCGGTGCCAAGCCGTCCTGCGATCACGCGGCGGATCTCGAACGAGCCGCTCGGGGCGCGCGTCGTCGCGGTGAACGAGGCGATCGCGTTGCCGTTGCGGCTGAGCGTGACCGTCCACGGGACGCCGTTCTGGTTCTCGTCGACCTGGAACTCGACCTCGATGCCGCGGTCTTCGCGGCTGAGCTTCAGCTTGCTCGTCGACTGCTGGGTGCACACACCCTGGATGCGGACGGCGCGGTGGTCACGCCCCTTCGCGAACGCGGCCGGCACGGCGACGAGTGCGAGGGCGAACACGGCGAGGACGAGAGGCATGGGCGAGCGGGACATGGCGGTTCTCCTTTGTTCGTTTCTTCGGGGCCGACTGCAGCGTCGCGATCTCCTGGTCCGAGCCGCAATGAGACATTGGTCCGAGTGGTGTCCGGGACGGCGCAAGAGCGGCGATCATGAGACGGATGGCAGGCTCCAAGCAGCGCGACTCCGTGGCCGTTCCGACGGCCTGGTCGGTGATCGTCCGCTTCGCGGCCGGGACGCTGGCGGCGATCGTCGTGGCCGTCGTGGGCGGATACTTCGTCCTGCGCTCGGTCGCGATCGACGAGGCGAAGCGGCAGACGCGCACCCGCGTGCAGGAGGCGGCGCAGCTCGTCGAGGCCACAGTGGGAGACGGGCTCCTGACGGGCCGGGCGAACGCGCAGACGGCGGTCGACGACGTCGTGGTCGGCCGGATTCTCAGCAACTCGGTCGTGCGCGTGAAGATCTGGTCAGCCGGAGGCCGGGTCGTCTACTCCGACGACCCCGCGGAGATCGGCCGTCGCTACGCGTTGAGCGCGGACCAGCACCGGCTGCTGCGGAACGGCGGAGCGGAGGTCGAGGTGACCGACCTGAACCGTCCCGAGAACGCGCTCGACCGCCAGGAGGGGAGGCTGATCGAGGCGTACACGCGCATTCGGACCCCGTCGGGGACCCCGCTGCTCTTCGAGATCTACCAGCGCTTCGGCTCGGTGACAGCCGACGCACGCCGGCTGCTGAAGGCTCTCGCGCCGCCGATTCTCGGCGCGATCGGTCTCATCCTGATCGTGCAGATACCGCTCTTCTGGTCGCTCACACGCAGGCTCCAGCGAAGCCACGAGCAGCGTGAAGGCCTGCTCGCGAACGCCGTCACGTCGTCGCGGCGGGAGCGGCGTCGCGTCGCGTCGTACCTCCACGACGGCCCGGTGCAGGAGCTTGCGGGGCTCGCATTCTCGCTGGCGCCTGTAGCCGACGGCGCCGAGTCACGAGGGGCCGACGCGGACGCGGCGGTCGTGCGGAACGTGATCGGCCGCCTGCGCAGCACCGTGCGCGACCTGCGTGCTCTACTCGTCGACCTTCACCCGCCGATCCTCGCCTCCGCGGGCCTCGACGCGGCGATCCGTGACCTCGTCAGCCCACTCGCCGCCCGGGGTACGAAGGTCGAGCTGCGGGTCCACGGCCAGGACCGTTTCGATCCCGAGACGCAGGCGCTCGTCTATCGCGTTGCTCAGGAGGCGGTGCGCAATGTGATCGCGTATGCCGACGCGACCAACGTCTCGGTCGAGGTCGACGTCGTGGATTCGACGGCACGTTTGCTCGTCGCCGACGACGGCCGCGGCTTCGGGGTCGACGTGCGGGACCGGCGCCGCACGGAGGGGCATCTGGGCCTTTCGCTCGTCGAGGAGCTCGCCCGGCAGGCAGGAGGAAGCCTCACGATCGACTCGCACGAGGGCGCAGGGACCCGCGTCTGGCTGGAGGTGCCGGTCCCGTGATCCGCGTTGTGATCGCCGACGATCATGGCGTCGTCCGCGACGGGCTCGCGGGCGTGATCGCCGCGCAGCCAGATCTCGAAGTGGTCGCCATCGCCGAGAACGGTGCGGAGGCGGTCGAGTCATGCCGCAGCTCGGCGCCCGACGTCGTGCTGATGGATCTCGAGATGCCGGTGCTCGACGGAATCGAGGCGACGCGCATGATCCGCGAGGAGCGGCCCGAGACGGCCGTGCTCGTCCTCACGTCGTTCTCCGACGTGCGGCGGATCACGGCGGCGCTTGGCGTCGGCGCGGCCGGTTATCTCCTCAAGGACACCTCGGCCGAGGATGTGGTCCGCGGCATCCGCGCTGCGGCGTCAGGCGGAGCGCCGCTCGACCCACACGCGGCGCGGCTCCTGCTCGAGGCGAAGGACACGCCGGATCCGCTCGAGGGGATCTCGCCGCGCGAGCGCGAGGTGTTCGCGCTCCTGCTCGACGGGCTGCCGAACAAAGTGATCGCGCAGCGTCTCGGCATCAGCGAGAAGACCGTGAAGACGCACCTGACGAGCATCTTCCGGCGGATCGGCGTGACCGACCGCGTGCAGGCGGTCCTCTGGGCCGAGCGCCAGGGACTCCGGCACGACCTCTCGCAATGACACGTCGGACCAAGGTCCCGCGCCTTCCCATCAGGTCGCCGCACACTGGCGGTGTGAGCCGCCTCGTTCTCCTCGCGCTGGTCCTGCTTGCCTTCTCCGCCGGAGCCGCCGACGCGCGCGGAAACGACCACGGTGGAGGCGGCAGCGGCAGCGAGGACGTGCGCGTCGCCGGCGACTGCGGACGAGGCGCCAGCTCGTCGCTCCGCATCCGCGCGCACGACGACGGGATCGAGGTCCGCTTCCGGCTCCGGCAGACGCGCGGACGGGGCACGTGGCGGATCACGATCGTCCACGAGAACCGCGTCTCCTTTCGCGCCGCGAGCAAGACGACGCGCACCGACGACTCCTTCGAGCTGCGGCGGACGCTCCCTGATCTTCGTGGCAGCGACACGGTCGTCGTCCACGCCTGGGGACCAACCGGCCTCGGCTGTCGCGCGACGGCAACGCTGCCAAGCAGCTAGACAGGCGCACGATCGTCAGAGGTAGGCACTTCAGCGTGTAGCTGTCCCCTTCCGCCGTTTACGTTCGTTGGACGAAGGAGAACACGCTACGAAGGAGGTCAAGATGAAATACCTGCTCCAGAACTACCCGGGCAGCTCGAGGGAGGAGTTCGAGCGGCTCTCGGCGGACGAGCAGCAGGCGATCGTGGACGAGTACCTCGCGATCCGCCAGTTGCCCGGGGTTGTCGGCGGCGAGCAGCTGCAGCCGGCCGAGACTGCGACCACCGTGCGCGTTCAGAACGGAGAGACGCTGCTCACGGACGGGCCCTTCGTCGATGCGAAGGAACACGTCGGCGGCTTCATCCTGATCGAGGTGGATGATCTCGATGCGGCGCTCGAGCTCGCGGCGCGGGTCCCGGCCGCGCGGATGGGCGGCGCGGTCGAGGTGCGGCCGTTGGTCGAGAGGTAGGCCGCTGCTCGAGCAGGTCTTCCGCGACGAGTGGGGCCGCGTCCTCGCCAGCCTCGTCGGCTTCCTCGGCGACTTCGATCTCGCCGAGGAGGCCGCGCAGGAAGCGTTCGCGGTCGCCGCCCAGCGCTGGCCCCGCGACGGCACGCCGCCCAACCCTGGGGCGTGGCTGACGGTCACGGCCCGCAACCGCGCGATCGATCGCCTGCGCCGCGAGCGAGTGCTCGCCGAGAAGACCCGCCTGCTCGAGGTGCCCGAGCCCGAGGACGACGAGATGGAGGAGACGACATTTCCTGACGAGCGGCTGGAGCTGATCTTCACCTGCTGCCATCCCTCGCTCGGTCTCGAGGCGCAGGTCGCACTGACCCTGCGCGCGCTTGGCGGGCTCCGCACCGAGGAGATCGCCCGTGCGTTCCTGGTTCCCGAGGAGACGATGAAGCGGCGGCTCTCGCGGGCGAAGCGCAAGATCAAGGATGCGGGCATCCCCTTCCGTGTTCCGGCCGACCATCTGCTGCCGGAGCGGCTGGGAGCGGTGCTTGCGGTCGTCTACCTGATCTTCAACGAGGGCTACGACGGCCGCGTCGACCTGGCGGCGGAGGCGCTCCGTCTCGGCGCGGCGCTCACCGAGCTGATGCCGGACGAGCCCGAGGTGCACGGGCTCCACGCGCTGATGTTGCTGAACGACGCGCGTCGCGAGGCTCGGTTCGAGGGCGGCGAGCTCGTGTTGCTCGCAGACCAGGACCGCTCGCGCTGGGACGCCGCGAAGATCGCTCGCGGGCGCGAGGCGCTCGATCGAGCCTTCGCGCTGCAGCGCCACGGCGTGTACGGCATCCAGGCGGCGATCGCGTCGCTCCACATGGAAGACCCGCGCGACTGGCCGCAAGTCGCCGCACTCTACGGCGAGCTTGTCGGGCTGACCGGCTCGGCGGTCGTCGAGTTGAACCGCGCGATCGCCGTGGCCGAGGCGGCGCATCCGGAAGCGGGGCTCGCCCTCGTCGACCGGATCGACCTCGACGGGTACCAGTACTTCCACTCGACGCGTGCCGACCTGCTGCGCCGCCTGGGCCGGACCGACGAGGCGCAGACCGAGTACCAACGCGCCCTCGAGCTCGCCCACACCGAGCCCGAGCGCCGCTTCCTACGGCGGCGCCTCGCGGAAGTCAGCGCGTAGCCGTCCCCTTCCGCATCTTCCGTTCGTCGTCATGACGACATGAACCAGAACGGAAGGAGAACCACCAATGAGCGCCGTTGCGTCTCTCGATCAGGCGCGGGAGGGGTCGTCGCTCCAGTCACGGCGCGGCATCGCGATCCTGCTCCTGCTCAGCCTCGTTCAGTTCATGGACATCCTCGACGCGTCGATCCTCAACATCGCGCTGCCGTCGATCAAGAACGACCTCGGCTTCAATCAGCAGAGCCTGCAGTGGGTGATCGACGGCTACATCCTCACCTACGGCGGCTTCCTGCTGCTCGGCGGCCGGCTGGCCGATCTCCTTGGCCGCCGCCTCGTGCTCGTCACCGGGTTGGTCGTCTTCGCGGGCTCGTCGTTGGCCGGCGGCCTCGCCCACTCGAGCTCGCTGCTCGTCGGCGCACGCTTCGCCCAGGGCCTCGGTGCCGCCCTGCTTTCACCTGCGGCGCTCTCGAGCCTGACGAGCACGTTCCGTACTACCCGTGACCGCAATACCGCACTCGGCGTGTGGGCCGCCGTCTCGGGGATCGGCGGCGCCGCGGGCGTCCTCTTCGGAGGACTGCTGACCGAGGGGCCCGGCTGGCGCTGGGTGCTGTTCGTCAACGTGCCCTTCGCCGCAGTGGCCTTCCTCGGCGCCTTCGCCCTGCTCAAGAAGGAGCGGATGCGGTTCCGCCTGGCGAGCTTCGACGCGCTCGGAGCCGTGCTCGTCACCGGCGGGATGCTGCTCCTCGTCTACGCCCTCGTGAAGGCGCCGGATGTCGGCTGGGGCGCGACCCGCACGATCGCCGGGCTCGCCGTCGCGGGCCTGACCCTCCTCGCCTTCGTCGCGAACGAGCTGCGCGTCGCCAACCCGCTCGTCCCGTTGTCGATCCTTCGCGTCAAGGGCGTCGCTGTTGCCGACGCCACGCAGATGGTCGCCGTGGCCGGTGCGTTCCCGATGTTCTTCTTCCTGACGCTCTATATGCAGACGGTCCTGCACTACTCGCCGATCCAGACCGGCACCGCCTACCTGCCGCTGACGGGCGGCTTCATCATCGCCGCGAGCATCTCCTCGCAGCTGTTCGCACGCATCGGCACCAAGCCGGTCATCGTCGTCGGAGCTGTGATCGCGGCCGGCGGCCTCTACTGGCTCTCCCGGATCCCGGTCGACGGCTCGTATCTCTCCGACCTCCTGCCCGGCATCCTGGTCGCCTCGATCGGTCTCGGCGGCGTCTTCACGGGCGCCACGACGGCGGCGAACGCCGGCGTCGGCGAGGACAAGGCCGGCCTGGCGGCCGGACTCCTGAACACCGGGCAGCAGCTCGGCACTGCGCTCGGACTGGCGATCCTCTCCGCGCTCGCCACCGCACGCACCCATTCGCTGCTCCACGCCGGCCACGACACTGTCGCCCAGGCTGCCACCCACGGCTACCAACGCGCGCTCATGGCGGGCGCCGGCCTCGTGCTCGCAGCCACGCTCGTCGCGGCCCTCGCCCCGCACAACCGCCGGAGCAAGCCGGTGATCGAGGAAGAGCCCGTCCTCGATCTGGCTGCCTAGGCGGGTGGGGAGCCGCACGCTTCTCCCCCGGCGTGCGGCTCCCCGCCTCATCCGATCGCTTCACGCCCATGACGAGAGACAGGACCAGCCGTTTCGCACATCACGGCGCTCGCGACGCACAGCGCCGCCGGCATCCGGCGGTGGCTGGCCACCCGGCACCCGTTGCGGAGCGAAGCAGCCGCCGTGCTCGGCGTGTACGGCCTTTACGAGCTCGCCCGGGGTCTCGTCGTAGGTGACGCACGCGAAGCCGATCACCACGCCCACCGAGTCGTCGCGCTCGAGCGGTGGCTCCACGTCTTCCTCGAAGCGGACGTGCAGCACGCCGCGCGCGCCCTGCCGGGTGTGACCAGCCTGCTCGGCACCGCCTACCTGACCTTCCACCTCGCCATCACCGTGGCGGTGCTGCTCTGGCTGCACCAACGACGCGCCGCTGCCTTCGCGTTCGTTCGCACCACGCTCCTCCTCGCCAGCGCACTTTCCCTCGTCGGGTTCCTCGCGTACCCGACCGCACCGCCGCGGCTGGCGGGGGTCGGCATCGCCGACACCGTCTCGAACGGCCACGTCGACCTCAACAAGGGGGTTATCAGCTCGCTCTACAACCCCTACGCCGCCGTTCCCAGCATGCACATCGGCTACGCACTGATCGTCGGCATCACCCTGCTCTTCCAGGCTCGCAGCCCGCTCGTGCGCGCGATTGGAGCGCTCTATCCGCCCTTCGTGCTGCTCGTGGTCATCGCCACCGGCAACCACTTCTTCTTCGACGCCGTCGCGGGCGCACTCGTCGCCGTCGTTGCCGCCGCGGCGGCGATCCCACTGACCCGACGCGCCGCTCCGAACCGGCTCAAGGCGCTTCCGACTCGACCGGAGCAGCGGCCCGCGTACGAGAAGCTCGCGGCATGACCACCGACGCCGCCCGTGACGCGCGAGGTTTTGAGGCCGGCTGTCCCTCCGAGCGCCGCCCGTTCGTCGTCTCGACGAAACGAACGTCCAAGGAGGAACCGATGAACGCAAATCTCGCCGCCAACTCGGAACGGAGGCGCTGGCTGGTTCTCGCGGTGACCGTTGCCGCGCAGTTCATGGTCATCGTCGACGTCGCGGTCGTGAACGTCGCGTTGCCGGCGATCAGGCACGACCTTCATTTCTCGCAGGAGAGCCTGCAGTGGGTGATCACCGCCTACTCGATCCTGTTCGGCGGGACGCTGCTCCTGGGCGGGCGGCTTGCCGACCTGCTCGGACGCAGACGGCTGTTCATGGCAGGCGTCGCGGTCTTCACCGTCGGTTCGCTGCTTTCGGGGCTCGCCTGGTCGGAAGGGGCGCTGATCGTCACCCGTGCGCTGCAGGGGCTCGGCGGCGCGCTGCTCGCGCCGGCCGCGCTCTCGATCGTCGTCACCACCTTCCGCGAGGGCCGTGAGCGGAACATCGCGCTCGGCGTGTGGGGCGCTGCCTCCGGCAGTGGTGGCGCCGTCGGTGTGTTGCTCGGCGGCGTGCTCACGTCGTACCTGGGCTGGTCGTGGATCTTCTTCGTCAACCTGCCGGTCGGCGCGGCCATCCTCGTCGTCACCCCGTGGCTGGTAAGGGAGAGCCGTGCCGCGCTCGCACACCGGCACTTCGACGTGTCCGGCGCCACGTCGATCACGGCCGGCCTGATGGTGCTGGTCTACGCGATCACCCGGACGAGCGAGCATGGGTGGAGCGACGGCGTGACGATCGGGCTGCTCGCGACCGCCGCCGCGTTGATCGCGGCGTTCGTCGGGATCGAGGCACGCTCCCCCGCGCCGCTGCTGCCGCTCCGGATCTTCCGCCTGCGGACGCTCTCCGCGGCCAACGCCGTGATGCTGACGGTCGGAGCGACCGCGTTCGCGCAGTTCTTCCTGCTGACGCTGTACCTGCAGGAGGTCCTGAGGTACTCCGCGCTCGAGACGGGTGTCGCCTTCATCGCGATCACCGTCACGATCGTCGTCGTCTCGAACGTCGGCCAGGCGCTCACCACCCGGCTGGGCGCACGGCCGGTCCTGAGCGCCGGGCTGCTGCTCACCGCAGCCGGCGGGGCGCTCTACGCCCAGGTGCCCGCCGACGGGCACTACTTCTGGAACGTGTTCCCGGGGTTGATCTTGAGCGGGATCGGGCTCGCCCTCTCGTTCGTGCCGGTGACGATCGCCGGCCTTACGGGCGTGCAGCCGGCCGATGCAGGCGTTGCGTCAGGGCTGATCAACACAAGCCGGCAGATCGGAGGCTCCGTGGGGCTGGCCGCCGTGACCACGATCGCCGCCACCGCGACGAGCCGCTACGCCCACAGCCACGCGGTGCTCGCTTTCAGCGGCCCGGCGCTCACGCACGGGTTCCAGGTCGCCTTCTACCTGCTGGCCGCCGTGGCGCTGGTGGGAGCAGTGATCGCTGCCGTCTTCGTCGAGTCAAAGCCGAAGGCAGCTCCGAAGGCGAAGCCGGTGGAGGCCGAGTTCGTGCTCGAGGAGGCCGCGTGATCGCAGCGGTCGCACGGCCACGCCGTCTCCCGCGATTGCCGGAAGGGGCCGCCCTCGCGGGCGGCCCCTTCGCGTAAGTCCGCGCGTGCGCAATAGGTAGCTCACCAGGGCCCGTCGGTGACGCTGTTGGCCTCCCGGAGTGCGCTCACGTAGCCCGCGCGCTCGTATCCCGTCTGATCTGCGCTGGGCGGTACCGCGAGCATGCCGCGGAGGTCGTCGACGGCTGCGAATCCTTTGCGTGCCATCCAGTCCGAGAGACCGTCGAGCAACACGGTTGCATGATCGGGGCCGTGGCGCAGTAGCGCCGAGGCGGTCATCACGACGTCGGCGCCGGCGAGCAGGTACCGGGCGACGTCGTCCGGAGTCTCGACGCCGGTCGTGGCTGCGAGCGAGGCGCGGACCCGTCCGTGCAGGAGCGCGATCCACGTGCGTGGCAGCCGGGCTTCCGCTGGGCTCGAGAGGCCGATCTGGGGCACAACGGCGAGGGTTTCGGGGTCGATGTCGGGTTGCAGGAACCGGTTGAAGAGCACGAGCGCGTCCGCGCCTGCGTCGTCCAGCCGCAACGCCATCTCGCCGGTTGAGCTGAAGTAGGGGCTCAGCTTGACCGCCACCGGCAGGGCGACCGCATCCTTGACCCGCGTCAGGATGTCGAGGTGCCGTTGTTCGACGTCGCGGCCCGAGGTGCGCGGGTCGCCGGGGAGGTAGTAGATGTTCAGCTCGATCGCGGCGGCGCCGGCGTCCTGCATTGCCCGGGCGTAGTCGGCCCAGCCGCTGGGTGTGATGCCGTTGAGGCTGGCGATCACCGGAACTTCGACGGCTGCGGCGGCGCGCTCGAGCAGGCTCAGGTAGCGGCGCGGGCCGGCCTCGTCCTCGACCGCGGCCGGGAAGTAGGAGAGCGACTCGCCGAAGCTCTCGGTGCCGGCGTCGACCAGCCGCGCGTTCTCTGCTGCCTCGCGGCGCAGCTGTTCCTCGAAGAGGGAGTAGAGGACGACCGCGCCCACGCCTGCGTCGGCCAGCCGCCGTACGCCGTCCACCGTCTGCGAGAGTGGTGACGCCGACGCGACGAGCGGGTTGCGCAGCGTGAGACCCATGTAGCTCGTCGAAAGGTTCACTCGTGGTCCTTGCGTGCGTCGGCTGCGAAGTGGTGCGCGCCGCGGGTCGCCATCTCCTCGTACACGTCCCAGCGCTGGTCGACCGCCTGCTCGGCCAGCCCGTGCAGCCGCTCGGCCTCAGCCGGGTCGGTGTTCGTCAGCGTGCGATAGCGCAACTCCCGGTTGGTGTAGTCGGCGAGCGGGATGCGCGGTCGCGTCGAGTCGAGCAGGAACGGGTTGCCACCGACGGCGTGGAGCATCGGGTCGTAGCGGATCAGCGGCCAGTAGCCGCTGGCGACCGCGCGGTACTGCTGGTCGAGACCGTCTCGCATCTCGATCCCGTGCGCGATGCAGTGGCTGTAGGCGAGCACCAGTGACGGGCCGTCGTAGGCCTCCGCCTCACGGAACGCGGTCAGCGTCTGCTGGGGATCGGCGCCCATCGCGACCCGCGCGACGTAGACGTTGCCGTAGGCGATCGCCTGCAGGGCGAGGTCCTTCTTCGGCACGGTCTTGCCGGCGGCGGCGAACTTTGCGACCGCTCCGAGCGGCGTCGCCTTCGACATCTGGCCGCCGGTGTTGGAGTAGACCTCCGTGTCGAGCACGAGCACGTTGACGTTGCGCCCGCTGGCGAGGACGTGGTCGAGCCCGCCGGAGCCGATGTCGTAGGCCCAGCCGTCGCCGCCGACGATCCAGACGCAGCGCCGGACGAGGTGATCGACGACGCTCTGCAGGTCGGTGGCGACGGGCCCGTCGAGCCCGTCGAGCCGCCGGCGGAGCTCGGCCACTCGTTCGCGCTGGGATCGCAGCTCCGACTCGCGGAGCTGCGGCGCGGCCAGAATGTCGTCGACGAGCTCCGCGCCGACGGCGTCGCGCAGCTCGGCCAGGCGTCGACGCGCAAGTTCGGTGTGCCCGTCGGCGGCGAGCCGCAAGCCGAGCCCGAACTCGGCGTTGTCCTCGAACAGCGAGTTCGACCAGGCCGGGCCGCGCCCGTCGCCGTCGGTTGTCCACGGCGTCGTCGGCAGGTTCCCGCCGTAGATCGAGGAGCAGCCGGTCGCGTTCGCGACCATCAGCCGATCGCCGAACAGCTGCGAGAGAACTTTCAGGTAGGGAGTCTCGCCACAGCCGGCGCATGCACCCGAGAACTCGAACAGCGGCTCGAGGAACTGGGTGCCGCGCACCGTGCCGAAGTCGACCCGTGAGCGGTCGCTCGCGGGGAGCGTCTCGAAGAACGCGATGTTGTCGCGCTCGGCCGCGACCAACGGCTCGCGCGGCGCGAGATTGATCGCCTTGCGGCCCGCGTCCCCGGGCGCGACGACCGGGCAGGCCTGAACGCAGAGCTCGCAACCGGTGCAGTCCTCGACGTAGACCTGCAGCGTGTAACGGGTGTCGGGCAGTCCGACGGCCTCGATAGGTGCCGACTGGAATCCCTCCGGCGCGCCCTCGAGGTGGGCGTGGTCGTAGTACCTGGAGCGAATCACGCTGTGCGGGCAGACGAAGCTGCAGTTGCCGCACTGGATGCACAGGTCGGAGTCCCAGACCGCGACCAGCTCCGAGATGTTGCGCTTCTCGTAAGCCGCCGTACCGCTCGGATAGGTGCCGTCCACGGGCAGCGCGCTGACCGGCAGCTCGTCGCCGCGTCCGGCGAGCATCTCCGCGGTCACGGTGCGAACGAACTCGGGCGCATGCGCGGGCACGACCGGCGGCAGACCGCGGCTCGCGGTCACCCGCTCGGGCAGCTCGACTCGGTGCAGCCCGTGCAGCGCGCGGTCCACCGCCGCCTGGTTGCGCTCGACCACCTCGGCGCCACGCCGGCCGTAGGTCTTGGCAACCGCCGCCTTGATCCGTTCGATCGCCTGCTCGCGCGGCATGACTCCGGAGAGGGCGAAGAAACAGGTCTGCAGGACGATGTTGGTCCGTCCGGCGAGACCGACCTCGCGCGCGATCCGGCCGGCGTCGATCACGTACAGGTCGATGTGCTTCGCGAGGATCTGCTCCTGCACCGGACGCGACAGTGCGTCCCACACCGCGTCCGGCGGCCGCGGGCAGTTGAGGAGCAGCGTCGCGCCGTCCGCGGCCGGGCCGAGGACGTCGACCCGGTCGAGCAGTCCGAACTGATGGCAGCCGACGAAGCCGGCCCGCTGCACGAGGTAGGACGCCCTGATCGGCTTCGGCCCGAACCGGAGGTGCGAGACCGTCTGTGAGCCAGACTTCTTCGAGTCGTAGACGAAGTAGCCCTGCGCGTGCAGGCCCTCCTCCCCGAGGATCTTGATCGTGTTCTTGTTCGCGCCGACCGTCCCGTCCGAGCCCAGGCCGAAGAAGATCGCCCGCACCGTGTCGGGCGGCTCGATGTCGAGCGAGGCGTCGTAGTCGAGACTCGTCCCGGAGACGTCATCCTTGATCCCGATCGTGAACCGGCGCCGTGGCTGTTCTCTCGCCAGCTCGGCGAAGACGCCGGCCACCATCCCCGGCGTGAACTCCTTCGAGGAGAGGCCGTAGCGGCCGCCGACGATCCTCGGCATCACGGCCCGCGCGCCGTCACCGAACGACTCGGTGAGCGCTGCGACCGTGTCGAGGAACAGCGGCTCGCCGATCGAGCCGGGCTCCTTCGTCCGGTCGAGGACGGCGACGTGGCGCACGGTCGCGGGCAGCGCCTCGGCGAGCGCCTGCGCCGGGAACGGCCGGTACAGCCGCACCTGCATCACGCCGACACGCTCGCCGGTCGCGGTGAGCGAGGCGACGGTCTCCACGGCGGTCTCCCCACCCGACCCCATCACCACCAGCACGCGCTCGGCCTCCGGGTGCCCGCTGTAGTCGACGACGTGGTAGCGGCGGCCGGTGCGCTCGGCGAGCAACGCCATCGCGTCCTCGACCGCGTCCGGTACGCGTGCGTAGAACGGGTTCACGGTCTCGCGCGCCTGGAAGTAGACGTCCGGGTTCTGCGCCGTGCCTCGAATGAACGGGCGCTCCGGCGAGAGCGCCCGGCCGCGATGAGCCCGGACGAGCTCCTCGGGCACGAGCGCACGCAGGTCGTCGTCGGAGAGCAGCTCGATCGTGTTCAGCTCGTGTGAGGTCCGGAACCCGTCGAAGAAGTGCACGAACGGCACCCGCGTCCGGAGCGTCGCGGCCTGCGCGACCAGCGCCAGGTCGTGGGCCTCCTGGACCGAGGCCGAGGCGAGCAGCGCGAAGCCCGTCTGGCGCACCGCCATCACGTCGGAGTGGTCGCCGAAGATCGACAGCCCTTGCGCCGCGAGCGAGCGAGCGGCGACGTGCAGCACCGCCGGCGTCAGTTCGCCGGCGATCTTGTACATGTTCGGGATCATCAGCAGCAGCCCCTGCGACGCGGTGAACGTCGTCGCCAGCGCGCCACTCTGAAGCGCACCATGGAGTGCGCCGGCGGCTCCGCCCTCACTCTGCATCTCGACGACCGCGGGCACACCGGCCCAGATGTTGGGCCGCCCCTGGCTCGCCCACTCGTCGGCCAGCTCGGCCATGGGCGAGGAGGGCGTGATCGGATAGATGCAGCAGACCTCGTTCAGCCGGTAGGCGACCGAGGCCGCAGCTTCGTTGCCGTCGACCGTCGCCCGCATCAGCGGCCGGGCTCCGAGATCATCTCGATCGCGTGCACCGGGCACTGCTCGAAGCAGACGCCGCAGCCGGTACAGCGGTCGTAGTCGAACCGGTAGCGGTGCCCCTCACCGAGCTTGATCACCGCGTCCTCGGGACAGGCGCCCAGGCAGCCGTCGCACTCGAAGCAGTTGCCACACGACAGGCACCGGCCCGCCTCGTAGACAGCCTCCTCGGCGGAGAGGCCTCCAACCACCTCGGCGAAATCCGCGACGCGCTCCCGGGGCGGGAGCTCGGGCTGCTGCCGGCGAGGATTGTCGCCGAAATACCAGAGATGCAGCTTGTCGAAGCTGGCCAGGTCGTGCTTGGGCGCACTCACGGCTGCAGCGCCGCGCAGCCAGGCGTCGATGTGACGGGCGGCTTTCTTGCCGTGGCCGACGCCGACCGTCACGGTCTGATCGCTCGGCACCATGTCCCCGCCCGCGAAGACGCCGCGGCTTCCGGTCTCGAGCGACGCGGACACACGCACGCTCCCGTCTCGCTCGAACTCGACGCCCGGCACCTCGCGCAGGAAGGCGGTGTCGGACTCCTGGCCGAGCGCCAGGATCACCGTGTCCGCGGCGAGCGTCTCGAACCGGCCGGTCGGCTGCGGGTACCCGGACTCGTCGAGCTCCATCAGCTCGACCTCGAGCTCCGGGCCGTCGAAGGCTGTGATCGTGCGCAGCCAGTGGATCCGCACGCCCTCCCGCTCGGCGTCCTCCGCCTCGTCGAGATGGGCCGGCATCTGCTCCCGGGTGCGCCGGTAGACGATCAGCGCCTCGTCCGCGCCCATCCGGCGCGCGACGCGGGCGGCGTCCATCGCCGTGTTGCCGCCGCCGTAGACCGCCACGCGCCGGCCGATCACCGGCCGCTCGCCGGAAGCGACGCTGCGCAGGAACGACACCGCGTCGACGATCCGGCCGGCATCGCGCGCGGGGATGTCCACCCGTTTCGAAAGGTGAGCGCCGACCGCGACGAAGACCGCGTCGAAAGCGCCCTCCTCGCGCTCGGCGACCAGGTCCTCGACCCTGTGCGCGCAGGTCACGCGTACGCCCAACGCCGCGATCCGCTCGAGCTCACCCGTGAGCACGTCGCGGGGCAGGCGGTAGGCCGGGATCCCGTACCGCATCATCCCGCCCGTCTCCTCGCCGGAGTCCCGGATCTCCACCTCGTGGCCGAGCCGGGCGAGATGGTAGGCGGCCGATAGACCGCACGGTCCGGCGCCGACGACGAGCACCCGCCTGCCGCTGCGGACCGGGGAAGGGTCGAACTGCCATCCCTGCTCGAGCGCCAGGTCGCCCAGGAACCGCTCGACCGAATGGATCGAGACCGCGGTGTCGAGATCGGCGCGGTTGCAGACGCTCTCGCACGGGTGGTAGCAGACCCGCCCGTGGATCGCGGGGAAAGGATTGTCGGCGACGAGCTCGCGCCACGCCTGCTCGTGCCGGCCCGCCTTCGTGTGCGAGAGCCAGGCTTGGATGTTCTCGCCCGCCGGGCAGCCGGCGTTGCACGGCGGCAACAGGTCGACGTAGACCGGTCGGTGCTCGCGGACCGGTCCCGTGTGGGACCGTCCGTGCAGCAGGTCCGGCAGCGGCGTGACGTCCCGCATCGGGTCGCTCATGCCGATCCCGGCAGGCGGACAACCATCGCTTCTAGGCTAACTCGCCTGCCGTGACGGCGGGCGCGCGGCGGCGAAAAGGGGCCTCTGTACGCTCCGACGGGGGGCGCACGAGGTCCGATCCGCGGCTGCGCTCCGCTCAGCGACCCTCAGGGGGTGGCTCTGCTGCTGGATACGCCGAGCATCGTCGACGACCCACGCGAAGCAGTCGAGCTGTTGCTGCGTGAGCTGCGGGCGCGTCCGGATGGGCTTTCGAGCCGCGAGGCGGAGCGCCGCCTCGTCGCCTACGGGCGCAACGAGATCGTCCGGCGCGGCGGCGTCCGCTGGCCGCGCCAGCTGGCGAAGCAGTTCACCCACCCGTTGGCGCTTCTGCTCTGGCTCGCGGCCGGTCTGGCCTTCGCCGGTGGTACGCCTGTGCTCGGCGCCGCGATCTTGGCGGTGATCGTCCTCAACGCCGTCTTCGCATTCGCGCAGGAGCGGCAGGCCGAGCGTGCGATCGAGGCGTTGCGGCGCTTCCTGCCGCAGCAGGCGCTGGTGCTCAGGGACGGGGAGAGGGCGCTGGTGGATGCGGGCACGCTTGTGCCCGGCGACGTGCTGCTGCTCTCGGAAGGTGACCGGATCTCGGCGGACGGACGGCTGCTCGCGGGGGCGCTCGACGTCGATCTCTCGACGCTGACCGGGGAGTCGCTGCCGGTCTACCGCTCGGCCGAGCTCCGTGACACGACCGGGCCGTTGATCGAGGCGCGAGATCTCGTGTTCAGCGGCTCGTCCTGTGTCGGCGGCGAAGCGAGCGCGCTCGTCGTGAGGACCGGAATGCAGACGGAGCTGGGCCGCATCGCAGCCCTGACGGAGCGGGTCGAGACCGAACTGAGCCCGCTCGAGCGCCAGGTACGCCGTGTGGCGTGGCTGATCGCCCTGGTCGCCGTGCTTGTCGGACTGGCGTTCCTTCCGATCGGGTGGCTCGCTGCCGGCCTGCCGCTCCAGGACGCCTTCAACTTCGCGATCGGCCTGATCGTCGCCAACGTTCCCGAGGGGCTGCTGCCGACGATCACGCTGGCGCTTGCCGTCGGGGTGGCGATGCTGGCCCGCCGCGGCGCCCTCGTCAAGCGGCTGAGCGCGGTCGAGACGCTCGGCTCAGCCGACGTCATCTGCACCGACAAGACCGGCACGCTGACGGAGAACCGGATGCGGGCGGTCAAACTCTGGACGCCGCTCGGAGAGCTCGACCTCGAGCGCGACGGCAACCTCGCCGCGGCCGCAGCCGAGAACCCGGTGCTGGCGCTGCTCGGCCGCGCAGCCGCCTCGTGTAGCAGCGCCGAGGTCGATCCGGGCCGACAGACCAAGTCGCGTGGGGAAGCGACCGAGATCGGGATCCTCGAGGCCGCCCGCGAGATCGGCATCGACGTCGCATCACGGCGCCGAGAGGGCCGACGGCAGAGGCTTTACCGCTTCGACCCGACGCTGCGTCTGATGTCCACGGTCGACGCGCGCGACGACGGAACGCTCACCGTGCACGCGAAGGGCGCGCCGGAAGAGATTCTTCGCCGCGCCACGCGCATCGGCGGCCTCGACAACCACCGGCAGCTCGAAGAGACCGACCGGCGCGAGGTACTGGCCGTCTTCGAGCAGTACGCGGCCCAGGGGCTGCGCGTGCTCGCCGTCGCCCGGAGGCGCCTACCCGACGGCGCCGAGCCCCCGGCTCGTCGAGAGGACGCCGAGGCTGAGCTCTGCCTGCTCGGCCTGGTCGCGCTCTTCGACCCGCCGCGCGAAGCGGTCGCCGATGCCGTCGCCCGCTGCCACGCTGCGGGAATTCGCATCATCGTCATCACCGGCGACTACGGGCCGACCGCGGCGGAGATCGCGCGGCGGGTCGGTATCGCCCGTGACGGTGGCCAGGTCGTGACCGGCGCCGAGCTGGAGGCGCTGAGCGAGCCCGAGCTCGATGTACTGCTCCGCGAGGGCAAGGAGCTGATCTTCGCCCGCAGCTCGCCGGAGGCGAAGCTGCGGATTGCCGACGCGCTCCGCGCAGAGGCGCACACCGTGGCCATGACCGGAGACGGTGTGAACGACGCGCCCGCGCTCCGACGCGCCGACATCGGCGTCGCCATGGGCTTGACCGGCACCGACGTCGCTCGCGAGGCGGCGACGATGGTGCTCACCGACGACAACTTCGCCACGATCGTCGCAGCAGTCGAGGCAGGACGTCAGGTCTTCGACAACGTCCGCAAGTTCATCCTCTACATCTTCGCGCACGCAACACCCGAAGTCGTTCCCTTCCTCCTCTTCGCCCTCTCCGGCGGCCGGATCCCGCTACCGCTCACTGTCCTGCAGATCCTCGCCATCGATCTCGGGACTGAGATCCTGCCCGCGCTCGCCCTCGGACGCGAGCCCGCCGAGCCGGGGCTGATGGACCGGCCGCCGCGCGCCCGCAGCGACGGCGTGATCGACCGGTCGCTGCTGTACCGCGCGTGGATCTTCCTCGGCCTGATCGAGGCCGCACTCGTCCTCGGCGGCTTCTTCTTCGTCCTCCTCCGAGCCGGCTGGAACCTCGGCGACGACGTCTCGAGCGGCCACCCCCTCCACAACGCCTACCTGCAGGCGACCACGATGACCTTCGCCGGCATCGTCGCCTGCCAGATCGGAACCGCGGTCGCCGCTCGTACCGAAAGGGCGTCATTACGCTCGGTTGGGTTCTTCACGAACCGTCTGCTGCTCTGGGGCATCGCCTCGGAGATCGTCTTCACCGCGCTCCTCATCTACGCGCCGCCGTTGCAGCGGGCGTTCGGGACCGCCGCGCTCGGTATCACCGAGATCGCCTTCCTGCTTCCCTTCCCCCTGATCGTTTGGGGCGCCGACGAGCTCAGACGTTGGCTACGGAGACGGCGGGCTGTCCGACTCACGGTGTCACGCCATGACGAGATGCCATGACACCTGAACGTCGCTCCGAAAGACGCCCTTCTTCTGGCAGGGCGTGGAAGTTGCTGAGTATCGTCCAGGTGGCGCGAAGGACGCGCTCGAGCGCTTCTCTCGGCTGACCCCGGTTCGCCGCTCGACCAACGTGATCCCGCTGACGAGCACGTCATTGCCGCGGTCGCGAGTGGTGGGCGCGCGGAAGCTCATGCGGCGGGGCTAGGGACCAGCGTCAGGGTTGATCGGGAGAAGGCGGGCTCGGGGCTTGGAGCCCGGTCAGCCGAGCCCGCCAGCTCGCTTTCGTGCGCGATCGCCCACTCGTACAAGGCCATGAGCGGCTCGGTGAGTTGCCAGCCCAGCGGCGTGAGCGTGTACTCGACGCGCACCGGTATTTCCGGGTAGACGTGGCGCGAGACGATTCCATGCTGCTCGAGCTTGCGAAGCGTCGAGGTCAGCACCTTCTTGGAGAGTCCGGGGATGTTGTCGACGAGCCGAGCGTGGCGGCGCATCCCGCTCGCGAGGAGGATGATGACGTCGACGCTCCATTTCGAGTCGAGCAGGGCGAGAGCCGCGCGTGTTCGCTCGATCATCTCGAAGTCTTCGAGGCGTGCACGTCGGTGACCTTGCGCTAACACGGGCCGGCTGTCTCCGCCCGGGGTCTTGCCCGCGGTTGCTGAGAGGACCACGTTTGAGCGCCGGGGTTTGGCTATGTCCCCCGAGCCTCGCGGCTAAGAGCGACGGTGGCCTCGTATTCGTCGCCGGTAATCCGAACGACGTCAGATCGGAAGCCGGCGGCGGCGTTCGCCTGGACGAGCGGGTTCGATCCTGTCGGATCGATCCGCTGCACGACGGCCTCCATCGGCACGGCGGGCTCCCACTCCTCTACATGAGACAGCAACACGCCGCTCCGCGACTCGCCGGGATAGGCGCCGGCCTCCGACGATGTCCAGTCGCGGAACGCTGTCGCGAGCTCGGCGCGTCCGATGAACTCTGCCTCGGGGGCCGGCAGGTAGATCAGGACGGGGTCGCCGGGGGCAAGAGCGTCGCGATCTCCCTCGTGACGACCGACCCCCCACATCTTCGCCCGAAGAAGCGCAGTGGCCTGTTCCCGGTATCCGTCGGAGAAGTTGAAGAGCCAATGCGCCATCCGCCGAGAGTACCGGGGGTTCGAGTGGAACACAGGTAGTCGGGGATTAACGCAACTCAGTAGTCGCTCCCGCGAAGCTCGACTGATCAGGCAGTTGCGACGAGTGCCCGGGCTGCGCGGCGTGCGGCTTCGGCGACGGCCGGATCGCGGTCGAGGACACCGGACGCCAGGCCGCCGTCGAGAAGGAGGGTGAGGCTGGTCGCGAGGCCGTCGGGGTCGCTCGCGCCGGCCGCGCCGGCGAGGTCGCGCACCCACGCCCGGACGGCGTCTTTGTGCTCGACGGTGCGCGCGTGCACCGTCGAGCCGGGCGTCGACTCGGCGGCGGTATTGATGAACGCGCAGCCGTGGTAGCTGTCGCTGCGGCAGGACGTGACGAGGGCGTCGAACATGCCCACGAGCTGGTCGCGTGGATCGGCGCCCGCGGCTTCCGCCGCCGCTTCGAGCTGCCCTCGCCAGATGCGGTCGACCTCGTCGAGGTAGGCGAGGACGAGGTCGTCTTTGCTCCGGAAGTGCTTGTAGAGCGTGGCCTTGGCGACGCCCGACTCGGCGATCACCGTGTCGACGCCGACTCCGCGAACGCCGTGCGCGTAGAAGAGCCGGAAGGCAGTTTGCAGGATCCGCTCACGCGCCGAGGCAGACTCGACGGGCCGTGCTGTTGCCGCCATGCCTAGGCTCGGACGACCGCGACGTTGAAGTCGCCGGTGCCGGCCGCGCCGTAGAGCGAGAGCCAGAGCGGCAGGTACATCTCCGTCCCGCGCGCCGCCCGGATCCCGCCCAGGTCGACAACCGACTCCTCCGGCCAGCCGAACCCTCGCAGCAGCGTCTTGACGGTCTCCTTTGCGGTGTCGTCGTCGCCGGCCAGGAATACGTCGTGGCGGCCGGGCAGACGCGCCGGGTCGACCATCACGTAGGCGCTCATCGTGTTCAGCGTCTTCACGACGCGGGCGTCCGGGAACGCGCGCTGGATCTGCTCGCCGAGACTGTCGCTGTTCGCAACGAGAAGCGTCGGCGGGAAGCCCTCCGAGAAATCGAGCGGGTTCGCGACGTCGACGAGCACCTTGCCCGCCAGGTTCGTCGCGCCCACCGCCTCGAGCGCCGGGAGCGAGCCTCCACCGGCGGTCGCGTTCACGACGATGTCGCCGTGCGCACCGGCCTCGGCCAGCGGCACCAGTCGCACCGGCGCGTGCTCCTTCTGCCATTCCGCATAGGGCGGGTTGCCCATCGCATCCGCATCGGTACGTGCCAGCGTCTCCCCGACGTTCCGCGTCCCGATCACGACGTCGTGACCCAGCTCCGACAGCCTCCCCGCGAGCGCGCGGCCGACCATGCCCGTTCCGAGAACCGCGATCCTCATCCTCCACACCTTCCCTCCGTCGTGTACGAACCGACAGAAACATACAGACAGGTCTGTCTACTGCGCCGGAAACGAGACGGCGGCGTGAGGGCGAGCTCGAAGCGGTCCTAGCCGCGCTCGCTGTCGAGGCTCGCCATCTGCTCGGCCTGGTAGCGCTCGCCGGCGGCGGCGTCGGCCGGGATCGCCGCCTCGATCTGCGCGAGGTCGTCGGCTCGGAGTTCGACGGCGAGCGCGCCGAGCGCCTCCGTGAGCCGCTCGCGCCGGCGCGCGCCGACGAGCGGTACGACGTCGTCCCCGCGCGAGAGCGCCCACGCGATCGCGATCTGCGCAACCGTCGCGCCCCTGGAGTCCGCGAGCCCACGGAGCGTCTCGACGAGCTCGAGGTTGCGCTCGAGGTTCTCGCCTGTGAAGCGCGGTGCGGAGGCGCGGAAGTCGTGCGGAGCCAGGGCCTGAGCGCGTTGCTTCGACCAGTGCCCGGAGAGGAGGCCGCGGGAGAGCACGCCGTAGGAGGTGATGCCGATGCCGAGCTCGCGGCAGGCCGGCAGGATCGTGTCCTCGATCGCGCGCGAGAGCAGCGAGTACTCGATCTGCAAGTCGGAGATCGGATGTACCGCGTGCGCGCGCCGGACGGTGTCGGCGCCGACCTCGGAGAGGCCGACATGGCGGACGTAGCCGGCCTGCACGAGCTCGGCGATCGCGCCGACCGTCTCCTCGATCGGGAGGTCGGGGAAGACGCGGCCGGGCCGGTAGATGTCGACGTAGTCCGTTCCGAGGCGGCGAAGAGTGTAGGCGAGGAAGTTCTTGACCGCCTGCGGGCGCAGGTCGTTGCCGACGACGCCGCCGTCGGGGCCGCGCATCAGCCCGAACTTGACGCTCAGCACGACCTGCTCGCGATCGCGACCGCGGAGCGCGTCGCGGATCAGCAGCTCGTTGTGCCCCATCCCGTAGTAGTCGCCCGTATCGAGCAGCGTGATCCCGGCGTCGAGCGCGGCCTGAATGGTCGCGATGCTCTCGGCCTCGTCCGCCGGACCGTAGAAGTCCGACATGCCCATGCAACCGAGGCCGAGCGCGGACACCTGTGGTCCGCCGGCACCGAGTGAACGTCTGATCATGGCCCCTCCTCGCCTGTGAGACCAGGGAGTGCTGGTGACAGATTCGCACTCTGTCACCACGCCGCGTAGGCCACGAACGCAGCGTGTCAGTCGTGCGCGGTCCGGTCGAGGAGCCGTTCCCATGGGACGGAGCACCTCGCGGGCAGGGCCATCGTCCAGAATCGGCGCAATGGACAGCTGGAGCCTCGCGATCATCGCAGCGTTGGTGCTCGGCTACGCGGGGCTGTCGAGGCGCCTCGAGCGGACGGTCTTCACCGCGCCGATGCTGTTTCGTGGCCGCCGGCCTCCTTGTCGGGACCGAGGTGCTCGGCTGGCTCGACCTCGGGATCGAGAGCAGCGCCGTGCGGGCGCTGGCCGAGGCGACGCTGACGCTCGTGCTCTTCGCCGACGCCTCGCGCATCCACCTCGCTGCGCTGCGGCGTGAAATCGCGCTGCCGGCGCGCTTGCTCGGAATCGGACTGCCGCTGACGATCGCCGTGGGCACTGTTGTCGCCGCAGTGCTCTTCACTCAGCTGAGCTGGCTCGAGGCGCTCGTGCTCGCGATCGTGCTCGCACCGACGGACGCGGCCCTTGGGCAGGCCGTCGTCACCGATTCGCGACTCCCCGGGCGGATTCGTCAGGGCCTTAACGTGGAGAGCGGCCTGAACGACGGCATCTGCGTCCCCCTGCTCCTCATCGCGCTCGCGGCGGCGGAGGCCGACGACCATGCGATGACCGTGTCGCATGCCGTGCGTCTCGTGTTCGAGGAGATCGGCTGGGGGCTGGTCGGCGGCGTCGCCGCCGGCGCGCTGGGCGCGATCGTCCTCGGCTTCGTCGAGCGGCGGCGCCTGGTCGCCGAGGACTGGCTGCAGGTGATCCCGCTCTCCGCAGCCGCGCTCTCGTACGGGATCGCGGTCCCCCTCGGCGGGAGCGGCTTCATCGCCGCCTTCGTGGCAGGACTGGTCTTCGGCGTCTGTTACCGGTCGCACGGCGGCGAGACGACGTATCTCGTCGACACCGGCGGCCAGGTTCTCAGCGCCGTCACCTTCATCATCTTCGGCGCGCTCACGCTCGGCCCCGCCCTGCACGTGCTCGACTGGCGAATCGCGCTCTACGCCGTCCTCAGCCTGACGCTCGCACGCATGCTCCCGGTCGCGCTCGCTTTTCTCGGTCTGCGCGCGCGCCGGCCGACGATCGGGTTCGTCGGCTGGTTCGGCCCGCGCGGTCTCGCCTCGATCGTCTTCGCGATCATCGTGTTGGAGGAATCTGCGCTCACCCACCTCGACCTCGTGGTAGCGACGGTTTTCATCACCGTCGCGCTGTCGGTGTACGCCCACGGACTCACGGCCCTACCGCTCACAAACGCGTACACACGCTGGTTCGCCGCCCAAGCGGGACCGCCGCCGATGGAGAGCACGGCCGCCCACGAGCATCGCTGGCGCCGTCCCGCCCGGCGCCCTCAGACGCAATCACCCGGATGATCTGCCCTGCTCCCATGTAAGGCTTCTCCCGAGTGAAGACGAACCGCGGCCGGACCGGGGGGCCGAGCCAATTCGAGAGCGTCGGCGGCCGTGAGCCTTCGGCCCGCCTCGGTCGCCCGCGCGACGTCGTCTGGGGTCAGCGACGCGCGTGCGCCGTCGATGAGCTCGCGCCCGACCGGATTGTCGCCGTAGACGTTGACGATGCCCTCTTCGCCCGCGTAGATCTCGGCCGCCGCCGCAAGCCGTACGGCGGTCTCGGGACGGTGCTCGACCGCGGCGGCAGCCGCAAGGCCGATCAACGAGAGGCCGACTCCACGGATGCTCGCGAGCTCGGTGTATGCCCGAACGGACTCGAAGAAGTACCGGCGTGCGGCTGCGGCGTCTTCGAGCCCGAGATGCGTCCACGCCATTTCCGACAGGATGCGCGCTTCCTCTGCGCGATCTCCGATCGCTTCGAAGGCTGCGAGCGCCTGACCGTACAGGTCGAGCGCGTCGACGAGGTCGTCACGGCCCGCCGCGAGTTGGGCGAGTGTACTGAGGGAGACGCCGGCTCCTTCGTGGTCGCCGAGCCTCCGCTGAATCGCAAGTGCGTGCTCGGATTTCTCCGCTGCGGTCTCGGTGTCTCCCTGGAGAGCGTCGACGATCCCGTCGAAGCTCGAGGCGAGGCCCTCAGCCCAGGCGAAGCCGAGCGCGCGGCTCGCCTCGGCGCCCTCGCGCGCACACTTCGACGCTTCCTCGAGGTCGGATCCGAGCAGGCCGATCGCGTGGCAGGTCGCGGCGATGCAGACCTCTCGCGCGGGGCCGAGCCCCGCTGCCCCCTGACGCGCCTCGGCCCACTGCTCGTCCGCCTGTTCGTACGCCCCGAGGGTCCAGGACGCGAGCCCCGCCGTGATCAGTGCGCCCACGCGACCGCGTGTGGGGGCGCTCGTCGCATCGGCTTGGAGAAAGCGGGCGGTGTAGTCGCGCGCCGTCAGGTGCTTTCCTCGGATGTGCCAGTACATCCAGAGGTCGCCGCAAAGCTGGAGGCCGGCCTCGAGGGCGTCGGCGTCGCCTGCGCGCGCGGCGTCGAGAAGTTTGCCGAGAGCGGCTTCGAGATTGGCCTCGTCCGCAACGCCTTGCTCGATCGACGCTTGCTGGGTCGTGCCCTCGATGCCGTCTCGGACCTCGCGAGCGAGGGCCGCGTACCGATGAGCGTGTCTCAGCGCGATCTGGTCAGACTCCCCGGCAGCCTCGAGTCGTTCTCTCGCGTATTCGCGAATCGTCTCCAGCATCTGGAGCCGGTCTTGTGCCTCGGTCTGCACGAGCGCCTTGTCGACGAGCGACTCGAGCCCGTCGAGTGAAGGCGTCTCCGCGTCGGCGCAGACGGCCTCGACATCTCCGAACGCACACCCGCCTGCGAAGAGGGCCATGCGCCGGAAGAGCCGCTGTTCCGGCTCCGTCAGCAGCGAATGGCTCCAGTCGATCGTCGCCCGGAGCGTCTGCTGCCGACCCGGACTGTCACGGTGCGCGGATGTGAGCACATCGAGAGCGTGGTCGAGGCGCTCCAGGAGCGCGCCTGGTGACAGCAGCCGTGAGCGAGCGGCAGCAAGCTCGAGGGCGAGCGGCAGGCCGTCGAGCCTGCGGCAGATGGCCGCGATCGCTCCGGCGTTCTCGGGCGTCAGGTCGAACGAGCCTCTCGCCGTCCGTGCGCGCTGAACGAACAGCGCAACGGCCGCAGATGTTGCGACGGACTCCGTCAACGCCGCTTCCGAGGCTGGGGGAAGCGCAAGCGGCCCGAGCGGAAACTCGTATTCCGCTGCGATCCGGAGCGGCGCCCTGCTCGTAACAGCGATTCGCAACGATCGGCAGCGCTCGATCAGCCGTGCCACTTCGAGCGCGACCGAGACGATCTGCTCGAAGTTGTCCAGGAGCAGGAGCGCCTCCCGGTCCCCGATCAGGGAGACGATGCCGTCGCCGAGACCCCGTTCCTCCGCCTCCTTGACGTCGAGTGCAGTTGCAAGAGCCGGCAGGAAGGCGTCGGGCTCGGAGACGTCGGCGAGCGTGACGAACGCGAGACCGTCCAGGAACTCCGCCGCGAGGAGATGTCCCAACTCGATCAGCAGGCGGGTCTTCCCGACCCCGCCGGGGCCGGTGATCGTGACGACGCGATGCGACCGTACGAGGTCGGTGAGCGCAGCGACTTCGTCGGCTCGCCCGACGAGCGGCGCCGGCGGCGTAGGGAGATTGCTCGGCAGGGCTCCGAACCGCGCCCCTTTTCCCTCGAGCGTTCTCGCGTCCGGTACCACCAACCCGTCGGCTGACAGGGCATAGAGCTCGAACGGTCGCCCGACGTTCTTCAGCCTGAACCGCCCCAGCGCAACGGCGACGACGTCGCTCCGGTTCCTGATCTGCTCGTACGCCGAGTCCGACAGCAAGACGCCGCCAGGGGCTGCGAACGACTCGACCCGCGCAGCGACATTGACGGCATCGCCCGTAAGCCGCTCCGACTCGACGACCACCTCGCCGGTGTGCACGCCGATACGCACGAGCACGTCCTGCGGCGCGAGCTCCTGCTGGACCGCGACCGCCGCTTGCACCGCCGCGAGCGCGCTCGGGAACATGCTCATGCTTCCGTCCCCGAGCCGCTGCACGATCGTCCCTCCGAACGCGTCGTGGTGACGTTCGAGCGCGCTCCAGTACCGCGCCCGCCTGTCGACCGCGAGACGCTCGTCCGCCTGCAGCAACGCGGTGTACCCGGCCATGTCCGTGAACATCACCGCAACGAGGCGACGATCGAGCCCCACAGCCACGACGCGATCCTCTCAGCGCGGGCCTGACCGCGCCAACTCCGGCGAGCCCACGGTGCCGGCGCCGCGCGTCGGGTGTGCGGGAGACCACACCCTCGAAGGTCGGTCGGCCCCATTGGCGCAAGACGGCGCGTCCGGCAGGTTGGCTGCAACACCCTGCGAGTCGTGACGAGGAGGAACGCGATGCAGCTGAATGTCGATCAGTCCGAGATTCGCGAGCCGGATCACCGAAGCGGCGACGGTCGCACGAGTCACACCTCCCGCCGCTACAGGGAGCTTGCGCTCCCACTATTTAGTGTTACTATGTACTGGTAATCAGTAACGCTAAGTAGACGCAAGGGGTGTTCATGGGCAAGCAGGTGACGGAGATGCTCAAAGGAACGCTGGAGGGCATCGTCCTCGCGATCCTGTCCGGTCGGCCCGCGTACGGCTACCAGATCACGGCGTGGCTGCGGGACCAGGGCTTCTCCGACATCGCCGAGGGCACTGTCTACGCACTGCTCATCAGGATCGAGCACCGCGGCCTCGTCGACGTGGAGAAGATCCCGTCCGAGAAGGGGCCGCCGCGCAAGGTGTATTCCCTCAACGCTCAGGGGCGGGAATACCTCGAAGAGTTCTGGAGGACGTGGAGCTTCCTCTCAGAACGGCTCGAACAGCTCCACGAAGGAGGCAAGTGACCATGTCTGATGTCGAAAAGGGCGGCTTCATCTCGAAGTTGATCGGCCCCAAGCGGCGATGGCGGGAGTACAAGGCGCGCGTGAGACAACTTCCGCCGAACTACCGCACGGCGGTCGAAGCGATCCAGCGGTACCTGATGCACTTCGTGCCGGCCGACGGCGACAGCGCCGTGTCGATATTCGAAGACCTCGCGGATCTGTTCGAACAGGCCGCGGCGGACGGAACGCCGATCCGCGAGATCGTCGGGCAGGACCCGGTGGAGTTCGTCGAGGCGTTCGCCGAGAACTACTCGGAGGGTGGCTACGTCCCCACCCGTGAGCGGAAGCGGCTGACCGATGCCATCGCGCGCGCCGAGGAGCAGAGGCCACGATGACCGCGCGCACGACCTCCGAACCGGCGATCCGCGTGCGGGGCCTGGAAAAGTCGTACCCGAAGCTGGAGGTGCTGCGCGGCGTGGACTTCGACGTGGCGCGGGGCAGCATCTTCGCCTTGCTCGGCTCCAACGGGGCCGGCAAGACCACGGCCGTGAAAATCCTGTCCACGCTGCTCAAGGCCGACGCGGGGACTGCCAGCGTCAACGGCTTCGACGTCGCCACGCGACCGGCGGACGTGCGGCAGTCCATCAGCCTCACCGGACAGTTCGCGGCCGTCGACGAAATCCTCAGCGGGCGGGAGAACCTCGTGCTCGTCGCCCAGCTGCGACATCTCAAGAATCCCGGCGAGATCGCGGATGACCTGCTCGAGCTTTTCTCGCTGACCGACGCGGCCGCCCGGAAGGTGTCGACGTATTCGGGTGGCATGCGCCGCCGCCTCGACATCGCGATGAGCCTCATCGGGGATCCGCAGGTCATCTTCCTCGACGAGCCGACGACCGGGCTCGATCCCCAGGCGCGCAACGAGGTGTGGCAGGCCGTCAAGGACCTCGCCGAGCACGGCACGACGGTGCTGCTCACGACCCAGTATCTGGACGAGGCCGAACAACTCGCCGACCGGATCGCGATCCTCCACGAGGGTCGGATCATCGTGAACGGCACCCTCGCCGAGCTCAGGCAGCTGCTCCCGCCCGCCAAGGTCGAATACGTCGAGAAGCAGCCGACCCTCGAGGACGTCTTCCTTGCCGTCGTCGGTGACGACGGCAAGGACGGCGACCCCGCGACCGTAGCGTCGGCACGGACGAGTAAGGAACAACGATGACCAACCACTTCTTCAGCGACACCGCCGTCCTGCTGGGACGATCCCTGCGCCACATCACACGCAGCCCGGACACCATCATCACGACCGCGGTCATGCCGATCGCCATGATGCTGCTGTTCGTCTACGTGTTCGGCGGCGCGATCAACGCAGGGTCGGATTCGTATGTGAACTACCTGCTGCCCGGCATCCTGCTCATCACGATTGCCACGGGCATCTCCTACACCGCGTTCCGGCTCTTCCTGGACATGAAGAGCGGCATCTTCGAGCGATTCCAGTCCATGCCGATCGCACGGTCGTCCGTCCTCTGGGCGCACGTGCTGACCTCAGTGGTCGCCAATCTGATCTCGCTCGTGGTCGTCGTGCTCGTCGCCCTCCTCATGGGCTTCCGCACGGGGGCGGGAGTGCTGGCCTGGCTGGAGGTCGCGGGCATCCTGATCCTGTTCACCCTGATGTTGACGTGGATCGCCGTCATCCCCGGTCTCTCCGCGAAGTCCGCAGACGGCGCCAGCGCGTTTTCCTACCCGCTGATCTTCCTGCCGTTCATCAGCTCGGCATTCGTGCCCACCGACACCATGCCCGGCCCGGTGCGCGCCTTCGCCGAACACCAGCCGGTGACGTCCATCGTCAACGCCATCCGCGACCTGTTCACACAACAGCCGGTCGGCTCCGACATCTGGATCGCTCTCGCCTGGAGTGTCGGCATCCTCGCCGTCGCGTACAGCGTCGCCATGGCCGCTTACCGCCGCAGGATCTCCTAGAGGCCGCCGGTCGCCAGCCGGCGCGGGAAGGCGCCGGCGTGGGAGTACAAGCAGAGCGTCCGGGTAAGAGGATCTTATGAAGATGGCAGAGGGGCGCGACGGTCCGACAGTGCAGCAGGTGGAGGCTCGCAACCGGGCGCTACTCAGCGCCATCCCCGACGTGATGCTCCGGATCGACGCCGCGGGCACGTACCTCGACGTGCGCGTCGACGAGCACGCCGAGCTCCCGCTCTCGGCCGAGGAGCTGATCGGCCGCAGCGTCCGCGACGTCGCTCCGCCCGACGTGGCCGAGGCGCTCCTCAGCTGTGCACGGAGGGCCCGCGAGAGCGGCGAGATGCGTTCGGTCGAGTACGAGTTGGAGCTCGACGGCCTGGTCCGCTACTGCGAGTCACGGATGGTGCCGAGCGGCGATGACGAGGTCGTGATCATCATGCGCGACTTCACCGAGAAGCGCCGGGCGGATGCGGAGCTGCGCAGGCTCGCCGAGGAGCAGGCGGCGCTGCGCCGCGTTGCGACGCTCGTCGCGAGCGACGCGGCGCCGGAGCAGGTCTTCCAGCTCGTGACCGAGGAGGTCTGCCGCCTGCTCGGCATCCCGTCAGCGTTGCTGGAGCGATTCGAAAGCCCGACGAGAACGCGGATAGTCGCCCGCTACGGCGGCGACGCGCTCAGCGGCTTCGAAGTCGGCACGGAGATTCGGCTCGAGGAAGGACTAGCGGTGCTGCAGGTTCTGCGCACGAGTGCGCCGGCGCGCGTAGACGACTACAAGCGCATCCCCGGCAGGGCGGCCGAGCTCATGCGCGAGCTCGGATTCCGCTCGACGGTGGCCGTCCCGATCACGGTCGCCGGTGCGACGTGGGGCGCACTGGCGACGCAGATCCGAGAGGGAGAGGCGCTCCCGCCCGACACGGAGCGGCGGCTGCAGGCGTTCGCCGAGCTCGTCGCGCTGGCAGTCGCGAGTGCGCAGGCGCGCGACGAGCTCGCCGCCTCTCGCCTGCGTATCGTCGAGGCGAGCGACACCGAGCGGCGCCGGATCGAGCGGAACCTCCACGACGGGGCACAGCAGCGGCTCGTCGCGCTCTCGGTCGCGCTGCGGATCGCCCAGCGGAAGATCGCAAACTCACCGGAAGAGGCAGAGGAGCTCATGGCCGTCGCGGCCGACGAGCTCGCCGAGGCGCTCGTCGAGCTGCGCGAGCTCGCCCAGGGCATCCATCCGGCCGTCCTCACCGAACGGGGGTTGGCAGACGCGCTGGACGTGCTCGCCGCCCGCGTGCCGCTGCCGGTCGAGCTCGACATCGCCCTGCCCGAGCGGCTGCCCGAGCAGGTGGAGGTCGCGGCCTACTACGTCGTCTCCGAGGGGCTCGCGAACGTCGTCAAGCATGCCCGGGCCGCCTCGGCCCAAGTCCGCGTCGCACGCGAGAACGGCCACGTAACGGTTGCGGTCGAGGACGACGGCGTCGGCGGCGCGGCGCTCGATGGCGGCTCCGGGCTGGGCGGGCTCCGGGACCGCGTCGAGACCCTCGACGGCCGGCTCGGGATCGCGAGCAGGCCCGGCATCGGGACGCTCCTGCAGGCCGAGCTACCGGTGCACGCGAAAGTCGGAGCAGGAACGGCGGAGGAGCGATGATAGATCGTCAGGCTCGCGCGTTGGGTTGCAGGTCGGCGCGCGCGCCAGGTGCTGGGTCGGCGGCGCGATGTCGCGATCGGATGTGGCCGGCGAATGCTTCGATCGCATCGACGACCGTGTCGAAGCGTCGGGAGCGCTTGCGGTCAGCACCCGGCACAGTCGTCCGGCGTGTTCTTCTCGACGCGGCTGTTCACCAAGGTCACTGGGAACTGCGTGTATAGCCCGGCTCCCTGAACGGCGACGCCGGAGCTCGCAGCGAGCGAGTTGCGCGTCACGATCGTGTTGGTAAGCGTCAACTGGACGGGCGGCGGGTTGAAGACGACGCCATTCCAGATTCCGGCGCCCTGGGCGAGCCCGGTGGGTGCGTGTGCGGTCCCCGAGTTGTCCGTGACGCGAACGTTCCGAAGCTCGAGCGGTCCGTTATTCACCAGGCCCGCGCCTTGGACCGTCGCAGAACCGGTCGTGGTCGAAGCACGAAGTGTGTTGCCGCTGACGAGCGTGTTGACAATCGAAGACGGACCACTCGCGAACATCTCGACGGCACCCAATGCTGCTGCATTGCCGGCCACGCTGGTGACCGTTGCAGCGTTAGCGGTGATCCGGGTGTTCTCGATTGTTGCCTGGCCGTCGACCTCGAGCACCCCGCCGCTGGCCCCGTTGTCGTCGGTCGCGGCGACGTGGGCAACGACTTGGTTTCTGTCGACGGTGCTGTTGCGAAGATCGAGCGTGCTGCCGCCGACGATCATTCCGGCGTCGAACCCGGACGGCTGACCGTTGACGTCCTCGACGACGACGCGGTTGTCGTTGATCCTGGTGTTGTCGATCGTCACGCTGCTCCCGTCACCGATGTGAACGCCGCCGCCGTTCGCGATCATGCTGATTCCGCCTGGCAGGTTGCTGGACAGGCTCGCGTCGTTGCCGCTGATGTCGCTGTTCGCGATCCGCAGGCTGCCTCCGTCCTGGATGTGGACGCCTCCGCCGATCGCGAAGCGCCCGTTGGGAGGCACGACGCGCGAGTGGTTCCCGGTGACCGAGCAACTCTCCAGGGTCAGGGACGCCACACCCGCGCTCCAGATTCCGCCGCCATGCGAGTCGCTCGCGACGGTGCCGCCGGCCTCGTTGTCGCTGACCTTGGTTCTGACGAGCATCAGGCGACCCCAGCTTGCGATGCCACCTCCGTTCCCGAGCGCGAACGCGCACGGACCACCAGGGCATGGTGGTCCGATCGGCGCGCCGAATGTAGGCGCCGCGCTGTTGCCGGTGATCACGCTGTCGCTGACGGTGACCGTGGCGCCCGTCGCTCCACCTGCCGCGGCGGGGATGAGCAGGCCGCCGCCGGCCGTGATCGTCGTGTCGCCGGCGTTGACGCCGCCGCTGATCGTGAGACCCGAGAGCGTGACGGTCGGCTCGTCTGCGGCACCGAGAACGCCAATCGTCACGACGGGGCCTCCGCCCTCGACCGTCGTCACGTTGGCGCCGGCCCCTTTTAGCTCGACGCTCTTGTTGAGCACGATGCCCCCGGCGTACGTTCCAGGGCCGATCCTGATCCTGTCGCCGTCGTGAGCTGCGTCGACGGCCGCCTGCACGGTCTGGTAGCAGCCAGGCTGGCTTCCCACGCAAATGCCCGACGGCGCGGCGCGACCCGGACCAGTCGCGGCACCAAGCGCGGCGGTAGACAGCACGGCTGCAGCGGCGACGAACGCTCTCATCAGCAGTCTCCCTTCGAACGGCTCACCGGCAAAGTGAGTTGGCGATGCTGCCGCGGCCGGCTTGCAAGAACCTGGCAATCGGGTTGCACTGATGCTTTCGTAGTTGCGTGGAGATCACCGTTCTCGGGCCGCTGGAGGTCCGGCTCGACGGGAGAGTCGTTGCGCTCGGCGGTCCGAAGCCGCGGGCGCTCCTCGCGATGCTCGCGCTGCACGGGAACGAGGTCGTCTCCCGCGATCGGCTGATCGACGCGTTGTGGGGCGACCGACCGCCGCGGAGCGTCGACCAGTCGCTCGACACCTACGTCTCGAGACTGCGGCGGGCGCTCGGCAAGGAGCGGCTCTTACGCCGGTCGGGCGGATACGTGCTGTCTGTAGGCTCGAACGAGCTCGACCTCTACCGGTTCGAGGCGCTCGTACAGGAGGCGCGTCGCGCCTCCGTCGCGGGTGACGTCCGGCAAGCGGCTCGATTGCTGAGGGAGGCTCAGGCCCTTTGGTCCGGCCCCGCGTTGGCGGATGTTCTCTACGAGCCGTTCGCAAGTGGCGAGGCAGCCCGGCTGGAGGAGAAGCGGCTCGTGGCGCGCGAAGATCTGTTTGACGCGGAGCTCGCGATGGGCGCCGGAGCCGAGCTGGTGGCGGAGCTCGAGCGGCTCGCCGGTGAGCAGCCGCTGCGAGAGCGGCTCCTCGGTCAACTGATGCTGGCCCTTTACCGCGCGGGACGACACGCAGAGGCCCTCGCCGCCCTGCAGGCAGCTCGGCACCGGCTTGCGGACGAGCTCGGGCTCGAGCCGGGTCCGCAGTTGCGTGAACTCGAGCGTCAGATGCTCGAGCACGACCCACACCTCGACGTGCCCCGTCTGCGCGCTCGACCGATTAGGGGTCGACCTCGGTGGGCGCTGCCGGTTCTTGCTCTGTTGGCCGCCGTCGCTGCAACCGCGGCGGCGATCACTCTTGCGACCGGCGCGGGGAAGGGACCGCCGACTCCTCATGGTGTGTCGAGCCGTCTGCTCTCGATCGGCACGCGGTCCGGAACGGTCGGAAACACAATCGACCTCACCGGTTCGCCGGCAGCGGTTGCGTTTGGAGCCGGATCGGTCTGGGTCGCCGACCCGGGCGGCCAGATCGTCGAGCGGGTCGATCCCGCGTCCGGTGCGGTTGCCGACCGGATCGCGGTGGCCGGCGAGCCTGGGAGCATCGTCTGGGGCGGCGGCGCGGTCTGGGTGGCGAGCACTCTCGGTGGCTCGGTCAAGCGGATCGATCCCGCGACCGACACCGTCACTCAAGCGGTTGGGATGGGCGGAGCGAGCGCCGCCGCGATCGCCTTTGGCGTCGGCGGGCTGTGGGTAGCCGACTCGACCGATCGAGCGCTCGTCGAGATCGACCCCGCAAGCGGATCGGTCCGACGCACGTTGACGCTCGACCTCAGCCCTTCCGCCATCGCCGTCGGCCCGCGTGTGGTCTGGGTAGCCGGATCTGACGCCGGGAAGGTCGAGGAGATCGACATCGCATCCGGTGAAACACTCGGCGCGGTGTCGGTCGGACAAGGGCCAAGCGCGCTGGTGATCGACGACCATGCCGTTTGGGTTGCGAACAGCGTCGACGCGACCCTCTCGAGGATTGACGCCGCGACCGGTTCCGTCGTCGCAACGATCGCGGTGGGAAGCGGACCATCCGCAATCGCAGCAAGCGCCGGATCGATCTGGGTCGCCAATACCCACTCGGCGAGCGTTTCTCGGATCGATCCGAACGCCAACAAGGTTGTCGAGACGATCCGAGTCGGGGGGAGGCCTGGTGCGATCGTCCCCGGTCGCGGCAATGTCTGGATCGCGTCGGCCTCGCAGGGCGCCACTCATCGCGGCGGGACGCTCACGCTTCTCACCAAGGGGCGGTTTCCCTCGATCGATCCGGCGTTTCAGGACTCCACCCCGGCGCTGACGAGGCTCGCCTATGACACGCTGGTCACGTACCAGGCTTCCCCCGGGCCGGCGGGTCTGAGGCTCGTCCCAGACGTCGCACTGGCAGTGCCGACACCTACGGAGGGTGGAACGGCTTATGCGTTCCGTCTGCGACCGGGCATTCGGTACTCGGACGGGCGACCCGTGCGGGCCGGCGACTTCCGGCGGGCGATCGAACGGCTTTTCCGCCTCGACTCACCCGGGGCGAGCTTCTACACGAACCTGGCTGGGGCCGCGTCGTGTGTGCGGCGGCGCGCATATTGCAGCCTCTCACGGGGGATCGTCATCGACGACGGTGCCGGCGCGGTCGTCTTCCACCTCCGCGTCCCCGATCCGGACTTCCTGTTCAAGTTGACGACCGGCTTCGCAGTCCCGATTCCGCCGAGCACGGATCCGGGTAGCGACTCGCGAGCGGTGCCTGGCACCGGCCCGTACCGCATCGTCGACTCAAACGCGCATGAACTCCGACTCGTCCGCAACAGGTTCTTTCGCGAGTGGTCGCACGCTGCCCAGCCGGACGGCATGCCCGACAGGATCGTCTGGCGATTCGGGCTCTCACCGTCGGCTCAAGTCCGAGCAATCGAGCACGGACGCGCCGACTGGACAGCCGATTTGATTCCGCCGCATGTTCTACGCGCATTGAGGATTCGAGCCCCGGCTCAGCTGCGTCAGAACCCGACGTTCGACGTCCAGTTCGTCCCTCTGAATACGAGGCTGCCGCCGTTCGACGATGTACGAGTCAGACAGGCGCTCAACTACGCCGTCGATCGCTCGAAGATCGCGCGTATGTACGGCAGCTCTAGCGGCGCCAAACCAATCTGCCAACCAATGCCTGCTGGATTCGCCGGCTACCGTCGCTACTGCCCGTATACGCTGCGTCCGCGCTCCGATGGTCGGTGGTCCGCTCCGAACATCCCCCGGGCCATGCGACTTGTTACCGCGTCGGGCACGCGCGGCTTGCGGATCAACATCTGGGCTGCCACTGACCTTCCGGACGTATCGGCTCGGCTGCCGACCTACATCGGTCTTGTCCTTCGAAAGCTCGGCTACCGGACGAAGCTGCATCTCCTTCCGTACGCCGCGTTCTCGCCGACGATGCGAAGAAGGACCCAGTTGACCGTCGACGGTGACTGGATCCCGGACTACCCGTCGCCGTCGTCGTATCTTCCGTCGTTCTTCGATTGCAACGGCGGACGCAACCGAAAGCGCTATGTCTGCGAACGGAAAATCGACAGCCAAATGAAGCGAGCGTCGGCTCTCGAGCTCGCAAGCCCGGGCCAGGCGGCGCGGCTCTGGACAAGAATCGACCACGAGCTCGTCGACGAAGCCGTTTGGGTGCCGACCGTGAACGTCCCCGAGACGGAATTCGTCTCCGCGCGACTGCAGAACTACCAGTACCAACCGATCTGGGGCTTCGTGGTCGATCAAGCCTGGGTTCGATAACGACCGCCCTCGACGACGTCCGTAACGGCTTGAGAAACCGAGAGCCCCTCCTGCCGCCGGAGGTGCTCCGAAGTGCCAATCATTGCGCGCCGATGGCGTCGGTGGGATCGGCCCGGAGCATGATGCGCGCGGGTACCGTGGTCGCGAGCCATACCAGCAGCAGTGTCGCGCCGGCGATAGCCGCACAGCCGAGCGGCGACACCGCCGGCATTGCCGACCCGGTCGTCCCGGCGGCGAACGCCGCCAGTGTCGCCCCGCCGATGAACAGCCGCCCCGGGCGATCGGCGGGTCCATCCGTCCCTCGAGCCCGCCGTCATATCGGGCGACCCGGTGCTGGTCGAACGCCTCGTCGCGAACCTGGTCGACAACGCCGACCGCTACAACACCGGCGCGGGCGACATCTGGATCAGCACGCGCCCCGTCGCCGGGAACAGTCAACTGATCGTGGCGAACACCGGCACGCGCATCAGTCCGGCGGACGTCGACCGCCTCTTCGAGCCCTTTCAGCGGCTCAACGACCGCGCCTCCCAAAGACGGCTTGGGACTCGGTCTCACCATCGTCGCGTCCATCGCCGCAGTCCACGGCGGGACCGCCAGAGCCCACCCTCGCGATTACGCAGGCGCGTTGGAGCTCGCCGAGCGGCATGCGCCCGGTCGCCGCGCGTTCGCGGTCGAAGGCACCGGCTCATTCGGTGCAGGTCTCACGCGCTTCCTGACCGGCCGCGACGAGCGGGTGCTCGAGGTTGGTCGTTTGCGGCGAGAGCGCCGCACGGGCGGCAAGACCGACGCGCTCGACGCGATCCGTGCCGCTCGCAGCGTCCTCAGCGAGCAGCGGCCGGCGACGCCGCGCGCAGGCGGTGAACGCCAGGCATTGCAGGCACTTGTCGCTGCACGCGAGGGAGCAGTCAACGCGAAACGCGCCGGGCTCTGCCAGCTCCGCGACCTGCTGATCACGACTCCGGAGCCGCTCCGCAGTGAGCTGCGGCCACTGACACGAGCACGCCTGTTGCAACGCCTCGCAGCGACCCGTCCGCATGGCCGTGGGGATGCCGAAGTGCGCGGCAGCCTGCTCGCGCTCCGCTCGATCGCACGCCGGGTGCTGCAGCTAACCGCCGAGGAGCGCCAGCTCGCACGGCAGATCGAAACGCTCACCCGCAAGCTCGCACCGCAACTGCTCGACCAGCCCGGCGTCGGACCACACGCCGCCGCCCAGCTCGTGCTCTCCTGGTCACACCAGGGACGGATCAGCTCGGAAGCAGCCTTCGCACGGCTCGCCGGCGCCGCCCCGATCCCCGCCTCCTCCGGCCAAACGATCCGCTACCGGCTCGACCGAGCAGGCGACCGCAAACTCAACCGCGCACTGCACATGATCCTCGTCACACGCAAACGCACACACCCCGCCACGATCGCCTACATCGAACGACGCCTGCAAGAAGGCAAAACCCGACGCGAAACAAACCGCTGCCTCAAGCGCTACCTCGCCCGCAACCTCTACCGCCTACTCGAACACGGACCGCCAATGACCACTTGACTTTCATAGAAGCATCACTGGCGCAGGCGACGCCTCTAAGGAGGAGGGTGGTAGATGGCAAGATCTCCCGAGGAACGAAGTCCAACAGGGGCAGGGGAGCGGTGTGCTAGCGGTACGGCTGCACGATGACGGCTTGAAGGTTGAGGAGATCGAGACGCCGTCGCCGGATCCGGGCGAGGTGCTGGTGCGCGTTCATGCGGCAGCGATTACACGTGACGAGCTGGAGTGGCCGGTCGATCGACTGCCGGCGATTCCCTCTTACGAGCTTTCGGGCGTTGTCGTCGGCAGCGGTGACGAGGTATATGCGCTCACGCCTTTCGATCGCGACGGCGTGGCTGCCGAGTACGCCGCCGTCCCAGCCGATGTGCTTGCACCGAAGCCCTTGCGGCTGAGCCACGTCGAGGCGGCAGCTCTGCCGATGGGCGGGCTGACCGCCTGGCAAGCACTGTTTGCGCACGGGCGACTCGCCCGAGGCGAGCGGGTGCTGATCACGGGCGCCTCGGGCGGGGTTGGGCACATCGCCGTCCAGCTTGCGCGACACGCCGGCGCAACGGTCGTCGAGAGCGGGCCGGTCGATCTGGTCTTCGACACCCGTGGCGGCGAGGTCCCCGCCGGCGAGCGCGTGGTCACGATCGCAGAGGAGACGCCGGGCGCGATCTACTTCATCGTCGAACCCAACCACGAGCAACTGCTGGAGTTGAGACCGCTCGTGGACGCAGGCGAGCTTCGCGCGGAGGTCGACTCGGTCTTTCCGCTCACGGAGGCCCGGGCGGCGTTCGAGCGAGTCGCGACCCGCGGGAAGCGTGGCAAGGTCGTGCTCGAGGTTGGGACTGACTAGCCCGCGGGTGCGGCCGTGACCTCTGCCGTGGATGCATCGAACTCCGAGCGTCCACCGTGACGCCGCGGGGCCAGCGAGTGGCCGGGATCAAAGCACTCGGCGAGTCCGTCCAGATCTTCGAGGTGGACGAGCCGGCGACACCTGCCGCTGACGAGGTCCTCATCGACGTCGTTGCCGCCGGCATCGGCAACTGGGACGAGCTAGTCAGGATCGGCAGCTGGCAGATCGGCGGCCCGGCTCCGATGGCGCTCGGGACGGAGGCGGCCGGGACGGTCGCAGCTGCCGGCTCCGGCGTGGCCGAGCTGCGCGAGGGCGACGAGGTGATGACACATCCGCTGCCGCTCCGGCGTCACGGGACGTGGGCGGGGAGGGTGCTCGCGCCGGCGGCGGCCGTCGCAGCCCGGCCGCCAGGGGCGTCATGGGAAGCCTGCGGAGTGTTTCCCATTCCGGCGCTCACCGCGGCTCAGGCGCTCGACGAGGCTCTCGGGATCGAGAGCGGCGGCTGGGTCGTCGTGAACGGAGCCGGCGGAGTCACGGGTGGCCTGCTCGTACAGCTCGCCGCGGCTCGGGGCGCCCGCGTGATCGCGACCGCGAGCGCGAAGAAGGCCGAGCGCATCCGCGACTACGGCGCGTCGGAGGTGCTCGACTACCACGACGACTGGCCGGCGCTCGTTCGCGAGATCACCTGCGGCGGCGCGCCCAAGGCCGTCAACGCCGCCGGCGGGCAGGCGGTCACCACGTTGAAGGCGGTTGCTGACGGCGGCCGCCTCGCCACGATCACGGGCGACCCGCCGCGGGAGGAACGGGGCGTCGCCGTATTCGACGTCTACGTCCGGCCAGATGGTCGGCAGCTTTCGGCCCTCGCCGAGCTGCTGGCCCACGGCATCCTTAACGTGCCGATCGCGTCCGTCCGACCGCTCGAACAGGCGGCACAAGCGCTGCGCGAGGTAGTCGCGGGAGCGGACGGCGCGATCGTCCTGTCACTTCGAACCTAGCCTGGTTCCGACCGATTTGGAGCCCGTGCGACCTCAGTGCGACCTTGCGGCCGTCAGAGACACGAAATCGCAAGCCGCTCCGGTTGCGAAACCCCTGCAAACGTGCCGGTTCTCGCCTCCGATGCTGACCCCCCTCCTTACCATGGAGGCTGAAGCCTTCGCCGGCAGGTTGGAGAGTCGCGCTTGCGCTTCCCACCTTGTTTTCTTTGGATCTGTGGGCCTTTGCGGCTCTCCTCAGCTGCATCTTGAGACACCCCGAGATGCCCTGAGGAACCCGGCACCTGTCCCCAAGACCTGTCCCCAGGATCGTCTCAGTTGGCGCCGCAGGCTCTGTGACGGATTCTCGGAGAGCAGTCGTGTCAGGTGACCAGGTGCCCTCGTGAATTAAGAATCCAGGTGAGCTCCGGAACTTCAAGCGGGATCAGTACGAGATGCTTAGGTGCCAGAACAGCGAACGACTCAGGGATGTCGCTTGAGCCGCGTTTAACCTCTCTTCTGGAACGTAGCCACAGCTTCGTCGATGGTGAGAAAGACATGGTCGGCGCCGATCGCGTCGAGGAAGCCAGTTCGGCGAGCCGCTTCGAGCACAGGCTGCCTGACCTCCGCGAGCGCAAGATCGATGCCCCCCGAGCGCAGGGTCGTCGCGAGCTGATCGAGGCTCTCGGAGCTGGTGATGTCAAGGTCGGGATTCGGCCCGAAGTCGAGAATCACCGCTCGCGGGAGAGGGTCGCCGGCGCCGGCGAGCCGCTTGATCTTGTCGCAGACCGGCGACGCGTTGCCGTAGAACATCGGCGCCTCGAGGCGCAGTACGAGCAGGTCGGGTATCCGCTCGTAGTCGGGGTGGCGCCCAAGGTCTCCGAACGCATCGGGAACGCCGGGAACGCGGCCGAGGATCGAGATGTGCGGTCGGCTCGCGCGGTAGACGATGAAGAGGATCATGGCGACGACGCCGATCACGAGCCCCGGCAGAACGTCGATCGTGATCACACCGACGCCAGTGCCGATGCCGACCCAGAACTCGACCGGCCGCTCGCGGCGGTACTTCCTGAACTCCTTCACCTTCCACAGATGGGAGACGGCGTGGATGATCAGCGCCGCCAGCACGGCCTCAGGCAGGTCCTTGAACACCGGCGTGAGGAACAGCACGGTCACGAGCGCGAGAACCGTTGCGACGAGCGGCGAAACCTGGGAGCGTGCGCCGGCGCCTTCGTTGACGGCCGACTGCGAGAGGCTTCCGCCGGCTCCGAGGCCGCCGACGAACCCCGAGGCGGCGTTGGCGACGCCGAGTGCGAGCAGCTCCTGGTTCGCGTCGATCTCGTAGCCGTACTTGGCCGCGAAGTTCTGCGCGGCTCCGAGTGACTCGCTGAAGATGACGAGCAACATCCCTGCCGCTCCGGCGATCAGCGCCGTGATGTCGCCTGCGGGCGGGTGCGGGATCGAGACGGACGGAAGTCCTTTCGGTACCGCGCCGACGACGTCGACGCCGTGACTCGAGAGATCGAAGGCCGCGCTCACCGCGATCCCGAGCACGAGCACAACCAGGCCGCCCGGAACCTTCGGGAACCAGCGCTCCCCGCCGAACAGGAGCACGAGCGCTCCGGCGCCGACCGCGAGCGTCGCGGCGTGGGTGTCGCCGAGGTGCGCGATCACATGCCCGAGCTGCCGGATCGTATTTCCGTCCCCGCCCTCGATCCCGAACAGCTTCGGCAGCTGCTTTACGGTCACGAAGATCGCGAGCCCGAACACGAATCCCTCGATCACCGGACGCGACAGGAACTGCGCGATGAACCCGAGCTGGAGCACCCCGGCGAGCAGGAACAGCCCGCCGCAGAAGAGCACGATCGCCGCGGCGTCGACCGCGTACACGCTCGAGCTCTGCGGGTGGAGCGCGAGCACCGTCGAGGCGAGCAGCACCGCTGCCGCCGAGGTGCCCGCGGCGACGACATGGCGGCTCGTGCCGAAGACGGCGTACGCCGCGAGCGTCACGAGCAGCGTGTACAGCCCCGCCTGCGGCGGCAGCCCGGCCAGCCCCGCGTAGGCGATCATCTCCGGGACGAGCAGCCCCCAGATCGTCGCTCCGGCGACCGCGTCGAAGCGGAGGTTGCCCCTCCGGTAGCTCGGGAGCCAGACGAGCGCCGGGAGGTACCGACGGAGCCCGGATGGCCTCGGAGCCGCCCACGCGCGCGGATCGACGTCGGCCATCAGCCCGCGCTCGAGCGGAGGACGCAGCGAAAACCGATGTGGCCGGTCGTACTGTCGATCGCCTCGCCCTGGCGGGCTGCGGGCCGGTAGCGCAGGCAGTAGTTCGTCGGGGCGCATAGATGCGACCCGCCCTTGATCACCCGGCGAAGAAAGCGTTCGTCCGACGCGGCGCGCGGGTCGCGCGGCGCGCAGCAGCCACCGGCGCCGTTCGCGGCTCGATGCGCGAACACGTCCTCGGTCCACTCCCAGATGTTTCCGGCCATGTCGTAGAGGCCGTAGCCGTTCGGCGGGTACGTCTCGACGGGTGAGGTTCCTTCGTAGCGGTCGAGCAGCAGGTTCTGCCACGGGAACTCGCCCTGCCAGGTGTTCGCCATCATCCGCCCCTTCGGCGCGAACTCGTCGCCCCACGTGAAGACCGCGCCGTCGAGTCCTCCGCGCGCCGCGTACTCCCACTCGGCCTCGGTCGGCAGCGACTTGCCGGCCCGCTCCGCGTAAGCGAGAGCGTCGGCGTAGGCGACATGCGTCACCGGATGCCTCTCCCGCCCGCCGACGGTGCTGCCCGGTCCCTCCGGGTGCCGCCAGTCGGCGCCGGGCATCCACGTCCACCAGTTGCGGTAGTCGTCGAGCGGTACCGGCCCGGCCGTCTTCCGGAAGACGAGCGAGCCCGTCACGAGCAGCTCCGGATCGGCGTCGGGGTAGTCGTCCGCCCTCGGGACCCGTAACTCGGCGACCGTCACCGGGTGCGGGTCGATCCAGAAGTCCTCGACCGACACCTCGCGCACCGGCGCCTCCTCCGGATAGAAGCGCTCGCAGCCCATCCGGAAGCTGCCGCCCGACAGCTCGGACCATGTCCTTGAGGACGTCCGATGCCCGCATCGATCGCTAGGCGAAGACGGTGGCCCAGTCGTTCTTGACGCTGACGATCGACCAGTTGTGTTTCTCGGCTAGTTCGAGTGAGGTCTCTGCTCCGGCGGTGTAGGCAAACTCGCGTTCTCCGTCGTCGTGGAGAACGAGTAGTCGGAGCGCGGGTCGGTCTTTCCCGCCTGCGTAGCGGAGCATCGGGATGTCGCCGTTCGAGTTTCCGGCGGCGAGGATTGGGCGCTTCCCGATGCGGCTCCAGATCCGAACGGGTTTGACCGGGCCGTCGTCGAAGAAGTCGCCCTCTGCCTCGTAGGAGATGGTGCCGCCGTGTTCGTCGTCGACGTAGGCGAGCGCGTTGGAGCTGCCGATCACGCGCTCGGAGGGGATGCCGTAGACGTCCTCGGTGACCGGTCGCATGAAGTCGCGGTCGCCGCCGGAGGCGATGTAGTTCGTGAACCCGTTTGCCTCGAGGTAGCGGAGGAGCTCGATCATCGGCGCGTAGCCGCACTCGTGGAACGTCCGACCGAGGGTCGGGTGCTTCCCCGCGCGCAGGAAAGCGTCGGCTGCCCGTGAGTAGTCCTCGACGCTTTGGCCGGCGAACGCCTGCAGGATGCCGCTCATCAGCATCGTCAGCTGGCCGTCGTCGCCGTGGTAGTGCTTCGTGATCGTCTCGCCGAGCCACGCGTAGTCCTTCTCGTACGCCGCCTGCCACGGCTGGCGGGTTCGGAGGGACTCATCCTGGCCGGCCATCTCGGCGAGGCGCATGAGGATGAAGCCGAGCTCGATCGGCATCGGTTTCTCGCACCAGAGCGTGCCGTCGTTGTCGTAGACGGCGATCCGCTCGGTCGGTGGCACGTAGTCCGGCCCGCCTTCAGTCGTCACACGCTCGACGAAGTCGACGATCGCCGCGCGCGTCGGCGTGTCGTGCCAGGACGTCAGCTGGTCGGTCATTGCGAGCGGATCAGCATCTCGGCCTGGCGTTCGAGGTCGACGTACGGGTCGCCGCTGACGTCGACCGCGACCCGGTTGATCGTCCCGCCTGTGAAGGCGTACGGCGGCTCGCCCGGGTAGTCGTCGGTGACCGGCTCGCCGCTGTGGCGTCCGATGTAGAGCCCCGCGCCGGCGATCGCATACGCTCCGAGCTGCGTCTTGAGCTCACCCTCGCCGACCTTCTTGTCACCGTGGTAGAGGGACAAGCTGCCGGTCGCGCACGTCGGCTGCATTCCTTCCTTCTCGAACGAGGCCGAGAGGATCAGGTTCTCGCCGGTGGGGATCTCTTCGGTGCCGACGATCATCTGCTCCTCGGCGCCGACGAAGTTGTTGACGTAGTGGAGGCGGTTGTCCTTGACGTAGAGGGCGTGGCCGCCGAAGCGCGATCCGATCGCGAACAGCACCCCTTCCGCCCCGGGCGCGGGGATGTCGACGAGCGCGCCGATCACGAACGAGCGGTTCTTCGTGTTGACCGCCTGCCACTCGCTCACCGGCGCCGTGTCCGGGAAGTACACGTACCGGTCGCGCGAAGCGGTCAGCTGCGGCCTGGGGTCTGACATGATCTCGACCGGCGTGCGGTCGTCGAGCGGGAACGCGCCGTTTGCGCCGGCCTCGGAGAACCAGACGTTGACGAGCTCCCGCAGCTTGTCGGGCTGCTCGGCGGCGAGGTTGTTGACCTCCGCCCGGTCGACGTCCGTGTTGTAGAGCTCCCACTCGTCGTCGTTGAAGTTGCCCCAGCCGGCGAGCGTCGGATGCGTCGTCACCGCCTTCCAGCCTTCGTGCCAGATCGAACGGGAGCCGAGCATCGCGTAGAACTGCGTCTTGCGCTTCGAGTCGGCGGATGCGTCGTCGAGGCTCTCGCGCATGCTGACGCCGTCGATCGGTGACTGCGTGTGCCCCTTGATCGTCTCCGGCGCCTCGACGCCGAGGATGTCGAGGATCGTTGGCACGAGGTCGATCGCGTGGTAGTACTGGTCACGGATCTCACCGCGGGCCTTCGTACCGGCCGGCCACGAGATGACGCACGGGTCGCACGTTCCGCCGTTGAACTCGTAGCGCTTCCACATCTTGAACGGCGTGTTGAACGCCATCGCCCACCCGTTCGTGTAGTGGTTGTAGGTCTTCGTGCCGCCGAGCTCGTCGATCATGGCGAGGTTCTGGGCCAGGTCGTCGGGGACGCCGTTGGCGAACTTCATCTCGTTCACAGAGCCGTTCGGGCCGCCCTCGCCGCTGGCGCCGTTGTCGGAGACGACGACGACCATCGTGTTCTCGAGCAGATCGTTCGCCTCCAGGTAGTCGAGCAGGCGCCCGATGTGGAAGTCGGCGTGCGCGAGGAACCCCGCGTACACCTCTGCCATCCGGGAGAAGAGCTTCTTCTCGTCGTCGTTCAGCGAGTCCCAGGGCCGCGTGACGTCGAGCGGTGGGAACGGCTTTCCGTCCGGTCCCGTGCGCGTCTGGTCACCGATCGGATTGATCGGCGGAAGCTCGGTGTCGGCAGGGACGATCCCGAGCTTCCTCTGATTGGCGAGGGTCTGCTCGCGGATCGCCTCGTAGCCCATGTCGAACCGCCCCTCGAACTTCTCGATCCACTCTTTCGGCGCGTGATGGGGCGCGTGGCAGGCACCCGGCGCGTAATAGAGGAAGAACGGCTTCTCCGGCGCGACCGCCTTCGCGTCGCGGATGAACTCCAGCGCCTTGTCCGTGATGTCCTCGGTGAGGTGGTAGCCCTCCTCGGGCGTCCGCGGCTGGTCGACGGGATGGTTGTCGTACACGAGATCGGGATACCACTGGTTCGTCTCGGCGCCGAGGAACCCGTACCAGCGCTCGAACCCTCTGCCGCTCGGCCAGTTCCGCCGCGTCGCCGCGAGGTTCATCTCGTCGGTCGGGCACAAATGCCACTTCCCGACCATGTACGTGTTCCAGCCAGCCTCACCCAGGATCTCCGGGAGCATCCCGTTCTCCGGCGGGACCGTGCCGCTCGCGTTCGGGAACCCGATCGCCGCCTCGGTGATGCAGGCCATGCTGTTCCGGGTGTGATTCCGGCCGGTAAGGAGGCACGAGCGCGTCGGCGAGCACAGAGCCGTCGTGTGGAACTGCGTGTAGCGAATGCCCTTCTCGACGATCCGGTCGATGTTCGGTGTCTCGATCGGCCCCCCGTAGCAGCTCATAGCCGAGAAGCCCACGTCGTCGAGCACGATGTACAAGAAGTTCGGCGCTCCCTCCGGCGCCTTCGGCGGCTCGAACGGCGACCAGTCCGGCTCCGAATCGCGGACATCGACGTTGATCGTTCCGTTGAACCGCTTGCTCATGCTCGACTACCTCCCCGATCGAGATCCGCCACTTGGCCCATCGCACGCTGTCTATCAAAGCACCGCGAGTCCAGCCCCTCCGACCGAGCACCGAAGCTCATGCGTTGTCCGCATTGCCGACAAGTCATGCGAACGAGATGCGAACACCAATGAGGAGTCCCCGGATCTGTCCCCAGAAGCAATCCCCAACGGCGGGTCGGCCACGTAAGCCGGTCGAGCGTGGCGTCGTGGCGTAGCGGCGCGCTGCACCGTGGCGATCTTGCCCGTGGCCGCTCACGCGACGCCGACGAGGAGCCTGACGGCGAGCGCTATCAGTGCGATCGCGAGCATGACCTCGAGGACGCGACCGCTCGCGCGGAGGGAGAGACGCGCGCCGAGTTGCGCGCCGAGGACTACGCCGATCGAGATGGCGATCGCGCGCCGGACGCCGTGGCCGTGGGCGAAGCTCCCGGTCAGTGCGTGTGTCGTCGCTCCGGTGCCGGCGATGATCGCGAGGATGAAGTGCGAGGTCGCGGTTGCAATGTGCGTCGGGAAGCCGAGGACGCGCACGAGAAGCGGGACGTGGATCACGCCGCCGCCGATTCCGAGGAAGCTGGAGGCGAAGCCGACGATCCCGCTGTAGGCGGCGCCTTGCTTGACAGGGACGTCGTAGGTGAAGCGGCGGCCGTACCGATCGGTGCGCTCCCGGTGCACGGCGCCGCGGCGCGGGCGTGTTCTGGATCCGGGCTCACCGAGCAGCAGCCAGGTTGCGAGCGCGAGGAGGACTGCCGCCATGATCGCGTCGAACGCGCTTCGCGAGACCGTCCCGACTGCGAGTGCGCCGAGGATAGAGCCCGGCAGTGCGGCGACCGCGAACGTCAGGCCGCTCCGGTAGTCGATCCTCCGCTGGTGCGCGTAGGCGACCGAGCCTGAGATGGCGTTGAAGCAGACGGCGGTCAGGCTGATCGCCGTCAACGTCGCGGGGTCGTCGTGCGGGTAGAGGAGTAGTAGGACGGGCGCGAGAATGAACCCGCCGCCAGAGCCGACGATCGTCCCGAAGGCGCCGACCGCGAACCCGATCAGCGCGAGGAGGACTGCGACTGTCGGCGAGAAAGTCAGTGGACTCTGCGCCTTGAGGACGATCAGTCTGCGGCGGGATACGGCTCGCCGACGTACGACCGCACGACGTCCGTCCACACACTCTCGGTCTGCGGACTGCGCTCCGCTGCGTAGCGATAGTCGCGCGTGCGGGCATAGTGCGTGAGCCGCCCCTTCAGCGCCTGCAGCCGCCGGCGGCCATCGTGGATGAGGAACACGGCCACGTGTCCGTCCACCGCGAGTGCTTCCGCTCCGACCTGCTCGAGATGCTCCATGCACAACCCGTCAGACCGCTCGTACATCGCCTGTATCCGCTCCTCCTGAAGGGCCGTGAGCGCGTCGAGTCGGCTCAGGTCGTGCCGGAGCAGCGCTTCGTACATCGTGGCGACGGGAACTCCGGTCAAGGTTCGCGCGGCGCGGTAGTGGAAGAGCCAGGCGTGTTCGCGGCAGAAGCCGCGGTGTTCGACGAATGCGCGTCCGTCGTCTCGCCGAGTTGCATGCCTTCTTCGATGAACGTGTCCATCGCTCGCGTCTCGGCAGCGGCGAGTACACGACAGAGTGGGCAGCCGTGCTGCTGCAACGCTGCAACGACGTCGTAGTTGCCGAGATCGACCGCCATTACCGCCTCAATTCGAGTTGACGCGCAGCCATTATGGGCGACTCGTCCGGAACACGGAGGGCGAGTCTTTGGCAACGAATCCGATCGACGAAAATCGAATCCGGGCCGATCTGCTCGACGTCACATAGCTGCTGCTGATGCACCGGATGCGCTTGCTCAATGCTTGCAAGTCATCCGGTGGGCGGCGCTTGGGTCAGGCGGCTTGTGCTGTCGCGCCGTGCTCTTCGATCGTCTCGTCGAGGAAGCGGCCGATCGCGGCAGTCGGGTGCGCGCCGATGAAGCCGGTGACGGGGTTGCCGTTGCGGAAGACGGCGACGGTGGGGATGCTTTGGATGCCGTATTGGGCGGCGAGCGCTTGTTCGGCGTCGACGTCGATTTTGGCGAGCTCGATCTTGCCTTCGCGTTTGGCAACTTCGGTTTCGATCGCGGGGCCGAGCATGCGGCAGGGTCCGCACCAGGCGGCCCAGAAGTCGACGACGACCGGCAACTCACGCGAGCGGTCGATCACGTCGCGCTGGAAGGTGGCGGTGGTGACGTCCATCTTTGTCGTCCTCTCCTTAGGTGGTGGGGCTGCCGACGAGCGCGTTGAGCTGGGCGAGTTGGGCTTGGATTGAGCCGCAGACTTGCTCGCAGAGTGCGAAGACGCCCTCGTCGGCGATCCGGTAGTAGACGTGGTTGCCCTGCTTGCGGCGGGCGAGCATGCCGGCGTCGACGAGCACCGCGAGGTGTTTGGACACGTTCTGTTGGCTCGCGTCGAGCTGGTCGGCGAGTGAGCGGACGCTCAGTTCTTGGTCGCGGAGCAGGTCGAGCGTGCGGACGCGTAGCGGGTCGCCGAGGGCGCGGAAGCGACGAGCGATCAGCTCGGCGAGGTCTTCGGGCAAGGGGTGCGGAAGCAACATGCTGTGATACTAGCAAACTTAGTAGTTGTTGAGTTGTGTATGATGGCGGAGCAGAACCCCCCGAAAGGAGTCTCGAGTGGCAGTTGCCGAAGCGCCCGCTGTTGTCGTTCCCGTCCCGGTTGAGCATCCGGAGGCTGTCGGCCCGATCGGCCGTCTGGGCGGCTGGGCCGCAGACCACGTACGGGTCGTCTCGATCGCTTGGGCGGTGATCGCGCTCGCGCTGGCCGTGTTCGCGCCGAAGGTCGAGACGGCCTTGTCCGGCGCGGGCTGGCAGGCGAACGGCTCCGAGTCGGTGCAGGCGCGCTCCCTGATCCAGCAGAACTTCGGCGGCCTCGCGAGCTCGGCGCCGATCGTCGTCATCCACTCCCCGACGCTGACGGCGAACGCGCCCGCCTTCCGCGCGACCGTCGCGAAGGCGGAGGCGATCCTCCGCTCCGACTCGCGCATCGCGACCGTCGTCCCGCCGCGGCCCGGCGTCTCGATCTCGCGCGACGGCCATACGGCGCTCGTCGTCGCCGGCGCGAAGAAGGACCCGACCGCGATGGTCGCCGCCGCCGACACGCTGAAGGGGAAGCTGCACAAGCTCACGACCGGCAACGTCTCGGTCAGCCTCACCGGCGCCTCGGGGATGTGGTCGGACTTCAACGCGGCCAACCGCACGGCGATGATGAAGTCCGAGCTCTTCTCCTGGCCGGTGACGCTGGCGATCCTCGTGCTCGCCTTCGGCTCGCTCGTCGCCGCCGGCCTGCCGCTCCTGTTGACGATGCTCGGGCTGCTCGCCTCTGCCGGCCTGCTGGCGCTGCTGACGCACGGCTTCGAGATCTCGATCTGGGCGATGAACTTCGCGCTCATGTTCGCTCTCGCGCTCGGCATCGACTACGCGCTCTTCGTCGTGCACCGCTTCCGTGGCGCCTACTTCGGGTCCAAGCAATCGCCGCGTGACGCGGTCGCGATCACGATGGACACCGCGGGCAAGGCCGTCCTCTTCTCCGGCTTGACCGTGTTCGTCTCGCTCTCGGCGGTGATGCTGGTGCCGAGTCCGGCCTTCCGCTCGATGGCGCTCGGGATCATGCTCAGCGTCGCCTTCGTCCTCGCCGCCACGCTGACCCTGCTGCCGGCGGTGCTGGCGAAGCTTGGCCCGAAGGTCGACTCGCTCTCGCTGCGCTGGGTGCACTCGGGCGAGCACCGCTCGCCCCGCTTCGCCCGTTGGGGCGAGCGGCTCTGGCGGCGCCCACACGTCTACGGCCCCGCTGCGACGCTGATCCTCGTGCTGCTCGCGCTGCCGGTGTTCGGCCTGAAGACGGGGATGCCGTCGATCAAGGTCGTTCCGACAAGCGACGGCTCACGGATCGGCTACACGCAGGTGCAGCAGGCGTTCGGGCCCGGCGCACCGGGCGCACTGCAGATCGTCGCGCCGCGCGCCGAAGCCGCCCAGTCCGCCGCGATCGCCCGCCGCGACCCCGGCATCGCGCAGGTCTCGCGAGCGCAACCCGGCACGACCGGTCTCGCGCTCGTCCAGGCGACCCCAACCACCGACCCGTCGAGCACCGCCACCGGCCAGACGATCGACCGGCTGCGTTCAGCGCTCCCGACCGGCGCCCTGGTCGGCGGTGCCGCCGCGGAGAACCACGACCTCGAGCGGGCGCTGGCGGCGAAGACGCCGCTCGTGATCGGCGTCGTGCTCGCGCTCGGCTTCCTGCTTCTGCTCGTTGCGTTGCAGGCGCCGCTGATCGCGGCGCTCGGCGTGCTCACAAACCTGCTTGCGGTCGGCGCGGCCTTCGGCGTCGGCCGGCTGATCTTCCAGAACGGCCACGGCGCCGGCCTGCTCGGCTTCGAGCCGCAAGGGTTCATGGACGCCTGGGCGCCGGTCTTCTTCTTCGCGATGATCTTCGCGATCTCGATGGACTACACCGTGTTCCTGCTTTCCGCGGCGAAGGAGCACTGGGATCGCTCGCACGACCCGAAGGACGCCGCAGTCGGCGGCCTCGCGCACAGTGGCCGGGTGATCTTCGCCGCCGCCGCGGTGATGGTCGCCGTCTTCTTCACCTTCGCGCTTTCCGGGCCGCTGCCCCCGAAGGAGATGGGCGTCATCCTGGGCCTCGCCGTCCTCCTCGACGCGGCGCTCGTCCGGCTTGTCCTGATCCCGACCCTGCTGCGCGTCTTCGGCCGCCACGCCTGGGCGCTCCCGCGCTGGCTCGACCGCCTGCTCCCCGACGTCCGCTTCGGACACGCCTGATGTACGAGCTCTGGCAGACAGAGTGGTGCCCAGCATCGCGCCGTGTCCGGCAGCGGCTGACCGAACTCGGCATCGACTACTACACCCGGCAAGTGCCGGTCGAGAAGAGCGAACGCTCCCTGCTCCGCGAGCGCACCGGCACCGACACGATCCCCGTCCTCGTCGTCCACGGCCAAGGTCCCATCGTCGGCGAGGCGCCGATCCTTGCCTACCTCGACAGCTACGAATCCGTCCCCGCGGAAGCGCGTGCCCACCGGCTGAAGGCCGAGAAGGCGCGCCGCCGCTACCTGGAGGAGGAATGCGAATGCCCACCGCAACCAGCTACACGCTGACCACTACGACCACCGCACCGTTCATTGAGGCGGTCGAGCGGGTCCGCGCCGAATTGAACGAGGAAGGCTTCGGCGTCCTCTGCGAGATCGACGTGCAGGCCACGCTACGCGAGAAGCTCGGCGTCGAGCAGGAGCCGTACATGATTCTCGGCGCCTGCAACCCGCCGCTCGCCCACCAGGCCCTGTCCCTTGAGCCGGAGCTTGGCACGTTGCTGCCCTGCAACGTCGTCGTCTATGAGCGCAACGGCGAGACGCACATCTCCGCGATCGACGCCGACCGGATGCTCTCGATTGTCGGCAACGACGAGCTCGCCCCGATCGCAGCACAGGTGCGGGCGAAGCTCGCTGCAGTCGTCGAACACGCGAGCACGACGGACTAGTCAGCAGCAGTCGCAGCTGTCGCCGCGCCAGCTCTCGACACCCTCACGCGCGGCGACGGCCGCGATCACGAGCGCGGCGGCAGGGTCAGCCCACCACCAGCCCAGCAGCGCGTTCGCGAGCAACCCGACAAGCAGCGCGACCGAGAGGTAGGCGCAGATCATGTTCTGGCCGGCCTCGCTGACGGTCGCGGACGAGTTGAGCTTGCGGCCGACGTTGCGCTTCGCGCGCGCAAGTAGCGGCATCGTCGGCGCCGTGAACGCAGCCAGCCCGATCCCGACCCAGCTCACCACCGGATGATGCGAGCCCGCGAGGTCGCGGATCGCCTCCACGCCGATGTAGGCGACCAACAGCGCGTAGCTGGCCGCGATCAACTGCTGCGCCCGCCGCTCCGCCGTCTGCGAGGAGCCGCGGCCGCCGCTGAACAGCCGCCGGGATCGCCGCCGGCTCGCCTGATCGGGTACGCCTTCGTGCTGCTCGCGCTCTACGTCGGTGCCCAGTCGCTCGTCGTCCTTGCCGTCGGCTTCAGGCCACACCACTCGCTGCTCGGGATCTCCTGGCTCGCCCTTACAGCGCTCGCGATGTTCGCGCTCGCCTACGGCAAGTCCAGCACCGGTGCTGCGCTCGGCAATCGTGTGCTCGAAACCGAGGCGCGGGTGACGATCATCGACGGTCTGCTCGCGGTCGCGGTGCTGGTCGGGCTCGTCCTGAACGCCGCCCTCGGGTGGTGGCGGGCCGACCCGCTCGCCGCATTCGTGATCGTCTATTACGGCCTGCGTGAAGGAAGAGCCGCCCTCCGGGAAGCAGCCGTGTGACTCCAACCGGCTGCCGCGGCTGATGGCGCAACGACCGTGAAGGCCGGGGGTCGAGGCACCAGCCCTCAAGGAGGCCACGCTCCCGGTACATCTGCGTCGCTGGCGACCGCCCCGAGTAGCCGGGAGGAGGCCGCGGCGGTACGGCAACATCGGGGGAGTTACGCCGCCGTGGCCTACGCTGGTGGGATGCGATGTCGGCCCGAGATTCAGGTCGGCCCCGCAGCTGGATGACGTTGGAGCCGAAGAACGTCGGTCTCTCGACCGGCGCCGAGATGCGACTCACAGGCGGCGGCGCGACCGCGGTCGTGTGCGTGAACGGCGGTCAGAGCGCCGAGGTGGAAGGAACCTGGAGCGCGTCGCTCGAATGGCTCGTGCAGCGCTTGGCGCCGCGCTTCCCGCAGTTCGTGTTCGCGGAGGTTCGATATCGCGTGAAGTCGTGGCGGCGTTTCGAGTCGTGCGTCGAGGACGCGCGTGCTGCCGTCCACGCGGTGGGTGCCGAGCAGATGTTGCTGCTGGGCTTCTCGATGGGCGGGGCGGTCGCGATCTCGGTGGCAGACGAGGCGTCGGTCGAACGGGTGGTCGGACTCGCACCGTGGATCCCCGACCGCTTGTCGTTGGAGCCGCTCCGCGGGAAGCGACTCGATGTTCTCCACGGCTCGCTCGATCGCTGGTTGCCCGGCGTGCCGGGCGTTTCGCCCGCCTTGTCGCGGCGCGGCTTCGAGCGTGCCCGCGCCCTCGGCGCGGAGGGGACCTACGAGCTCATCCATGGTGCGCTGCACGGGGTCGCGCTGCGCGCGATCCGGGGGCGGCCCGTACCGCTTCCTCGTGCCACGGCGTGGGAACAGCGTGTTGCCGCTCAGCTCGCGGCGCTCTGAAGCCGCCGCCGCCGCAGGCTAGGTTGGCCCCGGCTGGGGCTCGTCTTGCCCGCCGGGCCGGAGCCTGAAGGCGGCGGCGAGTCCGACCAGGACGAACGCGGCGGCGATGAAGGCGGCTCGTCGCGCGCTCGCGACGAACGCCTCCTCGATCGGTGCGACCGCAGGTTGGAGGCGTGGCGAGCGGCGGAAGGCGGGTAGCACTGCGCCGCCGCTCCGCTCGACGGCGGCTGTGATGGCGGCGCGCTGTGGAGGCGGGATCGAGGGGACTGCTTCGAGGCGGGCGGAGGTGCCGGAGGCGAGCCCGGCCGTGAGCGCCGTGCCGAGGATTGCGATCCCGAGCGCGGAGCCGACCTGCCTCGAGGTGCTCTGGATCCCGGATCCTTCGCCGGACTGGGAGGGGGGCACGTCGGCGAGGATGAGGCTCGTTAGCTGCGCGGTCGCGAAGCCGACGCCGATCCCGTAGACGAAGAGTTGCGGGCAGAACTGCCACGCGGGGCGGTCGGCGGAGAAGGTGAGGCCGACGGCGACGATGCCGACGACCTCGATCGCGAGACCGAGCTGCACGACCCGGTGTGGCCCGATTCGGCGGGTGAGCGGCGCGGCGAGCCCGCCGGCGAGGAATGCTCCGGCGGCGAGGGCTGTCAGCACGAGCCCGGTGTCGAAGGCCGAGAGGCCGAGCACCGACTGCAGGAAGAGCGGGATCACGAAGACGAGCCCGAGTTCGCCGAGCCCGACGATCAGGACCGCGACGTTCCCGTAGCGGAAGGTCGGGATCCGGAAGAGCGCGAAGTCGACGAGCACCGGCCGTCCCGCGAGCGCCCGGCGCCGCTCGACGAGGACGAACCCTGCGAGCGAGAGCACGCCGAGCGCGAAGGCGAGCGGGATCACGGACAGCCCGCCGGGTGAGAGGCCGAGGAAGTCCTGCTGGGCGGTCCACCAGCCGTAGGTCTGTCCCTCGATCAGCCCGAAGACGACGCCGAGGAAGCCGATGGTCGACAGCGCGACGCCGGGTGGATCGAAGCCCGGCCGTGCGTCGGGATCGCGGCTTTCGCCGACGTAGAGCAGGGTGCCGGCGAGCGCGAGCGCTCCGATCGGGAGGTTGACGTAGAAGGCCCAGCGCCAGCTGAGGTTGGTGACGAACCAGCCGCCGGCGAGCGGGCCGAGTGCCGCCATCCCGCCGATCACCGAGCCCCAGATCCCGAAGGCGATCGCCCGCTCGCGCCCGCGGAAGGTCGCGTTCACGATCGAGAGCGTCGAGGGGAGGATCAGCGCTCCGCCCACCCCCTGGAGGAAGCGGCCGACGAGGAGGACGGTTCCCGAGGGCGCGAGCGCGGTGATCAGGCTCGCGCCGAGGAAGACCAGGAGGCCCCAGATGAACACGCGACGGCGCCCAGTGACGTCGCCGACGCGGCCGACGCTGATCAGGAGCGCCGCGAAGACCAGCGAGTAGATCGAGTTCGCCCACTCCGCCTGGGTGATCCCGATGTGGAGGTCGCGGATGATCGACGGAATCGCGACATTGACGATCGTCGCGTCGACGATGATCATCGCCACGCCGATCGTCAGCGCGACGAGACCGAGCCAGCGGTTGCGGTCGTTCGTCGCCGGGGTCAGGCGCTCATCCTGTGCAGTCCGCTCGCCGCCACGACTCTTCGTCGCTCTATCTGCTCGGAGTCGGGGCGCCTGACCTCGGTAGCGAGGCGGAGCTTCTCCATGCCGCGGATCACGAGCGCCGAGAGGTCGAGTTGGCCGGGCTCGAGGCCGTGGACTGCCGAGGCCGGGAACGCGTGGTGCCCGTTGTGCCAGGACTCGCCGAACGACGGGATCGCCAGCAGCCGGACGTTGCGGCTCTCGTCGCGGGTGCGGAACGGCTGCTCCCCGAAGAAGTGGCAGATCGAGTTGATGGAGAAGGTCACGTGCTGGAAGAGGAAGATCCGCACGAGGCCGGCCCAGATCATCGCCTCGAGGCCCCGCTGCCAGCTTCCACCGACGAGGTAGCCCGCGAGGAACGGGAGCCCGAGCGTCAGCGCGATCCAGAGCAGGTAGAGACGATCGATCGTCCGCACGAGGCGGTCTGCGTACAGGTCACGGCCGTACTCGACCCCGCGCTCGAGGCCCTTCGTCGAGAAGAGCCAGCCGATGTGCGAGTGCCACAGTCCGAGCACGTGCTCGGCCAGCGAGTCGCCGTGTCCGGCGTGCGGCGAGTGCGGGTCGCCCGGGCGGTCGGAGAGGGCGTGGTGCTTGCGGTGGTCGGTGACCCACTGGGTGAGCGGCCCCTGCATCGCCATGCTCCCGAGAATCGCCCACACGGCACGGAGCGGGGCGCTCGTCTCGAAGCTCTTGTGGGTGAAGAGCCGGTGGAAGCCGACGGTGATCCCCAGCCCGCAGGCGACGTAGAACCCCGCGAGCAGCATGAGGTCGACCGGGCGCACGCTGCGTTCCCAGAGCAGCCAGACGGCGGCGGCGAGCCCGAGGGGCGGCACGACGACGGCGACGATCCCGGCGAGCTGGCTCGGGATGCTCGTCCGCTCGCGGACGGTCTTGATCCGCGTCATGCCTGCTCCTCGAACGGCCGGGCGAGGACGAGCTGCATGTCGCGGATCGCCCGCGTCCTGAACAGTGCCTCGCAGGAGGCGAGGTAGAAGTCCCAGGTCCGGATGAAGCGGTCGTCGAAGCCGAGGGCGCGCACCTCGGGGAGGCTCGCGAAGAACCGCTCCCGCCACGCCTTCAGCGTGTCCGCGTAGTGCGGGCCGATCTCGTCGAGTCCGACGACCATCAGGCCCGAGGCGCGGCTCATCGCCGTCTGCAAGGCTTCGAGCGAGGGCAGCAGCGAGCCGGGGAAGATGTAGCGCTGGATCCAGTCCTCCTTGCGCCGGTAGCGCTCGAAGCGCTGGTCGGGCATCCCGATCACCTGGATCGCGGCCAGTCCGCCGGGGGCGAGCAGCCGGTCGCAGGCGGCGAAGAAGGTTGGGTACTGCGCGTGGCCGATCGCCTCGAGCATCTCGATCGAGGCGATCTTCGAGAACTGTCCCTTGAGCGTGCGGTAGTCCTGGAGGCGGATCTCGACCCGGTCGGCGAGGCCGGCCGCCGCGACGCGCTCACGAGCGAGGTCGAACTGTTGCTGCGAGAGCGTGACGCCGGTCACCTGCGCCCCGTACTCGCCGGCTGCGAGCAGCGCGAAGCTGCCCCAGCCGCAGCCGATCTCGAGCACATGGTCGCCGGGACCGAGGCGGAGCTTCTCGCAGATCGCCCGCAGCTTCCGCTGCTGCGCCTGTTCGAGCGTGTCGCCCTCCTGCCAGAGCGCGCAGGAGTAGGTCATCGATTCGTCGAGGAAGAGCCGGTAGAGGTCGTTGCCGAGGTCGTAGTGGTACTGGATGTTCGCCCGGGCCTTGCGCAGGCTCTGTCGCGGTGAGCTGTGGGGGCGGTGGCGGTCGAGCCGCGCGAGGCGCGAGCCGGCGCGCCACGTCTCGAGGTTGCGAACGACGAGCGCGATTAGGCCGGGTAGGTCGTCGGTGTGCCAGTCGCCGGCCACGTACGACTCGCCGAAGCCGAGGCCTGGGGAGCGTGCAAGCCGGCGGAAGACGTCGTTGGAGGTGACGGTGACGACGATCGGGTCGCCCGTCCCGGTCGGGTGCACGCGGCCGCCCGGGAGCCGCAGCTCGAGCGCGCCGTGCTCGATCCGGTCGAGCGCCCTGATCGCCGCGCGTTCGGCGAGCCCGCTTCCGATCCGGCGTCCGGCGGGAAGCTCGCGCAGCACCTCGGTCACGGCTTCACCGATCCCTCGCCGGGCACGAAGGGCGGCTTGTGGAAGAACGGCACGCGCTTCAGCCAGAGCCTCACGGCCTGGAGGTGGATCAGGACGGTCACCTGCAGCGGCATCAGCGGGTAGCGGAGCAGCGCGCGGGCGAGCGTCGCGTCGGTCAAAGGGCGTCGCCGCCCGGTGAGCGTGGCGAAGAACGGCCGTGCCCCGTCCTCGCTGAGGTCGATCCGCACGTCGAGCTGCTCGCCGGGCTCCGAGAACCACCACTGGTAGCTCTGGTCGAGGCCGAAGAACGGCGAGACGTGCAGCTTCTTGTCGTGACGGTAGGAGAGCCGCCGCTCGCCCGTGTCCTGGTTCTCGGGCGAGAGGAGGTAGGGGAGCCGCTCGCCGAAGGTGTTGCTGACCTCGGCGACGATGCAGGCGAGCTCGTCGCCCTGATAGCAGTAGAAGAAGCTGACCGGGTTGAACACGTAGCCGAGCACGCGCAGGTTCGTCAGGAGCAGGATCCGGTCGGCCTCGATCCCGTGCTCGGCCAGGTAGGCGCGCACGTCGAGGTGGTCGCGGTCGTGGAGGCTGACCACGTTCCGCCTGTTCCAGCCGAAGAGACGGAGGCGCCGGTCGAGTTCGGGCAGTTCGTCGAGGTCGAGCAGGTAGAAGCAGACGCGGTAGCGGAAGACGTTCTCCTTCGGCGTCTTGCGCGCGTGCATCACCGTTCCGGTGTAGAGCGCGGACCTCACCAGTCCGCTCCGAAGGCCGCGGCGGCGGCGAGCCCGGAGCGCAGCCCGTCCTCGTGGAAGCAGTACCCCTGCCATGCGCCCGCGAAGGCGGTGCGCCGCGGGCCGTTGAGGCGCGGCAGCTCGGGCTGGGCGCGCATCGACTCGAGCGTCACGAGCGGGTGGCGGTAGGAGAAGCGGCGGATGATCCGCCCCGGGTCGATCTCGGCCGTGCGATTCAGCGTGACGCAGTAGTGCTCGTCCTCGTTGAGGCGCTGGAGCTTGTTCAGGTAGTAGGTCATCGTCGGGCGCCCGTCGTCGCAGCCGCAGTCGCGGAGCTGGTAGTTCCAGGAGCCGCGGGTCGAGACGCGACGGGGCAGAAAGCGCTCGTCGGTGTGCAGGACCGTGTCGTTCTCGGTCGTTCGGAAGACGTCGAGCAGGCGACGCTCGTCTTCGCTCGGATCCTCGAGCAGGCGCAGCGCCTGGTCGGCGTGGGTTGCGACGACGACGCCGTCGAAGCGGCGCAGCTCGTCGTCTGCGAGCCGCACCTCGACGCCGCCGTCGAGGCGGCGGATCGAGCGGACCTCGGTCGAGAGGTTGATCCGCAGCCGCTCGGAGAGGGCGCTCACGTACGTCCGACTGCCGCCGGTGACCGTCTTCCAGCGGAGGCGCCGGAAGCCGAGGATGCCGTGGTTGGCGAAGAAGCGGACGGCGTAGACGAGCGGGAAGTCGAGCGTCTGGCTGGGCGCGGTCGACCAGAGCGCGGCGCAGAGCGGGACGAGGAAGTGGTCGCGGAACCGCGGCGAGTAGCCCTCCTCGGCGACGTAGCGGGAGAGGCTCCACTCCGCGCAGCGCGGGTCGTCGAGCGCCCGGCTGCCGAGGCGCAGGAAGCGGGCGATCTCGAGCGTCAGCCGCGTGAGCGGCGGGCGGCTGCCCGAGTACTCGAGGTCGTGCCGGTCGCAGGCGACCGAGAAGCTCATCTCCGACGGCTGCGTCCGCACGCCGAGCTCGCGGAAGAGGCGGATCAGGTTCGGGTAGGTGTTCTCGTTGTGGACGATGAAGCCGGTGTCGAGCCGGAGCGCGCGCCCACCGACCATGTGCTCGACCGTGTTCGAGTGGCCGCCGGCGCGGTCGTCGCGCTCGAAGAGCTCGACCTCGTGGCCCTTCGAAAGCGCGTAGGCCGCTCCCAGGCCCGAGATTCCCGTACCGATCACTGCGATCTTCATCTTCATACCTTAGACAATACCTGAACAGACCTTTGCTATGCTTCGGCCCATGGCCCGTTACGTCACGACGATCGAGTCGGCGCTTCCCCAGAACGAGGCGTTCGCCTACATGGCCGACTTCAGCAACGCCCGCCTCTGGGACCCGAGTGTGAGCGCGGCCCGCCGGGTCGGCGAGGCAGAGATCGGCATCGGCTCCGCCTTCGACCTCGTCGCGCGTTTCGGCGGCCGTGACGTGCCGCTTCGCTACGAGATCGTCGAATACGACGCGCCTCGACGGGTGGTGCTCGAGGCGCGGCGCCCGGGATTCGTCTCGAAGGACACGATCACGGTCGAGGATGCAGCGAACGGGTCCGTCGTGGGTTACGACGCGACGCTCGTGTTCGGTGGGCTCGGTCGGCTGTTCGACCCGGTGATGCAACGCATCTTCAATCGGGTCGGGGCGCGCGCGACGCTCGGGATGCAGACTGCGCTGAACCCGTGACGCCCTCGCCAGGCGCAAGCCTCGTCGACTGGACGCTCGAGGCGAGCGTCGTCGGCAGCTTCACCCGCATCGGCTACCACGCGCGACGGCGCTTCTTCGACTGGCCGCCCCTGCAAGCGCTCGGCCTCGACGGCAAGGTGGCAATCGTGACCGGGGCGACGTCGGGTCTGGGGCGAGCGGCCGCCGAGGCGATCGCGGCGTTGGGTGCGCACGTTTGCATCGTCGGGCGCGACCCGGAGCGGACCGAACGCGCCTGCGGCGAGATTTCCGCCGGGGCGGGTTCCGCGGTCGAGGCCGGCCTCGCAGACCTCTCGTCCCTCGCGGAGACCGCGGCCTTCGCGGCCCGTTTCGCCGCGACGCACGACCGCCTCGACGTGCTCGTCCTGAACGCCGGCGCGCTCACCCACGAATACACGGTCACGGGCGAGGGCAACGAGCTGACATTCGCGACCCACGTGTTGTCGCCGTTCCTGCTGACCCGCGCGCTGCGGCCCCTGCTCGAGGCGTCGGCACCGTCGCGCGTGATCATGGTGGCATCCGGGGGGATGTACACCGAGCCGCTCGACGTCGCCGCCCTCGACCCGGAGCCGGCCGCCTACGACGGGACGAAGACCTACGCGCGCTGCAAACGGGCACAGGTCGTGCTGGCCGAGGAGTGGACGCGGCACCTGCTCGACACGGGCATCGCCGTCAACGCCATGCATCCCGGCTGGGCCGACACCCCGGGGCTCAGGACAGCGCTTCCCGGCTTCACCCGCATCGTCGGGCCGCTGCTTCGAACGCCGGCGGAGGGAGCCGACACGATCGTCTGGCTCGCGGCCGCCCCGGACGCCGCCGACTCGGGCGGCCTGTTCTTCCTCGACCGGCGAGCGCGGGCGAAGCATCGCCTGCGCCGCACGCGTCGGCCCGACGAGGCCCGCGAGGCGGCGCGGCTCTGGCGGGTCTGCACGGAGCGCACAGCTCGGTTCGCGGCCGAACTCGGCGGCTCAGCCGCCTGAGCCGACCGCGCTAGCTGCGATCCGTTGCAGCATTCCGCCGAAGACGTAGCTGTGGAGCGGCCAAAGCGTGTACCAGTAGGCGAGACCGGGCACGCCGGCCGGGTCGAAGATGGCCGTTTGCCGGATGACCGAGCCGCCGACGTCGTCCGGCTGGACCTCGAACTGGAGCCAGGCACGACCGGGCACCTTCATCTCGGCGACGAGCCCGAGCAGTCGATCCTGTTCGAAGCGCTCGACACGCCAGAAGTCGATCGTGTCGCCCACCTGTATGCCGACGGGGTCACGGCGGCCACGCCGCAAGCCCGGGCCGCCCACGAGCACGTCGAGTGCGCCGCGCAACTCCCAGAGCTGGTCACCGAGGTACCAGCCCGTGTGACCCCCGATTCGCTGAATCGGAGCGAACGCCGCCGCAGGCGGGCAAGCCACCGTGACGCTGCGTGAGTCGACGAGTCTGGAGCCGTAGCGCGCGCCGCCGTACCCGGTGCTGGGTGCGGACGCCTCATCCGACCAGCGGGTCTCCGCGATCTCCTTGTCCTCGTTGGCGAGCGCCCGCGCGATCGCGTCAGCCGAGCTCCGCGGGCGTACGGGGAACACCTCGAGCGCTCGCGGGTCGTTGACGACTGTCTCGTTGCGCAGGCTGTCGACGAGCTCACGCCCCACCCCGGCGTACACGGGCGTGACGAGATGAAGCCAGAGACTCGAGAGCCGTGGCGTCAACACCGGCACCGGCACCATCTCTCGCCGCAGACCGCGTTGCTCGGCGTACTCGTGCATCAGGTCGAGGTAGGAGCAGACGTCAGCGCCGCCGATCTCGAAGACCTCGCCTCCGTCCGGCCGGTAGTCGAGGGCCTCCAGCAGGTAGGCGACCACGTCCTCGATCGCGATCGGCTGTGTGCGCGACTTCACCCAGCGCGGCGTGACCATCAAGGGCAGCCGCTCGACGAGTGCGCGCAGCATCTCGAACGACGCACTCCCCGAGCCGATCACGATCGATGAGCGGAACTCGATCGTCGGGACCCTCGACCCGCGCAGGATGCCGCCGACTTCCTGGCGCGAGGCCAGGTGCTCGGAAAGCTCACCCTCCCCGAGCCCACCGAGGTAGATAATCCTGCGAACACTTGCGGCGCGCGCCGCGCTCGCGAACGCCGAAGCTGCCTCGCGATCGGCCTTGGCGAAGGAGCCGCCCGACCCCATCGAGTGCACGAGGTAGTACGCCGTCTCGACGTCCTTGAGCGCCGCGCGCAAGGTCTCGGGGCCCGACAGGTCGCCATGGACGACCTCGGTTCCGGGCCCGACGCGGGCCGAGAGGTACTCCGGGCGGCGCGAGAGGCAGCGAACTCGCTCGCCGCGCGCCTCGAGCGCGTGCAGAAGACGGCCCCCGACGTAGCCGGTGGCGCCGGTGAGCAGGATCAGCGGACGCTGCGGGCCGGACACGGACACGGTCACGTCCGCGCGATCTCGTCGGCTGCCGCGACGAGATCCCCGTCCAGGCGGCGGGCGCCGAGGCGGACGGAGAGCTCGTCGGTTGCGCCGGGGCCCGCGAGCGCGAGCGGCACCGCCCGGGCCAGCCGGCGAAGGCCGGCGGCCTGCGCCTCGAGCAGGGCGGGGTCGAAGCTCGAGACGACGACGAGCGCCGGCCTCGTCGTCTCGGCCGCGCGGGCGAGCGTTGCGATCGGCGTGTCCGCGCCGAGAAAGAGGATCCGCCAGGAGTGAGAGCGCAGGACGAGCGCGAACGCGAGCAGGGTGATGTCGTGCAGCTCACCGGGTGCACAGGCGAGCAGAGCAAGAGGGCCCGTCCCGCGGCCCCAGAACCGGGCAAGCGCAAGCAGCCTGCCGCGGATCAGGTTGCTCGCGAAGTGCTCCTCGCTGATCTCGATCTCGCCCCGCTTCCAGCCCTCGCCGACCTCCTTCAAGGTGGGTAACACCACCTGGCGTAACGTCTCCTCGAGGCCGAACGCAGCAAGGCTGTCGTCGAGCACCGAGTGCGCGGCGGCCTCGTCGTAGCGGCCGATCGCCGCAAGCAGGCGAGCGGCGAGGTCCTCGAGCATCCCCTCGGACGGCCGCTCGTCCTCGAGCGCGACACGGGCGGCCTCCGCGGCTGAAAGCCCCTGCTCGAGCCCGCGCCGCATCCGCTCCACACGAGCGGCGTCGGCCGCCGTATAGAGCCGGAAGCCGCCCGCCGAGCGAACCGGCCGCGTAAGCCCATACCGCGACTCCCACGCGCGCAACAGCTCGGGCGTGACACCCACCCGGCGCGCGAACTCGCCGATCCGAAGCTGCCCAGAGTCCGTCGCCATGGAGATCATCATACAAACATTCAACAAACACTTGACGTGGACGACTCCGTGCGGCTATCCTTGCACATGATCTATACAAAAACTCTACAAGAGCGGCCCGCTTGGCGGCTCGAACGTCAATCAGAAAGGAACGAAGGAAGATGCCGCACAACATTGTTGAAACCGCACGAGAGGCAGGGACGTTCCAGACCCTGCTCAGCGCCGTCGATGCAGCCGGTCTCGGCGAGACCCTCGCCGACGGAGGACCGTTCACCGTCTTCGCGCCGACCGACGCCGCCTTCGCAGCGCTCCCGCAAGGGACGGTGCAGGGTCTCCTCGCAGACCCGCCCGCGCTCACCCGGGTGCTGACCTATCACGTTGTGCCGGGCCGGATCACCTCGGCCCAGATCACGAGCGACAGCGAGCAGAAGACGGTCGAGGGCAGCGTGCTCACGATCGCCCGCAACGGCGGGGTGACCGTCAACGACGCCACCGTGATCCAGGCCGACGTCGAAGCCGAAAACGGCGTCATCCACGTCATCGACCGAGTCCTGATCCCCGCCGCATAGGCGGCCGCAACCGGAGGAACTGACATGAAGAAGCTAGGAACAGCAATCGTGGTCGCTGCCGCGGCCCTCGCAGCCGCCACCTCGATCTCGGCGGCCTCCCCCGCCAAGACCACGACAGCCACGGCCCAGAAGAACATCGTCCAGACCGCGGTCGCTGCCGGCCAGTTCAAGACACTCGTCTCGCTCGTCAAGCAGGCCGGCCTCGCAGGCGCCCTGTCCGGGAAGGGCCCGCTGACCGTGTTCGCCCCCACCGACGCGGCCTTCGCGAAGGTGCCGAAGTCCACGCTGGCCGCACTCGGCAAGAACAAGGCGCAGCTGAAGGCGGTCCTGCTCTACCACGTCGTCAAGGGCAAGGTCACCGCCGCACAGGCCTCCATGCTCACGTCGGCGAAGACGCTCGAAGGCGCGTCGGTCCCGATCCGCGTCTCCGGCACCAAGGTCTACGTCGGCGGCGCCCAGGTGATCAAGGCCGACGTCAAGGCCTCGAACGGCGTCATCCACGTCATCAACAAGGTGCTCATCCCGCCGAAGCAGTAGCGGGGGAGGTGGGTGGATCGATGCGCGAATCTGTCTGGGACTACCCACGGCCGCCGCGCGTCGAGCCCTCCGGCAAGCGCGTCCGCGTCGTGCTCGGCGGCACTGTGATCGCCGACACGACGCGGGCGCACCGCGTCCTGGAGACGAGCCATCCACCGGTCTATTACGTGCCGCTCGACGACGTCGCTCCCGGCTCACTCGAGCCGTCTCGCGGCCGCACCACCTTCTGCGAGTGGAAGGGAGTGGCGTCGTACTTCGACGCGATCGGCGGCGACGGCCGCCGGGTCGAGCGCGCAGCCTGGACGTACCACGATCCCTCACCGGGATTCGAAGCGATCCGCGACGCCGTCGCCTTCTACCCGGGCCCGATGGACGAATGCACGCTCGACGGAGAGCGGGTCGAAGCCCAGGGAGGCGGCTTCTACGGCGGCTGGATCACGAGCGAGATCGTAGGCCCATTCAAGGGCGGCCGCAGCGTGGTCGCTCGATGACGAATCGTCTTCGGCGTGGCAATGCCCTACTGGCGGCGCTCCACGCGGCACAGGCGGCGGTGATCCTTGCGCTCTCGACCGACTTCTCGCTTCCGGTGACGGGGGCCTTCATGGAGGGCCCGCCGGGAAGTGGGCTGCCGAAGCAGGAGTTGCTCTTCGACCTCCGCATCGGCCCGCTCGTCGGCGCGTTCCTGTTGCTCGCGGCGCTCGACCACGCGCTCGTCGCGCTGCCGCCGTTCCGCGCCCGCTACGAGCAAGCTCTCGCAGCGGGCGTCAATCCATTCCGTTGGCTCGAGTATTCGCTGTCGGCATCGGTGATGGTCGTCCTGATCGCGATGCTGACCGGCATCGCCGACTACGTCGCGTTGCTCGCCCTCTTCGCCGCGAACGCGGCGATGATCTTCCTCGGCTGGCTGATGGAGCTGCTCAACCCGCCGGATCGTGCGCGCACGCGCTGGCTGCCGTTCGTGCTCGGCTGCATCGTCGGCGCCGTAGCGTGGATCGCCATCGCGATCCAGATCGGTATCTCGGCGGAGCGTGGACATGCACCGCCGACGTTCGTCTATGCGATCTTCGTCTCGCTCTTCGTTCTGTTCAACAGCTTCGCGGTGAACCAGGCCCTGCAATACAAGCGGGTCGGACGCTGGCGCGACTACCGCTACGGCGAGCGCTGGTATCTCTGGCTGAGCCTCGTCGCGAAGAGCCTGCTCGCATGGCAGGTCTTCGTGAACGTGCTCGTGCTCTAAAGGCCCTCGACCGGGCACCCGGCAACGCGCTGCTCGTCCGCCGCTCGATGAGGGAGGGTGTCGAAGGTGCCCGTCGGCGATGCCCGGATGGTCTTCATGCCATGAGGAGCTCGCGCGCCTGGGTAGGCGCGACTGTCTTCTCAGCGTCGAGCGTATTGGGAGCGCGAGAATAGGGCCATGTCGATTGGGCGCGCCGGCACGGCGCGGGTCGAGGGCGAGATCGTGATTGGGCGGCCGGTCGAGGAGGTGTTTGACTATGTCGCCGACGAGCGCCACGAGCCCAACTTCAACTCGCGCATGTCCCGTGTCGAGTTGCTGACGCCGGAGCCGATCGGGCTCGGCTCTCGGTTCGGGGTCGAGATGACGATGATGCGTCGCGTGTTCGAGACGACGGTCGAGTTCACCGCCTTCGAGCGGCCGCGGCTGCTCGGTTCGACCTCGCGCTCGCTCCCGCGGGGAGGCAGGGGGCGGCCGTTGCTGACCGCGGGGAGTCTCACCTTCGACCCGGTTCCGGAGGGGACGCGGATGCGTTGGTCGTGGCGGGTGGAGACACCGGGCGCGATGAGGCTGCTCGTGCCGCTTGTGGCGTGGATGGGTCGGCGGCAGGAGCGGCGGGTCTGGGCAAGCCTGAAGCGGCTCTTGGAAGAGGACGCGCCCGTCGAGTAGGCGGCTGCGGCTTCATGCCTTCAGGTGTGTGTTGAAGAAGGAGACGATCCGACGGCGCGCGTCTTGGGCCGAGGGCTCGTGGTAGCCGCCGCCTGCGAACTTCCCCATCACCACGAACAGGATCGGCACGTCGGCGGGGTCGTGGTCGTTGAGGAAGGCGTGGCCGGCGTCGGGGTACTCCTTCACGTCGTGGTCGACGTCGGCCGTCGTGAGTGTCCGCTCGAGCCGGGCGGCGGTGCCCTTGTTGGCGCGATCCTTCGCGCCGTAGCTGCCGACGATCGGACAGGCGTCGGCTAGGAAGCTCTCGGTGTATGCGTCCTTGGGAGCTGCGACGCCGTAGTTCACGCTCGAGGCGGAGAATCCGTGGCCGGGGGCGAGCAGCAGGGCGAAGCCGCCGCCGATGCAGAAGCCGATCACGCCGATCGTGCCGGTGCAGCCATCCTGCTCGGCCAGCCAGGTGCGCACGGCTTCCACCTCCTCGAATGCTCGTCCTTGCTGGGCGCGCAAGTCGCGGCCGATCGAGCGCAGGCAGGTCAGCCTTCTGCCCCAGGAGAACAGGTCGGGCGCGACGGCCAGGTAGCCCTCGCTCGCCAGCCAGTCGGCCTGGTTTCGCAGGTCGTGGCTCATTCCCATCGCGTCGTGGATGACGACCACCCCCGGCCACGGGCCCCTGCTCGCAGGCGTAGCCAGATAGGCGGGCAGTTCGCCCCGCGGGGTGAGGATCATCACCCCGGCCAGCGCGTCCCCCTGTCCTCGATGGGCGAAGGTCGAGCTCGCCTCACGCTGAGCCCAGGGGCTCGATACGGAAGACCGGGTGCCGGTCGGCTTCGGCCGCGAATGCCTCGAGTGGCGAGTCCTGCGACGCGTCGAAGAACGGCCGGACAGTTCTGACCCGGCGAAGGTACTCGCGGAGCACGGGGGCGCTCTCCTGCGGGCCGACTTCGCTGATCTTGACCTGGTCGCGGTGCCGTCCGCGGCTGAGCGTCGCGCGACCGGCGGCGCGAACGTTGCGCACCCAATTCACCTCGCCGTAGGGCGCGACCAGCCAGCGCTCGCCGTTCTCGATCAAGATCACCGGCGTCGAGTAGGTGCGGCCGCTTCGTCGCCCCGGAGACTGTCAGGAGGTAGGTGTGTCCGCCGGCGAGACCAAGGCGAAGCAGTCCCTTCACAAGCGAGTTGACCAGGCGGCGGGCCAGACCAAGCCGGTAGGCCTTCGTCATCGCCCAACGATCGCACAGACACCCCACGCGCCGCTTCGACCGAAGCCGCTTCTTCTCTTACGAGTAACCCGAGCGGCGCAGGTCGGCGGCGACCAGTCGCAATGCGATCCGACGGATCAGGTCGCTGAACGGAGCGATCAGGATCCAGTAGCGCTTGAAGCGTCGCAGGCTCTGCGGATCGGTCAAGGCGACCCGCGTCTCGATCGTGAGGATCGACGAGCTGGCCCCGTAGGGCTCGACTCGGAGGTTGAAGGCGATCTTCGCGAACCCCGGCTGGTCGAAGTCGGCGAACGCGCCCGGCGCGACAGGCGGCCCGCTCGCCGCCCCGACCGCCTTCCAGGGACGACCGATCTGGCCGAACACGATCTCGACGGTCGGCCGCTCGTCGAGCAGAACCCAGCCGTAGCGGACCATGTCGTCCAGCGTGAACGTCCGTGGAGGTTCAGTCACAGTCGGTGCCGTCCGCTGCCGCCCACCGCGGCGGTCGGCGAGACGATTCGGCAGCGACCGGAGACCGAGCAACGTCCGGATGATCGGGTCGCGAAACAGGTCGAGCTGGCGAGCCGCTCGGTAACAGTCCTCCGGCCGAGCCGGCAGGACGCTCGCGTGCACCACCGAGAGGTCATAGCGCGGCAGGAACCGATCGATCAGCAGCGACCCCGGCGTCACCCCGCGCTCAGGCACTGCCGGCGTCCACCGCTCCAGAGAAGACTTGATCCTCCAAAGGCCAGATCGCCTCCCTGAACGCAGCGAGCCGTTCCCGGCGCCACCGGAGGGGCACCTCGAGCAGCCCTCCCGCTGGCTTTGGCTCGGCAAGTGGACGCGAGGGCGTGCGGCGCACTGGAGAGGTCAGTGGTTGGCGGCGTGCGCGAGCGCCGAGGGTGTCTGGCAGCCGACGATCGCAGGGGCCTCGTGGATGAGCTCGTCGTTCGTGAGGGCCTCGACCATGAAGAGGGCGAAGTCGACGCGGCGCGTCTTGTTGCTCGCGAGGATGGGGTCGCCGACGTGCCGGCTCCAGACCGGCAAGCCCTGGCTCTCGCCCTCCTCGAGGTCGCTGCCACGCACAACGGTCCAGCGTGTGTCGCTGGCGAAGATCCGTCGGGCTGCCTCCACCTGGTCGTCGAGGTCGGCGAAGCGGGCGAGGCGCGCGAGCGGGCCACCGATCTTCACGAGTGCCTTGAGCTTCCACGAGTACACGTCCTGGCCGTCGCGCGTGATGTGCCAGCCGCACGAGAAGACAAGCCGTGCGCCGGGAGGCGCGTAGTCGAGGACCGCCTGAGCCGTTCCCGTCGAGTAGCCGTGGACGCCGCGCGGCGCGAGCACGACGAGCACGCCGTCGCACCCCTCGACCGCGCGTTCGATCACCGCGCCCTCGTCGGTCGCTCCCGGAACGACGGTGATGCGTCCCTTGAACACGTGGAGCTTGCCGACGCTTTCTCCCCGACAGACGCCAACGACCTGGTAGTCGCGATCGAGCGCGTGCTGCACCATGTACTGGCCGAGCTTTCCGGAGGCTCCGACGATGCAGACCCTCATTGCGCTGTCCGATCCTCCTCTGACTTGTGTGCCATACGAGAAACGTGCGGCCGATTGTCGATCGTAGTTCTCTGACGAGTTGTCTAGCCTGCTACGACACCCTCTCTAGCAAAGGAGGGAGCCAGCGTGACGTCCCCGCGGGCAACGACAACTGTCTCTTTGCAGGAACTTCCCTCGGCGAAGATCACGCTTCGGGTGTGCGGAGTACGTCTCGGTTGCGACGCTAGACGTCGCCGATGCCCGCGAGTGCCCGCCAGTCCCAAAATGTACCCGTCTCGTACCCGCGAGAAGTCGCAATCTCGTCATTACGGGCAACACAACATGCCTATT
>CAVPSK010000013.1:0-41437 GCA_963708355.1 uncultured Thermoleophilia bacterium | reverse complement strand
CTCGGCGTCGACCCGACGACCGGGCTGTCGGGCGCCGAGGCCGCGTCACGCCTCGCCGGCGTCGGGCCGAACAAGTTCGCGGAGGCGGCGGTCGAGCCGCGCTGGCGTGCGTTCGTACGCCAGTACCGCGACCCGATGCAGATCGTCCTGCTCGTGGCCGGCATCGGGAGCCTCTATCCGCTCAAGGAGCTCGGGACCGGGCTCGTCCTGCTCTTCCTGACGCTGTTCAACGCCGTGCTCGGCCTCAGGCAGGAGGGCAAGGCGGCCGAGGCGGTCGCGGCGCTCCAGAACATGATGATCGTGAAGGCGCGGGTGCGCCGCGACGGGGAGCTCGTGCAGATCCCGGCCGAGCAGCTCGTTCCGGGCGATCTGGTGTCCGTCGAGGCGGGCGACGTGGTGCCGGCCGACGGTCGCCTGCTCTCGGCGGCGACGCTCGAGATCGCGGAGTCGGCGCTGACCGGCGAGAGCATGCCGGTGTCGAAGGGCGTCGAGTCGGTCGAGGGCACGGACACCCCGCTCGGCGACCGGACCGACATGGTCTACATGAACACGAACGTGACCCGCGGCACGGGCAGCTTCGTCGTCACGTCGACCGGGATGGCGACCGAGGTCGGCCACATCTCGCACATGCTCCAGGACTCGGGCGAGACGGACACGCCGCTCACGGTGCAGCTGAAGAAGCTGACCAACCAGATCCTCTTCATCTCGGGCGCGGCCGTGGCCGTGTCGGTCGTGCTGAACCTGTCGCGCGGCGAGAGCTTCGACACGGTCTTCACCGCCGCGATCGCGTTCGCGATCTCCGCGATCCCGACCGGCCTGCCGGCCGTCGTCACGACCATCCTCTCCTACGGGACGCAGATGCTCGCGAAGGCGAACGCGATCATGAAACGTCTCCGCTCGACCGAGACGCTCGGCTCGACGTCGGCGATCAACTCCGACAAGACCGGGACGCTGACGCTGAACCAGATGACCGCGGTGGAGCTGACGATCCCCGGCCGGCGCTACACGATCTCGGGCGGCGGCTACGCGACCGAGGGGACGATCAAGCACGTGTTCGGCCCGCCCGAGGTGCCGCTCGAGCAGTTCCTGCTGCCGATGGCGCTGTGCGCGGACGCCGTGGTCAAGGACGGCGAGCTGGTCGGCGACCCGACCGAAGGCGCGCTCGTCGTGCTCGCCGAGAAGGGCGGCCTCGCCGCGGTCGCGACGCGGGAGCAGTACCCGCGCATCGCAGAGCTTCCGTTCGACGCCGAGTACAAGCTGATGGCGACGTTCCACCGGATGCAGGACGAGAGCGGCAAGGACGTCGTCCGCTGCCTCGTCAAGGGCGCACCGGATCAGCTCCTCGCCCGCGCGTCGTCCAGACCCGATCCCGAAGACCTGTCGATCGTGCCGGCGGACGAGGAGTTCAAGCAGCGGTACATGGACGAGAACGAGCGCCTCGCGGGCCAGGGGCTGCGCGTGATGGCGACCGGGCGGAAGGACTTCGACTCGACGGCCTTCGATCCGTCGGCCGACCTGCTGCCCCAGCTCGACGGGCTGACGATGCTCGCGATGGTCGGGATCGTCGACCCGCCCCGGCCGACCGCGAAATCGGCAATTGCGATCGCGCACGAGGCCGGTATCCGCGTGCGCATGATCACCGGCGACCATGCGGTCACGGCGGCGGCCATCGCGAAGGAGCTCGGCATCCCGGGCAAGGCGATCAGCGGCACCGAGTTCAAGGCGATGTCCGACGCAGAGCTCGACACGGCGATCGACGACATCGGCGTGATCGCGCGCGTCGCGCCGGAGGACAAGGTGCGTCTCGTCGACACCCTGAAGCGAAAGGGCGACATCGTCGCGATGACCGGCGACGGCGTGAACGACGCGCCGGCGCTGAAGAGATCCGACATCGGTATCGCGATGGGAATCACGGGCACCGAGGTCTCGAAGGAGGCCGCGACGATGATCCTCACCGACGACAACTTCGCGACGATCGTCAAGGCGGTCGAGCTGGGCCGCGGGCTCTACGACAACCTCACGAAGTACATCCGTTTCCAGATGGGCGTCCTCGTCGGCTTTATCGTCACCTTCCTCGGCGCGAGCATCTTCAACGTCGTCGGCGGCGTGCCGTTCGTCCCGCTGCAGACGCTGTACGTGAACTTCACGACCCAGGTCCTCCAGGCGATCGGCCTCGGCTACGGCAAGCCCGGCGAGGGCCTGATGCGCCGCAAACCGCGCCCGTCCGACGAGCAGATCCTGCCTCGGCCGCTCCTGATCTGGGTCGGCGTCGCGGGCCTCGTCATGGGCGGCGCGACGCTCGGCCTGATCGCGTGGGCCGACCACCACTACGGGAGCTCGGCCGTCGCGCGCACGATGGGTCTGACGGCGTTTGCGTTCGCGAACGTCTTCTTCTCACTGACGACGCGCGACGAACGGCGCTCGGTCTTCTCGCTCGACGTGCTCGAGGACCGGATGTTCGTCTATTGCACCGGCGGCTCTCTGGCGGCGATCGTGCTCGGCACCGAGCTCGGCGTCCTGCAGCGGATTCTCGGCACCGTCCACCTGAGCCTGCACCAGTGGCTCGTGTGCATCGTCGTCGGGCTGGCGATCATCCCGGTGTCCGAGGCGAGACGGCTGCTGCTCCAACACCGCGCTCAGGCGGTCGAGCCGGCGCCCGCTGCGGGCACCTAGCGGTCTGGCGCGGTGCCAGGCACCTTCGTGCCTGGCACCGCCGGTACAGACGCGGGCCCGGGTCGCCCCGGCCCCGCGTCACCTCGGTTACGGCAGGAAGTTCAGCGTCTCCGGCAGCGGGCCAACGATCGGCGTCTCGAACAGCGGTCCGGCGCCGTCCGGGTCGATCGTGACCGCGCCGCCCGTGCCGAGGAACGTCGCGATCTGCAGCTGCGCCGCGACGGCCAGCGGCCCGGACGCTCCCGCGAGGTTGGTGAGGAACGTGTGCGGGTTCTTGACCGTGTAGCCGGGCACGCCCGCGAACGCGAGGTCGTTCCGGAAGTACGTCGCACGATCCTCGAGCCCGCCCGCGCGGATCAATGCCGAGGCGGTCGGGTTCGGCACCGTCTGGTCTCCCTTGGCGAACTGGACGATCACCGCCTTCGGGCTCTCGCCTGCGAGCGGTGTCGCCCGGATCGACGACGCCCACGCGACCGGGTCGGCCGGCGCCTGCGCCCAGATCTGCTGGTCGAGCGTGCTCTGGATCGCGTCGGCACCGGGCACCGTGTCGACGAGTAGCGGCTGCCCGCTCAGCGGCATGTTCTCGTTGAAGTTCGTGAACGTCGCGTTCGGGACGGCGTTGTAGAGCGTCGGCACGCGGGTCGCGAGCGCGATCCCGACGAGCGGCCGGAACGACGGCGAGAGCCGTGCGATCTCAGTGATCGAGCCGCCGGGGACGTTCAGCACGCCTGCGTGCACGGCCGGCTCGACGCCGAGGAACGTCGTCCCGTAGATCCCGCCGAACGACTGGCCGTAGTACGTGATCTTCGACGCGTCGAGATCGGGATTCCCGTCGCTGTTCACGTCGACGCCGACCTGGATCTCGCGCACGAGCTGCATCAGGTCGATCACGGTCTGACGCAGGCCGTCGCGGTTGCTGACGGCGTTGAACGGCGGCGCGGCGCTGACGCCTTCGGTCGAGTCGATCGTGCCGTTGCCGTCCTGGTCGAAGCCACGACCGCCCGCGGAGAACGTGACGGGCGCACCGTTGTTGCGGAGGACCGTGAGCGTGCCGAGCGGCCCGCCGCCGTGGCCGACGACGTTGATCGCGATCGTCGCGATCCCTGCGTGGGCGAGCGTCGACGCGGTGGCGATGGGCGCGCCCTGCTTCGAGTCCGTGAAGCCGTGCCCCATGATCGCCACCGGCCAGCCGCCGGTCGGCTCCACGCCGGAAGGCAGCCAGAGGTTGAAGTACAGGGTGTTCGTCCCCTGCGGCTTCGGCACGCCGAACCGCGAGCCGACCGGCGGGATCACCTGCGACGAGTTCTCGTAGTTCGGCGACGAGAAGCTGCCGTATGCGACCGTGCCGATCGCGCCGGGGAAGACGTCGATCGCCGCGGGCAGCGCCGAGTCGGCGAACGTCGACGTGCCCACCTGGCGGTGGAACTGGACGCCGAGGACGCTCGAGTCCGGGAAGACAGCCCACTCGCCGTTCGTGCCGATGGCGAAGGACGCGGGCGCCGGAGTCGACGTGTCGATCTGACGCCGCACCTTCTCGAGCAGCGGCGTGATGCTCTGGGTCGTGAAGAGGCTGGCGTCGACGATGTGGCCGATCGGAACGTGCGACCAGAACAGCGCGCGAATCAGGTCGAGGCGGTAGAGCGTGACGCTCGGCGGCACGATTCCCGCGAAGCTGATCTGACGGCGGAACGGCGTCGGATCGAGCGCGCTCCCGTCGGCTGCCTTGACGCCGTCCGTGACGACGAGCAGGTACGGGGTGTGCTGGTCGAGGTACGTGTGGGGAAGGCCGTGGAGCGTGTTGGTCGCCTGCGTCCACACGAGCCGGTCGAGCGGCGTCCGCTGTCCGTGCGCATCGACGAGGAACACGGTGTCGGGCGTCACCGTCGACAGGTCGATCGGCCCGCTGAACGGGATCGAGACGCAGGCGTCGACGTTGAAGCCGTCGAGCGTGTCGAGGACGGCGATGTCGGCGCAGTCCGACGGGTGGGTCGCGCAGTCCGGTTTCGGCAGCGCGACATGAAGCCCCGTCAGCTGCGTCGGGTCGAATCTCGTGTCGAGGTTGGTCGGGAACGGCTGCTCGGGGCGAACGCCCGCACGCGCGAGTGCCGGCAGCTCCAGGGCCAGGGCCAGCGTGCACGCGACGAGTGCGAAGCGGAGCAACTTGGGCATGGTGCTCGCCTCCTTGGGCGGTTTGACCGCACGACGCTACTCCGTCTGTGCGGCCTGCTGCGGGAGCAGGCCCGGCTCAGGGCACCAGCAGGATCGCGGCCGCGCCGACTCCGAGCGCGTAGACCCAGACGCGGTCGACGTTGATCCAGCCGCGGCGGAGGATGCCGACGCCGACGAACTCGTAGACGACGATCGCGATCACACCTGCAACGCCGACCATCGCCAGCGTGTGAATCGCGACTGCGAGACCGACGAGGCCGAGCGAAGACGGCATCAGCATGTCGTGGTTGGCGCTCACCTGGGTTCCGATCACGACCGGGATCAGCATCAGTCCGGCTCCGTGTGCCGTCGACATCAGGAACGACCAGAGCGCGAGCTCACGTGACCGGAGGTTCATCCCGACCCAACGGGGATGCGGATGCGTGCGCGTGAGCCTCGACACGGCGAAGGCGAGCAGCCCGAGCGCGGCCGCAATCCGGATCGCGGCTTCGGACGAGACGATGCGAAGCTCCTCGACCGCGACGACGGTCAGCGCCATCGACGCGGCGTGACCCGCGGCGATCGGCCCGAGGGCCGAGACCACCGCCCACCGGGCGCGCTCAGCCGATGGTCTCCTCGGGGGCTTCCATCGCAAGCCTGGGTGACGGATAGAAGCTCGGATCGGGTGTCCAGCGCGCCATGGCTCCTCCTGCTCGTCCGTGAAAAGCGGCAAGACTATCTTTTTTGAAGTGGTCCAGGACGAGGGGCCGCCTCTCGGCGAGAGGCGGCCCGGGCGAGCCGGCTACGCGCCCGGCGCGCGGTACGGAACGGAGAGCTTGGCCGCCTCGTCGACGTCCGCGAGCTCGATCAACGGCGTCGTCTTGATGCGCACGCTGCCCGTCGCGCCGACGGCCAGGCTCAGCGCGGTCGCGGCCGCGTAGCTCGGAAGGTCGACGATCACCACGACGTCGTCGTCGCCGAACGCGTAGTAGAACGCCTCGATGCTGCCTCCGAGCCCCTCGACGACACCCTCGACAGCCTTCCTCCGGGCGGTTCCGCCTTCACTCAGGACTCCCTTGGCGCCCGCTGCGGTGTAGGACGCTTGCCACAGGTACTTCGCCATCGTGACTCCTCTCGTCGTGCGATTCCGGCCGTGGACCGAACGGTCTGGGCGCCAACGGCTCGTTGAGGTGACGATGTTCGCGGCACAGTCGACCGTGTGCAAGCGGCGCGCAGCGGTCAAGCCGCCTGTGACCCGGCGGCGCACGCACGCTCGAGCGCGTCGCCCAGCGACTCGCCGCCGGCCCGCGCGAGCAGGAACGCGGCCGCGAACGCGTCACCGGCGCCGAACGGCCGCCGCCGCGGGACGACGGGGGCGGCCCGCCGCTCGATCGCACCGCCTTCCGCCGCGAGCGCCCCCTCCGCGCCGAGCTTGACGCAGACGACCGGGAACCGGCCGGCGAGGTCGTGTAGCGCCTCCTCCGGCGCGGCGCCGGTCAGTGCGCGCGCCTCGGCCGCGGTCGCGAAGACGACGCGCACGCCGTCGAGCAGCTTCTGGTCGGCGCTCGCCGCGAGCCCCGGGGACGCGAGATCGACCGCCGACCACTCGCCGGTGAAACGGTCGAGCGCCGCGCGCGCGGCCGCGCCCGACCCCGGCTGGAAGAGTGCGAAGCCGGAGACGAGGAGCGCGTCGCCGTCCAGCGGGTCCGGCACGTCGTCGGGCGACAGGTGCGCGTTCGCACCGCGGTCGGCGACCACTGCCGGCGCGTTCTCCGCGAGCAGCGCCACGGCGACGCCGGTGCGCACGTTCGGGTCGCGCACGAGCCGCACCGTCACTCCGTGCTCCGTCAGCGACGCCGCGACGAGATCGCCGGCGGCATCCGCTCCCACGCGCCCGACCACGGTGGCGCACGCTCCGAGGCCTGCGGCACAGAGCGCCGCGTTCGCCGCCGACCCGCCGGCCCGGAGGTCGACGTCCGCGTGAGCGCGCCCGCCCGGCGGAGGTGCGGCGGCGCAGACGACGTCGACGAACACGTCCCCGACCGCGACGAAGCGCACGCTCTTCAGGTGCCTGCGTCCGCGAGCAGCTCGCGCACGGGCGCCGTCGCCAGGAAGCCGGTGGCGCGCTCCGGCGAGAGCGACGCAGCGAAGGCCTCGATCAGCCGCCGCGTCTCTGCATACGCCTCGGCCGCCTGGTCGTCGTCGCCGAGCTCGTAGGCGGCGCGACCGAGCGCGGCGGTCGCACGCCAGCGCGCAGGCGCTCCGACGAGGTCCTCCGCGATCGCAACCGCGGCCCGCAGCGCGGCCAGCGCCTCGTCCCGACGCCCAAGGCGCGCGTAGGCCTGCCCGAGCGCGGTGAGCGAGCGTGCCTCGTACTTGCGTCGGTGCGTGCGTCGCGCGACTGCGATCGCGTGCTCCGCCCATTCGATCGCGGACTCCGCAGGCTCTGCGACGACCGCGATCTCGGCGCGCGCGTTCGCGAGCCGGCCCGCAATCAGCCAGGTGGTCCAGGCCGTCGCGTCCTCGGCGCCCTCCCAGAGCTTGGGCCAGGTGACCTGGGCGCCGCCGACGTCGCCCTCGAGCAGCTGCGTGTACAGGAGGTCGGAGCGCGCGAACTGGGTCGGCATGCCGAACGTGTCGGCGAGGCTCAGCTCGAGCGCCTCCTCGCTCCGCCGGCGCGCTTCCGCGATGTCGTACAGCTCGCGGAACGCGAGCGCGGAGTAGTTGAGCACGACCGCGGGGCTGCGACCGATCTCGCGGGCGAGCTCGAACAGGTCGTTCCAGATCGCGATCGCCTCCTCGTGGCGCCCGAGCCCCGCCAGGCCCAGCGCCTCGAGACCGCCGCCGCGCAGCAGCGCCTCCCCGCTCCGGACGTCGCTCGCGAGCGCCCGCGATCGCTGCCCCATCTCGACGGTCCGCTCGTAGCTCCCGGTCCAGTACAGGACGTCGGCGTGAAGGTGGTAGTGGTCGGCGAGGTCGTACGCACGGGCGCCGGGCACCCAGAGCTCGAGAGCGCGGTCGCCGAGCTCGAGCGCACGGTCGAGATCTCCCTCCGCGCCGCGCATCGCGAGCGCCTGGCTCTCGATCGCGAGGGCGGCCGGAATCGCCGTGTCGTCTCCGAGGGCCTCCGCGAGCGGAAGCGCCTCTTGGGCGATGGCGAGCGTCTCGGCGTCGCGCTCCGTCCAGAGCGTCGCGCGCGCACGGCCGATCAACGCGTCGAGGCGCTGCTGCCCGTCGAGCACGGGCAGCAGCTCGGCGAGCTCGTGCGCCGCCCGCTCGTAGTCCTGGATCGCAACCAGCGCGAGCCCACGCCTCAGGCGAATCTCCCGACGCAAGTCCTCGCCCGCCGCAAGCTCGAGCGCCTTCGAGTAGAGATCGATCACCGCTCCCTGCGCCCAGGCACGTCGTGCGACTTCCGCCGCCGAAAGAAGGTACGGAATCGCGCGATCCGGCTCGCCGCCCTCGCTCCAGTGGTACGCGAGGATCGAATGGAGGGTCTCGGCCGACTCGCCGACCGCCTCCTCGATCGACCGCGCGACGTCCGCGTGCAGCGTGCGCCTCGCCGACCGAGGGACAGTGGCGTAGGCGACGTCGCGGATCAGCATGTGCTTGAACGTGAACTCCGCGTCGCCCGACAGCTGGCTCGCCGAGTCCCGGCGGATCAGGTCGCGCAGCTCGAGGACGCTCAACGCGGCGTCGACGTCGCTCACCTCGCCGACCGAGGCCAGCACCCCGCGCCAGAACACCCGGCCGACGACTGCGGCGGACATCAGCGCGCTTCGCGCGTCGGCGGGAAGGGCGTCGATTCTCGCCGCGATCGCCTCGCGCACGGTCACCGGGAGCGCCGCCCCCTCCCCGAGCTCGGCAACCGAGGCGGCGAGCTCCTCGAGGAAGAGGGGGTTCCCACCCGCGACCTCGACCATGCGGTCGATGTCGACGGTCCGGCCCGCGACCTCGCCGATGATCGCCGCCGCCAGCTCGGCGGAGTCCTCGGCCGTGAGCGGGTCGAGCACGATCGTCGCCTGCGGTACGAGGCCGCTCGTGAATCCCGGCCGGCTGTCGAGCAGCTCGGGCCGGGTCAGCACGATCAGGACGAGCGGCGAGTCGCGCAGGTGCATCGTGAGGTGTTGCAATAGGTCGAGCTCGCTCGGCTTCGCCCAGTGGACATCCTCGAACACGAGCAGCGTCGGGCACTCGAGCCCGAGGCATTCGAGGAACCGGCGGGCTGCGAAGAACAACAGGGCGAGGCTCCGGGCGTCGATGTCGCTCTCCGGCGCCAGCCCGAGCAGGAGCGAGAGGTTGCGGGTGGTCTCGGCGGTCTCCGGCTCCGGCATCACCTCGGCCACCGCCCGCGCGAGCTTCTCGCGCGCGACCGGGAGCGGATCCGACGCGATGATCCCGCTCGCATCCCGGACGAGGAACGAGAACGCCTGGTAGCCCGCCTGCTCGCCGTAGGGAAGGCAGCGCCCGCGCAGGATCCGGCCGCCGTCGCGCTCGACGAACGCGGCCGTCTCGCGGCACAGCGTCGACTTCCCGATGCCCGGCGGCCCGACCACGGTGACGAGGTGCGGCCGCCGCTCCGTCACCGCCCGCGCCCAGATCGATCGCAGGAGCACGATCTCTTGCGATCGGCCGACCAGCTCGCGCTGCGCGAGCGGCCGCACCGAAGGCTCGGTCACGGCCTCGACGACCAGCCACGCCTCGACCGGCTCGGCCTTTCCCTTCGCATCGATCGCCGGTGCCGCCTCGAAGCGGATCGAGTGCCGCGTGGCGCGATGCGTCTCGGCGCCCACGATCACCCGTCCGGTCGGGGCCGCCGCCTGTAGGCGAGATGCGGTGTTCACGACGTCCCCGATCGCCAGCGCCCCGCCGTGCTGTGCGCCGAGCGTCACGACCGCCTCGCCCGTGTTGACGGCGGCACGCGCTGCGAGCTCGAGGCCGTGCGCTCGATTCACGTCTCCGATCCCCTCGAGGACGCTGAGCGCTGCGCGAACCGCGCGCTCCGCGTCGTCGCCGTGCGACGTCGGCGCCCCGAAGACAGCCATGACCGCATCGCCGATGAACTTCTCGAGCGTGCCGCCGTGCTCCTCGATCCGCCGCTTCGCCTCGGCGTGGTACACGTGCAGCGCGTCGCGGACGTCCTCCGGGTCGGCGCCGTCGGCGCGCGCGGTCGAATCGACCAGGTCGACGAAGAGGATCGAGACGAGCTTACGCTCCTCGGCTGGACGGCCGGCGCCGTCGAGCTGTGCGCCGCAGTGGCTGCAGAAGCGGGCCCCTTCGACGTTGCCGCGGCCGCAGCTCGGGCACTGCGCGGATGCTTCCGTCGACGTCACCCTTCTCCCCCCTCGTGCTCGGCGAGCCACGCCTTCGCGACGCGCTTCTGCGCCCGCGTCAGCCATGCGTCGACGACGAGCTCCCGCAGCGCCTCACGGTCGATCCGCTCGAGGGCCGGGATCCGCGCCAGCACGGCGGGGTAGCCGTTCCAGTGCGGCGTCGTGAAGAAGATCTCGGGCCGGTCGGCGAGCAGCAGCTCCTTCTCGTCGAGGTCGGCAACCCGGAACACGAGCACATCGTTGAGCCGCTCGCCGGTCTCCTCGTCGACGGCGTCCGGCCGGCGGCTGCGATGGAAGCAGAACATCTTGCCGTGCACGCTGTACGTCGGCCGGCCGTCGTCCGAGACCTCCTTCGTCACCTGCGGCAGCTCGAGCGCCAGCGCGTCGAGGTCGGCCATCGTCGCCATCTCCCCCGAGACTCTGCCACGTCCGTACGATCGCGCAGTGATCGTCCGCACCGTTCTCGGCGACATCGACCCTGCCGACCTCGGCCCGTGTGACGCCCACGAGCACCTCTTCCTCGACACGCCGGCGCAGCCGGGCGAGGAGTTCGTCGACCGCGACAAGGCGGTCGACGAGGCGCGGACGCTCGCCGGCGCCGGAGCGCGCTCGCTCGTCGACTGGACGCCGCTCGGCCTCGGCCGCGACCTCGACGGCCTCGCGCACGTTTCGCGCGAGACGGGCCTCCACGTCGTGGCGGCCACCGGGCTGCACCGCGACGCGCACTACACGGCGGACGATCCGTATCGCACGATGCCGGTCGACGAGCTGACCCGGCGCTTCGTCGAAGAGCTGCGCGCGCGCTGTGGGATCGTGAAGGCCGGCGCGAGCTACCACCACCTCACGGCGTTCGAGGAGAAGGCGTTCGCCGCGGTCGCGGCCGCACACGTCGAGATCGGCGCGCCGGTGTGCGTCCACACGCAGCACGGGACGATGGGGCTGGCGATCGTGGAGCGGCTCCAGTCGCTCGGCGTCCCCCCCACCGCCGTGATCCTGGCCCACGTCGACCGCAACCCCGACGCAGCCGAGCACGGAGAAACGGCCGACGCCGGCGCGACGCTCCAGCTCGACGGGCCGGGCCGAACGAAGTACTGGCCCGACTCGACCATCCTGCAGCTGATCGCCGATCTCGCCGAACGTGGCCACGCCGACCGGCTGCTCCTCGGCGGGGACACCGGCCGGCGCGGGATGATGCGCGCCTACGGCGGCGGCCCCGGCCTGGACTACGTGTTCGCACGCTTCCGGCCGCGGCTCGAGCGCGAGCTCGGCGCCGACCTCGCGCAACGGATCTTCGTCGCCAATCCGGCGCGGGCTTTCGCCTGGGAGCCCTGAGATGGGTGATGGGCCGTCTTGCCCAACCGTCTAGACAGCTATACAGTCGCGCCATGGACGGGCCGTTCAGCCTGGCCGGGCGCCGGGTCGTGGTCACCGGAACGTCGACCGGCATCGGCGAGGCCGTCGCCCGCCGGTTCGCCGCCGCCGGCGCGCGCGTCGCGGGTATCGCGCTCGAGGACGCGGCTCCGGTCGACGGCATCTTCACGACCGGCGACACCGGCGATCCGGAGGCGGTCGAGGCGCTCGCCGGCCGCGTCGAAGACGAGTGGGGCGGCATCGACGTCTGGGTGAACAACGCCGCGCGCCTCATGGTCAAGCCGCTCGTCTCCACGACGGACGAGGACTGGCACGGGCTGCTGCGGGCGAACCTGCACGGCTACTTCTACGGCTGCCGGGCCGCGGCACGGCGGATGATCGCGAAGCGCGCGGGCCGGATCGTCAACGTCACCTCCGCCGCGCGGATCCTCGCCGTGCCGGAGCTGGGCGCCTACAGCGCCGCGAAGGGCGCAATCGACGCCATGACGAAGACGTTCGCGCTGGAGCTCGCCCCCCACGGCGTCACCGTGAACTCCGTGGCGCCCGGCGCGGTCGACACCGCGATGAACGCGACGGCCTACACGCCGGAGGTGCGCCGCACCTACGAGGAGCGAATCCCCCTCCGCCGCATCGGGACGGTGGACGAGGTCGCCGACACGATCCTCTTCCTCGCGAGCGACGCGGCTCGCTACGTCACCGGGCAGGAGCTCGTCGTCGACGGCGGGCTCACGATCAACGGCGCGGTCGGGCACGCGCGCACGGACGGATGACCGAGTTCGTCCCCCGCTACTACACGATCGAGCAGTCGCTCCGCGTGCGGATCGCCGCGCTCGATCCGCACGCACCGCTGCCGTCGGACGCGCAGCTCTGCGAGGAGTTCGGCGTCTCGCGTATGACCGCGCGCGGCGCCGTGCAGCGGCTCGTGCAGGAAGGGCTCGTCTACCGCGTCCCGGGCCGCGGGACGTTCGTCGCACCGGAGCGGGCGAATCGCACGGCGAGTCACATCCTCTCGTTCAGCGACGAGATGCGGCGTCGGGGCAAGGTGCCCTCGTCGCGGATCGTGGAGCAGAAGCGCCGGCCCGCAACCGCTGACGAGGCGCGGAGACTCGCGACGGACGAGGTGTTCGTGCTCCGGCGCGTACGGGAGGCAGACGGCGAGCCGGTCGCGCTCGAGACGGCGGTCTTCCCCGCCGAGCGCGTTGCGGACATCCTCGACCGCGACCTCGGCAGTGACTCGGTGTTCGCAGGCTCGCCGCGGCCGGTCTCGTACCGACCGCCGGCCGGGCCGACCTCGGCGCGGAGGCGGCCGGCATCGGAGACGCGAAGCTGCTCGGCGTCAAGCGCGGCGAGCCGCTGCTCGTCGAGCGCCGGCTGATCCTCGACCAGGACGGTGCACCGCTCGAGCTCACCGAGAGCCGCTACGTGGGAGCGCGCTACGGGCTCGGCGTCGACTTCGACGTGGAGCTGCCGACGTGATGCCGGAGATCACGTGGAGGCCGCATGACCCGGCGGATCGACGAGCTTCGCGCCGGCGTCGTCGGCACCGGCTTCATCGGCGTCGTCCACGTCGACGCGCTTCGCCGACTCGGTGTCGAGGTCACCGGCGTCGTCGGCTCGACGCCCGGAGCGCGCGGCGTCGAAGCACTCGCGCCGGCGTACGAGAGCTACGAGGCGCTGCTCGACGACGACCGCGTCGACGTCGTCCACCTGACGACGCCGAACCACCTGCACGCGCGGCAGGTGAAGGCGGCGCTCGCGGCCGGGAAGCATGTCGTCTGCGAAAAGCCGCTCGCCCTGACCGCCGCCGACTCGGCCGAGCTGCTCGCGCTCGCCGAGCGCAGCGGGCTCGTCCACTGCACGAACTTCAACATCCGCTTCTACCCGCTCGTCCAGGAGGCGCGAGCACGCACGCTCCGCGGCGACCTCGGCGACGTGTGGAACGTCCACGGCGGATACCTGCAGGACTGGCTCCTGCTCGAGACCGACTGGAACTGGCGCCTCGAGCCCGACAAGGGCGGCGAGTTGCGCGCCGTCGCGGACATCGGCTCGCACTGGCTCGACCTCGTGCAGTTCGTCAGCGGTCTCGAGGTCGAGCAGATCTTCGCCGATCTCGCGACGACCCTCCCCGGTCCGCCGCCGGCCGCGGGCGAGGTCGAGACGTTCGCGCGCGGCCGACGACGTCGAGCGGGTCGAGGCCGGATGACCACCGAGGATCTCGCCCACATCCTGGTTCCGTTTCGTGGCGGCGCCCGCGGCTCGTGTGTCGTCTCCCAGGTCTCGGCGGGACGGAAGAACGCGGTTCGCTTCGAGGTCGACGGCTCGAACGGGTCGCTCGCGTGGGACGGCGAGCAGCCGGAGGCGCTGTGGCTCGGCCGCCGCGACGAGCCGAACGGCACGCTGCTCCGCAACCCGGCGCTGATGGCGCCGGTATCTGCCGCGACGACGCACCTGCCGGCGGGGCATGCCGAAGGGTTCGCCGACACCTTCCGCGAGCTCTATCGCGCGGTCTATCGCGCGGTCGCAGCCGGCGAGCCGGGCGACGACTACCCGACTTCCGCGCGGGTCACATCGAGAACGTGCTCGGCGAGGCGATCGCAGAGTCGAACCGTGAACAGCGATGGGTGGAGGTGGCCTTGTGAAGCTCGGACTGCTGACGGCGGCGTTCGGCGGACTGCTCGCTCGACGAGGTCGCCGCGTGGGCGGCAGCCAACGGCTACGACATGCTCGAGGTGGCGTGCTGGCCGTCCGCGGGCGGCGAGCAGCGCCGGTACGCGGGCGTCACCCACATCGATGTCGACGAACTCGACGTCGACGCGGTGCACGCGACGCTCGAGCGCCACGGCGTCGCGATCTCGTCGCTCGCCTACTACCCGAACAACCTGCATCCCGACGACGCGCACCGGCGCGAGGTGAACGCCCATCTGCGGAAGGTCGTCGACGCGGCGCAGGCGCTCGGCGTCGGCATCGTCGGCACGTTCGCCGGGAACGACAAGGACCGGCCGCTGCCGGAGAACCTGGCCGCTTCCGCGAGATCTGGCCGAGCTCGTCGCATACGCCGGCGAGCGGGACGTGAAGATCGCGATCGAGAACTGCCCGATGATCTTCAGCTACGACGAGTGGCCGGGCGGCAACAACCTCGCCTGGTCGCCTGCGATCTGGGACGAGATGTTCTCGGCGATCCCCGACGCGAACTTCGGGCTGAACATCGACCCGTCACATCTGGTCTGGCTGCAGATCGACTACGAACGTGCCGTCTACGACTTCGCCGACCGCATCTTCCACGCGCACGCGAAAGATCTCGAGATCCGCGCGACGGCCTCTACCGCCACGGCACCTTCTCGCCCCGGATCGGCTGGCAGGTGCCGCGCCTCCCCGGCCTCGGCCAGGTCGATTGGCGGCGTTTCCTCGCCGCCCTCTACGCGGTCGGCTACGACCACGTGGTCTCGGTCGAGCACGAAGACCGCCGCTTCGAGGGCGACCCGGAGCTCGTCGAGCGCGGTTTCCTGATCGCCCGCGACACGTTGAAGCCCCTCATCGCGTGAAGGGGCGCGGCTCGCGGCTTCTGCGCCGCCGAGCTATTCCGATATATCGTGTTATTCTGTGATAATGCACGGCGACGCACTCGAGTGGCCCTGCTTCGGCGAACATCGGCCGGCGGGGCGCTTGGGGGGCCTGGCGGCGGGCGCGGTGCTGGCGATGGCAGCGCGCGGCCGGGGCCGACGCGGCCCCCGGTTCGGGCCTGGAGGCGGGTTCGGCCCGTTCTTCTTCGGCGGCTCGGGCGGGTTCCCGCGCGGGCCGAGGGCACGCCGGGGCGACGTCCGGGCGGCAGCCTTGCTCCTGCTCGCGGAAGAGCCGCGCAACGGCTACCAGATCATGCAGGAGATCGAGCAGCGCTCCGACGGCGTCTGGCGCCCGAGCCCGGGGTCGGTCTATCCGGCCCTGGCCCAGCTCGAGGACGAGGGGTTGATCCGCGCTGAGGAAGTGGGTGACCGGCGTACGTATGTGCTGACCGACGCCGGGCGGACGTATGTCGACGAGCGCCGCGACGAGCTGGATGCTCCCTGGGAGCAGATGACCGACTCGGTCGACGGCGACGTCGCTTCGCTGTTCCGCGAGATGCGCCGCGTCGGGATGGCGGCCGGCCAGATCGGCCACCTCGGGAACGAACAAGAGATTGCCAAGGCGCGCGTCGTCCTCGCTGAGGCGCGGCGGGCGCTGTACGCCCTGCTCGCAGAGGACGAGGCGGGCGAATGACCGAACTCGATCGAAAGGACAGACGTGGCAGCATCGAATGACCACCGGTATGAGCCCGGCGACGGCCCGCGCGATCGCTCACTCCGTGTCGGCGACAAGGAACGCGACGCCGTCAGCGAGATCCTGCGGCAGCGCCACGTTGAAGGACGGCTCGACTCGGATGAGTTCCAGACGCGGCTCGAGCGCTGCCTCACGGCGAAGACCTACGCCGAGCTCGACGAGCTCGTCGCGGACTTCCCCCGCGAGGAGGCCGAGCGTCGGCCCCGCGCGAGTACCTGGAGCCGGCGCCCATGGCCGCTCGTGTTGCCGTTCGTCGTTCTGATCGCGGTGCTCGCCGGCGGCCACGTCGTGTGGCTGGCCGTCCCGCTGTTCCTCTTCTTCGTCGTGCGCCCGCTGGTCTGGCGTGCGCGCGGCGGCTACGGGCCGTGGGCCTGTGGCCCAAGGCGCCCCGTAACGCGCACCTGACCGGCTCCGACGTCGGACCTCTACGGCACGAGCACGAACTTGATGCCCGCGCCGCTTCGTGTTGCCGCGAACGCACGCTCCCACTCGGCGAGCGGAACCGCCTCCGTGAGCAGGGGGCCGAGCTCGACGCAACGCTCACCGACCAGTTCGAGCGCGCGGTTCCAGGACGCCGGCGTCGAGGCGTTGCCGGACGTCATCGTCAGCTCGCCGAAGCACACGAGGTCGAGCGGCACCGACACGTGCCTCCCCGCCAGCCCGATCTGGACGTAGCGCCCACCACGACGAACGGATTCGAGTGCGAACGTCATGCCGGACTCGTGGCCCGAGCACTCGACGGCGACGTCGAACGCCCCGACATCGCCCGCGGCGGTCGTCGACGTCGCGAACCCGAGCGTCGCGGCGACCGCGAGCCGAGCGGTGTCGTTCGGCGTGCCGCGCACGTGGACCTCCGCACCTGCCGCACGCGCGACCTGTGCGGCGAGCAGGCCGATCGGGCCTGGGCCGACGACCACCACCGCGTCGCCCGGGCCGATCCGATCCGGATCGAGCAGCGAGTGGCAGCAGCACGCGAGCGGCTCGACCATCGCCGCCTCACGACCGTCCAGCCAGTCCGCAATGCGGTGCAGGTTGCGCGCGGGAACGAGCAGCCGCGGCGCGAATCCGCCGTCCACGAACGAGCCGATCGACCTGCGCTCGGGACAGAGATTGATGCGTCCGTCACGGCACCAGCGGCACCGCCCACAGGTCGAGAAGTACGTCTCGGTGACGATGCGCGCATCTCGCCACGACTCGTCGACGCCCTCGCCGAGGTCCGCGACGACGCCGGAGACCTCGTGCCCCATCGTCACCGGCGGCTGCGAGGCGTACTCGCCGTCGAAGATGTGGACGTCGGTGCCGCAGATCCCCGCCGCGACGACGTCGACGACGACGTGACCGGCCGTCGGCTCCGGTTCCTCGCGCTCGGCGAGCGCGACATGGCCCGGCCCGGCCGCGAGCTTCGCCAGCCCCTGCATCTCGACTCAGTCCCCGCCGGCGGTCGCGCGGGCGTAGATCGCGGCGAGCGCGAGCACGATCAGCCCGTAGATGATCTGCCGCAACGCCTGCGACGCGTTCAGGATCGTCAGCAGCGAATCGAGGACGGTGAGGATGAGCGCGCCGAGGATCGTCCCTGCGTAGCCGCCGAGGCCGCCGAAGATCGACGTGCCGCCGATCACCACCGCCGCGACCGACGGCAGCAGGAACGGGCTGCCGATGCCGAGGTCGGCGGCGTTGTTGAAGCCCACGAGCAGGATCCCGCGAGCTGCGGCGAGCATGCCGCAGAGCGCGTAGACGACGAGCAGCACCTGCCAGTTGCGCACCCCGGCAAGACGAGACGCCACGGGGTTGTCGCCGACCGCGTAGATCATGCGCCCGATGCCCGAGTAGCGCAGCCCGAGGATGATCACCACCGCGACCGGGCCCCATACCAGCAGGTCGTACGGGATGTACGTGAGGAAGCGCTCGGAGCCGAGGGTCACCACGAAGTTCGGGACGAGCGCCGTGAACTGCTTCTGCGCCTGCACCGTCAGCAGGCCGAGCGTGATCGTCGAGATCCCGAGCGTCATGATCAGCGCGTTCACGCGGAAGAGGGCGATCCCGATGCCGTTGACGAGCCCGATACCGAGCCCGACGGCGAGCGCGATCGCGATCGCCTCGGCCGAGCCGTGCGTGCCGAAGCGCGAGATGACGAACGCACCGGTGGTCGCCGTCGTCGCCACCGACAGGTCGACGCCGCCGGTGAGCATAACGAGCGTCTGACCGGCGGCCATCAACCCGAGTACCGCCGCGTACAGGAACGTCGTCGAGACCTGCTTCGGCGTCAGGAACGCGCCGTCCCCCTGCGCGCGGTTGATGATGTCGGTGGCCACGAACAGCCCGATGAAGACGACCGTCAGGACGGCGGCCGGGTTGTCGGACCCGAACTGCCCCAACGACAAGCGCGCTGCCAGGCCGAGGCGCTGCGGCCATCAGCTCTTCCCTTTCTGACGCACGACGAGGCCGCCGATCATCACGACGAGCACGATCAGCGCCCCCTGGATCACCTGGGCGTAGTTCTGGTCAACGCCCTTCAGGATCATGACGGTCTTGACCAGCGTGAGCACGAACGCCGCGAGGATCGGCCCGATCAGGCCGCCGACGCCACCGAGCAGCGACACGCCGCCGAGCACCACGGCCGCGACCGAGTTGAGCGTGTAGATACCCCCCGCGTTGGGATCGCCGAGCCCCGAGGCGGCGGTCAGCGCGAGGCCGCCGAGGGCGCCGAACGCACCCGAGTACGCGTACGCGAGCACGCGCGTCGCCGGGACGTTGACGCCGGCGAGGTACGCGGCGTTGCGGTTCGAGCCGATCGCGTAGAGGGCCAGGCCGACGCGCGAGCGCCGAACCGTGAGCCAGAGGACCGAGTAGGCGCCGAACAGGATCACGAGTGCCGGACGGCAGCCAGTGCGTCACGACCGTGTCGAGCGTGACGAGGTTCTGGTACCGGGTCGGCGCACCGCCGCCCGGCACTTCCAGCACGGCGAGCGCGAGGCCGCCGAGCACGAACAGCATCGCGAGAGTGACGATGATGTCGGCGACGCGCGTCACGACGATCGTCAGCCCGATCGCCGCGCCGACGAGCGCAGCCCCGAGGACGATCACGATCGACGAGAGCGACCGCGTCTCGGAAGCTCAGGTGCAGCATCACAGCGCGCCGAGACGACGTTGACGAGCGCCATCATCGACCCGATCGAGAGGTCGATCCCGCCGCTCAGGATCACGATCGCCTGGCCGCAGGCGGCGAAGCAAAGCGGCAGCGCGTCGATCGCGAGCGACTGGACGTCGAACGGCCCCCACTTGCAGCGTCGTCTGCCCGCGCCAGTAGACGACGAGCGCGATCAGCAGGAGGAAAACGCCGATCGTCCAGCCGTGGCGCCTGAGCACGCGGACGGCGCAGGCTCGTCGACGGAGGCGTCGCGGTCCCGGCGACGGTCGAGGTCAAGCTGCCTGCCCCGCGTCGGTCTCCACGAGTCCGTGCATCGCGCGGAGGAGGGAGGCCTCGTCCGCGGCCGCACCGGGCAGCTCGGCGGTGATGCCGCCGCCGTAGAGCGTCAGCACGCGGTCGCAGACGAGCGGGAACTCGGCGAGCTCGCTCGAGAAGAACACGATCGCGCCGCCCTCGTCGGCGAGCCGTCGCAGCAGCGCGTAGATCTGGCGCTTCGTGCCGACGTCGATGCCCCGTGTCGGGTCGAAGCACAGCATCGTGCGGAAGCCCGCTCGCGAGCCAGCGGGCGATCGTCACCTTCTGCTGGTTCCCGCCGGAGAGCCGTCGCGCCTGACGCGCCGGCGCGCACGTCGATCTGCAGCGCGTCGATCGCACCGCTGCACGCGCCTGCCCTCGTCGCGCATGTTGATCGCCCCCCACCGGCGCGGGGCGGTTGTAGCGCGGCGACGGCGATGTTCTCGCGCAACCGACCGCTGCGGCAGGAGCGCCTGCAGCCTGTCGGCGGGAACCAGCACCACGCCGGCCCGGATCGCGTCGTACGGGTGCCGGGCGCGAAGCGGCTTGCCGGCGGCGACGATCTCGCCGGCGCTCGGCCGCGCGCTGGCCGGAGAGCACCGCGAAGAGCTCGTCCTGGCCCTGGCCTTCGAGCGCGGCGATCCCGAGGATCTCGCCTGGTCGAAGCGCGAAGGAGACGTTCCGCACGAGGCCGCGCCGACGAGGCCGCCGACCTCGAGCGCGGTCGTCGCCGTCGGCCGGCGGGGCCGGCCGTTCGGCCTCCGCCTCGTGGTCGAGCGCGACCGCCGGCCGCGCTCTGCGGCCTCCGGGCCGAGCATGTAGCCGACGATCGCCTCCTCGCCGCGCTCCCTCGGGTCGATCGTCGCGACTGTCGCCGCCGTCGCGCAGGATCGTCGCCCGGTCGCACGAGGCGATCACCTCCTTCAGGCGGTGCGTGATGAAGAGGACCGACCCACCGCGCTCGCGCACGCGCCGCATCACGGTGAACACACGCTCGGCGAGGTCGGAGGGCAGCGCAGCGGTTATCTCGTCGAGCAGGAGCAGCTGCGGGCTCGCGCGCAAGCGCCCGTGCGAGGTCGATCATCCGCAGCAACGGCAACGGGACGTCTCGCGACGAGCTCGCCGAAGTCGAGGTCGAGCTCGAGCGCGCGCAACTCGCGCGTGCACGTTCTCCGGATCGTCCGCCGGTCAGCCGCATGTTCTGCGCCACCGTCAAGTCGGGCACGAGGGCGGGGTCCTGGAAGACCGGCGACAGCCCGATTGCCGCCGCCCGTGCGGGCGATCCGATGCGCACCTGCTTCCCGCGCACGGAGATCGGTCCCGGCGTCGGGCGAAGTCACGCCCGTCAACACCCTGACGAGCGTGCTCTTGCCCGCGCCGTTCGCCCCGAGCAGGGCGTGCACCTCGCCGGCTGCCACGAGCAGGTCGGCAGAGCGCAGCGCGACCACCGGGCCGTAGCTCTTCGCCAGGCCGCGCGCTTCGAGGAGGAGCTCGGTCGCCATACCGAGGTCGCCGCGGGAGAGGGCCGGAGCGCCCCTCCCGCGGTACCGATCAGCGCGAGGCCGCTAGGGCCCCTTGCAGCTGAAGAGCTGCTGCGACGTGTACGTCGTCCACGGCTTGATCTGCAGCCGTGCACTGAACGTCGGCGGACGGCTCGGCGAGTAGTTCGCCTTGATGTCCTTCTTGCCCGCCGAGGTGCCGTTGTCCCACGCCTGCGGGGTCAACTTCACCCAGGTCTGGACGCTCTTGCCCTGCAGCAGGTCGAGCGCCACTGCCGCACCCGCACCGCCGATCGTGGCGGGGTTGGTGACGGCCAGGCCGCGGAAGCCCTTGTAGTTCAGGAGCTGCTTGAGGAACTCGTTGTTGTCGGCGCCCACGACCGGCACAACCGGCTTGCCGGCGGTCTTGAACGCGTTGACGACGGTGTAGTCGATCCCGGACGTCCAGACGCCGTCGACCTTCACGCCGGAGTTGAGGATGTCGAGGATCTGCTTGCCGCCGGGCGCGAACTGCCACCCGGTGAAGGTCTGCTTGACGACCTTGATGTTCGGGTACTTCTTGAGCGCCTGCACGAACCCGGCGTGGCGATCGGTGTCGGCCGGGACGCCGGCGATGCCGCGCATCTCGACGACGTTGCCCTTGCCTCCGAGCTGCTTGAACAGCCACTCGGCGCCGAGGCGGCCGTAAGCGACCTGGTCGTTCGTGACGTTGTGCGCCTGGGGCGCCGTCACGCGCTGGTCGACCGACACGACCTTCACCCCGCGCGCTGCGGCCTGCTGGATGACGCTGTTGAGCGCCGTCGAGCTCGGACGGGTTGATGATGATCGCGTTCGCGCCGGCCGAGATCAGGTTGCGGATATCGGCGGCCTGCTCTGCCGGCCCGCCGTTGCGGTCGGCGACGATCACCTTGCTCACCATGCCGCTCGCCACCGCCTGGGCCTTGACGGCGCAGATCATCTCCTCGCGCCACCCGTTGCCGACGAGCGTGTTCGACACACCGAGGACGTACTTCGCCTGGGCCTTGCCCGGGTGCGCGTACGCCGCGACGGCGGCCGTGACGGACACGGCGGCGAACGCGACGAGCGCGATCGCCCAGCGTGCTCCTCTGAACGAGCCCTTCAACTGATGCCTCCTCCTGTGGGGAAACGCTGACGTGGGGGGTCGTGCGGCCAAGCGTACGGGGGCGTCCTCCTTTCTTCTATCGGGTCTCACACTCATGTCCCCGCAGCGACCGTGCGTACCGCCGGGCGTGTTCGGCGTAGGCAGCCTCGAACAGCTCGGCAGAAGCTTCCTTCCCGACGACCGCCGCGCTCGTGAGCACGGGCGGCATCGCGCCCCGCTCGACGAGGAGCTCGGCCGTCTGGGCCTTGATCTCGTTGACCAGCGCGACGGCCGCGATCGTCGACCCGGGCGCGACGGGAGTCGCCAGCCCTTCGATCGAGACGAGCGCGTCGCCCGGCGGCGTGCCGAGGTCGAGCACGATGTCGGCGTTGTCGAGCAGCCGGCCGGCCTCGTGCGTCGGCTCGCCGGCCATCGAGTGCGCGACGGAGGTCACCGCGACCACGGTGAGCCCCCGCTTGCGAGCGCCGATCGCCATCTCGATCGGCACCGCCGACAGCCCGCTCGCCGAGAACACGATCAGGACGTCGGTCGGCCGCAGCTCGAAGTTCGCCAGGATCGTCTCGGCGAGCCCGGGCGTCCGCTCGATGAACATCGCCTGCCGCTGACCGTTCGACCCGACGACCTGCGTGTGGAAGGTCATCGAGAGCTCGACGATCGGGTTGAAGCCCGGGTACGAGCCGTAGCGCGGGAACATCTCCTCCACCGGGATCCGCGAGTGGCCCGTGCCGAAGAGGTGGACGAGGCCGCCGGCGGCGATCGCGTCCGCGCACGCGGCCGCGACCGTGGCGATGGCCTCCGCCTGTTCCTCGACCCGGTCGAGCAGCAGGCGCGCGGCGGCGACGAACCTTGTCGTCCGCGGCGCGGTGAGAGTAGAGTCGGTCGGCATCAACCTGTCTAGACGTTTAGACAGCTGCGACGCTACTTCGATCGCAGACCCCCGTCAAGGAAGGAGCGGCGAGGAACCAGTGGACGGCCACAGAGTGACGATGCTCGGCACCGGACTGATCGGGCTCTTCTACACCCGGACGCTGCACGGCCAGCGCGGGCGCGACCGTGTCGCGGTCGTCTACTCGCGGTCGGCCGAGCGCGCGGAGGCGTTCGCCGCCGCGAACGACGTCCCCGAGCACACGACCGATCTCGAGGCGGCGATCGCCCACGCGTCGACGGACACCGTCGTGATCGGCCTGCCGAACCACCTGCACCTCGAGGCGGTCGAGCTCTGCGCGCGGCACGGCAAGGCGGCCCTCTGCACGAAGCCGCTCGCGCGCAACGCCACCGAGGCGAAGCAGATCCTCGACATCGCGGAGTCCGCCGGCATCTTCACCGGCTATCTCGAGGACCTCGTCTACACGCCGAAGACCCTGAAGGCGGTCGCGGCCGTTCGGGCCGGCCAGATCGGCGAGGTGACCTGGGCGCGCTCGCGCGAGACGCATCCCGGTCCGCACTCGGCCTGGTTCTGGGACGCCGAGCAGGCGGGCGGCGGCGCGATCGTCGACCTCGGGTGCCACTGCATCGAGATCGTCCGCAGCTACGTCGGCAAGGGAAACAGACCGGTCGAGGTGGCGGCGTGGACCGACACCCTCGTGCACCCGATCGAGGCCGAGGACAACGCGATCGCGCTGATCAAGTTCGAGTCCGGGGCGATCGGGCAGTTCGAGGTGTCGTGGACGTTTCGCGGTGGCATGGACCTGCGCGACGAGGTTGCCGGCACCGAGGGGACGATCTGGACGAATCACTTCCTGCGCACCGGTTTCGAGATGTTCTCGTCGGGCGAGGGAGCGGGCTACGTCGCCGAGAAGGCGGAGACGACGAGCGGCTGGCTCTTCCCGGTCGGCGACGAGGTCGCCGAGCTCGGTTACGTCGACATGTTCACGGACATGTTCGACGCGCTCGACACGGGCCGGGAGCCGACCGAGACGTTCTACGACGGCTACGTCGTCAACGCCGTGATCGACGCGGTCTACGCGGCGGCCGGGTCGGGCCGCTGGGAGCCGATCCAGATCGACGACTGGCGCGGCGGAACGACCGAGCGAATCGCCAAGAGCCGTCGCACCCACGACGGCAAGACGGTGATCAAGGAGGAGCGGATGCCCGACGGCCGCCGCAAGCTGATCGTCAAGGACGAGACGACCGGCGTCTTCTCGGACGTCGTCGCCTAGGCATCAACCATCTAGACCTGGTGCCAGGCACCAAAGTGCCTGGCACCGAAGTTCAGGCCACCGCGGCGAGCGCGGCCGCGATCGCGGCAGGGTCGTCGCCGAGGGCGGAGCCGATCCCGACCGCGACCGCTCCCGCGTCGAGGAACGCGCGCGCGTTCGAGGCGTCGATGCCCCCGGTGACGATCAGCGGGACGTCGGCGAGCGGCGCGAGCACGTCCCTGACGTAGCTCGGGCCGCCGAGCGCGCCGGGGAAGAGCTTCACGAGCGCGGCGCCGGCCGTCCACGCCCGCTCGATCTCCGTGGGCGTGAGGGCGCCCGGAACGACGGGGATCCCGAGCTCGCCGGCTCGCTCGAGCACGGCCGGAACGGATCCCGGCCCGACGACCGCCTCCGCCCCGGCCGCGACGGCCGCGTCCACCTCCGCGGCGGTGCGCACCGTGCCGGCGAGCACCGAGACGTCGTCGCGGCCCCGCGTGCGCTCGATCGCGCCGAGCGCATCGTCCGAGTCGAGCGTGATCTCGACCACGCCCACTCCTGCGTCCGCGAGTTTCGCGACGCGCACGTCGAGGTCGGGCACGCGACGGAGGATCGCGACGAGCCGCTCGGAGCGGATGCGCTCAATCGCCGACATCGGCGCCGTTCTCGCGCAGCCGCGCCCGCAGGCACGGCCGGATCGAGCCGCTTCGGCTCGACGGTCAGCGCCGCGGCGGTGCCTGCTGCCTGCCCCATCGCCATGCACGTCGCCATCGAACGCGCCGACGCGTGCGCCTCGTGCGTCGCCGAGAAGCAGCGCCCGGCGACGAGGACGTTCTCGAGCTTCTGCGGCTGGAGCGAGCGGTACGGCACGCCGTAGGTTGCGCCCTCGTCGAGGTAGACCCAGCGCGTGTCGTCACCGGCGTGGTGCTCCTCGATCGGCGCTCCGCACCGCGCGATCTGGTCGTCGAACTGTCTGGCGGAGAGGATCTCCTCGGCCGTCAGCACGTGCTCGCCCACGATGCGGCGGCTCTCGCGCACGCCGATCGCCGGGCTCGTCGACACCAGCACCGCACGCTCGTATCCCGGAACGCGCTCGCGCAGGAAGCGAAAGTACTCGCCCGCCTGGCGTCGCCCCTCACGCTCGGCCGCCGAAAGCTGGTCGGCATCCGTCGCGTCGACCTTTCGGACGCGCGTCATCAACGCCATCATCACGCCTTCGTGCGGCGTGCGATGCACGGAGCCTTCGACGCGCGTCAGCGCGTATCGCCCCGAGTCGCGCGCCTCGCGCATCAGCGCCCACAGCTCCTGCTTCGGCACCGCCTCGGCGCGCGCGACGTCGACGTTCGCGACGCGAAACACCGTCGACAGGCTCTGCACGTCGTCGCCGGGCGCCTCGAAGGGAGCGCCCGCAAGCGCGCAGACGTCCGCGTCGCCCGATGCGTCGACGACCACCCGCGGGCGGATCCGGCGCACCCCTCCCTTCGCGGCGGCCTGGACCTCGACGATCCGGCCGTTCTCGACGGTGGCGGCGAAGACGAACGCGTGCAGGAGCGTCGATGCACCCGCGTCGTCGACGAGCTCGTCCCAGACGCGCTTCAGCGTCTCCGGGTCGTACGTGACGCCGGTGCCGGCGCCGTAGGTGTTCGGCCGCTCGAACGCCATCCCGCGCTCGACCAGCCTTCCGACGACCTCGTCGGGAATGCCCGAGACGACCTTCCGGGGCGAGGCGCCGGGCGTATAGAACGCGTAGAAGGTGTCGAGCACCGCTGTCGAGGTGCCCCCGAGAAACCCGAAGCGGTCGACGAGCAGCGTGGACGCACCAGTGCGTGCGGCCGCGATCGCCGCCGTGCTCCCCGCCGAGCCGGCGCCGACCACGAGGACGTCGACACTTCTGCTCATCTGTGCAAGAGTACGCACGAATGAGCAGATCGGCAATGGCGGAGGTCGCGCGCCTCTACTACGTCCGCGAGCTCACGCAGCAGCAGATCGCGGAGCGGCTCGGCGTCTCGAGGTTCAAGGTGCTGCGGCTGCTCGAGCAGGCTCGCACCGAGGGAGTCGTCCGGTTCGAGATCGACGAGCCCGTGCCGGTGCTCGACGAGCTCTCGCGCGGGCTCGAGGACCGCTTCGGCATCACGGCGGTGGTCGTCGCCCACGATGTCGCCGGGGCCGCGGCCGAGCTGCTTCCGCGCCTGCTCGCGGCCGACGACGTGCTCGGAGTCGCGTGGGGGCAGACGCTGGCCGCGATCGCGACCCGGCTCCAAGAGCCTGGTCGGAAGCAGCCCGTCGTCCAGATCTGCGGCGCGATCGAGGGTCTCGTGCCGGGCACGGGGCCGACCGAGCTCGCCGCACGCTTCGCCGCGTGGTCGGGCGGGCGGTTCCATCCGCTCGAGGCGCCGGCCGTCGCGGACGAGCGTGCGCTCCGGCGGGTCGTTCGTCCGACCACGTCGGTCTTCGACGACGTGTCCGTCGTCCTCCTCGGCATCGGGACGCGACCCGATGCAGCGGGGCACCTGCTCGTCCACGTGTTCGACGACGACGGCCGCATCGTCTCCGCCGAGCGGGCGATCGCTCTCTCGGTGCCCCAGCTCAGGCGGGCGCGCGTGGTCGCAGCCGCCGGCGGACGTCGCAAGCAGCGTGCTGTCCTCGGTGCGCTTCGCACCGGCCTGATCGACGTGCTGGTCACCGACGCCGCGTGCGCCCGGCACGCGCTCCGATGAAGACCGCCGTCGTGACCGGCTCGGCGGGCGGGATCGGATCCGCGACGGCGGCCGCGTTCGGCGACGCGGGCTTCGACGTCCACCCCGTCGACCGCGACGACCCGTTCCCGGAGCTCGACCGGCTCGACGCGCTCGTGTGCGCGCACGGGATCAGCGGGCGGCGGTTCGGGGACGGACCGGTCGATCTCTGCACCGAAGCCGGGTGGGATGCGGTGCTCGAGCAGAACCTGAAGAGCGTGTTCCTCTACGCCAAGCGGGCGATCCCGCTGCTGCGGGCGAACGGAGGCGGCGCAATCGTCACGCTCTCGTCCGTGCTCGGGCTCGTCGGCGGCGACGCCGACTTCGCGACGCACGCGTACGCCGCCTCCAAGGCCGGACTGATCGGGCTCACCCGTGCGATGGCCGTCACGTACGCGCCCGACCGGATCCGCTGCAACGTGGTGGCCGCCGGCCTGGTCGAGACCCCGATGAGCGCGCGCGCGCAGTCCGACCCGGCGATCGTCGCGCGCCTGCCCGAGCTGCAGCCGCTGACCGGCACGTTCGGCTCGCCGGCCGACGTCGCGTCCGCCTGCCTCTACCTCGCGACCGCGACGTTCGTCACGGGCGCGGTCCTGGCGGTCGACGGAGGCTGGACCGCGCGATGAGGAGCCTCGGCCTGGACCTCGGCGCCACCAACATCAAGCTCGCCCTGCTCGAGAACGGAGCCCTCGTCGAGCGGCACGACGAGCCCACGCGCTCCGAGCACGGAGAGCCCGCATCCGTCCTCCGCCGCCTCGCCGAGCTCGGCCGGTCGGTCGGCCGGGTCGACTCGATCGGGCTGGCGCTGCCCGGCCTGTTCGACGATGCGGGCAACGCCGTGCTGCTGCCCAACCTCTACGGCGAGTGGACGGGTGTGCCCGTGCGCGAGCCGCTCGAAGAGCTTCTCGGCGCCCCGGTTCGCCTGATCAACGACGGGCACGCATTCGCGCTGGCGGAGTCGATGCTCGGCGCCGGCCGCGGCGCAGCCGACGTGATGTGCGTCGTCTGCGGCACCGGCGTCGGCGGAGGTCTCGTCCTCGGCGGCCGTCTGCACCTCGGCGTGACGGACCGCGGCGGCGAGCTCGGGCACCACACGGTGGACGAGAACGGTCCCGCCTGCCCGTGCGGCAACCGCGGCTGCCTCGAGCTCTACGCCGGGGCGCGGGCGATCGCAACCGCCGCCTCGGCCGATTCGTTCGACGACGCGGTCGCTCGCGCGAGAGCGGGAGACGACGCGGCGGTGCGTGCGCTCGCGCGCGCGGGCGAGCTCGTCGGGCTCGCGATCGCGAACGTGCTGATCTTCCTCGCGCCCGAGCGGGTCGTGATCGGCGGCGGGGTGACGGAGGCGGGCGAGCTGCTGCTCGGGCCGCTTCGCGCCTCGATCGCAGCGAGGGCGCGCGTCGCGCCGCTCGAGCAGATCGACATCGCCGCCGCCGAGCTCGGGCCCGGCGCCGGGGCGATCGGCGCCGCGCTGTGGGGGCAGGAGGGCTGATGCGCGAGCGCGTCGCAGTCCATTTCTCGCCGCACCCGGACGACGAGCTCCTCGGCGCGCCCGCCGCGCTCTTCACGCTGCGCGACGCAGGCTGGCGCATCGTCAACGTCGCCTGCTCGCTCGGCCGGCCGACGCAGCGAGGCCCGCCGTCGCGGCGAGCTCGAGGAGGCATGCCGCCGCGCCGCGTTCGAGCTGCGGGTCGACGAGCCCGAGCCGGCCGCGGTGCTCGCGGAGCTCCGCCCCGCTCTGGTCGTCGCGCCGAGCCCCCATGACCGCCATCCGTTCCACGAGGAGGTCGGGCGCGCCGCGCTCGCAGCGGTCGTCGAGACGGGCGCTCCCGAAACGGTCTGGCTCTGGGGGCTCTGGGGCGAGCTTGCTCTGCCGACGCTCGTCGTCGAGGTGACCGACGAGCGGCTCGACGAGATCGAGCACGCGCTCTCCGCCCACGCCGGTGAGCTCGAGCGGAACGACGCGCGGCGGTTGCTGCGCGCGCGCAGCGCGGCGAACGCCGTCGTCGGCGCCGAGCGCGTGTTCGGGTTCGGGTCGCAGGGGCTGCCGTTCCGCCGGGCGGAGCTGCTCACCGAGCTCCGGCTCGTGGGTGGTCGGTGGAGGCTCTGCGAGCCCCGCATCCTCCGCGGCGCGGACGCCGCGGGCGACGGCGTCGCCGGAGAGACCGACGTCACCGAGTGGCTGGTGGAGCGGAGCCTGACGAGCCGGTTCGGGTCACGACACGCGTCCCCGTCGCCTTGAACGACGCGAAGGCGACCGCGCCGACACGGAGATCGAGCCGCGCGAGCGACTCGCTCGTGATCTCGGCCGTCACCGGCCCGATCGCCACGCGCACCCGGTTGCCCAGCTCGGTCACGCTGCGCACGGTTCCGCCGATCACGTTCATCGCCGAGTCGGCGGGCGGCGCATGGCCGACGGTGACGTCCCACGGGTAGACGGCGAGCACGACGTCGCCTCCTGCGGCGTCCGCCGTGCTCACGATCGTGCCGTCCTGCAGCCGCACCCGTGTGGCGCCGTTCGCCGACGGCTCGGCCGTCCCGTGGAGGAGGTTGGCGCCCGTGAACGACGCGACGAACGCGTCTGCAGGAGCGGCGACCAGCTCGGCCGGGGCTCCCGTCTGGCGAATCTGCCCGTTCACGATCACGCTGACCCGATCGGCGAGCGCCGCCGCGTCCTCGAAGTCGTGCGTGACGAGGAGCGCCGGGATCTCGAGGCCGGTGAGCAGCTCGTGCAGCTCGGCGCGCACCGTCGCCTTCGTGTGGGTGTCGAGCGCCGAGATCGGCTCGTCGAGCAGGAGCACGCGCGGATCTCTCGCAAGCGCGCGGGCCAGCGCGACGCGCTGGCGCTCGCCGCCCGAGAGCTCCGACGGGCGAACGTGCGCGAGCCCGGCGATGCCGAAGCGCTCGAGGTACTCGTCGGCGCCCCTCCTGCGCGAGTACTCGACGTTCTGGCGGACGGTCATGTGGGGGAAGAGCGCGTAGTCCTGGAACACGAGCCCGACCTGGCGCTCGTCCGGGGCGAGGTCGATGCGGCGGGCCGCGTCGAACCACGCCTCGCCGCCCACCGCGATCCGGCCCGCGGCCGGCCTCGCCAGGCCGGCGATCGCGCGTAGCAGCGTCGTCTTGCCCGCGCCGGAGGGGCCGACGACCGCGACGGTCGAAGCGACCTCGAGTGTCAGCTCGAGGTCGAAAGACCGAAGAGGGAGCTCGAGGTTCTCGACGGTGAGCGCTGCCACGTCAGTGAAGTGTGTAGTGCCACGAGCAACACGATGCTGATCAGCACGAGCGCGCCGCTCATCGCGAGGGTCGCGTCGAAGCTCCGGTCGAACTCCGCGTAGATCGCGAGCGGCAACGTCTGCGTCACGCGCTGCAGGCTTCCGGCGAACATGATCGTGGCGCCGAACTCACCGAGCCCGCGGGCGAACGACAGCGCCAGGCCCGCGATCAGGCCGCCGCGCGCGAGCGGCAGGACCACGCGGAAGAACGTGCGCACGGGGCCGGCGCCGAGCGTCCGCGACGCGGCGGTGAGGTTCGGATCCGTCGCCTGGAAGGCGGCGATCGCCTGGCGGATGTAGAGCGGGCTCGCGACGTACGCGACCGCGATCGTGACCGCGCTCTGCGTGAACGGGAGCGTGATGTCGAAGGCGCGGAGGCTCGACCCGAGCAGCCCGAAGCGCCCGAGCGCGGCAAGCAGGCCGATGCCCGCGACGGCGGGCGGCAGCACGAGCGGGAGCTCGACGAGCGTGATCGCGAGCGAGCGCCCCGGGAAGCTCCGCGACGCGAGCAGGTACGCGGCGGGCGTTCCGAACAGCACGATCAGCAACTGGGCGATCGCGCTCGTCTTCAGGCTCACCAGGAACGCGTCCTTCACGACGGGGTTCGACAGCTGGTCGAGCAGGTTTCCGGGCGACGTGTGCACGAAGATCGCGACGATCGGCAGCAGCAGGAACGCGAACGTCACCACCGAGACGGCGACCCACGCGATCGCGAGCGCTGTCCGGCGCATCGACGGGCTACTTCTTCTTCTCGACCGGCTTGGCGCGCGGCAGGAAGCCGGCGGCCAGCAGCTTCGCCTGCCCCGCCTTCGACATCACCTTGTTGACGAACGCCTGCGCGTCGGCCTTGTTCGGGCTGTTCTGCACGACGCAGATCCCGTACTGGACCTTCGGCTGCGCCCAGGCCGGCACCTTCAACACCGTCACCTGCCCGGGGACGGTCTTCGCGTCGGTCGAGTACACGAAGCCGGCGTCCGCCTCGCCGAGCGCGACCTTCGCGAGCACCTCGCGGACGTCCGTCTCCTGGCTCACGACGTTCTTCAGCACGGCGGCCGACAGGTTCATGTTCTTCAGGATCTGGAGCGTGTAGCTGCCGACCGGTACGCCCGAGGCCGCAATGTCCAGCTTGACGCCGCTCTTCGCCAGGTCGTAGATGCTGTGGATGCCGGCCGGGTTCGACTTCGGCACCACGATCACGAGCGTGTTGCGCGTGAACACGACCGGCTTCGAACAGAGCCCCTTCGCGTTCAGCTGGTTCGGCAGCGTCGTGTTCGCGGAGGCGAACACATCCGCCGGCGCGCCCTGCTGGATCTGCGCCGCCAGCGTGTTCGAGCCGCCGAACGAGTACTTCGGCGACGAGTCGATCTTCGGGAAGACGTCGGTGAGCGACGCCGCCGCGTACACCGTCACCTGGGCCTGCGAGGTCGCGTTGGCGCCGCCCAGAACGGCGAGACCGAGTGCCGCGACGACGGCGACGACGACGAGACGTGGCTTATGGCTTCTCACCGGGCCCCCTCTAGCTCTGGATGATCACGTTGGTCGACTTGACGATCGCGGTCGTCGCCATGCCCGGCGCGAGGCCGAGCTCCTCGACGGCATCGCGGGTCACGACGGCGACGAGGCGCATCGGCTCGTTGACCACGATCTCGACCTGGGCCATCAGCCCGTCGGTCTTCACGTCGGTGACGACGCCGCGAAAGCGGTTGCGCGCGCTGATGTGCGTGCCGGCCTCGTCCCCGCGCAGCCGATCGATCTCGGCGACGGAGACGACGCGCCGGTTGGCGTGGTCCCGCTCGACCTTCACACGCCCCGCCTTGTCCCAGCGGCGCAGCGTGTCGAGGCTGATGCCCAGCGCCGCCGCCGCCTCGCTCGCGGTGTAGGTCTGCTTCGGCATCTCAGCTCTCGTATCCGTCGAGCGCGGCCGAGACGTCTTCGATCGAGAGGGACGGCGCGAACGCGCGCCCGATCACCGGCCGTCCGAGCGTGGGCGCGAGCGCGCTGACGTGCTGCGCCTCGTTCGCGCCGATCTGGCCGATCGGCAGCCGGAGCTGCGGTGTCTGCACGTTCTCGATCGCGCCCATGCAGGCGCCGACCGAGAGCGTCTCGATCGCCCAGGCGAGTTGCAGGACCGTCTTCTGGGACTCGAACGCGCCCTTCGGGTACTCGAAGTCGATGTCGTCGGCGGTGGCCGGGGTCTGGCCGGCTGCCGCGACCAGCTGCGCGAGCCCTGCGTAGTGCGCCTTCTCGTCGGCCTGCATCTTCTTGAGCGCGGCCGCCGCGGCTCCCGAGAGCTTCCCGCTCCGAGCCGCCTGGTCCTGGAAGTCGGCGGCGAGGAGCTCGACGCCGATCAACAGCCGCAGGTAGGCGAGGTCGTTGTCGGGGGCGGCGGCGGCCGCCTCGCCGGCGAGCCAGGCCGCGAGACCCGACGAGGCGACGAGCGCCGCGCCGCCACGGCGGAGGAGTGTCGATCTGCTGAGGTATTGCCTAGGCTCAATGGGACGCATCGTCGCCGAGGATAGCCGACCGGCGCGAGCATTCATAGGCGTTGCCTGGACGCACTGACGCAGACGCCTTCGCGCCCGGCGTGCGCACGAGCCTTCAGGCAGACTGGCGCCGTGGCCGAGGACTGGCGCGTCACCGTCACGCTCGACGACCCCGGGCAGGTCGAGCCGCTGCTCAAGCAGCTGCATGAGCACCCGCTCGAGGAGCAGCTCGCGCCCGGAGTCGCCGGCCGGATCGCGGTGAGCTCGGACGAGAACAAGGTCTTCCTGTACGCGGACACGCGCTGGACCGCCGAAGCGGCGGAGCGGGTCGTGATGGAGCTCGCCACCGCGCGCGGGCTGCACGCGGAGGATCGGCTCGATCGCTGGCACCCCGTCGAGGAGCGATGGGAGGACGCCGGCGTCCCGCTGCCGACGGACGACGAGGACCAGCGACGCGAGCGGGAGCGGCTCGACGCGGAGGAGACGGCCGAGTCGCAGGCGAGCGGGTTCGCCTCCTGGGAGGTGCGCATCGAGTTCTCGTCACATCGCGACGCCTCGGCGTTCGCGAATCGCGCGGAGGCGGAAGGTCAGCCGATCGTCCGGCGCTGGAAGTACGTGATCCTCGGGGCGAACGACGAGGACGACGCGCGCGCCCTCGCCGAGCATCTGCGGGACGAGCTTCCCGACGACGCGACGATCCACGTCGAGCCGGGGACGGGCACCGCCTGGGAGTGGCTCGGCGACCGGCCCTTCGCCGTCTTCGGCGGCTTGAGCGCGTAGCTCTAGCGCGCCAGCCGGTCGACGAGCGACGACGCCGTCGCGACGCCGACGATCACCGAGACCGTGAGCACCGCGAAGTCGAGCGGCAGGTGCGCAGGCGTGCCGATCAGAAGCCCGCGCAGCGCGTCGACCTCGTACGACAACGGGTTGACCAGGGCGAGCGCACGCAACCATCCGGGCATCACGGCGACCGGGTACAGCGCGTTCGACGCGAAGAACAGCGGCATCGTGATCATCTGCCCGATGCCCATCAGACGGTCGCGCCGCAGCACGACGCCGGCGATCGTCATCGACAGGCACGCGAAGAACGACGATCCGAGCGCGACGATGACCACCGTGCCGAGCAGCGCGAGCGGGCTCGTCGTCAGCGCGACGCCGAGGATGATCGACAGCACGAGCACGACGACGACCTGCGCGAGCGCACGGATGCCCGCCGCGAACGACTTGCCGAGGATCAGCGCCGCGCGTGGAGTCGGCGTCACGAGGAGCTTCGTCAGCACCCCAGCGTCGCGCTCCCAGATGATCTGGATGCCGTAGAAGATCGCCACGAACATCCCCGACTGGGCGATGATCCCCGGCGCCAGGAAGTCGAGATACGGGATGCCGCCCGTCGGGATCGCATGGATGCGGTTGAACGTCTCGCCGAAGATCAGCAGCCAGAGCACCGGCTGGACGGCGCGCGTGACGAGCTCGGTTCGGTCGTGGCTGAGCTTCTGCAGCTCGACGATGCAGAACGTCAGCGTGCGGTTCGGGAACAGGCGCCAGACCGCAGGCGCCGGAAGCCTTTCAGCCGACGCGGCCGGCGGTCCTGCGAGCGCGGCGGATCTCACGGAGCCCTCCCTTCCCGATCTCGTGCCCTTCGATCGTGTCGCCCGTGTAGCGGCGGAAGACGTCTTCGAGCGTGGCGGCGGCGCCGAGCGACCGGCGGAGCTCGGCGGGGCGGCCGACGATGCGGACGCGCCCGAGGTGCATCAGCGCAACGCGGTCGCAGAGCGCGTCGGCCTCCTCCATGTAGTGCGTGGTGACGAGCACCGTCATCCCGGTCGAGAGCCGGAGCTCCTCGACGCGCTCCCAGACGCCGCCGCGGGCAACCGGATCGAGCCCGACGGTCGGCTCGTCGAGGATCAGCAGCGCCGGGCGGTTCACCAGCGCCTGGGCCAGCTCGAGCCGCCGCACCATCCCGCCCGAGTACGTTCCGGCGAGACGGTCTGCGTCGTCGGCGAGGCCCATCGCCTCGAGCGCCTCGTCGACGCGGGCCTTTCGCTCGCGTCGCGGCACGTCGTAGAGGCGCGCGAACCACGAGACGTTCTCGCGTCCCGTGAGCGCCGCCTCGATCGACAGCTGCTGCGGCACGTACCCGAGCAGGCGCCGCACCGCCATGCGGGAGCCGCGGACGGTGCGCCCGAACACCTCGACCGATCCCTCCTGCAGCGGCAGCAGCGTGTTCAGCACGCGGATCGTCGTCGTCTTGCCGGCGCCGTTCGGGCCGAGCAGCCCGAAGACCTCGCCTGCCCGCACGTCGAGGTCGATCCCGTCCACCGCAGCGTGATCGCCGAACCGGTGCCGCAGCCCTCTGATCTCGACTGCCGGAATCGGGGTCACGCGGCAGCCGCCGGTGCGTGCGGCTCGAGCTCGTTCGCGATGTGCGCGAGCGCAGGCAGGGCAAGCTCGACGCGGCGTCTCTCGGTCGCCGGCAGCCGGGCGATCGCCTCTGCCACCGCGGCCACGCGCCGGTCGCGCCAGGCGTCGACCCTGCGTTTCCAGTCGTCGGAGAGCACAAGCCGGCCGACGCGGCGGTCGGATGCGTCGGTCGTGCGCACGAGGATGCGAAGCGCCGTGAGCTCCCCGACGAGCGTGCTGACGGTGTTGGGAGCGAGGCGCATCGCCTCTGCGGCGCCGGCGATCGAGATGCCTGGATGGTTGCGCACGACGCGCGCGAGCTCGAGCTGAGCCCGCGTCAGGGACGAAAGCTCGGCCGGCCGGCCGTCGCTCCTTCGCGTCGCGCGCCGGACCGCCGACATCGCTGTCAGCAGTTCGTCCGCCAGCCTGCCGTTGTCGGTCGTGGTTGTCATCTCCACATGATAGCTCTGTAACAGAGCTAAGTGGTATAGAGTCGCGCCGTGCTCGCGCGCCGACCGCCGATGCGCCTGGTGCTGATCGCCGCAGCGACGAGCTATCTGTGGAGCGACCTGTCTAGCCGCGCCTCCAGCGGACCGGTCCTGTCGCCAGGGAAGGGTGACGAGACTGCGTCCAGCCGTCCACACGCGGGGACGAAGTCGCGATCTGCAGGGAGATTGCGTGGCCGAACAGCCATGGCCAATCTCCTGGGGAGGGTGACGGAACCGCAACGGCCGCCCGCGGAGGCGGGAGGCGCGTCGGCTAAATCCAGCTCGTCTCGACCGGCGGGGCCGGCGCGGGGCGGCGCACGACCAGCCTGATCCGGCCACCTGCGGGAAGCTCGAATCGGAAGCGACCGAGATCGTCGGCGCTCGCCGTCGCGAGGGTCGTCCCGTCGTCCCGCTGCACGTCCACCTCGGCGCCGACTGCCGGCACCAGCTGCCCGAGCAGGAGGGTCCCGGCTCCGCTCTCGTCGACCTCGACGTCGACCTGCAGGTCGCTCGACCGGAAGGTCAGCGAGCGCGTGGCCTCCGCGACCGAGCGCATCCCTGCGACCTCGAGGGTCGAGTCCTCGAGCAACTCTGCAAGCTCGGTGTCGACACGGCGCCAACCGAGTGCCGCGCGGGCATAGGCGGTGACCTCGTGCGGGACGGGGTCGACGGTGTGTGCGAGGCGTCTCAGCTGGGCGAGCAAGGGGTCGTCTGAGCCCTCTGAATGCGTGGGGTTATTGGTCATGTTGGGCGGTCTCCTGGATGAAGAGCGGGCTGGGGGGCTCGTGATACGTCATGTTCCGAGCTGCGCCACGCCGGCCGCCCGGCGAAGCTGATCGAGACAGCGCATCCTGGTCGGGCCGATCGCGCCGACCGGCATGTCGAGGGCGGCCCCGACCTCCTCGTAGCTTGGCGGATCCTCGGCCAGGAGCATGCGGAGCAGCGTCTTGCAGCGGTCGGACAACGACGCGAACGCCTTCCAGAGCGCGCCGTCGCGCTCCGCCTCGAGCAGCAGGCGGTCGATCGTGTCCGAGTCCGGCGCCTCGAAGAGGTCCGGCTCGTCGGTGGGCTGCTCCCGCGTCCCGCGGCGGATCACGCGGAGCGACTCGTGGCGGGCGGTGGTTGCAAGCCACGCTCCGAGCCGCTCCGGATCGTGAATGCGGTCGAGGTGCTCGACAAGCCGAAGCCACGTCGTCTGCGCGACATCGGCGGCGTCGTCGCGTGAGAGCCGATGCGCGCGCGCGGTCGCCCAGACGAGGCTCGAGAAGCGATCGACGATCGCATCCCACGCTTGCTGGTCTCCGCGGGCCGCCGCGTCGAGTAGCGAGCTGAGGCTCACGTGGCGAACTGACGGAAGTCCCGGCCCAGTGTCAAGCCCACTGAGCCCGGCGCGTAGAGCGGGACCTGAATGCGAGTCGTCAGGTGCCTTACGTAGGGAGGTGCCATTGAAGTACCGACCTCCTTCCGGCTTGCGTTTCCGAAGAGAGCGCCGCAGCGGCGCCTCGATACGTGTCAGCGAGTTCATACGACTCGTGGCGTAATTCCGCAAGTTGGAGGAGTCGGGCAGCATCGACCGATCGACGATGGACGACACAGCTGAGACACTCCTCGGGGCCGCGGAAGCCGCGCACGCTCTTGTCGAGTCCTCGCCCCGGGAAGCTGCCGCCAGGGCGAAGAAGTTGGCGCAGGCGGCTTCCAGGGCTCGGGGCCCGGAGGCACAAGCCGCGGCGCTCCACGCGCTTGGTTACGCGCAGTACCAGCTCGCCGACCCCGATGCCGTCGCGACCCTCCGCTCGGCTATCCGCATCGCCGAGCGGCGGGGACTCACCTCGCGCGCGGCGTACGCCCGCCGTCTGCTCGCCGGGATCTACGCCGACCGCGGGAACGTTCGCGCGGCGCTCCGAGAGATCGATCGTGCGTGCAGCGGTCTGAAGGGCTCCGATCTTGCTCGAGCTCAGACCGTTCGTCTCGCCGTGCTCGCCAACCTCGGGCGGTCCGACATCGACCTCGCGTTCACGAGGAAGGCACTTCGGGGTCTCGAGCGCGACTCGGATGAGGTGTGGCAGGCGAGGCTGCTGCAGAACCGAGGGCTCGTACTGTGGAACCGCGGCGACCCGCAGACCGCCGACGACCTCACCAGGGCGCGCGCCCTGTGGAGCGGGCTCGGGGCGAACGCGGCGACGACGATCGCAGACGTCCTGCTGATGCGCCTGGCGCTCTCGCAAGACGACGTCGTCGATGCGATCAGACGGCTCGAAGCGATCGACACGACCGACCTGCCCGGTCGGATCAAGGCGCTGGTCGACGGGCACGGCGGTCGCCGGACGGAACGCGACCGTCGAAGCAGCGCTTCGGGCACTCGACGGCGCGAAGCTCGCGCACGTCGCGTGCCACGGCCGCTTCCGCTCCGACAGCCCGCTCTTCTCCTCGCTCGAGCTCGCCGACGGACCCCTGACCGCGCTCGACCTGCAGCGCCTGCGCCGTGCACCGGAGCTGCTGGTGCTCTCGGCATGCGACGTCGCGTTGTCGGAACGGCACCCGGGCGACGAGCTGCTCGGCTTCTCCGCCGCACTGCTCGCCTCGGGCACGCGCACGATCGTCGCCAGCGTCGTCCCGTTCCCGACGCAGCGGCGCGCAGGCTGATGCTCGACTTCCATCGCCGGCTCGCCGGCGGTGCGTCGCCGGCGACGGCGCTCGCAACCGCGCAGGCCGGCCTGCGCGCGGACCAGAGCGCGCTTGCGGGCTTCCTATGCCTCGGCGCCGGCTGAGCTGCAAACGTATTTCGCCGACTCCTCCCCGCTCTTGACCTGTGAGCGGGTCGACCGGCCTGCCTCGAAGAGGAGGAGCACGATGCACCACGTTTGCGCACCGAAGAAGTTGCTCGTGGGCCTTCTGGCCCTCGTGCTCGGCGCGCTCATCACAGGGTCGGCAGCGGCCGCCGGGCAGCAGGTCATTCCGTACTTGAGCCATGGCGTCGGCGTCGATCAGAGCGTGTACAGCGGCACGTCGACCAAGACCACGAAGACTCCGCTCGTCATTCCGTACCTGAGCCACGGTCACGGGGTCGACCAGAGCCTGTACGTCGGCGGGAGCCACCATCTGCGGCGGACTGCGGCGACCGCGCCGGTTGCCAAGGCCGTGCCCGACGCCTTCGAGCGCGCCGTCACGCGGCGCGAGGCGAGCGAGACCGCGGCCGCTCGGGCGACCGCGGCGGCAGCCAAGGCCGTGCCCGACGCCTTCGAGCGCGCCGTCGCGCGCGAAGACGTCGCCAGGGAGTCGGCGTTCGCGCGGCCGGACGACCGCGCAGGTCTTCGCGGCATCAACCCGACGTTGCTCTCAGGCGTCACGTCGTCGACGTCGCTGCGGCCGGACGATCGCGCCGGCTCACGCGGAATCGGCGTCACCTCGACGGTCGAGACCGCGAGCTCGACGTCGAGCACCGACTGGAACCCGGCCTACTACGCAGGCGCCGGTCTCCTCGGGGCAATGCTGGTCGCAGGCGGCGCGGTTGCGCTGACCCGGCGCCAGCACGGTGGGATCGCGACGCGCTGACAAGTCGCCCGCCCGGTGGCGATCTGAAGCCGGCGCTGCACGAGCGGCGCCGGCTTCAGCGCGTCTCAGGACGGAAGGTCGAGCACGGCGAGCAGGGCGTCGACCACCGCAGGGTCGAAATGCGAGCCTGCCGACGTCCGTAGCTCGGCGGCCGCGTCCTCGGAGGAACGCGCCTTCCGATAGCTCCGGTCGGTCGTCATCGCGCTCCAGGCGTCGCAGGCACAGACGATCCTCGCGACGAGTGGGATCTCGGCGCCGGCGCGCGCATCCGGGTACCCGTTGCCGTCCCAGCGCTCGTGACACGAGCGGACGATCCGGCCGACGTCGGCGAGCAGCCCGCCGACCTGCTCGAGCATCTCCTCGCCGAGAATCGTGTGCGTGTTGATCAGTGCCCGCTCGTCGTCGTCGAGCGGCCCGGCCTTGTTGATGATCTCAGTCGGGATCTTCACCTTGCCGACGTCGTGGAGCAGGGCCGCGAACTCCGCGAGGCGGAGCTGATCCGCGTCCAGGTCGAGACGACGCGCGACCGAGAGCACGAGCTCGACGACCTCCCAGCTGTGGTTGCCGGTGTACTCGTCGTCGGCCTCGATGACGTCGCCGAGCAGCATGGCCGTGCCGCGGTACGCGCTCGAGAGCTCGAGCGCGTGGTCGATCCGCACCTGGCGCTCGCGGGCGAAGACTCGAAGCAGTCCGACCAGCGGCAGCACGAGGAGCACCGACCACGCCTGCGAGCCGGCCGCCATCACGACGGCCAGCCCGACGGGCGCGAGCGCTGCGTCGACAACGAACGGCACCCGCATCGCGCGAGCGTGCTCGACGACCGGCACGTTCCATGCGGCCCGCGACCAGATCGCGCTGGGCACGAAGTCGGCGACGAATTGCGCGAGCAGCGCGACGACGTACAACGGCGCGTCGTGCCACGACGGCGTCTCCGCATCGGCGAGCGACAACACGACCGCAGGCCCCACCGCATGCCATGCGTTCGTGACCAGCAGCGGAACCTTCCCGACCGGAACGTCGCGCTTGACCAGAGCCGGCGCCTGCGCCGCGAGCAGCCCGAGGGCGACGAGCAGCGGCACCGTGCGCGGGGGAAGAACGAACAGCATCGGCACGAGCACGAGCTGCGTCGGGAACACGAAGCCGTTGCCGACCTCGAACTGAACACGCGAGACGATCGCGTAGACGCTCACGCAGAGGACTGCCGACGCGATCGAGAACGGCCGCACCGCCGGCAGCAGGACCACGGACGCGACCGCGGCAGCCGCGAACGCCGTGCCCAGCGCGAGCGCGACGGTCTCGTCGGACCGCGCGAGAGCGACCCGAGAGCGCTGGCGCGCCCGCTCGACGAGCTCGGTTCCGGCGTCGACGGTCGACATAGTCGGTAGGTCGGCACGATCCGCCCGCGGTTTGAGTCCAATCGCCGTCACCGGACGGGTGATTGCCGGCACGGCTGCGCCGCCCACGCTGAGTGAGAACGACTGCGGCGATCGAGAGGGGTGTGTTCTGTGGCGAGAAGAATCCTGCGCCGACTCGGGTGGGCGATGGGGGCAGTTGCGTGCAGTGCGGTGGCAATCGCCGCTCCCTCGTCCGCGTCCGGCCTGCCGATCGCGCCGATCATCAAGGCGCTGCCGATCCCCTTGCCCGTGGTCCCGGCGCTCCTGTCGCCCGCTGCGCCCACGACGGTCGACGGGCCGGCCCCACCGAGCCCGACCGCTCCGAGCGACCCAGTGGGTGCCGTTCAGCAGGCCGTGCTGCCGAGCTGTGGCGCCGCCGTGCATCCGTTCGCGCAGTTCGGAGACCAGAACGCCTACTTCGCCTTCCCGAACAACGGCTTCGAGAACGGGTCGACAGGCTGGGTGCTGAACCGGTCGTCCGTCGGGCGCGGCAACGAGCCGTGGTTCGTCAACGGCCCGGGCTCGTCGTCGCTGGCCGTCCCGCCGCACGGTGCGGCAGGGAGCCCGCTCGTCTGCATCAGCCTGCTCGACCCCTTCTGGCGCATGTTCGCCCACTCGGCCGGCGCGAACGGACCGCTCCACGTCCAGGTGGTGTTCTACGGCGCGACGGGCAACCTCACCGGCGTCGTGAACTTCGAAGACCTGCCCTCCGCGCGCTACGCATCGTGGTCGCCGACGGCGACGATACGGTCGCTGCTCGCGCTCCCGGCGCTGACGAAGTACGCGCAGCTCAGGGTGGCGTCCGGCGCGTCGCGCGGCAACTGGCAGATCGACGACGTCTTCGTCGACCCGTGGGGCAACCGCGGCTGACGCCCGGTTTCACGCGGGCGCGATCGACCCGACGAGGCCGTGCACCTCGAGCTCCGTCGCTCCGCGCCACGCGTGGGGGCCCGACGAGAAGAAGAGCCTGCCGTCCTTGCCGAAGGCGATCGCCCAGAGACCGCTCAGCTCGCCCGGCTTCCCGCCCCGTGCGCCGACGGCCCCGTCGTAGACCCACCCGCCGTCGCGGTGT
>CAVPSK010000012.1:0-27500 GCA_963708355.1 uncultured Thermoleophilia bacterium | reverse complement strand
GGCACGCTTCGGGTCTCCCCGAAAACCCTCACCGTTTTCACACGCCAGGTGATTGATTCCCAAGTGCCGTGGATGCGGGGAGGGACTGCACCAAGCAGTTTGGACGACTCGACCGGTGGCAAGGCGTGATGCCTTGACGCCGGGCGAGGTGGCCGCAATGCGCCGCGTGCAGGCCCCCATCCGCGCCGCGCCGACTTGGGAATCAATCATCTCGCACGCCGCGCGCCCGGCCGGAAGAGCAGAACGGCCGCCACGGGAAGCACGAGAAGCGCGAGCCCGACGGCGATCAGGACGTCGCGGGTCGTCGAGCGCCGCGACCCCTCCTCGTCGAGCCGCACGCCGTCGGCCGCGGCCAGCTCGGTGACTGCCCGCGTCGCAGCCTGGGCGAGGCCGGTCGGCGTCCGCGTGATCGGGATGCGGGCGAGCAGGGCCCGGTCGGCCGCGGTGTCGTGCTTCGGATACGCGAAGCCGAGGCCGTTCGGCATCACGATCAGCAGGCGGCCCTTGTAGAAGTAGGTGATCTCGGCGGACAGGAAGCGGGCGTACGGGCCTGGCTTCCGCCACAGCGCGGTGACCGAGCCGAGGTCGTAGGGGCTCCAGATCACCGCCACGCGGATCGGGAAGCCGCGCTCCGTCACGTCCCGAACGGTCTGTGCCAGTTGTGCCTGCGCCTGTTGCGAGATCCTTCCGTCGATCGGCAGGAACAGCTGCTGCTCGATCAGGTAGTCGCTCGCCGGGTCGCCGTCCGCACGCGCCGGCGAGGCAGCGCACGCGAGGACGAGTGCGAGCGCGGCGAGCACCGGCGCGGCGCGTGCGCTCGGCCGCACCGTCAGGAGGGCGCGGCCCCGAGCCCGGACAACCGCTCCTGCAGCGCCTGCTTCGCCGCGGCGTCGCCGACCTTGTCGGCGACTCTCAGCGCGCGTCGCCACAGCTCTTCGGCCCGCTGGTTCGCATCGAGCGCCGCCGCCCGGTCGCCCGCCCGCTCGAGGTAGAACAGCGCCTTGCGGGCGTCCTCGCTGCGTGCGTAGTGATGCGCGATCACCTCGTAATGCGTCTCGAGGTCGTCCGCGAACAACGTCTCGAACGCGGTCGCAACCGCGCCGTGCAGCGCCCGCCGACGCGACGTGGGAAGCGTCGAGAGGCACGCCTGCCACAGCAGCCCGTGCCGGAAGATGCACTCGGCCTCGGGATACCGGCGAAGCTCACGGACGATGTCCGCGCGGACGACCTCCGTCAGATCGTCATCGATGCTGTCCGAGCCCGCGATGTGCTCGAGCACCCGGACCGGGAAGCTGCGCCCGATCACCGCTGCGAGCTGAGCGAGCCGGCGTCCGTTCTCGGACAGCGAGTCGATGCGCGCGAGCAGCAGGCTCTCGAGGGTCGGAGTCAGCACTCTCGGGCGCGCGGCGGTCGGTGCCCAGGTGTGAGTCGGGAGCGAGCCGGCGTTGTCGACGAACGCATTCAGGAGCTCCTCGAGGTAGAGCGGGTTTCCCTCGGCGGCGGTGACGATCAGATCGAGCTCCGACTCGCCCAGCCCTTGGCTCCGCCGCAGCCCGTGCAGCAATCGCCGCGCCGCCGCGTCGTCGAGCGGTTGCAGCCGCAGCTCCGTCGTTCGGTGCGGATAGTCGGCGAGGGCGTGCAAGCGCGTCTTCCAGCCCTCCGAGGCCGGGTCGATCCGCAGCGTCATCAGGAACAGGAGCGGCGCCTCGTCCACGAGCTCGAACAGCTCGTCGACGAGCTGCCGCGAGGACGGGTCCTCCCAGTGGATGTCCTCGATCACCGCGACCACGGGGCCCTGCCGGGCCAGGCTCCCGAGCCACGTGCGGTAGGCGCGCCGGATCTCGCGCGCGAGGTCCGACGGCGACGTGCGCGCGAGCCGCTCCTCCCCCGCGGGATCGACCCTCAGCGAGAGCACGCGCGCAAGGAACGGCAGTACGTCCGGGATCTGCGCGGCTGGCAGCAGCCCGAGCTTCGCGCGCAGCTTCGTCCAGACCGAGAGCTCGGCCTCGCCGTCCTCGGCGCCGATCCAGTTCCGCAGGATCTGGATGAACGGGCCGTAGATGACCTCGGTCCCGTACGAGAGGCAGTGGCCCTCGAGCCAGGTGACCTCGCCGGAGGAGCGCCGCCGCTGCTCGGCGACGAGGCGCGTCTTCCCGAGCCCGGCTTCGCCGAGCAGCACGGCGATCTGGCCGCGTCCGTTGGCGAGCTCCGCCAGGATCCCGTTCAGCTGGGCGAGCTCGGGCTCCCGGCCGACGATAGGCGTGTCGACGCTCGACTGGAGTGCCGCCTGGGCGGCGATCAACCGCCATGCGCTGACGGGCTCCTGGCGGCCCTTCACGCTTACGTCCCCGAGCGGCTCGAGCGCGAACGTCCGGATCAACGACTTGGCGGTCGCCTCCCCCACGACGATCTCGCCCGGCTCGGCCGACGTCTGCAGACGCGCCGCGACGTTCGTCGTGTCGCCGACCGCAACCGGCTGCGGCGAGTCGCCGCCGACCAGGCCAACCGCGACGGGGCCGGTATTGATCCCGACCCGCACGTTGAAGTCGGAGATCTGCCACGAGCCCTCGATCGCGCGACCGTACTCCTTCACCTCCGCGACGATCCCGAGCGCGGCGCGGGCCGCCCGCTCGGCGTCGTCCTCGTGCGCGCGCGACGCTCCGAAGAACGCGGCGATCCCGTCGCCCATGTACGCCTGGACGTTGCCGCCGTAGTGCTCGACCGCCCGCGTCATGCGGCCGACGAACTCGCCGATCACGAGCTTGACCTCGTCCGGGCTGAGACGCTCGCCGAGCGTCGTCGAGCCCACGATGTCCGCGAAGAGCGCCGTTACCGGCCGCAGCTCGTCCTCGGCCGGGACGCCGGGGTCGGGCTCCGTGGGCTCGCGCCGGACGGGACGCTCCGCGTCGCCCTCGGCAGCGCGGCTGAAGACCGGCGCGAGCACGGTCTTGCCGGTGTCGGACGGCTCGACCACGATCTCGAAGGAGGCTCCGCCGACCTGCACGAGATCGCCGCTTCCGAGCACGCGGCGACCGTCGACGCGTTCCCCGTTGACCCAGGTGCCGTTCAGGGAATCGAGATCCTCGATCTCGAGCCCGGCGACGGCGGGACGGATCAGCGCGTGGCGCCGCGAGATCTGCGGATCGTCGATCGTCACGTCGGCCTCGGCACGGCCGACCACGACCTCGGCGTCAACAGGGATCCGCTGCCCGGCGAGCGGGCCCTCCTTCATGATCAGGGAGGGCACGGAGCAGAGCTTACCGCTGGCCGGTGAACTTCTCGATCGTGTTCAGGCAGGACTCCTCGCTGCCCAGCGGACGGCACTTGCCCATGAAGTCCTTCAGCGGCGTCCACCAGTTCGTGAAGCTCGTGGGCGCCCGTCCCGGCTCGGTCGCCGTCCCGACCATGTCGACGTGGTCGTCGCTCCCGCGCTTCTCGTGTGTCCACACGATCACGTAGCTGCCAGACTTGTCGATGAAGCAGAAACGCCGCCCGCCCAGCTTGCCGGTGGAATGGGCCCAGAACTGCTCGCCCGCCGCATTCGTGCCGCATTTCGCGAGACCGTCGCTCTTCGCCTCGGTCAAGTCCTTGTTGTACGCCTCGAGCATCGCCTGCGAGCCGGGGTAGAAGGACAGCTGGAACGTGTTCGGGTCGGACACCGGCGCCGTCGGCGGCGACGTGCAGTCATTGGTCTCGAGCGCACCGGTCGAGGGGCTCTCGGCCTTCTTGCAGAGCTTCGCGATCTGCGTCGGGACGAGCACGGCGAGCAAACTGTCGGCCGTGCCGGCGGCGCCCCCGGTCGTCGTCGACGGCGCCGTCGTCGACGCTCCCTTCGCCGACTTCGAGTCGTTGCCGCCGAGCAGCAGCGCGCCGAGCAGGATCGCGAGCCCGATCAGCGCGGCCACGGCGGCGGCAATCAGCCACGACCGGCGCGAGAAGCGCCCCGCGGTCCCGCCGCCACCTCCAGAGCTCGCGTCGGCCGCCTCGGCGCCTGCCCCGGCCGCCGTGGCGGCAGCGGCGGGAGGCCGGCTCGCGAGCACCGTCTCACGGGCTCCGGCCGGCGCCGCGCGCGTGTCCGATCGGCCGCCGGTTGCGAGCGCCTGCCGGAACGCCGCAGCAAACTCCGTCGGGGTGGCGTAGCGATCGTCCCTCGACTTGGCGGCCGCCTTGGCGATCGTGTCGTCGACCTTCGCCGGCAGGTCGGGTCGCTTGTCCGTCACCTTCGGAGGCGGCTCGAGCAGGTGCGCGTACATCATCGCGACCTCGGAGTCCTTGTCATAGGCGGGCGCGGCCGTCAACACCTCGTAGGCGACGCACCCGAGCGAATAGACGTCGGCCCTCCCGTCGAGCTGCTTGCCCTCGATCTGCTCCGGCGACGCGTAGTCCGCCGTGCCGACGAACAGTCCCGTGCGCGTCAGCCCGACGGCCGAGCTGCTCTTCGCGACGCCGAAGTCGGAGAGATAGAAGTGCGCCGTCCCCTCGACCCCGGCATCGTCGGCGACGAGGATGTTCGCCGGTTTCACATCGCGGTGGACGAGGTCCTTGTGGTGGGCGGCCTCGAGCGCCGCAGCCACCTGCGCGACCAGTGAGGCCGCCTGGTCGGCATTCATCGGGCCTTCCCGCTTCAGCCGAGTCTTCAGGTCGGCCCCGTCGACGTAGCGCATGGCGATGAACAACACGCCGTTCTCCTCGCCGGCCTCGTAGATCGGGATGATGTTCGGGTGCTCGAGCGCCGCGGCGATCCGCGACTCGCGCTCGAACCGCTCACGGAAGCTCTCGTCCTCGCTCAGCTCGGGCGAGAGCAGCTTGAGCGCGACCGTCCGACCGAGCCCGATGTGCTCGGCGCGGTAGACGATGCTCATCCCCCCGTGCCCGATCAGCGCCACGAGGCGGTACCCGGCGAATTCGTCGCCGATGCGAGGGATCCAGCTGACGCCGCCCATCGATTCTTTCTAACAGCCCGGTAGAGCGATTACCACTCGCACGGGTCGGGCTAGCGCGGCTCCGGGACCATCCAGAGGCCGCCTTTCGGCTCGAGCGCCCAGCCCGGCCAGAACCTCGGCGGCCGGTCGTTCGCCGGGCGAAGCCGCCATCGGCGTCCGATCGTGACCAGGATCGCGACGATCTGCGGGATGCTCGCGGCGCGGCCGTGGCAGCCGAGCCGGCCGCCGGAGAACGGGAAGTACGCAGGCGGCATCGGCGCGGCCGCCTCCTCCGGCCAACGCTCGTCGTCGAAGCGGAGCGGCTCCTCCCAGAAGCGCTCGTCGCGGTGCGTCACCCACTGGCTCAGCACGAGCGTCTCCCCCCTGCGAACGGCGACGTCGCCGACCCGGACGTCCGCTGTCACCTCGCGGAAGATCGCCTGGACCGGCGGATAGAGCCGCGCGGACTCGAGCAGCACACGCCGCGTCAGCGGCAACTGCTCGACGTCGGCCGGGGTCACGGCTCGACTGCCGACGACGCGGTCGATCTCCTCGTGCCACCGGCGCTCGAGCACCGGATCGCAGCCGAGCGCGTAGAACGTCCAGAACGCCCACGCGTGGAGCGGATCGGCGTACTGCGACTTCACCGTCGCCCGGATGTCGGCGTCGGAGGTGACACCATCGGCGTCCGCCTTGCGGACGAGCTGGGCCACGCCGAACGCGCGCGCGTCGTCCGGCCTCGCGCGGCAGTCTGCGATCAGCGAGTCGAGGGTCGCATCCAGCTCGGCGACCGCGCGCCGGCCGTCGTTCGGCAGCCGCCAGAGGACGGTCCCGAACGGCCCGATCAGGCGCGGGAGCCAGCGGTTCACCGCGACGAGCCGGCGCAGCGACTCGGGGTCGTCGGGCCGCCCCGTGAGCGCTTCCCAGTCGACCGCGAAGGTCAGCTCGCGGAAGGTGTCGAATGCCTCGAAGGCCACATCCGGGCGCAAGCGGTCGGCGGTGCGCTCCGCCTGGCGGCGCGCGATCTCGGGCGTGCGCGGATCGAACCAGCTCGGCCGCCCGAGCTCGTCGACCTGGCGGTCGTACTCGGCCCCGGTCGTGAAGAAGACCCCACCCTCGAACCAGCGCTTCGTCGCCACGAACCGACCGCGTCCGAGCAGCGCCGGGTCGTCTCCCTCGAGCACCTCCCGGATCGCACCGGGATCGGTGACGAGGTACCCGGGCACCGTGCCGATGCGGAAGGGGACGAGACCCGGCGGGCTCGACCGGGCGAGCGCCGTGAGTCGGCCGAGCGGGTCGGCACCGAAGCGGCCGAGCTCGACGAGCCCCTGCACGCGCGACGGAGCCATCTACGAGGGCGCCGGCTCGTGCGGGTAGTCGGACTGCGAGCGGAAGTGCTCCTCGAGCGCGGCCATCACCGCCAAGACGACGTCCTCGCGCCAGTGGCGCGCGGCCACCTGCACGCCGATCGGCAGCCCGGCGGTCCCCTGTTCGTTGTCGAACACGTCCGCTCGACCACGTCGCGCGCAGGCGGGCGGTCGCTCTCCTCACCCGCACGGACGCGCGATGCCGCCACGACGCCGGCCGGCATGCCGAGCACGTTGAAGCGCATCAGGTAGCTCGGAGTGTCGTAGAGGTAGTAGGTCGCCCCGTGGCGGTGCGCGGGGATCGTGTGCGGTGGGCAGACGATCGCCTCGATCCCGGCCGCGTCCATCGCCGCGAGGAACACGGTCCGCCAGCGGTTCCGCTCGCAAACGAGGCGCCAGTACTCGCCGGCCGAGCGGTGCTGCCCCGAGCCGACCCCTCCGGCGAGCCGGCGCTGTCCCACCGCACGGAGCGCCGCCGCGACAAGCGGCTTGACGGCGTCCGGCAACCGCGCGGTCGAGCTCATCACGCGGATGCGCCGATCGACGGGGTTGCCCTTGAGGATCGGCCGCGTCCAGTCGAGTGCGTCCGCGCCGAGGAGGGCGAAGTAGAGGTCCGTGGCAGTCGCCGGCTCCGGTGGGGCGAACTCGACGATCGTCGCGCCCCGGTCGGCGAGCGCCGCAGCCGCCTCGCGGACGACCCGGCGCAGGCCGGGCGACGGCGTCCAATAGCCGTCGTCGTCGAAGACGCCGACGCGGAGCCCGGCCAGCGAGACGGCCGACGCGTCGGGCCACGCGGCCGGGGCGACCCGCGGGTCGATCCGCTCGAGCCCCGGCGCCGCGAGCACCCGCATCGCCAGCTCCAGATCGGCGACCGTGCGCGCCATCGGCCCCGGGTCGAGTGCGAGCGCCTCCATGCCCGGGAAGAACAGCTCGGGCGGCGAGTCGAGCGGTGTCAGGCGCCAGGCGGTCGGCCGGAGGCCCTGGATCCCGCAGAAGTGAGCCGGCGTCCGGATGCTGCCGCCGACGTCGGCGCCGAGCCCGAGCGGCGAGCCCCTGGCGGCGATGATCGCCCCTTCGCCGCCGCTGCCCCCGCCCGACGTCCGATCGAGATCCCACGGGTTGCTCGTGCGCCCGAAGAGCGAGTCGTCGCCCTCCTGGTAGAAGAGCAGCTCGCCAAAGTTCGTCTTGCCGACGACGATCGCACCGGCTGCACGGAGGCGCGCGACGAGCGGGCCGTCCGCCGCCGCGCGGTGACCGGCCCGCGTCGGCAGGCCGAACGTCGTCGCCAGCCCGGCGACTCGAATTGTTCCTTGACCGTGATCGGCACGCCGGCGAGCGCCCCGAGCGTCTCGCCTCTCCCCCGCCGGTCGTCGATCCCGTCCGCCTCGGCGCGGGCCTCCTCGAACCGGCGGGCGACGACCGCGTTCAGCTTCTCGTCGACGAGCTCGATGCGCTCGATGTGAGCGTCGACCACTTCGCGGGCCGAGGCACGGCCGTCCCGGATCGCGCGCGCGAGCTCGCCTGCGCCGAGCGCGACGAGCCCCGTACCTGTTGCCGCGATCGTCTCCACGACGGCGGAGCGTCAGCGCCTCGCGGCGTCGAGCTCCTGCCTCAGTCCTGCCGGAATCGGCTGGTACGTCGTCGTCCGCCGACCGCGGCCTACCACCACGGTTCCCGTCCACGACTCGGCCGCGGGATAGCTCATGGTGTGGCCGCCGGAAACGACCTCCCCCGGCCGGTACACCAGCACGTAGGTGATCTCCTTCCAGCTGGCGAAGCCCTTGCCGTCGACGAGCCTCCGATGCGTCGGGCGCCACGTACCCGTGTTGAAGTAGACGCGGTAGCGCTCGTTCGGCGGATCGCCGAGCACCTGGACGGGCACCTGCCGGGCGAGATGAGTGTGCCCGTAGAGCACGTAGTAGATCTGCTTGCCGTCGGGGTGGCGGTCGAGCCGCTCGAAGTCCGCGACCGCACCCTCGGCGTAACGATCGCCTTCGCCCCCGAGCGCCGAGAGCTTGTCTCCGGCGGCGAGCGCAAACCGGTAGCTGTTCGGGCCGAAGGTGCGCAGCATCCGCAGCAGCGTCTGGAACTGGTCGGCGACGTCCCAGCCGCGATGGTCGTGCCTCGCGATCCACTGCTTGGTGAACGGCAGCTCGTGCATGCTCGTCGCGGCGTCGTTCAGCGCGCGCTGCACCGTCTTGACGGTGGTCTTGTCGACCTGGGTGGCCTGCCACAGCGCCCACTGGGCCATGCCTGAGAGCGGCCGGACGTCGACGATGTCACGCATCCGCTCTGCGATCCGCGCGCGGTTCGGGTGATCCTCCGGCAGGAGTCCCGCGACGAGCGGCGCCACCCTCGACGCGCATTCGCACGCCATCGCGTCCCCGATCGGCATCACGTGGTAGTCCTCTTCGGGAATCAAGAGCTCGCCGGCGTCGTAGGCCTCGCTGCCCTCGAAGTTCAGCCGGTCGAACTCCTGGCCGTGGCGCGCGAAGACGCCGTGCTGGGGGTCGAGCACGTATCGCGGGAACGGCTCGTCGCCTCCGGAGATGCCGAGCAGCTCGCGCGTCCGGCGGCGGAGGTGCGGATGCTCGTTGACGATGCTGTCGTGGTTCCCCGGTACGTAGGTCCGCCGAGGCTCGACCGGGAAGCCGAGCTCGTCGACGAGCGGGCTGCGGATGATCTCGAACGTCTCGGCGTTGTTGCGCACGACGCCCTCGAAGATGTCGAAGAGGGCGTCGGTCGACGGGGTCGCACCCCACGGGCGCGCATCGAGCGGGTACTCGAACCAGCGCTCCGTCCGGTAGAGGTCGAAGACGTCGCCGAGGAAGAGCAGCTCGATCTCGGTCGCCTCGGCTTCCCGGGCGTGCGCGGCGAGATCCAGCATCGTGCTCCGGAAGATCCCGGGATCGACGTGATGGGCGCCGGCCGTCCCGTCCATCAGATGCAGGTCGCTGATGACGATCAGCATGCGCGCAGGCAGCGAGCGGCCGAAACCGCCCCGGCGCCGCCCCCAGGCCGGTCGAGCACACTCGCGTTCACTCGAGCCACACTAGGACACCGCGCGGCCTCTGACAAGCGACCCGAGCGGCTAGTCCTCGAGCGACTCGAGCCTGGCGATCTCGGCCATCAGCCGCTCGGTGGCGATCTGCGCCGCCTCGCGCAGATCCACTCCCTGCAGGTCGTCGAGCGGGATCGGTGCGCCGTAGTTGACGCGCATTGGGGCGAGACGGCCAAGGCGGTCGGTGCCGCGTACCGCCGCCGGCACGAGCGGGACGCCGGCGCGCAGGGCGATCATCGCGGCCCCCGCCCGCGGCTTCGCGGCCAGGCGTTTGTGCAACCCCTTCCGGCGCCTGGTGCCCTCGGGGAACATCACCACGATGTGCCCCTGACGGCAGAGCTCGACTGCCGTCTGGATCGCTTGGACGTCGGCCTCGCCACGCCGCACCGGGAAGGCGCCCGCCCAGTCGAGGAGCACCTTGAGCGGCCACCAGAAGAGCTCCGACTTCGTCATGAAGCGCAGATAGCGATCGGGGTAGAAGGCGGAGCCGAGCGGCCAGGGATCGAAGTTCGAGTTGTGGTTCGAGGCCAGCACCAGACCACCGGTGCGCGGCACCTGCTCGAAGCCGCGGATCTTGTGGCGGTAGAGGCCGTAGACGACCGGCCACATGACGATCCCCGCGAACAGGTAGAAGCGGCTCGGGCGGTGCGACGCCACGGCCGCGCCCGGTGCCTCCGGGAGAAGCGGCCCGTCGGTCATCTGCTCATCCGGTCCCTCAGTGCGAACGGAGGGGCTCGCTCGCCTCGTGCAGGCTCTCGACGATCTCGCGGAACGACTGCGCGATGCTGGTCTCGTGGTAGGGCACCGCCTGCTCGGCGCAAAACGCCTTCACCACGAGCCGCGCACGCCCGAGCTGGTTGCGCGGCATCGCCGGGAACAGGTGGTGCTCGATCTGGTAGTTGAGGGCGCCGTAGACGTAGTCGGTCACACGACCGGGCTTCACGTTTCGCGATGTCAGCACCTGCCGGCGGAAGAAGTCGAGGTCGTCATCCTCGCCGAGCATGAGCATGCCCTTGTGGTTGGGCGCGAAGATGCATCCGAGGTAGAGACCGGTCAGCGATTGCGCGACGGCGACGAAGACGAGGCCTGGGCCGACCCCGACCGCGACGATCGGAACGACGACTGCCCACACGACCGAGAGAAGGATCAGAACGATCTCCGTCTTGCGCATGCGCGCCTTGTTTCGAACCAGGTAGCGCAGGCCCTCGAAGCGTAGGTGCGCGGCCTCGAGCGTCAGGATCGGAAAGAAGAGGAACGCCTGGTAGCGGTCGACCACCCGGATCAGGCCGCGTTTCTGCCGCGCCTGCTCCGGCGTGAAGGCGATCGCGTCGATCATCACGTCCGGGTCCTTCCCCTCCTGGTTCGGGAACGCGTGGTGGCGGTTGTGCTTGTCGAGCCACCACGCGCGGCTCGTGCCGAGGCTGAGGAGGACAAAGCACGACGCGAGGTCGAACCAGATCGGCTTGAGCCTCGGTGTCTGCCGGTGGCCGATGTCGTGGGCGGCGAGCCCCACCTGCCCCGATGCGAACGCCGCGAGGACGCCCAGCCCGGCTGCCCACCAGTAGCCGCCGACGAAGAAGAGCAGCGCGTACGGCAGGACGAAGAGCGCGACCGTCCCTGTGAACATGAGGGCGTAGTAGCGCGGCTGAGGCTCGAGCAGCCCCAGACGCGTGACGCGCTCCTTCACCTCCCGGTAGAGGTTCTCCGGGGACGAGCGCCGTGCGGTCTGCGTGCCGCTCACGCGCCGTTTCCGTCGCCGTGCCAGACGGCTTCGTGCTCCCGCTGGCGCTCGACGAACTCGGGCTCGGCGAACTGCTCGTAATACTCGAGCTCGAGATGCGCGAACTGGATCCACATGCCGGGGCAATAGAACGAGTTGACATGCGCGGGAAAGCGCCCGTAGCGCTCGTACACGTACCTGCAGATCTCCTTCGTGTATTCGACGACCTCGGGCGCGTACGGCGTCGCGTTCTCGAGATACGCCTCGGCCGCCGCGGTCGTCCGGTACGGCGTCGCGAAGACATCCCTGTTCCCGTAACAGCCGTCGGGACCGAACTTCCACTCCAGCATGCGGTCGACCGCCTCGTCCATCGACTCGACGTACGGAGGGCACAGCCCCTCGAGCACGCCGTCGATGCCGACGAAGTTCGGCAGCGCCCCCGGCAGCGGTGGCCAGCGCCGGAACCGCGTCGGCCCCGCCGGCCGGAAGCCCACCTTCGGCCCGTGCTCGCGGAAGCCGAGCCCGAGGAAGCCCTTCGACTCGTCGCGCTGCATGCAGTAGGGCGGCATGATCGAGCCGTGGACCCAGCCGCCGATGCCGAGCGCCTCGCCCATCAGCATCAGGTTCTGCATCAGGAAGAAGGCCTCGTAGTCGGTGCGCAGCGTCCGGCCGTAGCCGAGCGGGATGAAGTTGTCGGCGTCGTGGTCGGCGCTGCGAGCACGCTTGACGCCGCCGATCGGGTGGTACGGGATCGGAGGGACGAGGCCGAGCTTCGAGCCGAGCTTCGCGACCCAGTCGAGCGCGCTCTGCGGCCGGAACGGTGAGAAGTCGTCGATCACGACCGGCCGCTTCCCCTTCGGGTGCGAGAGCATGATCATGATCGCGTTGATGTACTGCCAGGTGCAGTCGACGACCGGCAAGAACATCGTCGTGCCCGGGCGATTCGAGTGCTGGGCGTTCCACCCGATGTAGTACGGAAACGTGCGCGGGTAGTCGAGGCGTTGCGGGTAGAGCTTCAGCTTCACCGCGTCGGCGGCGGCGAGCCAGGTGTCCTCCGTCCAATCGGCCCAGTGCCGCGGCACCTCCTTCAAGAGCTCGATCGCCTTGCGACCCCACAGGCGCTTGATCAGCCAAGTGCCCTCGTCGTTGATCATGAAGAACGAGGTCGCCTGGGCATTGTCGGCGCTCGAGCCGGTGCGGCCGGGGATGTTCATGAACGGCGTCGGGAGCTCGAGCGAGTCGGGCGGACGCTCGAGCGGGCCGTCGTGCATGACGGCGCCGGTGAGCCCCGTCGTGACGATGAGGACCGCCTCTTCGAGCTCCGTCAGCGGCGCCGGCGCGTTTCGGCTCTCGTGGCTGAGGCCCTTGGAGCGCAGGGAGACGCCCCGCGCGACGCGCCGGGTGCGCCGCTGCGAGAGCGCCGCGAGAAAGGGTGTCTCGGCGAGGTGGGCGAGCCCAGGGTGCGGACGCTGCGCGGCCGACGTCTCACCGCGAATCGTCGATTCGGTCAACGGTCCCCTCCCTTCGTCCTGGTCCTAGTTCAGTTGGTCGAGCGCGTCCGCGACAATCGGAAACACATCCCGGGCAGCGTACTCGCCGATCCAGCAGTCCATGTGCGAGTAGTCCTCGATCACGTGCCGGCGGTACAGTCCGTCGCCGTTCGCGGCCCGGAGAAGGTCGAGGTCCTGAGTGTTCCCTCGGGCACGTAGAGGTGGTTGTGCCGGCCGTGGATGAACGTGATCGGGATGCTCAGCCGGTCGAGGTGCGGAAGGTAGACGTCCTCCCCGTGTCGGTCGACGACCCGACCTCGCCTGATCATCAGGGAGACGTGCGCGAGCGTCGCGGCGTTCGCGGTGCCGAACATCTCGTGAATCGCGCTGTGCGTCGCCTCGTTCAGCCGGTCATGGTCGTAGACGTCGCCGTACATGAAGAGGATGCGGCGGCAGACGGGGCTGTCGCACCGCTCGTGGCTCGGGTAGAGCCAAAGCAGCTTGTCGACCAGCTGGTCGTCGAGCTGCTTCGGGTCGAAGTCGCTCGACATCCGCTTCAGCCCGACCTTGCTCGCGACCGACGCAATGTGCATCCAGGCGCGGATCGTGTTCAGACGGGCGGGCAGCGGGTGCAGCCCGAGACACGAGCACACGGCGGACCGCACCCCTTCGAGCCCGGCCAGGCCCGCCATCAGGAACGACATCGAGCCGACGCAGTGAGCGACGACCTGCACCTCTCCGCCGCCGCACACCTCTCGCGTCTTCGCGATCGCGGCCGGCCAGTCAGCCGTCGCGATCTCGTCGACGGTGAACTGCGTCTGCGCCGACGGAAGCGCAGGACTGGCGCGGTAGTCGAACAGCCACACGTCGTAGCCGCGCTCGAACAGGAACTCGGGAAAGTTCGTCTCGACCGTGTCGATCGAGAACGCAACGGTCGACGTTCCGAAGCCGGGCGCGCAGACGACGGGGCCCTTCTCGCCGCCGCAGTAGCGGGTCAGCCGTAGCGCGACCCCGTCGGCGGCCTCGAACGCGTGCACCTCGGGCTCCGGGAGGCGCAGCGGACGGCGCTCGCGGGGCCGACTGGGTGCGTCAACAGTCACCTCGATCGAACGTAACAGCTGCACCTGGGAGCGTCCAGGATCCGGGAGGAGCGCGATCTTCACACGGTCGCGCGGCTCTGAGACGATGCGCCCGAGTGGATTCCGCCTTCACGAGACTGGCCGGCTTCATCTCCCGGCGAAGCAAAGTCGTCCTGGCGGTCTGGGCGGTGCTCTTCCTCGGCAGCGTCTACTTCGCATCGCACGAGCAGGACCGGCTCAGCCCCGGCGGGTGGGACGTCCCGGGGAGCGGAGCGGTGCGGGCGTCGGAAGCGCTGACGCACTTCAAGGGATTCTCCGCCCCCGGGCTCGGAGTCGTGGTCAGCGGGCCGTCGAAGGCCGCGGTCGAGAAGCGCGTGGCCGCCGCGCGTGCGTACGCCGTGACGCTTCCCCATGTCTTCCCCGGGCCGGTCGAGCAGGTGAACAAGACCACGGTGCTGCTGCCGCTCACCACCACCGTGACCGACGACGGAGCGATCCCGATCGCCGAGAAGCTGCAGGCGCACCTCGAACAGGAGTCGAAGACGACCACGACGGCGGTCATCGGCGGCCCGGCGATCTGGGCGGCCACACGGCCGGTGACGAAGAAAGAGCTCGAGCACGGCGAGTCGATCGGCTTCCCGATCATCTTCCTCATCCTGCTCGGGGTGTTCGGAACGCTGGTCGCCGCGGTCGCGCCGCTGGCGCTCGGCTTCGTCGCCGTCGTGATCACGGGCGCGCTCATCTACTGGCTCTCGTACAGCTACTCGATGTCGCTGTACGTCACGAACACGGCGTCGATGATCGGGATCGGCGTCGCCGTCGACTACTCGCTCTTCATCGTCAGCCGCTTCCGGACCGAGCTCCAGCGGGGAGCGGACAAGCTCGAGGCGCTCGGCATCGCGCTCAGGACGTCTGGCAACGCAGTGCTGTTCAGCGGCGCAACGGTGATGGTGTCGCTCGCGGGCCTCTTCCTGCTCGACTTGAACGCGATGCGGTCGATGGCCGTCGGGGCGATCCTTGTCGTTGCAGTCGCGGTGACCGCCTCGCTGACGCTGCTGCCGGCCTTCCTGAACGTCGTCGGGCACAACATCGAGCGGCTGCGGATCCCGACACCGTGGACGACCGGCGGCGAGGCCGGAGGAGACTTCTGGCGCAACTGGACGAACGGCGTGCTGCGCCGGCCCGTCATCTCGCTCGTGGTCGGCACCGCGATCATGCTCATCCTCGCTTCGCCCGTCCTGTCGATCAGTGTCTTCACACGCGGGCTGACGCTGCTGCCGGCGAGCTCGCCGACGCACATCGCGACGGAACGCGTGGCCCGCGCGGTCGGCCCGGGCGCGAGCGGCCCGGCGCACATCGTCACCGGAAACGCCGCCGCGGCAGCCGAGCTCCGCAAGAAGGTCGCGACGCTGCCCGGCGTCGCCCGCACCGGGCCGGTCGTCGCGGCATCCGACAAGCAGGCGTTCCTGTTCGAGGCGTACTTCAAGAACGATCCCGAGTCGAACGCGGCTTCGGCCACCGTCGCAGGGATCGAGCGCGCCGGGGCGCCGATCGCCGCCCGCCACTCGACGACCGTCGCGGTCGGCGGAACGGCCTCGCAGGAGCGGTCGCTCAAGGACGCGATCGTGCACAACCTCTGGAAGCTGATCGCCTTCATCCTCATCGCCTCGTACCTGATCCTGCTCGTCCTGCTGCGCAGCGTCCTGCTGCCGCTCAAGGCGGTGCTCATGAACATCCTGAGCGTCGCAGCCGCATACGGCATCCTCGTCGCCGTCTTCCAGTGGGGCTGGCTCGACTGGACGGGCTACAACTCCCCCGGTTACATCGACACGATCGTCCCCGCGCTCGTCCTCGCCGTCACGTTCGGGCTGTCGATGGACTACGAGGTGTTCCTGCTCACCAGGATCAAGGAACGCTGGATCGCGCTCGGCGACAGCGACGCCGCGGTGTCCGAAGGCGTGATGCTGTGCGCCCGGATCATCTCGAGCGCCGCGCTGATCATGGTCGCCGTCTTCTCCGCGTTCTCGATCGCCGGGTCGATCGAGCTGCGCCAGCTGGGCGTCGGCCTCGCGGCCGCCGTGGCGCTCGATGCGACGATCGTGCGGCTCGTGATCGTCCCGTCGACGATGAAGCTGCTCGGCGACTGGAACTGGTGGCTCCCGGACTGGCTCGACCGGCGCCTCCCGCAGATCGGCGAAGCGCCGCGGACGCGCACGCCGCTGCCGGCGCTCGACGAGCCCGAGCCGTCGCTTGTCGTGACGGACGGTCCGCTCGCCGGAAGGCGTCTGCTGCTCGACTCCGAGCTCGTGCTCGGCCGCGGCAGGGCGGACGTCGTGCTGCAGGACGAGGAGGTCTCGCGCCGCCACGCGCTGATCCGGCACGCCAACGGGCGGCTCGTGCTGTACGACCTCGGCTCGCTCAACGGCACCTGGGTCAACGGCGACCGGGTGATCGACGAGCCCCGGACGCTCACGGTCGGCGACAAGATCCAGCTCGGCGCGACCACGATCGCCGTCACACCGCCGCGGCCGGCGCTCACGATCACGAACGGCCCGCTCGCCGGGAGGCGCCTGCAGATCGAGTCGGAGCTGACGCTGGGGCGCGTCGGCGCCGACGTCGCGCTCGAGGACGACGAGGTCTCGCGCCGGCACGCGATGATCCGGCTCGACGGGGACGGCCTCGTGATCGACGACCTCGGTTCGCTCAACGGCACCTGGGTCAACGGCGTGCGGATCGCCAAGGCGCGCCCGCTCGCCGTCGGCGACACGATCCGGATCGGAGAGACGGCGATCGAGGTGACGCCCGAGTCGTGACGCTGCAGACGGGCAGCCGGATCGCCTGCTACGAGATCATCGGGCTGCTGGGCGAAGGGGGCATGGGGCGCGTGTTCGAGGCCGAGCACGTGCTGCTCGGCCGCAAGGCGGCGCTGAAGACGCTGCTCACCGACCTGGCCGACGACGGCGAGTTCCGCGGGCGCTTCATCCGCGAGTCGCAGACGGTCGCGTCGATCGACCACCCGAACATCATCCCGATCTACGACGCGGGCGACCTCGACGGCATCGCCTACATCGCGATGCGCTTCGTGAAGGGGCACGACCTCGCGACGATGACCGAGCGGCGCGGCGCGCTCGAGCCGGCCGAGGCGCTCTGGATCCTCGACCAGGCCGGCGCCGCGCTCGACGCTGCGCACGCGCGCCGCCTCGTGCACCGCGACGTCAAGCCCGCGAACGTCCTGATCGAGGAGGGCTCCGGCCGCATCTACCTGACCGACTTCGGCATCGTGAAGGAGCAGGGTCGCGGCGGCGGGACGCAGCCCGGCGTCTTCCTCGGCACGATCGACTACGCGGCGCCCGAGCAGATCGAGGCCGGGAGATCGGGCCGAGCGCGGACCTCTACGCGTTCGGCTGCGTGCTCTTCGAGTGCCTGGCCGGCACGAAGCCGTACGCCGGCGCAACCGACGTCGCGGTGATGCTCGCCCACGTCCTCGAGCCGCCCGCCGAAGCTGTCGGCGGTGCGCCCGGGCCTGCCCGCGGCGCTCGACGCCGTGATCGAGCGCGCGATGGCGAAGCGGCCCGAGGATCGCTACGAGAGCTGCCGCGCGATGATCGAGGCCGCCCGCATGGCGCTCGGAGTCGCGGGCCTGCCGGCGCCCGCCGCGGCGACCGCGTCGGCTTCCGCCTTCACCGAGGCCCGGCCGGCGACGACGGTGGAGACGCGACCTGCCCGCGGCGGCCACGCCGCTCGTCGGCCGCGAGCGGGAGCTCGGCGAGGCGATCGTGCTCCTGCGCCCGCCTTCGGCGCGCCTCGTCACGCTGACCGGATTCGGCGGCACCGGCAAGACGCGACTCGCGCTCGAGGCGGCAGAAGCACTGCGCGACGACTACGACTCGGTCGTCTTCGTCGACCTCTCGCCCGTGCATGAGCCCGAGCTCGTCGCCGCGACGCTCGCGCAAGCGCTCGGCTGCACGGAGCTCGGCGACCGGTCGCTCGGCGACGCGATCCGCGACCGGCTCGGCGCCGCCGCGACGCTGATCGTGCTCGACAACTTCGAGCAGGTCGTCGCCGCGGCGCCGTTCGTCAGCGGGCTGCTCGCGGCGTCGTCCTCGTTGCGACTGCTCGTGACGAGCCAGACGCCGCTGCGGATCGCGGGCGAGCACGAGTTCCCGGTGCCGCCGCTCTCCCTGCCCGCGGCGGAGGCCGGCGTCTGGAGACGCTGCGGCGCACGCCCGCCGTCGCGCTCTTCGCCGAGCGGGTGCTCGCAGTGCGGCCCGACTTCGAGCTGACCGAGGTCAACGCCGCGGCGGTGGCGGAGATCTGCCGCCGGCTCGACGGCATCCCGCTCGCGATCGAGCTCGCCGCGGCGCGGGTGAAGCTGCTCACCCTGCAGACGCTCGGCGAGCGGCTCGGGCACCGCTTCGAGCTGCTCACGGGCGGTCGCGCCGACCAGCCGCTGCGCCAGCAGACGCTGCGCGAGGCGATCGACTGGAGCTACAACCTGCTCGACGAGACCGAGCAGGACGTGCTCGCGCGGCTCGGCGTCTTCGTCGGCGGCAGCTCGCTCGAGGCGGCCGAGACCGTCGCCGGCGAGCCGCTCGCGCTCGAGTTCGGCGAGATGCTCGACGCGCTCGCCGCCCTCGTCGACAAGGGCCTCGTCCGCCAGAGCGAGGCGGCCGACGGCGAGCCGCGCTTCCGGATGCTGGAGACGATCCGCGAGTACGCGCTCGAGCAGCTCGAGGAGCGCGGCGACGCGCGCCGCGTGCGCGAGCTGCACGCGGCCCACTTCCTGCGGCTCGCCGAGACCGCCGAGCCCGAGCTGACGCGGCCGAACCAGGCCGCCTGGCTCGAGCGGCTCGACGAGGAGAACGACAACATCCGCGCCGCGCTCGCCTGGTGTGTCGAGGCCGACGAGGTCGAGCTCGCGCTGCGCTTCGGCAGCGCGCTCGTCCGCTTCTGGAGCATCCGGGGCCTCATGACCGAGGGCCGGCGCTGGCTGCGCGAGGCGCTCGCCGACGCACACGACGCGCCGCTCTCGACGCTCGCCGACGCCGAGTTCGCGCTCGGATACGCGGCGCTCGGGCAGGGCGACTACGCCGACGCGGAGAGCCGGTTCCGGCGGAGCCTCGAGCTCGCCGCCGGCGACCCGCAGGCCGAGGCGGCGGCGCGCGCGCAGCTCGCGTGGCTCGCGATGACGTCCGGGTCGGCGGACGACGAGGCGGCCGCGCTCGCGGAGGCGAGCCTGCGCGGCGCGCGCGAGCTCGACGACAAGCGACGGCCTCGGGAGCGCTCGGCATGCTCGCCGAGCTCGCTCTGCGGCGAGGAGACACCACCCGGCGCAGCAGCTGCACGAGGAGAGCCTCGCGCTGCGCCGCGATCTCGGCGACAAGCGGCTGATCGCGAACTCGCTGCTCAGCCTGGCGCGCGTGCGATTGGCGGAGGGCGACTCCGAGCGTGCCCGTCAGCTCTTCGAAGGCGGTCTCGCCCGCGCGCGAGAGATCGGCGACACCTGGAGCGCGTCGGTCGCGCTCGCGGGGCTCGGCCGTCTGGCGCTTCGGCAGGCGGAGCCGGAGGCGGCGGCGGACTGCTTCCGCGACGCGCTCGGGCTGGCCTCCGCCCGGGCCGACAAGCGTGCCGTCGCCGACTGCCTGCAAGGGCTGGCCGGCGTGCGCGACGTCGAGGGGTCGGCGGGTGACGCGGCGCGCCTGCTGGGTGCGGCCGACGGCCTGCTGGACGAGATCGGAGCGACGCGAACGCCGGGAGAGGACGCGCTCGACGCCGACCTTCGCCCTCGCTTGCGCTCGGCGCTCGGTGAGGACTTCGAGCACGAGGTCGACACCGGCCGCGGCCTCGCGCTCGCCGAGGCGGTCACGTTCGCGCTCGGCTCAGCTGCGCGTTGAGAGCTGCTTGGGCTGCCGGTCGAGGTGGGCCAGGACGAGCGGGTAGACGTCGACGACGGCGTCCGTCCCGATCAGGCAGTCGAGCCGGCCGTAGCCGTCGATGCGGTGGTAGTCGACGTCGGCGCCGCCGTGCAGCTCCTCGATCGCACGCTCGGTCCCCTCCGGGCCGAAGAGGCCGCTCGCCGCGCCGTGCACGTACGTGAGCGGAAGCGAAAGCCGCTCGAGCCCGGCCACGTACGCATCGCTCCCGTCCGCCGAGACGAGGCGGCCACGCTCGGAGATCAGCGCCAGGTGCGCTCTCGCCCGCGGGCCGGTCGGCGCCACGAGCTCGTGGATCCGGTCGTGTGTCGAGGCGTTCAGACGCTCGTGCCGGTAGAGCTCTCCGTACAGCTCGGCCGCCTTCCGGCAGGCGTCACTGGCGCACGGCGACGGGGCCTGCCCCGCGCTCGGGGCGGTCACGTGCGGCGCGGCGCCGATCGAAACGACCGAACCGACGCCCTCGAGCCCGGAGGCGAGCGCCGCGTGGAGCGCCAGGGCGCCGGCGCCCTCGGCGACGACGTGCACGGAGACCGCACCCGCACGCTCGCGGACGTGCGCGATCGCGGCCGGCCAGTCCTCCTTCGCGACCTCGTCGAGCGTGAAGTCCTCCCACGGCTCGGCGACGAGCCAGCTCCCGCGGCCGTCGAGCAGCCAGGTGTCGTAGCCGCTCGCCACCAGGTACTCGACGAGGTTCGTGTCGATCGTGTCGGCCGTGTAGAGGCTGCTCGCCGTCCCGAGCCCGTGCGCGAGCAGCACCGGCTCGCCGCCGGCCGCGTACCGGGTCAGCCGGATGCGACCGCCCGGCGTCTGGACGTCCTCGACCGTCGGCTCCTCCACGCGAAGCTCGCGTTTCTTGCGCGGCGCCGCCTCGGGGGCGAGCGGAGCCCGCCGGCTGAAGATCCCGCCGTAGACGTCGACCATCGCCCCGGCGAAGTAGCGTCCGAAGCGAGCCTGCGCCGCGATCCGCCCCCGGCGTGTGGAGGCGCCCGTCACCTCCATCGTGGCGAGCTGGCGGGTGAGGTCCCGTGGCCTGATGCGCAGCACGCCGCGTCCGAGCAGCTCGCCGTCACCGTCGGATCCGTCGCGCACGGTCACGTAGAGGGTCGTGGTGTCGGCCCACGGGTCGAACAGGCCGGGATCGTCCCGGGCCAGCTTGAAGCCCTCGAACGAGAGCGTTCGCCCTTCCGCCGTCGACAGCCTCATCGTGTAGAGCATCCGGCGCGCACCGGCGTCGTACTCGTCGCGGACGAAGAGGTTGAACCGCCCCTCGGTCGCCGTCATCGGCTCCGCCGAGAGGGCGGCGCACGTCGCGGTGCCGACGATGTGACCCTGGTGCGCGTCGTCCGAGACGAGCCGGTCGAGGTCGTCGGCGATGATCGTGAGCGTGAACTCGAAAGGCGATCCGTCCTGCTTGCCGCGCGCGGCGGCCGCGTCGTAGTCGTCGGTCGCCGTGGTCGAGAACCAGCCCACCATCCGCTCGGTGAAGCGAATCCCGACGACGGCCGGCGCGTCGGCCCGCTGGGACGGGTGCGCATCGAAGGAGTAGTCGATCGTCCATCCGCGCGCGTCGGCGAGCAGTGCGCACGTGCGCTCGGCGAGCGCGGAGATCGTCAACAACGGGTTCACCCCGAGCGGCCGTGGGACGACGGCGCCGTCGGCGACGTACAGCCCGTCGTGGACGTCCGTGCCCTCGGAGCCGGCGAACACGCGTCCCGCGTGATCCACGACGCCGGCTTCGGCTGACGCGCCCATCGGGCAACCGCCGAGCGGATGCACGGTGATCAGGTCCTGCTTCGTCAGCTTCGACCAGAGCGGGTTCTTGAGGAACGTCCCGCCGAGCGGCACCGTCCCATCGCGCAGCCGCTCGGCGACCGTCTTGAAAATCGGCTGGCGCCCGACGCCCGGCCAGTCGACGCGCAGGCGACCGTGGTCAAGGTACAGCCGGCCGCCGCCGTCGTCGTGCGTCATCACGAGGTAGACGAGCGTGTTGTGCACCGCGCCGCGGTACGGGCCGCCCCCGATGCTGTCGAGCTCGCGCCGCAGCTCGTGCATCCGGTCGCCGGCGTCCGTGTCCTTGCCGAGGAGCTTCGCCGACGACGAGAAGAACAGCGCCGAGCTCCCGCCGAGCCCCGACGGGATCGCCCCGTCCTCGATCACCATTCCGCCGTCGAGCAGAGGCTGCCGGCGCACGTCGATCACGCCTGTGATCGTCGGCCCCACCGGCTCCTTCCCGTCGGCGTGCAGCGTCCCGTAGCCGACGCCGTTGACGGGGACGTCGCAGTTGTAGGCGAAGCCGAGCACGTCGCCGTTGCCGGTGAAGCGGTGGCCAAGGCGATCGGAGAGCGACAGGCCCGCCTCGCGCGAGCGCAGCAGGATCTCGGTCGAGCCCAGCGAGCCGGCGCCGAGCACGACGACGTCCGCACGCACGAACATCGTCGGTGCTTCGAACCGTTCGCGGCCGGTGTCGAGCGGCTGGAAGTGGACGAGCCAATGGTCGTCGCGCCGTTCGAGCCGACGCACGGAGACACGCGTGAAGATCTCCGCGCCGTGCGCTTTCGCGTCGGGCAGGTAGTTCATCTGCGTCGTGTTCTTGGCGCCGACGTTGCAACCCGAGACACAGTCTCCGCAGAGCGTGCATGCGCGCTGCTCGACGCCGACATGGTTGACGCCGTCGGCGAACGTGACGTTGATCGGAGGGCGATAGCACGGCGCCCCGATCGCCTCCGCCGCGCGCTCGAGCGCCTCGAGCTTGCGGAGGCGCGGGAAGTGATCCGGATAGGGCGTCGGCCTGAGCATCTCGCGGGCGTGGCGATAGCCGTCCGCGACGCGGGTCGGCAGCTCGTCGATCACCTCGCGCGGCCAGCACGGGTCGTCGAACACCGCCGGCTCCGCCTCGAGCGCGACGTTCGCGTTGATCAGCGACGTCCCGCCGAGGCCGCAGCCGACGAGGACGTTCATGTCCCGGTCGACGTGGAAGTCCAGCAGCGCGGTGCGCGAGCCGATGTGCCCGTGCTCGCCCTGCACCTGCAGCTCCCCCGCGAGCTCGAGCTGCGTGTCCGGGAACTCGCCGAGCAGGAGCTCCCGCCCGCGCTCCAGCAGGCACACCTGCTGGCCGGCCCGTGCGAGCCGCGAGGCCGCGATCGAGCCGCCGTAGCCCGAGCCGACGACGACCACCGTGTAGCGGTCCTTGATCTGCTCGAGTGGAGACGAGAGCCGCGCGATCGACGGTCCCGGCATCCGCTCGCCGGGCACACGCGACTCGGCCCGACCGTCTCCGCTCACGAGTGCGTCAGCGTAGAGCACTGCAACGGCCGAGACAAGCTTCCCTAGAATCGACTCACCATGAGCGAGCGCGGTCGGGAGCCGCCACGGATCGACTTCTGGTTCGACCGCTGGCCGACCGGGCTCCTGGTCGTGTCGGTCGTCGTCTCGATCGTCACGCTGCTTCTCTCGGCAGCGTGGTACGGCGGTGCGGCGACGTGGCCGAGCATGATCACCAACTTCGCGGCGACCTCGCTCGCGTTCCTGATCGCGCTCGCCTGGGACCGGCGACAGCGGGCTGTCGCCGACCGCAAGGAGGCCGAGGCGGAGCTTCGTCGCGAGCAGGCGCAGCTCCAATCCGAGCAGGAGCGCCGCGAGACGGAGGCACAGCGCCGCTTCTCCGCGATCGCGCTCGAGCTCGAACGGCTGCGCGCCGCTCTCGAGCGCACGCTCGCCGAGCAGCACGGCTTCAAGTACTTCTTCCCCGACCTGCCGGACGGCTCGTGGCAGGCCGGCGGCGGGCCGCTCGGGCGGATCATCTCGAACCACGGGCTGATCGCCGACCTCTCGACCTTCTACGGCCACGTCGCCGAGCTGCGCTGGCGACTCCGCTTCAAGGCGCAGCCGGGCGTCGACGAGTCGGCGATCAACCCGATCATCGGCGCGCTCGCCGCTCAGATGCTGAACGACGTCGGCGTGATGATCGACCAGGTACGCAAGCAGGTGCTTCGGCCCGACGTGACGCCGGTCGCCGCAGACTCGCCGGACGGCGGCGGCATCGTCGTCGGCCGTCGCCAGGTAACCGGTGCGATTCGCGCCGTCACGTTCGACGGAGGTGGTGGCGAGTCGTCGTGAACGAGCGGGTGGTCGAGTTCCGGGCGCGAGACGGGCTCGCGGCGAACCTGATCAACGTGCGTGGGTCGGACCCGCCGGAGCGCGGTCCCGTCCTGCTCGTCCACGGCGCCGGCGTGCGCGCGAACATCTTCCGCGCGCCGAGCGGCGGCACGATCGTCGACAGCCTCGTCGCGGCGGGCTACGACGTCTGGCTCGAGAACTGGCGCGCAAGCATCGACCTCGAGCCGAACGAGTGGACGCTCGACCAGGCAGCCGTGTTCGACCATCCGGCCGCGGTCGAGACGATCGTGCGCGAGACGGGCGCGACCGAGGTGAAGGCGATCGTCCACTGCCAGGGCTCGACCAGCTTCGTGATGGCGCTCGTCGCCGGGCTGCTCCCGCAGGTCACGACGGTGGTCAGCAACGCCGTCTCGCTCCACCTCGTGATCCCGAGGTGGTCGGACCTCAAGCTGCGCTTCACGCTCCCGGTCGTCCGGCTCGGGACGCGGTATCTGAACCCGCAGTGGGGCCGGCACGCACCCGGCGTCCTGCCGAAAGTCTTGAACGGGATGGTGCAGCTCGTCCATCACGAATGCTCGAACCCGGTCTGCAAGCAGGTCAGCTTCACCTACGGCAGCGGCTTCCCCGCGCTCTGGCGGCACGAGAACCTCAACACCGCGACCCACGACTGGCTCACGGACGAGTTCGCCGAGGTCCCGATCAGCTTCTTCGAGCAGATGCACGCGTGCAACGCAGCCGGCCACCTCGTCTCGGTCGACGGCCTCGACGAGCTGCCGCGGGACTTCGTCGCCCAGCCGCCGAAGACGAACGCGCGGGTCGTCTTCTTCGCCGGCGCCGAGAACCGCTGCTTCCTGTCGGCCAGCCAGGTGGAGACGTACCGCTGGTTCGACCACCACCAGCCGGGCCGGCACGCGGTGCACGAGCTGCCCGGCTACAGCCACCTCGACGTGTTCATGGGCAAGGACGCCGCGCGCGACGTCTTCCCGCTGATGCTGGCGGAGCTCGAGCGGAGCTACAGGCTACGCCCGCGCTCGGCGCCCGCGAACCAGCGCACCCAACCCTCCTGCTCGCGCGTCTCGACCGCGCGCGCGTCGTAGTTCGCCCTGACCCACGAGACGGCGTCGTCTGTGTCGACGCCGGCGATCGTCGCCATGCACGCGAGCACCGTGCCGGTGCGGCCGAGCCCGCCGAGGCAGCCGACCTCCACCTCCTCGCCGCCCACCGCGCGGGCGAAGGCGGCCCGGATCTGCGCCACCGCACGGTCGCCGTCTGCCGGGAGGCCGAAGTCGGGCCAGTCGACGTGCTCCGCCGGCCAGTCGGGCTGCCAGCGCGGGTCGAGGTAGAGCCCGAACGACGGCGGAGGCGCGTCGTCCTCGCGGGCGGCGAGCGAAGATGCGCGGATGCGCGTCCCGTCGGGGAAGGTCACGACCAAGGGCCATGACCTCTAGCAGAACCGCCGGCCAGGCGGTTGAGATCGAGACGCCCCATGGGCCTGCGCGCGCTCACCTCCACCCCGTCGCCGAGCCCCGCGGCGCCGTCGTACTCGGGCACGGCGCGGGCGGCGGGGTGAGCGCTCCCGACCTGCTAGCCGCGACCGACGCGTCGCTCGCCGCGCAGTTCACGGTCGTGCTCGTCGAGCAGCCGTATCGCGTCGCCGGCCGCAAGAGCCCTGCGCCGGCGCACCAGCTCGACGCCGCCTGGCTGGCGGTCGTCGATCACCTCCGAACCGTCCTGCCCACCGGGCTGGCGCTCGTGACCGGCGGCCGCTCCTCCGGGGCGCGCGTCGCGTGCCGCACCGCCGCGGCCGCCGGCGCGATCGGCGTCGTCTGCCTCGCCTTCCCGCTCTCGCCGCCGCGCCGCGCCGGCGGAGCGCCGGCGCCGAGCCGGCTTCCCGAGCTCGACGCGGTCCCCGTCCCCACACTCGTCGTCCAGGGGGTGAACGACCGCTTCGGGATGCCGCCGCCCGGCAAGCTGCGGACGGTCGCCCAGGTGCGCGGCGATCACAGCCTGCGCAGCGACGCACCAGCTGTCCGCGAGGCGGTCGGCTCGTGGCTCGAGCGCCTCCGCGCGCGTAGCATCGCCGGATGAGCTGGGACGAGCGGCTGTCGGAACGCTATGACGAGTGGGCGGCCCACATGACCGCCGACGTGCCGTTCTACGTCGAGCTTGCCCGCGGCGCGGACGGCCCGATCGTCGAGCTCGCGGTCGGGAGCGGGCGCGTCGCCATCCCCGTCGCCAGGGCAACGGAGCGACGCGTGATCGGCGTCGACACGTCACCGGTGATGCTCGAGCAGGCGCGATCTGCCGCCACCGACGCGTCGGTGGAGCTCGACCTGCGGCTCGGCGACATGCGCGAGCTCTCGCTCGAGGAACCGGCCGCGCTCGTCTACTGCCCGTTCCGGGCGCTGCTGCACCTGCCGACATGGGCCGACCGCCGCCGCACCTTCGAGCGCGTCGCAGCGTCGCTCCGGCCGGGTGGGATCTTCGCGTGGAACGCGTTCGCGTTCGACCACCGGATCGCGGCCGAGCTCGACGGCTCGCACCGGGACACACCGGTGCCGCACACGCTCCACTACGCGACTGCCGACAACCGCATCGACATCGTGCTGGACACCGGCGGGACGAGCTCGCTCTGGTGGGCGACGAAGAACGAATGGCTGGGGCTGATCGACGTCGCCGGCCTCGAGCTCGAAACGCTGTACGGCGGCTTCGAGGGCGAGCCGCTCGAAGAGACGAGCGGCGAGTACGTCTTCGTGACGCGAAGGCCCTGAAGGACGAGAACAGGTGCCAGGCACCGTGGTGCCTGGCACCGAGGTTCAGCGCCCTAGATCCACCCGGTCAACTCGCCGGTTGCCCGGGACGTTCCTCCTCGAGCTCGAACTTCGCGTGCACCGCACGCACCGCGGCCTCGACGTCGTCCTCGGAGACGACGCACGAGATGCGGATCGGAGAGGTCGAGATGATCGCGATGTTGATGCCCGCATCCGCCAGCGCGTCGAACATGTCGGCCGCGACACCCGGATCGGACTTCATCCCGGCGCCGACGAGCGACACCTTGGCGATCCGCCTGTCGGCCGAGACGCCGCGGGCGCCCATCGACGTAGCCGTCTCGTTCAGCACCGGCAGCGCCCGCTCGAGGTCGTCGCGCGGCAGCGTGAAGGAGATGTCGGTGTGCCCGGCCTCGGAGACGTTCTGCACGATCATGTCGACGTTGATGCCCGCCGCAGCCAGCGGCCGGAAGAGCGACGCCGCGATGCCGGGACGGTCGGGCACGGCCGCGATCGTCACCTTGGCCTCCGACGTGTCGTGGGCGACGCCGGAGACGATCGCGCGTTCGAGCATGTCCTCCTCCTTGACGATCCAAGTGCCGTCGCCGTCGTGGAATGACGACCTGACGTGGATGGGCACGCCGGCGTTCCGGGCGAGCTCAACCGACCGCAACATCAGCACACGGGCCCCGCACGCGGCAAGGTCGAGCATCTCCTCGTAGGAAAGAGCGGCGAGCTTGGCGGCGCCGGGCACGATCCTCGGATCGGCGGTGAAGACGCCGTCCACGTCGGTGTAGATCTCGCAGACGTCGGCGTGCAGCGCGGCGGCGAGCGCGACCGCCGTCGCATCCGAGCCGCCGCGACCGAGCGTCGTGATCGCGCGCCCGCTCGAGATTCCCTGGAAGCCCGCGACGATGGCGATCTTCCGCTCGGCGATCGCGGCGCGGACGGGATCGACCCGGATCTCGACGATGCGCGCCTTCCCGTGCTCCCCGTCGGTGACGATGCCGGCCTGGTCGCCCGTGAACGACTCGGCCGCGAGCC
>CAVPSK010000011.1:0-26054 GCA_963708355.1 uncultured Thermoleophilia bacterium | reverse complement strand
GGCAGGGCGCCGCCTCGTTTCGGATCTGGACCGGGCTCGACGCGCCGCTCGATGTGATGCGCACCGCCGTGCGACCCTAGGATCCAACCGCTCTGGCCGGCGACCGCTCTTCGACCTCGTACGGATACGAGCTCGTCAAGCGCCTGCACGAAGTCGGGCTGACCGGGATCCTCGAAGGCACGGTCTACCCGGCCCTGGCCCGGCTCGAGCGAGAAGGCCGCATCAGGACGCGGCTTGTCGCTTCGAGCGCCGGCCCGGCGCGCATGTACTACCGACCGACCGTCGCCGGCCGCGAAGCCCTCACCGCGGGGACCGCCGACTGGATGTCCCTCGCGGCTGTTGTCGGCGCGCAGCTTGCTCGTCCCCTCCCCGCGGAGCCCCTGGAAGGAGCCTGACATGCAGCACACCGTTACCTGGTTCGACCGACTGCGTATCGAGCGCGTCGTCTGGGCGCTCGACCAGCGCCTCTACGACCTGCCGCGTCGAACCCGCATCGAGACCCGCCGGGAGGTGCGTCAGAATCTCCTCACCGGCGCCCGCGATGTCGGCACGACCCAGGCGCTACGCAACCTCGGCGGCAGCGCCGAACTCGCGCAGGAGTACCTCTCGGCCGCGTTCGGATCGAGGCCCCGTCACTCCTGGATGGCAGCGGCCCTCTTCTTCGTCACCGTTCCCTTCCTTGCCCTGTCGTTCTTCGCCGACGCAGCGAACGCCTTCGCCAGCGGGATCATCGCCGCCGACCCCGCCGCCACCGGCACGTACACCTGGGGTGGCATCTCGCACCTGCAGAGCACCGTCACCTACACGTTCAGCGACGGCCACGGAACGTGGACCGGAGGCGCCTTCACACCTCTCTTCTACATCCTCTGGATCGTCGCGACGATCCTCGTAGGGCGACTCTGGCGAGCACTTCCGGCCTGGCAAAGGCGTCGGGCCGGAGTAGAAACACCTGGCCCAGGCGAGCATTAGGGGGTGAACAGTTTCCAGTGCCCATCGGAGACGACTTCGACGGTGCCGTCGACAACTCTGATGGCGGTCTCGTCATCGATCGCATACGCCGGGCACGTCAAGCCGGCCGCCCACCGCTCTGCGTCGGCCATGGTGTTCCCCGGCAGATCCGGGTGATCCAGGTGCGGGAAGATCGAGAAATCGACGATTCCCAGCGCTCTGTCGCCACCGGTGGGCGGCTTCCAGACGACGGCCTCCTCCCCGATACAGGGGGTCATCACCATGCTCCCGGCGCTCAACCCCACCCAGGCCGTCTCGGGCAGCGACGGCAAGAGATCTGCCAACCCGGACTGCCGCATCCAGTGGCACAGATACAGGGAGTCGCCGCCGTCCACCAGCAGGGCGTCGGTCTCCTTGACCATCGGAACCCAAAGCTCTTCGTCGATGCTGGGCAGCGCGGTGAGTTCCAGAATCCCCATGGACTTCCAACCCAGTCCGCACATCGGGCACCTGGGTTCTCGTCCGTTGATGAACCGCCAGGCCGCGCCAGGACCGGCCATGGGGTGCCCGTACGCCGCGGTGGGAATGCAGAGAGCGTTGGACTCGGCGATCGGTTTGCCCAACAGGTCGACCAACGCGTCGTGGATGCTCGTGTTCTTGATGCCAGCGGAAGTGAGAAGAAGCCTCAAACTGCCTCCCGGGTTGCCGGTAGATGTTGTTCCGGGATAGACCGCTCGACGAGCCGCAACTCATCGATCTCTGCCTAGGTCAGGGGCCCGCGCAATCCACCTTGCAACACTCGCGTCACGAAATCGGGTGCATTGCCGACACCCGCGCAACTCGGAGGTAATACGGATGAACGACAACCCGACGTGGCAGGTCGCGCACCTCGACGACATCGAGCGGCGCGGCAGAGATATTCCGGTGCGCGAGCATCTCGGGATCCACGCATTCGGAATCAACGCCTACACGCCCGGCGAGGACGGCACGCTGATCAATGAGCACGACGAGGCCGGGTCGGGCCAGGAGGAGCTGTACATCGTGCTCGACGGGAAGGCGACCTTCGAGATCGACGGCGAGGCGGTCGACGCGCCGGCAGGGACGTTCGTCTTCGTCGGGCCGGAGTCACGGCGGAAGGCGACCGGCAACGGAACCGTCCTCGCTGTAGGCGCCACACCCGGCGAGGCGTACCAGGGGGTCGACTGGGGTGAGGCGTGGCCGTTCCACAGCGAGTCCATGACGGCCTACGGCGAACAGCGGTACGCCGACGCGCTCGAAGCGGTCCGCGGTGCCCTCGAGCACATGCCGGACCACGCGGGCTTGCATTACAACTATGCGTGCTTCGCAACGCTCGCGGGCGACACCAGCGACGAGACGTTCGCCCACCTCCGACGGTCCGTCGAGCTGCTCCCGCGGTTCCGCGAGGACGCGCGCAGAGACGACGACTTCGCCGCCGTCCGCTACGACCCGCGGTTCGAGGGGGCTCTTCGCTGAGCGCGTACGTCACGAGCTGGCGCAGGCAAGGTCAATGCCGCCTGGCGATACCGTTGTCGTGGAGAGAGCCGTGAGTCGGAACACCCATCCCAGTCCTACAGCCGTCAACGATCTTGTTTCTGTTCGGACTCTCGGTGCCCCGACGCGAAGAGAAATCGAAGCACTTGCCGAGATCTTCGATCAGTATCGCGCTCACTACGGCGAGGACTCCGATACCTCCCGGTCAGCGTGCTGGCTGGACGAGAACCTCGGTACGAGCCGCCTCCGCGTGTTCGTCGCTGAAGACAATGGGAGGTTCGTCGGTTTTGCGATCACGATTGAAGTTCCGGCTTCGTTGCGGCTCGCTCACTTCTGGCAGATCCGAGACCTGTTCGTCCTGCCGACGCACCGACGGCTCGGAGTCGGTCGCGCCCTCCTCGCTTCCGTCCGAGCGGCTGCAATCGCATCGGGCGCACTGCGGCTGGTCTCGCAGACTGAGGATGACAACGACCCCGCCCTTCGTCTCTACGCCGACAGCGACTACACCCTGATCAAGGGCTATTGCTCACTCATGCTGCCGCTCGGCCCCGAACCTCGGTAGGGCTACGCGGATACCCGATGCGTCGTCGAGCGCACGCGGCCTGAGCAGGGACTATCCGATGATGAACACGGCCACGATCGCGGATTCGAGAGGCGCGAGCGTGTCACGAAAGAAAGCAATCCCGTCCAGCATTGCGTAATCGACGCCCTCTGCTGCCGTCTCGTTGAACTCCTCGTAGTAGCGGCGAAGCACTGCCCCGTCGAACGCGCTTGGATCGAGGCGTGCCAAGTAACGCTCACGGTGATCTGACGTGAGGACAACGACCGAGCCCTCTCGGGTCTGCGCGATGGTCGAGGCCACCTCATCGTGGTCAGAGTGCATAAGGTCGATGCCCTGCTCGTCGAGGTACGGCAACAGCGCCGCAAGAACGTGGCCAGACCAGGCGTATTCGATGCGAGTGATGGTCTCGCGGCCTAGGGCATCCCAGAATCCGTCCGACGTTCCACGGACGATGCGCTTCCGCGGGCCAGCAGCAGCCTGCACGATCGGGAGTGCGCACTCAGAGATCACGAATGACTGACCAATCGCGGACCCGCGTTTAGACCATGGTGTCAGCGTCGAGTCGCTCGTCACGGTTCTGCAATTCGCTAAGCGAAGCAATTCGTCGACCACCTGGTCGAGAGGCTGGGTAGCGTCTACATCTATGGCTCCGGCCGGTTTCTCGTCGCTCCGGTTTAGCCTGAGCATGAGTTCGAGTTCCTCGGGCTGCTTGCCAAAATCATTATTGGAGCGTACTTGGAGTCGGCGACGCATGGTGTCATCGTCGATACGGAGATTGAATATCTTGGTGAAATAAGGGAGAAAGCGGTCGCGATTCCGGCTGCTTCCACAAGCAAACAACACTTCTGGTTCCGCGCTTTCGAGTTCGCTGACAGCTTTTTGCTGGTTCCACATTGAGTTGTAATGAATGGCCCGACCTGGGAGCCCGGTGTCAGTGTCGGCGTGGTACTTCCAAGCACGGTCGGTACTGATGGCCTTGTAGCCACGTCGGATCAGCTCCTCGTAGACCGAGGACTTCCCGGCACCAGACAAGCCCTCCACTAAGTAGTTCCGTTTAGCCATGCTGATCATTCAAGACGCCCCGGGGGCCGCGAGGTTCGCCTAACCTGCCACTCGCTACGGCTCGGGTGAGATTCCCGAGCCCTGGCGCGACGTGTTCGGCTCGCGCCTGACGTTCTCTGTCGGCGAAGATCTCGGCCGCCCACGCGCACGAAAGGAGGGCGATGGATCCGCGCATTCACGTAATCACTCTCGCCGTGCTCGACCTCGATCGCGCCCTCGAGTTCTATCGCGACGGTCTCGGGCTCGACACTCGCGGAGTGGTCGCAACCGAGTTCGCCGGTGACGAGTCGACACCCGCGGAGGCGATCGCGATCTTCGAACTGGCTGACGGGCTGCTCCTGGCGCTGTATCCCCGGACGGAGCTGGCGAAGGATGCGAACATCTCGATCGAGCCGCCGACAGCAGGCGGGTTCAGCATCGGCCACATCGTTGGTTCCAAAGCTGACGTCGACGCCTTGCTCCAGCGCGCGGAAGCGGCCGGCGCAACGTTGACGGATCAGCCGCATGACCGTCCGTGGGGGATTTACTCCGGGTACTTTCGTGATCCCGACGGTCATCTTTGGGAGATCATCTGCCGTCTCGAGAGCGCCGCGTCACCGTCTTGACCCCTTACTCTCGGACCGTCGGTCTCCAGCGTCGAGTGACACTGCCGCACGCTGGCCCACGCGACTGCCTGGTGCTCAAAGGAAATGCTCGGCAGCAGGGCCGAGCAGAACTTCGCGGTCGCCGACGGACTCCGTCCGATCGCAGAGAGACTCGGCGCGACCGTCGCACAGGTTGCGGTCGCATGGGTCTTGCACCAGACGGGTGTGACCGCTGCGATCGCGGGCAGCCGCGACGGCCGTCATATGCAAGAGAACGCCGCTGCGATGGCTCTCGACCTATCCGCGGTCTTGGCGGAGATCGAGGAGCTGATCCCACTCAGGCCGTCTCCGGCTTAGCTCAAGGCTGCACTCGGAATCGCCTTTCGGGACGACCACGAGTAGTTCAGAGCAGGGCGGATCAGTGTGCACGCGGATGCAGGCAGCCGGCGCGGACGGCGACGATTTCACCCTGGTCGGTGGACCCGCCGTTGGCATCGAGGTGATCAATGAGGGCGGTCGCGACGATCGGACGTTGGAGTGCCCGCCATCCCTGGCCGGCGATTGTGGTCTGGGTTGCGTTCGTCTCGCTCGCACTCGCGGGAGTGGCGGTCACCGGCACGAAGTCGCTCTGGAACGGCTCCGTCGGCGAGTCGGCACGCGGCTACAGCCTGATGAACGCCCACGGCGTCTGGCCGCCTTCCGTCGAGTACGGCTACGTGCACAGCGCAACGCTGCGCGCGAACGACTCGGCGTTCCGGTCCGCCGTGACGGACGTCGAGGCGCGAATGCAAGCCGGCTTCGGCGGCGAGATGGAGCTCCGCACCTCGGCCGATCGCCACTCGGCGATCGTGATCCAAACCCCCGAAACGGTTCCGCCGTCGATCCAGTCCGTTCGCGCTTACGTGCTCGAAGCCGCGCGGGCCCACCCGCAGGTGACGATCGGCGAGGCTGGAGCGTTCACGGCAAGCGACGTTCGCGACCGCGCCGGGAACCGAGACCTGCACCGGGCAGAGCTGCTTTCCATACCGGTCACGCTCTTTGTGCTTCTCTTCGCGTTCGGGTCGGTCGTCGCGGCGCTCGTGCCGGTGGTGCTGGCTCTCACGGCGGTCGCTGCCGCCTTCGGTCTGCTCGGGCCGATCAGCCAGTCCTTTCCGCTCGACGACGGCGTCAAAGTGGTCGTGCTCCTGATCGGGATGGCCGTGGGCGTGGACTACGCACTCTTCTACGTCGTGCGCTCACGCGAGGAGCGAAGCCACGGCCGCGCGTCGCACGAGGCACTGGAACGCACCGCGCGCACTTCGGGGCGGACGGTGCTCGTCTCCGGGACGACCGTGATGGTTGCGGTCGCCGGGCTGTTCGTGATCCGCTCGAATGTCTTCAACGCGATTGCGAGCGGAACGATCGCCGTCGTCGCCTGTGCGGTCGCGGGCTCGGTGACGGTCCTGCCGGCGATCCTCGAACTGCTGGGCCCGCGGCTTGACCGCGGACGCATGCCGTTCTTGCCTCACCTTCGAACCGACGGGCCCGGCTCGCCGTTCTGGTCCGCCGTCGTCGACCGCGTGCTCCGCCGGCCCCTCCTGTCGATCGCCCTCGGGACTGGCCTCCTCCTGCTACTCGCGGTCCCGGCGCTTTCCCTTCACGTCAGCAAGCCCAGCGGCGAAACGCTCTCGTCCCAGTCGAATCCGGTGTTCGCGACGCTCGACAAGATCAGGAACGAGTTCCCGAGCACGGCTGCGCCGGCGATGGTCGTCGCGGTCGGGCCGGCGAGCGAGCAGCCGGCCGCCCTGCGTGCGATCGTCCGCCTCGAGCGGCTCGCCGTTGCGCGAGGAATCGCCCACGCGCCGTTCACCCTGACGACGAGCACCGACGGCACGGCGGCGTCGGTCGAGATCCCGCTCACCGGCGCCGGTAACAACACTGCGAGCCGACAGGCGATCTCGGCCCTTCGCCGCGAGCTCGTCCCAGCGACGCTCGGCGGTCTCCCGGGTGTCGAGACGGCGGTCACCGGCGTCGCGGCAGAGGACGTCGACTTCACGCAGCAGATGAAGGCCGGGCTGCCCTATGTGATCGCTTTCGTGCTCACGTTCGCGTTCCTGGTGCTGCTGCTCGCGTTCCGTTCGCTCGTCGTGCCGATCAAGGCGATCGTCCTCAACCTCTTGTCGGTCGGAGCGGCCTACGGCGTCCTCGTGCTCGTCTTCCAGCACCGCTGGGCGCAGGGCCTGCTCGGCTTCCAGTCGAACGGGACGATCATCTCCTGGCTTCCGCTCTTTCTCTTCGTGATCCTGTTCGGGCTCTCGATGGATTACCACGTCTTCATCCTGAGCCGCGTCCGCGAGGGTGTGGATCTGGGCATGAGCAACGACGCCGCCGTCAGGCACGGAATCTCGGTCACCGCCGGCGTGGTGACGAGCGCGGCGCTCGTGATGGTCGGCGTCTTCTCCCTCTTCGGCACCATCTCCTCGCTCGAGCTCAAACAGGCGGGAGTCGGGTTGGCGGCCGCCGTTCTGATCGACGCAACCATCGTCCGCGCCGTGCTCCTGCCGGCATCGATGAAGCTCCTCGGCGACTGGAACTGGTACCTGCCGCGCTCGTTCCGCCACCTGCCACCCGGCCGTCCGCACGCGACCTGATCGGTCGCGACAGGCTTCTCGAGGCGCCCTCAGGCCCGCGCCCAGGCGAACAGGGCGAGTGCGGCGGCCGCAACGGCCGCGGCGACGAAGCCGAGCACGCGCAGGAGGCTGTCCCCTTGCGACGCGCCCGCCGTCGGCACGACCCGCGGGCGGGAGGCCGAGACGTAGCGGTAGACGGTCTCGTTCCTGCCGCCTGAGTCGGGGTTCCCGAGGAACGCCTGGTACTGCCGAACGCGCGCCAGCGACAACAGGGTCCTCGTGGTCGTCGCGAGCAGCGCGCGGCCGGACGTCCCGGCCGCGACGCGCGGCACGACCGGAACTGCCCTCACCGTGAGGTCGAGCGGGCCGCTTGCCGCCAGCGTGACCGTGTGCGGACTGCCGCCACCGAGCCGAACGCGCACCGGGCGGTTGCCGATCCGGCCGCTGATCGCGAGCGGCGCGCCGACGACGTAGCCGACGGTGGAGGGCGGCGAGGTGAGCTCTGCGGTCACCTTGGCGACCGATCCGCCGCGCAGGCGCTCGAGCTCCGCCCGCAGAGGCTCGGGTTGCGCGTCCGCCGCCAGCGCGGTCGCAGAGACCTGCGTCTGGTCGATCAGGGTCGTGTGCGCGTCGTGCCGTTCGATCCGCAGCGGCAGCAGCGGTCGCGCGCGCGGGCGGAGCGTCGCGCGGGCGGCGAGCAGCCGCCGTCCTGGGTTGAACCCCGTCCAGAGGATGGCGGTGTCGCGGAACCCCGGCGTCGACTGCGAGCCCGGCGCGGCCGCGACGTCGGCGAGCGGCGCCGCGATCGTGAACACGTAGTCGCCTCGGTCGCGGACGACGAGCCGCTGCACGGCGACGACCGCGAAGGGCGCGCCCGACGTGTCGACCGACACATGGACGCGGACCGTCGAATCGACGCGGTGCCGCCGCGTCTCGAAGGACGACGACGCACCGCCCCCGAGCGGCGGCTCGGGGCTGAGCCGCGTCAGCGGAGACGGGAGCGTGATCGACCCGGGCGCCGCAGCGGCCGGCGCGGACGCGAGCAGCACGGCCGCGCCGGCGGCAAGCGAGCAGAGCCCGCGGGCTATGCGGGCCGGATCGTGATCTTGACGTCCGTGCGGTCGCGGCACGTCTGGTTCATCTTCACCTGGCCCGAGTTCCCCGCGCCCGAGAAGTTGACCTCCGAGTCGGCGACGTCCTGCTCCTCCTTGGTGACGTCGTAGCCGGATGCGCCCTTCACGGCATCCGCGACGGCCTTGTGCGCCTCCGAGATGTCGCCGTTCAGGTAGCCCTCGGCGATCGTCGACGGGCCGTCCTTCTCGACGCTGGTGAACACCATGTCGGCAGGAGCCGGGAAGTCGCCCGGGAGCGCGTGCGATCCGGTCATCGCGGCCGGCGCCGCCGGGCAGTCCTTGTTGACCGCCTCCTTGTCCTTGTCCTCGTCCTCGCCGCAGGCCGCGAGGGTAAAGGCAAAGAGCGTCGACGCGAGCGCGAGCGTCAAGAGCCTTCTCATCGCGTCTGTGGAACCTCCGGGAGAGTCGCGGACAGCGGGTCGTCGGGCACCGGAGCGTACGTCATGTCGTGGAAGCGCGCGAAGTACACGTCGTCGTCGACGACGCCGTCGTGGTTGTGCCGGTTGAAGCCGCGCGAGTCGCCGTTCGCGCCCTCGACGACCACCTCGTTCAGGGCCTTCGTGATCTGTGCGCGGTCGGTCGTGGACGCTTTTCGCAACGCGGCCGCGAGCACGTTGACGAAGTCGTACGCGTACATCGCCGTCTCGGGCGGCTGCACGACCTCGAGCCCGGCTTTCGTCTTCACGCCGACGAGCTCGGGGCCGAACGCACTCTGCAGCCGGTGCTCGAACGACTGGAACGGCTTGACGCCGACCTCGGCTGTGAGCCTGCCGCTCGCGAAGGTCAGCCCGTCGACCCAGGCCGGATGGTTGGCGAGCCGCTGGCGGATGAACGGATCGCTGCCGGTCGGCGGGGCGTAGAAGGGCACCTGCCAGCCGGCGGTGCGTGCGGCGGTGATCGCCGCCGCGATCGTCGCCGGGCGCCCCCAGACGATCAGCGCGTCGGCGTGCGCGCGGCGCGCGCGCAGGATCTGCGGTGAGAGGTCGAGTGCATTCGCGGGGAGGGTCTCGTCGATCGCGACGGACGACCTGTTCTCTGCGAACGCCTCCCGCAGCGCTGCCGCGCCGGCCGTGCCGTAGTCCGAGTCGTCGTGCAGCAGGCCGAGCCGGAGGCGCTTCGGGATCAGGTACTCGGCGAGGCGGAACGCGACGCCGTGGTCGGTCGGGGCGATGCGGAAGACGTTCGGCCGCTTGACCGGGTCGACGACCTCCCGTCCGCCTTCGAAGACGACGCCGATCGGCGTGTGCGACGGCGCGGCGACGCGCCACGACGCATCGATCCCCGTGCCCTCGTCGACCACGGCGACGGCGTGCGCGCCGACGGCGCGGCGCATGTTGGCGACGGCCTGCGCCGGTGAGAGCGCGCTGTCCATCGTCTGCACGCGCAGGTTGTAGGTCGTCTTGCCAACCGGCACGCCGGAGTGGTTCTGCTCCGCGGCCGCGAGTCGGACGCCGCTCTCGATTGCCTGCCCGAGGTACGGCGTTCGCGTGAACGGCGCGTTCACGACGATCAGCAGCGTCGGTCGCTTGGCGGCACCTTGGTGGCCGCCGCCGCAGGCGGAGAGGAGCAGCGTCGACGCGGCGAGACCGAGCGTGAGGATGCGACGGCACATCGGCTAGAGACTGTGCCTGCCGAGGTAGGCGGCCCGCACGTCCGGGTCGTCGGCGACGGCGTCCGGAGGGCCGTCGGCGATCACCGAGCCGGCGTCCAGGACGACCACGCGATCCGCGAGCTTTCGCACCACGGGGAGATTGTGCTCGACGACGAGCAGTGCGAGCCCCTCCGCGCGGAGCGCGGCCAGCAACTCGACCATGCTCCGGGCGTCGTCGCGCGACGAGCCGGCGGTGGGCTCGTCGACGAGGAGCACCGGCGCACCGGTCGCGTAGGCGGCGGCCAGCATCAGCCGCCGTTGGGCGCCGGTGGGCAGCTCTCCGGCCGGCACGTCGCGGAGCACGCCGAACCGCGTCAGCACATGCCCGGCCTCGGCGTCGAACAGGGCTTCCTCGGCGCGGAAGCGCGGCGTCGACAGCAGCGAGCGCAAGAAACCGGCCGACCGGCGTCGTCCGGCGGACGCGGCCAGGACGTGCTCGAGCGGCGTGAGGGACGGAAAGATCCCACTGCCCTGCAACGTGCGTGTGACGCCGGCAGTGCCGTCGACCCGGCCGGCATCGGGCTCGATCACGCCGGCGAGCAGGCGCAGCACGGTGGTCTTGCCCGAGCCGTTCGGCCCGACGAGCGCGGTGATCCTCCCCGGCTCCACGTCGAGCGACACGTCGCGCGCGGCGGCGACCTCCCCGTAGCGCTTCTGCAGCCCGGTCGCCGTGAGCGACGCCTGTGCGCGCGGGGCAAGGGCCCTGTCGCCCGGGTCCTTCGCGCGCCGCCGTGCTGGGCGCAGGATCCCCTCCCAGCCGAGCGACACGACGGCGAGCAGCAGCACCGACGTGAGGAGCGTGTGCGTCCTCGCCGCGGAGACGCCCTCGAGCGATCCGATCGTGTCCGCGGCCAGCGAGAGCAGACCGAGCACGAGCATCCCGAGCGGTGCGCCGAGTGCGGTGAGCGGCCCGCCGATCAGGACGACGACGAAGAGCCGGAAGGAGAGGTACGGACCGAAGCTCGCGGGGTCGGCGACCGCGGCGAGGTGGACCGCAAGCGCCCCCGCGACGCCCGCGACCGCGCCTGCCGTTGCGATCGCCTGCGCGCGGAGCCGCGCGACCGGGAGGCCGAGCGCACGCGCCGCCGGCTCCCGCTCACGCGTCGCGGCGAGCGCGAGGCCGAACGGGGAGCGCGCGAGGGCCGTGAACGCGAGGGCGGCGAGCGCGGTGAGGGCCAGCGCGAGCTCGTAATGCTGGTCGGGGGTCGGTCCGTGCGCGTCGACGACAAGGCCCTGCGTCCCCCCGACGAGCCAGGGAAGGGACTGCAGCCCGAGGGCGAGCGCCCACGCGACGATCCACGTGGCGGCCGCGAAGACGACCCGTCGCAGCCTGGCGAACGCGAGCCCGATCAGCCCGCCGGCGAGCCCACCGGCGACCCCGCCGCAGACGACCGCCGGCGCGAGCGGCACGCCGTGCTGCAGCAGCCGCGCGCAAACGACTGCGCCGACCGCAACCAGCCCGCCTTGCGCGAGCAGCGGCAGTCCTGCGATGCCGACCACGAGGGCAAGGCCGACCGCGGCCGCCGCGAGGTAGAGGCCGCCTGCCAGGTCGGCCGTGCGCGCCGTGCCGAACACGAGCGGTGCGAGCGCGGCGAGCGCGAACGCCGAGACGGCAGCGGATGAACGTGGGTGCCACGCGACGCGGACGTCCCGGGCGGCCCCGGCGAGGGCATCCAGCGTCGTCACTCGACCGCCGCCCGTGTCGTGCGGGCATGCCAGGCGACGATCGCGAGCGCTGCGAGCAGCGGGAGCGCGTCGCGGTAGGCGGGCCCGAGTTGCGCGCCGCTCCAGTGCGCGGACGTGACGGCTGCCTGGAGCAGCCCGAGCGCGATCCCGGCGGCGAGCGCGCGGCGGGGCTCGAAGCGCACCACGACCGCTGCGGCGAGCCCGTAGAGGCCGTAGAGCGCGGCCGCGTCGACGTCGAACGCAGCCGACGGGGCGGCGAGGACGGCGGCGATCGTCGCGAACGCCCCGGCGAGCCCGAAGGCGGCCGCCACCAGGCGCGTCACCGGCAGGCCGCTCACGAGCGCGGCGTCGTGGTCCTGCGCGATCGCCTCGAGCGCTCGCCCGTAGCGGGTCGAGCGCAGCAGGTAGACGGCGGCTGCGGCGAGCGCGAGCGCCGCGGCCGCGACGAACAGCGACCGGACCTGGATCGTCGCGCCCCCGACGTGCCAGAAGCCGTCGGTGCCCAGCCGTTCGAACGGCAGCGGGTCGGGGAACACGTACGACTGCCGGTCGAACGACGCCTGCAGCAGCGTGCGCACCGCGAACGCGACGGCGAGCGACGCGCCGACCCAGCCGATCACCGACCCACGCGCTCGGTACGGCTCGATCGCGAGCAGGTAGGCGCCCGCGCCGGCGGCCGTCGTGACGAGGAGCCCGACGGCGAGGGCGAGCAGGAAGCGGCCGCCGCCGACGGTCGTCTCCGAGACGGGGCCCGAGCCGGCCGCGACGTACAGGGTGGTGAAGACGCCGAGCGCGATCAGCTCGCCGAGCGCGAAATGCACGACGCCGGTGAGGCGGTAGAGCACCGCCTGCCCGACGCCGACGAGCCCGTAGACCGCGCCGGCGGCGAAGCCGCTCGCGAGGATTTGCAGGACGACCGCCACCGGCTGACTCTAGGCTCTCGCCCATGACGCTTCGCCTCGCGAGTGCCGGCGAGTCCCACGGGCCTGCGCTCGTCGCGATCCTCACCGGCCTGCCGGCCGGGCTGCAGCTCGACCGCGAGGCGATCGACGCCGACCTCGAGCGGCGCCAGGAAGGCTACGGCCGCTCGCCGCGGCAGCGGATCGAGCAGGATCGCGTCGAGGTGATGGCAGGGCTGCGTCACGGACGCACGCTCGGCACACCGCTCGCGCTCGCGGTCCGGAACCGCGATCACGCCGAACTGGGAGTGGGGGATGTCTCCGTGGCCGCCGGAAGGCGAGAAGACCGGGAAGGGAACGAAGCCGGTGACGCTGCCGCGGCCGGGGCACGCCGACCTCGCCGGCGTGCTCAAGTTCGGTCACGACGACGTGCGGAACGCGCTCGAGCGCGCCTCGGCACGCCACACGGCGGTGCACGTCGCCGCCGGCGCGGTCGCGAAAGCGTTGCTGGCCACGATCGGGATTGCGGTCGCGGGCGCGGCGGTCGACGAGCCCGGCCTGCAGGCGCGCATCGACGAGGCGCGCGCCGACCGCGACACGGTCGGCGGGCTCGTCGAGGTGCGTGCGACCGCGGTGCCGCCCGGGCTTGGGTCGTATGCGACCAAGGAGGACCGGCTCGACGCGCGGCTCGCGGCGGCGGTGATGGGGATCCAGGCGGTAAAGGGCGTCGAGATCGGCGACGGCTTTGCCCTGGCCGGGCTACGCGGCTCGGAGGCGCACGACGAGATCGGCCCCGACCGCCGGCGCTCGACGAACCGCGCGGGTGGGATCGAGGCGGGTGTGTCGAACGGCGAGGAGATCGTGGTGCGCGCGGCGATGAAGCCGCTGCCGACGCTGATGAAGCCGCTCGCGTCCGTCGACCTCCGAAGCGGCGAGCCGGGCGAGGCGCTGGTCGAGCGTTCCGACGTCGCTGCGGTCGAGGCGCTCGCGGTCGTCGCCGAGGCGGCCGTCGCATGGGAGCTCGCTGTCGCCGCACGCGAGAAGTTCGGCGGCGACGCGCTCGTCGACTTCGTCGCGGCGCACGGCGCGTACGCCGAACGCATCCAGTGGGCCTAGCACGATGGCTCTCAATGCGCTGGAGCGCCACCTCGCGCTCGTCGGGTTCATGGGGGCGGGGAAGACGACGATCGCGCCGGAACTGTCGGAGCGGCTCGCGCGTCCCGTCGTCGCGCTCGACGAGGAGGTCGAGCGCCGGCACGGCGCGACGATCGCGGAGATCTTCGCCCGCGACGGCGAGCCGGCGTTCCGGCGCGTCGAGTCGAGCGTCCTCGGCGACGTGCTCGAGCAGCGGCATCCGACGGTCCTCGACCTCGGGGGCGGAGCGGCGGCGTTTCCCGACAATCACGGGCTGCTCGCGGGCGACGCCTTCACGGTCCTGCTCGACGTCGCGCTCGAGGTCGCCTGGGAACGCGTGCGCGGGAGCGACCGCCCGCTCGCACAGGACGAAGAGGCGTTTCGACGGCTGTACGCCGAGCGTCTGCCCGTCTACCGCGGCGTCGCGGACGCGGTGGCCGCCAGCGGCGACGTCGACGGCGTCGTGCTCGCTGCGGCCGGCGCGCATCACGAGCCCGGTTCGCTCGACCGGCTCGGCGACCTCGTCCCCGGCCACGGCCCGGTCGCGCTCGTCGGCGACGAGACGGTGCTGGGCCTGTACGGCGGGCGAGCGGGCGCCGCGCTCGGTGACCGGCTCTCGTCGATGCACGCGCTGCCCGCGGGAGAGCAGGCGAAGCAGCTTGCGGTCGTCGAGCGGCTCTGGCACGAGCTCACGCTCGACCGCGACGGGACGGTCGTCGCGCTCGGCGGCGGGACGACCACGGACACGGCCGGCTTCGCGGCTGCCACCTACCTGCGCGGCATCCCGTGGGTCGCGGTGCCGACGACGCTCGTCGGCCAGGTCGACGCAGCCCTCGGCGGCAAGACGGGCGTCGACACCGTCAACGGGAAGAACCTCGCCGGAGCCTTCCACTGGCCGGCGCGCGTCGTGATCGACGACACGCTGCTCGCCACGCTGCCCGAGCGCGAACGGCGGAACGGCGAGACTGAGCGCCTGAAGACGGAACTCCTCGCCGGCCGCGCGCTCGATGCCCGCAGCGCGGCCGCGTACAAGGCGGGGTTGTGCCTGCGCGACCCGCACGACCGCGGCCCCCGGCGGTGGCTCAACCTGGGCCACACGTTCGGCCATGCGCTCGAGACGGCGGCCGGCTTCGAGCTCCCGCACGGCGAGGCCGTCGCGCTCGGCCTGGTGGCGGCGTTGCGACTGAGCGGCCGCGACCCCGCGCCCGTTGTCGACGCGCTCGACCCGCAGCCGGTGGAGGTCGACCGCGAGCGCGCCTGGCAGGCGCTCCTGCGCGACAAGAAGCGCACGGGCGGCGAGATCAAGCTCGTGCTGCTCGGCGAGAACGGTCCGACCGTGGAGACGCGCGACGCGGACGAGGTTCGCGCGGCGCTCGATACGCTCATCGCCTCGTGCAGATCCTCGTCCTGAACGGCGCGAACCTCGATGCCCTCAGCCGGCGTGACCCGAAGGTCTACGGCGGTCTCAGCCTGAACGAGCTCGAGAGCCGCATCTACGCGTGGGCACACGAGCTCGACCTGAACACGCGCTGCCGCCAGACGAACCACGAGGGCGAGTTCATCGACTGGATCCACGATGCCTACGACGACGTCGACGGCGTGATCGTGAACCCGGGCGCGTGGAGTCATTACAGCTACGCAATCCGGGACGCGCTCGAGCTGCTCGAGGTACCGATCGTCGAGGTGCATCTCTCCGACATCGAGCACCGCGAGGACTGGCGGCGCTACAGCGTGGTCGCCGAGTTGGCGGCCCATCGCGTGCTCGGCAAGGGACCGGACGGCTATCGCGAGGCGCTCGAGTTCCTCGCCGGAAAGGAGGAACGATGACGACGCGTCTCGAGACGCTCGCGGGCGGGCTGAAGCTGCCGCTGCTCGTGACGAACCTGGTCAACGTCCGCTACCTCACGGGGCTCGACAGCTCGAACGCTGCGCTGCTCGTGCGCCCCAAGGGCGCCGCGACGCTCTACACCGACTTCCGTTACATCGAGACGGCGCGCGAGGTCCCGGATGTCGAGGTCGTGCTCACGAAGCGCTCGCTCATCGCCGATCTGGCGGAGAAGCTCTCCGGCCGCGTCCAGTTCGAGGCCGACGTCCTGCCGCACCAGCAGTGGGAGCAGCTCGGCTCGGGCCGCGTCACGCCGGTACCGAGCTCCGGCATCGTCGCCGGCCTCCGCGCCGTCAAGGACGACGATGAGCTCGCGGCGATCGGCCGCGCGGCGCGCATCGCCGACCGCGCCTTCGAGGCGTTGACTGCCGAGACGTGGATCGGGCGAAGCGAGAAGGAGCTCGCCTGGCGGCTGCGCGAGCTCCTGCACGCGCACGGTGCGGAAGACGCGAGCTTCGATGCGATCGTGGCCTGGGGGCCGAACGGCGCCCGGCCGCACGCGAGGCCGGGCGACACGATCGTCGAGCCGCGCTCGCTCGTCGTCGTCGACTGGGGCGCGATGGCCGACGGCTACTGCAGCGACTGCACGCGCACGCTCTCGACCGGTAGCCCGCCCGACAAGCTGCGAGAGGCGTATGACGTGTGCCTCGCGGCGCAGCGGCGAGCCTGCGAGACCATCAAGGCCGGCATGACCGGCGTGGAGGCGGACGGGATCGCGCGCGAGCCGATCGCAGCCGTGTTCGGCGAGGCGTTCGGCCACGGGCTCGGCCACGGCGTCGGGCTGGAGGTGCACGAGGCGCCTCGCCTCTCGACCGAGTCGACCGACGTCCTCGAGGCGGGGAACATCGTCACGATCGAGCCCGGCATCTACCTCGAGGGCACGGGCGGCGTGCGCATCGAGGATCTCGCGGTCGTGCGCGAGGACGGCCTCGAGCTCTTGACCTCGTTCCCGAAGGAGCTGATCGAGGTCTCATGAGCGAGTCGCGGGTACTCTCGCCGGAGATGACGCAGACGTCCGACACGCTGACGGTCGTCGACAACCGAACGGGTCGCGAGTACACGATGCCGATCGAGGACGGCGCGGTCCGCGCCATCGACCTCGCGCAGATCGACGGCCTCCTCTCCTACGACCCGGCGTTCCTGAACACCGCGTCGTGCCGCAGCGCGATCACCTTCATCGACGGTGACGCCGGCATCCTCCGCTATCGCGGGTATCCGATCGAGGAGCTGGCCGAGGAGTCCGGCTTCCTCGAGACGGCGTACCTCCTCTTCGAGGGAAAGCTCCCGACGACGGAGCAGCTCGAGAGCTGGGAGGACGACGTCCGCTCGCACACGTACGTGCACACGAACGTGACGAAGTTCCTGGAGGGGTTCCGCTACGACGCGCATCCGATGGGGATGCTGCTCGGGGCGGTCGGCGCGCTGTCGACCTTCTACCCCGACGCGAAGGACGTGTCGGACCCCGAGAACCGCTACCTGCAGCGCATCCGGCTGATGGCGAAGGTCCCGACGATCGCCGCGTACATCTTCCGGCACTCGCGCGGCCTGCCGTACGTCCTGCCGCGCAACGACCTCGGCTACATCGGCAACTTCGTGAACATGACGTTCGAGATCGGCGGGCGCCACGAGGCCAACCCGGTGCTGCAGCGTGCGCTCGAGATCCTGCTGATCCTGCACGCAGACCACGAGCAGAACTGCTCGACGAACGCGGTCCGCGGTGTCGGCTCGTCGCAGGTCGATCCGTTCTCGGCCGTCTCAGCGGGGATCGCGGCGCTGTACGGACCGCTGCACGGCGGCGCCAACGAGGCGGTGCTGCGGATGCTCGACGAGATCGGCGAGAGGCAGAACGTGCCGGCGTTCATCGAGCAGGTGAAGGCCGGCCACGGCCGCCTGATGGGGTTCGGCCACCGCGTCTACAAGAGCTACGACCCGCGCGCGAAGCTGATCAAGCGCGTCGCCGACTCCGTGTTCGCCGAGACGGGGCTCAATCCGAAGCTCGAGATCGCGCTCGAGCTGGAGCGGATCGCGCTCGAGGACGAGTACTTCGTCTCGCGACGGCTCTACCCGAACGTCGATTTCTACTCGGGCCTGATCTACCAGGCGATGGGCTACTCGACCGACTACTTCACCGTGCTGTTCGCGCTCGGCCGGCTGCCGGGCTGGATCGCGCAGTGGGAGGAGATGCTCACCGACCGGGAGCAGAAGATCGCGCGACCGCGCCAGCTGTACGTGGGCGAGGACGAGCGCCCGTACGTCGCGATCGAGCGCCGTTAGCCGAGGGCTTCTCGCTACCCTGCGCCGCCGATGGCCGAGGTCGTCTCCACCAACCAGTTCCGCAACGGAATGCACATCGAGATCGACGGGCAGACGTGGCGGATCGTCGAGTTCCAGCACGTGAAGCCCGGCAAGGGCGGCGCATTCGTGCGGACGAAGCTGAAGGGCCTCGCGAGCGGCTCCGTCGTCGACAAGACGTTCCGCGCCGGCGAGAAGTTCAACCGCATCCGCACCGAGACGAAGAACATGCAGTACCTCTACGACTCGGGCGACGAGGTCGTCTTCATGGACGAGGAGACCTACGACCAGCTGTCGCTGCCGCACGCCGAGCTCGAGGACGAGCTGCCGTTCATGCAGCCGTCGTCGTCGGTGCAGGTGATGTTCGTCGACGGGAGCCCGACCGGCATCGACCTCCCGGCGTCCGTCGTGCTCGAGGTGACCGACACCGAGCCCGGAGTCAAGGGCGACACGGTGTCGAACGTGACCAAGTCGGCGACGCTCGAGACGGGCGCGGTCGTCCAGGTGCCGCTGTTCGTGAACGTGGGCGACCGGATCAAGGTCGACCCGCGCGAGAAGCGCTACATCCAGCGCGCCTAGCGGCCGGCCTCGACGCGATCTGGGAGGATCGCGGCTCGATGGGCGAGGCGATCGGTCAGCTTCTGCCTTTCGCGGCGGTCGTCGCGCTCAGCCCGATCCCGATCGTGGCCGTCGTGCTCGTGTTGAGCACGCCGCGCGCGCGGACGAACGGCCCGGCGTTCCTCGTCGGCTGGCTCGGCGGGATCGCCGTCGTCGGGTTCGTGCTGCTCGCGATCGCGAAGTCGGTGAATCCGAGCGACGACGGTCAGCCGGCGGAGTGGGTGAACTGGCTGAAGCTCGCGCTCGGTCTCGCGCTCGGATACCTCGCGATCGCTCAGTGGCGGGGTCGCCCCGGCGCCGACGACGAGGTCGAGACGCCCGGCTGGATGAAGGCGATGGACGACTTCACGGCGCTGAAGTGCTGCCGGCGCCGCGGTGGTACTCAGCCTCGTCAACCCGAAGAACCTGCTGCTGATCATCGGGGCGGCGGCGACCGAGGCGCAGTTCGGGCTTTCGACCGGCGACGAGATCGTCGTCTGGCTCGTCTTCACCGTCGTCGCGAGCCTCGGCGTCGCGGCGCCGGTCGTCGTCTACTTCACGATGGGGGCTCGCTCGGCCGAGCTACTCGAACGCCTCAACGTCTGGATGACCCGCAACAACAAGGCCGTGATGGCGGTGCTGTTCCTGGTCATCGGCGTCAAGCTCGTCGGCGACGCGATCAGCGGCTTCTCCACCTAGAGGCAGTTCGCGGTCCAACGGGCCGCTCTTCATCGGCGCGACCATGACCGTATGAGCCCCCGGCGCGGGCGGAGATACGTCCGTCCGTCCGGGACAGTTGCGGAATGGCGCATTCGGCGTACCATTTCAGGCGTTAGGAGGGTGCGCTCTTGTGCTGTGGGCGCGCGCCTCGGGGAGTTGACTTCCCCGATAGAGGGGAGGCGCGCGCCGCAGCACATCATTCGAAGCCGGACCGGGGCTCGACCCACCGGCTGCCGCTGCCGGCGGGTCGGGCGTCGAGGCCCGGGTGGTCGGGCCTAGATGCGCGAGTCGAAGCGGGCGGCCAATCGAAGCGCGACCCCGGGCTCGTAGCCGCGGTCGATCAACTTGCGAAGCCGGCGGGCCAGCACCCGCTCCGCTGCGTCGACCGACAGCTGCTCGAACTCGTCGGGGGTCCACGTCCGCTCGGGCTCCCACGCCTCGAACTCGTTCCAGGTGATCTGAACCGCAGACATCAGACCTCAGGTGTCGGCCGGGCCGTTCGCGCCCTTGAGTAGCGGGACGGTATGAACGGTCGCGGTAAGGTGCTGCGCGATGCCGCGCCTGGTCGACACCACGATCCGCGTCCTCGGCCAGGAGCCGCTGGCCGGGCTGATGCCGACCGCCGACCTGCTGCGCCTCGCCGAGGTGCTCGACAGCGCCGGGTTCGCCTACCTCGAGGTCTCCGGCGGCGGGGTCTTCGACAGCGCCGTCCACCGCGGGGTCGAGAGCCCCTGGGCCCGGATCCGGGCGCTGAAGGCGCGCGTTTCGACGCCGCTCGCGCTCGCGCTGCGCGGTCGGTTCCTCGTCGGCTCACGCCCCGTCGGAGGCGACTTCGCGCGGCGCTTCGTGGCGTGTGCCGCCGAGAGCGGGATCGACGTGTTTCGGCTCCACGACCCCCTGAACGACGTCGACAACCTGCGCGACGCAGCGGGCGCGATCGTCGACGCGGGGCGCGAGTTCGACGCCGGCCTGCTGTACGGCAGCGGGCGGCGCGAGGCGCTCGTCGCCGCCGCGCAGAAGCTGCCCGAGCTGGGTGCCGTCCGCATCCTCCTGCACGATCCCGCCGCGCTCCTGCAGCCGCACCGGGCGCACGAGCTGACAACCGAGCTGCGCGAGGTGTCGGGCCTGCCGGTCGGCCTCTATGCGCAGGGAGCCGGTGGCACCGCACTCGCAGCCGCGCTCGAGGCCGCGCGTGGCGGCGCAGACCTGATCGGCACCGCCGTCTACCCGGTCGCGCTCGCGCTGCATCGCGTCTCGGCCGAGTCCGCGGCGCAGGCGTTCTCCGGGCTCGGCCTCGACACCGGGGTCGACCTCGACCGGCTGTGGGAAGCTGCCGACCTCGTCGACGAGCACATCGGCGACGAGCCGGTCGCCCCGCTCGCCCCGCGAATCGCGGTGCGCGCGGCACAGAACAAGCTTCCGGCCGGCCTCGTCGCCGCGCTCGACGTCCAGCTGCGCAGCCAGGCCGCCGGCGACCGCCTCGACGAGGTGCTCGTCGAGGTCGACCGTGTCAGGATCGAGATCGGATCGCCGCCGCTTGCCGCGCCGATCGGGCAGATCGTCGCCTCGCAGGCGCTCTTGAACGTGCTGAGCGCGAACCGCTACTCGACGATCGTCGACGAGCTGCGCGAGCTCGTTCGCGGTCGCTTCGGGCGCACGCCGGCACCGGTCGACCCGTCGCTCGCTCGCGCCGTCGAGCTGTTCGACGACGACGACGAAACTGCGCCGGTCGACCTCGACGCGCTGCGCGCCGAAGCCGGGGGTCTCGCGTCGAGCGAGGAGGAGCTGCTGCTGCTGGCGTTGTTCGGAGAGGAGGCAGAGCCGCTGCTCCGTGCGCTGCGGGAGCGCTCGAGCGGCGACGAGTCGCTCGCCGCAGGGGGCGTCGATCGCGCGCGGGCTGAGCGGATCCGCGAGGTCGTCCGCATCGTGCAGGAGACCGGGGTCGGCGAGATCACGGTCGAGGAGTACGGGATGCGTGTGAGCGTGCGCCGGACCATCGACGAGGTGTCGGCGGTGGGCTCGCTCACGCCGATCCCCGAGCCCGAGCTTCCGCCGATCACGCCTCCCGACAACCCCTTCGTGCGCGTCGAGAGCCCTATGGTCGGCACCTTCTACCGCGCGTCGTCACCGGGCGAGCCGCCGTTCGTCTCGGAGGGCGATCCGGTCGGCGTCGGTCAGACGCTCTGCATCCTCGAGGCGATGAAGCTGATGAACGAGGTGAAGGCCGAGATCGAGGGCATCGTGCGCACGATCCACGCCCGCAACGCCGAGGCGGTGGAGTACGGGCAGCTGCTGTTCGAGCTCGAGCCGGTCAACGGCCGGCCGCTCGACGCGGTCTAGCAGAGGGTTGATGTTCTCCCGCGTGCTCGTGGCGAACCGCGGCGAGATCGCCGTGCGCGTGATCCGCTCGCTGCACGAGCTCGGGATCGAGGCGGTCGCGATCTACTCGACCGCCGACCGCGACTCGCTGCACGTGCGGATGGCGGACCACACCGTGTGCGTCGGTCCGCCGCCGGCGGCCGAGAGCTACCTGCGCATCCCGAACGTCGTCGCAGCCGCCGAGACGACCGGCTGCGACGCGGTGCATCCGGGCTACGGCTTCCTCTCCGAGAACCCGGCCTTTGCGGCCGCCTGCGCCGACAACGACCTCGTCTTCGTCGGGCCGCCGGCCGAGGTGATGGCGACGATGGGCGACAAGATCGCGGCGAAGCAGGCGATGCGCGCCGCCGATGTCCCGACCGTGCCCGGCACCGACGGCGCGACGAGCATCGTCGCCGCGAGGGCGACTGCGGAGGAGATCGGCTTCCCGGTGCTCTTGAAGGCGAGTGCCGGGGGCGGCGGCAAGGGCATGCGGCTCGTGCGCTCGGCGGACGACCTCGAGGATGCCTTCGGCACCGCCGCCGCCGAAGCCGAGGCGGCCTTCGGCGACTCGACGCTCTACGTCGAGAAGGCGCTCGTCCCGGCGCGGCATGTCGAGATCCAGGTGCTCGCCGACGCGTACGGCAACGTCCTCACGCTGGGCGAGCGCGAGTGCTCGATCCAGCGCCGTCACCAGAAGCTCATCGAGGAGTCGCCGTCGGCCGCGCTCTCGCCCGAGCAGCGCGAGGCCATGGAAGTCGCGGCCGAGCGCGCGTGCCGGTCGGTCGGCTACCGCAACGCGGGGACCTTCGAGTTCCTGCTCGGCCCGGACGGCAGGTTCTACTTCATCGAGCTGAACGCGCGCCTGCAGGTCGAGCATCCCGTGACGGAGCTCGTCACCGGCATCGACCTCGTCCGCGAGCAGCTGCGCGTCGCCGCGGGCGACCCCCTCGGCACGACCGGTCGCGCCCCGCGCCGCGGGCACGCGATCGAGATCCGGCTGAACGCCGAGGACCCCGACGCCGGCTTTCGTCCCGCGCCCGGGCGAATCACGCTCTTCCGCGCGCCGCAGGGGCCCGGCATCCGCGTCGACACGTTCGTCGAGTCCGGCTCGGAGATCTCGCCGTACTACGACTCGATGATCGCGAAGCTGCTCGCCTGGGACACCGATCGCGACGCCGCCATCGCCCGGGCCGAGCGCGCGTTGCGCGAGACCGTGGTCGAGGGCATCCCGACGACCCGTGAGCTCGCGCTCGAGGTGCTCGCGAGCACGCCGTTCCGAAGCGGCGAGTACTCGACCTCGACGCTCGAGGCGATGAGGGCGGTGGTCGCGTGACGCCGATCTCGCGGCGCCAGGCGCGCCGACAGGCGCTGTTCCTGCTCTACCAGTGGGATCTCTCCGGCCAGTCGATCGGCTCGCAGTACGCCGGCGAGATCGACCCGTGGGCCCGGGGGGTCGCGGAGACGGTCGCCGGGCGCGCGGCCGAGCTCGACGCGCGGATCACCGGCGCGGCCGAGGGGTGGACGGCCGACCGGCTCGGCGTGGTGGAGCGGAGCGCTCTTCGCGTCGCCGTCCACGAGCTCGAGACCGACGAGGTGCCGCCCGAGGTAGCGATCAACGAGGCGGTCGCGTTCGCCAAGCGGTACGCATCCGACGACGCTGCGAAGCTCGTGAACGGCATCCTGGGTCGTATCCAACGGGAGGAGGCTGCGTGACCTCAGAAGAGAGCCTTGCGAACGCCGAGAACCTGCTCGCCCGCCTCGAGTCGGCACGGACGCAGCTCGAGCATACGGACGACCCCGAGCGGGCGATCGCGATCCTGCAGGAACTGGCCGACCTCGCGAAGGAGGTCGAGGCCGAGCTGCAGCGCGCGAAGCGGTCGGCGGAGACCGAGGCCGCCGCGGGCCCCGCGCCGGATGCCCCGGCGGCCTGAACAGCTCCGCACGCTGGTCGAGGAGTACCTCGACGAGTTGAGCCTCACGCCCGAGCTCGGGGGGCTGGCCGAGCCGGTGCGCCACGCCCTCGGCGGCAAGCGCGTGCGCCCGGTGCTCTGCCTCGCGACGAGCGACGCGCTCGGGCTGGGCGTCGAGAACGCGCTGCCCGCGGCCGCCGCCGTCGAGCTCGTGCACTCGTTCTCGCTCGTCCACGACGACCTACCGGCTCTCGACGACGACAGCGAGCGGCGCGGCGCGCCTTCGGTGTGGGCGGCCTACGGCGAGGCCTCGGCGGTGCTCGCCGGTGACGCGCTGCTCGCCGAGGCCTTCCGGCTTGCGCTGAGCTATCCGACGGGCGACGTCGCGCGCGAGCTGGTGGGCGCGACGCTGAAGATGATCGGCGGGCAGTGGCTCGATCTCAACGGCGCGGAGAACCGCGACGACCTCCATCGCCTGAAGACGGGCGCGCTCTTCTCCGCCTCGATCGGCTGCGCGCTCGCGGCGGGCGACGTGCCGCAGCCCGAGCGCGAGCCTTGGCGGGAGTTCGCCGCCGAGCTCGGGCTGCTGTTCCAGATCGTCGACGATCTGCTCGACGGCGACGGCTACGTGCTTGACGTCGGCGGCGAAGGCGCCCGCCGCCTCGCGGACGAGGCGGCGGAGCGCGCCCAGGCGAGACTCGCCTCGATCGACGCCGACACCGGCGTGCTGGCGGAGCTGGTCGACGAGCTCGCGGCTCGCACCGCTTGAATCGGTGCCAGGCACCACGGTGCCTGGCACCCAGCCGATCCCGTCGGTCATGACGCTAGGCCCGCGTATGCCCGGCAGCGTCGGCGCGGAGGTTGAACGCAGGCACACCTGCGGGTTGATGCGGTTGCGCGATGCCGGAGTTAGGTTGAGCGCGTGACGGCCTTCATGCGCACACGGCGGTTCGACGCCCTGATCGCGGCGGCGATCACGGCCTGGAGCCTCACCGAGGTCGTCGCGGAAAACCTGCAGCGGCCGTGGCTCGCTGCCGTCCTGCTCGCGGTCGCGGGCTGCTCGCTGTACTGGCGGCGCTCGTACCCGATCCTCGTCGGCCTGATCGTCATCGGGTCCGGAATCGCCCAGGCGGCGGCGGGCATCTCGCTGCACACCGCGGTCGCGCCGGTCCTGGGCATCTTCGTCGCGTCGTGGTCGATCGGCGCCTACGAGACGCGGCCGCGCGCGGTGCTCGGCCTCACGCTGCTCGTCTGCGGGACCTGGGTCGCGATGGGGGTCGACGTGCTGCGCGGCACCGACCACTACGGCGGCACGGACGTGCCGTGGGTCGGCGCCTTGATCGCGACGCCGGGCGTGCTCGGCATCGCGTTCGGCGCGCGCACCCGCAGCCTCCAGCGCGCGGAGGCGCGTGCCGCGGAGCTCGAGCTCGAGCGGCGCGAGGCCGTCGTCGCCGAGCGGGCGCGGATCGCTCGCGAGCTCCACGACGTGATCGCCCACTCCGTGTCGGTGATGACGGTGCAGGCCGGCGCCGCCGAGGAGATGCTGAAGCACGATGCCGGCCGCGCGCTCGAGCCGATCCGCGCCGTCCAGGAGACCGGGCGTCAGGCGCTCGTCGAGATGAAGCGGCTCGTCGGGATCCTGCGGCAGGAGGACGAGGAGATCGGCCTCGCCCCGCAACCCGGCCTCGCCGACCTCGAGCGCCTCGTGCGGCAGGTGCGCGACGCCGGCCTGCCCGTGGAGGTGCACGTCGAGGGCGAGCCGCGGCCGCTGCCCCTCGGGGTCGACCTGTCTGCGTACCGCGTCGTGCAGGAGGCGCTGACGAATGCGCTCAAGCACGCGGGCCGCGCGCGTGCGACGGTGACGATCCGCTACGCCGACAGCGACGTGACGATCGAAGTCGCCGACGACGGCGCCGGAGCGCCCGAGAAGAGCGGCGGCCACGGGCTGATCGGCATGCGCGAGCGCATCGGCGTCTTCGGCGGCACCTTCGCCGCCGGGCCGCGGGAGAGCGGAGGCTTCGCGGTGAGCGCACGCCTGCCGATCGGAGACGGCGCGTGATCTCGGTCCTGCTCGTCGACGACCAGGGGCTCGTGCGCAGCGGCTTCCGCATGATCATCGACGCCCAGGAGGACATGGAAGTCGTCGGTGAGGCCGGCGACGGGAGAGCCGCGATCGAGGAGGCTGCGCGGCTCCATCCCGACGTCGTGCTGATGGACGTGCGGATGCCGGAGGTCGACGGCATCGCCGCAACGCGGACGATCGTGGGTGAGCGTCCCGCTGCCCGCGTGCTCGTGCTGACGACGTTCGACGAGGACCGGATCGTCTACGACGCGATGAAGGCCGGCGCGAGCGGGTTCCTGCTGAAGTCGGCGCCGCCGGCGCAGTTCGTCGAGGCGGTCCGCACGGTCGCCTCCGGGGAGGCGCTGCTCGCGCCGAGCGTCACCCGGCGGCTGGTCGAGGACTTCGTGCGGCGCCCACCGCCCGGCGACGGCTCCGCGGACGAGGCCC
>CAVPSK010000010.1:0-30507 GCA_963708355.1 uncultured Thermoleophilia bacterium | reverse complement strand
GCTCGGGCGCTCCGATCATGGAAGAGGCCCCGTGATGATGCGCGCCTCCTTCGCAGTCCTCTCGCTGGTCCTCCTGCTTGCCGGCTCCACCGGCACGGCCCGTTCGAGCGTCTCCCAGTCGGCGCTCGTCGTCGGCGACTCGCTGACCGTGGGAGTGGAGAACAGGCTGCCGGCGTACCTGCGCGGGTGGAATCTCCGGATCGACGGGCGCGTGGGTCGGCCGATCGCCGAAGCAGCGCGGATCGTCGGGCACGTCCCGCGTCTCCCGGAGCGCGTGGGCTTCCTCCTCGGCACGAACGACGACCCTGACGGACGCGCGTTGCTCCGCGAGCTGCACTTGTTGCTGCAGCGCCTGCCGGCCCGCGGATGCCTGGTCACCGCGACGATCGCCCGTCCGCCGGTGGACGGCGCCGGCTATGCCCGCGTGAACGCGAGCCTCCGGAAGCTCGCCCGCGACGACGCGCGCCTTCGTGTCGTCGACTGGGCGCGAATGACGGAGCGGCATCCGGGCTGGCTCGTCGCCGACCCACTGCACGTGCATCCGACGGATGCCGGGTACCACGCCCGCGCGCAGGCGATCGCGGCGGCGCTGCGCACTTGCTCCTAGAACATATCCTGCGCTCGTGCTGGACTCCGCGAAGCAACGCGGGAAGCGGATCTCCGGGCGCATCGGCGAGCACAACCTGACACTGGTCGCGGCCGGCGTCGCCTTCTACGGGTTCCTCGCGCTCGTGCCGGCGTTGATCGCGTTCGTGTCGATCTACGGGCTCGTCGCGGACGAGAGCGACGTCGTGAGGCAGGTCGAGGATCTCGGCAAGTCGCTCCCGGTGGAGGTGCGCAACTTCCTCGTCTACCAGCTCACGCAGATCGTCAATGCCTCGAGCGCCGGCGTCTCGATCGCGGCGCTGATCGCGATCGCGCTCGCACTGTGGAGCGCGTCGTCCGGGATGGCAGCGCTCGTCACGGGCCTCCACATCGCGCACGAGCAAGACGAGCCGAAGGGCTTCGTCAAGAAGCGTGGAAAGGCGCTCGCGCTCACCTTCGGCGCGATCGTCCTGCTCGGAGTCGTCCTGTTCGTGATCGTCGCCGTGCCTGCGCTGATCCGGCATGCAGGGCTCGGCAGCGCGGGCGAGTGGGTCTTCGGGATCCTCCGCTGGCCGTTCCTCGCGGCCGTGATGGTCGCCGGCATCGCGTTGCTCTACCGGTTCTCCGTGTCGGACGCCCCGCGCGGATGGTTCGGGCCCGCCAGCCGCGGCGCGGTCGTCGCGACGGTCGGCTGGATCGTCGCCTCGGCGCTGTTCGCCGTCTACACCGCCAACTTCGCGAGCTACGGCAAGACGTACGGCGCGCTCGCGTCGATCGTCGTCGTGCTCCTGTGGTTGTGGCTCAGCGCGCTCGTCGTGCTGGTCGGCGCCGAAGTCGACGGCGCCGACCAGCACGACGGTTAGGGCGGGCGTCAGTCGCGCGACATCGCCGCGGCGAGATCCCCTCCTCCTCTGGCGTACCGGCGAGGAAGCAACTCTAGAGGCACCGCGCCGATGAGTTCTCCGCTGCTGCGCCGTCCTACCTTCGTGTCATCCGGTCGTCGATCGAAGGAGCTGAAATGAGCCTGCCCAACGTCGTGTCGCGCGAGGAGTGGCTCGCCGCACGCACTGCACTACTCGCGCGCGAGAAGGAGCACACGCGCTCGACCGACGCGATCAACACCGCGCGCCGCAACCTGCCGATGGTGAAGATCGAGAAGGACTACCGCTTCGAGGGCCCGAACGGGCCCGCGTCGCTGCTCGACCTCTTCGCGGGGCGGCGCCAGCTGGTCGTGCAGCACTTCATGTTCGACCCGGGCTGGGAGGACGGCTGCCCCGGTTGCACGGCCGGCGTCGACGAGATCGCGCCCGGCCTGCTCGAGCATCTCGCGGCGCGCGACACGACGTTCGTGCTCGTATCGCGGGCGCCGATCGCGAAGCTCGAGAACTACAGATCGGCCCGCGGCTGGAGCGTCGACTGGTACTCGTCGCACGGCACCGACTTCAACTACGACTTCAACGCGACGATCGACCCCGCCGTCACGCCGATCCTCTTCAACTACCGCGACGCCGACGCGCTCGAAAGCGGCCCGCACGAATGGGTGCTCGCGCGCGAGAACCATCCGATCGAGATCTCGGGGTTCAGCTGCTTCCTCCGCGACGGCGACGACGTCTTCCACACGTACACGACGTTCGCCCGAGGCACCGAGCAGGTCGGAAGCGCGTACGGAATCCTCGACCTGACGGCGCTCGGGCGGCAAGAGGAATGGGAGGAGCCGAGAGGACGCGCGGGCGAGGCCGGCCCCGCCGACCCGAGCTTCGGCGGCTTTGCGGCCTAGCGCTCAGTCGCCGGTCCTCGGGGTCGCGCGGCCGCTGATATGCAGGAGACGGGTCCCGTCGGGCAGCGTCACGAAGCGGACGGGGTGCCATAGCCCCGGCGCCGCAGGGTGCTGGGTCAGGAACAGGTCGTCACCCTCGACCGCGAGGGGCAGCGGCAGCTCGATCGGGTCCGGCGCGAGCTCGGAGCCGAGCCCGGTGATCGTCTGGACGGCGGCGATTCCGCCGTCGCGCTCGAAGACGCGGATCGACGCGCCCTCGCGCTCGTAGACGCCGACGTACTCGGCGGCATCGACCGGCAGCGGAGGCTCCGGCGGCACGGACTCGGCCGGCAGCTCGACGCCGGCGAGATCGGAGAGCAGCTGGCCGAACGTGTCGCGAAAGAGGGCGATCGCGTTGCCGCCGTTCGTGAGCAGCGCGACCGCGACGCCCGCGTCGGGGACGACGCGCAGGAACGCCGCCTGTCCGATCGTGCCGCCGTCGTGCCCGAGCACGCTGCGGCCGCTCCAGCCGAAGATCGACCAGCCGAGGCCCCAGTGGCGCGACGAGAGCCCGTCACCCCCACTCGGAACCTCGATCTGCGGCACCTGCATCGCGCGCACCGACTCCGCCGAGAGGACCTGCACGTCGTCGGCCGTGCCGCCCGTGAGGTGGAGCCGCGCGAACTGCACGACCTCGGCGGCCGTCGAGCAGATCCCGCCGGGAGCGCCGGCGGTGCGCGGCAGCCCCCACGCCGACGCGGTGTGCAGCTCCTGGCCGGGCGGCTCGACGTGACCCATCGCTGCGCGGTAGCGCAGGACGTCCTCGGGCAAGGTCGCCGTGTGCGTCAGCTTCATCGGCTCGAACAAGCGCGTGCGGATCGCCGTGTCCCAGACCTGCCCCGTCGCCACCTCGATCACGCGGCCGAGCAGCGAGAACCCGGTGTTGCAATACGACATCGTCGCCCCGAGCGGATGCACCTGGCGGAGAGACGCGCAGGTCAGGACGTACTTCTCGAGCGCGTCGTCGCCGCGTCCGGTGTCGGCGAAGTGGTCGCCGTCGATGCCGCTCGAATGCGTAAGCAGGTGCCGGATCGTGACCGCCTCGGCGACGCTCTCGTCGGCCACCTTGAACTCGGGCAGGTAGCGGCGGAGCGGGGCGTCGAGCTCGACGAGCCCCTCGTCGACGAGTTGCATGACGACGGTGGTCGTCCAGACCTTCGTGATCGACCCGATCTGGAAGAGCGACTCGGCGGTCGCCTCGACGCCGGTGTCGACGTTGAGCACGCCCGAGGCGACGGTGCTGACCTCGTCGTCGGAGAGGACGGCGAGCGAAGCCCCCGGGACGCCGTGCTTCGCGCGGGCGTCGTCGAGGAGTTGCTGGAGGGACGTGCTAGCGATCGCGAGCGACATGGAACTGCTCCTCTCTGGCAGGGGCGGCCGCGGCTCGGCCGGGCGACGTGGGTGCGAAGTGACAGAACGTTCGATGGGGCCGGTCTGCTGCGCCGTCGCGCGGGTCCTCGTCGATGCAGATCGTTCGCTCGGGAGCGACGGCGGGGCCGATCGGGCAGCGTGGGTGGAAGTGGCAGCCGGGCGGCGGACGGTGCGGGTCGGGCGGATCGCCGAGCTCGACGTCGGCGGCGGTCTCAGCCGCCGCGGCACCGAGACGCGGCACGGCGCGGAGCAGCGCCTTGGTGTACGGATGCCGCGGGTCGGAGACCACGGTCTCGGTCGGCCCGATCTCGACGATGCGCCCCAGGTACATCACGGCGATGTGGTCGCTGAGGTAACGCACCGTCGCGAGGTTGTGCGACACGAACATCATCGAGATCCCGAGCTCACCGCGCAGCTCGCGCATGAGGTTCAGCACCGCGCTCTGGACCGACACGTCGAGCGACGAGGTGATCTCGTCGGCGATCAGCACCTCGGGCCGCGCGGCGAGCGAGCGCGCGATCGCGACCCGCTGCCGCTGCCCGCCCGAAAGGCGGCTCGGGTACCGTCCCGCGAGCTCGGGGTCGAGATGGACGAGCTCCAGATAGCGCTCCACCTGCTCGCGTCGCGCACCGCGCCGCGCCCCGCCGCGGCCCGCGCCGGCGGCCTCGCCGATCGCCTCGCCGACCGTCATCCGCGGATTGAGCGACGCGAACGGGTCCTGGAAGATCATCTGCACCCGCCGGCGCCGGTCGACGGCGCGGCCGCCGTGCCGCTTCGGAACGGGGGCGCCGTCGAGGAGGACCTCGCCGGCCGCGACCGGGACGAGCCCGGACAGTGCGCGCGCGAGCGTCGACTTGCCCGATCCCGACTCGCCGACGAGCCCGATCGTCGCGCCCTCGGGCACCTCGAGGTCGACCCGGTCGACGGCCGTCAGCCCACGCTCGCCGTGCCCGAAGCGCACCGTGAGCGCGCTGGCCGCGAGCGTCGTCACACGGCCACGTCCTCGGCCGCGGTCCCGGCGGAACCGGCAGCGCCGCGCTGGAGCGGATGCCAGCAGGCGACGCGATGGCTGGCGGAGCGCTGCTCGAGCGGCGGCATCAAGTCCTGACAGCGACTCGAGGCGCGCGGGCAGCGCGGAGCGAAAGGGCAGCCCGCCGAGTCGTCGTACGGGGACGGAGCGCGCCCGGGGATGCTCGCGAGCGGCTGCGTGCGATCGGACTTCATCGTCGGCACCGAGGCGACGAGCGCCGCAGTGTACGGATGAGCAGGCCCGACGACGAGCGTCGCGACGTCGAGCTCCTCGACGATCCTGCCCGCGTACATCACGAGGACGCGTCTGCACAGCTGCGAAACGACCGCGACGTCGTGCGAGATCAGGATCGCCGCCGAGCCGCCGGAGGTGCTGACCTCGCGCAGCAGCTGCAGGATCTGCTGCTGCACGGTGACGTCGAGGGCGGTCGTCGGCTCGTCGGCGATCATCAGCTTCGGCTCGCTCATCAGGCCCATCGCGATCACGGCGCGCTGGCGCATCCCACCCGAGAACTCGTGCGGGTACTGGCGCACACGCGCAGCGGGATTGGCGATGCGAACGGAGCCCAGGCGGTCGACCGCCCGCTGCGTCGCCTCCGATCTCGAAAGGCCGTCGTGCACCTCCGACACCTCGGCCAGCTGGCGGCCGACACGCAACGCGGGGTTGAGGGCTGACATCGGATCCTGGTAGACGACCGCGAGCGACCGGCCGAGCAGGCGCCGCCGCTGCGAATCGCCGAGCGTCCGCGGATCCTGACCGAAGAGCGTGAAGCGCGCGGCCGTCCTCTGGGCCGCCGCCGGCAGCAGGTCGGCGATCGCCATCGCCGTCAACGTCTTGCCCGAGCCGGACTCGCCGACGATCCCGACGATCTCGCCCGGGGCGACCTCGAGGCTGACCCCGCGCACCGGCACCGACCCGCCCGGGAACGAGACTGTCAGGTCCTCGACCGCGAGCACGTCGGCGACCGGGATCCCACCGCCGGCGTCGACGGCCGGCTCCGCCGGCGGGGGGACGGCACGAAGCTCGGAGCGCTTCCACGTGGGGGCGCCGCCGCCTGCAGCCGCCTTGGCAAGCACCTCGCCGAACAGCACGAAGCTGAGCGCCCCGAGGGTGATCGCGATCGCGGGGCCGAGGGCGACGACCGGCGTAACGTAGATCCGGCTCAGGCCCTCGCTCAGCATGCGGCCCCAGTCGTACTGCGGCGGCTGCACCCCGAGGCCGAGAAAGCTGAGCCCGGCGAGCGCGAGCAGCGCGTCGCCGACGGCGACCGTCCCGGTGATCAGGAGCGGCTCGGCGACGTTCGGAAGGATGTGCCGGCGCAAGAGCCGTACGCGCCGTACTCCGAGCATCCTCGCCGCCGCGAGGTAGTCGGAGCCGGCGACGGAGGACGAGAGCGTCTGGCTCAGGCGCGCGAAATACGGCGCGATTGCGATGCCGATGCCGGCGACCGCTCCGCGCGCGCCGACGCCGACGACGGCGGCGACGAAGATCGCGACGAGCAGCGTGGGAAAGGCGACCGAGAGGTTGATGAAGCCGGTCACGAGCCTGCCGACGCGGCCGCCGACGAGGGTCGGCATCGCTCCGAGCGGGATGCCGATCAGCGCGCCGAGCCCCGCGGCGAGCAGGGCGAGCGTCACCGACAGCCGCGTCGCGACCAGCACCCGGTAGAGGATGTCGCGGCCGAGCGCGTCGGTGCCGAGCGGGTGCGCGTGGCTCGCCCCCTGCGACGCCGCCAGGATGTCGAGGCGGGCGGCGTCGTCCGACCAGAGAATCGGCGCGACGATCGCGAGCACGATGATCGCCGCGAGCCCGATCGACGCGACGACCCCGACCGGCGTGCGGAGCGCCTGACGGAAGCGGCTCGTCGACGGCTCGCTCACGACTCGAGGATCGTCGAACGCGGGTCGATCACGCCGAGCGCGATGTCGACCGCGAAGTTGGCGAGCAGGACGACCGTGCCGAAGACGACCGCGAGCGCCTGCACCGTCGGGTAGTCCTTCTCCGCGACCGACTGCACGAGCGTCGTGCCGAGACCGGGCCACGCGAAGATGTTCTCGACGAGGACCGTGCCTGCGACGAGGCCGCCGAGGAGCAGGCCGGCGAGGGTCAGCGTCGGGGTGAGCGTGTTCGGCAGGGCGTGACGGACGTAGACGATGCGCGCGGGAAGACGCTTGCCCCGTGCGGTCCGGATGTAGTCCTGGTCGAGGACGCGGAGACCCTCGACGCGGACGATCCGCGAGAGCGCGGCGATCGGCGCGAGCGCGAGCGCCGCGACCGGCAGGACGTACGAGGAGAAGCCCGCGCGCCCGGCGACGGGGAAGATGTGGATCGTGACGGCGAAGAGGTAGACGAGCCCGACGGCGAGCAGGAACGACGGGATCGCGGCGAGGCCGCCGGTCGTCGCGGTGAAGCCGAGCTCGATGCCCCGGCGTCGACTGTCGCGCGTGAGTGCCGCCATCAGCACACCGAGCGGCACGGCCACGAACACCGCCACGAGGAACGCGATGCCGGCGAGCTTGAACGTCGCGGGCGCGCGCTCCTTGATCACGTCGGTGACGCTCTCGCCTGTCGTCATCGAGGTCCCGAAGTCGCCGTGCAGGACATCGCGGACGTAGTCGACGTACTGGGTGACGAGCGGCTTGTCGAGCCCGAGCGCGGCTTTCCGCTCCGCCACCAGGCTCGCGGGGGCGGTCGGGCCGAGCGCCGCCCGGACCGGGTCGCCCGGGACGAGGTGGATCATGAAGAACGTCGCGGTGAGGAGCAGCGCGAGCGAGACGAGGAGTCGCGCCGTGCGACGAACGAGGTAGGCCGACCGTGTCCGGCCGGCCCACCAGTTCCGATGCGCTCCAAGCCAGGCGGGAGCCGCCGTCACCTCACTTCGACTTCGTCAGCCGCAGGCTGGTCGGCTGCGGGCCCTGCAGGCCGATCGTGAAGGTCACGCCCTTGCCGTAGCTGGCCGAGGTGGTGACGGCCAGCGGCGCGAGGTCTGCCGCCTTGAAGAGCGCCCGCTCGCCGTCGAGCCAGTACTGGCAGCCGGCGGAGCCGACACGACGGGTCGCCCGCGTGACCGCCAGCTTGTAGCCCGCGTTGGCGATGCCGGCGAAGTTGATGCCGTGCGGCGGTGTCGGGCCGGAGAGGAGGGACGTGAACTGGGCCGGATTGGCGACGCCGATGGCGATCAGGACGAGGTCCCAGTCCCCGCTGCCGAAGATCTTGCCCTGCAGCGCCGCGGTGCTCTGGCCGTCGAGCGTGACCTTGACGCCGGCCGCGGACAGCTGCTGCTGGACGAGCTCAGCGGCAGGAGCGTACGCAGACCCGGCGTCGGTCGGGTAGAGCACCTTGATGCTGACGCCGCCGAGCGCGGACTTGGCGGCGCTCGGGTTGTACGACGGGACGGCGCCGGCGACGGAGTTGCCCGCGCACGGCGTGAAGTTCTGCAGCGAGAGCTGGGTCATCTTCAGGCCGCGGCCACTCGTCGCGACCGTCCCGATCTGGTTGAGGTTGAGCGCCTGCACGAGCGCCTTGCGGACGGCCGGGTTCGCGGCGGGATGGCCCGCGTTCTCGTTGAAGAAGAGCTCGTTCGGCTGCGCGGGCGAGACGATCTTGAAGAGGTCGGTCTTGTCGAGCCGCGCGCGGTCCGGCCCTGCGATCGACGCGAGGTTGAGCCCGCCGCTGAGCAGGAGGTTCGCGGCGGTGGTCTCGTTCGTGATGACCTTGAGCGTCACCTTCGCGGGCAGCCCGTCGACGGCGGTCGAGGCGCCGTTCGGCCCCCACGTGTAGCCCTTGCGCACCTGGAACGTGTAGTGGTCGCCGGCCACCGCGCCTGTGAGCGAGTACGGGCCGGTCCCGTTCGTTCCGTGGGCGAGGAGGCTGCGGTCGGCGAGCCCCTTCGAGCAGATGAGCTGCACGAGCGCGAGGCCCTGGAGCATGAACGGCTGCGGCGTCGTCGTCGTCACCGCGACGGTGCGCTCGCTGTTGTTCGCGGTCACCGTCGCGCCGATCGGCATGAACAGCCCGAGCAGCGGCGACTTGTTCGCCGGGTTGCCGACGAAGTCGAGGTTCTGCTTGACCACCGACGCCGTCATCTTCGTGCCGTCGGCGCACGTGACGTTCTGCTTCAGCGTGAACTCGACCCGCTTCGGCGACACGACCTTCCACGACTGCGCCACGCCGGAGGCGACCTTGCCCGGGCCGGTGAGGTTGACAAGGGTGTCGTAGGCGAACGAATCGACGAACCGCGCCGCCGAGAGGAGCGTCAGCTGCGGGTCGAGGCTGCCGGGATCGGTCCCGACCGACAGGTTCACCGAGCCCGACGGGCCCTTGGCGCGGTGCGCCGAGGAGCCGACCGCCGAGGTCGTGACGGACAAAAGGGCGGCTACAGCCGCGATCACCAGAAAGAAGTGCTTGCGCATCGCCGACCCTCCAGTCGACTCGGAAACGGTTTCGATGGTGTGACGTCGTGCGGTGGCGAAAGTTTTCCCGCGGCCCGTACCGGCGACATCGTGGTCGCGGACAAGAAACCGAGGGGACCTTCGTGGCGCCCGACGAGACGGCTTCGTCAGCCGACCTTCGGCGTCGCACGGGCGCCGAAGTGCATGTACAGCTCGCCGGTCTCGAGCTCGTAGAACGTGACCGGCGCCCAGGTCTGGGTGCCCTCCTCCCGGACGGCGTAGAGACCGTCCGAGACCGCCGTCATCGGGTATTCGTGCACCGTCTCCGGCACGAGCGCGGCGAGCGGGCCGGTGAGCTCCGTCCGCAGGACCGGCTGCCCGTCCTGCTCCAGAACGTCGAGCTTCACGCTCGCCCGCTCGTACGTGCCGAGATAGGGCGTGAGGTCGACGGACGCCGGCTCGGCGGGCGGCTGGAGAGGCCGTGGCATCTCGACGCCGGCGAGCTCCGCGAAGATCTCGCGGTAGAGATCCTCGTACAGGTCGCGCGTGTTGCCACCGTTCGTGAGCAACGTGACCGCGAGGCCTTCGTCCGGCAGCACGCGCAGGAACGCCGCCTGGCCGAGCGTGTTCCCGTCGTGGCCGATCAGGCGCCGCCCGTCCCAGCCGAAGCGGATCCACCCGATGCCCCACGAGTCGCCGAGGATGTACTTGTCCGGCACGTCGGCCTGGTGCTCGGTCATCGCCACGGTGCTCTTCTCGCTGAGCACCCGTGTGCCGTCGGCGGCCGCGCCGCCGTTCAGGTGCACCCAGGCCCAGGTGAGGACGTCGCCGACGGTCGCGCTGATCAGGCCCGCCGGCCCGACCGAGCGCGGCAGCCCCCAGGCCGAAGGCGCCCGCGTGGGCTCGGCGCCCGGCTCGCCGACGTGGCCGACGGCGGCGCGGTGCAGCATCGCCTCCTCGGGCAGCGTGCCGGTGCGCTCGAGTGAGAGCGGGCGGATCAACCGCTCCTGGATCGCAGCGTCCCACGTCCCGTCCGTGAGCTTCTCGATAACGCGCCCCGCGAGCGAGAAGCCGGAGTTGCAGTACGACCAGGTCGCGCCGAGTGGATGGTTCTGCGCCGCCTCGTCGAGCTGCGCCACGTACTTCTCGAGACAGTCGTCGCCGCGGCCGGTGTCGGTGAAGACGTCGCCGTCGATCCCGCTCGTGTGGGTCAGCAGGTGGCGCATCGTCACCTGCTGCGCCACGTCGGCGTCGGCGAGCCGCAGCTCCGGCAGCACGTCGACGATCGGCGCGTCGAGGTCGAGCTTGCCCTCGTCGACGAGCTGCATCACGACGGTCGTGGTCCACACCTTCGTCATCGAGCCGATCTGGAAGACGGAGTCCGACGTCGCCTCGACGCCCGTCTCCTTGTTCAGGACGCCTGTCGCGACCTCGACGACGTCGTCCTCCCGGCCCGGCCGCACGCGCAGGATCCCGAGCGCGGCGCCGGGCACGCGGTGGCGCTCGGCCAGCTCGGCCAGGCGCTGCTGCCAATGTTCCTTGTCGACCGGTGCCCGTCCGTCGCCGGCGTACCGTTCGACCCAGTCGACCACGCGGTGGCCGAGATCGATCCGGTGTGACGGCCGTCCATCGAGCACGAACAGATGTGAGGCGTCGGGATAGAGCACCAGCCGGCTCGCGACGCCTTGCTCCCGGAGCGCGGCGTGCCACTGCTGCGCCTGGCCGACGGGGCAGCGGACGTCGGCGGCGCCGTGGTAGATCAGCGTCGGCGTACGCACCTCTTCGACCCGGTCGAGCGGCGACATCGCGTCGTAACGCTCGCGCGCGTCCCACCACAGCGCCCCGAGCTCGAGCTCGGAGAGGTAGTGACCCGAGTCCGACGTGCCGGACATGCTGACGAGATCGCTGACCACCCCGCCGGCGACCGCGGCCGCGAAGCGGTCGTCACGGCTCGTCAGGTAGCACGTCATGAAGCCGCCGTAGCTGTAGCCCGTGACCGCGAGCCGGTTCGGATCGGCGACGCCCTCGGCGACGAGCTGGTCGAGCGGCTCGAGGAAGTCCTTCGCGTCGGCCTCCCCCCAGGCGCCGATCGCGGCGTTGTAGAAGTCGGAGCCGTACCCGTCGCTGCCGCGCGGGTTGAGCAGCAGCACGGTGAAGCCGCGGGCCGCGAGCTCCTGGTGGTAGAGGTGCCAGTCGTCGGCGGCGCCGTTCCAGGCGTTGTGCGGGCCACCGTGAATGTCGAGCACGAGCGGAGAGGGCAACGGCGCGTCGGGCCTGCGGATCAGCCAGCCCTGCACGACGGTGCCGTCCGAGATCGTGAACTCGCGCTCCTCGCGCTCGAAGAGCTCGAGCTCCTCCGCCGACTTGCCGTGCTCGGTCCGCACGGTCTCGCCGCCCGTCGAAACGTCGACGGTGACGACCTCGCCGAACGACGTCGCGGTCGCGAGCACGACCGCGGCGGTACCGCCCACGACGGAGAGCGAGCCGGCGCTGCGCGCGGCGCCGCCGACGAGCAGCCTGGGCGTGCCGCCACCCTCCTCGACCGCGTAGACGTGCGTGCAACCGCGGTCGCGCACGCAGAAGACGATCGCGCCGTCGCCGGCGAACTGGGGCGGTCCGCCCGGGTAGCCCGGGCCACCCGGCATCACGTTGCGGTCGAGCGGCGCGGCCAGATCCGTGACGGAACCGCCGTCGAGCGGGACGCGCAGCAGACCGGCATGGCCGGCGGGCGGCCCGTTCCAGCCCACCGCGATCAGGGCCGAGCCGTCCGCGCTCCAGGTGACGGTTCCGCCGACCCCGTCGGCAAGGCCGGCGAGCTCGGGCTCGGCGGCGGGCGAGCTCACGTCGAGGGTGTAGAGGGGGGCGCGGAAGCGCAGGTCGGCATCGGGAGCCGTCGCAGCCGCGAACGCGAGCTTCCCACCGTCGGGCGACCATGCCGGGTCGCCCGCGTGCCAGTCGCCGCGGGTGACCTGCCGGCACTCCTTCGCCGCCGGGTCGAGCACGAAGAGGTGCTTGCGGATCGTGCGCAAGTAGCCCGCACCGTCCGCCTGGTAGTCGAGACGGTCGGTGACGATCGGCCGTACGGCGTCGGGGTCCCGGTCGGTTGGGGCCCCGAACGCCATGCGGGAGCCGTCGGCGCTCCAGACCGGGGCGCCCGCGCCGAGGGGGAGCGTCGTCGCCTGCTCGGGCTCGCCGCCGGCCGCGGGCAGCAGCCACACCTGGGGCGGGCCGTCGGCCGCGCGGAGAAAGGCGACCTGGGCGCCGTCCGGCGACCAGACGGGCGACGAGTCCGCCGTCCCGCGCGTGAGCCGGCGGGGCGGGCCGTCGGCGCCGACGACCCAGATCGAGCGCAGCGTGCGGTCCTCCTCGGCGTCGAGCTCGCGGAGGACGTAGGCGCACTGTGTCCCGTCCGGGGAGAGGGCGGCTTGCTCGGGAACGACGAGCGCGGTCAGGTCGTCGATGCGCACGGGACGGCTCACGGCGTCGCAAGCGTCTCGTGACACGGACGCGGGCGCATCGTCGCGAACGCCAAACCAGCCCTGCGCCGATCGGTGCGAGCGACAACCGTCATCGCAGGAGATCCTGCACGAGCGCGGCGACGAGCGCCGCGCGCTCGGCGAGTGCGCCGACCTCGACGTACTCGCCTTCCGCGTGCGCGTGGTCGCCGACCGCGCCGAGACCGTCGAGCACGGCGACGCCGAGCCCGGCGAGCACGCTGCCGTCGGAGCCGCCTCCCACCGACGCCTCCTCGAGCGGCGGCAGGCCGAGCCCGGCGGCAAGCGCCTGCGCGCGGCCGAAGAGCGCGGCCGAGGCACGGCGCTCGAGCGGCGGGATCTCGACGCTCCGCTCGACGCTCAAAGACGTGTGCGGTGTCACCGGCCGCAGCCCGGCGAAGCCGGACGCGACCCGCTTCGCCTCCGCGCTCGTGCGCGCGCGGACGTCGACGTGCACCGACGCCTTCGCCGGCACGGTGTTCGCGGCCGTGCCCGCCGAGACGAGCGTCGGCGTGACCGTCGTTCCGAGCTCCGGCCGGGCGAGCGCGGCGACGGCGAGCAGCTGGTGGGCGAGCTCGACGGCCGCATTCGCCCCCTGGCCCGGGTCGAGGCCGGCGTGCGCGGCCCGGCCAATCACCTCCAGCTCGTACAGCGCGACACCCTTGCGTTCCGTCTTGAGCGCGCCGGCCGAGCTCGGCTCGAGCACGAGCGCCGCCTCGATCCCCGCCGCCGCTTCCTCGATCAGCGGCCGGGCGGAGGGCGAGCCCAGCTCCTCGTCGGTCGTGAGCAAGACGGCCACGCCTTCGAGCGAATCGAGCGCGGAGAGCGCGAAGAGGAGCTGCACGACGCCCGCCTTCATGTCGAAGACGCCGGGGCCCGTCGCACGCCCGTCGCGCACCTCGAACGGCCACCGGGCGAGGGTTCCGAGGGGCCAGACCGTGTCCAGGTGGCCGATCAGGAGCACCCGGCCCCGGCCGCCGAACCCGAAGCGGAGATGCACGCGCCCGTCGGCCTCGAGCCGCTCGACCCTGCAATCGAGCAGCTCGGTCGCGAGGCCCGCCGCGACCTCCGCGCAGGCGCGGCACGCACCCGCGTCGGCCGACGGCGACTCGGCCTCGACGAGCCTGCGCAGGGCCTCGACCATCTCGGGCGTGCGAACGCGCAGATCGCGCACGAGCTTTTCTCTCCCGGCCATCTCGACGACGATTCTGTCGGCTCGCGCCGGACGCGACGTTCGGTGGTGAAGCCAAACTGCCGGCGCGGAGCTTGTGAGCCGTGACCATGCTGCGACGCGCAACGCGTGGAACGATCCGTGCCATGGCACGCACGGAGCTCGATCCGGCGCAGAGCGCGCAACGAGCCGCGGAGCGCGCGGGCATCGCCGTCCGGCCGCTCGAGACGGTCGCCGAGCTCGACGAATGCTCGCAGCTGATCTCCCGCATCTGGGACGACGACGGCGACCCGAAGGCTCCGACGAGCCTCCTGCGGGCGCTCGTGCACGCCGGGAACTTCGTCGCCGGCGCCTTCGACGGCGACCGCCTGATCGGCGTGTCGCTCGGGTTCTTCGGGCTCGACGGCTCGGAGCCCCACCTGCACTCGCACATCACCGGCGTCGACCGCGCCTCGCAGGGCCGGTCGGTCGGCTTCGCGCTCAAGCAGTTCCAGCGCAGCTGGGCGCTCGAGCGAGGCATCCGCACGATCGTGTGGACCGCCGACCCGCTCGTGCGCGGCAACGCCTTCTTCAACCTCGTGAAGCTCGGCGCCGCGATGGTCGACTACCACGAGAACTTCTACGGACTGCTCGAGGACGCGTACAACGCCGGCGACAGCGACCGAGTCGTCCTGCGCTGGGAGCTCGGGTCGGAGCGCGCCGTGCGCGCCGCCGACGGGTTGATCGAGGATCCGCGCCTGAGCGAGGGTCGCGTCGTGCTGCGCGAGGGGCCGAACGGGGAGCCGACGACGAGCGAGGCCCGCGGCGACGTGTTGCTCGCCTGGGTCCCCGAGAACATCGTCCGCATCCGCGAGGAGGACCCGCAACGTGCGGGCGCATGGCGCCGGGCGCTGCGCGAGACGGTCGGCCGTGCGCTCTCGGACGAGTTCCGCGCGGAGACGATCACGCGCGACGGCTGGCTGGTGCTACGGCGATGAGGGTCGAGAGCGTCGAGCTGCGGCGGATCCGCCTGCCGCTCGTGGCGCCGTTCCGCACGTCGCTCGGCACGGAGCGCGAGCGCGACGTGCTCCTCGTGCGCGTGCTCGGCCCCGACGGCGACGGCTGGGGCGAGTGCGTCGCGTTCGGCGAGCCCTTCTACTCCTCCGAGTACGTCGACGGCGCCCACGACGTGATCCGGCGGCACCTGCTTCCGCGCCTGTTCGCCCACGGCGAGGTCTCGGCGGACGAGGTCGGCGCCGTCCTCGGCGGCGTGCGCGGCCACCCGATGGCGAAAGGGACGCTCGAGATGGCGGTCCTGGACGCCGAGCTCCGCGCGCAAGGCGTCTCGTTCGGGGAGTTTCTCGGCGCAACGCGGACGGAGGTCGACTGCGGTGTGTCGGTCGGGATCCACGAGGACACCTCGGATCTCCTGCACACGGTCGCCGGCTACCTCGCCGAGGGCTATCGCCGCATCAAGCTGAAGATCGAGCCGGGGCACGACGTCGAGCCGGTTCGCGCCGTGCGCGAGCGGTTCGGCGACATCCTGTTCCAGGTCGACGCGAACGCCGCGTACACGCGGTCGGACGGGCCGCATCTGGCGCAGCTCGACGCCTTCGACCTGCTGCTGATCGAGCAGCCGCTGCCCGAGGAGGACCTGCGCGGCCACGCCGAGCTCGCCAAGGTCGTCCGGACGCCGATCTGCCTCGACGAGTCGATCACGTCCGCCCGCGCGGCCGAGGACGCGATCGCCATGGGCGCGTGCCGGATCGTCAACGTCAAAGCGGGCCGGGTCGGCGGCTACCTCGAGGCGCGCCGCGTGCACGACGTGTGCGCGGCGCGCGACGTGCCGGTGTGGTGCGGCGGAATGCTCGAGACCGGGCTCGGCCGCGCAGCGAACGTCGCGCTCGCGGCGCTTCCGAACTTCACGCTGCCCGGCGACACCTCGGCCTCCGGCCGCTACTACGCGGAGGACATCTGCGAGCCGTTCGTGCTCCACGACGGGCGGCTCTCCGTGCCGTCCGGGCCCGGTCTCGGCGTCTCGCCGATCCCGGACGTGCTCGAGCGCTTCACGACGTTCGTCGAGACCTGCCGTCCCGCCGCGTAGCCGGAGCGCCCGGCGCGCCGTCGGCGATCAGCCGGAGCTGCAGCTCGAGCACCATCCGCTCGTCCGGGTCGTCGAGATCGAGGTCGAAGAGCTCGACGAGCCGGCGCATCCGGTAGCGAAACGTGTTCGGATGCACCGAGATTCGCTCCGCCGCGCGAGGCACGTCACCGAAGCAGTCGAGGTATGCGCGCAGCGTGGGGACATACGTCGCGTTGTGCTGCGCGTCGTGGGCGAGGACCCGCTCGAGCTTCCCGCGCGTGAGGCCGGGGTGATCGAGACTCAGCTCCTTCAGCTCGTGAAGGACGATTTCGCTCCGCACCTGCTCGGCCGAGGCGACCGTCCGGCCGCTCGGGTCGCCGCGCAGGACGCCGAGCACCCGCTCGACGTCGCGGCGCGCACGAGACACCTCGCGGAGGCCGTCGATGGCGGGCCCGACCGCACCGAGGAGCGCGAGGCCGAGGCGCGCCTCGGCATGCTCCTGCACCTGCTGCGCGAGGCGGAGCAGCGCCCGCTGGTCGAGCTGCGTATCGCCCTGCAGGAGCGCATAGACGATCTGCCCGAGCGCGACGGCCGACGTCTGGCGGCTCGCAGCCTCGCAGTGCACGACGACGAGGTCGACCAGCCGCTCGCGCTGCAGCTCGTCGATGCCGGGCTCGCCGTTCGCGGCCTCGAACGCGACGATCGCGAGCGGTGTCGACGTGGCGAAGCCGAGCCGGGCGGCGACCTCGTCGACCGAGCCGCGCCCGTCGAGCACCGCCAGCAGCATTTCGGCGCGCAGGCGCCGCTCGACGTCACGTGCCGCGCGGGCCTGGATCACGTGCGGTACCGCAATGCGCGCCGCCTCGGCCAGCGCGTGCTCCGACTCGTCGTCGAGGCGCTCGGCATCGTGGATGACCCAGATCGAGCCGATCATGTGCGTGCCCGCGCGGATCGCGACCGCGGAGCGCGACTTGACGTCGTCGACCTCCGCCGGCCCGCCCTCGAGCATCCGGCGCAGCGTCGCACCGTCGGCCGTCATCACGCCGGGCGTCGCCAGCACCCGGCGGTACAGCGTGCGCATGCCGGGCGAGTCGGGAACCTGCCGCCCGAGGATCGAGCCGCGGCGCGCCGCGTCGATCGGCTGGTCGCCGAGTGTCGAATAGGCGAGCACCCGGCGGGCCGGATCCTCGATCGTCACTGCGCCGCCGACCACTCCGGCGATCGCGTTCGCGAGCGCGAAGAGGTCTCCGAGCGGCACGCCTGCGATCCCGGCGTCGCCCGTGGCGGTCGCGAAGCGGCTGAGGTTGAGCAGTGCGTGCAGCTGCGTCCACGTCATCTCCTCGGGAACCGAGAGGACGGCCACGTCGTGCGAGCCCAGTTCACGCGCGAGCTCCGCCAGCTCCGGCGTCGTCTTGAAGACGACCGCCGCGGCGCCCGACTGCGCAGCCGCCGCGATCAACCGATCGCCCTCCGCGGTCCCTGCGCGCACGCCGACCGCGAGCACGACCGCGTCGCGCGAGATCGCGGTTCGTTCGCCCGAGTCGTAGATCATGGGCTCGCCGACGAGCACGTCGATCCCCCCGCGCGCCGCCACCACCTGGATGACGTCCCGGCCGAGGTTGTCGATCAACCCCCTGAGCGAGGACGGCTCGTCCGCCGACGGCCCGGGCGGATCCTCACCGGCGTCGTTCTCGAGCGAGCGGGCCACGCCGAGACGCTAACGGAGCTGGCAGACTCGCCTCGACGTGGCAACGCTCGCGACGACGGCCTGGGTGCTCGAGTCGGCGCCGGGCATCGACCTGCCGGCCGGGGGCTCGGCGAGCGCGACCTTCGCCGACGGCCGCGTCTCCGGGTCGACGGGCTGCAACCGGTTCACCGCCGCCTACACGCTCGAAGGCGACCAGCTCGAGCTCGGCATGATCGCCTCGACCAGAATGGCGTGCGCGCCGCCCCTGCTCGCCCTCGAGCAGGCGTACGTCGCGGCGCTCGGCAGGGTCGCTCGCTGGCGGATCGAGGGCGAAGACCTCACGCTCTCCGACGCGCAGGGCAACGAGCTGCTGCGCTTCGCCCCGGGCGACGCGACGCGTTACGGATAGCCGACCACGGTCACCGGGACGTCCGGGTTGGCGATCGTCGACGAACCGCCGACGCCGTTGACGACGTTCAGGATGCCGCCCTTCCCGTTGTTGGCATCGAGGAAGATCGTGAGCAGGTCGTTCAGGCTCGAAGGCGGGAGTGACGCGGGGACTTCGAACGCGTTGGCGGCGAAGATGTCCAGCCCCTGGTTGAAGAAGCTGTAGCTGCCCATGCCGTAGCCGCTGAAGCTCGTCACGCCGTCGGCGACCTTGAGCGCGGGGAAGCCGTCCACGCCAGGGGCCTCCATCCACGCCGCCTGGCTGGGTGGGTCGTAGGGCATCTCGTTCTGGAAGAAGACCACCCTGCCGTTCTGGCCGTTCCAGATCACCTCGTACCTCTGGTAGTGCTCGACGAACAGGCCGTACGCGGTGACGTCGTCCCCGTTCACGATCACGCCGGTGTCGGCCGTGTTGTCGGTCCAGCCGACGCCGTTGCCGTGATCCGCACGCCACGCCCAGATGTCGTCGAGCAGGACGTTGTCGCTGTTCACGACCAGGCTGGTCACAGCCTTGCCCGGCGTCGCCCCGCCGATGCGGAAGAACACGTCCTGCAGCGAGGTCGGATCGCCCGGGTCGCTCTTGTGCGCGTGCGGCGTCCCCACTTGCAGCAGCACCGGCGAGCTCTCGGGACCGGCGTCGAACATCAACCCGGCGAGCTTCACGCCGGGGACGTCGGCGACGGTCATCGTCGCCGAGCCGTTCGTGGGCACGAGCGTCGGGAACCCGAGCCCGAGCACGACGGTGTCGGCGCGCTTCACCTTGATCGTCTTGTCCAGGTGGTAGACGCCGGGCGTGAAGATCAGGTTCTGGCCGCGGGAGAGCGCGTTGTTGATCGCCTGCGCGTCGTCCGTCGGCTTGACGATGAAGAAGTCGTCGATCGAGATCGACGAGCCGGCCGTCGTCCCGCCGTCCCACGAGGCCCCGACCGAGTCGCGCTGCGCGGACGGCACGAAGACCTTGTAGTTCCCACTCGAGTCCACGTACAGGTACGGCGCGTCCCGAGTGACCGGGCTCGAGGGAAGCGTCGTGTACGGGCCGCCGCACGAGGCGGCCGCCGGGAAGCACTGGGCGGGCGCGTTGACGACGCCCGAGAACACCTGGTTCCACACGCCGTTGGTCCAGCCGTCGAGCGAGCTGTTCCGGACCAGCCACTGCTGCTGGGAGCCGTTGATCACTGTGGCGCCGTCGAACTTCGAGTCGGCGATGAACCCGCCGCTCGCGAACGACGGGCCGGTGCAGTAGTCCATCAGCGTGGTGAGCCCGTTCACGTGCACCCGGCGCATCGGCGCCGCCTGCGAGACTGCCCAGAACTCGCCGGTGTAGCAGCCGAAGCTCGGGTTCGTCACATTGATGGTCAGGTTCGACAGCGAGCGCCAGAAGTTGTTCAGCGCGATGCAGCTGCCGTTCGCGCACTGGTTGCGCACGTAGATCGAGCCGTTGACGACGACGTCGCTCGGCGACTGGCCGAGCCCAGCGACGCTCGTGTAGTAGCCGACCTGGAAGTTCAGCGGATCGGAAGCCGTGCCGTAGGTGCCGGGCTCGAACAGGAGCGCGTAGCGCTGCGTCCCGAACTGGTTCGGCACCTGCTGGTCGGCGATCGCGTCGACGGTTGCCTGAATCTGGCCGGTCGACATGCCGGGGTCGAACACGACGACGTTCGGGCCGAAGTCGGGCTGGGCGGGTGGCTTCGGCTTTGCCGCAGCCGCTCCGCCGGCCCCGACGACGAGGGTCGTCGCGATGACGGAGGCGAGAAGGACGAGGCGATGCGCGGCGATCGTTGGCATGAGCAAACCTGCCTTTCGATGGGCTTCTGGGCGCGCATCGACGATACAAAATCCGTCGCGGCCACGCGCCGGTTCCGAGCCTCAGCGCCGGCGTCCGACGAGGCGCACACCGATCGCCGGAAGGTCGCCCGCCGCGATCAGGACCTCCTCGGCCGGCCGCAGGGCTTCGCCGAGCCCGAAGCGGTACAGGTAGGGGCCGCGCCAGCCGGTCCGCAGCTCGAAGTGCGGCTCGAGCGCGGCGTGGAGCAGCGTCAGGGAGTGCAGCTCGTTTCGACGCCTCGCGATAACCTCGGCGGGCGACGACGTCTCGTCGAAGCCGAGCGCTCGCCGCTGCGCGAGCCACCACTCGGCCGCACGCTCGTCGAAGCGGTCGATGTCGAGCTCGTCGACGAGCAGCACTGCGCGTGGGCCGAGGAGCTGTGCCAGGCGCGTGCAGGACTCCCCGAGCGGATGGACGTGATGCAGAGAGACAACCGCAACGGCGGCGTCGAACGACGAGGCGGGCTCGTCGAGCTCGAGGAGCGGAATCGGAAGGACGTCGGGAGTGCTCGCCTGCGGGTCGACTCCGACGACGACGTAACCGGCCGCTGCCAGGCGGCGGGCCAGGTCTCCGCTGCCCGCGCCCACCTCGAGCACACGGGCCGGTGCAGCCGGCAGGTTTGCGAGCACGAAGGCCAGGATGTCCTCGGCGAGCACGGGCTGAATCGTGTCAGGGGCCGGCTGCGCCCGCAGCGCGGCCCGGCCCCTGACACGCGCGGCTAACCGACCGAGAGCGACGGGCGCTTGCCGTAGCGGTAGCCGCCCTGCTGCTTCGTCGTCAGGCCGAGGAAGATCGCGGCGAGACCGACGACGACGTGTGGGAGCCAGACGTTCGCGCTCCCGTCGGCGAAGCCGAAGATCCACGGCGAGGCCGCGAGCAGCAAGCCGGCCGCGATGTCGATCAGGTTGTGGACGGCCATCGGCGCGACCTTCCAGACGCCGAGCTCGTAGTCGGTGAACAGGCTGTACGCGATCAACCCGATGCCGAGCACGATCGGCACGATGGTCGCCGCCGTGTTGTCGGAGAACTGGAAGATCCACGGCGCTGCGATCAATGCAACCCCGACGATGTAGTCGAGCGGCGCGTGAAACCGCGTCGGAATGAAACGCATCTTTCGATACTCCTCCGTGTGTGAACGACGTTGCTTGCCGCCGTGATTCGCACCGAAGCGCGTTTCGGTTCGGGCCGTCACGACGACCTCTCCCGGCGCGCGTGCATGAGTGCGCGAACGTCGGCGAGCGGGCCGAGGTGGCGAAGCTTGGCGGGATTGATGATCGAGCGGACGGTCTGGACGACGCCGTCGGCGAGGTCGACCGCCATCACGTACATCAGCCGCCCGTCGGGATCGAGGAACATCGCGCCCGGCTGGCCGTTGACCTCGACCCGGCGGATCGTCACGCCCGACTGGCGTGCGTGGCGGCCGAGGCCGAGCAACAGCTTGAGCACGCGTTCACGTCCGAAGATCGGGTTGCGCCAGGACGGGCTCGTGCCTCCGCCGTCCCCGTAGACGGCGACGTCGGCTGCGAGCAGGTCGATCAGACCGTCCATGTCACCGTCCTCGACCGCGTCGAAGAAACGCCCGGCCAGCCGTTCGCGCTCGCGGCGCGACGCCTCGAAGCGAGGCTTGTGCTCGTCCACGTGCCGCCGCGCCCGCACCGCCAGCTGACGCGTGTTGTCCTCGGTCTTGCCGACGATGTCCGCAACTTCGCCATAGCCGTAGTCGAAGACGTCGTGCAGCAGGAAAACCGCTCGCTCGACGGGTGACAGCGTCTCGAGCAGCAGGAGGAACGCCATCGACAGGGAGTCGGCGTCCTCGGCGTGCTTCGCCGGCTCGACCACGCTCGCGTCGGTCAACAGCGGCTCGGGCAGCCATTCACCGATGTAGCTCTCCTTGCGCACACGCGCCGACCTCAACTGATCGATCGCGAGGCGCGTCGCGACCGCGGAGAGGTACGCCTTCGGAGATTCGATCTCCGCCTCCTGCTCGAACAGCGCGCGGTGGTACCGCAGGAAGCTCTCCTGAACGATGTCCTCGGCCTCGGCCACGCTCCCGAGCATCCGGTAGGCGATCGAGAACAACAGGGGACGGAGATCTTCGTACGCCTGTGCTTCGTGCATTCGCTTCAACGGGCTCTCCTCCACCGTTCCCACTCCCCTACGCGACCGAACGCATCGGCGTCTCGGTCAGGGCAGCTCCGAATCCCTCCCGCCAGCTTCGCCAGGCGGGCTCCCAGCCGAGCTCCCGCTTCGCCTTCGCATTCGACGACCCGCGGACCCGTGTCATGAGCGAGATCCCCACGTCTCCGACCGCGAAACGCGCGACCCACACGGGGAGCCGGCGTGGCGGCCGTGCGCCGAGGCATTCGGCGAGGTACGGGAGCCACTCGGAGACCGGGGCCGGATCGTCGTCGACGATGTTGTAGAGGCCCGGCGCGCCGTGCTCGACCGCGAGCACGGTCGCCGAAGCGGCATCGTCGGCGTGCACGAAGGACCAGACGCCCGCGCCGTCGCCGACGAGCGGGAACTTCCGCGCCCGGATCAGCTCGGCGTACTCGTCCGGCATCGACGTGCCGGGGCCGTAGAGCGCGCCGTAGCGCAACACGATCCCTTCGAGGCGCGAGTCGGTGACCGACGCCTCGAGGTGGCGAATCGCGTCGATCGAGCGGCGCTGATGAGCCGGTGGGCTCGGATCGAGCGGATCGCTCTCGGTCTTGACCGGGCCGCCGGTCCGCTCGTTGGGCCATCCCGTGTAGCTCTGGACGACGAAGCGGCCGACGCCGACGGCGTCCGCCGCCGCAAGCAGATGATCGGTCCCGCGCGTTCGCAGCTCGTTCGTGAGCGCGAACTCCTCGTCGAACCTCCGCAGGTCGCCGACCCCGGTGAGCGCGGTCATCTCGTGGACGATCACATCGGGCTCGGCACGGGCGACTGCCTCGCCGACCGAGCCCGCGTCGAGGCCGTCCATCGTGACCGCCTCCACGCCGAGCGCGCGCAGCCGGCCGGCCTTGACGGTGTCTCGCGTCGTCGCGACGACCTCGTAACCGCGACCGACGAGCAGCGGCACGATCCGGGTGCCGATCACACCGCCCGCACCTGCAACGAAGACACGCATCGGAGCTCCTTTCCGTCTGTTCCTTCTCGAGACGAGGAAGCGCTCTCGGCTGTGACATCGGACGGCATGTCATCGCACGCGTGTCACAGGTGGGGGTCGACCTTCGTCGTGACTTGCGAGCAATCTCGAAGGAGGGAAGGAGATGGAAGGAATCGACACCGCGACACGCTTCACACTGGGGCGGGCCGCGGTGGCCAACAAGTGGTGGACGCTCGCCGCCGTCGGCACGGGCGTCTTCATGCTGCTGCTCGACATGACGATCGTGAACGTGGCGCTGCCCGACATCGAGCGGGCGTTCGACGCGTCGCTGTCGGATCTGCAGTGGGTGATCAGCGCCTACGCGCTGACGCTCGCCGCGTTCCTGCTCACCGCCGGGTCGCTGGCGGATCTCTACGGCCGGCGGCTCCTGTTCGTGAGCGGGATCACGATCTTCACGGCCGGGTCGCTCGCCTGCGGGCTCGCAACCGACTCGACCTTCCTCGCGATCTCGCGCGGAGTCCAGGGAGTCGGCGGCGCGATCATGTTCTCGACGTCGCTGGCACTGCTCGCGCAGGCGTTCCAGGGGAAGGACCGCGGCACTGCGCTCGGCATCTTCGGCGCGATCACGGGGATCGGGGTCGCGATCGGCCCCGTGCTCGGCGGGTTGATCACGACCGACCTGTCGTGGCGCTGGATCTTCTACGTGAACGTCCCGATCGGCGTGCTCGCGCTCGCGATCACGCTGCTGCGCGTCGACGAGTCGCGCAACCCGGCGGCGGAGCGGCCCGACTGGGCAGGCTTCGTCACCTTCAGCGCGGGGCTCGCAGCCCTCGTGTACGGCTTGATCCAGAGCCAGCGCTCCGGCTGGGCGTCGGGATGGGTGATCGGCACCCTCGTCGTGAGCGCCGTGCTGCTCGCGGCCTTCCTCGTGCTCGAGCGGCTTCAGCGCGAGCCGATGCTCGACCTCGGCCTGCTCCGCGTTCCGACGTTCGGCGGCAGCCTGGTGGCGGCGTGGGCGATCTCGGCCGCCCTGTTCGCGCTCTTCACCTACCTCATCATCTACATGCAGAACAGCCTCGGCCTGTCGGCCGTCGAGACCGGCGTCCGGTTCCTGCCGATGACGGTCGCGATCTTCGTGACGGCGGGCATCGCCGGCCGGCTCACATCACACGTACCGCGCCGGCTCCTGATCGGCGTCGGGTTCGCGGTGATCGGCATCGGCCTGCTGTTGATGCGCGGCCTGACGCCGGAGTCCGACTGGACGCATCTCCTGGCGGGGATGATCGTCGCCGGACTGGGTGGCGGTCTCGTCAGCACGCCGCTCGTCTCGACCGCCGTCGGCGTCGTCGAGCCGGCGCGCGCCGGTATGGCGTCCGGCATCAACTCGACGCTGCGCCAGGTCGGGGTGGCGACCGGCGTGGCCGGCCTCGGCACGATCCTCGCCTCGCACGTCCGCGGGTCGGTGATCGACCGCCTGAGCGACACGCCGCTCGCCGGTCATGCGCACGCGCTCGCCGACGCGATCTCGACCGGCGGTACGCCGCACGCGATCGCGTCGACGCCGGCGCCGTTCCGCGGACTGGTCGCCGAGAGCGCGCGTGCATCGCTGGTCGGCGGCCTGAACACGATCCTCCTCATCGCCGCGATCGTCTCCTTCGCCGCAGCGGTCGTCTCGTTCGCCCTCATCCGCGAACGTGACTTCGTGGCGACAGACGACGGGAGCGAGGACGAGGAGAGCGCGACCGAACTGGCGGTGGCGGCATGACTCCCCATCGCGTCGTGGTCGTCGGCGGAGGCTTCGGCGGACTGCGGGCGGTGCGCGGGTTGCGCCGCGCACCGGTCGAGGTCACGCTCGTCGACCGCGAGAACTACACGCTCTTCCAGCCGCTCGTGTACCAGGTCGCAACCGGCGCCCTGTCGCCGGCCGAGATCGCGATGCCGCTGCGCGGGATCCTCGGCCGGCAGCGGAATGCGAAGGTCGTGCTGGGCGAGGTCACCGGCTTCGACCTCGAGAGGCGCGAGATCGTCCTCCACCGCCTGCCGAACGGCGACGGCGAGGCAAGGCTCGGCTACGACACGCTGATCGTCGCCGGCGGCTCACAGTACTCGTACTTCGGCCACGACGAGTGGCAGGCGCACGCGCCCGAGCTGAAGTCGCTGGCCGGCGCACTCGAGATTCGCAGCCGCGTCCTCGCCGCGTTCGAGGCCGCCGAGCTCGAGCCCGATCCCGCCCGGCGCCGGGGCTGGCTCACGTTCGTCGTGGTCGGCGCCGGCCCGACGGGCGTCGAGATGGCCGGGCAGATCGCCGAGCTCGCCCACGACACCCTGCGCCGCGACTTCCGCGCGGTCGACACGCGCACGGCGCGCGTGCTGCTCGTGGAGGCCGCCGACCGCATCCTGACGAGCTTCCCCGAGTCGCTCTCGCGGAAGGCGGAGCATGCGCTCGACAAGCTCGGCGCCACAATGCTGACCGAGCACACCGTCGTCGGCGTCACTGCCGACTCGGTCGCGATTCGGGGGCCCGGCCGCAACGTCGAGGAGGTTCCGGCCCGGACCGCGGTGTGGGCGGCCGGCGTCGCGGCCTCCGAGCTCGCGGCGACGCTCGCGGCGGAAGCCGGGGTCGCCGTCGACCGGGCCGGGCGGATCACTGTCCGGCCCGATCTCACGCTCCCCGGGCACCCGGAGGTGCTCGCGCTCGGCGACATGGTCCGGGTGCAGGCGGCCGACGGGACGGTCGCACCGCTCCCGGGGCTCGCGCCCGTCGCCATCCAGCAAGGCCGGTACGCGGCGCGCACGATCGCCGAGCGGCTCCGCGGCAGGGAGCCGCGAGAGTTTCGGTACGTCGACAAGGGGAACCTGGCGACGATCGGGCGCTCGAAGGCCGTCGCCGACGTGAAGGGGCTCCACCTCGCCGGGTTCCTCGCCTGGGTTCTGTGGTTGCTCGTTCACCTCGTCTACCTGATCGGGCCGCAGAACAGGCTGCTCGTGATCGTCCGGTGGACGTTCAGCTTCCTCACCCGAGGACGGGGAGCCCGCCTGATCGTGCACGGGGCTGAACCGGCGCCCCGTGTGACACCTCGAGTCGTCCGGACGACGAAGACAGCGAGTCGAGGAGCACGGCCATGACACACGATCCGAAGTCGGTGCTCGGGACGTACGTCTCGGCGGTCGAGCGCGGCGACGCGGGAACGATCCGCGACATGGACACGCTCTATGCGCGCGACACGGCCTTCGGCCCCTGACCCGCGGCCGCGCCGGTCAGGATCACGGCCACCCGCGTCCCGGGTAGCTCGCCTCCGTGGCGAAGCAGCGCGGCGACTCCCGCCGCGCCGGCCGGCTCGACGAGCAGCCCGAGGCACTCGGCGATCAGCGCGACAGCGCGGCGCAGGTCGTCGTCGTCGACCAGCACGATCTCGTCCACGAACGCCCTGACGCGGGCGACCGACTCCGGGATCGGCTCGCGAATCGCGATCGCGGTCGCGATCGTGCCGTCGCCGTCCACCGCGATCGCGCGGCCGGCCGCGAAGCTCCGCGCCATCGACGGCGCCCCGCTCGCGCAGACCCCGACGATCCGCGTCTCCGGCGAGACGCTCTTCAGCCAGCACGCGACACCCGAGATCAGCGCACCGTCGCCGACCTGGACGAGCGCGGTGTCGAATGGGCCGGCAGACGCGAGCTCGACGCCGATCGTGCCGGCGCCCTCTGCCATCGCCGGCTCGCGCCCGTCGACGACGAGGAGTCGATCGTCCTCCGCGGCCGAATGCCTTCGCGCGGCCGACTCCGGATGGTCGCCGACCTCGACGTGCGCACCGAGCGCGCGCATCCGGGCGACCTTGCCGGCCGGCACATCCGGCGAGACGAACACGTCGAGGCTCGTCGACCGCGCCCGTGCATGGAAGGCGAGCGCCTGCCCGAAGTTGCCGGCCGTCGAGCACACCCAGGTACCGGCGGGATCGAGCCGGTCGACGAGCACCGACGCGCCGCGCGCCTTGAAGCTCCCGATCGGGTTCAGGGTCTCGACCTTGACGACCACCTCGCGTCCGAGCACCTCCGACAGGCGAAGGTCGACGAACTGCGGCGTCCCCCGGAAAACCGGGTCGATCCGAGCGACGGCCGCGTCTATGCGGTCCGGCCGCAGGTCGATCTCGTGCTCGCTCACCGCCCAGGATCATGCCTCGGCGAGGCGCGGAAGCTGCGGCGCGCGCCCCAAGGGGGAGGACCCAAGGCCGCAGAATGCGGAGTAGGCACGCGCCGCAGCTTCCGGGTACATGCCCGAACGCCGCGCAATCAATCCTCCTGGCGGCCTAGAGGCTTGATGTGAGACATCAAACCTCTAGCCGGTCGCGAAGGGCGGCAGCGGGATCCGGCGCGCGCACGAGGCGTCGAGCCCCGCTGCGGTACCGCGGGCGACGAACCGGGCAACGAGCGCCGGCAGGCAGCCGCGGTCGACCACGCCGTGCCCGCCTCCCGGGACGACGACGAGCCGTCCGTTCGGGAAGACACGGCGCCACCCGCGGATGTTCGACACCGGGTCGATCGGGTCGGCATCTCCCGCCAGCAGGAGCACGGGCGCATGGATGACTCCGTCCGCGCGGACGTCGTCCGGAACGCTCCCCCTGGGAACCACACGACACGCGCTCAGGAAGAGCCGGGCGCGCGCGAGTGATGCGTCGACGAGAAAGCTCCCCGCTCCGTCGCGCCCGGTCGGGCCGGGGTCGAACCCAGCCCACGGCTCGGAGCACAGGATCACCCAGAAGGCCGCGAGCTGCGCGCGTGGGTCGAGGTCGGCGCCGAGATCGGCGGCGTAGGTCCGCGCGAGCGGTACGTAGTCGCCCCGCGCGGCGGCGTGGATCATGTAGGGGATCAACGCGGCGTCCTCCGGCGCCCGCAGCAAGGCGGCCACGGTCGATGCGACGTCGTCGGGGCGCAGCACGACCGTGCCCAGGTCGGTCGTCACGCGCCGCGGCGGGCGGTCGAGCAACTCGGCGAGCTCTTGCCGCTCGTGCGGGAAGGCGCGGCGGCAGGTGGGCGTCGCCGCGCAGCGGGCGAGCTCCATGTCGAGCGCGCGCTGCGCGTTCCGCGCCGACCGCTCGTAGAGGCTCACGTTCAGCAGCGACGCGCCGTCGAGAACCGCGCTGCGCACCGAATCCGGGTACCGGCGGAGGTAGACCTGCGCGAGCGTCGCGCCGTACGAGCCGCCGAACAGGTCGATCCTGCGGTAGCCGAGCGCGCGTCGCGCCGCCTCGAGGTCGTCCGCGGCGGCGCCTGTCGTGTACAGCTGCGGATCGCCGCCGAGACGAGCGAAGCAGCGTCGAAGGTACGCGGTCACGAGCGCCGCGTCGTCGGCGGGCACACGCGTATGTGGGCAGGCGATCCGGTTCGACCCGCCCGTGCCACGCTCGTCGACCATGACCAGGTCGCGATCGCGCCCGACCTGCGCGAAGATCTCGTTCACCTTCACCGCCGAGTCGGTGGCGGCCCCGCCCGGGCCGCCCTCCAGGTAGAAGAGCGCGCCCGCCGGCGGCTGTTTCGTCGCCGGGATCATGGCGACGCGCAGCGCGATCTTCCGGCCGCTCCGGTCGAGTGGGTCTTCCGGCACCGAGAGGCTCCCGCAGCGGGCGGCGATGTGACCGCCGTAGCTGCACGGGACGAAGTGCACCGAGCCCCGCTCGTCCCGCCATAGGTGCGTGCTCAGGGCAACACCCGCCGCCACGGCCCCTGCGACGAGCGCGGCCGCAAGGACAAGCAACCGCTTCGACGAGCGGCGCCGACGCACGCCGTCCCGCGCGTCCCACAGGCGCAGCCACGGCGATTCGCTCTCGGGTGGCTTGCTCAAGCGAGCCGACCGCTCACGAGCGCACCGCAGGCACGCGGCCGCCGCCCAGGCGGGCCTCCGCGACGTCCTCCCCGGCCGCGTGGGCGACGGGGTGCCCGGTCACGGTGGCGAGGAAGTCCTCGCGCTGCAGGGCGAAGAGGTGCGACACCGAGGTCGCGACCACGGTTGCAGTGCGCGGCACGTTGCGCAGGAGCGCGATCTCGCCGAAGTAGTCGCCACGCCGCGCGGTCGTGTGCGCGCCCCCGGCGTCGATGTCGAGCTCACCGTCTCCCACGATGTAGAAGCGGTCGCCTGGTTCGCCGGTCCGGATCACGACGTCGCCCGCCTGCACCACGGCCTCGAGGAGCTGCGACGCGACGCGCTCCTTCGCCGCCACCGACAGCGGTGCGAACATCGGCACATCGTCGATCAATGCGAGCTGCGGGTTCGCGACGACCCCACGATCGATGGATGCGAGGCGCCGGTACGACGCAAGCGCGAGCAGCGGCAGAACGGCGCCGACGACAGCGAAGGCTGCGCTCACACCGAGCAGGTGGACGATCAGAGGGCCGGCGACGGAGCCGAGCGCAACCGCTCCCATCGCGAGACCCCAGAGGACCCCCAGCACGCGCGTCAGCTGCTCGTCGGGGACGATCCGCTGCAGCAACGTGAACACGGCGACATCTTCGACGCTGTTCGCCGCGCCCACGACCGCCAGGAGCGCGATGGCTCCCGCGAGCTGCGGCTTGGGAGCGATCAGGATGATCGGAGCGCCCCAGAACACGAGCGCCAACCCGAAGACGACCGCAAGCCGCCGCCCCTCGAGGGTCATCGCTGCGAACGCTCCGAGCAGGCCTCCGACGCCGATCGCAGCCGTCATGTAGCCGACCGCGCCCGCGCCCGCATCGAGCACCTCGAACGCCGCAGCGACGATCAGGACGTTGAGACAGCCGCGGACGAACGTCTGTGCGGCGACCATCCCGACGAGCAGGCGAGCGTCGGCGTCTCGCCAGACGAAGCGCAAGCCGGTTCGGACCATGCGCCAGGCGCCCCCGTCCTCGCGGCCGCGAAACTCGATTCGGCCTTCGACGCGGACGCGCCCGAGCAGGATCGCAGCCGCGAGCAGCGCGGCCGCGGCGACCACGAACACGACGCCCGCATCCGTCAGCGAGATCAACAGGCCGGCCAGGAGCGGCCCGATCAGCGTGCCGAGACTCTCGACCGTCGACGTCGCCCCGTTCGCGGCGATCAGCTCCGCCGGCGTTCGGGCGAGCGAGGGCAGCAGCGCCTGCAGCGCCGGCCGATACAGCGTGGCGACGAGCCCGAGGACTGCGGCGAGCCCGAACACGAGCACCCGTTCGCCGGCGTAGAACGCGATCGCCGAGCCGGCAAGCCCGACCGCGCCGAGCAGCGCCAACGCAAGCAGGAACCGCTCGCGCCTGAAGCGATCGCCGAGCGAGGCCGCGAACGGCGCGATCACCGCAGCCGGGAGCAGTCGGACGAGCCCGGCGACGCCGACCGCACGCGTCCCGCCCTGGTCGTAGGCGTAGACGCCGAGCGCGACGAAATGCGCCCACTCGGCGGCGATCGCGGCGCCCCAGGCGAGCTGCACGCGACGCACGTTCTCGTTGCGGAGGGCGCCCGTGAGCGCCGAGATCATCCGGCCGACCGTCGGCATCGACAGATGTAAGCGCCCCGCCCGGCGCGAGACAAGGCCGAGCT
>CAVPSK010000009.1:0-1010472 GCA_963708355.1 uncultured Thermoleophilia bacterium | reverse complement strand
CGCCTAGCGAAGGACGTCGGCGAGCGAGTCCCGGTGCCGCCCGTAGGCCGCGGCGCCGTCGCCGTCGACCGCCGAGAAGCGAACGACCGGCGGATGGCCCATCGCGGGAGCCGCGAGATCGCGCAGCGCGTCGTGGTACGCACGCTCCCGTTGCACGCCGCCGAAGCCGAAGCCCTTCGCAGCGAGGCCGCGGGCGAAGTCATCGGTGCGGGCGCGCCACTCGCGGCACAGGTCCGCGTACGCCTCGCGGTCGAACCCGAGCTCGGCATCGGCCGGATACAGCTCGAGCGCGGCGAGCCGGAAGCTCGTGAAGTGGGACGAGTCGTCGACCTCGATCAACGTCTCGGTCGGCTCGTGCAGCAGATGGACGGGAAGGAAGAGGTTCTCGCGTGCCGAGTGCAACACCGCGAGGTCGCCCCTGAGGCGGGCGAAGATCGCACCAAGCACCTCGAGCGCGGCCTGCACGGGCTTCACGAGCGCAATGTCCTGCCGCCCCTTTGCGACTCGCTCGAGCCCGACGTGCCCCTGCTCGCACAGCCAGTCGAATGCCGCGGTCTGCAGCTCGAGCCCGTCGTCGGCCGCGGCCCGCCGAAACGCCGAATGGACGTCGACGGCCGGCACGGCGCGATCGTAGCCCCGCGCGATCCGCGAGGATGCGGCGATGCTCTTGCCGCTGACCGCCTGGGCCCCTGGACGCGTCAACCTGATCGGCGAGCACACCGACTACAGCGGCGGCCTGGCGATGCCGGCGGCCATCCAGTTCGGCGTGACGGTCAGCGTCGAGTCGGTCGCAGCGGAGATCACGCTTTGCTCGCAGCTCTACGGCGCGAGCGGCACTTTCGCGGCCGACGGCTCCGGGACGCAGGTGGAAGGCTGGGCGCGGTACGGCCAGGCCGTCGCGTACGAGCTGAACAAGCTCGGGCGCCGGCCGGTCGGGATCGTGGCGACGATCGAGTCCGACCTGCCTGCGGGCGTCGGCCTCTCGTCGTCGGCGGCGATCGAGGTCGGGATCGCGCTCGCGCTCTGCGCGGTCGCGGAGCACACCCTGGAGCCGCTCGAGCTGGCGCAGGCCTGCCGGCGCGCCGAAGAGCGAGCGGTCGGCGTCCCGTGCGGGATCCTCGACCAGGCGGCGTGCGTGCTCGGCCGGGAAGGCACGGCGATCGTGCTCGACTGCGCAACGGTCGAGCACCGGCGGGTCGAACTGCCGCCAGGCGCGGCGCTCGTCGTCGTCGATTCGGGTGTCCCCCGTGCGCTCGAGACATCGGGCTATGCGACGCGCCGGGACGAACTCGAGCACGCGCTCAGCGCCCTGGGTGTCGCGCGCTCGACGCAGGTCGACCCCGCCGCTGTCGAATCGCTCGACGAGCCGCTGCGTCGCCGTCTCCGTCACGTCGTCTCCGAGAACGCGCGGGTCACGGCGTTCGCCGACGCGGTGGCAACCGGAGACCTCGTCACCGCCGGACGGCTCATCTCCGCGAGCCACGCGAGCCTGCGCCACGACTACGAGGTGTCGACGCCCGAGCTGGACGAGCTCGTCGGCCTGGCCGAGGGCGCCGGCGCCTACGGCGCGCGGCTCGTCGGTGCCGGGTTCGGCGGCTCGATCATCGCTCTCGTCGACGCAGGCACGGCCGCCGACGTGGCGGCCGCGGTCGTCGAGCGCTACAGCGGCGACGCGGCGGCGTTCGTCGTGCACGCATCCGACGGGGCACGGATCACGACGACGTAGACTCGCCCCGTGCGGATTCGCTGGTACGGCCAGTCGTCGTTTCTCTTGAGCGGCTCGAAGCGCGTGGCAATCGATCCATTCGGTGCGATGGAGAGCCTCACGTCGCGCGGGCTGCAGTTCGACTACCCACCGATCGAGGGGCTCGAGGCGGACGTGCTGCTGATCACGCACGAGCACGGGGACCACAGCGCGGACGAGGTGGTCGGCGGCTCGCCGCTGACGATCCGCTCGACCGCCGGGACCTTCGACTCGCCGATCGGCGAGATCGTCGCGATCGCCTCCGAGCACGACGCGGTCGCGGGTACGAAGCGCGGACCGAACACGATCTTCCGCTTCGAGCTGGACGGCCTCCGGCTCTGCCACTTCGGCGATTTCGGGCAGGCTGCGCTCCGTCCCGAGCAACAGGAGGCGATCGGCGGGCTCGACGTCCTCTTCCTGCCGGTCGGGTCCGGCCCGACCGTCGGGGGCGAGGAGGCGGCCGCCGTCGTGCGGGCGCTCGCGCCGCGACTGGTCGTCGCGATGCATTTCGGGACACCTGCCGTCAACTTCGTCGACCCGCCCGACGCGTTCCTCGACGCGCTGGGGGGCGATGTCAGGCGGCTCGAGTCGAGCGAGTTCGAGGCCGACGAGCTCCTCGGCGCCCCCGGGTCGACGGTGACCGTCGTGCCGGCACCGCCGCTCTCCTAGGCGCCTCCGCTACCCTGCGGCGTCGCCGAGCGGCCGCCCCGTCACTCGAACGGGTCATCGGGGCTCGCGCTCGCGGCGCCGAAGCACCCTGAACGCCGTCGCTGCCGGCGTTACCAACCCGCGAGATGATCGCCCTCCGCCGCGTTTCCCTGGTCACGTCGCTGATCGCCGCCCTGGCCCTTCCCGGGCTGTTCCCGGCGGCCTCGGGCGCGGCCGACTCGCCCCCGCGCGTGTCGGTGATCTCCGATTCCATCCTGACCTCGGTCACCTGGGTCAACGACGGCGTGGCGCTGGCCGACCTCTCGAACGGGCTCGACCTGCAGATCGACGCCGGCGTGGGCCGTCGTTTGAACGGTCAGAGCGCCGAGTTCGAGGGCGCATACACACCGACGACGCTGAGCGTGATCACGAGCTGGATCTACCAGCTCGGGTCGATCGTCGTGATCGTCGACGGCTACAACGACCTGCCGGGCAACTTCGCCGGCGACGTCGAGCTCACGCTCGACACGCTTCGAGATCATGGAGTCCACCACGTCCTCTGGGTGAACCTGCACGAGGTGCGGCCGGAGTTCGCCGCGAAGAACGCCGTCCTGGCCGCCGCCGCCCGGCGGCATCCAGAGCTGCGCGTGCTCGACTGGAACAGCTACTCGGCCGGACATCCCGAGTGGTACCAGAACGACTTCATCCACCTGATGCCGGCCGGCGGCGTCGCGATCGCGACGTGGATCCGCCAGGCGATCACCAACACCCTCAACCCCCCACCCCCGCGCCCGCTCGACCCCGCGCTGGTCGTCGCCGGCCGCCAGGCGATCCGCGGGCACGTCGGCGTTCGAGTCGACCGTCACCTGCGTGCGACCGGCGGCACGGCGCCCCTGCGCTGGCACACGCGCGGTAGGTCCTCGCAACGCACGGCTCCATCTGCTCGCGAACGGCGAGCTGAGAGGGACGCCGGCGCACACAGGGACGTTCGTCCTGCCGATCGACGTCACGGACTCGCGCGGCTCGGTCGCGCACCTCTCCGTCGTCCTGACCGTCGGGTCGACGCGACAGATCGCGTCGCGCAACTCCACGCGATCCGCGAAGCGCTGACCGAGATCAGGGCCGCGTTCCGCGAGGCTCGACCGTGAGGCTCACGTGCAGCGGGACGGTTTCCCCCGCCGCGTCCGAAACCAGCAGGCTGATGGTGAAACGCCCCGGTCTGGTAGGCGTGCCCGTGAGCACGCCGTTGCCGAGCAGGTGCAGCCCGCGCGCGAGCGGCCCGCTGGTGACGCGCCAGCGATAGGGCCCTTCGCCGCCACTCGCGACGAGTTGCGTGGTGAACCTGCTCCCGACCTGCGCGACGGTGAGCGCGCGCACGGGGGCGACGACCTGCAGCGGCTCGATTGCCCTGACGAGCGCGTTGTGGATGAGCGTCGCGAGTGCGACGGCGCCATCGAACACGAGGTGAATCCCGTCGCTCTGGAACCACGAATAGCGGACGAACGAGTCTTGCTGCCAGTCGACGACGGTGACCTGCGGGTACTTCAGGACGACCCGGGAGAGAACGGCGTTCATGCGCGCGTACCGCGGCACGAAGTCGTGGTAGTTGACCCAGAGAATGCGCTCGACGCCCGCGGCGAGCAGCGCCTCGACCGAGCTATCGACGGCGTCGGCGAACCCCGCCTCCGGATCGTTGTAGCCCACCTCCACCACGACGGTCGCTCCGATTGCGTCTCCGAGCGCCTGGACGGTGTCGAGGAGATTCTGCGGCCGCTCGCCCTCGAACGGGCAACTGCTGCCCGTCAGACGCCGGCAGACGGCGATGTCGAGATCGACCGCGGGGAACCCGCCCTGGAGGATCGACCGCGGCTGCGCGTTCCACTGCACCGCGGTCAGCACGGAATCGCCGATCACGGTGATCCGGTCCGGCTGAGCAGCGACAGCGGCGGGAGCGCGCGCCGGCAGCCCCCACAGAAAAGCGAGCGATGCGAGGAGGAACGCTGCGAGCTTCATGCGAGCTCCACCTCAATCGACGAACGACGTGATCGACTTCCATGATGGCAGGCGGGCTCGAACTAAACTAGGGTCGCGCGCACGCGCAGCAGCTCGGCGACCGACCACGCCTGGAACGGGCAGCCGGTCGCGCCATGCGGGGGATCGCCGTCCGCCGTCTCCGACACGGAGCCGAGGCCCCAGTCGGCGAGGTGCGCGTCGAGCCCGTCGAGCACGCCGTCGACCGGGACGCCGGCCGCGCGCGCGGCGTCGACGTACGGGCCGATCAGCCACGGCCAGACCGTGCCCTGGTGGTAGGCGGCGTCGCGCTCGGCCGGGCCGCCGCGGTGATCGGCGCGGTAGCGCGGATCGTCGGGGGCGAGCGAGCGCAGCCCGAGCGGCGTCAGCAGCGACGCGGCGGCAGGCATCGACCGACCGCGCCGGCGGCCGCGTCGCGCCGGCGAGCGGCCCGTGCGGCAGCGACACGCGCGAGCAGCTGGTTCGGGCGGATCGCGGCGTCGTCGCCGCCGGGGCCGTCGACGACGTCGAAGAGGCCGCCGCCGTCCGGGCGCACGAACCGCGCGCACGAACGACGCGCGCGCCGCGTCGCGAGCGCCGCCAGCGATCCGTGCGACGCGCCGAGCGCACGGCGACGTCGAGCGCGCGGAGCCACAGCGCGTTGACCTCGACCGGCTTGCCGGCGCGCGGCGTGACCGGACGCCGTCGACGCGCGCGTCCATCCACGTCAGCGCCAAGCCGTCGGCGCCCTGCGCAGCAGCCCGTCGGCGGGGTCGACGCCGGATGCCGTACCGCGTCCCGTCGATGTGGTGCTCGCACGATCTCGTCGAGCGCCGGCGCGAGCTCGGCGCGCGAGGTCGTCGTCGCCGGTGACCGCGACGTGCCGGCCGACCGCGTGCACGAACCAGAGCGTGCCGTCGACCGTGTTGTACTCGAGCGAACCGGTGTCGGCGGTGTTCGCGAGCATGCCCTCCGACACCGTCGCAGCAGACGTACGCAGCACCTCGCGCCCCTCGTCGTGCGCGCCCGGTCGTCGAGGTAGAGGCCCTCGTACGACGTCATCAGGTCGCGCGACCATTCGCCGAACCAGGGGTAGCCCGCAACGGCGGTCGGGCGCCCGCCGGTCGTGATCGCGAACTGATCAGCGGCGAGAACGAGCTGCCTCGTCGGTCTCGTCCGAGGCGCCCGCCTGCCGGACGAGCTCTCCGGCCCGCCGGCGGGCGGCCGCGACGATCGCGGTCGCGCGCTCGGGAAGACCGCCGTCGGAGGTGCCGCGGCGGCCGTCACCTCGTGTGCGGCGCCGGGCTCGAGGTCGACGGCGAACGTGCCTGCGGCCCAGAGGTCCTCGGCGGTCGTTGAGGCCGCGCGCCGCCTCCTCGCGCGCGCGGACGCCGCGGTACCAGCGCCGCCGCCTGCGCAGCCGTCGCCCCTCACCCGGTACGCGCCTTCGAACACGAACCCGTCGGCCGTCTGCTCGACCTGCGGCGGGCCGCCGCCGCGACGCTCGCCGTGCACGCTGCGCCACGTGCAGAGCGGCGTCAGCTCGAGTCGCACGGGACGGTCGGCGCGGACGAGTCGGTGCACGACGCCGACGGCCGGCGCGCCGTGCGCCATCGCGACCTCGCGCTCGAGAACGATGCCGCCGATCTGCCACCGCCACCGCGGCACGCCGTCCTCGAGCTCGAACGACGACGAGCAGCTCGTGCCCGCGCGGATCGACGGTCCCGCTCCCCCACTCGTCCGTCGCCAGCCGGTAGCGGGCATCGCCCGAGACGAGCGCGGCGTCGAGCGAGGCGAGCCCGAGCATCCGGTTCGCCGGCCCGTCGACCGCGACGGCGAGCAGGCCGTGGTAGCGGCGAGTCCGCAGCCCGGCGACGGACCCCATTGCGTAGCCGCCGACCCCGTCGGCGACGAGCCACTCGCGCTGCGCGGACTCCTCGAGCGTCCCGCACGCCTCGGGGCCGAAGGCGATCGTCACCGGGCCGTGCGGCCGGGGCGGCCATCAGCTCGCCGAGCGTGGGACCGGGCCGCCGCGCGCACGCAGGATCAGCTCGGCGACGAGCCCGGTCCAGCCGGTCTGGTGCGCTCGCGCCGAGCCCGGCGCCGTTGTCGCCGTGGAAGTACTCGTTGAAGAGCGACGTTGTCCTTCCACGCCGGATCGGGCTGCAGGCGCTCGACCCAACCGAAGCAGGGCCGTCGCCCGTCCTCGCCGACGAGGAACAGCGAGATCAGGCGCTCGCGCAGATCGGCGGCGATCTCGTCGAGCGTCGCCTGGGTGCCCGAACCGGTCGGGTACTCGACCTTCAGATCGTCGCCGAAGAAGCGCGCGTACCGTCCGAGCGCCTCGACGACCAGGTAGTTGACCGGCAACCAGATCGGCCCGCGCCAGTTCGAGTTGCCGCCGAACATCCCGGTCGTCGACTCGGCCGGCTCGTAGTCGACGCGCGCGGACGTGCCGTCGACGTCGAGCGTGAACGGATGCTCGCGCGTGCCAGCGCGAGATCGCACGCAACCCGTACGGCGAGAGGAACTCCGACTCGTCGAACAGGCGGGAGAACAGACGCAGGATCCGGCTGACCGAGACGACGCCGAGCAGCATGCGGCGCTCGCCCGCATCGCCGCTAACCGGGTGCGCACCGGAGAGCAGCGAAGCCGCGTTCTTGTGCAGGCTCTCCGCGCGGTCCACGACCGCCTCGTCGATCGCGGCGACGCCGAGCAACGGCAGCACGCCGACGATCGACCGCACCTTCACCGGGAAGGAACGACCGTCGGCGAGCTGCAGCTGGTCGTAGAAGAAACCGTCGGCCTCGTCCCAGAGCCCCTGCGTCTCGAACGCGGCGTGATCAGCGCGAAGTGCTCCAGGAACTTCAGCACGAGGTCGGTCGCGGGGCGGCCGCGGCGCGCGAGGATCGACGCGATCGCCGCCATCGTCAGTGCATAGAAGCCCATCCAGCCGGTGCCGTCCGACTGCTCGAGCAGCTGGCCGGCGGGCAGGTGCGAACGGTCGATCGGCCCGATGTTGTCGAGCCCGAGGAATCCGCCCTCGAACACGTTCGAGCCGTCGCGGTCCTCGCGGTTCACCCACCACGTGAAGTTGACGAGCAGCTTGTCGAAGATGCGGCTCAGAAAGTCGACGTCGTGCCCGCCGTCGATCGCGAAAACCTCGAGCGCCGCCCAGGCCTGCACGGGCGGGTTGACGTCGTCGAAGGACCACTCGTACGCCGCGAGCGCGCCGTTCGGATGCTGGAACCACTCGCGGCAGAGCAGCGTCAGCTGGTACTTCGCGAACGCGGGATCGACGCGGGCGAGCGCGACGCAGTGGAAGGCGAGGTCCCAGGCGGCGAACCAGGGGTACTCCCACTTGTCGGGCATCGACATGATGTCGAAGGCGTCGAACGTGCGCCAGCGCGCATTGCGACCTCCGAGGCGCGACGCCGGCGGCGTCGGCTGCGTCGGGTCGCCGTCGAGCCACCGCGCGACCTCGTAGTAGTAGAGCTGCTTGCTCCAGAGCATCCCCGCGAACGACTGGCGCAGCACCAGCGCCTCGTCGTGCGGAGGCAGCCGCAGGCGTCAGCTCGTCGTAGAACTCGTCCGCCTCCTCGAGCCGCTCGCGCGCGACGGCGTCGAAGTCGGCCCACGGGTCGCCGCCGCGGTCGGCGCGGCGCAGCCGCAACCTTACGGTCGCGGTCTGCCCGGGCGCGACGTCGAACCGGTACCAGAAGGCGGCCTTCGTGCCTGCCGCCGCGGCCACCGTGGCGGCGCCAGAGATGACGTGGTCGCCGATCCCGTCCTTCGGCGTCGCGCTGGTGCCGGGCGCTGCCGAACAGGCGCTCGGCGTTCGTCTCGTTGTCACAGAAGAGCACGGTCGGCGTCGCCGTCCGCGATGAGCTCGAGCCGCCCCAGGAACGGATGCTCGGTGATGACACGTGACGCGCCGCCCAATCGCAGCTGCGGCTTGTCGGCGTCGACGTCCCAGGACCAGGTGTTGCGGTACCACGCGGTCGGGAGCAAGTGAATCGTCTCGGTGTCCGGCCCCGCATTCGTCACGCGGATCGTCATGAGCAGGTCGTGCGGGTCGCCCTTCGCGTAGTCGACCTCGACGATCCAGTAGCGGTCGTCGTCGAAGACGCCGGTGTCGAGCAGCTCGTACTCGGGGTCGAGCTTGCCGCGACGGCCGTTCTCGGCCCGAGGTCCCCGTACGGGAACGCGCCGTTGCGGATAGTGGTAGCGCCACCGGTTCCACGCGTGGCTCGGGAGCGCGTCGAGGTACCACCAGTACTCCTTGGCGTCCTCGCCGTGGTTGCCCTGGTTGCCCGTGAGGCCGAAGATGCGCTCCTTGAGGATCGGGTCGCGGCCGTTCCAGAGCGCGAGCGCCAGGCACAGGCGCTGCTCGATGTCCGAGAAGCCGGCGAGGCCGTCCTCGCCCCAGCGGTAGGCACGCGAGCGGGCTTGGTCGTGCGGCAGGTACTCCCACGCCGTGCCGTTCTCGCTGTAGTCCTCCCGCACGGTCCCCCACTGCCGCTCCGAGAGGTACGGGCCCCAGTGGTACCACTCCCCCGCCTGGCGCAGGCCGTCCTCGAGGCGGCCGAAGCGCTCGACGCGCTCGCGCTCGACACTCATCCTGACGGCGTCCCGTGCGCCACCCCCCGAGGCTAGCCGCTCGCGGGTGGGGCGGAGTTCACCCCAACGGGATGATGCGTCCGCAGCGGCGCTGCGGTCCTCTCGGTGGAGCAGCCGTGGAACAGCACGAGCGGATCCTCTGCAGGCTCTCGATCCGAGACGACTCGTACGTCGACAGCCTGCTCACCGACCATGCCGCGAACCTGTCCGCATCCGGCTTCGACGGGAAGACGCACGCGCTCGTCCGGCTCGCGGCGCTCGTCGCGAGCGACGCTGCGCCCCGTCCTACCTGGAGGCGATCGACTGGGCGCGGAGCTACGACGCCTCGGACGACGAGATCGTCGGCGTGCTGATCGCCGCTCTCCCCTCGGTCGGCGTCACCCGTATCGTCGCCGCCGCGCCGAAGCTCGGGCTCGCCCTCGGCTACGACGTCGGCCACGCGCTCGAGCTCCGGACGGCCGAGTCGTGAGCCTGCTCGCCGTGTCGACCGTCGATCTCGCCCGGTTCCAGTTCGCAACCACGTCCATCTACCACTTCCTGTTCGTGCCGTTGACGTTCGGGCTCGGGCCGCTCGTCGCGATCATGCAGACCCGCTGGCACCGGACCGGCGACGAGGCGTGGCTGCGCCTGACCCGCTTCTTCGGGACCCTCTTGCTGATCAACTTCGCCATCGGGGTCGCAACCGGGCTCGTGCAGGAGTTCGAGTTCGGGATGAACTGGTCGGTCTACTCGAGGTTCGTGGGCAACGTCTTCGGGGCGCCCCTCGCCGTCGAGGGCCTGGCCGCCTTCTTCCTCGAGTCACGTCTCCTCGGCCTCTGGATCTTCGGCTGGAACCATCTCTCGCCCCGCCTTCACCTGGCAACGCTCTGGATCGTGGTGCTCGGCAGTGGCCGTCCGCGTACTTCATCCTCGTCGCCAACTCGTGGATGCAGCATCCCGTCGGCTACAAGATCGTCAACGGCGAGGCGCAGCTCACGAGCATCTGGGCGCTCATGTCGAACGGGTTCGCGCTGCGCGCGTACGTCCACACGATGCTCGCCGGTCTGATCTTCGGGTCGATCGTGATGCTCGGGATCTGCTGCTGGCAGTTCCTGCGCGGCCGCGACGTCGAGCTGTTCCGGAAGGCGGCGAAGCTGGCGCTGATCGTCGCGGTCCCGGTCACGCTCCTCCAGCTCGTCGTCGGCAACCGCTTCGGCGAGGCGGTCACCAGTGCGCAGGCGATGAAGATCGCCGCCTCCGAGGCGCAGTGGAACAACTGCCAGCCGTGCAGCTTCTCGCTCTTCCAGATCGGCGGATTCTCCGAGCAAGACGAAACGCCCAGCTTCTCGATCACGATCCCGAGGCTCCTCTCCTACATGGCCACCGGCTCGTTCGACGGCGAGGTGCAAGGCCTCAACGAGCTCAAGCCCAGGAGCAGAGCAAGTACGGGCCCGGCAATTACATGCCGAACATCGAGGTGATCTACTGGTCGATGCGGGTGATGGCCTTCACGGGCGTCCTGATGTCCCTGGTCGCCGCGGTCGGTGCCTGGCTCTACTGGAAGCGGAAGCTCGAGCAGGCACGCTGGTTCCAGCGGACGGCGATCGTCGCGATCGCGTTCCCGTACATCGCCGCGACCGCGGGCTGGATCCTCACCGAGATGGGCCGTCAGCCGTGGATCGTCCAGGGCTTGCTGCTGACCGAGCAAGGCGAACTCGCCAAGCGTCAGCAGCACCTGGCTCGGGATCAGCCTCGGTGTGTTCGTCGCTCTCTACGTCATTCTCGGGATCGTCGACTTCGTGCTCATGCGCCGCTACGCGAGCGTCGATCCGAGCGCCCGTGAGGAGCAGGCGCCCACCACCGACCCGCTCCCGGCTTCTGATGAGCCTTCCAGAGCTCTGGTTCATCGTGATCGCCTTCTTCTGGGCGGGCTACTTCCTGCTCGAGGGCTTCGACTTCGGGGTCGGCATGCTGCTGCCGTTCCTACCGAGAACGACGGCGAGCGCGCGACGATGTTCGAGTCGATCGGCCCCGTGTGGGACGGCAACGAGGTCTGGCTGATCGTCGCGGGAGGTGCCACGTTCGCCGCCTTCCCCGACTGGTACGCGTCGATGTTCTCCGGCTTCTACATCGCGCTCCTGCTCGTCCTGTTTTCCTGATCATCCGGGTCGTCTCGTTCGAGTGGCGCGAGAAGGGCAAGAGCCCTCGCTGGCGCGCCGTCTGGCTCGGCGCGAACGCGCTCGGAAGCTTCGGCGCGTCGCTGATCTGGGGCATCGGGCTCTCCAACCTCCTCTACGGCGTCCCGCTCGACTCGAACGGCGACTTCACCGGGACGTTCTGGGATCTCTTCCACCCTACACCGTCTTCGCCGGCCTGGCTGTCGTCCTTTCTTCGCCTTCCACGGCGCGGTCTTCCTCGACGCTCCGCACCTCGGGCGATCTTTACGAGCGCGCGCGGCTGACCGCGCGACGGCTCGCGCTGCCGGCCGCCGCCGTCGGCCGCCATCTTCGCGATCTGGACGGTCGTTGTCGCGGTCGACCGCAATGACAAGAACGTGTTTCCGCCGGTCCTGCCCGCCGCGCTCTTGATCGCGGCGGCCTCGCTCGCCGTGCTCTTCGTGATCCTCGGCGCGGAGCGGCTGGGCGTTCGCGATGACCGGTCTCGGCGCGATCCTGCTCGTCGCGACGATCTTCACGAGCCTCTACCCGCGCGTGATGGTCTCGAGCCCGCAGTTCTGAACAGCCTGACCGTCCAGAACGCGTCGTCGGCCCACTACACGCTCGTCGTGATGACGGTCATCGCACTGATCATCATGCCGGTCGTCCTCCTCTATCAGGGTTGGACGTACCACGTGTTCCGGCATCGCCTCGAGGGCGAGCCGGCCGCCTGAACCGTGCGCGCGCTCGACCCGCGCCTCGTCCGCCGAGCCCGCGCGGTCCGCGTCGTGCTCGCGATCGACATCGCCGCTCGGGCTCGCGGCGACGCTGCTCGTGCTCGTCCAGGCGACCGCGTTCGGCACGGTCGTCGCGAGGGCTTCGCCGGCTCGCCGCTCTCCGGGGTCGGCGCCGCCCTGGTCGTCTTTGCGCTCGCCTTCGCCGGCCGCGCGGTGCTCGCGTGGGCGCTCGAGGTGGCGGGCCGGCGCGCGTCAGCGGCCGTCCTGTCCGAGCTGCGGATGTCGCTCGCGACGGCGCGGCTGCGGAACGCCCCGGCGGCGCTCGACGGCGTCGAGACGGCGGAGGTCGCGGCCGCGAGCGTGGCGGGCATCGACCCGCTCGCCGCGTACTTCGGCCGCTACCTCCCCCAGCTCGTGCTCGCCTGCATCGCCCCGGTGGTGATCCTCGCCTGGGTCGCGACGATCGACGTCACCTCGGCGCTCGTGATGCTCGCGACCCTGCCGCTCGTCCCCGTCTTCATGTGGTTGATCGGCCGCTTCACGGAGGAGCGCACGCGGGAACGCTGGCAGGCGCTGCGGCTCCTCTCGACGCACTACCTCGACGTCGTGCGCGGGCTGCCGACGCTGCGCGCCTTCAACCGGAGCCGCGCGCAGGAGCAGGCGATCGCGGAGACGAGCGAGCGCTACCGGCGGACGACGATGGGAACGCTGCGCGTCGGCTTCCTCTCCGGGTCGGTGCTCGAGCTCGCTGCGACGCTCGGCGTGGCCCTCGTCGCGGTCACCGTCGGCGTGCGCCTGGACGACGGCGGGCTCGGCCTGCAGGCGGGGCTCGTGGTGCTGATGCTCGCGCCCGAGCTCTACCTGCCGCTGCGCCAGCTCGGCGCAAGCTTCCACACGAGCGCCGACGGTCTCGCGGTCGCCGAGCGCATCCTGGCGCTGCTCGACGACGACGATGCGCCGGTGCGCGCTCGAACGCTCAGCGCGCCGAGCCCGGCGCAGACGGCGGTGCGGTTCCGGGGCGTCTCGTTCGCCTACCCGGCACGGGAGGCGCCGTGCTGGACGAGCTCGAGCTGACGATCGACCCCGGCGAGACGCTCGCGGTGGTCGGCGAGAGCGGCGCGGGCAAGAGCACGCTCGCCGCGCTCCTGCTCGGCCTCGCGCAGCCGACGGCCGGCTCGATCGAGGTCGGCGGGGTCGACCTCGCCGACTGCCGGCTCGACCAATGGCGGTCACTGCTGGCGTGGGTCCCGCAGCGCCCGACGATCTTCCGCGGCACCGTCGCCGACAACATCCGGCTCGGCAGGCCGGATGCAACCGACGCCGAGGTGCGGGCCGCGGCCGTGCGCTCGGGTGCGGACGCGTTCACGGGCCGGCTCGCCGACGGTTACGACACGCTCGTGGGCGACGGCGGCCGCGTGCTGTCGGCCGGTGAACGGCGGCGCATCGCACTGGCCCGCGCGCTCGTGCGCGACGCCGCGCTCATCGTGCTCGACGAGCCGACCGCTGACCTCGACCCCGAGAGCGCTGCGCTCGTGGCGCGCGCGATCGAGGAGCTGCACGGAGCGGTGACGATCCTGCTTGATCGCCCACCGCCCGGAGCTCGCCGCCCGGGCCGACAGAGCCGTCCGGCTTTCCGGCGGCAAGGCGCTCGAGCGACACCAGCTGGCGGCCGCATGACCGGCCGCGTGCTCGCGTTGACTCGGGCCCCGCGCGGCCGCCTCGCGCTCGCAGCCGGGCTCGGAGCGTTCACGGTGTGCTGCGGGATCGGGCTGATGGCGACCGCCGGCTACCTGATCTCACGCGCCGCCGAGCGGCCGGCGATCCTCTCGCTCACGGCCGCGATCGTCGGCGTCCGTTTCTTCGGCCTCGCCCGGCCGCTCGCGCGGTACCTCGAACGGCTCGCCTCGCACGACGTCGCCTTCCGCGTGCTCGGCCGCGTGCGGGTGCGCGTGTTCCAGCGTATCGAGCCGCTTGCGCCGACGCAGCTCGACTGCTACCGGCGCGGTGACCTCCTGTCGCGGTTCGTCGCCGATGTCGACGCGCTCCAGGACATCCAGCTGCGCGGGACGATCCCCATCCTCGCCGCGCTCGGCGCGGGCACGGTCGCGGTCGCAGTCGCCGCGGCGGTACTCCCCGCGGCCGCCGTCGTCCTCTGCGCGGGCCTGCTCGTCGGCGGCATCGCGGTGCCCGCGGCGCCGGCGCTCTCGGCCGGCGCGCCGCGCGGCTCGAGGCCGGAGCGCGCGGAGAGCTGTCGGCCGAGCTCGTCGAGCTGATCGCCGGTGCGCCCGAGCTCGTCGTCTGCGGCGCCGACCGCGACCGGCTCGAGCGCGTCCGCGTCGCCGACCGCCGCCTCGTCCGGCTCGCCCGACCGCGCGGCGCTCGCCGACGGCGTCGCCGACGGCCTCCGACTCGCCGTCACGGGCGCGACCGTCGCGGCCGTCCTCGCCGTCGCGGTCTCGGCCCATGCGGATGGGCGGCTCGGCCGCGCGCTGATCGCCGCGCTCGCACTCCTCGCGCTGGCGTCGTTCGAGGCCGTCCAGCCGCTCGCCGCAGGCCGCGCGCGAGCTGCACGCGAGCCTCGGCGCCGGCCGCAGGATCCTGGAGCTGACCGACCGTGAGCCCGCCGTCGCCGATCCCGCTGATCCGGCCTCGCTTCCGCTCGGCGCGGTTGACGTGGCGCTCGAGGACGTCACCGCGCGCTACGTGCCGGACGGCCCACCCGCGCTCGAAGGCGTCTCGCTGCGTCTCGACCCCGGTCGCCGCGTGGCGCTCGTAGGGCCGAGCGGAGCGGGCAAGACGACCGTGACGAACCTGCTGCTCCGCTTCCTCGACCCTGAGTCCGGCCGGGTCGTGATCGCCGGCCGCGACGCACGCGAGTACCGGCAGGAGGACGTGAGGCGGGTGATCGCGCTCGCCGGGCAGGACTCGCACCTGTTCTCGACCTCGATCCGGGAGAACCTGCGCATCGCACGGCCCGGTGCGACCGACGACGAGCTCGAGGCCGCGCTCGAGCGCGCCCGTATCTGGGAGTGGGTCGCGGCGCTGCCCGACGGCCTCGACACGTTCGTCGGCGAGCAGGGACGCGAGCTGTCGGGCGGCCAGCGCCAGCGGCTGGTGGTCGCCCGCGCGCTCCTCGCGAACGCGCCGGTGCTGGTGCTCGACGAGCCGACCGCGCACCTCGACCCGGGCACCGCAGCCGCCCTGATCGACGACGTGCTCGTAGCCGCGGGGAGCGCGTCGGTGCTGCTGATCACGCACCGGCCGGAGGGGCTCGATCGCATGGACGAGGTGATCACGCTCGCGGCGTGACGGCACGCGCTGCTGCCAGGTGCTGCACGCCCAGGGCGAGCGACCCGCCCAGCAGCCGCCGGCCCCGCCGTTCCATCGATTCTGGCGCGGCCGTCGGATTGCGCGGATCGTCCCGTCGGGATGAGACGGCACGGCCTCGGGCGCATTACGTTCCTGCCGTGACCCGGAGGCACTCGCCGGAGCTGTTCGCGATCCCGATGGTCGCGGCCGCGGTCGTGTGGTTCGGCCTCCTGTTCTGGGCCGTGACGGCGATGAGCGCACTGTCTTGGGTGCTGTTCGCCCTCGCCAACGTTGCGATCGCGGTGCTGGTCTTCGCCCTGCTACTCCGGCGAAACCGCACGCAGTTCCCGACCGGCTCGCAACGGCGGAGGGCGCCGAGAGACGGCGTCTACCGGCTGCTCGTGCTGGCCGACGGAGGCGGCGCGGCGGCCGCGATCCGCGAGCAGCTGGCCCGGGAGTCGGCGGGGCGCCGTTCGGAGGCGTTCGTGATCGCGCCGGCCCTGTCGTCACGGCTGGACTGGCTGACGGGCGACCAGGCGGTGTACGACAAGGCCGCCGCGGAGCTCGAGTCGACGCTCTCGGCCCTGGAGGCCGTCGGGATCGAGGCGCACGGGCGCGTCGGGGCCGCCGATCCGATCCAGGCGGCGGCGGACGGCCTGCGCGAGTACCCGGCCGAGGCGATCGTCGTCGTCACGGAGACCGGCGCGACGCCGACCTGGCTGACGGAAGGCGTGCTCGAGGCGCTCCAGGCGCGCGCCGACATCCCGGTCAGCCACGTCGTCGCCTGACGGCGGCCGGTTCCAGTCCGGTGCCAGGCGATGGCGGCTGCCTAGGATTGGGCTGCCGAGCCGGCTGCAGGACGGAGCCGGGCCGAGACGACGTAGGAGACCACGACGGCGACGATCACGAGCGGCGTCAGGGTCAGGCCGTCGGCCTCGAGGAACACACTCACGATGAGAACGGACGTGAGTGGCAGTCCCAGCATCGCGACCATCAACGCGCCGATGCCCATTGCGGCGCCCGCGATCATCGGCAGGCCGGGAAGGTGGGAAAGCGCAATGCCGCCGGCAGCGCCGATGAACATGCTCGGGAAAATGGGGCCGCCGCGGAAGCTGCTCAGCGAGAAGCTGTACGCGAGGCCCTTGCAGAGGACGACCATCAGGAGCGCGCCCACGGTCCAGCCGGCGGCGCCTTCGATCAGGCCTGGGAGCTGATCCTGTCCTGAGAAGAGCACCTCGGCCGAGCTTCTCCCTGTTACTTCGACGAAGATCAGCACGACAACACCAATCGCGACGCCGACGAGGGGTGTCAGGAGCACCATTCGGCGTTCGACGATCGGCTGCAGCGCCAGCGACAGCCGCTTGATGCCGCCGCCGAGGATCGCCGCGATGAAGCCGATCACGATCGCCCACAGGAACTCGGCGACACGAGGGCTGCCGGCCGAAGGGATGTTGGGGACCGCGAGCGAGAAGGTGCCGAAGCCGGTCCAGTTGTCGAGCCCGATGAAGATCAGCGAGCCGACACCGGCAGCGAGCAGCCCGGGCGCGAGCACTACTCCGAGCATCGCGCCGCCGATCCCGGCCACCTCCATCATCAGGAACGCGGCCGGAAGAGGCGAGCCGAGGAGCGTGCTGATCGCGGCGAAGCTCCCGGCGGCGCCGATCACGGCAGAGGCCCTCTCAGGCGCATCGCGCTTGACCAGGTGAACGGCGAGGACTCCGAGGCCGCTGCCGATCGCGATCAGAGGCGCCTCCGGGCCGAGGACGGCCCCGAGGCTGAGGGTGGCAAACGAGGCGATGACGATCCCGGGGAGCTCGATCGGCGGCACGGGTCCGGATGCCTTGAACCCTTCCGCCGGCTTGTGCCCTGCCGTTCCCGGCAGGTACCGGATCGTCAGCGCCACCACCAGGCCGCTCAGCGCGAGGAGCGGAATCGGCCACCAGACAGGCTGGCTTTCAAAGCCGAGCTCTCCGGGCAGCGTGCCGAACAGATACTGCTGCAGCTCGGTGAAACCCTCGAGGAAGAAGTACGCGGCCGCCGCCGCCGGGACCCCGACGATCGCGCCGAGCAGGAGCAGCATGACGTACGAGCGGCTCTGGAGAAGCTCGAGCGGGCTCGGCGTACCCTCTGTCGGCGGCGCCGTGTGCGCGTCGGGGTGGCCGTCATGTTCCACAGCTGTTCTCAGCCCTTCTCCACGGTCCGCGACGGCGCGACACTTCCGCCGGAGCCCCAGCCGTTGACGACCTTGCGTGCCTGCGGGTCAACTGCGGCTTGCTCGCCCATCGAGCTCGAGCCCGGTCGTTCAGGCCTGCGCGGTCCGATGGTGGTGGAGGATGAGGTACGCCGGGATGGCGAGCGGTGCCAGGCAGACGAGCAGGACGAACCAGACGATCTTCGCGATCACGGAGATCGAGTCGGTGACGAGCAGGAAGATCGACCACAGCCAGAGGATGAAGAGCCCTCCGAGCACGAAGATCGAGAGGACAACGCCCCAGCCGGAGGTGAGCTCGAGCGAGCCGAGCAGCGAGGGATGCATCAGCCGATTCGAGCGCGCGCGTTCGGCGCGTGCATCGTCCGAAGAGGGTGAAGTCCGGTTGGGCAGGAGGTCGGCACGCGCAAGAACGTATCGTGTTCTACTGGCTCGAACAGCGGCGACCCCCCGGCCGGACGCTGACGGGCACACGCGGATGAACCCCAATCGACATCAAGCCTCTCGCCGTCCGTGAGCGTTCTGCCGATTCGCGAAGCGCAGCTCGACGTGGCGCCGGGCAAGCTGCGCGTCCCCGCCCCGAGGCCGGGCAGTGTCCCGCGCACCGCGCTCGTCAACCGGCTCAGAGCCGCCCGCGAGCTTCCGGTCGCGACCGTCGTCGCACCCGCCGGGTACGGCAAGACGACGCTGCTCGCGCACTGGGTCGAGCGCGACTCGAGGCCCTGCGCCTGGGTGACCGTCGACGACCGGGACAACGACCCGGTCACGCTGCTGCGGTATCTGGCGGCTGCGCTCGACCCGATCGCACCGCTCGAGCCGCGGCTCCTCGAAGCCCTGTCGCGGCCGGGTCGCTCGGTCTGGACGAAGCTCGTGCCGAGGCTGGCCGAAGCCCTCGGTTCCTGCCGGGAGCCTCCGATCGTCGTCCTGGACGACGTCTCGCGGCTCGCGTCACGGGCGTCGCTGGAAGTCGTCGCGCGCCTCGCCGCCGAGCTCCCTCCGGAATCGACCCTCGCGCTGGCCGGCCGGACGCAGCCCGAGCTGCCGATCGCGACTCTCCGCGCTGACGGGCGCCTCTTCGAGGTCGGCCCGGAGCTGCTCGCGCTGAACCGTCGTGAGGCCCAGCGGCTGCTCGGGTCGACGGGGCTCGAGCTGCCGGAGGACGAGCTGACCGATCTGCTCGAGCGCACCGAGGGCTGGGCGGCCGGCCTCTACCTGGCGGTTCTCGCCCGTCAGGACGACGGCGACTTCGCCGCGGGCGCGCACTTCACCGGCGACGACCGCTCGGTGGCCGACTACCTCCGAACGGAGTACCTGACGACGATCCCCGTCGAACGGCTCGAGTTCCTCAGGCGCACGTCGATTCTCGACCGTCTGTGCGGGTCGCTGTGCGACGCGGTGCTGGGGCGCACGGGCTCGGCCCGCGAGCTCGAAGAGCTCGAAGCGGCGAACTTCTTCATCGTGCCCCTCGACCGTCGCCGCGAGTCGTACCGTTTCCACCGTCTCTTCCGCGACCTGCTGCGGCACGAACTGGAGCTGCACGAGCCCGAACACGTGAAGACGTGGCACGCTCGCGCCGCGAGCTGGTTCGTCGAGCACGACGAGCACCCGGCGGCCGTCGCGCACTGGATCGCAGCCGGCGAGATGAAGCGGGCGGCCGAGCTGGTGTCGGCGCTCGTCCTGCCCGCGTGTGACAGCGGCCGGATCGACGAGGCCGAGTCATGGCTCGCGTGCTTCGACGAGTCGCACCTGCGGCGGTACCCGGCGGTCGCGATCCTGAGCGCGTGGGTGCATCTCCTGCGCGGTCGCGAACCGGAGGCGATCTCTCACCTCGACCTCGCCGAGCACACCGCCGATGTCGGGCCGATGTGCGACGGCAGCGCCTCCGCACGACCGTGGATCGCGCTCGTACGGGCGGCGCTCTGCCGCAACGGAGTCCGGCAGATGAGACACGACGCTCGCCTTGCGATCGCCGAGCTGCCCGAAACCAGCCGCTGGCGGCCGATGGCGCTGGCGCTGCGCGGAGTGGCGGAGGAGCTCGGCGGCGACCCGGAGGCGGCGGATGCGACGCTCAAAGAGGCGGCCGAGCTGGCTCTCGAGCACGGCGCGGAAACGGCGCTGGCCGCGGTGATCGCGCAGCGCGCGCTGATCGCGATGAGCCTCGACCAGCACACCCGCGCGCAGTTGCTCGCGATCGAGGCGCGCGAGGTCGGCCCGACCGCCGCGAGGATCGGCGAGGGGGCCCTCGAGCTCGCGCTCTGCGCCAGGGCGCTCCTCCGGTGCGGCCGCTGGGACGAGGCGCACGCCGAGCTCGCCGCCGCCGAGTCCAAGCAGGCTGCGAACGCGCTGCCCTGGCTCGCGGTGCAGACAAGCATCGAGCTCGGCCGCGCCCGGCTCACGCTCCGCGACCTCGACCGGGCCCGGATCGCGGTCGGCGACGCGCGCGAAATCCTCCGCCGCCATCCGGACCTCGGTGTGCTCGGCGAGGAAGTCGACGTCGTCTCGCGTCACGTCGCGGCCGACCGCCCCGGAGTCCGGCCGGGCCGGCTCACCGGCGCCGAGCTTCGGCTTCTGCCGTTGCTCGCGACCCACCTGTCGTTCCGGGAGATCGGCGCACAGTTCTTCGTCTCGCGCAACACCGTGAAGACGCAGGCGATCTCGGTGTATCGCAAGCTCGGCGTCTCGAGTCGCAGCGCTGCGATCGAGCGCGCAACGCAGCTCGGCCTGCTCCGCGACTAGGTCGGCCAGGTGTCGCCGGGCCCGACCGACACGGCCGGGCCCGGCAATAGGACCGTCACACGCCGACGGCAGAGGGCACCAGCACCCGCTGCGCCAGATCTACGAGCCGATTGGAGTAACCCCACTCGTTGTCGTACCAGGCGACGACCTTCACCTGCGTCCCGCCGACGACCGCCGTGAGGCCGGAGTCGAAGATCGACGAGAACGGCGACTTGACGATGTCCGAGGACACGAGCGGTTCCTGGCTGTAGGCCAGAATGCCCGTGAGCTCGCCGGAGTCGGCCCGATCGCGGACGATCGCATTCACCTCCTCGACCGTGGTCGGACGTTCCACCTCGACGGTCAGGTCGACGAGCGATCCGGTCGGCACCGGTGCGTAGCGCGTAGCGGTGGCTTCGGGCGAGCGCCGGCCGACGAGCCGGCGCCTTCGCGGCTCCGGTGGTGGTCGGCACGAGGTTGCAGGCGGCGGCGCGGGCGCGCCGATAATCCTTGTGCGGCGCGTCGAGCAGTTGCTGGTCGCTCGTGTAGGCATGGACCGTGGTCATCAAGCCGTGCTTGATGCCGAGCGCGTCGTGGAGCACCTTCGCCACCGGCGCCAGGCAGTTCGTCGTGCACGAGGCATTGGAGACGAGGTCGTGCGCCTCGGCGTCGTACGCCTCGTCGAAGTTCACGCCGAGCGCGACCGTGACGTCGGGGTCCTTCGCCGGGGCGGAGACGATCACCTTGCGAGCACCGGCCTCGAGATGCTTCAGCGCATCCGAGCGTGTGCGGAACCGCCCGCTCGACTCGATGACGACCTCGACTCCGAGCTCCGCCCACGGCAGCGACGCCGGGTCGGAACACCCAGGCGCCTCGATCCGCCGACCGTCGACGATCAGTGCGCCGTCGGTCGCTTCGACCGTGCCTCCGAACGGGCCGTACACGGTGTCGTGACGCAGAAGCTGAGCGAGCATCGCGGTGTCAGCGACGTCATTGATCGCGATCCAATCGATGTCGGCCTCGCGCTCGTACGCGGCGCGGAACATCGCGCGCCCGGTCCGGCCGAACCCGTTGATCGCAACGCGAACGCCCATGACTGACCTCCCTTCGATCGTGTGCCGACATCGTCGGCCCAGGCCGTGCAGCCCGCATCGGGACGGCTCCGGTCGATGCTCGGTAGAAAGCCGCAGACCGCAGCGAGGGATCGTGGGCGGCGGCCGCTGTTCGGAGGCTCAGAGCCATCCTTTCTCTTCGGCGATGTCGACCGCCTCGCGGCGGTTCCGCGCACCGAGCTTCCGCATCGCGGTGCTCAGGTAGTTGCGCACCGTGCCTTCCGACAGAAAGAGCACGGACGCGATCTCGGCCGCGGTGTCGTTGCCCGAAGCGGCGGCCAGCACCTCCAGCTCACGCGGGGTCAGGGGGCTCTCGCCCTCCGTGATCGCGGCGGCCGCCAGTGTCGAATCGACGGCCATCCCGCCCGAAGCGACCGTGCGTATCGCCGCGCCGAGCTCGGTGGCCGGCGCGTCCTTGAGCAGGAACCCGCTGGCGCCGGCGGCGAGCGCGCGGCGCAGGAAGCCCGGGCGGCCGAACGTCGTGAGGATCAACGAACGCGTCTCGGGGAGCTCCCGCGCGATTGCACCGGCGGCGGCGATCCCGTCGAGGCCGGGCATCTCGATGTCGAGCAGCGCGACGTCGGGCCGTTCCCGTCGCGCAGCCTCGACAGCCTCGTCGCCGCGCTCGACCTGGGCGACGACCTCGATGTCCTCCTCCAGCGCCAGCAGGCTCGCCAGCGCACCGCGCACCATCGCCTGGTCCTCGGCGATCAGGACGCGGATCATGTCCGCGCGAGCGGGACCGTGAGCCTGAGCCGGAAGCCGCCCTCCGGGCGGACGCCGGCCTCGACCTCTCCGCGGACGCGCTGTGCGCGCTCCCTGAGCCCGCGCAGGCCGGTGCCGGGCGCGCCTTCGGGCGGCGCGTCGCCGTCGTCGTCGATCTCGAGCTCGGCTCGATCGCCCGCAGCGTCCACGCGGATCGCACAGTGCTGCGCGCCGCTGTGGCGGATCACGTTCGTCGCCCCTTCGCGGACCGCCCACGCGAGCACGGCCTCGATGTCCTCGGGCAGCTCGACGTGACCGTCGCGCAGCTCGCAGTCGATGCCCGCGGCGGCGAGCGCCGACCGTGCCCCGTCGAGCTCCTCGGCGAGCGACGGGCGACGATAGCCCTGCACGGTCCGCCGAACGTCGGCAAGAGCCTCGCGCGTGACGGCCTGGATATCGTCGATCTCGGCGACCGCCTGGTCGGGGTCTCGTTCGACGAGTCTGCGCGCGAGCTCGCTCTTGAGCGAGATCACGGACAGGCTGTGGCCGAGCAGGTCGTGCAGGTCGCGCGCGATTCGCAGCCGCTCCTCCGTCACGGCGAGGCGCGCGAGCTCCTCGCGGGTCGCCTTCAGCTCGCGGTTCGCGCGGGCGACTCGCCCGAATGCGGTCATCAGCACGCCGATCGAGACGACGGTGAGCACGGTCGCGGCGAGGGCGTCCCGGCTCGCGCCGAGCACGGCGCCCGTGACGGCGATCCCGAGCGCCGTCGCCCCGATGACCGCCAGCGCCGGCCGGATCGGGAGCAGCATCCCGGCGGCCGCGACGAAGTACACGAACAGCGCGACGAACGAGCTCGGCGCACCACCGATCAGCAGCGCCATCGCGATCGCGGGCAGCGCGCCCAGCACCAGCAGAGTCGCGCGGTCGCCGTGCCGGACGAGGAACGGCGCCGGCGGCAGGATCGAGAGGTAGCCGGACACGAAGAGCGCTGTCCCGGCGAGCAGCGCCGCGAGGTGCCACGTGGCCAGCGACTCGTTCACGAGATCCGACAGCGGCCCGGTGAGGAACAGCAGGCCGAGCAGCACGCCGAGGCGCGCCCGCATTCGCGGGACGCGCCAGAAGTCGTTCACCGGCAGGTCGTCGAACAGCGTGGCCACCTCGTGGATTATCGGGAGCGCTAGGCGCGCTCGGTGTCACGACGGTACGCCCAGGCCGCGGCGGCGGCGAGGACGACCGCCCAGGCTGCGGTGACTCCCCAGCCGAGCGTGCCCCAGGCGTGCCCGCCGCTCGCGACGTGGCTCGCCTGGACGAGCCAGTACGACGGGAGCGCCTGCGCGACGACGTGCATGAAGCCGGACTGGATCGGGAACCAGACGCCGCCGAGGAACGCGAGCAGCGCCGTGGTGCCACCGACGGCCGGGCCGAGCGAGTCCACGGTCAAGAGGTGGCCGAACAGGATGCCGAGCGCGGCGAACGGCAGCAGCCCGATCAGGAGCAGCGCGATCGTCTCGGCCCACCGCGTCGCCGACAGATGCACGCCCATCGACGTGCCGGCCGCAGCCAGCACCACGACGGTGATCAGCGCAGTCAGGTAGGCCGTCAGGATCTTCGTCACGAGGTAGCTCCGCGGCGAGAGCGGTGTCAGCCGCAGCTGGCGCGTCCAGCCCACGCTGCGGTCGAGCGCGATACGCGCTCCGCCCGCGATCACCGAGTTCATCGCACCGAACGCGGTGAGACCGATCATGAAGTAGAGCGGCGCGGAAACCCCCGTCCCGCCGAGGTCGTGCTCGTTCCGGTTCGGCCCGGCGACCAGGAAGTAGAGGACGAGCGGAAAGCCGAGCGAGAACAGGAAGAAGCGCCGGTTGCGAAGCGTCCGCACGATTTCGTAGCGCACGTAGGTGGCCGAGGTCATCAGGCTGCCTCCTCCTGGTCGTGGTCGCGCGTCAGCTCGAGGAACGCCTCCTCGAAGCCGGCGCCGGAGATCTCGATGTCGCGGGCCCGCGGGAAGCGATCGAGGAGCGCTCGGATCGCAGCGTCGGAATCGGTGCAACGGAGCACGATCGCCTCGCCGCGACCCTCCGCGCTCGACACGCCGGGCAGGTGCGACAACACGTCGAGATCGGCGCCCGGCAGCGTCGCGCGGATCGTCCGTAGCCCGACCAGCGCCTTGATCTCCGTCGTCGGCCCGTCGATCACGACGCGGCCCCGCGCCAGCAGCACGGCGCGGTCGGCGTACGCGTCGGCCTCTTCGAGGTAGTGCGTCGCGAAGAGCACCGTCTTCCCCTGCGCGGCGAACGCGCGCATCGTCGCCCAGAACGCATGACGGCCCTCGACGTCCATCGCCGCGGTCGGCTCGTCGAGCACGAGCAGCTCCGGGTTGGTCACGAGCGCAAGTGCGAAGCGCGCGCGCTGCGTCTCACCGCCGGAGAGCTTCTGCGTCCGCCGCTCGGCGAGACCGGTGATGCCGACCAGCTCGAGCACCTCGTCGACGTCGAGCGGCTTCGGGTAGAGAGAGGCGAAGACCGTGACGAGCTCGCGGACCGTGAGGTCACGAAGCAGCGACCCGGTCTGGAGCATCGCACCGACCATTCCTTGCCGCACCGCCTCGGCGGGCGCCCGCCCGAAGATGGTGGCGGTGCCCTCGTCGGCCTTCGAGAGGCCGAGCAGTACGTCGACGGTCGTCGACTTGCCCGCGCCGTTCGGGCCGAGCAGCGCCACGACCTCACCCGGTGCGACCGCGATGTCGACGCCCCGGACGGCGTGAACAGGCCCCACCGGCGACCGAAACGACTTCTCGATCCCGCGAAGCTCGACGGCTCGTTGCTGAATCTCGATCATGGATTCATCGTGCCGACGCGCCGCGGCGCTACGCCAGGGGCGACCGTCATCGATCGCGCATGACGAACGTCATGTCCCGGCGTTCATGTGACGATCTGCTCAAGAACCGCCGCGCTCCTGCCGACTGATCGATTACGGTGCCCGCTTCGCTCGTGCCGCCCAGCCTGCTTCGCCCGACGTCACTCGCCGCGCTCGCTGCCGCCGCCGCGACCGCTCTCGGAACGGCGCCGTCGCCCGCACCTGCGACGACGCTCGTCGGTGACTGCGTGCCCGGCGCGTCGTGGAGCGCCGCGCGCACCGGTCTCGCGAACCAGGTGATCAAGCTCGTGAACGCCCACCGCGCGTCGCTCGGCCTGCGAACGCTCGCCGTCTCCCCCGCTCTCACGCGCTCGGCGGTGTGGAAGGCGCGGCACATGGCGACGTACCGCTACATGGCCCACGACGATCCGGCGCCTCCGGTCGCACGTTCGGTCGGAGAGCGTCTCGCCGCGTGCGGCTACGGGGCCGGCTGGGGCGAGAACATCGCCGAGGGGTATCCCACCGCCGCCAGCGTCCTCGCCGGATGGCTCGGTTCGCCGGGGCACAAGGCGAACATCGAGAACCCGTCGTACACCGTCACCGGCTCCGGCGCCGCAGTCGCGAGCGGCGGGATCACCCTGTGGGCGCAGGACTTCGGCACCGCCAACGACAGCGGCTCGTCGGGAGGCGGCTCGGGGAGCGCGACCCAGGCGATCGTCCTCCGCAACCTGCGCCTCGCGCCGCACCGGCCGAAGGCCGGCGGCCGGCTCGTCGCGAAGGTCGGCGCCTTCGGCGCGCCGTCGCTGAAACCGCTCCAGCACGCAACGGTCGGCTGCCACGGGGTCGGCGGGCGGCCACGCGCTCCCGGTCGTCTCGCGGTCGTTCCACGACGGCGTCGCCGCGTGCACGTGGCGCGTCGCCGGCAGTCAGCTCGTGTCGGCGACGATCGTCGTCTCGAGCGGCGGGCATGCCGCCGCAGCCCAGTTCAAGACGAAACCGCGCTGAGAAGCTAGAAGATCTCGGCGCACCACGGCTCGGCCGTGGTGCGGAAGAGCGCGTCGGCGCGGTCGACCGCGCCCGCGCGCAGCTCTTCGAGCCGTAGCCCGCGCGCGAGATCGGCGAAGCCGAAGCCGCCGAGGTATACGGAGCCGAGCGCAGCGACACCGAGCCGGACGTCGGCGTCCGCGTCGGTTCGCTCGACCCCACCGGCACTGACGCGGAAGCTGCCCGTGTTCCACGGAGCCGTTTCGTCGCTCACCTCGAGGACGACCTCGGCGTCGCCCGAGTACGTGCGCGCCGCCAGCGCCGCGTGAACGTCGACAAGGCGCGCGGAGATGCCTTCGTTGACGGTGAAGGCCATCCGCCGCGGCTCCGCGAGGAGCTGGAAGAGCGGGTGGTCGAGGGGCAGCATCCCGGCGACGAACTGGGAGGTCCAGTCGAAGTCGAGCAGCCACCGCCACAGCTCCCGGACGGCCACCGGCGCCGGCGCGACCGCCTCGACGATCCGCACGGTTCCGTTGCTCGCTCCGGCGTGCCAGTCCTGGGTCACCCGGTAGAGCGCATAGCCGGCGGGCGCACCGTCGAGCGTGAGGAGCGCGTATGTCAGCGGCCCGCCCTGACGGCGGCAGGGTCGTCGGCGAGCCGCCGCGTTCGCCACCACGCGTCGTCGCGCGAGACCAGCCCGGGCCTCCGCGCGCGCAGCTGCTCGTAGAGCGGCGGGAACGCGACGGCCGCCTCGTCGGCATCGACCAGACGGACCTCGCCGCGCGGCGAGAACGGCTCGGCGAACGCCGTCCGTTCGCGCGCGAGCGTGAGCTCGCCGATCCGCGCCGCGAGCCCGTAGCCGTACCTGCCGTAGATCGCTCCCTCCGACGCCCAGAGGCAGGCGAGCGCGTCACCCCGCCTCCGCGAGTCGTCGAGCAACGCCTGCATCATCGCGCTCAGCACGCCGCGCCTGCGGTGCGACGGCAGGACGCCCACGACGGTGACACCCGCGGCCGGGACCCTCGCGCCACCCGGGACCGAGACGTCGAACGTCATCGACCCCGCGCCGCCGACGACGTCGCCGTCGATGCGGGCGGCGACCACCCGCCCGAGCTCGACCCACTGCGCGAACCGCTCCGTGCCCTCGAGCGTCGCCTCCGAGCCGAAGTAGTGGTTGATCGGAGCGAGTGCCTCCCGCAGCTCCTCGACCGAGGAGCACGGGCGCACGTCGATCTGCGTCAACCGATCTTCTCCAGCGGCGCGTAGTCGAGCATCAACCGGCGCTCGCTTCCGTCCTCGAAGCGGACGGTCACGACACCGCCGGCCTCGATCTGCAGGACGATCCCGCTTCCGAGTGACGCATGCCGCACCGCGTCGCCTGTCGCGATGTCGGGCAGCACCTCGCGCGGCACGAACTCGTGCTGCTCGGCCCGACCGTAGTCCGACCACGACGCCGGCCGCAGCCGCTCCCGTTCGACGCCGAGCCCCGGTAGCTCGTCGAGGAACCGCGAAGGCAGGTTCGACTCGCTCCGGCCGAAGAGATTGCGACGCATCGCGTGCGTCAGCGTCAGCCGCTCCTTCGCGCGCGTCATGCCGACGTAACAGAGGCGACGCTCCTCCTCCAGTGAGTTCTCCTCGAGCGAGCGCACGTGCGGGAAGATCCCCTCCTCGAGCCCGAGCATGAAGACCGCGCGAAACTCGAGGCCCTTCGCGTTGTGCAGCGTCAGCAGCGTGACCTGGCCGGCCGGTTCGTCCTCGTCGCCGCGGAGTGCATCCTGGTCGGAGTACAGCGAGATCTCCTGCAGGAACCCGGAGAGCGACGGCTCCTGCGCCGCGCCGTCGTACTCGCGCGCGACACCGACGAGCTCCTCGAGGTTCTCGATCCGCCCACGCGCTTCGATCGTCCGCTCCGCCTCGAGCGCCTCGAGATAGCCGGTGCGCTGCAGGACTGCCTCGACCAGCCCGGCGACGGTCGAGTCGCTCGCCGTCGCGAGCAGCGACTCCATCGCGCTCCGGAATCCCTTGACCGCGCGTGTGGACGCGGGCGCGAGGCCCGCCTCCTCGGGATGCGCAGTCGCCTCCCACAACGAGATTCCGAGGCCGTCCGCGTAGCCCTGCAGCCGCGCCAGCGAGGTGTCGCCGATCCCCCGTCTCGGCCGGTTCGCGATCCGCAGGAGGCTCACGGCGTCGTACGGGTTGTCCAGCACCTGCAGGTAGGCGACGGCGTCCTTGATCTCGGCGCGTTCGTAGAAACGTGGGCCGCCGATCACCTGGTAGTCGATCCCCTGGCGCACGAGCACGTCCTCGAGCACGCGGCTCTGCGCGTTCGTCCGGTAGACGACGGCGATCTCGGCCGCGCTGTAGCCGCCGCCGATCAGCGCGGCGATCTCGGCCGCGACGAAACGCGCCTCGGCGTGCTCGTCCTCGGTCTCGACGACGTGGACGAGCTCTCCCTCACCGAGCTCCGACCACAGGTTCTTCTCCTTGCGCTCGCGGTTGTGCGAGATGACCGCGTTGGCCGCGGCGAGGATCGTGTTGGTCGAGCGGTAGTTCTGCTCCAGCGCGATCACGCGCGTGCTGGGGAAGTCGCGCTCGAACTCGAGGATGTTGCGGATGTCGGCTCCACGGAACCCGTAGACACTCTGATCGGGGTCCCCCACTGCCATCAGGTTCTGGTGGTCCTGGCAGAGCAGCTTGAGCAGGACGTACTGCGCGTGGTTCGTGTCCTGGTACTCGTCGACGAGGACGTAGCGGAACGCCTTCGCCCAGCGCTCGCGCGCTTCCGGGAACCGCTGGAGCACGTCGACGGTGAGCATCAGCAGGTCGTCGAAGTCGACCGCGTTCGAGGCGAACAGGCGGCGCTGGTAGAGCCCGTAGACGTCCGCGACGGTCTGATCGTAGAAGCTCGCGACGCGCGAGGCGTACTCGTCCGGCGAGATCAGCTGGTTCTTGGCGTTCGAGATCTGCGCGTGGATGCCGCGAGGCACGAAGCGCTTGGGGTCGCGCTCGAGCTCCTCGAGGCACGCCTTGACGAGGCGCACCTGGTCGGCCTGGTCGTAGATCGTGAAGTTCGAGCGGTAGCCGAGCCGCTCGGCCTCGCGGCGCAGGATGCGGCCGCAGGCGGCGTGGAAGGTCATGATCCAGATCGCGCGCGCGACGGGGCCGAGCGAGCGCTCGACGCGCTCCTTCATCTCCTGCGCCGCTTTGTTGGTGAACGTGATCGCGAGGATCTCGTTCGGCTTGGCGCCGACCGCGGCGAGCAGGTGCGCGACGCGGTGGGTGAGCACGCGGGTCTTCCCCGAGCCCGCCCCGGCGATCACCAGGAGCGGCCCCTCGGTGGTCAGCACGGCCTGCCGCTGGGCAGGATTCAGGTCGGCGAGATAGGTCTCTGGCTCCGCGACCGGCATCGTCCGGCCACGTTAGATGATGCGATCGAGCTCAGCCTCGAGCCAACCTCTGGCCGCTGCGAGCGCATCGGGATCGGCCGACTTGAGCACGATCTCGACCCGCGGCCCGTCCGGCTCGAAGCTGGGATACGAGCCCACGCTCACGGTCGGCCAGCGTGCCGTCGCGGTCACGAGGGCCAACACGATCGCCGACTCGCGGGTCGCATACGTGCGGCGGGAGACGGCGATCGGCCCGCCGGCGCGGAACTCGTGCTCGTAGCGGTCGAACATCGCCTCCATCTCGCGCGGCAGTCCCGGAAGCACCCAGACGTTCGCGAGCAGGAACCCCGGTGCCCCGCCGAGCGGGTTCTCGAGCGGACGCGCGCCCTCGGGGAGCGCCGCCCATCGCGCCGCGTACTCGGGGTCGCCGCGGAAGCGCGCCCGCAAGTCGGCGGCGATCTCGGGCTGGACGAGCTGGCCGACGCCGAAGGCGGCCGCGACCGCCTCGCGGGTGATGTCGTCGGGCGTCCCGCCGAGCCCACCGGTGACGATGACATGGTCGGCTCGGGGCCGTTCGCGCCGGACGAAGTCGACGATCCGATCGAGCTCGTCCGGGACGGATGCGCTCAGGACCACCCGGACGCCCAGCAGCTCGAGCCGCCGCGCGAGCCACGCGGCGTTCGTGTTCGGGACGTCACCGGAGACGAGCTCGTTGCCGATCGTGAGCAGCGTCGCCTGCACCGGCTGAGTATCGCCCGAACCGGGTGCCAGGCACCGCGGTGCCTGGCACCTGTTTCGCGCCGGCGGTCAGCGGGCGAGCGGGAACGGCTGCTTCGCCAGGGCGGCCAGGACCTGCGCGGTCACCCAGACCGGCGTGGTCCGGTAGGCGGCCGAGTAGCGGTAGCTGCCGTCTTGCTGCTTCAGGCTCGCGAGATAGGCGAAAGCGGAGCGCGGCGGCTTACGTCCCGCGGCGACGAGGCCCTGGATCGCCCACGCGGTCGACTGGGCGTCGGCACCCCGGCCGTGCGTGAGCTCGAAGCCTCCACCGGGCCGCTGGAAGCCGAGCAGGAAGGCGACCGCCCTCGCGACGGGACGCCCCCTCACGTGCGCGACGCGCAGCATCTCGAGCGCGGCTGCCGTGTCGTTCGAGTCGGGCCGGCCGCCGGCCGCCCACGAGAAGCCGCCGCCGCGCGCCTGGTGCGCGAGCACGAAGCGCGTCGTCGCGACCGACGAGCGCCCGAGCGCCAGCACCGCCCACATCGTCGCGTTCAGCGTCTCGCCGATCTGCCCGCTCGGTCGCCGCGCCGCCTGGAGCCGCTCGAGGAGCGCGGTTGGCGCCGCGCCGAGCGCCTGCTCGGCGAGCGCGACCAGCGCGACGTCCGTGACCGAGCCGAGCGCCGACTCGTGCGCCTGCAGGTAGGCGAGCGACCCGGGAGCGTCGAGCCGCGCCGAGCGCAGGCCGAGCACGGCCCATGCGGTCAGCGCCGGGTCTGCCGTCCCGCCGGGCTCCGCGAAGGCGCCGTTCGACGCGTTGGCCTGGAGGAACTGCGCCGGCGAGACGGCGAGCGCGATCGCGGCGACGGCGGCGACTACGCCCACACGACCTCGGTGTGCAGCCGCACGCGGTAGCGCTCGAGCAGCCGCCGCAGCTCCGGCCCGGCGGCCAGCGCGATCACCACGTTCCCGGCCGCGTGCGCCACGTCGAACCAGAAGCCCCGTGCCAGCACCGTCACGAGCGACGGCAGCGTGTGCGGGAAGAAGCCCCACCAGAGCCACAGGTCCATGCTCACGCTGAAGGCGAAGCCGAGCACGGCAGTCACGGCGGCGAGCGACCAGCGGCTCTTGAGCATCGGCGCGAGCACCGCGCCGGCGGCGCCGCACAGGCCCCAGCCGAGCATCTGCTGCGGCGTCCACACGCCCTGGCCGAGGAAGAAGTTCGAGGCGAAGGCCGCGAGCGCGCCCGTCGCGACGCCGGCGCGCGCACCCAGTGTCGCACCGGCGACGACGGCGATCACCGTGACCGGCTGCACGCCCGGGACGGCTGCGAAGAGCACCCGCCCCGCGGCGGCGGCCGCGGCGAGCGTCGCGATGACGGCAAGTTCGCGCGTCGAGTCCTGCCCCGACTCGAACCACGCGATGCCGGCCGCGACCAGGGCTCCCGCGCCGAGCAGCGTCGCGAGCGCGCCGTCGTCGACGACGAGCGCAGCGGCGAACAGGACGACCGCGACCACCATGAGCCTACGCACGGACGGGCTCCCTGACGTCGAGCGAGACGACCCGGTCGGCGACCTCGGCGACCCACGGCAGATCGTGCGTCACGATCAGCGTGCCTCGCGACGGCGCCTCGGCGCGCAGCAGGCGCGCCAGCTCCGACTTGCGCTCGGGGTCGACGCCACGCGTCGGCTCGTCCAGCACGAGCAGCCCGGGCTCGGTCGCGAGCACGGCCGCCAGCACCAGCCGCTCGCGCTCGCCGGAGGAGAGGTCGCGTGGATGACGCTCCTCGTTCCCCGCCAGGCCGACCTTCGCGAGTGCGCTCCGCGCACGCGTGACGTCGGAGCCGAGCGCGACCTCGTCGAGCACGCGTTCGGTGACGAGGTGCCGGCCCGGGTCCTGGGACAGGTAGGCGGCCGGCGCGTGCTGCACCTCGCCGTCGTCCGCCGCGAGCAGGCCCGCGGCGATCTTCGCCAGCGTCGTCTTGCCGATGCCGTTCGGGCCCGTCAGCCCGACCACCTCGCCGCGCCGGACCTCGAGCGACGCGCCGGCGAGCACAAGGCGGTCGCCGTAGGAGAAGCGGACGCCTGCAAGCCGACATGCGAGCTCCGGCGTGTGCGGGAGGTAGAGCGGGCGGTTCGACCGCAGCCAGGCGACCGCCTCCTCACGCGCCGCGTCGAGGCGCAGGCGCCCCTGCTCGAGGAAGAGGACGCGGTCTGCCCGCTCGAGCGGCCGCGCCGGGCGCTGCTCCGAGAGCAGCACGGCGCAGTCGAGCCGCCGCACCGCGGCGAGGAATGTCTCGGCCCCGTCGGGATCGAGCTGCGACGTCGGCTCGTCGAGCAGGAGCAGTCGCGGTCGGAGCGCGACGGCCGCCGCGAGCGACACACGCTGCAGCTCTCCCCCGGACAGCTCGTGCACCGACCGCTCGGCGAGATGTTCGGCGCCGACGAACGCGAGCGCCTCCTCGACACGCGGCCAGATCTCGGGCGGCTCGGTCCCCACGTTCTCCAGGCCGAACGCGACCTCGTTCGCGACTCGCGACATCACGATCTGGTCCTCGGGGTCCTGGAAGACCGACGCGACAGTGCCGGCGAGCTCTGCCGGCCGCGCCTCGCGCGTGTCGACGCCGCCCACGACGACACGACCCGCGAAGACGCCGCCGTGGAGGTGGGGCACGAGCCCAGCGAGCGCACGCAGCAGCGTCGACTTGCCGGAGCCCGACGGCCCGAGCACGAGGACGTGCTCGCCGTCGGCCAGCTCGAGCGACAGATCCTCGAGCGCGGGCGAACGGCCGGGCGTGTAGGAGAAGGTCAGACGATCGACGACGGCTACAGCCATACGGCCCCCACGACGACGAGCGCAGCAGCACCGACGAGCGCGATCCGGTCGATCGCTCTCCAGGCGGGCCGCGGCGCACGCGTGTGCCCGCTGCGTCCGTAGCCACGCGCTTCCATCGCCTCGGCGAGGTCGAGCCCGCGCTCGAGCGATCCGGCGAGGAGCGGCGAAAGCAGACGGGCGCCGCCCAGCTCGACGTTGCGGCCGCGAAGCACGACGCGCAGGTCGCGCGCGTCCCGCTCGAGCAGCGGCACGAGGCGCGTCGCCAGAGCGGCCGCGAGCGTCGAGCGCCGCGCCCAGCCGGCGGCCGCCAGCAGCCGGTCGTGGTCGACGCGGAGCGCGTAGACGGCGAACGCGAGCCCGACCGCGGCGAGTCGCAGTCCCTGGAAGAGACCGTTGCGAAGCTCTTCGCGCGTCACGTCGAGCTGGCCGAGCACCGGCACGGTCGGGCCGACCCAGATCGGGTGCGAGCCGATCGTCTCGACGAACGGCGTGACCACGACGACGAGCGCGGCGCTCACGAGCGTGCCGACGAGGTACGGCCAGCGTCGCGACGCAGGCGCCTGCAGGGCGAGCACGAGCAGCACGGCGGCGATCACCGCGACCGAGAGCATGTGCGTCGCCAGCAGCGCGGCGACGACGGTCGCGGCCAGGAGCGCCGAGGCGGGTGCTGGGCTCATTCCCCGCGCCGAGCCTCCGTCGAGCCTACGGCTCATGACTCGACCTCGTAGCGGTACCGGAGTGCGCGCGGGTCGGCCGCGAGCCGCGCGGCGGCTCTCGTCCCCAGCACGAGCCTGACGACCGAACCGCTGCGACTCGCGTGCGCGCTCCCGGGCGCCGCTCCGGGGTCGATCACGATCACGTTCGGGCCGCGGCCGACGAGCGCCTGCAGCTTCCGGGCCGCCGCGCCCGAGCCGAGGACTCGCGCGCCGGGTGAGACCCACTCGAACCCGTGCCGGAACGGCTCGGGGAAGGCGCCGACCACAACCGGGACGCTCAGACCGGTACCGCGCCACGAGCGGTAGTCCCACCATTCCACGTCGCCGGGACGCAGCCGGACCTCGGCGGCGCCCCGCCCTGCCTCGACCCCGTTCACGAAGTAGAGCCAGTCGCGCTGCGCAGAGGCGGAGCCGCTGATCCCGTCGATCGACTGGACGAAGCGGCCGCCGTAACGCGTGCTCACCTTCATCCGGCGCTCGAGCGCCTGCATCGCGGTGAGCCCGGCCGGCACGCTGCCGGCATAGAGGACCTGTGTGCCGCGATCCCGCGTCACCCAGAGCGTCGCCTTCCCGTGCTCGCGCCCGCCGCCGCAGCCGGCGAGCGCGAGCGCGAGCACCAGGAGGACGAGGCGTCTCACTTCAGCGCGTTCGATCGCACTGCGCCGTCGGCGGTCGCGCGCACGAGCAGGCCCTTGTGGGCGCCCGGGCAGACCTTCTGCCCGGTCTGGGCCGCCATCGTCCGGCTCGAGCCGATGTGCAGCGCGAGGTTCGAGACCGCAGTCTGCTTGCCGTTGTCGTCGAGCGCCTGTGTGACATAGCAGCCGCCGGCCGCGGCGGTCAATTTGAGCGTCGGCGGGCCGCCGTTCGGCCCGAACTCGGCGAAGTACCAGAGCACGCGGTCGCCGTCCTTCAGCGCCACCTGGTCGGCGCCGACCGGCGGCGACACGTCGTCGACCTTGAACACCCAGCCGCTCGAGCCGGAGCCGCCGTAGCGGCCGACCTGGTCGACGTACGCGCCGAACCCGGTGACGGTGACGTGGTAGTAGAGCTCGCCCATGATCGACGCCTGCTCGAGTGCGTCGAGCGCGTTCGAGGCGGTCACGGTCACCTCGGTCGGGGCGAACAGGTTCTTGGTCTTGCCCTCGACGCGGACCTTGACGGTCGCCGAGAGCGCAGTCGCGGGCAAGACGAGCGCAACCGCGACGAGCAGAATGACGCGCTTGACCACGAATCCTCCTTCCACGAGGGGGTCGGGTGAATGGAGGGCGACCGGCAGGTCTTCTGACTCGGGGCTCCCCCTCCGCCGCCTTCCCGGGCCGGGGCCCAGTGGCGTCGTGGCGGAGGGCATCTCCCCTTACAGCGGCGGGACCGTCCCGGACTTGCACCGGGTTCCCTCACCGCTCGCCCGTTTGGTGGCGCCGAATCTAGCACGGGGCCCAAGCCCGTAGACTGGGCGCGTGGAGCGCAGCGAGGTCACCGACCGCCAGCTCGAGGCGCTGCTCGGGCGGCTCGACCGGCTCGCCGACGAGCTCGCGCGGATGAACGCGCGCGACGAGCGCCGCGAAGAGCTGACCGTGATCGCACACGAGCTCAGGAACCTCAACGAGTCGCTCCAGGCGCTCGCGTATGCGGCGCTCGGCCAGCAGGGCCCGCAGGTCCGGCGACGCCGCGCCGGTTAGCCGGCCAGCCGGTAGACGCCGCCCGAGTCGACCGACATCAGATAGAGCTCGCCGGCCGAGTCCTCGCCAAACGACGAGAGCCCCTTGAGCGAGAACGGCTCGTGCCGCAGCGTCCTCGCCTTTCCGCCCCCGATCCGGAGGCTCCAGACGGTCCCGGAGCAGTAGTCGCCGTAGAAGTACCGGCCGGCGGCGGCGGGCACGCGCTTGCCGCGGTAGACGTAGCCCCCCGAGACCGAGCAGCCGTCCGAGTGCGGGTACTCGGCGACGGGCGCGACGTAGCGGCCCCGTGCGAACAGAGCCGTCGAGGCGTCATAGACGTGCGACGCCTCGAAGCGGTTCCAGCCGAAGTTGGCGATCGTCTGGGTGCCGTGCCTCAGGTAGTCGACCTCCTCCCACTCGTTCTGGCCGACGTCGCCGATGTAGAGGTCGCCGTTCGCGCGATCGAACGAGAACCGCCACGGGTTCCGCAGCCCGTAGGCGACGAGCTGCCAGCGGGCCGACGGGACGTTCACGTTCAGGCGCATGATCTTCGCGAAGGGCCGCGCGAGCGACTGCCCGTTGTGCTCGGGATCTCCGCCTCCCCCGCCGTCGCCGTTCCCCCAGTAGAGCCTGCCGTCGGGCCCGAACTGCAGCTGGCCGCCGTTGTGGTTGGAGGCGAAATCCTTGACGAAGAGCAGCTGCGTCGCCGACGACGGAATCGCCCGCGTGCCGTCGGAGCGGAACCGCACCACGCGTGTGTCGCCGTTCGTGTCGGTGTAGTCGACGTAGAAGCGGTGGTTCGTCTGGTACGCGGGGTCGAAGGCGACCGAGAGCAGCCCCTCCTCGCCGCCGCTCGTGACCTGCGGGCGAATGTCGAGGAACGGCGTTGCGCGCAGGCGGCCGTTCTCGAGCACGACGATGCGACCCGCCTGCTCGACGATGTAGAGGCGGCCTTGCTCGCCCGGCGCCCACGTCGCGTACACGGGCGCCTGGACCTGCGCGACGCTGACAAGGTGCAGCGCGCTCGTGCGCGCACCGGCCGCACCCGGAAGCGTCGCGAGCAGCACCGCGAAGACGGCGAGCGCCCTCGTCATCGCCGGTAGATGTCCAGCACGCCGACGGTCTCGTGCTCGTTCGCGTTGCCCTCGGCCACGACGACGCGGGCGTCGGCCACGATCGGGCTCTGCCAGTGCGCACCGCCGAACGGCAGCGACGCGACTTCCTTGCCGCTCGCCGCGAGATAGACGTGCATCGAGCCGGTGGTCGCGACGACGAGCAGGTTCCCCGCCACGACGGGCGACGTGCCGCCGTTCCCGTTCGACCACACGGAGTGGAGTCGTCCGCCCTGCAACCGCCACGCCTGCGTCCCCGCGTCGTCGGCGACGAACACCCACGTCCCCTGCCATACCGCCGGCTCGCTGAACAGCGCAACGCCCCCTGGAGTCGGCACCGTCTGCAGCTCACCCCCGAGTTTCTTGTTCACGCCGGGCAAGGTTCGCAACTGCAGCAGCCGGAGCAGCGCGTCCTTGCCTCCCTGCACCGCGTACCCACCCGAGAGCAGGGCGGGGCTGGTCGATCCGAGGTCGAGATCGGACTCGTTCAGGTGTTGCTGGTCGGTGGGCGTCCAGTGCCGGAGCAGCTTCGACGCGTCCGGCGAGAGGACGAGCACACTGTCGCCCCAGTCGGTGCTCCCGTTCCACGGGGCGTTCCCGGTCGCCACCACCAGGTCGCCGGTCGCCGGGTCGACCGCCGCGCCGTTGCGCGACCAGATCGCCGAGTCACTCGAGCCGCAGGTGCTCGGCGTGATCAGCGCATGGCGGTCGGAGCACAGCGAGTTCCACACGTGCTGGATCGCGCCCGTGCGCTCCGACAGCGTGACGACATGCCCCTGGTACGGCGGCGCATCGCCGATGTAGCCGCCGGTCGTCACGATCACGAGGTCGCGCGCGACGTTCAGCGACGAGGTGAGCTTCTCGTGTGTCGGGTCGCGCGTCACGGCCTTCGTCCAGAGGATCTTTCCGTCCGACACGCGCAGCTTGCGGATCTTCCCGTCGGGCGCAGCAGCGTACACCGCGCTGCGATCGGTCGAGGCAGCCGGCGTCGCATTCGTGATCTGCGCCGTTCCCGCCAGCGAGGCGTAGCCCGCCGGCGTGAACCGCCACAGCACCTTGCCGTTCGCGGCGTCGATCGCCTCGGTCCGTCCGTACGTCGTCGTCACGAAGAGCACGTCGTGGGTCGCGCCGTGCACGCGCACGTCGTGCAGGTAGATCGCCGACGAGTCGACCGTGCCGTCGAGCTGAACCTGCTGGCGCCTGAGGCTGCCGACGTTCGCGGCGGTCAGCGCCCCCGCGCTGCCGACGTCGTGCCGCGCGGTGTCGAAACCGAACCGGGCCCAGTCGGTGCCGCTCGCACCGGCGCGCGCGACCGCCGCGGCCACGAGCGCCACGAGGACGATCGCCACCCTCACCGGGCGGCGAGATCCGACGACGAGACCCAGGGGCCGGGCGGGGTCAGCAGGGATTCGGCGTGCAGGTAGGCGAAGCCGGCGAGCGGCAGGTCGACCCAGCGCTCGAAGCAGAAGTAGCGCCGCCGCCAGTGGGGGAAGAACTTGCGGTTGAAGCTGTGCAGACGCTCGATCTGGAAGAGCCGGTCGGCCTTGAGGAGGACGAAGCGCAGGACCCGGATCGGCCGCGGCGAGGTCTCGTCGGCGTGGAGGAAGTCGGCGAACACCGCAAAGTTGAGGGAGAGCTCCGCGACCGCGTGGCCCCTCGCCCAGGCGATCGTCTCGGTGATCAGGTACTCCATCAGCCCGTTCGGCGTGTCGCGGCGCCGCCGCATCGACGCCAGCGAGTAACCGTCGCTCGCGGGTGACGGCACGAGCTGCAGGAAGCCGCCGGCCGAGCCGTCGGGCCCGACGGCGACGGCGAGCACGGTTTCCGGGTAGGCGAACAGCGCGTCCATCGCCATCGTGAAGCCACGCTCCGGCCAGCTGCCCCGCCACTCACGCGAGACCGACTCGAGCTCGCGCCGGAGCGTCTCGTCGGCATCGGCCGCCGTGAGCACCCGGACGGTGTAGCCGTTCTTCTCGAGCCGCGACACGGACTGACGCACCTTGCGGATCGCCCTCCCGTCCAGGGAGAACTCGGACGGGCGGATGACCGCCTCGTCGCCGAGGTAGAGCGACTTGAACCCGAGCGCCGTGTAGTCCTCGAGCGCCTCACCGCCGGCGCCGGCGACCGCCACGCGCCACGCCTTGGCGCGCGCGACGCGCACGAACTCGGCGACCAGCTCGCGCCGCTCGGTGGGGTCGCCGATCGGATCGCCCGCGATCAGCGCCGTGCCGCCGATGACGCGATAGGCGAGGAACGAGCGGCCGCTGGGCGAGAAGACGTACGCCTTGTCGCGCCGCAGCGCGAAGTAGGCGAGGCTGTCGTCCCCGCGCTGGTTGACGACCTCGGCCGCACGCTCGCGCGCGTCCGGCGTGCAGGGCGCCGCGCCCGGTGGGCGGAGCCAGAGCCAGAGCGCCCGAAACGCGAGCGCGCCGACGGCGAGCGCGAGCCCGCGCTCGATGCGCAGCGACGTGTCGTCGGTGAGGTAGAGCTCGGCCAGCAGCAGGCCAGTCACGACCCCCAGCGCGGTCGCCACCTGAACGAGCGGTCGCACCGTCGTCGGATCGCCCGGCGCGACGAACTGACGGCGGGTCCGGAACAGCGCAACGAGCAGCGCGAGGTGGACCGCCGCCTCCTCGATGTCGAGCCCGCGGACGAGATGGGCGGCGGCGGAGGCGGCGACGAGCACGACGGCGAGCTCCCAGGCCCGCCGCTTTCGCCGCGCCAGGCCGCGCGCGAGCCAGATCATCCCGGCGCCGAGGGCAAGCAGCAGCGTCCGCGCCGCGGACGGGACACCGGGCGGAAGCACGCCCTGGACAAGGTCGACCCGGTCGGCCATCTCGGGCGTCAGCGCCGAGACGATCGAGAGCAGGCCTGCGCCCGCTGCCAGCCAGGCGAGCAGGGTCGGGGTCGCCGGGCGACGCACGGCTCCAAGGTAGCCACCTGCGCAGACGGTCGCGCGAACCCAAGTAACAGTCTGTTACTTGCTCAGGAGCTACGGAGGAGGACGCGGCGCAGCTCGTCCTCCTTGCCCGGCTCGAGGATCGCCAGCACCTGGTCGCCCGCCTCGAGCTGGGTCTCGGAATCGGGCACCTCGGCCTTGCCGTCGCGCACGACCGAGATCAGGCGCGCGCCCTCCGGCAGCTTCACCGCGCGGATCCGCTTGCCCTCACACGCAGCCCCGCGGTTGATCGTCACCTCGACGATCTCGAGGTTCTCCTGGCGCAGCTCGATCAGCTGGATCAGCCCGTGCTCGGGCACCTCGTGCTCGACGAGCGCCATGATCGCGCCGGTCGCCGAGACGGTCGGCGAGATTCCGAGCAGGTCGAAGTACGGCTGGTTGCGCGGGTCGTTGATGCGCGCGATCACCTTCGCGACGCCGTAGCGCTCGCGCGCGAGCTGGCAGATGACGATGTTGTCCTCGTCGTCGCCGGTCGCGGCGACGAGCAGGTCGGGCGGCCGCTTGATCCCCGCGCGCTCGAGCACGAAGAGCTCCGTGGCGTCGCCGCGCACGACCTGATGCTCGAACTCGACCTCGAGGCGGTCGAACCGCGAGGGCCGCTGCTCGATCACCGTCACCTCGTGGCCGGCGCGGAGCAGCGTCCGCATCACATTCGAGCCGACCTTGCCGCCGCCGGCGATCAGCACGTACATGCGGGCTCCTTCACGACGTCACGACTTCGGTCGCACGCACGGTCTCGACCAGCGTCTCGATCGCCGCCGAGGTCGGGCAGACGATGCGCAGGCCGCGCTCCGCGTAGAACTGGGCACGCGCCGGGTCGAGCAGGCGCGCGACGACGGTCGGCACGCCGAAGTGCTTCTGGGCCACCTGGGCGATCACGATGTTCGTATTGTCGCCGTCGGTCGTCACGACGACGGCGTCGGAATCCTCGACGCCCGCCTGGCGCAGCAGGCGCATGTCCATGCCGTGGCCGACGACGAACCCGCCCGTCCAGTGGTCGCCGAGCCGGACCAGCGAATCCTCGTTCTCGTCGAGGACGGTGACGTCCCAGCCGGACGCAGAGAGCTGGAGCGAGACGGCGGAGCCGACGCGGCCGCAACCGATGACCAGTGCCTTCACGATCGGGGAGGGTACAGCCGCGGCTCAGGTCGACGCGGCCAGCTCCTCGTCCATCACGGACTGGGGGAACGCGACGATCAGGACCTCGCACGGCGCGTTGCGGAGCACGTAGTCCACGGTCGGGGAGAAGAACCGCGACTGGCGCCGCCAGCGCGGGGCCGAGCCCAGGACGATGAGGTCGGCGTCGACCTCGCGGGCCCGCTCGACGATCGCCGAGCCGATCGCCCGGGCCCGCACGGTCGCCCCCTCCACCGTCACCCCATAGTCGACCCCGAGCGCCTTGGCCTCGGACAGCGCCTCGTCGGCGCGGTCCTCGTCCTCGGCCAGCGGTGCGTCGAGCGCCTCCTCGAGCGGAACGCGGATCACGTGCAGGGCCTCGACCTCGGCGCCGTGGTCGGACGCAAGCTTGATCGCGGTCGCGAGCATCTCCTCGCCGATGATCCCGAGCTTCATGGGGACGAGGATCCGCCGGACTTCGAGCGCGTGCACGTACGGGAGCTCGTCGGGCGCGCGAACCCGCTCGAAGAGGCCCTCGCCGCGAGACATCCGCACGGTCACGAACACCGCGATCCCCACGGCGAGCCAGAGCGGGCCCGCGTAGCGCGCGGCGGGGTGTGTCGCGAGCGCGACGATCCAGATCGCGAAGGTCGCGATCGAGCCGACGATCGCGGGCAGCGGGATCTCCGCGCGACCGATCCGCACGTCGAAGGGGGCGCGATACGGTCGCGGCAGGTCCGGCTCGTCGACGCGCAGCTTGATCACCGCGAGCTGCGCCGCCGTGAACGCGAGCAGCACGCCGAACGAGAACAGGCTGGCGAGGCTCGTCACGTCGTTCCGCGCGAACGAGGTCCCGATCACGAACGCCGACGCGACCACCGCGACCGAGACGATCGCGATCGGCGAGACGTGCGCACGGCGGCTCAGCCGCCCGAACGAGCTCGGCAGCTGTCCGTGCTCGCCCAGCGAGTACGCGAGCCGCGAGAACCCGGAGATCGACGTGACGACGGCAGCCAGCAGGATCAACGCCCCCGTGACGCCGACGTAGAACCGCAGGGCGTCGCCGGCGTAGGTCGGCAGCTCCGTTTTGATGCTGTCGGCGACACCGAGCAGCGGCGCGTGGACCCAGGTCGTCCCGAGCTCGGACTTCGGCCCGGGGAACGCCGAGACGGCAACGACCGCGATCGCGACGTAGAGGGTGATCACGGTCGCGATGCCGCCGAAGACCGAGCGGGGGATGTCGACGCTCGGCCTGCGCGCCTCCTCGGCGAGGTTCGCGACCGTCTCGAGCCCGGTGAAGGCGAGCATCGCGAGCGGGATCGCGAACGCGATCGAGTGCCACGAGGGATGGCTGCCCAGCGAGGTGCCCTCCGTGAGCGCATGCGGTGAGACGATCAGCACGAACCCGAGCACGACGAGGAGAAGCTGCGTCAGCAGGTCGAGTGCGGGGATCACGATGCCGACGCCGTACAGCGACGGGCGGCGCACGAGCCGCACGATCGCCACCACGACGATCACCAGCACGGCGACGATGATGTCCCACGGGTTGCGGTCGAGCGCGTGCACCTGGATTGCGCCCGCTGCGTAGTGCGGCAGGAAGAGCGCCGAGAGCGCGATCACGATCACGTAGTCGAGGAAGAGCGCCCACCCGGTGACGAAGCCGAGGAAGTCGTTGAAAGCGCGGCGCACGAACGTGGCCGCTCCGCCGGTCTCCGGCAGCGCGGCGGTTCCCTCGGCATAGGAGAGCGAGACGACCAGGAAGAGCACGCCGACGCCGAGCAGCACGAGCGGCGTGAAGCCGAGCGCATAGGCGGCGATCACGCCCAGGGCGAAGTAGATCGAGGACGCCACCTCGCCGTACGCGACCGAGAAGAGCGCCCGCGCGTCGAGCTCCCTCCGGAAACCCGGCAGCTTGCGCGCCACCTAGTTCGACCTCTTCCTGAGCAGATACAGCCGCCCTGCCCCCGCGGCCACGAAGAGCGTGCCGAGCAGGACGCCGACCCCGCCTCCGTGGGAGAGCGTGAACAGGAGCATCGAGACGCCGAGCGCGATCATCAGCCACGCGATCAGCTGCACGGCCCCGCGGTACACGGGACCCTACGCGGCCCTTCTGCCGGCCGCGACCATGACGCGGCAGGGAGCGTGCTTGAGCACGTAGTCGACTGTGTGGCCGAAGATCGCGCGATGGCGGCCGCGGGGCGCGCCGAGGACGATGATCTCCGATACGCGGCGCTCGGCCTCGTCGACGATCGCCCGCCCCGCGTGGCGGGCCCGCACGACGCGCTCCACGATGCGCACACCGTACGGCGCGGCGATCGCCCGCGCCTCGTCGAGCACCCGGTCGGCCTCCTCGAGCTCCGCCGACAGGTCGGCGTCGAGCGGCAGCTCGAGCGGCACCACGATCACCCGCAGCAGGACGATGCGGCCGGCACGCTCCGTGGCGAGCCGGGCCGCCACCTCGGCCGCATCGTGCGACTCGGGGCCGCTGACGATCGGCACAAGGATCGAGCGGTACTCGAGCGCGAGCGCCGGTCCCAGCGGCACCGTTGCGCGATGCGTGACCGTGAGCGGCAGCCCCGCCCGCCAGCGGTAGAGCACGTAGAAGACGAACCCGACCGCCAGCCACGCGAACCCGGCATACCGCGTCGCCGGGTCCTGGATCACCACCACCAGCCAGGCCGCGCCGGTGCCGAGGCCGCCGAGGATCGCGAACACCGGCCAGGAGATACCGCGGATCTTCAGGTTCGGCCACGCGTGCCACTCGCTCTCCCCCTCTCCCTGCCGGGCGCGCAGCGCGATCACGGACGCGTGCGCGATCGTGAACGACAGCATCGCACCGAACGCGTACATACGCCCGAGGAAGTCGACCTTCCCGGAGATCAGGAAGATCGTCGGCCCGATCGCACCGAAGACGAGCAGCGCGAGCCAGGGGGTCCTCAGCTTGGGATGAAGACGACGGAATGCCTCGGGCAGCTGCCGGTGGCTCGACATCGCATAGGTGATGCGCGAGGCCCCGATCACGCCGGCGTTCGTCGCGATGAAGAGGATCGTCGCCGCGAGGATCCCCACGTACACCTTCGCCGCGGACAGGGTGAAGCCGTGCAAGCCGAGGTTCTCGACCAGCCCGAGCACCGGGTCGTTCTTGAAACCGTGCGGAGGTGGCTGGCCGAGCTGCGTCACGTACTCCCCGCCCTGGTGCACGACCGGCATCGCCGACAACGCGATGAACGGAAGCGTGAAGTAGATCGCGAAGACGGCGATCGCGACCCACGAGATCGCGCGCGGGATCGAGCGGACCGGGTCCCGTGCCTCTTCGGCGAGATTCGACACGGTCTCGATCCCGGTGTAGGCGATCATCGCGACCGGGATCGCGAGCAGGAACGCGCTCCACGTCGGTGCGACGCCGAGCGAGACGTTGTCGAGCAGTACGCGCGGGCTGAAGATGAGGAAGAAGCCCAGGGCGACCAGGAGGAGCTGCGTCGCGAAGTCGATCACCGCCAGGAAGATGTTCAGCCCGGCCGCTTCCTTGATCCCGATGACGTTGATGCCGACGAGCAGCCAGGTGAGCGTGATCCCGACGACGATGTCCCAGGGGTTCGTCCGCAGCGGCTCCCAGAAGATCGAGAGGTAGTGCGGCACGAAGATCACCGAGATCGCGACGGTGATCACGTAGTTGAGCATCTGCGCCCACGCAGCGCCGAACGACACGAGCTCGTTGAAGGCGTGCCGCGCGAAGCTCGAGGAGCCGCCCGCCTCCGGATAGCGCACCGTCCCCTCCGCGTAGGTGGCCGCGGTGGCGGCGAAGATCAGGCCGCTGACGATGAAGACGATCGGCGTCAGGCCGAGCGCGATCCCCGCGGTCAGTCCGAGCGCGTAGTAGATCGACGAGCCGACGTTGCCGTACGCGGTCGAGAAGAGCGCCGGAGCGCCGAGCACCCGTTCGAGGCCGTGGCTCTGCCGACGCCGCCTGGGCACCGGCGCAGCCTAACGGCGTCGCCGGGCGCCGGTTTCTAGCGGAACAGCTGGTAGGGGACGCTCGAGAGGATCACGTGCGGCTCGAACAGGAGCAGCCGCTTCACATAGAGCGCGCGCTGGTTGTGGAGGAGCCGTGACCAGCCTCGCACGACGACCTCCGGCATCACGATGTTGACCACCGTCTCCGGGTCGCTCGTCAGCTCGCGCACGTATTCGAGCAGCGGGTCTCCGACGTCGCGGTACGGTGCGTCGCTGAGATCGAGCGGCATCGCCATGCCGGCTTCGAGCCAGCGCTCCTTGAGCCGCCGGGCGTCCTCGTGCCCGAATGCGAACGAGACCGCGCGGGTGTCCTCGATCCCGAGCGACTGCGCGTAGTTCACCGCCCGCAGCGAGGCGGCGTGAACGTCCGACACCAGCACGCGCACGACCAGGCGCCTGGGAGTCAGGCCCTCGGGGCCGCGGCGGTCGGAGACGACGGGAACGTCGGCGACGACGGTCCCCGGCTCGGAGAGCAGCCGCATCTTGAGCCGGAACGACGTCCGCGCGGTCGCCGAGACGAGCGAGCGGTGGCGGAACTGCTCCGGGACGATCAGGGTGACGAAGTCCGACTCGCCGCGCGGGAGCTTCCAGACCTCCTCGAGGATCGCCTGCGTCCGCCCCTCGTCGACGGGGAGCTTCTCGAGCTTCGGGCCGTCCGGGGCGAAGTCGAACCAGCGCGGCCTGATCGCCGGATCGGTATGGCGGCCCGGGCGCGAGCAGCGCGCGCACCTTCGCGCCGCCGGCGATCTGCCTCGCGTACCAGAGACCGCCTTCCGCCGCCGTGTCGAGCGACTCGACCCAGATCAGGACGCGGTTCGTCGGCGCGCCGGCGGCGCGGATTGCGCCGACGCCGGCATCGAGCCGGCGCGCGAAGCGCCGGTAGTGGCGGTTGATCCCGACGAAGCCGAGCACGAAGAGCGGGATCGCGACGATCACGAGCCACGCTCCCTCGGCGAACTTCGTCGAGATCACGATCAGCGTGACGAGCCCCGTGGCGGAAGCGCCGACGCCGTTGAGGAGCGCCCGATGGCGCCAGCCGGGATCGTGCGTCCGGAGCCAGTAGCGCACCATGCCGGCCTGCGAGAGCGTGAACGCGGTGAACACGCCGATCACGTACAGGTGGATCAGCGAGTCGACGCTCGCGTTGTAGACGACGAGCAGGGCCGAGGCGACCGCGGCGAGCACGATGATCCCGTTCGAGAAGACGAGGCGGTCGCCGAGGTTCGTGAACTGCCGCGCGAAGAAGCGGTCGCGCGCGAGCAGTGCGGCGAGACGCGGGAAGCCCTGGAACGAAGTGTTCGCGGCCAGCACGAGCACGGCGAGCGTCAGCACCTGGACGATCCAGTACATGAAGCCGGCCGAGGAGCCGGACGGGAAGACGCCGCGCGCGAGCTGCGAGAGCACCGACGGCGTTCCGGACTCGGCGGGCAACGCGTGCATGTGCACCGCGAGCCACGACACGCCGAGGAACATCGCGATCGCGATCGTCCCGAGAACCAAAAGCGTTGCCGCGGCGTTCCGGCCGTGCGGGCGCCGAAATGCGTTGACGCCGTTCGCGATCGCCTCCACGCCGGTGAGCGCCGTCGAGCCGGAGGCGAACGCGCGCAGGACGACGAAGGCCGTCACGGCCCCGGTGCCCGCGGCAATCGGATGGGGCACGACCGCCTGGGGGCAGCTGGACACGGCGCAGCGTGTCACCCCCGTTCCGACGAGGAGCAGGATCGACACGACGAACCCGTACGTCGGCAGCGCGAAGAGCACGCCGGCCTCCTTCACACCGCGCAGGTTGGCGAACGTGATCAGCACGACGCAGGAGAGCGAGAGCGCGAGCTCGTGGCCGCGCAGGCTCGAGACGGCCGACGTGAGCGCGAGCACGCCGGCCGCGACCGAGACGGCGACGGTGAGGACGTAGTCGGTGAGCAGAGCGGCAGCGGCGACGAGGCTCGGGAGCTTGCCGAGGTTCTCCTTCGCGACGATGTACGCGCCGCCCGACGTCTCGTACGCGAGCACGGTCTGTCGATACGACGCCACCACGATCGCCAGCAGGGCGGCGATGCCCAGCGAGATCGGGAAGACGAGGTGGGCTGCGCCGAGCGATGCACCGACGAGCACGACGAGCGCCGCCTCCGTGGCGTACGCGACCGAGGAGAGCGGGTCGGAGGCGAAGATCGGCAGGGCGAGCCACTTCGGGAGCAGCGTCTCCTCCATCTGGTCGGACGCCATGCGCCGACCGATGACGTAGCGCCGGAAACGCGGGCGCGACTGCTGAACGGTCACGTGGTCGCGCGCCGCTCGAGCGCCATGAGCGCCCGTTCCGCCTCGCGCCGTGCGCGGTCGGCCCGCGCGCGGTCGTAGAGCGCGCTGTGCGAGTCGACCAGGAGCTGCTCGGCAAGCAGGACCCCGCGCGGGAGGACCGGCGTCTCCAGATCGGAGAGACGGCTCGCAAGCGCGAGCAGCTGCGCCCGCGCCGACCGAACCGCCACCCGGTTCAACGGAGAGGCACCGGGCAGGCGGTTCCCGTCGGCATCGTGGACGGCGCTCGTGAGGCCGCGCGAGACGTCCAGGCGGTGCTCCGGGCACGTGAGTTCCTGGACGCGCCAGGCGAGCCTCGGCGACGGGAGCACCGAGGCGATCAGCTCACCGTCGGCCGCGCGCCGTTCGGCCTGGAGCGCGCGACGTTTCTGGAGCTCACGAAACGGCTGGAGGACGCGCACCGAGACCATGAGGCCACGGTAGGACGGGCAGGCTCAGCGCCGTCTTGAGATTCGGGCCGGAGCTCTTAGGGGAGTCTCAAGACGCGATCACGAGCCGGTAGCCGGCGCCGGGCTCGGTCAGCAGATGGCGCGGCGCAGCCGGGTCCGGCTCGAGCTTGCGCCGCAGCTGCGACATGTAGACGTGGAGGTAGTTCGACTCGTCGCCGTACGCCGGGCCCCACACCTCGCGCAGGATCGTGCGGTGCGTCAGCAGCTTCCCCGGGTTCTGTGCCAGCAGGCGGAGGATCCCGAATTCGTGCGGCGTCAGGTGGACGACGCTGCCCCGGACCTCGACCAGCTGCTTCTCCAGGTCGATCCGAACGTCCCCGAAGACGACCACCGGATCCGCTCCGGCCGTCACCCGCCGCAACGCCGCACGCAGCCGCGCGAGCAGCTCGCCGATCGCGAACGGCTTCGTCACGTAGTCGTCCGCGCCCGCGTCCAGCGCGGCGATCTTCTCGTCCTCGTCCCCGACCGCGGACACGACGATGATCGGGACGTCCGTCCACGTGCGCAGCTCACGAGCCACCTCGGTGCCGGTGCCGTCGGGCAGGACGAGGTCGAGGATCACCGCGTCGGGGGGTTGAAGACCCGCGGCGGCATGCGCCTCGCCCGCGGTCGCCGCCGTCTCGACGTCGTACCCCGCACCGCGGAGGTTCGTGGCGAGCGCCCGCAGGAACTGCGGTTCGTCGTCGACGACCAGCACGCGCGGTTTCACGGTCGACGCGCCGGCCCGGCTGCGAGCGACTCGGCCGGAAGCCCGACGCGCGCGAGCGTCCCACCGCCGTCACGCGGTGCGAGCGTGAGCGACCCGCCGTTCGCGACCGCGAAGCCGCGCGCGATCGCAAGTCCGAGGCCCGCGCCCCTCACGACCTCCTCCCCGCGCTCGAACGGCTCCACGAGCGCGTCGGCTTCGTCCGCCCCGATCCCGACACCGCGGTCCGCGACCTCGACCACGATCCCGCCGTCCTGCCGGCGCGCCGAGACGGTCACCGGCGAGCCCTCGGGCGAGAACTTGCGGGCGTTCTCGATCAGGTTCACGAGGATTCGCTGGACGTGGACGGCGTCGACGCGGGCCGGCGGGAGGTCGTCGGCGACGCGCATCGTCACGCCGTCGTGCCCCGCCTCGTCGAGGGCGAGCAGCACGAGCTCCCCAACCTCCCACAGCTCGCGGTGCGGCAGCGCCGCCCCGGCCTGGAGGCGCGAGAGGTCGAGCAGATTCTCGACCAGGCGCGTGAGCCGGGCGAGCTCGTCGCCGAGTGCCTCGAGCAGCTCCGCGCGCTCGGCACTCGAGAGCTCGACCTCGCCGCTCGAGAGGCCGCCCAGGGCTGCGGCCATCGTCGCGAGCGGCGTGCGGAAGTCATGGGAGACCGACTGGATGATCGTCGTCTTCACGGCGTCCGAACGTCGAAGCGCTTCCGCCTCACGCGCCTGATCCTCGAAGCGCTCGCGCTCTGCGGCGAGATCGAGCAGCGCGGCGAGCGCTGCGTCGAACCGGGCGCGCGCCCGCTCGTCGGCCGGCTGGAGGACGTCCACGGCACGCGCGCGGATCTCGTCGACTGCCGCGTCGCGATGAAGGAGCTCGGCGGCCGCGTCGGCGAGCAGCGCGGCCTCGCGCTCACGCTGCTCGGCCTCGGCCGCGCGCCTGCGTGCGCGTGTGGCCAGCTCGCTCGCGACCACGCCGGTGACGAGGTAGACGGCGAGCGCGGTCCAGTTCCGTCCGTCGGCGAGCGTGAGCGTGTGGACGGGCGGGAGGAACAGGAAGTTGAACGCGATCATCGCCGCGATCGAGGCGAAGATCGCGTAGCCCATCCCGAAGAAGACCGCGACGACGAGGACCGCGGGCGTATAGACCACGCCCAGGCTGAGGATCGGTGCGACCGGGCGCAGCGCGTAGATGAGGCCGGTCGCGACGGCGAGCGACGCCAGCGTCCCGGCGAGAGGCACGACGCGGCGCTTCCACATGCCAGGACGGTAGCGCCGTCGGAGGCGTAGAACCCGCGTCGGCCGCGCGAAGGGCCGCAACCCTCCGCGCGGCGTTTGCGTTTCGTTACCCGTGGACCGAGACGAGGAGCGGGATGATCAGGATCGCGACGATGTTTGCGATCTTGATCATCGGGTTGATCGCAGGACCGGCCGTGTCCTTGTACGGGTCGCCGACGGTGTCGCCGGTGACGGCGGCCGCGTGCGCCTCGGAGCCCTTGCCGCCGTAGGCGCCGTCCTCGATCGACTTCTTCGCGTTGTCCCAGGCGCCGCCACCCGACGTCATGGCGATCGCCAGGAAGAGACCCGTCACGATCGTGCCGATCAGCAGGCCGCCGAGCATGCGCGCGCTGATCAGCCCGACGACGATCGGGAACCCGATCGGGATCAGCGCCGGCGCGAGCATCGAACGGATCGCGGAGCCGGTGACGATCCCGACGGCGCGGCTGTAGTCCGGCCGCTCCGTGCCCTCCATGATCCCCGGGTGCTCGCGGAACTGGCGGCGCACCTCCTGGACGACCTCGCCGCCGACGCGTCCGACCGCCTGCATCGCGAGCGACGCGAAGAGGAACGGCATCAGCCCGCCGATGAACAGGCCGGCAATGACCCACGCGTCGGAGAGCGAGAAGACCGTCGGCAGGCCCTGGTCGGTGAGCCCCGTCGTATACGAGTCGAACAGCACCAGCGCGGCGAGCGCCGCCGAGCCGATCGCGTAGCCCTTCGTGACCGCCTTCGTCGTGTTGCCGACGGCGTCGAGCGGGTCGGTGATCGCCCGGACGCCCTCCGGCAGGTCCGCCATCTCGGCGATGCCGCCGGCGTTGTCGGTGACGGGGCCGTAGGCGTCGAGCGCGACGATCAGGCCTGTCATCGACAGCTGCGCCATCACTGCGACGCCGATGCCGAACAGCCCGGCGAAGTGGTGCGCGACCAGGATCCCGGCCACGATCACGAGCACGGGCGCCGCCGTCGCCTGCATGCCGACCGCGAGCCCCTCGATGACGTTCGTCGCGTGCCCGGTCTGCGACGCGCGCGCGATCATCTTCACGGGGTTCCAGCGCGTGCCGGTGTAGTACTCGGTGATCGCGACCAGCAGGAACGTGACGACGAGGCCGATGATCGACGACACGTAGAGGTCGGTGAAGCCGTACTTGCCGCTGTCGAACGCCATCGTGATCGGGATGAACCCGACCGCGGAGAGCACGGTCGCGACGAGCACCGCCTTGTAGAGGGCGTTGATGACGGCGTTCGGGCCGTGGCCGAGGCGGGCGAAGAACGTCCCGATCACCGACGTGATCGCCGAGACGCCGCCGATCGCGAGCGGGTAGAGGTAGAGCTTCGCGTCGGGGTACGCGGTGCCGAGCAGCATCACTGCGACGGCCGTGACGGCATAGGTCTCGAACAGGTCTGCCGCCATCCCTGCGCAGTCGCCGACGTTGTCGCCGACGTTGTCCGCGATCACGGCCGCGTTGCGAGGGTCGTCCTCCGGGATCCCCGCCTCGATCTTCCCGACGAGGTCGGCGCCGACGTCGGCCGCCTTCGTGAAGATCCCGCCGCCGAGACGTGCGAACACCGAGATGAGAGAGCCGCCGAACGCGAGGCCGACCAGATCGTCGATCGCCGACGTCGGCGAATTGCCGAGGGCACCGGTGAGGAACCAGTAGTAGCCCGTGACGCCGAGCAGGCCGAGCCCGACGACCAGCAAGCCGGTCACCGAGCCGGCGCGGAACGCAACCTCGAGCGCGGGCTTGAGACCGTGGCGCGCAGCCTCGGCGGTGCGGACGTTCGAGCGCACGGCCACGTTCATGCCGATGAACCCGGCAGCGGCCGAGAGCGTCGCACCGATGAGAAAGCCGAAGGCCGTTCCCCAGCCCAGCTTGTCGTAGACGCCGAGCAGGATGAACGGCACGATCGCGACGATCGCGATCGTCGTGTACTGCTTCTTCAGGTAGGCGGCGGCCCCCTCCTGGACGGCAGACGCGATCTCGCGCATCCGCTCGTTCCCGGCCGGCTGGCGCATCAGCCACGCAGTCAGGTACATCCCGTACGCCACGGCGATGCCGCCGCCGACCAGGCCGAGCAGCACGGGGTGATGTGCGAACCAATCCATCGGTGTCTTCGCTCCCTCACAAAGTCAAGCGCCGAAGGGCTTCGGCGCGGGCAGTTATGTATCACATAGTCGGGTCGGAGCCCGGCGTTCCAGGCCCCGCCGACTCGCCCCCGCCGCCCGAGATCCGGCTTGCGTAGGCGACCTGCAGGTTCGCGAGCGCGGCACCGAGATCTCGCTTCGCGTCACCCTCGAGCAGCGGCACGAGCGCCGCGATCGCGTCGATCCCGAGCCTCGCCTGGTCGAGGTCGCCGCGGTCGAGCTTCGTGTAGGCGAGGCTCGCGATCGTCGACGCCGACGAGGCGAGCAACAGCCCGAGGTCGAGCGCCGCGAGCTGCTCTGCGAAGTCCTCCTGCGGGCCGTCAGCCTTCAACCGGCTCCCCCGCCCGCACCTGCTCTGCGTAGATCTCGACGAGCGACGCACCTTCCTCGAACCGCTCGATCTGGCGCTCGGCCGGCGTCCGCGCCGGAACGGCGAGGTACGGCGCGGTCCCGATCTCCTCGGCGACCGGCAGCGTCCACTCGATCAGCTGCTCGAGCCGGGCCCGCGCGGGGATCGCCTCGCCGCGCGTGAAGTCGAGCAGCTCGCCGGACAGGCCGTAGCGGATCGCGCGCCAGAGGTTCTCCTCGATCAGGCGGTGCGGCAGATCGGGGAGCGGCTCGCCCTCGTCGACGGCGCGCGCGCATCTCGCCGCGAGCGCGTGACAGAGCGCCGCCACGGCTTGCGCCTCGGCGAGATCGGGTTGTGCGTCGCAGATCCGGATCTCGATCGTCGGGTAGGCGAGGTGCGGGCGAACGCTCCACCACAGCTGCGTGTGCTCGGTGATCGATCCCGTCCGGTAGAGGAACGCGACGTAGTCCTCGAAGCCGCGCCAGCTGCCGTACGCGTCGGGGACCCCGCAGCGGGGGAACATGCGCGTGAAGATCTCCGTGCGTGCCGAGTGGAGGCCGGAGTTGACGCCCTCGACGAGCGGCGAGCTGGCCGAGAGCGCGAGCAGCTCGGGCAGGAAGTTCCGGAGCGCGTCGTGCACGGCGATCGCGCGGTCGGCGCCGGCGATCCCGACGTGCACGTGCAGGCCGAAGCTGTTGTTGCGCCAGACGACGTAGCGGAGCAGCTCGTCGTTGCGACGGTAGTGCGGTGTGTCGATGATCCGCTGGTCCTGCCAGCGGCTCCACGGATGCGTGCCCGTCGCACCGAGCGCGACACCGAGCTCGCGCGCCGCCGCCCGCAGCTGTGCGCGCCGTTCCTCCATCGTCGCGGCGGCCTGCGCAAACGCCTCGCACCGCCCCGTGCGAACCTCGATCTCCGAGGCGATCAGCTCGCCCACGACGTGCGAGGCGAGCTCGGGAATCTGGGTCGCGACGGCGTGGAGCTCCTCGAAGCGGTTCGTGAGCTCGAGCGTCTCGGGATCGAGGAGCGCGAACTCCTCCTCGACGGCGACCGTCAGATCGGTGCCGCCCTCGAACGCGGCGTGCGCCGCCCGCAGCAGCTCCTCCCAGGAGACGCGCTGTTCCTCGCCCATCGCGCGCGAAAGCCTAGTTGAGCGGCGGCGGCTCGAGCAGCCGCGCGGCCACGCTCGCCCACGACCAGCGCTCGACGACGGTGGCGCGCGCGGCCTGCCGGAGCGCCGCGCGGTCGGAGGCCGAGAGCCCGACGAGCTCGTTCAGCTTGCGGGCGAGATCGTCCGCGTCACCGGTCTCGAACGACGCGAGCGACCGCAGGTGCTCGGGGTAGGACTGCTCGAGGCCGGCGGCGACCTCGGCGAGCCCGGAATGCCGCGCGACGAGCGGCGGCGACCCGGCCGCCGCCGCCTCGGCCGCGACCATGCCGAACGCCTCCGGGAACACCGACGGCACGACCGTCACGTCGGCGAGCGGCAGCAGGTGGACAAGATGCCGGTGCTCGAGCGGGCCCGTGAAGAGCGTGCGCGGCGGCGCCGCGGCCTCGAGCACCCGGCGGTACGGGCCGAAGCCGACGACCACGAGCCGCGCGTCGACCTCGCGCATCGCCTCCAGCAGGATCTGCACGCCCTTCTGCTCGATCAGCTTCCCGAAGTACACGACGGTCGGCTCGTCGCCTGCCAGGAACGACTCCAGCCGCTTCGCGTTCCCCTCGTCGGGCAGTCGCTCCTCGGCGTTGCCCGGGTTGGGCGGGTCCGCGCTCGCCTCGCGCAGCAGGCCGGCGAACGCCGTGCTTCGCTCCTGCAGGATGAACTCGTCGACGTCGACGCCGGGCGGGACGGTCACGACCGGCTCGACGTGGCCGACGACCTCCTCGAGCACACGCCGGATGTGCTCGGAACCGACGTACGTCGCATCCGCGGCGGCGAGGGTCTCCCGCCCGAAGCGCTCGAGCTCCGGCCGCCCCCGCATCGAATACTCCAGCTCGGAGCCGTGCGCCTTGACCCGGAACGGCGCACCGCTCGCCTTGCCCACCGGCGCGCCGAGCAGCACGTGGTTTGCGAACACGAGATCGGCAGGCTCGAGCTCGCGGAGCGCAGCGGCGTTCGCGGCGACGTACGCGTCGCGCTCCGCCCTAGAGAAATCTTGCAGCAGCCGCGGCTCGAGGCCCTCGTAGCGGTCGAGCACGAACACGGGCAGGAGCCCGCCGGGGAGCTGCGGCACGACGACACCGGCGCCGCCGAGGTCGTAGCGGTGCGGATCGCGCTCCTGGCAGACGACCGTCACGTCGTGCCCGGATCGGCTCCACTCCCGTGCGAGCGCACGCGTGTAGACGTTCGACCCGGTCCCGCCGAGCAGGTACCCGTGCCAGAGCAGGACCCGCACCGAGCGGACGCTACGTCAGGTGGAAGTAGAGGGCGTGCAGCAGGTCGACCGCGGGGTTCGACGTGTGCACGGTGACGTCGCCCGGGACGTCGAGCAGCGCTTCCGAGTAGTTGAAGATGATCCGGACGCCGGCGTCGACGAGATCGTCGGCGACCTTCTGCGCCGCGATCGCCGGCACCGCCAGCACGCCGACGACGATGTTCTTCTCGCGTACGACGTCCTTCAGCCGGCCCTCGTCCTCGACCGGCGCGGGGCCGAGCGCCCGGCCGAACTTCGAGGGATCGGTGTCGAAGACGGCCGCGATGTTGATCCCGTGCTCGGCGAAGATCGGCGAGCTCGCGATCGCCTGACCTAGGCGGCCGGCGCCGACGAGCGCGATGTTGTGCTGTCCCTGCGTGCGCAGGATCTTGCGAATCTCGGAGAGCAGGGAGTCGATCGAATAGCCGACGCCGCGCTTCCCGAACTTGCCGAAGTTCGAGAGGTCGCGCCTGATCTGCGTCGCGTTGATGTTCGTGTAGTCGGCGATCTCCTGCGAGGAGATGCGGTCCTTGCCCATCTTCCTGGCCTGCGTGAGCACCTGCAGATACCGGGAAAGACGGGCCGCCACCCCGACCGTCAGGCGGTCGGGCGTGCTGCCGCCGTTGGGGGCCGCTTGCAACATCGCCGGGCATTGTGCCGAATGCGGGTCGATGCTCCGCAGGTTGTGTGAACCCCGCACGTAGACTGCCCATATGTGTCGCAATATCCGCACGCTCTACAACTTCGAGCCGCCGACTACGGCCGACGAGATCCGGGCAGCCGCCGAGCAATACGTCCGCAAGGTCAGCGGCATGCAGAAGCCGTCGAAGGCGAACGAGGCCGCTTACCACCGCGCGATCGACGAGGTTGCGCACGCAACCGAGCACCTGCTCGTCGAGCTCGTGACGACGGCGCCGCCACGCGACCGCGAGGTCGAGGCTGCCCGCCGGCGCGCCCGCGCGGCCGAGCGCTTCGAGCACGTCGCGTCCTAGTCAGTTGCGCGTGCCGCGCGCCGGAGCTTAGGGTCGCTCGAATCCATCTTCGAGGAGGACGCATGGCGGACGGCATCTGGGTCGAGTTCGAGGGCGGCATGGACGCGCAGCCGTACGAGCAGGTGAACAGTCGCGTGAACCCACCCGGAAGCCCGCCGGCCGGGCTGATCTTCCACAGCGCCGGTCCGTCGCCGAGCGGCGGCTGGCGCATCGTCGACGTTTAGGACTCACGCGAGACGTGACAGCGCTTCTTCGACTCGACCGTGCGGGGCGGCACTCGCCGAGGTGATCGGCGAGGAGGCGGTGGCCCAGGGCGAGCCGCCGAAGATCGAGTTCTGGACGGTCGCCAACCACAACACCTAGATGGTCGATGACCGACGAGGAGGTGCTCGCCGAGACGCGGGCGTTCAACGAGGGCCTCGTGCAGCTGGTCGCGACGCTGCCGCCGCTCCACACGGTCTCGCCCGAGGAGACGCGGCGGGCACGGCGGGAGAGCGGGGGCATCTTCCCGCCGCCCGTGTACCTGCCCGAGGCGTGGTGGGAGCGGATCCCGGGCCGCGGCGGCGAGATCCCGGTCCGCCTCGTGGAGCCGGAAGGGCAGCGGCCCCGCGGCGCCTATCTGCACCTCCACGGAGGCGGCTGGACGATCGGAGCGGCCGATCTCCAGGATCCGTGGCTCAAGGCGGCGGCCGACGCCACGGGCCTGACGATGGCCAGCGTCGACTACCGGCTCGCGCCGGAGCACCCGTATCCGGCCGCGCCCGACGACTGCGAGGACGCGGCGCTCTGGTTCCTCGACCGGTTCTCGGGGCGACTCGCGCTCGGGGGCGAGTCCTCGGGCGCTCACCTCGCAGCGGTCACGTTGCTTCGCCTGCGCGACCGCCACGGGCTCGACGTGCGGTCGGCATTCGCTGCGGCGAATCTCTCGTTCGGGCCGTTCGATCTCACCGGGACGCCGAGCCGCCACCTCTGGGGCGACCGCGAGCTCGTGCTCTCGGACACGGCGATGACGTGGTTCGTCGACAACTACGCGCCGGGCCTGTCCGAAGCGGAACGGCGCGAGCCCGACGTCTCGCCGCTCTACGCCGACCTCCACGACCTGCCGCCGGGGCTCTTCACGTGCGGCACGCTCGATCCCCTGCTCGACGACACGTTGTTCATGGAGGCGCGCTGGCGCGCGGCCGGCAACGACGCGACGCTCAGCATCGTGCCCGACGCCGTGCACGGGTTCGTGGCGTTCGACATCGAGGCGGCGCGCCGCTCACGCGCGCAGCAGTACGCGTTCGTCGGCGGCTAGATGGTTGATGCCACGGGATCGTCTGTTCCGGGGCGTGGACTGGGGGTCCTCGGGCGCGGCGGCGTGCCGGCGGCGATGGCAGCGCCATCGGTGCCGGTGGGACGGCGTGAAGCGGACGGCCTGCTCGGGGCGGCTCGCCGCCACGACCAGGCCGGGAGCGGCCGGGCGCCCTCAGGCCGCGCATCCGGACACGCGAGAACGTGGCATCAACCATCTAGGCCAACTTGCGACGAAGCGCGGCCTCGTCGACGTAGTAGACGAATGCGCGCCGGCCGTCGATCTCGACGACCGGCAGCCACTCGCGGTAGCGCGCTTCGAGCTCGGGGTCGCCCGTGATGTCGACCTCGTCGAGCTCGAACGCGAGCTCGTCGTGGACGCGGGAGACCAGCTCGCGTGCGCGCTCGCACAGATGGCAGCCGGCGGCGTGGTAGACGGTGACGCGCAAGCGGCCGCCGGTCAGGTGACGCGGAAGCGGACCTTCGCCCGGCTCGGCTGCGCGTCGTTCGGCAGCGTCGGCCAGGCGGCGAGGCGCAGCTCGTACGCGCCCGATGCGAGCGGCGCGCTGGTCGGGCCTCGACCGGTGATGCCGAAGCTGTACGTGCCCGGAAGGAGGTCGCGCAGGCGCGCGAGCAGCCCGATGTACCGGCCGCCTGCCGTGTACAGCAGGACGTCGAGGCGCGCGACGGGCTGCACCTGCACGGTGCCGCCCTTCCGGAGCAGGTTCCCCGCCTGAACAGTGAGCACCGCGGGCTTGGTGTCGGACTGCTTGAACGACCTGGCGCTCAGCGACACGCCGCCGAGCAGGCTGGCAGCGGGACGCTCGAAACCGAGCGCCCACGGCACGCGGAGCACCTCACTGCCGGCCGGGGCGATCCGCAGCACCCCGGTCACGGTGGCCGGCCCGGGCGCGGCCGGAGCCACGACCCGCACTTTCACCCGCGCGGCCTTGCCGATCCCGAGCACGAGCCGGTCCGGGGTGACCTTGAACCCGAGCGCCTCGGACTCGGCCGTCGAGACGACGCTGATCGAGAGCTGCAATCGGCGCGTGGAGACGTTCCGGACGACGACCGTTCGCGTCGCGTGCCAGTGAGGGCCCTCCCAGATCCCGAACCCGAGCGTCGCCGGCTGGGCCGCGACCTCGCCCACCGCCGACGCGCCGAGCCGGAAGCTGCCGGCCCCCGCCTCCATCGGCGACGCCCCACCCGCCTGCGCGTAGCCCACGAGCAGGCTCTGGAGCGAGGGCCCGTCGAGCGCCGGCCGCATCTCGGCGAGCAGCGCCGCACCGCCCGCCACCGTGGCAGCCGCCGCGCTCGTCCCGTTCACCGTGCCGTAGACCGGCGTGCCGTCGGCCGCCGCACCAGGTTCGGACGTCGCGATCGCCACCCCAGGAGCGGCGATGTTCGGCTTCACGGACCCGTCGAACGCGAGCCCGCGCGAGGAGAAGTCGGCGACGTAGCCGTGGTCTCTGTTCGCATCGTCGCGGGCCGGCCCGATCGCGACGCCGACGTCGAGTCCGGCGCGCTCGGCTGCGAGCAGCTCGAGCGCCGCCGCCGTCGGCACCACCACCACCGGCACGGTCTCCTGTGCGCCGACGCGCAACGAACCGGCAGGCAGCGAATCGCCGTACAGCACGAGTGCCGCGGCCCCTGCGCGCGACGCGATCGCCGCCTGCGTCTCGGGGTTGTCGCCGGCCGGCGCCACGATCGCACGCCCCGCGACCCGCGAGAACCCCTTCCGGTCGAACGCGTCGGCGAGCCCGTGCACGTCGCTCGGCGCGAGAGCGAGCGACAGCGACCGCGAGGAGCCCATCGCTCCGAGAACGGGGACGTTCCGATCGAAGATCACGTCGAGGCCGCGACGCAGGACCACGCGCGCCTCCGGCGTGTCGGTCCGCGTATCGGTCGCCGCAACCGCGAGCGCGCCCGGCGCGGCCGCCGGGCCTGCAACCGAGCCGAAGCCCGGGCCGGCGACGCCGTCGTTCCCGCCGGGAGCGACGACCATCGTGTTGAGCGACAGCGCACCCGCGGCCGCCAGGGCCTCTGGGCCGTCCGTGAAGGCGGCGTACGGCTCCGCGACGCCGAGCAGCGCGACGCGGACCGCGTCGTGGCAGTCGCCGTCGCCGTTCGGGTCGACCGCGCGCTCGAGCCCGGCGATCAGCTGGTCGCTGCGACTGAACACGAGCTGCCGGCCGGAGCTCGCCGGCTGCCACCCGGCCACGCGAATCGGCAGGATCGTCGCTTCGGGCGCGACGCCGTGCAGCCCACCCGGGCCGTCGCTGCCGGCCAGGATGCCGGCCATCTCGGTGCCGTGCCGCTCGAGCGCATTCTTGTCGCGCGGGTTCGCGCGTGCGGCAGCGTCCTCTCCACCGTCGACGATGTCGAAGCCCGGCAGCAGGCGGCCGCGGAGGTACGGCTGGTTCAAGTCGACACCCGTGTCGAGCAGCGCGATCGTGACGCCGCGGCCGTCGTACCCGGGCAGCTCCGCCTCGGGCCAGTGCCCGCTCCCGCTGCCGAACGCCTTCGAGGAGAGCGTCGTCTCCGACGTCGAGGCCGGGAACGCGGCGCGCACCGGGTAGACGCCCCGCACCTCGGGATCGTTCTCGAGCAGCGGCACCGCGCGCGGATCGAGCGCGGCAGAGAAGCCGTCCAGTACGCGCGTGTAGCTGTAGTCGGGGCGGACCTGCAGCCCGTGCGCGGCGAGCGAGAGCAGCGCCTCCTTCTGAGCCGCGACCGCCTGCGTGCTCCATGTGCGCTCCTGGCTCTCGGTTGCGTAGTGCGCCTTGGCGAGCCGCTCCGCAACCGACGGCGTGCGCAGGAGCACGATCATCCGCTGGCTCGACGGCGTGTTGCCGCGCGGACCGCCGACCAGCCCGCGCCAGCTCGCATCGGGCGTCGCCGCGGCTTCACCACGACCGCGCGCGGAGACGGTGACCGCCAGCGCAACCGCGGCGGCAACCGCAACGGCGGCGGCGAGCACGAGCGCGACGCTACGCGGATGCCTGCGCATCGAGGGAAAGGTAGTCGGGGTAGGGGACGGTCTGTGTGAAGCGTGCGGCCGACGCGATCATCGCCGCGTTGTCGGTGCAGAGCGGAAGCGGCGCGAGCGCGGCATCCGGCAGCGCAGCCCGCAGCTCGCTGTTCGCGGCGACGCCGCCCACGACGGCGATCCGCTTCGCTCCCGTCGCACGAATCCGCTCCACGAGCGCGGTCACGATCGCGTGCTGGTACCCGGCGGCGAGATCGGCGCGTCGCGCGTCGAGCTCCTCCGGCGCGAGGCCGCGCACCACGTAGAGGAGCGCGGTCTTGACGCCGGAGAACGAGAAGTCGAGGCCGTCGAGCCTCGCGACGGGGAACGGATGGGCGGACGGGTCACCTTCCTTCGCGAGGGCGTCGAGCTCCGCCCCGCCCGGGTAGCCGAGACCGAGCAGCCTCGCGCCCTTGTCGAACGCCTCCCCGGCTGCGTCGTCGAGCGTCGTGCCGAGCACGCGGTAGCCGGAGCGGTCGGTCACCTCGAGCAGCAACGTGTGGCCGCCGCTCGCGAGCAGGCAGGTGAACGGCGGCTTCAGATCGAGCGGCTGCAGGTAGAGCGAGGCCACGTGCCCGTGCAGATGGTTCACCGGGACGAGCGGCAGTCGCCGCGCCCACGCGAGCGCCTTCGCGGCGGAGACGCCGACGAGCAGCGCGCCGATCAATCCGGGCCGTGTCGTCACGGCCACCGCTTCGACGTCCGACAGCTCCGCGCCTGCTTCCGCGAGCGCCGAGGACACGACCGGAACGACGAGCTCGAGATGGCGACGGCTCGCGATCTCGGGAACGACGCCGCCGAAGCGGGCGTGCAGATCGGCCTGGGATGCGACGACGTTGGCGAGAATCTCGCCGTCACGGGTGACGAGCGCGGCAGCGGTCTCGTCGCACGACGTCTCGAGGCCGAGGATCACACTCGCGCGTCCCTCCACATGATGAGCGCGTCCTCGCGGTTGTCGGTGTAGTACCCCCGACGGATCCCGCGCGACTCGAACCCGAGGCCTTCGTACAGCCGGATCGCGCCCTCGTTCGAGACGCGCACCTCGAGCGTGTAGCCGCGGCGCTCGTCCTCGCGCGTCAGCTCGAAGAGACGCTCGAGCAGCCGCGACGCGATGCCGCGCCGCTGCCGGTCCGGATGGACCGCGACGTTCATCACGTGCCACGCGTCGACGTAGCGCGAGTTCACGATGTACCCGACGAGCTCGCTGCCCTCGAACGCGCCGAGGCAGATCGACGTCGGCTTCGCGAGCTCGGACGCGAACATCGCCCTCGACCAGGGAGTCGAGTACGCGCGCTGCTCGATCGCCTCGATCGCGTCGAGGTCGGCGAGGTCGAGCCGGCGAATGTCGACCATCACCGCCGTCACGCGGGCGGCCTCGCATCGGGCTCTCGCACATAGAGCGGCTCGACGAGCTCCGCAGGCCCGAACGAGCCGGCACGTCCCGCGAGCAGTCGTGGGTCGGGGCGGTGCGCCGGATCCTCGTCGGGCGGCACGTGGGCTCCCCTCGCCTCGAAGATGCCGCGGTAGCGAATCGCGCCGTCGCCGACGAGCCGGAGCCCGTCGACGTCGAGCTCGTCAGGCGCGCAGACGCTCGGCCCGGGCGCGAACACCTCCCCACGGCGGGCGTCGAGAACGGGCACGCCGCCGGCGAACGCTTCCAGGGTCGAGACACCAGCGACGGGGAGCTCGAGCGCGAAGGCGAGCGAGCGTGCGATCGCAAGCCCGATCCGGATGCTCGTGAAGCTCCCCGGCCCGCGCCCGACGACGATCCCCGTGAGCTCGGCCGGATCGTCGACGAGCTCGTCGACCAGCCGCAGAACGTCGCCGGCGCGCGGGGTCGCCACGCTCCCACCGGCCGGCGACACGGCGCAGACGGCGCCGAACGAGGTGGCGGTGTCGAACGCGAGCACGCTCACGGCTCGTCGATCGTGACGCGGCGGTGCGACGCGTCGACGTGATCGAGGGTCACGACGGCCCGCGGCTCGGGGAGCCACCCGTCGGCGTGCTCCGGCCACTCCACGAAGACCACCGCGCCGTCGAAGTACGGCTCGAGGTCGCCCCATTCCTCCGGCGACAGGCCGGCGAGCCGGTACAGGTCGAGGTGCGCGACGGGCGGCTCGGCCGCGTAGCGATGGCCGAGGGTGAACGTCGGGCTCGCGACGGGCTCGGTCACTCCGAGCGCCCTGGCGGCCCCGCGGACGAACGTCGTCTTGCCGGCCCCGAGCTCGCCCGAGACCGCGACGACGTCGCCCGGCGCGAGGCGCGCGGCCAGGTCGGCGGCCAGCGCCGCCGTCTCCTCGGGGGAGCTCGTCACCGTCTCCACGCGGGAATGGTGCCTGGAGGCTAGAGGCTTGATGCGCATCTACGGGCACATGCGGATGGTGCGCCTGACACGGCACGGCTCGGCCCCGTCGGGCTCGCCCGTAGCCACTGCTACGGGCAGCACCCGCCGTGTCCAATCCGCTTGGTCAGGCGCATCCCCGCACGCACCCCAATACGCATCAAGCCTCTAGAACAGGCCGAGCTGAAGCGGCTGAGCGGCTGCCGGCTCGGCGACGGGCTCCGGCTCGGGGGGCACCGGCTCGGAGGGCCGTCCGAGCAGGCCGGGAAGGCGCGCGAAGTCCGCCTGCAGCACGTCCAGCGTCCGCGGGGTGTAGAGCGCCGCCGCCGGGTGGAAGAGCGGGTAGAGCAGCACCGAGCGTCCGCCCAGCACGACCTCCTGCTCCTGCCCGTGCACCCGGGTGATCCCGGCCGGCTTCCCCGAGAGGAGCTTGGTCGCGAAGTTGCCGAGCGTCGCCACGACCTTCGGCTGGATCAACTCGATCTGACGGAACAGGTGGCCCTCGCAGGCCTCGATCTCGTCGGGCTGCGGGTCGCGATTTCCCGGAGGGCGGCATTTCAACGTGTTCGCTATGTACACGTCCTCGCGGGACAGGCCGATGCCCGCGAGCAGCTTCGAGAGCAGCTGGCCGGCGGCGCCGACGAAGGGCACGCCCTGCTTGTCCTCGTGGAAGCCCGGCGCCTCGCCGACGAACATCAGGTCGGCGTCGGGCGAGCCCGTGCCGAACACGACCTGCGTGCGCGTCGCGGCGAGGGCGCAGCGCTCGCAACCGGCGACGACGTCGCCGTAGGCGATCAGCGAGAGATCAGCAGCAGCCACAACTGCCGCCGCAACAGCCGCCGCCGAAGCTGGGCTGTCCGGCCGTGCCGTGTGCCGCGAACGAGGTCGAGAACTGCTTCGCCACCTTGGCCTTGCCGCACTCGGGGCACGCCGGATCCGGATCCGACATCCCGACCAGCTCCTCGAAGTGGCACTCGCAGCTCATGCAGACGTACTCGTAAATGGGCACCGTGGAAACCTAGCACCGGCATCTTCACGGTCCCGGCGGACGGCACGGCGCGCGCCTCCAAAGGTAGGCTGACGGCGTCCCGGCATCCGCGAGGAGCTGGAGAACCAGATGTTCGAGACCATCACCGTCATCGGCGCGGGACGCGCCGGCTCGGCGATCGCCGCGCGACTGCGCGAGCGCGGCTTCCGCGTGGCCGACGACGGCGAGCTGTGCCTCCTGTGCGTGCCGGACCGCGCGATCGCAGAGATCGCGCAGGCGATCCCGGCGGGGCCGTGGGTTGCGCACGTCTCCGGCGCGACACCTCTGGCCGAGCTCGCGCCGCACGTCAACCGCTTCTCTGTGCACCCGCTGCAGACACTGACCCGCGAGCGCGGGGCCGAGCAGCTCGACGGCGCCTGGGCGGCGGTCACCGGTGAGTCCGCCGATGCGCTGGCGCACGCGCACGAGCTCGCTGTGGCGCTCGGGTTGCGCCCGTTCGTGCTGGCCGACGATCGCCGCGCGCTGTACCACGCCGGCGCTGCGATGGCGTCGAATTTCCTCGTGACGTTGCACCGCGCCGCGTCGCGGCTGTTCGTCGACGCCGGTGCGCCTCCCGAGGCGCTGCTTCCGCTGATGGAGCGGACGATCGCGAACGGCTTCGAGCTGACCGGGCCGATCGCGCGCGGCGACAGGACGACCGTGGAGCGGCACCTGGCGGCGATCCGCGCCGACGAGCCGGAGCTCGAACCGCTCTACACCACGCTCGCGGAGGCGACGCGCCCGTGAGAATCGTGCACCGCATCGGCGAGATGCGCGCCGCGCGCCCCGCCGGCGCCGAGGAGGTCGTCGGCCTGGTGCCGACGATGGGCGGGCTCCACGCCGGGCACGAGGCGCTCTTGCACGCGGCGCGACCCGACTGCGACCTGCTGGTCGCGAGCCTCTTCGTCAACGCGCCGCAGTTCACGCAGGCCGCCGACCTCGCTGCGTACCCGCGCGACCTGCCGGCCGACGCGGCGGTCGCCGAGGCAGCCGGCGTCGACGTACTGTTCGCCCCGAGCGCCGACGAGATGTACCCGCCGGGCTTCGCCACCTGGGTCGAACCCGGCGGGGCCGCGACCGGTCTCGAGGAGTCGTCCCGGCCGGGGCACTTCCGCGGCGTGGCGACGATCTGTCTGAAGCTGTTCAACATCGTCCGCCCGCAGATCGCATGGTTCGGCCGGAAGGACGCGCAGCAGGTCGCCGTGCTCAAGCAGCTCGTCCGCGACTTCGACCTGGAGCTCGAGATCCGGGAGGTCGAGACCGTCCGGGACCCGGACGGTCTCGCGCTCTCCTCCCGCAACGCGAGGCTGACCCCCGAGGAGCGCCGGGTGGCCGCCGCGATTCCCCGCGCGCTCGCGACGCAAGACGTCGCGACCGCGCGCGACGTGCTCGCCCGGGCCGGCATCGAGCCCGAGTACCTCACGATCGCCGATCTCGACGGCCCGACCCTTGCCGTTGCCGCCCGTATCGGCGGCACGCGGCTGATCGACAACGTCCGACTGGAAGGAGAGCCCGTATGAGCACACGGCCACGGACACCGGGAGCGGCCACGCCGGCGCCCGGCAAGCTCTCACTGCCGGAGCTCGGGGAGATGAAACGGCGGGGCGACCGGATCGTGATGATCACCGCGTACGACGCGCCGGCCGCACGCATCGCCGACGAGGCGGGCGTCGAGCTGATTCTCGTCGGCGACACGGCGGCGATGGTGATGCTCGGCCATTCATCGACGTTGCCGGTGACGCTCGACGAGATGATCTTCCTCACGCGCGCAGTCACGCGCGCCGCACGCCGGCCGCTCGTCGTCGGTGACCTGCCGTTCGGAACGTACGAGGTGTCCGACGAGCAGGCGGTCGCGAGCGCGATCCGCATGGTGAAGGAGGGCGGCGCGGACGTCGTCAAGCTCGAGGGTGCCGGACGGATGCTCTCGCGCGTGCGCGCGATCGCGGACTCGAACATCGGCGTGATGGGCCACGTCGGCCTGACGCCCCAGTCGGCGACGAAGCTCGGCGGCTTCAAGGCGCAGGGGCGCACCGCGACCGCGGCGAAGCGCCTGCTCGAGGACGCGCTCGCGCTGCAGGAGGCGGGCGCATTCGCCGTCGTGCTGGAGGCGGTGCCGGCGGCGGTAGCCGTGCGGGTGACCGAAGCGCTCGAGGTGCCGACGATCGGGATCGGCGCGGGCGCGGGCACCGACGGCCAGGTGCTCGTGTGGCACGACATGCTCGGCATGTACGAGGGACCGACGCCGCGCTTCGTCAAGCGCTACGCCGACCTCTCGGAGACGATCGGCGACGCGGTCGCCCGTTACGCCGCCGACGTCCGCGCGGGCACGTTCCCGGAGGACGAGCACACCTACCGCATCACCGCCGCCGAGCTCGCGGCGTTCGAGTCGGGGCTCCCCTCGCGCTCTTCGTGAGCCGGTGCCGGGCACCGAAGTGCCTGGCACCGCCGTTCTAGGTGACGCCGACGGCGAGGCCGATCAGCACCGGCACGCCGAGAGCGACCGCGACCGCCAGGCCGGAGCGGGGCCACGTCCAGCCGTGGACGGCGCGGATGCCGAGCACGAGCAGGACGACCGTCCACGCGACGAAGACGAGCTCGAGCACCTCGAACAGCCGCGCGCCGGCGCCGGCGTCCGAGCCGCCGCTCCTGAACGGATCCTCGCCGTAGAGCGCAAGGCGGAACGGCCAGAGGACGAGCGACAACGCGATCGGTGCCGCGGCGAACGCGATCAGGTGACGCGTGCGCCGGTAGCTCCCCTGTGAGCCGAGCGCCTTCAGCACACCGTGCAGCAGCGCCCCGAAGGCGAAGTAGGCGAACACCGCGTACATCCCGCCTGCGATGAACGCCCAGACGGCGACGAGCAGGCCGTCGTAGGCCTGGTTGTCCATCAGCTGCCCGGCCGTGCCGGTCGAGAGCACGAGCGCGATCCCCGCGAGCAGGACGATCGCGAGGACGGGCTCGGCGCGATCGGCCGCTGCCTCGTCGCTGTCGTCGCGGAGCGCGGCGAACACCGCCCGCGGATGCTGGAACACGAGCAGCGCGCGCAGCCACCAGTCGCGCATCCCGCTCGAGGCCTTCGTCGGCACCGGGGCAGTCGCCGCCACGAGTTGAGCCTAGATGGTTGTGCCTCGCGCCTAGGAGCTGAGCGTCACGACCTGGCCGTCGTGGCAGCGGTACTCGGTCTGCCCCAGGAGACCGCCTCGCTGGGCGACGGGCGCCTTCCCGTCACGGCAGATCGTGTGGTGCCGGTTGTGGTACGCGGCCGCCATGCCGGCCACGAAGACGAGGGCGCAGGTCGCGCCGAGCAGGATCAACACCATCCGCCTGTTGCGCCAGTTCATGCTGCGACGGCATTGCGCTCGAGCAGCGGCCGCAGGAACTGGCCGGTGTACGACTCGGCGACCTGCGCGACCTCCTCGGGAGTGCCGACCGCGATCACCTCGCCACCGGCCTCGCCGCCTTGCGGCCCGAGGTCGACGATCCAGTCCGCCTGCTTGATCACGTCGAGGTTGTGCTCGATCACGAGCACGGTGTTGCCGCTGTCGGCGAGCCGCTGCAGCACGTCGAGCAGCTTCTCGATGTCGGCGAAGTGCAGTCCCGTCGTGGGCTCGTCGAGGATGTACAGCGTCTTTCCGGTCGCCACCTTGGACAGCTCCGCGGCGAGCTTCACGCGCTGCGCCTCGCCGCCCGACAGCGTCGTCGCGGGCTGGCCGAGCGTCATGTAGTCGAGCCCGACGTCGTGCAGGGTCTGCAGGCGCCGGCGGATCTTCGGGATCTTCGCGAAGAAGCGCAGCGCCTCCTCGACAGACATCTCGAGCACGTCGGAGATCGTCTTTCCTTTGAAGCGCACCTCGAGCGTCTCGCGGTTGTAGCGCTTCCCCTTGCACGTCTCGCACGGGACGTAGACGTCGGGCAGGAAGTGCATCTCGATCTTGATCTGCCCGTCGCCCTTGCACGTCTCACAGCGTCCGCCCTTCACGTTGAACGAGAACCGGCCCGGCTTGTAGCCGCGCACCTTGGCGTCCGGAGTGAGCGAGTACAGCTCGCGAATGTGCGTGAAGAGATCGGTGTAGGTCGCCGGGTTCGAGCGCGGCGTTCGCCCGATCGGGCGCTGGTCGATCTCGATCACCTTGTCGAACGCCTCCATCCCCTCCACGTCGTCGTGCTTGCCGGGCTTCACGCGCAGGCGGTTGAGGCGGTTCGCGAGCGCCTTGTAGACGATCTCGTTCACGAGCGTCGACTTTCCCGAGCCGGACACGCCCGTGACCGCGATGAACTTGCCGACGGGGAACTCGACGTCGATCGCCTTCAGGTTGTGCTCGGCGGCGCCCCGCACGACAAGCCAGCCGTTGTCGCCTTCGCGCCGCTCGGGCACCTCGATCGCGCGCGTCCCGGAGAGGAATTGGCCGGTGACCGACTTCTTGTTGCGCTGCACCTTCGCCGCTGTTCCCTCGGCCACGACGTGGCCACCGTGCTCGCCCGCACCGGGGCCCATGTCGACCAGCCAGTCGGCGCTGCGCATCATCTGCTCGTCGTGCTCGACGACGATTACCGTGTTGCCGAGATCACGCAACCGGTCGAGCGTTCCGATCAGCTTGTCGTTGTCGCGCTGGTGCAGACCGATCGACGGCTCGTCGAGAATGTAGAGGACGCCGACGAGTTGGCTGCCGATCTGCGTCGCCAGGCGGAGCCGTTGCGCCTCACCGCCTGAGAGGGTCGCCGATGCACGGTCGAGCTGGAGGTAGCCGACTCCGACGTCGTCGAGGAACGTGAGACGCTCGCGGATCTCCTTCACCACCCGGTGGCCGATCAGCTCTTCGGTCTTCGTCAGCTCGAGCGAGTCGAGGAACTCGAGCGCGCGCGACACCGACTGCCGGGTGAACTCGTGGATGTTCTTCTCGCCGACCGTGACGGCGAGCACCTCCGGCTTCAGCCGTGCGCCCTTGCAGACCGGGCACGGCCGGAACGACATGTACTCCTCGATGCGTTCGCGCTGCGAGCTCGAGTCGGTCTCCCGGTACCGGCGCCCGAGCGAGGTGACGATGCCCTCGAACGAGATCATGTACGAGCGCCGCCGGCCCATGCGGTTTCGGTACTGCACGTAGACCTTGTCGCCGTCGGTGCCCGAGAGGAAGTAGTCCTGCTGCTCGCTCGTGAGCTCCTCCCACGGGACGTCGGTAGGGATCTCGTAACGGTCGGCGATCGCCTGGATCACGGCCTCGTAGAAACCGGAGCCGCCGACCGCCCACGGCACGAGCGCGCCGTCGTCGATCGAGAGCGTGGGATCCGGAACGAGCAGGTCGGGGTCGATCTCCTGCTGCGCGCCGAGGCCCGTGCAGCGCGGGCACGCGCCGTGGGGCGAGTTGAAGGAGAAGACGCGAGGCTGCAGCTCGGGCAGTGACACGCCGTGCTCGGGGCACGCGAACTTCTCGCTGTAGGTGCGCGTCTCGTCCGTATCGACGAGATCGATCGCGACGAGACCCTCCGCCAGCGCCGCCGCGGTCTCCACCGACTGCGTCAGGCGCGTGCGCAGGTCCTCCTTCATCACGAGCCGGTCGACGACGACCTCGATCGTGTGCTTGAACTTCTTGTCGAGCGTGGGCGGCTCCTCGAGCGTGTGCTGCTCGCCGTCGACCTTCACGCGCGAGAAGCCCTCGTTACGCAGCTCCTCGAAGAGGTCGCGGAACTCGCCCTTGCGGTCGCGCACGACCGGCGCGTTGACCGTGAAGCGCGTGCCCTGCGGAAGGACGAGGATCTGCTCGACGATCGAGTCGATCGACTGGCCGGCGATCGGGCGCCCGCAGACCGGGCAGTGCGGCCGGCCGACCCGCGCGTAGAGGAGGCGCAGGTAGTCGTAGATCTCCGTGACCGTGCCGACCGTCGAGCGCGGGTTCCGCGAGGTCGTCTTCTGGTCGATCGAGATCGCCGGGCTGAGGCCGTCGATCGAGTCCACGTCCGGCTTCTCCATCATCTGCAGGAACTGGCGCGCGTACGCGCTCAGGCTCTCGACGTACCGGCGCTGACCCTCGGCGTAGATCGTGTCGAAGGCAAGGCTCGACTTCCCGGAGCCCGAGAGGCCGGTGATGCAGATGAGGGCGTTCCGCGGGAGCCGGACCGTGATGTCCTTGAGGTTGTGCTCCCGGGCGCCGTGGACGACAAGCTCGTCGGCAGCCATGGGAGCGGTATTGTATCTAGCGAACGTACGTTCGTCTAGCCTCCGCGCGGGGTGCAGGCGAGACTCGGCGGGTGGAACCGAGGCTCCGCGACCTTCGGGCCGTCGCCGCGGCGATCGCCGTCTCGACGATGGGCGACTTCGTCGCCGCGATCGCACTGGCGCTGCAGACGAACGAGCTGTGGGAGGGCATCGGCGTCTCGGTGATCTTCATCGCGCTCTGGTCGCCGATCGTGGTGCTGGCCGGACACGCCGGCCTGATCGTCGACCGCTTCGAGACGCGGGCGGTGGCGATCATGGCGGCGCTGTTCCAGTGCGTGGTGGCAGCTGCGCTCGCCTTCGCGACCGGCTCGATCACCGCGACTCTCGCGCTGGCCGTGCTGCTCGGCGTCGGCGCGGCGATCGGGCAGTCGGCCGAGTTCGCCCTCGTTCCGCTCCTGGCAGGCCCCCGATCGATCGGCCGCGCGAACGGCATGGTCGAGTCCGCGCGCAGCCTCGGCTTCGCCGTCGGCCCGGTGGTCGGCGGCGCGCTGGCCGCGAGCGTCGGGACTCGCTGGGCGCTGCTGGCCGACTCTGCGTCGTTTCTGCTGATCGCGGCGGCGCTCTCCTCGATCGCCGTTCGCCGCCGTGTATCGCGCGCGGAGAGCGCCGGCTTCCGCGCACGCGACGGACTGGCGATGCTCTTCGCCGAGCGAACGCTGGGGATCGCGATGGCGGCGGGCGCCGTGACGCTCGTCTTCATGTCGGCGACGATTCCGGCCGACTTCGTCTACACGATCGACGAGCTCGACAAGTCGCCGCTCGCGCTCGGCCTGGTGCTCACCGTGTGGGCCTCGGCGATGATCCTCGCGTCGATCCTGCTCGCACCGCGCGTTCCCGCGGACTTGGTCGCATTCGTCGCGTTGCTCGCCGCGTCGGCTCAGGGTTTCTCGAAGTTCCTGGCGCCCTTCTGGATGGTCTTCCCGTTCATGTGTGTCTGCTATCTCTTCGGCGGCCTCAGCCACGGTGTGAAGAACACGCTCTTCCGCACGCTGATCCATCAGCGCGTCGCACCGGCACGGCACGGCCAGGCCTTCGCGGCTTACAACGGCCTGCGGAACGGCGCCGAGCTGATCGCCCTCGCCGCGGGCGGTTTCCTGGTCGCCGCGATCGGCGGCGCCGGCACGCTCTGGCTCGCCGGCGGCGCTGCGGGAGTCGTCGGCCTTGCCGGCGCGGTGCTGCTGTCGACCCGCAGCGCCGGTCAGACCGCCGCCGCGCGTGCGAACACCTCGTAGGTGTCGTCCCCGAACAGCACGAAGCGAACGATGTCGAAGTCGTGGTCGCCCGCGCGCACCGCGTCGAGCGCAACGGGAGCGGCGAGCTCGGGTGGGTAGCCGTAGAGGCCGCACGAGATCGCCGGGAACGCGACCGAGCGGGCGCCGAGCCCGCCCGCGACCTCGAGCGAGCGGCGGTGGCACGACGCGAGCAGCTCCGCCTCGCCGGCCGTGCCTCCGCGCCAGACCGGACCGACGGTGTGGACGACGAAGCGCGCAGCCAGCTCGCCGCCCGTCGTCGCCTTCGCGTCGCCCGTCTCGCAGCCGCCCAGCGCCCGGCACTCGGCGAGAATCGCCGGTCCGCCGGCCCGGTGGATCGCGCCGTCGACGCCGCCGCCGCCGAGCAGCGAGGCGTTCGCGGCGTTGACGATCGCGTCGACACGTTGCGTCGTGATGTCGCCCCGGACGACCTCGATCACTTGAGACGCCTCTGATTCGATCCTGCGGGCGGCGGCGTCTCAGGCCTTGCGCCAGCGGCCGAAGACGAGCCCGCCGAGGGTGAAGCCGAGGCCGAACGTGCCGACCGAGAACCCGCCGATCGCGACCGCCTTCCGCCACGCCGACAGCCGCTGCCAGCGGCCGAGCGCCTCGCGCTCCTCCTCGGTCAGCGGCTCGCCGCGGCGCTGCTTGCGCAGCGCACCGCCGGCCCGGAGCCCGAGATACAGGTCGTCGAAGATCTCCGACTGGTCGTCGGCCATCGCACTCACTGTATAGCCTGCTTCGCCGGTGGTAACGCGCATCCTGCACGTCTCCGACCTGCACGTGGGGGCGCGTGACGATCCGATTCTAGAGCCCGCACTGCGAGCGCTCGTCGAGCGCGTGAGGCCCGACCTCGTCGTGGCCAGCGGCGACCTCACGCACCGTGGGCTACCGGCGCAGCACGAGCGCGCAGCGGAGCTCCTCCGCTCGCTCGACGTCGCCTTGCTCGCGGTACCCGGGAACCACGACGTCCCGCACACGATCCCCGCGCGCTTCACCCGGCCGTGGGACGAGTTCGAGCGCCGGTGGCAGACGACCGAGCCCACCCACGAGACGGACACGATGGTCGCGATCGGGCTCAACTCCGTGCGCCCCTGGCGGCACCAGTCGGGCGGCCTCTCGTCCGGCCAGCTCGCCGGAGCCGAGTCGCGGCTCCGTGCCGCCCCGCCCTCGAAGCTGCGTCTCGTCGTTCTCCACCACCAGCTCGTGAACGCGCCGTGGCGCTCGCGCAAGCGCCCGCTCGCACGGCGCGGTGCGGCGCTCTCGCGACTGGAGGCGGCCGGTGCCGAGCTGATCGTCGGCGGGCACGTGCACCAGGTCGCGGTCGCCGAGCGTCACGAGTTCGAGGTGGTCGACGGCGGCGTCGCGGGCGCTGTGCTGGCGACCGCGCCGGGGCTCGGGCAGCCGCGCCCGCACCGCCGCGGCGAGGCGCGTGGGGCACTCGCCTATCGGGTCGACGAGGCGACGATCGCCGCCGACAGCTACGTCTGGGGGGACGGCGGCTGGGGGCTCACGGCGGTGCGGACGTTCGCCCGCGGCCGAGAGCCCCTCGCCGCGAACGACTAGGTCGTGCTGGGGGAGCGCGACGCCATCACTCGGCCGTAGGCGAAGGTCAGGATCACGGCGATGATCACGCCGATCACGAACCGCCAGAAGCCGTTCGCGATCAGACCGCCGATGATCAGCGAGACGACCCCGAGGACGACCGTCACGATCCAGCCCATCGCATCCGGCCCCGGATGGAACAGGCGTCCCAGGGCGCCGACGATCGCGCCCACGATGATCAGCCACACCCATGACATGGTGAGCTCTTACCCGATCCGGGCCGTCTTTACTCGCGATCGAGGAGGGCGGCACGCTTTGCGGCCAGCTCCTCGTCGTCGATCAGTCCGGCGCGGTGGAGCTCCTGGAGCGCCGCCTCGAGGCGGGCCTGCTCGACCTGCTTCCGGTCGGGCGTAAGCCGATCGGGATCGAGTCCGAGCTTCTTGAGGCGCTCCCGCTGCTGCTCGACGCCGAGCCCCGTGCGCGGGAACGCGGTCGCACCCGGCCCGAACACTGGGCGCTGCTGGACGAAGCGCCGGTACGAGGCGACGAGCCCGATCGCGACGACGAACGAGAGGAGCGAGATGACGTAGGCGTTGTCGTGCGAGATCGCCTTCCCGACGACGGCGCCGACGATCGAACCGACCAATCCGATCGCAATCGTCAGCCAGATCGGCATCGGATCGGGCCCGGGAATCGCGAGCCGGGCGAGCGCCCCGGTCAGGAATCCCGAAAAGAGGATCGCGAGGACGAGCCCGACCGTCATTTCCCGCTTCGGCGCCGGCTAAGCCGGCGCCTGCGCTCCTGGGTCGCCTCCGTCAAGCCTACGGCTCACAAGCCCGCGGTTCATGCCGACGCTTCGACAACGGCGTTCAGGTCGCGACGCAGCTCCTTGATCTCGTCGCGCAGCTTGGCGGCGTACTCGAACCGCAGTTCCTCGGCCGCCTGGAACATCTCCTCCTCGAGCGTGATCACGAGCTTCTCGAGCTCCTCGCGCGACATCCCCTCGATCTTGTCGCCGCGGCGGCGGCGTGACGACGGCACGTGCGGCTGCTCGAGCGCGAGGAACTCCGCGATGTCGGAGACGCCCTTGACGATCGAGATCGGCTTGGTCCCGTGCTCCTCGTTGTACGTCAGCTGGGTGGTGCGCCTGCGATTCGTCTCGTCGAGCGCGCCCTTGATCGCCTCGGTCATCTTGTCGGCGTACATCAGCACCCGCCCGTTCACGTGGCGTGCGGCGCGCCCGATCGTCTGCACGAGCGCGGTGCGACCGCGCAGGAAGCCCTCCTTGTCGGCGTCGAGGATCGCGACGAGCGACACCTCGGGCAGGTCGAGCCCTTCGCGCAAGAGGTTCACCCCGACGAGCACGTCGTACTCGCCGAGCCGGAGCTCGCGGATGATCTGGATGCGCTCGAGCGTGTCGATCTCCGAGTGCAGATAGCGCGCCTTCACGCCGGCCTCGAGCAGGTAGTCGGTGAGGTCCTCGGCCATCTTCTTCGTGAGCGTCGTGACGAGCACACGCTCGCCCACGTCCTCGCGGCGCCGGATCTCGTTGAGCAGGTCGTCGATCTGGTTGCGCGTCGGCCGCAGCTCGACCTCCGGGTCGACGAGGTACGTCGGGCGGATCAGCTGCTCGGCCACGCGCGAGCTCTGTCGCAGCTCCCAGGCGCCGGGCGTCGCCGAGACGAACACCATCTGCGGCACCTTCTGCAGGAACTCGTCGAACCGCAGCGGCCGGTTGTCGAGCGCCGAGGGAAGGCGGAAGCCGTAGTCGACGAGCGTCTGCTTGCGGGAGCGGTCGCCCTCGTACATGCCGCCGAGCTGCGGCACCGTCTGGTGCGACTCGTCGACGAAGATCACGAAGTCGTCGGGGAAGTAGTCGAGCAGCGTGAAGGGATGCGAGCCCGCGGGGCGGCCCTCGAGGATGCGCGAGTAGTTCTCGATCCCCGAGCAGAACCCGAGCTCCTGCAGCAGCTCGAGGTCGTACTCGGTGCGCTGGCGGATGCGGTGCGCCTCGAGCATGCGCCCCTCTTGCTCGAACTTCGCGACCTGCCGCTCGAGCTCGTCGCGGATCTCGGTCACCGCGCGCTCGACCGTCGGCTTCGACGTCACGTACTCGGTCGCCGGCCAGATCGCGAGGTTGTCGAGCTTCGAGTAGACCTCGCCGGTGAGCGGGTCGAAGTGGGTGATCTGCTCGACCTCGTCGCCGAAGAACGAGATGCGATATGCCGTCTCGGCGTTCGCCGGCTGCACCTCGAGGATGTCCCCCTTCACCCGGAAGCGGCCGCGGCCGAGGATCGCGTCGTTGCGGACGTATTGCGAGTCGATCAGCTTGCGGAGCACGTCGTCGCGGTCGTGCTCGGTGCCGAGCTCGAGGTAGAGCAACCGGTCGCGCCACTCCTCCGGCGAGCCGAGGCCGTAGATACACGAGACCGACGCGACGACGACCACGTCGCGCCGGGTGAAGAGCGCGGACGTCGCCGCGAGGCGCAGCCGCGCGATGTCGTCGTTCTGCGAGGAGTCCTTCTCGATGTAGAGGTCGGCCTGCGGCACGTACGCCTCGGGCTGGTAGTAGTCGTAGTACGAGACGAAGTACTCGACGGCGTTGGACGGGAAGAACTCGCGGAACTCGTTGCAGAGCTGCGCCGCCAGCGTCTTGTTGTGCGCGATCACGAGCGCGGGCTTCTGGACCTGCTCGATGATCCAGGCCATCGTCGCCGTCTTGCCGGTGCCGGTCGCGCCGAGCAGCGTCTGGTAGCGCTCTCCCGCACGCAGCCCGGCGGCGAGTGTCTCGATCGCATCCGGCTGGTCGCCCGTGGGCGTGTACGAGGCCGAGGTCTGCAGCGGTGGCATCGGCCGAAGGGTACTGGCCGGGTTTGGCTAGGGAGTGGGCCGCCAGGCCAGGTAGATGTCGATGTAACAGCCCGCTAACTGCGATCCAATCTCGAGCGGGACCGCTACGGGACGGCGATCACGTCGCAGCCGGCATCGCGCTGCACCTCGCCGCTGACGTCGGCGCCGAGCAGTCGGCTGAAGAAGCCGTGGTGGTGCGAACCGATCACGATCAGCGTCGCCTTGCGTTCCTTCGCGATGCCGAGGATCTCCCCGGCCGGCTCGCCCGCCGCCCAGACGTAGTCCGCCGGGAGGCCGGCGGCCTCGACCCGCTCGCGCGCCTTCGCCAAGACGGAATCGAGCTCGGGCGGCTCGACGAGCGGCATCATCTGCACGGGGCTGTCGTCGAGCGTGCCGTAGTTCTGCAGACCCTCCGGATCGAGGGGCATCTCGGCGACGGCGACGATCACCAGGCTCGACGACGACTTCTGCGCCTCCTCGACCGCCCGCTCGAGCGCGCGCTGCGCGGCGTCTCCAGCGTCGTAACCCACGACGATCGTCCCGGCCATCGAACGATCCTAACCGGCGGAGATGAATCCGCGGCCCCCCGGTGATGGCTTTCGCGCGCGGACGCCGCGCGCCGGACAGACGATCGAGCTCTTCGACTTGTCCTCCGACCCGGACGGCGTCGGTGTGGCCTGGCGCGCGTGGGACTTCGGCGACAAGAGGTACTCGGTGCTGGAGTTGCGCCATCCTCGGGCTACTCGAGGCGGTGACCGATGTCGGCCCGTCGGCCGGCGGGAACAATCCTCCCTACGCAAAGCCGGGGTCGCGCCGCTCCTCGCACGGGCGGTCAGGTTCCGGCCCGGCGCGGCACCCGCCGGTAGCTACTGCTGAGACATGCCGGGGGAGCACGTCCGGTGCTCCCCCTCGCAGGTTCAGTCGCCCCAGTCGAAGTCGCGCGAGCGCGACCACAGCGATTCGTCGGTCTGCTCGACCGGATCCGCCGTCTCGACCGTCGCCTCCGCCGGCTCGACGGGCGGCGTGGTGAACGTGTCCTCGATCGTCGGCCAGTCGACGGTCGTCTCGTGCTCGACGATCGTCTGCGTGCCGTCCATCGTGTCCTCTATGCGGGCCTGCTCCTCGGTCTTGAAGAGCGGGTGGTTCTCGAAGGGGTCGTCGCTCATGTACTTCTCGAGCGGCATCTCGTGCTCGAGCGCGGCATTGCGTCGCTTCAACTCGAGGTGCTCCTGGATCACCTGTGTGAACAGGGACGGAGTCTCGACTGCCATGGATTCCTCCTGCTGGTACGTCCTGTTTCTCTCCCGGCGGGGCAGTCTAGATGACCGGCTCCACCGTCGCGCCCCCAACGACCTGGTCGCGGCCGCCCCGTTTCGCCGCGTACAGGGCCTCGTCGGCGGCGGCGACGAGGTCGTCGACGGCGGCGGCGCCCGTGCACGCGGCCACGCCGAAGCTGGCGGTGACGGCCACCGGGCCGGCGACCGTCTCGACGGTCTGTGAGGCGATCAGTCGCCGGGCACGCTCGGCGAGCTCCACGCCGCCGGCGACACCGACGCCCACCAGGACGAGCGCGAACTCCTCGCCGCCCCAGCGGCCGGCGACGTCGCCCTCCCGCACCGTCCCGGTGAGCGCCTCCGCGAAAGCACGCAGGACGTCGTCTCCGGCCAGATGCCCGTAGTGGTCGTTCACTTGCTTGAAGTGGTCGAGGTCGGCGATCACGAGGCAGAGCTCGTGCCCGAGCCGCCCGGCCCGGGCGAGCTCGGTGCGCATCGACTCCTCGATGCTCCGCCTGTTCGCCAGCCCGGTGAGCCCGTCGACTAGCGCCTGCCGCTCGACCAGCCGGTGCAGGCGGGCGTTCTCGAGCGCGACCGCGGCCTGCGCCGCGAGGGCTCTCGCGGTCTCGATCTGGTCGGCGTCCAGCTTCGAGCCGCTGAGCACGAGCGAGCCGAAGTCGGATGCACCGAAGCGGAGCGGGAACGTCACCTCGGGCGTGCCCGGCTCGCCCGCCTCGAGCACCTCGCCGCTCCGAGTCCTGACGACGGCGCCCGACGCGCCGGTCGCCTCGAGGGCCGTCTCTGCGACGACCTGGAGAAGCTGCGTCGGATCGTGGGTCGCGCCGAGTGCCTGCCCGAGACGCGTGGTCGCCTCGTGGCTGCGCCGCCGCTCGGTGCGCAGCTCGGAGAGCTGCTGCTGGAGCTGGGCGGCCATGCGGTTGAACGCGCCGCCCAGCTGAGCGAACTCGTCGTGACCACGAACCTCCACTCGCTCGTCGAGCCGCCCGTCGGCGATGCCGTCGGCGGCGTCCGCGAGCCGGCGGAGCGTGGTCACGACCGAGCGGCCGAGGAGGAAGATGACGAGCGCGAACACGAGCAACGACCCGAGCAGGACCGCCGCGAGGCGCATCTCGGCGGAGCGCGCGGCAACGTCGATCGCGCGCTGTGGGGTCACTGCGACGAGCTGGAGGCCGGCGGGATCGACGAGCGGCGAGGTCGCGAGCGCGCGGCTCTCGACGCCGCCGACGTCGACTCGCCCGGAACGCCCCGGTCGCAGCGCCAGCACCTGAGCCGGAGCGCCCGCGACGATCCGGCCGTCGACGACCGCGACGAGCTTGTCCCCGGCGTCGAGGCCCACGCCGATCGCCCCGAGCAGCGGGTCGTCGATCGGCACGGCGATCGCGACGCTGCCGAGGCGGTGTCCGCCGTCGAGCACGTCGATCGACCGCAGCGCAGCCAGGTCGGGCACCCTGCCGGCATGAACGTCGCCTGCCTTGAGGATCGCGGTGGGATGAGCCGCGACGATCGCGGCCAGCTGGGACCGGTCGCCCCGCCGCAGCGCCCGCTGCACCTGCACCTGGCCGGCCAGGCGCTGGGCGGCGGTGTCGGCCGCGTCGAGCCGCTTGCCGTAGCCGTCGATCGCGACCCGCAGCTCCGCCTCGAGCGAGGCGTCCGCCCGGCGGCTCTCGCTCCGCTGGGCCAGGCCGTCGTAACCGTAGAACGCCACCGCGAGCGGCAGCAGGGCGAGCAGGGCGAACCAGGCGACGAGCTTGAAGCGAAAGCTGCCCAGGCCGCCCGTCTCCAGGCCACCGATTTTCCTTCTCAAGCGCTGCGATGCCGTTGCCGATACCCCCTGTACAGGACAGTTCTTCGGCAGAAGCAGGGGGAAGCATGAGAGGTGTGTGGTTGCAGGTCGCCGCAGGCGGACTGACGGTCAGCGTCGCCGCCGGCCTGCTCGTGCTGCCGAAGCACGTCCTGACCCCGGACGTCCTGACCGGGGCCCTGCCGGCCCTGCCTCGAAGCGCCGTGCACGCGCCGAGCGCGATCCAGATCACCCCTGCCCTCCCGGCCCTGCCACACGTGCCGCACCTCCACGTGCGGCCGCACCTGCCGAGCCTCGCGCCGTCCACACCACGGCCCGATTTCGTCTCGCTGCCCGTCGCAGCCCCCTCCGCGCCTGCTTCCCAGGCGCCCGCTCCCTCCGTTCCGGAGCCCACGATCCCGCGGCAGCCCCCGGACGACGTCGCCCCCGCGCCGACGCCGAAGCCCGCCCCTGCGCCCGTACCGACTCCGAAGCCGGCCCCTGCTCCCACCCCGGCTCCTGCGCCCGCGCCGGCGCCGGCGCCCGCTCCTCCGCCGCCCGCCGCCGAGCCGACGCCGGCGCCGGGCGGTCCGGGTGACCAGCCGGCGAGCCCCGCGCCTCCGGCCTCCACGCCTCCCCCCACGACCACGCCTGCACCCCCCACCCCGGTGACCAACCCGGGAATCGTCTACGTCACGCTGAACCCGACGAGGCAGCAGCTCACCGGGCCGATCGCCGCGCAGTACCTCGATCCGGCGAACAACCCGCCCGTCGGCCGTGACCTCGACGACGGCGGCCGGCTGACCTCCGGTGGTGGGAGCGGCGACAGCAGCAGCGACGGCTCGGACCAGGGATCGGGCTCCGACACCTCCCAAGGCACGAGGTAAGACCCGCAGGGCACAATGCGCGCCATGCCGCGCATTCGCTTCAGAGGCCCTGCCGCCGTCAGCGTCGCGCTGACCGCGTGGGACGTCTGGCGGCGCCTGCCGCCGTCTCAGCGCCGGCTGGTGGCCGCGCTCGCGCGCAAGCACGGTGTGCGCGTCGCCAAGCACGCCTGGACGGTGCAGCAGGCGCGCAACCGCACCCGCCGCCCCTGAGCGGCTAGGTCGACTAGGTCAGAGCGGTGTGCACGATCCGCTCCTGCTCGATCAGGTGAGCGGTCGGATAGCCCTCTGACGGGCTCGCACGCCACGGGCGCCCCAGGTAGCGGAGCGGCACGCCCGCTGCCGCCTCCTCGAGCCGGTGCCGGATCGAGCGCCACGCGCCCATGTTCTGCGGCTCCTCCTGCACCCAGACGACCTCGCGCAGATAGGGGTAGGAGCCGATCAGCGCGCGCGCCGCCTCGGTCGGGAACGGGTACAGCTGCTCGAGGCGGGCAACGGCCACCCCGGCCGCCTGGGTGCGCGACTCGTGGCCGACGAGGTCGTAGTAGATCTTTCCGGCGCAGAGCACGAGCCGCCGCACGGCCTGCTTGTCCACGGAGACGTCGTCGATCACGGGCTGGAACCCGCCGTGCGCGAGCTCGTCGAGCGTCGACGACGCATCCTTGAGCCGCAGGAGCCCCTTCGGCGTCATCACGACGAGCGGCCGCGCGGTCGCGATCAGCGCCTGGCGCCGCAGCACGTGGAAGTACTGCGCGGACGTCGTGCAGTTCACGATGCGGAGGTTCTCCTGCGCACCGAGCTGCAGGAACCGCTCGAGCCTCGCGCTCGAGTGCTCGGGCCCGTTCCCTTCGTAGCCGTGCGGCAGAAGGAGCGTGAGCCGTGAGGTCTCGCGCCACTTCGATTGCCCCGACGAGACGAACTGGTCGATGACGATCTGCGCGCCGTTCGCGAAGTCGCCGTACTGCGCCTCCCAGAGCACGAGCGCCTCCGGCGCGGCCGCCGAGTAGCCGTACTCGAAGCCCACGCACGCGTACTCGGAGAGCGGCGAGTTGAAGACCTCGAACGACGCCGAGCCTTCATCGAGGTTCTGCATGGGCGTGTAGGTCTCGCCGGTGCGCGCGTCGTGCAGCACGAGATGCCGCTGCGCGAACGTGCCGCGCTGGGTGTCCTGGCCCGTGAGCCTGATCGGGATCCCTTCGACGACCAGCGAGGCGAACGCGAGCGACTCGGCCTGGCCCCAGTCGATCCCGCCTTCGTCGAGCGCGGTCCGGCGCCGCTCGAGCTGGCGCGCGAGCTTCGGGTGGACGGTGAAGCTCTCCGGTACGCGCAGGAGCTCGTCGGTGAGGCTGCGCAGGCGTTCGGCGGGGACGGCGGTCTCCGGATCGGCGCCGACCGCGAACGGGATCACGCCCTCCTGCTCGTTCTTCCTGGCATCGCCGAAGGACGCCTTCAGGCGGTCGTGCGCGGCGCGGAGCTCGGCCTCGACCTCGGCGACGTAGCCCTCCGCCTCGGCCTCCCTCAGCACGTGGGCCTCCACGAGCTGTTCCTGGTAGAGCTCGCGCACGCTCTTGTGGCCGGCGATCTGCTCGACCATCAGCGGCTGCGTATACGCGGCCTCGTCCTGCTCGTTGTGCCCGAACCGGCGGTACCCGACGAGGTCGATCACGACGTCGTCGCCGAAGCGCTTGCGGTAGGCCATCGCGAGGCGCACGGCCGCGAGCGCCGCCTCGGCGTCGTCGGCGTTCACGTGGATGATCGGGATGTCGAAGCCCTTCGCGAGGTCGGACGAGTACCTCGTCGAGCGGCCCTCGTTCGGGTCGGTGGTGAATCCGATCTGGTTGTTCGTGATCAGGTGGAGCGTGCCGCCGGTCGAGTAGCCGACCAGGCCCTGGAGGTTGAGCGTCTCCGCCACGACCCCCTGCCCGGCGAACGCCGCGTCGCCGTGCAGCAGCAGCGCGAGCGCGACGGACGGGTCGTGGGCGCCGTGCGGCGTCGAGCGGTCGGTCTGCTCGGCGCGCGTCCGCCCTTCGACGACCGGGTCGACGGCCTCGAGATGGCTCGGGTTGGAGACGATCCGGACGCCCATGATCCCGTTCGACGTGGTCCGCAGCCCGTGCGCACCGAGGTGGTACTTCACGTCGCCGGTGCCGCCCTCCGGATCGGCGCTGACGGCCTCCAGCGTCCGCTCGCCCTCGAACTCGCGCATGATCTGCTCGTACGGGAGGCCGATCGTGTGCGCGAGGACGTTCAGGCGTCCGCGGTGCGCCATGCCCATCACGACCGCGTGCGCGCCGTCGCTCGCCGCGAGCGCGATCGTCTCGTCGAGCATCGGGATCATCACGTCGAGCCCCTCGAGCGAGAACTGCTTGTGCCCGAGGAAGCGCTTGCGCAGGAACCGCTCCATCCCCTCCACCTCGCAGAGGCGGCGGAAGAGCGCACGCTGCTCCTCGGGCGGCAGCGGCTGACGGTACTTCCCGGACTCGATCACCTGGCGCAGCCAGACGCGCTGCTCGTGGTCGGAGAGATGCTCGAGCTCGTATGCGATCGTGCCGCAGTAGGTCTCGACGAGCTTCGGGAGCACGTCTGCGAGCGTGTCGCCGGGGACATGCACGCTCAGGACCGACGCCGGGATCCGTTCCTGGAGCTCGGGCACCAGCCGGGGCTCGTGGCGAAGCGGCTCGAGCGTCGGGTCGCCGACCGGCTCTGAGCCGAGCGGATCGAGCCTCGCGCCGAGGTGGCCGTGGGTGCGGTGCGCCTTGACGAGCGCCATTGCCGCGGCGATCCCGCCGAGCAGCTGCGGATCGACGGCAGGAGCGGGCTTCGCCTCGGCTTCCGGCTCAGGCTCGGGCTCCGGTGCTGTCGGGGGCGGGGCCTCGACCGGTACGGCCGCCGGTGCGAGAGCCGGCGCGCCGTTGCCGTTCGGGGCGGGCTCCCGCGGCATGCGCTCGAGCAGCCTCGCGAGGCCGGGGTGGGTCGCGACGAGCTCGGAGTCGCCGCGCTCGAACAGCTCCCGCCACGCGGGCGGGACTGCGTCGGGGTTGTCGAGGTACTCGTCGAGCAGCGCGTGCGCGTAGCCGGCGTTCAACCCGTCGACGTCGTGCGTGCTCACCCCACTGTTGTACCAGTGAAGCCCTAGTTGTCCTGCCAGGCCCTCCTAAAACAGCGGGTGGCGCACGATCACCTGCAGGGCGGCGCCGACGACGAAGCACACACCGATCACCGCCATCGCCATGGCGACCAGCCGCTGGTGCTCCCGGCTCATCACCGTTGCGACCAGCGCGAGCACCACCGCCACGGGTGCCAGCCGAAACGGGCGGTAGGCGAGCCCCAGGAACCCGAGGAAGAGGGCCGCTGCAGCGAGGATGCCGGCGACGGCTTCGACCGACCGCCGCGGGTCGCGCTGAGTGGACGTCACGGCGCGACTCTATCCCGACGCTCGGCGCGGACGCGGGCGCTGTCGCGCGACCCGTGCGGCCCGCCGCGGCGCGGACGCGGCCCCTCGGGCTTGCGCCACGGACGCCACACCGAGTACTCGCCGGGCTCGACGCCGGGCTCCGGCTCCTTGCACGCGTACCACACGACCACGATCAGGTACACGATCGGGATCTTCATGATCACCATCAAGAAGACCAGTCCCCAAGCCTGGCCGGACATCACCCGAAGTCTACGACAGCCGGGCGCGATCGGATCGGTTTCCCAAGGCTAGAGTCGACCCGTGGAGACGGCGCTCTACGACCTGCGGGTGACCGTCGAGCGCATCGAGGGACGGTCGGTCTGCGGTCTCGAGGTGGGCGACTACTTCGAGGTGACCGAGTCGAGCCGTGTCCGCATCCCGCCGGGGAAGCACTTCTGCCTGTACGCGCTCTCGAGCGTCCTCCCACTGCTGCCCGCGAAGCAGCGGGAGCTGCCGGAGTCGGACTGGCTCGAGCAGGACTCGCTCGTCGCGTGCCCCGACCCCGACGAGCGGGTGATCATGCGGATCGAGCGGATCGGTCGACGCGTGCTCCGGACGGACGAGCTGACATGAGCCGTAGGCTGGACGGAGGCTCACAAGGAGCGGAGGTGCCGGCTTGGCCGGCGCCGGAGCGGGGTTTGAGCCGTAGGCTCGACGGAGGCTCACAAGGAGCGGAGGTGCCGGCTTGGCCGGCGCCGGAGCGGGGTTGGAGCCGTAGGCTGGACGGAGGCTCACAAGGAGCGGAGGTGCCGGCTTGGCCGGCGCCGGAGCGGGGTTTGAGCCGTAGGCTCGACGGAGGCTCACAGGGAGCGCAGGTGCCGGCTCCGCCGGCGCCGGAGCGGGTATGACCGAAACGCGCGAGGTCGGCCTCGCGCTGCAGACGGACAAGGGGGTCGGCGAGTACGCCGCACTCGCACGCGCTGCCGACGAGGCGGGATTCGACGTGGTCACCGTCTTCAACGATCTGTGGTTCCAGCCGGCTCTGCCGGCCCTGCTCGAGATCGCTGCCGCTACCCGGCAGGCTCGGGTGGGCGCTTCGTGCCTCAATCCGTTCACGCTGCACCCCGTCGAGATCGCGGGCCAGACGGCGGCGCTCGACCGCGCCTCGGACGCGCGCGCGTTCCTCGGCCTTGCGGCCGGCGCGTGGCTCGACTCGCTGGGAGTCGACAGCTCGCGTCCCGCCGCTGCAGTCCGCGAGGCGTGGGAGGTCGTTCGTCGGCTGCTCGCAGGCGACCGCTCGGGCTTCGAGGGCGAGCGGTTCCGGCTTCGACCGGGGGACGGCCTGCGCTACGCGCCGGTCCGTCCGGAGGTCCCGCTCCTCGTCGGCACGTGGTCGGAGCGGCTCGCGGCATTCGCCGGCGAGTCGGCGAGCGAGCTGAAGGTCGGCGGCAGCGCCAATCCCGACGTCGCACGTGTGCTCCGCGAGCGAATCGGCAACGACGAGACCGGGATCGTCTTCGGCGCCGTCACCGTCGTCGACGAGGACGGCCGCCGTGCGCGCGCGCTCGCGCGCCGCGAAGTGGCGATGTACGTCGACGTCGTCGGCGCGCTCGACCCGACGATCGAGCTCGATCCGGAACTGCTCTCTCGCATCGCCGGCCGCGTCGCCGCCGGCGAGCACGACGCCGCGGGTGCCCTGCTCGGCGACGACCTGCTGGCGCGGTTCGCCTTCGCCGGCACGCCGGCCGACGTCGCCGCGCAGGCCGAGGCGCTCTTCGACGCGGGGGCGGCGCGCGTCGACTTCGGGACGCCTCACGGCTTCGACGAACGTCACGGGGTCGAGCTCCTCTGCGGCGAGGTTCTGCCCCGCCTTAGGGTGTGAGCGATGTTCGACTACGCCGAGCGCCGGCGCCGCCTCTCCGAGCGGCTCGAAGCCGAGGGCGTCGACGCGCTCTTCCTCGCGCCGTCGGCCGATCTCGAGTACCTGACCGGGGTCCAGCGCGACATCCCCAACTTCGGCGAGGCCGCCTATGCGCACGGCTGGGTGACGGGCGCGTTCTTCCGGCCGGGTGACGACCCGGTCTTCGTGCTGCCCAGGATGTTCTCCGTCTTCCACCTGCGCGAGCAGCCCGCCGGCGAGCTCGTCGTCGTGTCGGAGACCGACGACGGGTTCGACGCGTTCGCGCGCGTCGCGCGCGGGATGGGCACGACGATCGCGATCGGCGACCGCGTCTGGGCCGAGACCGCGCTGAACATCGGGCGCATCGCCGGCTTCGAAGCGCTCCGAACGGGCTCGCGCCTCGTCAACGAGCTACGCCGCGTGAAGGGCGACGACGAGCTGGCGGCGATGGGTCGCGCGATCGCGACCGTCGAGCAGACGATGGAGAAGGTGACCCCGCTCGTCGTGCCCGGTACCTCGATGCTCGAGCTCGTTGAAGCGGTCGAGCACGAGCTGCTCGCAGCCGGCTCGCGCTGCCCGTCGTTCGCGACGCACATGTTCACCGGCCTCGGCGACGACGACTACGACTCGACCACGCAGACCGCGCGAGACGGCATCGTCGAGGGAACGGCGGTGATGTTCGACTTCGGCGGCGTCGTCGACGGCTACTGCTCCGACTTCGGGCGCACGATCTACTGCGGCGAGCCGCCTGCCGACTATCGCGACGCCTACGCGGTCATGCTCGCGGCACAGGAAGCCGGCCGCGCGGCCGCCTCCGCCGGGACGACCGCCCGCGACGTCAACACGGCCTGCCGCCGGCCGATCGAGGACGCGGGGCTGGGCGAGCACTTCCGCCACCGGATGGGACACGGCATCGGGCTCGACGTGCACGAGCGGCCGTTCATCTCGGCCGAGGACGAGACCCCCCTCGAGCCGGGCATGACGTTCACAGACGAGCCGTCGATCATCATCCCCGGCCGTTTCGGCGTCCGCATCGAGGACATCGTGGTGTGCGAGGAGGGCGGCGGGCGGCTGCTCGGCAGCTACCCGTCCGCCCTCGTCGCAGTCGACTAGCTACTTGGGCGACACCTGCGTCACGTCGACGCTGTAGGTCGCGTTGTAGACCGCGTTCTTCAGATCGGTCGTCGACACGAACACCTGCGTGGGCTGGATCAGCGGGAAGTACGGACCGCGCTGGTTGAGCTCACGCTGGTACTGCTGGTACAGGCTCTTCCGCGTGCTCTCCGACGTGGTGATGAGCAGCTTCGCGGCGATCTTCTCGATCGACGGATCCGACCCCGACGGCCAGCCGGCACGCAGCCCGACGAGCTGCCCCGGTGCGAACGTCAGGTAGTCCGCGGGATCCGGAAAGTCGGGGCCCCAGAGCGAGAGGCCGAACGCCATCTTCCCGTCCCGGTACTTCGTCAGCCAGGTCGAGGTCGGCGCCCCCGAGAGCGTGATGTTGAAGCCCGCGGCGTTCAAGTTCGCCTGCACCTTCTGTGCGAGCGTCGTGAACGGAACGCCGTTGATCGTCAGGTCGCTCGGGTACTCGAGCGAGACCTCCTGACCCGCAGCGCCCGACGCGTTCAGAGCGGACTTCGCCTTCGCCAGGTCCTGGTTCACCTTGGCGCTTTGCGGGAGCGAGCCGAGGAACATCGACGGGATGATCCCCGGAGCCTGGATCGCGCCCGGGCCGGCCACCGACAGGATCGACTTGTAGTCGAGCGCGTAGCGCACGGCCTGCTGGAACTGCTTGTTCGACGTGATCGACGAGATCTGCGGGTTGTCGTTCGCAAACAGCCAGAACACCCACGTCGAGGGCTGCAGCGAGACCTTGAGCTTCGACTTGCCCTGCAGCGTCTTCGCCTGGTCCGAGGACAGGTCGATCGCGACCTCGTGCGACCCGCGCTGGATGTTGATCAGCTGGGTCGGTGCGATCATGTTGCGCAGGACGACGGTCGAGAACGCCGGCTTCTTCGAGCCCCAGTAGCTCGTGTTCGGCGTCAACGTGACCTGCGACGTCGTCGAGAACGAGCTGAGCACGTACGGGCCGCTGCCCGCGCCGCGCGACGCCGACGAGTTGAGCCACGACTCGGCCTTGTCGGCCTTTGCCGCGTTCGCCCCCGCCGTGCCGCCGTGCGCGATCACGAGCTTCGAGTTGAGGATGCCCGTCGACGGGTTGGCGAGGATCGCCGGCAGCGCCGTGTTCGGCGTCGCCGAGTAGAGCACCAGCCCGTAACGCCCGGCGGTCTTCGCCGTCACCCCTGCGAGCAGGAAGGCCGGGTTGCCCTTCAGGTTGATCAGCCGCCGCAGCGAGAACACGACGTCGGCCGACGTGAGCGGTGCGCCGTTCGCGAAGCGCACGTTCTGCTTGAGCTGGATGTTGTAGGTCTTGGCGTCCTTCGACGCCTTCCACGACTTCACGAGCAGCGGGATCGGATGCGCGAGATCACCGCCCTTGTAGGTGAAGAGCGTGTCGTAGATCCCCCGGTCGACGATCGACGCGGTTGGGTCGAACGCCCGCTGCGGGTCGGACGTCTTGATCGTGAACGAGTTGTCGATCACGAGCGTCGAAGACGCTGCCGCGTGATGATTGACGCCGTAGGCCGCGACGGAGCACGCAAGCGCTACGACCACGGCGATCGGTATGAACCAGGCGACGCGCCCGGCGAAAGTCTTCCTCACATCTCCTCCAGTAAGTCGGTGGGGGGCCCTTGACGATATGTGACGCCGGGAGCCTCGGCGCGGTTGGCGGCCCGCTCCGCCGGGGCCGCCGGCCCGGAGCCCGCCGGCTGGAGCCAGCAGGCAGCGGCTCGTCCCTCGGCGATCTCGACGAGGGCGGGATCCTCGGCGGAGCAGCGCTCGAACGCGTACGGGCAACGGGGATGGAAGCGGCAGCCGCTCGGCGGCCTAGCGGGATCGGGCACCTCGCCGGGCAGCGACTCGGGCAGGAAGCCCGTCCCGTCGGGGTGGGGGACGGCGCCGATCAGCGCCTCGCTGTAGGGGTGTAGCGGCAGGCTCCAGACGGGGTGGGTCGGCCCCGTCTCGACCATCACGCCGAGGTACATCACGGAGACCGAGTCGGCGACGTGGCGCACGATCGCCAGATCGTGCGAGATGAGGAGCAACCCGAGGCCGAGCTCGCGGGTCAGCTCGACGAGGAGATTCGCCAGCTGCGCCTGCGCCGACGCGTCGAGCGATGCGAGCGGCTCGTCGAGCACGATCACCGACGGATCCGCGGCGAGCGCGCGCGCGATCGCGATCCGCTGGCGCTGGCCGCCCGAGAACTCGTGCGGGAAACGGCGCTGCGCGCTCGCGGGCAGCCCGACGAGCTCGCACAGCTCCGCGACGCGTGACGGCGAAGGCGCCGGCAGCCCGTCGGCGATCTGCGAGCTGATCTTGCGCCGCGGGTTGAGCGACGAGTACGGGTTCTGGAAAACGAGCTGGAGCCGGACGAGCTTGGCGGGACGGGCACGCCGGGTGAGCGGCGTGACCTCGTGGTCCTCGAAGCGCACGGTGCCGGCTGCGAGCGGCACCAGTCCGACCGCCGCTCGCGCGAGCGTCGACTTTCCGCAGCCCGACTCCCCCACCAGCCCGACGATCTGGCCGGCGTCGACGGAGAGGCTCGCGCCCGCGACCGCCCGCACGCGACCGCCGCCGCGCCGCTCGTAGTCGACGACGACGTCGGTGAGCTCGAGCGTGCTCATCGCACGAACGGGTCGACGGGGCAGGCGAGCAGCCGATCGCCGACGTCGACGAGCTCGGGCACCTCGTACCGGCAGCTGTCGCGCAGATGGCCGCAGCGGGGGTGGAAGGCGCAGCCCGATGGAATCGCGCCCGGCGTCGGCGGCGACCCGCCGATCGCGACGAGAGGCTTGTCCTGGGAGGCCTCGGGATGCGGGAGCGCGTCGAGCAGCGAGCGTGTGTACGGGTGGCGCGGCCGCTGGATCACGCGGGCCGTCGGCCCAGACTCGACGACGCGACCCGCGTAGAAGATCGAGACGCGGTCGGCGATCGACGACATCACGCCCAGGTCGTGCGTGATCAGGATCACCGCGAGCTCGTTCTCGCGCCGCAGCCGGTCGAGCAGCCGCAGGATCCCCGCCTGAACCGTGACGTCGAGCGCTGTCGTCGGCTCGTCGGCGATCAGCAGCCGCGGCCGGCAGGCGAGGGCGATCGCGATCGCGATCCGCTGCCGCATGCCGCCGGAGAATTGATGCGGATACGCGCGGAGGGCGCTCGCCGGATCGGGGATGCGCACGTCGGCGAGGATCTCGGTCGCGCGCTCCTCGGCGCCGCGCCGCGACAGTCCGAGGTGGAGCCGGACGTGCTCCGTGAGCTGCCGCCCCACGGTGAGCATCGGGTGCAGCGACGTCATCGGGTCCTGGAACACCATCGCGAGGTCGTTCCCCGACAACGCACGCAGCTGCCGTCGCGAGATGCGGAGCAGGTCGCGCCCCTCGAACCGCGCGCTCCCGTCGACGACGGCACCGTCCGGCAGGAGGCCGAGCAGCGCGAGCATCGACATCGTCTTGCCGCTGCCGCTCTCGCCGGCGATCCCGAACACCTCGCCGGCCTCGACGACGTAGTCGACGCCGTCGACCACGGTGACGGCGCCGCGCGGCGTCGCGAGCCGCACGCTGAGCCCGTCTACCTCGAGCAGGCCCATTCCCGCTCCGGCGCCGGCCAAGCCCGGCACCCCGCTCCTTGAGAGTCTCCGTCGAGCCTACGACTCATCCCCGCTCCAGCGCCGGCCAAGCCGGCACCTCCGCTCCTTGAGAGTCTCCGTCGAGCCTACGACTCATCCCCGCTCCAGCGCCGGCCAAGCCGGCACCTCCGCTCCTTGAGAGTCTCCGTCGAGCCTACGACTCATTGCTCGTCCTGCGTCCGCCAGGCCGTGCGCGGGTCGAAGATGTCGCGCAGGCTGTCGCCGAGGAAGTTGAAGGCGAGCACGACGGTGAAGATCGCGAGCCCCGGAAACGTCCCCATCCACCACCACTGGAAGTACTGCGTCCCGTCGGCGACCATCGACCCCCACTCCGCTTGTGGGGGCTGCGCACCGAGGCCGAGGAACGACAGCGCGGCGAGCAGCAGAATCGCGTTCGCGAGATCGAGCGTGGCGAGCACGAAGACCGGCCCGGCGACGTTCGGAAGGACGTCGCGAAACAGCGTGCGCCGCGCCGGGGCGCCGAGCAGCCGCGCCGACTGCACGTACTCGGACTCGCCGACCGACAGCACCAGCCCGCGCACGACGCGCGCATACGACGGCCACGCGACGATCACGATCGCGAGTGCCGCGTTCTGCAGCCCGCGGCCGAGCACCGCGGCGACGACCATCGCGAGGATGATCGGCGGGAACGCGAAGACGAGGTCGGCGGACCGCATCATCACGCCGTCGGTCACGCCGCGGAAGTAGCCGGCGACCCCGCCGATGATGCCGCCGATGGTCGCCGCGAGCACGACCAGCACGAGCGCGATCGGGATCGAAACGCGAGAGCCGTAGATCACGCGGCTCAGGACGTCGCGACCGAGCTCGTCGGTGCCGAACAGGTGGTGCAGCGACGGCGACTGCGACGGTGGGAACGCCTGCGAGAGCGGGTCGGCGGGCGCGATCAGCGGCGCGAACACGGCGACGAAGATCCAGGCGAGCGCGACGACGATGCCGATCGCCGCGAGCGGCTGGCGGCGGATCGCCGCGAGGAGGCCGCGGCCGCTCGGCACGCGGAGGCGAACCGCAACGGCCGTCATGTGACCCGGATCCTCGGGTCGATGATCCCGTAGAGGATGTCGACGATGAAGTTGACCGTCACGTAGACGAACGCGACGAACAGGCTCACGCCGGCGATCGCCGGCACGTCGAGATTCACCGCGGCCTGATACGCGTACTGCCCGACGCCCGGCCAGGAGAAGATCTTCTCGATCAGGACCGCACCCGTGAGCACATTCGCGAAGACGAGGCCGAGGACCGTGACCACGGACGGCAGCGCGGCCCGGAGCACGTACCGCACGACGACGACGCGCTCGGGCAGGCCCTTCGCACGCGCCGCGCGGACGTAGTCGTTGCCGATCACCTCGAGCACCGCGGACCGCGTGAAGCGGGTGAGCAGGCTGACGTTGAACGCGGCGAGCACGAGCGCCGGCAGGACGAGGTGGTGCAGCGCCTCGCCGAACAGGCTCACGTTGCCGTCGAGCAGCGCATCGACCGTGTAGAGGCCGGTCACCGAGGGCGGCGGCACCGTCCCGGGGTTGAGCCGCTCGGCGCCCGGGAACCACCCGAGCCGGTAGAAGCCGACGTAGAGCACGACGAGCGCGATCCAGAAGGTGGGCATCGAGATCCCGGCCAGTGACGTCACGCGCAGCGTGTGGTCGGTGGGCTTGTTGCGCCGCAGGGCCGCGAGCACGCCGAACGCCACCCCGACCACCGACGCGATCAGGATCGAGAAGAGCGCGAGCTCGGCGGTCGCCGGGATGAACTCGCCGAGATCGTGGCTGACCGCGTTGTGCGTCAGCGACGACTGGCCGAGATCGCCCTGGAGGACGTGGCCGAGGTAGATCGCGTAGCGCGCTGGAAGCGGCTTGTCGAGGCCGTAGTGCTCCTTGAACGCGGCGACGGCGGCCGGATCGCCTGCGGCCTGCTCGCCGAGCGCGGTCGCCGCGGCATTGCTCGGGACGATCTCCGTGAGCACGAAGGCGACGAGCGTGATGCCGAGCAGGAGCAGCACCAGCGCAACCAGGCGCCGCATGACGAAGTAGGCGAGCCCTCCGGCCCGGGGCACTCGGCGCCGGAAGGCGCGTTCGGCGATCCCGGTCGTCGAGGCAGCCAATGGGTTGCGATGGTACCTGCGCCGTTTCGAACGACCGCTGCGCGCGCGAGTATCGTCGCCGCGTGAACGTCGGCATCGTCGGGGCGGGGATCAGCGGGCTCTCGATCGCTGTTCACGTCCTCGAACGCGGTCTCGGCCCGGTCACCCTCTACGAGGCGGCCGGCGTCGGGGCCGGTGCATCGAACATCCAGCCCGGAGGGGTTCGCCAGCAGTGGGGCACCGTTGCGAACTGCCTGATGGCGCGCGAGTCGCACGCGTTCTACCAGGAGCTCGGCAAGCAACTCGGCGTCGACGTCGGCGCGCGCTTCGACCGCTGCGACTACGTGTTCGTCGCCGACCGCGAGGACTCGCTCGCACAGCTCGCGGCCAACGTGTCGGTGCAGCGGGAGGCCGGCGTCCCGTCCGAGCTCCTCGAGCCGGCCGAGCTCGAGCAGCTCGTGCCCGGACTGCGTGCCGACGGCGTCGCCGGCGGCGCGCACTGCTCAGAGGACGGCTACTTCGACCGGCCGCGCGCGGTGGTCGCCGCGTTCGCAGACGCGGCGAAAGGGCTCGGTGCAACGTTCGAGCGCACCTCCGTGCGGGAGCTCCGCCGAGACGGCGCCGGCTGGCGCATCGTGGGTGACGACGGCACGAGCGCCGCCGACGTCGTGGTCCTCGCGGCGTCGGCCGACACCGCGCGTCTCGTCGCGCCGCTCGGCCGCACGCTGCCGATCGTCCGCGAGCCACGCTTCCTGTTCCTCGGCGAGCCGCGCGCCGACCGCTGGCTCGAGCCGCTCGTGGTGGTGATCGACCGCGGCGTCGCGGCGAAGCAGCTCGCCGACGGTCGGCTGCTCGCGAGCGACCTGCGCGCCGCCGGGGAGCCGGCGGCTGCGTCGGACGAATGGCGGCGGACCGTTCGCGACGGGTTCTCGGACCTCGTGCCGGCAGTGGCGGCCGATCCGCTCACGACGCTCCTCGAGGGCTACTACGACATGACGCCGGATGCCCAGCCGATCGTCGACGAGGTCGCCGACGCGCTCTGGGTCGCGGCCGGGTTCAGCGGTCACGGCTTCATGGTCGCCCCGAGCACGGGCCGGCTCGTCGCGGCGGCGCTCGCCGGCGATGCGCTGCCGGCCTGGCACGCGTCGGTCCGGCTCGACCGCTTCGAAACGGCGGCGGAACGGGATACTCAGGTGATCTGACCGAAAGGAGCCGGCCATGCCGAGCGCCGCACGTGAAGAGCTGCCGCAGCAGGAGGTCGTCCCCGGGTACGTGAGCCGCTTCACGGACTGGGGCGGCATCACCGTGGCGTTCGAGCACGCGGCGGCGGGACAGGACGCCAGCTCGATGATCAAGGGCCTGCCCGACGACCGCTGCCAGGCGCCGCACTGGGGCTACCTCTTCTCGGGGCGGATAATCGTCGACTACGGCGACCGCCAGGAGACGATCGTCGGCGGGAGCGCCTACTACATCGAGCCGGGCCATCGGATCTCGTTCCCGGAGGACTGCGATGCGCTCGAGTTCACGCCGACCGACGAGCTGGAGCGGACCTTCGAGGCTGTCCGCAGGAACGCCGCTGCGAGCCAGTCGTAACGGGTGACCGATCCTCGGCCGGACGCCGGGGGCGCCTCGCCGAGGATCGGTTGGAGAGCTCACGCTTCCGCGGCTCTCTAGCTGGAGCCGCCGGAGATGCTGCCGTGCCCGGCGACGAAGAACACGATCCAGATCACGACGATCACCGCGATCACGAGCAGCCAGAACGCGAGGCGGCGTCGCCCGCCGAACTGTCTCAAGAGATACCCCCGGTGAACCAGGTGGACGGAGCGGCGTTCGCGTAGAGGTCGAGGAAGGGCGAGCGCGCCCCGCCGCAGACGCCGATCACACCCACGCCCACGCACGCGGCGAACTTGCCCTGTGCGAAGGCGTGCACCGCGGTGCCGGGTGCCGCCGTCACCCACCGCGGCTCGACGGCGTTCCCCTGGAACGACCACGGCCACGATGCATAGACGCCTCGCGCGTACAACCCCGTGGCGCGCACGATCTTCGAGCCCGGGATGTAGCAGAAGTCGAACGAGAGCCGGTACTTCCAGAGGACGTAGAGGCGAACCAGATTCGTGTACGTGTACTGCGCCCAGGCGTTCTTGCACGGGAGCACGGCGAGCGTTCCCGGATCGATCGTCCAGAACGAGCGATCCGATCCCTGCTCGCTGCTCAGCGAGCCGTTGAGGAAGTCGGGTGGGACGGTCGTGTCGCACGCGTCCCCGACCCAGTCGCCGTCGGCATCGGACTGAGTCGCGTTCCACGCGTCGGGGCAGTTGTCGGAGAGGTCGGGAACCCCGTCTCCGTCCCGATCGGACTGCTTCTGGGGTGGAGGGGGCGGGCAGGTCTGCGGCGTGCATCCGCCCCCACCGCTCCCGCCGCCGCCGCCACCGCCCGACGGAATCGCGACCGAAGCGGTCGCCGGTATGGCACAGCCGTCGGCGTTGCAGGCGGCGACTGCAGCGGAGACGGTTCGGCCGGCGTCGCCGGATTGGACGACGTAGCTGTTCGAGGAACTGCCGCCGCTGCCGGACCACGCGTACGTATAGCCGGTCACCTGCTCACCACACGAGTACCAGGTGCCCGTCGAGACGGTGAGCGTGCCGCCGACCGCCGTGTTGCCGGAGATCGAAGGCGGGCTCTGCAGCGTCAACGCGCCGGTGACGCACGCCGGCCCCGGATCGGCGTACGCGTGAGAGACGAACAGTGTGATCGCGCATGCCGCGACCGCACAGATCGAGACGATCCCTCTTGAAGCGAACCTTCGCACGTGCACCTCCTTCGTTGTCTATATCGACAACGGTACGGAGGCAAAGCGCGCGTGTCTGTGCAAACTTCGTGCCGATAGCGTGACAGCGAGCGGAGGGCGCGACCACTGGCCGAAACGGACATCAGAGCGATCATCCCCGCCGATCTCGCCGACGTGCGCGCGCTCTTCGAGGAGTACGCGGCGTCGCTCCCGTTCGATCTCGGCTTCCAAGAGTTCGAGCGAGAGCTCGCCGGGCTACCCGGCGCGTACGCCCCGCCACGCGGCGCGCTCCTGATCGCACGCGAACAGGGCGCCGCGGTGGGATGCGTCGCGCTTCGTCCCCTCGGGCACGACACCTGCGAGCTGAAGCGGCTCTACGTCAGGCCCGAGACCCGCGGATCGGGGGCCGGTCGAGCGCTCACCGAACGCGCGCTCGACGAGGCGCGGAGGATCGGCTACCGGCGGATCCGCCTCGACACCGTGCCCGGCATGGAGCGCGCGCAGGCGCTCTACCTCAAGCTCGGCTTCCGCGACGTCCCCCCATACGCGCCGAATCCGATCTCGGGAGCGCGCTTTCTCGAGCTGGCTCTTTAGGGCGTCGGAGCCGCGTGCGGTCAGCGCGGCTCCGGCGCCCACTGGAGGGTTGCTCCGACGGCTTCGACGTCGGCGACCGCCGTCGGTTGATCGAGGTCCGTGAACCGCTTGATCGATTCTCGTCAGCCGGCGAGCACAGGCTCGCGCAGGCGCTCGGCCGTGCAGACCGACCGCGCAGCCTCGACGAACGCTGCCGCGTCCGCGCGGAGCGGCTGCGTCCGGCTCCAGACGACGGCGATCGTCCGCGGCGCGATCAGCCCAGGAGCAAGGTCGACGATCACGGCGCCCGACCTGCGGGCGTCGGTCGCGAGGCCGGGGACGACCCCAGCGCCGAGCCCGGCGGCGACGAGACCGTGAACCGCGGCACCCGTCTCTGCCTGCAGCACGAAGCGCGGAGCGACGCCGTGCACGCGCAGCTCGGCTTCGACGTGCGCGCGCGTCGGCGCGTGTGCGATCAGCGGCAGGCGCGCAAGCTCGCTCGACGAGATCGCACGCTTGCGGCCCGCGAGCGGCGCACCGTCCTGGAGCAGGACGACGTAGGGGTCCTCGCAGAGCGCGGCGCCGTCGAATGTCCCCGGTGGGAGCGGCTCGTCACTCAGCGCGAGGTCGAGCTCGTTGCGCCCGAGCGCTGCGACGAGCGCGGACGTCTCGGCCTTCTCGTGGAGGACGACGGGCGCGGCGAACGCGCGAAGCAACGCGGGCACGAGGCGCGTGAGCAGGTCGGGCGCGGCGCCCACGCGCAACGACCCGCGACCGCTCCCCTCGAGCTCCGCGAGATCGGCCTGGGCGGTGCGGACCCGGGCGATGACCGCCTCCGCGTGCGCGAGCATGATCTCGCCCGCCGGCGTGAGCGCGAGCGGGCGCGTCCCGCGAGAGCGCTCGATCAGGCGCCGGCCGGTCAGGCCCTCGAGCGCGGCGATCTGATGGCTGATCGCCGACTGCACGTACCCGAGCCGGGTGGCTGCGCGGCGGAACGATCCTTCGTGGGCGACGGCCTCGAGCGCGATCAGATGGCGAAGTTCGACGCCCGACCACCACTCGCCCGCCATGCACGCTGTGACGCGCGGGCAACGGTTTCGTCGGGGCGGCCCCCGGCCCCTAACACGTTCTTAACAAACCCGGGAGACGCCGTCTACGCACGGGCCCGGCTCGCCGCGAGCCGCTCGTACGCGTACAGCGCGACCATCGCGACGATCACGGAGCCGATCCACGCGATGCCGTGGTTGGTGAAGATCGCGTCCCAGATCAGCCCGCCGACGATCCCCGACGCGATCCCGAGCAGGATCGTGACGATCAGGTTCAGGTGCTGCCTTCCCGGCAGGAGCGCCCGCGCGACCAGGCCGATCACGAGCCCGGCGACGACGTACCAGAGGAAGCCCCAGAAGCTGATCGTCGCCACCATCTGCCCCGGCCTCCCAGTCGCGTCGGGTGTCGCCTCGGAAGATGGACCCAGGCGGGCTCGAACCGCCGACCTTCTGGCTGCCAGCCAGACGCTCTCCCAGCTGAGCTATGGGCCCGGAAGCCGGAAGTGTAGCCCTACCCGGTCGCGGCTTCGAGCACCTCGTGCGGCACGTCGTCCCACAGCTCCTCGAGCCGGTAGAACTCGCGCGCTTCAGGTGTGAAGACGTGCAGAACGACGTCGACGTAGTCGGCGATGATCCACGTCGCCTCGAAGCCGCCCTCCACCGACTTCGGAAGCAGTCCGTTCTCCTGCTTCAGACGGCCGTGCACCTCGTCCCAGATCCCCTTCGTCTGCCGCGCATTGCCGCCGGTGCAGACGACGAAGTAGTCGGTGTAGGCGCACACGGGGCGCATGTCGAGGATGACGACGTCGCGGGCGAGCTTGTCCTGGACGAGCGCCGCGATGCGGCGTGCCTGTTCGAGTGGGCTCAAGCGCCTCCGAGTGTACCCGCCGTCAACGGGTGTACAGGCCCTCGGCCCGGATGATCGCGAGCGCATCCGCAGGGATGTCGCCGTCGACGTCCGCGCCGGCCTCGAGCCGTGCACGGAGGTCTCGCGAGGCGACGGGCATCGGGTCGAGCTCGAAGAACGTCACGCGGCTCGGGGCGTCCAACGCGCGGAGCACGGCGTCGAGTCGGTCGCGCGGAAAGCCCGGCCTCGTCGCAACGCCGAGCCGGGCGAGCCGCAGCACCTCGTTCGGCTCCTTCCACGCGCGAAAGTTGGAGAACTCGTCGGCACCGACGAGGAACAGGGGATCGCGCCACTCCGGATGCGCGCGAAGGGTGTCGACCGTCCGACTGTGCTCGTCCAACACGACCTCGTCGCCGGGGAAGGCAGCCTGCGCGAGGCGCAGCCTCGCGTCGGCGGGCGTATCGACGTCCTTGTGCCCGGGGTCGGCGGCGACGAGAACGATCACTTCGTCGAGTGCGAGCTTCTGCTTCGCCTGGCGCAACAGCTCGACGTGCCCGCGGTGCGGCGGGTCGAAGGCGCCGCCGAACAGCCCGAGCGCGCTCGGCTCAGGCAAGCTCGAGCTCCTCGTCTCCGATCTCGACCTTCGCGCCGCGTCGCGCGCCGGCCGCGCGGAGGGCGCGCTCGAGCTCGGCCTCAGGGGGGCGTTGCCCGACGACGCGGTACCCGCCCTCGACGCGGAGCAGGTGCCAGGGGCGGGCCTTCGGCTCCGGCCGATAGACGAGGAAATCGACGAGCTCGTCGTCGGCGCGCTCGACCGGCACGGTTTCGGGCACGAGCGTGAACAGCGCGCTCTCGAGCTCCGGCAACCCTGCGCCGGTGGCGCACGAGATGCGATGGACGGCGATCACGCGCGGATCGTCGATCGTGAACGTCGGGCTCGGCTCGAGATCGAGCTTGTTGAGGACGACGATCTGCTCCCGCTCGTCGAGGCCCGCGCCGTACGCGCCGAGCTCCGCGTCGATCGTCCTCCACGCCTCGTCGGCGTCACGCGTGGCGTCGATCACGTGGACGAGCGTCCGGGCGCGTTCGAGATGGGCGAGGAACTCGTGTCCCAGCCCGACCCCTTCGCTCGCGCCCTCGATCAGGCCGGGCACATCGGCGACGACGAGCTGGCGGCCGTCCGGGGACTCGACGGTGCCGAGCACGGGCTGCACGGTCGTGAACGGATAGTCCGCGACCTTCGGACGCGCGTTCGAGATGCGGGTCAGCAGGGACGACTTGCCGGCGTTCGGGAGCCCGACGAGCGCCGCGTCGGCGAGCAGCTTGAGGTGGAGGTCCGCGTCGCGCTCCTCACCGGGCTGCCCGACCTCCGCGAACCGCGGCACCTGCCGCGTCGACGAGACGAAGCGTGCGTTTCCGCGGCCGCCGCGGCCGCCGCGGGCGAGCACGAGCCGCGCCGCGGGGTGAGCCAGGTCGGCGATCAGATCGCCGTCGGCGAACACCTGCGTACCGACGGGAACACGAACCTCCGAGTCGGAGCCGCGTGCGCCGTGCTTGCGGGCGCTGCGCCCGTTCTCGCCGCGGCCGGCCTTGACGAGACGTCGACGTCGGAGCGACGAGAGGTCGCGGAGCGACGCGTCGGAGATGAGCACGACGTCGCCGCCGTCGCCGCCGTCGCCGCCGTTCGGCCCGCCCTTCGGCACGTACTTCTCGCGCCTGAAGCTGAGGCCGCCGTCGCCGCCCTTGCCGGCCTGCGCATGGATCGTCGCCCGATCGCTGAACATCGGCCCGAACGGTAGCGCCGGGCCTCGCCCCGCCATGGCCGCGGAGGCCATGGCCTGTTGCCAGACGAGGGTGACAACTTCGTCGCGAACCATCCACGGCGGCGCCGTTGCCCGATGCCGTCGCGCCTGCGTATGCGCCCTCGCGGACACGTCCCGTTCCCTGGGAAGGGTTACGGAAGCGTCACGGCGCGGCTCGCGGCGTGGCGGGAGTCGCTACGAGGTCGGCTCGACGACCGAGACGCTGCGGCGCTCGCCGCTCGTCCGGAACGAGACCGTGCCGGCACGGACGGCGAAGATCGTGTCGTCGCGCCCGAGCTCGGTGCCGGGGCCGGGGCGGAACCTCGTGCCCCGCTGCCGCACGATGATGTTGCCCGGCTCGACGCTCTGGCCGTCGAACATCTTCACGCCGAGGTACTTCGGGTTCGAGTCGCGACCGTTCTTCGAGGAGCCGAGCCCCTTCTTGTGCGCCATCTAGCTCTCCTCCTTCGCCTTCAGCGCCGCAGTGAGCGCAGCGATTGCACCCTTGCGCGCCGCGTTTGCCTGTTCATACTCGAGCGCCGCCTCGAGCATCGGGCGGTTCCAGCCCTTCGCGCCTTCGGAGATCTGCGCGACCGTCATCTCCTCGTAGCCCTTCGGCATCCCCTTCACGTGATCGTCCTCGTGCTCCGGGGCTGCCGCCTCGGCCGGAGCTGCTTGCTCGACCGCAGTCGCCGCGGTGGCCTCCGGCGCCGCTGCCTTCGGCTTCGCGGCATGCTCGGCGGGCTTCTTCTTCGCCGTCGCGCGGCCGCTGCCACCGAGCGAGATCTCGATGCGCGTCAGCGCGGCCCGGAACCCGGCGTGGCGCTTGTACCCGGTGCGCCGCTTGTACTTGCCGATACGGATCTTCGGCCCGCGCTCGTGCGCGACGACCGTCGCGGTGACGGCGCCGCCGTCGCCGAGCAAAACGTCGGGCGAGAACGTCTCGCCCTCGTCGGTGCGCACGCGATCCACGAGCAGCGTCTCGCCCTCGCGGACGCGATACTGCTTGCCGCCGACACGGATGATTGCGTAGTCCATAGCGCAGGAATCGCGGGCGATTATGCCCGCGAAGCGCGTGAAGTGTAGCGAGAGGGGCTACTCGCCGTCGATTCCCCACTCCGACATCGGCGTGTAACCCCACTCGCCGTCGCCGTTCGACTCGCGCTGCGCAGGCTCGGCCGCCGGAGCCTCGACGCCGCTCTCGTTCTCGACCGCGGTCGCACCGGCAGCGGCCGTCTTCTTCTTGCGGTTCTTCCCGCCCCGCGTTCCCCGCCGCGTGCGCTTGCGCGGCGCGGCGTCGGCCGCCTCCTCGCCGTCGGCGTCTCCGATGCTCCGGTCGGGCACGTGGATGACCGGGCCGACGGCGGGCGCCACAGGCGCGCCGCCGCTCCCGTTCTCGCCGGCGACGTGCTCCGGCTCCGGCTCGGCCTCCGCGGCGGCGCCGTCGGCGTCGGGGGTGGCAGCACCGGCCGCGACGGCCGTCTTCTTCTTGCGGTTCCGCCCGCCGCGCGTGCCGCGGCGGGTGCGCTTCTTGGCGGGCGGCGCCTCGGGCTCCTCGGTATCGGGCTCCTCGTCCTCCGCGTCCGCCTCCAGCGGCTCCGGCTCCTCGGGCGCCTCGTCGCCGACCGGCTCGGCCCCGGCGGCCGCCCTCGGGCGCGCCGGCTTGCGCGCACGCGTCGGCTTCTCGGCCTCGGCCTCCGCGGTCAGCGGCTCGGCCTGACGATCGACCGGTGCGAGCAGCTCGGCCCACGCCACGCCTTCGGACACGAGCGTGATCCGGGCCTTGATCTTCTTGCCGACGAGCTTCGCAGCCCGGGCGACGTAGACGTCGACCCCGTCGACCTTCCCGACGCCGGCGTGCGCATCGTGCAGGCCGACCTCGCCGAGCTTGAGCTCGAGCTCCTGGCCGACCGCGACCGGAGACTCCGGCGCAACCTTCTCGAGCGTGCCCTGCGCGAGCACGCGGAAGTGATCGAGGTGCTCGTCCTCCGCCCCGACCAGGAAGAACTGCCGCCGCGTCAGCTCCTCGATCTCGCGAAGCCGCGCTCCGGCCGGGCCGGCGACGAGCCAGGCGATCTTCGCGCTGACCTCAACCTTGAACGCCTTGGCGCGGGAGCCGGGCGTGACGAGTGCACGCAATCGCCGCTCGACGTCGATCGCCGCCGTTTGCTCGTTGACGACGATCCCGTCACCGCCGCAGGTCGGGCACTTCTTCGTCATGACCTCACGCGGCCCGTCGGTGACGTTCTGCCTCGTCATCTCGACGAGCCCGAGCGGCGAGATCTCGACGACGTACGTCTTCGTGCGGTCGCGCTCGAGCTCGGTGCGGAGCGCCTCCTCGACGGCGGCACGGTTCTTCGGGTTCGCCATGTCGATGAAGTCGATGACGATGATGCCGCCGATGTCGCGCAGCCGGAGCTGGCGCACGACCTCCTTGACCGCCTCGAGGTTGTTCTTGGTGATCGTGTCCTCGAGCCGTCCGGCAGAGCTCTTCGAGCGCGAGCCGACGAAGCGGCCGGTGTTGACGTCGATCACCGTGAACGCCTCTGCGTAGTCGAAGACGAGGTAGCCGCCGGACGGAAGATCGACCCGCCGGTTCAGCGTCGATCGGATCTCCTGCTCGACACCGAACGCCTCCATCAGCGGCTCGCGCTCCTTGTACCGGACGACGCGCTCTGCCATGTGCGGCGACGTCTTCTTCAGGTAGCCGACGATCCGCTTGTACGTGCGGTCGTGGTCGACGAACAGCCGCTCGAAGTCGTCGGTGAAGAGATCGCGAACGACGCGCAACGGCAGCTCGGCCTCCTGGTAGACGAGCGTCGGCGCCTTCGACTCCTTCGCGCGCACCTCGATCGACTTCCAGAGCCGCTGCAGGAACTCGAGGTCGCGCTGGATGTCCTCGGCCGACGCTCCCTCCGCGGCCGTGCGGACGATCACGCCGCCCTTCTTCGGCGCGCACTCCTTGAGCACCGCCTTCAGACGCGTCCGCTCGTCGTCGTCGAGGCGACGCGAGACGCCGAGACCCTCTCCATGCGGGACGTACACGACGAACCGACCGGGCAGCGAGATCTCGGTCGTCAGGCGGGCGCCCTTCGTCTTCATCGGGTCCTTGACCGCCTGCACGAGGACTGTCTGCCCGCGCTGGATCAGATCCTGGATCTTCCGCGCACCTCGGCGGCCCTCGAGCTCGGGGGAGACGATCTCGTCGACGTAGAGGAAGCCGTTCTTCTCGAGGCCGATCTCGATGAACGCGGCCTCCATCCCCGGCAGGACGTTGTCGACGACGCCGAGGTAGACGTCGCCGGCGATCGAGCGACGCTCGGGCCGCTCGAGGTACACCTCGGCGACCTTGTCGTCCTCGAGCACTGCGACGCGCTTCTCGCCCGCGTCGACGGAGATGAGCAGCTCGCGCTTCGCCTTCGGCAGCGGCGCGCGCTTCGCGGGCTGGCGCCGGCGCTGGCCGGAGGCCCGCGTCTTGCGCTTCTCGGCCGAGGCGGGCTTGGCCTTCTCGTCCGACGGCGGTCGCGGCCTCGCGGCGGTGGCGGCGGCCGCTCCGGCCCCGCCCGCGGGGGCGGTCTTGCGCTTCCTGTTGCGCCCTCCGCGCGTGCCGCGGCGGCGTTTCTTCGATGCGCTGGATTCGTCGGAGGCCTCGGCCGGCGCCGCCGGGAGCGGCCTCCGTGTGGATCGGTTCAGGGGTGGGTGCTGCGGTAGCGGCAGCCGTCTGCGGCGCCGCCGGTCTTTCCGGCTTCTTGCGCCGGAACCAGTTCAGTGGCAAAGAGTGTCTCCCGAATCGTGCGCGCGCTCGAGCCTTCTGCGGCGAGCGTCACGCGGGTGTACTGGAAAAGCCTTGGCATGGCCTGCCCGACCAGCGTATCAGCGACCTCGCGCCCGGACGGCCTACGCGGCCTCGAACGCCGGGGCGAGCTTGGCGCGCCGCGCCCCGATCGCACGCAGCCGCTGCGCCAGGCGCGCCCACGCCCACGGCTCGACCTCGCGGTAGCGGGTCTCGCTCTGCCCTCGGGTCGACTCGAGGTACTCGAACCAGGCGTCCGCTTCCTCGATCAGCAGCAGCTCGAACGCCTCCTGGTTGCCGGTCAAGCTCATGAGCGTCACCTCCCGTCCGTTTCCGAGAGCGTAGGACCGGGACCGGACGGCGTCGCTTCCGATCGGGCGTCGAAGTACCTGACGGCGGTCTCGCCGATCGCGCGGGTGCCCGTGTAGGCGATCGCGCCCTTGACCGCCCAGCCCGCGAGCGGGACGAAATCGAGCAGCGTGCGGGCGATCGCGCGGAAGCCGAAGCCGGCGCCGACCACGCCCGCGAGCTCGAGAGCCCGGTTGCGGTCGAGCTGCTCGCCGTGCGCGATCGCGAGCCGCAGCACGAGGCGTACCTGGTTGTACGTCAGGATCGGCATGTCGACACCGGGGACGAACACGGCCGCGCCGATCAGCCCGTTGCGGCGCGAGGTCGTCCGGATCAGGTGGTCGGCGAGCGCGCGCCGCAGCACCGGCAGCCTGGAGGCGACGCCCAGCGCCTCGTCGCCGAGCCGCCGCGCGACCGCCGCCGCGATCTCGTCGACCGGAAAGCCGTGGCCGGGCTCGATCCGAACGAGATCGTCGGCGACGACGTACGGCATCGCTCTCCGCGTCGGTGACGGCAACGATCGGGACGCGCGCGCGGTCTGCCGCCCGCAGCCGGTCCTCGTCCGCGGCGCCGACCCAGATCAGCGCGGCGGCACCGTCGAACTCCTGCTCGACCACGGCGCCGGGGTCGCCGCCTGCGCGCAGCTCCTTCGCGAGGAGCGGAACCAGCTCGCGCGCGCCCGCCACGGCGATCGGGCGCTTGTCGCCCGTGCCGCGCCGAACGTCCCGAACGAGCGAGATGGCGCTCTTCGGGCCGACTTTGCTCTTCAAGCCCATCATTGCCGACGACGAAGGTTACGGCGGGCGTGGATCGCCTGCAGGACGCCGATCGCGAGGAAGAGGGTGAGCATCGACGATCCGCCGACGGAGACGAACGGCAACGGGATGCCCGTGATCGGGGCGATCCCCATCGCCATCGCGCTGTTCACGAACACCTGGAACAGGAACATCACGGCGATGCCGCCGGCCACGATCGCGCAGTAGAGGTCTCGCGCGGCGGCAACGACCTTGAGCGCTCGCCAGACGACGAGCAGGTACAGCAGGAGCAGGATGGTGGCGCCGAAGAAGCCGTGCTCCTCGGCGAGCGAGGCGAACGCGAAGTCGGTCGAGTGCTCGGGCAGGTAGTTGAGGCGCGTCTGCGTGGCGCCGAGGATGCCGCGGCCGCGGAGCCCACCTGCGCCGACGGCGGTGATCGACTGGCGCAGGTTGTAGGTCGCGCCGCGCGGGTCGTCGTCGGGATGCGTGAAGCCCGTGAGCCTCGCAGCCTGATACGGCTTGAGCACGTTCACCCCGGTCGCCGGCAGCAGCCAGAGGATCGCGAGCGCGCCGAGCACGGCGACGGCGGCGAGCACTCCGAGGTGCAGCCAGCGCACGCCCGCCGACGAAGAGCACGGCCGCGAGCGCCGCCGTGTAGACGAGCGCCGTTCCGATGTCGGGCTGCACGAACACGAGGAAGATCGGTACGAGCGCGTAGCCGACCGCAGCGAGCGGCGCTGCCGGTTCGTTGATCGATTTCGCGCGATCGGCCAGGAACGCGGCGATCACGAGGACGAACAGCACCTTCCCGAACTCCGAGGGCTGGAAGCGGAAGAAGCCGAGGTCGAGCCAGCGTTTGGACCCGCGGGTCGCCGCGCCCGCGAGCAGCACCAGCAACATCACGCCGAGCGTGCCGAAGTAGATCGGCCGGTGGAAGCGGCGGTAGAACGACGGATCGACGAACAGCGCACCGATGAAGAGCAGCGCACCCGCGAACACGTACAGCCCCTGGCGCTGCAGGGCGGAGCCGCCCGGGTCGTGGCGGGTGATGCCGTCGATCGCCCACAGGCCGTACGCGACGAGCGCCGCGAGCGCGCCGAGCAGCGGCCAGTCGAGGCGGCGGATGAGCGAGCCGGCCCCGATCGCGGGCGCGTGGCGCCGAGGCCGGAGCCCGCGTGCAGATGGGTCTACTGCTTCGATCGCCATCAGTCGGAGGCGTGCGCCGTGACCATCGCGTTCGAGTGGAAGTACTGCTCGAAGACCTTGAGTGCCGCCGGCGCGGCCGCCTCGCCGCCGTGGCCGCCGTTCTCGATCACGGCGCACACGACGACCGACGGGCTCGAGTACGGCCCGTACCCGCACCACCACGACTGGGTCAGGTTGACCGGTGCCGGGTAGCCCGGCAGCTGGACGTTCTTCTCGGCGGAGCCGGTCTTGCCGGCGATGTCGACCTTGAAGTTCCCGAAGACGCCGTACGAGGTGCCGAGCGGCGAGTGGGTCGCCTCCTCGAGGCCGCGCTGCACGTAGCTCAGCCAGGTCGGGTCGACGTCGGTCTGCTGGGCGGGCTGAGCGCCGAAGCGACGGAGCACACGCTGCGCCTGCCCGGTCGGGCCGCTCGTCTCGACGTCGTCGGCGAGATGCGGCGTGACGAGCTTGCCGCCGTTGGCGATCATCGCGTAGACGCGCGCCATCTGGAGCGGCGTGACGAGCAGCTGGCCCTGGCCGATCGCGAGCTGGATCGAGTAGCCCGGCTTCCAGGTGCGGTCGACCGTGTCGCACGGCGGCCCGCCGTTCGTCTGGCAGCGCCACTCGGGCGTCGGCACGAGCCCGGGTGACTCGGGGCCGACGTCGACGCCGGTCGGGGCGCCGAGGCCGAACCGGTTCGCCCAACTCTGGAGTGGGTGGCCGCGATCGGCCCGCAGCACGTAGAAGCGGCGCCCGAGCTCGTAGAAGTAGGTGTCGCACGACTCGGTCAGCGCCGTCATCAGGTCCATCGGCTGGTCGATCAGCGGCGTCCAGTTCTTGAACGGCTCCTGGTAGGCGGTGTAGACGGGCTGGCACTGGATCTCGTCGTACGGCCGCATCAGGCCCTCCTGCATCGCCGCGAGCGCGGTGACGGGCTTGAACGTCGAGCCGGGCGGATAGGCGGCGTCGATCGCGCGGTTGAGCGCGGGGTAGTTCGACTCGGCCGCCTGCTTGCCGATCACCTTGTCGAGCTTCGCCGGGTCCTTGCGGCCCGAGAACACGGACGGCTGGTAGGTCGGGTTCGAGGCCATCGCGAGGATCGCGCCGTCGCGCGGGTCGAGCGCGACGATCGCGCCGCCGTCGGCGTGCTGGCCGTCGAGATTGGCGTGCGCCAGGTGGATCCCGTACGTCAGGGCCCGCTCGGCGGCGCGCTGCAGCTTGATGTCGAGCGTGAGGCGCAGCGTGTCTCCCGGCTGCGGCCAGGCCTGCACCCGCGGCGCCGACTTCGGGCGGCCCCGCGAGTCGACCGTCAGCTCCGCCTTGCCGTCTCGGCCGCGCAGGTAGGTGTCGTATGCGGACTCGATTCCGGCCTGCCCGATCGCGTCGTTCGGCTGGTAGCCGCTCGCGACTCAGCCGCTTGTACTGCTCCGGCGAGATCTGGCCGACGTAGCCGAGCACCTGCGCAGCGAGCGACTGGTACGGGTACTTCCGCAGCTCGCTCTCCGCGAGATGGACGCCCGGGAAGTCGGCGGCGTGCTCGGACAGGTAGTAGATCTGGTCGTAGTGCAGCCCGAACTGGACGACCACGGGCGTCAACGGGTCGGCCGCGTGCTCGCGCAGCGACTTCAGCATGTCGCGGACGCTGACGCCGGTGACCATCGACAGCGCGCGGAGCTCCTTGCGCTCGGCCGGCCAGTTCTTCGGCAAGTCGGCGGGCCACAGCTCGACGCGCGTCCCCGGCACGTTGCGTACGAGCACGTGCCCGTTGCGATCGAGGATCGCGCCGCGCGGCGCCTGCAGGCTGAGCGTGCGCACGCGGTTGTCGTTCGCCTGCGCGAGGTAGCGGTCGCCGGACAGCACCTGCAGCGCCCAGAGCCGCAGGAACAGCGCGGCGAAGACGGCGAGCGTCAGGAAGCCGAGCACGGCGATGCGGAACGCCAGCTGCGGCGTGAGCCGGTACGGCTCCTCGACCCGCGGGTCGCCGGGGAGGAAGCGTCCGCCCGGAGCGTTCGTGCTAGCCAAGGAGCTGCACCTCCGAGACGCGGTCGCCGAGCTGGCGCGGCGGGAAGAGCCGGCGTGCGAGTGCGTACACCGGCACCGTCAGGAGCAGGTTGATGACCAGCGCGAGCGGCAGGCTGCCGAGCAGCAGCGCGGCCGGGGCCGGCTCGCCGAGCATGAACTGCAGGAGCAGCTGGCCGAAGGCGTAGAGGACGGTGACGACGGCGACCGACAGGAACGGCGCGTGGAGGCGGTCGCGTGCGGTCGTCTCGCCGTAGCGCCCGATCCAGAAGCCGGCGACGGTGAGCAGGAGCGACGTCACGCCGAGCGTTCCGAGCGTCGCGGTGTCGAGCAGCAGGCCGGTGCCGAAGCCCGCGATCGCGCCGACGATCGAACCGCGTAGCAATGCGATGCAGACCAGCACGACCAGCACCACGCTCGCGGTCCGGAACGCCCGGTACTCGGTCAGCACCGCGACCTGGACGATGGCCGCGACGAAGAGCAGGACCGCGATCTTCGCGCCGTCCATCAGCGCTTCGGGACGAGCACCGTTACCGACTGGATCGACGAGAAGTCGACGAACGGCTGTAGCTGGATGCTGTGGAACGGGTTGATGTCGTTGTCGCTCTCGTTCTGGACGGTGCCGATCGGGATCCCGCGCGGGAACATCGAAGGCAGCGCACCGGCGCCGAGCGACCCGGCCGTGATCACCATGTCGCCGACGCCGACGAAGTTCTGCTTCTGCACGTGGTCGAAGATCAGCGTGTCGCCGCCGCTCCCGCGCCGAACGATGCCGACCGACGTCGGGTGGGCGACGTCGGCCGCGTTGACGTTGCTCGTCGAGTCCGTCAGCAGCGTGACGCGCGCGACGCTGGACGAGACGCGGTCGACCACGCCGACGAGCCCGCGCGGCGTGCGCACGACGTCCCCGACGGCGACGCCGTCGCGCGAGCCCGCCGCGATCGTGATGCTCTGATCGAGCTCGCTCTGCGGGTTCGTCGAGCACCTCGGTGTTGACCCGGTCGAAGTCCGCCTCGCTCGGCGCGGCGCGATAGTCGAGCTGACGCTTCAGATACGCGTTCTCGGCGACCGCCGACTCGGTCCGCACGAGCTGTCGGAGCAGCCGCTCGTTCTCCGCCTTCAGCTTCGCGTTCTCGGACTTCGCGTCGACGAGCCCCTGCCCCCAGCCGAACGCGTCCCGGAACGGTCGCGCGACACGGTCGGCGCCGACCTCGAACGGCCGGAGCACGCCGGCCGCCCTGCCCTGCACGCCGTCGAGCGCGGTCGAGCGGAAGGAGAGCGTGATCAGGACGAACGAGAGCAGCACGAGGCCGCCCACGACAATCCGGCGCTTGACGGCGCTGGAGCGGTTCGAGGGGTAGCCGGAAGTCGCAGCGCGCTGGACGGACGAGCCCAGGACCGCGAAACGGACGGTCCGGTTGCGTGGCACCTGGCCCGTGAGTGTAGCCGGTCGCCCGGCCTCCTCTCAGCCGTTCGCGCGCGCCGCGTACTTCGCGAGCACCCCGTCCCAGCCGCTCGTGTAGCCGGTGTACGACTCGAGCCCGCCGTCCGGGTACGCCTCCCAGCCGGCGTGCGTCAGCTCGACGCGGGTGCCGTCGCCCTCGATCGCGAAACGGAGGCTGAGCTCGGTCGGCGGATGGCCGGGCGTGACTCGCCAGCGGAGGAGCAGCCGGTGCGGCGGGTCGTACTCGAGGACGTCGGCCCACTCGTGCACCTGCCCGTCGACCGTCTCTGTCACGAGACCGCCGATGCGCCAGTCGCCGGCCACCGCTCCGCCACCGATCGAGTGCGTCGCGACCGGCCACCAGTCGCCGAGGCCGCGGGTGAACACGTCGAATGCCTCCTCGAGCGGAGCCTCGACGTGCAGCGTCTTTCGGATCACCAGATCCTCGGCGTCGACCATCATCGTTTCCCTCGCTTTCTCTCGACTGCCTCCTTGTAGGCGTCGAGCGCTTGTGACCAGAATTGATCGAAATAGGCGCGGAGCTCGACCAGTCCGGCGGGGGCGAGCTCGTAGATCCGCCTCGTGCCTTCGCGCCGCTCGGACACGAGGCCGGCGTCCTTCAGCACGCGCAGGTGCTGCGACACCGCGGGCCGGCTGACCGGGAGCCCGGCCGCGAGCTCGCCGACCGACTTGGGGCCGGAGCGCAGCTGCTCGAAGACCGCCCGCCGGGTGCGGTCGCCGAGTGCGTCCATGACGTCTCCGTAAGCCATTACTTACGGTAAGCGTAGACTTACGCTAATGGTTCGTCAAGGCTCGGATTGCGTCGCGGCCGAGCGCGTGCACCCATGAGCTCGCCCCACTCGCTGTCGACGCGATCGAGCAAGGCCGAAGCCGAGCTTCGCCATCACGCGTCGCGAGGCGGTGTTCGCCTCGGTCGTGATCGAGACGACGCGCGCGAAGTCGAGCTCGACCGAACGCCCAGGCGATCGAGGCGGTGCCCGCCTCGGTGGCGATTCCGCGCGCCCACCACGTGGGGTCGAGCGCCCAGCCGACCTCCGGGTCGGCGCGGCCACGCGCGGTGGTACTGCGGCCCGGTGCGGCCGATCAGCTCACCGTTCTCGGCCCACTCGATCGCGAGCAGCCCGAACCCGTGCTCCTCCCAGTGCTGCTGCCAGCGGTCGAAGCCGGCGTCGCTCTGCGCACGGGTCTGCACCCCGGCGAGGTGGCGCGTGAACGCGGCGTCGGCGTTCCAACGCGCGACGACGTCGCGATCCTCTTCCCGGAAGCGACGGAGCCGAAGACGCTCCGTCTCGAGGATCACCGGCCGCGGCCGTTGCGCGAGCGCGCGCGGGAGCTGCGGTGGATCGCGTCGAACTCCTCGAGGCTGCGTCCGGAGCCGACCGCGACGCAGGTGAGCGGCGACTCGGCAAGGTGCACCGGCATGTGCGTCTCGTGCCGCAGCCGCTCGTCGAGACCTTGCAGCAGCGCACCGCCGCCGGCCAGCACGATCCCGCGGTCCATGATGTCGGCTGCGAGCTCGGGCGGTGTCTTGTCGAGGGTCGACTTGATCGCGTCGACGATCTGCGAGACGGGCTCCTCGAGCGCGTGACGGACCTCCTCGCTCGACAGGATCACCGTCTTCGGCAGGCCGGTCAGCATGTCGCGCCCGCGCACCTCCGCCTGCACCTCTTCCTTGAGCGTGTGCGCGGAGCCGACCTCGAGCTTGATCTCCTCGGCGGTCTGCTGTCCGATCAAGAGCTTGTACTCGCGCTTGATGTGATTGATGATCGCCTCGTCCATCTCGTCGCCGCCGACACGCAGCGACTGCGACACGACGATTCCGCCGAGCGAGATCACGGCGACCTCGGTCGTGCCGCCGCCGATGTCGACGATCATGTTCCCGGTCGGCTCGGCGACCGGCAGCCCGGCGCCGATCGCGGCCGCCATCGGCTCCTCGATCAGGTACGCCTTGCGCGCCCCCGCCGACAGCGTCGCCTCCTCGACCGCGCGCTTCTCGACTCCCGTCACGCCGGAGGGGACGCAGACGACCACGCGCGGATGGGCGAACCGGTGCTGGTGCACCTTCTGGATGAAATGCCGGAGCATCTGCTCGGTCACGTCGAAGTCGGCGATCACGCCGTCCTTCAGCGGACGGATTGCGCTGATCGACCCCGGCGTGCGCCCGAGCATCCGCTTGGCCTCCAGCCCGACGGCATGCACCTCGCCGGAGCGCTGGTCGATCGCCACCACGGATGGCTCCGACAGGACGATCCCGCGCCCGCGCACGTAGACGAGTGTGTTCGCGGTGCCGAGATCGACCGCCATGTCGCGACCGCCGAAGCCCGTGACGTAGTTGAAGATGCCCATGTGACGCCGGCGCCACTGTAGATGATCGATTCCCGAGTCGGCGCGGCGCGGATGGGGGCCTGCACACGGCGCATTGCGGCCGCCTCGCCCGGCGTCAAGGCATAAAGCCTTGCCACCAGTCGATTCGTCCACACTGCTCGGTGCAGTCCCTCCCCGCATCCACGGCACTCAGGAATCGATCATCTAGCTTGCCGCTGTCGGCCCTGATCCTCGCGCTCGGGAGCGCGGCGCTGCACGCCGTGTGGAATCTCCTGCTCGGCCGCGCGCGCGACGTGCAGGCCGCAGCGGCCGCCACGTTCCTGCTCTCGGTCGCGATCGCGCTGCCGTTTGCGATCGTCTGGTGGCAGGCCGACCCGTCCGTGTGGCCGTGGGCGCTCGCCTCGACGCTGCTCGAGGTCGTCTACGTGATCACGCTCGCGCTGGCCTACCGGCTCGCCGACGTGTCGTTCGTCTACCCGGTCACCCGCGGGCTCGCGCCGCTGATCGCGCTCGGCTTCGCGGTGCTCGCGCTCGGGCACGGCGTGTCCGTCGCCGAAGCCGCCGGCGTCGTCTGCATCGCCGTGGGCGTCGTGAGCGTGCGCGGACGCCCACGTGACGGCGACGCCACGGCCATCCTGCTCTCGGTCTCGATCTCGGCGACGATCGCCGCGTACACGCTCGTCGACCGCGTCGGCATCCAGCACGCCGGCGCGCTCACCTACTTCGTGCTCACGCTCGCCGCGCCGAGCCTCCTCTATCCGCCGCTCGTCGGAGCGCGCGCGATGCGACGCGAGCTCGGGCCCGCGGTTGCGGTCGCCGGCGTCGCAAACCTCGGTTCGTTCCTCCTCGCCCTGCTGGCGCTGCGGCACGGGAGCGCGGCCTCCGTGCTCGCCGTGCGCTCCTCGTCGGTCGTGATCGCCACCGCGCTCGCGGCGCGCGTGCTCGCCGAGCGCGTCTCGCGCGTGCGGCTGGCCGGGTCGGTGCTCGTCTTTGCCGGCATCGTGCTGCTGGCGATCTAGACGTAGACGTCGGGGAAGCGCGCCGCGAGCAGGCGCACGAGGAGAGCGACCGGCAGGCCGACGACGTTCGGGTAGTCACCGTCCACGCGGTCGACGAGCGCCGCGCCGAGGCCCTGGATCGCGTAGGCCCCCGCCCGGCCCTGCCACTCGCCGCAGGCGACGTACCGATCGCGCTCGGTCGGGCTGAGCGTGCGAAAGGTGACGCGCGTCGTTTCCGAGTGCAGCTCCTCCCACTGCTCGGTGCGCAGGCACAGGCCCGAGACGACCTCGTGCGCACGCCCGCCGAGGCGCGCGAGCATCCGTGACGCCTCGGCCGCGTCGGACGGCTTGCCGATCACCTCGCCGTCGCAGACGACGACCGTGTCGACGCCGAGCACCGCTCGCCCGCCGCCGTCCACCGAGCGCGCCTTGCCGGCGGCGTGCGCGACGGGGTCGCCGCCCGCCTCCTCGTCGTAGTCCGGCGCCACCACCTCGAACGGGATCCGGAGCTGCTCGAGGATCAGCCGCCGCTGCGGCGACGTCGACGCGAGCACGAGCGGAGGCGCGCTCACGCCCGCTCCCGGCGCCGGCGAAGCCGGCGCCTCCGCTCTTTGCTGAGCTCCGTCGAGCCTACGCTCACGTGCGCTTCCGCGCCGCCCAGATCTCCTCGCTCGGCCACTTCTTCGCCCAGTCCGCCGGCACGAAGGAGTAGCGGTGATGCGTCTCGGCGTCCGGCGGCGCCTGGATCTCGACCAGCCGCTCGAGCTCGAATCCGTTCGCGCGCAGCAGGTCGATCCATTCGCCGTGCCCGAGGTGGAACTCGACCCCACCCTCGGGCCACTCCAGGCGGTGCAGCCCGAATTGCGGGCGCTCGAGACGTTCCGACGCGGGATCCTCGTCGTTCGAGCAGAGGATGACGAGGGTCGAGTTGCGCAGGAAGACGAGCCGCCCGCCGGGCCGCAGCAGCCGCGCCGCCTCCGGGATCCAGCGGTACGGATCGACCCAGATCGACGCGCCGTACTCGGAGACGGCGAGGTCGAAGCTCGCGTCGGGAAGCCCGGTTGCAGCTGCGTCCGCCTCGATCAGCGGGAACTCGATCCCGGTCTCCCGCATCATCCGTCGCGCCGTCTCGAGCTGGGCGGGCGTCACGTCGACACCGACCGGTCGCGCGCCGAGCTTCGCGAGCCAGGCGGAGAAGTAGGCGGTGCCGCAGCCGAGCTCGACGACGTCGAGGCCGGCGACGTCGCCGAGCAGGTTCAGGTCGGACTCGTCGATCCCCCAGATGCCCCACGACACCTCGTCGAGCGCCCAGTTGTCGGACGCCCGCTCGTCGGTGTACTCGGCGTTCGACTGCGTCCAGAGCTCGACGTTCTTCGCGGCGTCGTCACGCCAATCCATCGGGAAACCAGAGCGCGATCTCGCGGGCGGACGACTCCGGGGAATCGGACCCGTGCACGAGGTTGTTCGGCATCGCCAGCGCGTAGTCGCCGCGCAGCGACCCCGGGACCGCGTCGGCGGGGCTCGTCGCGCCGATCGTCGTGCGGCAGGTGGCGATCGCGCCTTCGCCCTCGAACACCATCGCAAGCGTCGGGCCGGAGGTGATGAACTCGACGAGCTCGCCGAAGAAGGGCTTCTCGCGATGCTCCGCGTAGTGCTCCTCGCCGAGCCCACGCGACGCTGTCAGCAGGCGTGCTGCGCGCAGCACCAGCCCGCGCCGTTCGAAGCGCGCGATGATCTCGCCGGAGAGGCTGCGCTCAACCGCATCGGGCTTCGCGAGGATGAGCGTCTGCTCGACCGCCATCGGGCGGACGATGCTAGTACATGCGTCCGCACGTGACGGCGGTTCCCGGCGGCGTCTCGCCGCCCGTGGCCGCGTCCTCGGTCACCCCGATAGGCTCGGCTATCGGGGCTCCCTGCGTCCTTGCCACGCGCGGCGATCCATCCGCCGGAGAGCTCACCGAACGTACGGACGCATGTACTAGCTGGTCGCGCGACGCGAGCCGCGGGCCTGCCGCGGTGGACGCTTCGCCTCGACGACCTTCGACGACGACGCGTCCTGCTCGATGGGCGTCTGGCAGTAGGGGCAGACCTGCCAGAGCGGCTCGAGCGCCCGGCCGCATTTCGTGCACGCCTGCCGCAGCCTCGTCGTGCAGACCGGGCACACGAGGAAGTCCTCGTCGACGTCGGCGCGGCAGACGGGACAGTGCTGGTCGCGCGCCCCGAGCCGCTTCTCCATCGCCTTGATCTCGAGCTCGCGCTCACGCACGTCCTCGAGGTACTCAGGCGGCCGGAAGAGCATGTAGATGAGAGGCCCGATGAAGGGAACGACGCCGAGCAGCGTGGCTACGGCCACCAGCAGCTTGTCGTCGACGCGGCGGCGGACGTCCTTGAAGACCCAGTAGATCGTCGCGATCCAGAAGACGATCACGAAGAAGATCGCGAGGTTCCGGATCACGTACCACGTGGAGGAGTGGAAGAAATCGTGGACGCTGCCGAATGCCGATGCAATCACAGCAGGATCCTCCCTAGGGCATATCCGGCCGCAAACGCCGCGCCGACGAACACCGCAAGCACGGCGAGAGCGAAGACAAAGACACTGATCCGCTCACCGCGCCGCGACATCGTATGCATTTCACCGGTCATCACACAGGTCGGCAAGCAGGTAGAGCGACCCCGTGGCCAGCACGGGCCCGCCGAGAGCGCGCGCCCGCTCGAGCGCCGCGTGCGGCTCCGACACCGCCTCGACCCGGGCGAACCACGGGCCGGCTCGACCCGCAAGCTCGCCGGCCGGAAGGGCCCGCAGGCTCGACGACTCCGTCGCCACGAAGGTCGATCCGGCGCGGGCGAGGCGCTCGAGGATGCCGTCCGCGTCCTTGTCGGCCAGGATCGAGGCGACGACGACGTAGCTGCCGGGCTCGGGAAGGCGGTCGAGGAGCCAGTCGACCGCCTCGGGCGTGTGAGCGCCGTCGCGAATCTCTCCGTCCTCCCGCAGCTCGAGGCGCCCGGGCAGCCTGGCCTCGACGACGCGCTCGACGGGCCGTCCGAGAAACGCCTCGGCAGCCTCCCGGACGCCGCCCAGCCGCACGGCCGCCGGAGCGGCGAGGGAGGCGAACTCGTCGTCGGGGAGCACGACCGTCTCGGCGGCATGGGCGACGGCGAGCTTCTCGGCCGCGATCTCGGCGCGTGTCGAGCCGAGCACCTCGGTGTGCTCGAGGCCGACGTTGGTGAGCAGGACGACCCGTGCGTCGACCACGTTCGTCGCGTCGTGGCGGCCCCCGAGCCCGGCCTCGACGACTGCCGCCTCGACGCCATGCGCGGCGAACTCGGCGAAGGCGGCGGCGGTGAGCGTCTCGAACTGCGTCGCACCGACCGCCTCGGCGGCGGCCCGGACGCGTTCGAGCGCCGTTCGGAAGCCCGCCTCGTCGGTCTCGAGCCGCTCGTGCCAGCCCTCGACGTGCGGCGAGGTGTACGCAGCCGTCGTCAGGCCCTCCACCCGGAGCGTCGCCGCGAGGCTTCTCGTGGCGGTCGACTTCCCCTTCGTCCCGACGACGTGGAGCGAGTCGAAGCGCTGCTGCGGGTCCCCGAGACGGCCGAGCAGCGCGCGGATCCGCTCGAGCCCGAACCCGTCCGCCGGCCACGGCGACAGCGACTCGAGCCAGCGAACGGGATCGGCGATGGGGACGGACATCGGGTTACGGAAGTGTCACTGACGGACCGGGAACCGGTGCCCGGCACCAAGGTGCCTGGCACCGCATTTACGCGCCGCGGATCGCGTCGAGCTCGCGGCGGTAGCGCTCGAGCTTCTCGCGCTCGCCGTCGACGACCTCGGCGGGTGCGTTCTGGACGAAACGCTCGTTCGCCAGCATCCGCTCCGCGCGGGCGATCTCCTGCTCGAGCCGCGCGCGCTCGGCCTCGACCTTGCCGTCCTCGGCCTGCGCCACGCGCTCCGGCTTCACGACGGCGGCGAAGATCCGCTCCTCGTCGCCCTGCAGCGGCGGCACGACACCGCTCCGGCGGAAGACCTGCGCGGCCTCCTGCACGCGTGCGAGCGCGCCGGCATCGGACTCGTCGCCGGCCTCCGGCCACCGCGCGACGATCAGCCGCGACGACCGCTCGGGCAGATTCGTCCAGATCTCCTCCGTGACGTGAGGCATCAGCGGGTGGAGCAGCTTCAGCAGCCGCTCGAGCGCCGCCGTCGCCGTCGCGCGTGCGTCGGCGTCGCCGTCGTACAGCCGCGCCTTCACCGCCTCGAGATACCAGTCGCAGAAGTCGTCGAAGGTGAGGTGGTAGAGCTCGTCGGTGACGTGCGCGAAGTCGAACTCGGCGAGCAGCGCCTCGATCGCGCGCTGCGTCTGTGAGAGGCGGGCGAGGATCCACCGCTCCTCGAGCGACGCCGGCCGCTCCGCAGGCAACGCTCCCTCGGAGGCCGTGACGATCAGGCGCGCGGCATTCCAGAGCTTGTTCGCGAGCTTGCCGCCCTCCTCGATCGCCGCGTACGAGAACCGCACGTCCTGCGTGAGCGAATTCTTGAGCAGCCCGTAGCGCGTGGCGTCGGTGCCGTACCGCTCGATCAGCTCCAGCGGGTCGATGCCCGTGCCGAGCGACTTCGACATCCGCCGCCCGTCGGGCGCGAGGACGGTCGAGTGGATGACGACGTCGGTGAACGGGACCTCGCCGAGCAGCTCGATCCCGGAGAAGATCATCCGGTTCTCCCAGAGGCGGATGATCTCGCGCGCCGTCGTCTGCAGGTGACCCGGGTAGAAGTAGCGGAGGTCCTCCGTGTCGTCCGGCCAGCCGAGCGTCGCGAACGGCCAGAGCGCGGACGAGAACCACGTGTCGAGCACGTCGGTCTCGCGCCGCAGCGATGTCGACCCGCACTCCGCGCACGCCCCGGGCTCGGTCTCCTCGACCGTCACGTGCCCGTCGGGGCAATACCAGACGGGCAGCTGATGCCCCCACCAGAGCTGCCGCGAGATGCACCAGTCGGGCGCGTTCTGGAGCGAGTCGATCGCGAAGCGGTGCTGACTCTCGGGGTGGTAGCGAACCTCGCGGTTCGCGAGCGCCTCGAGCGGCCGCCGCTTGATCTCCGTCATCGAGCACCACCACTGCAGGGAGATGAGCGGCTCGATCCGGTTCTCGCAGCGCTCGCAGAGCGCGACGCTGTGCCGGTAGTGCTCGCGCTGCTCGAGCTGGCCGCGCTCCTTCAGCCAGTCGAGGATCTTCACCTCGGCCTCGGCCTGCGTCAGCCCCTCGAGGCCCGGGACGTCGAGCATGCGGCCGTCGTGGCCGATGCACATCGGCTCCGGCAGACCTTGGTCGCGTCCGATCTCGAAGTCGGTCGGATCGTGCCCGGGCGTGATCTTCAGCGCGCCCGTACCGAACTCGCGCTCGACGCGCTCGTCGGCGATCACCGGCACGCGCCGCTCGACCCACGGCACCACGACCTCCCGCCCGATCAGATGGCGATAGCGCTCGTCGTCCGGGTGCACCGCCACCGCGACGTCGGCCGGGATCGTCGCCGGACGCACCGTCGCGATCGGGATGTAGCCGTCGCCGTCCGCGAGCGGATAGCGGATGGTCGAGAGCGTGTCGTCGACGTCCTCGTGCACCAGCTCGAGATCGGACAGCGACGTTCGGTGGTACGGGCACCAGTTGATGATGCGGTTCGCTTGGTAGATCCACCCGCGCCGGTACAGGTGGACGAAGAACCGCATCACCGCGCGGATGTAGTCGTCGTCCATCGTGAAGCGCGTGCGCCGGTAGTCGAGCGACGCGCCCATGCGCCGGAACTGCACGAGGATCTTGCCGCCGTACTCGTGCAGCCACTCCCACACGCGCTCCTCGAAGCGCTCGCGCCCGAGCTCCGTGCGGGAGGTCCCCTCGGCGATCAGCGCCTTCTCGACGACGTTCTGCGTCGAGATGCCGGCGTGGTCGTACCCGGGCTGGAAGAGCACGTTGAAGCCCTGCATGCGCTTGAAGCGGACGACGGTGTCGCCGAGGGCGAGCTGCAGCGCGTGCCCCGTGTGCAGCTCGCCGGTGACGTTGGGCGGCGGATGCGCGTCGACGTACGGCGTGCGCGCGGGGTCGGGATCGGCGGCGTAGAGGCCCTCGTCCTCCCACGTCCGCTGCCACCGTTCCTCGACGCCGCGAGGGTCGTAGCGCGGCTCCATCACCTCTGCGCTCACAGTCCACGCCGGCGCCGGCGAAGCCGGCACCTGCGCTCCTGGATCGCCTCCGTCCAGCCTACGGCTCATGGAGCGCCATCCTACGGGCGGGCGGATGGGGGCTAGCCAGCGACTATGCGAGAAGCGTAGCGGCTCAGCGCGCCCGTGCCCAGTCGGCTCCGACGTGCTCGAGGATCGACTGGAGCAGCGCGAAGGAGTGCATCACGTGCTCGTGCGCGAGCTCGCGGGCGCCCGCGACCGACCCGGCGGCGAGCGCCTGCCGGATCGCGGCGTGCTCGGCCTGGTTGCGCGCGTAGAGGCGGTCGAGCTCCTCGTCGACCGGCGCCCAGACGGCGGGTCCCGAGAACGTGCGCCGGGCGGCCTTGGCGACCGACTCGATGTACGGCACGTCGGCGATCCGGTAGATCACGTCGTGGAACGCGTGGTTCGCACGCATCCAGTCGGCCATCAGCGAGCGCCGGTCGCCGCCCGGCTCCCGCGAGCGGAGCTCCCGGGTGATCCGCGCGAACTGAAGCTCGGCGCGCTCGAGCTCGACGATCAGGTCGGAGGTGATCTTGCGCGCCGCGATCTCGGTGGCGAGCGCCTCGAGCTCCGCGCGGACGAGGAACGCCTCCTGGAGCTCCTGATGCGACAGCGTGCGCACGCGGACGCCGCGGTTCGGCACGAACGAGACGAGCCCGAGTGCCGCGAGCCGCCGCAGCGCCTCGCGCACGGGTGTGCGCGAGACCCCGAACCGCTCCGAGAGCTGCTCCTGCCGGAGCACCGACCCCGGCTCGAGCTCGCCCGAGACGATCGCCTCCTCGATCAGGACGGCGATGTCATCGGCCTTCGTGCTCTCGAGGCTCACTCCGGGCTCACCCCAGTCGATCGTACGCCGTCGTCGTCAGGAAGTCCTTCAGCGGGACGCTGAGCGCGACGTCGGCGAACACCTCCTTGGCCGCGTCGGAGGCGTCGATCCTCGCGATCTCCTCGCGGACACGGCCCTCGTCGAACCGGCCCGCCTGCACCCACGACCAGACCTGCGCGCGCGAGATCTCGGCCGTGGCCGCGTCCTCCATCAGGTTGTCGATGGCCGCGGCGCCGACGCCTGCGAGCCACGCGTCGACGTAGCGCACGCCGACGCTGACGTTCACGCGCAGGCCGTCGTCGGTGATCTCGCCGCCCGGAACGTCGAAGTCGACGAGCTGCTCCTCGCGGACCGAGACGTCGTCGCGCAGGCGCCCGAGCTGGTTGGGGCGCGAGTCGAGCACCGCGTCGAACTCGGCCTGCGCGGTCGCGACGAGGTCGGGGTGCGCGACCCACGTGCCGTCGAAGCCGTCGCCGGCCTCCCGGCGCTTGTCCTCGCCAACCTTCGCGAGCGCGACGCGATTCACCTCGGGGTCGCGGCGCGACGGAATGAACGCCGCCATGCCGCCGATCGCGTGCGCCCTTCGCGCGTGGCATGTGCGCACGAGCAGCTCCGTGTAGGCCCGCATGAACGGCACGGTCATCGTCACCTGTGCCCGGTCCGGCAGCAGCGCGCCCATCTTCTTGATGCAGCTGAAGATGTAGTCCCAGCGCCCCGCGTTCAGCGCGCAGGAGTGGTTTCGGAGCTCGTAGAGGATCGCGTCCATCTCGAACGCCGCCGGGATCGTCTCGATCAGGACGGTGCACTTGATCGAGCCTTGCGGGAGCCGGAGCTCGTGCTCGGCGATTGCGAAGGCACGCGCCCACAGGCGCGCCTCCTCGTGCGACTCGAGCTTCGCGAGATAGAAGTACGGGCCGGTCCCGCGCTCCAGCTGCTCCCGTGCGTTCGCGAACACCGTCACTCCGAAGTCGAACAGCGACGCGCTCACCGGCTTGCCGTCGAGCTGGTGGTGACGCTCGACCAGATGCCACCCGCGGTTACGGATCACGAGCGTGGCCGTCTCGTCGTTCAGGCGGTAGTGCCGGTCGGGCGTCTCGAGCTCGATCGTGCCGCGCACCGCGTCGTACACGTTCTGCTGACCGTCGACGACGTTGCGCCAGGTCGGTGAGTTCGCGTCCTCGAAGTCGGCCATGAACACGCGGGCGCCCGAGTTGAGCGCGTTGATCATCATCTTCCGGTCGACCGGGCCGGTGATCTCCACGCGCCGGTCCTGCAGGTCGGCTGGGGCCGGCGCGACGGTGAAATCCTCGGGCGCCGCCACGAAACGCGGAACGCTGCCCTTCCGCTCCTCGCGGACGCGCAACAGCCGTTCACGTTCCGGATCGAGCTCGCGATGGAGGCGCTCGACGAATGCGAGCGCCTCCCGCGACACGACGTACTCCCCTACGCGAATTGCGCTTCCTCGGTCGAGCCCTCGAGCGCGAGGGTCGAGCTCCGGCCTTCGGACACCGCCTGCATCACCTGGTCGAAGTATCCCGCACCGACCTCCCGTTGGTGACGCGTCGCCGTGTAACCGTCGGCCTCGAGTCCGAACTCGCGCTCCTGCAGCTCGACGTACGCGCTCATGCCCCTGTCGCGGTAGCCGCGGGCCAACTCGAACATCCCGGCGTTGAGCGAGTGGAACCCGGCGAGCGTGATGAACTGGAAGCGATAGCCCCAGCTTCCGAGCTGCTGCTGGAAGGCTGCGATCTCCGGGTCGGACAGGTGCCTCCGCCAGTTGAACGAGGGCGAGCAGTTGTACGCGAGCAGCTTGCGAGGGTGTCGCTCGTGGATCGCAGCGGCGAACGCCTGTGCCTGCTCGAGATCGGGCGTGGAGGTCTCGAACCAGATGACGTCGGCGTGGGGCGCATACGCAAGGCCGCGGGCGATCGCGGCGTCGAGGCCGTCGACGATCCGGAAGAAGCCCTCGCTTGTGCGCTCACCCGTGACGAACGGCGAGTCGCGTTCGTCGACGTCGCTCGTCAGCAGCGTGGCGCTGAGCGCGTCGGTGCGGGCGATCAGAACGGTCGGCACGTTCAGCACGTCCGATGCGAGCCGTGCCGCGGCGAGCGTCTTCACGAACTGCGAGGTCGGAACGAGCACCTTGCCGCCGAGGTGGCCGCACTTCTTCTCCGCCGCCAGCTGGTCCTCGAAGTGCACGCCGGCCGCGCCGGCCTCGATCATGGCCCGCATCAGCTCGTAGGCGTTGAGCGCCCCACCGAAGCCGGCCTCCGCGTCCGCGACGATCGGCGCGAACCAGTCGGTGCCGTTGCGCCCCTCGGACCAGTCGATCTGGTCGGCGCGCTGGAGCGCCGAGTTCAAACGCCGCACGAGCTGGGGGGCGGAGTTCGCGGGGTACAGGCTCTGATCCGGGTATGTCGCCCCCGCGACGTTCGCGTCGGCGGCGACCTGCCAGCCGGACAGGTAGATCGCCCGCAGGCCGGCCCGCACCATCTGGACGGCCTGACCGCCGGTCAGCGCCCCGAGCGCGCTCACGTAGCCGCCCTCCGTCAGCAGGCGCCACAGGCGCTCTGCGCCGACGCGGGCCAGCGTGTACTCCGGGACGATCGAGCCGCGGAGCCGCACGACCTCCCCCGCCGAGTACGTCCGCGTGATTCCCGCCCAGCGCTCGTCCTCGTCCCACTGCCGTTCCAGCTGAGCTGTCTGCTCCTGGATCCGAACGGATGGCTCCATTTGTGGTTTCCTCCCTCGCTTTCCGTAATCTGGGATCCAGAATCTATCATTTAGGGGCAGACGTCGTTGAATACGCCCTTCTCGGATCCAGCAAGGCGTATTCTTGGATCCTACGCCGCGGTCCAGCCGAGGTCGAGCGACACCGGAACGCCCGTCAGCCCACGCCCGGAGGGGCTCAGCAGGTAGGCGACGAGGTCGGCAACCTCGGCCGGCTCGAGCAGGCGCTTGACCGCCTGCCGCTCCAGCATGACCTCCTCGAGGACGCGTTCGGCGGGAAGGCCGTGAGCGGTCGCCTGCTCGGCGATCTGGCGCTCGACGAGCGGCGTCCTGACGTACGCCGGGCAGACGGCAGTCGCGCTGATCCCCACCGCCGCCCCTTCGAGCGCGAGCGTCTTCACCAGACCGAGCACGCCGTGCTTGGCGGCGACGTAGCCGGCCTTGAACGGTGACGCGGTCAGCGCGTGCGCCGAGGCGACCACGCAGATGCGCCCGTCACCCGAGGCGGCGAGCGCCTCCCAGGCGTAGCGGGCGAGGAGGAACGGCGAGGTCAGGAGGAGAGCGAGCAGCTTGTCCCAGGTCTCCTCGGGGAACGCCTGGATCGGCGCCACGTGCTGGAACCCCGCGTTGGGCACGATCGCGTCGAGTCGGCCGTGCGCGGCGAGCGCACCTTCGACGACCGCTCGATTCCCCTCGCGCGTCGTCAGGTCGGCGTCGTCGACGTCGACGCCGTGAACCATCCAACCGTCCGCCTCGAGGCGCTCCACGACGGCCGAGCCGATGCCGCCGCAGGCACCGGTGACGAGGACGACCCTCACGTGTAGTGGCGGAACACGACCTCGGCGACGCACACGGGCTTCTCGTGCCCCTCGCGCTCGACGGTGGCGAGGAACGTCGTCTGGCCGCCACCGTCGATCTCGTCGATCTGCTTGACCTCGAACGTCGCCCGCACACGCGAGCCGACCGGTACCGGCGCGGGGAAGCGGACCCGGTTCGCGCCGTAGTTGATCCCCATGCGACCCTGCCTCGGGATCACCTCGTACGAGGCGACCGGCAGCAGCGAGAGGGTCAGGTAGCCGTGGCCGATCGTGGTGCCGAACGCGCCCTCCTTCGCACGCTCCGGGTCGACATGGATCCACTGGTGGTCGCCGGTCGCCTCGGCGAAGCGGTCGATCCGCTCCTGTGTGATCTCGATCCAGCTCGACGGCCCGTACGTGTCGCCGACCTTCACCGAAGCGGCCCCCAGCGCATGGCCGCAGCGGCCCACGTGTAGCCGGTGCCGGCGGAGAGCAGCAGGACCACGTCCCCATCCTTCAGGCGCCCGTCGCGCGCAGCACGGTCGAGCGCGAGCAGCGGATCGACGCCACTCATGTGACCGGTGTCCTCGAGGTACACCGCCTGATCTTCGCGCATCCCCAGTCCCTCGAGCAACGCGGCGAACATCGAGCGCTTCGTGTGCAGCGGGCACACGAATCCCAGGTCGTCCAGACACCACCTTCTCCCTCTCGTTCGCAGCCCTCCAGCAGCAGAGCCTCGAGGCCCTCAAGGAGACCCAGGACTACGCGGTGCGGGTCGCCGAGCTCGCCGCCGACCATCCGTTCATCCGCGCGGCCCGGGGCATCCCGTCGCCGGCGGAGCTCGTCGACGGCAGCTTCGGCGTCGCCGGCCAGGCGCTCGAGCTGCAGCGCGCCTTCCTGACGCGCCTGCTCGACGCGGCGACGCCTGCGATCAAGTAAGAACGGGGCGGAAGACGCCCGTTACGCGGACTCTTCGGCGAGCTCGGCCGGCTCGAGGTCGCCGCCGGCGCTCGTGACGAGCGTCGGCTTGAGCCCCTTCTCGATCGTCTCCTTCGTGATCACGCACTTGGAGACGTCCTTGCGGGACGGGAGCTCGAACATCACGTCGAGCAACGCGTTCTCGATGATCGACCGCAGTCCGCGCGCGCCCGTCTCGCGGTCGAGCGCACGGTCGGCGATCGACCAGAGCGCGTCGTCCGTGAACACGAGGTCGATGCGGTCGTAGTTGAAGAAGCGCTGGTACTGCTTGACGAGCGCGTTCTTCGGCTCGGTCAGGATCTGCACGAGGTCCTCGCGCTTCAGCTGGTGCACGGCCGACACGACCGGCAGGCGGCCGATGAACTCGGGGATCAGGCCGAAGTTGAGGAGATCCTCCGGCATCACGCCGCCGAGCAGCTCCGCGCTCTGGCTGTCGCGCTTCGACGAGATCTGCCGCCCGAAGCCGACGGCGTTCTTGCCGATCCGCTTCGCGATGATCTTGTCGAGGCCCGCGAACGCGCCGCCGCAGATGAAGAGGATGTTCGTCGTGTCGATCGAGAGGAACTCCTGGTGCGGATGCTTGCGCCCGCCCTGCGGGGGAACGGAAGCGACCGTGCCCTCGAGGATCTTCAGCAGCGCTTGCTGCACGCCCTCGCCCGACACGTCGCGCGTGATCGACGGGTTGTCCGCCTTGCGCGCGATCTTGTCGACCTCGTCGATGTAGATGATCCCGGTCTCGGCCTTCTTGATGTCGAAGTCGGCGGCCTGGATCAACTTCAGCAGGATGTTCTCGACGTCCTCGCCGACGTAGCCGGCTTCGGTCAGCGCAGTCGCGTCCGCGATCGCGAACGGCACGTTCAGGATGCGCGCGAGCGTCTGCGCGAGGTGCGTCTTGCCGCAACCGGTGGGCCCGAGCAACAGGATGTTCGACTTCTGCAGCTCGACGTCGCCCTCGTCGGCGCCCATCTGCACACGCTTGTAGTGGTTGTAGACGGCGACGGAGAGCGTGCGCTTCGCCTCTTCCTGCGAGACGACGTAATCGTTCAGCGAGGCGTAGATCTCCTTCGGGCGAGGCAGGTTGTCGAGGTCGAGCGAGCTCGGCGTGGTGAGCTCCTCGTCGATGATCTCGTTGCAGAGATCGATGCACTCGTCGCAGATGTAGACCCCAGGGCCGGCGATCAGCTTCTTGACCTGCCGCTGGGACTTCCCGCAGAAGCTGCAGAGAAGCTGCTCGTTGCCTTCGCTCGCCCGCGCCATCCCTCTCTCCTTTTACCCGACTTTGACCACGTCTGCTAGGCGGCCGCGGCTGCCGGGCCGGTCTCGCGGTGGGTGATGACCGAGTCGATGATGCCGTAGTCCTTGGCTTCGGCGGGGCTCAGGAAGAAATCTCTTTCCATGTCGCGCGAGATCTCCTCCTGGGTCTTGCCGGTGTGGTGGGTGTAGATCTCTTCCAGGCGCCGCTTGAGGCCGATCACCTCGCGGGCCTGGATCTCGATGTCGGTGCCCTGGCCCTGGAACCCGCCTGACACCTGGTGGATCAGGATCCGTGAGTTCGGCAGGGACATCCGCTTCCCTTTTGCACCGCCGGCGAGCAGCAACGAGCCCATGCTCATCGCGATCCCGACGCAGATCGTCTGGACGTCCGGCTTGATGAACTGCATCGTGTCGTAGATCGCGAGCCCGGCGTACACGGAGCCGCCCGGCGAGTTGATGTAGAGGTTGATGTCCTTCTCCGGGTCCTCGGACTCGAGATGGAGGAGCTGGGCGATGATCAGGTTCGCGATCTGGTCGTCGACCGGCGTGCCGAGGAAGACGATCCGCTCGGCAAGCAGACGAGAGTAGATGTCGAACGCGCGCTCGCCGCGCGACGTCTGTTCCACGACCATGGGAATCAGCGGCATGTGTGTGTCACTCCTTGGTGCCTGGGGTCCATAGCTTCGGGGCTTCGGCCTGCTGCTCCTGCCCGGGCGTCCAGATGCTCTCACGCGCCTCGTGCAGCTCGGGCGCGATCGGCTTCACCTCGGCGGCGATGCGATCGAGCGCCTTCTTCAGACGGAGGTCGTCGCGCACGCGGTCTGCCCCGCCTGCCTCGATGAACGCGTCGATCTCCTCGTCGTCCTCGCCGGCCTCGCGCAGCTCGGCGCGAATCTCGTCGTCGGTCACTTCGAGACCGAGCGTATCCGCGACGGCCTCGAGCACGAGCTCGCGCGCCACCGACGTCGTCGCCTCCGCCCGCAGGCGCTGCTCGAGCTGCTCGGGCGACTGGCCGGTGAGCTGGAGGTAGGTGTCCGCGTCGATGCCGCGAGCCTGCAGGCTCCGCGCGAGCCCGGTCAGGAGCTCGCGCGTTCGCAGCTCGACGAGCGGCCCGGACGCGTTCACGTTCGACGCCTTCACGAGCTCGTCGATCGCGGCGGCGCGGAAGAGCCCTTCGAGCTCGTCGGCGATCTGCCCGCGAAGCCGTTCCTCGATCTCCGCACGCAGCTCGGCGAACGTGTCGAACTCGGATGCGGTCCGGGCGAGCTCGTCGTCGAGCGGCGGCAGCACGCGTTCCGAGATCTGCTTGACGGTCACGGTCGCCTGCCGACGGCTCCCGTCGGCGAGCTCGTAGGCGAGCTCCCGGCTCTCGCCGGCGCGCAGGCCGCGGATGCCGTTGTCGAGCTCCTCGACGAGCCGGTCGGTGCCGAGCTCGACGACGTAGTCGCGCTGCGCCGACCCGTCCTCGGCGCCGAGATCGACGACGACCGTGTCGCCTTCCTGCGCGGCGCGACCGTCGATCGGGGACAGCTCGCCGACCGAGCGCTGCAGCGCCTCGAGCTCGGCCTGCACGGCTTCCTCGGGAACGATCGCCTCCTGCTTCGGCACCTCGAGCTGCGTCCAGTCGGCCGGCTCGGGCTTCGGATGGACCGCCACCGTCGCGGAGAAGCTCCAGCCCTCCTTGTCGGAGGTCGGCAGCGAGTACTCGAACTCGGGTTGCTGCGACGGATTGAGCCGGGCCCGCGTCGCCGCGCTCCAGAACCAGCCGCCGATGTGACTCTCCACGGCCTCCGTGTAGACGCGCTCGCGTCCGACCCGCTGCATCAGGATCGGCATCGGCACCTTCCCCCGACGAAAGCCGGGAATGCGGACGCTCGCGGCGAGGTCCGACGCGGCGTGGGTGACCGCGTGGTGGACGTCCCCCGCGGGGACGTCGACGGTCAACTTGACCCTGTCGTCCGCGAGCTGCTCGATCTGCGTCGCCATCGGGTCCGGCCATTGAATCATGCGGGTAGCGTCTGGCCGATGGACGTCGACGACGCGATCCGCCTGCGCCGCACGCACAAGCAGTACGCCTCGACGCCCGTCGACGACGAGACGCTGCAGTCACTGCTCGAGCTGGCCCGCTGGGCGCCGAATCATCACCTGACCCAGCCGACGCAGCTCCGCGTGCTCGGGCCCGAGACACGCGCGCGGCTCGAGGAGGCCTGCGGCGAGAAGGAGGCCGTGAAGCTCCGTCGTGCGCCGACGCTCGTGCTGGCGACCGCGCTCCTCGGGAGCGGCGACCCGCGCACCGACGCCGAGGACCTGCATTCGACGGCGTGCGCGGTCTACGCGATCCTGCTCGGAGCGACCGCGCGCGGGCTGGCGTCCTATTGGCGCACTCCCGAGGCGCTCGACGGGCCCGAGGCTCGCGCGGTGCTCGGCCTCGACCCGGCCGAACGCGTGGTCGGCCTCGTCCACCTCGGGCCGCCGGTGAGCGAACCGCCGACGAAGGACCGCTCGCCGCTCCAGGACGTCGTCCGCCTGCTTCCCTAGTCCGACCTTCCGGTGCCAGGCACCTGGGTGCCTGGCACCGACGAAGGAGGCCAGCGACCGTCCTCCTTTGCGCGCGCCACCTCGGAGGCGCCGGCCGGATGCATGCGACCCTCGGCGTCGAGCCGCTCGACGAGCGCGACGTTCCGTGGCGACCACGAGCTACGCCGACGGCGCGGGGTGAAGCGCTGTCGGTAGGTCGCCTCGTCGCGCCGTCTTACCTGGCCGTCGATCCACCCGTGCGCGAGCGCCTCTTCGAGGGCGTCGTCGTACGACAGCCGGGTCGGCTCGGTCGTGCCCTTCTTCGCGAGCACCAACCAGACGCCCGCCTCCTCGCCGTGGTGCTCACGGAGCCACGCCCCCCAGCCGGCGGCGTCGCCAACGACCAGCTCCGGCAACTCCTCCGCCACGCCGCAAAGCATGCCGCCGCAGGTGCGGGCGAGAGGAGTCGAACCTCCAAGAGCCATCGGCCCACCGGGACCTAAACCCGGCGCGTCTACCAGTTCCGCCACGCCCGCGCGGTCACTACTCAGCGTAACCGCGCGGGCGGCGCACAACCGTGTGCGGTCAGGTGTGAGCCGGGGACGCGGCGTCGGCGAACCGCATCTCGGCGATCTCGTAGGCCTCGAACGCCGGGTTCGGGAAGCCGGCGGCGGCGACTGCGTCACGCACGTCCGGCTCGTCGGCCATCGCGTGACGGCCTGCCTCGTTCTCCCACAGGTTGATCGCGATGATCCCGTCGGACGTCCGCGCGACGATCGCGCCCAGGCCACCGTGCTTCGGAGCAAGGCGCTCGCCGATCGGCATCAGATGCTCGCGAAACTTCGCAACCAGCTCGTCGGTGTCGCCGGAAATCCGCATCATCGAGACGACAGCCACATCTGCACCTCCTGCTCGTTTCGACCCCGCCGGCGGACCGTACTCCTCGCTTCCTTATGATATGCAACATTATGTAGTGACACATAAAGAACCTACGAACCCGTTCCGCTTCGGCGCCCTTGCGCTCGGGACCGCGTTCACCGACCGTGAGGGCGAGCTCCGCGAGCTCTTGTCCGAGCTGCGGAACGGCCAGGACGTGCTCGTCTACGCCCCGCGCCGCTACGGCAAGTCGTCACTCGTGCTGCGGGCGGCTCGGCGGGCCAAGCGCGAAGGTGCGCTCGTCGGTTATGTCGACCTGCTCAAGGTGACGAGCAAGGAGCGATTGGCCGCTGCGCTCGCGCGCACGATCTACCGTGACCTCGACACCACCACGGGCCGCGCGCACGAGCGCGCAGCGGAGCTCTTCCGCGGCCTCCGCATCGTTCCGACGATGGAGGTGGACGCGCAGGACGGCTCGCTGAGCTTCAGCTTCCGCGCCACCCGCCGTCGTACGGACATCGACGACACGATCGAGTCGCTGCTCGAGCTCGTCGGTCGCGTCGGCGAGGAACGGAAGCGGCGCGTCGTGATGATCTTCGACGAGTTCCAGGAGATCGTCGAGCTCGACCGACGCTATCCCAACCTCCTGCGGGCCGTCTTTCAGACCCAGCCCGAGGTGTCACACGTCTACCTGGGCAGCAAGCGCCATGTGCTCGACCGGATCTTCGGCGACCGCAACGAGCCGTTCTGGCGCAGCGCGAAGAAACTCGAGATCGGCCTGATCGACAAGGCGCAGTTCGCGCGCTTCGTACGCGCGCGGTTCGAGCAGAGCGACAAGGGCATCACCGAGGACGCGGTCGCCCGACTGCTCGACTACACCGCCGGCCATCCGTACGGCACGCAGGAGCTCGCCCACGAGGTGTGGGAGCAGACGCCGTCCGGCGCGTTCGCCTACGACTCCGACGTCGACGCGGGCCTCGAGCGTGTCCTGCGCGCCGAGCACAACCACCTCGAGCAGCTGTGGGCCGATGCCCCGCGCACGCAGCGCCGGCTGCTGGTCGCACTGGCCGCCGAGCCGACCGCCTCGCCGTACGCCGAGGACTACCGCGCCGCCTACGACCTGCCCGCCGCGACGACGCTGCAGTCGGCGCTCGCGGCGCTCGTGCGCAAGGAGCTGGTCGGACGCGTCGACGGCGAGACGCTGACGATCGTCGAGCCGTTCTTCGCGGCCTGGATCACGCGCGAGCAGCGCTGATCACGATCGCACCGAGCTCGACCCGGAACGGCTCCGAGCCGCCGACCGCCGCGAGCTCGTCGGCCAAAGCGAGGGCGACCTCGTTCAGGTCCGCAGCTCGCGCCACGAGCTCGTGGGTGAGCGGCGAGCCCGAGGCGAATCCCGTCGCGAAGTCGAGTGCCGTCAGGCTCTCGCTCGACACGCGCACGATGTCGAGCATCACGTCGGACCAGCCGGCCGCCTCGAGATCGGCGTGAATCTGCTCGACGTCGTGGTAGCCGTACGGGACGTCGAGGAACGTCGGCGGCGAGTCCGGGTACAGCCGGTCGAGCACCGACTGGATCACGGGAACGTACTCGTTGTCCGCGCCGGACAGCCAGACGTTCGCGATCAACTGCCCGCCGGGCGCGAGCACGCGCCGGGCCTCGCTCAGCCCGCGCACCTTGTCGGGCAGGAACATCAGCCCGAACTGGCAGACGTACGCGTCGAAGGAAGCGTCGGCGAACGGCAGTTCCTGCGCGTCGGCCTGCTGCCAGGTGATGTCGGGCAGCGGCACGAGCTTGCGCGCCTCGTCGAGCATCGGCTCGTTCAGGTCGGTCGCGACGAGCGTCGAGGCGGGCGGCAGCTCCTCCCGGAGCCGGCGAGTGACGATGCCGGTGCCGCAGGCGACCTCGAGGACGCGCACCCGGTCGCGGCGGTCGAGCCTGGCGACGACGTCACGGGCGTACGACTCGAACAGGACGGGGCCGAGCAGACGGTCGTAAATCTCTGGAACAGAGCCGGAAAACGACACGTGCGAGCTCATCCGGGCGATCGTAGTGCTCAAGGAAGGCGGCCCGCGGGCCGATGAGGGTTGCGTGAACCTTCCGGTCGACGTGAATGCCCATGCGCACCTCGTCCGGGACGTGATCGTCCTGGTCGGAATCTTCGCGCTCGTGATGTGGCTGCTCTTCCGGTTCGCGAGCCGCTGACGCACCGGACGCCGCGCAGGTCACAGACTCCTACGTGCTCGGGACGACGACCGCCCGCCCCGGTCCCTCTGATGGCCCCGGCAGGAATCGAACCTGCGCACGGAGCTTCGAAGGCTCCCGCTCTGTCCTCTGAGCTACGGGGCCGGGCCGCCCTCAGCCTAGCGACGGCTCTTCCGGGCCGAGTCGCTCGAGCTGGAACCCGTCGGGATAGCTGCGGTGGCGCTCGAGCGTCCGCAGGCGCGCGCGGCGCCTGGGCGGCAGCAGCGAGACGGCGCGCGAGCGCAGCCGAAGCGCCGACTCTGCGGCTACGCGGAGCTGCGGCGGCGGATGCGGCAAGCCGAGCGCGTCGAGCAGCGGCTCGTCGAGCAGCGCGTGGACGAGTGCGCGCCCGACCCGCCGCGGCAGCGCGGGGAACCAGTCGAGGAACATGTCGCGCGTCGCGACCGCCACGTCGTGACCCTCGCGGCTGTACGCGAAGCGCTCGCGCTCGAAGGCGACGTTGAACGCCTCGAGCTCGTCGTACCGGTCCGGGATCTCCCGGATCCCCATCCGGCGCCCGACCGCACGCCAGAAGTGGAAGGTTGCGAGACGCTCCACCTCGACGAGCGGCCGGTGGCCGAACCGCGCGTTCCAGCGGATCGGCTCGAGCACCATCGTCGACAGCACGTACAGGTAGTCGTCGTCAGCGATCTCGAACCGGCCGTGGATCTGATTCATCCGCCGTAGCGCGCGCCGACCGAGATCGCTGTCGAAGCCGAACTCGCAGAAGGCGGACATCAGAAGCAGCGTGTCGTCGTACCGCTTCTGTGCCGACCGCGTGAACTCACCGGTCGAGGCGAGAAGGCGGGCGATCGACGGGACCGCGTACGTCCGGTAGAACGCGAGCTCGAGCGACCGCTGCGTGTCCCAAGGGAACTCGAGCGAGGCGTCGAGGAAGACGATCCGTTGGGCGTCGCGCACCGGGTCGAGCCCGGCGATCTCGCGCAGGTGGGACGACGTGCGCAACGAGGGTGGCAGAGGGGACTCGAACCCCCGACCACCGGGACCACAACCCGGGGCTCTACCAACTGAGCTACTGCCACCGCGCGCCGGAAATGGTATCGGCGGGCCTACCATGGCGCTCGGTGCGAGCTCTGACCCTTCTCTTCCTCGTCGCTGTCGCCGGCGCGCTCGCCGTCGTGTCGCGGGGCGCGGCCGGGGCGACGCCCTTCTGCACGGGAGCGGAGCTGACGGGCACGTTTGCAGTCGTCCCGGGCAGCGCGGGCGCCGGGAACATCGTCTACGCCCTGACGCTCCGGAACCGCTCGGCGCACATGTGCACGGTCGCCGGGCTCCCCGACGTCTCGCTGCTCGGCCGCGGCGGGTCCACGTTGCCGACGCACGTGCGCGCGGCGCTGCCGAACAAGCTGACCTCGGTGCTCGTCCACATCGCGCCCGGCCACTCCACCCGCGCGACCGCGAGGTTCTCGCCCGACGTGCCGGGGCCGGGCGAGCCCATGTCCAGCCGCCAGTGCGAGCCGAAGGCCTACCACCTCGCCGTGCACGCGCCGGGCGGCGGCAAGTCGGTGGTCCCGGTCACGCCTCCGACGCCGGTCTGCGAGCACGGTCAGCTGCAGCTCAACGCGTACGCGCCGGTGCGCTGATCCGGTCGGACGACCTGGACCGGGGCGAGGCCGAGCGCTGGGTCCTCGCCCACGTCGAACCGACCGGGCCGATCGAGACGGCGCACGAGCGGCCCTGGGCCACCGTCCTGCGCGCGCCGGTTCAGAACGGCACCGTGTGGTTCAAGGCGTGCCGCGCGCAACAGGCGTTCGAGCCGAGGCTGACCGCCGGTCTCTTCGGCCGCTGGCCGGACCGGATCGCGGAGGTGCTCGGCTACGACGAGGAGCGCGGCTGGCTGCTCCTCGCCGACGCGGGGACGCAGCTCTGGTCGCTCGGGAATCCCCCGGAGCGGTGGGAGACCGCACTCCCGACCTACGCCGAGCTCCAACGCGGCGAAGCCGCTCACGCACTCGACCACCTCACGCACGGTGTGCCCGACCTGCGGCTCGCGGCGCTGCCCGAGCGCTACGACGACCTGCTTCGCCACGACCTGCCGATCGCGCCGGACGACGTCAGCAGGCTGCGGGCCTTCGCCCCGCGCCTCGAGCAGCTGTGCTCGGAGCTCGAGTCGCTCGACGTTCCGGAGACGGTCCAGCACGACGACCTGCACATGGCGAACGTCTACGCGTACGGCGGCGGCCACCGGTTCCTCGACTGGGGCGACGCGTCGATCTCCCATCCGTTCGCGTCGCTCGTGATCACGTTCCGCTTCCTCGAGGAGCAGAACGGGCTCGCGCCGGGAGACCCGTGGTTCGAGCGCCTGCGCGACGCGTACCTCGAACCGTGGGGCGACGGCCACGAGGAGGCGTTCGCGCTCGCGGTGCGAGTCGGCGAGTTCGCCCACGCGATCGCCTCGGTACGGCACCGCGATTTCCTGCAGGAGGACGAGGTCGCCGGCTTCGACGAGGACTTCAAGGTCGTGCTGGCGCGCGCGCTCGCGCGGACGACCACGTGATGCATCGACCGCACCGATGAATTCGGGTTCCATGCTCCGTCTAAGGCGGAGGTACCAACAGAACCCGTAGGAGGGGCGATGAAGTACATGCTCTTCACGTACCGCGACCCGAGTGTCCAACTCGACCCCGAGCAGAGGGCGGCCGTGCCGGCCGCGGTAGCAGCCTGGTGCGAGGAGATGGACGGGCGTGGCGTACGTCTCATGGGGCACGTACTCGCCCCGCTCCCGGAGAGCCGGACGATTCAGCGCCGCGCGGGTGAGACCACCGTCGCGGAGGGGCCGCTAACCGACTCGAACTTCCAGATCGCCGGGTTCAACATCCTCGAATGCGACGACCTGGATGAGGCTCTCGAAGTCGCCTCGAAGAACCCCGGCGCCGAGTTCGGCATGGTGGAGTTGAGACCGATCGAAGGTTGATGCATCGACGGCAGCACTCGTCTACACCCGGAGGTTCGAGATGGCTCAGTCGTTGAAGTCTGTCAACGTGATCACGCTCTTTGTGTCGGACATGCAGCGTTCGAGGGAGTTCTACGAGCGCGTTTTCGACGTTGCCGTAATCGACGAGGAAGAACAAGGCACCGTCATCCTCAAGTTCGACAACGTGTTCATGCGACTCCTCGTACGCGATGAGGCTGAAAAGGAAATGCTCGGGAAGGTGCCTCTCGCAGATGTCGGTTCAGGGGTGGGCTTCAGGTTGGCGGTCTTCGTGGACGACCTCGACGCCGCCTGTGCGGAACTCGTCCAGCATGGAGTGTCCATCGCGTTCGGCCCCGTTGACCGTCCCTGGGGCGTGCGCAACGTCGCCTTCCGTGACCCGGACGGACACCTCTGGGTGCTCAGCGCCGACATCCCCAGGTCGTGATCGCCGCCCGCCCGACCGCATGAACAGTGCGCCCGGGAGGATTCGAACCCCCGACCAACGGCGTCGGATCAGCCATGCGACGAGAGGCGACTGAGCGCGACCAACGGCTCGGTTGAGCCAAGGAGCGCGGGAGGCGATGCGACAGGAAACGACCCCATGCGTCGAGGTGTCGAGACACCTTGAAGACACCTTGCGCTCGGTCGAGGAGCGTCTACGCTGCGCCCCGCGAGCCTCTGCTTGATCCCGAACGAGGTGCTCGACATCGAGGTGGCCGCCTGACGAGACGCGGGCGACACGGGAGGCACGGGAGCGGGGGCTGCGCGAGCGGCCCCTTCTCTTTGCTCCAGGTCGAGGAGGCGCTGACGCGGGCGCTGAGCCAGCGTGCCGCACGTTCCTCTGACCTAGACTTCACGCGTGGCGAGACTCCGAGGCTATTGGAGGTGGCTCGGTCACCGGCTTCGGCTCTCCCGGCCCGGGCGAGTGTTCTTCACCGTTGCGCTTCTAGTCGGCGTCGCCGCGATTGTGGACGCACGCGCTCACGGCGACCGGGAGGGCGGCGCACCCCTGGTGGTGCTCGCACTCTTGTTGGTCGGCGTGGTCACCCTGGACGCCGTCGGCCGCGGAGTTGTCGCTCTGATACGCCGTATGACCCTGGTCGGTCGGCTCAGGCGTCCCTGAACACTCGCGCAGGCGAGAGACAACGTGCGTTCATCCAGTGTGCCGACGGACCATCGTGGCCAGCATCGTTGCCACGTGTAGGCGCTCAGTCCCCTGCTCGGCGTACGCGTCGCCGCGGCAGACGGTCAGCGTGCGCCCGGCGCGCACCACTTCGCCTTCGGCGACGAGCCTGTCGCCGCTGGCCGGCGCCAGCAGATTGACCTTCAGTTCGACGGTCAGCACCTCGGCGTCCGCAGGCATCAGTGTCAGGGCCGCGTAGCCGCACGCGGTGTCGAGCGTGGCGACGACGACGCCCGCATGGAGGTAGCCGTCCTGTTGGGACAAGCGCGGCTCGATCGCGAGCGCGATCGAGACACGACGGGAAGCGACGTCCGAGATTTCGGCGCCAAGTGTCGCCATCGCGCCCTGGCGGGCGAAGCTGGCGCGAACACGTGCAACAGCGTTGGCGTCAAGGGGAGCGAACGGCGCGCTCATCAGCGCGGCGGTGCGGCGCCGTGGCTTAGCTCGTCCACTTGCGCCATGGAGAAGGCGAGTTCGAGCGGGGCGATCCACTGTGGGACGATACGAGATGGCGGATCCAGGGGCCATGGCGGGTCGCCGCGATCCGGCTCAGCAGGAGGATGCTCGCAATGACGCCGGAGCAACCGAGGGCGATCAGGCGGGCGTCGGACTCGTAGAACCCGAAACTCAGCCAGCACGACAACTCGCCGAAGACAAGCATCCAAGTCCCACGTGAGATGCCTGTCGGGCGTTGCGTCCTGTAGGCCGCCCAGATCGAGGGCGTCACCTGGAAGATGAACGCCCCGGTCAGCACCGAGCCGAGCCCGCCCCGGCCGTAAAGCGCCAAAGCCGCGACAAGAAGCGCAGCCCAACCGGCGACAACCACAGCCGAGCGCAGTCGTACTTCGACCCTCGGGCTCAGCATCGCCACAAGCACGGCCGCCAGCACCGTCGCTGAGACCGAGGGCACAAGTGCAGTCCAGTAGTGGGCGAGCGCGAAGTAGATCAGCCACGCCCCGTTGTTGACGCTCGTGAGCGCCGCCCAGGCCCAAGAGATCCCCGACGCGTCACCGGTACTTCGGAGGCGAGCGATCTGTGGCAGGAACTGCGGTATCGCGAAGGCCGCGGCTGCGAACGGCAGGTAGGTGAACAGGTGAATCAACGGCACATCTCGATACGACCTCCCGGACAAGCCACGGTCGTAAAAGAATGCCCCCATCAAAGCCGCAAGTGTTTGCAAACTCACCCCAGCAAGCGGCTGAATGTGTAGTTTTTGTGCCGATGGACACCACAGATCGAAAGATTCTTGCCGAACTCCAAGAGGATGGCCGACTAACCGTCACCGAGTTGGCCGACCGCGTACGACTGAGCGTCTCCCCCTGTCAGCGACGGCTACGTCGCCTCGAAAGCAACGGAGTCATCCGCGGCTATCGAGCTGTAATCGACCCAACCGCCCTCGGCCTCGACTTCGAGGTGCTCGTACACGTGACCATGGATCGCGCAGACGCAGCCACGATTTCCACCTTCGAGGAAGCCCTTGCCAATGTGGCGGCGGTCGTACACGCCGAACGATTGTTCGGTGATCCCGACTACCTGATCCGTGTGGCCACGGCCGATCTCGCGGCATACCAGAGACTCTGGGACGAGCAACTCGCCACCTTGCCGGGCGTCTACCGACTGTCCTCGACCATCGTCATGAAACGAATCGTCGACGAGCGACCGCTGCCGCTCTAACTTCCGGCCCCATCTCAGGGGACTGTGAGACTTGTGGTGTTGGTCTGTCTGGGGCCATCGCCAGCCGGTTGTCGCCGTGCCGGAACAGTGCGCCCGGGAGGATTCGAACCCCCGACCAACGGCTTAGAAGGCCGCCGCTCTTCCACTGAGCTACGGGCGCGCTCGCCCCGAAGCGTAGCCCCGAGCGGGGCTAGCTTCTCGCGCCGAAGTCCGTGGTGATGATCGTGACCGGCCGGCCGCCGTAGACGCCCGAGGCGTTCGTGACGTGCACGGCGGCGATCCCGATCTCGCGCCAGTCCGGGCTGAGGATGTTCGCGCGGTGCTCCGGCGACTTCATCCACGCAACGAGCGCCTGCGAGGCATCGACGCGGGGCGTCGACCAGAGCAGGTTCTCGCCGACCGTCCACGACCCGCCGCCCTGCTGCGGCGCGTACCAGCGCTCGATTCGCTTCCAGAACACGCTTCCGTCGGCCGACGTGTGCGCGAAGTAGCCGCCGGACGCAAGCTCGTGCGAGTGGTAGGCCGCGGCGGCCGTGAGGGCGGCGCTCCAGTGCAGCGGCGCGAGGCCGTGGGCCGAACGGATGGCGTTCAGCTTGCCGAGAACGCCGGCGTCCAGCGCAGTGAGCGTCTGCTGGCGCTGGTCCCGCGCGCCCGCCGGCACCGCGATCGGCGCGGCAATCGCTCCCACGAGCGAGAGAACGACGGCAAGCCTGAGCACCCGCGCAATCACCGCTCTCACCTTGGGAGCGGCACGGGCGCACGCATCGCCCGATCGGGGGGTCAGGGCTCGGCCGGCTCGGCGGGCGTGGCGGCCGCCGGCTCCAGCTCGAGCCGGCCGCGCCGCGCCGCGAGCTGGTCGCGGACGATCACCTGGATCGCGCCCGCGATCGGGATCGCGGCGAGTGCGCCGAGGATCCCGGCCAGCTCGGCGCCCACGAGCACGGCGACCAGCACGACGAGCGGCGACAGCTGGACGGTTCGCCCGTAGATCACGGGTTGCAGAAAGTGGTTCTCGAGCTGCTGGTAGACGATGAAGAACACCACCGCGATGACTCCAGCCGGCACCGAGTGCAGGAACGCGACGATGGCGACGATGATCCCGGCGATCGTCGCACCGGCCAGCGGCACGAGGTCGAGCACCGCGACGAGGAGCCCGAGCGCGACTGCATACGGGACGCCCAGGATCAGGAGCACGATCGTGATCGACGACCCGGCGATCAGGCTGATCACGATGTTCCCCGTGACGTAGCCGCCGACCGTGCGGTAGATGTCGTGACCGACGGTTCGCAGACGCGGTTGCGACTCCTCGGGGAAGAGCTGGTAGAAGCGCTCGGCCCAGTTGCCGCCTTCGAGCAGCATGAAGAACGTCAGGAAGACGATCGTGACCGACGCAGCGACGACCGTGATCACGCTTTTCGTGATCGAGAGCGCGGCGCCCGAGAGCCCGAACAGGCGCCTCGCACCGCCTTGCTTCACCTGCTCGCGCACCTTCTCCACGACGTGGTACTTCGTCTCGAGGAAGCCGAGCCGGCCGCGTCCGTGCGTGAGATCGTGGACGTAGTCCGGGAGCGCCTGGACGAAGCCGTTCACCTCGTCGATCAGCTTCGGGACGAACGTCCAGCCGATCGCGACCACGACGCCGAACACCAGCAGGTACGCGACCACGATCGCCGACGCACGACCGAGCCGCGCGCGCCGCTGGATCGACGAGACGAGCGGATCGAGCGCAAGTGCGAGAAAGAGCGCGATCCCGACCCAGGCGAGGATGTGGCGCGCTGTCCAGAGCACCGCCAGCACGGCGGCGACTCCGAGCGTGATCAGGATGATGCGCAGGATGGTGCGCGTGCGCAGGTCGACGAGACGCTCGGGCGTCACCGGTCCAGCATCACGCAGCGGTCGGACGTTGTTAGCTTCCCCGCAATGAGCCTGCGCGCCTCGCCCGCCGTAGAACACGCCGCGCTGCCCGGCGGCGGGACGGTGACGGTGTGGGTCGGGGTGCCCGACGACCCGTACATCGACGACAAGACGCAGCTGACCACGGTCGACGTCCAGCTGCGCGAGGGTCGTGCCGTGCTGGCGAGCGTCTCGACCGTGCTCGAGCCCGACGATGTCGCCCAGGGCGTCGCGCTGGCACGCGAGGTCAAGGCGGCGCTCGAGGCCGGCGAGATCGGCCTGCACGCGCACGAGCTCGAGCCGTTCGCCGACCGCCGGCGCTGACGGGACGTTCTCGGCGCCCCGGCGCGTTCTCACCTGCGATGGGCGGGCGCCGCAGCCTGGGCATCGTCCACGGGACCGCGCTCTACCTCGGCGCGCTGATCGGGCCGGGGCTGCTGCTCGTGCCCGCACTGGCGGCGCAGCGAGCGGGCGCGGCGTCGATCGTCGCGTGGGTCGGCCTCCTGGCCGTCTCCGCGCCGCTCGCCGTGACGTTCGGCGCCCTCGGAGTCCGTCATCCGGTCGCGGGTGGTGTCTCGACGTACGTCCGCGAGGGGCTCGGCGACGATGCCGCGGCCGTGACCGGTGGCTGGTTCCTGACGGCCATCCTCATCGGCGCGCCCGCCGCGGCGCTGATCGGCGGCTACTACGTCGCGGCGCTCACCGATTCGGGAACGACCGTCGCAACGAGCGTCGGGTTCGTGATGTACGCGACCGTGCTCGGCGCGAACCTGCTGGGGCTTCGCGTCTCCGCCGGCTTCCAGCTCGGCCTGATGTCGGTGCTGGTCGTGGTGATCGCGCTCGCGGTCGCGGTCGCACTCCCCTCACACGGCGGCAACAACTGGAAGCCGTTCGCCCCGCACGGCTGGTGGGCCGTGGGAACCGCCGCGAACATCCTCATGTGGCTGTTCTTCGGCTGGGAGGCCGTCGCGCAGCTCGCCGGAGACTTTCGGCGTCCTGCACACGACCTACCCCGCGCGATCGCCCTCTCCTACGCGATCGTCGCAGTGCTCTACCTCGCGCTCGCGGTCGCGACGATCGGCGTCACCGCCGGAACGAGCTCGCGGGTGCCGCTGGCCGACCTGATCTCGGTCGGATTCGGTCGCGCGGGTCGCGACGCCACGGCGGTGCTCGCGGTCGCGCTCACGATGGGCACGATGAACGTCTATCTCGGCGGAGCAGCCAAGCTCGGAGCCGCGCTCGCCGTCGAAGGCTCGCTCCCGGCCTGGTTCGCAGGAGACGCGCAGCGCAGCGTTCCGCGCCGTCCGCTCGCCGCGATCTCCGTCGTCGTCTTCGCGGTGCTCGCCGCGCTCGCGGCCGGGGTCGGAAGCACCGAAGATCTCGTGCGGGCGACGTCGGCGCTGTTCATCGCCGTGTACGTGCTTGCGCTCCTGTCCGCGGTGCGGATCCTCGACGGCCGCGTGCGTGGAGCCGCGGTCATCGCGCTCGCGGCGACACTCGTGCTCTCCGTCTTCTCGGAGGGTTTCCTGGTCGTGCCGGTCGTCGCGGCCGTTGCGGCGCTGGCGCTGAGCCGTCGCCTCAGGCAGCGCCGCGCAGGCACGACCGTCCGGCCCCTCGAGCTCGGCTGACGGTCACCGGGCGGTCTGAGCCAGGGCGATCGCCGCGAGCACGATCGCCGCGCCGACCAGCTGCACGTTGTCGAGCCCCTCGGCGAGCCACGCCCAGCCGACGAGCGCGCCGACGACCGGCTCGAGCATCGCCACGATGCCGGCGCGCGTCGCCGTGATGTGACGGAGCGCGCTGACGAGCAGGAAGAACGGCACCATCGTCCCGAGCACGACCATCCAGGTCGCGAGCACCCAGACGGGAACGTGGATGTCGGCGAGGTTCCCGCCGAGCGAGGTGGATTGTGTGAGCGCCCCGCTCGGGAACGACCACCACGGCGCGATCACCGCCCAGAACACCGATGCGAAGGCAAATCCGTACCCGAGCAGGGACACGGCGTCGCGACCCTCGACGGCGTGCTCGGCGAGGAGGACGTAGAGCGCGTATGCGAAAGCACCGCAAATCGCAAATGCGATGCCCGCGGTCGAGAGGCTTGCGCCGCCGCCGAACAGGTTGACGATCAGCGCGAGGCCGGTGAGCGCGAGGCCGAGCGCGACCCAAAGGCGCCGGCGCACGTGCTCGTGGTAGACGAACCGCGCCCAGAGCGCGACGAGCAGCGGCGCCAGATACTCGATCAGCAGCGCGATCCCGATCGCGAGCCGGTGGATCGCGAGGAAGTAGAACCACTGCACGAAGGCCAGACCGGCGACGCCGAAGACGACGAGGTACGGGAGCTCCCGGCTGGTGATGCGAAGGCGACGCGGCGCGGTGAGCGCGACGACGATCAGCAGTCCGACCGCCGCGCCGAGCGAACGAACCTGCGCGAGCCGCTCGGCGGACAGCCCCGTCGACAGGATCGTCTTCGAGACCGCGCCGTTGATCCCCCAGAGGATCGCCGCGGAGGCCGCCATCGCGTAGCCGAGGCGCGCGTGACGGTGCCGCGCACGCGCAACGGGGAACGGTGCTTCGGTCACTGGGCCGACGAACCTACCCTGTGGCCATGGCGAGCCAGCGAGACGTCGCAGTCGTGCTCTCGGGGGGAGGCATCAACGGCGTGCTGATGGAGCTCGGGTTCCTGAAGCGCGTGCGCGAGAGCCCGCTCTGGCCGCGGGTCGGGGTCGTCTTCGGGACCTCGTCGGGAGCGCTGTCGGGTGCGATGGCGGCACTCGACCGCCTGGACGAGCTCGAGGAATTCATGCTCGCGCTCCAGCCCGAACAGACGTTTCGCCCGAACCGGCTCTGGCGTCTCCCGTTCCTCGGCCTGCACGAGTACGCGCTGCCCGCGACGATCGAGGGGTGGTTCGGACGCCTCGACGGGATCGCCGAGCAGCTGGTCGCATCACCGATCGAGCTCGTCGTGCTCGCAACCGACCTCACCGACGATCACGAGCGGCCGGAGTCGGGCTACGAGCTCGTCTACTCGGCGCGAACGACACCGCCGCCGATCCTCGCGCGCGCGATCGTCGCCTCGGCCGCCGTGCCTGCGCTCGTGCTGCCGCTCCAGGTCGGTGACCGGGTCGCGACGGACGGGTCGTGGGTTCGCAACTTCCCGCTCGGCCACGCGTACGACCGCCCGGACGTCGAGCTGATCGTCGCGTTCCGGTACCTGCCGAGATACCCGCGTATGACGGCCGATGCGCTCGTCCCGTTCAAGCGGCGGCTGCAGCGCTTCGGCCGGCTCCCCCCGATCCGCGCGTTCCTCGCCGAGCTGGAGGAGGCAGAAGCCCGCGCCGAGCGCGGCGAGCCCGCGCATCTCGCCGACATGATCGTCAGGCTCGCCCGCGTCGCGATCCTCCGGAACACCGAGCTCGAGGAGCGCGGCGCCGAGGAGAAGGATGCGTCACTGCACGCGCTCGGATCGCTGCGAGAGGACGTTCTCGCGCTCGTCTCCGGAGACGCCGCGCTGCGCCAGGCGGTCGACCGGCGGTTCGCCGCGGCCGACTTCCCGTTCCGCGGTGACCGGATCGTGCCGCGCATCACCGTGCGCGGAAGCATCGAGGACACCGGCCTCGATCCCGGCTTCCGCACGAGCCCGCGCTGGTCCGACGAGGACAAGCGCCGCCTGATCAGCCGCGGCTACGAGCTGGCCGACCGCGAGCTCGCCGCCGGGAAGGATGCCTACACTCCTGGTGACGGGACGTAGCTCAGCCTGGTAGAGCGCCGCCTTTGGGAGGCGGAAGCCGTCGGTTCGAATCCGACCGTCCCGATTCAATGGCCGAGATCCTGCTCTTCCACCACGCGCAGGGACAGACCCCGGGCTTCCTCGCCTTCGCGGACGAGCTCCGAGCGGAGGGTCACGTCGTCCACACCCCCGACCTCTACGACGGAAACACCTTCGCCGAGCTCGACGACGGCGTCGGCTATGCCCGGAAGGTCGGCTTCGGGACGATCGCGGAACGCGGCGCACTGGCCGCAGAGGACCTGCCGGACGAGCTCGTCTACGCCGGGTTCTCACTCGGCGTGATGCCGGCGCAGATGCTCGCGGAGACACGGCCGGGCGCGAAGGGAGCGTTGTTCTTCAGCGCGGCCTTCCCGGCGTCCGAGTTCGCGGACGCGTGGCCGGCGGGAGTTCCGGTGCAGATCCACATGATGGAGGACGACGAATGGGTCGACGAGGACCTCCCCGCCGCCCGCGAGCTCGCGGAGACGGTCGACGACGCCGAGCTGTTCCTGTACCCGGGCGACCGGCACCTGTTCGCGGACAACAGCCTGGCGGACTACGACGAGGCTGCGGCGACGTTGCTCAAGGAGCGCGTCACGGCGTTCCTGAACCGCGTCGCGTAGAGCTCGTCGTCAACCGGTCTTGAGCTCGACACCGAAGTGATCGAACGAGAGCACGCAGAGAACGCCCGCCCAGCGGTGCGTGTGCACCTCGGTCGCGTCACCCGGCGCGAGCCTCGTCTCGAGGACGCGCACGGCGTCGTTCTCGAAGAGCAGGCGGTGCGTTCCAGGCGTCACGACGAGCGCATCGAGCGAGGCCGGCCACGTCCACGCCTCGGCTGCCCCTCCACTCATCGCGGCGGGAAGGTAGAACTCGCGCTCGTCGCGGTCAAGGGCTTCCACTCCCTGATGCGAAGTGGAGGCTCGTGAGCGAGGTACGCCTGCGGCGAATCCACTCGCCGGACGAGCTCGCTCCGGCGATCGCGCTCGCACGTGAGTTCGGGGACTGGGCGAGCGAGCGGATCACCGAGGAGCACGGCGTCGTCATCGCGCCGGACGCCGACCACCCCACCGACGTCCTCGACGATCTGCTCGAGTCCGGAGGTCGGGTCTACGTCGCGGAGGTGGACGGCCGTGCGGTCGGCGTGGGCGGCCTGAAGCTGCTCGGCGCGGACACCGGCGAGATCAAGCGCATGTTCGTGACGCCGGCCGCGCGGGGCCTCGGAGTCGGCCGGGCGATCGTCGAGCGCTTGATCGGCGACGCGCGCGGGCTCGGGTGCGAGACGATCTACCTCGAGAGCGCGTCGTTCATGCACTCCGCGCATGCGCTCTACCGGAGCGTCGGCTTCGTGCCGGCTGACGCCTATCCCGGCCGCGAGTTCGAGGGAGCCCCCAACGACATCTCGATCTTCATGCGGCTCGACCTGAACAACCGCTCGACGAACTGACCCGCAGGGCTTAGAGACGCCAGTTGCCGTTCTGCAGGATCGGCGTCTCCGTTCCGTCCTCGTCGACGCCGACGATTTCGAGCTCGGGCGAGCCGATCATGAAGTCGGTGTGGATCGACGAGTGATTCACGCCGCGCGCGCTCCGCTCCTCCGGCGTCAGCTCGGCCGCCCATTCGACGGCGGAGAGAATCGCCGTGCCGAGCGCGATGTGCGACGAGGCGTTCTCGTCGAAGAGCGTGTCGTAGAAGACGAGCCCGGTCTTCGCGACACGGGAGTCGGCGTCGACCAGCGCAACCTCACCGAGCCGCCGGGCGCCGTCGTCCGACTCCACGTGGGTCCGCATCACGTCCTGCCCCGACGCGGCCCGCACGTCGACTGCCTGCCCGTCTTCGAAGCGAACCACGAGGTCGCGGACGATCGTGCCCTGGATCTGCAGCGGCAGCGTCGAGCGGACGACACCTTCGACCCGTCGTGAGTCAGGGGTCGTGTACACCTCTTCGGTCGGCATGTTGGCGACGTGCTCGATCCCCTGGGAGACGTCGCTCGCCGCCTGCCACTGCGACTCCGGATGCAGACCCACGGTGAGATCGGTGCCGGGGCCGCGGTAGTGAAGCGCGTCGAACCGCCGCTCGTTGAGGACCGCGGCACGGCGCTTGAGCGTCGCGATGTGCTCGCGCCAGGCGGCAACCGGATCGGGCTCGTCGAGGCGGACGGCGGTCTCGACCGCCTGCCACAGTCGCTCGACGTCGGGCTCGCCGAACACCGTCTCGGCCCAGCCCGCGTTCGGGTAGGGAACGATTGCCCAGTTGCAGAGGCCGTCGGTGAGCGCGAGCGACGCCTCGGCGACCTCCTTCATTCGGGCCTTCCCCACGCGCTCTCCGTCCAGGTCGGCGAACAGCTCCGGCTCCGGGTTCCCGGTGATCGCGAGCACCGCGCCTCCCGTCTCCCCGAGCGTCCGGAACCGCGACACCAACCAGGGCGGCGAGTAGCCGAGGTCCTCGTCGGCCGCGTACTCGATGTGGGCCCGGCGGACGTGCTGGTCGCCGTACGTGACGTCGACGTAGCGTGCGCCCGCGATGTACGCCTGGCGTGCCACGGCACGAACGAGCGGCGCGTGCTCGGCGAGCGCGTTGACCGCGAGCGTCTGGCCCTCCTGCAGGTTCACGCCGATCTGGACCGCGAGGCGCGCGAGCCGGTCGAGCCTGTCTGCACCTGTCCCCACGCCGGACAAGCCTAGAGGCTTGATGCGTATTGGGGTGCATGTGGGGATGCGCCTGACCAAGCGGATTGGACACGGCGGGCGCTGCCCGTAGCCGAGGCTACGGGCGGGCCCGACGGGGCCGAGCCGCGCCGCGTCAGGCGCACCATCCGCATGTGCCCGTAAATGCGCATCAAGCCTCTACAGGCTCGCGCTGCTCCGTCGAACCCTCCTAGACTGACGCCGCCTTGGGCCGAGCCTTCCTCCTCGCCGTCGTCGCCGCGATCCTGCTCGCCGGCTGCGGCAAGAACACGCCTACCTACTCGCTCGAGAAGACGTCCGACTGCCTGACCAAGAAGGGCGTCCGGCTCGGTGGTCCGCTCGACTTCGTCGCCACCACCGCGACCGGCGGGGCCGTCAGGGCGCACCTCCCGGACAACGCGCTGACGCTCGTCTTCGGCTCGACGCCGGGCGACGCCGACAACATCGACGCGGCGTACCGCCGCTTCCACGCGAGCAACGTCGGGATCGACGACGTGCTCCGGCAGCAGAACAACGCGGTGATGCTGTGGCAGGCGCATCCGGCCGACGCGGACATCGTGCTCGTGACCGGCTGCCTCAAATAGCCCCCTCCTCGAAGAGCATGCGCCGGAACCAGAACGCGAACACGGCGAAGAGCACGATTGCCTGTTCGGTCGCCATCGTGACGCCGGCGATCTCCTGGTCGGCGAGCGCGCTCAACCCGAACACCCGAGGGCGCGCCGCGGCGTAGAAGGAGTAGGCGGGCTTCGGCAGCAGGGCGAGCAGCAATCCGAGCGGCGAGGCGAACACGAACGCCGCGAACGCGTAGCCCGCACGGAAGCCCGACGACAGCCTGCGCGGGACGTCCTGGCAGAGCGGCCACCAGAAGAGCAGCCCGGTGGCGAAGTAGCACGCGTGCTCGAGGTGGATCAGCCACGACTGGTGGTGCAGCGCGGCCTGATACACGGGCGGGACGTGCCAGGCGAAGTAGTTCGCGAGCCACAACGGCAGCGCGACGAAGGGATGCGTCAGCGCGCGCCAGATCCACCAGCGTGCGAGGAACACGGCCATCGGAGCCGAGAAGCCGAGGACGGCGAGCAACGGCGCCCATTCGGCGAGGATCACGTTCTGCAGCAGGTGCGCCGTCAGCAGGTAGTGCAGGCCAAGGTGATGCAGCGGGGTCCAGAAGGCGATCGCAAGGAGGACCATCGAGCTCGCGAAGCACCAGATCCGCCACCGCGGGGCGCCGACGCGGCCGACCGCGAACAGATAGAGCAGTGACAGCAGCGGAATGACGAGCGTCGTGTCGACGTCCGCCTGCCACGCATAGGGCGAGTGCGCGTGCCCGAGCAACACGCGGGCTAACCTAGTCGGGCATTTTCCCGCGGGTGTAGCTCAATGGTAGAGCCCCAGCCTTCCAAGCTGGTCATGCGGGTTCGATTCCCGCCACCCGCTTCGAGCTCCCGCGATCCGGTCTAGGTGGTGACGCGGCTGACAATGGTCGTGCCCGGGTCACCGCCAGCGACGTGTCCGTGCATCCAATCGTGCGGCGACGGCGACACGGCGCCCGGTTCGCCGCTCCCGAGCAGCACGCGCGTCAGCGCGGAGGTGTCGTGGAGCAGCTCATCCAGCGCCTGGTCGAGATCCGCCCCGGTCACCTTGCTGCGTCCTGCACCAACAGCACCGAGCGTCGCTTTGCGAAGCAGCTCCTTGAAGAACGACGCGGTCATGCCCTCGCTCCGCGCGACGACCGAGTCGAGGTCGACACCTTCCAGGTCGAGACCGCGGGCGTAGAGCTCAAGCAGGCGACGACGTGCGGCCGCGTCCGGCAGCGGGATCTCGACCGCCAGGTCGACCCGTCCCGGGCGCGCTGCCAGCGCCGGCTCCAAGGCGTCCGGTCGATTCGTCGTCAGCACGAACGCAACGTCCGCGTCCTCGGCGAAGCCGCTCATCTCGTTCATCAGCTCGAACAACAGCGGGTTCGAGCCGAACGGCCCGAACATGCGCTCCTGTGCGACCAGATCGACGTCCTCGAGCACGACGACCGCCGGCTCCAGCCGCCGTCCGAGGTTCCCGAACGCGCCGATCATGCCGAGGCTCTGCCCGGAGAGGATGACCACGGTCGCTCCCGTCAGGCGCCCGGTCAGGTAGCGGACGGTGAGCGTCTTGCCCGTGCCAGGCGGGCCCCAGAGCAGCAGCCCCCGGCCGAGATGGCGCTCCCGAGCGAGCAGCGCCTCGCGGTGCCGCGTGGGTCCGACGACGTGCTGCTCGACCCGTTCGAGGAGCCCCTGCGGCAGCACCAACTCGTCCTGCTCGATCTGCGGCCTCTCGAGGAAGACAACACGCTGGCTCCCGCGCCGATCCGCCTCGACCGTGATCACCTGCCCACGAAAGACGTCGTGCTCCTCCATCAGCCGGCGCAGGTCGGCGATGAACCGCGGTGCCGCTTCAGGATCACGCGCGACCGCCTGAACCATCAATCCTGGCATCGGCCCGTGCTCCTCGCCTCGCCGCACGAACACGACCAGCGGCCCATCCGGAGAATCGATGAGGAGAAGACCCCAGGCAAGACACGGCTTTGTTCGATCCGGCCCGACCGGCGCGTGCACGTACTCGGGCGGCCCGAGCGAGAAGTGCGACTCCGACAGCAGATCGCTGAGGGTGACGTGAGAGAACCCTCGCGCCTGGCCCGCCAGCCCGAGGACCCGCGCCGAGAAGCCCGGGCGCGCGAGTGCCGCATCCAATCCGAGCTGAAGGTTCGCGAGCTCGTACGCCGGCAGCTCGTCCCCGTGCACGGGAAGTTCCTCTAGGTCACCGCCGAGGTGGTCGCGGATCGGCTGGCTGATCGGCGTGCCCTCCCGATGAGACTCCTCGAGCAGCCGGCGCACCAGCCTCGCGAGGTCGGCGCGAAACTCGTCGGTCTCGTCGGTCGGCATCCGTCAAAGCTAACCCAGCGTCAGCCGCCGCTCGGCGCAGCTCCCCCTAATCGCCGTCGCGGTTGTGCGGCCCCAGCATCTGGTCGCCCATCGAGCCGCCGGACTCCATCTCCGACTCGCCGCGGTGGAAGCGCCGGCCCATCACGACCAGCCGCCAGACGATGAAGGCCAGGATCAGGAAGACCACGAGCTCGCCGACGGTTCGCATGCCGTTGATCCTAGATCTGCGAGAGCTGCGCCCTGAGCTCGGTCAGCTTCTGGCGGCGCAGGTTGTCCCGCTCTCCGCCGCGCACGCGGTCGAGCAGGTCGCGGACGAGCGGCGCGAGCTCGACCGGGTTGAACGGCTTGGTGACGTAGTCGACACCGCCCAGGTCGATCCCGCGCGCACGGTCGCGAAGCTCCGCCCGCGCGGTCAGGAAGACGATCGGGATCGCACCCGTGTCGTCGTCGTCGAGCAGAGCCTCGGCGACGTGCCAGCCGTCGAGGCCCGGCATCATCACGTCGAGCAGGATCACGTCGGGCGCGCCGTTCCTCGCCTGCTCCAGACCGGCTTCGCCGTCGGCGGCCTCGAGCACCTGCATCCCGGCCGCCTCGAGGTTGACGCGGCAGAGCAGCCGGATCGGCGCCTCGTCGTCGATGATCAGGACACGCGTCTCCACAATCCCCCTATTCCCGCACAAGCGGAAGCTCGAACGCGAATCGTGAACCCTGTCCCTCGTTCGAGTGAACGCGGATGCGACCGCCCATCTCACGGACGAGTCCCTGTGCGATGAACAGCCCGACGCCGGTGCCGCGCGACTCGCCGGGGCGGGCCTTGGCGAACTTCGCGAAGATCCGCTCCTGCTCGGACGGCGGGATCCCGACGCCCTCGTCGGTGACCGCGAGCTCGATCGTGTCGTCGCGGGGGTGCGCCGAGATCGTCACCGTCCCGCCTCCCGGCGAGAACTTGACGGCGTTCCCGACCAGCTGGTCGAGCACGTCGCGCAGCTTGACCGGGTCGGCGTGCGCGGGCGGTAGCTGCGCCGGGACGTCGGCGACGATCCGATGGCCGTTCGCAGCCGGTGCGGACGCCGCGACCAGCGCGTCGACGACGGCGAGGACGTCGGTGGGCTCGATCGACACCGCGAGGTCGCCGGTGTCGAGGCGGGCGACGTTGAGGAGCGCGTCGACCGTCTCCGTCAGCCGCTCGGCCTCCCGAGCGATGAAATCGAGGAACGTACGGCGTTCGTCGTCGCCGAAAGCGACGTCGTCGCGGAGCAGGGTCTGCGCGAACCCGTAGATCGAGGTCAGCGGCGCTCGCAGCTCGAGCGACACGCCCGAGACGAAGTCCGTCTTCATCTGCTCGACCGCGTGCTCGGCCGAGATGTCCCGGAACGCGAAGATGCGGCCTGCGACGGTGCCGCCCGGGTCGAGCATGACCGCCTCCGAGAGCGCGAGCCAGACCTCGCCCCCGCTGCGCGGGATCGAGACGAGGCGGGTCGTGCCGCCGCGACCCGACTCGAGGTCGCGCTGCAGCACCTCGGCGGTCGTCCGTCCGACCGCTTCCGACCCCGGCACGCCGGTGATCGCCTCCGCGGCACGGTTCCAGACAACGACGCGGCCGTCACGGTCGACGGCGACGATGCCGTCGGCGATGTTCGCGAGGATCGCTCCGCTCTGCTCGCGCTCGACCGCGACGTGGCGGTACTGCTCTGCGTTGACGAGCGCGCCCGCCGCGTTCGCCGCGAGCGTCGAGAGCGCCTCGATCTCGCCCGAGTGCCACCGGCGCGGTTCGGTCGAGTAGACGGACAGCACGCCGCGCACGGCATCGTCGGGACCGGTCAGCGGCACTCCGAGGTAGGCCGCCTGACCAAGGTCGACCGTCGCATGGGCGACCGGAGCGCGCGCCGCGAGCACCTCGCCGGCCGGCCCGGCCGTCGACGGAGTGCGACGGCCCAGCGCGGCCCGCGCCGCGTTGCCCTCGGCTGCCCCGACGACGAGCTCGTCGCCGTCGAGCAGCGATACCGACGCCGAATCGGCGGCGAGCAGCTGGAGCGCTTCGCGCGCGGCTGCCTGAAGCACCGCCGGAGGATCGAGCTCGCGGGCAAGCAGCCCGCCGGCGCGTGCGAGTCGCTGGGACAGCGCGCGGGCGGCGCGCTCGGCCTCGAAGAGACGGCTGCGCTCGAGCGCTCCGCGCGCAGCGCCCGCGACCTGCTGCGCGAGCTCGAGGTCGTCCCGCGTGAACTCGCGCCGTTCGCGAAAGCACACGAGCACGAGGCCGCCCGCGGCGTCGACGGACACGGGAATGCCGAGCAGCGACGCGATCGGGGCTTCCTGCCACGCATGACCGAACCGCTCGTCGCCGGCGACCTGCGCGGCCGCGAGGAGGTTCCCGCCGGCGGCGGCGTCGGCGAGCGCCGGCGGCAGCGGCAGATGCCGCAGCTCTTCCGGCACTCCGAAGCCACCCTCGAGCTCGAGGCCCGCGCCGCGCGGTGCGAAGACCGCGGCGAAGTCGCCTCCGAGCGCCTCCGCCGCAGCATGAGCCGTCGCGTCATACGTCTCGGACAGCGAGAGCGACTCGCCCAGGAGCGCGGCGATGCGGTAGAAGCCGCGCTGGACGCGGGCCTGACGGATGCTCGCCTCGAAGCTCTCCGCGTTCCTGAGCGCCAGCGCCGCGAGCGAGGCGAACGCCGCGAGCAGCTCGACGTCGTCGCTCGCGAACGCCCTCCTGCCGTCGCGCACGCCGACCCCGATGACGCCGAGTGTCTCCCCCGACCACGTCATCGGGGCGACGAGCGAGCGGGAGAACCCCGCGTACGCGGGGCTCGGGATCGGCGCAGCCAGCGCCCGCTCCTGCTCGGGCCCGAGCGCCACCGGGGTGCGCAGAGCCCCTTCCTGCAGCCCGTGCGGGACGAACTCGAACCCGACGAGCGACGAGTCGAAACCGTGCACGGCGGCGCAGCGGAGCGTGCCGCGCTCGCGGTCGATGAGGTAGCAGTCCGCGGCTTCCGCGCGCAAGAGCGATGTGACCTGTTCCACGAGCCGCCGCAGCACCGCCTCGGGCGAGAGCTCGCCGGTCACGACCTGCGACGCATGGAGCAGCGCCTGCTGCTGCTCGAGCCGACGCGCGTTCTCGACGAGCAGACGTGCGGTCTGCAGCGCCGAGCCGAGCTCGCGCGCGACCGCCTCCAGCAGCAGCTCCTCTGCGGGAGCGAGCGGCGTTCCACGCTGCGCGACGAGCGTGGCGACGCGCTCGTCCCCCGCCTCGACCGGGATACCTTCGAGCGCGTCGCCGCCGAGGACGACCTCGCAGCGGTCGAGGCCGAGCTCACCGCGGAGCTCCGACTCGGCGACGGCCGCCGACGGCCGCAGGCTCGTGCTCCGCACGGAGCCGGCGTGCGATCGCAGCGGCGGTCTGCTCGCGGCCGAGCGCCTCGGCGAGGGCGGAAGCCGAGGAGAGACGCGCGAGCGCGAGCGCGGCCTCGGCGGCGACCGCCCTGAGCAGTGCCAGCTCGTCGGGGCTGAATGCCCGCCGCTCGGCGGTCGATGCCGCCGTCAGCACGCCGATCACGTGGGACTCCGCGATCATCGGCACGAACGTGCCGCTCTTGGCACCGACCCGGTTCGCGAGCGACTTGTTCACGAGGGGCGAGCCGGCGACGTCGTAGACCGTGACGGGAGCCGCGTCGAAGACGGCGCTCGCGATCCCCGACGGCTCGTTGCGGAGATCGACCGTCACAGACGACCACCATTCGAACGGCTCGCCGTTCCGCTCCCCGTACAGCCCGCGCGCCGTGTCGCCGGACTCGTCGACCAGCGTGACCGACGCGAAGCCGACGCCGAGCAGCTCGACGACCTGGCGGACGAGCGGCTTCGCGACGTCGATCTCGCGATGGGCCCGCACCAGCTGCGCCGACAGGGCCGTCACCGCCTCGAGCTCGCGGTCGCGCATCGAGACCCGCTCCTCCGCGGCGATCGTCCGGCCCATGCCGGCCGCGAGCGCGGACCGCTCCCGGCCTCGCATCAGGAGCAGGGCGGCCGGGATTAGCGCCACGAGGATCGCCACGAACGACAGCCACACGTGACCTCCGACCGGGCGCTCCTCGCGCACGACGAGCACGCCGAAGATCGCCGCGGCGATCGAGACGGCCGGGAAGACCAGCGCGAGGCCCCAGTCGGCGAGATGGGCCCGCCCGCGCATCCGCCACAGGGTCGGCAGCACCGACCCGGCCACCGCGGCATACGAAGCCGCGAGCACGAACAGGGGCACGGCGTTGAAGACGACCGCTTGGGTGGCGCTGCTCACCGGGCTCGCCCGGGATCGTACGCCCAGGGGGCGCCGGAGCAAGTCCGAAAACGATCGAGCCCGCTGCTCGGGGGGACGATGCAGCGGGCTCGTCGTGATCGCTCACCGCGAGCACGGCCTCGAAAAGGCCGTGCCGCGGCTCGCATCGCCCAGTGGAGGGACGCTACTCCAGCGGCAGGTCCCAGCGGAATAGGCCGAGCGGCCCATCTTTGAAAACAGGGGCAACACGCTCCGAGCGGGTTACGATCACCCTGTGGTGCGCAAGGTGCTCCTCGCTTCGCCGCGCGGCTATTGCGCCGGGGTCGAGCGCGCGGTCGAGACGGTCGAGAAGGCGCTCGAGCTGTACGGGCCGCCGGTCTACGTCCGCAAGCAGATCGTCCACAACCTCCACGTCGTCCGCGACCTGGAGGCCCGCGGGGCCGTGTTCGTGGACGACGAGCGCGAGGTGCCGGAGGGCGAGACGGTCGTCTTCTCGGCCCACGGCGTGGCGCCGTCGGTGCACGTGAACGCGGCGGAGCGGCGCCTCCACACGCTCGATGCGACCTGCCCGCTCGTGACCAAGGTGCACGTCCAGGCGCGCCGCTACGCGGCCTCGGGCTACACGGTCGTGTTGATCGGCCACGCCGGCCACGAGGAGGTCGTCGGGACGATGGGCGAGGCGCCGGGGTCGATCGTGCTGGTCGAATCGCCTGCCGACGTGGCCGCGCTCACGTTCGCAGAGGGCGCGCGCCTCGCATACGTGACGCAGACGACCCTGTCCGTCGACGAGACGTCGGAGATCATCACCGCGCTCCGGCGCCGCTTCCCGGACATCCACGCGCCGAAGAAGGAAGACATCTGTTACGCGACCTCGAACCGGCAGTGGGCCGTCAAGGAGATGCTGGCCGAGATCGACCTCCTGCTCGTGATCGGCTCGCGCAACTCGTCGAACTCGAACCGGCTGGTCGAGACCGCGCGCGCCGGCGGGGTGGCCGCCCACCTGATCGACGACGCCGGCGAGATCGACGAGAGCTGGCTCGACAGCGCGGAGATCGTCGGGCTGACCTCGGGCGCCTCGGCGCCGGAGAAGCTGGTCGACCAGGTGTGCGACTGGTTCCGCGCGCGCGGCGTCAGCGAGATCTCGGCCTACCGCCTCGTCGACGAGGACGTCGAGTTCCGGCTGCCGATCGAGCTTCGCCGTGAGCTCGCGCTCGCGCAGGCGCAAGAGCCTTAGAGCTCGAACCGGTGCCGGGCACCGAGGTTCGCGCTACGAGCTCTGGGGCGGCGGGCTCGACGCCGAGTCGACCGGACAGCGGTCGGCCCTGTACTCGCGGAAGCGCCAGCCCGGCAGGATCCACTTCCAGCGCCCGCCCTTCGCGACCAGGTGCACCGTATGCACGACGTTGAAGCCGCCGGCGAAGTCGAGCGACACGTCGACCGCCTTCGAGTCTTCGAAGCGGCCGTTGCCGAGCCCCACCGACTCGTCGTTGATGCTGACCACGTTCGCGTTCGTCGGCACGGCGATCACCGGCGAGCGCGACTCGCAGGTGACGTACTCGTGGAGCGGCGCCACACGCTGGTCATCCGGGTGCAGATCGCCCCACGCCTGCTCGTAGCGGTTGTGCGTGATCAGCCCGACGACGTTCAAAGCGAACGCGCCCGGATCGTCCTTCGGCGTCGAGCTGCCGCCGCAGCCGGTGAGGAGCATCGCGGCGACCGCGAGAACCACCGCTGCCCGGATCATGCTCGCTCCAGCCGGAGCTCGCCGTCCTGCACGCTGACGGCGAGAGTCTCGGCGGCGATCCGCTCGCCGTAGCGTTCGACGAGCTCCGCATCCGGGAGTGTCAGGTGGATGCGGTCGGTCACCGCGAGGCCCGACTCCTTGCGCAGGTTGTTCACCTCGTGGATCCAGTCGAGCAGGCGACCTTCGAGGCGCAGCTCGTCGTCGAGCGTCGTGTCGAGCGCGACGGTCAGGCCGTCCTCGCTCGCGACGGCCCAGCCCTCCCGGCCGACTCGCTCCACCAGCACCTCGTCCGGCTCGAGCACGTGGCCGTCGACGCGGAAGCGGCCGCCGTCGAGCTCCTCGAACTCGCCCCGCGCGAGCCGATCGCGCACGTCGGGCAGGGCGGGGCCCAGCTTCGGGCCGAGGACCGGCAGGTTCGGCTTCACCTTCAGCTCCGACGACTCGACCTCACCGAACGCGACATCCTTCACCCGAAGCTCGTCCGCGATCTCGTCGACGTGCTTCTCCGCGCCTCCCGCCGCTCCCGCGACGACGAGCTTCCTGAGCGGCTGGCGCAGCTTCAGCTGTGACGTCGACCGCGCCTGGCGGCCGAGCTCGACGACCCGGCGGGCCTGCGCCATCTCGCCGAGCAGCGCGTCGTCGGCGTGGGCCCGCTCGGGCCAGCCGGCGAGGTGCACGGACGCCGGCCCGTCCGGGACGAGGATCCGCCAGAGATGGTCCGCGAGGAACGGGAGCATCGGCGCGATCACGCGCAGCGACTGCACGACCGCGAACCAGAGCGAGCTGAACGCGGCCTCGTCGAGCGAGTAGAAGCGCCGCCGCGAACGGCGGATGTACCAGTTCGAGAGGTCGTCGACGAACGCCTCGAAGGCGCGGATCGCGTTCACGGTGAGCGTCGCCTCGTAGGCCTCGGTGGCCTGCTCGACGAGCAGGTCGGTGCGCGCGAGCAGCCAGCGGTCGAGCGGCCTCGGGTCGGGCACGTCGCCGAACCGCGACCACGACGGCTCGAAGCCCTCGATGTTCGCGTAGTCGGCGAGAAACTTGACGGAATGCCAGTACGTGAGGAGCCTGCGACGGATCTCGTGGGCCGGGCCGAATCCGAACAGCAGGTTCTGATTCGGCGGCTGCGCGCAGTACTGCCAGCGCATCACGTCGGCGCCCATCTGGGCGAATGCGTCCTCGGCTGCGATCGTGTTCCCCCACGAGGCGTGCATCTCACGACCTCGCTCGTCGAGCATCTTCTCGTAGGCCAGGACGCGACGGTACGGCGAGCTGCCGACGAGGGCAACGGACATGAAGAACTGCGAGTAGAACCACAGCCGGATCTGCTCGCGCATCTCCGACACCCAGTCGGCGGGGAACCACCGCTCCCAGTACGCGTGATCGGGCAGGTCGGCCCTCGTCAGCCCGCGCGCCGCTCCCGTCGCGTATCCCTCGGGCACGCGGGTCGGGCTCTGCCACCCGAGCGTCGCGAAGGGGACGATGCCGGCGTCCAGCCAGACGTCGCCGACCTCGGGAATCCGGCTCACGCGCTCGCCGCACTGCTCGCAGGCGATCGGCACGCGGTCGATCCAGGGGCGGCGCAGCTCCTCGAGCTGCTCGAAGCCCTCGAGCGCCCGCTCCTCGAGCTCCGCCTTCGAGCCGATCACGTTCAGGTGCCCGCACGCACAGGGGTAGAAGGGCAGCGGGAGCCCGTAGTAGCGCCGCCGGGAGATGTTCCAGTCGCCCATGTTGCGCAGCCAGTCGTCCATGCGCTTGCCCATGTAGTCGGGGACCCACTCGACCTTCGCGTTCTCCTCGAGCAGCGTCGGCCGCAGGTCCTCGACCGAGATGAACCAGTCGTCGGACAGCCGATAGACGATCGGCGTGTCGCAGCGCCAGCAGTGCGCGTAGTTGTGCAGGTACGTGCCGGCGTCGACGAGGAACCCGCGATCGCCGAGGTCGCCGACGATCTGATCGCCGGCGTCGAGCGTCGAGAGACCGTGGAGCCAGCCGTAGTCGTCGTGGAAGCGGCCGGCCTCGTCGATCGGCATCAGGACGGGCAGGTCGAGCGCCTTGCCGAGCTCGAAATCCTCCGGGCCGCAGCCGGTGGCGATGTGGACGATGCCCGTGCCCTCCTCGAGCGACACCTCGTCCCAGGGGACGACGCGGTGCTCGATCGACGCACCCGGCGGGAGCGTGTCGAACGGGCCTTCGTAGCGGAGGCCGACGAGCTCGGCTCCGGGCACGCGGCGGCTGAAGGTCTCGTCCGGGTACCGGGCCGCGAGCACCCACTCGCCGTTCTCGCGCAGGCCGTACTCGCCGTGCGGATGTACGGCCGCCGCCACGTTTGCGGGCAGCGTCCAAGGAGTGGTCGTCCAGACCACGACCGACTCGCCCTCGTGACCCGCGTCGAGGAGCGGGAAGCGCACGAAGAGCGAAGGATCGGTCCGCTCCTGGTAGACGCCCGCCTGCGTCAGCTCGTGCTGGGAGAGCGAGGTCCCGCAGCGCGGGCACCAGGCGGTGGCGCGATATCCCTGGTAGAGCCACCCGCGTCCGTGCACGATCTCGAGGAACTTCCAGATGTACTCGATGTTCGTGTCGCTGAAGGTGAAGTAGTCGTTGCCCCAGTCCATCCACTGGCCGAGGCGAATCGAGCCGCGCGTGAGCGCCTCGGACGAATTGACGACGACCTCGCGGCAGCGGCGGGCGAACTCCTCGAGCCCGAACGCCTCGATCTCGCGCTTCGAGTTGAGCCCGAGCGACCGCTCGACCCCGACTTCGATCCAGAGGCCCTGGCAGTCGAATCCGTTCTGGTAGCGCTGATCGAAGCCGCGAAGCGCCTTGTAGCGCTGGAAGACGTCCTTCAGCGTGCGGCCCCAGGCGGTGTGGACGCCGAGTGACGAGCGGTTCGCGGTGACCGGGCCGTCGACGAACGACCAGATCCGGCCGCCGCGATTCTGGTCGCGTAGCGCCTCGAAGGTACCCTCCCGCTCCCAGACCTCGAGCAGCTCGAGCTCGAGTGCGGGATGATCGGGCTTGTCCGGCAGCGTCGCGAACATGTGCCGATCGTACCCAGGGAAGAAACAGCATCTTCGATGCGTTTGAAGATGGTGAACAACCCCACGAAAGGATTGGAACGAACCAAATGGCAACCGATGCAACCAGCGCCACCTTCGAGGACGAGGTCATCAAGTCCGACGGGAAGGTGATCGTCGACTTCTGGGCCGAGTGGTGCGGGCCGTGTCACGCAGTCTCCCCTGTGCTCGATCGCATCGCCGACGAGCATCAGGTCAAGGTCGTCAAGGTGAACATCGACGACCACCAGGAACTCGCGCTTCGCTACGGCGTCGCGTCGATCCCCTTCATGGTGCTCTTCGAGAACGGCGAGCCGCAGGCGTCGGCCGTCGGTGCGATGCCGAAGGGCTCGCTCGAGCGCGCGCTCGGGCTCGAAGCCGCCTAGAGGCTTGATGTGTATTGGGGTGCGTGCGGGGATGCACCTGACCAAGCGGATTGGACACGGCGGGCGCTGCCCGTAGCCAAGGCTACGGGCGAGCCCGACGGGGCCGAGCCGCGCCGTGTCAGGCGCACCATCCGCATGTGCCCGTAAATGCGCATCAAGCCTCTAGGTCCAGGACATTTCGCGTAGTCGCTGGGCGGAGGCGCCGCATGCCTCCGCCCAGACCACGCAGCCGCCGAGAGAAAGCCTCGGTCGTCGAGGAAGCTCAGTCTTCGAGGAACGACTGGAACGCGAGGTGCTTGGCGAGGTATTCCTCGATCGCCGTGACCCCGTGCTCCGCCCAGTCGGCCACCCAGTCGCCTGAGAGGTCGTCCTCGATCCGGTGGAGATTGCCGCAATCGTCCATGTGCCGATCATCGACCGGGCGACCTGCGGCTGCATGAGCCGTTCGGCCCATCTTTGTGGGCGCTCTAGCCCACGAGCGTCACTCGTCCGAGTGACTGCGCTCCGCCCACTCGCGCAGGACGCGCTCCTGGCCGGGGAACGCCATCTCCGCGGGCAGCTCGTCGGGGGCGAACCAGCGGAGCTCGGCGACGTCGTCGGCCGCGACCGGTTCGCCGTCCGCCGTCACGACGTACGTGACGGAGAACACGTGCTTGTCGCCGTAGGGCTCGATGTCGATGCGCTCGAGCCGGGCGCTCTGGAGCTCGAGCCCGGTCTCCTCGAGCAGCTCGCGCCGCACCGCGACCTCCGGTGGCTCGGTCTCCTCGACGAAGCCGCCCGGGAGGTCCCAGTGGCCGAGCCGAGGCTCGATGCCGCGCCGCGCGAGCAGCACGCGGCCGTCGCGCACGAGCACGCCCTGCACGGCCGGCAGCGGGTTCGCCCAGTACCGCTCGCCGCACGCCGGGCAGCGCAGATGCCGCTCCTCCGGCTCGAGCGCGCCGCCGCAGCGGGGGCAGTACCGCCAGCCGTCGAGGATCCCCACCGGCGTGCATGCTACGGCTGTGACGAAGCGCGTGGTGCTCCTCCATTCGGGCGTCGGCGACTCCCGGCAGTGGCAGCGGCAGGTGGCCGGCCTCGGCGGCGCCTTCGACGTCGTCGCGCCCGACCTCCCCGGCTTCGGCGACGAGCCGATGCCGGGCGAGCCGTTCTCGTTCGTCGACTTCGTCTCCGGGCTCCTGCCCGGATCGCTCGTCGGCAACTCGTTCGGCGGCGGTGTCGCGCTCCGCACCGCGCTCGCCCGCCCCGAGCTCGTCGAGCGGCTCGTGCTCGTCGCCTCGGGGCTGCCCGACTGGGAGTGGTCGCAGGAGCTTCGCGACCACTGGGCGCGCGAAGAGGAGGCCTTCGACCGCGGCGACCTCGACCGGGCGACCGAGCTGAACCTCGAGTTCTGGGTCGCCCCCAACCATCGCGACGAGCTGCGGCCGCAGGTGAGGCGCTCGCTGGAGGTCGAGGTCGCGACGCCGCAGCCCGAGGTTCGCTGGCCCGAGCTTCAGCCGCTCGCGTCGCTGTCGGTGCCGACACTCGTCGTCGTCGGCGACCGCGACAAGAGCGACTTCGTGGCGATCGCCCGGCACATCGCCGACGAGGTGCCCGGCGCGCGCCTCGAGGTCGTCGAGGGCGCAGGCCATCTGGTGGGCGTCGACCGTCCAGACGAGCTGAACGCGCTGCTACGCGACTTCCTCGAGGACTGAGTCCGCGAGGAGCGGCCAGGCCTCCGCCGCCCAGTCGCCGAACGGCAGGTCGGTGAGGCACCCGAGCGCGAGCCCGGCGACGGGGTCGACCCAGAGGAACGTGCCGCTGCGGCCGAAGTGCCCGAACGTCCGCGGCGAGTTGCGCGAACCCGTCCAGTGCGGCGACTTCGCGTCGCGCAGCTCGAGCCCGAGCCCCCAGTCGTTCGGATCCTGGCGGCCGAAGCCGGGCAGCACCCCCGGCAGGCCCGGGAACTGCACGGAGCCCGCGTCGAGGAGCGTCTCGGGCGCGATCCGCGCCGGTGACAGGAGCTCCTGCGCGAGTGCGCGCAGCGCGTCGATCGTCCCGCTCGCGCCCGAGCCCGGCGAGCCTTCGAGCGCGATGCCGGCCGTCTCCCAGACCGCGGCGAAGTACTCCGCGAATGGCATTTCCGCGCGCTCCGCCACGCGGCCCGCCGCGACCTCGAACCCGTAGTTCGAGTAGATGCGGCGGCTGCCGGGGGGCGCGATCGGCGGGCCCTCGTCGAACGGCAGCCCCGAGGCGTGCGCGAGCAGGTGGCGGAACGTCGAGTCGGGCGGCCCGGCCGGCTCGTCGAGGTCGACGAGCCCCTCCTCGGCGGCGACGAGGAATGCGACCGAGCTCGCGAGCTTCGTCACCGACGCCCAGGGAAATCGACGCTCCGCGTCGCCGCGGGTTGCGTCGGCCCGGCCGACGACGGTGACGGCGACGTGCTCGCACGGCCAGTCGTCGACTTGCCTCAGGGCCTGCATCGTCGTCAGGCTATCGGGGTGGAACGGCAGCGAATCTCGTCCGGCGCCGCCTTCGAGGAGCGCGTCGGCTACTCGCGCGCGGTGCGCATCGGCGACCGCGTCTGGGTCTCCGGAACGGCGCCGATCATGCCCGAGGACGCGGATCCGCCCGACGGCGCCTTCGAGCAGGCGAAGGTGTGCCTCGGGATCATCGAGCGAGCGCTCGCCGAGGCGGGGGCATCGCTGGACGACGTCGTGCGCACGCGCATCTACGTGACCGAGGCAGACCACATCGGCGACGTCGGACGCGCGCACGCGGAGGCATTCGGCCGCGCACGCCCCGCGACGACGGCGGTCGTCACCGGGCTCCTCGATCCGCGCTGGCTGGTTGAGATCGAGGCGGAAGCGGTGATACTTCCGGCGTGAAGCAGATCTTTCCCTCGTCGATCACCGGGAAGGGCGCCGTCGGGACCGGCACGCCGCCCAGCGTCCTCGAGCACCGGTTCGGCCAGGGCGATCCGTACACGCTCGGCGTCGAGGAGGAGTACATGCTCCTCGACCCGGAGACGTGGGACCTCGTCCAGCACATCGACTCGGTGCTGTCGGCGGTCGCCGACGGCGAGCACGAGGACCGCATCAACGCCGAGCTGATGCAGTCCGTGCTGGAGGTCACGACGCCGGTGTGCAGGACCGCCGACGACGTGCACCGCGCGCTCGCGCAGCTGCGTGCCTACGTCGCCGGGATCGCCCGCGAGCAGGGCTGCCGGTTCGGCTCGGCGGGCACCCACCCCTTCAGCCTCTTCGAGCGGCAGCGGATCACGGCGCGCGACCGCTACCGGCAGCTCGTCGACCAGCTGCAGTACGTCGCACGCCGCGAGCTGATCTTCGGCATGCACATGCACGTCGCGGTCGACGACCCGGAGAAGGCGATCCAGGTGATGAACGGGGTGCTCGTCCACCTGCCCCAGCTGCTTGCGCTGTCGGCCTCGTCGCCGTTCTGGCGCGGCGAGCCGACCGGGCTCGCATCGAGCCGGCAGATGGTGTTCGCCGCCTTCCCCCGCTCCGGCCCGCCGCCGCGCTTCAAGGACTACGAGGACTACGCCTCGCTCGTCGGCCACCTCGAGCGGACCGGCTGCATCGCCGACTACACGCACATCTGGTGGGACGTCAGGCCGCACCCGCGGCTCGGCACGCTCGAGATGCGCGTCTGCGACGCGGTCACGCGGCTCGAGGACGTGGTCGCGATCACGGCCTTCTACCAGGCGATCGTGAAGATGTACTGCGAGCAGTACGAGTCCGGCAAGGAGGTGCCGAGCTGGCACCGGATGCTGACGACCGAGAACAAATGGCTCGCGGCGCGCTACGGCCTCGAGGCCCCCGTGATGGACCTCGCGACCGGGCGGCGGAACCGCGTCCCAGTCGCCCAGCTGATCCGTCGCACGCTGCGCGACCTGGAGCCGCACGCACGCGAGCTCGGTTCGGAGCGCGAGCTCGAGGGCGTGCGCGAGCTACTCGCCCGCGGCAACGGCGCCGACCGCCAGCTCCGCGTCTGGAACGCGAACCGGGACATCGTCGAGGTCGTCCGCGAGATCTCGATTGCCACAGAAGAGGCGGCCGCCAGATCGGCGGCCGCCTGACGAACGGCTATACGCCGACGGGCGTGGCGCGGTCTCGGGCGCCGACTGCCCAGAGCGTCCTGCCGTCGGGGGAGAACGCGAGCCCCCAGGCGGTCGTCGCGACCGGCCTGGTCACCGAGCGCGCCTGCGGGTCGACGAGCCAGACGTGCTCGGCCTCGGTCACGGCGATTCGCTTGCCGTCGGGCGCGAGCGCGGCCATGCCGGCGGCGCCGCCGCTCCAGCTGCCCGGGTCGAATCGGAACGCGTTCACGACCTTGTGCGCCGGAACGTCGATCGTGAGCGCCCGCCCGTAACCGGGACTGATCGCCCAGAGCGTGCGGGCGTCTCGCGAGACGGCGAGCGCATAGGTCGTCGCCGCGCTGAAGTCGCCGTCGCCGGCGAGATCGACGCAGCGGGCGGTCGCCTTCGCCAGATCGAGGACGTGAACCATCGCGCCGCCGTCCTCGCCGATGTAGAGCGTGAAGACGTAGCGGCCGTCGGTCGACGAGACGCGCGAGAACGCGGTGCCCCAGATCGTCGACGACTCGTGGGGATCCTTGAGCGGCGCCGCCTGCAGGCGGTTCGCGGCGAGATCGAAGAGCCGAACCTGGTAGCCGTACCTGAGCTGGTTGATCAGGAAGAGCTTGTCGCCGCGCAGCGCGTCGAACGACCAGTTCTTGCCGGGGAGCGCCACTGTGCGGACGCGCGCCGGTGACAGCAAGAGCAACGTCGTGTCGCGCGACGTTCGCTGCAGCACGGCCGTCGCACCGGACTGCGACACGCCTGCGAGCCTGAACCCGGCCGCGGGGACGGTTGCCTGCTCGACGCGGGCCCCGCGGGCGGCGTCGTACCAGACGACCGTGCGCCCGCTCTGATGGACGAGCAGGTTCCCGGCGGAGATCCCGGCCGGGAGCCGCCAGCGCACCTTGCCGGTCTGGAGGTCGACGACGCGGACGGGCTTGTCGACCGCTCCGCGCACTGCGAGGAGCGTGCCGCCGCCGACGGTGAACTGGCTCGACGCGCAGTTGAGCGGTGAGCAGGCCGCACTGCGCGCGGCGGCGGGCATGAGCGCAGCGGCGGCGGCGAGGACGAGCAGGAGACGCTTCATGGCTCAGGTACGCACGAGGGACCCGGCGAGGTCCCCGGTGCGTATGGACCTCGTGATCGATTGCCGCCGTAGAGTCGACGGGTGTCCGAGCGCGCCTGGATCAGGGGTGCCCAGCGCGGCTCGGTCGCGGACCTCGAGCGCCTCTTCCGCGAGCACTGGCCGCGGGCGTACCGCGCCGCCCACCTCGTCACCGGCGACGCGGCAGCCGCCGAGGACATCGCCCAGGAGGCGTTCCTGGCGGCGATCCGCAACCTCGACCGCTTCGACCGCCGTCGCCCGTTCGGGCCGTGGCTGCACAGGATCGTCGTGAACCGCGCGATCGACTTCACGCGGGCCCGGAAGCTGCGCGCCGAGGTCGAGCTCGGCGACGTGCACCCCGCTCCGCCCGCGCCCGACCCCGACGACGGCACGCTCGGCCGGATCGCCGACCTCTCGCCCGAGCATCGCGCCGTGATCGTGCTGCGCTACGTGCTCGACTACACGCCGGGCGAGATCGCCGAGGTGCTGGGCCTGCCGCGCGGCACCGTCAACTCCCGCCTGCGCCGCGGCCTCGACCGCATGAAGGAGCCGGAGTGACGCCCGAGGACCGCGCCTGGGCGGTCGTGCGCCGCGCCTACGAGGAGCGCACGCCCGCGCAGCCGGACCGCCGGAGAGCAGGCAACAGGCTGTTACTTGCCGGGGTTGCGGCGGCCGGCGCGATCGCGGCGGCGGTGGCGCTCGTCACGCCGCCCGGACACGCGGTGCTCGAGCGCGTCCGGCGCGCCGTCGGCATCGAGCATGCCGCGCCCGCGCTCGTCTCGCTGCCCGCGCAGGGACGGCTGCTCGTCGTCTCGTCGGACGGCGGCGGCGTCTGGGTCGTCAGCGAGGACGGCCTGAAGCGACGGCTCGGCAACTACTCCGACGCGATGTGGTCGCCGCACGGCCTCTACGTCGTCGCGACGACTCGCTCCGACCTGGTGACGCTCGACGTTCGACACGGCGTGCGCTGGTCGCTCCCGCGCCCGGGCGCCACGTGGCCGCGCTGGGAAGGCACGCTGACAGACACGCGCATCGCCTACATGACGCCACACGGCCTGCGGGTCGTCGCCGGCGACGGCACGGGCGACCACCTGCTCGATCGCTTCGCTGAAGACGTCCCGCCGGCGTGGGACCCGACGCGCCTGCACACGGTCGCGTACTACAGCGGCGGCGCGATCCTGCTTCGGAACGCCGACACCGGGCGGATCGTCTGGCGCGCTCCGGTCATCATCACCCCCTCGTCGCTCGCGTGGTCGTCGGACGGGCGGATGCTCGCCGTCGTCTCACCGAGGCGCGTGGTCGTCCTCGGCGCCGACGGCAACGTGCGACGCACGATCTCGACCCTGACCGAGGGCTTCCTCGGCGCCGCCTTCAAGCCCGGCACACACGACCTCGCGCTCTCGATCCGCGACCAGGGAAGAAGCCGGCTCTCCCTCGTCCACGTCGACCGGCCCGGAACCGCCCGCGTCCTGTTCGCGGGGCCGGGCGTCTTCGGAGACATCGTCTGGTCGCCCGACGCCAACTGGCTGCTGCTCGACTGGCCGACGGCGAACCAGTGGCTCTTCCTCCACGGTTCGCGCGTCCGGGCCGTCGCCAACATCGAGCAGCAGTTCCCGCGCCCGGACCGTCTCGGCCCGTCGCTGCAGCTGGACGACCGCTGGTGCTGCCCGCGGTAGATTCACCGCGTGCTGAGCGCGGGCGACCCGATCCCCGAGGCGACGGTCTTCCTCGGCCCGAACGAGCCGGTGACGATGGCAGAGCTCGTCGAGGACGGGCCGAAGCTGCTCCTCTTCTACCTCTTCGACTGGTCCTCGACCTGAACGAACGAGCTCGAGCTCCTGCGTGACAGGAGAACGGAGTTCGACGAGGCCGGCGTTCAGCCGGTCGGCATCTCGAGGGATTCGCCGTGGACGCACATCGCGTGGACGCAGGCGCTCGACCTGAACTTCGGGCTCCTTTCCGACTTCAACGCCGACGCAATCGGGGCGTTCGGGATCGGCCAGGAGTTCCGCGGCTTCAGGGACGTCGCACGGCGCACGGCGTTCCTCGTCGACGCGAGCGGAACCGTGCGCAACGCGTGGAGCTACGAGAACAGCGAGCTCCCCGACGTCGACGAGCTCCTCGCCGCCTGCCGCTCGCTGAGCCCGGACCCGCGCTAGCGGAGCTTCTTCACGAGCCACACCGCGGCGTCGGTGAAGGCGGCCGAGTCCAGCTCGTGCCCGAGCGGATACCAGCGGACGACGGTCTGCGGGGGCGCCGCGCGGACGATGTTCTCGAGTGCACCGTGCGGGATGATCGTGTCGCGGGTGCCGTCCTCGAGCAGCAGCGTGCCGGGGCGCGCAAAGGCGACGTAGCGAATCGGATCGACGACCCCGAGCCGCCGCCTGACGAGCGGTCGTAGCCGCGGCGGCGCCGCCGCGACGAATGCGGAGAGCTTGTCGGCGCCGGCCGAGAGGAGCGCGAGCGCCTTGAAGCGGTCGTCGGACGCGGCGACGAACGTGCCGAGCTTCGCGCCGGCGCTCCAACCGAGGTACCCGATCCGGTCGCGATCGACGTTCGAGCGCGAGGCGAGCACGTCCGCGGCCCGACGCGCCGCGATCACGTCCCGCTCGGCCGTCGAACGCGACTCGGCGAGCAGATCGGGGACGCTCGTCGCCTGGGCCGGCGGGTGCGAGGACGACGGCGCCGTGATCGTCAACGCGACCGCCCCGCGCTGTGCGAGCGCGACTGCGGTCCCGACAAGCTGACGGCGGTCACCGCCCGACCCGTGGACGAGGACGATCCCGGGGCGGCGCTCGGCGCCCGCCGGCTGGACGAGGTAGCCGTCGACGCGGGTGCCGCCGCTCGAGTACGCGACATCGCTCACCGTGACGCCGCCGAGATGCGCCACGACGCCGCGGTCGACGAAGCCGAGCGGCGCCGAGGCCTGGTAGTCGAACGTGAGGCGGGCCGGCGGTGAAGGCCGAGGCGCCGCGTGCTTCGCCCCGCCGCACCCGGCGAGGACGGACGCGACGAGCACGAGCGGCGCGAGCCGTGCGGCACTCATCACCGCAGTTTCTACTAGAGGCTTGATGTGAAACTCACGCACCCACGGCTGGTGCACCAGACACGGCGCGGCTCGGCCGGGTCGGGCTTGCCCGTAGCCACCGCTACGCGCGGCGCCCGCCCCGTCCAATCCGCTTGGTCTGGCGCATCCCCGCCGGCACGTCGTTTCACATCAAGCCTCTAGGAGCGGATCGAGAGGACGCGCAGGCCGAAGCGGAGAGCGACGCGAGGAATCTGGCAAGCCTGCCCTTGCGCCGGCGACGTCGATCTGAGTTGATCCGCGCTCATGGAAACTCCGGTCGACTCCAACGCACCGTCGACGACGCCCCCGAGCCCCGCTCTCACGCTGGGACTGCTCGGCGCGGTCGTCCTCGTCGGGATCGTCTTCGCCTTCTCCTCGTCGGTGCTGCTGCCGAACAACTGGTATTCGCTGTTCAAGGCGATCCACGTCACCTTGGCGATGCTGTGGGTCGGCGGCGGGCTCCTGATCACGATCCTCGCCCTCCGCGCAGAACGAAGCAGCGACCCTGCGGAGATCGCGGGCATCGCGCGACAGGCCGCCTTCGTCGGCGAGCGCATCTTCGCGCCGGCCGGGCTGATCGTGTTCCTGATGGGGATCGCGATGATGATCAACACGAACTTCGGCTGGGGGAAGTTCTGGGTGATCGTCGGTCTGGTGGGCTACGCGGCGACATTCGCCACCGGCATCGGCGTCCTCAACCCGCTCACGAAGAAGATCAACGCGTCGGTGGCCGAGCACGGGCCGACCGCTCCCGAGACGATCGTCCTGATCAGGAAGACGCTCTTGATCGTGCGCGTCGACGTCGCGCTGCTGCTGATCGTCGTGCTCGACATGGTCACCAAGCCGTTCAGTTAGCGCCTGTTGTCACCAGCGGGACGCTCGTCTAGGCTTGCGCGGTGATCCGGCTGATCGTCCGTACCGGGATCGCCCTCGTGGGCAACGCCTTCGGTCTGATCGTCGCCGCGGCAGTGCTCGACAAGATGGAGCTGAACGGGAGCGGGTTCATCATCGCCGTGGTCATCTTCACGGTCGTCCTCGCACTGATCCAGCCGTTCCTCATCGCCCAGATGAGGCGGGGTGGGGCGAGCTCGGGAGCGCTCGGCGGCGTCGCCCTGATCGCGACGTTCGTGTCGCTCGTGGTCACCGACCTGATCTCGGACGGCCTCACCATCTCCGGCGTCGGGACCTGGATCGCCGCGACCGTGATCGTCTGGGCGGCCTCGGTGCTGGCCGTCTTCATCCTCCCGTACCTCGGGCTCAAGAAGTACCTCGAAGAGCGCCGGGCGACCTAGCCGGCCCCGGCGGGATGAACACACCGCAGGGCGGGATCTTCGCGCTCGGAACGGCGTCGCACGCCTACCTCGAGCTCGATCTCGACGGCGGCAGCGACGGCCGCGCGCTCGTCGCCGCGGTGGCCTCGCTGCGGGAGCCGAGAACGACGATGGGCGGCGTCAACCTCGTCGCCGGCTTCCGGCCCGAGCTCTGGCGCGCGGTCGAGCCCGACGAGGCGCCGGCCGATCTCGGCGGGTTCGAGGACGACATCACCGCCGGCGACGGCTTCGTGATGCCCGCGACCCAGCACGACGCCGTGCTGTGGCTGTCGGGCAGCGCCTACGACGTGATCTTCGACACGGCCCGTGCGGCGATCTCCGCGTTGCGTGGGATCGGCTCGGTCGCCGAGGAGACTTCGAGCTGGCCCTACCGGCACGACCTCGATCTCACCGGGTTCATCGACGGCACCGAGAACCCGACGCTGCTGGAGGCGTCGGAGATCGTCCTGATTCCCGAGGGAGAGCCCGGCGCGGGCGGCACAGTCCTCCTCCTGCAGAAGTGGGAGCACGATGCCGCGGCCTGGGAGTCACTCGCGGTCGAAGAGCAGGAGCGCGTGATCGGCCGCCGCAAGCTCGACAGCGTCGAGCTCGAGGACAAGCCGGCCGACTCCCACGTCGCGAGCACCGATCAGGACCGGTTCGGGAAGATCTTCCGGCGGAACATGCCGTACGGCACGGTGACCGCGCACGGGACGATGTTCGTCGGCTTCAGCCGTGAGCGGTCGCCGCTCCAGAGGATGCTCGAGAGCATGGCGGGACGTGCCGGCGACGCCCGGGACGCGCTGACGAGGTTCACGAAGCCGCTGACGGGCGCGTACTACTTCGTCCCGTCGGCATCGGCGCTCGTCCGCGCCTCGGAACGGGGCGATCGGTGACGCGCGGAACGACGGGCGCGCGACGATGAACGTCGTCTGGGCGTTCCTGATCACCGCGTCCGTGACCGCGGTGGCGGTCGCGGCGCTGTTGCTCGTGCGCCGGCGGGCGCCGGAGGGCGGCTACTTCGAGGACGGCGATCGCGCGGCCGGCGTCTTCGGCGTGCTTGCAACCGGGTTCTCCGTGCTGCTCGGGTTCATCGTCTTCCTCGCGTTCGAGAGCTACGACCAGTCCCGGAGCGGCGCCGAGCAGGAGGCGCTGGTGCTGGTGCAGCAGGTCGAGAACGCACAGTTCTTCCCGCGGCCGGCCCCCGGCGCGCTGACGGGTGAGCTGATCTGCTACGGCCGCTCGGTGGTCAACGGCGAGTGGGACAGGATGCGCGCGGGGACGGAGGGAGAGGCGATCAATCCGTGGAGCGTGAAGCTGTTCCGGACGTTGCGGACCGTTCGGCCACAGACTCAAGTCGAACAGTCCGCATACGACAAATGGCTCGATCAGACCTCGACGCGCGAAGAGGCGCGCCGTGATCGCATCCACGGCGCCGCGGGGGTGATCCCCGCCACGCTCTGGATCGTGCTGTTCTTCATCGCCGCCGTGATCTTCGCGTTCACGCTCTTCTTCGCCGACCGCGGAGAGCGAGCGGTCGTTCAGGGCATGTTGATCGGATCGGTCGCCTCGGTGATCACCGTACTGATGCTGCTCCTGAACGGGCTCGACAAGCCGTTTCATTCGGGCGTCGGGGGGCTGCAGCCCGTCGCGATGGAGCGGTCGCTGCGGATGATCGACCAGGCGCTCGGGGCAATCGGTGTGCAGGTGCAGCCGCCCTGCGACGCGGTCGGTACGCCGCTGCCGTCGTGACGGCTCCGTCCGAGGGCAATAGCCGAGTCGAGCTCGTCGCGACCGTGCTCCTCGCCGTGGCGACCGTCGCGACGGCATGGAGCGGCTACCAGTCGACGAGGTGGAACGGCGAGCAATCGAAGGCGACGGCCCGCGCAAACGCGTTGCGAATCGACTCGGCGAAGGCTGCAGGGCTCGCGAACACCCAGACCGAGATCGACGTGGCGACCTTCACGCAATGGGTGAACGCCTACGCCCAGAAGCAGACGCAGCTGGCGAGCTTCTACTTCAAGCGCTTCCGCAAGGAGTTCAGGCCCGCCGTCGCTGCGTGGGTCGCGACCAGGCCCCTCCGTAACTCCGATGCGCCTCTGACACCGTTCGCGATGCCGCAGTACAAGCTCGAGGCCCGCGCAGAGTCCGAACGGCTCGACGCACAGGCGGAGCTGTACGCCGCGACAGCGCGCCGGAACATCCAGCGGTCGTCGAACTACGTGCTCGGCGTCGTCCTCTTCGCCTCCTCGCTGTTCTTCGCGGGCATGAGCACGAAGTTGACCTCGCTCAAGCTGCGCATCGCGATGCTTGCGATCGGCTGCGCCGTCTTCCTCCTCACCACCCTCTGGATCGCGACGTCGCCCGTCAGCGTCGCCGTGTGAGCACGAAACAGTGCTAGGCCGACGGCGGCACGCCGACCCACACGAGCCCGTGGCTCACCACGACGCCGTCGGCGGCGACGTCGCCCAGACTGATGCGATCGGCGATCCGGCTCGTGCCAGGGTCGATCCGGAGCACGGCGCCGTCGCGTGACCGATGGATGTGGTCCGACCAGCGGTAGCCGGTCACCCAGACCGAGCCCGCTCCGAGCGCCACACGCTTCGGCGTGATGCCGAGCGGGATCCGGGCCACGACGCGATTCGTGCGCGGATCGATGCGCGCGAGCGCCGGCCTTCCGCGACTCGTGATCACCCAGACTGCGCCGGAGCCGGCTGCGACTCGCGTCGGCCCGCCGGGTACGGGGATGCGCCGGACGATGCGCCGCGCGTGCTCGTCGATCCGCACGACGGCATCGTGCGGCGTGTCGGTCGCCCAGACCGTGTCGCCGATCGACGAGTTGCCGACGACCGCGAGGCCTCCGGGCGCGACGCCGTGGATCGTGAGCAGCGTCCTGCCGAGCGACGCGTCGATCTGCCGGATCGTCGCACTGTTCTCGTTGCCGACCCAGATCGAATACGGCTCCGGGCCGTCGGCGGCCAGCGTCGTCTGTTGCTCGCTCCCGTCCATGCTCGGGCCGACCCGGAACGTCTTCAGCGTCGGCCCCGGCCCCCAGTCGAGCACGGTGCCGGGACCGACTCCGAGCGGCGTGTGCCCGGGAGCGCCGCCGTCGGCCGCCCAGAGGTGCCCGTTGCCGGCGTAGAGGTCGGTCGCGCGGGACAGCCCGAAGGTGTCGAACACCTTCCGCGACTGGGCGTCGATTTGCGAGACGGTCGCAGCTCCGGCGTTGCAGACGTAGACGTAGCGCTCGTCCGCGGCGAGCGCGGTCGGATAATCGCCGACGAGCACGTCGCCCACGAGCCGGGCGGTCGACGGATCGATGACGGCGACCGAGTGCGGGTACACGATCACGGCTGCCTTGGCCGGGCTGCCGCCGCGGGTGGCGAGACCGATCGCGCCGGCGACGAGCGCGATCGACGCCCCAACGGCCGCAGCGAGCAGCAGTCGACGACGTCGCCGCCCTCCGCCGACGACGCCGAGGGGCGGCCCTTCCGACGGCCCGAGCGACGGGTCGTGCTGCAGCACCTTCCGCTCGAGATCGCGGAGTGCCGGGCCGGGCTCCACCCCGAGCTCGGCGTCGAGCACGTCGCGCCCGTCGCGGTAGACGCCGAGCGCGTCGGCCTGCCGTCCGCTTCGGTACAGCGCGAGCATCAGCTGCGCCCGCATCCGCTCGCGCAGCGGATGCTCGGCGACGAGCTCGCCGAGCTCGCCGACGACGTCCCGCTGCCGCCCGAGCGCGAGATCGGCGTCGATGCGGTCCTCGAGGGCGACGAGCCGCAGTTCCTCGAGGCGCTCGGCGTCGGCGCGCGCGAAGCGCTCGTACGCGAGATCGGCGAGCGCCGGCCCACGCCAGAGTGCGAGCCCCTCGCGGAGCCGAGCGGCGGCCGTCGCCGGTTCGCCGTCGTCGAGCAGTCGCCGGCCTTGCGCACCGAGGCTGACGAATCGCTCGGCGTCGTACTGCTCCGGCGGCACGCACAGCATGTAACCGGGCGGCCGTGACACCAACAGCTCGTGCTCGCCGCGGCCGCGTCCGGGCTCGAGCACTTTGCGCAGGTGCGACACGTAGCCCTGCACGATGTTCGCCGCCGACTCGGGCGGCGACTCGCCCCAGAGCTCGTCGATCAGTCGATCGAGCGGCACCACCTCGTTCGCGCGGAGCAAGAGCAGGGCAAGCACTGCTCGCTGCTTCGCCCCGCCGAGCGACAACGACGATCCGTTCGACGCGACTTGCAGCGGCCCGAGGACGCGGAAGTCGAGCGCGTTCGTACGGCGACCGTAGCGCGGTGCCGACGTCAGTACAAGGCCGTTAGAGGCTTGATGTGAAGCGACGTGCCTGCGGGGATGCGCCAGACCAAGCGGATTGGACGGGGCGGGTGAAGCGCGTAGCGGTGGCTACGGGCAAGCCCGACCCGGCCGAGCCGCGCCGCGTCTGGTGCACCAGCCGTGGGCGCGTGAGTTTCACCTCAAGCCTCTAGCTCGGCCCCCAGTCGACCCCGCTGTCCCAGATCGCCGACCGGGTCACGTCGCGGACGTGCGTGCCGTCTGAGCGCATCAGGTAGACGTCGGCGTTGCCGGCCGCGCCGGTCCCCGGGGTGCGGCCGAAAGCGATCCACTTTCCGTCCGGTGAGTACGACGCCGAGAGGTGCTGCACCCGGCCGCCGTGCGCGTGGGTCAGCTGCCGCAGGTCGGAGCCGTCGGGCGAGATCGTGAAGAGGTTGGCCGAGACGTCCGTCGGGCCGTCCCGGTTCGAGTAGAACACGATCCGCTTCCCGTCCGGCGACCAGTCGGGCTGCCCGCCTCGCAGCGCCCACGTCGTCAGCTGATGGACGTCGCCGCCGTCGGCGTCCATCACGAACACGGCCTGCTGGTCGCCGACCCCGCGACCGAAGGCGATCCTCTTGCCGTCGGGCGACCATGCCGGCGCCGTGTCGCTGAGACCGCGGGGAGGCGTCTGCGGGAGCTCGGTCACGTCGGCGCCGTCCGCGTTCATCAGGCAGATGCGGCTGTAGCCGGGATCGCTCCGCGACGGCTGCACCTGGCATTGGAACGCGATCCGCTTCCCGTCCGGCGACCACGTCGGCACCGAGCGGCAGATGCCGCCGGCCGGACGGCTCCCGATCGTGATGCACCCCTTCCCCGGCGGGTCGTGCGCGATCCTCGTGAGGTGCGACCCGTCCGCCGCGACGACGTCGATCTCGTCGGTCTCGCAGCCGGAGCCGCACCCGCCGAGGTCGATCCGTTGGAACACGATCCGCTTGCCGTCGGGCGACCAGTCCGGCTCGACGTCCGAGATGGGCCTCCGGGTATGCGTGATCTGGCGGACCGCCGTGCCGTCCGGATTCACCGTGAAGAGCGCGGCCCACGTGTGCTGCGGATTGAAGAACCTCCGGAGGGCGAGCTTGCCGTTGACCCCGGGCGCGGTCGCAGGCGCCTCGCCGGCGAGCACGCCCAGCGTTGCGATGGAGAGCGCGATGACGACTGCGCGGCGCATCCCCTACGACGACCACACGGGGTCGTTGTCGCCGAACTTGTTGTGGGTCAGCCTGACGAGGCCGGTCCCGTTCGCCTTCGCCGTGTAGATCTCGCCGGCAGCCTGGTCGCGGCCGCTTGCGAAGACGATCCGCTTCCCGTCGCTCGACCAGGAGTAGCCGCCGATGTAGTCGTCGGGGTCCTGGATCACCTTTCGCCGCCCACTACCGTCCGGGCTTATGACGTAGATCGCCGCCTTTCCCTGCGCGACACGGACGAAGGCGAGCTTGCTGCCGTCCGGCGACCAGACGGGATCGCTGTCGTCCGGGCCCTGCGTGAGCGCGTGCGGGTCGCTCCCGTCGGCGCCCATCGCGAACACCTCGTGGCCGCCGTCGCGGTCGCTCACGAACGCGATCGTCTTCCCGTCGGGCGACCATTCCGGGCTCTCGTCCGAAGCGGGGTCTTCGGTGAGCCGGCGCACGCCGCTCCCGTCGCCGTTCATCACGTAGACGTCGCCTGCGCCGCCTCCCCGGTTGCTGTCGAACAGGATCTGCTTCCCGTTCGGCGACCAGCTTCCGCCGCTGTCGTGGGCCGGGCTCCGCGTGAGGTTCCGCTGGCCGGTCCCGTCCGCGTTCATCACCCACAGGTCGCCGCCGGGTGAGCGCTGGCTGTAGAAGAGCAGCTTGCGTCCGTCCGGGGACCATTGCGCGGGGCTGTCGAACTTCGGCGTATGCGTCAGCCGCCGTACTCCACTTCCGCCGGGGCTCATCACATAGATCTCCGTGTCGCCGTCGCGGTTGCTCGCGAAGGCGATCTTGCCGGACGGCGCGCCGGTGCTCGCAGCAGCCGCAGCGACGACAGCGCCGCAGCAGACGAGCGCCGGGAGCAGGGCGCGAATCGGGTTGAAGCGTGGCATCGTGGCCTCCTTACGAGTCGGGCAGCGTCGGCAGGGCGCCTGGTCACGACGGTTGTGCCACCAGGCCCTGGACGGCGGCTTGAGCCCGCTGGGAGATCACTGGAAGCGGCGCCACGCCAGAGCGACGCCTTCGCCGTTGCGGCGAGGTTCAGCCGAGGTCGAGGACCAGTTCGAGCGCGTCGTCGACGGTCCGCATCTCCTCGCGGGTGAGATGCCCAGCGTGCTCGCCAAGCGCACGGACATCGACAGCGCCCACCATTTCGCACATCACACGCGTCGATTCCTCGCCGAGGACGACCTCGGGATGGAAGCTCGCAGCCGGAGTCGAGGTCGAGGTCGGACAGACGACGACCGTCGAAAGCGCGAGCAGATCGTCTGCCTGGACCACGACGGCAAAGCGCGGGCCGCGCTGGACGTGACCGCGGCGTCCGGGCATCACGATCGCGTGGACGTCACCGCGGACCACGCAGCCGCTCCATGAGCGCCACCACCTCCCGCGACTCGGCGACGTACTCCGGATCCGCCAGGAGGGCAGCTGCCTCGGCTGCCAGCCCAGCGCGTCGCCGCTCACGCGCAGCCGTTTCTGTAATCGCCTGTCGGGCAGCCTCAGCACGGCTCACGCGTCGCCGCCGCGCGAGCTCGTCGAGGGCGCGCGCACCCTCATCGCCGAGCCGAAGAGAGAGTGGTGGCGGTGCAGGCGACACGGCACGTAGTGTAGCTCAAAACACACTACACCTGATGGGCCTGCCAGGCTGAATGCGCTCGGTGACATCACCCCGGCAACACGGCGCTGCCGACGGGAAGCAAAGGATCAACGAGTCGCGCGAAGGTCGCGATCGCCGACAAAGGCCTCTACGTCCAGAACTCGTCCCGATTGGTGGGGTCGAAGAAGTGCTCGCGGCGGGAGATGAGGCGGCCGTGGTTGAGCTCGAAGACGATGCAGCGGTCGGTATCGAGCTGCTTGCCGTTCCGCTCGGACGGGTCGCTGGCGTCCGGAGCCGGGCCCGCGGCGAGCGGGCCCGTGCGCTTCCTGGCTCGAATACGCTCACCGCGATGCAGCTCGTCCGCGTCTCCGGGGTGTCAAAGAGCTTCGGGTCGGTGCGCGCACTCGACGGGGCGAGCTTCGAGATCGGCGAGGGCGTCACCGGTCTGCTGGGCTCGAACGGCGCCGGCAAGACGACCTCGCTGAAGATCCTGATCGGGCTGATCGACCCCGACGCCGGCTCGGTCGAGGTCCTCGGACGCGACACGCGCCGGTCGGTCGAATACCGGACGCGCATCGGCTACTCGCCCGAGCACGACTGTCTGCCGCCGGGCACGTCTGCCGCGGAGTTCCTCGCCTACATGGCCGAGCTGAGCGGCCTCCCGCGCGCGGCGGCCCGGCTGCGGGCCTCGGACCTGCTGCGGCACGTCGGTCTGTTCGAGGAGCGTTACCGGCCGATGGGCACCTACTCGACCGGCATGAAGCAGCGCGTGAAGCTCGCGCAGGCGCTCGTCCACGACCCTGTGCTCGCGTTTCTCGACGAGCCGACGGCCGGGCTCGACCCGCTCGGGCGGCGCGACATGCTCGAACTGATCCGGCGCGTCGGCCGCGAGTTCGGGATCAGCATCGTGATCTCCACGCACCTGATGGGCGACGTCGAGCGGACGTGCGACGCGGTGATCGTCCTCGACGCCGGCAAGGTGCTGCGAACCGGCGCAGTCGCGGGGCTTACCGAGGAGACCGAGACCATGCTGGTCGACCTCGTCGAGGGCGCGGCGGAGCTCGCCCGCGTCCTCTCCGAGCGGGGCATCGCCGCGCAGCTCGACGGCAACCGGCTGACGCTGCCGCGGGTCTCCGGCGATGACTACGACGTGCTGCGCGACGCGATCGTCGAGACCGGCGCGCTGCTCTACCGGCTCGCGCCCGAGCGTCACTCGCTCGCGAGCGTGTTCGACGCGCCGTCCGAGGCGGCGGCGTCGTGAGCACGGCCGGCCGCGCCGAGATCTTCGACCTCGGCTACCAGGGCTACGACGGGGAGCGCACGAGCCGCTGGCGGCGGCGGCGCGCCATCTGGCGCGACGGCGTGCGCATCTCGCTCGGGCTCGGCCGCGGCACCGGCGCCAAGGTGGGCCCCTGGGTCCTGATCGCCCTGGCGCTCGTGCCGGCCGCAGTGCTGGTCGTGCTCGCCGCGTTCCTGGGCTCGGTCCCGACGAGCCCCGATGACTTCGAGCTGCCGTCGTATGCCGAGTACTACGAGTTCGCGATCATCCCGCTGGCCCTCTTCGCCGCCGTCGTCGCGCCGCTGCTTGTCTGTCCCGACCGGAAGGACGGCGTGCTCTCGCTGTACGCGGCACGGCCGATCACGTCGACGGACTACGTCGTGTCGCGCTGGTTCGGCTTCTTTACCGTCGCCGCGACCGTGGCCTCCATTCCCGAGGCGGTGCTGTTCGTCTGGAACCTGCTCGACGCGCACGACACCGGGGCGTGGATCCGGGACAACTGGGATGTGGTGCCGCGGTTCCTTGCGTCCGGCCTGACCGTCTCCGTCGTGTTCACGACGCTGGCGCTGTTCGTCGCGTCGTTCACGACCCGGCGCGCATACGCGGCGATCGGAACGGTGGCCGCGCTCTTCATCGGCGGCGCCGTCGGCGGCATCGCCCACGACAACTTCGACGGCACGCTCTCGGACGTGCTCTCCGAAGCCGACGTCCTGCGCTCCCTTGTCGACACCGTCCACTGGGTCTTCGGCGACGCGATCGACGCCGAGTACGCCCCGGGTTGGGTCTCGGCGCTCTGGCTCGCCGCCCTGACGGTCGTGCTCGCGGTGTGGCTCCTGCGCCGGACAGAGCGGATCGTGCGCGGTTGAGCGGCACCGGCGAACCGGCGATTGCACTCGACCGCCTCTCGCGCTGGTTCGGGGGCGTGGTCGCCGTCAGCGACGTCACGCTCGAGGTCGATGCGGGCGTAACGGCTCTGCTCGGGCCGAACGGCGCCGGCAAGACGACGTTGCTGCGCACAATCGCTGGCCTGATCGCGCCGTCCGAGGGCACGGCTCGTGTCTTCGGCGAGACGGTGCGCCGGAACCAGGCGATCTACCGCCTCATCGGCTACATGCCGGAGCACGAATCGGTCTACGACTTCCTCACCGGACGGCAGTTCGTCGAGTTGTGCGCGCGGCTCCAGCACGTGGACGACCCACACGCTGCGGTCGGACGGGCGATCGCGACCGTCGACCTCGCCGCAGCGCAGGACCGGCCGATGGGCGGCTACTCGCGCGGGATGAGGCAGCGCATGCGCCTCGCTGCAACGCTCGTCCACGACCCGCCGCTGCTACTGCTGGACGAGCCGCTGTCGGGGACCGATCCGGTACAGAGGCTTCACCTACGCGACGTGATCCGCCGACTCGCCGCCGAGGGCCGCACCGTGCTCGTGTCCTCCCACATCCTCGAGGAGGTCGAGGAGCTGGCCGGGAGCATCCACCTGATGGTCAGTGGGAAGCTCGCCGCGAGCGGCGAGCCGCGAGCGATCCGGCAGCGGTTGAACGACCGGCCCTTCGTCGTTCGCATCGACGCGTCGAACCCCCGGACGCTTGCAGCCGGGATGCTCGAGCTCGACGCGATCGAGTCGATCGAGATCGACTCGGAGGGCCGTCTGCGCGTCCGCAGCCGAAACGTCACCCAGCTGCAGCGCGAGCTGCCGGTCGTCGCGCAGCGGGTCGGGGTCCGGCTCCTGCGCGTCGAGCCGCTCGACGACTCGCTCGAGAGCGTGTTCGAGTACCTGACGCAGAGCTAGATGAGCGCTGTCTTCGTGCTCACCGTACGCCAGCTCTCCGGCAGCCGCCGGATCTGGCTCGTGCTCGCATTGGTCTCGTTGCCGCTCCTGGCCGGCCTGCTCTTCCAGGTCGCCGACGCAACCGCGACCCCCGACCAGTTCGCGGACGACGTCACGAGGGTCATGCTCTCCTCTGCGATCCTGCCGCTCGTGATGCTGCTGCTCGCGACCGCGGCCTTCGGCAACGAGGTGGGCGACCGCACGCTCGTCTACCTCGTGACGAAGCCGATCGCACGCTGGCGCATCGTCGCGCCGAAGCTGCTGGCATCTGTGACCGTCGGCGGGATCCCGGTCGCGCTCGGCGGCGCCCTCGCGATCGCGGTGATCGAGCGTGGCGACGGAGGCGGCGCCCTCGCGACGGGCGCCGGGTTGCTCGCGGGCGCGGCGGCCTACGCGGCCATCTTCACGTGGGCGGGGCTGGCGACACGACACGCGCTCCTGATCGGGCTCGTCTACGTGTTCATCTGGGAGGCGGCGCTCGCCGCCTACCTCGACGGGATCCGCTTCCTCAGCGTCCGCCGCTACACGCTCGCGCTCGTCCACGCCCTCGACGACGGCCGGCTGGCGAGTGTCGACATCTCGCTCGACCCGCTGACCGCTGCCGTCGGTACGACGGTGGTTCTCGTCTGCTTCACCGCGCTCGCAGTAAGGAAGCTGATCCAGATGGACGTGCCCTGAGCCGCACGTGATCGTGCCCGAGCGCCGGACGTCGACACGCCGCGCGCGTCTCGAGCGCTAGAACAGGTGCGCTCCCGGAGCGAACCGCTCTACATGCCCATCGAGTGGTGACGAGGCCCTTTTGCAGGGCATTTCCCGCTTCGGGCGGATCAAGACAGCACGCTGCCGACACCGCAGCGGCGCTCTGCGGCACGTCGCCGCTGAGAATTAACGAGTAGCGCGAGTCCTGTGCCCCTCGCGGGGTCCTCAGACGGTGCGCCGGAGGGGCCTCGAGCCGCCTCCGGCGCCAAGACAACCGCTTGTCCCGCCCGGGTCGTTATCAGCGTGCGCTGAGAAAGCCTTCGAACTGCGTTCTCCCGTTGCCGTTGGCCAGTGAGAAGCCGGCTCCGATTCCGCCTCCGGAGAGCCCGGCGTAGCCGCCCGTGCCGCGGATGACTTTCCAGGTGCCGGTGGTGACCGTCGATCCGTCCGTGAACTCGAACCACTCGATGCGGTTGCGAGCCACGAGCGTCCCCCGCTTCCCGGTCAGCGTCATCTGAGGGTCGTTGACCCTGATCTTCTGCCCGTTGCGCGTGACAAAGGTCGTGGTCCAGCAACAGAAGCTGACGGTGCCCGAGTCGGCCCTGATGGCTCCTGACCCGAGCGGGGTCAGGACGAACCTGTCGCCGTTCCCGTTGTCCTTCAACTGGATCTCGATTCCCTGCTTCGCTGCACCCGGTCCGGCCGCCGCGACGGCCGCGAGCGTGGAGTCGACTTGGCGCAAGCAGCCGTCCAGGGTCAGCCGCTCGTCGAGCGGGAGCTCCAGCCCAGCCAGCCACACCCTGCCGCTCTTGCCGAAGCAGTGAGTCACCGGCGGGCGACCGCGGAGGTTGCGCGCCGGCACCGCGTGCGCCTCGTTCTTGGCGCGTGTACGAGCACGGACAGCGTCTGTGGGTAGGACTCCTAGCTGCACACGACCGGCACCTTGGCGGTCGCAAAGATCCGCCGCCGACGGATAGTTGCGGATCGAGTGGCGGAAGTCGACCAGAGCTGCACTGGCGTTGTCCCTGGCCACTTGCCGCCACTGCGCAGCACCTGGAGCGGCCTCCACGACACGGTTTGAGCGAGCAAGACGGTTTGAACGAGCAATGAGTCCTTCGTGAGCAGGACGTTGCCACGCCCAATACCATCCTTGTAAGGCATGCCTTACAAGGCGCGGGGACCCGCCGGTTAGACTGCGCGCCCTTGAAGCACCGGCAGCTCCTTTTCGCGATCCTCGCGGCAGCGCTGGCGCTACCGGCGCTCGCCGGCTGCGGCGGCAACTCGGATCCGGTGCATGAAGTTCGCAGTGCCGCGACGACCACGCTGGGGCTGACAGCGCAGTCGACGTTGTCGTTGACGGGCGCACGGCTGTTCGGCGGGACCCCCGGCACGATCCTCGGCCGGGCGCAGTACTCGTTTCCGAAAGGACTCGGGTACGCGGCGCTCCAGGTTCCGGCGCTCGGCCGCCGAGCGTCCGGGACCGCCTACCTCGTCTTCCTGCCGGCGAGGCTGTGGAGCAAGCCGCTCGTGAGCACCGCGCTACCGAAGGGCGATCTCTGGATCTCCGCGACGTTCGCCGACCCAGAGTCGGCAGGGTCGACGCCGGTCGCGCTGGCATTGGAGAGCTTGAATCCGCAGCTGCTGCTCCACGAGATCGCGACGGGCGCGGTCGCCGCGCGATCCTCGGGGCATTTCGTCGTCAATCACGTGCCGTTCACCAAGTACGTCGTCTCGGTCGATCTGGCGCGTGCGCTGGAGGCGGCGGGCAAGACCGGAGCCTTTCGGGCTGCGCTCCAGCAACAGCTGTCAGCGCTCCGCGCCCGACAAGGCACGCGCGCGCGCGCGCTGGTGCAGATCGTGGCGGGAGTCGACGGAACGGGACGCCTCGCCCAGCTGCAGGCCTCGCTCCCGGGCTCGAAGCTGGGGACGGTTCAGTTCGGCCTGTGGAAGTTCGGCAGCCCGATCCCGCTGAGCCTGCCACTTCAATCCGAGACGGTCGACATCGCATCCGTGCGGCGAGGCGTCACGCCGGCGACGATGTTCACCGGCGAATGAGCCTCGTCAGACCAACCCGGCCTGGCGGATCAGCCGGGCGGCGAGCTCGCCGTTGCCGAGCGACGCAACACTGACCGAGGTGTGCCCGATGCTCGAGAGCGGTGGGAGGCCGTCGCTGGGCGCGACGTCCGGGCGAACGAGGTATTCGAAGTCGTCGCTGTCCGCGATGATCTGCTGGCCGGCCTGGCTGACCAGGAAGCTGATGAACTGCTCGGCGTTCTTTCGCTCCTTGCTCGACTCGAGCACGGCCGCGCCGGAGATGTTGACGGCCGCACCGGGGTCGTGGGGTGAGAAGTAGTAGAGCGCGCTGTGCATCGCGTCCTTGCCGAGCTCACGCTGGAGGCGATACCAGTAGTACGAGTTGATCACGCCGGTCGCCACGTCGCCGCGGTTGACGGCAGCGACGACCGCCTCCTCGTCCTGGTAGACCCGGGCGTTCCGATTGAGGCCTGCGAGCCAGTTGCGAGCCGCCGCCTCGCCGTGGGTGGCGATCACCGCACCGACGAGTGGCGGGAAATCGGAATCCGTCGGAGCAATCGCGATCTTCCCCTTCCACTCGGGCCGGGCGAAATCGAGCAGCGATTTCGGTAGCTGCGCCCGCGGCTGGCGCGACGGGTTGTAGACGAGACTGCTCACCCGCAATGCCATGCCGACCCATTTGCCGGTCGGGGAGTTGTCGCCGGCAGAACCCTGGCTGAGGATGGACTGAGGCAGTGGGGCGAGGAGCTTGCGCCGCTGCAGCTCCATCAGCTCGGGAGAGTTCTCGGCGATGTAGACGTCGGCCGGCGAGGCGCCGCCCTCCTGGATGAGCTGGTCGGCCAGAACGGCGGAGTCGTTCGTCCGGATCTGGACTTTGACCCCGGTCTGCTTCTCGAACGCGGCGACCAGCAAGCTCGTGAGCTCGGCGTGCTGGCCGTTGTAGAGGGTGATCGAGGAGTGGTCCGAGCCTCCTCCGCAGCCGGCGGCGAGGGCCGCACAGACGGCGGCGAGCGCGATCAGGGAGCCGGCGCGCGTCACGCGGCCGGATCCGGGAAGACCGCCACCGGGCCGAGGACGCCGACGCTGACGACGTCACCGGCGTCGGGGACGGTGACGTCGAAGGTGCGGGCGGCGATCGGAGACCGAGCATCGTCGCGAAGCCGTAGCTGCAGGACGGTGTCCGGACCGTAGTACCGGCGACCGACCACGTCTGCGGAGACACCGTCGACCGCCCCGAGGCGGATCTGCTCGGGGCGGATCATCACCTCTATTCTGCCGGCAGCAGCGACGTTCGCCGTGCGTAGGCGTCCGAGCGCGCATTCGACGACGCCGGCGGCAGCGGTTCCCGGGAGGACGATGGCGTCACCGACGAAGAGCGCAACCTCGAGATCGACCGGAGCCCGGTAGAGGACCGTCGGAGTCGCCGTCTGAGCGAGGCGTCCCGCGCGCAAAACGGCGACCTCCCGCCCCATCGAGAGAGCCTCGGCCTGGTCGTGCGTGACGAGCACGGCGGTCGCGCCCTCGGCGGCCAGGGCGCTCGTCACCGCGTCGCGCGTCTCTGCTCGGAGGTTCGCGTCGAGCCCGGAGAAGGGCTCGTCGAGCAGCACGATCCGCGGCTTCGGCGCGAGCGCTCGCGCGAGGCCGACGCGGCGCTGCTCTCCACCCGAGAGCTCATGCGGGCGCCTGGAGGCGTAGCCCGACCCGAGCCCGACGAGGTCGAGCGCTTCAGCCGTCCGGGGTCCACTCTTTCGCTCCCCGCGCGGAAGGCCGAAGGCGACGTTCTCGGCGACCGTCAGGTGGGGAAACAGCGCACCTTCCTGGGCGACGTAGCCGACCTCTCGCTTGTCGGGTGGTACGTGCAGGCCGTCTGCGGCGGAAACCACGCTTCCGTCGATCGCGATCGTCCCGCGGTCAGGTGCGATGAAGCCGATGATCAGGCGCAGCAGCGTGGTCTTGCCGCTTCCCGACGCGCCGAGGATCGCGGTGAGGGTCCCCTCCGGGACGACGAGGTCGACCTCGTGCAACACGTCCCGAGCCCCGTACGACTTCGCGACCGTCGTGCAACGCAGCTCAGCCACGCTCGTCGTCCGTGAAAGCTCGCACCGTGCCGAAGCCGCTCATCAGCACGTAGGCAGCAGCCATCGAAAGGACGATCAGCACCGCCGCGAACGGGGCGGCGCTCGCGAAGGCAACCGTGCTGCTGTTGGCCTGGAACTCGGTGCCGAGCGTGTAGAGGTTCAGCGGGAGCAGCACCTGCGCGGTCGCCAGGTCACCGAGGGAGAAGGCGAAGACGAGCACGATCGCGGCCACCACCCCGGGGCGTGCGACGGGCAGCGTCACCCGGCGGAACGTCGCCAGCGGGCCGGCGCCGAGCGCGCGGGCGGAGTCCTCCAGGGCAGGCTCGATCTGCCCCACGGTCGCCCGCATCGCAACGACGGCAAACGGGAGGAACAGAAGCGCCTCGGCGAAGACGATCAGCGCGAAGCTCCCGTAGAGGAACCGCGCGTAGTGCACGGCGCCGTAGGAGAGCGCAATCGCACCGACCAGGTCGGGCAGTGCGAAGGAAAGGTACGTCGAGCGCTCGGCAACCCTCGCGAAACGCCCTCCGTGCCGGACAGCGAGCAGTGCGACCGGCAGCGCCATGAGCAGCGCGACCAGGGCGGAGGACAAGCCGAGCAGGATCGTCGTGCGGCTGGCCGGCCACAGGAACTGCAGGTTCCCGGTGGCGGTCGAGAGCGCGGCGCTGCTGCTCTCCGTGAACCAGCGAATGAGCATGCCGACCGGGATGCCGACTCCGATCGCGACGACGCCGGCAAGGCTCGCCAGCACCGGCCACCTCCACCGGCCGAGCTCATACCGGACGGGAGGCCTGCGGGCGCCGCGGCTGACCCTCGTGTAGTTCGCGTCGCCCCGCAGGCCCGCTTCGCCGAAGAGCAGCACGAGGCAGAGGACGATCGAGAAGAACGACAGCGCGGCCGCACCCGACGCGCTGAACCCCAGGCGGTACTGCGCATAGACGTCCAGCGAGAACGTCTGAAATCTCAGTGCCACGAACGCATCGAATTCGACGAGTGCATCGAGTGCCACGAGCAACAAGCCGCCGAGGAGAGCAGGGCGAAGCTGCGGCAGAATGACCCGGAAGAAGACCTGGCGCGGGTTGAGCCCGAGCGAGCGCGCCGAATCCTCGAGCGCCGGGTCCAGCCCGCGTAGCGCCACCGCGACGAGCAGGAAGACGATCGGGTAGTACGTGAACGCGATGATCCCGGCGGCGCCGACGAACCCCTGCAGCGCAACGCCGAGCGTCGCCCAGGCGTAGCTCGTGACGAAGAGCGGCACCGTCAGCGGCGCGACCAGGAGCAGCGCCCAGAGCCGCCGGCCGGGTAGGCGCGTCCGTTCGACGAACCAGGCCCCGCCGACACCGATCACGCCGCAGATCGGCGTCGCGACGAGCGACACGAGCACGGTGTTGCGGAGCAGCGTGCGAGACGACGATGCACTGACAGCGTCCCTGATCGCGGACGTGCCGCCCTGGAACGCCTGAATGACGATGATCACGATCGGGAGAACGGCCAGGATCGCGACGAGGGCGCAGACTGCGAACAGGCCGGTCGAGACACCGCCTCGCTGTCGGGTCACGCGAGCCACACTCACCACGTCGTCGTCAAGCTACGCGACGCACGGACCGCGCACGTACGGAGCGGACGAGCTCCCCAACAAGAAAGAGGCGGTGGCCCCCTCGTAAGGGGCCACCGCCTCATGCACATCGAGTCCGCCTACGACGGCAGTGCGAACGTGTAGACGTAGTCGCCGCGGACGCGCCGCGAGTCGAGGAGACCGAACGGGCGTGTGACGTCGTTGTGCCCGGCGCCACCCACTTCCACGGTCACGTACTCCTTGCCGTTGACGCTGTAGACGATCGGCGCAGCCGCCACCGGGTACGGCATCGGGGCCGACTGCCAGAGCGACTTGCCGGTCTTCGTATCGACCGCCTCGAGGTACCCGTCGCCCTTCGACCCGTCGCCGGTGCCGTAGTGGCCGACGAACGTCACTCCACCGGCGGTATTGGCCGAGCCGGAGTAGCAGATTGCCGGCCAGTGCTGGTGGAACGTGTACTTGCCGGTTTCGACGTTGAGCGACGTGAAGTTGCCCGAGTTGCTGATCGGCGTGGAGCCGTCACCGACGCCGAGGCGGTTCGCACCGAGGCCGCCGAACGCGCTCGGGACCTGCTGGGCGGCCGGGATCTGCTCCATGGCCGTGGCCCGGCCGGTGACCCCGCAGGTGATCATCGAGTGGGTCTGCGGGCTGTAGGAGCTCGCCGGCCAGTCCATCATCTCGAACGGCATCACGGTGTACTGCGTCGTGTCGTAGTACGTGTACGCGCACCCGAGCTTGTACGGCTTGCCGTCAGGCGCGGTCGCCGTGGCGTACGGCTGGCCGGAGCTCGTGGCCGCCGTCAGCGTGGTGCACGGGATCCCGTCCTTCCCGATCGGGTTGAACAGGACGTTCTGCGTCGCCGGGACCGGCTGCGTCGGCCAGGTGTTGACGCCGGGCGCCTTGCTCTGCGGCACCTTGGTCTCCTTGACCGGGATCAGCGGCTTGCCCGTCTCGCGGTCGAGCACGAACGTCATGCCGACCTTGTTCACGTAGGCGACGGCCGGACGCGAGACCGTCTTGCCGTTGACCTTGAACTTGCCGTCGAACATGACGCCGTTGTTCGGCAGGTCGGAGTCCCACAGGTCGTGGTGCACCTGCTGGAAGTACCACTTCAGCTGCCCCGTGTTGAGATCGAGCGCCACGATCGAGCAGGTGTAGAGGTTCTGACCCGGGCCGCGCGAGTTCCACGGCTCGGGGTTGCCGCTGCCGACGATCAACTCGTTGAGCTTGGTATCGACGACCGGGGACTCCCAGAACGCACCGCCGCCGTAGAGCGTGCTGCCGTTCCCGCCCTTGCCGTTGATCGTCCAGGTCTTGGAGCCCGGCTGACCGGGCGCCGGGACGGGGCTCCACGACCAGACGCGAGCGCCGTTCGCAGCCCTGAAGGCCTGGATGGTCGGGCTGTTGCCGCCGCTGTCGCCCGAGCCGTCACCGACGAGGAGCAAGCCGTTGACGTAGATCGGAGCGTTCGACACCTTCGCGTTGTTCCGGTACGACCCGACCGAGTTCTCCCAGACTTCCTGGCCCGAGACCTGGTCGAGTGCGATCACGCGGCCGTCCTGCAGGCCGAAGAAGACCTTGCCCTCGCCGACCGCGACACCAGGCAGACGTCCGCCGCTGCCGGGGCTGAAGGCGCGCCCGTTGTTGAGGATCTCGCCTGCGTACGACGGTGTGTACTTCCAGATGATGTTGCCGGTCGCCGCGTCGATCGCGAAGACCTGGCCTTGAGGAGCGTTGATTGTGTAGAGCACACCGTCGACCGCGACCGGGTTCGACTCCATCGAACCGCAGTTCGTCGGGTTGTTCGTGGCTCCACGCGGCGCACCGGGGATCACCGGATCGCCGGCGATGATCGACGCCGTGCAGGTGCCGAGACTCATCTGCCAGACCTGCTTGAGATTGCCGACGTTCGACGTCGTGATCTGGTTCAGCGACGAGTACCGATTGCCGTTCAGGCTCCCGTAGTACTCGAGCCAGTTATTCCCGGCGGGAGCGCTCAACTGCGCGGATGTCCACACAGGTGACGGGGTGATGGTCTTGGTCACGGCCCGCTGCGAGGAAGCGGCGCTGGCGATGACTCCAACCGCGATCAGTGTTAGCGCGGCCACAACTGCTGGCCAACGAAAGCGATGCAATCGAGTTCCTCCCTGGGTCGGCGAGGCCCGCCGGCGCGATCGTGCGCGCCCGTTGCGAGATTGTTTGTGCGCCGAAAATATACGCCTCGGTACCGGACGAGGTCAACAAGTGGTTACGCTCCCGGCCATGCGCGGAGCATCCCCGGTAATCGTTGCGCTCGTCCTGGCGGTCGGGCTCTCAGGCGGGGCGCTGGCGGCGGCGCACTCGGAGGCGAGCTCGGGTTGCAAGATCGCTCCGAAGCACGCGTGGACCTCGTGCCCGCACGGCAACCTGGCCGGGAGGGATCTGGTGCAGGCCGATCTGCGCAACGCCGACCTGACCGGGGCGAATCTGACCGGCGCCAGGCTCACGCGAGCCAACCTGGCCACGGCCAGGCTGGTGCGCGCGAAACTCACCCGGGCGCGCCTCGACCTTGCGAACCTGACGTTCGCGAACCTCGTGGGAGCCTTTGCGAATGATGCGAATCTCTCACGCGCGACTCTGAACGGTGGGAACCTCGCGCACGTGAATCTCTCCGGGGCCAACCTGTTCCGTGCGAATCTCGCGAGTGCGAACCTGGTCGGTGCGAACCTCGCTCACGCGAACCTCGGGGCGGCGAACCTGGCCGGTGCGAACCTCGACGGCGCCAATCTCACCGGCGCAATCCTCAACACGGCTTCGCTGGTGGGGACGAACCTGAGTCACGCGAAGTTGACGCGAGCCGTGCTCGCGAGCGCGACGTTGAGCGGCGCGTATCTGATCGGGGCAAATCTCTCGGGCGCAAACCTGCAGGACGCGGCGGTGATGGGAGCGGATCTCTCGAAGGCGAACCTCTCAGGCGCGAAACTCGAGAGCGTCGGCTGGTACGGCGCCATCTGCCCGAACGGGCGGAAGACGACGACTCACTGCTGAGCCCGGGCGCCTGGTTCAGACGAGGTCGAAGCGGAAGATCTGAGTGTTCTTGCTGCCGGTCGCGGAGGTCGACGTCACCTGCCCGTGGGCGCCGGCGTACTGGCCTGTGCCCCCGGTCACCGCCAGGACATTCTCCCCGCCGTCGAACTTCGCGGGGCCGAGCGCGATGATCGTCCCCGCACCGATCTGGAACTGCCCGTCGCAGACCGCCTCCTGGTCGAAGTTGAACGTGCACGAGTAGGTGGCGGTCCCCACGACTCGCGTGAGGTTGCGGTCGGCATACAGCACGAAGATGATGAGCGCGTTGTCGCCGGCCCGCTCCCCCTTCTTGCCGGAGTTGGCGCTCGGGGGTGTCGGAAGCCCGTCCGCGTTGAACGACTTCAACAACTTGTCCCCCCGTGCGCGGTCGTCGGCGTGATTGACGGACTGGGCCTCCTTCGGCTTGCCGTAGACGACGAACGAACGCGAGGGGGTCGCTGCGGGCCCGGCCGGAGCCGTCCTCGTCGCCGCCGGAGATCGGTCTCGTTTGCCGGCCCCGCAGCTCGCGATTCCGACGACGATCGCCGCAGCAGCAACCGCCCCCAGTGCCGCGACGAGACCCCTGCGGCCGATCACCGCAGTCCGGTCAGGTGGAGATCGAACCGCTGTGCATTCCGGGCGGCCGGCACGGAGTCGACTTGCCCGAGCGCACCGAAGTACGCATTCGTGCCGCCGGTGACGCCGAGTGTGAAGTGGGTGCCCCCGAACCGCACCTGCCCCGAAGCCAGCAGCAGGCCCTTGGCGAGATCGAAGTACGAGTCGCAGGTCGCACGCTTCACGAACTCGTAGTAGCAGGTGAACATCGCCGCACCGACCGGCTTCGAGCGCTTCGCGTCGGCGAAGAGCTTGAAGCCGTAGAGGATGTCGTCGCCCGGGAAGGGGCCGTTCCCCTTCTCCTTCCCGTTCTTGCCCAGGATCACTGCTTCCGCCTTGAGCTTGAAGGGGTTGGTGCTCATCCCGCGGAGCCGGTCGTCAGCGTGGTTCATGAACTGCACCGTCGCCGGAACGGCGTAGACCCGGAGGCTCTGCGACCCGCGCGAGGCTCCGGACGCAGGGATCACCGGGAGCGCAACCGCGAGAACGACGATCGTTGCGAGCAGGGTGCGGCTCATCCGATCAACCGGAAGTCGATCTTCTGGGCGTTGCCCGGCGCGGCGACGACCTTGGCCTCGCCTCGAACCCCGAGGTACTTCTTCGTGCCGCCGCTGACGACGATCGTGAAGCTCGACTTGTTGAAGTCGATCGGCCCGGAGGCGACGAGCGTGCCTCCGGCCTTGAGCTTGTAGTACGTCTGGCAGAGCGCGTGCCGGTCATAGTTGAAGTAGCAGGTGTACACGGCCGTGCCGGCGGATCGAGTCAACTCCGAGTTGCCGTACAGCCTCAGCGCGTAGACGGCGATGTCACCCGCGAAGGGGCCCTTGCTCCCTGAGCTCTTCGGAGCCAGCTTGTTCGCCGTGCTGTCGAGCGGGTTGTTGACATGACCGCGTGCCCGATCGTCGGCCGTGTTGATGTACTGCAGCCCGGTCGCGACGCTGTAGACGGTCAATCCCCGCTGACCGGCCGCGCCCGCGCCCGCGACCACCGCCGACGCGAAGATCAGTCCAAACACGCCGACGAGAAACGCTGTCTGCCGGCCACGGATGCGACCCCGGCTCATCACATCAAGAGTAGCGCGGCAGGGCCGAAATCCTGCTCGCCGCTCAGCGCGGCACGAGCTCGAGGCTTCCGTTCTTGAGCACCTGGCACGTCGCACCCGGTTTCGTCAAGACGTTGGCTGCATGGGCGACCATGATCTCGTGGCCCTTCTTCGCCTGTTCGGGCCCGTACCGCGACAGCAGTGTGGTGTCGACCGACAGTCGATTCACGCTTCGACCGTTCCGCGTCAGCCTGCCGCCCGGCAGGACGGGCTGAGTGGTGCCGAGCGTGAACGTGCTCGCATGTGGGTCGTCCGCGAGATTCATGTCGAGCCAGATGTACGGCTCGGCAGCGAGCCACGGGACCCAGAAGACGTAGACCTTGAACTTGCTCGGGTTCCTCGACACGAGGCCGACCCGGCACGTCGCCGGAATGTTCTGCGCCCACTTGGTCGTGATCGTCGCGAGCTGGAGCGAGATGTTCGAGTCCTGGAGACCATCGAGGGCGCGCTGCGCATCGGCACGCTCGCCGGCCGTCAGCCCGCCAGACGCCGCGCCCGGAGTGGCGATGCGCATGACGTGCCGCGCGGGCGGCGGACCGGCCGGCGGGGTGAGCGGGATGCGGTCGAACGCGACCGTCGCCGTGCGCAGCCTCAGGTCACCGTCGTTCACCGCCAGGTGCTTGTTCGTCCTGAACGTGATCGTCACGGCCCCGCCGTCCCCGCGACAGATGCACGTCGCGGGCTTGAGATCGAGCCTGTCGCAGAAGATGTTCGGATACAGAACGACCGTCGGGAACTGATTGCCGCCGAAACCCGTCAGGGCCGTGAGGACGCAGCGGCCCGCACTGCTTCCGAGCACCTTGACGATGCGCACGCCGACCGGGGGATACCACTGCAGGGAGTTGATCGCACCGAGGTTGGAGGTGTTGAAGATCGTCATCCGGTAGCGATCGGGGCCGACGGGAAACAGCGTCGTGTTGAAGTCGGTACGCGACACGATGGGATCGATGTCCACGGGGATCCCTCCCCCGATGACCGGAAGCTTCGGTCGAGTCACGGTGATCGGCGCCCAGTCCCCCGTCGTCGGCGCAGACCCGGTCGTCTGGACGACCGCGGTCGTCGGCAGGTCCGTCGTGCTCTTGTGCCCGCCCCTCGCGAGGAGAAGCGCAGCGATGACACCGACGACGGCCAGGGCGCACACCACCACGACGATGACCACGGCATGCAGCCGTCGCGGCCTCATGACCGCCAATCTGCGCCTCCGGTCATGTGAATCGACCTCAGGTGACGATGAACGCGCCCACGACTTTGGTCTTGCTGGTGCTGCCGACCGCGGCGGGAAGCGGCCCGCGGTAGTCGAGGGTCAACAGGACCCGCTTCTGCTGGTTGCGCGCGAGCTTGATCGCGAACCCGGTGCCGCGATGACGAGTCAGCGTGACGTCTCCGAGCGTGAAGACACGCGAGCCAGTCGCGCGATTGGTCACGAGGAAAACCCCGATCTGGCCACGCCGGGCGTGGTTCGGGCTGATCGTGGCGCCCTTGTTCGTGACGACGACCCGAACCGTGAAGTAGCCCCCCGGGTTCGTCGTCTGCGGACGGGCGGATCCGTCGATTGCGAGGCTGAGAAACGCGACAGAAACGACCAGCAGGAGCGCAAACGACTTCAAGCAATTTACGGTAGCACGGCCCTGTTTGCAGTCCACGACCGCGGTGGGTCGTCGCGGCGCGATCACGGCTGCCAGGCCGGCGGGGCTGCGAGCGTCGCGTAGTTGCCGCCGAGCGGGAGCGACTTCGACCGGCCGGTGGCGAGAGTCCGGAGATTGAGCTTCGTGTTCCGCTGGACGAACGCAAGCTGCTTGCCGTCGGGTGAGAACGTGGCCGGACCGACGTCCTTGACGAGCAGCCGCGGCGGCTTGGTCTTCGGGAGGAGGTCTTCGCTGTAGAGCGCGAAGCGCTGGCACGGGACGCCCTCACCACACTCCTTGTCCCCCGGGTCGGGGGCTCTCGCACCGATGAACGTGAGGCGGGAGTCGTCAGGCGCGAGTGCGACCGTGTTCAGGCCCCAGACCGCGTCGATCTGGGCACCGAAGTACTTCTGTACCCGTCCGTTGGCTGCATCGATCTTCGCCAGGTCACCGCCGGACGGGATCATCAGCCCTCGGGAGCTCCAGGTCGGCCGGCCTGCCGACGGCGCTCTGGCCAACCGTCGCTGCTTCCCGCCGGACGACGATATGGCGTAGATCGACCATTTCGCGTTGCTGGGCCGCAGAAAGACGATCTGCTTGCCGTCCGGCGACCAGGCGGGAAACCCGTCTCGGCCGTTCGTCGTCAGGCGATGTATCGCCTTTCCGTTCACGTCCATCGTGACGATCCCGACGCCGGCGCGCGAGAAGGCGATCCGCGTCCCGTCGGGTGAGAAGCCGGGGGCGTCCGACGGGTATGGGCCCTTCGTCAGTTTCTTGAGACCGCCGCCCGACGACCGGATCCGGAAAAGCTGATCTATGTGTTGGCCGGGCGGCACTGCCGAGAACACGATCCATTTGGCAGGGGCCGCCGCACGGGGTGCGGCTGAGACTGCTCCGACTGCGAGCACGAATGCGGCCGCGACCACCAACAAGATCGACGCCAGCTTGGGCCGAGCCGCCATCGCGGCAGTCTAGCCCCGGGCTCTCGATCATCAGGGGAGCCCGTAGGCCACTACTTCGGTGATCGGATGAGCGATGCCCGGGTGCGGCGCGCCGGCCCCGACGATGAGAACATCCTTGCCGACGGCCGGACAGCTGTTGTTCCCTGCACGCAACTGTGTCCGCCACAGCGCGCGCCCGTCGGCTGCCGCGAATGCATACACCCGACCGTCGTACGTCGGCACGATCACCGCGTCGCGCGCAACCGTCGCACAACCGAACGGCGCCGACGCGAGGTGCACCTGCCAGACCGTCTTGCCGGTGGCGGCATCGAGCGCGTAGACCGTCCCTTTGCCCTGCGAGGGCGGTCGCGCGAACGCGTTCTTCGAGGTGACGGCACTCTCCCGCGAGCACAGCTCGACGACCGGAACGAAGAGGCGGCCGGCGGCGAATGCCATCGGCGTGAGGACCCCTCCGAGCAGCCCCGGGCAGACCGTGACCGGCTTCAGGGGCAGCGGTCCGAGATCGTTCAGATGGACGCCCACGGACCGCGACCAGAGCCGCTTGTGAGCGGCGCGATCCCAGGCGATCACGACTCCTCCCTTCCCCCCGCCGAAGACGGCAGCGGACCGCCGACGGTGGCGAGAATCGGCGAGGCCTGGAAGTCGTAGTCGCGGACGTCGTGGGGAGTCACCTGGTCGTACCAGAGAAGACGGCCCGATGCTCCGTCGAGCACCACGAGCGAATCGGTGTACAGCGCACGACCGGGGAACAGTCCGCCGTTCGGGTACGCCCTCGACCCGCCCCACGGGCCCGGGTTCGAGATCCCCGCGTACAGGTTGCCGTCGTCGTCGACGCTCATCTGATTCCAGGCGCCGCCGCCGCCGCTCGACGCGGGATGCGACCACGGCAGCTTGATCGTCTGGAAGCGCCAGACGACCCGGCCGGTCTCGGCCGATAGCGCGTACAGCCTGCCGCGGCCGCCCGGCAGGAAGCCCTGGGTGCTGACGTACACCCGGCCGCGGTCGACGACCGGCGCGATCGCGATGAACTGCTCGAGCGGGCCGACGAGTCGCCGCGACCAGAGGCGCTTCCCGCTCGCCGCGTCGAGCGCGAAGACCGTCGTGTCGGTTGCGCCAATGAGCCGCGAGCCGTAGACCGAGACGCCGTTCGGGCCGTCGTTCGGCGCCTTGATGCTGTCCTTCCAGAGCAGCGCGCCGGTTCGAACGTCGAGGGCGTAGACACTCGACGTGGAGTCCTGCACGTACACCACGTTGCCGCGGATGACCGGGTTCGAGGTGATCGCACCGAAGCCCGCGCCGCGTGCATGGAGGCGGAAGCGCCAGCGCACCGTGAGCCGCGGAATCGTCCGCGCGTCGAGCTTGGTCGCCGTGGCCGCCCGCCGGCTCGCGGCGCCCCCGTTCGCCGTCGTCCAGGACCCGCTCGCTACGCCGGACCCGCATCCCGTTGCGGCCGCGCCGACGACGAGCAGTGCCGCGAGCGCGGCCAGGGCTCGCGTGGTCCGCGCGGCGCCGGGAGAGAGGCTCCCCCGGCGCTCACGCTGTTCAGCTATGGGATCGAAAGGGCCGCGCGCAGCGAAAGACTAGAGACAGCCGTCTGAGTCATCCTTGCCGATCGCGTCGCTTTCGTCGCCGTCTTCGTCACTCCCGATCGTCGTGCCCGGCGGCGTGCCGAACGGACAACCGTTGGCCGTGGGCGGACCGGAGGCCGTGGTCGTGCCACCTGTCGGAGTAGTGGTCGTCGAGGGCGGCGGCACGGGCGTCACCGCCACGCCGAAGCCGATGAGCCCCTTCATCCCCGCGGCGGCATGCCCGGGAACGCTGCAGAGGAACTCGTACTTGCCGGCCTTCGTGACCACGACGGTGAACGTTGCCGACTGTCCCGGCTTGAGAAGCTTGGTCACCTTGCCGGTGCAGGTGTTCTTCGCTGCGGTCTTCGCCGGAACCGTGCAGAGCTTGAAGGTATGGAAGCCAAGGCCCTTGTTCGTCACCTTGAAGATGTACGTGCCGACCTTGAGCTTCGTGCTCTTGGAGAGCTGGAACTTGAGCTCGCTCGGCTGTCCCGCAACGACCGTGATGGTGGTCGCCTTCGCGGTATGAGTCGAGAAGACCGCCGACGAGGCAACTGCTCCAGCGGCCGGCAGTCCGACACAGGCCGCTAGAACACCTGCAAGAAAGACCGTACGACGCATTCATTCCTCCCCGTGGGCAGTGGTTTGGTCTCGCGCCTGGGGCACGCAGCGCTTACGTGTTGTAACAATTCTACTGGACCGCACTGTAAAACAGCGCACTACGGTCGCTCAGCGGGGTGGAACGACCGCCGGCGCGCGGTCGAACAACCGATAGACGTCGTGCATGAAGTGCGCCGCCGTGAACATGCGGAGCTCGAGCGTGTGCCCCGTTCGCTTCTCCACCGTCGCTTCGAACCATGCCGGCGTGCGGGGATCGAAGAACGAGACCAGCCAGGCCGGGCGACCAGCGACCGAGACGGTGCCGAGGACGTGCGCGTTCGAGACACCGACCCAGAAGGGAACAGGCTCCGTGATCGGGCCGGATTGCGATGACTCGACCCATCGTCCATCGGGTGTCGAGCGGTCCCAGCGACGAGCGCCGATCACGATCCCTCCTCCATCGCCGCGAATGCTGTATGCCGCCCGATCGGGTGCGGCGACCCGCCAGTCGCTCGTCTGCCGATTCGTCGAGTCGGCGGCGAGTCGCTCGACGTACGCGAGCGAGCGGAGGGACCGCCAGACGCGACCCGCACGCGCCATGATCGCAGTGCCGTCCGGCGGAGGCCAGACGGCCGGCAGTGCGACGCGCCAACCGGTCGAGGTCCCACGACCGACGACGACGAGCGAGACTGCCTCTGGGCTCCGCGAAGTCGAAACCGTCGCGCGGTAGCATCCGGCACCGCAGGCAGTTCCCACCCGGCGCACGCCGCCCGCCGAGAAGACGACCCGGAGCCCCGAGACCCCGTGCTCGTCCCCGTCGAGCACCGAGGCCTGGAGCTGGAGCGCGTCGCGCCGCGGGACGACGCCGAGGGCAAGGACGTTGGCTCCAGCCTCGCGCGCGAAGACGACAGCCCCGGCCGGGGGTGTCGGGAAGCCCGGGGTGGCCGGCCCGATTTCAGGAAGCGCCATGCTGCCGCTCGGCGGGCTCCGGAGCGTGTCGTACAGCACGCCGATGACGACCCCGATCGCGAGCAGTCCCGCTGCGACCGCGGCCAGACGCCCGATCCGAGCTCGAGAGGACAACGCCCGGCGACGGTACCGCAGCGCGCCCACCTGCCTTCAGTTTCTTGACCGCCGCGCTGCCCTGCTTCGGCGTGATCGTGAAGCCGGGGCCGACCGTGCCCGTCAGCGTCGCCGACGAGGCGGACGATGAGTCGTCGCCCTATGATGAGCGCCCGTGCCGTCGGGTGAACGTACGCAGGCACTCCTCGACGAGATCGCCGAGCTGTGGGCGGTCGTCTTGAGGATCTCCCGAGAGATCGACGACGGCCAGCCCCTGACGTCGACGCAGCGTCTCGCGTTGCTCGAGATCTCGATCGTCGGTCCGATGCGCCTGAACGATCTCGCGGCACGGATGGACACGACGGCCGCGACGGCGAGCCGCGCCGTGGACGTGCTCGAGGAGCTCGGGTTCGTCGAGCGGGGCAAGGACTCCGAGGACGGCCGAGCGATCGCGCTCACCGCGACGCCCAAGGGCCAGCGCTGGACCGCCGGGCGCCGGGCGAAACTCTGCAAGGTGCTGGAGACGCTCGACGACGGAGTCGTCACGCCGAGCCTGCTCGACCACCTGTCGCGGCTCAGCGCGGCGCTCCGCGACGCGTCCGGGCACGACGAAGTGAGCCGCGGCGCGCTCCTCTCGCGCTGACTCGCCTTCGCCGAGCCCGGCTACGCCTTGAGCTCGCGCGCACCCCTACATGCCCATCGCGTGGTACCCGGAGTCGACGTAGAGCGTCGTCGAACTGCGCGCGGCAGCACGCGGCCACCACCAGGACGGGGCTCCACAGCAACTCTGTAAGGGACCTCGGCCGATACCCCTGAGCTCAGTAGCTCAAGACGGTCGTGTCGTTGCCTGCCCACTCCCACATGGGCGTCGCTCCTACGACTTTCGTGTTGGCGATCTTGTCGGCGTCCGTGAGATCACGCGCGGCGAGGCAGATCGGACACAGCCAGAGTTCGCCTCCTCCGTCCACGAACTGCTCGAGTAGTCGTTCGAGGGGCGGGCAGTCCTTGCACACCACGCCCGCCATCTCGCCCGGCAAGCCGAGCCGTACCGCGTCCTTCGTCGTCCAAACGACGACTTGCTTGCCCTGGGCCACCGCCGCGGTGGCGACGAGGAACGCGACGAGCACGCGCTCCCCGTCCTCCATTCCTGTCGCCAGATTGACGAGAACCTTGTCAGCCATTTCGCTCCTTCTGTCGGTTTAGGTTGTCTTGAGGGCGAGGAGCGAGATGCTCTTGACGCCGTATTTCTGGGTTGCGTTGTCGGCCCGTTCAGACACGAAGCGGTAGCGCTCGTTCTCGCGCACGTCCTTGACCGTGAAGCCTGCGCCTTCGATCGTCTGCCGGTAGTCGTCGCGTTGCATCGCGCCGCCGATACAGGCAGCCCAGAGCGAGGCGTCGCAGGTGACTCCCTCGGGCAGCTGGGTCGAGCTGACGATGTCGGCGATCGCCAGCCTGCCGCCCGGGCGCAGCACGCGCGCAGCCTCCGCGAAGACCGCTGGCTTGTCGGGCGAGAGGTTGATCACGCCGTTGGAGATCACGACGTCGACCGATGCGTCCTCGACGGGGAGAGCCTCGATGTAGGCCTTGCGGAACTCGACCTGCGCGAACCCTGCGCGGCCGGCGAGCGAGGTCGCCTTCTCGAGCTGGGCGTCGGTCATGTCGATCCCGATCACCCGGCCGCCGCCGCCCACCTTGCGGGCGGCGAGGAAGCTGTCCATCCCCGCTCCGCTCCCGAGATCGACCGCCGTCTCGCCGGGGCGAACCTCAGCGAGGTCGAAGTAGTAGCCGACCCCGGCGAACGAGTCGATCGCCTCGGCCGGGATCTCGTCGAGCTCCGACGACGGGTAGCCGAGCCGTTCGGCGAGCTCGCGGCCCGTCTCGAAGTGGAACTCCCTCTCCGGGTGCTCCGCGACCTCGCGGTACATCTCCTTCACCCGGCTCTCCAGCTCCTTCGTGTCGAGCGTCTTCGCGCTCGTTGCCATCTCAACCCTCCTGTTGGTTAATTCCAGTGGACGTCGATACGCGGCGCCAGCGACCATCGGTTTCGCTTCTGTTCTTCACGGCAGGTCCCGAACGTCGGCTTCCTGACATCGATCAGCGGACGGGGGCGGGTCGGAGTGCGGGTCGCGTCTGCCATCTGGTGGCTGCCACCACGAGCCCGCTGGAAGCGGTCAGCGCAGCGACGAACACGATCGCCGTCTGGGCGGAAGTGGCGTCGGCGCCGATCCCGGCGATTAGCGCGCCGAGGACGAAGCCGAAGTCGCGCCAGAAGCGGTAGACCCCGACGACGCGGGCGCGGTCGCGCGGCTGTGAGGCATCCGAGACCGCGGCGACCAGGGTCGGGTAGACCATGGCGGTGCCGACCCCGAGCAGCACCGCGGCGGCGAGCGAGGGCGCGAATGCTCCACCGCCTGCGACGAGCAGGCCGAGCGCGCCCGCCTGGACGAGCATGCCGCCGGCGATCAGGGGTTTGCGGCCGGTGTGGTCGGAGAGCCAGCCGCTGGCGATCTGCCCGGCCCCCCAGACGAGCGGGTAGGCGGCAGCGACGATCGCGATCTGGCGGACATCGGCGCCGTGGGCGGCCAGGTAGAGCGGTGCCAGGCCCCAGGCGAGCGCGTCGTTGAGGTTGTTCACGAGCCCCGCCTGGCTGCAGGCGCGCAGCACCGGGTCGCGCAGGCTCGCCTGCATGAAGGCACTACGAAGGTTCCGGTGCTCGGGCTCGCCGCCGTGCTCGCGTTGCTCGAGCGCCACCTGCGGCGCCGTGTCGCGCACAGCTAACACGCTGACGAGCAGGCCCGTGACCGCGATCAGAGCAGCGCCGACCCAGACGACGGTCCGCGGCGCGTAGCTGGCCGCGAGGGCACCGGTCGCGAAGGCGGTCGCGGCCACGCCGAGGTAGCCGGCTGCCTCGTTAAGGCCGAGCGCGAACCCGCGCCGGCGAGGTCCAGCGAGGTCGATCTTCATCACCACGGTCATTGACCAGGCGAGACCCTGGTTGACGCCGAGCAGCAGGTTGGCGGCGACGATGAACCACCAGGAGGGCGCAAGCCCGATCAGCAGCGGCACCGGCAATGCAACCATCCAGCCCGCGACCAGCAGCCGCTTGCGCCCGAACCGTTCCGCGAGGTCACCGGCAGCGAGATTGGTGAGCGCCTTCGCAGCGCCGAAGGCGACGATGAAAGCGAGGATCGCGGCGGCCGAGGTGAGACCGAAGTCCTGCTTCCCCACGAGGGGGAGCACGCTTCGTTCGAGGCCGACCATGGCGCCGACGAGCGCGTTCAGCCCGACGAGCAGCCAGAACTGCCGTGCGTTCGCGCGCAGGCCCAGCCGGACCGGCCGCGTCATGCCGGCGCGGCCACCGTGCCGGAGCGATTGGCGGCGACGATCCGCTCCTGCCCGACCGGCCTCGGTGGCATGTCGGCGACGAGCGCCTCGGCGAACGCGTCGGGATCGGCGAGCGTCAGTAGCGGGTTGTGGGTTCGCTCGAACCCAAGCGAGGAAAAGGGATTGCCGGAGAGACCGCGGCCGCAGACCGAGCCCCCATAGTGGCTCGGGAGCAGGACGACATCATCGGGCAACTCGAGGAGCCGGCGCAGGCTCGCGTGCAGCAGCCGCGCCTGGCCGTGCGCGTCGCCTGCGACGTGCAAGTCGGGGCGTCCGACGTCGCCGATCAGCAGCGAGTCTCCGCTGAACACGAGCCACGGCTCCTCGCCGCGCCGCCGGTCGGTGACCGTGTAGGCGTGATGGGCGGGTGCATGGCCGGGCGTCGCGATCGCGGATACAGACGTGTTCCCCAGCTCGACCCCCTCGCCGTCGACGAGCTCGACGTGCTCGAACTCGACCCCGGCGCCCACCGGCAGGTACGCGGTCGCGCCGGTCCGCTCGACCAGCTTCGGCAGCCCCGAGACGTGGTCGGCCTGAACGTGGGTCTCGAATACCGCCACGATCGGCGCCCCGATCGCTCCCGCCGCGGCGACATAATCGTCGACGAGATCGACGTGCGCATCGACGACGGCCAACTTGCCGTGGGAGGTGCAGCCGAACAGGTAGCTGGCACAGGAGCCCGCGTCGTTCAGAAAGGGTCGCAGCAGCACTCGGTCCGCTCCTTCAGCTCGCGACTTCGACCGCCAAGCCGGCCCGCCGCCACTCCGGGAAGCCGACGTCCAATCGGCGCGCCTTCAGCCCTCGCTCGCTAAGCAGCCGGACGGCGTCGTCGGCGTACACGCAATAAGGGCCGCGACAGTAGACGACGATCTCGCGCCGCCGGGGCAGCTTGTCCGCGAGCTCCGCGAGCACGGGCAGCGGCGCAGACCGGGAGCCGGCGATGTGACCTGCGCGGTATTCGGTCTCCGGACGCACATCGAGCACGACCACGTCCCCACGCGCGAGCCGCTGCTCAAGCTCAACCGCGGAGAGCTGCTCCACCCCACCGCGCTCGCCAAGGTACTCGTCTGCAAGCACGCCGACCTCGGCCACATGCCGAACGGCAACACCGCGCACAGCCGCCCAGAGATCCTCGACGCCTTCGCTGGCAAGCCGGTAGAAGACGCGCGTGCCCTCGCGGCGCGAGCGCACGAGCCCGGCGCGCGCAAGCACCTGCAGATGCTGCGAGGTGTTGGCGACGCTCTGCGAGATCTCGCCGGCAATCTCCTCCACCGACCGCTCGCCCTGCGCGAGCAGATCGACGATCTCCGCCCGCCGCCCGCTGCCGAGCGCCTGCGCCACCGACGCAAGCGCGTCGAACAAAGCCGCCTTTGCCACACCGCTCGCCACAGATCAGAAAGATATCACTTGAATACTTGAAAAACAGGTGCGTGGTTCACCGCAGAGGGCCGGTGCAATCCCGGGTGCCGCCTCGGCCCTCACCGCGCAGCATGGCCTCGAGATGAAGACACTCGTCGTCCTCAACGACCCCGCCTACGGGACGGAACGCTCCTACAACGGACTGCGCTTGGCACACGCGCTCGCCAAGCGCGAAGGCGAGCAGGTGCGGATCTTCCTGCTCGCCGACGCCGTCACCTGCGCGCTCGCCGGGCGGAAGACACCCAACGGCTACTACAACCTCGAGCGCATGGTCGCCGCAGCCATCCAGCGCGGCGCCGAGGTCGGACTCTGCGGCACCTGCATGGACGCCCGCGCAATCCACGACGACCAGCTCATCGACGGAACCCACCGCTCGAAACTCGAGGAGCTCACCGACTGGACGCTCTGGGCCGACAAGGTCGTCAGCTTCTAGCGCCCCCTCAGCAGCAGTCGCAGCTCTTGCCGCGCCAGCTGTCGACGCCTTCTTTCCCCGCCAGGGCGGCGATCGCAAGCGCAGCCGCCGGATCGGCCCACCACCAGCCCGCGAGCGCGTTCGCGAGCAGCCCTGCCAGCAGCGCGATCGAAAGGTAGGCGCAGATCTGGTTCTGCGCGGCCTCGGACACCGTCGCGGACGAGCCAAGCCGGTGGCCGACGCGGCGCTTGGCGCGCGAAAGCAGCGGCATCGCCAGCGCGGTCACCGCAGCCAGGCCGATCCCAACCCAGCTCGTCCCCGGGTGGCGGCCGCCAGTCAGTGTCGCGATCGACTCGGCGACGATGAAGACGACAAGCACCGCATAGGTGCCCGAGACCAACTGCTGAGCGCGGCGCTCGTCCGCGCGGCCGCTGCGCAGCCGGTACAGCCAGACGATCACGAAGCCTGCCGCGAGCTCGATCAGCGAGTCGAGCGAAAATCCAATCAGCGCCGGACTCGCCGCGATCACGCCGGCGACGATCGCGACTCCAAACTCGACCACATGCCACGCGTTCCCGCCCCAGGCGAGCAGGCGGGCCCGCCGCTCCAGCGCCAACCGCTCCTGCGGCGGCATCGAGGGTAGCCGCCGCTGCAGCTCAATCGTCGTCACGACGACACCGTCTGCCCGATGAGCACCTCAAGTAGCGATTGGCCGCGCTCCGTGAGTGAGTACAGCGCCATCTTCCCGGCGCGGCGGTAATCGGCAAGCCCGGCCACGCGGAGCGCGCGGACATGGTGTGAGACGAGGTTCTCAGCCCGTTCGACGATCCAGGCGAGATCGCAGACGCACAGTTCGCCACCGTCGCGGAGCGCGAGCGCAATCGTAAGCCGCGTGGGATCGCCGAGCGCCCGGAAGTTCTCGGCGAGCGGGCGCGCTTCCTTCTCCGACAGCCGCGAGTCGCGGAGCCCTTCGGCCTTCAGCAGATCGAGGCAGAGCAGCTCGCAGTGATCATCGGGCATCCAAAAACATCCTAACGAACGTTGTGTCGTTGTTACGGTTGTGGCCGGTTCCGGCGCGGGCAAGGTGACCGGATCGCAAAGGAGGCGCGGCGCTCCTGGTCGCCGACGGCTCCACCGTCTCTGGCTCCTCGTCGACGCCGCCGGGCTCGCCGCCCCCTCGCGCCCAGCTTCGAGCTCGTCCATGAGAGGCGTGAAGAACACCGTACTCCGCGCAGGATCGTGCAGCCCTTCACCTGGGTAGCGCCTCGGAGGAGCGCACTGAGATCATCCAACCGTGGTTCGCACCCTCGACGAGCTGCTTGACGACGCGCGGGCCGGGCTCGACCGTCTTACGCCCGCCCAGGCGCTCGCGGCGGCGGAGAACGGCGCCCTGCGCATCGACATCCGCTCGGACCGGGATCGCGAGCACGTCGGAGTCGTGCCCGGCTCCGTCCACATCCCGCGGTGTCGACGGCCCCATGGAGGCATCTGCTTGTCTGCGGCGACGCGGCGCCCCGACACGCTTGGCGCCTCCATTGTCCCTTTCGGCGCCGGGTACCTCGTCGTCCAACCCAGCAGCCCGCCGCCAGCGCCCTTGTATACCCACCCCCGCCCTCTAGGCCGGAACGACCGTCCGTGGGCTCCACTGAAAGGAGCCGGTCCCGCCCCTCAGACCCTTCGTATCAGGCGACGCCACCACGAAGCCTTCCCGACGTGTCCGTCCGTCTCGGCCCGCCCTGCGCGGGCTCGCTCGGCGACAGGGTGCGTCTCGGCAATGCCGGGCTCGACGTTGTCGCCGCGAGCGACGTGGACGGTGCTGTAGCGGCAGTTCGGCTCGCATGCGCGGGCGTCGTCGCGGTCGAGGTCGCCGGAGACGAAGTGGTACGCCTGGACGCCCGGGGTCGAGATCCCGTGCGGCGCCACGACCATCGCGAGCATCTGCAGCACCTCGAGCGAAGCAAGGTTCGTGCTGAAGGCAAAGACGTTCTCCCGAGCGCGCAGATGATGGTCGGCGGGGAGAGTCTCGATGTAGCGCGGGTCATCGAGAAGACCGTCGCGCTCGAGAACGACGTCGGCCGGGTCGAACTGGTCTGAGCACTCGAGGCAGACGCGGCTGGGTGCTGCGGTGAGCGTCTTCCAGTCGGCGCGCTTTAGGCGCCCGGTCGGCGCTGAGATACGGATGCCGCCGTCGATCACCGGGATCAGGTGAGCGTAGGCGATCACGTTCAAGACCTTGCGTGGCCATGGACGGTCGACGCAGCTGAAGATGATGTCGCAGTCGAGCGCCTCCGCGAAGCCGGCCCGTTCGCAGATGCTGAGCTCGAGCGGTTCGATCTCGGGCTCGGCCGCGGTAGTGCTCTTTGCGAGCGCCTCGGCCAAGACGGCGACCTTCGCCTGGCCGATGTTCTCACGGCCGGCGTGAAGGAGCCTGTCCAGGTTGTGCTCCTCGATTCCGTCGAAGTCGATCAGGCGAACGTTCGCGATACCTGTCCGGGCGAGTTCCTCGGCGACGACCGACCCGACGCTGCCGGCGCCGACGACGCCGATCCGGAGACGCGCGAACTTCGCCTGCATCTCCGGCCCCCAGGCGGAGACGGTGCGGCGTTGGGACTCCTCGACGCGCGGGGCCGGCCGCTGCTCGTCGTCAAAGGTGATCTGGAACTGCTGGCCGACGACGCGGACAGTCTCGCACCACTCGCGCCGGTATTCGCGGGCTCGCGCCCGGATCCAGAAGCGTGCGCTGAGCGCCCCGTCGGTGCCGATCGTGAGCCCGACGAGCGGGAGCCCTGTCGCGGCGAGGACCTGCCCGGCGTTGCCCTGCTCGGCCGCGATGTCGTCGGCGCTCATCGCCTGCCAGCCGGGGCCGAGGTGGCTGTGGAGCAGGGCGACGCCGGCGCCCTTCGCGAGCGCAAGCTCGATCGCACGGTCAAGGAAGTGCGGCTCGAAGCTCGCGTTCGAGTGGACGTTTCGCTCGCCGTCGCAGGGGAGGATGGGCTCGGCGATCAACGCGGTCGTCCGCCTGGCGCACGGGCGCCGACCGGACGTGGACACATTCGCAACTCTGCTTCGCTGGCTCAACGTCGACGCAGAAGCCTTTATGACGGGAGGAGAAGGCCACCAAGCGGAGGAGCCGAGCCCGATGGTGATGGTCTCCACCTACCTCCGCTCCGCCAAGAACATCGACGACGCCGAAGCAAAGGCGCTCGAGGACATCTTCGAGGCGGCCTACAACCGCCTCGTGACCAAGAAGGATTGACGACGGATGCCGGACGAGCTGCGGCGAGGATTCAAGAGCGAGGCGGAGGACCTCGCCGAGCTCGTTCGCGCCGAGCTCGATCTCGGCGTTCTGGACCGGCTCGACTGTTACGTCCTTGCCGAGACCTGGGGTATCCCAATCGTCACGCTCGGCGAGCTCCGAGAGGACGGCGCCAAGGAGGAGTCGATCAAGCGCCTGCTCGGCCCGGCGGCCGGCTTCTCCGCGGCAACAGTCTGCGTCGGTTACCGACGGCTGATTGTCTACAACCCGCGACACTCGACCGGCCGGATCGCAAACTCGCTCGCCCACGAGCTCTCCCATCACATCCTTGAGCACGAGCCCGCACCCGCGATCGGGATCGGGGGTTGCCGCCACTGGAACGGCGCCCAGGAGTCGGAGGCAGACTGGCTGGCAGGCGCCCTACTCGTTCCACGCGAAAGCGCACTCGCCTGGCTCCGCCGCAGCAACGACTACGAACCCGGTGCACAACACTTCGGCGTCAGCCTCGAGCTGTTCACCTGGCGCGCGAACCACACCGGCGCCGCCCGCCAAATCGCCTACGCTCGGGCTCGCCGGCGGCAGACCCCGCGCTGACGGACACGCTCTTCGGACCCTTTCCGCGCCATCACCGGGACAACACCAACACAGACCCCGGCAACCGATACAACACCGGCGACCGGGCCCGTTGAGCCAAATCCGCTCGCCGAGCGGCTGGCTCTACATGCCCATCGCGTGGTACCCGGAGTCGACGTAGAGCGTCGTCCCGGTGACGTTCGCGGCGCCGTCCGAGAGCAGGTAGGCGGCCGCCGAGGCGACATCCTCGGCCCCGATGTGACGGTGGAGCGGCGAGCGCTCCTCGACGATCGACTCCATCGTCGGGAAGCCCGCGATCGAGCGCGCGGCCAGCGTGCGCACCGGGCCGGCCGAGACCGCGTTCACGCGGATGTTGCTCTGCCCGAGGTCCCACGCGAGGTAGCGCACCGACGCGTCGAGCGTCGCCTTCGCAACGCCCATGACGTTGTAGTGGGGCACCGCGCGGACGCCGCCCAGGTACGTCATCGTCACGATCGACCCGCCGCCCGCCGCCGCCATCAGCGGCTCGGCCGCGCGCGCGGTCGCGACGAGCGAGTACGCGCTGACGTCCACCGCCATCCAGAAGCGGTCGCGGGGCGTATCGGTGAACCTGCCCTCCAGATCCTCGGCGGCCGCGAACGCGACGGAGTGGACGAGGATGTCGAGCTGCCCGTCGAAGGCGGTGGCGACCTCGTCGAAGACGCGCGTGACGGCGGCGTCGTCGCGAACGTCGAGCTCGGTGACGAGGGGACTCGCGACCGACTCCGCGAGCTCGCGGACGCCCTTCTCGATCCGCTCGCCCTGGAAGGTGAACGCGCAGGTCGCGCCGCCGTCGGCGAGCTGCTTTGCGATCGCCCACGCGATCGAGCGTTTGTTGGCGACCCCGAGGACGAGCGCACGTTTGCCCGCGAACACGGGCGGACTCTAATTCAGGGAGCAACTTCGGGCTGTTCGGCTACTGTGGCTCCTCCGTGCGCCGCCTCCTTCTCGCCTCGGCGGTCCTCGTCCTCGTGGCGGCGACGTCGGCCCAAGCCGGGCTGGAACCTCTCCGCCCGGACCTCCGGGAGGCCGCGACTCCACGCGTGCGCGCGGGCGTGATCCATGTCCCGTCGCTCCACGAGCGGACGACGACACGCGTGATCGTGCGTCTCGCCGCACCACCGCTCGCCGCCTGGAGCGGGGCGCGCACCCTCTCATCGGCCTCGCGCGCCCAGCGGCTCGACCTGTCGAGCGCGAGCTCGCGCGCCTACCTCGCGAAGCTCGCCCGACTGCAGGCAGCCGCGGTCGCCCAGGTGGAGGCGGCGATACCGAGCGCGCGGGTGCAGGAGCACTACCGCGTGATCCTCGACGGCTTCGCGGTCTCGCTTCCCGCGAAGAAGCTGCCGACACTGCTGCAGCTCAAGGCCGTGAACAAGGTCTATCCGAGCCTCGGTTACTTCGCCACGATGGACCGGGGCCCGAGCGTGATCGACGCCACGCAGTTCGAGGCGGCGAGCGGCGACGTCGGCCAGGGGGTCAAGATCGGCGTCGTCGACACCGGCGTCGACTCGTCGAGCCCCTTCCTCTCGCCGAACGGCTACTCGTATCCGGCCGGCTTCCCCAAGGGCGACCCGAAGCTGACGACGCCGAAGGTGATCGTCGCGCGCGTCTTCCCCGGGCCGGTTCGCGACGACAAGAGCAACGTGCCGTTCGACAACACCGAGCCGCACGGCACGCACGTCGCCGGCATCGCCGCCGGCGACGCGGGCACGACCGCGCCGGCCGGCCCCGACCACCCGGCGACGACCGGCCTCTCGGGAGTCGCGCCGAAGGCGTGGATCGGCAACTACCGCGTGTTCACGGTGCCGACGCCGCTCGGCCACGAGGCGAACACGCCGGAGATCGTCGCCGCGTTCGAGTCGGCGGTCGAGGACGGCATGAACGTCATCAACTTCTCGGGCGGCGGGCCGCAGACCGATCCGGCGAACGACGCGATGTACGAGGCGATCCACAACACGGTGCTCGCCGGCGTGACACCGGTCATCGCCGCCGGCAACGACCGCGAGGACTTCGGCTTCGGCACGGCCGGCTCGCCGGGCAGCGCACCGGACGCGGTCACCGTCGCCGCCGTCTCGAACTCCCACGTCTTCGCACCGGCGCTGTCGGTGCAGGGCGGGCCCCCGAACCTGGGCGCGGTCCCGATCCAGGGCAACGGCACCAAGTTCCCGGGAGGATGGTCGACCCTGAACCAGACGCTCGTCGACGCTGGCTCGATCGTCGGGACGGACGGAAAGCCCGTCGACCCGTACCTGTGCGGCACGGCGGCCGAGCCCAACTCGAGCGCGGGCACGCTGCCCGCGGGATCGCTCAACGGCAAGATCGTCCTGCTCCTGCGCGGCAACTGCACGTTCTCGTCGAAGGCGCAGCGCGCGCAGCGCGCCGGCGCGGCGGGAATGATCTTCGTCGACAACCGTCCCGGTGAGGCCAACCCGATCCCGCTCCTGCTGCCGCTGCCGGTCGGGATGATCTCCGATCTCGACGGCAAGCTCATGCGCGCCTACATGGCGCAGAACGGCGGACGCGCCTCGATCCGCGTCTCGAGCTCGATCCAGGAAATTCCGACCGGCCGCGCGGGCGTGATCACGAGCTTCTCCTCGGCCGGCCCGACCGCGTTCGGCTACGACCTCAAGCCCGACATCGCGGCGCCCGGCCTCGACGTGCTGTCGTCGACGCCGCCGCGCACGACCGGCTCGACCTTCGCCGTCTTCGCGGGCACGTCGATGGCGACGCCGCACATCGCCGGCGCCGCCGCGGTGCTGGTCGAGCGCCACCCGAACTGGGCGCCGTGGCAGATCAAGTCGGCGCTGATGTCGACCGCCGGCGCGGCGTGGGGCGACACGGCCCGGACGCAGGAGGCCTCGGTTCTGCTCGAAGGCGCGGGGCTCGCCGACGTGGGCGCGGCCGACGACCCGAAGGTGTTCACGGCGCCGCAGTCGCTCTCGTTCGAGCGCATCGACGTCTCGACCGGGGCGCAGGTGCGGTCGATGCTGCTGATGGCTTCCGATGCGGGCGACGGCGCCGGGACGTGGTCGCTGGCGGTCGCGCCGCAGTCGCAGACGGCGGGAGTGACCATCGGCGTCCCGCAGCAGCTCTCCCTCGCACCCGGGGGCGACGCCGAGGCGCCGGTGATCGTCCGCGCCGAGGCGGGCGCTGCGACGGGCTGGAACAACGGCTTCATCACGCTCAGCAGCGCCGGAGTCACCCGTCGCATCCCGTACTCGTTCTTCGTCGAGCGGCCGGCCCTGCGCACGGTCACGCCGGTCCGGCTGAAGAAGATCCAGACCGGCAGCACGGCGGTCGGCCAGAGCAAGGTGGCCACTTACTGCTGTCCGTCTGCACCGTTCGGCCCTGCGCCCACGTACACCGGCCCGCCGATGAACGAGGACGGCGCCGAGCATCTCTACTGGACGTCGATCGACCGGCCGGTCGTGAACTTCGGCGTCTCCGTCCTCGCCGCGACGCCGGGCTCGCTCGTCGATCCGTTCGTGCTCGGCTCGCAGGACGAGAACGACGTGCAGGGCTACGCCGGGATCCCGACCGACGTGAACGACTTGACCTACGACGCGGGCCTCGACGTCGGCGCCGCCGGCGCGCAGTTCCCGCGGCTGCAGCGCTTCTACATCGCCGTCGACTCGCGCGCCGATCCCTTCACCAACCGGCCGCTGAAGGGCTCGTACCTGCTCAACTCGTGGGTCAACGACGTCACGCCCCCGCCGTGCGCCTCCTGACGACGCGGGTCAGCGCCGGGCGGCCGCTGATCGTGGCGCAGGCGGGCGACGCCGGCTCCGGGGTCGATCCGCTCTCGCTCGTGTTCAGCTACGGCGGCGTCCTGATCGGCGCGTCCGCGTACGACCCGCTCACCGGCATCGTCGTGTTCGGGCTGCCGTCGCAGGCGCCGAAGCTGACGCCGGGCACGAAGCGCACCGTCGTCGTCGCCTCGGACTACCAGGAGGCGAAGAACATCGACACGGTCGGCTCGAACATCTACCCCAACACCGCCTTCCGCAGCGTGAACCTGAAGGTGGTCGACGGGCCCGCCGTGTCGTGGATCGAGCCTCCGGCGAACGTATGCGCGCTGAAGCACGACCGCCTGACGGTCGTCGCCGGCTCGACGACCAAGGTGATGTCGGCGGTCTTCCGCGACGGAAGCCACACGATCGGCACGGACAAGAGCGGCCCGGGCGGCGTCTTCTCCGTCGCCTGGAACACGACCGCGCTCACGAAGGGCAAGCACCTCCTGTCGGTGACGGTCGTCGACCGGTCGGGGCGCAAGGCTGCGTCCGGCCGGCTGATCCGCGTGTGCAAGTAGCAGTCGTCTCGGGCGCGTCCTCCGGGATCGGCGCCGAGCTCGTCTCGCGGCTGCGCACCCGCGGCTGGCGCACGGTCGGTCTGTCGCGCCGACCATCCGGCGCGGACGAGCACGAGCAGTGCGACGTCGCCGACCGGGCGGCCACGCAGGCCGTCGCCGAGCGCGTGCTCGAACGCCACCCGCGCATCGACCTGCTCGTGTGCAACGCCGGCGTCCCGGCAGGCGGGAGCTTCCTGACGGCGGCGCCCGAGCGGATCGAGGAGACGATCCGCGTCAACTACCTGGGCGCCGTGTGGACGGTGCTCGCGTTCCTGCCCGGGCTGCACGCCGCCTCGCACGTGGTGAACGTCGTCTCGATCGCCGGCACGATCGCGGGCGGCCCCTACTCGGCGTCGAAGCACGCGCAGCTCGCGTTCTCACGCTCGCTCGCTGTCGAGCTCGCGCCTCGCGGGATCACCGTGCACACCGTGAATCCCGGCTACGTCGAGACGCCGGGGTTCCCGAAGCGCGGACGCCTGGGGCCGCTCGCCGAGCGCATCGTCGTCGACCCGCCGCTCGTGGTCGACCGCCTGCTCGCCGCGGTCGAGCGCAACCGGCCCGAGATCGTCGTCCCGCGCTGGTACCGGCCCGCGGCCTGGGTGCAGGCGCTCGCACCCGGAGCGCTCACGCACGCACGCCGCGCCCACCACCGGCGCCAAACTAGCGCGTGAGCACGTACCAGCCGATCTCGGCCTCGTAGTCGCCCGGGGCGAGCGCGCGCGCCGTGTCGCGTGCGGGGCCCGCGCAGCCGGCGAGGTCGAGGTACGACTCGAGCTCGCGCCGCTCGTGCACGATCTCCGCGCGGCGCAGGACGAGCCCGTTGGAGTCGAACAGGCCGCGCAGGTCCTGGTCGGAGAGGACGCGCGAGGTCGACGGGTCGCGCGCGCGCTCGAAGGTGTTCAGGGCGACTGCGGCGAGTGGGTCGACCGGTGCGAGCTGGTCGACGACGAGCAGCGTCCCGCCGGGCCTCGTCACGCGCACGAGCTCGGCGACGAGCAGCTCGGGCCGCGGCGTGTGGTGCAGCGTGACGAGCGTGCCCGCCACGTCGAACGAGAACGACTCGAGCTCGAGATGCTCGCCGTCGCCGACGAGCGCGACCACGTTCGCGGGCGCTGCAGCGCGCAGGCGCTCCACCTGCTCTGGATCGCGCTCGACGGCGACGACCTCCCGCACGCGGGGCGCGAGCGCGAACGCCAGCGCACCCAGCCCCGAACCGACATCGAGTGCCCGCTCGCTTCCGTCCAGCGACGGCAGCAGATCCGACGAGCCGCGCTGCCAGCGCCTCCGCACGCTCGGCCTGCAGCGCCGCGCGCCGGTCGAGGTCGGTCATCCGCCGACCACCACCCTGGTCGCCCGGTTCGGCGCGGCGGCGCCGATCCCGCAGGCGAGCTCGTACGTGATCGTGCCGGCGACGCGCGCGTGCGACTCGAGCGGAACGTCGCCGCCGACGATCGTCACCGCCGTGCCGGGAGCCGCGTCACGGTCGAGCTCGACGGCGATCGCGTCCATCGAGACGGTGCCGAGCACGCTGCTCCGCCGCCCGCCGTCCACGACCACCTCGGTGCCGGTGAGGTCGCGGCGGAACCCGTCTCCGTACCCGACCGGGACGATGCCGATCCAGGTGTCACGCGCCGCGACGAACCGTCTCCCGTAGCCGGTCGACTCGCCCGCGTGCAGCAGCTTCGTCTGCGCGATCTCGCTGCGCCAGGACAGCACCGGCTCGAGCCCGTCGGCGGCGGCGTCCCCGCCGAACGGCGACAGCCCGTAGAGCGCGATCCCGCAGCGGACCGCGTCGAAGTGCGACTCGGGCAGCCCGAGCGTCGCGGCGCTGTTGGCGGCATGACGGACGAGGTGCGAGAACCGGTCGGTCGCGTCGCGAAAGCGCCGGAGCTGCAGACGGGCGAAATCGAGATCCGAGTCGGCGGTCGCGAGATGCGTCATGAGGCCGACCACCTCGCGGGTCGGCGCCGGCACCTCCGACAGCCCCCAGCGTCCCATGCCGGTGTCGAGCTTCAGGTGCACCTCGACGCCCTCCGGGATCCGGCCGTCGGCGACCGCCAGCTCCAGGCGCGCGTCACGGGCGATCGCGACCTCGCCCGGCGAGGCCGGCCCGAGCACGAGCACGCGCGCGCCGGGGAACGCATCGCGCAGCTCGACTGCCTCGGCGAAGGTCGCGACGCAGAGCGCGGTCGCGCCGCCGTCGAGCGCAGCCCTCGCGCACTCCCTCGCACCGTGGCCGTACGCATTCGCCTTGAGCACCGCCCACAGCTCGGCGCCGCCGGCCGCGCGCAGCAGGGTCTGCACGTTCCGGCGCAGGGCGCCGAGGTCGATCGTGATCTCGCTGCGTCCCTCCATCGTCACTGCAGCGGCGCGCGCTGCAGCCCGTGGCCCGCGAGCGCCAGCCGCAGCGCCGGCAGGAGGTCCGAGGCGACGACGCCGACCGGCGGCTCGACGAGCTCCGAGGCGATCCCGTGCGCGACGGCCGCGGACGCGGCGGCGAGCCGAGCCTCGACCCCCTTCGCGAGAAACGCGGCGACGATGCCCGTCAGGACGTCGCCGGAGCCGGCCGTCGCCAGCGCCGGCGTCCCGTAGCCGGCGACGAGCACGCCCTCGCGCGGGGCCGCGACGAGCGTGTCCGCGCCCTTGAGCAGCACGACCGACCCGAAGAGCGACGCCGCCCGCTTGACCGCGTCCAGGCGGTGCGCGTTGATCTCCTCGCTCGTCGTCCCGAGCAGCGCGGCCAGCTCTCCGGCATGCGGCGTGAGCACCGTCGGCGCGCCGCGCGTGAACGGCTCGAGCTCCCAGAGGGCGTCGGCGTCGAGCACGACCGGGCAGTCGAGGCGCTCGAGCAGGATGCGGACGAGCTCGACCGTTCCGTCGCTGCGCCCGAGCCCCGGTCCGATCGCCACCGCGTCGGCCTTCGCGGCCGCCTCGACCACGCTGTCGGCCGACCGCGGGAGCAGGCGCCCTGCGTTGTCCTCGGGGAGCGGGTGCTTGACGGCCTCGAGCAGCATCGACTCGAGCACCGGCAGCGTCGACTCGGGTGCACCGACGGCGACGTACCCCGCGTCGGCCCGGTAGGCGGCGAGCGCGGAGAGCACCGGCGCGCCCGTCAGGCCCCGCGAGCCGCCGACGACGAGCACCGACCCGGCCGAGTACTTCGTCGAGTCCGAGCGTTTGCGCGGCAGGTCGAGCAGGACCGACGCGGGGACGAGCGCGTGCTCGTGCTCGCGCGGGCGAAGCCCGAGCGGCGCGACGGTCACGGAGCCCGCGTGCCCACGCCCCGGCGCGACCGCGAGGCCCACCTTCGCCGCGCCGAACGTCACGGTGGCGGCCGCACGAATCGCGGGGCCTCCGACCTCGCCGGTCGAGGCGTCGACGCCCGACGGGACGTCGATCGCAACGACCGGGCGATCCGCGGCATTGATCAGATCGATCATGCGCGCGGCGTCCTCACGGGGTGGTCCTTCGAGGCCGATCCCGAGCAGCGCGTCGACGATCACGTCCGGGTCGCCGAGGTCGCCGACGCCCTCGACCACCTGGACGTCGCGTCCCGCCTCGCGGAGCGCGCGGGCGCAGATCTTTCCGTCACCGCCGTTCTTGCCGCGGCCGCACACCACGGTGACGCGCCCGGGAAACGACCGCAGCACGACCTCGGCGACCGCGATTCCCGCGCGTTCCATCAGCTCGTCGAGCGATCCCGGGTGCGCGTCCTCCGCCGCGCGAGTCTCGGCCGCGGTGAGCAGTGGGAGCAGCCTCACCCGCCGTTCACCTCGTCGACGACGAGCGCGATCGCCGCGGCGAGCTCACGGGAGTGCGTCATCGAGAGCTCGATGCGTCCGGCGCCGACCCGCTTCGCCCACGCGGCCGTTCGCCCCGCGAGGTGGACTCCGGGCTTCGGGCGGCCGCGGATCTCGATCTCCTTCCACGTGAACAGCACGCCCGAGCCGAGCGCCTTGCCCACGGCTTCCTTGGCGGCGAACCGTCCCGCGTAGTGCTGCGGCGGGTTCGGCTTCGAATCGCAGTACGCGCGCTCGGCCTCGGTGAAGCAACGTTCCTTGAAGTCGTCGCCGTGCCTGGCGAGGGCGTGGCGGATCCGCTCGATCTCGATCAGGTCGACGCCGACGCGCAAGGCTCAGATGGCTGATGCCACGGGATCGTCTGTTCCGGGGCGTGGACTGGGTGTGCTGGGGCGGGGCGGCGTGCCGGTACCGATGGGAGCGCCATCGGTGCCGGTGCGACGTCCCGAAGCGGACGGCCTGCTCGCGGCGGCCTTGCCGGCGTGGACGGGCTGGGAGCGGCCCAGTGCGGCCAGGCCGCGCATCCGGACACGCGAGCACGGGGCATCAGTCATCAAGGATTCCGCTCGAGCCAGTCGGGCAGCTGGGCGATCGAGGAGACGATGCCGTCCGGCTGGACTCGCGAGCGCTCGAGGTCATCCGGCCGGAACTTCCCGGTGCGCACGAGCACGGTGCGCAGGCCGTTGGTGCTCGCGCCCAGGATGTCGCCCTCGAGGTCGTCGCCGACCATCCAGGTGAGCGACGGCTCCGCGTCGAGCGCCTCGAGCGCCGCCGCGAAGTAGGCGGTGCTCGGCTTCCCGAGCACGGTCGCCTCCGTCTCGGCGGCGTACTCGAGGCCCGCGACGAACGCGCCGGCGTCGAGCCGGGCGCCGTCGGCGGTCTGCCACCACCGGTTCTTGTGCAGGCAGTAGAGCTCGGCACCCGCCTCGAGCTCGTGGAACGCGCGGTTCAGGTTCAGGTACGAGAAGACGCGGCCCGTCTCTTCACCCTCCGCCGCGCCCCCGAGCAGGACTGCGTCCACGTTCATCCCGACGAGCTGCAGGCCGTTCAGGTCGTCGAGCATTCCGGGCATCGTCAGCGCGAGCACGCGCTTCCCGGCGAGCACGCGCGCGGCGACGCTGCCGGTCGTCTGCAGCTCATCCGGCTCGAGGTCGACCCCGATCGTGCTCAGCTGCTCGACGAGCTGCGCGCGCGACTGGGTCGTCGAGTTCGTGACGAAGCGAATCCGGTGCCCGGCGTCGCGAAGTCGCTTGACCGCGGCGGCCGCACCGGCGATCGGCGCCCCCGAAACGTGCAGCACCCCGTCGACGTCGAGGAGAATCGCCGCCATGGAGGCCGAGTCTATTCGCTCGGAGATCGCGTTCCGCTTCTCGCGCTCGAGCGGGCCCGGCGGCCAGCACGCGCAGAAGAGCTCGACACGGGTCGAGGCGCTCTTCGACGTCGAGGGCTCCGAGGCGCTCTCGGAGCGTGAGCGTCGACTCGTGCTCGAGCGCCTCGGTCCGGTCGTGCGCGCGGTCGCGCAGGACGAGCGCTCGCAGCTCCGGAACCGCGAACTCGCGACCGAGCGGATCCTCGAGCAGCTGCGAGAGGCCGTGCGGATTCGGCGGCGGCGGAAACCGACCGCGCCGACGGCGGCGTCGCGCGAGCGGCGGCTCGACGACAAGAAGCGGCGCGGCGAGACGAAGCGCCTGCGCCGCGAGCTCGACTGACCCCGGCCTAGAGGTTCGGCCGGTGGCCGCGGCGCTCGACCGGGCGCGAGTCGACGCCGTAGCGGGCGGCGAGCAGGCACATCGCGATCACGGCCAACAGGAAGAGGAACGCTGCCATGCCCGGATCGTGCCTCAGCGGGGACTATCAGCACAAATGCTTGTAATACTGATGTCGATCATGAAACACGATCAATGGCTGGGAGTGGAGCTGCGGCACTTCGCGGCGCTGCGCGCGATTGCCGAGGAGGGATCGTTCGGGCGCGCGGCGGAGCGGCTCGGCTACACCCAGTCGGCCGTCAGCCAGCAGATCGCGACGCTCGAGCGGCTCGTCGGCGAGCAGCTCGTCGAACGGCCGGGCGGACCGCGGGCGGTGTCGCTGACCGAGGCGGGCCGGCTCCTCCTGCACCACGCCGAGTCGATCGTCGGGCGGCTGCAGGCCGCGCAGGCTGACCTCCACGCACTGCAGGCGGGCGAGTCGGGGACGCTCCGCGTCGGCACCTTCCAGTCGGTCGGCGCGCGGCTGCTCCCGGCGATCATGCGCAGCTTCGCCGAGCAGTGGCCGAAGATCGAGGTGATGCTCGAGGAGCTCGAGGACGACGAGAGCGTCCGTGCGATCGAGCTCGGCACGATCGACGTCGGCTTCGTCCAGCTCCCGGTCGGCGAGGCGCCGCTCGAGACGGTGGAGCTGCTGCGCGACCCGTACGTGCTCATCGTCGCCGCGGGATCGCCGCTCGCCGGCTGCCGGCCGACCCTTCGTGAGGTCGCCGCGCAGACGCTCGTCGGCTTCCGCGACCACCATGCGATGCGCCCCGTCGCGGCCGCCTTCAACGCGGCCGGCCTCGAGCCGCAGTGGACCTTCCGGTCGAACGACAACCCGACGGTGCAGGGTCTCGTCGCGGCAGGGCTCGGAGCCGCCGTGATGCCCAGGCTCACCATCGATCCGGCCGACACGCGGATCGCGATCGTCGACCTCGCCGAGTCGATCCCGCCGCGCATCATCGCAGTCGCGCGGCACCGCGACCGTTACGCCTCGCCCGGGCTGCGCGCGTTCGTCGAGACGGCTCGCGCCGCCGCCGCTACTCGACCGTGACGGTCTTCGCCAGGTTCCGCGGCTGATCCACGTTCAGGCCGCGCAGGCGTGCGATCCGATAGGCGAGCAGCTGCAGCGGGAGCACCGCGAGGACCGCCTGCAGGAACGCAGGCGACTCCGGCACGAAGATCACGTCGTCGGCGTGGTGCTGGATGTCCTCGTTACCGTCGGTGGCGATCGCGATCACGTGCGCGCCGCGCGCTCTCGTCTCCTGGATGTTGGAGACGATCTTGTCGTAGACGTGGATGCGCGTCGCCACCACGACGACCGGCGTCCCTTCCTCGAGCAGCGCGATCGGGCCGTGCTTCATCTCGCCGGCCGAGTACGCCTCGGTCGGGATGTACGAGATCTCCTTGAGCTTCAGCGCTCCCTCGAGCGCCACGGGAAGCCCGACGTGCCGGCCGAGGTAGAGGAAGAACGGCCGGTCGTGGAAGCGCTGCGCGATCTCCTCGATCGGATGGTCGCCGTCGAGGAAGCGCTGCATCTTCCGCGGCAGGTCGTAGAGCTCGTCGAGGATGAACTCGATCTCGTCGCGGGGCAGCGTCTCGCGCGCCTGCGAGAGCTTGAGCCCGATCAGGAAGAGGAGGGCGACCTGCGCCGTGAACGTCTTCGACGCGGCGACACCGACCTCGAGCCCGGTTCGCGTGTAGAGGACCGAGTCGACCTCGCGCGTGATCTGCGAGCCCATCATGTTGGTGATCGCGACCGTGCGCGCGCCCTTCTCCCGTGCGAGCTTCATCGCCTGGATCGTGTCGCGCGTCTCGCCCGACTGCGAGATCCCGATCACCAGCGTCCCTGGATCGAGCACCGGGTTGCGGTAGATCCACTCGCTCGCGACGTCGGGCTCGACCGGGACGCGCGCCCACTCCTCGATCGCGTACCGGCCGACGACACCGGCGTGGTACGCGGTTCCGCAGGCGACGATCACGATCCGGCGCAGCTGCCGCAGCCCTTCCTCGTCGAGGCCGAGCCCTTCGAGGACGAGGGTGCCGTGCCGCACCCGGTCGCCGATCGTCTCGGCGACTCCCTCGGGCTGCTCGTAGATCTCCTTGAGCATGAAGGTCTCGTAGCCGGAGCGCTCGGCCGCGGCATCGTCCCAGTCGACGTCGACCGTGTCGTGCTGGACGGTCTCGCCCGTGGCCGCGTCGACGTAGGTCACGCCGTCGCGGGTGATCCGGGTGACATGACCGTCGTCCGGGAAGTGGACGTGCCGCGTCTCGGCGAGGAACGCGGCGAGGTTCGAGGCGAGGAAGTTCTCGCCGTCGCCGAGCCCGACCACCATCGGCGTCTGATGGCGCACGCCGACGAGCTCGCCGGGATGGTCGCGGTGGATGACCACGAACGTGAAGTGACCTTCGAGCCGTCCGTACGTGACGCGGACCGCTTCGACGAGGTCGCCCGCGTACGCGTCCTCGACGAGGTGCACGACGACCTCGGCGTCCGTCTCGGAGGTGAACCGGTGACCGGCTGCGATCAGCTCCTCGCGAAGCTCGCGGTAGTTCTCGATGATCCCGTTCAGGACGATCGCCATGCGCTTCTCGTCGCACGCCGTGAGCGGATGCGCGTTCTGCTCGGTCACGCCGCCGTGGGTCGCCCACCGCGTGTGCCCGAGCCCGGTGGTCGCCTGCGAGCCGAGCCCGGCGGCGGCTTCCTTCAGGTTGTCGAGGTTCCCGACGGCACGGATGTACTCGAGGCCGTCGGCCTCGAGCAGCGCGAGGCCCGCGGAGTCGTAGCCGCGGTACTCGAGTCGCTCGAGCCCCCTGATCAGGAGCGGCTGGGAGGGACGGGGCCCGACGTATCCGATGATCCCGCACATTCGTCGACTCCTTCCTCCCCCGGGGCTGGCACAACCGGTTCTTCCCGAACACGGCCTCTGGAAACGGAAAAGCCCGGCTTGGGGCCCGTTCCAGCGGCGGAACGGTCAGCCGAGCTCTCGACGGACGAGAGCCGCGATCCTAGCACAGGCCTCCTCGGCCTCCACTGCGTCGCGGGCCTCGGCGAGGACGCGGATCACCGGCTCCGTGCCCGAGGGGCGCACGAGCACTCGGCCGGCGTCGCCCCAGGCGTCGTTCACGCGTGCGACCTCGGCGACGAGCGCCGGCGTCAGCTCCTTCGTATCGACGCGGACATTCTCCTTCGCCTGCGGGAAGACCGGCATGACCGCCGCAAGCTCGCTCAGCCGACGGCCGCGCAACGCGCCTGCGAGCAGCAACCCGGCCGCGAGGCCGTCACCGGTGACGTGGTCGCGCAGGTAGATCACGTGGCCCGACTGCTCGCCGCCGAGCAGCCCGCCCTCGCGCTCGAGCGCCTCGAGGACGTAGCGGTCGCCGACGTCTGTCGTGACGACCCGAATGCCGCGTTCCTTCATCAGCTCGTGCAGGCCCAGGTTGGCCATCACGGTGACCGCGACGAGGTCGACGTCGAGATCGAGCGCGAGAATCGCGACGATCTGGTCGCCGTCGACCAGCGCGCCGTTCTCGTCGACCGCGAGCATGCGGTCGCCGTCGCCGTCGAACGCGATCCCGAGGTCGTAGCCGAGCTCGACGACCGTGCGCTGCAGCAACGCCGTGTCGGTGGCGCCGCAGCCGACGTTGATGTTCGAGCCGTCGGGCTCGTCGCCGATCGTGTGGACCTGTGCACCGCACTGCTCGAAGGCCGCCGGGGCGAGCCCGGAGTACGCGCCGTTCGCGCAGTCGACGACGATCCGGAGCCCGGACAGATCGGCTCCGAAGCGGTCGAGCACGTGCTCGAGGTAGGAGTCGGTCGCGATCTCGACACGCTGGATCGTCCCCTGGTCGATGGCGGGCGCTGCAGCGAGCAGCGCCTCGATCTGCTCCTCCGACGCATCGGAGAGCTTGTGCCCCTTCGAGTCGAAGAACTTCACGCCGTTGTACTCGGGCGGGTTGTGCGACGCGGAGATCACGACGCCGAGGTCGAGCGCGAGCAGCGCGACGGCCGGCGTCGGCAACACGCCGCCGAGGATGCAATCGCCGCCCGCCGAGACGACCCCGCGCGCGAACGCCTCCTCGAGCCGCTCGCCCGAGCCCCGGGTGTCGCGGCCGACGAACACCTTCGCGGCGCCGGTCCACAGCGACGCGGCGCGCCCGAGCCGCTCGACGAGCTCCGGCGTGATGGTCTCGCCCACGACTCCGCGGACACCGTCGGTGCCGAAGTGCCTGCGCGCCACGACGAGCGGCGCTGTTACCGCTTGCTGAACTGCGGCGCCTTGCGGGCCTTGTGCAGGCCGGCCTTCTTGCGCTCGACGATCCGTGCGTCGCGCGTCAGGAAGCCCGCCCGCTTGAGCGGCACCCGAAGCTCCGGGTTGATCTCGACGAGCGCGCGCGCCACGCCGTGGCGGATCGCGCCGGCCTGACCGGAGGGACCGCCTCCGTGCACGCGCACGCGCAGGTCGTACTGGCCCTGGACGTCGGCGGTCTTGAGCGGCGCGGTGGCCAGGACGCGATGCCAGAGGCGCGGGAAGTACTCCTCGAGCGACTTCCCGTTGATCCACGTGGCGCCGTCTCCGGGCCGGAGGATGACGCGCGCGACCGACGTCTTGCGCTTGCCGGTGCCGCGATATTGAGCCGGAGTCGACATCTACACCTCGATCTTGGTCGGAGCCTGCGCCTCGTGCGGATGGTCGGCGCCGGCGTAGATCTTCAGCTTCGTCAGCTGCGCGCGGCCGAGCCGGTTGCGCGGCAGCATTCCCTTGACGGCCTTCCGCAGCACCTCGGTCGGCTGGCGTTCGAGCTGCTCGCGCAGCGTCCGCTCGCGCAGCCCGCCCGGGTAGCCCGAGTGCCGGTAGTACATCTTCTCGTCGAGCTTCTTGCCGGTGACGGCGATCTTCTCGGCGTTCACGACGACGATGAAGTCGCCGGTGTCGACATGGGGTGTGTACTGCGGCTTGCCCTTGCCGCGCAGACGCTCGGCGATCTGGGTCGCGAGGCGCCCGAGGGTCTGCCCCTCGGCGTCCACGAGGTACCAGTCGCGCTGAATCTCGCCCGGTTTGGCGTTGTAGGTCTTCATACGGAGAAACGGCGGACGAGGCGTCCGCCGGGCGCGAACTGTAGCAGCCCGGCCCGGAAATCCGCCAGGCCGCCCCGGCTCGGATGGCGTAGATACGGCACTCCGAGCGCGTCGGCGGCGACCCGCCCCACACCGAGCGTCACCCGCCCGCGCGCCAGCTCGACGGCGAAGTCACGGCCCGCCCGCACCTCGGCGCCGGTCGGACGGCGGTTCGAGGTCGCCGTCCCGGGATGGGTCGGCACGACGTTCCAGAGCAGGGTGTCCTCCTCGAGCGAGAGCTCTCGGAGCACGCGGTGCATCATCGTCGCGGTCGCCTCGGCGGGGCCCGCTCCGGTCAGCTGCCGCTCCGAGGTGAACGGGATCCCGGAGACGCGCGCTCCTCGGTACCCGGGCGCCTCGCCGACGAGCAGCAGCGGCGCGGCCGCACGCGAGTCGAGATACTCCTCGAGCCGGCGGGCTCGGGCATCGGCGCCGGCGCCGTCTCGGTAGAAGTTCCACGTCTCTCCGATCCGTGCGGCGAGGAGCCGGTCGATAAACGCGCGCATCGAGATCACGACTCTGACCGATGGCGGCCAGCAGCCGTCGGACATGGCGCGCAGGGTCGCCGCCTTCATCGACGGCGCTGCGCACCGGCTCGACCTGGCGCAGTACGACTTCAACCTCGGCGACATCACGCGCCCGATCGTCGCCGACGCGATCATTCGGGCGGCGGCGCGAGGCGTGCGCATGCGGTTCGTCTACAACGTCGACCACCCGGCGCCGATGCCGGTCCCGCCGCCGTCGGAGCCCGACGTCGAGCTCATCGCCAGCCTGCCCGTGCAGGCGAAGGCGATCGCCGGGATCCCGGATCTGATGCACCACAAGTACGTCGTGCGAGACGGCTCGGTCGTCTGGACCGGGTCGATGAACTGGACCGACGACTCGTGGTCGCGCGAGGAGAACGTCGTCGTCGTCGTCACCGACCCAGCGATCGCGAAGGCGTTCGAGCTCGATTTCGATCAGCTGTGGGCGACGGAGGACGTGATGCGCACCGGCTTCGTCGATCCGCGCGACGAGGACGGGATCCGCGCCTGGTTCACACCGGGGCACGGCGAGGACCTCTCGGCGCGGATCTCGAAGCTGATCCGTCGGGCGCGCAAACGCGTGCGGATCTGCTCGCCCGTGATCACCACGGGCCCGGTGCTCGGGACGCTCGCGCAGGTCATCGCCGACAAGACGGTCGACGTCGCCGGCTGTGTCGACGCGACGCAGATCCGCGAGGTCGTCCACCAGTGGAGCGAGAACGGGAACATCTCGTGGAAGCTGCCGCTGCTGGAGCACGTGATGGCGGGGCCGTTCACCGGCAAGGAGTCGACGCCCTACGGCGCGGGCACCGTGCACGACTTCATGCACGCGAAGGTGTGCGTCTGCGACGACACGACGTTCGTCGGCTCGTTCAACCTCTCCCGGAGCGGCGAGAAGAACGCCGAGAACGTGCTCGAGATCGCCGACGCTCAGATCGCCGACCGCCTCGCGGCGTTCGTCGACGAGGTCCGCGTGAAGTACGGCCCGGTCTCGCTGCCGCCCGCCTAGCGACGGGTTCGGGGTCTGGCCCGGGTCTGACCCCGGCGGTGCCGGTCGCGCGCCGCAACCCGAGTGCCCATGGGGGTTTCCGCGCCGCGGAGTCTGGCACCGGACCCGCTGTCGGCGAGGCGTCGAGGGTCTGGCCCGGGTCTGACCCCGACTCGGCGCCTACCAGCGCTCCCAGTGGACGAGGTCGGCGGTTGGACGGCGACGCGCACGCAGGCGCGAGGTGCCGCGCTCGGCGGTCGGGTCTGGCGCCGGGCGGCCGACCAGCGCGAGGCCGATCGGCACCACGTCGTCGGGGAGGCCGACGATCTCCGAGAAGAGCCGCTTCTGGTCGGGGTGGCCGATGAACGCACCGGCCAGGCCCTCGTCGATCGCGGCCAGGAGCACGAGCATCATCAGGGCCCCGGCGTCGACGAACCAGTACGGCACCGGCCAGGTGACCTCCACACCACCCGTCGCGGCGAGCTTGTCGGGCTCGTTGTAGCGCGCGTGGTACAGCGCCTCGTTCGTCGAGACGACGAGGTGAACCGGCGCCTGCGCGACGAATGCCTGCGTCGGCTCGTGGTCGGCGAACGCGTCGGCGAGCTCCCGCCGCTTCTGGTCGTCGGTGACGACGACGATGCTCGAGCCCTGCGTGAACCCGCCCGAGGGCGCTCGGCGAATCACGCCGACGATGCGCTCGATCTGCTCGCGCGGGATCGGCGTCGGCTCGAATGCGCGATGCATGCGCCGGCGCGCGAGGATCTCGCGGAACTCCACGAGTCGCACCGTATAAGGTCGCGGCCGTGAGGTTCGAGTCGAAGACGGCGGTCGTGACGGGAGGTGCGCGCGGGATCGGCGCAGCGACGGCGGCGCGACTCGCGGCAGAGGGAGCGCAGGTCGTCGTGGCCGACTTCGACGAGCAGGCTGCCGACGAGACCGCGAACGCGATCGGCGGCCGTGCGGTGCGCTGCGACGTGACGTCGCAGGCGGACGTCGACGCGGCGGTCGCCGCCGCCGTCGAGCTGGGCGGCACCGTCGACCTGCTCGTGACGTGCGCCGGGATCATCCGCGACAACATGCTCTTCAAGATGACGGACGACGACTGGGGGGCGGTCATCGACACGCACCTGAAGGGATCGTTCTTCGCGGCCCGCGCGGCGCAGCAGCACATGGTCGCGCAGAAGAGCGGCAAGATCGTCTTCATCTCGTCGACGTCCGCGCTCGGGAACCGCGGGCAGACGAACTACTCGACGGCGAAGGCGGGCCTGCAGGGAATGACGAAGACACTCGCGATCGAGCTCGGTCCGTTCAACGTCAACGTCAACTGCGTCGCGCCCGGCTTCATCGAGACGGCGATGACGAAGCAGACCGCAGAGCGGATGGGCGTGCCGTTCGACCAGTTCAAGGAGGCGGTCTCCGCGCAGACGCCGCTCCGCCGCGTCGGCACCCCGGAGGACGTCGCCGGAACGATCGCCTTCCTCTGCTCCGACGACGCCGCGTACGTGTCCGGCCAGGTGATCTACGTCGCGGGCGGCCCGCGGAACTGATCCGCGCGGGCCGAAACCGCCGTCGACACACTCATCAAGCCGCGCCGCGTCCGCCCCGGCGACACGGTGGCGGTCGTCTCGCCCTCGTTCGGCGCGGCCGGCGCCTGGCCGCACCGCACCGAGCGCGGCACCGCGTACCTCGAGTCGCTCGGCCTGAAGGTCCGCCTGATGCCGAATGCCGCCCGGAACGAGGGCTGGGCGTCTGCGTCGCCGAGGCACGCGTGGCCGACCTGCACGCAGCGTTCGCCGACGACGAGGTGGCGGTCGTGCTCGCGTCGATCGGCGGCAACCACTCGAACCAGCTGCTCCCGCTGCTCGACTTCGAGCTGATCCGCGAGCACCCGAAGGTCTTCCAGGGCTACTCCGACATGACCGTCCTGCACTGGGCGATCGCGAAGCACGCCGGCCTCGGCACCTTCTACGGCCCGGCGCTCGTCTCCGAGCTCGGCGAGTTCCCGGAGGTCCTCGCGGACACCGACCGCTCCCTGCGCGCCGCGTGGTTCGGCGGCGAGCCGATCGCCTACGAGCCGTCCGACACCTGGACCGACGAGTTCCTCGACTGGGACACGCGCGCCGACCTCGCCCGCCCGCGCGAGCTGCGCCCGAGCGAGGGCTGGGTGACGATCCGGGGCGGAACCGCGCAGGGGCCGCTCCTCGGCGGCTGCCTCGAGACGATCTGCTGGCACCTCAAGGGCTCGAGCGCGCTGGATCGACCCGGACGGCGCGATCCTGGTGCTCGAGACGTCGGAAGAAGCGCCCGCCGCCGCCCTACGTCGACAGCTACCTCACCGACCTCGAGCAGCTCGGCGTCTTCGACGCGGCGGCCGCGCTCGTCGTCGCTCGGCCGTACGGCTATGCCGCCGACCAGTCCGAGCGGCTGTGGGAGGTCGTCGCGCGCAGGACGGAGGCTCCGGGGATCCCGGTGCTCGCGAACGTCGAGGCCGGCCACACCGACCCGATGGTCACGCTTCCGTTCGGCGTCCCCGCCGAGGTCGACGCGGCGCGCAGGACGCTCCGCCTGCTCGAAGTGGCGACCTCTGATTAGGCGTCGCGCCCGATCGCGTCATACCCGCGGTAGGCGAACGACGCGCAGGGCGAGCCCGGCAGCTCGTCGTCGACCAGCGAGAACAGCACCGAGTCGCGCCGCGCGCCGCCGTCCGCCTTAGGGTCGAGCCGGCGCCGGAGCCTCGCCTCCTCGGTGAATCCCAGCTTGCGCGGAATGCGGAGGCTGAGCTCGTTCTCGGGGTCGACCTGGATGTCCACGCGCTCGTAACCGCTCTGCTCGATCGCCGCGCGCGTGAGCACGGCGGTCACCTCGGTGGCGATGCCCTGCCGCGTCGCGTCCGCCCGGATCCAGTAGCCGATCTCGATCGACTCGGGGCCGCCGCGCGGGTGGAGCCCGCTGCCGCCGAGCAGCCGCGACTCGTCGGACGCGAAGATGCCGTACGTGTAGTTCTCGTCGCGGTCGAACTGCCCGCGGAACATGCGCAGCAGCTCGACCTTCTGGTCGAGGTCCTGCGGCTCGTAGCGCGCCCAGGGCATCCAGGGCCGCAGGTGCTCGAGGCTCGAGTCGACCGCCTCCTTCAGCAACGCCGCGTCCTCGGGCTCGTAGCAGCGGATGACGAGGCGGTCGGTCTCGATCCGGTACGGCGGTGTTACTCCCACTCGATCGTGGTTACTCCCACTCGATCGTGGCAGGCGGCTTCGACGTCACGTCGAGCACGACGCGGTTCACGGCGGGGATCTCGTTCACGAGCCGCGAGGCGACCAACTCGACGAGGTCGTACGGCAACCGCGCCCAGTCGGCGGTCATCGCGTCCTCGGAGGTCACCGCCCTGATCGCGATCGGGTAGCCGTAGGTGCGCGAGTCGCCCTGGACGCCGACCGAGCGGATCGCCGGCAGCACGCAGAACGACTGCCACAGCTCGCGGTAGAGGCCGGCGCGCCGCACCTCCTCCTGCAGGATCGCATCCGCCTCGCGCAGCGCCTCGAGCCGCTCCTCCGTCACCTCGCCGATGATGCGGATCGCGAGCCCGGGGCCCGGGAACGGCTGGCGCCAGACCATCCGCTCGGGGAGCCCGAGCTCCTCGCCGACCTTGCGCACCTCGTCCTTGAAGAGCAGCCGAAGCGGCTCGACGAGCTGCATGTTCATGTCCGCCGGCAGCCCGCCCACGTTGTGGTGGGACTTGATCGTCTCGGCGACGCCGTCGGTCCCTCCGGACTCGATCACGTCCGAGTAGAGCGTCCCCTGCACGAGCCAGCGCACGTCGCCGAGCTTCCGCGCCTCGTCCTCGAACACGCGGATGAACTCCTCGCCGATCCGCTTGCGCTTCTCCTCGGGGTCGACGACGCCGTCGAGCCGCGCGAGGAACCGCTCCTGCGCCTCGACGTGCACGAGCGGGACGTGGAACGTGCCGCCGAACGTCTCGACCACCTGCTCCGCCTCGCCCTTGCGCAGCAGCCCGTGGTCGACGAAGACACACGTGAGTCGATCCCCGACCGCGCGGTGCACGATCAGCGCGGCGACCGCGGAGTCGACCCCGCCGGAGAGCGCGCACAGCACGCGCTCGGACCCGACCTTCGCCCGGATGCGCTCGACCTGCTCGTCGATCACCGCTGCCGGCGTCCAGACCGGGGACGCGCCCGCGACCTCGTACAGGAAGTTCTCGAGCAGGTTCTGCCCCTGCGGCGTGTGGACGACCTCGGGGTGGAACTGCACGCCGTAGAGGCCGCGCTCCTCGTCCTCGAACGCCGCGACCGGCGTGGCCGACGAGGTCGCGACGACGCGCGCGCCGGCGGGCGGCTCGACGACGGTGTCGCGGTGCGACATCCACACCGTCTGCTCCGCCTCGAGCCCGGCGAACAGCTCACCGCCGGATGCCTGGAGGGCGGTGCGCCCGTACTCGCGATGCCCCCGTGCGATCGACCCTTCCCCCGAGCTCGAGCGCGAGCAGCTGCGCCCCGTAGCAGATCCCGAGCGTCGGGACGCCCAGCGCGAACACGGACGGGTCGATCCGAGGCGCCCCCTCCGCGTACACCGACGCAGGCCCGCCGGAGAGGATCAGCGCTGCCGGGTTGCGCCGGCGCAGCTCGTCGACGGTCGACCGGTGCGAGACGAGCTCCGAGTAGACGCGCGCCTCCCGCACGCGCCGGGCGATCAGCTGCGAGTACTGGCCGCCGAGGTCGACGACGAGCACGGGGCGATCCTCCGGCGCGGTCGCGGGCACCGGCTCGAGCAGCCGCTCAGCCGCGTCGGTAATTGGGCGCGTCCTTGGTGATCGTGACGTCGTGCGGGTGCGACTCCCGGAGGCCGGCTCCGGTGATGCGCACGAACGACGCGCGCTGCATCGCCTCGATCGTGGGGGCGCCGCAGTAGCCCATCGCCTGGCGCAGGCCGCCGACGATCTGGTGGAGAACGCCGGCGAGCGGCCCCTTGAAGGGGACGCGGCCCTCGATGCCCTCGGGGACGAGCTTGTCCACGTCCTCGACGTCGCCCTGGAAGTAACGGTCCTTCGAGAAGCCGCGGGCCTTCATCGCGCCGAGCGAGCCCATCCCACGGTATTCCTTGAAGCGCTCGCCCTGCTGGAAGACGACGTCGCCGGGCGTCTCCTCGGTCCCGGCGAGCAGCCCCCCGAGCATCACCGTGTCGGCGCCTGCGGCGATCGCCTTCGCAACGTCGCCCGAGGAGGTGATGCCGCCGTCGCCGATCACCGGCACGCCGTGACGCGACGCAGTCTCGGCGACGTCGTAGATCGCCGTCACCTGGGGGATGCCGACGCCGGCCACGACGCGCGTGGTGCAGATGCCGGACGGGCCGATGCCGACCTTGACCGCGTCGGCGCCGGCGTCGATCAGCGCCTCGGCGGCCTCGCCGGTCGCGATGTTGCCGGCGACGAGCTCGAACCCGCCCGGCAGCGCGCGGATGCGCGCGACCATCTCGATCACGCCGGACGAGTGGCCGTGGGCCGTGTCGACCACGAGCACGTCCGCGCCGGCGTCGATCAGCGCACGGGCGCGGTCGAGCGCATCGGGGCCGACACCGACGGCCGCGCCGACGCGCAGGCGCCCGTCCGGGTCCTTCGTCGCTTGCGGGAACTCGACGCGCTTGGAGATGTCCTTGACCGTGATCAAGCCGCGCAGGCGCCCCTCGTCGTCGACGATCGGAAGCTTCTCGATGCGATGCCGGTGCAGCAGCGACTCGGCCTCGCGCAGCGTCGTGCCGACCGGGCCGGTGACGAGGTTCCGCGACGTCATCAGCGCCGAGATCGGCTGCTCGAGGTCGCGCTCGAAGCGGAGGTCGCGATTCGTGAGAATGCCGACGAGGCGCCCGTCCGCGTCGGTGATCGGAACACCGGAGATGTGGTAGCGCGCCATCAGCGCCACCGCCTCCGAGACCGGCGCATCGGGCGAGAGCGTGACCGGCTCGCCGATCATGCCCGCCTCGGAGCGCTTCACGCGATCGACCTCGGCCGCCTGGGCCTCGATCGAGAGGTTGCGGTGCACGATCCCGAGGCCGCCCTCGCGCGCGAGCGCGATCGCCAGCCGCGCCTCGGTGACCGTGTCCATCGCCGCCGAGACGATCGGGATCTCGAGCACGATCGTGCGCGTCAGCCGGGCCGCGGTCGAGACGTTGTTGGGGAGCACCGACGACGCGGCCGGCACGAGCAGCACGTCGTCGAAGGTGAGGCCCTCCCGCGCGAACTTCTCCGGGAGCGTGCCCGCCGTCGTGTCGAGCTCGAGCTTCGGAGCGTCCATCGAGGGATGGTATCCGGGCGCCCCGACGACAGCTCTCGGTTGGGCTACGCCTCGACCGGCGCCAGCTCGACGACCTGGACGCCCGCCTGCAGCCGACCGGCCTGACGGGAGTCGAACCGCCCGGCGCCCACCTCGAGCGTCGATGCCGCGCCGGCGGCGACCGCGGCGCGCAACGACTCCTCCGGCGAGCGACCGACATGGCGCGCGGCGAGGAAGGCGGCGAGCAGCACGTCGCCCGCGCCGACCACCGACACGGCCTCGAGGTGCGGTGCGACGGCCCGGAACAACCGGGGCTCCTCGCGCTCCTCGCGCAGCCGGGCCACGCAACCCGCCTCGGTCGTGATCAGGACGTTGCGCGCGCCGAGCTCGCCGATCCGCTCGAGCGCGAGCCGGAAATCCTCCTCGTCGTGGAACTCCTGGCCGACGAGCGCCTCTGCCTCGCGCTGGTTCGGCGAGACGAGGAACGGCTCCGCCTCGAGACCGAGCCGCAGCGGCTCGCCCTCGGAGTCGAGCACCGCCGGCACGTGCCGGCGCGCCAGGTCGCGCGTCGCCTCGGCGTAGAACTCGTCCGCGACACTCGCGCGGCAGCGAGCCGGCGAACACGACGACCTCCGCGCCCTGAGTCAGGTAGTTCAGCTTCTCGCGCAGCGTCCCGAGCTCTTCCTCGGAGACCGACGGCCCCCACTCGTTGATCTCGGTGTACGTGCCGCCGGCGGGGTCGATCACCGCCGTCGACGTGCGCGACTCGTCCTCGATGTGCACGAAGTCGTTCAGCACGGCCTCGCGCGTGAGCTCCTCGACGATGCGCGTGCCCGTCGCTCCCCCGACGAAGCCGGTCGCGACGACCGGGACGCCGAGCAGCTTGAGGGCGCGTGCGACGTTGATGCCCTTGCCGCCGGCGAGCGTCAGGCCGGCGCTCGCGCGGTGACGCTGGCCGCGCTGGAAGTTCGGCACGGTCAGCGACCGGTCGACGGCGGCGTTGAGGGTGACGGTGACGATCACGGTCGCAGCAGGTCCGCCAGGTGGTGGGCGGTTCTCCCGGCATACCACCCTAGTCGCCGGATCACACCCGGCCGCTCGACCGTGCGGGAGGCGACGAGGTCCCGCCTGCCGACGAGCCTGCCGTTCGACCAGACCTCGACCCGCCCGAGCACCGCACCACGCCGCACCGGCAGTGAGATCGAGCGCGCGGCGACCACTCGCTCGTGGAGCGGACGGTCGACCCGCGCGGCCGCGTGGAGCGGCCTCGAGGCGACGAGCGCGAGGTCTCGCTCGCCGTACGGGAGCGCGACGCGCGCGTAGACGCGCCCTGCCTGGACGAGCGGGACGTCGCGGAACTGCGCCTGCCCCCAGACGAGCAGCGACGTGAGATCGGCGTTGCGCACCGACCGCGACGGGCTGCCGAGCAGCGTCGCGTAGACGACCACGCCGCCCGGCCCGCGCACGGCGGCAACCTGGCACCAGCCCGCCGCCCCCGTGTGGCCCGTCTTGACGCCGATCACGTTCGGGAGCTCGGAGAGCAGGTCGTCCCAGGTGTGCAACACGCGCCCGCCGGCGATCGTGTCGGTCTCCTCGCGCACCGTCGCCCGGACGAACGGGCTGCGCATCAGCAGACGCGCGAGCTTCGTCACGTCGGCGGCGCTCGAGTACTCGCCCGGCGCGTCGAGCCCGTCGGGCCGAACGAAGTGACTGTCACGCAGGCCGAGCTTCCCCGCGGTCCTGTTCATCAGCGTCGCGAACGCCTCGAAGCTGGGCGAGACGGAGAGGGCGAGCGCGTCGGCGGCGTCGTTGGCCGACTGGATCAGCGCCGCCTTGACCAGATCCGAGACCATCAGCCGCTCGCCGGGCTCGAGGTCCGCCGTCGACTCGCCGACGGCGGCCGCACGCGGATCGACGGTGACGATGTCGGTCAGCCGATGACGCTCGAGCGCGAGGTAGACGGTCATCAGCTTCGTGATCGACGCGATCGGCACCCGCTCGTGCGCGTTCTCGGCGGCGAGCACGTCGCCCGTGCCCTCGGTCTCGACGAGAAACGCCGTCGCGTGGACTGGAGGTGGGCCGGCCGCAGCAGCAGGCGCGGCGAGGACGAGCGCGACGAGGCCGAGCGCCAGCCGTCTCACCGGATGCGCACCTTCTCGCCGATGAAGAGGTTCGTGGACTTGAGCCGCGGGTTGAGCTTCTGGATGCGCTTCACGGAGACGCCGGTGGCCGTCGAGATCACCGCGAAGGTGTCGCCCGCCTGGACGACCCAGAACTTCGCCGTCGGCTTGCGCGTCGCCGGCTTGCTCCCGGTCGTCGCCGCGACCGTGCCCGGCGTGTCGGAGTCGCTCGCCGGGCCCCCCGACTCGAAGCCGGCGCGGATGAGCACGACGGCGATCGTCACGGCGAGCAGAAACGCCGCCGGCGCCGCGTAGTGCTGCCACGAGCGGCGCACTACCAGCCCGAGGCGATCCAGAGCTCGCGCTGCAGGCGAGCCGCCTCGGCCCCGGCGGCCTGGCGGAAGTCGCCGTCGGCACCGCGGTATGCGTAGATCACCGAGCGCGAGGCGTTGGCGAGCGCGCTCGCCGGGCCGCTCTGGAAGGCACGCGCGAGATCCGACGGGACCGCGCCTTGCGCGCCGACCCCGGGCAGCAGCAGCACCGCACGGGGCATGAGACGCCGCGCGTCGGCGATCGCGCGCAGGTGCGTCGCCCCGACGACGGCGCCGACCTGCGACAGGCCGACCTCTCCGACGAGGTCGGCGCCCCACTCGGCGACCTGCGTCGCGACGTGCTGCCAGACGGGACGGCCGTTCGAGAGCTCGACGTCCTGGATGTCGCCGCCGGCGTTCGACGTCTTGACCACGACGAAGACGCCGGCGCCGTCGCGCCGCGCCGCCGCGAGGTACGGCTCGACCGACTCGCGGCCCAGCCACGGGTTGACCGTGAGCGCGTCCGCGCGCGGCGGCTCGCCCTCGAGGTACGCCGCCGCATAGGCGCGCGCGGTGGAGCCGACATCGCCGCGCTTGCCGTCGGCGATCACGAGCAGCCCCGCGTTCCGCGCGTAGGTGCAGACCTGCTCGAAGGCGATCATCCCGTGTGCCCCGAGCGCCTCGAAGAACGCGAGCTGCGGCTTCACGGCGACCGCGTGGGGCGCGACTGCGTCGACGATCCCGCAGCAGAACCGCGCGACGTCGCCGCGGAGCTCGACGGGCATCAGGTCGGCGACGGGATCGAGCCCGACGACGAGCTGTGAACGCTTCCGCTCGACCTCGGCGGCCAGACGGTCGACGAAGGTCAGCGTTGCCACCGGCATTCCACGCGACACGGTAGCCGTGAAGGCGGAAGGCGGCCCCACGGCCGCCTTCCGCCGAACCTCGAGGCTTCGAGCCCTCGGGCGCGCTCGAGCGAGCTCGCCGGGGCTAGCCCTTGAGCGCGGCCTTCAGCTGGCTGCCGGCCGAGAACTTCGGGACGGTCGTCGCCGGGATCTGGACGCGCTCACCGGTGCGCGGGTTGACGCCCTGGCGCGCCGCGCGGTCCGATGCGGAGAACTTCCCGAAGCCCGTGAAGTTGACTGAGTCGCGGGCCTTCAGGGTCTCGGTCACCGAATCCATGAACGCCTCGACTGCCTTCCCCGCGTCGCGCGTCGAGAGCCCGCTCTTCGAGGCGACCTTCTGAATGAACTCCTGCTTGGTCAAGAACTCCTCCTACTGCTTGGGGACTCGAACATGCAGACCTTGGGTGAAGACGCTAACAAGGTTGTCGGATACCGCTCAACCATGCGGATTTGCGGCGGTTTCGAGGAGCTCGGAGGCCCTGAAGAGCGGTCTCAGGCGCACCGCATGGCGCGCGAGGGCGTCGTGACCGCCCTCCTCGCGGTCGACCACGCAGACCGCAGTGCGCACGAGGAGGCCCGCATCGCGGAGCGCCGAGACGGCCTCGAGCGCCGCTCCGCCGGCGGTGACGACGTCCTCGACGAGACAGACGAGCTCCCCCGGGGCGAAGACGCCCTCGATGCGGTTCGCGGTGCCGTACTCCTTCGCCTGGGAGCGGACGATCAGGAACGGAAGCTCCGAAGCGAGCGAGCCTGCGGCGGCGAGCGCGACCGCCCCGAGCTCGGGCCCGGCGAGCCGCACAGCCTCCGGCTCGTGCTCCCGCACAGTCTCGGCGATCGCGTCGCCCAGCTCCCGGAGGAGGTCGGGCCGGGTCTCGAAGCGGTACTTGTCGAGGTAGTAGCGCGAGCGTCGCCCCGAGCGGAGCACGAAGTCGCCCTCGAGGTAGGCCGCCTCCCTGAGCGCCCGTGCGAGCTCCCCGCGCGTCACTGGGCGTCGAGCAACCGGCGTGCCACGGCGAGCATGCTGTCGGCGGCAGCGTCGCCCTCCGCGTAGGAGACCATCGACCCGTCGCCCGCGTAGAGATCGACGTGGTCGACGCGGCGGGCGGCACGGCGGCGAACCAGCACCGAACCGGCGAGCGACCCGGCGGCGAGCACCACGCCCGTGAAGAACTTCTTCGACCTCACGGGGCGTCGGCGGACGTGGCCGGGTCGACGGAGCGCACGCACGACTTGAGGTCGTAGAAGACGAGCCCGACGGTCGGCTCGGGCGACGTGGTCGCGGCGATCACCCGCTCGCCGTCCCGTACGACGAACACGCTCCCCGTCGTCGTCGCGGCCTCGAGCTGCGCGACCGGCGCGGGCCGGTTGGCGTCGGCGATCCGGAGGAGCTCCCGGGCGCTCGCGGTCAGGCGCTCGGCCAGGTCGGCCGTCGCGTTGGTGCCGACCACGGCGCCCTCCGCTCCCACGATCACGACGGCGCGAACCTGTGGCGACACGTCGACGAGGTCTGCGATCGCGCGGGCCGCGTCCATCCGCCCGAGCATACTGCCGCGGAAGTGAGGACGGTGATCAGCAAGTTCTTCGCCGATCGAGGGACGCACCTCGCGGCGATGATCGCGTACTTCGCACTGCTCTCCTTCGTACCGCTCCTCTTCCTCGCGCTCGCACTGCTCGGCCTCGTCAACCAGGCGGGCCAGGGGTCGTTCTTCGTGCGCGAGCTGTCGAAGGTGTTCCCGAGCGCGTCGGTGACTTCGATCCTGAACGCGGTCCGCGCGATTCAGGAGAACTCGGCCGCGCTCGGACTGGTCGGGCGGGCTGTTCCTGCTCTGGTCGTCGCTGTCGCTCTTCAGCGTGCTCGAGAGCGCGTTCAACATCGTGTACGGCAGGCCGAACCGCGGCTGGCTCCACGGGAAGGCTCTGGCGACGCTGATGATGGTCGGATCGTTGGTGGCGCTGTTCGCGTCGCTCGTCGTCGGGTCGATCGGGCAGGAGGTGCTGAAGCGGTACGCAGGCTTCTCGGGCAACGACGCGTTCGCGCGCGTGACCGCGATCGGGATCTCCGGGATCGGCGTCTTCGTGTTCCTCGCCTCTGCGTACTACGTGCTCACGAATGTCGACCTGACGCTGCGCGAGGTGATGCCGGGCGCGATCACCGCGGCGGTCCTGCTCGAGGGGACGTTCCAGGTGCTGCCGCAGTACGTGCAGATCTCGAAGCACAACCCGGTTCTGCAGGCGCTCTCGGGCCCGGCGGTGCTGCTGGTGTGGCTCTACGTGATGGCGAACGTGATCGTGATCGGCGCGGAGGTCAACTGGTGGGTGGCGCGCCGCGCCCCTCCAGGTGACGCCGAAGCGCCGCAGTGAGCTCGCCGGCCGCGAGCGCGCGGTGCGAGTGCGCCGCCTTCCAGCCGTCCCCGAGCTCCGCGACGGTCAGGCTCTCGCCGGCCGGGACGAACACCGGGTCGAACCCGAAGCCGCCCGCGCCGGCCGGTGACTCCGCGATCGATCCCTCGAGCACCCCGGTGCCCCTGAGCTCGTCGCCGTCGGGCGACAGGCAGACGAGCTCGCAGACGTACCGCGCCCGGCGGTCGGACGTACCTTCGAGGGCGGAGAGCGCGCGCTCGACGTGGCGCCCCGCCGCCCAGCGCGCAGTGTGCACGCCCGGCGCCCCGCCGAGCGCAGCGAGCTCGAGGCCGGAGTCGTCCGCCAGCATCCAGCGCTCGCGCGGCCCGACCGCACGCCCGTGGCGCGCCTTGATGCGCGCGTTGTCGACGTAGGTCGCGCCGTCCTCGGGCGGGTACTCGACCGCGAGCAGCTCGATCTGAAGCCCGGGCAGCACGTCCCGCACCTCCTGGAGCTTCGCCTCGTTCGCCGAGCAGAGCGAGACGAGCGGGCGGATCAGGCGCCCCACGACGCTTCGACCACGCCGTCGAGCTCCTCGAGGCTGGCGGCGAGCGCCGGGTTCGCACGGTCGAGCCTGAACGTGAGCCGCCGCAGCTCGCCCTCGCGCTGGATGTCGAAGTGCTCGATGCGCAGCTTCCGGCGCGTGAACTCCTCGAGCACGTCCTCGACGGAGCTCGGCTGCACGTCGAGGACGATGTGCGCGTCCTCGCGCCGCCAGCGGTCGACCGTGTGCCTGGCCGCAACCCGCAGCGGCCAGAGCGCGAGTATCGCGAGGGCCGCGCCGACCAGTGCGGCGGCGTAGTAGCCGGCGCCGCACGCAATTCCGATCGCCGCGACCACCCACAGGTTCGCGGCCGTAGTCAGGCCGCGGACGTTCATGCCGTCGCGGATGATCGCGCCGGCGCCGAGGAAGCCGATCCCGGTGACGATCTGCGCTGCGATCCGCGTCGGGTCGGCGCGGACGACCGCCGTCCCGCCGACGAGGAAGTCCGTGAAGCCGTAGGCCGACACGACGGTGAAGACCGCCGAGCCGAGGCAGACGAGGAGATGCGTGCGGAAGCCTGCCTCGTGCTCGCGCAGCTCGCGCTCGATCCCGAGCGCGGCACCGAGGGCCGTCGCCGCGGCGAGGCGGGCGACGAGCTCCCAGTTCGAGAGCGTCGGGATGCTAGCCAGGAGGAACTGCAACGGCGTCCTCCTGGAGACGCTGCAGCTGCTCGATGCCTCCGGCGGCGAGGTCGAGCAGCGCGTCGAGGAGCTCCCGGTCGAACGGCACGCGCTCCGCGGTCGCCTGCACCTCGACGAGACGACCGTCCTCGGTCATCACCACGTTCACGTCGGCGTCGGCAGTCGAGTCTTCCGAGTAGTCGAGATCGAGGAGCGGCTCGCCGCCGACGACGCCCACCGAGACGGCGGCCACGCCGCCGGTCAGCGCCTTCGCCAGCCCGAAGCGGTCGAGGGCGCGCCTGGCTGCCACGTACGCGCCGCAGATCGCCGCGCAGCGTGTGCCGCCGTCCGCCTGCAGCACGTCGCAGTCGAGCCAGACCGTGCGCTCGCCGAGCGCCTCGAAGTCGACGGCGCCGCGCAGCGCGCGTCCGATCAGCCGCTGGATCTCGACGGTGCGGCCTCCCTGCTTTCCCCGCGCCGCCTCGCGCTCGGACCGGTCGCCTGTCGACGCCGGCAGCAGCGAGTACTCGGCGGTCATCCAGCCGCGTCCCGAGCGGTACAGCCAGCGGGGAACGCCCTCGGAGACGGACGCCGTACAGAGCACCCGCGTCTTCCCCTGCGACCACAGGACCATGCCGTGCGGCTGCTCGAGGAACGTCGGGTCTGCGACGACGGGCCGGAGCTGGTCGTTGCGGCGGCCGTCCGCCCTCATACCGGCTCCGGCCTACGGCTGATGCTCACGCAGCGGCCTCGAGCTCCGAGACCGCGACGCGGTCGACCGAGGCGATCGGCAGCTGCAGGAAGCGCTCGCCGAGCACCCGGAAGACATCCGCGTCGCCGGTGGTCAGGAACGTGTAGGCGCCCTCCCGGCTCGGGTCGTTGTCGAAGCCCTTCCGCGCGAGCGTCTCGGCGACCTCTCTCGCCGTCTCGTCGGCGGAGAAGATCAGGGTGACGTCGCGGCCGAACGTCCGCTGGAAGATCGGCCGCAGAAGCGGGTAGTGCGTGCAGCCGAGGATCACGGTGTCGCACTGCTCGGCCTTGAGCGGCGCCGCGCACTCGCGGACCGCTGCGACGACCTCCTCGCTGAACGTGTCGCCGTCCTCGATCAACGGCACGAGCTTCGGGCACGCAACAGCCGTCATCCGAACGCCGGCGTCGAGCGCGTGCACAAGGAGCTCGTAGCGCTTACTGGCGACCGTCAGCTCGGTCGCGAGCAGCCCGACACGGCGGTTGCGCGTCGCCTGGACCGCGGCGTGCGCCTCCGGCACGATCACCGACACGACCGGGACGTGCAGCTCCTCCTGGAGATCCGGCAGCGCCACGGACGTCGCCGTGTTGCACGCGACGACCACCATCTTCACGCCGAGCCGCTCGAGGTAGAGCCCGATCTCGTGGGCGAAGCGCCGCACCTCGTCACGCGGCCGTGGGCCGTAGGGCAGGCGCGCGTGGTCGCCGAGATAGACGAAGTCCTCGTGCGGCATCGTGACGAGGCACTCGTGCAGGACGGTGAGGCCACCGACGCCGGAGTCGAACACACCGATCGGACGCGCGTCCACGTGGACAAGTCTAGGACGTGCTCTAGATTGAGCCTGCGTGAGATGGGCCCTCGCCCTGCTCGGCGTCGTCCTGCTGGGCGCCGCGCCCGCCGACGCCTTCACGGTCCGCGGCGGCTTCGAGACGATGGCCGACGGCACCCGGATCGCCTACGACCTCTACGAGCCCGACGGGCCCGCGCCCGCAGCCGGCTGGCCCGGGGTCGTCGTGCTGCACGGGCTCGGTGGAACGAAGGACTCGATGGCGCCGATCGCCTCGTACTTCGCGACACACGGATACGCAGCCCTGGCGTACAGCGCGCGGGGCAACGGGACGTCGACCGGGAACGTCGAGCTCGCCGGGCCGAACGAGGTGAGCGACGAGCGGGCGATGCTGAGCTTCTTCGAAGAGCTGCCCGAGGTGAGCGACACCGCGGTCGGGGCCTGGGGGATCTCGTACGGCGGTGGGCAGGTGTGGAACGGCCTCGCCGCAGGCACTCCGTACAAGGCGGCCGACGTGGTCGAGAGCTGGACCAACCTGTACCGGGCTCTCTGGCCGCAGAACGTCGCCAAGTCGGGCGTGGTGATCGGGCTCGCGAAGACGGTCGACGCGCGCTCGCCGCTGATCTCGCAGTACGAGAACGACGCCGAGCGGTCGACCGGCCTCGGGGCGGTGAAGACGCTCGTCGATGCCCGCTCGGCGCTCGGGGCGGCGAGGACCTCGACGGTGCCCGTGTACATGTTCCAGGGACGGGTCGACTACGCCTTCGACGTCTCCCAGGCGGTCGACGCGTTCGCCGGCGCCGCGGGGCCGCGGCACCTCTACATCGGCCGGTTCGGGCACGCCCCGTCGTCGTTCCCGGGGCCGGACGTCGCATACGTGCTCGCGCAGTCGCTCGCGTGGCTCGACCGCTACGTGAAGGGCCTCCCGAACGGGGTCGACCGGACGAAGCCGGTCACGATCGCCGCGGCGAGCGGCGCGCGGCGCGCGTCCTTCGCGGGCCTGCCGGCCACGAAGACGGTCACGATCGACTTCGGCGGCACCGCGCCGGTGCGCACCGGCCCGCGGTTCGCCGCCCCGCTCGAGACGTTCGGCGTCTCGACCGTGGACGTGCAGGTGCGGCGGCTCGTCCACTACCCCCGTCTGATCGCCACGGTGTACGCGGGCGCGCGGCCGATCACGCACGGCGGGATCGTCCCGCACGTCGGGGCGAACCGGATCCGGCTCGCGAACTACGTGCAGTATCTGCCGAAGGGCACGAGGCTCACGATCCGGTTCGGGCCCGACTCCGGCCCCGCCGATCTCGCGTACCTCGCGTTCGCCGACCAGGGGTCGATCACGGTCGGCGCGGCGTCGCTGACGCTGCGAACGCTGACGAGTCCGGTGACCGGAGGACCGGCTACCCTGCTGGCCCGCCCATGAGACCTACCATCCGTGCGGCAGTCGGAGCAGCCGCCGCCCTGACCGCGCTGATCCTCGCCGGCTCTGCCCTCGCCTCGTACAGCCCGAGGCTGGTGGCGAGCACGGACGTCGGCAGCACCTCCGCGCGCATCGGTGTGGTCGTCGGCGCGAACGACGACCCGACCGCGAGGGTCGAGATCTTCGTCCCGGCCGGCTACCAGATCGCGACCCCGTCGCCCGGCACGAAGCTGGGCGGCCTGACCGCGACCGCAACCGCGGCCGACTTCGGCGGCGCTCTCCTTCCGCTCACGGGCGAGATCGACGCGATCAACCCGAACCCGGCGCTGCAGGCGCAGTGCGGAACGACCGACGCGACGCAGACGTGGGACCTGCACCTGACGGCGCTCGCCCAGACACTCGACATCCCGCTGTACGTCGTGCCGACGAACGGAGCCGAGTCGAGCGCGGGCCCGGTGAAGCTGGTCGTCTGCCTGCCGCCGCCCGACCTGCCGGCCAACACGCCGGGCCGCGCGACGTTCGGCGCCAAGCTGCTCTCGGCCACCTTCGACGTCTCGGCGATCACCGAGCCCACCGCCGCGGGCGACTATCGCTGGACGTCGCGCTGGCTGCCGTACAACCCCGGCCTGGGCACGCCGAACCCGGCCGGATCGGTGGAGACCCAGTCGATCCACCGCATTCCGACGCGCCTCAAGCTGACGATCACGAAGGCGCGCGTGAAGACGGTCAAGCACGTGCGCGTGAAGGGCAAGCCGCGCACCGTGACGACGGTCCGCACGCGGGTGATCTTCCTGTCGACGGCAACCGAGAACGGCAAGCTCCCCGCGACCGTGACCGTGACGACGACCGTCGGAGGGAAGCGTGTCGGCGGCTCGACCGGCTCGTTCATGCTCACCGCGGGAAGCAAGGCGAACGTGACGGCGGTCGCGACGCTCGACAAGCAGTCGTCGGTCCCGTCGGGGCCGACAGTGGCGACGAACGACCTGTTCTACGCCGACCTCGGCACGAGCCTCTGCGTGCCGAGCCCGATGTTCGGCGGGATCCCGTGCGTCGGCGCGACCGCGGCCGCGAAGACGATCACCGCCAGGACGACGGTCACCGCCTTCAAGAGGTAGACCTCACGGCGTGGCGGCGGCGATCCGCATCGGCACGTGCTCGTGGGCCGACGACGCGCTCGTCAAGCACTGGTATCCGCCGAGCACTCCACCCCGCGCCCGCCTCGCGTGGTACGCCGAGCACTTCTCGACGGTGGAGGTCGACTCGACGTACTACCGCGTCCCGACGGAGCAGATGGTGCGCGGCTGGGCCGAGCGCTCGCCGAACGGGTTCGTGATGCACGTGAAGGCGTTCGGCCTCATGACCCGGCACCCGGTAAAGCTCGACCAGGTGCCGCCCGAGCTGCGCGAGGGGTTGCCTGTCGACGAGCGGGGCCGCGTCGACCGCCCGTCGCGGGACGCGCGCAGCGTCGTGTTCCGGGCCTTCCTCGACGCGCTGCAGCCGCTCCGTGACGCCGGCAAGCTCGGCGGGATCCTGTTCCAGCTCCCGCCGTACGTCACCTGGAAACCCTCGTCGCTCGATTACCTCGAGTGGGCGCGGGACCAGCTCGGGGGCGACGAGATGCTGGTGGAGCCGCGCCACCGGTCGTGGTTCGCCGAGGATGTCCGCGCCGGGCTCCTGCGTTTCCTCGAGGAGCGGCGCATGAGCTGGGTGACCGTCGATGCTCCGAAGGTCGACGCCGGGAACGTCCCGGCGACGCTCGTCGCGGCGACGACGCCGCTGGCGTACGTCCGCTTCCACGGCCGCAACGCGGGGACGTGGAACGCGCGCGGCGGATCGGCGGCCGAGCGTTTCGACTACCTCTACTCGGCCGACGAGCTCGAGGAGTGGGTGCCCTCCCTCCGCCGCCTCGGCGAGCAGGCCGAGCATGCATATGCGTTCTTCAACAACAACAATCAGACGGACGGCGCCGCGCAGGCGCCGTCGGGCGCGTTTCTGCTCCGGAAGCTGCTCACCGACGACGGCGTTCCGACTGCGTGATGCGGCTGCTCGCCGTCACCCACGGCCCGGCGGTACAGCCAGAGCTCTTCGGCGACGTCGCCGTCGCAGACGGCCACTCGCTCACGGGCTGGGACATCCGCACTCAGGGCTCGCCGCCCGGCGGCTTCGACGCCGTGCTCGTGTTCGGCGGCGACCAGAACGTCGGCGAGGAGCTCGAGCACCCGTGGCTGCACGAGGAGTACGACGCACTCCGCGGATGGGTGGCGGACGAGGTGCCGCTGTTCGCCGTGTGCCTCGGCGCGCAGACGCTCGCGCATGCGCTCGGCGGCACGGTCGCATCCCTGCCGGTGCAGTGGGCGGGATTCATCTCGACGACGCTGACGGACGAGGGCGCGGCCGACCCGGTGCTTGGCTCGCTGCCGCGCACGTTCGACGCGCTGAATGCGAACGCCTACGGGTTCACGGTCCCGCCCGATGCGGCGACGCTGGCGACGGCGTCGTTCGCGCAGGCGTTCCGGGCCGGTCGCTGCGCGTGGGGAGTGCAGTTCCACCCCGAGGTGCGGCGCGACCAGGTGCTCGAGTGGTTCCGCGAAGAGCGGTCGCCACCGCGTCCGCTCGACGAGCTCGCCGCCGAGCTCGACCGGGGACTGCCGGCGTGGCAGGAGCTCGGGCGACGGCTCGCACGGGCGTTCCTCGCCGCGGCGGACGGCGGCTAGGAGGGTCTAGCGGAACGGCGTTCGTCGTCCGGGGTGGGCTGGTCGTTCCGAGGCAAGGACGCAGGGAGTGTCGTTAGCTGATGGGCTATCGACACGACTGAGGACGCCGCATCGGGGCGATCCAGCACGGCCCGGCGGCTCAAGCTCTGTTTCGCTAGACCCTCCTAGGACCGGCCGGGATCAGCTCGACGGTGTCGCCAACGCGAATCGTCCCGCCGCGCACCACCGAGCAGTCGAGCGCGATGCTCGCGTCGAGGTCGTCGACGATGTGCTGCAGCACACCACGGTCCTGCACCAGCGTGTCGGGATCGAACGTCGTCATCACGCAGCGCGTGCGGGAACGAGCGACCGCGACGTACGCCGCACCGCCGCCGATCTTCAGCATTCGGCCGGGCCACGTCTTCTCGGCCAGGCCGCCGACGCCGGAGATGACGATGTTCGAGCGCAGCCGGCGAGAGTCGTAGCCGAAGGCGGCGATGCCGCCGTCGGTGGCCACGGTCAGCGGCAGCACGTCGAACCGCTCGACGTAGTCGTCGAACCGAAGCTCGGCCGTGGGCAGCTGGATCGCCTCCCGGATCGTGCGCAGGACCTCCGGGTCGTCCCACCGGCGTCCGTCGACGAGCGGCGTCCCGTCGTCGCCGAGCGTTCCCGCCAGCCCGAGTAGCTGCGGCCGGAGCCGCGACGTGACGATGCGCCCGCCGACGAGCACCTGGACGAGCCGGTCGCCCTCGATCCCGTCTGCGCGCAGGCTCGCCTCGGCGAGCTGCTCGCCGCGCAACGACTTCACCGGGTAGCGCCACAGCTCCGCGATCTCCACGCGTCGAGGTCAACGACCGCAGTCGCCCGCGGCTTCCTTCGTCTACGTCTCGACAGCAAGCTCGTCGCGGCGCGACCACTCGTGCCACGACCCGGCGTAGTTGCGCGCGTCGTAGCCGAGGGAGCGCAGCAGCTTTGCCGCGAAGCCGGAGCGCGAGCCGGAGTGGCAGTAGACGACGACCTCCGCACCCGAGGCCAGCTCGAGCTCTGCCGCGACCTGCTCCGGGTCGAGCTCCATCAGGCGGTTCACGTCGAGGTTGCGCGCGCCGGGGATGTGCCCCTGGCGCGGATCGCACGCGTTCCCGAGAGACCCGTCGTACTCGTGCGCGGTCCGCACGTCCACGACCGCGACCTCGTCGAGTCGCCGAACGAGCTCGTCGAGCCCGATGTCGCTCACAGCGCGCGCACGACGTCCAGCTCGACGGCGACCGCGGGTCTGGCCGAGAACGTCTCCAACCATGTCTCGAGCCGGTCGGGCAGCGCCACTCCGAGCATCTCCCGAGCACGAAGCACCCAGGGCACGTAGGCGATGTCGCTGAAGAGGCTCAGGCCGACCGGAAGCTTCTCGAGGCGGGCGTCGAGCTCGTTGTCCTCGCCGCGCCGGAACGCGTAGTAGTCGTCGCCGAGCAGGTCGTCGAAGCGGTAAACGACGCACCGGGCCTCCGCCCGGTCGGTCAGCGACTGGGGCAGCAGCGCCGGCGTCGGGTGCCGCTCTTCGAGGTACTCCATGATCACCTCGGACTCCGGCAGCACGAAGCCGTCGTCGAGCACCGGCACGCGGCCGGCGGGCGGGTTCAGCTCGATCAGCCAGGCGGGCCGGTTGGACAGGTCGACCTCGACAGACTCGAAGTCGAGCCCCTTCTCCGCCAAGGCGATGCGCACGCGCGCGCAGTACGGGCAGCGGGCGGCGTCGTACAGCTTCACGGCTCGAGCCCCATCAGGCGCGCGAGGTCGGCGTACAGCTCTGCGGCCGGCGGCAGCTCGGCGGGAGACGCCGCGTTGCGCGCCACGCGCCGGACCTCGTCCCGGTCGGCGCCCGTCAGGCGGGAGACGACCGTCGGGTTCGCAGAGAGCGCGAGCTCGTCGCCGGTCGGCAGCGGCCCGTAGAACGCCGGCACCGACAGGTATTCGTCGACCATGCGGCCGCGCTCGTAGAGGCGAAAGCGCACCACGGGCCCCTCCTGGGCGAGCGCGACGGTGATCGCGCCGAGTCGCTCGGACAGCTCGCGTGCGAAGCGGCCGAGCGCCTCGCGATCGGCGTCGAGCACGACATCCGACACGCGGATCCAGCTCCCCGAGTTGCCGACCTCCGGCGAGGCGAGCCGCGGCACGAACTGGGCGATCGCGCGCCCCACCGAGACCTCGTCGTCGGTCTGCACGTGCGTCGACGCGCGATGAACACCGGGAGCGCTGTCGACCAGGTTCTGGTCGAGCACGGCGAGCGGGACGGACATCAGGGCCGAGATGTCGGTGAACCCGAGACGGCGCCAAACCGTCCGCGCCGGCTCGTTGTCGAGCATGACGTGCAGCGAGATCATCTGCACGCCCGCGTCCTTCGCGTGCGCGACGCACTCGCGAAGGAGGGCCTTCGCGACGCCCTGACGGCGTACCCGCGGCCGCACGTGCACGACGTGCACGTGCATCGCGCCGTATTTCGGCGCGCCGATCTTCGCGAAGCCGACGACCCCGTCGTCGTCCTCCGCGAGGAACACTCCGCCCTCGCCGATCTGCCGGTGGGTGTCGCGCCACTCCTCTTCCCACGTCTCGGGAACGAATCCCTCCGGCTCGGGCACCTCGCGCTCGAACTCCGACCAGAGCTCGCGGATCGCCGCCTCGTCCTGCTCGGTCGCACGCCGGACCTTCACGGATTCCGTGCCCCGGTCAGCAGGTAGTGCGCCGCGAGGTTCTGGAACGGCTCCAGCCTCGACCCCATCTCCTCCACACCGACACCGTAAAGAACCTCGACGGCCTTGCGGAGCGCCAAGTCGCCGGCGGGCCACGCGCGCGGCCGGCCGAGGTGACGCGCGAGGAACCACTCGGCGGTCCAGGCGCCGAGCCCGCGGACGGCGACGATCGCCGCGCGGACGCCGTCGTCGTCGAGGCCGGCGAGCGCGGCGAGGTCGAGGTCGCTCCGGGCGAGACCGACGACGTACTCGGCCTTGCGCCGCGAGAACCCGATCGCGAAGAGCTCGTCCTCGGACACGGCGGCGAGCCGCTCGCGGCCCGGGAACGCGTAGACGCGCCCGATGCGCGTCCCGAACCGCTCGATCATGCGAGAGCGGATCGCGAATGCCGAGAACAGGGACACCTGCTGCGCCGTGATCGAGCTGACGAGCGCCTCGAAGGGATCGGGGACGAGCGGAGGGCGAAGGCCGGCGAGCCTGACCGTGAGCGGCCCGAGGACCGCCTCCGGCGCGGCCCATGCGTAGAAGGCGTCGAGGTCGAACGGCGCGCCGAGCAGGGTGAGGACTTCCGGGCGAGTCAGCTCGTCGAGCGGCTCGACGTCGACCCCGCCGGGCGCCGAGCGGATGCGCACCTCGCGTCCGTCGACCGCGCGGACGAGCTCGTCGCCGTCCCACAGGTTCGCGAGGTCGACGCCGAACCGCCGGAAGCGCTCCGTCGAGAGCACGAAGTCGTACGGCGCGGGCAGCGGCAGCAGCATCGCGACATCGTCGCGAAACGCGGAACCCTGGGGTCTGACCCGGGTCTGACCCGGGTCTGACCCCGACCCCTCTCGCCGACAGCCGCACCGAACACCGAGAGGCCTTCGCTGCAGGGGTTTTATTCGTCCGGGGTCTGACCCGGGTCTGACCCCGGAGGTCGCGGGCGGCTGCGCCGCGCGAGGGCCGTGGCCACGTCGTGCAGGGTGTCGTACGCGTCGAAGGCGACGCCTTCCGCGGTGAGGTAGCGCGCGAGGCCGTCGCGGGCGAACACGCGCCCCGCCGCGAGCGCGGCGCAGTGGTCCGAGTAGCCGTCGCCGACGTAGACGTACGCCTCGCCGGCGACGAGCGCGCGCTTGCACGCCTCACCGCACACGGCGCACACCTGCTCGTCGCGCCATACCGGCCTCCATCGTCCCGACGCCGTGTCGAGGCGATTCGCGATGACGTCGAGCTGAAGCTCTTCGCGATCGAGGATCGGGTCGATGAGCTCGTGGAACCCACTCGACACGACCACGGCGTCGCGGCCGTCGATCAGGCGCTCGAGGCCGGGTCGGAGGGTGACGCGCTCGCGCAACCACTCGACCGCATCCGGCAGCGTGAGGTCGATCGTCGCGATCTCGCGGGCGATCACCTCGTGGAGGGTGAGTCGACCGTCGCCCAGGGCGCCTTCCATCCGGTCGTAGACAGCTCGGTCGCCGAACTCCTCGAGCAGCATGTGCAAGCCGTCGACCTCGGTGCAGGTCCCGTCCCAGTCGAGAACCAGGCGCACGCGCTACAGATGCGAGGTGATGCCGGCGGGGTCGTCGTCCGGCGTGCGCCCGTCCGCGGCTGCGTCGTCCGCCCACGAGTAGGCGTACTTCCCGTCGTCCAGATCACCCGCGAGCGCGGTCAGACGCAGCGGGTGGAAGGTGTCGCACATCACCGCGAGCTCGTGCGTCTCCGTGAGCCCGAGGCTCTTCTCGGCGAGGCCCGGCTGAGGCCCGTGCGGCAGCCCGGTCGGATGCAACGTGATCGAACCGACCTCGATCCCGCGCCGCGACCCGAACGTGCCGTCGACGTAATAGATCATCTCCTCGCTCTGCAGGTTCGAATGGTGGTACGGGATCGGCACCGCATTCGGGTCGAAGTCGAGCTTGCGTGGGCAGAACGAGCAGATCACGAAGTTCGGCCCCTGGAACGTCTGATGGCTCGGGGGCGGCATGTGGATGCGCCCGGTGATCGGCTCGAAGTCGTGGATCGAGAACGTCCACGGGTACACGTAGCCGTCCCAGCCGACGACGTCGAACGGGTGGTAGTCGAGCACGTACGTCTGGTAGCCGTCGCGCACCCGCACCTTGACGACGTGCTCGCCGCGCTCGCGGTGCGTGTGGAGCTCGGTCGGCGAATGCAGGTCGCGGTGGTAGTACGGCGCGTGCTCCATCAGCTGCCCGTGCTCGTTGCGGTAGCGCCTCGGGATGGTGATCAGCCCCGGCGTCTCGAACACCAGGTAGCGCTGCTCGCCCTCCGGCACGAACCGGTACGTCGTGCCGCGCGGGACGACGATGTAGTCGCCGGGCGAGTAGGGCAGTTCGCCGAACGTCGTCTCGAGGGTGCCCGACCCCTCGTGGACGAAGATCACCTCGTCGCCCTCGCCGTTGCGGAAGAAGTACTGCATCGACTCGGTCGGGCGGCAGAGCGAGATCTCGACGTCGTCGTTCCACATCAACAGCTGCCGCCCGTCGACGGCGTCGCCGCCTGCGGGCACGTCCCACGTCGTGAAGTGCCGGTGCGCATGCGCGTCCGGGACCCACTCGTCGCGCACGATCGGCTCGAACTCGCCGAGCTCGACCACGCGGCAGGGCGAGTGCAGGTGGTAGAGGATCGACTCGAGGCCGGAGAACCCCTCGAAGCCCATCACCTCCTCGGTGAGGAGCGTCCCGTTCTCGCGGAACACGACGTGGCGCTTTCTCGGGACCTCGCCGAGTCGCTGGTAGAAGGGCACGGATGGAGAATATCCGCGCGCGAATCGAGCAGGAGGTCGGCTCGTGGGAGGGCGTCTCGGTGCACCCGCACCGCTTCGGCGGCGTGGAGTTCCGGCTGGGCAGGCGAGAGCTCGGCCATCTGCACTCGAGCTGGGCGGACCTGCCGTTCACACGCCGGATTCGGGAGATGCTGCTCGAGACCGGGCGCGCGAAGCCGCACCGCGCCGGTGTGAACGGGTGGGTATCGGTCGACCTCGACGACGCGACGGAGCTGTTCAGGCTGTCGTACGAACGGGCGCGCGTCGCGGAGAGCGTGCGCGCGTCACGCGAGCAGGCCGGCGAAACGGTCGGCCCCGATGTTCCCGCCGGAGACGATCACCCCGACGCTCCCTCCTGACACGAGGCCCTCGCGCACGGCCGCGATCCCGACCGCGCCGCTCGGCTCGACGACCAGCTTCAGCCGCTCGAACGCGAACCGCATCGCGTCGACGATCTGCTCGTCGCTGACCGTCACCACCTCGTCGACGAGGCGCGACGCGACCTCCCACGTGAGCTCGCCGGGAGCGGGAGCCTGGAGGCCGTCGGCGATCGTCCGCGGCACGTCGATCACGACGCGGCGGCCGGCGGCGAACGACTGCGCCCAGTCGTCTCCCGCCGCCGGCTCCACACCGACCACACGCCGCACGCCGAGCGACTTCGCGATCGTCGCAGAGCCGGAGATCAACCCACCGCCCCCGAGGGGCACGACGAGCGTGTCGAGCGACCGATGCTCCTCGAGCAGCTCGAGCGCCGCCGTTCCGGCGCCGGCCATGATCATCGGGTCGTCGAACGGGCGCACGAGCTCGGCTGCGCGGTCGGCGGCGAGCTCGGCCCCGATCGCCTCGCGGTCCTCGCCGTAGCGGTCGTACGTCACGACCTCCGCGCCGTAGCCCTGCGTCGCGGCGAGCTTCGACGCCGGCGCGTCGATCGGCATCAGGATCGTCGCCGGGTTGCCCAGCAGCCGCGCCGCGAGCGCGACCGCCTGGGCGTGATTGCCCGACGAGAACGCGACGACCGGAGCGCCCCGCGCGAGCGACGACACCTTGTTGTACGCGCCGCGGAACTTGAACGACCCGGTGCGCTGCAGGCACTCGAGCTTCAGGACGACGTGCTCGCCGAGGGTGCGTGACGTGACGAGCGGTGTGCGCGCCGCGACGCCGTCGAGCAGGCGCGCCGCTGCGCGCACGTCGTCGGGCGTGATCAAGTGACTCGATTCCGCAGGATGCCGATGCCCTCGATCTCGAGCTCGACGAGGTCGCCACGCTGCAGCCAGCCTCCGTCGCCTTGCTCGAGGATGCACCCGCTCCCGACCGTGCCGGAGCCGATCACGTCACCGGGGAGCAGCCTGGTGTTCCGCGCGGCCTGAGCGAGCAGCGCGTCCCAGCCGTGGTACAGCGCGCTCAGGTCACCGCGCGAGCGCTCCTCGCCGTTGACGCGCGCGATCATGAGCCCTCCGCTCCCGTCGAACTCGTCCGGCGTCACGACGACCGGCCCGAGCGACGTCGCGAAGTCCTTCCCCTTGGCCGGCCCGAGCCCGACGGCCATCTCGCGCCGCTGCAGATCGCGGGCGGACCAGTCGTTGAGCACGGTGAAGCCGCCGATCTGCCCCTCCGCTCCGATGATCGCGGCGCACTCGAGCTCGTAGTCGAGCTCCGCGGTGCCCTCCGGATAGGGGACGTCCTCGTCCGGCCCGTAGATCGCCGCCGGGTTCGAGAAGTAGAACACCGGCTGCTCGTACCACTCCGCCGGAACGTCTCGGCCCCGCTGCCTGCGGCTGTTCGCGACGTGCGCCTCGAACGCCATGAAGTCGCGGACGCTCGGCGGGTGGAGCACCGGCGGGCGCAGATCGACGTCGGTGAGCGCGTACTCGGCGTGCTCGCGCGCGGTGCCGCCGCCCGTGAAGAACGACTGCAGGGTCTGCGCCGCGAGTTGCACGACCCGGTCGCCGTCGAGGCGCCCGGGCCACCCGCGCTCGAGGGCGAGCTGCTTCGGCGTGAACATGCAGAGCCTCAAGGCTCGGTATGAACTATCACGTCGGCGATGTCCGGCCGCGCGAGACGGATCTGCTCCTCGATCTCGCTCGCCCGCGCGTGCGCCTCGTCGAGCCGGCTCGTGCCGGCGAGCTGGAGCGTGAGGAAGGCGACGACCCCGCCGTCGGTGCGCAGGAAGCGGAGCGCGCGCGGTTCCGACCCGGTGACGTCGTGGACGATGCGCCGCACAACCGCCTCGCCGCTTCCCGACACCTCGGACGCGGTCCTGCTCTCCGAGAGCGGCTCGAGGTGCGTCTGGACGCCCTGGATCTCGGGGACCGCGGCGCAGATCGACGCCTCGAGCCGCTCGGCGATCGCATGCGCCTCCTCGAGCGACAGGTCGCCGGGAAGCTTGGCGTGGAGTGACAGCTCCGTGTGACCGTCGACGTCGACGAGCGCGATGTTGTGCACCTCTCGCACGTAGGGGACGGCGAGCGCGGCCGCGTGGGCTCGGTCGTGGACGTCGGCGTCCTCGATCGGCTCGACGTGGACGACGACGTCGGCGTTGGGCAGCGCGCGAGCGACCGCCGCCTCGACCGCGTCGGCGGCTGCGTGCCCCTGCCCCACCGCCGCGGTCGGGGGGACGCCGATCACGACGTCGGCGAACTGGCGGCCGGCTGCCTGGCGCATGCGCAGGCGGCGCAGCTCGACCGCGGGCTTCACCGCGCTGATCGCGGCGCGGGCGGCGCTCTCGGCGTCGGCCGGGACGCGGTCCATGAGCACGTCGACGTTCCCGCGCATCAGCCGCCCCGCGGCGACGAGCACGAGCACGGCCACGAAGAGCCCCGCGATCGAGTCGCCGTCCGCGTAGCCCGCCCGCGCCGCGAGCAGCCCGGCGAGCACGGCGAAGGAGCCTGCGAGGTCGCTGCCGAAGTGCAGCGCGTTCGCGGCGAGGGCGGCGCTCTGGTAGCGATGCGATGCGCGCCGCGACACGACCGTGCGCGTGAGATCGATCACGATCACGATGCCGACGACGGCGAACGCGTACCACGTGGCATTCACCTCGCGCGCGTCGTGGCCGAGCAGCCGCTGGATCGCGCGCACGGCGATGCCGACCGCCACGACCGACAGGATCGTCGCCTCGGCGAGCGCCGTGAGGTTCTCGGCCTTGCCGTGCCCGTACTGGTGCGAGCGGTCGGCCGGCCGAACGGCGACGCCGACGGCGTAGAGCGTGAGCACCGCGGCGACGAGATCGGTGCCCGAGTGGATCGCCTCGGAAATCAGCCCGAGGCTGTGCGTCGCGAGGCCGACGGCCAGCTTCAACACCAGCAGCACGCCGGCCGCCGCGACGGAGACCAGGGCGGTGCGCCGCTGCGGGCTCACCTTGGCCAAGCGCCGTCAGAGGTTGCCGCGCAGGGCCTGCTCGCGCTCGATCGCCTCGAAGAGCGCCTTGAAGTTGCCGTCTCCGAAGCCACGCGCGCCGTGACGCTCGATCACCTCGAAGAAGAGCGTCGGCCGGTCCTGGGCCGTCTTGGTGAAGATCTGCAGGAGGTAGCCGTCGTCGTCGCGATCGGCGAGGATGCGGAGCCGGCGCAGGTCGTCCCAGCTCTCGTCGATCGCGCCTACGCGCTCCGGCGTCTCCTCGTAGTAGCTGTCGGGGGTCGCGAGGAACAAGACGCCGCGACGCTGCAACGCCTCGACGGTCTCGACGATGTTCGCCGACTGGAGCGCGATGTGCTGCGAGCCGGGGCCGTGGTTGAAGTCGAGGTACTCCTCGATCTGGCTCTTGCGCTTCCCTTCGGCCGGCTCGTTGATCGGGAACTTGATCTTCCCCTCGCCGTCCGTCATCACCTTGCTCATCAGCGCCGAGTACTCGGTCGAGATGTCGTCGTCGGAGAAGTGGATCATCTCGGTCATCCCGAACACACGCTCGTAGAACTCCACCCAGGTGTTCATGCGCCCGAGCTCGACGTTGCCGACGATGTGGTCGATCGCGAGCAGCCCGACGTCGGTCGCGGGGACGGGCGCGTCCTGTGCCACGTAGCCGGGGAGGTACGCGCCCTCGTACCCGCTGCGGTTCACGAACGTGTGGACGACGTCGCCGTACGTCCCGATCGAGGCGAGCTCGACCTTGCCGAAGTCGTCCGAGACCCAGCCGGGCTCGCGGATCCCGCGCGCTCCGCGCTGGACCGCCTGGCGGTAGGCCTCGGTCGCGTCCGGAACTCGCAGCGCGATGTCCTTGACGCCGTCCCCATGCACGAGTGCGAACTCGCCGATCTCGTGGTCGCGCCGCAGCGCACTCGTCACCACGAGGCGAATGTCGCCCTGCTCCAGGACGTAACTGGCGCGGTCGCGAACGCCGGTCTCCGGCCCCGCGTAGGCAGTGCGGTGGAACCCGAACGCGTGCTCGTAGTAGTAGGCGGCCTGCTTCGCGTTCCCGACCCAGAGCTCGACGTGATCCCAACCGTCGAGCGGCATGAAGTCCTGGCTCACACGTCGGAGTCTAGTGCGGGCGTCGCCGGCGTTCCGGCCGCTGCCTCGGCGGCCGCGACCTCGTCGAGCGAGCGCCGCAGCGGGAGCTCCTTGACCCCGGCGACCGCGACGACCCAGACGAGCGCAGAGACGCACACCGCCGCGAAGAACGCCGGCTTGATCGCGTCGGCGAGCGCCTGGCGCGCGAACTCGGGCAGCCGGTGGACCGTCGCGCCCTCGTCGACGTTGCCGATGCCCGGCGGCAGGCCGTGGTTCACGATCGCGCCCATCACCGTGACGCCGATCGTCGCGCCCATCTGACGGGAGAACTGTGTGAGCGCGGTGGCCGATCCGATCATCCGGCGCGGCACCGCGTTCTGGACCGAGAGCACGAACACCTGCATCATCGATCCGATCCCGACCCCGGCAATGACCATGTTGCGCGCGGCCTCGCGATTCGTCGTGTCGACGGTCATCTTCCAGAGCAGCACCATCCCGGCGGTCAGGACGAGCGGGCCGAGGACGACGTTCCACCGGTAGCGGCCCGTGCGGGAGACGAGCTGGCCCGTGAGGATCGACGTGATCACCGCACCGAGCATCAGCGGTGTCAGCACGACGCCCGACGACGTCGCCGAGGTGCCGATCACGCCCTGCACGAAGAGCGGCACGTACGTGATCGTCCCGAACATCGCCATCCCGACGAGCGCCATGCACGCGACGCTCGACGCGACGACCGGGTTGCGCAGCACCTCGAACGGCAGGATCGGCTCGGCCGCGCGGCGCTCGATCCGCCAGAAGACGACCATCAGCACCGCCGCACCGATCAGCGCCGTCAGCACGTGGCCACTCGTCCACCCGTACTGCCGCCCGCCCCAGACGAGCCCCATGAGCAGCGCCGCGGTCCCGCCGGCCAGCACGATCGCGCCGAGCCAGTCGACGACGTGCTTGTGCGTGATCGCGCGCCTCGGCATCGTCAGCGAGACGACCACGAGCGCCAGCCCGCCGACGGGCAGGTTGACGAAGAACACCCAGCGCCAGCTCGCGTTGTCGACGATGAAGCCGCCGAGCGCGGGCCCGATGATCGACGACGCCGCGAAGACCGCGCCGATCAGTCCCTGCCACTTGCCGCGGTCGCGCGGCGGGACGATGTTGCCGATCACCGCGAGCGAGAGCGGGAACAGGCCGCCGGCGCCGACGCCCTGCACCGCCCGGAAGACGACGAGCTGCGTCATCGACTGGGCGAGGCCGCAGAGCGCCGAGCCGATCAGGAACACGACGATCGCGAACAGGAACAGGTACTTGCGGCCGTACGCGTCGCCGAGCTTCCCGTACAGGGGAACCGTGACGGTCGAGGTGAGCATGTACGCCGTGAAGACCCATGAGTACTGCGTCAGGCCGCCGAGGTCGCCGACGATGCGCGGCAGCGCCGTCGCGACGATCGTCTGGTCGAGTGCCGCGAGCATGAGCGTGACCATCAGGCCCGAGTAGATCGCGAGGATCCGGCCCGATCGTCAGCGTGTAGCCCGGCGGCTGTCTCCGAGAGCAGCTCGGGCCTTCGCATGCGCTAAAGGTTAACGTGGTTAAGCACCGCGCCGCCGCCGAGACGCCGATTTGACCCGATCAGGTCAAGCGACGAAACGAACTAACGGCTTACGATGCATTCCGGCTGGCGCGTTGCGGGGTACCTCCAGGTCGACCCCAGCGTCTTCCCCTGACAGTGAACCGGCCTGGAAAAGAGAGAAGGGCTATTCCTTGAAGAAGTTGACGATCGCCGTCGCGCTCGCCCTCGTGGTCGCCGCGGCTTCGGGTAGCGCATTCGCTGCCCACAAGTACCTCGTGACCTCGAGCTCGCAGATCAAGCCGGGCACGATCAGCCTCGCGAATCTGTCGCCGGCGGCCCGCAAGGCGCTGCTGAGCTCCACCAACGGCGCGCGCGGCCTGCAGGGCCCGCAGGGCCCGGCAGGCGTTACCGGAGCCCAGGGTCCCGCAGGTCCGCAGGGCGCTGCCGGGCCAGCCGGCGGGCCCGGCGTCAGCGGCTACGAGGTCGACACCTGGCGCTACTCGAAGGACGACGACAACTCGGACATGGGCCCGCACTACGTCGGCGTCGGCGGCGGCGCGATCGCCACGGTCGCCTGCACGCCCGGCAAGGTCGCGCTGAGCGGCGGCTACCGGTTCACCTCCGAGAATGACAACGGCTTCAACTCGCCGGCGTTGGCGGACGGCTCCGGCGTGATCGCCTCGTTCCCCGGCCGGATGGACTGGACGACGAACACGGTGAAGCCCAACGACAACTCGGGCTGGATCGTCCAGGTCAACAACAAGGTCAACGCGGCCGACATGACCCTGTACGTGGTCTGCGCGAACGCGAAGTAGCACCCGCCTAGCCAGTAGCGCTCCGGGCCTCCTTCTCCGAGGGGAGGCCTGGGGCGCTGGTTGCTAGTCCGCCGCCGACAGCGCAGGCACGCGCCGGCGCATCCGCTCGAGCACGATGCCCGCGAAGATCGCCAGGGCGCCGACGAGCTCGTACCGGTTCAGGTGCTCGCCGAGGATGATCAGTGCGAACACCACGGCGAAGAAGGGCTGCAGGTTCGCGAAGAGGGAGGCGCGCGACGGCCCGACCCGATCGATCGCCGTGAACCAGAGGATGTTCGTCAGGAAGAGCGGCCCGACCACCGCGTAGGCGAAGCCGAGCCACGTCGCGAGCCCGAAGTGGAAGCTCTGGCTCGTGGTCTGCGACCAGCCGGTGACCGCGAGCGGGATCCAGCCGAGCGCGAGCACGAGCGCGCTGATCCGGAACGGCGAGTAGCGGCGCATGAGCGGCGTGATCGTCACCGAGTAGCCTGCCCAGGTCGCGGCCGTGAACAGTGCGAGCACGTCGCCGCCGATGTGCGAATTGAACCCGCCGCTGCCCCACGCGACGAAGCCGACTCCGACGAACGAGATCGCCGCGGCGGCCCAGAACGACCGCTGCAGCCTCTCGATTCCGGCCAGGGTCGAGAAGATCCCGATCCAGATCGGCGTCGTGCCGAGGATCAGCGCGACCGTCGAGGCCGACGTGTCGTCGATGCTGTACACGAAGCCAAGCTGGTTGACGTAGATGAGCAGCGCCGCCAGAAGCACCAGCGGCAGGTCGCCGCGGGCGATCCGAAACGACCGCTCTCGCACGTAGGTGAAGCACCAGAAGAGCGCCGTCGCCGCGAAGTAGCGGATCGTCGCGTACGCGAGCGGCTGGAAGCCGTGCTCGAGCACGTACTTCGTGATCGTGATGTTGAGCGCCCACAGGAGGACGGTCCCGAGCAGCATCGCGTCGACTGCGCTCGGGCCTCGCCGCATCGTTCTCGACCCTACCGTTACGCTTTCGCCGCCATGGACCGTGAGCCGACTCGCGACGACATCGACGCACTCGTCGGCCCGGCGACGCCGCACTTCGCCTACCAGCTCAGAGCGCGCGTCCGCGAGCTCGTCGCGGACCTGCCCGAATCGCATCCCGTTCACCGGTACGCGACCGCGCAGTGCGAACGGCTCGACCGGCTCGGCCACGCCTCCTCGAAGGCGGACGAGGGGCCACGCGTGGCGAAGCAAGGCCCGGGCTGGGCGGAGATCCCGTCGTCCGCTCCGGCCGACGAGCCGCTGCCTCGGCGCGCTTGACGGTCTTCGTCAGCGGCGGCTCCCGTGGGATCGGGCGCGCGATCGCCCTGCGCTTCGCGCGCGACGGCGCGCAGCGCGTCGCGATCGGCTACCTCCGCAACGACCGCGCCGCCGAGGAGACCGCGGCCGAGCTGCAAGCCGCCGGCGCCGAGCCGGTGCTCGTGCGCGGCAACGTCACGTCGAGACGCGTGCTCGACGAGGTGGCAGCCCTCGGCCCGCTCGACGTGCTCGTGCACAACGCCGCGACGGGCGTCATTCGCGCCGCGCTCGACACCGAGGACAAGCACTGGGACTGGACGGTGAACGCGAACGCCCGCGCGCTCCTGCAGCTGACGCGGGCAGCCTCGCCGAACCTTCATGCAGGCTCGTCGATCGTCGCGATCTCGTCGCTCGGCGCACAGCGCGTGCTCCCGAACTACGTGCTGGTCGGCACTTCGAAGGCGGCCCTCGAAGCGCTCGTCCGCTACCTCGCGGTCGAGCTGGCGCCGCGGGGGATCCGCGTGAACGCCGTCTCCGGCGGCGTCGTCGACACCGGCGCACTCGAGCACTTCCCGAACCGGGAGCGGATGCTCGAGGCAGGTGCCGCGAACCCGGTCGGACGGCTGGTCGCGGCGGAGGACATCGCCGGCGCGGTGTCGTTCCTCTGCTCGCCGGACGCCGAGATGATCAGAGGGCAGACGCTGGTCGTCGACGGCGGCTTCTCGCTCCAGGTTTGACCCCCTGACGGGGGTCGAGCAGAGGCCGGTCCGCGCCGATCCTTCATGCCCCCGATGGACACTGCGCGCACCGATACCCCGTCCGGGGGAGGCAACGGCCCGTTCGCGCCGAGAGACTTGAATTGGACGGCCTCCGACGGCACGGGAGCAACCCAAATGCGGCCTGAGAAGTACGACCGGGTTGACCTGGTCGATTCGTACCGCCGGCTCACGGCGATCTATCACGACCTCCTGTCGCACGACGACCTCGAGCACCTGCTCGAGCGGATCGCGGACAGCATCTTCCTGCTCGTGCCGTGCGACACACTGCTCGTCGCGGAGCACGACCAGGCCGCCGGGGAGCTTGTGCCCATCCTCGTGCGCGGCCGCGGCGCCGAGTCGATGTTGAAGCTTCGCCCCGGCCTGGGCGAGGGCCTGATCGGCTGGGTGGCCAAGAACGCCCGCCCGGTGCTCGCGAACGACGCCAGCACCGACCCCCGGGCGGGGCACGTCGCGGGCACACCGAAGGCCGAGGACGAGGCGATCATCTCGGTGCCGCTCGTCGCGCACGGCGCGGTGCTCGGCGCGATCAGCATGTATCGCGAGGGCCCAGGGAAGATCTTTTCGTTCGATGAGTTCGAGCTCGCCCAGCGGTTCGCGGACGCGGCCACCCTCGCGCTCGTCAACTTCAAGACGCGAATCGATCTCGAGCAGCAGGCGTGCACCGACGAGCTCACGCAGGTGCTGAACCGCCGCGGCTTCTTCTCGACCGCCGGGAGCGCGCTCGCGCGGACCGGGCAGTACCCGTCCACGCTGCTCGTCGTCGACCTCGACTACTTCAAGTCGGTCAACGACGAATGTGGCCACGACGTCGGCGACGAGCTCCTGAAGCATGTGGCGCGCCAGCTCAGCTCGGTCGTGCGAAGCGACGACGTCGTCGCCCGCCTCGGCGGAGACGAGTTCGCGCTTCTACTCTCGGGCGCCTCGACCGACGATGCGAGCGCCGTTGCCGCCCGCATCCACAACACGCTCCAGCAAGCCCCGTACATCGGACCGCACGGAAAGCTGGTCGTGCGCGCCAGCGTCGGCTTCGCGGTCGCGGATGTCTCGGAGGAGAGCGACCTCGACGCGCTGCTGGTGGCCGCCGACGCGCAGATGTATCGTGCCAAGCGCGCGAGGCCGGACGCGCCGCGCGCGCGCCGCCTTCGGGCATAGGGGTCAGGTCGAGAGCTTGCAGGGTCACGAGGGCGGTGCGGAGAACATCGGGGTCGAGAGTTGCAGCGCATCGCGGCCTGACGGAAACTCGGCTGCGCCTCCGGGCGCATCTGTGGCCGGTGACGTCTTCCCGAGAGTCGTCATGAACGGATTGGTGAGCGAAGTGCCGGAAGGAACGGCAAAACCAGTGCATTCAGCAGGCCCGCCGTCGGACGAGGGGCTCGAGCTCCTTGCGGACGCGGTCGCCACCTCGGGCGCGCCGCTCCCCGACAACGCCCTCGCCGACGCGGCGCACGCCGCGGCGCAGCTCCCCGCCGACCCCCGCCTGCGCTCGATCGCCTTCACGGCGTGGCTCGTCGCGACGTCCGCGGTCGAGGGGCTCTCGATGCAGCCGCTCCTCGACCGCCTGGCCGCCGCTGCGGGCCGTCACCTCGCGCTCGACCAGGACGCCCTGCTCGTCGAGATCCATGCGTACGCCGCCGCCGATCCGCGCTTCACCGAACTGCCGCCGGCGGCGTCGGTGAGCCGTCAGCTCGCGCTGGCGGGCGCGTTCATCGGCTCCGAGGACGTCACGATCTGGCGCGTCGGCCAAGCCGGCGAAGTCGAGCAGATCGCCCAGCTCGACTCGGCGCGGGGCGGCGAGAGCATGGCGCTGGTCGCGACGGCCGCGATCGGCCACGCAACCGAGCAGTGGTTCGACGGTGAAGAGCTCATCGCAGCGGTGCCGATCTCTCGCTGGCAGCAGCCCGTCGCCGCGATCGTCGCGCGCCTCCCGAGGTCGGCGGCCAGCGCGCGCACCGCGGCGGCGATCCTGCGTGCGACGGCGACGCGCCTCGCGCAGGTGCTCGAGCGCGAGATGCTGCTCGAGCGCAACGCCGCCCACGACGAGATCCTCACGGCGACCGCGGATCGCCGGCTGGTACGTCTCGGCTACGACCTGCACGACGGCCCGACACAGGACCTGATCGTGCTCGCCGGCGACCTCGAGCGTCTGCGCCGCCAGATCTCGGAGCACGGGCTCGTCGACAGCAAGATCGACAACGCGTTCGCCGAGCTGCAGCGCCGCATCGAGGCGACCGACGAGTCGCTGCGCGAGCTCGCCCACTCGCTCCAACCCCAGACGATCGTCGAGCGCCCACTCGGGCCTCTCCTCGGCCGCGAGCTCGAGCGACTGCGCGAGCGCTACTCGATCGACGGCACCCTCGACGTGATCGGCGACGTCGACGATCTGACCGCCACCCAGCGCATCACGATCTTCCGAACCGTCCAGGAAGCACTGACGAACGTCCGCGAGCACAGCTGTGCGACGTCCGCGACCGTGACGGTCACGGTCGACCAGCGCTCGATCGCCGTGCGCGTGTCCGACGACGGCGTCGGCTTCGACGTCGCGAGCTCGCTGGAGTCGGCGCGGCTCCGGGGGCGCATGGGCGTCGCGGGAATCGGCGAGCGCGTGCGGATGCTGGGTGGGATCTTCTCGATCGACAGCAAGCCGGGCGGTCCGACCGTCGTTCGCGCCACGCTTCCGCGCTGGCGGCCGCCGCCCGCCGCCGACGCATCGGGTGCGTCCGCGTGACGGCTCAATGCTGATAAAGATTCGGCTATGCGTGTCCTGATCGCCGACGATCACCGCTTGATTGCGGAAGGGATTCGCAGGGCGCTCGACGACACCGACGACTTCGACGTCGTCGGGGAGGCGAATACCGGCAGCCAGGTGATGCCGCTCGTCAGGCGGACTTCACCGGATCTCGTCCTGCTCGACCTGCGCATGCCGGGCATGGACGGCCTCGCCTGCCTCGAGCAGATCCGGGAACAGCACCCCGAGATCAAGGTCGTGATCCTGTCGGCGGCGACCGATCCCAACCTGATCCAGACGGCGCTGAAGCGGGGCGCCTCGGCGTTCGTCGTCAAGAGCGTCAACCCGGTCGACCTCCCCTCCGCGCTGCGCCAGGCGATCGAGGGGACCGTGTTCTCGGCGATCGGCCAGGACGCGGCCGCCGAGGCCGACGCGATCCGCGAGTACGGGCTCACCGAACGCGAGCTGACGATCCTGCGCGCGCTCTCACGCGGACTCTCGAACCAGGCGATCGCGAAGGAGCTCTGGCTCGCCGAGCAGACCGTCAAGTTCCACCTGACGAACATCTACCGCAAGCTCGGCGTCGGGAACCGCACCGAGGCGGTCCGGCTCGCCTACCAGCACGGCCTGATCGAGAACCCGCTCTACGAGAGCCAGTAGCGAGCGCCGGCCACGATCAGGTGCCAGGCACCAGAGTGCCAGGCACCGGTTCAGGCCGCCGCGGGCGGCGTGCGGAGCTCGTCGAGCAGCCGCGGCACGAGCATGCGCGGGAGGGCCGAGCCGCCCGCCGCGACGTCGCGGAGCGCCGGCACGAGGCGACCCGGGTCCATGTCCTCGAAGAGCACCCCGAGCGCCCCCGAGCGAACCGCCGCGACCGCGAGCGCCCCCTCCTCGGACTCGTCGGTCGACATCAGGAACACGACGGCGAGATTCACGAGCTCTGCACGCAGCTCACGGGCCGCCTGCAGCGCGCCGGGCATGGCGGCGTCGACGAGGCAGATGCTCGGCCGCCGGAGCCGCGCGACCGCCAGCAGCTCGCGCGCGGAGGCGGCCTCCGCGACCACGTCGAAGCCGTGACCCTCGAGCCGCCCTCTGATCCCGAGCAGGAGCAGCGGCCGCCCTGAGGCCACCACGACACCGAGCTCGGCGCGTGCCAGCTCGAGGGTGGTGTCGTGGGCGTCCGCAGACGTGCCGCCTTGGCCCCCCATGCCGGGAAGTCTCACCCCCGGGCTCGGCGCCGAGCAGACTCGTTCGGCTAGTCCGCTTCGCCCGTTCGGGTAGGTAGGGCTGGCCCGCGCTTAACGCTCGCGCATGAAGCCCTGGCGGGCCGCGCTGACGAGCGCCACCGCCTCGGGGAAGAGCACGCGCATCGCGTCTCGGAGCGCGATCGACTGCTGGTCGGCGCCGCCCTCGACCGCGATCTGGGAGAGCGCCGCCGCGGTCAGCTCGACCGCGGTGTTCAGCGTGAGCGTGGCGAACTGCTCGCGCTGCGCCTCCTGCACCGATTCGGCCTGTTGCTCGGCGAACTCGCGGAGGCCGCGGAGCAGATCCTCGGGATCGCCGCCGAACGGGAGTCCGAATCCACCACCTTCCATGCCGGCCAGCCTAGCGGCTGCCCCCTACCGGAGGTCGACCGCGTAGCCGCGCTCGACGTCGCGGACGAACTCCTCCACGGCGCCCGTGCCGCCGCGGAGCGCGGCCGAGAACGGGGACGCGGTGTCGCCGAGCGCACGCTCGAGCGCCGCCGCCGCCGCCCCCACGTCGTCCAGGTACGCAGGCGAAGCCACCCGCGGCGGCCGGCCGATGGCCCGCTCGAGCTCCAGCGCCGCCTGCTCGGCCGGCTCGACGCTCGCGGCACCCTCGACGACGCGCACGCGCGCGAGCTCCTGCCGCAGAGTCGCCAGGTCGCCGCCGCCCGCGAGGTCGCCTGCAAGCTCGCAGAGGGCGACGATCGAGGCAACCGACCGGATCTCCTCGAGCCGTTCCAGCGGGCGTCCTTGCGCGTCGAGCGCAACCCAGCGGCTGCCGCCGTCGGGGGCGGCGAGCGCAACGAGGTAGTCGCGACGGCCCGCCACGGGCTCCGCCGCGAGCACGCCGGTGACCCGGCCGTACCGCGACGCACGCTCCGCGGCCTCGAGGAGCTGCTCGTCCAGCGGCACGCGGAAAAGCCGTCGGCTACCGGTTCGGCTTGCGGCCGAGCAGCCGCGCGAGGTTGATGTCGAAGCCCCAGCCGTAGCTCTTGGGCGTGAACAGGCGAGAGTCGGCCGGGTTCCACCAGCGGCTCTTGACTCGGGCAGCCGTTGGGCGGCGCCAGTCGTACGGCATGCGGAGGAACGTTCCGGTCCTGCGTCGGGTCGTCATTCCTGCAGTGTGCCGCGAGCGACAGGGCAACGGTCGAGGCGATTGCATAGGGTCGGCAGCCTGGACGCCGTCGACCTCTTCGCGCCGCTCGGCACGAGCTACGACCGCTGGGCGACGTTGCTCTCGTTCGGCCAAGATCCCCGCTGGCGGCGGTTCCTCGTCTCGCGCGTCGAGGTCTCGCAGACGGACACGGTGCTCGACGTCGCCACCGGCACCGCCGCCGTCGCGCTCGAGCTGGTGCGCCAGAAGGACTGCTTCGTGGTCGGGGTCGACCGGACGCCGGAGATGCTCGACGAGGGCCGTCGGCGCGTCGCGCTCGCGGCCGCCACCGGCAAGGTGCGGCTCGAGCAGGGCGACGCGCGCGAGCTGCCGTTCGGCGACGGCACGTTCGACGCGGTCACCTTCACCTATCTCCTGCGCTACGTCGACGATCCCGCCGCAACGCTGCGCGAGCTCGCGCGCGTGGTGAAGCCCGGCGGCGTCCTGGCCGGGCTCGAGTTCGGCGTCCCGCTTGGAGTCTGGCGTGGGCCGTGGGAGCTCTGGGTCCGGGCGGGGCTGCCTGCGGCCGGAACCGTGATCGGCGGCGGCTGGCGCGAGGTGGGATCGTTCCTCGGGCCGTCGATCCGCGACTACGACGGGCGTTGGCCGCTCACGCGCCTCGCCCAGGCGTGGCGGGAAGCCGGCATCACCGACGTCGCCGTGAGGCGGCTGAGCCTGGGCGGCGGGATCGTGACGTGGGGTCACCGGAGCTGAGGCCGGCCTGGTACGCGCTCCGCCCAGGCGGGGCACGCGACTGGGTCACGCTGCTCCACCTCCCGTACACGGCGTGGCACCTCTCCTACGTCGCGCTCGGTGCAGCGCTCGCCTCGACGTTCCACGGCGACCGTCTGGTGGCGGCACTCGCCGCGTTCTTCCTTGCCCTCGGCGTGGCCGCCCACGCGCTCGACGAGCTTCACGGCCGCCCGCTCGGGACCGAGATCTCGACAACTGCCCTCGTTGCTGCGACGGTCGTCGGGTTGGGCGGCGCGGTCGCGATCGGCGTCGCGGCGGCGATCGCGTGGGGCCTCGGCCTGCTCGCCTTCATCGTCGTCGGCGGCGTCCTCGTGCCGGCGTACAACCTCGAGCTGTTCGGCGGGAGGATCCACAACGACTGGGGCTTCGCTCTCGCCTGGGGAGCGTTCCCGGCGCTGACGGGTTACTTCGTGGAGGCGCAGACGCTCCGCTTCGAGGCGTTCGCCGTCGCCGCGTACGCGACGGCCCTGAGCCTCGCGCAGCGGGCCCTCTCGACGACCGCGCGGGAAGCGCGCCGCAAGCGCGGCACGCTCGACGGCGCCGTCTCGGCGGAGCGCGCCCTGCAGCTGATGACCGTCGCGTCGATCGCGGTCGCAGTCGCAGCGGTTGTGGCACGCCTACGATGACGGCGTGAGCGTCGCTGCAATCGTCGCGGTCGTCGCGGCCGTCGTCGCGGTCGCGGCCGTCGTCGCGTCGTATCTCCTGTACCGCCGCGTCCACGAGCGCGAGCGACTCCTCGAGCAGGAGCTCGAGAAGGGCCGGGCGGAGTTCGACAAGATCGTCGCCGAGGAGATCGAGCTTCGGCGATCCGAGCTGGAGCTGACGCTGGCGCGCGAGCGGGCCGAGTCGCTGTCGCTGCTCGCGGAGGAGGAACGTCGAATCGCGTCGGAGCGGCGACACGACGTCGCCGAGCGCGAGCGCTCGAGCGCCGAGCAACTCGGCGCGCAGCTCGTCTCGGCGCAGAAGGCCGTGGAGCAGCGGCTCGCAAGCTGGGCCAGCGACATCGAGAAGCTGCAGGAGGGACTGTCCGAAGAGCTTCGACGCCTCGAGGGCCGGCAGCGCCAGCTCGCCGCCGAGATCGAAGCGCGAATCGGCAAGGACGGGGAGCGGTTGCAGGGGCAGCTCGACGACCAGCAGCAGCTGATCGCGCGCCAGCGCGACGAGCTCGCCCGCCTCGCCCAGGGCCACGTCGAGCAGGCGAACGTCGACCTGGAGCAGCACGCGGCCGAACGGCGCCGCGCGCTGCAAGAGGTGGCCGAGCGTTTGAGGCGGCGCGAGACCGAGTTGAAGGAGGCGCTCGACCGTGAGAGCAGCGAGGCCGCCGTGCGCCTGCAGTCGGCGCTCGCCGACGTCGAGCGACGCCAGCTCGAGCAGCTGCAGCGCGTCGTCGCGCGCGAGGCGCAGCGCTACACCGAGTCGGCGTCGCAGAGCTTCGACACCACGATCCGGTCGGCGCGCGAGGACGCGGCGCGCCGGCTGAGCCGCGAGCTCGACCTCGCGGTCGAGCGCTTCGCACGACAGGCCGAGGGGGCGCTCACCGAACGGCTCAACACGGTGACCGACGCGGCGGCAAAGCGGATCGAGGAGCGGCTCACCCGCACACGCGGCACACTCGACCGCTACCGTGACGAGGCGCTGCGGTCGCTCGAGGACCGGGCCCACGCCGTCGAAGCCGGGCTGCGCGAGCGCCTGCAGGAGATTGCCCTCGAGGCCGAGTCGGAACGCGGGGTTCTGGAAGGACGAATGCGCGAGTTGCAGCGCCGACTCGACGAATTGGGTGCGCGCACCTAGCCGAACCGACAGCGCGGCCGAGCCGCTCCGGTTCCAACTTTCAAGAGCAGGGTTCGTCTAGAGGAAGGCGAAAAGGCGGTCACGCATGGCCCAGACGATCGAACATAGTCAGACGGAGCGTGAGAAGGTCGAATCCTGGCGCCTGCACGTGCTGATCGAGGCCGGATACCCGCTCTCGCTCGCCGAGAAGCTGGCTCATTCCGAGGCCGATCTGCACCGCGCAGTCGAGCTCGTCCGCGCCGGGTGCGGGTTCGACACAGCGGCCGAGATCCTGCTGTAACGCGTAGCTACGATCGCCTTCATGAAGGTGGAGGCGACCGTGATCGACGGCCGCAAGGTCTATTCGGTCCGAGCGTTCAACGGCGGCGTCGGCTCCTGGCTCGCCCGCCTGCCGACGGTGTGGGTCGAGGGAGAGGTGACCGACCTGCGCCGCCAGCAGCGCTGGGCGTCGGTGTTCTTCACGCTGAAGGATCCGGACGACGGGGCGTGCATGTCGGTGCAGATGCAGCGTGGGCGGTTCGACGCGCTCGACCTGGGGTTGGCAGACGGCGAGCGGGTGCACGTCTTCGGCCGGCCGGAGCTCTTCGAGCAGCGAGGCGAGCTTCGGCTGCGGGCGTTGACGATCGAGCGCTACGGGCTCGGCGCGCACCTGGCGGGGCTCGAGCGCCTCAAGCGCAAACTCGCAGCGGAAGGGATGTTCGACGCCGCGGGCAAGCGAGCGCTGCCGCGATTTCCGCGGTTGATCGGGCTCGTCACCGGCAACGATGCCGCCGCGAAGCGGGACGTGCTCACGCAGCTCCAGCAGCGGTTCCCGCCGGCGAACGTGCTGGTCGCGGAGACGTACGTGCAGGGGCCGAAGGCGCCGGCCGCGATCGTGGCCGCGCTCGGCGACCTCTGCCGGCGCGGCGTCGACGTGATCGTCCTGACGCGCGGCGGCGGCAGCTTCGAGGACCTGCTTCCGTTCTCGGACGAGCGCGTCGTGCGCGCCGTGGCGGCATGCGCCGTCCCCATCGTCTCGGCCGTCGGGCACGAGCAGGACACGCCGCTCTGCGACCTCGCCGCCGACGTGCGGGCCTCGACGCCGACGGCGGCGGTGCGACTCGTCGTTCCCGACGCGGCCGAGCTGCGCGCGTCGCTCGTACGCTCGCGAACGGCGCTGCAGCGAGGCGCGTCGCGCTCGGCCGAGCGTCACGCGCAGCGGTTAGCCGGGCTGCGCGAACGGCTGCACCGCGCGCCGCTGCTCGACGTCGAACGACGGCACGGCCGCCTGGAGACTGCGCATGCCCGGCTGGTTGCGCTGAGCCCGCGCGCGACGCTCGAGCGAGGCTACGCGATCGTGCGCCGCGGCGAGGAGGTCGTGCGCTCGCGCGAGCAGGTCGCAGCCGGCGAATCGATCGACGTCCTGGTCGCCGACGGCATCTTCGGCGCGCGGGTCGAATGAGCGCCGAGCCGACCTTCGAGGAGGCGCAGCGCGAGCTGGACGCGATCGTCGAGCGCCTCGAGCGGGGAGACGCGGGGATCGACGAGCTGACGAAGCTGTGGGAACGGGGCGAGGAGCTCTACCAGCTGTGCGTCGCGAAGCTCGACGGTGTCCGCGGCCGGATCGAAGAGCTCGCCCGCACGACCGAGGGCTAAGGACGCGAGAGCAGCCGGGCGAGTCGCGCGCCGAGCCGCTCGAGATCGGCGGTTACGCCCTCGGGCCGCCCCGACAGCGGATGGGCGTCGATCCCGGGAGCGACGACGCCTCCGAACAGCTCGCAGCGGACGCCGAGCCGTCGGCAGTGCTCGACGACCGCCCCGGGCGCCTTCCCCTCGAAGGTCGTCGAGTCGACTGTTCCTTCACCTGTCACCACGAGCGCCGCGTTCTCGGCGAGCGCGTCGAAGCCGATCAGTTCCAGCACGAGCTCCGCACCCTCGACGAGCTCCGCGCCGAGCGCCGCAAACGCTGCACCGAGCCCGCCGCCGGCTCCGGCGCCCCGCACGTCACGGAACGGAACGAGCTCGCTCATCCCAGCGAGTCGGCGTTCGAGCTCCTCGACCGACGCCTCGTCGGCGCCCTTCTGCGGCCCGAACACGCGGGCCGCGCCGCGTGCGCCGAGCAGCGGGTTGCGGACGTCACACGCCGCGCGCACGACGATCGTCCGCAGTCGATCGCCTACGACGTCCCTCATGCCCGCGCCGCCGTCGACCGTCGCCGTCCCGCCGAGGCAGACGACGAGGGCAGAAGGCTCGCCGGCGAGCGCCGCGACGATCAGCTCACCGAGCCCACGGCTCGAGGCACCGAGCGGATCGCGGTCGGCCGGCTCGACAAGCGGCAGGCCGATCGCAGCCGCGGCCTCGACCACCGCGGTGCCGTCGGCGAGCACGAGCCAGCTCGCCTCGACCGGCCGGCCGAGGGGATCGGAGACCGACGCCTGCCGCCGCTCGCCGCCGAGAGCCGCCTGCAGCACTGCGGCGGTTCCCTCGCCGCCGTCGGCGACCGGCGCCTCGAGCGCGTCGATCCCCGCGACGCTTCGCAGGCCCATCGCGAGCGACGCTGCCGCATCGAGCGGCGAGAGGACGCCCTTGAGGCTAGCCGGAGACGCGAGCGCGAGCACGCTCGGCTCGGTCAGGTTCCTGCTCGTCGACCTCGCGATCGGTGAGCTCCGCGAGATCTTCCTGCTCGTCCTCCTCCATGCGCTTGAGCATGGCGTACGACAGCCCCTCGCGCGCGAGGAAGACCAGGCCGATCCCGATGCCGACCGACGCCTCGATCAGCTGCAATCCGATCCCGAACGCGATGCCGCGTGCGTAGTCGACGCCGTAGTTGACGAGCGGGAGCGCGATCGCGGCCTGTGTGAGCCCGACGTTGCCGGGCCACAGCGGGAAGATCGTCGCGACGTTCATCAGCACGAGCACGAGCCCGGCGGCGACGAGCGGCTGGTGGATGTGGAACGCGAACATCGCCGACCACACGGCGAAGAGCTGGCACGTCCAGCCTGCGAACTGGAACGCGGCGGCCGTCGCGGCTGCTGCCGGGCGCCGCATGACGCCGAGCCCCTGCCGGGCGCGCGCCCACAGGAGTCGCATGCGGCCGACGCCCTCGACCGCGTCCTTCTGGTGCATCCGGGCGAGCAGCACCGCGACGACGAAGAGCACGATGCCGACGCCGAGCGCGACCTCGATCGAGAAGTACGCCCACTTCGGGATCTTCGCCTCGAGGAGCACCCACACGACCAGCACGATCGCCGGGAACAGATCGAACATGCGATGCGCGAACACGGAGCCGACGAGACGCGCTGCTGTTCCGCTGCGGCCGGGCATCCGCCGGCTGAGCACGGCGACCCGCGCCAGCTCCCCGACGCGTCCCGGCAACACCGCGTTGGCAAAGAGACCGACGCAGAACGCGGAGAAGACGAGCGGATACGACGGATGCGGCGGCGGCATCGACTCCTTGACCGCGGTGTCCCAGGAGAGCGACCGGGTGATCACCGACAGCAGGTTGAGCGCAATCGCGACCACGACCCACTCCCAGCTGACGACCGTGAACGCGTCCTGCACCAGGTGCCAGTCGGGGCCGCGCAGGATCACCAACCCCACGGCGACGCCGAGGAGCGGCAAGACGATGAACACGTACCAGCGCGAGTTCCGCCAACCGCTCACGCGGCGACCTCGTCGTACGTCTCCTCCAACTGATGCGCGATGTCATCCCACCCGTAGTTCGCGAACGCGTGCTTTCGTGCCGCGCGCCCCATCGCGACGCGCCGGTCCTCGTCCGAGAGCACGTCGACGATCGCCGCGGCGAGCGCGTCGGGATCGCGCGGTGGCACGAGCACGGCTGCCTCGGGCGTCGCGACCGCCGCATACCCCGGGATGTCGGAGGCGACCGCCGGCGTCGCGCAGGCGAAGGCTTCGGCGAGCACGAGCCCGAAGCTCTCGCCGCCGAGCGCAGGCGTCACCGACACCTTCGCCCGCATCAGCTCTTCAGTCCGCACCTCGTTGGTCACGATTCCCAACACGTCGATGCCTGCGTCGTCGACGCGTAGCCGCGTGTGGAGCAGACGGTACTGCAGCGGATCGGTGCCAATGAGCCTGAGCCTCGCTCCCGTCGCGGCGTGCACCCGTGGCCAGGCACGGAGCAGCGTCGGAAGCCCTTTCCGAGGATCGTGGCGACCGACGAAGACGACGCGATGCTCGCGGTTCGTCGGATCCACCTCGTCCGGCATCAGCACACCGTTCGGGACGATGCGGTATTCCCCCGGCAGCCAGCGAGATGCCGACTCGGCGGCCATCGGCGAGACCGCGATCCGTGCGTCGATCCGGTCCATCAAGAACCCCCAGCAGTGGAGGCCGTAGCGCATCCAGCCCAGATCGCCCTGCGCGTGCCACGTTGCGACGATCGGGCACTGCGCCGTGGCGAGCGTGGCGACGCAGATCGCGGGCGTCATCGGCTCGTGCAGGTGGACGACGTCGAAGCGCTCGTCCGCGAGCACGCGCCGGATGCGGCCCACCGTGCGCGGCGAGAGGACGATATTCGGGAGCGAGCCGTTCGCAGGGACGACGACCGAGCGGCCGACGGGGATGATGTCGTCGGGCAGACGGCCGTGCCGTCCGCTTCTCGGGTGGAGGAAGCGGGTGAACGCGCCGGGCGGATCGTGGCCCATCACGATCTTCACCTCGTGGCCCCGTCGTCTCAGCGCGGCAGCCTGATGCTCGGCGTGCTCGACCACGCCGCCCCAGTACGACCACGAGAAAGGGACGACGATCCCGATCTTCACGCGAGCGCCGCCGCGAACGCACGCTGGAGGCGCTCGGCGCCGAGCTCGATCGTCTCGTCGCTGACCGCGAGCGATAGCCGCGCCCAGCCGAGGCCGCTCGGACCGAAGCCCTCCCCCGGCGCGACGGCCACGCGGTGCTCGGTGAGCAGGCGCTCCGCGCTCAGGCCCTCGGGCAGTCGCACCCAGACGAAGAACGTCCCCTCCGAGATCGGCGGGCCGGGAAGCGCGGAGGCGAGCACGTCGCGCCGGCGCTCGTAGGCGGCGACGCGCTCGGCGACGGAGTCCTGCGGACCCTCGAGAGCGGCGATCGTCGCGGCCTGAAGCGGCGCGAAGATGCCGACGCGCGCGTGGTCGTTCATCAGGTTGATGCGCTCGACGATCTCGGGGTTGCCGACGACGAAGCCGATGCGCCACCCCGCCATCCCGTACGTCTTCGACATCGACCAGAGCTCCACGCCGACGTCCTTCCCGCCCGGCGCCTGGAGGAAGCTTCGCGGTTCGCGTCCGTCGAAGACGAGATCGATGTACGCCGCGTCGTGCACGACGGAGCCGCCCGTCCTCCCCGCCCAGGCGACAGCGTCGTCGAACACCCCGGGCGGTGCGCACACCGCGCAGGGATTCGACGGGTAGTTCAGGTAGAGGACGGCTGCAGGTGGCGCTTCATCCAGATCTGGGGCGAAGCCACGATCGGCATCGAGCAAGACGGTCTCGAGGCGCGCGCCGGTCAGCGCGATCCCGGACGGGTAGTCGGGGTAGTAGGGGTCGGGGAGGAGGACGGTCTCTCCCTCCTCGACGAGAACGAGCGGCAGCTCGGCGAGCGCCGTCTTCGTGCCCGGGACGATCGCGACCTCCGTGTCGGGGTCGAGCTCGACGCCGTATTCGCTCCCGTAGCGCGCCGCAATTGCCTCACGACACCGGCGAACGCCACGGATGGACGAATAGCCGTGGACGTGGTCGTCGAGCACGGCCTCGCGGAGCGCCTCGACGACGTGCGCCGGCGGCCCGACGTCGGGATTGCCGCGCCCCAGGTCGACGAGCGGCGGGCCGTTCTCGGCAGCGGCCTTCGCCACGCGGCCGAGCAGCTCCACGAAGTACTGCCGAGGCAGTCGGACCAGACGTTGCGGACGGGCGCCCACCGGCCGAGACTCTACTTCGAGGCTGCGGGCAGCCAGCCGCGGCTAGATGATCGATTCCTGAGTGCCGTGGATGCGGGGAGGGACTGCACCAAGCAGTGTGGACGACTCGACCGGTGGCAAGGCTTTACGCCTTGACGCCGGGCGAGGCGGCCGCAATGCGCCGCGTGCAGGCCCCCATCCGCGCCGCGTCGACTTGGGAATCGATCATCTAGAGTCGGTGGCCATGTTCGATCGCGGTCTCGCCGAGCTCCACACGCACCTCGGCGGATCGGTCGCGTCGGACATCATGTGGAGCCTGGCGCACGAGCAGGGCATCGCCTTGCCGACGCGCGACTTCTGGGAGTTCGACCGCCTCGTCACCGTCTCCGATCCGCGAGGCGTCCCCGACCTCGACGCGCTCGATCGCATCTATCACCTGACGGAGCTCATCCAGAGCTCGCCGCTCGCCGTCGAGCGAAGCGTGCATGCAGCGATCGGCGGCGCGTACCGCTCGCAACGCATCACGACGCTCGAGCTGCGCTTCAACCCGATGAAGAGAAACCGCGGCGGCGAACGTGATCTCGACCACATCATTCTCGCCGCGATTCGTGGCCTCGACATCGCGTCGCTCGAGTACCCGCAGGTGCGCGCCGGGCTGATCCTGATGATGGATCGGACGTTCAGCCCGCAGCAGAACATGATCATCGTGGAGAAGGCGCTCCGGTACGCGTCGCGTGGAATCGTCGGTATCGACATCGCCGGGCCACGACCGAGAGGCGCTCGCTACGACTACACGCAGATTCGCGAGCACGTCGAGGTCGCGCGCGACGGCGGGCTCGGCGTGACCATTCACGTCGGAGAGGAAGGCGGCGAGCTCGGCTTGGCGGAGACTGCGGAGGTGGTCGAGACGCTGCAGCCGGACCGGATCGGGCACGGCGTCCTCGCAGTCGGAGACCCGGTGTTGATGAGCGCCCTCCGCGACGCCGACGTGACGCTCGAGATCTGCCCGACCTCGAACCTGCTGACCAAGGCGCTCGCGGACGAGGAGGCGGTGCGAGACACCTTCCGCACGTTCGTCGAGCACGGGGTGAAGTTCACGATCGCGACCGACGGGCCGGAGATGATGCGAACGCATCTACGCGATGAGTTCGACCTGCTCCTCCGCATCGGCGCGCTCGACGAGGCCGAGTTGCACGAGGCGAACGAGCGCGGCCACGAGGCGTCGTTCGTCGCTCACCGCGTTCACGCGGGGGTCTAGCCGCTCTCGGGGCGGTTCAGGCGCCCCGCGGGCGCTTACACCCTTTGGCCTATGGCGGCTCATCAGCCCCGCTCGTAGCCTCCCCGCATGCAGGCACTCCACGATCCCGTGATCACCTCCAGGCAGCGACAGGTTGTGGAGCTGATCGCGCAGGGTCTTTCAAACGATGAGATCGGCGTCGTCCTGGGCATCTCACCGCGGACGGCCAAGGCACACAGCGACGCGCTCCGGCAGAAGCTCGGTGTGCGGCGACGGCGCCAGATCCCAGTGGCGTTCCGCCTGGCGACCGGCGAGGACCCGCTGGCGACCCGCTTGGCGTCGGCGCGTGCCGACAACGGGGGCTGACGGCGAACGACGCGCCCGTGGCGATCACCCTCCGCCGCGGGCGCCGCCCCCTTCAGCGGGGCGATCACGCTGTATGTTCTTTCGCGAGCGCGAGGGGAGCGAGCAGGCAGGCATGGCGTCTACGGCTGTCCAGCAGGGCGGTGTGCGCCGAGAGCGGCGAATCATCGAACGGCCGCGACTAATCAAGATGCTCGACGAGAGCGAGGCGCGGGTGATCCTGCTCCTCGCGCCCGCCGGCTACGGGAAGACGACTCTGGCGCGCCAGTGGGTGAAGACCCTCTCCGGCGCGATCTGGGTCTCAGCCACACCCGCGCATCGCGACGTCGTGACGCTTGCCGAGGACCTCGCCGCCGGCGTCGACGCGCTCGGCGGCAACGCGAGCAAATTCATCCGCGAGTATCTGAGCGCGCAGAGCAACCCGCAACGGTCGGCACGCGGCGTTGCGGCAGCACTCGCCGACCAGATCAACAAACAGAAGGTTCAGTGGATCGTCATCGACGACTACCACGAGCTTGCTGCACTGCCGGAGACCGAGCAAGTCATCCAGGTGTTGCAGCAGACGACGTCCGCACGATTCTTGTTCGCGTCACGTCAAAGACCAAGCTGGGCCCGATCCAGGCAGATCGTCTACGGGCGAGCTCTCCGAGATAGGGCGAGTCGACCTTGCTATGACAGGTGCCGAGTCCGTCCAGATGCTCGGACGGCGAGCGGAACTGGACACACTCGTCGTGCAGGCCGAGGGGTGGCCGGCCGTTCTAGCGCTCGCGGCTGCAGCGAAGGACCCGTTGCCGACCCCGAGGGATCCTTCCTATCGCCCTGCACCGCTATCTCGCGGAGGAGCTCTATCAGGCCACGTCGGACTCTCTCCGTCATCAGTTGCTCAGAGTCGCATTGCTCCCGGAGCTAACGCAACGCGCCGTCGAGGAACACGTGGGTGTCAGCTTCCAGGATTTCCTGAACGAAACTCGCGAGCTTGGATTCATCTCCGGTGACGACAAGCCCGATCTTCACCCACTACTTCGTGAGTTCTTGCTTCAAAAGCTCACCGAGTTGCCGGACGCGGAGCAAGAAGCGCGCGACGCGATCACCTATTGCGTCGAGCTCGGACGTTGGGACAATGCACTCAACCTGATCGGTCGATTTGGCCTAACTGACCTCGTCGAACCGGTTCTCCGGCAAGCCTTCAAACCTCTCGCGCGAAGTGGTCGTGTCGGATCTCTTTCTGCATTCGCCGATGCCGTTCGAACCTCGCCGGAGTTTCCGCCGCCGGCGGTCGATGTCATTGGTGCCGAGGTTGCGTTGCGTGACGGCCAGTTGGCACTTGCGCAAGATCTTGCTCAACGAGTTCGCTCTCAACTTCACAAGGACGATCCACTCCGGTCACGGGCGAGCACGATCGCGGGTCACAGCTTCTTCTTGAGCGCACTCTTCCCAGAAGCCGAGCAGGCGTTCTCCGATGCGCGTGCAACCGCAATGGACGAGCACGACGAGAACGAAGCGCTCCACGGACTCGCCTTGGCGCGCGTCTTCGGGGAGCAGCCTGACTCGGAAGAGGTTGTCGAACAGTTACTGAGACGGCGCCACAGGTCACCGACGCATTTGCTCAGAGCGGCGACTGCCGAGCTTGCGCGCCGTCGATTCGGCCCTGGGATCGCTGACGACCTTTGGCTGGATGAACCGCTCAACGCCCTCCCACTTGTCGAGGACCCGCGAGCACGAACCGCCTTCACGTATGCGGCGGCCTACACGCTGGCGCAGAAAGCCCAGTACAGGGAGGCGCTCGGTTTGGTGGAGCGATTCTCCGCTGATGCGAACGCCTTTGACCTCGAATTCGCCAAACCGCACGCCGCTTGGACTGGCGCTCTCATCCAGCTCGGCCTACGACGATTCGGCGAGACCGAGCGCTTGCTGCAAGCCGTCGAAGACATCGCAGCTGCGTCACAAAGTGTGAGTCACTCCTGCAACGCGCGCATTCTCCGAGCGCGGTTGCGACTCGAAACCGGTCGAGTTGATGACGCCCTCCACCTCACCAACGAGCCCCCGCCACAACGCTTGATCCCCTCCTGGCGCGCGGAGCACATCGCGACTCGAGCCCTGGCGCTTGCATGCTCCGGTCAAACCGGTCGGGCCAACGACGCCGCAGCAGAGGCTGTTTCGGTGTCGCGCGCCGCGGAGGTGCGGGTGCTCGCGGCCGCAGCACGAGCGACGTCAGCAGCTATGGACAGCAACGTGCAGGGAGCTACCGAGGTACTTCGGATTGCTCGCGAGTTCGGTGCTTGGGACCCGGTCGTCTGTGCGCTGCGATCGTCGGCGGCTCTTGCCGAAACGCTCGGCAAGGACAACTACTCTCGTGCCGTGCTTGAGCCGCTGTACGCCGCTTCTGGTGACCACGGACTGGCGAGAAAGGCCGGCTTCAGGACGCGGTCGACTCGCACGCCACTCGAGATCCTCTCACCTCGCGAGTTCGAGGTGCTTGGCCTGATCTCCGAAGGAATGCGGACGAAAGACATCGCGAATGCGCTGTTCATTTCGCAATCAACTACGAAGGTTCACGTGAGAAATGTCCTCGCGAAGCTCGGCGCACATAACCGCGCCGAGGCTGTCGCGCGCTACGAGATGTTCAGGGAGAGCACGTAGTCCGGTTCTTCTTCGATGCCCTCGGCCGCGACGTCCGGACTCAGTACGTCAATGTTGAACTCGGGGCCCCGTGCAAGTCTGTAGTCCTCCGTTGCACCGGCAAGAACGGCCTCGAACGCCGCCACTACGGACGTGTCGAACTGCGTCTCCACCGCTTGCGCGAGCCGCAATCTCGCGACACGACTTGGCATGGCGTCGCGGTACGGGCGATCGGACGTCATTGCGTTGTACGCGTCTGCGACAGCGATGATTCGGGAGAGCTTTGGAATCGATTCGCCAGCGAGACCATCCGGATAACCCTGGCCGTCAACGCGCTCGTGATGGTGTCGGACGATTCGCTGCGATTTCTGCGTAGGTCGCCACGTTCGCCAGGATTCGTTCTCCGATTTCGGAATGACGCTGCATCTCGCGCCGCTCCTCGAGCGTAAGAGCTCCTGGTTTCTCTAGAAGACCGGCCGAGAGGCCGATCTTTCCGATGTCGTGGACGAGACCACAGAGGTGTACAAGTTCCTGCTGATCCTCCTCGAGGCCCATCCTCTTGGAAATGTCCCTCGCGTAAATCGCGACGGCCGCGGAGTGGCCCGCTGTGTAGCGATCCCGAGCGTCAAGCGTCGCGATGAGACCCTTCGCGAAAGAAAGGTTTGCTGCCGTGAGCTGAGCGTTGAGTGACTGGAGGTCGCGCGCCAGCGACCTCTGTGCTTGGTAAAGCAAGAACCAGCGCTGGGCTGCTAGCGCCGGGGCAAAGAACAACGGAAGAGTCCAGGGCGACAGATCGCGGTATGCGATTGCGAGAATCGCGACGGCCGGGCTGTACAGCGGGACCGATGCGACGAGGACGGGCAAGAGGTCTCTCGCAGCGTCAAACCACCGTCCGTGGCCTCTCAGCCGGAACGCAAGTGAGGCGAAGGCGACATCCACCGCTTGAGCCGTTAGCGCCGCGACCGTCGCGGCGACGACGAGCTCACCGGCACCACCCGCCATGAACGCTGCGACGATTGCGCTAGCGCCAGCCGCGATCGCGCCGGTCAACGCCCTGCTACCGAAGTACGCGATGCGCCCGAACAGCGGGAATTCGAGACCGATTGCGGATGCGCCGAAGACCACCATGGCCGCCAGCGGGCCAAAGAGCACTGCGGCAAAGACAGCGGGCAGAAGCGAGATCGAGACGGTGAGATTGCCCCGAAGCGTGATGTGGCCGCGCTCCCCGTAGGCGGCAACGGCGGCTAGGCCGATCACGGCTGCCGGATTTCCTAGATCAAACCCAGCAACGATTAACGCGGCCCCCACACCAACGGCGGAAAGCAACACGACGGCCACATATGCGGCGGAAGCCGGGGTGAGGTCGTCCAGACCGCGCCTCATCTGCCCAATTACTTGCATGTCCCCCATTTGGGTTATAAGCTCCCGATTGCCGTCAGTTCCCAACCTACGGGGGAAGTTATGCGCAAGTTGGTCGCGTACGTGCGCCGTGGCACCATTGCTGGTGGCGCGGCTTCCTGGTAAGGCTCGCGTAGTTAACTGGGTCTTCTCTCCCTGAGCGTCACCCGATTAGGGGATTGTCCACAGGGGGTGGAAAACCTGCTCGGGAGAGTTAGTTAATGAGCCCACGCCGAAAGCCAACGGCTACGGCGTGGGCTCTGCTGCGCGCCTGAAGCTTCGCGAGCAGATGCCGAACGTGGCTCTTGACCGTCTCCTCGGAGAGGAAGAGCCGGACGCCGATCTCGCGGTTCACGAGACCGTCCGAAATGAGCTGGAGCACCTCGATCTCGCGCGCGGTCGGTTCCTGCTCGAGCTCGGGGAGCGGCGGCTGGAACGGAATGACCTCGGCCACGGAGGCGTCTCGCCTCGCGGCAACGGATTCGAAGCGCGCGCGATGCTCTTCGTAGCGCGACAGGATCTCGTTGCGCTGGGCAGCGTCCACAGCCTGCGTATCGGCCTCGGCCAAGCCCCTCTTTAGAGGGAATGTCCCCGAAAGAGGGAGGCCGCGTCACTCGTTCGAGCGATTCGCGGCAAACCGCACGAACACGACGCCTTCGCGCACGCAGTTCAGGCGGCTCGAGCTCCTCGACCACCCCGATGCCGTCGCGGCCGGTCGAGTGGAGGATGCGGTCCCCACCGAGCCAGAAGGCGATGTGGTCGGCGGCCGCGTCGCCGTAGGTGACGAGGTCGCCCGCGACGGGCTCGGAGACGGGCTCACCGGCGTCCTCCTGCTGATACGCGTCTCGAGGGATCAGCCGCCCGACCCGCCGGTGGGCCATGTGGATAAGTCCCGAGCAGTCGATCCCGCGTTCCGTCATCCCGCCCCATTGGTACGGCGATCCGAGATAGCCCCGCGCAACCTCGACGGGCGTCCCGCTGCGGTCGGCTGCGAGCCTCCCCTCTCCCTCCTCGAGCTCGTCCAGGCGCGCCCACCCCCGGTAGGCGTACGCGGTCCGCACCCGAGCCCAGCCGCCGCGGAGCTCGTCGACCTCGGCCGGCTCGCCGGCGAGGAGCTGCGTCAGCTGCTCGGCGTCGTCGCGCGGCTCGGCCCGAACCGGAGCAACGTCGACCGCGCACCTCACGCCACGTGCCTTGCGATCTTTGCCTCGAGCATCGGCCTGACGGTCGGCCAGTCGTCGTCGACGATCGAGTACCAGGCAGAGTCGCGAATCGAGTCGGGGAGAACCATGTGCTTGCGGAAGATCCCCTCGAACGAGCAGCCGATCCCGAGCAGGGCGCCGCGGACACGCAGGTTCCGGGCGTCCGTCTTGAACTCGACTCGCTGCAGCGCGCAGCGGTCGAATGCGTTCCGCAGCAGGAGGTATTTCGTCTCGACGTTCGCCCCGTTCCCCCACTGGGCGCGCTCCAGCCAGGTCCAGCCGATCTCCGTGCGCCGGTGAGACGGCTCGATGTTCAGATACCGGGTCGATCCGACCGGCCTGCCGTCGACCACGACGACGAACGGGATCTCGCTCTCCGACCCGAGCGCCAGGTCGAACCAGCCGTCGAACCCCAGCGAGTACATGTTGGTGTACCGGTGGATCTGGGGCTCCCGCTCCGCCGCCTCGCGCAGACCCTCACGGTGGGACTCCGCGATCGGCTCGACCCGGACGATGCGCCCGGCAAAGGGCTCCCCGGGGCGCAACTCAGACGCGGCTTGCACGTCTTATCTCTGGAGACGGTTCCGTCGTACGCCCCACATCGCCAGTATTGCCGCCGCCGACACCGGTGCGGTATTAGCCTTGTTCCGGCCCAGATGAAGTACGCCCCATGACGACCCCGCCGGACTTCGAGATCGCCCCGGGCGGCGCAGTGGCGCTGCCGCAGCCGCACACAGTCTCCATCGCGAGGAAGACGCCCTCGCGCCTTTTCTGGGATCGGTTCAAACAGGACAAGGCTGCCGTCCTCGGCGGGATCGTGATCATCATCCTCGTCGGGCTCGCGATCTTCGGCGGTGCGATCGCCTCGTGGATCACCGGCCACGGTCAGAACCAGGTGTTCTCGAACATGACCGACGCCTACGGCGTGCCGCGCGGCCCGAACAGCCAGTTCTGGTTCGGCGCCGACGCCGAGGGACGCGATCTCTTCGTGCGCGTCATGTACGGCGCGCGCACCTCGCTGCTCGTCGGCATCGTCGCGTCGGGAATCGCCCTTGTCATCGGAACCGTGGTCGGCCTCATCTCCGGCTTCTTCGGCGGCGTGGCCGACACGGTGCTCTCGCGCAGCGCCGACATCCTCCTCGCCGTGCCGCAGATCCTGATCGCGGTCGGCATCGTCGCGGCCTGCTCGACGACGAAGGACGGATGCCTCGGCGGACTCGTACAGCCCGGCCTGGGGATCGTGATCATGGTGATCACGATCTTCTCGTGGTCGTACATCGCGCGAATCGTGCGCGGCTACACCTTGTCGCTCCGCGAGAAGGAGTTCGTCGAGTCGGCGCGCGCCGCCGGCGCCGGGAACCTGCGGATCCTCTCGACGGAGATCCTCCCCAACCTCATCGGGCCGCTGATCGTCTACGCGACCCTGCTGATTCCCACGAACATCCTCTTCGAGGCCGCTCTCTCGTACCTTGGCCTCGGCGTACCGCCCAACGAGGCGTCCTGGGGATCGATCCTCAGCGACGCATCGCAACTCTACGACGTCGCCTGGTGGCTGATGCTCTTCCCCGGAGCATTCCTGATCATCACGACGCTCGCGTTCAACCTGCTCGGCGACGGCCTGCGCGACGCGTTCGACGTGAGGACCGAGCGATGAAGCATCCCGTACCCCACTACCCCACAAACGCTCACCCATCCGGGATCGGATGGAAAGGAGGACGAATACCAGCATGACCAGATACGTCCGCTACGCGCTGTTCCTCGTTGCGCTCACCGCCCTCGCGGCGGGTTGCGGCGGCAGCAGCAAATCGAGCAGCAGCTCGACGACGACCACCACCACGAGCAACTCGAACAACGCGTCGGTGGTCGGCACCGGCACGTACAACAACGGCACTCCCGCCAAGGGCGGCACTTACAAGGTCGGCTGGGAGCAGTCCTTCGGATTCACGAACAACTTCGATCCGACGGGTGAGTACCTCGGCAACGCGTGGGGCCTCTACTCGAACCTGATGCTCCGCTCGCTGATCGGCTACAAGCACCGGCCGGGTGCCGACGGCAACGTCCTCGTCGGCGACCTCGCGACCACGGTGTCGAAGCCGACCAACGGCGGCCTCACCTACACGTACACGATCCGCAAGGGCGTGAAGTTCAGCCCGCCGATCAACCGCGCGGTCACGTCCAAGGACGTCGCGTTCGCGATGCAGCGGCTCGCCAACCCGAAGGACGGCGGCCAGTACTCCTTCTATTACACCGTCATCAAGGGCTGGGACGACTACGCGAACGGCAAGGCGAAGACGATCACGGGCATCGCGACGCCCAACAACAACACGATCGTCTTCACGCTCACGAAGCCGACCGGTGACTTCAACCTCCGCATGTCGATGCCGGCGACGGCGCCGATTCCGCCGGAGATCGGTCAGTGCTTCGAGGGGAAGCCGGGCAGCTACGGCCGCGACGTCGTCTCGAGCGGCCCGTACATGCTGCAGGGGGCCGACAACGTCTCGCTCCCGTGCTCCTCGCTCAAGGCGATGAGCGGCTACGACGGCGCCAACGGCAGCCACATCATCCTCGTCCGCAACCCGAACTACGACCAGTCGACCGACCAGTACCGCCAGAACTATCCGAACGAGTTCTCGTTCACGGTCGACTCGAACGCCGACGACATCTTCGCGAAGGTGCGTTCGGGCGCTCTCGACGACGAGGTGTCGAGCCCGCAGCCGAAGACGATCCGCGAGTACGAGACGGATCCGTCGATCAAGCCGCGGCTGATCCCGAACGTCGGTGACCGCACGAACTACTTCACGATGAACCTCACTCAGCCGCCGTTCGACGACATCCACGTTCGGAAGGCGATGAACTGGATCACCGACAAGTCGGCGCTCCAGAAGGCGTGGGGCGGGCCCATCCCGGGCTCGATCGCGACGCACGTCGTCCCGCCGGTTCTCTACGCCAACGGGCTCGCCGAGTACGACCCGTACGCGACGCCGGACGAGGCGGGCAGCGTCGACAAGGCCGCGGCCGAGATGAAGCAGTCGAAGTACGACCCCGGGAAGACCGGGAAGTGCACGGCCTCCGCCTGCAAGAACGTGCTGATGGTCGCCGACACGCGGGCCGTCGACACGCGCATGGTCCCGATCCTCCAGGCCGATGCCGGCAAGATCGGCATCACGTTCAAGGTCCGCTCGATCAACGGCGCCTACACGACGATCCAGGATCCGTCGAAGAACGTGCCGTTCTCCGAGCGCCCGAGCTGGGGGAAGGACTACGCCGACCCGTTCACCTTCTTCGGCGAGCTGTTCGACTCCGGCGCGATCATCCCGTCGGGCAACACGAACTACTCGCTCGTCGGCCTGACGCCGGCGATCGCCAGCAAGGTGAAGGCGACCGGGAACATCAACAACATCCCGACCGTCGACCCGGACATCACTGCCTGCGAGGGCAAGCTGGCACAGGACCGCAACTCGTGCTGGCAGAGCCTCGACAAGAAGCTGATGACGAAGGTCGTCCCGTGGGTGCCGTACCTCTGGCCGAACAACGTGTTCATCGTCGGCCCGAACGTCGTCCACTGGAACTACGACCAGTTCACCGACGGGCCCGCGTACTCGTGGGTCGCGGTGAAGAGCTAACCCGAGCAACACGTGGGGGTGGGACACTCGTCCCACCCCCACTCGAGCGAATGGCCTGACTCCAATGCTGTTCTACATCGCACGCAGGCTCGCCTGGACACTCGTCGTGGTGGCCGCGGTGATCGCGATCACCTTCGCGGTCTTCTATCTGCTCCCGGCAGGCGACCCCGCTCTGCGGTTCGCCGGGAAGAACCCGAACCCGGCGGAGCTCACACAGATCCGACAGCGGCTCGGGCTCGACCAGCCGTGGTACGTGCAGTTCGGCCGCTTCACCCAGCACTTCTTCACCGGCGACCAGTACGGCTGGCCGGGGCTCGGCTACACGTATGCGAGCGGCGCGTCGGTGAAGAGCCTGATCATGCAACGCGCTCCCCGCACCCTCTTCCTGATCGCCGGCGCGGCCTTCATCTGGCTCGTGCTCGGGGTCTCGATCGGGGTGATCAGCGCCGTCAAACGCCGAAGCGTGGTCGATCGAACGGCGATGGGCTTCGCCCTCGTCGGGATCTCGACACCCGTGTTCTGGCTCGGTCTGATGGCGCTCTTCATCTTCTGGCGCCAGCTCGGCTGGACCGGCGGCACCGGGTACGTCTCGCCGGTCGACAGCGCCACCGGATTCTTCTCGCACATGATCCTGCCCTGGATCGTGCTCGCGCTGCTCTACGCGGCGTTCTACGCGCGCATGACGCGGAACAACCTGCTCGAGACGCTCGGCGAGGACTACATCCGAACCGCCCGGGCGAAAGGGCTGTCCGAGCGGCAGGTGATCTTCAAGCACGGGCTCCGCGCCAGCCTCACCCCGATCGTCACGATGTTCGGCATGGACGTCGCGCTGCTCGTCGGTGGTGCGGTGATCACCGAGTCGGTGTTCAACCTCCAGGGGCTCGGCTACCTCGCGATCAACGACGCCCTGCAGCAGGACCTGCCGGTAGTGCTCGGCGTGGTGCTCCTGGCAGCCGTCGCGGTCGCGCTGGCCAACCTCATCGTCGACATCCTCTACGCGTTCATCGACCCGCGAGTCCGCTACGCGTGAGCAGCGACCCTCGCCGGCTCCTCGACGTCCGTAACCTGACGGTCCGGTTCCCGACGCCTGACGGAGTCGTGCAGGCCGTCACCGACATCTCCTACACGCTGTCGCGCGGGGAGACGCTCGGGGTCGTCGGGGAGTCGGGATCCGGCAAGAGCGTCTCGAACCTCGCGATCATGGGATTGCTGAACCGTGCCCGCACCGAGATCAGCGGCGAGGTCGAGTTCCAGGGCCGCAACCTCTTGACCCTGCCGCCCGCAGAGCTGCAGAAGATCCGCGGTAAGGACATCGCGATGGTGTTCCAGGATCCGTTCGCGTGCCTGCACCCGATGTACCGCGTCGGAGCGCAGATCGCCGAAGCCGTGCTCGCCCACGCGGACGTCGGCAAGGACGCCGCCTGGGCCCGCGCGGTCGAGCTGCTGGATCGCGTCGGGATCCCGAATGCGGCGTCCCGCGCCCGCGACTATCCGCACCAGTTCTCGGGAGGGATGCGCCAGCGCGCGATGATCGCGATGGCGCTCGTCCACAACCCCGCCATCCTCATCTGCGACGAGCCGACAACGGCACTCGACGTCACCGTGCAGGCGCAGATCATCGAGCTGATCGAGGATGTCAAGCGCGAGTTCGACATCGGCGTCATCCTCGTCACGCACGATCTCGGCGTCGTCGCGGAGATCGCGAACTTCGTGATGGTGATGTACGCCGGACGGGTCATGGAATACGGGCGCGGCTCGCAGCTCTTCGCGCAGCCGCAGCACCCGTACGCCTGGGGCCTGCTCGACTCGATGCCGAGCGTCGAGCGGAAGCTGTCGGCACTCGTCCCGATCGAGGGCTCGCCGCCCTCGCTGCTCGCACCGCCGCCCGGCTGCCCGTTCCACCCGCGCTGCCGTTATCGCTTCGCGCCCTGCGCGACGAAGCTGCCGCCGCTCGTCGCGCCGATGCCCGATGCCCACCTCGACGCGTGCCACCTCGCATGGGAGAAGAAGGTCGAGCTCGGCTCCGCGCGCGGCGTCGGCCGACTCGGGGACGTGGCATGAGCCCGCCGGAGCGGGAATGAGCGCTTCCGAGTCGCGCGACAACCTCGTCGAGCTCGAGCGCCTGACGAAACGCTTCCAGGTGAGGCAGGGCGTGTTCGCGCGGGGGAAGTCCGAGGTGCACGCCGTCGAGGACGTCTCGCTGACAGTCCGCCGCGGCGAGACGCTCGGCATCGTCGGCGAGTCCGGCTGCGGGAAGTCGACGACCGCGAGGCTGATCCTGCGTCTCCTCGACCCGACGAGCGGGAAGATCCGCTTCGACGGCAAGGACATCTCGCGCCTCTCGCAGCGCTCGCTGCGACCGCTCCGCCGCGAGATGCAGATGATCTTCCAGGACCCGTACTCGTCGCTGAACCCGCGCAAGACAGTCGGCCAGATCGTCGGCGCCCCGTTCACGATCCACCACCAGAAGGGCGCCAAGACGCGGGTCCACGAACTGCTGGAGACCGTCGGCTTGAGCCCCGAGCACTACAACCGCTACCCGCACGAGTTCTCGGGCGGCCAGCGCCAGCGCATCGGCGTGGCCCGGGCGCTCGCGCTCTCCCCCAAGTTGATCGTCTGCGACGAGCCGGTCTCGGCGCTCGACGTGTCGATCCAGGCGCAGGTGCTGAACCTCCTGCGGACGCTGCAGCGCGACTTCGATCTCACGTACGTCTTCATCTCGCACGACCTGTCGGTGATCCGCCAGATCGCAGACCGGATCGCGGTCATGTATCTGGGGCGCGTGGTCGAGATCGGAGACAGCGAGTCGATCTACGAGGCGCCCAAGCACCCGTACACTGCGGCGCTCCTGTCGGCCGTTCCGCGCGCCTCGGCCGACGGCGGCCGCCAGCGGATCGTGCTGGGCGGCGATGTCCCGTCACCGATCGACCCCCCGCCGGCGTGCGTGTTCCACCCGCGCTGCCCGCGGTTTCACGAAGGTCACTGCGACGTCGAGGAGCCGCTGCTTCGAGAGCTCGCCGCTCACCACGAGGCGGCGTGCCACTACCCGCTCGAGCGCTGGCCGATGACCCTGAACGAGATCCGCCAGGCCGAGGGCGGCGTGCGAGAGGACCGACCGCACCTCGAGGGCGCAGCGCGCCAGGTCTGATCAGAGGTCCACGACGAAGACGCACTTCGCGCGCGTCGCCACGAACGGGTAGGGGCCGTCGGGCGCCTCGAGCGGGCCGAGCATCTCGACGTACGCGTCCAGGTAGCGCTGGAGGTCCCCGCGCGCGACCCAGAGCACCGACCCGTCCCGGTAGCGCCGGTCGACCCGGGCGAAGTGGCGCGCGAGCACCGGGAGGCCCGACTCGGCGTCGAAGAGGTCGCGCGTGCCGCGCGACTCGCGCAGCCAGCCGGGAGCGACGGCGCGCCAGAGCTCGCGCAAGTGGTCGGGAGCGTTGTAGATGCCCGCGAAGCGACCGCCCGGCCGAAGCACGCGCGCGAGCTCGGCGACGGCCCGGTCGCGGTCGTCGACGTGGTAGAGCGTGTGGTTGCAGGTGACCGCGTCGAAGGAGCCGTCGGCGAAGGGGAGCTCCCGGACGTCGGCCAGCCGCGCGTCGAGCCCGCGCTCGCGCGCCGCGGCGACCGCAGCCTCCGAGCGGTCGACACAGACGACCTCGGGCGAGGTGTACTGGCGCGGGATGCGGCCGTCGCCGCAACCGACGTCGAGCACCCGCCGTGGCGCGACCTCGGCGAGCGCCGCGAGCAGTGTCTGCTCCTCGTCGAGGTCGTCGAAGCGGAGCCGGCCGGTGCGGTCGAGCCGGCGCAGCTGCAGGCGGTCGAGCGACGCGTACTCGCGGGCGACGTAGCCGTCGTCGTCCATGGTCACGCATGGTGCCTGGCACCGGAGTGCCAGGCACCGAGACGTGAATCGGCTATCTAGGCGGCGAGGCCGGCCAGCTCGCGCAGCGCCGCGAGCCGCGAGAGCGCCTGGCCCTCGAGCTGGCGGACGCGCTCGCGCGTCAGGTCGAGCTCGTGGCCGATCGCCTCGAGCGTCCACGGCTCGCCCTCGAACCCGAACCGCAGCTCGAGGATGCGCCGCTCGCGCTCCGGCAGCGCGTCGAGCGCCTTGCGGATGTTCTGCCGGCGAAGCGACTCCTCGGCCTCGTCGAACGGGTCCGCGGCCTCGCGGTCGGCGAAGAGATCGCCGAGCTCTCCCTCGTCGTCGGCACCGACCGTCTGGTTGAGCGAGACGGAGGCGGACGCCGCCGAAAGGGCCTCGTCGACGTGCTGGATCGGCAGACCGGTCGCCTCGGCGAGCTCCTCCTTCGTCGCCTCACGACCGAGCTCGACCTCGAGACGCCGCGCCGCCCGCGACAGCTTCTGCTGCCGCTCGACGACGTGCACCGGCACGCGAATCGTGCGTGCGTGGTTGGCGACCGCCCGCTGCACGCTCTGGCGGATCCACCAGGTGGCGTACGTCGAGAACTTGTAGCCCCGGCGCCAGTCGAACTTCTCGACGGCACGGTTCAGGCCGAGCGTTCCCTCCTGGATCAGGTCGAGGAACGGGACGCCCAGTCCGCGGTAGCCCTTGGCGATCGAGACCACGAGGCGGAGATTCGATTCGATCATGCGGCGCTTCGCGCGCCCGTCGCCTCGCTCGATTGCCTTCGCGAGCACCACTTCCTCGTGAGCCGTCAGGAGCTTGTGCTTCCCGACGTCGGCGAGGAACAGCTGCAGGCTGTCGCCCGCGCCGGACGGCGAGTCGGCCTCGTAGACGACCGGCTCCGGCTGTGCCTTCGCGCTCTTCTCCTCGACGACCGGCTCGCGTACCTCGAGGCCGACGCGCTCGAGCTCGCGCATGACCTCCTCGACCTCCGGCTCACCCAGGTCGTTCTCGACCGCGAACGCCTCGAGCTCGGCGGGCTCGATCCAGCCCCGCTCCTCGCCTGCCTCGATCAGCGCCCGCGCACTCTCGGTCTCAAGCAGTTCCGTCAGCTGGTTCTGAGTCAAGTACTCGATGTCCTTTCGTTTCTTCTCTCGGCTCCCCAAACCTTCCCACCATACGGGCATCCCCGGCCCGTTTCCACCGGCACCGACAGGGGCGAACTACCTGAGGCTCGAAACGCGCGCGGCTGCCCAGGCATTCCGTCCTGTCCTGCTGAGTATGGACGGTAGCGCGTCTCGAGGGTTGGTCGGAACGGTTGTGGAACTGTGAAACCCGCTCCGAGCTTCAACGGGCTTTGCGGCGGGGCTTCGCCGGCCCCCGCTCGCGGCGCTCCTGGAGCAACTCCCGCGCCCGTTCGGGGGTCACCGTGTCGACCGAATCCCCGGCCCGGAGGCTGGCGTTGGTCTCGCCGTCGGTGACGTATGGCCCGAAACGGCCGTCCTTGACCACGATCGGCTTCCCGCTGACCGGGTCGTCGCCGAGCTCCTTCAGCGGCGGCGCGGCGGCCCGCCGGCGCCGGGCCTTGGGCGCCGCGAGCAGCGCGAGCGCGTCCTCGAGCGTCGCCGTGAAGAGCTGCCCCTCGGACTCGAGCGAGCGGGTCTCCTTGCCCTTCTTGACGTAGGGCCCGTAGCGGCCGTTCGCCGCGACCACCGGTTCGCCGTCGGCCTCGCCCAGCGTCCGCGGCAGGGTGAGCAGTCGAAGCGCGTCCTCGAGCGTGACCGTGTCCGGGCTCATCGACTGGAACAGCGACGCCGTCCGCGGCTTCTCGTCGCCCTCGATCGCCTCGGTGACGTACGGGCCGTAGCGGCCGGAGCGAAGCACGATCCGGCTTCCGCTCTCCGGGTCGACCCCGAGCTCGCGCTCTTGCCGGCCCTGGGCGAGCAGCTCCTCGGCCCGCTCCGGGGTCAGCTCGTCCGGGGCGAGGTCGGGCGGCAGCGTCTGCCGATGGCCGTCGCGTTCGAGATAGGGGCCGTAGCGGCCGACCGCACGACGATGTCGCTGCCGAGGATCGGCAGCGTGTTGATCTCGCGAGCGTCGATGTCGCCGAGGTGCTGCTCGACGAGCTCCTTCAGCCCGGCGTCGCCGTCCGACCCGTAGTAGAACGCGCCGGAGCCACTCCGTCCGCGCCTCCTCGCCGGCAGCGATCTCGTCGAGGTCGTCCTCCATGTGGGCCGTGAACTCGTAGTCGACGAGCCTCGGGAAGTGCTGCTCGAGCAGGTTGACGACCGCGAACGCGAGGAACTCGGGCACGAGCGCCTGGCCCTGTCGGCGCACGTACCCGCGGTCGAGGATCGTCCCCATGATCGCCGCGTAGGTCGACGGGCGGCCGATCCCGCGGTCCTCGAGCGCCTTGACCAGGGTCGCCTCCGTGTAGCGCGCCGGCGGCGAGGTCGAGTGGCCCTCGGGCTCGAGCGCCGTCTCGATGAGCTCGTCGCCTTCGGCGAGCGGCGGCAGGCGCTTGTCCTCGGAGTCGTCGGCAGGCTCGTCGCGGCCCTCCTCGTACGCGAGCAGGAAGCCGCGGAAGGTGATCGTCGTGCCGCGGTCGCGAACTCGAGTTCTGCCGCGGTGTTCGTCTCCGCGGCGATCCGCACCGACACGGTCTGGCCGCGCGCGTCCTCCATCTGGGAGGCGACCGTCCGCTTCCAGATCAGGTCGTACAGGTTGAACTCGTCGCCGGTCAGCTCGCGCCGGACCTCGTCCGGCGTCCGGAACCGGTCGCCGGCCGGACGAATCGCCTCGTGCGCCTCCTGCGCGTTCTTCACGCGACGCTCGTACCTGCGCGGCGCGTCGGGAACCGCGTCGGCGCCGTAGAGCTCGCGGGCCTGGTCGCGGGCCGCAGTGAGCGCGGCCTCGGACAGCGTGGTCGAGTCGGTGCGCATATAGGTGATGAACCCGTTCTCGTAGAGCCGCTGCGCGACCCGCATCGTCTGCTGCGACGAGAGGCGGAGCTTGCGGCTGGCCTCCTGCTGCAGCGTCGACGTCATGAACGGCGCGGCGGGGCGGCGGCGATACGGCTTCTCCTCGACCGACGAGACGGCGAACGCCGCGCCCTCGAGCGCCGCGGCGAGCCCCGCGCGCCTCCTCCTCGCCGAGTGAGACCGCGTCGTCGGCGCGGAGCTTGCCGTCCTGGCCGAAGTCGCGACCCTGGGCGACCCGCTGCCCGTCGAGGGCGGCGAGGCGGGCGGTGAACGCCCCCGGGTCGAAGGTGGCGACGAGGTCCCAGTAGCCGGCGGCGACGAACGCGATCCGCTCGCGCTCGCGCTCGACGACGAGCCGTGTCGCGACCGACTGGACGCGGCCGGCCGACAGCCCTTGCATCACCTTCCGCCAGAGCACCGGCGAGACCTCGTAGCCGTAGAGCCGGTCGAGGATGCGGCGCGCCTCCTGGGCGTCGACGAGCGACTCGTCGATCTCCCGCGTCTCGGCCAGAGCCCGCTCGATCGCCGGCCGCGTGATCTCGTGGAACACCATCCGCCGAACCGGCACCTTCGGCTTGAGCTCCTGCACCAGGTGCCAGGCGATCGCCTCCCCCTCGCGGTCCTCGTCGGTTGCGAGCAGGAGCTCGTTGGCCGACCGCAGCTTTGCCTTGAGGTCGGCGACGACCTTCTTCTTGCGCGCGTCGACCACGTAGACGGGCTCGAAGTCCTCGTCGACGTTGACCCCGAGGCGGGCCCACGGCTTGTCCTTGACCCGGGCCGGGATCTCCGACGCGCTCGTGGGCAGATCCCGGATGTGGCCGATCGAGGACTCGACCACGTAGTCGTGGCCCAGGTATCCGGCGATCGTCTTCGCCTTGGCCGGCGACTCGACGATCACGAGCTTCTTGCCGTTGGCGGCCATTGCGCGCGGGCCACGATACCCCTGGGCCGCAAATCGCGATACTCCCCGCCGGTGACACGTCCCCCGCGCCCCAGCGTTCTCTACTCGCTCGTGGCCGTCGTTTCCTGGCCCGCCGTGCGGTTTCTGTACCGCTATCGCGCCTACGGACAGGAGTTTCTCCCGACCGACGGGGGCTACGTGCTCGCAGCGGGGCACCTCTCGAACTTCGACCCCTGGCCGCTCGGCCTGGCGCTCTGGCCGCGACGCTTCCTCCGCTTCATGGCCAAGTCCGAGCTGTTCTGGTTTCCCCTGTCGGCGATCCTCGAGGCCGGCGGCGCGTTCCAGGTGCACCGGGGAACGTCGGACCGCGATGCGGTCAGGACCGCGGTCGAGCTCGCGCGGGCCGGCCACGTCGTCGCGATGTTCCCGGAGGGCACGCGGCGCAGGAAGCGGAAGGACGACCGGATCTTCACCGGAGCCGCCCGCATCGCGCTCGAGGCCAACGTGCCGCTCGTTCCTGCGGGGATCAAAGGCACGGACGGCCTCGCGCGATTCGCGCCGCTTCGTGTTCGCTACGGCGTGCCGATCGAGCTCGACGACCTTCGCAACCGCACCCCGACCGAGAGCGCCCGCCTGGCAACCGACCGGCTGATGGCGGCGATCGGCGTCCTCGAGGCGAGCCTGTGAGCGACGATCTGCTGCTCGCGGTCGACGGCGACTCGTTGGCGCACCGCGCGTACCACGGCCTGCCGAAGAGCATGCGGAGCTCGCGTGGTCGCCCGTCCGGGGCGCTCGTCGGGTTCGCGAACTTCCTCGTCAGGCTGTGGGAGACGGTCCAGCCCGACTCGGTGCTCGTCGGCTGGGACACGCTCGAGGTGCCGACCTATCGCCACGAGTCGTTGCCCGGCTACCAGGCGGGCCGCGTGTTCGAGCCCGCGATCCTCGAGCAGCTGCGGCTGCTCCCGGACCTGGTCACCTCGTTCGGGTTCCTCGTCGGCAAGGCTCCGGGCTACGAGGCCGACGACTTCCTCGCCGCGGTCGCGGGCGCCTGGCCGGGCCCCGTGCTCGTCGCCACCTCGGATCGGGACGCCTTCCAGCTCGTGTCGGAGCGCGTGAACATCCTGCAGCCGGTGAAGGGCGTCAGCGAGCTGACGCGCGTCGGCCCGGCCGAGGTCCGCTCGCGCTACGGCGTCGAGCCCGAGCAGGTGCCCGACTTCATCGCGCTCCGAGGCGATGCCTCCGACAAGATCCCCGGCGCACCCGGGATCGGGCCGAAGAAGGCCGCCGACGTGCTCTCCCAGTACGGCTCGCTCGAGTCGGCGCTCGACGCTGGACGGTTCTCGACGATCGCCGATGATTTGCGCCTGTACCGGAGCGTCGCGACGATGGACGCGGCCGCTCCCCTTCCGCCGCTCGGCCCGACCCCGCCCGACTGGGAACGGGCGGCCGCACACGCGGACTCGCTCGGCCTCGGCGCCCTCGCCGGGAGGCTGAACGAGCGTGTCGGGTCAGATGGTTGATGCCACGGGATCGTCTGTTCCGGGGCGTGGACTGGGGGTGGTCGGGCGCGGCGGCGTGCCGGCGGCGATGGCAGCGCCATCGGTGCCGGTGCGACGGCGTGAAGCGGACGGCCTGCTCGGGGCGGCTTCGCCGCCACGACCAGGCCGGGAGCGGCCGGGTGCCCTCAGGCCGCGTATCCGGACACGCGAGCGCGTGGCATCAGCCATCGTCAACGGTCATCCGAGGCAGACCGCGTAGACCGTCCCGGACTGGGACTGCGATCCGTCGAGGTTGTTCACGGAGACGGCCCACCCGTCGTCGCCGCTCGTCGGATGACTGGCGAGGCTGAGCACGGCCGTCGCGTCGAAGCCGCCCCCGACCGCCTTCTGCCCGGAGCCGCAATTCGCCGTGATCACCGCGGAGTCGCCACTCGTTCCGCCCTCGTTCACGGTGAACGTCTGTGTGTGCACCGATACCGCGGAGCTGCCCGACGGGCCCTGCGGGCCCGGGTCGCCCTTCGGTCCCTGCGGCCCTTGCAGCCCCCGCAGGGTCGCCTTCACCTGGGCCGGCGTCTTGCCGCCCAGCTTGAGCGCGTTGGTCGCCGTTCCGGCGGTGATCGCGTGTCGGGCGAGTGGGACGATTCCGGCGGCGACGGCGCCCTGGCCGAGCGCCACGAACAGTGCGACGGCCGCCAGCACGATGGCCGGGCCGCCCAGGCTGCGCTTCATCCGAGACCCCCTTCGAGGTGTGGGCTCGGAGCTTCTCAAACTCGAGACGGGTGCGCCGGTCGCCGCCCCGGCGCACCCGTGCCGTCACTCGCTACCCGAGGCAGACCGCGTAGACCGTCCCGGTAGCGCCGGCGTTGTTGTCGGCGTTCCCGAGATCAAGATCTGCCAACCGTCGTCGGCAGCTGTCGGATGTGTGTCCAAAGGCAACGACGACGCCGGTCCGTGCCGAACCCGCCAGACACCGCCTTCTGCGCCGTACCGCAGCTGGCGGTGAACTGACCCTGGTCGCCGTTGGTGCCGTTCGCGGTGAGCGAGAAGGCGGTCGTGTGCACCGACACAGACGCCGTGCCGGGCGACCCGGCCTGGCCTGCGGGACCGGCCGGTCCCCGGGCGCCCGTCTCGTCTTTTGGTCCCTGCACGGGGCCGGTGTTCGTCCATGCGCTCCCCGTCCAGACGTGCAGGTTGCCCGCGACCAGATAGGCGTCACCGGTCGTACCCGAAGCCGGCAGATCACCGACGGTCGCAACCGTCCCGACGATCTTCAGCCCCGCACCGACGTCACCTTTCGGGCCCTGCGGGCCGGTGGCGCCCTGCGGGCCGGCCCACCCGCGCCCTGCGGACCCTTCGCGCCCGCGTCCCCCTGGGGGCCTGCCGGCCCCTGTGGCCCGTCCGCGCCACGGGCGCCGCGGAGGCTCTTCGAGATCTGGACCGGCGTCTTGCCGCCCAGCCGGAGGGCGTTCGAGGCCGTGTCCGCGGTGATGGCATGCCGTGCCATCGGGACGATTCCCGCGGCGACGGCGCCCTCGCCGAGCGCGACGAACAGTGCGACCAGGGCCAGTACGAATGCGGGACCGCCCAGGCTGTGCTTCATCGGATCCTCCCCCTGAGGTCGTGAGTGGACGTGCCGACCTCAGAGTCGGACAGGCACCTAACAGCTCACTAACCGCAAACTGCGGGAGGTTTCACGGGTGCGCCGGTGGCCGCCCCGGCGCACCCGCGAAGTGCCGCTAGCCGAGGCAGACCACGTACACGGTGCCCGTGTGCGCGGCGGCTTCATCGGCGTTGTCGAGGTAGATCTGCCAGCCGTCGTCGGCCGCGGTCGGATGCGTCATCAGACCGAGCACGGTTCCGTCGGCGTCGTAGCCGCCGGAGACGGCCTTCTGACCGGCGCCGCAGTTGACGGTGAACAGCCCCTTCTCACCGGCCGCACCGCCGATCGCAAGCGAGAAGGGCGCCGTGTGCACCGACACCGCGGCCGTCCCCGCAGGGCCGGGGACGGGGGCGGGGGGGGACGACCGGCTGCGGGACCGCGGCCCTGGGCTCCCGCCTCGCCCTTGTCCTGCGACCCGGCCGGGCCGGCCGCGCTTGCGCACCGGTCGCACCCGTCGCACCCGTGTCGCCCTTCTGGCCCACCGGGCCCTGCGGCCCGGGCTGACCCTGCTTCGCGGCGTTTCCGATCCACGCCGCCCTGAGCTGCGCCGGCGTCTTGCCGCCGAGCTTCAACGCGTTCGCTGCGGTGCCGGCCGTCGTGGCATGGCGTGCAAGCGGCACGATCCCGGCGGCAACCGCGCCCCCGGACAGCGCGACGAACAGCGCGATCGACGCCAGCACGAATGCCGACACCCCAAACCTGGACTTCATTCGAGGACACCCTCCCCTTGGACAATGGGAACCGTCGCATCGTGTTCGGACCAAGGCCCGCCCACCCCACCCGGTCAGCTAGGTACAGCACGGACGTTTGGCCGTGCGACGATCGCCTCACCCCACCCGGGAGGCCGTGATCGACCTCGTCAGCAACACAGCGTTCTCGCACCAGCACCCGACCGGGTCGCACCCCGAGTCGCAGCAGCGGCTCGCGGTGCTGCAGCACCACTTCCCGTTCGTCGAGTGCAAGCCCGCGTCGGTGGAAGACGTCCTCAGGTGCCACACCGCGGAGCTCGTCCGGCATGTCCAGACGACGAACGGTCTGATCGACGCCGACACCGTGTGCACTGCGACGACGTTCGACGCCGCGCTGCTCGCCGCCGGGGGAGCCATCGAGGCCACGCAACGCGGTGGCTTCGCGCTCGCCCGCCCACCGGGCCACCACGCGGAGCGTGAGCGCGCGATGGGCTTCTGCATCTTTGGGTCGGTCGCGATCGCCGCGCGCTGGGCTCAGGCGAATCTCGGCCTCGAGCGCATCGCGATCGTCGACTGGGACGTCCATCACGGGAACGGCACGCAGGACATCGTCGCCGACGATCCGACGATCCTCTTCGCGTCGCTCCACCAGTGGCCGCTCTACCCGGGCAGCGGCGGGCCATACGAGCAGGGAGAGACGCTCGTGAACATGCCCCTGCCGGCCGGCACCGGCGACGACGCGTACCTCGAGGCGTGGGAGACGGTCGAGCGCGCCATCCGTCGCTTCGCGCCCGAGCTGCTCCTCGTCTCGTGCGGCTTCGACGCGCACGTCGAAGATCCGCTGGCCGATCTCGAGCTCTCGACCGGCTGCTTTCGCGAGCTCGCGGCGCGGACGACGCAGCTCGCGCCGCGCGTGGCCGCCGTGCTCGAGGGCGGTTACAACCTGCGCACGCTGCCCTGGCTCGTCGAGGCCGCCCTCGAGGGCTTCGACTCGTCGACTAACGCGCGGCGGTGAGCACCTCGAGCGCCTCGCGACGGGACGAGACGCCGAGCTTGGCGAGCAGGCTCTTCACGTGCGAGCGCACGGTGTGCTCCGAGATCCCGAGCTCCGCGGCGATCTCGTCCGTCGCCAGGTGACGCTCGAGCAGCAGCAGCACCTCCACCTCGCGGGCGGAGAGGCGGTCGCCGATCGACGCCGGAACGCTCGTCCGGACGCCGACGCCTTCTGGACCTGCTCGAGCAGCCGTCGCGCGACCGGCCCCGAGAGCGCCGGCTCGCCCTCGCCGATCCCGCGCAGCAGCGAGACGATCCGCTCGGGCGGCTCGCTCTTCAGCAGGTAGCCCGCCGCCCCGGCGCGGATCGCCGCGAGCAGGTTGTCCTCGTCCTCGGCGGCCGTGAGCACGACGACCGACGACGAGGGCGATGCCTTGCGGATGCGCGGCAGCGCGTGCAGACCGTCGAGCCCGGGCATCGTCAGGTCGAGCAGGACGAGATCGGGCTGAAGCTCGCCGGCGAGCCTGATCGCCTCCTCCCCGCCGGCTGCCTGGCCGCAGACGTCGAACCCGTTGTGCGCGAGCAGCCCGGTGAGCGCTTCGCGCGTGAGCGGATGGTCGTCGACGATCAGGATGCGCATGGCTGTCATCGCTCGGGCCGATTCTGCCGATACCGGCGGAGATGCACCACGACCGCTTCATGGGCCTGCTCTGGGGCGAGGTCCTGCTGTTCGCGCTGTTCGGCGCCTCGCTCGCGCTCTACCTCGCCTACCCGGATCTGCAGACGCCGTACGACGCGCCGCAACTGAAGCTCGCGCTCCAGACCGTGTTCATGTTGACCGGCGGCCTCGTCGCGGTGCTCAGCGGAACGCGTTTCTCCGTCGAAGGTCGCCGCTTCGACATCTTCCTGTTCGCGGGCTTCTTCGCCACGTCGCTCTCGCTGCTCGCGTTTGCGATCGTCCCCACGGTCGGCGGTTTCGACGGACGGCCCATCGAGTACTGGGCGAGCATCGTCGGGAGCACGGTCGGCTGGGGGCTGATCGCGGTCGCGCCGCTCGCGCACGGCCACGTCGCGCGCCGCGGGGCGCTCATCGTCTACGCGATGGCGACGGGCGCGTTGATCCTGGGAGTCGTCTGGGTGGGGTTCCACCTCCTCGGCTCGTCGCTGCCGACGCTCACCGCCGGCGACACCGCGCGACCCGCCCCCGTTGTCGACAGCGCTCGCGTCGCTCGCGTTCGTGCTGCTCGTCGCGGTCGTCGGGTTCACGCATCGGTTCCGTCGTAGCGGCGAGGACCTCGAGCGCTGGCTCGCCCTGGGTGGGACCCTGATGCTGTACGCCACGCTCGACTTCATGCTGATGCCTCCGGCACGGGTCGGCAGCGTCTCGCTCGGCGACTACCTCCAGCTCGCGGCCTACGGCGTGCTGCTGGTCGGCGCGTGGCGCGCGATTCGCGCCGCCGAGTTCGGTCGTGCGGTCGCCGAGGAGCGGGGACGCCTCGCCCGAGAGATCCACGACGGCCTGGCCCAGTACCTGTTCGCGGTCGCGTCGCTCGCCTCGATGCTCGAAACGGGGGCGAATCCGGAGACGACGCTGCCACGCTTGAAGGAGGCGGCCCAGGCTGCGCAGCAGGAGGCCCGCTACGCGTTCCTGGCGCTGTCGTCGGCGGCCGGCCGGTCGCCGTTCGATGCTGCCCTCCGCCGTTACGTCGAGTTCCTGGCCGCCGACGGAATGCTCGACGTCGAGCTCGTGATCGACCCGAAGATCGTGCTGCGGCCGGACGAGCAGATCGAGCTGTTCCGGATCGTGCAGGAGGGCCTCGCGAATGCACGCAAGCACGCGGGCGCGCGAACGGCGCGCGTCGAGATCGGCACGCGCGCGGGCTCGAGGTTCGTCGAGGTGCGCGACGACGGCGACGGGTTCGAGCCGGACGAGGGTGGCGCCGGCCAGGGGCTCGTGAACATGCGCGAGCGCGCCGCCGCGATCGGCGGGAAGCTGTCGCTTCGCTCGGCGCCGCGGCACGGCACCTGCGTCGAAGTCGTACTGCGCGCCTGACGCGAGCTGTCGCGGGTCCGACATTCTCTTGTCGTGCCCACCGTGACGATCCGCCTGCTCGCGGGGCTTCGACGCCACCGTCGACGGCGAGCCGGTCGCGCCGCGGGCCTGGCGGCTCAAGAAGGCGCGCGAGCTGGTCAAGCTGCTCGCGCTCGCGCCGGGACGCCGCCTGCACCGCGAGCAGGCGATGGATGCGCTCTGGCGCGACCACTCGCCGAACGCCGCGGCGAACAACCTCTACCAGGCGGTCCACGCGGCCCGCCGCGCGCTCGGGCCGGACGTGATCGACGTTCGCGACGAGCTCATCTCCCTGGCGCCCGACGTCGACCTCGACGTCGACCGCTTCACGAAGGCGGCCGAGGAGGCCGCGCACCTCGGCACTGCCGCGGCGGTGCGCGAGGCGCTGGCCCTCTACCCAGGCGAGCTGCTCCCCGAGAACCGTTACGACGACTGGGCCGACGAGCCTCGCGGCCGCCTCGCCACGGTGCACGCCGAGCTGGCGGCGCAGCTGCACGAGCTCGGCAGCGGGTCGCGACTCGGCCAGCTGCCGATCGAGGCGAGCTCGTTCGTCGGCCGCGGGCGTGAGCTGCAGGAGCTGCGCGGGCTGCTCGGCCGGACCCGGCTGTTGACGCTGACGGGTGTCGGCGGCGCCGGCAAGACGCGGCTCGGGCTCGAGCTCGCGCGCACCGTCGGCGACGACGTACGCGGACGGCGCCGTGCTCGTCGAGCTGGCGCCGGTCGGGGAGCCGAGCACCGTTCCGGTGGCCGTCGCGGCAGCGCTCGACGTGCGCGCGCTCCCGGGCCAGGACCTGAGCGAGGCGATCCGCGACTTTCTCGCAAACGCTCGCTGCTGCTCGTCCTGGACAACTGCGAGCACCTGATCGGCGCGAGCGCCGAGCTGGTCGACGCGATCCTGCGCAGCGCGGGCGAATTGACGATCCTCGCGACCAGCCGCGAGCCGCTGCGGGTGTCGGGCGAGACGGTCTTCCGCGTTCCGTCGCTCGCGATCCCGGACCCCGAGCAGCGCCTCCCGCCGGAGGAGCTCGTGCGCTACGAGTCGGTGCACCTGTTCGCGGAACGTGCAGCTACGTGTGCTCCCCGGATTCGAGGTCGACGAGCGCAACGCCGGCGACGTCGCGAGGATCTGCTTCCGTCTCGACGGGTTGCCGCTCGCGCTCGAGCTCGCGGCAGGTCGGCTCGGCGCGCTCAGCCCGGCCGTGATCGCGGAGCGCCTCGACGACCGGTTCCGCTTGCTGCAGGGCGGCAACCGCGCGGCGCCGTCACGCCAGCAGACGCTCCTCGCGACGCTCCGCTGGAGCCACGACCTGCTCGAGCCCGAGGAGGAGACGCTCTTCCGCCGGCTGGCGGTGTTCTCCGGCGGGTTCAGGCTCGACGCAGCGGAGGAGGTGTGCGCCGGCGGCGGGCTGGACGAGGCGGCCGTCGCCGACCTCCTCGGAAGGTTGGTCGAGAAGTCGCTCGTCGCGGCGGGAGACGTCGACGGCACGTGGAGATACGGCCTGCTCGACACGGTCCGGGCCTACGCGCAGGACCGTCTCGCCGAGGCCGGCGAGTCGACCGAGCTCGCACTGCGGCACGCGCGCTGGACGCTCTCGTTCGCAGAGCGCGAACGGGAATCCGGTGAGATGGACGTCGAGGCGGCGAACGTCCGCGCGGCGCTGCAGACGCTCCTCGAGCAAGACCCGAACGACGCCCTTCGCCTCTGCGTGGCGGTGTATCCGTTCTGGCTGCGGCGCATCGACCTCGGCGAGGGACAGCGCCGGTTCGCCGCGGCGCTCGCCGCCGCACCGGAGCGAACGGCCCTGCGAGCCGACGCGTTGCGGGCTGCGGGGGCGATCGACATGCGCAGCGGCACGATCGGCCGCGGGACAGAGCGGGCGGAGGAGGCGTACTCGATCGCCGCCGAGCTCGGCGATGCGCGGGCCCAGTGGCACGCGCTCCAGTTCCTCGGGGAGTTCGCGATCGCGACCGACACCGGCGATGAAGCCTCGCGGTGGGCGGAGCGCGGCCTCGCGTTCGCGCGGCGCGAGGGATTCGCCGCGTGCGAGGCGCTCTGCGTCTACACGCTCGGCGTCTCGCGCTGGATCGTCGGCGACCTCGGCGCGCGCCGACGAGCTCCTCGCCGAGAGCCTCGAGCGGTTCCGGGCCGCGGATCCCGACGAGTTCATCCCGTCGCCGGTGAACATCGCGGAGACGCGCTCTCCCGCCGACGACTCCTGGCCGCGACTGCTCTTCGAGGACACCCTCCAGCCGTTCATCGAGGTGACCTGCGCGGCGGCCGTCGGGTACGTGCTCGCCAACCAGGCGACGATCACCCGGCTACGAGGAGACCTCGACGGCGCGGCGGCGCAGTTGGCCGAGAGCGCCGCGCGCTTCGAGGCGCTCGGCGACAGGCGAGGCGAGAGCTTCGTGCTCGCCCGGCAGGCGTATCTCGCACTGGCGCTGGGCTCGATCGACGCCGCCCGCCGTGACCTCGGTCGCGCGCTCGAGATCAGGACCGAGCTGAACGACCGCCGGGGGATCGGTCTGGCCCTGACCGGGCTCGGGATGATCGACACGACGACGGGGGACCACGAGCACGCCGAGCTGCGGCTGGCCGAGGCCCGCGACATCTTCAGGCGGGCGGGCGACCGCTGGGGGCTCGCGAGCACGCTCTGGCGAACGGCCGACCTCGAGCGGGCGCGGGGCCGTCTCGAAGAGGCGTGGAGCGCGTTGCGCGAGGCGAAGCACGTGCTCGCCGAGACCACTCGAAGCCGGTGGCTCGCGTTCACCGACGTCTCGATGGCCGAGGTCGCGATTGCGCGCGGCGAGCCCACCGAGGCGAAGGAGCTATGGGAGTCGGCGCTCGTGCACTATCGGACCGCGAACGACCTGCCCGAGGTCGCGCTCGTCGAGGAACAGCTTCGATCGCTTGCGAAGACTGCGCAAAGCTCGCGCAAAGATCGCGCCGATAAGACTCGGGTCAAACGTTCGACGAAAGGAAGAACGTCATGACCGAAACGCTCTCTCCAGTCCTCGGCGAAGCAACAGTGCAGGAGCTCCGCGAGGCGACCAGAGCCGAGATCTTCACTCCCGCCGACGACGAGTTCGACGAGGCGAGCCGCGTCTGGAACGCGGTGCACGACGAACGGCGTCCGGCGGTGATCGTGCGCTGCTCGGGACCGGCGGACGTCATTGCCGCCGTCGGGTTCGCACGCAGCAACGACCTCCAGATCGCCGTGCGCGGCGGCGGCCACAGCATTGCCGGCTTCTCGACGGTGGACGGCGGCATCGTCATCGACCTCGGCGCCATGCGCAGCGTGCGCGTCGATCCGGCCGCGCGCCGGGTCTACGTCGGCGGCGGCGCGACGTGGGGCGACGTCGACCACGAGACGATCGCGCACGGCCTCGCGACGACCGGCGGCCTGGTCTCGACGACCGGCGTCGGCGGCCTCACGCTCGGCGGCGGGATCGGCTGGCTGATGCGGAAGCACGGCCTCGCCTGCGACAACCTCGTCGGAGCGGACGTCGTCACCGCCGACGGACGGCTCGTCCATACGAGTGAGTCCGAGAACCCGGAGCTGCTGCGCGGCCTGCGCGGCGGCGGCGGCAACTTCGGCATCGTCACGCAGCTCGAGTACCAGCTGCACCCGGTCGGGCCGATCGTCTATGCCGGGCCGATCTTCTTCCCGGCCGAGGCGTCGGCGGACCTCCTGCGCCGCTTCCGCGAGTGGGCGCCGGGCGCCGACGACGACGTGACCGCGCTCGTCGACCTGACGACCGCGCCGCCGCTTCCGGTGATCCCGGCGGAATGGCACGGCAAGAAGGTCGTCGCGTTGATCGCGATGTCGGCCGGTGCGCCCGACGACGGCGCCGCGCTCGTCGCGCCGCTGCGCGAGGTGGCGGAGCCGGTCGCCGACCTGCTCGGGCCGATGCCGTACACGGTGATGCAGTCGCTGATCGACCCGCTGTGGGCCAAGGGGATCCGTTCGTACTTCAAGGCGACGAACCTGTCGAAGCTCGACGACGCGCTGATCGATGCGCTCTGCGAGCTGCACCTCGAGGCGCCCGGCCCGCAGTGCGAGATCCACGTCCACCAGATGGGCGGCGCCTTCGGCCGCGCGGGCGACGACGCCTCGTCGTTCGGCGAGCGGTCGATGCCGTTCGTGCTGAACGCGGTGACCGGCTGGCACGACCGCGCCGACGACGACGCGCACATCTCCTGGGCGAGAAAGGTGATCGCGGCCGCCGACACGGCGTCGACCGGCCACGCCTATGGGAACTTCCTCGGCGACCGCGATGCGGCGCGGTCGGCGTACGACCCGGCGACCTACGCACGGTTGGCCGCGCTGAAGGGCAAGTACGACCCGACGAACCTGTTCCGGCTGAACCAGAACATCGAGCCGGCGTCGTCGAACGGCGCGGCGGGCTGAGTGCTAGAGGCTTGGGCGGGCCCGCGTGGGGGGCCCGCCCATAGCCATCCGTGCTCGCGCGCCTGCCGCGCGCGTGGGAGGTCGAGGTGCACGTCGAGGCTCCGTTGAGCACGGTCGCGGCGCGCGTGCCGGCGACGCTCGCGGAGCTGACAGCGCTCGGAGACGGAACGCGCCTCGAGCTGCGGGCGGACTCGCTCGACTGGGTCGCAGGCGTGCTCGCCGGCCTCGGGGCCGACTTCCGCGTCGTGCGGCCGGCCGAGCTGCGGGCTGCGGTTGCTCGACTCGCCGAGCGGCTCGCCGCAACCGCCGGGAATCCCTATCGCCGCGCCGGCCGGGGCGCGCATCCCGAGTCGCGCGCCCCGGCCCCCTCTGCCCCGTCCTCCACGTTCGCCACGAGCTTCGCCGAGACGAACGGCGCCGTCGATCGGGGGCAGGCCCCATCTCCGACCGAATCGAGACCCCATTCGCCGAGATGGAGCGCGAACCCCATTTCGCAGCACGCGCGGCACAGCGATCCTCGAGGAAACCAATGCGAAAGGATCGTCATGCCTGCCGCACCGTCTTCGATCGCCCACACGCACGACGAGAGACACGACTTGTCACGCAGCGCCCGGCGGCCACTGCGTTGCGCGAGCTGCGGGTACCAGATCGCGAGCTACCGGTCGCTGCCCGTCTGCCCGATGTGCCGGGGGGTCGACTGGGAGCCGGCGGAATGGTGGCCGGTTGCCCGGCACCGTTTCTAGCCACGGATGAACGGCACGATCGTCTGCGTCGCCGATGCGTCCGAGGGCGCGCGTGCGGCCCTGCACGTCGCCAGGCGGCTTGCCGACCGCTTCGAGGCTCGCATCGTGCTCGTCACGATCGACGACGAGCGGCTTGCCCCGGAGACGCGAAACGGCTCCGACGAGGACTACCGGAGCGCCTTCGGCGATCCGGCCGAGTCCGTGGCGACGATCGCCGCCGACGAGGCGGCCGACCTGATCGTCGTCGGTGCCAGAGGCGGGCGGCTCGGCCGCATGCTCTCGAGCTCGCTCGCGCGGGAGCTCGCCCAGACGGCGCCGTGCCCGGTGGTCGTCGTGCCGCCCGAGGCCGCGGCCGTCGCCGCGCCGTCGGACGGGCGAGCCTAGACGGGTACAACATAGAGGCCGAGATGCGGCTCTTCTGGCGTGTGTTCCTGCTCAACGCCGCGCTGCTGGTCGCAGCCGGCGTCGTGCTCGCGCTCTCTCCGCTGACGATCAGCGCGCCGGTCAGGGTGATCGAGGAGGTTGCGCTCGTCGTCGGGATCGTCCTGCTCCTGGCACTCAACTACGCGATGCTGCGACCGGCGTTCAAGCCGCTCGAGCGGCTCGCCGAGCGGATGAAGAACGTCGACCTCCTGCGCCCCGGACGCAGGTTGACACCGAGCGGCTCGCCGGAAGTCGTCGACCTCGTGCGGTCCTTCAACGAGATGCTCGAGCGGCTCGAGACGGAGCGGCGCGAGAGCGGGAGCCGCGCGCTGGCGGCGCAGGAGGCGGAACGCAGACGGATCGCGGCGGAGCTGCACGACGAGGTCGGCCAGAGCATGACCGGCGTCCTCCTGCTGCTCGACCAGGTCGCGGGCCAGGTTCCGGCCGACCGGCGCGAGTTGTTCGCCGAGGCGCAGGAGGCGACCCGGCGGAGCATCGAGGACGTGCGCCGGCTCGCACAGGAGCTGCGCCCCGAGCTGCTCGAGCACCTCGGGCTCGTGAGCGCGCTCAAGTCGCTGGCGACCAGGTTCACCGAGCAGGCCGGGCTCGAGCTCGAGTGGGAGTTCGCGCGCGAGCTGCCGCAGCTCTCGTCCGACGCCGAGCTCGCGGTCTATCGCGTGGCCCAGGAGAGCCTCACCAACGTCGCGCGGCACTCCGGCGCACGTCGCGTCTGGCTGTCGCTGCAGCCGGGGCACGAGAGCGTCGTCCTCCGTGTGGTCGACGACGGCGGCGGCACGAACGGCTCACACGAAGGAGGCGGACTGCGCGGGATGCGCGAGCGCGCCGTGATGGTGAGGGCCGCGCTCGCGATCAAGCCGGCGCGAACCGGAGGTCTCGAGGTGCGCCTCGAGGTCCCGGCGGAGCCGCGCGGAGCCTGATGCCCGTACCGCTCGTCACACAGATCCTCGTCGCCGACGACCACGAGATCGTGCGCCGCGGCCTGAAGCTCGTGATGGACAGCGAGCCCGATCTCGACGTCGTCGCCGAGGCGGCCGACGGGCGCGAGGCGGTCGAGCTCGCGCTTTCCAGCGACGTCGACCTCGCGATCCTCGACGTGAGCATGCCGCGCATGACCGGCCTCCAGGCCGCGCGTGAGCTCGAACGGCGCAAACCGGAGCTCCGGACGCTGATCCTCTCCATGTACGAGAACGAGCAGTTCCTCTTCGAGGCGCTGAAGGCCGGCGCGTCCGGGTACGTGCTCAAGTCCGGCGCCGACCGCGACATCGTCGACGCGTGCCGGGCCGCCATGCGCGGGCAGACCTTCCTCTACCCGTCGGCGGTGTCGGCGCTCGTGCGCGACTACGTCCAACGTGACGGCGAGGACGAAGCGTTCGACCCGCTCACCCCGCGCGAGCAGGAGGTGCTCAAGCTGATCGCCGAGGCGCACCCGTCGAAGACGATCGCCCAGATGCTCACGATCAGTGTCAAGACGGTCGAGCGCCACCGGGCGAACATCCTCGAGAAGCTCGGCATGCGCGACCGGGTCGAGCTCACGCGCTACGCGATCCGCCGGGGGCTCGTCGAGCCATAACGCTGCCCGCGTCAGTCGATCAGCTCGAGTCCGAGCGCGGCCGCGAAGAGCGGCGCGTTCTCGACGGCGTCGGCCCACGGCATGCGCGCGCCGCGCAACGCCTCGACTCCGCGGAGACCGGCGAGGTCGCAGCCGCGAAGCTCGACGCGCTTCAGCTGCGCGCCGCTGAGCGTGGCCTCGCGCAGCTCGCAGTTCTCGAACACGACGTCGGTGAGCGACGCCTCGTACAGGTCGCACTCGGACATCCGGCAGTCCTGGAAGACGACGCGCTCGAGCCGCGCGTAGCGCAGCCCGACGAGGTCGAGGCGACAGTCGGCAAGCGTCACGTCGGAGAGCGCTGCCTCCGCCAGCTCGGCGCCGGTGAGACGGCAGCGGCGAATCTCGGCCCGGCGGATCGTCAGCCCCCGGGCCTGCCGGTTCGCCCAGTCGAGATCGCCGAGCACGACGTCGGACAGGTCGCCGAGCTCGGTGACCGGCGGGCTGTCCTCTGCGACGTCGGGCGGATAGGGGGAAGCAGGCGCCTTGCCCACGCCGCCCGAGGATACGGTCCAACCCCGCGTGCAAGCGAATGAAGGAGGAGCAGGCATGGAGTCGAGCAACCACGGGGAAGCGGACGCCGAGCTATCCGGTCCAGCTCTCCGTCGAGTACCCCGACCGCAGCCTCAACCGGCTGACCACGGCCTTTCGCATCTTCGTCGCGATCCCGATCCTGATCGTCGCTGCGAGCATCGGCGGGCCCGAAGGCAGCACCGCCGCGGGCGAGCACGGCTGGCGAGTCGCCGGCGGCACCGGCGCGCTGCTGTTCCTCGCGCCGCTGCTCATGATCCTGTTCCGGCAGAAGTACCCGCGCTGGTGGTTCGACTGGAACCGGGAGCTGCTCCGGTTCTCCAACCGGGTCGGGGTCTATCTCGCGCTGATGGACGACCACTATCCGTCCACGGACGAGCAGCAGTCGGTGAGGCTCGACTACCCCTACCCGGACGCCGAGCACGACCTCAACCGCTGGCTGCCACTCGTCAAGTGGTTCCTCGCGATCCCGCACTTCATCGTTCTGTTCTTCCTCTGGATCGCAGCGTTCGTGATGATCGTGATCGCGTGGTTCGCGATCCTCTTCACCGGTCGCTACCCGCGAGGCGCGTTCGACTTCGTCCTCGGCGTGCTGCGCTGGACGAACCGCGTAGCGGCCTATGCGTTCGTCCTCGTCACCGACCGGTACCCGCCGTTCAGCCTCCAGCCGTGACGTGATCAGGGCGTAGTTGCTATAGTGAACCTAATGGTTCAGTATCACGACCGTCGACCGCGCCTTCGCAGCCCTCGCCGACCCGACCCGCCGTGCCGTCCTCGAACGGCTCGGCATCGGCAGCGCGACGATCAGCGAGCTCGCCGAGCCCTTCGGCATGTCGCTGACCGGCATGAAGAAGCACATCCGGCTGCTCGAGGAGGCGGAGCTCGTCACGACGGAGAAGGTCGGCCGTGTCCGCAGGTGCATGCTCGTGCCCTACGCCTTCGAGGGCATCAGCACGTGGCTGCAGCGGCTCGACCGCTTCGCGCAGGTCGTCGAACGGACGAAAGGAGCACGATGAACACGACCACGAAGTCCAAGCAGAAGAAGGACGGTTTCACGGCCGAGGAGAAGGCGGCGATGAGAGCGCGCGCCCGCGAGCTGAAGACGGCCGCAGACGGGGAAAGCGCGGTCCGCGGCGCGCTCGCCGAGATGTCGCCGGACGATCGCGCGCTCGGCGAGCGGATCCACGCGATCGTCACCGAGACCGCGCCCGACCTCACGCCGAAGACCTGGTACGGGATGCCCGCCTACGCCAACAAGGACGGCAAGGTTGTCTGCTTCTTCCGCGACGCGGGGAAGTTCAAGGAGCGGTACGCGATGCTCGGCTTCAACGACAGCGCGAGCCTGGACGACGGCTCCATGTGGCCGGTCGCCTACGCACTGACGAAGTTGACCAAAGCAGACGAGACGAAGATCCGCGCACTCGTGAAGAAAGCGGTGGGCTGAGATGAACGAGACCACGGTCACCACCCCGAACGAGCTCGAGATCCGGGTCGAGCGCGAGTTCGACGCGCCGCGCGCGCACGTCTTCTCCGATCTGGACGGACCCGCAGCTGATCCCCGAATGGTGGGGCGACGGCACGGTCGTCGAGGAGATGGACGTCCGTCCGGGCGGCACGTACCGCTTCCGCACGAAGTTCGGCGTCGTCGAGGGCGAGTTCCGCGAGGTCGAGGCGCCGGAGCGGCTCGTGCAGACGTTCCAGAATCATCTGCAGACGCTGGAGTTCGAGGATCTCGGCGAGCGCACGAAGCTGACGCAGACGATGCGCTTCGCCTCGACCGAGGAGCGCGACACGACGATGCAGTACGGCGTCGAGGAGGGCGCGAAGGGCGGCTTCGCGCGGATCGACGAGGTGCTCGAGCGGCTGCCGCTCGACGCCTGAGCGTCGATTCCACTCGCGAAGGTGGCTAGAGAAAAGCCCTGCGATAGCAGGGCTTTTCTCTAGCAGGCCTGTCTCGCGAAGCTGCTGCGCGGCGGCGTACGCGAGCTGCTCGGGTGTCAGCGCGCGTACGGGTTGAGTCGAGCCTGCACCGCGGAGGTCGGCAGACCGACGACGCCGACCGACAGCGGAATGCCCGTCGCCGGGTCGACGAGGCCCGACCAGCCACCGGCCGACTCCAACACTCCGGCGGGTAGGCCGACGATGCCGGCCGACAGCGGAATGCCGCTGGCCCGGTCGACGACGCCGGACCAGCTACCGGCCGACTCGAACACTCCGGCGCGGGTCTGGTTGTTCCCTTGGCTCTCCGTCGAGTTCCAATCGACGGCGAACGCGAGCGCACAGGCAACGGCCGCGACGAGTACGGCCAGCCCGACGATCAGGCCGAATCGGCGGCGGCGCTTGAGCGGAATCGCGGCCGGCGCAGAGATAGCGTTCATTGAAGGTCTCCTTTCCCGCTGTGCAGCAGGTCTCACCCGTAAGAGCAGCCGAGCAGTCGCTCCGATACGTCGCGTTCGGGCGCGGAGAGAACGGCCGAGTGCCCGAATCGGAAAACCGCCGGGCTGACGTGAAAGCGCCAACGTGCGCGATTCCTGGGCGATCGCTCGCAAGCCGCCTTGGACGCCGCACTCGGCCGCTCGCAGTCCCCGGCCGCGAGCTCGGATTTCTGGAAACCCCAAATAGAAACCCCTGCATTTGCAGGGGTTTCCGTAGCAGGCCTGTAAGCCGGATTCTGTCGAGGGTGACCATCCCTCTTGGCAGCTACCCGGGCCCTGGGCGGGCAGCCTCGTGACGGGCCCTGTTCGCCTTGCACCGGACGGGGTTTGGCTAGCCGCCGCGTCGCCGCGACGCTGGTGGGCTCTTACCCCACCGTTTCACCCTTACCGCCGGCGTCTCCGGAGAGATCTGTCGCCGGTGGCGGTCTCCTCTCTGTTCCACTTTCCGTCGGCTTTCGCCGCCTGACTCTCGTCAGCGTCCTGCCCTGCGGTGTCCGGACTTTCCTCGACGCGCGCCGCCTTCTCGGCGGGCGCGACGCGGTCACCCGGCCTGCACCGCGAATTCTAGCTCCGCCGTGATCGCTTCCTCGTCCCCCGCCTGGCTGCCGCACTCGGGGCAGAACACGACTCCGGCGCGCGCGTGCATGACGAACTCGCCGCAGGTGAGGCACTCGAGCGACGCGCCTCGAAGCAGCGCGACGAGCTCCTGGTCGAGCGTGCGGGCGAAGCTGGCGACGTCGCGACCACCTAGAGCTCCCGGAAGACTCCCACGACCCTGCCGAGGATCTGCACGTGCTCGGCGTAGATCGGCTCCATCGACGCGTTCTCGGGCTGCAGCCGCACGCGCCCGCGCTCGCGGTAGAACGTCTTGACGGTCGCCTCGTCGGCGCTCTCGTCGTCGCCGGCCAGCGCGACGACGATCTCGCCGTTCCGGGCGTCCTGCGCGCGCTGGACGATCACGAGGTCGCCGTCGAGGATGCCGGCGTCGAGCATCGACTCGCCCTTGACGCGGAGCAGGAAGTCGCCCTTCGTCGACGCGGGCAGCGGGACGTACTCCTCGATCGCCTGCTCGGCGAGCAGCGGGCCGCCGGCGGCGATCTCGCCGACGAGCGGGAGCCGCGCCACGTCACCCTGGTCTCCGCGGGCCGGCTCGGGCTCGCGGCGCTCACGCCCGATCAGCTCGAGCGCGCGCGGCTTCGTCGGATCGCGGCGGAGCAGGCCGGCGCGCTCGAGGTTCGCGAGGTGCGCGTGCACCGTCGACGGGGACGCAAGACCGACGTGCTCGCCGATCTCGCGCACGGTCGGCGGGTAGCCGTGGCGGTCGACGTATGCGACGAGGAAGTTCCAGATCTCCTGTTGGCGGGCCGTGAGCACGAGGGTCTGACGCCTCCGGGGTCGACGACGTTGACGAACGTGTGTTCGCCATCAGGGTAGAGAGTCCTGCGGACGGCGTCAATTCCTGCGGCGCCGGTCGACGCCCGGAGTACCCTCCCGGCGTGCTCGCTCCCAGGATCTTCGCGCTCGCCTGCTGCGCCGCCGCCGCGCTGGCGCCGGCGGGCGCCGCCGCGAAGAGGCTCCTGCCAGGCTTCCACTCGCCGAGCGGCAACATCAGGTGCTACTACCAGGCCTCCGCCCGCTCCAGCGATCCTCCGCTGCCAGATCGGGCACGCCGACTACGCGAAGAGGCTCACCCGCTACTGCGGCTCACCGCCGATCGGCGTCGACTGGGGTGGGTTCGAGCTGACCGCGACGCACAAGGGCGCGGTCACCTGCACGGGCGGCGTCCTGTACGAGCCCGAGAAGGAGCGGCCCGTCTTCGTCAACCTCCCGTACGGCGCGAGCTTCCGGCGCGGCGTGTTCACGTGCGTCTCGCGCACGAGCGGCGTGACGTGCCGCAGCCGGTCCGGCCACGGCCTGTTCGTCTCACGCGAGACCTGGCGCGCCTGGTGACGAGGAACAAAAAGCCGCCCGCGAGCGGACGGCTTCGATGCGCTGGAGAGGACTTGAACCTCCACGGCCTACGCGGCCACTAGGCCCTCAACCTAGCGCGTCTACCAATTCCGCCACCAGCGCCTGAAGGCGCGCCTAGTGTAGCCGCGCCCGCTCGGCTACGAGATGGGCTGAAGCTCGCGCTCGAGCGTCGCGCGCTCGGGCTCGAGCCACGGCGGCAAGGCCAGCGCCTGGCCGATCGACTCGCGCGGCTCGTCGACGAGGAACCCCGGTCCTCGGTCGCGATCTCGACGAGGATCCCGTCGGGCATGCGGAAGTAGATCGAGTGGAAGTACTTGCGGTCCTGGACCGGCGTCGGCCGCAGACCGAGCTCGTCGAGGCGCGCGTGCCACACCTGCACGTCGGAGTCGTCGGCGACGCTCCACGCGACGTGATGTGTCGCCCCCGGCCCGATCAGCGCCAGCTCCTCGACCGGCGCCGCGAACTGCAGCGGCGCGCCTTCCTCGAACAGCCCGACGTAGAGGTCCGGGTTGCCGATCGCGACCACGTCGCGGAGCCGGGGCTCCGGGCCCGGGTAGAGCCTGAGCCTCAGGCCGTCGGGGTCCTCGAGCTCGCCCTCGGCCTCCACCACCGGCGATTCGAGGCCGATCGACTCGAGCGTGCCGCGGCCGAGCCGGCCGGCGTCCGCGCGCGGCCACTCGAAGAAGGTGATCAGCGATCCCGGGCTCCCGACCGCGTCGCCGAAATAGAGGTGGTAGCTGTGCGGGTCGTCGAAGTTGACGGTCTTCTTGACGAGCGTGAAGCCGAGGTAGTCGCGGTAGAAGTCGAGCGTCCGCTGCGCGTCCGAGCAGACACACGTCACGTGGTGCAGGCCCTCCAACTGCATCGCCATGAGTCTAGGCGGCGTTACTGGAGCAGGCGGAACAGCACCACGGTGTTCGTGAAGAACAGCACCGCGACGACGACCGTCAGGCGCGTGAGGTTGCGCTCCACGATGTGGGTCCCGCCCTGCGAGGCCGGCGTGAACCCCATGCCGCCGAGGCCCGCGTCGCGGCCGGAGTGCATGAGCACGAGCCCGATCAGCGCGGACGAGATCAAGACGTGGAGCACGGAGAAGAACGCCAGCATGCGCCCGGAACTGTAGCCCGCCCGAAGGTACGGTTGCGGTCGTGGACGAGGCGGAGGCGCGCGAGAAGATCCACGACCTGCTCCTGACCGGCGACAACCGGCTCAAGCAGGGCGTCTCGGTCGAGAAGATCCGCCAGAGCTACGAGCAGGCGCTCGCGGTGGCCGTCGAGCACGGCCTGGACGAGGGTGTCCGCCCGCTCGTCGAGATCAGGCTCGCCGATCTCGAACGGCTCGCTCGAGAATCGCCTCCACCCGGCGAGCCTGCCGGCTGACCTCGTGCCCGGCGGCGGCCGCCCGGGCCGCCTCGTTCGGCCTCGGCAGGGCCGCCGCGAGCTCGAGCGCCCGGGCGAGCGCCGGCACGTCGAGCGGGTCGACCAGCACTCCCGCGTCGGGCGTGACGAACTCGGGTGGGCCGCCGATGCGCGTGGCCACGACGGAGCGCCGCGACGCCATCGCCTCGAGGAGCGCCTGCCCGAACGGCTCGATCAGCGACGGGCCGCAGACGACGTCGGCGGCGGCGAGCCAGCCGGGGACCGCGTCGTGCGGTTCGCGGCCGACGAGCACGACGCGGTCGCGCGCCTCGAGCGCCGGCCGCAGCGGCCCGTCGCCGACGAAGGTGAGCGAGCCGCGGCCGAGCCGCGCGAACGCGTCTGCGAGCCGCACGACGTTCTTGCGCTCGGTCAGCGACCCGACATGGACGAACGCCGGTGACTCGAGCTTCGCAGCGGGCGCCGCGTCGTCGAAGCGCTCGAGGTCGACGCCCGAGTCGACGACCTCGGTCTTTCCGCGCGCGGCGGGAAGACGGTCGAGGAGCTCGCGCTCCAGGTACCGCGAGACGCAGACCACCGTCGACGCGCGAGTCACGACGCGCCGCGTCAGCGCCGCGACTCCCGGCACCGCGCCGATGTTGCGGACGTCACGCCCGTGCGCGGTGACGACGAGCGGTGCGTCCACCTCGGACGCGAACAGCCCCGACGGCACGAGGAAGTGCGCCCAGACGACGTCCGGGCGGCGCTCCGCGGCGCGACGAACCGAGCGCCGGAGCTCGAGGTACCTGCGCTTGCCGCCGCCGCGCCGGTCGAGCACCGCGAGCTCGACGTCGTGCCCGAGCGCCTGAAGCTCGCGGGCTCCCTGTGCGACGAACGTGCCCAGATCGGGATCGCGTCGGCCCCGGGTACATCTGCGAGACGAGGAGGACGCGCACCGGCGGGGTCGTCAGCGGGCGGCGAGGCGACGATCGTACTCGCCCCACTCGTCACGGAGCGCACCGCAGATCTCGCCGACCGTGCAGCGCGCCCGCAGCGCATCGCGCATCGGCACGAGCATGTTGCTGTCGCCGCGCGCCGTGGCACGCACCCCCTCGAGCGCCGCGGCGGCTTCGGCTGCGTTCCGCTCGGCGCGCACGCGGGCCGTCCGCTCGACCTGGCGCCGCTCGGCCTCGGGGTCGATCCGGTGCAGCTCGATCGGCTCCTCCTCGTCCGCTGCGTAGACGTTGACGCCGACGATCGGGCGCTCGCCTTCCTCGACCTCGCGCTGCCACCGAAACGCCGAGGCCTCGATCTCCCCCTGCACGAAGCCCTGCTCGATCGCCGCGACCGCTCCGCCGGCGTCGTCGACGCGCTCGATCAGCTCCCACGCCCTGGACTCGAGCTCGTCGGTCAACGCCTCGATGTAGTACGACCCGCCGAGCGGGTCGGCCGTGGCGGTCGTGCCACCCTCCGCCTGCAGGATCTGCTGCGTGCGCAGGGCGATCGTCGCGGCGTGCTCGGTCGGGAGCGCGAGCGCCTCGTCGAACGAGTTCGTGTGCAGCGACTGGGCGCCGCCGCAGATCGCCGAGAGCGCCTGCACGGCCACGCGAACGATGTTGTTCTCCGGCTGCTGCGCCGTGAGCGTCGAGCCTCCCGTCTGCGCGTGGAAGCGCAGGGCGAGCGCCTTCGGGTTCGTCGCATCAAAGCGCTCGCGCATGATCCGGGCCCACAGGCGGCGCGCCGCGCGGAACTTGGCCACCTCCTGGAAGAAGTCGTTGTGCGCGTTGAAGAAGAAGGACAGCCGCTCGCCGAACTCGTCCGGCGACAGGCCGGCGTCAACTGCGGCCGAGCAGTAGGCGATGCCGTTCGAGAGCGTGAACGCGAGCTCCTGGACGGCGGTCGAGCCGGCCTCGCGGATGTGGTAGCCGGAGATCGAGATCGTGTTCCACGACGGGATCCGCTCGGCGCAGTACGCGAACAGGTCCGTGGTCAGGCGCATCGACGGCCGCGGCGGGAAGATGTAGTTCCCGCGCGCGATGTACTCCTTGAGGATGTCGTTCTGCACGGTGCCGCGCAGCGCCTCGCCCGGCACCCCGCCCGCTTCGGCGACGAGCTCGTAGAGGAGCAGCAAGAGCGACGCCGGCGCGTTGATCGTCATCGAGGTCGAGACGTCGCCCAGAGGGATGCCCGCCAGCAGCACCTCCATGTCCGCGAGCGAATCGATCGCCACGCCCGTGCGGCCGACCTCGCCGAGGGCCCGGGGGTCGTCGGAGTCGTACCCGAGCTGGGTCGGAAGGTCGAAGGCGATCGAGAGCCCGGTCTGGCCGCGGTCGAGCAGGTAGCGGTAGCGGGCATTCGACTCCTCCGCCGAGGCGAAGCCGGCGTACTGGCGGATCGTCCACGGCCGGCCGCGGTACATGTCCCTGTACGGGCCGCGAGTGAACGGGTACTCGCCGGGCGGCTCGAGCGGCGTCCGGGCGTCCTCCGCCGTGTAGGCCGGCTTCACCTCGATCCCGGACTCGGTTTCGCGTCGGTCGGTGGCGGCCATCGGGTTCTAGAGGCGTGATGTGTCTTGGGGTGCGTGCGGGGATGCGCCTGACCAAGCGGATTGGACACGGCGGGCGCAGCCCGTAGCCACTGCTACGGGCAAGCCCGACGGGGCCGAGCCACGCCGCGTCAGGCGCACCATCCGCGCGTGCCCGCAAATGCGCATCACGCCTCTAGGCTACTGCCAGTGGGCGTCAAGGTCAGGCTGTTCGCGGGCCTGCGCGAGCGCGCAGGCTGGTCGCTCCGGGAGGTCGAGGCCGCGACCGTTGCCGACGTGTGGCCGGCGCTCGATCTCGGCGCCGAGCCCGAGGGGCTCCTGTACGCCGTCAACAAGGAGTACGCGCCGCGCGACCGCGCGCTCGCGGACGGCGACGAGGTGGCGCTGATCCCGCCCGTCTCGGGCGGGGCGTTCCGGCTCTCCGACGAGCCGCTGTCGCTCGACCGGTGCGTCGACGAGGTGCGCGACGACGACGCGGGGGCGATCGCGACGTTCACGGGCACGACGAGGCGCACCTCGCGGGGCCGCACGGTGATCCAGCTCGAGTACGAGGCCTACGAAGGGATGGCCGAGGCCACCATGGAGGGGATCGCCCAGGAGCTCCGGACGCGCTACAACGTGTCCAACGTGGCGATCCACCACCGCATCGGCAGGGTCGGCATCGGCGAGACGTCGGTCGTCATCGCCGTCTCTGCCCCGCATCGCGCCGACGCGCTCGCCGCGTGCCGCGATGCGATCGACGCGCTGAAGGAGCGGGTCCCGCTCTGGAAGAAAGAGGTCTACGAGGGCGGCGAGGAATGGATCGGGAGGGGCTCGTGAGCTACGACGACGGCTACCAGAACTACGACCCGATCCGGCGGGGCACCGACTGGCGCGGCCTCGGTCGCAAGCTGTTCGGGCCGCTGATCGCGGCGCTCGTCGCGCTCGCGAAGTTCTCTTTCGTGCTCGTGAAGTTCGGGAGCATCTTCATCGCGGTCGGCGGCTACGCGCTGATCTGGGGTTGGAAGTTCGGCGTCGGGTTCGTGCTGCTGATCCTGCTGCACGAGCTCGGCCACTACATCGAGGCGAAGCGCGAGGGGCTCGACCCGAAGCTGCCGGTCTTCATCCCGTTCCTCGGCGCGTACGTGCAGTACACGCGCGGCAACCCCTGGCAGACCGCACGCGTCGCGCTCGCAGGCCCGATCCTGGGCGGCATCGCCAGCCTGGGCTGCCTGGTCGTGGGGCTCCAGCAGGGATCGGAGTTCCTGCAGGCGCTCGCCTACGTCGGCTTCTTCCTGAACCTGCTCAACCTGCTGCCGTTCGGCATCTTCGACGGCGGCGCCGTGTGGCGCTCGGCCCGCCTGCTGCGCTTCTCCGGCGGGCAGAACAAGGCGGTCGTCACGTACGTGCTCTACGGCGCGACCGCGCTCGCGCTCGTGATCGGCATGGTCGCCGCACACGTGCCGCAAAACCGGCTCTAGAGGCTCGATGGACGACCGGCGGATCCTCGACGTCCCCGACGCGGCGCAGATCGAGGCGTCGGTGACGCAGATCGCGGCCGAGTTCCGCGCCGGGTTCGAGCAGGTCGCGCGGATCGACCGGCCGGCCGTGTGCTTCTTCGGATCGGCGCGGGTCGCGGCCGGGAGCAAGCCGTACGAGGCGGCACGCGAGGTGGGGCGCTGCTTCGCCCAGGCCGGCTGGGCGGTGATCACGGGCGGCGGCCCCGGCGTGATGGAGGGCGGCAACCGCGGTGCCCAGGAGGGCGGCGGGCTGTCCGTCGGCTTCAACATCAGGCTGCCGCACGAGCAGAGGCCGAACCCCTACTGCGACATCGCGTACACGTTCGACCACTTCTACGCGCGCAAGGTGTGCTTCGTGCGCCCGTCGCAGGGCTTCGTGATCTTCCCCGGCGGCTTCGGGACGCTCGACGAGCTCTTCGAGTCGCTCACGCTGATCCAGACCGGCACGATCCTCTACTTCCCGGTCGTGCTCTACGACGGCGACTACTGGGGCGAGATGCTCGACTGGATCCGCGGCGAGCTGCTCGCCGACGGGATGATCAGGGAGGCCGACATCGAGCTCCTGCACCTGACCGACGACCCGGACGACGCCGTGCGGCACGTGCTCGCGGCGCACGAGCGCAGGCTCGCCGCGGCGTAGCGCCGCCTCAGACGGACGACGGCAGCACGAAGTACGGCCCGGGCGGCGTCCGGCCGGGCCCGTAGACGGCGGTCGAGCTGTCCGGGATGTAGTGCGACTTGAAATCGTCGTGCCGGATCAGGTTCCCCGCCTTCGAGTAGACGTCGCGGGTCACCGAGACGTCGAAGCCGAGCTCGCCGGTGCCGGGCACCACCTTCACCGAGCCGCGCGGAGCGTTCGGATCGACCGCGTAGCTGAGCTTCGGCCGCGTCCAGTCGACCTGCGGCCCGGTGTGCGCGACCACGCGCCGTCCCGACGGCGAGCCGTAGAACGTGAACGTCAGCGTCTGATCGGTGTACGACGACTTGATGAGCAGACCGCGTTTCAGGTCGTTTCGGAACACGAGGTCCGGGCCGCCCCAGGACACCGTCGCGTCGCGGCCGAGCGGGTAATGGGAGATGTAGAGGTTGTGGTTCGTCCGCGCGAGGATCGGGAGCCCCAGCTCGAACGCGTCGTTGAACAGCGTCGTCGCCGTCTGGCAGACGCCGCCGCCGATAGACGGCAGCACGAGCGAGCCGATGATCATCTGTCCCTCGAGGAAACCGCGCTCGGCCGTCCGCGGGCCGACGACCTTGTTGTAGGAGAACGTCTCGCCCGGCTGGATCACGGTACCGTCGATGAAGTCCGCCATCAGGTGGACGTTGTGGATGCGGTTCGACGACGAGTCGCCCATCTCCGTCGTGAACGAGACGAGCTTCGTCGTGATCCCGAGCGAGTCGGCGCGCTGCGTGGTCAGATCCGGTTGGCGATCACCGAGCTCGATCCGCGCGACGTGATCCCGGTGCGCCGCGGCGGTCACCGCAACTGCGACCTGCAGCGGGTCGACGTCCCGGCCGTTGCGCGAGGGAACGACGTGCACGCTGTCGCCGCCGACGGCGAACTGCGCGTTGTGCGCGTGGACGATCCAGCGACCGAGCCGCGGACGAACCGCACGGGCGAGCGTGTCGCCGTCGAACCGAACGGTGAACCGATGCTCGCGCGGGAGGATGCGAAGCGCACGCGCCAGCTGCAGCGGCGTCACGGCGCCGAGCCGCGCTCCGTGGTAGTCGATCGCGATCGGCTTGGCCAGCAATGCCTCGGCGGTCGAGGCCGCACTGCGCGCCGCCGGGTCGCGGCGCGGCGGGTGCACGGCGGTGAACGGCGCGTCCAGCGAGGTGGCGCCGCCCGCGAGCTCTCGGAGCAGCGACTTGCGGTCGAGCGTGTCCCCGTCCTCGGCAGGAGTCGTCGAGACGGTCGTGCCGTGCACCGTGACCGTCGCGGAGACCGGCGGACGGCCGACCCGGGCGATCTGGCCGAGCACGTTGTCGGCGCCGCCCGAAGGCGCGACCACCGGCGCCACGTCGACGCGCCGCGGGACCGCGAGCGCGAACGTCGAGCCCGCCGCGAGCGCACGGGTTGCGGTCTTCCGGGCGTCGAGCGTGACGAGCCAGCTGCGGGGCACGTGGTAGGAGTGGCCGCCGGCGCGGATCGTCACCTGCCTGGCGCCCCAGCGCCGCACGAGCGCCTCGAGCCCCTCGCGGCTCTTGCCGCCGACGTCCTCGCCGAGCAGGTGCACTCCGGGCTTCGCGGCTCCGCGGAACTCGACCGCCCGCACGGCGAACGCCGCTGCGCACGCGGCGACCGCGACGGCCGCCAGCGCCCCGACCCACACGACCCCTCTCACCCAGACAGTGAAGCAAGGAACGCGGCCGTCTGGTCAGCCTCTAGGCTGACCGTCCGTGGAGCTACGGAACCTGCCGTCGGTGGACGAACTGGCGCGTGGCGTCGACGACCCGCTGGCGATCAACGCGGCGCGCATCGTCCTGACGCGGGCGCGCGAGGACATCCGTGCGGGGCGCGATCCCGGCGACCTCCTCGCCCGGCTGCACGAGCGACTCGCGGAGGCGAGGCGGCCGTCGCTTCGGCGCGTGCTGAACGCGACCGGCGTGATCGTGCACACGAACCTCGGCCGGGCGCCGCTCGCCGAGCCCGCGCTCGCGCGGGCGGTCGAGAGCGGGCGCGGCTACTCCAACCTCGAGCTCGACCTCACCACCGGAACGCGCGGCTCGCGCCAGGACCACGTCGCGGCGCTGCTGCGGCGGCTCACCGGCGCCGAGGCGTCGCTCGTCGTCAACAACAACGCCGCCGCGCTGCTGCTCGCGCTCGCCGCGCTCGCCGACGGTCGCGAGGTGGTCGTGTCGCGCGGCGAGCTGATCGAGATCGGCGACGGCTTCCGCATCCCCGAGGTGCTCGAGCGCTCCGGCGCGCGCCTCGTCGAGGTCGGGACGACGAACCGCACGCGCGCGGCCGACTACGACGCGGCGACCGGCGCAGACACGGCGCTGCTCCTGCGCGTGCACCAGTCCAACTTCCGCCTCGTCGGGTTCGCCGAGCGCCCGGCGCTGCGCGAGCTCGCCGCGGTCGCGCGCCGGCACGAGCTGCCGCTGCTCGACGATCTCGGCTCCGGCGCGCTCGTCGACCTCGGCGACGAGCCCACCGCGCGCGCCGCGCTCGAGCAGGGCGCCGACCTCGTCTGCTTCAGCGGCGACAAGCTGCTCGGCGGGCCCCAGGCCGGCGTCGTCCTCGGCCGCGCCGACCTGATCGAGCGGCTGCGGCGGCATCCGCTGCATCGCGCGCTCCGCATCGACAAGCTCGGGCTCGCCGCGCTCGAGGGCACGCTGCTGCTCTACCTCGACCCCGCGCGCGCGCTCAGGGAGGTGCCGGTGCTCCGCATGCTCCACGAGGACGTGCTGTCGGTGCGCTCCCGCGCCGAGCGGCTCGCGGGCTCGGTCGGAGGCGAGGTAGAGGAGACGGTCGCCCGCGTCGGCGGCGGCGCGCTGCCGCTCGCCGAGCTCCCGTCGTTCGCGTGCGCGCTCGAGGAGTCGCTCACCGGGCCGCTGCGGCTGCAGGAACCGGCGGTCGTCGGGATCGTGCGCGACGGCCGCCTGCTGCTCGACTGCCGCACGCTCGCCGACGACGAGCTCGACGCGGTCGCCGCGGCCGTGCGCGCCGCGCGCGCGTGAGCGCGTGGTCACCGGAGGGGGCCGTCTGGGACGCGCTGCGCGGTGCCCTCGTCGCCCGCGCGACGGCGATCGCCGCCGACCTTCGGATCGCCGACGCGCTCGTCTCGGGGCCGCGCGCGGTCGAGGAGCTCGCGGGAGAGCAACGCGCGGATCCGGAGACGCTGCGCCGCATCCTCCGGGCGCTCGCGAGCGACGGCATCTTCACCGAGGTCGAGCCCGGCGTCTTCGCCAACACCGAGGCTTCCGAGGTGCTGCGCGGAGACGGCTGGCGCGACTTCGCGCACCTGTTCGGCGGCACCTGGCTGCCGGCGATCGGCGCGCTCGACGCCTCGGGGACGCCGACGTTCCCACGGTTGCACGGGACCGACTTCTGGTCGTGGCTTGCCGCGAACCCGTCCGAGCGAGCAACGTTCGACCGCGCGATGGAGCAAGGTGCGGGAGTGCGACTCGACCGGCTCCAGTCGGTCGGCTGGCAAGGCGACGAGACGATCGTCGACGTCGGCGGAGGGAACGGCTCACTCCTGCTCGCGCTGCTCGAGCGACATCCGGGGATGCGCGGCATCGTCTTCGACCTGCCGGAGACGGTGCGCGACGAAGCTACGTTCGGCGAGCGCTGCCAGTTCGTCGCCGGCGACTTCTTCGACCGCGTTCCCGCGGGCGACGCGTACCTCCTCTCGACGATCCTGCACGACTGGGACGACGAGTCGGCGGTCCGGATACTGCACACGATCCGGGCCGCCGCGAAGCCGGGCACGAGGCTCGTCCTGCTCGAAGGGACGCTGCAGGAAGGCAACGAGCCCGACGGCGCCAAGTGGCTCGATCTGCTGATGCTGGCGCTCTTCGCCGGGCGGGAGCGCGACGAGGCGCAGTGGCGAGCACTGCTCGATGCAGGCGGGTTCGACGTCGTGCAGATGAGCGGCGGGGCGATCGAGGCGCGATGCCGCTGACGGTCGGCACGGCCGGCCACATCGACCACGGCAAGACGTGGCTCGTGCGTGCGCTTACGGGCAAGGACACCGACCGGCTGCCGGAGGAGCAGGCGCGCGGCATCTCGATCGATCTCGGGTACGCGCCGCTCGAGCTGCCGGACGGCCGGCGCATGTCACTCGTCGACGTCCCGGGGCACGAGCGCTTCGTGCGCGCGATGGTCGCCGGCGCGTCGGGCATCGATCTCTTCCTGCTCGTGATCGACGCGCGCGAGGGCGCGCGGCCGCAGACGCACGAGCACCTGGCGGTGCTGCGGCTGCTCGGCGTCGACCGCGGTGTGGTCGCGATCACGAAGGTCGACGCGGTCGACGAGGAGACCGTCGCGCTCGCGGTCGAGGAGGCACGGGAGCTCGTCCCGGACGCGGAGGTCGTGCCGGTGTCGGCCAAGACGGGCGCCGGCCTCGACGAGCTGCGCGCTGCGCTGGCGCGAGTGCCGGTGCAGGAGCGCGACGCCTCGTCGGCGACGCGGCTCTGGGTCGATCGCGTCTTCTCGCTGCCCGGCGCCGGCACGATCGCGACGGGAACGCTCTGGTCCGGCGCGGTCGCCGCCGGGGACGTGCTGCGCGTCGAGCCGCGCGGCCTCGTCGCGCGCGTGCGGACGGTGCAGGTGCACGATGCGCAGGTCGAGCGGGCGGAGGCCGGGCAGCGCGTCGCAGTCAACCTGCCGTCGCTGCGCCGGGGAGACCTCGCGCGCGGCGACGAGCTCGTCGCACCCGACGCGTTCCCCGTCTCGTATCGCCTCGACGTGCGGCTCGACGAGCTCGAGCCGGCGCCCGTGGCGGTGACGGTGCATCTGGGGACGAAGGCCACGCCCGCACGCCTCGCGCGCGCCGGCCCGTACGCCCAGCTCAGGCTGTCGGCGCCGGTCGCCGCCGCGCGCGGCGACCGGGTGATCCTGCGCACCGAGACGACGGTCGGCGGGGGCCTCGTGCTCGACCCGGCGCCGCCGCGCCGCCTCGACCCCGAGCGCCTCGCGGTGCTGGAGCGCGGCGACCCGGTCGAGATCGTGCGCGCGATGGTGCGCGCGCCGGTGACGGAGCACACGCTGCGGGCGCGCGGGCTCGTTTCACCGGGCGAGCTGCGCGACGGGCTCGCGGAGATGCAGCAGGCCGGCGACTACTACTTCTCGCCCGACTGGCTGGACGAGCTGCGCGTGTCCGTTCGCGCGCGGCTGGCTGCGCACGCGGAGTCGCATCCGCTCGACCCGGGGCTGCCGCTCGGGGCGCTGCTTCCCGCCGGAGCCGTGGGCCTCTGCCGTGGTCGACCTGCTCGAGGTCGACCGCCGCGACGGCAAGGCGTATCTGCCGGGCGCCGCGGCGTCGCTGGGCGCCCGCGCCGAAGCGGCGGCCGAGCTCGAGTCCCGCCTGGCCGGGGACGAGGTCGTCCGCGTCGAGGACCGCGAGCTCGCCGCCTATCTCGAGCAGGCGGGCCGCCTGCGCCGAGTCGGCGACGGCCTCGCCGTGTCAGCCGCGCTCTACGACCGCGGCCGCGAGCTGCTGCCGACGCTCGGCGAGATCACGCTGCCGGGCTTCCGCGACGCGCTCGGAGTCGGCCGGCGCACCGCGCAGCTCCTGCTCGAGCGCTACGACGCCGACGGGATCACGCGGCGGCGCGGCGACGTACGCGTGCTCCGGCGCACCTGAGATACTGCGGGCATGGGACTCAAGAGCTTCTTCAGCCGCTGGACGAAAAGCGATGACGCCCGCGCCCTCGAACGCGCCGATGAGGAGACACGCATGACGCCGCAGGAGCGCGACGTCGACGAGGAGGACTACGAGGCGCACAAGGACGAGATCAGGACCGACGCGAGCTACGCCGGCTTCGACGCGGCCGACGTCGCGCGCAACGAAGTCGACGACGACCCAGCGCTCTAGCAGACATTCCCCGCAGGGCAGATAGTGAGCCCTTACGGCGACCCGAGGGCGACGCTGTCCTGCCCCAGCGCTGCCAGAGCGATCGGCACCCAGCCGCTGTCCCAGCGATGGAGCATCACCGTCGGCGTCTCCGTCGAGTGGAGGATGCCCTTCGACGTCAGGAGCGCGTCGTAGTCCGACATGTCGGTCTGGAAGACCGAGTAGCCGCCGATCCAGATCCGGTTCTTCGTCAGGAACGGCGCCTTGTGGGCGTCGAGGAAGGCCGGCGTCAGGCGGTAGTTCGCCTGGAAGTTCGCGTCGGTCCCATAGTCGTTCGCCGAGCTCGATCCGAACTGGTCGTAAGCCGCATGTCCGCCGGGAAGTCCCAGGACGCCACCACCGCGAAGACGTCGGGATGCTTCAGGATCAAGTCCTCGCCGCCGATCCCCGACTTCGAGAAGCCGATCAGCCAGTTCTGCTCGTGGCCGGTGGTCGACAGGTTCTGCGTCACCCAGGGCACGAGATCCTGGGTCATGAAGGTCTCGTACTGGATGTTCGGATCGGTCGGGTTGTCCGCGTACCAGGAGTCGAACTGGAACGTCGGCTCGATGATCGTGAGGTTGTACTGGTTCTGTGCATTGAGCGAGCGCAGGGTGTCCATCCCATCCCCGTACTGGGTGCCCAGCCCCGGCTCGACCGGCAGCAAGAAGAGGAAGTTGTGCGCGACCCCCGGCGAAGGATTGGTGGGACTCAAGACGCGCAGCACCTGCGTCCCGTAGCCGTTGTCGGCGGAGACGACGTTGTACGACGCGACGCCGTTGGCGTCGGTGCCGGTGTACTGGACCTGCATGTTCGGGGGCCCCGTGGAGCTCGCGGTAGCGCCGACCCAGTTGTCGGCCCTGGCGGTGCCGAAAGTCATGATCCCCGGCGTCCCACCGGTGATGCTGCTGTCGGTCACGTTGATTCGGGCGACGCCGTTCTGCAGGAACGAGATCGTGCGAGCCGACCGCCGTCAGCTTCAGCTGCGTCCCCGCGGCGCAAGCGGGCCCGAGTTGAACGAGTCGCCGAGCTGGATCCAGGTGCCGGCGCTGCGCTTGTACAGCCGCAGCTGCTGCGTTCCCGTTGTTCCAGAAGTAGATCCCGAGATACATGTTCTGGCCGCCGTTCTGCATCCGCACCGCCGGCCCGATCCACTGCCCACCCGACAGCTGCGTCGAGGTCACCTCGACCTGCGACGACTGATCGCCCGCATATGTCTCGCCGACCCGGATGTCACCGGCGGTCGCGCTCGTCCCGAGGACCGCCTGAGAGGAGATCGACAGCGCGCCATCGCTGACGGCGGACCAGTTCGAGCCCGAGGCCACCGTCCGCGCGATTGAAGTCGTCCGAGCCGCTTGCCAACGAGTTGTCGGAGCAGGCGACCCCGACGGTGGTGACGTTGCCTCCAGAGACCGTGCCGGACCCGCTCGAGACACTGCAGCTCTGGCCTGTCGGGTTGCTCTTCACCGTCACGCCGTAGAACGACCCGTCCGCCAGCTTGGTCGCGAATGTGAACGGCCCATTGGCGGAAACGCTCAGGTCGTCGCCGCCGTTGTCTTGCAGCACTACTGTCCCGGACAGACCCGTAAGGTTGCCGCCCACGGAATAGGTCGGCGTCGTCGCGCAGTTCACTGCGACGTTGGTCACGTTGCCGCCCGAGACCGTCCCCGACCCGTTCGACACCGAGCACGTCTGACCCGGCGGGTTGGTCTTCACCGTCACGCTGTAGGCGCTGCCGTCGGGCAGCTTCGTCGCGAAATGTGAACAACCCGTTGGCGCTCAGGCTCAGGTCGTCACCGCCGTTGTCCTGCAACACCAGGGTCCCGGACGACCCCACCACGCTGCCGCCGATCGAATACGTCGGCGGAGGCGACGAGCTCGCCCCGCCACCGACCCAGTTGTCGGCCTTGGCGGTCCCGAAGGTCATGATCCCTGGCGCGCCGCCGATCACGGTGCTGTCGGTGGCGGTCACCCGCGCCAAGCCGTTCTGCAAGAACGAGATCGTCGACCCGATCGCCGTCAGCTTGAGCTGCGTCCCTGCCGGCAGAGCGCCACTGTTGAACGAGCTCCCGAGCTGGATCCAGGTGCCCGCACTTCGCTTGTACAGCCGCAGCTGCTGCGTGCCGTTGTTCCAGAAATAGATCCCCAGGTACAAGTCCTGGCCACCGGGCTGCATCCGCACCGCGGGCCCGATCCACTGCCCACCCGACAGCTGCGTCGAGGTCACCTCGACCTGCGACGACTGATCGCCCGCATACGTCTCGCCGACCCGGATGTCACCCGCAGTCGCACTCGTTCCGAGCACCGCCTGCCCCGAGATCGTCAACGCGCCGTCCGTGACGGCCGACCAGTTGAGGCCCAACGAACCGTCTGCGCGATTGAAATCGTCCGTGGGCGTGGACGACGTCGCACAGGCGACTGCAACGCCGGTCACGTTCGCACTGGCCACGGTGCCGGACCCGTTCGAGACGCTGCAGCTCTGACCGAAGGGATTGGTCTTCACCGTCACGCTGTACGCGGCTGCGTCAACCAGCTTCGTCGCGAAGGTGAACGAGCCATTCGCGCTCACACTCAAGTCATCGCCGCCATTGTCCTGCAACACCACCGTCCCGGACAGGCCCGAAACGCTGCCGCCCACCGAATACGTGATCGGTGCCGGCGTGGTGGCGGACGCGGTCGGTGTGTAGCTGCCGAGGTTGCCGGCCGAGTCGGTCGCGCGCACCCGGTAGCTGTACGCGGTGCCCGCACTGACGGTCGTGTCCTTGTAGCTGGTCGCGGTCGGCGTCGCGACCTGGACGAAGCTGCTGCAGCCGGCACCGGTGCAGCGCTCAACCTGATAGCCCGACACACCCACGTTGTCGGTCGCGGCCGGCCAGGACAGATCGATCTCGCCGCCCGACACGGCCGTCGCGGCCAGGCTCGCCGGCCCCGTCGGCGGCTGCGTGTCTGGTGCCGGCGTGGTGGCGGACGCGGTCGGTGTGTAGCTGCCGAGGTTGCCGGCCGAGTCGGTCGCGCGCACCCGGTAGCTGTACGCGGTGCCCGCACTGACGGTCGTGTCCTTGTAGCTGGTCGCGGTCGGCGTCGCGACCTGGACGAAGCTGCTGCAGCCGGCACCGGTGCAGCGCTCAACCTGATAGCCCGACACACCCACGTTGTCGGTCGCGGCCGGCCAGGACAGATCGATCTCGCCGCCCGACACGGCCGTCGCGGCCAGGCTCGCCGGCCCCGTCGGCGGCTGCGTATCCGGCCCGCTCGGAGTGACCGGCGTCGTCTGGTCGGCCTGGATCTGGACGGCGGTCAGCGCAGTGTTGTAGACACGCACCTCGTCGATCAGACCGACGAAATGCTGCCCGTAGATGCTGTCGCCGCCGATCTGCAGCGGGTTGGTGGAGGTCGCGATCGCGCCCGTGTGGGCGACGGAGCCGACCTGGGTGCCGTTCACATACAGGCGCACCGTGCTGCCGTCGTACGTCTCCGCCAAAAAGCTCCAAGTGTTGGCCGGCAACGCGGTGCTGCCGTAGGCGTCGCCGTAGGTGCCGCCGGCGATCAAACCCGCGTCGGGCCTGGAGGCGTTGCTCGAGGTCGCCTCCAGGTAGAAGTTGTCGTTGCCCTTGTAGATCACGTCGCGCCAGTTCGCGTTCACCGTCGACGGATTCACCCACGCCTCCAGCGTCATCCCCGTCGTCAGACGCAAAGAGGCGGCGTCGGGAACCGTCACCAACGAGTTCGTGCTGTTGAACTGAAGCGCCTTGCCGAACTTGCCCGCCGGCGCCCACGTCGTGTTCGCCGCCGTCCCGTTGTTGCCGGCGCCCGACTGATCCGCAACCGCCGACCCCGACCCCTCATCAAACCCAAACGCCGCCACCAACCGCGAGGAGGCGGCTGGTGTGGTGGCGGACGCGGTCGGTGTGTAGCTGCCGAGGTTGCCGGCCGAGTCGGTCGCGCGCACCCGGTAGCTGTACGCGGTGCCCGCACTGACGGTCGTGTCCTTGTAGCTGGTCGCGGTCGGCGTCGCGACCTGGACGAAGCTGCTGCAGCCGGCACCGGTGCAGCGCTCAACCTGATAGCCCGACACACCCACGTTGTCGGTCGCGGCCGGCCAGGACAGATCGATCTCGCCGCCCGACACGGCCGTCGCGGCCAGGCTCGCCGGCCCCGTCGGCGGCTGCGTGTCTGGTGCCGGCGTGGTGGCGGACGCGGTCGGTGTGTAGCTGCCGAGGTTGCCGGCCGAGTCGGTCGCGCGCACCCGGTAGCTGTACGCGGTGCCCGCACTGACGGTCGTGTCCTTGTAGCTGGTCGCGGTCGGCGTCGCGACCTGGCGAAGCTGCTGCAGCCGGCACCGGTGCAGCGCTCAACCTGATAGCCCGACACACCCACGTTGTCGGTCGCGGCCGGCCAGGACAGATCGATCTCGCCGCCCGACACGGCCGTCGCGGCCAGGCTCGCCGGCCCCGTCGGCGGCTGCGTGTCTGGTGCCGGCGTGGTGGCGGACGCGGTCGGTGTGTAGCTGCCGAGGTTGCCGGCCGCGTCGGTCGCGCGCACCCGGTAGCTGTAGCGGTGCCCGCACTGACGGTCGTGTCCTTGTAGCTGGTCGCGGTCGGCGTCGCGACCTGGGCGAAGCTGCTGCAGCCGGCACCGGTGCAGCGCTCAACCTGATAGCCCGACACACCCACGTTGTCGGTCGCGGCCGGCCAGGACAGATCGATCTCGCCGCCCGACACGGCCGTCGCGGCCAGGCTCGCCGGCCCCGTCGGCGGCTGCGTATCCGGCCCGCTCGGAGTGACCGGCGTCGTCTGGTCGGCCTGGATCTGGACGGCGGTCAGCGCGAGTGTTGTAGACACGCACCTCGTCGATCAGACCGACGAAATGCTGCCCGTAGATGCTGTCGCCGCCGATCTGCAGCGGGTTGGTGGAGGTCGCGATCGCGCCCGTGTGGGCGACGGAGCCGACCTGGGTGCCGTTCACGTACAGGCGCACCGTGCTGCCGTCGTACGTCTCCGCCAAAAAGCTCCAAGTGTTGGCCGGCAACGCGGTGCTGCCGTAGGCGTCGCCGTAGGTGCCGCCGGCGATCAAACCCGCGTCGGGCCTGGAGGCGTTGCTCGAGGTCGCCTCCAGGTAGAAGTTGTCGTTGCCCTTGTAGATCACGTCGCGCCAGTTCGCGTTCACCGTCGACGGATTCACCCACGCCTCCAGCGTCATCCCCGTCGTCAGACGCAAAGAGGCGGCGTCGGGAACCGTCACCAACGAGTTCGTGCTGTTGAACTGAAGCGCCTTGCCGAACTTGCCCGCCGGCGCCCACGTCGTGTTCGCCGCCGTCCCGTTGTTGCCGGCGCCCGACTGATCCGCAACCGCCGACCCCGACCCCTCATCAAACCCAAACGCCGCCACCAACCCCGGCTGTGCCGCACTAGCCGGCGAAGCGGCTCGCGCGGCGACGAGGAGCGGAGCTACGAGCAGGGAGCAGAAGACGAGCCGCAGGGCAACGCGGGTGCCCGGCTTGCCCCGCGCCTCGGTGATTGCTCTCGTCACGCGCCGCCTCGCGTGGACCCTGGTCGCAGCGTAAACACAGCCCGAGGCAGTGTTGGTGCCCCATAACCCTCCATCATCGCGCCCCTTGGTGGGCGCGGACAACCGGCTCATCGGGGGGTTTTCGTGAGACCCGGTCGGGACGCGGTAACTCGACCCGGCGCGGCTAGATTTCCGCGGCGTGGAGCGGCATGGGGCCGGTGCCCCAGCCGGTCTTCAAAACCGGTGAGGTCGTGTAGCCCACGGCTGGCTCGGTTCGACTCCGGGGCCGCTCCGTCCCTGAGAAATCCCTGCTAAGCAGGGGCAATAGAGAGGCTCCAACAGGCCTCCTCGATTGCCGCTGACAACCGCTCAGCGATGCCTGCGCGAGGTGTCGACTGGACCGCAACTGGGCCGCAACGCGGCCTGCGCGAAGTCCGTCACGTGACGCCCCTACCCTTCGCAACCCAACTCGCGACAACCTCGAGGCCGTGACAGCCCAACCCGAGGAAAGCCAACCCTGGCTCTTCGTCCTTGGCCGGACTTGTGCGGACGGCGCGTCGCTTGTCACGGACTCGGCGCCGTCCGCAGAGTCCGAAGAATCCGTCTGCTCCCCTCCGAGAGCGTGGGATCAGGCAGGACGTGTAGGAGGCACGGGGCTACGGAGAGGCGTGCAGCCTGGTTGCGGCAGGACGCGGAGCGGGAGCTGCGCGGGTTAGCGCTGTGATCGCGCGGGTCCTGGTCTCCCTGGCCATACGTTGATAGCCGAACCCGATCTCGTTCTTACCGTGAGCAAGCGGGGCTGGGCGCGGGCCGCTTTGCGGTGACCGACCGCGCCCCGGCCCCGCTTCGGTTTAAGCCGCGATCAGCACCGGACGTACGTCACGCTCAAGTGGCCGGACGAGTCAACCGAGGCGCCCGACACGAGCGCGTTGAGGGGCTGCCGCTCTGATGGTCGCCGCGCTGAAGATCGCGTTGACGACGATCCCGAAAACGAAGATCGCGACGTTGCGCTCTGTTGCCGGCAGACGGTTAGTGAGTTTCCAGCACGAGCACCCAGTCGTTGTCTCCTGCGGCGTTCGTCGCCGGGGTCGGGAAGTGACGCTTCCGTCGTTCGCGAACGGGCCGTCGCCGATCGCTCGTGAATGTCCCGTCGGTCGGGTCGTACCAGCGAGCAGTCACTGGGCCGCTGAACGTTCCCAGGTCGACGGTGATGGTGCCGGCCGACGGCACGTACGCCATCGCGAGCTTGCCGTCGGGTGTGCTGGCTGCCGTGACGTAGTCGTCTTGGCCGAACGTGCCGTACCCGCTCGTGACGAGCGTGTGGTTCTGGTCGGGCACGAGGTCGTACCACCTACGTGGCGAGAACAGCGCCACGACGTTCGCCATCTGTGTCGCGCCCGGCGATGTCCATCTGGTCCTTCCATCCGCCGACGCAGTTGCCGTCGGCGTCCCGCTGCGGGCAGAGGAACTGCCAGGTCGAGTGGTTGCCGAACAGCTGCCCGGTGGCGCCGCTCAGGAGCGACCAGTACTCCTGCCGCCTCAGCTGCTGCGGTGTGCCGTCGGGGTCGCCGGGGTTCTGCTCGTCCTCGTAGCTCGCCTCGACGATGAACGTCGGCAGGAAGTTGCTCCGGTTGTAGTCGTTCAGCACCTGCATGTAGGTCGGGTCGTAGGTGTAGGAGGCGTTGAGGTCGATCAGCGGCGCCCAGGCCGGGTCGTCGAGCGAGCCGCTCGTGAGGTAGTTGAGCTCGATGGTCTGGAGCGCGGAGGGGTCGGTGTCGCGGATGCCCTGCGCGACCGCGGTCACGTACGGATCGTTGTCGGGGCCGTACGCCTGGTAGTCGTTGCCGCTCATCCAGATGATGTTCGAGAAGCCTGCGTAGCGTCTCCCCAGGTACTGCCCGTAGGCGCGATCCTTGTCGACGCCGTTCGCGACCAGCGTGTCGAGCCAGCCGCCGGTCTCGGCCGGGTCGAGCAGCACGACGAACCCGTACTGCGCCGCGAGCTGGATCATCCGGTCGACGCGCGAGAAGTACGCCTCGTTCGGCGTCGAGAGGTCGCCCGGCGTCGTGAACGGCGCGATGCCGTCCCAGGTGCTCCCGTCGGCCGGCAGCCGGTGTAGTCGTTACAGAGCAGGTTGATCCAGACGGTGTTGAACCCGTGCGCCTTGCCGGTTGGCGAAGAAGAGCTCGGCGTCGGACTCCGTCAGGTTGCCGATCAGCGCCTGCGGCGATTCGCCGGTCATCAGGAACGGGACGCCGTTCTGGTCGACGAGGTAGCGTCCCGTCGGTCCGACCCTCAGCGGGCCAGCGCCGACCGGTGGAGGAGCTGGCGTTGTGGCCGTTGGCGTTGTGGCCGTTGGCGTCGTGGTGGTGGTGGTGGTGGTGGTCGGGGTGGTCGTGGTGGGAGACGGCGGGATCGCCGGATCGGCGCAATTCGGGATCCCGCCGCGAGGGTAGGCGTGGCACAACGTTTGCTTGACCTTGTGTCCACTGCCCCACCAGCTCGGCAGGTCGATCCCGGCTACCACGCCCGACGTCCGCTTGCCGAGGATGTCCTTTCCGCCTAGGCCAACCTGCAGGACTCCGACGACGTGGCCGCCGTCGTCGACGATCGGTGAGCCGCTCGGCCCCTCGGCGCCGAGCAGATCGACGATGAGAAGCGGTGCGCGGTGGTAGTGCTTCTTGGCGAGCAACCTCCCCTGGGTCAGGCTGATCTTGTCTCCCAGCGGATGACCGAGCATCGACAGGTTTGTGCCAACCCGAGGCGATGAGCTGCGGAAATCAAACACGTGGTCCGACGGCGAGGCGGGCTCAGCCAATTTGAGTGTGGCAAGGTCGGTCGCACGTCCCGTCGGATTGGCCGACCCGTACCACCATCCAATCTTCGTTGCGGCAATCCAGTGGCCGTCCACTCGGACCTTGACCCTGCACGCGAGTCTTGAGTCGGTTCCGCCCGGGTCGACGACCGAGCGTGCCGTCAGCACGACACTGCGACCGACAAGGAAGCCGGTGCCGATGATCTTCCGCGCGTTGGTGCAACTGAACCCACGGATCAGCACAACACCGCTCGCGAGCTGAGAGAGGGACCCCGGAACCGGCGCCGCTCCTTGCGGATCAGCCGGCGCATGGCCTCGCGCCCCCGCGAAAGCTGCTGAGGCACCCGCTATCAGCAGGACCGCGCCGACGAGCGCTACGACAGTAGAACGCCCGAGGTGGCGCAATGGGACCCGTGGCCGCAGTTGTATACGCACCTCGTTTCCCGACCGAACCTAATCGACTCGTTCGAGAGCGTCCACCCCCTGATAGTCGGGGCGTCGAGCGTCGCCGAGTGCGATACGCCGGTTTAGTAGGGAGGCCCCGTGAGCCGCCCCGGTTCGCGTCGTAGGGTGTCCCACGTTACGCACCCCACAGGCCGAGGTGTCTGGCACGCGCGTGCCGGGCGAGCCGGTCGAGCAGCGCCGCGAACCGCCCGCGCCGTCTGTCGTAAGAATAGAGGGCTGCGGCGCCGACGCGCACGAGATAGTAGTTGATGTTGAGGCCTGTCGCGGACGCGGATCACGTAACGGAGGAGCCGGTCGTATTGGTCGACGCGGTCGGTGGCCGACTCGGTCAGGACTCGTACGGGCGTGCCCGGTGGGAGCAGCCGTTTCGTGATTGCCGAGACCTGTTTGCCGTAACACATCCGGAAGGTGCCGATCGTGTCGCTTCTTCCGGGTTCATCTGGCGGCGCACCGTCTCCGCAACCGCAGCGGCGGGCTGTTCTTGGGTGACGGTTTCATCGCCGTTGAACACCGACACAGCGAGAACTCAGGCATCGAAGGCGTGGACGGCGAAGAAGTTGCCGGTGTTTGGGTTCCACGATGCGAGGCACACCTACGCGAGCCTGTCGATCGCCGCCGGCGTTTACGTGAAAGCACTCGGCACCTAGATGGGGCACGCAAGCATCACGATCACCCTGGACAGGTACGACCATCTGATGCCGGGAACGAGACGGAAGCGGCCGCGCTGCTCGACACGTATCTCACTGGGCCGCAGAGTGGACCGCCAGCGGTGAAAACCGGCGCAGGAGAGCCGAACGGAGAGGTCTTCAAGACCGGTGAGGTCGTGTAGCCTACGGCTGGCTCGGTTCGACTCCGGGGCCGCTCCGTCGCTGACTACGGCAGTTGCCAGAAGTGACCGACGAGGCCGAGGCCGTCAAGGATGGTCTGGGTCTCGTCCCGGCTGCGCGGGAGCCAGGTCGGCTGCAACCGGGTGTCCCACCACGAGTGTGCGAGATCGCAGAGCGTTTGGGCGGGGATGGTGGCGCCCGGCGTGCGGCCGCCGAGCCATCGCGCAATGTGCTCTTCCGACCGGAAGAGGTTCATCGTGCTTCAGGTGAAGACGATGTCGTCCCACCAGTTACAGGCCGGGACGAGGCAGTGAAAGAGCAGGTCGGTCCGTTCGATCCCGCCGTTGGTGACGTCCACGGCGTACGGCTCGCCGCAGTCCGGACAGGATGATTCGACGCGACCGTCGACGTCGAATGCGCGCCAGAATCCCGAATGCGTCCCAGGCGCAGTTCGCGTACCACCAGCTGTCGTTTGCATGCACCCGGTATGCCGTCGGCACTGCTGAGAACGGATTTGCCATCCGGATCTCGTCGGTTGCAGGGTTGAGCACGAGCGCATGGAGCTCGTGGAGGCGACGCCACGCCGACCGAACTTCCGCCTCGTCTCCGAGCTCGTGAGCGCCTGGCGCGCGACCGAGCGCCACGAACGCCGCGTACGTCCGGTTCCGAAGGTCGAGCAACTCAGCGTCGATCGGCCGACGCTACCACCGGCGCACCGTGGCTTGACCCGTCATCGCAGCGGGAGTAGAAGAACCGAGTGAAGCCACCGGGGGCGGGCCGTCCCGACGAGGGGGTCGGCGCCGGCGGACGCCGGCGGACGATTCTTCCGCTCGAGGAGGCTCTTGCGGCCGTCGCCGCAGGCTCGGCCCCGGTGACGCCGGCGGCCGTCGTCGGACGTCCTACCTCGGTCCACAGGGTCTTTCGGCACGTCACGATCGGCCGCGCGCCGGACAACGACCTCGTCGTCGACGACATGCTCGTCTCGCGGCACCACGCCGAGCTGCACGGCGACACCGTTGACGGCTACGAGCTCGCCGACCTCGGAAGCCACAACGGCACCTTCGTCAACGGTGAGCGAATCCGCGACAAGGTGCGGCTCGAGCAACTCGACGTCGTCGCAATCGGCCGGGCTCGATTCCGGCTCGTCGACGACACACTCGAGGAGTACGTCGACACGGGCGAGATCACCTTCCGGGCGAGCGACATCACCGTCCGCCTCGGTGCGCGAACGCTGGTCGACGGGGTGAGCCTGAACATCCGCGAACGCTCGCTCGTCGGCGTGGTCGGACCGTCGGGCTGCGGCAAGTCGACGCTGCTGCATGCCCTGAGCGGCCGCCGACCGGCAACGAGCGGGGTCGTGCTCTACAACGGCCTCGATCTCTACGCGCACTACGACGAGCTGCGACGACGGATCGGCTTTGTAGCGCAGGACGACATCCTGCACCAGGAGTTGCGCGTCGCACGCATGCTCGGGTACGCAGCAGAGCTCTCGTTTCCGCCCGATGTCTCGAGCGCCGAGCGCACCGGGCGCGTCGACGAGGTTCTCCACGAGCTCGCGCTCGAGGAGCGGCGCGACTTACGCATCAAGCGTCTCTCGGGCGGTCAGCGCAAGCGTGTGAGCGTCGCAATCGAGCTGCTGACGAAGCCGTCGCTGCTCTTCCTCGACGAGCCCACCTCGGGACTCGACCCTGGATACGAGCGCACCCTGATGGAGCTGCTCCGCGCTCTCGCCGACGGCGGGCGCACCGTGATTGTCGTGACCCACAGCGTGCAGAGCCTCCGCCTCTGCGACCGAGTTCTGGTGCTCGCCCCCGGCGGGCGCACGGCGTACTTCGGGCCTGCCCAGCTCGCGCCGGCCTACTTCGAGCGCGAGGACTTCCAGCAGGTCTTCCAGGACCTCGGCACCCGCTCCGATGTCGACTGGGCCGAGCGGTTCCGAACGCATCCCGAGCACGACCGCTACGTCGGCCCACCGGCACGCGAGGAAGTGCCGGAGCCGGTCGACGTCTCCGAGCCGGCGTCACCGCGCCACGCCGCCGAGCGCGGCCGCCGCACCTGGCTGCGTCAGTTCAGCACGCTCTGCCGGCGCAACGTCGAGCAACTCGCGAGCGACCGGCGCAACCTTGCCTTGCTCCTTCTCCAGGCGCCGATCCTTGGTGTGATCCTGCTTGCTCGCGCTTCCCCCGGGCCAGCTTTCGCCCCCGCCGGACGGCACGATCCGGATCGCGGCGAAGGGCGGCATCGTCCTGCTGACGCTCGTGATGGCGGCGACATGGCTCGGGGCCACGAACGCGGTCCGCGAGATCGTTCGGGAGCTGCCGATCTTCCGGCGGGAGCGCAGCGTCGGGCTGTCGATCAGCGCCTATCTGGGGTCGAAGGTCGTCGTGCTCGGCGGGATCACGGTCCTGCAGGCGGTCGTGCTCGTCGCGATCGCCACCGCGCGGCAGGGTGGCCCAGTCGACCCGGTCGCACTGGGGTCACCGTGGCTCGAGCTCACGGTAGCCGTCGCCGCGACGGGCATCGCTGCGATGTGCCTCGGCCTGCTCGTCTCGGCGCTGTCCGGCCGGCTCGAGCGCGCGATGACGATCCTGCCGGTGCTGATCATCGTCGAGCTGATCCTCGGCATGGGCGGCATCGTTCCCGAGGTGTCCTCGAAACCCGGGGTGAAGCAACTCTCCTACCTGGCCAGCACGCAGTGGGGCTTCTCGGCCGGCGCATCCACTGCCGGGCTCAACGAGCTCGAGCCGATGAACGCGCTCGCGCGCGTGGTCTCCTCGATCGATCTCGCGAACCCGGAGGCGGCGACCCAGGACCTGGCAGGCGCGTTGCGCGGCGAGCCGCGCTGGGACCACACGGCGAGCGCCTGGGGGCAGAGCGTGTTCGCGCTCGCGGGGCTGAGCGCCGTGACGCTCATCGGCGCGGGCCTCGCGCTGCGCCGGTACGACCCCCACCGGCCGTGACGGTGCGGATGCTTGCACTCGGTGTGCTCATCCTCACCCTCGCGACGGCGTGCGGGACGACCAGGCCGCCGGTCGCGGCCGTGCAGACACCGTGGACGTCGATCGCGGCGTCGCTGAGCGGTCCAGTCGAGCCCGAGGCGTCGAACCCGTGTAGCCGCGGCGCGAAAGGCTGCCTGCCGGCCGTCGTCGCCGAGATGGAGAGGCGGTTCGGCGCGCTCGCGGCGACGTGTGACCACAAGGCGGCGTTCGCGTTGATGTACCTGCGGGTCACACAGGCCGTCGGGCGCGACGAGGTGAAGAAGGCCTCGTTCGCCGACCGTCCGTACCTCGCCCATCTCGACGCGGTGTTCGCGCGTCTCTACTTCGACGCCTTCGATGCATGGAGGGAGGGCCGCCGCGCTGCCGTGCCGGCGGCATGGCAGCAGACGTTCGCGATGGCCGACGCCAAACGTGTCAACGGCGTCGGCGACCTGTTGCTCGGCATGAACGCACACATCAGCCGCGACCTCCCGTTCGCGGTCGCCGAGATCGGGGGGCTGGACGCCGCCCGTCGTCGTTCGTTCCGCCAGGTCAACGGCATGCTCGAACAGGTCTCCAGACCGATCCTGCGAGAGGAATCGCATCGGTTCGACCCGACGATCGGGAACTTCACGTTGCCGATCCTCGATGCGAACTTCCGCGACCTCGGACTGCTGATGAGCAGCTGGCGCGATTCCGCGCTCCGCGACGGCGAGCGCCTCCTGGACGCCCGCACTCCTGCCGCCCGCGCGAACGTCGCGCGCTCGATCGAGCAGGCGGCGCTCGCACGTGCGGTGGTCATCGCCGCGGCAACGTCACGCGTGCCCTTCTCGCGGGCCGGCCGCGATCGGGACGCGTACTGCCGTGCTCACTGACGCGGCGAGAGTGGACGGCAGTGGGGCCGGCTCGAAGGCCGGCCCCACTGTGTCGATATGTCCGCTTACGGAGTGACGTCGCCGACGAACGTCCCCCAGTTGTTCAGGTAGGGCGGGAAGCCGAACCCGCCGGAGATGTACTCGGTGGCGATCCAGATCGACCCGTCGTCGCCGGCGACGGCGGCGGAGTAGTCGCCCCACCGGGCCACGCCGTCACCGCCGAACGCCTCGTAGCCCGAGATGTCGTCGGTCGGGCCGGCGCCAGACGCCGCGAGATGGATCGGGCCTGCGCCGTTCACGGCGTCGATCAGCGTGTAGCCCGCCGAGGGGAAGTAGTGATGCCCCGCGATCGAGAAGGTCATCACTCCCTTGCCGGCGGCGTTGACGCCGATCGACGGGAAGAACACGTTGTCGTTGTTCCCGAGAGCGACGTAGCCCTGCTTCGTCACCGTCCCGGCGACCGAGGTCGCTGACGGCGTCGACGGAGTCACGATGAAGTACGCGATCCCGCTGCGATCGGTCTGCGAGCTCTTCCCGTTCGACGTCCGGATGACAGTGTTCACGCCGCTCCAGAGCTTGCCCGCGGCGTAGACGACCTGGTTCATGCGGTCGTCGTTCGTCGCGACCTGCTCCTCCGGCTCACCGAGGAAATCGCCGAACGGCGTCGGGCCCTTCTTTTGCTCGGCGTTCGGCGGCTGCCCGTACGTCTCGCTCGAGACGATCGCCGGGGCCGTCAGCGTCACGTTCGGCGTCGAGTCGAGCGACTGCGTGTTCGTCAGCCCCCAAACCGCGATCGCGGTTGTCGGTGGTCGCGTCGAAGTCGAGCGCAGAGAGCAGGTACTCGGTTCCGCTGTTGGCGGTGTTCCAGCTCGCCGCGGTCGGCGACGCCGCCGGCTGCAGCGAGTAGGCAGGCCCTTCCGCGAGCGGGATCGGCGCGCCGTGGAACGCCTGGTACTTGAGCGTCGGAGTCGCACCGACCAGCGCCTTCTTGTCGATCGCGTAGAGCTGGGCGCCGTTGAACTCGGGACCGAGAATCGAGAACTCGTTCGTCGTGATGTAGATGCCGTACTTGTCGGCGCCGAGCAGCGGCTGGTCGCCGAAGCACGGGCAGCCGGGCTGGTCCGGCATCACGTTGCCCGAACCGTCGTCGGACGCCGAGCCGTCGTCGGTCACGTTGAGCGCGAGGATCGTCCAGTCGCTCGGGCTCGTCGTCGGTGTCGAGCTCTTCGACACGGCGATCAGCACGTCCGAACGGCCGTTGACGAAGTTCCCTTCCGGCGTGAACGGAAGCTGCAGGATCGTCATGAAGAACCGCTTGACGTCCGGGTCGTAGTAGCACCTCGGATCGGTCAGGAACGGGCCGAAGGTCGGCGGGTCGACCGTGCGGTCGATCTCGTGCTGGCCGGTGAAGAACAGGGTCAACGAGGTCGGCCCGCTCGTGCGGGCGCCCGAGGTCGAGTAGATCGAGAAGGTCGTGTTGACGGGCTCGATCACCCTGCCGTTCCCGACGCAGAGGCCCTGGTCGGGCGGCGTGTCGCTCGTCTGGTTGCCGTTGTCGGCGTCGCGGTGATCCTTGAACGTGACGCCGGTGAAGCCGAAGGCGCCGGGATTCGAGGTCGTGATCGACGACGCCTGCCCGGGGACGACCCGCGGCGCGTTCGACTTGCTCCGCGAGCTCGGAACATCGCGGTCGACCTCCTGACCCGCCTCGGGGCGGAGCTCGAACTGTCCGATCGCTGGACTCGACGTCTGTGCTGCCGCGCCGGCTCCGGCCACAGCGAGCAAGACGAGCAAGGTGCCGACCGCGAACGAGATCGCGATCAGCGGCCTCCTGGACGAATGCATGTTCCCTCCCTCTGCTGGTGAACGCGAGAAGGTTACGACAGTCCCGGCGATAGCTCGACGTATCTGAGCGCACGAGACGCGCTCTCTCAGGTGCGGCGGTTAGGCGAGGGTCGGCTCCGCACCCGAGGGGAAGTGCGGGGCCGGCCCTCCCCATCGGCAAGAAGCCCGAGGCAGAAGAGCGCCGTCCTCTGTTGCCCGGCGGTTGCCGCGCTGTTGGTCGCTCTCGCGACCCTGCGCACGAGATGAACGTCGCGACGCGGATCGCACTCGCAGCTCTCGGGGCTCTCCTCCTCCTTCCGGTGCCGCCTGCCGCCGGCAGTCACGAGCGGCCGCGCCCGAGCGACGTCCCGCACGCGGAGACGTCGATCGCGCCCAACGGCTTCCAGGTCTACAACGACTATGCGTCGCCGGAACGGACGTACTCGTCGCGACGAGTGGTCGTTCACTACGTGCTGCTCGGGATCGACGCACCGCCGCTGAACGACGACGACGCGAACGGCGTCCCTGACTACGTCCAGCGCATCGGCGACGCCGCCGACTTCGCGCTCGACTACTACGAGCGCCGCGGGTTCCGGGTCCCGCGACCCGACGCGGCCGGGCCGGACGCCCGTCCAGACGTCTACGTCTCCCGCTTCGTGCCGGGAACGCTCGGAGTCGCGTTCCCGGCCGACAGGGCGGCCGGCGGCGCGTTCGTCGTCGTCGGGAACAACCTCGACCCGAGCGCCGAGCGCAGCTTCGCGAGCGTCTACGCAACCGTCGCGCACGAGCTCTTCCATCTCGTCCAGTTCTCGTACTTCCGCCCGGATGCCGATCCGGAGATTCCGACCTGGATTCTCGAGGGCACCGCCGCCGCGCTCGAGACGCGCGTCTACCCGGATCTCGACGACCTCGTCTCGACAATCCAGCTGAGGCGGTGGTTCTCGGCGACGGAGCAGAGCATGACCACGCAGAGCTACGGCGCCCAGCTGCTTTGGCGGCAGCTTGACATCGAGCAACCGCGGCTCCTGCCGGCGCTGCTCACGCGACTGGCGGCACACGTCCCCGCGGGCGAGGGGCAGAACGCAGTCGCCGCGACGTACGCCGGCGTCGCCGGGAAGGCCGTTCGCGGACGCCTTCCACCGGTTCGCCGTCTCCGTCGCAGCGGACGACGCCGACGACATCCGAGCCGGCAGCGGCCCCGCGACGCGCCGCCCTCGCCCCGCTCTCGATGCGGTACGTCCGCGTCGACGCTGCCCCGGACCGGCCGCTCCACGCTGGCCGTCATCGTTCCCGGGCGTGCGACACGGCGCGGCGGCGACGCTCGTCTGCCGGCTCGAGAGCGACCGGCCCGGGCGAGCCGGCACGCACACGGCAGATCGCGCCGCGCGATCAGCGACGGTGGCCGCACGCTCGACGTTCACCGTCTGCGAGCGGAGCATGCGAGAGCGCGCTCCTCGTCGATCTCGAACGGCGGCGAGCGCGCCGTGCCCTACGCCGTGATCGCGCGCTGAGCCTCCTCGGCGCGCCGCAGCGCGACGACGTACCCGAGCCGGTCCGCAATGCCCGGCCGCCTCGGCGACGAGCGCCGCGGCCTCGTCGTCCAGCTCCGGCCGCCCGCAGCGCCTCCGCGGACTCGAGCAGCGCATCGGCGTGCATGCCACTCTCCGCCACACTGCGGCCATCCGTTCCCGCGCATCGTCGACCAGCTGCCGCGCGCTCGTCCCGGCGCCGCGGCGAGCCTCGATCGGACGCGAGCACGACGCGCCACCAGACGTCGACCCAGAAGCCCCGATGCTCGGCGCGCTCCGCGATGCCGGACGAAGTGCTCGGCCTCGTCGTCTCGACCCTGCCGCGCCAGCGCGAGACCGAGTCGCCACGCGACGTTGTTCGCGGAGTGCTCGTCTCCGACCGCCGTGACCGCGGCGAAGCCGTCCCTCAGGATCCGCTCGGCGGCCGCGTCGTCACCCGCGAGCGCCTCCACCTCGGCGACGGCGATCGAGTGCGCCGCCGCTCGCCTGCCGCAGCCCGAGCTCGTCGAGCGTCGACGCCGACCTCCGCGACGCACGCACGCGCCTCGTCGAACTCGCCTTTCATCGCGCGGAGCACGCCGAGGGCGCCGATCGCCGACGACCGGACGTACGTCGAGGTGGCGGCGTCGAAGATCTCTCTCGCGCGGGCGATTGCCTCGTCGACCGGGACGGCGCCGCGGTGCAGCGTGATGCAGATCCACCCCATCACGTAGTGCTCGAGGTAGCGGGCGTCCGCCCGCCGCGCGTACTCGAGAGCGACGCGAGAACGGCTCGACCCCGCCCGGCACCCCGACCCGATCGAGCGCCTGGAATCGAAGAACCTCCGCCCATAGCGAGATTCTCGTAGTCGCCTGCCGCCCTCAGCACCGGAACGGCGTCGTCGATGTCGCGCAGGACCGCTCCGGCGCAACCGCGGCGTCGGTCCAGAGCAGCGCGAGATCGGCTCCGATCGTGACGCCGGCGACCAGGCCGGGCGTCGCCGAGCTCGGCGGCGACCGAGGACGCCGTCCGCTAACAGCTCCTGTGCCGCGGCAACCTCGCCGAGCGAGACCAACGCGGCTGCCAGGCGCGGCACCAGCTCGATGCGCACCGGCGACTCGCGAGGGAGCAGGGCATTCGCCCGGCCGAGCAGGGACGCCGCCGCAGCCATCTCGTGCTGATCGTGCGCGGCAGCACCCGCCCGGCCGAGATGCCCGGCGGCCCGAGCGGCCAGCGCGCTCGACGCCCGCCCCGCGTTCTCCGGCCTCGCGCCTCGCGTGTACAGCTCGGTCGAGGTGATAGCCCGCGGTGACATCGACATCGCGGTCGTGCGTCGATCGCGAATCCGGCGAGCCGCTCGTGCAGCTCGGCGCGCCGGCGCTTGGTCAGGCTGCCGTACGCGACGTCCCGGATCAGGCTGTGCCGGAACGACCAGCCCGCGGCGCCGGGATCGTCTGCCTCGCCGGGCCGCACGAGCTCGCGCCGGACGAGGGTCAGCAGCGACGTCCGAGGGGTCCAACTCGACGAGCTCGGCCACTTCGTCCGTCGCGAACGACGTGCCGCAGACAGCGGCCGCCTGCAAGACGGCGCGGTCCCCGTCGTCCAGTCGGTCGACCCTCGCGGCGAGGAGCGTCTGGATCGAGTCCGGGACGCCCTCGGCGTCGCCTTCGTAGGCGGCCGCGAGCAGCTGCTCGATGAAGAGGGGGTTCCCCTCGGCGACGCCCAGGATCCGCTCGCGTACGGCGGGATCGACGCTCCCTTCGGGCGAGAGCCGGTCGAGCAGCGCATCCGACTCCGCCTCCGTCAGCACGTCGAGGAGCACGGACGAGCTGCTCAGGCGACCGCCTCCCCACTGGGGCCTGACCTGCAGGAGGTCGGGGCGAGCGAGGCAGAGCACCAGCACCGGCGCGCGCGCCAGCTCGACGAGCGACTCGACCAGATCAAGGAAGGCGGGCGCCGCCCAATGGACGTCGTCGAGGACGACCAGCAGCGGCCGGTCCTCCGCGAGGCGGGCCAGCAGACGGCGCGCCGCCCAGGCCGTCTCCTCGGGCCGCCCGGGCTCGGCGCCCGTTCCCACGGCTGCACCGAGCCAGGTGGCGAGCCGTGCACCGTCCGCATCCGGCTCCAGCCCCTCCCGGATCCAGCCGTCGAGAGCGCCTCGGGCGAGCCCGGCCAGGAGCTCTCGGAGCGGCAGGTACGGGGACTCCTGGGCGGACGAGCGACAGCGGCCGAAAGCCGACGTGGCGACGGACGCGAGACGCTCGGTGCACTCGATCGCCAGGCGTGTCTTCCCGATCCCGGGCGACCCGAACACGGTGACAAGGTGGGGACGAGACTCGGACACGGCGCGCTCGAATGCCCCCACGACGTGCTCGAGCTCGCGCTCACGTCCGACGATCGGCGTCTCGAGCCGGCGGACGACCGGTGTTGCCTCCGGATCAACGGACTCGACGACCCAGGAGCCGTCGCGCGGGTGAGCCGTCACCGCATGGCGTACGAGTCGCCAGGTTCGGAAACCGGCAAGCACCTGGCCCGCCGCTGCCCGGTCGCGAAGGCTTACCGCAGCCTCGACCGGCGGGCCGGAAACGAGCGGCTCGCCGGTCACCACCTCACCGGTGGCCAACCCGACCCGTGCAGTCGAGCCCAGTGCAACGGCGGCGCGAGCGGCCTGCAGCGCGTCGTCGTCACGTGCCGCCGGGGCGCCAAACGCTCCGAGCAGGAGGCCGCTTCCCTCGCTCTGCACGGTCGCGCCGTGGGTCTCGAGCACGCGCTCTGCAGCAGCGCTGCGCTCGCGAAGCTCGGCGCGTCGCGCTTCCGGATCGTCGGAGAGATCGTCGGAAGCGACGTCGGCCGCCAGCACCGTGACGGTCTTTCGCTCCTCGGCGCGCGTCGGCCTGGCGGTCGGACGCTCGGCCCGCTCAGGCGCGTCGAGCGCCGGGTCGCGGCGCAACACGGCGCGCTGGACCTCCTGGAGCTCCCGGCCCGGCTCCGTCCCGAGCTCGTCGACGAAGGCCCGTCGAGCCTGGGTGTACGCCTCGAGCGCATCCGCCTGTCGGCCCGATCGGTAGAGCGCGACGATCAGCTGACGCCGCGGGCGTTCCCGGAACGGCTCCAGCCCGACGAGCTCCTCGAGCTCGGGCACGAGCGCGGTGTGCCTGCCGAGTGCGAGATCGGCCTCGAGCCGCTCCTCGAGCGCAGCGAGCCGGAGCTCCTCGAGGTGCGCCGCGGCGCGGGCGACGGGCTCGCCGGCGAGGTCGGCGAGCGGCGGACCGCGCCAGAGCGCCAGCCCCTCGGCGAGGAGCCCGGCCGCGACCACCGGCTCAGCCCCTTGCGCCTCGTCCACGAGGCGCAGGAAGCGGTCGAGGTCGAGCTCGGTGTCGGCCACCCGCAGCAGGTATCCGGGCGCCCGGGTGACGAGGCGCTCGCCGAGCTCGCGCCGCAGGCGGCCGAGGTGGTTCTGCAGCGATGCGAGAGCAGACGACGGCGGCGCGTCGCCCCAGACGCCGTCGACGATCTGCTCGACGGAGACGACGCGGTTCGCGTCGAGCAGAAGGAGCGCGAGCACCGCCCGCCGCCGCGCGCCGCCGAGCGGCAGGAGGCGCTCGCCGTCGCGAACCTCGAGTGGGCCGAGGATCCGGAACTCCACCCGGCGAGCGTAGTCCCGCGCCGCTCGGTTTTCACCCCGGCGTTCGTCAGTGCAGGCTCGGCTCCCGACCGGTGGCGAGCTGCCCGAGGAACGCGTAGGCGCGATTCGCGCCGAGCGGGTGCATGAACGGCAGTGCGCGGACGTCGCGGTATGCGCGTGCGAGCGGGTTGCCGTTGAGGTAGCCGGCGCCGCCGCTCAGGGCGAGCGCACGATCGACGATCCGGATCGCTGCCTCGCCGACGAAGAGCTTCGCGCTCTGAGCCTCGCCGAACAGGCGCCTCAACTCGTCGCTCGGACCGCGGGACGTCGGGTTGAGCGCGTGGTGCCGATCGATCAGCGACGCCGCGCGCGAGAAGACCGCGCGGCAGGCCGAGAGGTCGACGAGGTTCTCGGCAGCGAGGATCTGCGCGTGCGGGTCGAGATCGGCGCGACCGTCGAGACGCTGGACGGCGCTCGCATGCGCGCCCTCGGCGATCCCGACCGCGGCTGCCGCATGGAACAGTCCCGCGCTCAGGTTCCGCTCGAGATACCCGGTCGCGTCACCGGTGGGGAACCCTCCGCGGAGCGCCGAAGCCGGGAGTTGCACGTCTTCGAACGAGACGGACTGACTGCCCGACGCACGCATGCCGAGCGCGTCCCAGTCGTCCCCGACGACCACGCCGGGCGTCTCGCGGGGCACCATCGCGTAGCCGTAGCGCTCGCGCCCGCCGTCGTCGGTGTACGTGACGCTGGTGTAGAGCACGTCGGCCGCCGGCGACATCGTCGCGAAGATCTTGCGGCCCGAGACGGTCCAGCCTGTCTCGGTGCGCCTGGCCGTCGTACGCGGGTCGCGTCAGGTCCTGTCGCGGCTCGCTCACCGCGGAGGCGAAGACGAGGCCGTCGAGCGCGATCTGCTCCATCGTCGACCCGAGCGCGGCGGCGGCGCGCTCGTTGCCCGACGCCGTCGCGATCTGCAGCGAGGCGGACGACGTTGAGCACGAAGACGAGGTGCATGTTGACGCCGAGCGTAAGGGCGGCGTCGCCTCGCGCCAGCCGGCTCGACGCCACGAGGACGTCGTGGAGCGACGTGACGCCGAAACCGCCCAGCTCGAGCGGGATCGGCGCAGCGAGGTACCCGCTCCGCTTGATCGCGGCGAGGCTCTCGTACGGGAAGGTCGCCTCGCGGTCGTGCTCGGCAGCGCGTTCGCCGATCTCCTGCGCAAGGACCTCGGCGAGAGCGACGAGGCGCTCTCCAGGCTGGGTCGTCGCCGTCAGCTCGAGACGCATCTGAGGTTCCTCTCTTCGTCGGTTCGGTTTCGTGGAACGAGCCGTAGGCGCGGCCGTGGTAGAGGAGCGGGTCGCCGCCGTCGCGGCGATGCAACGTGTGGACGTGACCGATGAAGACGGTGTGATCGGCGGCCTCGACCGCCTCGGCGACCTCGCAATCGAGATGTGCGAGCGCGTGCGCGACCGCCGGGCTCTCGCTGCCGCGGTCGCGGAGCTCGATGACGTCGTCCAGGAACTTCGCAGTGCCAGGCGCCGCTCCGTATTTCGCGACCTCCGCCTGGTCGCGCGCGAGGATGCTGACCCCGAAGACACCCGTCGCGTCGATCGTGCGAGCGCCGACGGTTCCCGAGCCGAGGGAGACCAGCACGGTCGGCGGATGTGCGGACACCGACGCGAACGCCGTCACCGTCATTCCCCACGGCCGGCGTGCAAGACGGCAGGTGACGAGGACGACGCCGCTCGCGTGCGAGCTCATGGCGGCGACGAACTCGGCGGCCGTGACGGCCGCCGCGTTCGTCGCGGTTTCCGATGCGGCAGTCATGAAGGGCTTCCTCCTCCCGCGACCGTGCAGTCGTCTACGCCACGGCCATGTCGACGGTGACCGGGACGCCGTTCGTGACCATGTCGAACACGGCCGAACGCTGCTGAGCCCGCTCGACGACCTCGCGAAGCTTCTCCTCGGATGCGTTGCCGGCGACACGGAACGAGACACGGATCCGCTCGAACCCGTTGCGATAGTCGTCGGACAGGCCGAGTGCGCCCTGCACGTCCATGTCGCCCTCCAGCGTCGATTCCACCTCCGTCAGCTCGACGCCCCGCGCTGCGGCGACGTAGACGAGCGACGTCGTCAAGCAGGCCGCGAGCGCGTGGAGCAGGTACTCGGCCGGGTTCGGCCCCGTGTCGGTGCCGAGCAGGATCGCCGGCTCCCCCGCATCGACCACGAACTCCTCGGCGCGTGAGACGTCCTCCTGGCTCGCGGCGTAGAAGTCGCGGATCGTCGTGCGGTTGTGGGCGCCCCCCGATCCACCGGTTCCGTGCCCGGAACTGGAACTTCGCCAGCGCCGGGTCGGCCTTGACGGCGTCGAGGGTTGCGAAGAGCTGTGCCGTATCGACGCCGTTGCGGATCGCAGTGTCTGCGCTCGTGCTCATGTGGTCCTCCTCGTGCTCTCGTTGGCGGTGCGGTCATGTGGGCCGCAGCTTGAGGCGGGCCAACAACACGCGGCAACAGCGGGCCAACAGGCACCCCTGGCACACGGAAAGGCGGGGGCCGCCCCCAGGCGGGAGGAAGAACGGCCCCCCGGCACTGCTACGGCGGAGACGGCCTCCCGGTTCAGGCGCGCTCACGGCCGACCACGAACCGGACGACGCTGTCGTCGACCCGGTAGAAGCTCATGTTCACCGGCTCCGGCGTGAGCAAGCCGGGCGTGATCCCCCACGGTGCGACCGGCTGGTCGCTCGTCACGAGCAGCCAGCCGCGGTGCGCGCCGAGCGGGGACGACCAGCCCCAGAAGCTCCCGGCCGGGGGCGTGCCCGGCGACTCGTCAACCAGGCCGCCTGATCCCTCGATCCACCGGATCGTCAGCGATGCCGGCTTCGGACCGGGGTTCGCCACGTAGACGGTCGATTGCTGCCAGTCGTCGTCTGCCCCGAGGTCCAGGTCTGCCAGAACGGGGAGACCCAGCTCGTTCCGAGATCGCTCATGATCCTCCCTCCTGAGACGCTCATTCGGCGCTCGTGCGGTCCGACGGCATCTTCACCATTCCTCGCGCCACGACAACTGACCCGAGGAGGTGGTCGGCATGAGCGCTGCAGAGGCACTCGCGCACGTACTGGATGAAGAGGTCGAACTGCCCGCGCGCCCGGCGGACGAGGCGCCGCTCGGACCCGGGATCCGGATCGTCGACGGCCGGCCGATGTACTCGGCCGCCTGGCTCGACTTCGAGGCGCCGCGGGCCGCCTGACCGACGCGGTATGGGTCAGCGGCGAGCGGCCTGCCGCGGCTCGTTCGCAGCGCCGTTCGGCGCCGGTCGGCTCGAGCTCGTCGTGGAGGTGCCCGCGACGCTTCTGGTCGGGTCGGGCAATGAAGAAGTAGACGGCGCCGACGACCAGCGATGACGAACATCACGAGCAGCGTGATCCAGTCGAGGTTGAAGGCCGCCGCGCGGGCTGCTCAGACCGGTCGGGACGACCACGTTGACCAGCATCAGGCCGAGGTAGACGGCGCCCAGGATCGAGACGGCCCAGCCCCAGCGCCCGAGCTGGAAGCTTCCCTCGGGCACCCAGCCGCGGCCGCGCGCGATCATCGAGCCGATCACCGTGAGCAGGAACGACAGGTAGATGCCGCTCACGCCGAACGACACGAGCGAGAACAGCGCGTTCGATGTTGCGCCGGGTAGGTGATGAACCAGATGTGGACGTCGTGGTCGGGCGAGAGAACACGAGCAGCACGAACAGCACCGTGATCGACGGCGCCCGCGAGCAGCGCGTTGATCGGCGTCCTGAACCGCCGGTTGACCGACGCCATCCAGGCGGACGCCGGCAGCGCCCCGTCGCGCGCGTACGAGAAGGCCAGCCGGCTGCCAGCCCCCTGGACGGAGGTTCCGCAGGAGAAGAACGCGAAGATGATCAGGAGGAGCAGGAAGTCCTGCATGCCGCTCGAGAGCTGGCCGAGGAGCAACGGCACGCCGCCGCCCTTGACCGTCGCGCCCACCGGGTCGACCTTCGGCATCGCGAGCAGCAGGCCGGCCGTGAGGATGAACGACGCGATGCCGCCCCAGATCAGCGCGAGGCGCATCGCGCGCGGAGCCTGCCGGCCGGCGTCCTTCGTCTCCTCGGAGATGTCGCCGGCCGACTCGAAGCCGTAGAAGATGTAGACGGGCGCGAGCACGGCGATCAGCGCCGCGCCGGTGAGCCAGTTGCCGTGGAAGTCCATCCCGAGCGCGTTGGACGCAGGCGTTCTGCGCTCCCTGCGTGCTGAACAGGAAGCCGAGGCCGTGGTGGAAGCCGTGGATCGCGAGGATCAGCGCGATCCCGAACGTGCCGATGATCTCGACGTAGACGCCGAAGCTGGGCGACCCGCGCCATCACGGCGCGCCGGTGATGTTCAGCGTCGTCTGGATCGCGAGCAGGATGATCGTGATGATCAGGATCGTCTCGTGCTTGGTCGGGTCGAGGTTCCAGCCGAACCAGTTGTGGGTCAGGCTCGTCACGTAGCTGACGACGCCCGTGTCGACGCTCGCGACGGTGATCAGCAGCGCGAGGCCGTAGAACCAGCCCACGAACCAGCCGTACGTCGGGCCCGACGGAGAACTTGCTGTACTGGTAGAGCGCACCGGCGACCGGGTAGTGGCTGGCGAGCTCCCCGAAGACCAGCGCGACGAAGAGCATCCCGACGACCGGGATCCAGGTGAGCCACACGTACGCCGGCCCGCCGGCTGCCGACGCCGAGGATGAACAGGGAGTAGATCCCCACCATCGGCGACAGGTAGGTGAAGGCGACCGCGAAGTTCGAGAAGAGCCCCAGCACGCGGTTGAGCTGCGGCTGGTAGCCGAGGCTCTGAAGCCGTGCATCCTCACTGACCGTCGCTTCCGCGACGACGGCGCCCGCCTCCTGCATGAAGGCGCAAATCTACGAGAGCGGCGCGGCCGAATTCAAGCCCCGGCTGCGCGCGCACACGCAGCTATCGCGCCCGAGGCACGGCGTGACGGCGGGTGAAAGCCTGCTAGGCGGAGCAGTTGGTGATCGGCAGCCGGGATGTGGAACATGTAGTCCGGCTTGCCGAGCGCCTTGCCCCAGACGCAGTACTCCGTGAGCTCGCTCACCGTGCCGAGCACCTGCAGCGCCGGCGGCTCGTAGAGCGCTCCCCCCAGGTTCACGTCCTTCTGTGCATCCATGTCCAGACCATACAGTCGAGTTCACATTTCCGAAACCAGCCTTATGTCCAGGTCTGAAGACGGCAAGAAGACGAATTTCCCGCTCGGTGCATACGGCCTGCGGATCGCCGGGATCCCGGACGGAGCCTCGTTGCTCGCGGCCGCGGAGCCCGGCTGGCCGGCGGTCGAGATCGCCGTGGAGGTCGGCGAGCTCGACGCGGAGGCGGAGTACCTGGACGAGGGCCGCGCCCTGCTTCGGCTTCGGACCGGCGGCTGGATCGAGCTGCAGCGCAATCCGGGGAGCGCGCGCTTCGTCGTACCGGCGCCGCTCTCCACCGACGAGCTCGTCCACCCGTTCCTCGCTCCGGCAGCAGCGGTCTTCGCGCACTGGCATGGCCGGGAGGGCCTGCACGGGGGCGGACTCGCGGTTGGAGGCACCGCCTGGGGCGTCATCGGAGATCGCCTCGGAGGGAAGAGCTCGCTCCTCGCCGCGTTGGCGGCCGGCGGCACCGACGTGGTCTGCGACGACGTGCTGGTGCTCGCCGGCCGCGAAGCCTTCTCCGGCCCGCGCACGATCGACCTGCGGGAGGACGCCGCCGCCGCACTCGGAGTCGGCGAGGAGATCGGCGTTGCCGGGGCGCGCGAACGGTGGCGGCTGCAGCTCCCTCCACTCGGCCGCCCGCTGTCTATCGGTGGCTGGATCTTCACCGACTGGGCCGACGACGTTCGAATGGAACGTCTGCCCGCGTCGGAGACGCTCGTCCGCCTCTACGCCAACCGCAGCATCACCGTGCCGCCACGCGACCCTGCAGCCCTCCTTCAGCTGAGCGCGTTGCCTGCCTGGGAGCTGCGGCGGCCCCGCTCCTGGGCCTCGATGCCGGCGACGCTCGAGCTACTGCTCGACACCCTCTCGGCGTCCTGACGCTCGAGCCACAGCGCCTGGAGCAGCGTGTGGGGCCCGGCTTCGCCGTCGACCTGCCAGCGGCGGCGTAGCGCATCGACGTCGACGATCCCGGGGTCGACGCCCGAACCGTCCCAGCTCGACGCGAACGCGCGGCTGCGGGCGCCCCAGAGCGTTTCCGCGAAGGCGGCCTTCGAACTCCTCGACTCGAGACCCGCAGGAAGCACGCTGGCGAACAGCTCTGAGAGCGCCTCTGTCCGGCCTGCAAAGCGACGTCCCCTCGGCAGGGCCGCCAGCGCGCCAACGAAGGTCCGGTCGAGGAACGGATGGTGCATCTCGACGTCCCAGTCGCGGGCGAGCATGCTGAGGCTGCGCGTTCCGATGTCCAGGTACCGCAATCCGAGCAGCCAGCCGAACCGGCGGCGCCAGCCGAGCGGCTCCGAAGCCGCCTCGCCGGCGAGCGCGGCCCCGATCTCCGCCTGGGCAGCAGGCGTCAGCCAGTCCAGTTCGACTTCGTTCTTCTCCATGAATCGCCGCCGCTTGAGCGGCTGAGGGGCGAACGCGAGGCCGAGCCGCAGCACGTCGCGAGGCGTTGGGCGCACCTTGCCCGCGAGCAGCAGGCGGGCCCGTTCCCAACCCGAGTCGGAGAAGACCTCGTCGCCTCCGATGCCGGTGAGCACCGAGCCCCCGGCGGCACGTTCGAGCTGCGGGAGGTGAAAGTGGACGTTCGCGGGCCAGAGGACTCCGTGCCGGAGCAGGAGCTTCTGCGCCTCGGGCCCGACGCAATCGAGCTCCTCGCCGATCGCCACCCGCTGCCAGTCGTCAAGGCCGAGGTGCCTCACGACGCGCTCCTGCCAGTCGTGCTCTTCGGCGTCGGCATCTCCGGCCGGACGGACGGTGACCGGGATGGGAAGCGCCAACCCCTCGCGGCGGGCGACCTCGGTCGCTATTGCCAGGATCAACGAGGAGTCCCGCCCGCCCGAGAAGCTGACGATGCACGGCGGTCGCGCCAGCGGTGCGAGCATGCTTTGCGCGAACGCGACCTGCGGCTCGATGTTGGACGGGACAAGCCTGGCCGAGTCCGTCTTGCGCGGCAGGGGAAATCCGGCCGCGAGCTCGAGCGGGCTCAGCATCCTTCTATTAAGGCAGGCGGTGCGTCAGGCGGCGAGCACGGAGCCTTCGCCGAGCGGCACGCGGGCGCCGCCCGAGTCGAGCGAAGCGTCGACGGCCTCGACCATCCTCACGACCTCGAGGCCGAGCTCGGCCGACGAGCGCGGAACGCCTGACGTGCGGATCGACTCGCAGAAATCCGCCATCTCGAGCTGGAGCGGTTCGGCCGGCGTGACCGCCGGCGAGACGATCTCGCCCGTCCGGTACGAGAGGCGGAACTCACCGAACGACTGCGGGTCGTTGAGCATGACTCCCGAGTCGAAGATCCGCACCGGTTCGTTGCTCACGTCGTCGTACACCACCATCTTGCGCGAGCCGACGATTGTCGTCCGGCGCAGCTTGCTCGGCGCGAGCCACGAGAGCTCGACATGTGCGATCGCACCCTGCTCGTACTCGAGGTTGATAAAGGCGATATCCGGAATCGTGGGGAAGATGCAGCTGCGACTCATAGCCGAGAGGTGCGATGGGGTCTCCTCGAGCCAGTAGCAGAGGATGGAGAAGTCGTGCGGGCCGAGGTCCCACGCGACGCTGACGTCGGGCTGATGGAGACCGAGGTTCACGCGACTCGTCGAGATGAAGTAGACGTCGCCGAGCTCGCCGGAGCGGATGAGATCGCGGATCGTGTTGACCGGCGGGCTGTAGAGGAACGTGTGACCGGGCATCAAGCGTCAGGCCGCGCTCACTCGCGACGCTCGATGAGCTCCTTGGCCTCCGCGACCGACCCCGCCAGCGGCTTCTCGATGAACACGTGCTTGCCGGCTTTCAGCGCCGCAAGCCCGAGTGGGTGGTGCGTGGAGACCGGCGTCGCGATCGCGACTGCATCGAGCTCGGGATCCAGCAGGAGATCTCGAACTCCCGCGTGCAGCGGACGGCCGGATCCGCCGACCGAACATGTCCAGCCTCGACTGGTCGAGGTCGCAGATCCAGCGCAGGTCGGCGCCGTCGAGCTCGTTCAGGTTGCGGATCAGGTTCGGGCCCCAGTAGCCGAGGCCGACGACCCCGATCCGGACGGGCTCTGGGGACACCTCGCGCGGGAAGATCGACGGCTTCATGCGGTCGCTCGCATCCGGAGCAGGGAGAGCGGCGTCTTGAGAATCAGCCGGAGGTCGAGGCTGAGCGACCAGCCGCGGACGTACGCGACGTCCATGTCGAGTGCCTCGCCGAACGTCGAACGGGCCCGCGCGGTCACCTGCCAGAGGCCGGTGAGCCCTGGAGGGAGCAGGAAGCGCTCGTAGTGATGCTCTGCGAATCCTTCGGTCTCGTAGTCGAGGCACGGCCGCGGCCCGACGAGCGACATCTCGCCCGCGAGCACGTTGAAGAGCTGCGGCAGCTCGTCGAGGCTCGTCTTGCGAAGGAACCGCCCGACTCGCGTGACGGCGTCGCCCCGATCGAGCTTGTAGAGACCGTTCGCGTTCGGCGAGGCTTGGTGCGTGACGGTGGTCTCGATGTAGCGCCGGTGCACGTCCTGGTCGGTCTCGGCCCGCATCGTTCGGAACTTGAGGACGGTGAAGGGGCGCATCTCGTACCCCAGCCGCTGCTGCCGGAAGAGGACCGGCCCGGACGAGTCGAGCTTGATGCAGATCGCGATCACCGCCATCAACGGAGCGAAGACGATCAGCATCGGGACGGCGACGAGGATGTCGAGTGCGCGCTTCAGCAGCCGGGAGGAGCGAGAGACGCTGACCGGCGGCAGCCCGACCAGCGCGAGACCCTCGAGCGTGTGGATGCCTGCCTTCGGGCCGACGATCTCGAACAGGCGCGGGACGATGTCGATCTGGACGCCGTGCTTCCGCAGCTCGCGGATCGTCTCGAGCAACTCCTCGTGCGTCGCGTCCGAGAAGGCGATGATCACTCGCTCGACGTCGAACAACTCGATGATCTCGCCGAGTTGCTCGGGCTCGCCGAGCAACGCGAGGTGCTCGAGCTCCTGCCGGCGGTCGCGGGGATGCGCGTCGACGAAGCCGACGAGGTTGATGCCGTACTCGGGGTGCTGAACGAGCTTCCGGGCGGCCAGCTGGCCGATGTGACCCGCGCCGAGGATGATCGTGTTCTGGAGGTAGAGCGGGCTCCGTCGGGCGGCGGCGCGGGCGAGACCACGGAACGAGGTGACAAAGAAAACGGCAAAGAGCCAGAAGCTGACGAGCCGCGCGACGTGCGGGTCTTGTGTGCCCAGAGCCCAGGCGGCGAGGAAGTAGAACCAGGCACCGAGCGTGACGAGATGGAAGACACCGACGACCTCGTCGACGGTCGAGTGGTCGACCGTCTCCTCGTCGCGCTCGTAAAGGCCATACATCTTGGCGCCCACGATGAATGCGGCGATCGCGAGCACCAGCACCAGGATCTCCAGGGACGGGTTGTTCGGTTCGCTACCGGAGACTACCACCTTGGCGAGCAGATACGCGAGCAGCAACCCGGCGACGTCCGCCGCCACGAGCGCACGTCGGACGAGCCAGCCGCGGCGGCGCGGAGCGGCCAGCGCATCGGCCCGCGACCGCTCGCGCGCCGTCCGGCGCTCCCGGAGCGCGACCGTGCGCTCGTGCAGCGCCGTCTCGAGGTCGAGCCCTGTCATCGCCGCAGGCCCGACCGTGTGTATATGCGTGTATTCCCGGACAACGCGCCGTCCGGGCGTGAACTCACCCGACCCAATGCCGCACCGCTCCTCTCCGCAATGACGGGACTCCCCTTTCCCGTTGCCCGAGCCTAGGAGGACGCTCTTTCCACGGCCAGACCAGGGTTTGAAAGACCCATCAAGGGGGCGGGGCTGTCCGTTCGGGTGGGTTCGTAACGGCCGCTGCTATCGCCCCGAGCGCTGTGAGGGCGGTTTGAGTTCTTCATGAAGCGGATATGGGGAGCGCTGACTGCGGGCTTCTACCCCTCCCCGTGTCCCTCGCTCGGGTGATCGAGCGTGCCCCCTCCATGCACCGATACCTCGCCCACCTAAAGAACAGGAGCCGAAGCTATGCGGAGAGCCGCACTCCGTTTTCAAGCATCAGCGCAAGGCCCTGCTGGTCGTCCCATGTCTCGTGGGGTTGCTGGCAGCCTTCGTCGTCGCACCTAGCCCCGCCGCACAGAAGTCCGCCCCGACGCAGCAGCCCAAGCTCTGGGCCCTCGGCGTGAGCGCTGGCAAGGTGCCTTCGGTCCGCGTCTCGAAGCTCCAGTGGCTCCGGCGCCGGGGGATCCAGGCGCTCGTGGTGAACGCGGCTGCTTCTCTCCGAAGGCGCTCGCCAAGCTCGGCGATCGCGCAGCTCATTCCGGAATGCTCGTCGTGGCGGCTCGCGGCTCGCTCCGGCCCGGCGCCTGCCCCGGCGCCCAAACGAACGTGCGGACATGCGCGGTGATCGCGCAGACGCCGGGGAAGCTGCCGCCTTCGCGGACCGACTCGTTCGACTTCGTCGTGTTCTACGCGAACAGCCTGAGGCAGATCAACTACCTGCGCGGGTCGGGTCAGCGCACACCCAGCTCCTGGCCATCGTCCCTCCCGACTCGTCCGCGCGAACACGCACGAGTTGGCGCACGCCGTCAGAAGCGCCAGCGCGACGCCGCGCTGAACCTGACGCCAAGACCGCACCGGCTCGCTCCGCGCCGGTGATGAGCTTCCTCTCTCTGCTGAAGCGCTGGCACATCAGCTCCCGCCGCCGCCGAAGCGCATCATTCCGGTCACGCCGACGACGCCGGCGGCGCCGACCACGACGGCGACTACTACCACCACGACTACTACGACCACCACCACGCCGCCCACCACGACCACGACCCCCACCACGACCACGACTCCCACCACGACGACGACCCCGCCGCCGACCACGACCACGCCGCCGCCACCACGACGACTCCCCGCCGACGACCACGACCACGCCGCCGACCACCACGACGACTCCGCCCGCCGACCGACGACCACCACGCCGCCGCCGACCACCACCACTCCGCCCCCGACCACCACCACCCCGCCCCCACGACGACGACTGCCGACCGCAACCGCCGTGCGCGCCCGAACCTGCGGTCGCCGGCTCGACGCAGACAAGCGTCACCGTCAGCTGGACCGCGTCCAACGACAACGTCGGCGTCACCGGCTACGACCTCTTCACGAACGGCACGTCGGCCGGCACGACGACCGCGACGAGCCGCACTTCTCGAGCCTCTCCTGCGGAACGAGCTACACGCTCGGCGTCGACGCGTTCGACGCCGCCCACAACACGTCGTCGATGTCGACGGTCAGCGCTCGACCTCGGCCTGCCCCGATACGCAGGCGCCGACCGCGCCTGAACTTCCTGGTCACGGGGTCGACGACCTCGTATCTCCGTCTCGTGGAACCCTCGTTCGACAACGTCTCGGTCTCCGGGTACGGCCTCTACGTCGGATCGACGCTCGCCGGCACCAGCACGGCGCTCAACGTCTACACCTTCGGGGTCTCACCTGCGGGACGAGCTACACGCTCGCGGTCGACGCTTACGACCCTTCCGGGAACAAGTCCACCAAGGCCTCGCTGACCACCTCGACGGCGGCCTGCCCGCCGCCCAGCCTCGCCTCGGCGACGTTGAACTCGCCCGCGGCCCGGTCAACGGTCTCCGGATCGATCGTCTGGAATGTTCAGCCCACCGTCGCTTCAATCAGCCTGGACTTCCTGATCGACGGCACGGCGAAGTGGACCGAGAACGTCTGCCCGTGCTATTTCAACGGTGACCCGAACGGCGCCTCGACACGACGACGCTCGCCAATGGAAACCATGTTCTCCAAAGCGTCTGCATTCGACGGCACAGGCACAAAGGTTGCCGAGAGCTCGGAAACAGTCACGGTCAGCAACACACCGGTGACGACCACAACCGCTCCGACCACGACAACCACTCCGACGACCACCACTACGCCGACCACTACCACTACCCAGCCCACGACCACCACTCCGAGCGGCGGAAGTTGCTTCGCCTCGCCGGGCTCATGTGAAGATGCCCGGATCCGGCCTACCACAACGTTCGGGGTCCCCCCCGGGACTACCCTGGCTCCGTCGGGGAGCCTGACGATCACCAAGGACGGGACCGTTATCAACGGCCTGAACGTGTCTGGCTCCGTCAGCGTCAATGCGAACAACGTCACCATCCAGAACACCAAGGTGAACTGCTCCTGCCCCGTGCAGTTCGCCCCTGTGTTTCAGGCGAGCAACGTTTCCGGGCTGACGATCAAGAACTCTGAGATCAGTGGCGGCAACGTGGGGTATTTTGGCCGAGACGGGTCGATTGGCGAAACGATGTCGAAGGTCTACATGTGGAACTGTGACGAGTGCGTCCAGTACCCGAGCAAGGTCACCGACAGTTACTTCTATCTCGGCACGCCTGTGAATGGCGCCCACTACGAGGCGATCTACGGCAACAACCAGACGATCGATGTCGAGCATGTCACGATCCTCAACCCGCACGAGCAGACCGCCACGGTGTTCATGAACACGAACAATGGAAGCGACGGTCCCGTGCCAGAACCATCTCACGATCAACAACAGCCTCTTGGCTGGGGGCGGGTTCATGTTCTACCCATGCGCTCACGGCACTTCAGCCGGCTCGAGCCACACGACGATCACGAACAATCGCTTCGCCCGCTGCACGACCCGCAGCCGACAACTCACTACGGCGGAAGCTGGGGCGGCCAACCCTGCGCAGGTCATCGGCAGCACCACAGGCAACGGCGACGTGGTCACGAAGCCTGACGCGCACGGCTACTTCCCCCGAGGCGGCGCGTTCGGTGATGTTTCCGACATCTATTGCAGCGCAGACCACATGGACGAACAACGTCTGGGACGACAACGGCGTCGAGGACACCTGCAGCTAGATGGCGATCCAATCGCCCGAGTAGAGCGCAACGTAGTGGCCCGCGTTGGGGGCCATTACGTTGCGCGCTGCCCGGTAATCTCGCGGGCCCGCGACAGCCAGTTCGTCGGCGACTGAGTCGAGCGGATGAACCCCCGAAAGCCGGGCTCTGGATGCCTTGACCTCCGACCCAGCGCCGATCGGGCATAGCCCCAGGCGAGTCCCGTGGCTGCTGGATCACGCAGGCCGATCGCGCGGTAGAGCGTGCGGAGGACCATGTACGAGGGCCTGTACCACATGTAGTACGCGCTGTCGCCTTCCTCGGCGAAGCTCGCGAATCGGCTGGCGTCTCGAGCACCGGTTGGGCGATGGTGGAGGTAGCCGAGGTCGGGGAAGATTGCCGTCTTCCAGCCCCGCACGTTCGCCCTCACGACGGCGATCGACTCCCAGCCGAGACGCTCTTCCAACGGCAGGAGCTGTGCCACGCAATCCCTGCGGCACGTGAACGAGGCCCCGCGAATGTAGGGATGGGTCACGTGAACGGGCTCCCAAGCACCGCCCGAAAATTCGCGACACAAGCCCGAGGCGATACCGAGCCGCGGATCTTTCTCAAACTCGCGGCGGAGCGCGTCAAAATAGCCGGACTCGAACGACACATCGGCGTCGAGGCCTGTGACGAGGTCCGGGTGACTCGGCACGCCCATGACTCCGACGTTGAATGCGCGGACGCTCGAACTCCCGCGAGCCGGCTTCGCGTCGCTAGCGATCGAGACGAGCCGGATCCAGCCGTGAGCGCGCGCGAACTCGCAAACGACGTCCGCCGTGGCGTCCGTCGAGCCGTTGTCGACGACGATCCATGCCTCCGGGCGCCATGTCTGCTCGATGAGGCACTGACCGAGCCGCCGAAGATTTTCCGCTTCGTTGCGAGCGGGTGTGACGATCAGGTGAGTGGTGATCGAGAGGTGAGCGTTGCTGTCGGTCGTGGTTGTGCCTTCCTGGCTAGGGCGAGAGAAGTCGACTCTTCCCCGCCATCAGCCCTTGCCCCGGTCTGAAGTCAGAGACTCGTAGACGCCGACATACCCTGGTGCTTGGTGCTTCCAGGCGAGTACATTCTCGACCCGCTCGCGACCGACCTTCCCCATCGATGCTCTGCGCTGGGGGTCGTCGAGCAACTGCAGAATCTCATTGGCGTACTCATCGACGTCGTTCGGCCGCGCGTAGACGGCTGCCCGACCCAGCGGAGACCTTGGTCTCCTTCAGGTCGAAAGCGACCACGGGTATAGCCGAACGCCATGTATTCCATCGTCTTCGTCATCGTCGAGACGCTGGTTCAACGGGTTGAGCGGATCCGGGCAGAGTCCGACATGGGCCGTGGAGAAGATCTCGAAGACCGTTTCGTCGGGAACCCGACCCGTGAACGTGACCCGCTCGGTGACCTCGAGCTAGTCCGCAAGGGCGGCGGGCCGGTCGAAGCTGTCCCCCCCCCACGAAGACGAACTGGACATCGTCGACGGCCGGCCGCGCTGGATAGCAGCGACGGCCCGGAGCGCGAGGTCGACGCCGTCCTGGGGGCCCATGGCGCCGAGATAGGCACAGAGGTGGCGCCGGCCGAGTCGCCACTCTGGGATCGGCCGATCCCCTCCCGAACCGAGCCAGATCCGGGCCCGGGCCGAACAATCGTGACGCGCTCGGGAGGGCACGTCGCCGCGGTCGATCGCGGTCCACGATATGACTCGTTCATTACGATCACATGGTCGGCGACCGCGTAGGTGGCGCGTTCCAGACCGAGAAGCACCACACGAAGATGGCTCGAGGCGCCGTGGAACCGTGACTCGTAGACCTCGGACACAGATCGTGCTGGTCGAAGACGAAGCGCTTGCCGAACAGCTTGAACGGCGCGCCGAGGAGAAGTACGTGTCGGGCGGATTGCACGCCTGGATGCGTCGAAGCCCTCGGACGCGCACGAACGCGAGTGCGCCCGGTGGCGACCCAGCAGTACGCGAACTCCCTGATGTACGACAGGGGGCCCGTCGTCGACGGCGGGGGTGCGTACTTGCGGACTCGAATGCCGTCGATGACCTCCCAGAAGGAAGGGTCACCGGGTAGCTCAAGGGGAGACAACCGAAACTCGAAAGCCTGCGTCCCGGAGCGCGCATGCCTCGAGCCACACCCGCCTGCGATCGAGCGGGTACCGGAAGGTTCTGCACGATGATGAGGACTCGCTTGCCCGAACGTTGCGTTCGGCGGCGCCGTCCTATCAAGCGAGCCCTTCGTGGCCCCAGGTCACGCCTCCAGCGTAGGCCACACCAATCACCCTTGCGACGGGACGATCAGGCGGTGTTCAGGCCGGCAGGGACGAGTGCCGCCTAGACCTACGACCAGTACGAGTGGCAGGCTAAGCCCAAGCGTTTCATGTGGCCTCGCACACTCGAACTTCCCGATCAGGGCGGTGCGCCGAGCAGCCTTCACGGCCGTCACGCCGCAGCGCCGGCTTGACGAACCTCGCCGAGTTCAGTCCATGACCGGCGTCCCGATTCGCTGACCGTCCCGTGCGCCTCTGCGCTCTTGCGCCCAGCTGGCGATCTCGTAGGAGCCAAAGACGATGTGGCCGCAGTCAGCGTGGTCCGACGGGTTGGCCATCTCTCAACAGGCAACGGCGGCTCCGTCGGTCCAGACGTTGTTCGTCCACGTCCAGCCGGGATCACCGCAGAAGTCGTAAGCGACGTGGCCGAAGGATCCTCCGCGCGGATACAGTCCGTCTTGGTCGGCGCCGCCCGGGCACAACCAGGTGCCCCCGGCCCCCGGGGCCTGGGCGCCGCGGCCGCAACGCGCGATCATGTTGTTCTCGAAGTCGAGCGTTGCGGACCCGACCGAGTTGGCGTTACCGCACGGGTAGATCGTGTAGCCGCCGCCCGCCAGTAAATTGTTCTTGACGCGCAGGCGGTTGGAGCACGCACCGCCGGTGCCGTTGTTCGTGTTCCCGAAGATGTTCGCGGTTTGCGGCTGGTAATTGATCAGCGTGTTGTGCTCGATGTCGTCGGTGTATCCGTCGATGTACATGTTTTCGACGTGATCCTCTGACATGTAGAGGTCAGCGATCGAGTAGTTGTCGCGGATTGTTGCGTTACCGCACCAGCAGAACATGCCTGTCTTTCCATGCTGGTAGACATGATCGACCAGGATCGTGCCGCCGTAGCTGTTGCGGATCCCCTCCTCCACAGTCGTGGTCGAATCCGTCGTCAACTCGACGTGGCTGATCGTGACCCTGCAGGCGCAGAGCACATGGATTTCGGAGTTACCGCACGGGTTAGTGGGGCCGCAGCCACCGCCGGTCATCGTCACCTTGGCGTTCTGGATGGTGACGTTGTTCGCATTGACGCTGATCGAGCCAGACACGTTCAGGCCGTTGATAACGCTGCCCGGCGCCGTGACCGTGATCGATCCCAACGACCTCAGCTTGGTACCGGCAGGCACACCCACATTGCCAGAGGCAGGATCCGGATAGCCACATGACCCGGGACTTGCAAAACACCTCCCGCGGCACGGCGCTGTGCTGACCTTGCCTTGCAGCAGCTTCGATGCGTGGCCGTTCGCGTCGTGCGCGGCGACGGCAACGAGGTAACTCTTGACCTCACTTAAGCCCTCCTATGCGGTAGGAGGTGGTGCGAACCGAGGCACGCAAACCGTGTTGTCGACATAGATCCGGAACCCTTAACCGTACGAACGGCAGCCCTTGTCGACGCGATCCAGGAGACCTGAACCGATGTGTTCGAGACCGACCGCACCTTGAGGCTATGGGGCGGCGCCGGACGTCCGGGCGCGTTCGCTGCTAGGACGGGGCAGCCGGCTCCGCCGCACGCCGCGAGGAGGACGAGTGTGACCATACCGGCTACGATTAGATTGCGTGGTGGGGCGGTCGAACGCAGGCTCATGGGGTTTTTTGCGGCATCGTAGTCGGGTTTCCGACGCGTGTTTTTTTTTGCGACCGGTCCGTAAAGGTGTGGGGGGCTGTTCGTATTGCGGTACGCTCGCGTGCTCTTCCAGGTTTGAGGCAGGCGGATGAACATCAGCATCAGGTCTTCGTAGAGTCGGAGCGCCGCGGGCAGCCTTGTTCGAGTCATCGCACCCTTCTCTCTTCCTCGACTACTTTGGGATCCCGTACCGCATCGGCGAGGCTCGATGCGCCGTACGGTTTCGCTCTGAATTCAAGCTGGCGCGAAGTCGTCTTTTTCCTTCAATCAGCTGGCGCCGCTTCGAGGACAGTGAAGGCCACGACGCGCAGCATTTCGTCTTCGAGAACATGCCGCTCTTCGGCCGGCTCGACCCCGTACCGGCCCTGGGCGGTCGCCAACAAACCGTTTCGCTCGTCGACTGCCTCGATGGGGGCAATCTTGCACTCCCGTTCGACCCGAGCGAGGTGATGCTCTCACTCTGGAGCGAGGCCTATTTGCCGACGCAGGACGCTTGGCGAGCGCGAACGAAACGGATTTCCCTTCGCGGCTACTACGCCCTGCGCCCGGCGATGCCGCGCCGCTTTCAGATCTGGCTTCGGCGCCGTTTCAGCTCGGTTCAGGCCCGCGCCCGCTTTCCGCGCTGGCCGATCGAGACGGCGTTGCACCATCTCTACGACCTCCTCCTAGGCCGTCTCGCGATGATGGCCGATACACCGGTGCCGTGGATTGCACCCTGGCCGGAGCCGTATCGGTGGGCGATCGTGCTGTCGCATGACGTCGAGCATCGGCGGGGATACGACAATGTCTATCTGCTTGCCGATGCCGAGCTCGGGCTGGGATATACATCGTCCTGGAATTTCGTCCCTGAGCGCGACTACAAAGTCGAGCCCGAACGGCTCGATCGGCTACGCGCCGACGGCTTCGAGATCGGGCTTCACGGTCTCCGCCACGACGGGCGAGATCTCGAGTCGCGAACGACCTTCGAGCGACGGCTCCCCGCGATGCAGGCCTACGCCCAACGTTGGGGGGCCGTCGGCTTCCGGTCACCGGCAACCCACCGTGACTGGGAGCTCATGCCGTTGCTCGGTGTGGAGTACGACTCATCGTCGCCCGACACCGATCCCTTCGAGCCGAAGTCCGGTGGCTGTTGTACGTGGTGGCCGTTCTTCAACCGCGACCTGGTCGAGTTGCCAATCACCCTCACGCAGGATCACACTGTGTTTGTCATCCTCCAGCGACGTGACGATGCGCTTTGGCGCGAAAAGGCCGACTTCCTGCGCGATCGTGGCGGGATGGCGCTCCTAATCACCCATCCGGACTACATGACCGAGCCGGGACTACTCGACTCTATCGTGGCTTCCTGAGCCGATATGCCGCCGACCCGGGCGCGTGGAAAGCGAGGCCGTGCGACGTGGCATCGTGGTGGCGGAAGCGCGCGGCTTCTCGGCTGGTGTCGACGGGAACTGGCTGGAACATCGAGGGGCCGGCCGCAGAGGACGGGCGAATCGAGTTCTTCGCGCCGAGCGACTGACCTGTCGCGCCACTAGGCCGATCGATCTTGTCAGCCATTGGTAATGCGGGCGAGCACCGACTCGCCTGCCTGCACCCGGTCGCCTGGTGCAACACACACCTCGAGCCCATTGCTGGCGGGCAGCACGAGGTCGACCTGAGAGCCGAGGCGGATGATGCCGAGCCGCTGGCCCTGTGCGATCCGTTCACCAACCTCGACGTACGAAACGATCTGGCGCACGAGGCGTGATGCAATTTGCACGACGGCCACCTCGAGCCCAGTCGAGGTCTCGATGACCGTCGTCGCTCGCTCGTTCTCGAACGTCATCTCGGGATCGCGGAGCGAACCGAACTTGCCCGGGAAGTGGCGGCGTGTAGTCACCACCCCTTCGACCGGCGCACGGTTTACGTGGACGTCCAGGAAGCTCATCGCGATGCCGATCACATGAGCGTCCCCGGAGCGCAGCTCCGTCTTCGTCAGCTCCTCGAGTTGGTAGTCGCGGCCGACCTTGGTCGCCACCGGGAGCGCGCCGCCTGTCGAGCGCCGGACGTACACGATCTCACCGTCCGCCGGACTGACAACGACACCCTCGTCCTGCGGCGGCGTCCGATCCGGATCGCGGTAGAAGCGCCACGCGAGTACAGCGAGGGCAAGGACGACAGTGGCCGCCGCCGTGACGACGGCGAACACGACTGACCCGATGCGACGAACGCATCGAGCCCCCAGACGCCGAGCGACGCGAAGATGCCAAGAACCACGACACCGATTGCGACGCGGCGCACGCCGAGCTGCCACTTCCACGCGAGCGGAAGCGTGAACGCGAGCGCTGCGACGATGCCGATGAGAGCAGAAACGATCATCGTGTCAAAAGCCTCGTTTCACCATGAGATAGGGGATCAGGGCCAGCTCCGCAAGTGCAGGCAGCGGGTCGCCCGGCGTGAAAACGGCCTCGGTGTCGGCGCTCAGCATCGAGGCAAGGTAACCACGTACCGTCAGCCGGCGATGAGCGATCTCGATGAGCGCAGTAGGAAGATCGGTCGTGACACGCATCCACCGCACCCCCTGTCGAGCGGTGAACGAATCGACGGTCTCACCGAGCTGATCCGCCATCAATAGCGCGGGAAAGTCGACGCCGGCCGCCGCGCCGATCGAGTGGTAACCCCACGTGCGTGCATTGACATCGAGGAGCTTGGGAACGCCGTCGCGCGCGTCTCGCTTGAACTCGACCTCTACGAGCCCGTAGTAGCCCATAGCCCGGAGAAACCGCTCGGCGAGGTCGATGAGCTCCGGTACGTCCACCGTCTGGACGTACGTGCTTGCCCGCCCGAACTCGGGTGGGTGCTGCCGGAGGCGACGTGCCGTCAGCCGACCGACAGATCGCCCATCCTTGAAGAACGCGCAGAACGCGAGCTGTGAGTTCCGGTCTCCTGGGATCAGCTCCTGCACCATCACCTCGCCGTCGCCGACCAGGTCGAGTGCGCGGCCCACGAGGAGCCGGAGCTCGTCTAGCGTGTCTGCGCGCCACGCCTTCGCGCCCGTGGCGTACACGAAGTTCTCCTTGATCGCGGGCTTGAGCGCAAAGGGCCCAGATACGTCGATCTCGTCAACGTCCTCGATCGTCCGCGGATACCACGTGCGAGGGATGGGGATCCCCAGTTCGGCCGCCAAGGCGTAGGTCTGGCGCTTGTCCCATGCCAGGCGAACGCTTTCCCAGGCAGGTGTCGGGACCCGATAGAGAGCTCCGAGAACATCGCGATGCCGGGAAACGCAGGCGACTGTTTCCTCACGGGTAGGGAAGATCACCCATCCCTCCAGGCCCAGCCTACGTCCGGTCGCGAGGAGAGCGTCAATCGTCGCCGTTTCGTCGCGGAGGTCGGGCACGCGCACGTTGTGTGTGGTGTATCGGGAGAATCGAGCAATCGAGCGCTCGTCGTCGAGAACACAGACGGGCCATCCCTGTCTGCCAACGCTTCGGACGATCCCTAGGCCCTGATAGTCGCCACCGACAACGATCGCGCCCACGGCTGGCGGGCGACGATGAGTCGAACTGTCTCGCCGTCTGACTCGCACTAGATCGCCGGCCGTAGGCGAGCCCGACTAGTGACCGCTGATGTGACCGGCTCGGAAAGCAACGCAGCAGAAAGCCCGAGAAGGATCCAGAAGATGAAGTACACCTGCGCGTAGCTGAACGCATCAAAGGTGAGCATCCCGACCCCGAACGAAAGGATCGCGGCTGCGAGTCCGAGGAAGAGCCACTCGTCCCCGTCTCCGTGGGAGTCCCGGGCCCTGCGAAGCAGCAGGCGGACCGACCTGAAGAACAACCAGATCCATAGCGCGAAGCCGATGTATCCGACATCGAGCAGATTGTTGAGCCACTGGTTGTCGAGGATCGGCGCGTTCCGGTTCTTAGTGTCGAATCCCGTCAATCGTGTTCCCAAGCCTTCGCCAAAGAAGGGATGATGACTCGCCTCGCTCACCATTGGCCTGATCTGGCGAACGCGACCGCCGGCGAGCTCTGGGTTGGCATTCATGGCGAGCTGAGTCTGTTGAGCGATCAGGCCCCCCTTGGGAAACAGTTGTGACTTCAAGTCTCCGAGTGCACCGGGTGCCAACACATGGACAACCACGATCGCCGGAACAAAGAGTGGAAGCAGGCGCTTCGTCTCGTGCGGCTTGACAATCATGAAGAGGATGAACTCGGCAAGAAGCATCGTCAGCGCCGTCCTCGATCCAGTCACCAACGCGCCGACGATTAGGAACAGGCTCGCGATGATCCAATGCCGACCCCGGGCCCAAGTGAGATAGACGGAGATGGGCACGATCATCATCAGCAACGCGCCCAGAGCGATCGGCTGTTGTGAAGATCCAATCACACGGACGTTGGCGCCGCGAAACAGCAACGAAAGCGAAGAGTCGTCAGATTGATAGGTGAGGAACGGCAAGATCGCATGAAGGTGATTGAACGCATTGAAGTGAGTACGCCGCTCGACGATCGCAAAAGCGCCGACGACTGCCCCTCCAGCGGTCAGAATGCGTAGAAGGGTGAGGATCGACTCTCGCCTGCGAACCTGCGTTCGCGACCACGTAGTACACCAGGATGAAGCTCAAGAAGAACGTCAGCGTCTTCGAAACGTGGGAGCCGTACAGATTGACGCGACCAGGGTTCGTAAAGCTCCGACATGAAGAATGCACGCAAGGAGCAAGAGCAATGGACGGTCGAGCGGAGTTGCGCGCAGTCTGACTCTGGGATCCACCAGCAACGACGCGAACCAGATGGCGACGACGAATGCAACGACGACCCGGTAGAGCTCCAGGTTGAACGGAAGGCTCCCCGGGAGGCGGTAGCGTGCCAATCGGGACGAACAGCACGACCAGAAGGATCAGTCCCACCAAGCTGTGCCAACGGAGCAACCGCCGGTAGGCGACGGCAAGGAGAGCGGTCAGCAGGACGGCCGGCCCGACGAGTTTTAGGCCGCGATCCGTCAGAACGGCGAGCATCGCAAAACCAAGCGAGCCGACGACAAGGAGCGCGGCCGGATCGCGCCTGACTGCGACGAGTGTGCGCATGCTCAGCCCTCTGCGCGAGAGCGTGCGATACCTTGCTCAACCGGCTCTGGAGCGCCGAGCGGCTCCGGAGCCGCGAGCGCGACCGGCTTCACCCTCGGCCGGGCATTCTCGAGGATGAAGGCAAGTCCGATCGTGGCGCTGACGACCGCGAGAAAGATGACGATCGGAAGAGTCTTCTTTCTGGGCTGAATCAGGATCGCCGGCGTTACGTTCTGAAGAACCTGGAGATCGACCCTCTCGTTCTTGGGGATGGCCGCAAGAGCTTGCTGGCTCTTGACGAACTGCATGAAGGCGGTGCGACCCACGAGCGTTGCCCGCACAGCGCCCGTCGGCGTGTCGGCGAGGCCGGCGAGTGCGATCACCGGCAAGGCGGATGACGATCCGGTCGGAATCACAGGTGCCGCGGTGAGCGACCAGCTCTGTGGTGCACCGTCACGGAGCATCAGCGCTCTCACCTCATCGCTGTTGGCGAATTGCGCATAAAGCTCGGTGAGACCGGAAAGCCAACCCGGTCCGCTCGTCGACCCAGGCTGAGTCGGCGGCACGACTGAGCGTCCCCAAATGAACCCGTGCTGAGTGAGCAGGATCCTAGTCGAGCTCTGCCAGATCTCCTTCTTCCGGTAGGACACGCCATGACTGGAGACCTTGGCGACTGACAGTACGGACAACGCGATCGCCAAGAACAATCCGGCGGCGACCAGCCACCGGAACCGCCAGATCACTCGGCCGTAGAGAGAGAGGTCCATAGCTACGCGACGGTCACAGTAATCGTCGATTCGGTGCGAGGAACTGCAAGCACCCGGAGAGTAGCCCAGCGTCGAGGCGATAACGAGAGTCGTTGGTCTAGGGTCTTGATCGCAGAGAGTATGAGGCGGAGCCGATCGACAGAGGGTCGTAAGCTGCGGCTATCCCTCACTCGAGTGATCGATCGAGCAGGAAACCTAGCCAACCGGACGGTGAGCCTCCGATCCAACGGCGATGGATCCTCGAGCGACCGGCGGTAACGTTCCGGGCGGAGGGCTCCTAGGGGTTCAGCGATGCGAATGAGGACGCAGAAGATCAGCTTGTTCGGTAACTTCGGGAGCACGAACCCCGGGAACGAGGCCACGCTCCTGGCTGTGGTGTCGCGGCTTCGTCCTCTTTCCGGACTCCGAGCTCTGCTGCATCTGGAGTCCCCGGGAATGTGATCGCGGCGCACGGTATCGACGCTGTTCCCTTCACCGTCAGATCCGTACGGATCTGGGACCGGCAGGCCCCGTTGCGCGAGCGCGTGCGGCTGGCGTTCCCTGGACTTCGCGAGGAGGCCCGGGAATACGCCAGGGCCTGGAGGGCGCTCGATGGCGAGGATCTGCTGATCGTCCCGGGCACGGGTTTGCTGACCGATGCCTGGGGCCTCTCGCGTTGGGGCCCCTATGGGCTGCTGAAGTGGTCGCTCATGGCGCGGCTGCGCGGCTGCAGGGTGATATTCCTGAGCGTCGGGGCCGCCGTCCACGGCCGACTCGGGCGCCTTCTCCTGAAGTCCGCGCTCTCGCTCGCGGACTACAGGTCAGTACCGGGACCTTCCGAGCAGAGAGGTTGTGGATGGCCTCGGTCTTCGTACGCGCGACGACCGGATCTATCCGGATCTCGTCTTCGGCTTGTCGCGCCTTCGTCACCGACGGCGGCGGTGGGACGGGGGCGACTTGTGGTCGGTCTCGGCTTGATGGAGTACGGCGCGAAGTACAGCGTCCCCAGCCCGAGGCGACACCTACGCTCGGTACCTCGAGTCGCTCGCCGTCTTCGTCGGCTGGCTGCTCGAGCACGAGTACGACGTCAAGCTCCTGCTCGGCGATGCGGACACGGTCGTGATCGACAACTTCAGGGCGGTCCTGCGAAGACGCCTCGGATCGTACGCAGAGGAACGCGTGACCGACCCGGTGGATGGTTCGATCGACGAACTGCTCTCGCAGCTCGAGCACGACCGACCTCGTCGTCGCGACGCGGTTCCACAATGTACTCATGAGCCTGCTGCTCGGCAAGCCTCCGATCGCGATCTCGTTTCATCACAAGGTCTCGTCGCTGATGAGCGAGATGGGCTTGTCCGAGTACTGTCACGACATCAACCAGATGAACGCCGACACGCTCATCGCGCAGTTCCAGGCACTCGTTCGGAACGCCGACGAGCTGAAGCCGGCGATCGCGCATCGGGTCGCGGAAGCCCGGCTGGCCCTGGACGAGCAGTACCAGCTCCTTTTCGGAGAGCCGGTCGACGAGCCGCTCGACGAAGCGATCGTCGCGTCGTGACGAGCCTCGCCGGGCAAGCGCGGCGCTACGCCGACGGACGAGGGCGAGGCGTCCTTGGACGAAGGCTCGAGAAGGCCCTGCTCAAAAGCGAATCGGCGGATCTGGACGCGCCTTCCGACTCGCGTGCGCGACCTGCATCGGCGTCCAGGCCTACGGACGGTGGCTGCACGTTCTGACGTGTCGAAACGCCGACCGCGAGATGTACCTGGGCACGCTGTTTCTCCGAAACCGTCCGGCGCTCGAGTTGATGCGCCGTCTCGACCGCCGAGAAGCCGCGGGGATCGACGCTCAGAATCGCCGTACTCGGCTGCAGCGTCGGAGTCGAGGTCTACTCGATCCTCTGGACACTCCGTCGGCACGCGCCCCGATCTGAAGATCATCGTGGACGCAGTGGACATCTCACCGGAGGTCCTGGCGATTGCAGAGGAAGGCGTCTACGGCCCCCAGACTCGGAGGCCGTGCACGCCTCGATCTTCCAGCGGTTGACCGAGACCGAGCGGCGCGAGATGTTCGATTGGGAGGGCGACAGGCGCGGGTCAAGCCGTGGCTGAGGGAAGGCATCACCTGGCGACTCGGCGACGCTTCCGACCCGAGGCTGGTTGACGAGCTCGGGTCGAAGGATCTCGTCGTCGCGAACAACTTCCTCTGCCACATGGATGCGCCGACCGCCGAACGATGCCTCCGGAACTTCGCGCGGCTCGCGAGCCGACGGCTACCTCTTCGTCTCCGGCGTCGATCTGGACGTTCGGACGAAGGTCGCGCTCGATCTCGGATGGGAGCCCGTGCCGGAGCTCATGGCCGAGATCCACGACGGCGACCCCCTGGTGCGCGCCGACTGGCCCTGGGATGGTGGGGCCTGGAGCCCCTCGATCGCAGGAGACCTGACTGGCAGACACGGTATGCGGCGGTATTCCGCGTGCGCGAAGCCGGTGAGGGGCAGGACGATCTCCCCGAGCCAGCCGGCGGCCGACTGATCGGGACGACGCTACGCCTCCGAGCTCATCGTACGGGGCTCCACGGCGGGACGAGCGCAGCCAGGGGCCATACTCTCTCGCAGCCCGACCACGAGCTCGCGGCTCGTCAAGAACAGCAACCCGAGATAGAGCGCGAGCCCGACGCAGCTGCTGACGACCGCACGGACGAGCAGCGGCCCGGGGCCTTCAGCGCATCCCCACGCAGCAACGGCCGCGACGATCCAGGCGAGCACGGGGAATCGGATGTGGCGGAAGACGTGCACCTCGCCTGCCGCTCGATCGCCCGCGCGAGGATCGCGGCGTGACGACAGAGCCGGCGACCCCACCGACGGCGAGACCGGCGACGCCGATCACGGGCACGAGGGGCAATCCGACGACGATACAGACGACGGCATCGACGATCATCGCGTGAAGCGGCGTCTTCGCGTCACCCGACGTCCACAGGTAGCTCTGGCCCGCGATCAGCAGCGGGGTGTGGACGACGACCGCGAAGCACGCAGAGTGACAGCGCTCCGGCGGCAGGCGACCACCCTCCCCAAAGAGGAACGGAACGAGGGCCGGAGCCGCCCGGCAAGCGGCGCGAGCAAGGCCCCGCCAGGATCGTCGCCGCAGGCAAGAGCCTCGGCAGCATGCGACCCGGATCACCGCCAGCAGACCGCGTTCGCGACATCGCCGGGAAGGACACCCGCATGAGCGACACAGAGAGCGATTCCCGGCGCCTGCAGTGCCCGCAGCACGAGCCCCCAGTACGCGACGATCGAAACGCTTCCGATGGCCGCCGCCCCCAGCACGAGGACCTGGTCTCGAAGCGAGACGACCACATCGACGGCCTGCACGCGCACGCCGATTGCGAGCATCGCGCGCATGCGCCGTAGATTGAACCGTGGCCGCACGACTCGCGTCGGCGAGAGCGCGACGACGCAGACGGTGCCGACGACGGCGCGCGCGGCGGTTGCCGTGGCGAGACCCCACAGGCCCCACCCGATCGCCACCGTGATGATCGTCCACGTGTAATAGACGATCGTCTCGACGGTCTCCGCAGTCGCGATTCGTTTGTAGAGGAGCTGGCGTTCGAGGACCACGAGGCCGGCACCTCGAAAGGCGACGATGGGAGCGCTCGCGACCATCACGGCGATGAGCTCGCCGACGATGCCGAACGGCCGCGCCACCAACACGACGATGACGACGAGGAGGGTCGTGACGATGAGCTGCAGCGCGACGTAGGCGCGCAGGTCGGCGAGCTCCGGCGCAACGGCGCCGGATCAGCGCTCCTGCCATTCCCACACCACCGCTGAGCATCAGGAGGAACGCCGACACGGTCAGGGCGATCGCGTAGAGCCCGAGCTGGTCCGGCACGAGCAGGCGTGTGACGACGATCGTCGAGGCAAGGCCGAGGACTTGCCCGAAGATGCCTTTCCCCGTGAGCAGGGCGGCGCCGGCTGCCGCGCGACGACGGATGTCACGCGCGCTCAGTGGTGGTTCCCCAAGCGTATTCGACGGCTCTGCCATGCGAATTTCGGACGGGTGGTAAATGCCTAGGACGATATTCCAGGTGTTCCAGAACCGCGCGCCTGAACGACTCGTCTTGAACCTAGCCACTTGGCTAGAGCCGCTGCGACGCGGGCTACGCGCCAGTGTCAGAGCTGTGAGAGCGCGACACCGAATGTCCAAGCGCACCGAGGATCTCCTCCCAGTCGCCGCCAGGAGCTCCTGTTCTTCCCGTGATCGCGAAAGGATTTCTGTGATGAACGCCGACGCCCGTGTCTCGCGCGGTCCCTCAACTCCCCGGGTTTCTCGCGTTGAAGGGCAATGACGCGTTCCAACGTCCGCGCAAACTCCATCCGGTCCCCTGCAGGGACAGGAAACGCGAACTCGGGGCGCATGTACTCGCGACCTCCGAAACCGTCGTACCCAACGACGATCGCACCGCATGCCATCGCTTCGGCCGGCGGTAGCGGAAGCCCTTCAAGGCGACCGAGACTCAGAAAGATCAGCGACTCTCGCATACACGCTGCGACGCCGGTTTCATCGAGATTCACGATCGGACGTATCCGGAAGTCGCCGAGGGATCCACGAGAAGCCAGCATGGCCAGAACCTGTCTTGCGTCATCGGCTCCCTTACGCGGCATATACGCGATCTGCTCCACCTTGTTCAGTTCAAGGTGATAGTGGGCCCGGTTGAGGCTCCAGTGAACACGGTATCCCCTGAGTCCGGGGAACGAGTACTCCATTACGCGACGCGTATCCTCGGAAGTCAAGAAGGTCGCTACGACCTCCGGGTGTCGGTAAGGCGGTACGACCGATCGCGGGTCCGGCGGGTATCCGAAAAACGCTGCGTATGGATTCTGCACGAAGATGACCTTCGGAACGCCCGGTGCGATCCTCGCAAGGTCAGGACCGAACACCTCGGGTATCACAACGACGTCCGTCGGCTCGATGGCGAAGCAGGGTGGCTCGCGCAAGTGGAGCGGGGTCGCCGTTGGTGGCCGCCGCAAGTTGCGGCGTATCAAGCGGGTCGCTCGAGAGGCGAACGAATCGTAAGTGGACTGCCGACGTTTCGACCATGCGATAACAGGCGTCTCGTTCTCTAATCCACGTGTCACGAAAGCCTTGCCGTTCGTGTACGACAAATGCCTCGTAACCATTGCGCATCAGCAGGTCAACGTGGCCGTAAATGACCCGGATGCCTCCGGCATGCCCGCTGTAATCGGGACAGAGATAGTAGAGCTTCATGGGATTCGACGTCGAGCCAAAGAGAAGCCGGTTGAGGCCGGATTACTCACAGGCTCACCTCGCCCGGCCGTGGCGGCGGCGTCTGAGACGGCCTCAACCCTCGGCGGAGCATCTCTCGCGCCAACAACGCCCGAATGAAGGACATAGACGCGCGAACCTCGGCGTCATCACCGCCCTCGTCGAGGATGAGCTGCGTCGCCTTGGAGTGCCATGAAAAGAATTCGGGAGTACGAAATCGAGACAGCCGCGGAAACTGGCGCACGTGCCACCACATGTACTGGCGTAGTCTCACACGGAAGTCTTTCACGATACTCGTCGGGTTCGAGATTCGCGGGACCGTAACGGAGGTGAAAGCAGATGTATTCTGCAGCGTACGCATTCATGTTCATCGCCCAGTCGAATACTCTCCCGGGTTGGCGTCGCTGGAACGTCAGGACCGTGCACGTAGCCGGGATCCGAGCGGCTCAGCGCCCAGAGGGCGGCCTCGTTGTCGGTGGTCCAAAAACGGGCGTCGTAGAAGGGATCGCGTTCTCGCACCAGTTCGGATCGGAACAGCATGGCAGTTGGGCCTCCGAGGATCTTCGGTCCTTGGAGGAGGATTTGACGAGTGATTTCGCGTCCAGTCGCCCTGACTTGCGAGTATGGAAGAGCGACACAATCGACGCCGTCGTCTGAGAGACGATACGCGGTGACCAGGCCTACTGTGTCGCACCCCTCGGCGACGTCGACCATTCGCGCAAGACACTCCGGGAAGAGCCAGTCATCGGCGCTGACCAACTTGCAGAATTCGCTGCCAGTGTCGACTGCTCGAAACGCACGATTGTGATTCTCGTTCGAGTTGACGAACTCCTCGACCCGACGTGTCTGATTCGCGAGTCGGTCGCGGCAAAGTTCGCCGCGATCTCCGGCGTCTCATCCGTACTGGCATTGTCGACGATGGCGTATACCCAGTTCTCGTAAGTCTGGTTGAGCACGCTCGTAACGCATTCCGTCAGATATGGAGCGTCGTTGTAGACGGGTGTGACCACGCTGACGAGTGGCTCGTTCGACATTCCTCACCGCACCATCTTGTTCATCTCAGCGCACACTGGCGAGACGTGTCTCTGCTTCCGAGTCGGTCGGTTCTGCAGATTCAAGCTCGCTGCCACGGGAAACGCGCGCTGCACATCTCGCATGAACCTACGATAGGGAACCGACCTGGGCCCTGCCAGGGGACATGACCGGTCCGCGCTGGCGAGCCCGATCGGTCCCGTCGTCACGGGTTGTTCACGAAAACCGAGCGACGGCAGAACGCAGTGAATCCTGTAGACGTAGAGGCCGTGTCCTCCGCCGAGTCGACATCTTCCGGCCGCGACGATCTCTGGCCGGCTCTCAACACCGTGCTCGCGAGCGCCTCCCCCGAGGGCGCGCTCCTACATGCGCTCGGCCCGCTCGAAGCGTTCCGGCGAGAGCAACTGGGCGCATTCGTCCCTGTTGGACTGGCGGGGGAGGCGCGAATGGCCGCGTTCGCGATGCTGTGCGCGAGGCCGCTTCTCGACCGAATCCGCAGATGCTGCGACGGCCCGCTTGTTCTCATGAAAGGCCCAGAGCTCGCGCTCCGCTACCCGGGCGCCGCGCGCGGCTTCAACGATATCGATCTCCTCACCCCAGAACCGCGCCGCGTTTATGACCAGCTTCTAGGGGCCGGTTTCATCGAGGCCGGTGGTCTGCACCTCCTCGAATCGCACCACCATCTCCGGCCACTCAGATGGCCCGACCTGCCCTTGAAGGTCGAGATCCACGGGGGCCTGAATTGGCCCATCGGACTCGAAGGACCTCCCGTGGCCACGATCCTCGGCTCGGCTCGTCCGTCGGATCTCGGCGTCGACGGAATCCTCGCGCCCGCGGCCGCTCAACACGCCCTCCTGGTTGCCGCGCACGCTTGGTCACACGAGCCACTCTGGCGACTTCGCGACTTGGTGGACGTTCGAGCGTTGGCGACGCCGTCGGACCGCACGACGATCGAACGAACAGCACGGGCTTGGCGGATCACGCGGCTCTGGAGAACCACCGATCGAGTGACGGACGCCGTCCTCGGCCAACGCCGGATGCCACTCCTCGTTCGTCCTTGGGCAAGCCATCTCATGGAGCAGAGGGAGCGGACCGTGCTCGAGAATCATCTCCGTGACTGGATGGCCGCCTATTGGGCACTCCCCGTCGACTCGGCGGTGGCGACTACGGCCCGCGCGGTCGCAGATGACCTCCTCCCGGCGCCAGAGGAGGGCTGGTCGGACAAGCTCTCGCGCATGCTGACTGCCTCGAAGAACGCCCACCGGCCGCTTTCGGAACACGACGCACAACTCGGAGAAGCCGCGACGCGTGGCCGCAGTCGGAGAAGGCGATGGGGCGGCGGCGCAGACGCGAACGACGAACGCGATTAGGCGGCGACCGACGAGCGCCAGCGAAGTTCGTCGTCGAGTTCTTCCTCGTCGAGCAGCGCCAACAGGCGGCGCAGGCGGATGTAGCGGTTCCCTTCGAACTCGTCCTGTGTCAGCCCGACCGAGCGATATGCATCGACGAGCTCTCGTGCGCCGCGCTCGGCGTTCCAGTCGAGCGTGAGATCCGGGAATCCAACTGCAAGCTTCGAGAAGTCGACTCGATACGAGCGCGAGTCGGCGGCCGAGCCCTCGGCAATCTCGATCTCGCAGCCGGTGACGGAGGCGAGCACCTCCGCAAGCTCGCGCACGAGGTAGTTCTGTTCGTCGGTTCCGACGTTGAAGGCCTCGCCGCGGATCTGGTCCTCCGGCGCCTCGAGCATCGCGAGCGCGACCTTCGCGACGTCGCGCACATGCACGAGCGGACGCCAGGCGGTCCCGTCGCTGAGCAATCGGATTCGACCAGTCGTGTGTGCCCAGGCGGCCAGGTTGTTCAGCACGATGTCGAGCCGAAGGCGCGGCGATACCCCGAACACGGTTGCGTTGCGCATCGACACTGGGGCGAAGTCCGACCCCGCGAGCTCGGCGAGGCCCTCCTCTGCTCGCACCTTCGATTCGGCGTACGCCGTCAGCGGCCGCAGGGGCGCCGTCTCGTCGAGCGCCTCGTCGCTGCCCGCTGCCCCGTACATCGAGCACGACGAGGCGAAGACAAACCGGCGCACGCCGGCTTCGCGCGACGCTCGCGCAAGGTGCAGCGTGCCCTCACCGTTGATGTCCTTCGTCAGGTCGGGTCCAGATCGCCCAGCGGATCGTTCGAGAGCGCCGCCAGGTGGACGATCGCGTCGAAGCCCTCGAGCTCGGCCGGCGTGACGTCTCTCACGTCGGCTGTCGAGCCCTCGATGAACGCCGGATCGACACCGAAGTCGCAGCCGCGGTAGAAGCGCGTGTCCAGACCGGTGACCTCGTGCGCAGCGTCGGCGAGGTACGGCGCGAGGACCGAGCCGATATAGCCATGATGACCTGTGACCAGAACCTTCATGCTTCGCGCCCACACACGGTAGTCGGTCGAGGGCGATGTTCAAGCTGGCAATTCGACCAACTATCGTCAGTCGGCCGAGATGGCGATCGACTGGCACACCGTCCCTGCCTCGGAGGGCTCGGCGAGGAGCTCCTCGCCCTCATGAGGGAGCTGTTCCCGATCCCGCGAAGCCTGACCGGGGACGGTGTTCGCGAGACGCTCGCCGTCCTTGCACGAGAGATTCCGCTCGAGGTGATCGAGACGCCTTCCGGCACCCCGGTGTTCGACTGGACCGTCCCCGCGAGTGGAACCTCCGTGGCGCGTGGATCGAGGCGCCGACGGCACGCGCGTCGTCGACGCGGCGGACTCCCCCTGCACGTGCTCGGCTACAGCACGCCCGTCGACGCCGTCGTCGCCTCGACGAGCTCCGAGAGCACGTCTTCACGCACGCGGACGACCCGGAGCTGATCCCGTACCGCACGTCGTACTGGAAGGAGCAATGGGGCTTCTGCATGAGCGGACGGTTGCTCGACTCGCTCCCCGACGGCGACTACCACGTCGTCGTGGACTCGACGCTCGACGATGGGTCGCTCACGTCGGGCGAGGTCAACGTCCCGGGCGCGACCGACCGCGAGTTCCTCCTCAGCACGCATGTCTGCCACCCCGCGCTCGCCAACGACAACCTCTCCGGCGTCGTGCTGCTCTGGGCCATAGCCCGAGCGCTCAGCCGGCAACAGCTCCGCTACACCTACCGGCTGCTCTGGAGCCCGGGGACACTCGGACCGCTCTGCTGGCTCGATCGCAATCTCGAGACCCTCGACCGCGTCGAGCACGGGCTCGTCGTCTCGTGTGTCGGCGACCCTGGGCCACTGCGGTACAAGCGAAGCCGCCAAGGCGACGCGCCGATCGACCGTGCCGCCGCGTACGTCCTCGCTCGCGAGCCCGGGAGCATCGTCTCCGAGTGGCAGCCGACCGGCGGCGACGAGCGTCAGTTCTGCTCGCCCGGCTTCGACCTGCCCGTCGGCACGCTGTCGCGGACGCCGCACGGGCTCTTCCCGGAGTACCACTCGTCGGCGGACGACCTGACCCTCGTCACGCCGAGGCCCTCGGCTCGGCGTTCACGGCCGCGCTCACGATCATCGACGTGATCGAGACGAACGCGAGCTACCGCAATCTCTCGCCCTACGGCGAGCCCCAGCTCGGGAAGCGGGGCCTCTACCAGAGCGTGCCCGACGGGACGAACCCGGAGCTGCGTACCTCTGGCTGTTGAGCCTCTCCGACGGAAGCAACGACCTGCTCGCGATCGCCGAGCGATCCGGACTCCCATTCGAGGCGATCCGCACCGCCGCCGCAGACACTCGAGCAGCACGAGCTGCTCGAGCAGCTTCCATGAGCGACGCGGGTTGCGCTGGTCACCGGCGCGAGCCGGGGCATCGGCCGCGCGACGGCGATCGCGCTCGGGCGACGCAGGGTTCGCCGTTGCCGTCATCGCGAGATCCGCCCCGCAGCTCGAGGAGACCGCGGCTGCTCGTCGAGCAGACGGGGGTGCCTGCAGTCGCCGCGGTCCCCGACGTGACCGACGCGAGCGAGTTGCGCGCGCGGTCGACGAGATCGAGCGGGACGCCGGCACCGATCACCGTCCTCGTGAACAACGCCGGCTCGCTGCACGCGATCGGTCCGCTCTGGGAGGTCGACCCGGAGGACTGGTGGTCCGATTTGTCGACCGAGCCTCGGCCGGCGCGTACAACTGCTGCCGCGAGGTCGTCCCTCGCATGATCGAGCGCGGGGCAGGCCGTATCGTCAACTTGACCAGCTATGCCGGCGCCCGGCCGGCGCCGTACCAGAGCGGATACGCGTGCGCGAAGGCCGCCGTCAACAGCCTGACCGAGTCGCTCGCCGCCGAGCTCGGCCAGCACGGCATCAGCGTTTTCGGCGTCGCTCCGGGCTTCACGCGAACCGACATGACCGAGCACCTCACCGCTTCAGAGGCCGGGGCGCGCTGGCTGCCCGACGCAGGCAGCGGTCGCATCGTCGAGGCCGAGGACACCGCTCGACTGATCGTCCGCGCTCGCGAGCGGGTCGGCCGACGAGCTCAGCGGCCGGCTCCTGCACACGCTCGACGACGTCGACGTGCTGCTCGCCGAGATCGACGAGATCCGCCGCGACGACCTCTACGCGCCGCGGATCCGCAGGCTCCCGGCGCGGTAGTCGGGCCACGATCGGTCGCGCTCGTTGATCACGCGCGCGTCCGCGTCGGCCAGTCGATCCCGAACGCAGGATCGTCCCAGCGCACCCCGAGGCGGCCTCGGGCACGTACGGCTCGGAGATCATGTAGAAGACCTCGGCGCCATCGACGAGCGTCTGGAAGCCGTGTGCGAAGCCCTTCGGGATGTAGATCGCCGTTCCGGTGCCCCGCGGCCAGCTCGACTCCGACCCACTCGGCGTGCGTCGGGGAGCCTGGCCTGAGGTCGACGATCACGTCGAAGATCGCGCCGGCCGTGCAACGGACGAGCTTCACCTCCTCGTGCGGCGGCGTCTGGAAGTGCATGCCGCGCAACGTCCCTGCCTTGCTGTTGCGCGAGATGCTGCACTGCGAGAGCTCGGCGACGAGCCCGTGCTCCGCGAACTCGTCACGGCACCACGTTCGGGCGAAGAACCCGCGCTCGTCCTCGTGGCGCTCCGGCTCGACGATGTAGGCGCCTTCGAGCTTCGTCGGCACGAATCTCACGGAGCGAGCACACCTTCCGGCGACGTGAACGCCTCGGCGTAGCGCGCGGCGCCGCGGCCTCCATCCCGCGCAGGCGCATCAGGCCGAGAAACGTCTCGCGGTCGAACCAGTGCTTGCCGGCCTGGCTCGGGAAGTGCTGCTCGAGCAGCTCGAGCTTCTCGCTCGACCACCTCCGCGGTGAGCGGGACGAAGACGTTCGGCCGCCCGAGGTCGCCGTCGAACTTCGGGATCTCGTACTCGAGGATCAGGTGGTCGCGGAACGTGTTCCAGGTCAGCTCGCAGGCGAGCCGGTGATCCTGGTGGAAGTCATAGCCGGCATGGGTGAAGACGAGCTGCGGATCGACGCGGCGCCTTCAGCTCCTCGAACACGTCCTTCACCTCTCCGCCGACGTACGGCAGGAAGCCGTCCCGGAATTCGTGCACCTCGACACGCGCCGCCACGCTCCGCCAGGAACGCTTCGGCGCTCGCCCGCGCCTCCTCGCCGCGCTCGCCGGGCGCGGCGAGCACGACCCAGTCGACCTCGAGCTCCGGATTCGCCGCGATCAGCGCGAGCAGCGTGCCGCCGCAGCCGATCTCGATGTCGTCGGCGTGACAGCCGATCGCGAGGACGCGCCGCAGCGGCTCAGCCGGCGACAGGCTCAGCATCGACCTCGACGCCCCGGGCGGCACCGACGGCGCCACGGCGCCTCGCCCGGACTCGTGCAGCGTCTCCAGCACGCTGGCGATCCTTGATCGTGTCCATCGGCACGAAGAAGCCGTCGTAGCGGTAGGCGAGCAGCTCCTGCCGCGCGATCAGGCGCGCAAACGGCTCCTCGACGAGCTCCTCGCCCGGCTCGATGAGTCGAAGACGCTCGCGCTGGAAGACGAAGAACCCGCCGTTGATGCGGATGTCGGCCTCGCCATCTCGTCGACCCCGACGACGATGCCGTCGTCGTCGGCGTGACAAGATGAGCGTTGAACTCGCGTCCGAACCGAGAAGAACATCGCCGATCTTCCCGCGACTCGTCGAAGGTCCGGATCATCTCTCGAGCGGCGCGTCGGTGAGACCGTCGCCGTAGGTCGCGAGGAAGTCCTCGTCGTCCCCGAGGTACGGGCCGACCGCCTTGCAGCCGCTCGCCGATGTTCGTCGTCAGGCCCGGTGTCGACGAAGGTGATCCGCCACTCATCGAGGTCGCGCGAGAGCATCTCGAGCGTCGTCTCGCCGGCGCTGTGGCCGAGCACGAAGTCGTTGAACAGCGCGCCGTTGTACGAGAGGAAGTACTCCTTGACGACCTCGCGCCTTGTAGCCGAGCGCGAGGATGAACTCGTTGTGACCCCAGCTCGCGTAGTACCGCATGATGTGCCAGAGGATCGGCTTGCCGCCGATCTCGATCATCGGCTTGGGGATCGCTGGGTCTCCTCGCCCATGCGCACGCCGAGGCCGCCGCAGAAGATCACGACCTTCATGTCCGCCGCTCCGGCGCGCAGCTCACGCGTGCTCCCGTTCGCCATTCTCCAAAGGAGTAAAGGCCTGCATTTCGATCACGTCAACCGGCGCTTCGGACAGGCTCGAGCACGGTGGCGGTCGGGATCGGGACGATCAGCTTCGCCCCCCACTCGTCCGTGTACGCGAGCTGAGCGGCGATCTCGCGCGCCAGGTTCCATGGCAGGATCAGGACCGCGTCCGGACGCGTCTCCGCGATCCGCTCCGGCGGCAGGATCGGGATGTGCGTCCCGGGCGTGAACCGGCCGTGCTTGTAGGGGTTGCGGTCGACGGTGTAGTCGAGGAAGTCGGTGCGGATGCCGCAGTAGTTCAGTAGCGTGTTGCCCTTGCCCGGGGCGCCGTAGCCGACCACCTGCTTGCCCGCGCGGCGGAGCTCGATCAGAAGGTCGAGCAGCGCGCGCTTCGATTCCTTGACGTCCTCCGCGAAGCGGCGATACCGCTCGGGATCGCGCAACCCCTCCGCTCTCCTCGCGCGCAACGAGCTCCTCGACCGCCGGGCGACGGCTCGCGGGCCTCCGCTCTCGTGCGCAGCGTAGACCCGCAGCGAGCCACCGTGGCTCGGCAGCTCCTCGACGTCGACGACCCGCAAGCCGTGCGCCGCGAAGATCGCGCGGATCGACGTGAACGAGAAGTACGAGAAATGCTCGTGGTAGATGGTGTCGTACTGGAGCCCCTCGAGCAGCCGTGCGAGGTGCGGGAACTCGAACGTCGCCGTACCGCCCGGCGCGAGCAGGATCGCGATGCCGCCGACGAAGTCGTTGATGTCGGGCACCTGCGCGAGCACGTTGTTTCCGAGCACGAGATCTGCCCGCCCCTTCCCGGCCAGGCGCTCGGCCAGCTCGACGCCGAAGAACTCGACGAGTGTCGGGACCCCGCGCTCCTCGGCGGCACGGGCGACGTTCGCGGCCGGGTCGATCCCGAGCACCGGGATCGCCTTTCGGCAGGAAGTGCTGCAGGAGATACCCGTCGTTCGACGCGAGCTCGACGACCAGGCTCTCCGAGGTCAGCCCGAGGCGCGCGCTGATCATGTCGACATAGACCCGCGCGTGCTCGACCCACGAGTCCGAGTAGGCGGAGAAGTAGGCGTACTCCTCGAAGATCTCCGCCGGCGGGACGAACGACGGGAGCTGCGCGAGCCAGCACTCGGTGCAGACGCGGACGTGCAGCGGATAGAACGGCTCCATCGTCTCCAGCCGGTCGGCCGGCAGGAAGCTCTCGCAGAGCGGCGACTTGCCGAGGTCGACCATGGTCAGCTCGAGCGGCGCTTCGCAGAAGCGGCAGTGCGTCCCGCCAGGATCATGCGCCACCCTATCGCGTCCCGTCAGATACCCTGAGGCCGCTGGAACTCAGTCGCGGTCGGCAGCAGCGCAACGCCGGCCGCTCCACCCACGCATGTGCTGCGAACCCCGGCCGGGAGCGCACGCCGAGAACGAACAGGAGTCGATGCCGCGCCGCGCGAGCATGCGCGTCAGGACGAGCGCCGTAACGAGGCAGCGGGAATCGACCGGAAACGCGCAGGGTCCGCTGAACCGCATTCCCGAGGCGAACCCCTGACGGCCGCCACTGAGCGTCCGAGAGGCGGATCGCGCACCGTCGGGCGGACATCACGCGCCGCGGCGACCGCCGCGGGAAGTCGAGGCGCAGGAGCCACCAGCGCACAGAGCAGTACGAGGAGAGGACTCCGCGACGAGTCGAATCCGCGCGGGTGTTCAGACGCTGGTTGTCGGCCGGAGTGACCGTCACAGACGGCAGCACGTCCCATGTACAGCACCATGACAGGCAGGGCCGGGGCCGACCTAGCCATGGGGCTGGTTCGACTCGGGTCGCCCACGGGTCTTTCGTCGCCTGAGACGTCCACTACGCTGCGACTACCCGTGTCCACCTCGCTCCCGACGAACCGCCCGCAACCCGTGACAGTGCTCCGCTTGAATGAAGCCGCCGTTTCCTGGCGCGAGGTCGACGGGGAGATCATCGCGCTCCAGCTCACTCCTCCGAGTACCTCTCCACGAACGGCACCGGGGCGATCCTTTGGAAGTCGCTTGCCGGGGGAGCATCCCGCGATCAGCTGATCGGGCTGATCGTGCGTGAGTTCGGGGTCGACCAGGCCGGGCAGCCGAGGACACCGACGCGTTCCTGGCCGCGCTCGCGCGCAGGGGCTACTCGCGGTGTGAGCCAGCTCGGCCGCTCCGGAAACGACGAAAACGGGCCCACAACTGCGGCGCCCGCGACGAGCACCGGGCCGAGCACCGTCTTCGACTACAAGCCGCCGGATGATCGCCTGACAGCTCCGGCGCGTCCCTGCGCTGACGTGGCTCGCACTTCGGGTTGTTTGGGGGGCCGATCGGAGGCACCTGACGGCGACCGTCCTGCTGCAGGTCGTCTCGGCTGTAGCGATCGCGGTCCAGCTTCTGATCACGCGGCAGCTCCTCACCGCACTCGTCGACGTTGGCAACGGCGGATCGGTGAGCGCGCTCTATCCGTGGCTCGGAGCCCTCGCAGCTCGTCACCGCCGTGCTGGAGTCGTCGCCGCGTTCATGGCGTACGAGCAGAAGCTGCTCGTCGAGCTCGCCTCGCGCCACGCGTTCGACCGATCATCGAGGTCTCCGTCGCCGTCGACTTCGAGGCGTTCGAGACGCGGAGTTCTACGACCAGCTGCAGCGCGCACGGAACTCGGGTCTCTTCCGGCTGATCGACATGGTCAACAGTGTCACGGCGCTCACGACTGGCGTGCTCACGAGCATCAGCATCGCCGTCGTCCTCTTCGTGCTGCAGCCGATCCTGCTCGTGTTCGTCGCCCTCGCCGCGGTCTTTCCGCTGCTCGCCACGGTTCTCAACAGCAGGCAGGCCTACTCCTTCGAGCATGCGCTGACCGCCGAAGGCCGCGAGCGGCAGTACCTGATGGAGCTGCTAACCGAGCGCGAGCCGGCGAAGGAGATCCGCATCTTCGGGGCCGGGCCGTTCCTCCACCACCGCTACGCCGCACTGACCGACGACAGGCTTCGTCTGTTCCGCTCGTTCCTCCGCGGCCGGCTGAAGGTCTCACTGCTCGGGAGCGCTGGCGGCCTGCTCGGCACGATCGTCGCCCTCGGCGCTCTGATCGTGCTCCTCGACCGAGGGCGGATGACGCCGCGACGGCGCTCACGGCCGCGCTCGCGATGCAGCAGCTCGGCGCCCGGATGACCGCCATCACGGCGAGCGCCGGACGCCTGATCGAGTCGGGCATGTTCATCGACGACTTCCAGTCGTTCCTGGACTTGCCGTCGCACACGAAGACTGGCGGGCGGGCGCACGGCGAGCGCCGCCGCTCCGAGCACCGGCGCCCTCGAGGTGCAGCGCCTCTCGTTCCGTTATCCGCGGCAGTCGACGCGGTCGTGCTCGACGACGTCTCGCTCACGGTCGGCGCCCGGGGAGATCGTCGCCCTCGTCGGCGAGAACGGCTCCGGGAAGACCACACTTGTGAAGCTGATCTGCCAGCTCTACCGCCAGGACGCGGGCCGCATCCTTGGAACGGCGTCGATGCGTCTAGCTATTCGCGCCGGATGTGATTCGCGACGAGATCACCGTCCTGTTCCAGGACTACGTGCAGTACCACCTCTCCGTGCGCGACAACATCCTCCTCGGACGGCCCGAGCGTGCAGACGACGACGAAGCCGTGCATGCCGCCGCCGCCGCGGCCGGCGCAGACCATTTCCTCGTCGTCGCTGCCCCATGGCTACGACACGCGGCTGGGCCGCGAGTTCTACGGAGGCCACGAGCTGTCGATCGGCCAGTGGCAGCGACTCGCGCTGGCACGCGCGTTCTTCCGCGGTGGCAGCTTCCTCATCCTCGACGAGCCGACCGCATCGCTCGACCCTCGCGCGGAAGCCGACCTCTTCGCACAGATGCGCGAGCTCGCGCGCGGGCGCTCGGTGCTCCTCGTTTCCCATCGCTTCTCGAGTGTCCGCTCGGCCGATCGGATCTACGTCCTCGAGGCGGGACGGATCGTCGAGAGCGGCGACCACGATGCGCTCGATAGCGAACGACGGACTCTACGCCGAGCTGTTCACGCTGCAGGCCGAGGCCTATCTGTCCGGCCGTAGCCGGTCGTAACCCCGCGCAAGATGCCCAACCTGCACGTCAGGGCAGTTGCCAGGGATCATCACGTCCCTAGGCTTGGCGTGGGCTCAAGGGTTAGGCGTGAGCTCACGGGACGAGGCAGGCCGGGAGCCTCTGTGCCGAGACGGGAAGTCGGCTTGCGGCCGCTCGGTTGCATGATCTGGAGGCACCAGCCATTCGGATAGGGATGAAAGGCCAGGGAGGCCCGGCGCCCGACCGCGCGATCGGGGTGTGGGGCGCGACGAGAGCGCTGCTGCTCATCGCGCTCGTGGCCTCGTTCGTCTCGCTCGCTCCGTCCCGGCCAGGCTTCGGCGGCGCCGTCGGGGCTGGTGGCGGCGTATGGGTTTGATGAGGGGTCGGGGACGACGGTCACCGATCAGTCGGGCAACGGCCACAACGGGACGGTCGCGAACACGACCTGGGCGGCGACCGGCAAGTACGGCAAGGCGCTCTCGTTCAACGGCACCAGCGCGATGGTCACGATCCCGGACGCCGCCTCGCTGCACCTCACGACCGGGATGACGCTCGGAGGCCTGGGTCAACCCGCTCCACCGTCAACGCCAACTGGCGCGACGTGATCTACAAGGGCAACGACAACTACTACCTCGAAGGCACCTCGAGCAACGCCTCCAAGCCCGACGGCGGCCTGATCGCCGGCGGCAGCTACGGCGACGCCTACGGCACCGCCGCCCTGCCGGCCAACACCTGGAGCTACCTGGCCGAGACCTACGACGGCACCACCGTGCGCCTGTACGTCAACGGCACCCAGGTCGCCTCCACCGCCCACACCGGCGCGATCACCACCTCCACCAACCCGCTCCAGATCGGCGGCGACAGCATCTACGGCCAGTACTTCGCCGGCATGATCGACGAAGTCCGCGTCTACAACGCCGCCCTCACCGCCACCCAGATCCAGACCGACCAAACCACCCCCGATCACCCCGACCGGGCCGGACACGCCGCCGCCGACCGCCCGCGGCGCTGACGGCGACGGTGGTCTCGCTCGAGCGAGATCGACCTGGCCTGGGCGCGCGTCGACCGACAACGTCGGCGTCACCGGCTACCAGATCGAACGCTGCCTCAGCGCTCCAGCTGCACCTTCACCCAGATCGGCACCGGCACCAGCGCCAGCTTCAAAGACACCGGGCTGAGCGCCGGCACCGGCTACAGCTACCGCGTCCGCGCCACCGACGCCGCCGGCAACCAAAGCGCCTACTCCAACACCGCCACCGCCACCACCCAATCACCCGACACGACGCCGCCGACCACCCCGTCGGCGCTGACCGCGACCGTGGTCTCGCTCGAGCGAGATCGACCTGGCCTGGACCGGGTCGACCGACAACGTCGGCGTCACCGGCTACCAGATCGAACGCTGCCTCGGCTCCAGCTGCACCTTCACCCAGATCGGCACCGGCACCAGCGCCAGCTTCAAAGACACCGGCGCTGAGCGCCGGCACCGGCTACAGCTACCGCGTCCGCGCCACCGACGCCGCCGGCAACGACAGCCCCTACTCCAACACCGCCACCGCCACCACCCAGGCTGCGCGTCGGGATTGGTGGCGGCGTATGGGTTTGATGAGGGGTCGGGGACGACGGTCACCGATGAGTCGGGCAACGGCCACAACGGGACGGTCGCGAACACGACCTGGGCGGCGACCGGCAAGTACGGCAAGGCGCTCTCCTTCAACGGCACCAGCGCGCTGGTCACGATCCCGGACGCCGCCTCGCTGCACCTCACCACCGGGATGACGCTCGAGGCCTGGGTCAACCCGTCCACCGTCAACGCCAACTGGCGCGACGTGATCTACAAGGGCAACGACAACTACTACCTCGAAGGCACCTCCAGCAACGCCTCCAAGCCCGACGCCGGCCTGATCGCCGGCGGCAGCTACGGCGACGCCTTCGGCACCGCCGCCCTGTCGGCCAACACCTGGAGCTACCTCGCCGAGACCTACGACGGCACCACCGTGCGCCTCTACGTCAACGGCACCCAGGTCGCCTCCACCGCCCACACCGGCGCGATCACCACCTCGACCAACCCGCTCCAGATCGGCGGCGACAGCATCTACGGCCAGTACTTCGCAGGGATGATCGACGAGGTCCGCGTCTACAACGTCGCCCTCACCGCCACCCAGATCCAGACCGACCAAACCACCCCCATCACCCCGACCGGGCCGGACACGACGCCGCCGACCAACCCGCGGCGCTGACCGCGACGGTGGTCTCCTCGAGCGAGATCGACCTGGCCTGGACCGGGTCGACCGACAGCGTCGGCGTCACCGGCTACCAGATCGAACGCTGCCTCAGCTCCAGCTGCACCTTCACCCAGATCGGCACCGGCACCAGCGCCAGCTTCAAAGACACCGGGCTGAGCGCCGGCACCGGCTACAGCTACCGCGTCCGCGCCACCGACGCCGCCGGCAACGAAAGCGGCTACTCCAACACCGCCACCGCCACCACCCAGTCACCCGACACGACGCCGCCGACCACCCGGGCGCTGACCCCGACCGTGGTCTCCTCGAGCGAGATCGACCTGGCCTGGACCGGGTCGACCGACAGCGTCGGCGTCACCGGCTACCAGATCGAACGCTGCCTCAGCTCCAGCTGCACCTTCACCCAGATCGGCACCGGCACCAGCGCCAGCTTCAAAGACACCGGGCTGAGCGCCGGCACCAGCTACAGCTACCGCGTCCGCGCCACCGACGCCGCCGGCAACGAAAGCGGCTACTCCAACACCGCCACCGCCACCACCCAGGCTGCGACGTCCGGGTTGGTGGCGGCGTATGGGTTTGATGAGGGGTCGGGGTCGACGGTCACCGATCAGTCGGGCAACGGGCACAACGGGACGGTCGCGAACACGACCTGGGCGGCCACCGGCAAGTACGGCAAGGCGCTCTCCTTCAACGGCACCACCGCGCTGGTCACGATCCCGGACGCCGCCTCGCTGCACCTCACCACCGGGCTGACGCTGGAGGCGTGGGTCAACCCCTCGACCGTCAACGCCAACTGGCGCGACGTGATCTACAAGGGCAACGACAACTACTACCTCGAAGGCACCTCGAGCAACGCCTCCAAGCCCGACGCCGGCCTGATCGCCGGCGGCAGCTACGGCGACGCTTTCGGCACCGCCGCCCTGTCGGCCAACACCTGGAGCTACCTCGCCGAGACCTACGACGGCACCACCGTGCGCCTGTACGTCAACGGCACCCAGGTCGCCTCCACCGCCCACACCGGCGCGATCACCACCTCCACCAACCCGCTCCAGATCGGCGGCGACAGCATCTACGGCCAGAACTTCGCCGGGATGATCGACGAAGTCCGCGTCTACAACGTCGCCCTCACCGCCACCCAGATCCAGACCGACCAAACCACCCCCATCACCCCGACCGGCGGGCCAGGCGCTCCCGGCACCCTGACCGCGAACGCGATCAGCACGGCCGAGATCGACCTCTCCTGGGGCGCCGCCTCGGGCAGCGCCGACCGGCTACCAGGTCGAGCGCTGCACCGGCGCCGGCTGCACCAACTTCGCCCAGATCGGCACGAGCGCGACCACGACCTTCAAGGACACGACGGTCTCCGCGAACAACAGCTACACCTATCGCGTCCGCGCAATCGACGGCGCCGGGAACACCGGCCCGTACTCCAACACCGCGACCGCGACGACCGCGTTCACCGTGTCGCCGAACAACGCGGTGCTTGACGTTCACGCGGACGCAGCAGTACACGGCCCAGGGCCCCGGGAGCGGAAACGTCACCTGGCTCGTCGACGGCGTCGCAGGGGGAACCGCCGGGTCGGGGACGATCACGAGCGGCGGCGCTGTACACGCCGCCGAGCAGCGTCGGCACGCACACCGTCTCGGCGACGACCGGGACGACCATCGGCAAGCGCGACGGTCTACGTCTCGAACTACGCGGGCACGTTCACGTTCCACAACGACAACATGCGGGACGGGGCAGAACCTGAACGAGACCGTCTTACTCCGGCGAACGTCAACTCGACGACGTTCGGGAAGCTCTTCAGCTACCCGCTCGACGGCCTGACGTTCGCCTCCCCGCTCTACGTCGCAGAACGTCAACATCTCCGGCCAGGGCTTCCATAACGTCGTGATCGTCGCGACGGAGCACGACAGCGTCTACGCCTTCGACGCCGACGGGCGGAGCAGCACACCGCTCTGGAAGGACTCGTTCATCAACCCCGCAGCCGGGGTCAATCCGATCCCGCCGGCCGACACCGGCGAGACCGGCGACATCCCGAACGAGATCGGGATCACCGGGACGCCGGTGTTCGACCCGTCGACCAACACGATCTACTTCGTCGCCGCGACGAAGGAAGTGATCGGCGGAACGACCAACTACGTCAACCGCCTCCACGCGCTCGACCTCGCCACCGGCGCCGAGAAATCGGGTAGCCCGGTCGTGATCGACGCGAACGTCCCGGGCAACGGGGTCGATGCGGTCAACGGACGGATCTTCGTTCAACAACATCACCGAGAACCAACGTGCATCGCTGCTGCTCTCGAACGGCGAGCTGTTACCTCGCGTTCGCCAACCACGGGTTCAACCCGCCCTACCACGGCTGGGTGATGGCGTACAACGCGACCTCGCTGCACCAGGACTGGGTGTTCTGCACGACGCCGAACGCCGAGAGCGGCGGCATCTGGATGGGCGGCGAGCGGCGTCGCCGCCGACTCCGGCAGGCTCGCTGTACTTCTCGACCGGCAACGGCACGTACGACGGGCCGGCGCAGCAACGACTTCGGCGACAGCCTGCTGAAGCTCAACTCGACCGGCACGAGGACGGACTACTTCACCCCCTACAACTACCAGGCGCTCGACAACGGGCGACATCGACCTCGCCTCGGGCGGCGTCATCCTCTTGCCGGATCAGTCGGGCCCCCACCCGCACGAGGTGATCGCGGCGGGCAAGGGCGGGACGGTCTATCTCGTCGACCGCGACAACATGGGCCACGTCAACCACGAACAACGACAACCAGATCGTGCAGTCGCTGATCAACATCTTCCCGACCGGCGGCTCGTACAACACCGGCAACTACAGCGCGCCTGTCTACTACAACGGCGCTGTGTACTTCGCACCGGTCAACAGCCAGTTGATGCGGTTCTCGCTGACGAACGGCCTGCTCTCGACGTCGCCGACGTCGAAGTCGCCGGAGACCTACAACGGCAAAACCTCGCACCTTCTCAGCCCGCGGCGGCGAGATCGCGATCTCGGCGAACGGCAGCTCCAACGGGATCCTCTGGGGTCTGCAGAGCAACGGCGACAGCCTCCCGGGGACGCTGCACGCCTACGACCCGAGCAACCTCGGCGAACGAGTACTACACGAGCGACCAGGCGGGCACGCGCGACCAACTCGATCCGTGGCTGAAGTTCACGTCCCGACCGTGGCCAACGGCCGCGTCTACGTCATCTCGACCGGCCAGCTGACGGCGTACGGCCTGCTGCCCGTAGCTCGCATCGCTGCAGGCCACGAGCGATTGCGCCCTGGCACTCGATGCGGCTGTCCTCGTTGCTCCTCGCCGTCGGGGACGCGCTCGACTCGAGCGCGGCACCGGCGACGCCGACCGAAGGTCGCATATCCGCTGAAGGTCGGCGCCGACGCACCGCTATCTCGTCGACCAGCGCGGGCGTCCGTTCATGATCGTCGGCGACTCCCCGCAGGCGCTGATGGTGAACCTCTCGCTCCGGGACGCGAAGCCGTTCATCGCGAACCGAGCGGCGGCCGGCTTCAACTCCCTCTGGGTCAACCTCCTCTGCGCGAAGTACACGGGCGGACGGGCGGACGGCAGCACGTACGACCACATCGTCCCGTTCAAGAAAGCCGGACGACCTCTCGACGCCCAACGAGCAGTACTTCAAGCGAGTCGACGCGATGATTCGCCTCGCCGGTCAGTACGGGATGGTCGTGTTCCTCGATCCGATCGAGACCGGCAGCTGGCTCAGCGTCCTGCAGTCCAACGGGCTCGGCGAAAGCCTTCGCCTACGGCCGGTACCTCGGGAAGCGCTACGCGAAGTTCCCGAACATCGTCTGGATGAGCGGCAACGACTTCCAGGACTGGAAGAACCCGTCGTCGGACGCACTCGTGCTGGCGGTCGCGAAGGGAATCCGGAGCACCGACCACCGTCACATTCACACGGTCGAGCTCAACTACACGGTCAGCAGTTCCCTGGACGACGCGAGGTGGCGACCGGTGATCGGGCTCGATGCCGCGTACACGTACAACGCCACGTACGCAGAGGTGCTCAAGGAGTACAACCGGAAGCCCGCGATTCCGGTCTTCATGGTCGAAGCCGGCTACGAGGACGAGCAGAACATTCGTCGTCGATCTCGCCCGGCGTCCCGAAGACGCTGCGCCGGCAGGAGTACTGGACGATGCTCAGCGGCGCGACGGGCCAGCTCTACGGCAACCACTACACCTGGCAGTTCCTGCCGGACTGGAAGAGCCACCTCGACACGCCCGGCACCGCAGCAGATCGGCTACCTCGTGAAGCTCTTCGCCGGGCGCCCGTGGTATCGCCTCGTCCCGGACCAGAAGCACACGCTGCTCACCTCCGGCTACGGAACCTTCTCGAGCGACGGGAACGTGCAGTCCAGTGACTACGCGACCGCGGCCCGCACGCCGGACGGCAAGCTGGCGATGGCGTACCTGCCGACGGTCCGCACGGTGACGATCGACACGTCGAAGCTCGCCGCGCAACCCGGTCGCGCAGTGGTACGACCCGAGCGCCGGGACCTACGCTCCCGCCGCCCCGACCGCGCAGAGCGGAACCACCGAGAGCTTCCGCCCGCCGGACAAGAACAACGACGGCGGACGGCGACTGGGTGCTCGTGCTGACGGCCGGTTCGCGTTAAATCCCATCCGTGACCCGCACGATCGCCGCGGCGCTGACGCCGCTCACCGACGACGGCTCCTCGCTGGACGAGGCGGCGGTCGGGCCGTACCTCGCGTACCTCGCGCAGGGCGGCGTCGACGGGGTCCTCGCCTGCGGCTCGACCGGCGAGGGCATCCTCCTCTCGCGCGCCGAGCGCGAGCGCATGCTCGAGCTGGCCGCGGCCGGGCCGCTGCCGGTGATCGCGCACTGCGGCGCGCAGACGACGGCGGAGACCGTCGCGCTCGCCGAGCACGCGGCAGGCCTCGGCGTCGCCGGCGTCGCGGTGATCGCGCCGCCGTACTTCATCCTGGACGAGGCAGAGCTGCTCGCGCACTTCGCCGCCGCCGCCCGCGCGTGCGCGCCGACGCCGTTCTACGCCTACGAGCTCGAGCGCGCGTCCGGGTACTCGATCCCGGTGGCGGTGATCGAACGGCTCCGCGAGACGGTCGACAACCTGGCCGGGATGAAGGTGAGCGACTCGCCGTTCGCCAAGGTGTCGCCGTACCTGCTCGAGGGGCTCGACGTGCTGATCGGCGCCGAGGCGCTGATCGGCCAGGGGCTCGCCGCCGGTGCAGGCGGCGCGGTGTCCGGGCTCGCGTCCGCGTTCCCGGAGGTCGTCGTGGACGCCGTTCGGAGCGGCGACTCGACCGCCGCCGGCGAGCTACGCGCGACGGTCGAGCGGTTCCCGCGGATCGGGGCGCTGAAGGCGGCGGCCGCTGCACGGGGCGCCCCGATTCGCGAGGACGTCCGGCCCCCGCTGCGCCGGCTCACCGACGACGAGCGGCGCGAGCTGCTCGACGCGATCCCGCGCTAGGAGAGCTCGTCGATCGCCTGCCGCGCGCGGGCGTGCACGTCGGCGCGGAGCTCGTCGGCGGTGTCGTCCGCGTCCGCGACGGCTTCCGACGCGGAATCCTTCGCCTCGCCCGCCTGCTCCTCGACGTCGGTGCGCGTCTCGTCGAGCTTGGCGCGCAGGTCGTCGGCCGGCGACGCGTCCGGCTCGAGGGCCTGCGCACGCCGGCGCCGCAGCAGCGCGCGCAGGATGAACACGGCGGCGGCGAGCAGGATCAGGCGGCGCTTCACGGGGGCGATGCTACACTGCCGCCGCTTCTCGCCACGCCCATCGCGCCGTTTGCCGAAGCGGCGTCAAGGAGGCGGGGCCGCTTCAGTCCATGAGGAGGGAAATTCGGCTTGAACGAATACGAGATCATGTTGCTGCTCGACCCCGAGCTCCCCGAGGAGCGGGGCAACGAGATCGTCCAGCGCGTCCGTGACGCCGTCGAGGCGGCGGACGGGACGTGGGACGGTCACGAGCCGTGGGGTCGCCGCCGCCTCGCCTACGAGATCGACCACAAGGCCGAGGCGGTCTACCACCTGCTGCTCTTCACCGCGACGCCCGAGGCCCTCGCGGAGATCACCCGCGTGCTCAAGATCACCGACGGCGTCGTGCGTCACCTGGCCGTGCGCCGCGTCAAGGGCGGCCACACGAAGGCGCCGTCCGCCCCGCCGGCCGCTCCGGCACCGGCCGCCGCGGCCGCGTCCGCACCCACCGGTGACAGCGTCGAGGCCGCCGAGTAGCCTGGGGCTGGTCTAGGGAGAGGAGCGAGAACCATGGCCAACATCAACCGCGTCGTGCTCGTCGGCAACCTGACCCGCGACCCCGAGCTCAGGCACACGCCGTCCGGAACGGCGGTCTGCGGCCTGCGGATCGCGGTCAACACCCGCCGCAAGGACGGCGCGACCGGCCAGTGGACCGAGAAGCCGAACTACTTCGACATCACCGTCTGGGGCCAGCAGGGCGAGAACTGCGCGCAGTACCTGGCGAAGGGCCGCCCCGTCGCGATCGACGGCCGCCTCGAGTGGCGCGAGTGGGACGCACAGGACGGCACGAAGCGCCAGGCGGTCGAGGTGATCGCGGACAGCGTCCAGTTCCTGGGCGGCCGCGGCGACGGCGGCGCCGGCGGGGGCGAGAACCAGTTCGTCCCGGCCGGAGCGCAGGCCTCGACCGACGCCGACTTCCAGGCAGCCGACGACGACATCCCGTTCTAAGGAGAAGGCCTTGGCAGCACCGAAGTCCGAACGCACGAACAGGCCGAAGCGCGGCGCTCCCACCGGGGGCGGCCGCCGCAAGTCCTGCTTCTTCTGCAAGTCGAAGGTCGACGAGATCGACTACAAGAACGTGAACGAGCTTCGCCGGTACGTCTCGGAGCGCGGCAAGATCCGCTCCCGGCGGATCAGCGGCGCCTGCCGCCGGCACCAGCGCCAGGTCGCGGTCGCGGTGAAGCGGGCGCGCGAGATCGCACTCCTCCCGTACGTCGGCGACCGGTAGGAGCGAACGTCGTGGAAGTGATCCTGCGGCAGGACGTCGACTCGCTCGGCCTTCGCGGCGACGTCGTCAACGTCGCCCGCGGCTACGCGCGCAACTTCCTGCTCCCGCGCGGGCTTGCCCAGGCGGCCACGCCGGCGCTCGTGCGCGAGCTCGAGAAGCGCGACCAGCAGCGGGCCCGCCACGAGGCGAAGACCGCCGACGAGGCGAAGGCGATCGCCGACCGGATCGGCGCGCTCGAGCTCCGCTTCGACGTCAACGCCGGCCCGACCGGCTCGCTGTTCGGCTCGGTCACCGCCACGAACGTCGCCGACCGCCTGTGGGACGAGGCGAAGATCCGCGTCGACCGCCGCAAGCTCGAGATGGACACGATCAAGCGGATCGGCCGCTACAGGGTGCCGGTCGCGCTCTTCGCCGACGTGACCGCTGAGCTCTCGACTCGCGGTCGCCCCCGAGGGCCAGGAGCTCCCGACCGAGGAGGAGCTCGCCGCGCTCGAGGCCGCCGAGGCGGCCGCCGCCGCAGCCGAGGCAGAGGCGGACGAGGCCCCCGTGGCCGAGGTGATCGAGCCCGAAGCGGTCGAGGCCGAAGTGGCCGAGGTCGAGGCGGACGAGCCCGAGGCCGCGGCCGAGCCGGCCGACGCACCCGAGTAGGTTTTCCACAGGCTCTCCACCGCCCTGTGGACGAGTTGTCCACGGCCGTTTCCACAGGGCCGTCCACGGCCTGTGGAACCCGCGTGAAAGTCCTCGCTCCGAGCGTCCTTTTCGTCCACCTTGCGGAACGAACACCTGTTCTGATATTCCTGCATAAGAGCGTTCCTGAGGAGTGTGAGCGACGTTTTGCACACGGTTGAGCCACGGCACAAAGACGGCTTCACTACGCGCGACATGGCCATGCCTGCCCAGGCACTCGCGACCGCCCCGATCCCGCCGCAGAACCTGGATGCCGAGGAATCGGTCCTCGGCGCGATGATGCTCTCGCCGCTCGCGATCGGGGCGGTCACCGAGTCGACCAGCCTCTCGGCGTCCGACTTCTACCGCGAGAGCCACGGGCTGATCTACCGGGCGATCATCACGCTCTACGGGAAGGGCGAGCCGGTCGACGCGATCACGGTCGTCGACGAGCTCGACCGGATGAGCTCGCTCACCGACGTCGGCGGGGCGGAACGAGTCCACGAGCTCGCCACGCTCGTCCCGGCGGCGTCGAACGCCGCCCACTACGCGCGGATCGTCAGCGAGATGTCGACCCTGCGCGGGCTGATCCGGGCCGGCAACGACATCGCACGGCTCGGGTTCGACCGGCCCGGCGAGACGATCGAGCTGGTCGACCGCGCCGAGCAGATCGTCTTCGACCTCTCGCAGCAGCGGGTCTCGACCGAGTTCGCGCACATCGAGGAGCTGCTCAAGGACTCGTTCGAGACGATCACGCGCCTGTACGAGGCGGGCACCGACATCACCGGCACGCCGTCGGGCTTCCGCGACGTCGACCGCCTCACCTCCGGCTTCCAGCCGGGCAACCTGGTGATCGTCGCGGCGCGCCCGTCGATGGGCAAGTCCGCGCTCGCGCTCTGCATGGCCGCGAACGTCGCCGTCCGGAACGACAAGCCGGTCGCGCTGTTCACGCTCGAGATGTCGAAGGCGGAGGTCACGCAGCGGCTCATGTGCTCCGAGGGCAAGGTCGAGTCGCAGCGCCTGCGCACGGGCAAGCTCGCCGTCGACGACTGGCCCCGGCTCACGAACGCGTGCGACAAGCTCGCGCGGGCACCGATCTACGTCGACGACACCGGCTCGATCACGATGATGGAGATCCGGTCGAAGCTGCGCCGGCTGAAGATGCGCGAGCCGGAGCTGTCGCTGGTGATCGTCGACTACCTGCAGTTGATGACGAGCGGCACGACGGTCGAGAACCGCGTGCAGGAGGTGTCGCAGATCTCGCGGGCGCTGAAGATCCTCGCCCGCGACCTCGAGGTGCCGATCGTCGCGCTCTCGCAGCTCTCGCGGGCGGTCGAGCAGCGCCACGACAAGCGGCCGATCCTCTCCGACCTGCGCGAGTCGGGATCGATCGAGCAGGACGCCGACCTCGTGATGTTCGTGTACCGCGACGAGTACTACAACCCGGAGGAAACCGAGTCTGCCGGCGTCGCCGAGCTGATCCTCGCGAAGCACCGAAACGGCGCCACCGGCATCGAGAAGCTTGCTTTCCAGAAACGCTACGCCAAGTTCGCCGACCTGGCAGCTGCAGCATGACGACGACGGTCTGGCTCTCCCCCTCTGCGACCGCGTTCTCGTGTCTGTGCGAAACCTGCCTGGAGGCGGCTCGGCGTGGTGGCGCGTTGTTCTCCGACGCCCTCCTCGCCGCGAGCGTCCGCGGTAGCGTCGGACCGGACACCGCGCTCGGCGTCGTCCGCTGCGCTGCAGGACACGAAATCGTCCTGCGGCGCGGCGAACGGCCGCCGGCGCTCGCCTCGCGCGACGAGCGCCAGCTGCAGCTCGTCTGAGCGCCCCGCGCGCCGCCCCGTCAGGCACACTCCGTCGGTGCCGTCGACCGTCGTCGTGGGCGCGCAGTGGGGCGACGAGGGCAAGGGCAAGATCGTCGACCTGCTCGCGCAGGAATCGGACGTCGTCTGCCGCTACCAGGGCGGCCCGAACGCGGGCCACACGATCGTGGCCGGCGGCGAGACGTTCAAGATCCGGCAGACGCCGAGCGGCGTGATCTCGGGCAAGACGTCGGTGATCGGCGCCGGGTGCGTCGTCGACCCGCAGGTGCTGCTCGACGAGCTCGACGAGCTGTCGGCCCGCGGGATCGACACGTCGGTCGTCGTCGTCTCCGGCAACGCCCACCTGATCATGCCGTGGCACGTCGCGATCGACCAGGCGTCGGAGCGGCGGCTCGGGTCGCTGCAGATCGGGACGACGCGGCGCGGCATCGGCCCCGCCTACGCCGACAAGGCGTCGCGGATCGGGATCCGCGTGCAGGACGTGCTCGACGCGAAGATCCTCCGGCAGAAGCTCGAGGTCGCGCTCGCCGAGAAGAACGTCTGGCTCGAGAAGGTGTACGAGCTGCCGCCGTTCGAGCTCGAGGAGGTGTGGGAGCGCACCTCGGCGCTCGCGGCGCGGCTCGCCCCCTATGTCGGCGACGTGTCGCTGCTCGTCGACCGCGCGCTCCGAGACGGCCGGCACGTGCTGTTCGAGGGCGCCCAGGCGACGCTCCTCGACCTCGACCACGGCACGTATCCGTTCGTGACCTCGTCGAACCCGATCGCGTCGGGCGCGCCGACCGGCGTGGGGATCGGGCCGACCCGGATCGACCGCGTCCTCGGCGTCTCGAAGGCGTACGTGACGCGCGTCGGCGAGGGGCCGTTCCCGTCGGAGATCGCCGGGCCGGAGCAGGCGCAGCTGCGCGAGCTCGGCGGCGAGTACGGCACGGTGACCGGCCGCGAGCGGCGGTGCGGCTGGCTCGATCTCGTCGCGCTCCGCTACGCGGTGCGGATCAACGGGCTCACCTCGCTCGCGCTGACGAAGCTCGACGTGCTGTCGTCGTTCGCCGAGCTGCCGGTGTGCGTCGGCTACCGGCTCCCGGACGGGAGCGAGACGCGAGAGTTTCCCGCGCACCAGTCCGACTTCCACCACGCCGCGCCGGTCTGGCAGGTCCTCCCCGGCTGGCAGGAGCCGCTCGACGACGCGACCTCGGTGCGCGACCTGCCGGCGGCCGCGTCGAAGTACGTCGCGTTCGTCGCCGAAGACCTCGGCGTCCCGGTCGAGCTCGTCGGCGTCGGCGCCGCGCGCGAGCGCGTGCTCGCCTGAATCCGGTGCTCGCCGCGCAGAGCTCGGCGGCGCTCGAGACCGTGATCGCGATCTCGATCTTCCTGCCGGTGATCCTGACCGCGGCCCTCGCGTGGTGGGTCCTGCGCGGCAAGCGCGACGATCCCGACGAGAAGCTCTGGCGCCTCCAGGACGACGCCCGTCGCCGGGCGAGAGAACGCGAGAAACGACCGGAGTAGGATCGGCGGGTGAACGTGCTGCTCGTCGGGGCGGGGGCGCGCGAGCACGCGCTGGCCTGGCGCCTCGCGAGCAGCCCCAGCCTGTCCGAGCTGCACGCGGCGCCCGGCAACCCGGGAATCGCCGCGCTCGGCGTCTGCCATCCGGTGCGGCCGGACGACGGCGACGGACTGCTCGGCCTCGCCGTGACGCTGGGGATCGACCTCGCGGTGATCGGCCCCGAGGGGCCGCTCGTCGCCGGCGTCGCGGACGAGCTCCGGCGAAACGGCATCGCCGTGTTCGGGCCGAGCGGCGCGGCGGCGCGGATCGAAGGCTCGAAGACGTTCGCGAAGGAGGTGCTGCGGGCGGCGGGCGTACCGGCGGCGGGCGCACTTTCGGTCGCGCGGCCGCCCTGCGTGGTGAAGGCCGACGGCCTCGCGGCCGGCAAGGGCGTGTTCGTGTGCCACACCGCGAACGAGCTCGAGGCGGCGCTGCGGGCCGTTCAGGGCCTCGGCGGCGGCATGGTGATCGAGGAGCTGCTCGAGGGACCGGAGCTCTCGCTGTTCGCGATCAGCGACGGCCACCGCGTCGTCCCGGTGGGCGCGGCGCAGGACTTCAAGCGGATCGGCGACGGCGACACGGGCCCCAACACCGGCGGGATGGGCGCGTACTCGCCGGTGTCCTGGGTCGACGGTCTCGAGGAGCTCGTCGACGCCGTGCACCGGCCGGTGATCGAGGAGCTCGCCCGCCGTGGCACGCCGTTTCAGGGCTGCCTCTTCGCCGGGCTGATGATGACCGCGGACGGCCCGAAGGTGCTCGAGTTCAACGCCCGCTTCGGCGACCCGGAGACGCAGGTGCTGATGCCGCGGGTCGAGGGCGACCTGCTCGAGATGCTGGCCCAGGCGGCGCGCGGCGACCTCTCCTCGACGACGCTGACGTCGAATGACACGGCGGCCGTGACGGTCGTCCTCGCCGGCCCCGACTACCCGGCGTCGAGCGACTACGCCGGGCGGCCGATCGAGGGCCTCGAGGCTGCGACCGCGACGGGAGCGCTCGTGCTCCATGCGGGGACCGCGGTGCGCGACGGGCGGCTCGTGACGAACGGCGGCAGAATCCTCTCCGTGACCGGCACCGGGGACACGGTGGAAGAGGCGCGAGCGGCTGCGTACCGCGCGGTCGAGCTCGTCTCGTTCGAGGGCGCGCGCTACCGCCGCGACATCGCGGAGGACACGGGTGGCTGAGCCGAGCCGTCGGGATCCTGGTCGGCTCCGAGTCGGACCGCGAGCGCATGCAGGGCGCGGTCGACGAGCTCGAGAGCCGCGGCATCACCTGGGAGCTGGAGGTGCGCTCGGCACACCGCTCGCCCGACGCGGTCGCCGAGTATGCCCGTGCCGCGGAGGGGCGCGGCCTGCGCGTGCTCATCTGCGGCGCCGGGCTCGCCGCCGCGCTGCCCGGCGTGGTCGCGGCGCACACGGAGCTGCCGGTGATCGGCGTCCCGCTGCGCTCGTCGCTGTCGGTGCTCGACGGGCTCGACGCGTTGCTCTCGATCGTCCAGATGCCGCCCGGCGTGCCCGTCGCGACGGTGGGCGTCGACAACGCACGCAACGCCGCCGTGCTGGCGGCGCGGATCCTGCGGTCGGGCTGACCAGAGCGCGCTCTAGACTGACCGGAGTGATCGCCCGCTACTCCCGACCGGAGATGACCCGGATCTGGTCGGACGAGGGCAGGCTCGCGCGGTGGCTCGACGTCGAGCTCGCCGCGCTCGACGGCTGGGCGGAGATCGGCGAGGTGCCGGCGGCGGACGCGGCGGCGATCCGCGCGCAGGCCGTCGCTCCGACCCCCGAGCGGGTGGCCGAGCTCGAGCGAACGACCGACCACGACATGGCGGCCTTCGTCGACGCGGTGGCAGAGCAGCTCGGGCCCGAGGGGCGCTGGGTCCACTTCGGCCTCACGTCCTCCGACGTGCTCGACACTGCGCTCGCGCTGCAGATCCGTGACGCCGGCGCGCTGATCGTCGCCGGCATCGAGCGCGCGCTCGCGATCGTGATCCGCCGCGCGGAAGAGCACCGCCGCGCCATCTGCATCGGCCGCTCCCACGGCGTTCACGCCGAGCCGACCACGTTCGGATGGAAGCTCGCGGGCTGGGCGTTCGAGCTCGACCGGGCCCGGTCCCGGGTCGAGCGGGCGCTCGTCGAGTGCCGCGTCGGACAGCTCTCGGGAACGGTCGGGACCTACGGCGCCATCGACCCGCGGGTCGAGCTCGTCGCGTGCGAGCACCTCGGCCTCGAGCCCGATCCGGCGTCGACACAGGTGATCGCACGCGACCGCCACGCCGAGCTCCTCTGCGCGCTCGCGCTCTGCGCCACGTCGCTCGATCGCTTCGCCACCGAGATCCGGCACCTGGCCCGCACCGAGGTGCGCGAGGCCGAAGAGCCGTTCGGGAAGGGCATGAAGGGATCGTCCGCGATGCCGCACAAGCGGAACCCCAAGGTCGCCGAGCGTATCTCCGGGCTCGCCCGCGTCGTGCGCGCGAACGCAGGCGTCGGGCTCGAGAACGTCGTGCTCTGGCACGAGCGCGACATCTCGCACTCCTCGGCCGAGCGGGTCGTGATCCCGGACAGCTTTCTCGCCCTCGACTACATGCTCGAGCGCTTCGCGTGGGTGATGGACGGGCTCGTCGTCCACCCGGACCGGATGGAGCGCAACCTCTGGGCCTCGCACGGCCTGTTCTTCTCCCACCGGCTGCTGCTGGCCCTCGTCGAGCAGGGCGTCGCCCGTGACGAGGCCTACCGCCTCGTGCAGCGGAACGCGATGCGCTCGTGGGACGAGGAGCTCGACTTCGAGGAGCTCGTCCGTGCCGACCGCGAGATCGCGGACCGGCTCTCAGGAGCAGATCTCAGCGAGGTCTTCGACCTCGAAGCCACGATCGCCCACGTCGACGGCGCCTTCGAGAGGCTGCGCCGTCTCGCCCCGAAGGAGGAAGCTGTTCATGCCTGATGCGCTGCACGTCGGAAGCGGCAAGGTCCGCGAGCTGTACGCCCTCGACGACCAGCGGCTGCTGCTCGTCGCCTCGGACCGGATCTCGACGTTCGACGTCGTGCTGCCGACGGAGATCCCCGACAAGGGCCGCGTGCTGACCGGGCTGTCGGGGTTCTGGTTCTCGCGCACCGAGGGGCTCGTGCCGAATCACCTGCTGTCGCTCGGCGACGACGGCCGCTCGACCGAGTGCCGGCGCCTCGAGATGCTTCCGATCGAGTGCGTCGTGCGCGGGTACCTCGCGGGGTCCGGCTGGAGCGACTACCAGGCAACCGGCTCCGTGTGCGGCCATCGCCTCCCCGAGGGGCTGTCCGAGAGCGAGGAGCTGCCCGCGCCGATCGTCACCCCCGCGACGAAGGCGACGACGGGGCACGACGAGAACATCGACCGGGAGACGGCCGCCGGCCTCGTGGGAGCGGATCGCTTCGACGAGGTGGAGGCGGTCGCGCTCGAGCTGTACCGCTTCGCGTCCGACCACGCGCGGGCACGCGGGATCATCCTCGCCGACACGAAGCTCGAGTTCGGTATCGACGCGGACGGCCGACTCACGCTCGCCGACGAGGCGTTCACGCCGGACTCGTCGCGCTTCTGGCCCGCCGACGAGTACGCCCCCGGCGGGGCCCAGCCGTCGTTCGACAAGCAGTTCGTGCGCGACTACTGCGCGTCGCTCGGCTGGGACAAGACCGCGCCGGGGCCGGAGCTGCCGTCCGAGGTCGTCGACGGGACCAGGGCCCGCTACGTCGAGGCGTTCGAGCGCCTGACCGGGATCGGCTTCGACGCGTACCTCGACGACCCGAGCGCGGTGCTCGCGTGAGGGCAACGGTGCTCGTCCGGCCCAAGCCGGGCATCCTCGACCCGCAGGGACAGGCCGTGTCCAGCTCCCTCCGCCATCTCGGCTTCGACGTGGGCGAGGCCCGTGTCGGCAAGGTCGTCGACGTCGAGCTCGGGACCGACGACCCGGTCGAGGCGAGGACGCAGCTCGAGTCGATGTGCGCCCAGCTGCTTGCGAACCCGCTGATCGAGGGCTACACGATCGAGCTCGAAGCCGAGTGAGCACATCTCCGCGTCCGCTGGTCGCCGTCGTCGTCTTCCCCGGCTCGAACGACGACCGCGACGCCCAGCTCGCGCTGGAACGCCTCGGCGCCGGTGCGCAGCGGATCTGGCACACGGAGCACGAGCTCCCGGCGGCGACCGCAGCAGTCGTCCTCCCCGGCGGGTTCTCGTACGGCGACTACCTGCGCTGCGGCGCGATCGCCCGCTTCTCGCCCGTGCTCCAGGCGGTCGTCGAATTCGCACGCGAGGGCGGACCGGTGCTCGGGATCTGCAACGGCTTTCAGATCCTCACCGAGGCCGGCCTGCTCCCAGGAGTGCTCCGCCCGAACGAGTCGCTGTCGTTCGTCTGCCGCGACGTGCCGGTCGTCGTGGAAGCCGCCGACTCGCCGCTCCTCTCCCGGTGCGGGCCTGGGCAGGTGCTAACGATCCCCGTCAAGCACGGCGAGGGGTGCTGGTTCGGTGACGACGAGCTCGTCGCCGAGCTGGAGGCGAACGGGCAGATCGCTCTCCGCTATGCGCCGGGCGCAAACCCGAATGGGTCGGTGGCCGACGTCGCCGGGGTCGCGAACGCCGAGGGCAACGTGCTCGGGCTGATGCCCCACCCGGAGCATGCGGTCGACCCGCTGCTCGGCAGCGTCGACGGCGCGCTAATCCTCGGATCGCTGGTCGATGCCGCTCGGTTGTCGGTCGCCGCGTCCGTCTAGGCCTCGACCTCCCGAAGACCCGCCAACGCCGCGGCGATCGCAGGGTGGCGTGTCAGCTCGGCCGCGAGCCGCTCGAGGTCGCGCGCTCGCAACGTCACCGGGCCACGCCGCGCGACGCCGTCGGTCGAATACGCGATGCGCAGGAGCTGCTCGCCGCGCTCGGACTCGAGCAGCTCGACCACCGACGAGAACCGCTTCTCGCCCGCCCGCTGCGGCAACGTGAGCCGCTCGACCACCAAAGCCGTTCCCCACGGCGTCGCCGCCCTCGGAAGGGTCGGAGCCGGGTTCCTGGTCGTGCGTGCGGGCATTCCTCGAAGCTAGCGGGGGTGGTGCAACGTGTGAGGAACGGGACCGCCACAAATCAGCGCCGATCGCTCCACAGGGCCGGCAGGGCGACAACGAGAGCCGCGACGAGCGACGCCAGCAAACGCGCTCAGGCGTCGATCGGGACGTGGCCCGGCTCGTTCGCTACCCGATCGAGCCAGGCGCCGATCGCGGGGTACGGGGAGAGGTCGAATCCGCCCTCGTGGGCGACGTGCGTGTAGGCGTACAGGGAGATGTCGGCGAGGGTCATGGCGTCCCCGACGAGCCAGGAACGACCGGCGAGATGGCGCTCCATCGCGTCGAGCGCGCGATAGCCGGCCGCGCGCCGGCCCTCGATCCGGTCGGCGTACGCCTCGGGCTCCCCCGAGTACGCGAGCCAGAAGCGGACGACGGCGAGCGCCGGCTCGTGGTCGTACTGCTCGAAGAACTGCCACTGCAGCACCTGCGTTCGCTCGTAGCGATCGTCGGGCACGAAGCGCGTCCCGTCGCCGAAGTACCAGAGGATCGCGTTCGACTCGGCGAGCGGCCGGCCGTCGTCGAGCAGCAGCGTCGGGACGCGCAGCGCGGGATTGAGCTCGCCGAGCAGCTCCGGGCGATCCGACCGGTCTCGAACGTCGACCTCGCGCCGCTCGTACGGGATCCCGAGGTGCGCCAGCAGCAGCCGAACCTTGTAGCAATTGCCCGAGATCTGGCTGTTGTAGAGCACGAGCACGATCGCTAACGATAGGCGCGCGTCGCAGCCCCGCGCGCACGCCACGGGACGCACCGATAGTTGTACGACGTGCCCGCAGTCTGGATCGGCGGCCCGCCGGGAGCGGGCAAGACCTCCGTCGCGACCAGGCTCGCGCGCCGGTACGGCCTCCGCTGGTACGGAGCGGACACGCGCACGTGGGTGCACCGCGACCGTGCGCTCGCAGCCGGCAATCCCGCCGCACGCCGCTTCGAGGAGCTCTCGCCCACCGAGCGGTGGTCGAGGCCGTCCACCGAGCTGCTCGAGCTCTCGCTGCATCGCGAGCGGCTCCAGATGGTCCTCGACGACGTCCGGGCCCTGCCGGGGACGCCGCTCGTGATCGCCGAGGGAACGACCGTCTCGCCCGCGGCGCTCGAGGCGAACGCGATCGACCGTGCTCATGCGCTGTGGCTGCTTCCGACCCCGCGGTTCTTCGGCGCGCAACTGAACGCGCGCGACCTCGGCGACGGGCAACGCCGCCTGTACCGCCTGCTTGCCGAGGTGATCGAGCGCCAGGCCGCCGACCACGGTGCTCCGGTCATGCGCGTCGACGAAGCGCTCCCGCTGGACGACGTCGTCAGGGCAGTGGAAGCTCGCTTCGCCGAGACGCTCGCCGCCGGCCCGCATGCAGCGTCGCTCGAGGAGCGACGCGCGCTGCTCCGCGAGGAGAACGCGGCGATCGCCGACCAGGTGCGCGGCTACTGGGCGCGGCCGTGGGCGGACGGCGACGCCGAGGCCGTCGTGCAGGAGTTCCTGTGCGAGTGCGGTGACCCGGAGTGCGCTGCGAGCGTTCGCCTGACCGTCGCCGCGGCCGCAGAGGAGGCGATCGCCCCCGAGCACCGGTGAGCACTCACCGCGCCGGATCGACCGGCAGCCAGCCGTCCCGATACCGCGTCGGCACCGCAGCGCAGGAACGGTGCGTATGCCTCCCCCGCGTCGTCGGTGTCCACCTCGACGCCTGCGGCGTGGCGCAGCGCCAGCTCGTCGCGCGTGTAGCCGCCCCAACCCGGCCCGTCCTGATGCTCGCGGCTCCCGACCGCGAGCACCGCGCAGGGCCCCGCGCCCGCGCCGAGGATGATGTGCTTCGTTCCGGGCGGGCAGTGGACGAAGTCCCATTGCCGGAGCGGACGCTCCTCGCCCTCGATCAGCAGCAACGCCTCTCCCGCGAGGACGAGGAAGTCCTCCTGGTCGGCCTCCCAGTGGTACATCCCGATCGGTTCGCCGGGGCCGAGCACGAACATGGTGACCCCGAGCTGCGGAAAGTCCATCGCGCCCTCGAAGGGGAGCGAGTAGCCCTGGCCCGGCCGGTCTCGCCAGCGCGCTTCGCGCGCGTTGAGCACGAACCAGCCGTCGCCGGAGGCGACGAGCCCGTCGTCGGTCGCGTCGAGCGACGCCTCGGGAACCATCGCTCGATCCTACGCGCGCCCTGCGCCGCGGTCGTGCCACACCGCCTCGATGTTGTTCGAGTCGGGGTCCATGAGGTACGCCGCGTAGTACCCGGCGTGGTAGACGCGGCGTTCGCCGGGCGCGCCGTTGTCGAGGCCTCCGGCCTCGAGCCCGGCCTTGTGGAACGCCTGGACGGTCGCCTCGTCGGCGACTCCGAGCGCGAGATGCAGACCCTCCGTCACGTCGCCACCCTCGAGCAATGTGAACGTGCCGGTGTCGGTGACCAGGCGCAGCAGGTCGGGCTCGTCGCGCACGCGTAGGCCGAGAGTCGACGCAACGGCGCCGTAGAACCTCCGAGTAGCGGCGAGGTCCGCCACGCGGATCCAGAGATGGTCGATCACGCCGGTCTTCGGGTCACTCGTCTCGCGGTGGACGGCCTCGATCGAGTTGTCGTCGTCGTCGCGGATGAACGCGCCGTAGTAGGCCGGGCTGTACTCGGGCCGAGGGCCGGGAGCACCGTCGTCGCGGTACCCGTCCGCCGTGAGGCCTCGCCACCACTCGTCGACCTGCGCCCGGGACGTCGCGGCGAGGCCGATGTGGAGCCGGCTCGTCACCCGATGGTCTCGGTCCGCCGACGCGATCGAGAAGTCGTTCCATTCGTGGAACTCGTCCGCGTCGAACCGCCGGCCGCCGAAGTCGAGCAGCTCGAAGACCCGCGCGAACAGCCGCAGCGAGGCGTCGACGTCGCTGCACCGGAGGGTGACGTGGTCGATCGAATTGGTCATGCGACGACGTTCGGCGGGACGATCCCGTCGATCAGAAGCGAGCGCAGCGCGGAGACCGCGAGCAGCCCCATCGCCTCGCGCGTCTCGCGGGTCGCGCTGCCGAGGTGCGGCGTGAGCACGACGTTCTCGAGCTCGAGGAGCCCCGCGCTGACCTCCGGCTCGAACTCGAACACGTCGAGCGCGGCTCCGGCGATGCGACGGGAGCGCAGCGCGTCCACGAGCGCTGCTTCGTCGACCACCGGTCCGCGGGCCGTGTTCACGAGCACGGCGGTCGGTTTCATCGCGCCGAGTGCTTCCGCGTCGATCAGGTGACGGTTGTCCGGGCCGCCGGGGACGTGGAGGCTGACGACGTCGGCTGCCGCGAGTGCGGCGTGGAGGTCGTCGCCGCGCCGGACGAAGCTCACCGTCGCTCCGTGCGCTTCGGCGAGGCGTGCGGTCTCGCGGCCGATGCGGCCGGGCCCGACGATCGCGACGGACTTGCCGTCGAGGCTCTCGCCGAGCATGAACTCGAGCGAGAACGCCCACTCCTCCCGGCGGCGGAGGAACCGGTCGCCCTCCGCGACCCTGCGCAGGAGCGCAAGCGTGAGCGCGATCGCGAGCTCGGCGGTCGCGCGCGTGAGCACGTCGGGCGTGTTGGCGACGACGATGCCGCGCGCCCGCGCGGCGGCGAGGTCGATGTTGTCGACGCCGACGCCGTAATTCGCGACGATCCGAAGCCGAGGACCGGCGCGTTCGAGGAAGGCGTCGTCGACCTTCGTCAGGATCAGCGACAGGACGCCGTCCACCGACTCGGGAGCGTCGGCGAGCTCGAAGTCCGCGGCGAGCGCCTGCAGGACGCGTTCGGGGATCGCTCCCGTGACGTTGACCCGCGGGCGGGACACCGACGCGAGCGTACCTAGACGGCACGGACGAGCGTTCGAGCCGCCGGGTCCCAGCGCCAGACGGCGGCAGCGGTGACGTGCGTGCCGCCGACCCAGCGGTCGACGCCCGCGAGCTCCACGCGGTCGAGCTCGCCGGCGAGGACGCGCTCGCCGGTCCTCGTCAGGCGGAGCGGCAGCCGCGCGAAGACCTGCCCGTCGCTCAGCGGGGGCGGAGCGGGCAGCGCCTCCCCCTCCTGTGTCTCGACGAGCCGCCCGTCGCCCCGGCCGAGGTCGGTCAGCGCCCGGTAGAACCACGTGTCGCCCAGGAACGGCGCCTCCTCGAGGCGCTGCGCAGCGACGAACGCGGCGACCGGCGTCCCGGCGCCGTCCGCGAGCGCCTGCAGGACGTGGCGCTCGGTCGTGGAGAGCCCGTCGCCCGGCGCCGGCAGCTCCTCGAGCAGCCTGCGCAGGGCGGGCGCGACGAACGGCAAGCCGGGAACCGGACGCGTCGCCCGCGCGGCGAGCGCGGTTGGATCGGGCGCGCGGACTGCGCTCCAGACGTCGGCCGCCGCATCCAGCGTCTTCTCGCCGGCTCGCTCGCGCGCGGGCCACAGCGTCTCGAGCTCCTCGGCGGTGAGCTCGCCGAGCCCGGCGAACGCGGGCTTGCCGGGGAACGAGCCGACGACGATCAGCTCCGGCGTCGCGCCCCGCTCGCGCGCCAGCGCGAGCGCATCGACGAGCTGGAGCTGGTCGTAGAGGTCGTGCTCGAACCAGAGCACGACCTGGACACCGCCGGCGAGCGCCTCGACGAACTGCCGGTCGCGCCGCTCGAGCCCCGACAGCAGCGCACGCCGCCCGCCCCAGCCGCAGTCGGACAGGAACTGCGCGCGCGTACGCAGCAGCTCGGCCCGCTCCACATCCGGGACCGGCCCGGCATGAAGGGCGTCCTGCCACGGGAGCACCGCACCACCCAGGCTCGTCTGGCGCAGCGTGTTGCCCGCGCTCTCGCCGTTCGTCACGTGCAGCAGCGTCGGCCGGACGAGCGGGTCCCGGCCCTGCCGGGCGAGATAGGCGGCACCGCACGTGCAGTGGTCGAGCGACTCGCACGCGCAGCCGACCACCTGCGCCAGCTCACCCCGGATCCGGCGCAGGCCGGCGATCCGTGCGTCGATCTCGTCGATCTTGGCCGCCATGCGCACGCGCAGCGCCTCGGACGGGGAAGACGACCGCCGCGCCGCGCGCAGGTACTCGCCGATCTCCGCGAGCGTGAACCCGACCGCCTGCGCCTCCTTGATCGCGCGCAGGAACCGGACCGTCTCCTCGTCGTAGCGGCGATGCCCGCTCGGGTCGCGGTCGGGCGCCGGCAGGAGGCCGCGGCGCTCGTAGTAGCGAAGCGTCTCGATGTTGACGCCCGCGCGTGCCGCGACCTCGCCGACTCTCACACGCGGACTGTAGACCCGTACCTGGGTACGGATTGCAACCGGGTGCGGCTACGCACCGCTGCGATCGATCGGCTCGAACGCGAATTCCACAGACTTCGCCGGCGATAGGCTCGCGACATGGCCCACCCTTCCGCATCGTTCTCCCTCACGCTGCGCGTCCGTCTCGAGAACCGGGCTGGAACGTTTGCCGATCTCGCCCGGGCGATCGCCGACGCGGGCGGGCTGCTCGATGCGATCGATCTCGTTCGCGCGGACACGACCAGCAAGGTGCGCGACGTCTCCGTCCTCGCGACGAACGCGGACCACGCCGACGCGATCGTTCGCGCGTGCCGCGCGGTCGACGGGGTCGAGGTAGAGCACGTCTCCGACCGGACATTCCTGCTCCATCTCGGCGGGAAGATCCATATGGACTCGAACGCGCCGGTGAAGACTCGCGACGACCTGTCGATGGCCTACACGCCCGGCGTCGCGCGCGTCTGTCAGGCAATCGCGGCCGATGCAGAGGCCGCCTGGAACCTGACGATCAAGCGCAACACCGTCGCTGTCGTCAGCGACGGCAGCGCCGTGCTCGGACTCGGCAACATCGGTCCGAAAGCCGCGATGCCGGTGATGGAGGGCAAGGCGCTCCTCTTCAAGGAGTTCGGTGGCGTGGACGCGTGGCCGATCTGCCTCTCGACCAACGACACGGACGGCATCGTCGCCGCGGTCGAGGCGATCGCGCCCGGCTTCGGGGGAATCAATCTCGAGGACATCTCGGCGCCGCGCTGCTTCGAGATCGAGCGCCGCTTGCGGACGTCGCTCGATATCCCCGTCTTCCACGACGACCAGCACGGCACCGCTGTCGTCGTGCTCGCCGCGTTCCTCAACGCGCTGCGCGTGGTCGACAAGAAGGCGAGCGAGGTGAAGGTGGTACTCACCGGTGTCGGCGCCGCAGGAGTGGCGGTGACGGGCACGTTGCGCGCAGCGGGCGTTCGCCGGATCATCGGTTGCGACACGCAAGGCGCCATCTATCGCGGCCGGGCCGGGCTAGAGGGCGTCAAGGGGCAGTACGCGGAGGAGACGAACCCGGAGAACGAGCGTGGGAGCGCCGACGACGTGCTCAAGGGCGCCGACGTGTACATCGGCCTTTCGCAGCCGCACGCAGTCACGACCGCCGGCATCAGGCGAATGGCGCCCGATGCAGTCGTGTTCGCGATGGCGAACCCGACACCCGAAGTCGCTCCCGAGGAGCTCGAGGGCCTGGCGACGGTGGTCGCGACGGGCCGATCCGACTACCCGAACCAGATCAACAACGTGCTTGCTTTCCCGGGGATCTTCCGCGGCGCGCTCGATGTCCGTTCGTCGACGATCACCGAGCGTATGGAGGTTGCGGCCGGTCACGCGATCGCGGCGACGATCTCCGAGGAAGAGCTCGCACCGGACTACATCGTCCCGAGCGTCTTCAACCGCGAGGTCGTCCCGGCCGTTGCCGCGGCGGTCGCACGCGCGGCGGAGGAGGACGGCGTCGCCCGCCGAGGCAGCGAGCCGGCAGAGATCGCCGCGGCTGCTCCCCACGGCCCGTGAGTTGCGATGGGCTCGATGAGCTACGACGAGATCTGTGCAGGGCATCGCTGGGAGGTGCCGGCGCGGTACAACATTGCCGCCGACGTGTGCGACAAGCACGCGCGCGACAAGCCGGCGATGGTTTGGGAGAGCTTCGACGGCTCGATCCGTGAGCTCTCGTGGGGCGAGCTGCAGGATCTGGCGAACCAGGCCGCGCACACGCTCGCTGCGGGCGGCGTCACGCGTGGCGACCGGGTCGCGGTCGTCTTGCCGCCGACGCCCGAGGCCGCTGCGACCTTCTTCGGAGTCTGGAAGCTTGGCGCGATCCTGCTCTCGTTGTCGGTGCTGTACGGGGACGATGGGATCGAGCATCGGCTCTCTGACTCGGGCGCAAAGCTTCTCGTCACCGACCCCGACAACGCGCCGCGCTTTGACCGGCCGGGGGCGCCCGAGACGCTCGTCCTCGAGTCCGGCACCCTGGCAGCGGCCTCAACCGATTTCGTTTGCGTCGACACGGCGGCCGACGATCCTGCGCAGCTCTACTACACGTCCGGGACGACGGGGCTCGCGAAGGGGATCATGCACGCGCACCGCTACATCCTCGGGCATGAGGAGTTCCGCTACTGCCACGAGCTACAGGACGGCGAGCGCTTCCACGGCATGGGCGAGTGGGCCTGGGCCGCAGGAATCGCACCGCTGCTCGGCCCTTGGCGGCTCGGGGCGCTGCAATGCGTCTACCGGCGTCAAGGCGGCTTCGATCCGCACAAACAGCTCGACTTCCTGAGTCGGCACGGAGTAACGAACGTCTTCACGACGCCGACAGCGATGCGCTCGATGATGGCCGTCGAGGATGCGGGGACACGCTACCCGCAGGCGTTCCGACGCGTCTGTTCGGCGGGTGAGCCGCTCAATCCGGAGGCAATCCGCTGGTTCCGCGAACAGTACGGCGTGACCGTGCTCGACTACTACGGCCTGACCGAGTCGTATCCACTCGTCGCGAACTACCCGTTTCTCGAGGTGCGTGAAGGCTCGATGGGCAAGCCGATGCCGGGCTGGCATGTCCAGCTCCTCGACGAGGACGAGCAGCCGGTAGCAGCGGGCGAGCGTGGCGAGATCTGTCTGCGCGCCCGCTCGAACCCGCACTACCCGCTCGGTTATTGGCGCAACGATGAAGCGAGCGCGGAAACCTTCGGCGGCGAATGGTTCCACACAAGAGACGCGGCCGTCCAGGACGAAGACGGCTACATCTGGTACGTCGGACGCGCCGACGACGTGATCATCGCAGCGGGCTACCGGATCGGCCCGTTCGAGGTCGAATCGGCGTGCCTCGAGCATGCCGCGGTACGCGAAGCGGCAGTCGTCGCATCGCCCGACGAGCTGCGGGGCAACGTCGTCAAAGCATTCATCGTCCTCGCAGACGGATACGAGCCATCCGAGGCGCTCGCGGACGAGATCAAAGGCCACGTCCGTGACCGTCTCTCCGCCTACGCGTATCCACGCCGCGTCGAATTCGTGCCCGAGCTGCCGAAGACGCTGACGGGAAAGATTCGCCGGATCGAGCTCCGCCAACTCGAGCTCGACCGCGCCAGCACGGCCACGCACCCCTGACGCGTTACGCCTCGGCCGCCTTCCTCTGGTCGCTAGGCGCCGCTGCGGTCGATCAGCTCGATGCGGTACTCGTCCGGGTCGCGCACGAAGCAGAGCAGCGAACCGCCCTCACGAACGCGATACGGCTCGCGCTCGGGCTCGATGCCCTGCGCCTTCAGCTCGGTGAGCGTCGCGGCGAGATCGTCGACTCCGACCGCGATATGGCCGTAGCCGGTGCCGAGCTCGTAGCTGCGACCGTCGTGGTTGAACGTCAGCTCGAGCACGCTCTCCTGGTCGCCGATCGAGAAGAAGTAGTTCGTCGCCTCGCGCTCGCCGTTCCGGACGATGTCCATCTCGCTCTGGAAACGGAAGCCGAGCGCCTCGTAGAACGCGCGGCTCCGCGCCGGATCCGTGATCCGGACCATGGTGTGCAGGAAGGTAGCCACGGTCGGATCCTACGGATCTAGACTCGCCCGAGTGGCGGAGACGAACGGCCAGCCGGAGAGCGAGGCCAAGCTCGAGCCCGAGCCCGAGCGGTCGGGGTCCGAGTTGATCGAGCAGGTCGGCCGCGACGCCGCGGTGCTGCTGGGCCGCGAGCTGCAGCTGACCGCCTCCCGCCACGGGGAGGAGCTCCGGGCGGCGGCCCGCAACCTCTTCGTCGTGGGCGCCGTGGCGGTCGCGTTCGCCACCGCGTTCATCCTCCTGAACTGGGCGATCGTCGCGGCGCTCGAGGGACCGCTCTCGAGCTGGAGCGCGCCGCTCGTGGTCGCGGCGGCGTGGGCGCTGATCGGCGCGATCGGGGCGATCTACCTCGGGACGCGACCGGGCGCCGTAGCCTCCGTCAAGCAGCTCGCCGGCGTCGGGACGGATGCGGCGTCGCTCGAGGAGTCCCGCGACGAGGCCGAGGAGACGCTCAAGGGATCGCTGGCCGACCTCTCCGGCGCCGTCGCGAGCGAGACCGGCGTGATCGTCGCTGCGGCGATCGTCCCGATGGCGGGCGGGGCGGTCGACGCCGGGGAGAAGCTGCTCGACGTGGCCGACGACATGACCGACCGCCTCGAGGAGAGCGGGATGCTCGGCGGCCGCCTGGTGAATCAGGTGTTCGACGTCGCGCTGCTACCGGGCCGGATGTTCATCCGGGTGACGACGAGAGCCTTCAAGACCGGGCGCTAGACGATCATCTAGCCGGCGTCCAGCTCGTCGGCGAGCAGCGAGAACTGCACGGCGTCCTGCCAGTCGCCGTGGCGCAGGTAGGCGCGCCGCTTGACGCCCTCGCGCACGAAGCCGGAGCGCTCGGCATGGGCGATCGCGCGCTCGTTGAAGGCGTAGCAGGCGAGCTCGAGCCGGTGATAGCCGAGCTCGCCCAGCAGGTAGCGCTGCACGAGCCGCGCCGCGTCGTCGGCGAGCCGCCGCCCGCGGAAGCCGGGATGGACCGCGAGCCCGCCGAGACGCACGATGCGATTCGTCTCGCTGACCTGCTCGTAGCCGAGCGCGCCTGCACGCTCGCCGTCGAGCTCGATCACCATCCGGCCGAACCGCTCGGGCTCGCGTTCCGATCGCTCCACCTCGGCCGCGAGCGACTCGCGGTCGCCGGCATGCCGGCCGCCCATGAACGGCTCGACGTCGTCGGCCGCGTAGAGCTCGACGAGCCAATCGACGTCACCGGCGCCTGCGCGGCGTAGCGCGATCACGACGGCTCGGACGGGGCGCGCGCGAACGACGAGCCGCCGACGACCGTCGCCGGCCGCTCGCGGACGGCTCGCGGCTCGGGCGAGCCCGTGCCGAGCGCGACGCCGACGAGGATCAGCACCATCCCGCCGAGCGCCGACGCCCCGACTCCCTCGTCGAGGAACAGGGCGCCGTAGGCGAGTGCGATCGGCGGGATCAGGTACGTCACGAACGATGCGTACGTCGCCCCGGCGCCGGCGATGAGCGTGAAGAAGAGCAGGTACGCGAAGGCGGTGCCGACGACGCCGAGCACGACGACCGAGACGATCGTCTCCCACCCGGGGAGCTCGCCGGGCGCACGCAGCAGGCCGCCCGGAAGCATCACCACCGCGGCGACCGCGGAGGTCCCGAGGGCGATCACGGGCGGCGGCGCCGACGCGAGGTAGCGGCGGCTCAACAGCCCGCCCGCTGCGTAGCAGACGGCCATCCCGACGACCGCGAGCGCGCCGAGGATCTTCCCCTCCGGCTGCGCGCCGACGAGCAGGGCGACCCCGACGAAGCCGACCGCGACGCCGACGACCTTGCGTCCGCCGACGCGCTGCTCGTGGAAGAAGCCGTACGCGAGCAGGACGTTGAAGATCGGGACCGACGCCTGGATGATCGACGCGAGGCCCGAGTCGATCCGCGTCTCGCCCCAGGAGAGCAGCCAGAACGGCACGGCGGTGTTCACGAGGCCGACCAGTACGAGCGCCGGGGCGTGCGCGCGCAGAGCCGCGAGCGTCCCGCGCCCGCCCAGCGAGACGCCGACGATGATCGCCAGGGTCGACGCCGCGAGCAAGAGACGCCCGAGCACCAGCGTCGCCGGGTCGAGCTCGCGATCCGCGATCTTGATGAACATGAACGAGCTTCCCCAGATGAGCGCGAGGAGGAGCAGCATCGGGAGATACCTGCCGCTCATGCCCTGCCTGCGAACCACTCTGCTCCCTTCAACGGGCGACGCGCCCCGGTTGTGAGATGCAACGCGAAAGACGCCGTGCGCCTTCCACAGGGACGTCAGAGGCCCCCGATACACTGGCTCCCTGAGCTCAGTCGCGGAACCTCTGCACCGTAGCCTCGGGCTCACCGACGGCGAGTACCAGCGTATCGAGGAGCTGCTGGAGCGTCGGCCGAACGACTTCGAGCTCGCGGTCTTCTCGCTGCTCTGGTCGGAGCACTGCGGCTACAAGCACTCGGCGCCGCTGCTCCGGCGGCTGCCGGCCGGCGGCCCGCGCGTCCTGCAGGGGCCGGGAGGCAACGCCGGCGTGATCGACGTCGGAGGCGGGCTCGCGGTTGCGTTCAAGGCGGAGTCGCACAACCATCCGACTGCGGTCGAGCCGTTCCAGGGCGCCGCCACCGGGGTGGGCGGCATCCTCCGTGACATCGTCGCGATGGGCGCTCGCCCGATCGCCCTGCTCGACGGGCTCCGCTTCGGCTCGCCCGACTGGCACTTCCGGCGGGCGGTCGCGGGGATCGCGCACTACGGCAACTGCGTCGGCGTGCCGACGGTGGGCGGCGAGTCGGCGTTCGACGGCGGATACGCCGAGAACCCCCTCGTGAACGCGATGTGCGTCGGCCTGCTGCCCGCGCAGCGCGTGCTTCGCGCCGAGGCGCAGGGAGTCGGCAACGCAATCGTCCTCTTCGGCGCGCTCACCGGCCGCGACGGCATCGGCGGCGCCTCGGTGCTCGCCTCGCAGGACCTCGAGGGCTCGGACGAGAAGCGGCCGTCCGTCCAGATCGGCGACCCGTTCCGCGGGAAGGCCCTGATCGAGGTGTCGCTCGAGCTCGTCGAGCGCAATCTCGTCGTCGCGCTGCAGGACTGCGGCGCGGCGGGCCTCGCCTCGTCGCTCTCCGAGATGGCGTCGGACGGCCTGGGCGTGGATGTGAGCCTCGACCTGGTGCCGCTGCGCGAGCCGGCGCTCGAGGCGTGGGAGATCATGATCTCGGAGTCGCAGGAACGGATGGTGGCGGTCGTCCAGCCCGGGCTCGTCGGCGAGGTGCGCGCGGTCTGCGAGCGCTGGGAGCTGCCGTGCACGGTGATCGGCGAGGTGACGGGAGACGGCGAGCTGCGTGCTCACCACGACGGCGAGGTCGTCGGCTCGATCCCGGCGGCGCTGCTCACGGACGGATGCCCGCGCTACGAGGTCGAGAGCGCCGCCCGGCCGGCGCCGCGCGAGCCCGTCGACGCTGTCAACGACGAGCCGAAGACGTGGGTGTTCGAGCAGTACGACCAGCTGGTCGGCTCGCGCACGGTGCGGCGGCCCGGCCTCGACGCGGCCGTGCTCTCACTCGACGGGAACCGCGGGCTCGCGGTGTCGCTCGACGGCCCGCCGCTCGGCGAGCGCGACCCGTACGCCTGCGGCCGCGGCGCGGTCTACGACGCGGTGCTCAACGTCGCCTGCGCGGGCGGCGAGCCGCTCGCGCTCACCGACTGCCTCAACTTCGGCGACCCGGGCAAGCCGGAGATCGGGTGGGAGCTGACGCGTGCGATCGACGGGATCGCCGACGCCGCCCGCGAGCTCGGCCTGCCGGTCGTCTCCGGCAACGTCTCCCTCTACAACGAGACGAGCGGCCGAGCGATCCCGCCCACGCCGGTCGTCGGCTGCGTCGGCCTCGTCGATGACGTGTCGCGGATCCCGGGTCGCTGGCGCTCCGGCGACCGCGTCTTCGTGCTGCGCGGGAGCGGCCCGGAGCTCGTGCGCTTCGTGTGGGAGAACGCCGCGGCGTTCACGCTGGCGCACGACGTCTCGGACGGCGGGCTCGCGACCGCGCTCCGCGAGGCGGCCGAGTGGTCGGGGACCGCCGCCCCGCAAGTAACAGACTGTTACTTGGACGACCTCGCGGTCGTGGTGGCCGTGTCCGGCGGGGCGGCGCCCGCCTGGGACGACGCGGTCGCGCTCGGGACGGTGGCGTAGATGTGCGGCGTGTTCGGAGTGCGGGCGCCGAAGCGCGACGTCGCGCGCCTGACGTACTTCGGGCTCTACGCGCTCCAGCACCGCGGGCAGGAGTCCGCCGGGATCGCGGTCAGCGAGAACGGCCGCCTGACCGCGCTCCGCGACCTCGGGCTCGTGCCGCAGGTGTTCAACGAGCAGCGGCTCTCGGGCCTGCCCGGCGACGTGGCGATCGGGCACACGCGCTACTCGACCACCGGCGCGAACGCCTGGGCGAATGCGCAGCCGCTGCTCCACCACGGCCGCGCGCGAACCGTCGCGGTCGGGCACAACGGCAACCTCGTGAACGCCGAGGAGCTGCGCGGCGAGATCGGCAAGCTCGCCTCCACCACCGACTCGGAGGTGATCGCCGCGCTGATCGGCGACGACGAGCGTCCGCTGCCCGAGGCGATCTCGGCAGCGATGGGACGGCTCGAGGGCGCCGCCACGGTCGTCGGGCTGGCGGAGGGCACGCTGTTCGCGTTCCGCGACCGCCACGGCTTCCGCCCGCTGATCCTCGGCCGGCTCGGCGAGGACACGGTCGTCGCCTCGGAGTCGTGCGCGCTCGACCTGGTCGGGGCCGAGCCGGTGCGCGAGGTTCGCCCGGGCGAGCTGGTGCTCGTCGGCGAGGAGGGCGCCGTCGAGACGGTGCAGGCGGTCGAGCCCGCGGAGCGCGGGAGCCTCTGCATCTTCGAGTTCTTCTACCTCGCCCGGCCCGACACGCGGCTCGCGGGCGTCGAGGTGCATGGGGCGCGCGTCCGGATGGGCGAGCGGCTCGCCGCCGAGGCGCCCGTGGAGGCCGACCTCGTGCTTCCGATCCCCGACTCCGGGACGCCCGCCGCGATCGGCTTCGCGCGCGCGACCGGGATCCCGTTCAGCGAAGGGCTGATCAAGAACCGCTACGTCGGGCGGACGTTCATCCAGCCCGAGCAGGGCATGCGCGAGCAGGGGATCCGCATGAAGTTCAACCCGCTCGCCGAGGTCGAGGGCCAGCGGCTCGTCGTCGTCGACGACTCGATCGTGCGCGGCTCGACGACGCGGCAGATCGTGGCGATGCTCTTCGACGCGGGCGCCGCCGAGGTGCACGTGCGCGTCTCGTCGCCGCCGGTGGTGTCGCCCTGCTTCTACGGCATCGACCTCGCGTCGAAGAGCGAGATGATCGCTGCGCACGCGACCGTCGAGGACGTGCGCGCGGCGATCGGAGCGACGAGCCTCGCCTACCTGTCGCTCGACGGGCTGCAGGCTGCGACGCGGCGGCCGGAGAGCGCGCTCTGCCGCGCCTGCCTGACCGGCGAGTACCCGACGCGGATCCCCACGTCGACCGAGAAGCTCCGCTTCGAGCCGGCACGCTAGCGAGGGGCGAGATCCTCGGCGCGCCCGTAGCGAACCGCGCGCTGCACCTGCCGCGGGTCGAGCCCCTGCTCGAGCAGCCGCTGCCTCGTCTCGCTCTCCGCGCCGAGCCTCAGGAACAGCCACGAGAGCGCGGCGAGCGTCACCACCGAGCCTTCGGCCATCATCACGATCCCGCCGAGGTTCAGGTCGTGCACCGGCGTCAGGCCCCACTCGGGACGGTGCCGGTAGACCGAGTAGAACGCGCTGTTCGACCAGATGAAGACGTTGCCGAGAATCGTCTCGACGATCCGCACGACGGCGATGTAGCCGAGCTTCATCCCGGTCCCGAACCAGGCCGGCGCCGGCAGCGTCTCGACGACGGGCGCCCACATCAGGCAGCCGCACGTGAAGAACATGAAGTGCTCGAGCGCGTGCACGGCGTCGTGGTGGAGGGCCGCGTCGTAGAGGTACGGGATGTGCCAGACGTAGAGGTTGACCGCCCAGATCGGGAGCGCCACCAGCGGGTGCGCAAGGATCCGCAGCCGCTCGACCCAGTGGAACGCGAGCACCGGTCGCAGCACCGGCCCGGTGAGCCCGACCATGAAGCAGAGCGGTGCGAGGTCGCCGATCAGCACGTGCTGCGTCATGTGCAGGAAGAAGAAGTGCTGCTCGCCGAGGGCGTCGATCGGCGAGTTGAGCGCCAGCACGACCAGCCCGATCCCCGTCCAGAAGCTCACCTGGCGCCAGGTGGAGACCGGCCGGCCCGAGCGGGCGAGCGCCCGCGTCCGCTGGAGGTAGAGGAAGGCGGCGAGCGCCGTCGGCAGCACCTGGAGCGGCTCCAGGCTCCACGGCCCGAGCAGGGACGGCGACGACTCCATCGCCTGGAAGACTAGGGGTCGGTGCGCCTCTTCCACTACCACCTCGTGACGTCCGAGATCATCAACGTCGAGGCCCGCTACGTCGGCAAGCTGGGCTTCCACCTGGTCGCGCGCTACGGGCGGGTCGACGACGAGCACGTCTCCGTCGAGGCCGGCGTCCCGTGGGACTCACTCGAGCGGCGCGGCTTCAAGCTCCGGCTGACCGAGCTCGAGCGCGGCGCGGTCAACATCGTCGTCCAGCCCGGCCACTGGCGGCTCCCGCGCATCGACCATCTCGGCGTCGCGCTCGACGAGGACGAGTACGAATCGGTGCTGGGCCGCGCGATGCACGCGAACCTGCGCGTCACGGAGCACGGCGGGCGGCGGACCTTCGTGGCGACGAATGCCGGCTACCGGCTCGAGATCCACCCGCCGCGCGAATGGATCGAGCAGCTGCTGGCCGCGTCGTCGGACCTGCGGCTCACGGAGCTGCAGCTCCGCACCGACGACGTGACGGAGAAGGCCGACGCGCTCGCGCTGCTGCTCGGCGCCGAGGCCGACAAGGGCGCGGTCGACATCGGCGGAACCATCGTGCGGTTCGTCGAGGGAGGCCCCGAGGGCCGCCCGGAGCTGCACGCGGAGCGCTTCTCGTGAGCAGGAGCTACGCGCAGTCGGGCGTGTCGCTGGCGGCTGCCGAGGCGGTCGTGGAACGGCTCCGGGCGGCGGTCGAGTCGACCGGCGCACGCAACTTCGGCGCGTTCGCCGGCCTGCACCCGCTCGACGACCAACGCCTGCTCGCGGCCTCGACCGACGGGGTCGGCACGAAGCTGACGCTCGCGCGCCGCCGCGGTCGCCTGCGCGACTGCGGCGCCGATCTCGCGGCGCACTGCATCAACGACGTCGCCGCGTGCGGGGCCGAGCCGCTGCTGCTGCTCGACTACGTCGCCGCGGCGGAGATCTCACTCGACGAGGTCGTCGAGCTCGTCGAGGGTGCAGCCGAGGTCTGTCGCGCGGCCGGCGTGGCGCTCGTCGGCGGCGAGACCGCGGAGCTGCCGGGCATCTACCGGGACGGGGAGCTCGACTTCGCCGGCACGTGCGTCGGCGTGGTCTCGAACGACGACGTCGTCGACGGCGCCCGCGTGGCGCGCGGCGACGTCGTGATCGGCTTCGCGTCGGCCGGCGTGCACGCGAACGGCTTCACGCTCGTCCGCAGGGTGCTCGAGGACGAGGACTACGACGGCCCCGACCTGCTCGCCCCGACGCGCCTCTACCTCGACGTCGCGAGGTCGCTGCGCGGCCGGGCGAAGGCGTTCGCGCACGTGACCGGCGGCGGGATCGCCGGCAACCTGGCGCGTGTCGTCCCGGACGGCCTCCGGGCGGAGCTCGACTGGGACGCCTGGCAGCGGCCTCCCGTGTTCGCCTGGCTCGGCCGCCACGTCGATGAGGACGAGCTGCGGCGCGTGTTCAACCTCGGGATCGGCTGGTGCGCGGTCGTCGCTTCGCCCGACCCCGGCGAGCTCGTGATCGGGCGGATCGTGTGATCGGCGTCCTCGTCTCCGGCAACGGCACGAACCTGCAGGCGTTGATCGACCATGGCCTCCCGATCGCCGCGGTCGCCTCGAACCGCCGCGACGCTCCCGCGCTGCTGCGCGCACGCACCGCCGGCATCCCGACCGCGACGTTCAGCCTCGACTGCCACGCCGACCGCACCGAGCGCGACCTGCTGATGGCGAGCTGGCTCGAGGAGCACGGTGTCGAGCTGGTGGTCCTCGCCGGGTACATGCACCTGCTGACGCCGCCGTTCCTGCGCCGCTTCCCCGGCCGCGTGGTCAACGTCCACCCTTCGCTGCTGCCGTGCTTCCCCGGCTCGAAGCCGATCGACGACGCGCTGGCCGCGGGCGTCGAGACGACGGGTGTGACCGTGCACTACGTCGACGACGGCATCGACACCGGCACGGTGATCGCGCAGGAGGAGGTGCCGGTCGAGCCGCAGTCGACGCTGGTCGAGCGGATCCACGCGGTCGAGCACCGGCTGCTGCCCGAGGTGGTGACGAGGCTCTGCGCCGCGCGCTCCTGAGCGCCTACGACAAGACGGGCATCGACGAGCTCGCGCGCGCGCTCGACGAGCTCGGGTTCGAGCTCGTCTCGTCGGGCGGGACGGCGGCGTTCCTCGCCGAGCACGGGCTCGCCGTGACGACGGTCGAGTCGGTCACCGACGCTCCCGAGCTGCTCGGCGGGCGCGTGAAGACGTTGCACCCGCGGATCCACGCCGGCATCCTCGCGCGGCTCGACCGCGACGACGACCGGGCGCAGCTCGCCGAGCAGGCGATCGACCCGTTCGAGCTCGTCTGCGTCAACCTCTACCCGTTCTCGTCTGTGGCGCGCAGGCCCGATGCCGCCGAGCAGGAGGTGATCGAGCTGATCGACGTCGGCGGCCCCTCCCTGCTCCGCGCGGCGGCCAAGAACTTCGCGCACGTCACCGCCCTCTCGAGCCCCGAGCAGTTCGAGCCCGTCCTCAACGAGCTGCGCGAGCTGGGCGCGACGACGCTCGAGACGCGGCGACGGCTCGCGGCGGCGGCGTTCGCGGCGACGGCCGCCTACGACGCCGAGATCGCCGCCTGGTTCGCCGACCCCGGCGAGCACCGGGCGAGCCTCACCCTCAGCTTCGAGAAGGTCGCCGACCTCTCCTACGGCGAGAACCCGCACCAGACGGCCGCCTACTACCGCGAGCGCGGCGCCCGCAGCCATCTGCTGTCGCGCGTCGAGCAGCTCGGCGGCCGGGAGCTGTCGTACAACAACCTCGCCGACCTCGAGGGCGCGCGGCGCGTGAGCGACGACTTCGACGAGCCGACGGCGGTGATCGTGAAACACGGCGGCCCGTGCGGCGTCGCAGTCGCCGCGACGATCGAGGAGGCCTGGGAACGCGCGCTCGCGGCCGACCCCGTGTCGGCGTTCGGCTGCGTCGCGGTGCTCAACCGGCCGGTCGAGGGCCCGCTCGGCGCGCGGATCGCCGAGCACTTCATCGAGGTGCTGATGGCGCCGAGCTTCTCCGACGACGCGCTCGCCGCCCTACGCACGAAGAAGGCGCTCCGCATCCTCGGCGACTACGAGCGGCGCGCCGAGACGCCGGGCGAGCGCGACTACACGCGCGTGCTCGGCGGGCTGCTCGTGCAGGACCGCGACCGCGAGCTCCAGGATCCCGCGTCGATGCAGGTCGTGTGCGGCCACCTCGACGCCGCGCAGTGGGAGGACGCGCTGTTCGCGTGGCGCGTGTGCCGGCACGTCCGCTCGAACGCGATCGTGATCGCGCGCGACCGGCAGACGATCGGGATCGGCGCGGGACAGATGAGCCGCGTCGACGCGGTGCGCATCGCGATCGACAAGGCGCGGGAGCTGGGCCACGACCTCGCCGGCTCGGTGCTCGCGAGCGACGCGTTCTTCCCGTTCGCGGACGGGCCGCAGCTGGCGCTCGACGCCGGGCGTCGCGGTGATCGTGCAGCCGGGCGGCTCACGGCGCGACGAGGAGGTCGACGAGGCGATCCGCGCCGCCGGCGGCGTCCGCGCTCGTCCTGACCGGGCGGCGCCACTTCCGGCACTGACGGCGCGGAGCCGTCAGACTGAGACGCGATGGCGACCGCCGCCGCACATCGGATCGGCCGGGAGGACGTCGTCTGGGCGTTCGGGCCCGATCTCGAGCCCGTGCTCGAGGTCGACCCGGGCGAGATCGTCACGCTCGAGACCAACGACTGCTTCACCGGCCAGATCCAGAGCGAGGACGACCTCGTCACCGAGATCGACTTCGGGCGCGTGAACAGCGCGACCGGGCCGATCGCGGTGCGCGGCGCCGAGCCGGGCGACTCGCTCGTCGTCGAGCTGCTCGAGGTGCGGCCGGTCGAGCGCGGCTTCGCGACGCTCATCCCCGGCATCGGACAGCTGATCGAGCAGGTGCGATCTCCGCTGACGCACGTCTTCCGCGTCGAGGGCGACACGATCCACATGACCGACCGCATCTCGTTCCCGCTACGGCCGATGGTGGGCGTGATCGGCGTCGCGACCGACGGCGAGACGATCACGAACGGGTTCGCCGGCCGGCACGGCGGGAACCTCGACAACCACCTGCACGGGCCCGGCGCGACCGTCTATCTCCCCGTCCGGCAGGCGGGCGGGATGCTCGCGATCGGCGACATGCACGCGTCGATGGGCGACGGCGAGGTGTGCTTCACCGGCGTCGAGATCGCGGGGGAGGTGACGATCCGCGTCGACCTGCTCAAGGGCCGCCAGGGAACGTGGCCCGTGACCGAGCTCGCCGACCGCTGGGTGGTGCACGGGACCGCGGGCCAGGACTTCATGGAGGCGCTCGATCTGGCCGTCGAGGAGGGCGCGCGGTTCCTGGTCGACCAGTGGGGCTTCACGATGGAGGAAGCCTTCATCTTCCTCTCCGTCGCCTGCGACGCAGGGATCTGCCAGGCCTGCCGGCCGCAGGAGTTCTCGACGATCGCGCGGGTTGCGATCCCGAAGGTGTCCGCGACGCCGCGGCCCTTCGCCTAGCTAGCATCGCGTCGGATGTCGGCCGATCCGAATCGCTGGAAAGCGCTTGCGATCGTCTGCGCCGCCTTCTTCATGACGGTGCTCGACGTCTCGATCGTGAACGTCGCATTGCCGTCGATTGGGCGCTCGCTCCACTTCTCCAGCGACGACCTGCAGTGGGTGATCACCGCCTACGCGATCACGTTCGGCGGCTTCCTTCTGCTCGGCGGACGTGCAGCGGACCTGTTCGGCCGCCGCCGGGTGTTCGAGATCGGCGTCGTGATCTTCACGCTCGCATCCTTCTTCTGCGGCCTCGCGTGGTCGGAGAGCGTGCTGATCGTCTCGCGCGCGGTGCAGGGCTTCGGCGCCGCGCTCATCACACCTGCTGCGCTGTCGATCATCACGACGATGTTCGAGGAAGGCCCGGAACGGAACAAGGCGCTCGGCATCTGGGGCGCGCTCGGCGGCTCGGGCGCCGCCGTCGGCGTGCTCGCGGGCGGCGTGCTCACCAAGTACTTCGGCTGGGAATGGATCTTCTTCGTCAACGTGCCGGTCGGCGTGGCCTCGTTCGTCCTCGCCCTCCGCTTCGTGCGCGAGAGCCGCGCCGAGCGGGTGTCGAGCCCCGACTGGGCGGGTGCCGTCACCGTCACCGCCGGCCTCGCGCTGCTCGTCTACGCCGTCTCGAAGGCGCCCGACCACGGCTGGGGCTCCGGCTGGACAGCGTCGCGGCTCGCAGCGTCAGCGATCCTGCTCGGCGCGTTCCTGCTGATCGAGGCTCGCGCGAAGGATCCGCTGATGCCCTTCCACATCTTCCGCGTGCGCACCGTCGCCGGCGCCAACGTCGCGGGGCTGCTGCTCGGCGCAATGATCTTCGCGAACTTCTTCGTGCTGACGCTCTACGTGCAGGGCGTGCTCGGCTGGTCGGCTCTCCGGACCGGCGTCACCTTCATCGCCACGGCAGGGTCGGCCGTGCTCTGGGCCGGGGTCGCCCAGGCGCTCGTGACGCGCCTCGGGCCCAAGCCCGTGATGGCAACGGGCTTCGTCGCGATGATCGCCGCCCTGGTCCTGTACACGCAGATCCCCGTGGACGGCTCGTACTGGAGCAACCTGCTCCCGGGCTACCTGCTGATGGGATTCGGGCTCCCGTTTGCGTTCATCCCGGTCTCGATCGCCGCCCTGGCCGGCGTCTCGCACCAGGAGGCAGGCCTTGCCTCCGGCCTGATCAACACCGCGCAGCAGATCGGCGGGGCGATCGGCGTCGCCGTCGCGTCGTCGGTGGCGATCAGCCATTTCAACAACCTCGTCTCGACAGGAACGTCACCGCCCGCGGCGCTGACGAGCGGCTACCAGTGGGCGTTCTGGGTGATGGTCGGGGTCGGGATCGTCGGGCTCGTCGCCTGCCTGACGCTGATCCGCTCGGACCAGTTCGCGCCTGCGACCGAGCCCGCCGAAGCCGAAGCCGCCGCGTAGCTCAGGCCACCTCGTCGAGGCGGCCGGTGTGCACGTCGTAGACGAAGCCGCGCACGTTGTCCCTGTGCGGGATGAACGGGCTCGCCTTGATCCGCGCGATCGACTGGCGCACGTCCGTCTCGAGATCGTCGAAGGCCTCCGCGGCCCACTCGGGCTTGATGCCCGTGTCCTTCAGCACCTGACCGCGGAAGTCGTCGTCGGTGAAGGTGAGCATCCCGCAGTCGGTGTGGTGGATGAGGATGATCTCGGTCGTCCCGAGCAGCCGCTGCGAGATCGCGAGCGAGCGGATCTCGTCGTCGGTCACGACGCCGCCGGCGTTGCGAATCACGTGCGCGTCGCCTTCCTCCAGACCGAGCAGCCCGTACACGTTGAGGCGCGCGTCCATGCACGCGAGCACGGCGACACCCTTCGCCGGGGGCATCGGCAGATCTCCGCTCTCGAAGCCGTCGGCATAGCCGGCTGCGTTCACGAGTAGTTCGTCGGTCACAGTCACGACAGTCCTCCTGTCCGAAACGGGATAGGGCGGCATGACTATACAAACTGAAGTGAAGCCGGCGGACGGTAGGCTTCCGCGGCCGATGCCCCGCTCCTACCCGACGATCATCGACCTGGTCGGGTCGACCCCGATCGTGCGGCTCGACCGCATCTCGCGAGACGTGCCCGGCACGATCCTGGCGAAGCTCGAGTTCATGAACCCGGGCGGGTCGAACAAGGACCGGATCGGGCTCGCGATGATCGAGGCGGCCGAGCGCGACGGCAAGCTCGCGCCCGGCGGGACGATCGTCGAGCCGACCTCCGGCAACACGGGCGTCGGGCTGGCGATCGCGGCCGCGCAGAAGGGCTACCGGTGCATCTTCGTGATGCCCGACAAGATGAGCCAGGAGAAGATCTCGATGCTGCGCGGCTACGGCGCGGAGGTCGTGATCACGCCGACGGCGGTCGAGCACGACTCACCGGAGTCCTACTACTCGGTGTCGTCGCGGCTCGCCGAGGAGATCCCGGGCGGCTTCAAGCCCGACCAGTACTCGAACATGGCGAACCCGGAGGCGCACTACCTGACGACCGGCCCGGAGATCTGGGAGCAGACGGGCGGCGAGCTCGACGCGATCGTCGTCTCGGTCGGGACCGGCGGGACGATCAGCGGGATCGGCCGCTACTTCAAGGAGCGCCGGCCGGAAGTGCGGATCGTCGGCGTCGACCCGGAGGGCTCGATCTACACGGCGAAGAGCGAGTCCGACCTCCATCCGTATCTCGTGGAGGGGATCGGCAAGGACACGTGGCCTGAGACGATGGACCCGGACGTCGTCGACGAGTGGATCCGCGTCTCGGACCGCGACTCGTTTCTCGCCGCCCGCCGCCTCGCGCGGGAGGAGGGACTCCTCGTCGGCGGTTCCTCGGGATCGACGATCGCCGGCGCGCTCGAGTACGCGGCCCGCGTCGGGCCGGACGCCCAGGTGCTGACGATCCTCCCCGACTCCGGCCGTTCGTACCTCTCGAAGTTCCTCGACGACAACTGGATGCTCGAGCACGGGTTCCTCGAGCGGTCGGCGCCGGCGCCGACGGTGCGCGAGCTGCTGCGCTCGAAGGCCGGCGAGACGCCGCCGCTCGTCACGATCTCGGCGCACCAGAAGGTCGCCGAGGCGATCGACGTGATGGAGCGATACTCGATCTCGCAGCTGCCCGTGGTTCGCGATGGTGACGTCGCGTCACTCGCGGACGTGATCGGCTCGCTGCAGGATCGCGACCTGCTCGAACGCGTCTTCAAGAACGCGGACGCGCTGCACGAGGACGTGGCGGGCGTGATGCAGGGCCCGCTCGCGGCGGTCGAGGCGGAGGCGTCCGTCGACGACATCGTGACCGCCCTGACGGGCGGGTCGAACGCGGTCGTCGTCGCCGAGGCCGGCCGGCCGGTCGGCGTGGTGACGCGCTCCGACCTGCTCGACTACCTCGCGCACCGCTAGCGGCGGTGTGCCAGGATCCCCGCCGGAACCGAATCGAAAGGGGGATGGCAGATGAAGCGACTGCTTCTCGCCATGCTCGCCGTCGGCCTCGGACTGTTCGTGGCGGCGGTGGCCGGGGCGGTACCGCTCAAGACACCGGTGCTGGCGTCACCGGGTGACAGCCCGTTCAACGGCTGTACTGCCGACAACGCCGGCACCCAGATCGCCGACGGCAGCACGCTCTATCCGAACTCGGAGATCGAGCCGCGCTCGGCGATCAACCCGACCAACGCGATGAACATCGTCGCCGAGTACCAGCAGGACCGCTGGGACGACGGCGGCGCACGCGGGCTCGTCGCGAGCGTCACCCAGGACGGCGGGACGACGTGGCACCGGGTCACAGTGCCCGGCGTGACCAGGTGCTCCGGCGGCAACTATGACCGCGCGTCGGACCCGTGGGTGTCGTTCGCACCGAACGGCGACCTGTACGCAATCTCGCTGAGCTTCGACTTCTTCGACACGCACAACGCGATCATCGCGTCGAAGTCGACCGACGGCGGCGAGCACTGGGGGGCTCCGCTCGAGATCACGGCCGACGACACGAACGGCCTGGACAAGGAGTCGATCACCGCCGACCCGCGCAACTCCAACGTCGTGTACGCGACCTGGGACCGGCTGCTCTCACCCGGCGGGAGCCTGCATGCGTCAGACCAGGGGTTCCTGCACGCAAGAGCGTTCAAGTCGCAGACGTTCTTCTCGAAGACGGTCGACGGCGGCAAGACCTGGTCGAAACCGATCCAGATCTACACCGACTCGTCGTTCTCCGGCTCGATCGGCGGCATGATCCGCGTGCTCCCCAACGGAACGCTGCTCGACGGCCTCGTCACCTACGGGAACGCCGCTTGGAAGGGCGGCAAATGCGCGAGCGAGTCAGTCCTTCGCTCCACCGACGGCGGCGCGAGCTGGTCGATGAAGCCGACCATCATCTCGCCGCTCACGTGCACATACACGGGAGCGCACGACCCCGACACGGGCGCGCAGGTCCGCAGCGGCGGGCTGATCGACATGGCGAACGACGGCAACAACGTCTACGCCGTGTGGGAAGACGGAACCGCGTCCGAGCCCACAACGGGACACATCCTGTTCTCGCAGTCGACCGACGGCGGCGTGACCTGGAGCTCTCCGACGGTGATCAGCAAGTCGCCCACCGGCATCGACGCGTTCATCCCGACGATCGCCGTGAACTCGGCGCACGTCCTCGGAGTCACGTACTACGACTTCACCGACAACACGCCGGCACCCGGTGCGACAACCGATGTCTGGCTCGTCCGCTGCAGCTCGTCGTGCACCACCCCCGGAAACTGGGCTGCGATCCAGGTCGGCGGGCCGTTCGACCTCGAGCAGGCTCCGAACGCCGGCGGCGAGTTCGTCGGCGACTACGAAGCCATGACGACGAGCGGCACGGTCTTCCAGCCGTTCTTCATCCAGGCCGTGACCGCGGGCTCCAACCCGACGGACGCGTTCTTCACGACCGTGCCCTGAGTCGAGGGCCGGTGCCTGGCACTCCGGTGCCAGGCACCGGCCCTCGCAGCCGCGTCGTCGACGTCGGGAACGACCTCGCGCAGGCGTGCCCGGATCGCGCCGGCGCCGCGCGTCCCGAAGAGATCGAGGACGACCGGCGAGTCCCGATACGTTGCAAGCCGTATGTCGACCGCGTCGACCCGCGCCACAGTCGCACAGATCCGCCGTCTCGTCGTCTCGCAGCAGGGGTTCGCATCGCGCTTCCGCCGCTCGGCGATCGACGACGTCGAGGCGACGGTCCGGCGGCTGAGCGCGGTGCAGCTCGACTCGATCACCGCGGTCGACCGCGCGCATCGGCTCACGCTCGGCTCGCGCATCGGCTCGTACCCCGAGGGCGACGTGCCGCGCCTCCTCGCCGAGGGACGCCTGTTCGAGTACTGGGCGCACGAAGCCTGCCTGCTGCCGATCGAGCTGTGGCCGCACTTCCGCCGCACGATGGAGGGGAACGGCCACTGGGGCATCTACGACCGCGCGCTGCGCGACCACGCGGATCTCGTGGGGCCCGTGCTCGAGCGCATTCGCGTCGAGGGCCCGCTCGGCTCGCGCGACTTCGAGGGGCGCGGCCCGAACGACGGCGACATGTGGAACTGGAAGCCGGCGAAGATGGTGCTCGAGGCGCTGTGGGACCGCGGCGACCTCGCGATCGCCGCGCGCCGGAACTTCCAGCGCGCGTACGACCTCACCGAGCGCGTGATCCCGCGGCGCTGGCTCGACGCGCCGACGCCGCCGGAGGACGAGACCCTGCGCACATTCGCGCTGCTCGCGATCGCCGGGCGCGGCGCGCTGACGGAGGCGGCGATCCGCGAGCACTGGCGGCTCAAGGGCGGGAAGGCGCGGCTGCACCACCACCTGCTTGCGCTGGTCGACGAAGGGCGCCTCCGCGAGGTCGAGGTGGAGGACGGCGGCCCGCCGTTCTACGTGCTCCCGGAGGCGGAGCTGGACGGCCCGGGCGCGCCGCCGACGCTCGTCTGCCCGTTCGACAACCTCGTCTGGGACCGGCCGCTGCTCGAGCGCCTGTTCGGCTTCCGCCATGTGATCGAGGTCTACAAGCGCGAGCACGAGCGGGAGTTCGGCTACTACGTGCTCCCGCTGCTCGCCGGCGACCGTTTCGTCGGCCGCGCCGACCTGAAGGCGGATCGCGTGGAGGGCGTGCTCCGCGTGAAGCGGTTCACGCGCGAACCGAAGTTGCGCGGCGACGTCGCTACGAAGCTCGAGCGCGCGGCGGCGCGCCTGGCGCGCGTGCTCGGGCTCGAGCGCGCCGCGATGCCGTGATCGCCGCACACCGGGGTCTGACCCGGGTCTGACCCGGGTCTGACCCCGACGGTTGGGCCGACCGCCTGCAAGGCCAGGTGCAAAGCGGCGTGGAGATGTAAAGGGTCTGACCCCTGGGGATGCAAAGGTACGCTCCGGCAATGGAGTTCGAGACGCGCGCGATTCATGCCGGCCAGGAGCCGGATCCCGCGACCGGCGCGATCACGACGCCGATCTACCAGACGTCGACGTTCGTGCAAGAGGCGGTCGGCGTGCACAAGGGCTACGACTACGCCCGCGTTGCGAACCCGACCCGCAGCGCGCTGCAGGAGGCGCTTGCGAGCCTCGAGGAGGCGAAGCACGGGATCGCGTTCAGCTCGGGGCTCGGCGCGACGACGACCCTGATGCATCTCGTCGATCCCGGGCAGCGCGTCGTCCTGATCGCCGACGTCTACGGGGGCGTCTACCGGATGACGTCGCAGGTCTACGAGCCGAAGGGCTACCGCTTCACGTACGTCCCGGCAGCCGAGTTCGACGACGATCTCGCCTCCCACCTCGACGAGTCGGTTCGCCTCGTCTGGCTCGAGACCCCGTCGAACCCGCTGCTCAACGTCGTCGACATCCGGCGCGCCGCCGATGCGGCGCACGCGGCCGGTGCGCTGCTCGTCGTCGACAACACATTCGCAACGCCGTACCTGCAACAGCCGCTGTCGCTCGGCGCCGACCTCGTCGTCCACTCGACGACCAAGTACCTCGGCGGGCACAGCGACACCGTGGGCGGCTTCGTCGCGACGAACGAAGACGCGCTCGCCGAACGCCTCTACTTCCTCCAGAAGTCACTCGGCGCCGTGCCCGGCCCCTTCGACAGCTGGCTCGTCCTGCGCGGGATCAAGACGCTTGCGGTCCGGATGCGGCAGCACAGCGAGAACGCCCAGCGCATCGCGGCATTCCTCGAGGGCCACCCGGCGGTCGAGCGTGTCCTCTACCCGGGCCTCCCGAGCCATCCCGGCCACGAGACGGCCCGCCGGCAGATGCGGGACTTCGGCGGCATGGTCTCGTTCCTGGCGCCGTCCGAGCAGGAGGCAGTCGAGCTCGTCGCGCGCACGCGCATCTTCAAGCTGGCCGAGTCGCTGGGCGGCGTCGAGAGCTTGATCGAGCACCCGGCTCGGATGACCCATGCATCGACGGCGTCGGCGCCGTTCGCCCCGCCGCCGAATCTCGTGCGGCTGTCGGTCGGGATCGAATCGGTCGACGACCTCGTTGCCGACCTGGAGGCAGCGCTCGTCAGACAGGCCACGCCGGCACGGACCTGAAGGCGGGCCGGTCGGGTCGCGGGACGTCGCGCCAGGGCAGCAGGCCGAAGCGCGCGAGCGCGCGCGGCAGTCGCCGCGTCGAGCGCATCTCGGCGGTGTGAGCCCACTCACCGCGGGGGCTCCGCTGCGCATATGCCTGCGGCACCTGCTCGGGCGTGCCGCCGATCTCGACGCGCGCGAGCTGCTGCAGCTCCCGCCCGTGCTTCAGGCTCGCAAAGTCGCGGTAGCGGCGGGTCATGTCGGTGTCCGGGTCGAACGCCGCGGCTCCCGCGAGCAGCCGGGGATGCATCGCCACCAGCAGCAGCACCTCTTGCCCTCCCATCGAGCCGCCCATCGCGTAGATGTGGGACCGGTCGACATTCACGCCGTTGGCGGCGGCGATCGCAGGCATCCGCGCGAGATCCGCGATCTCGCCCGGTGCGCCCCAGGAGAACCAGTGCAACCGCCGCCCCTCGCCGCCCGGGTTGATCACCGCGAAGTCCCCGCGGCCGGGAAGGCCGCCCCAAGCACGAGCTGCGCGGCCGCGGCCGGAGCGAAGAGCAGCGAGATCGCACAACAGACCGCCAGTCGCATCGACCGCGAAGGTACGGGCGCGGTCGAGAAGATTCGGTTACGCGATTCTTCAGCGTTCGCGGCGCTACGATCGGCGCCGCGTCTCGCCGTCAACGCGAAAGGAGTTCCACGTGCCGGGAAAGGTGCTCGTGAATCTCGCCACCGGGCTGGAAGACGCCGAACGGGTGACGGTGGCGTTCCTGGTGGCAACGGCCGCGCTCGAGCAGGGCAAGGACGTCGTCGTCTGGACGACGAAGGACGCTGTCCGGCTCGGGCTTCCGGGCGAGGCGGCCGGCGTCGCCTGCGAGGGCTGCCCACCGCTCGAACGACTCTTCACCCAGTTCGCGGACGGAGGCGGCCGGCTCTGGCTCTGCCCGATCTGCTTCAACGCACGTGGGCTCGCCGAGAGCGAGACCGTCGCCAACGCCGAAATCGCAGGCGCGACTCCGGTCTGGGAGTGGATCGGCGACGACGCCGTCGTCTTCAGCTACTGACGCACGCCATGACCGCACCGCACCTCATCGACCTCCACTTCGGAGGACGCGAGCACGCGATCGGCGTCTACCTCGTCGAGACCGACGACGGCCTCGCGCTCTTCGACTGCGGTCCCGCCTCGACGCTGTCCACGCTCGAGGCCGAGCTCGCGGCGGAGACGCTCGAGCTCTCGGACGTGCGGCACCTGCTGCTCTCGCACATCCACCTCGACCATGCCGGGGCGGCAGGCTCCCTCGTGCGCCTCCATCCGGGGCTGACCGTCTGGGTCTCCGAGATCGGCGCTCCGCACCTGATCGACCCGTCGCGGCTCGAGCGCTCGGCGCGGCGGCTCTACGGCGACTTCTTCGACCCCCTCTGGGGGAGCTCGCGCCCGTGCCCGAGGAGAACGTCCGCATCGCGACGGGCGACGTTCTCGGCTGGGAGGCGTTCCCGACTCCGGGGCACGCCTCGCACCACGTCAGCTACCTGCGCGACGGCACGCTGCTGGCGGGCGACGCGTGCGGGGTGCGGATGCCGGGTGCGTCGTACGTCCTCCCCGTCTCGCCGCCGCCCGACATCGACGTGGAGCTCTGGCATGCAACCGCCGCCGAGATCCGCCGCCGCGGGCCGGAGCGACTGGCCCTGATCCACTTCGGCATCCACGAGGACGTTGCCGCGCACCTCGACCGCTTCGACGCCGAGCTCGACACGTGGGCCGCGCGCGTCGGCGGCGGCATGGACCAGCAGGGGTTCGTCGACGCGGCGCGGGCCGATGCCGGAGCCGACGCGGACGACTACGACCGCGTCGCACCGTTGTGGCAGTCGTGGCAAGGCCTGCGCCGGTACTGGGACAAGCGCGAAAACAGCTGAGATCAAAGCGAATTACGTTCGCCAGGCGATTCGCTAACAGCCCACTCATACGCCGTGTTTAGCGTCGCACGGTTCGCGGAGAAGAGGGGTCTTGGTGCGCGTCCCAGCATTCATCTGTCTACTGCTCGCAGCCGGCGTCGCCGGGCTGGCCGCCGCGCCGCGCGGCCACGCCGCGCAGCGGATGCCGATCGGCTTCATGGACGACCCGGCCTTCCGCTGGTCCGCGGACGCGCCGCAGGAGCTCGACAAGGCGAAGGCCGCGCACGCGTCGATCGTGCGGACGATCGCCAACTGGTCGACGATCGCGCCAAGGCGACCCGCCCGCGCGACGAATCCATTCGACCCTGCGTACCGCCTGAACGACCTCGACGAGCTCGTGCGGAACGCGCAGACGCGCGGCATCGTCGTGATGATCACGATCTGGGGGACGCCCAAGTGGGCGAACGGCGGCAAGGGCCCGAACGTGGCCCCCAAGCGCCTCGCCGACCTGACGAACTTCGCCCGCGCCATGTCGTCCCGCTACTCGGGGCGGTTCCAGGGCTACCCGTACGTCGGCCGCTGGTCGGTCTGGAACGAGCCGAACCTCGGCATCTTCCTGACGCCGCAGTTCGGGGCGAAGGGGAAGATCGTGTCGCCGTCGATCTACGCGACCCTGTACCAGGCGGGCTACCGCGGGATCATGGCTGGGAACCCGCATGCCCTCGTCGCGATCGGCGAGACCTCGAACCAGGGCCGCGACCACCCGCTCAAGGGCGTCCACGACTCGGTCGCCCCGGGGACGTTCGCCCGGCTGCTGGCGCAGCACCGCGGCCTCCAGTTCTCCGCGTACGCCACCCACCCGTATCCGACGCGCCCCAACCTTGCGCCGTCGCAGCAGGTCCGCTGGCCGAACGTCACCCTCAGCAGGCTCCCCCAGTTCGAGACGTCGCTCGACCAGTGGTTCCACCGGAAGAACGTCCCGGTGTGGATCACGGAGTACGGCTACGAGACGAAGCCGGCGCAGCCCTTCGGCGTCACGCCGGCCGTGCAGGCGAGCTACCTGTCGACCGTGCTCGCGAAGCTGCGCGCCGACCCGCGCGTGCACATGTTCGTGTGGTTCATCCTGCGCGACTCGCCCCAGAGCGCGTGGCACAGCGGCCTGATCGGGACGACCGGGAAGGCGAAGCCGGCCTACCGCACCTTCGCCGGGATCGCCGGGCGCACGGCCGGCGCCTCGAAGACGGTCACGCCGGGTGTCGCACCGCTCGTCGACGTCGCGCTGCCGGAGCTCGCCGCGACGTCCCCGGCGGGATCGTCGATCGCCGTCACGTATCGCGTCTACCTCGGGACGAGGCTCGTTGCATCGCACGAGCTCTCCACACGGCTGCTGACGACGCAGGGGATCAGCTTCAGGCCCGCGTTCAAGCCGCAGGCGGGCAAGACGTACACCCTCGAGCTGGTCGCGAGCGACGACAGCGGCGGCAGCACGAGCGTCACCGACGCGCTCGTCGCGCCCGCCCCGGCGCGCAGAGCCTCCTAGCTCTCGCGGAGGATGTTTCCGCCCGAGACCTGGGCGAGCGCCGTCAGGACGATCTCGTCGATGTTCACGTGCGGGGGTCGCGTGAGCGCGAACATGATGCACTCCGCGACGTCCTCGGCGTGCATCGGGCCGCCGAGCGCGACGTCGGCGTAGACCTGCTTCGCGCGCTCGCGGTCGCCGTGAAAGCGCACCTCCGAGAACTCCGTCTCGACCAGGCCCGGTGCGATGTTCGTGATGCGGACGGGCTTGCCGTGGAGGTCGTCCCGCAGCGCACGTGTGTAGCCGTGCACCGCGAACTTCGACGCGACGTACGACGAGCCGTGCGGGTACGACCAGATCCCCGCGATCGAGCCCATGTTCACGATATGGCCGCCGCCGTCGGCGGCCAGGTGGTCGACGCACAATCGCGTCATCCGCATCAGGCCGAGCACGTTGGTCTCGATCACCTCGCGCTCGTCCTCCTCCTTCGACTCCCAGACGGGGTCGCGCCCGCGGGAGAGCCCCGCGTTGTTGACGAGGATGTCGATCCCCCCGAGCTCCGCGACGACGGCGTCGACGAACGCGGCGCAGGAAGCGGCGTCGTCGACGTCGAGCGGCAAGGCGAGCTCGGTTTCCAGGCGCTCGGTGCGGCGCGCCCCGCCCGCGACCCGGGCGCCGGCGGCGGCGAGCGCGGCCGCAGTCGCCGCGCCGATCCCGCTCGACGCGCCGGTGACGATCGCCCGCTTGCCGTCGAGCGGAGCCATGCGGTGAATCTACCCCGAACCAGGTTGGCCGGTTTACGTCTAAAACTCGACAGATGGAGCCGATCGGAGAGCCCTCTGGTCGCAGCGGACGGCTCGCGCTCGTCGCGGTCGGCATCCTCGCGCTCCTGGCGATCGTCGCGTTCGCCAGCCGCTCCGGGTTCGGCCACCACGCCGAAGCCTCGCCCAGCCCCGGCTACGTCAGCTACGCGTTCACGGCGTTCCTCGTCGTGTTCGTGCTGATGATCCCGGTCGCGATCTACGCCTTCCTGCTGCAGGCCAGGGAAGGGCCTCCTCCGCAGCAGAAGAGCTTCGCGTGGCGCGTCGTCCGGAACCTCGCGATGCTCGTGCTCTTCGGCTTCATCGGCTACGCGATCGTGTACCTCAAGGAGCACCACGGACACTTCCTCGGGCTCAACATCTCGAACCTCAGGGCCCGCAAGCCGTCCGCCCACAATGCCGCGACCCCCACGAAGACCTTCGAGCCCGCGTTCCAGTGGACGGTGCTGTGGATCGCGGTCGCAGTGCTCGTCGTGGTCGGCATCTACCTGTACACGCAGCGGCGGCGGAAGGGCGCCATGAAGCCGCTCCCGATCCCCGAGGCGGGCGTGGCCGACGACCTGGCGGCGACGATCGGCATCGCGATCGACGATCTCGAGGCCGAGCCGGACGCGCGGCGGGCGGTGATCGCCGCGTACGCCCGCATGGAGGCGGCGCTGGCGCGCCACGGCCTCAGACGGCGGCCGAGCGAGACGCCGCTCGAGTACCTGCGTCAGGTGCTCCACGAGCTCACGAGCCGGCCCGAGCCGGTGAGCCGGTTGACCGAGCTGTTCGAGCAGGCGAAGTTCAGCCGCCGCGAGATCGACTCTGCGATGAAGCTCGACGCCATCGCGGCGCTCCGCTCGATCCGCGACGACCTCCAGGCGGCCGCGGCGGCATGAGGCGGCACCTGCTCGACATCATCCTCCTGATCGTCTTCGCGTCGATCGCGACCGGCTACGTGGTCGCAGAGGAGCCGGGCATCAGCACCACCGTCCTGCACGCCTACGTGCTCGTGGTCGGCGGCCTGGTGATGCTCGGCGTCGTCGCGGCGGCAGGCGACGCGGTCCCGAAGCTCCACCGATCCCGCTTCGACGTCGCGCTCGCCGAGGTCGAGCCCGGGGAGCGCCGGCTTCCCGAGCTCGAGCGGATGGAGCGCGAGGTGACGCTCGGGTCGGCGTCGAGCTTCGACCTTCACTTCCGGCTCCTGCCGGACCTGCGCGAGATCGCCCGGGCGAGGCTCGAGCGCGTCGGCAAGGTGCCGTCGCCGGACACGCTCGGCCGCTGGTGGGAGCTGCTCTCCCCCGACCGGCCGGCGCCCGACGACCGCTTCGCGCCCGGCATCTCCGAGGCAGAGCTTCGCGCGCTCGTCGCCGACCTGGAAAAGTTGTGAGGATGGAACTGAGCGACGTCAGCCGGATCGCCGGGCGCATCCTCGACGAGATCGAGAAGGCGGTGATCGGCAAGCGCGACGCGCTCGAGCTGCTGATGCTCGGCGTGCTCGCGGACGGTCACGTGCTGATCGAGGACTATCCCGGCCTCGCGAAGACGCTGGCGGCGCGGTCGTTCGCCCAGACCACGTCGATGGAGTTCTCGCGGATCCAGTTCACGCCCGACCTGATGCCGTCCGACGTGACCGGCTCGTCGGTCTACAACCAGCGCGACGCCGACTTCGAGTTCCGGCCCGGCCCGATCTTCGCCAACCTCCTGCTCGCCGACGAGATCAACCGCGCTCCGCCGAAGACGCAGGCGGCGCTGCTCGAGGCGATGCAGGAGCGCCAGGTGACGACCGAGGGCACGACGCGACGGCTCGGTCCGCCGTTCCTCGTGCTCGCGACGCAGAACCCGATCGAGTACGAAGGGACGTATCCGCTGCCCGAGGCGCAGCTCGACCGGTTCCTCCTCCGGATGTCGGTCGGCTACCCGTCGCGCGAGGACGAGTGGAACGTGCTCGCAGAGCGGGCCGAACGGCGCCGCGACGAGGTCGACCTTCAGCCGATCGTCGACACGGCGACGCTGCTCGCGCTGCAGGCAGCCTGCGAGGAGGTCTACGTCTCGGAGCCCGTGGGCCTCTACATGGTCGACGTCGTCGCCGCGACGCGCGATGCGCCGTCGGTGCAGGTGGGGGCGTCGCCGCGCGGGTCGCTCGCGCTCCTGAAGCTCTCCCGCTGCCGCGCCGCGCTCGCCGGCCGCGACTACGTGACCCCCGACGACGTGAAGTCGGTCGCCGTGCCGGCGCTCGCGCACCGCCTGACGCTTCGCCCCGAGCTGTGGGTGCAGCGGGTCTCCGCCGAGGACGTCGTGCGTGAGCGGCTCGACACCGTGCCCACGCCGGCCGCCGAAGACCTCGCGCGCGCGTGACCCGCTGGGCGACTCCGAAGCTGGCGTCGTACGCCGGCCTCTCGGCTGTCGGCCTGCTCACCGCGATGGTGTCGGCGCGTCCCGAGCTGGTGGCACTGACCGCACCCTTTCTGCTCGCGCTCGCGGCGGGGCTCGCGCTCGCGACGACACCGCGGCTGACGGCGGGCCTCGAGCTCGACGAGGCGAGGGCGCTGGAAGGCGACGAGATTGGTGCCCGCGTGACGGTCGCGTCGGCCACGCCGGTCGACCGGCTCGAGCTGTACGTCCGCCTACCGCGCGGAATCACGCCGGGCGAAGGCCGGAACCCGGTCGCGCTGCACCTCGGGGCGGGCGAGCAGCGCGAGCTCGAGCTGACGGTGAACGCGTCGCGCTGGGGCGGCCACGTGATCGGGCCTCTGTACCTGCGCGCGTTCGATGCGCTCGGGTTCCTCGCCTGGGAGGCGACGGTCGAGGCGCGGCGGGAGCTGCGCGTCTATCCGCGCGAGGAGGTGCTGCAGCGGGCGCTCGCGCCGCGGGAGCCACAGCTCTCGAGCGGCAACGAGGTGTCGCGGCGCAAGGGAGAGGGCATCGAGTTCGCGGACATGCGCCAGTGGACGACGGGCGACCCGCTCAAGCGCGTGAACTGGCGCGCGAGCGCGCGCCGCGGAGAGTTGTGGGTGAACGAGAGCCATCCGGAGCGAAACACGGACGTGATCCTGTTCGTCGACGCGTTCGCGGAGGCGCGGCGCGGCGCCGAAGGCACCCTCGACCTGGCCGCACGCGCGACCGTCGCGCTCGCCGACGCGTACGTCGGGCGCCGCGACCGTGTCGGCCTGATCAGCTTCGGCGGCATCCTCCGCTGGCTTGCTCCCGAACTCGGCGCGGCACAGCTCTACCGCCTCGTCGACGCGCTGCTCGACACGCAGGTCGTTCTCTCCTACTACTGGAAGGAGATCGACGTGATCCCGCGGCGGACGCTGCCACCGAACGCTCTCGTGATCGCGCTCTCGCCGCTGCTCGACCCCCGGTCGGTCGGAGCGCTGCTCGACCTGCGGGCGCGCGGGCACGACCTCGCGGTGATCGACGTGTCACCGGTCCCCTTCACCACGCGGCCGTCGTCCGGGCTCGACGCGATCGCCTATGACGTCTGGGCGCTTCGCCGCGATGCGCTCCGGCAGTCGCTCCAGCGCTCCGGGGTCGCGGTCGCCGAGTGGCGCGCAGGGACCCCGCTGCAGTCCGCGCTCGAGGAGGTGAGAGCATTTCGACGGCACGCCGCCTACGCACGCGTGTGATCACCGCGCTCGGCTCGGTCGCCGCCCTGGCCGCCGCGGGAGCGGACGCGCTCGTGCATGCCGGCAAGTTCGCCGACCTCGCCGGCGCCGCCGCCGCGCTGGCGCTCGCCCTGCTCGCGTTCGGCCTCGTCGCGCGCTTCGCGTCGACCATTCCCTGGTCGATCGTGCTCGTCGGTGCCGCGTACCTGGTCGGACGGGAAGGGAACCCGGTGGTCGACGGCGGCGCGGCAGTCGTCGGGGCGCTGCTCCTCCTCTCGGCCGAGCTCGCGTCGTGGTCGATCGGCGAGAATCCGCGGATCCAGGCCGAGGCGAGCCTCGTCATCCGGCGCGCCTCGACGATCGGCGCGCTCGTGCTCGGCGCGCTCGTCGTCGACGTGCTCCTGCTCGGGACGGCTGCGTTCTCGGGCTCGTCGGGGATCGTCCTCGTCGTGGTCGGCGTGGCGGCGGCGGTCGCTGCGATGGCGCTCGTGCTGCGTCTGGTCCGCGCGTGAGGCTCGCGCTTGCGGCGGCGCTCGTCGCCGCGATCCACGTGCCGGCGGGGTACCGCGCGTCGGTGTACGCCACAGGCCTCGACCACCCGACCGCGATGTCCTTCGGCCCCGACCACCGCCTGTACGTCTCCGAGGACGTCGGGACCGTCGTCTCGGTCGCCCCCGGAACCACGCGCCCGCGGCCGTTCCTGCGGAGGCTGGTCGTGCCGCTCGGGCTGCTCTGGCGCGGGCGCACGCTCTATGTGTCCGAGAGCGGCCGGGTGGACGCGTTCGGCGCGAACGGCCGCCGCCTTCGGGTCGTGCTCTCGAACCTGCCCTACAAGCTCCACCAGCAGGACTCGATCGTCGCCGGCGCCGACGGCCGGCTCTACCTCGGCTCCGGCTCGACGTGCGACGCGTGCAGCGAGCGCGACCCGCGGAGCGCGGCGATCCTGTCGTTCCGCCCCGACGGGAGCGGGCTCCGCATCGTCGCGACCGGCCTCCGCAACCCGTACGGGCTCACCTTCGTGGGCCGGACGCTGTACGCGACGGTGAACGGACGCGACAAGCTCGGAGACGGCGAGCCGGCCGAGGAGGTCGTGAACGTCCGCCAGGGCGGCGGTACGGGTGGCCCGATTGCTGGCCGAGCTTCGCGCTGACGCGGTTGACGGGCTCGTGCGCCGGGGTCACGCCGCCGGTCGCCTACCTCGAGCCGCACTCCTCGGCCGACGGGATCGTCTCCTGGCGCGGCGATCTCTTCGTGGCCGAGTGGGGCGAGTACCTGTCGCAGAAGCACGGCCGCAAGCTGGTGCGGATCCGGCGGGGCCGCGTCGAGACGTTCGCCACCGGCTTCGCCCACCCGCTCGCGCTCGCGGTCGATCCCGCCGGCGAGCTGCTGGTCGCCGACTGGGAGCGAGGCGTGATCTACGCGATCTCGAAGACCTAAGAGGGCTCGAACTACGTCGTGACGAGCGTCGCCGAGCGCGTCTCGGTGTTGCCGTGCGGGTCGTTGATCGTCGCGGTGATCGAGTACTTGTGGCCGCGGACCGGTGTGAACTGCGCGATGAACGAGACGGACTGGTCGACGGACAGCGTCGACGTCGGCAGCCCGACCGACATCGGCTTCCCGCCGTCGAAGACGCGGTAGGTCATCCCGAGCACGGTCCCCGGCGGGTTGTAGAACGACATGTACGGCGCGTAGAGCTTCACGGTCGGCGGGCGGCCTGCTTTGACCGTCTGCATCGTCCCGTCGATGAGCCGGGCGAGTGACGAGAACGCCGCGAACGACGGCTTGTGCGCGCCCGACGTCGTCTCGAGGCCGCTCTGCCAGGGGTTGCCCGCGTTGTCGCGGAACGTGAACCAGATGAACATCTGCACGTTCGGGTCGGCGCGCGTGTACGTGAGCGCCTGCCGCGCGTAAGCGGCCTGCGTCGCGTTCGAGACGCCGTGGGGCTCGCCGGGCTTCGTCTCGTGCCCGTACTCGGTGATCCACACCGGCACCGCACGGTGGAACCACTTGCGCAGGTCCTTCTCGAACTGCGGGAGCGTCGACAGCGTCACGTTCGGGTAGCGCACCTTCTCGAGCGGCTTCGCCGACGGAGACGTCGGATACGGATGGTGCGCCCACGCGTCGAACTTGATCCCCTTCTGCTGCGAGAACAGCTTGGCGAACGTCCCGGGCGCGACGGTCTCGCTCTTGCCCGGGAGCGGCTTGTCGCGACCCTGGGCCGACGTCTCGCCGGCGGCGACCTTCGCCTGCGGGTTCGCGGCCTTGATCGCCGCGTACGCGGTCTTGAACAGCTTGGCGTAGTTCGCGGGGCTGACGATCTTCTTGCCGCTGTACTGCGGATAGAGGAACTGCTGCAGGTTCGGCTCGTTCCAGATCGACCACATCGTGACCACGCCCTTGCCGGCGTTGCGGCCGTTGTAGCGGGTGGCGAGCATGCGGACGAACGTGCCGAAGTCGGAGAGCTTCTTCGGCATGTAGTTCGGCGTGTGGCCGCCGTTTGCCCACTTGGGGCTGCCGGTGACGTCGATCATCACGCGCAGGCCGTACCGGGATGCTCCGGCGACGAGCTCGTCGAGATCGCCGAAGTGGTACGCGGGGTCGTCCGGGTTCGAGGCGGAGGCAGGCTTGGTCGGCGCGATCGCGGCCCAGTTGGCGGTCGTGTGGATCACCGACGCGCCCGCAGAGGCAGCGTCGGCGAGGTTCTCCTGGCGGTCGGGCGAGAACCTGAGGCTGAGGTCGTCGAAGAAGCCGATCGGCATCTGCTGCGCAGCGCGCGCCGTTGCGGCGGGGATGGCCGCGAGCACGACGAGCACGAACAGGGCAAAGCGAAGGTAAGGCCTGCGCACTTGAAACATCCTCCTCACTGTCGGACCCGGACCGCCCGGGCAGGCTAGCCACTCGATTTGAGGCCGGTGTTAAGAGCCTCCGCTACCCCTGAAGCCACGATCGAAACACCTCGAGCAGCTCCCGTTCGGCCTCCGGCGAGAGGTCGTCCAGCGTCAGCGTGCCGGTCACGCGGATCGTCGCCTCGAGCTGGGCGAGGTATTCGGTGCACTTGCCACAGCCGGCCAGATGCTCCTCGAAGCGCCGCAGGTCGGCCGTCGACAGCGCGCCCTCGAGGTAGTCGGTGACGAGCTCGACGAGCTCCTGGCAGTTGATCGCGTCGGTGACGGTCATGGATCCTCCGGCGCCAGATACTCCTCGAGCGCGCGACGGACCTTCGCGCGCGCCCGGTGGAGCAGCACCCGTTGATTGACCTCGGTGAGGTCGAGGGCGTTACGGACCTCCTCGGCACTCCAGCCCGCGACGTCGCGCAGCGAGATCACCGCCCGCTGCGCGGCGGGAAGCGCGTCGATCGCGGCCGCGATCTGCTCACGCGTCTCGGCGGCCAGCAGCCGCTCCTCGGGAAGGTGGCGCGGCGGCGACGACCAGTGCCCGGGATAGCGCTCGTCGTCGGGTCCCAGGAAGCGATCGGCGTCGACCGCCGCCTCGGGAATGCGCCCCGGATCGTTCAGCGCCGAGAACGGGACGACGCGGCCTTCGCGCTGCCCGCGTGTCTTCGCGGTGTTCACGAGGATGCGGAAGACCCACGTCCTGAGCGACGAGCGGCCTTCGAAGCGGTCGAGCGCCCCGAGCACGCGCAGCCAGGTCTCCTGCACGACCTCCTCGGCCACCGCGCGCGACGGCACGAAGATCTGGGCGACGCGAACCATCATCGGATGCCATTCGGAGACGATCCGCCGGTACGCGTCCTCGTCCCCGGCGCGCAGAGCGGCGACGAGCTGCGCGTCGTCCGGGTCCATGCGGCGACGCTACTGAAATGCGATCCCCCGAACGGGGCAAGCCGCACGTCTCGTCCGAACCGCCGGAAGAGCCAGGGCGCGAGGCGCAAGCCCGTGCCATGGTCTGAGCACTGGAGGGCGACCGGACTCGGGGAAGCGAGCAGCCGGGACCACCACCAGGTCGACGCGGCCGACCGGCCGCCAGGGGTGCGGCGCCTCGAGCGGCTCTATTCGGGGGCGCGCGTCGATCACCGGGATCGATTCGACCCGGAGCGGTTGGTCCTCGGCGCTCGCCTCCGCGAGCGCCAGCCCCTCCTAACTAGAGGTGCCGAAGCTCGTTCAGCTTGAGGAAGTCGAGCCGGCGGGTGTGCACGACGACCTTGTGCTTCTTCGCCTTGTGCTTCTTCGGCTTCGCCTTCGCGTGACTCTTCGGCTTCGCCTTGGGCGCCGGCGCATTGCCGGCCACCGGCACGGCCGCCGTCGTGGTCGCCCCGGCCGACGTCGTCGTCGGCGACGGCGCCGTGGTCGTCGGGCGAGTCGTGGTGGTGGGCGTCGTCGTGGTCGGCCGCGTGGTGGTCGTCGGCGTCGTCGTGGTCGTCGGGCGAGTCGTGGTCGGCGGCGGCGTCGTGGTCGTGGGCGGCGGAGTGGTCGTCGTCGGCGGCGGCGGCGTCGTGGTCGTCGGCGGCGGGGTCGTGGTCGTCGGCGGCGGCGCCCCTCCGCTCGAGCCCTGGCCGAAGTCCTGCGTCCAGTAGTAGCTGCCCTGGGCGTTCGCGGCGACACCGACGCCGATCGACGTGAACGACGGGTTCTCGATGTTCGCCTTGTGCCCCGGCGAGTTGAGCCAGCCGGACATCACCTGGTCGGGCGTCGCGTAGCCGTAGGCGATGTTCTCGCCCCAGCCGAGGTTGGAGGGCCACCCGCAGTCGGCGAGCCGCTGGCCGACCGAGCGGCCGATCGGGTCGTCGTTGTGGTCGAAGTAGTTGAGGCCGGCCATGTTCATCGACTTCCAGACCGCCGAGCGCGAGAGCGCCGGGTCGCTCGAGAGCTGCCCGAGGCCCAGCGACGCGCGGTGCTGGTTCACGAGCGAGAGCACCTGCGCCGCGTATCCGGAGTTGACGGTGCCCCACGACGAGTCGGGGTTGCAGACGTTGTCGGCGTGGGCGCGCGGCGCCGCCGGAAGGAGGGTGAACCCGAGCCCGGCGGCGAACAGGAATGCGAGAGCCAGAAGGCGCTGCGGCGTCCGCCTCACGCCGGGATTATCGGCAACGCGGCGGCCGGCCTGAACGACAACCGTTTTCGGCAGGAATTCTGGGCCGGTTTCAGCAGAATTGACGCTGTTTTCGCCACCGCGCGCTCCCGGACCGCGCTTTACGCGCGTTTTACACAGACGTAGCACCCGGCGTACGGACGGTCCGAATGCTTCGTGAGTTCACCCTGATGAGGAGGATTTGAATTGCGCAGGCTGACGTTCATCGCCGCGGGGCTCGCCGCGTTGCTCGCCACGAGCATCGCCGTCGCCCACGGCATCGACGGCGCGAAGAGCGCCAAGGCGGTTGCCGCCACATTCACGGCGGCAGCCGGGAACACGTCGACCCGCTCGTGCACGACGACGGACGGCAAGACGATCACGATCACGGACGGTCGCTACACCGGCACCGCGTCGGGCGATCCGGATCTCACCGGAGCGATCACGCTGAGCGCACGCAGCGTCGTCAACACGACCGACGGTGTCGGCGTCGTGGACGGTCAGCTGCGCATCGACGTCTCCGGAGGCCGCGACACGTTCGCGAACTACTCGGCCGTGTACGACCACGGCAACATCGCCGGCCTGGCGGCCGGGCGCGCGCACGACCCGGGCGCCCGTCTGGTCGCGAACCTGTCGGCGGCGTTCAACGCAACGAGCGGCTTCACGAGCGGCAAGCTCGGCGGCGGGACGAGCGGCGGCAGCGCCGTGGAGCTCACCCCCGGCAAGTGCTCGTCTTCGTCGAAGCCGAAGCCGGAGAAGAGCGAGGCGCACGGGACGATCACGGCCCTGTCGTCGAGCTCGATCACGGTTGCGGGCCTGACCTGCGCGATCGCGCCGGCCGACTCGTCCGCCGTGAACTCGAAGTTCAAGATGAACGATCGGGTCGAGATCCACTGCTCGCTGCAGAACAACGCCAACACGCTGACTCACATCAGCGGTCACCACTAGCTCGAATCGGTGGGCGGGGTGGAGAGCGCCGAGGGGGGCGCCCTCCACCCCGCCTCGCCGTGCTTGGCTAGAGCTGCGAGTGCCAGCCGTCGGGTGTGAAGCTGTCGTACGGCAACATCCCGGTCGGCGGATACGTGTACGCGGGTGACGCGCCCGAGATCGTGAAGTCGTAGGACGGCCACACGTCGCCGTCCACGCTGAAGTCCTCGACCGCCGTCGAGAACGCCTGCGGCGCCTCGTCGAGCTCCACCGAGGCGACGAACATGCCGTCGACGAAGATCGCCCACGTGTTGCCGACGCCGGTGCTCGACAGCGTGAACGTGTGCGATGAGGGAACCGTCACGTCGGCGAGCCGGATCAGCTGGTAGCTCGTCGTCGTCTGCCACTCGACGTAGAGGAACGCGTGGCCCGTGTCCTCGTCGTAGCGCGTTGCGCCCCGCCAGATCCCGCCCTGCAGCCAGCCGACCGCTGCGCACCCGTCGGCGGTGCGGCCGTACGCGACCGCGACGTACGCGAGCGAGTGGTCGCCGATCGCAGGATAGGTCGGCAGCTCGTTGATCGTCTCCGTGACGCTGACGGACGACGCGGTGAGCGGCTGGTTGATCAGGCTGTAGCGGTAGCTCCTCGGCCCCTGCCCGCAGGTTGACGGCGTCGTCGTCGTGGTCGGCGGCGAGGTTGTCTCGGGCGGTGGGTTCGCGTCGGTGGTCGTGGGAGGGCCCGCGGCGGTGGTCGTCGGCGCGGCGGCCGTGGTCGTCGTCGGCGAAGTCGTCGTGGTCGTGGTCGTCGCAGGCGGCGTGACGGGGTTGGTCACCGGCGGGCGATGCACGACCTCGCAGTCGCGCGCGACCCGGTCGGTGGCGTCGGCGTGGACGACGTCGTGGCCGCCGCCGCACGAGATCGAATCGCGGCCCGGCCCGCCGTCGAGGAAGTCGTTGCCGGGACCGCCGACGAGCCGGTCGGAGCCGACGCCTCCGAAGAGGCGGTCGTTCCCGTAGCCGCCGTAGAGCGTGTCGTTTCCGGGCCCGCCGTAGAGCAAGTCGTTGCCGGCTCGCCCGTAGAGGACGTCCGCCCCCTTCGTCCCGCGCAGGGTGTTGGCCGAATCGGTGCCGCGGATCGTCGCCGTCTCGGCGGCCGCCGTGAATCCGAGCCAGACCAGGCCCGCCGCCGCCAGCACGGACAGCCCGCGCCGTAGCAGCTTCCTCGCCGGCAACGGCCGGCGCGACCCCGAAGACCCAGCCATCCCGCTTCAGTATGGCTTGCAACCGGGAAAGGACGGAGGCCAGGATTCGGAATCGGCGCCCGATCCCCAAGAAGGGTCTCGCCTCCTACACTCGAACGATGAGGTCGGTCGCGGCGATCGGCCGTTGGAGCGCGCGGCGCCCGTGGCGTGCGGTTGCCGCCTGGCTCGCGTTCGTCGTTGCTGCTCTCGCGATCGGGGCCGCCGTCGGCACCGAGTCGCTTCAGAACGGCGCGGTCGGCGAGTCTGCGCGCGGCTACTCGCTGCTCGACCAGCACCAGGCGTGGCCTCCTGCCCGCGAATACGGCTATGTCCACAGCGAGAAGCTGCGCGCGGACGATCCGGCGTTCCGTGCCGCGGTGGTGGACGTCGCACACCGGATGGCGGCCGGGCTCGGCAGCACGATCGTCACGCGGGTGTCCGGCGACCGGCACGCCGTGCTCGTCGTCGGCGACGTCAGACGATTCATCTCGCCCGCCGAGTTCCGGGCATCCGTGCTCGAGGCGGGCGCGGCTCACCCCGGAGTCACCGTCGAGGAGACGGGCGACATCACGGCGAGTCAGGCACGCGACCGGATCGTGAGTCGCGACCTGCACCGGGCGGAGTTGCTGTCCATCCCGGTGACGCTGATCGTGCTGCTCTTCGCGTTCGGGGCGATCGTCGCAGCACTCGTGCCGGTGCTCCTGTCGCTGACCGCCGTTGCGGCCGCCTTCGGCCTGCTCGGCCCGATCAGCCAGGCATTCCCGCTCGACGACAGCGTGAAGACCGTCGTCCTGCTGATCGGCATGGCGGTCGGCGTTGACTACGCCCTCTTCTACGTGATCCGTTCGCGCGAGGAGCGTCACCGCGGTCTGGCGTCGCACGACGCGCTCGACCGGACAGCGCGCACGTCGGGCCGCACCGTCCTCATCTCCGGGACGACGGTGATCACCGCGATGGCCGGCATGTACGTGGTCGGCTCCGATGTCTTCAACGGGATCGCGAGCGGCACGATCCTCGTCATCGCGTGCGCCGTCGTGGGCTCGGTGACCGTACTCCCCGCGGTGCTCGAGCTGCTCGGCCCGAAGATCGACCGCGGACGCATTCCATTCTTGCCGCATCTCCGCACCGAGACCGCCGACTCTCATTTCTGGCCAGCCGTCATCGATCGTGTGCTGCGGCGTCCCTTCGTCTCCTGCGTCCTCGCGGCCGGGCTGCTGCTGGCGCTCGCTCTACCGGCCCTCGGCCTGCACGTCTCGAAGCCGAGCAACGAGTCGCTCTCGTCGCAGGGCGAGCCTGCACTCCAGACGCTCAGCCGCGTGCGCGCCGAGTTCCCGGCCACGTCGGCCCCGGCGCTCGTGGTCGTGAGCGGGCCGATCGGTCAATTTGCGGCCGTGAAACAGGCGATCGCGCGGCTCGAGCGACTGGCCGTGGCGCGGGGGATCGCGCATCCCCCGTTCGCGCTCAACGGCGGTGCGGACGGCACGAGCGGGGCGGTGGAGCTCCCGCTGTCAGGCGCCGGCGACAACACCTCGAGCAAGCACGCGATCGCCGTGCTCCGGGACGATCTCGTGCCGCAGACTCTCGGCCGGATTCCGGGTGTCGAGGTCGCCGTGACCGGAGACACCGCCGAGGACGTGGACTTCACGAACCAGATGAAGCACGGCGTGCCGTACGTCGTCGTCTTTGTCCTTTCGCTGGCTTTCCTGCTCCTGCTCGTCGCCTTCCGGTCGATCGTCGTGCCGCTGAAGGCGATCGTTCTGAACCTCCTGTCGGTCGCCGCGTCCTACGGCGTTCTCGTGTTGGTCTTCCAGCACCGCTGGGCGGAGGGGCTCCTCGGCTTCAAGTCGAACGGCGCGGTGATCTCCTGGCTCCCCCTGTTCCTCTTCGTGATCCTCTTCGGCCTCTCGATGGACTACCACGTCTTCATCCTCAGCCGCGTTCGCGAGGCTGTCGACGACGGCATGCCAACCAACCAGGCCGTGCGTTACGGGATAACCGTCACCGCGGGCGTCGTCACCAGCGCCGCGCTCGTCATGGTCGCCGTCTTCTCGCTCTTCGGAACCCTCTCGTCGCTCGAGATCAAGCAGGCCGGCGTCGGGCTGGCCACCGCCGTGCTCATCGATGCGACCATCGTCCGCGCCGTCCTCCTGCCGGCCTCGATGACCCTGCTCGGAGACTGGAACTGGTACCTGCCGAAGTCGCTCCGCCGGCTTCCGCGAGCCGAGCTCGAGGGTCGACAGCGCTCCGGCTGAGTCGCATCGTCCCGGGCGTGTGTTGTGCGGGTCGAGCGTCGGGCGCTCACCAGGGAGCGACCGCGACCCCGCCCCATTCCTCGGGTGCGACGTCACGCACCGTCTGCGTCAGCTCCCAGCGATGCCCGCCGATGTCCTCGACGACGCCCGAGCGCTCGCCGTACTCCCAGGTGTTCAGCTCTTCGACCACGCGCGCGCCGGCGTCACGCGCCCGCGCGAATGCCGCATCGACGTCCGCGACACGGACCTTGATCTCGTGCGTCACGCCTGCGCCGCTCGGCGCGGCACGGTCGCCGCCGTCGTCGGCGACGACGACTGCGCCGTCGGTCCCGACGCGGAGCTGGGCGCGGTGTGCGTCGCCGATCCGCACGCGCTCCTCGAACCCGAGCGCCGCCTCGAGCCACGCCACCGCCGCCCGCACGTCCGGGTAGACGAGCACGGGAGTCACGGTCGCGGGCGGAGCGGAACGATTCGTCAACATCGTCGAGACACTAGCGACAGGTCCTCCCCCGGCTTGTGCACGCGCCGCGAGGACACCCGCGCGGCGGCTCACCTGACCCGCACGTGGAGACTGAACCGCTGTTCACGCGGCGCCCAGATCCGGAGCAGTGCTCCGCGCTTGAGCCGAATCGTCCGGACGAAGACGCCGGTGTTGTCCGTCAGCCGGTCGCGTCCAACCGCCTTCCAGACGTTCCGGTGAAGCACCTCTAGCCGGTACGGCTGACGCCGTCCGGGCCGTCCGCCCCGGATCTGGCCCCAGACCACTGTCCGGGAAGACGCGTCGCGCCGCATTTCCGCGAACGGCAGCCTGAATCCCTGCAGCGAGGGCTTCCATCGGTTGTCGACAAAGACGAGCCCTGTCTGGAAACGGCCGAGCGCGACCTCGTCGCGGTAGAGGTACTGGATCAGCATCGTGACCCGTGACAGCCTCCACACGCGCATCGCCGCGAGGCTCAGCATCGTCGCCTGCCGCTGGAGCGTGACGCCCAGCAAGTCGTCGGGCGGATTCGTCTGGTAGCCGTACTCGGTGAGCCAGACCGGCTTCGGTCCGAAGTAGCGCCGCACGAGGATGAGGAGCTTCGGGATCGTCGCCATCGTGATCGAAGGGCAGTTCTTGCAGCCGCCGCTGGACGGCGTCTCGGTCGGCTTCGAGGGGTACGGGTGGTGCGCGTAGGCGTCCAGCTTCGCGTGGGCGCGGGCCATGCCGCGGAGCCAGGTGACCGGGGCGACGCCCCCCAACCCGCCGCGAGGAGCCGTCACACCGCCGCCGACCTGCGCGTGCGGCAGCACGCCGTGGATCGCCTCGTACCCGGGGTTGAGCAGATGCTGGACGTAGATCGCCGCCCTCGTCGGCCTGAGCCAGAGTCGCTTGTTCGGCTCGTTCCAGATCAGCCAGTAGTGAACCCACGGGTAGCGCTTCGCGGCGGCATGCGCGAAGGCGCGAAAGTCTCGGGGATGCGGCGGGGCGAAGTTCGGCGCGCGCCCTCCGTTCGCCCACGCGGGCGTCCCCACCAGCGTGAGCACGGGCGTCAGGCCGTAGCGGCGAAGACCGCGCAGAACCCTGTCGGCCCGACGCCAGTCGTAGGCGCGATCGCGCGGCGAGGTCGGATGCTTCGGCCGCCGCAGGGCGACCTCGTTCCAGTGGAGCGTGAAGCGGACGAGCGGTACGCCGAGCCGCTTGAACGTCTGAAGCCGCCGGTTGAGCGTGCCCGGGCCGAACTCCAGCCACGCGTCGTCCTGGATCCCGTAACGCACGCCCTTCGAAGCCTGAGCGGAGCCCGCGGCGACGCAGGCCGCAACTGCACATAGCACCACGAACAAGGTCAACAGGCCCCCGGCCGTCCTCATTGGTGGCCCACTCTCTCATGTCGCCCTGCTGACGCCCGCGCTGACCATTCCGCGCCGGGGGGTGCGGCGCGAGACGCTAGGGTCAGGACGATGACGAGGCCGCTCCCGCACACCCTCCCGCTCTACGGCGAGGACGCGAGGCGCAGCGACCACCCCGATCGACGCTGACGTCCCTCGTCCCGTCGTCGTAGGAGGTTCTTTCCGTGGTAACAGTGTTCGCGGCCGTCGCCGGTTCCTGGGGCGTGGCGATGGCTCTTGCGCCGCTTCTCCAGATCCGCGAGATCAGACGCCACCGCAGCTCGAAGAGTGTCTCGGTCGCGTACCAGCAGGTGCTGCTCGTCGGCTTCGGCCTCTGGCTCGCGTACGGGATCGCGTCGATGAACGTCGCGCTGATCGTCCCGAACACGGTCGCGGCGGCGGTCTCGCTGGCGACGGTCGTCGTCTCGTTGCGCTACCGCTGATTGACGTCTGACCAGGTACGTGCCGATCGATCGCGCTTCCGCCGGGTCGTCCCGCGGTATCGTCGAGGGGTCCCCACGGAGAAGAGGGAGGCCCGATCACGCGACCTCCCTCCTCGGGTGCTCGGCTCGACAGCCGGCCACCTAGTGAAACGTGAGAGTGGCGGACGAGACGATCAGCTTGACCGGCGCCCGCACGATCGCGGAGTAGTCGCGGAACCACTGGCCGTCCGGCCCGCAGACCCACTTGTTGCCGTTGACGTCGGTTGCCTTCTCGCCCGGCAAATAGAACTCGTACTGCCCGGGGCCGACCTTGGCCGCGCAGCGGACGCCTGGATCGGTCGGCCCGTTGTCCTGGGCGTATGCCGCAGCGGGAGCGGCCAGCAGGGCGCCGGCGGCAAGCGCGAGGGCGACGGCGCGGCGGGGAGAGGAGACGATCGAGCTGACGGTGGTGGTGAACACTTCGTTCTCCTTTCGGACGGTTACCTGATGCGCACCATCGTGCGCCTCGGCAGCCCGGCCGGTAAGCGACCCTAGGGTCAGAATTCACTCACCCTCAGGGTGAGACTCGACTCGCCGCTTCGACAGCTGTCAGCCGCTACCGGACGCGCACGGTCAGCACGAGAACGTTGTCGGGGCCGAGAGTCTGCAACCCCATGGCCTCCGACGACGTCGTGTTCGTCGCCTGGAAGCGGTAGACGCCGCGCTTCGCGAACGCGAGCACCTGCGAGGTTCCCGGCTGCCAGAGCGCCGGCGTCGCGATCTTCGGACCGGCGAGCTGGACGACGCTGAACGACATCGGGCAGTTGATCCTGATCGCGAGCTTGCCGCCGCGCTGGATCGTCACCGTTCGCGCGGGGCCGAGCGGCTGCGAGTCGCTCGTCCCCCAGGCGTGGCAGCCGTGCAGCACGTGAACGATCGTGAGCCGCACCGTCGGAGACGCGATCGCGCCCGGTGCTGCCGCGAGCCCGAGACCGATCGCCACGCAGATGAGAACCCGCTTCATGGGAGGATTGTCGACGCGCCCGGAACGTCCCGCAGCCGGGGAAGCTACGGATCCGCGTTGCGGATTAGTGTCAGCTCGTGCCCGAGCGCTGGACCCGCGCCGTCCTCCGCTACCGCACGGTCGTGCTGGCGCTCTGGGCCCTCGTCCTCGTCGTCGGCCTCGCGGCGTCCGTGCGGCTGCCGAGGCTGCTCTCGAACGTCTTCACGGTCCCGGGAACCGACTCCGACCGCGCGCGGCTCGAGCTGGAGCGGCACTTCGGCCAGCGTCCGGACGGTGTGTTCACGGTCGTCTTCGTGGCGCGCACCGGCGAGCGCGCGCCCGTCCGGCGGAAGCTCACGCGGGCTGCGCGGCTCGTACCGACAGGCCACGCGTCCCAGGTACGCGACGCGGAGGGCGTGCTCTGGGGCGAGGTCGACACGACCCTCGACCTGCAGCACGCCAAGAGGTACACGACCACGCTTCGGCGTGCGCTTGCCGGCCGGCCGCGGGCGTACGTCACCGGGTCACCCGCAATCCAGCACGATCTCGAGCCGATCCTCTCGTCCGACCTGCGCCGCGGCGAGGCGTTCGCGCTTCCGATCGCGCTCGCGATCCTCCTCGCCGTTCTCGGCATCTCGTTCGCCGTCCTCGTTCCCTTCGTGTTCGCGGCCTGCACGATCACGGCGTCGCTCGCCGTCGTCTACGCGCTGGCGAACACCTTCACGATGGTGAGCTACGTCTCCAACCTGGTCGAGCTCGTCGGCATCGGCCTTGCGATCGACTACTCGCTGCTCATCGTCTACCGGTTTCGCGAGGAGCTCGGGCGCGAGGCAAGCGTCGACGACGCGATCGTGCGCACGATGGAGACGGCGGGCCGGTCCGTCGTCTTCTCGGGCGGCACGGTCGCGATCGGACTGGGGCTGCTTCTCTTTGTGCCGGTGCCGTTCATCCGTTCGCTCGGAGTCGGTGGCCTCATCGTCCCGGTCGCATCGGTCGTCGCGGCGCTCAGCCTCCAGCCCGCCCTGCTCTCGCTGCTCGGGCGCCGCGGCATCCGTCGCGCGCCCGTCGCGCAAACGCTGCGCGAACGGCTGGGGATTCCGCTCCCGGCGCTGCCGGGCACCACCGACGTCGACCACGGGTACTGGGCGAGGCTCGCGCGCACGATCATGCGGCGGCCGGTCCCGTTCCTCGCCGTCGGCACCGCGGTGCTGCTCGCCGCCGCGGCCCCGGTGTTCTTCCTCCGGATCACGCCCGGCTCGATTCTCGCTCTTCCCCGAGGCCCGGAGTCGGTCACGGGCCTGCAGCTCCTTCGGGACCACGTCGGCGCCGGGGCGCTCACGCCGATTCAGATCGTGGTCGACTCAGGTCGCGCCGGCGGAGTGCGGACGCGCCCGCTCAGGAGCGCGGTCGGCCGCCTGACGAACCAGACGTTCCACGACTCGGAGGCGTACATCACCGCGAGCGGGCCCGACCCGCCCTACGTCGACCGGTCGCGCCGCTACCGCCTGGTCTACGTCGTCGCCCGGCACGAGTACGGCGACGGACGAACCCAGGCGCTCGTGCGGCGGATCCGCCGGACGATGATCCCGCGTGCGGACTTCCCGTCGACCACCTCCGTCCACGTGGGCGGCGGCCCTGCGCAAGGCGTCGACTACGTCTCACGCTCGTACGCATGGTTTCCGTGGCTCGTCCTGGCAGCTCTCGCGCTCACCTACTTCCTACTGCTTCGCGCCTTTCGCTCCGTCGTCCTGCCGCTCAAAGCGGTCGTCCTCAACCTGCTCACCGTTGCCGCGGTGTACGGCCTGCTCGTGGTCGGCTTCCAGTGGGGCGTAGGCGCCGACGTGCTCGGCCTCCATCGCGTCTCACAGATCGAGGCGTGGGTCCCAATCTTCCTCTTCGCGATGCTCTTCGGGCTCTCGATGGACTACGAGGTCTTCCTGGTCACCCGCATGCGCGAGTCGTGGGATCACGTCCACGACAACTCGCGGGCCGTCGCGCACGGGCTCGAACGCACCGGGCGCATCGTCACCGCGGCGGCGCTGATCATGATCGTCGCCTTCTCCGGGTTCGTCGCCGGCCGCGTCGCCGGGCTCCAGGAGTTCGGTTTCGGTCTCGCGCTCGCCATCCTCCTCGACGCGACCGTCGTGCGCGCGATCCTCGTGCCCTCACTGATGGCGATCTTCGGCCGCTGGAACTGGTGGCTGCCGAGGGGAGGGAGCTCGCGCTCCCTCCCCTCCTCCACACGATCTACTTGACGACCGTGATCGCCAAGCGGATCGCCGGCAGGTCGTAGCCGAGGGCGAGGCCGGGAAGATCCTGCGCGTACGTCAGGATCGGGACCATGCCGTACGGCGTATTCGGGTACGACGGCTGCTGTGTGTACAGCAGCGGATACATGTCGATCAGGTGAGTGCCAGGGCCTCCGGTGGCCACGAGATTCATCACCGTGTCCCCGTTGCTGTTGAACCCGCAGCCGTAGCCGACGTAGCTGTTGTCGTAATCGACCGCGATCGTGTTGTCGAGCTGCGTCCAGCCGAGCCCCTTCAGGTGAACGGTGAACCGCTGGCCTTCCTTCAGCCGCAGCGAGGACACGCCGTTGCCGACGACGCTCCGCTTGACGTAGTAGGCCGCTTGTGCTTTGACCTGTCCGCCCTGGAGCAACTGGACGACGTGCCAGCCGCCGAGGCCGTCGGGGATCGTGACCCCGGCGGCCAGCGTTCCGTCCGCCGCTGCGGTGGCGTTCCCGAGCGGGACGGAGACGAACGACCAGCATGTCCCGGTGCAGTTCACGCGGTTGCCGACGACCGTCGCCCATTCGAGGTCGACCGGAGCGGACGGCGTCAGGCCCTTGGCGGAGAGCCCGACCTTCGAGTCGACCAGGCCCGCCGAGGATGCGAGCTGCGCGCTCGCGGTCGTTGCCGGCGCGAGCGCGCTCAGCTGCAGAGTCGTCTTCGCGTCGAGCGTCGGCGCAACGTTCCGCGGCCAGTCGATCTGCGCCTTCGGCCGCCCGTGATCTCCCGTGACGGTGAACGTGGACTTGAAGCCGGTGCCCCACGGGATCGGCGACTGCTGGATGTTCAGGTACTTGAAGGTGATCGCATCCGCGACCTCGATCGTGTGCCGACCGGCCGGGCCTGACGCCCGGATGTGCGCCACCGCCGTGCCGCGGGTCCAGTTCGCCATCAGCGCCCCGACGTAGTGGTTGTCGTAGAGGAGCGACGCGCCGCCCTCGTACAGGGACGAGCCGAGACCCCGGTACGTCACCGTGATCATCGTCCCGATCGGCCCTGACTTCGGGCTGAAGGTCGCCGAGCGCGCGACGAGGAAGCCGCCGTGCGCGAGCTGAACGCCGTCGACGACCGCATAGATGTCGTGGACGCCGCCGAAGTCGCTCGGCGCGGTGAGCTTGACCGACAGCGCCCCCTGCGCGTCGGTCCTGCCCTGGCCGAGAACGACCGCGAGCTTGGACGCCTGCCGGCCCAGGTAGTCGACGCTGTCGGGTCGAGCGTCGACGACCCACGTCACGTTGGCCGTGTTCCAGACGATCGACACGTCCTTGTTCGCCGGAAGGCCGGAGGCGGAGACGGTGAACTTCGTGCCGGCAACGGCGTCATCCGGCTTGACGGTCAGCAAGGACATATTCGCCGCCGGTTGCGACGCCGGGGCGAGCGGCCCGGGGAGCCCCGCGACGCCGGCGAGGCTCGGAATGGGTAGTGATGTCGGCGCGGCAGTTGCCAGCGCTGGCAGGAGGAGCGCTCCTGCCAGCGATGCAACTGTCACAGCCATCTTCATGTGGAGGTTCATGGCTGCGACTCCTCGAGTGGGCTAGGGGATGACGTTGATGACTTGGTCGTAAGCCCCGGTCCGGCCGCTCTCGGTCTTGATCGAGACGTGAATCGTCGTCTCGCCGAGCGGGAACGAAGCCGGAACGATCCAGAAGTTCGACCAGAAGAACACCTGGCTCCCGGCCACTCCGTGTGGGCCCCAGTTCAGGGTGACGTCAGGCTGCCCGGCAATCGAGAAGTGGGCTTCCGCGACGTTGTCCGACGACAGGAGCTCGTTGGTCGCGAGGTCGGTGCCCCACGAGCGGACGACGACCTGCTCTCCTCGCTTGTACACGTTCGTCTGCGTGCAGCCGATCGGGCGGGGTGCGATGCCCGAAGGACGAGTGCCGTTGACCGTGTCGACGTAGAGCGAGAGCTGCAGCGTTCCGCTCCCGGCCCCCGCCGCACCTGCATCGACTCCCGGCGTGTACGGCGCCGGTGCACTCGGCGAGATCGTCAGCATCGCGGAGGACACGGGAAACTGCACGAACTGACCCCTCCGCTGCTGGCCGGACTTGCTCTTCGTCGCGGCCTGCACCAGGACTTTGAATGCGACTGGGCCGGCGGGGTAGGCCGCCGGAACGGTCCAACGGCCCGTCCACGGAAGCCCCTTCGATGCTCCCGGTGCCGACGCGTTGTACGTGAGCTTCACGTTCGGCTGGTTCGGGATCGTGACGTAGAAGTAGCGCACGTCCTTGGCCGCGAGGACCTTCTTCGTGCTCGGATCGACCGCGTATGCGCGGAAGGACACGACGCTTCCGGGAGCGAACATGTTGGCCATTGCTCCGTCGGGCGTCACCGTCTGCGCGGCGACGAACAGCTGCACCACCTGTGGCGGACGGAAACGGGATCGGGTTCGCCGCGGTGGCCGACCCGGCACCCGCGACCGTCACCGCCGCCAGCGCGGCGCCGAGCGTCAAGAGTGCTTTCATGATTCCTCCTTCCTCGGGCTCCGGGTCACTTCTTGAGCGTCCCGGCGAACTTGACCGAGAACGTTCCGTCGTCGTGGCTGAAGACGCCCGTGAACTTGAGAGTTCCCTTGGCCTTGGCGAGCTTCCCGGTGGCCTTCAGGACGACGGCGTGTCCGGTGACGGAGAACGTGTGACCGCCCTCGTCGCCACAGCCGCTCGCGCCTGAGACGAGCTTGAACGAGATCGTGCCGCCGGTGCCGGTCATCTTCCCGGCGCCGCCGAAGGGGACGCACGGCTGCTGACTGCTGTCGCCGCTTCCCGCCCCGGTGATCTTTCCGACGCCGATGAGCGTGCCCTTTCCGGTGCCGTTCGCGAGGATCGCGACGGTGTTGCCGGTGGCGTTGGTCGAGGCCTGGCCCGAGTACGTGGCAGTGAACGGGATCGCCTTCGTCGTCGCAGCGAACGCCGACGTGGCCGTCAGCGCGGCCAGGACGACTGCGGCGATCGCGACCCTCGAGTAACAGAACCGTTTCAAGATGCGCTCCTTTCGAGCCTTAGCTAATTGGTCGAATGCTCGGGTTCGGAGCGCCGACCCTCATCGGGGGGCCTGCTGAATCGGCTTCGGAGAAGTACTCAGGCAGCCGTGTGGTTTGGTACTGGAGCCAAGGCCCGCGCGTCAGACCAGCAGGGGCCGCTCATACGCCACCGCTAGAAGGAGACTGACCGCCACGCCGTCCACCAGTCGTCGGCGCGCGACACGATCTGGCGCGGCTCGCTGATCTCGACGCCCGGCCGGTAGCGGTCTTCTCGACGTGGTCGGAGGTGCTGAGGTCGACGGTGATCTCGCGCGGGCGCCGCGTTCTCGGGGAAGTGACGAAATCGTCGGAAGAGCAGGGCTCTGCGAACCGGCTATTAACGGAGTCGGAGAATATTCGCCGTCAGAAGAGGCCACCGGCGCGACGCCAGCAGCCGGGCCCCTGGAACACTCATCCGACTCCGTGCCTAGGAGTATCTGCTTCTGCGGCGGACTTAGGTTAGGAAGGCCGCTCGACGGCGAGGCAAGGGGCAGAGACTCTCCGCGGGATCCGACTACGCGCGACGCTCTACCGCTTGTCATTCGAAAGCCGAGCCGGCGACCCGGGTTCGAGTGGAGCCAAAGCAAGGGTTTTCGAGCACAGGCGTTCCTCCTGAGTGACGTCGACCGCGCACGGACGTTCGTCAACTTAGGTGTCTGGGAGAGCGCCGAGGCCGTGCGGCACTCGCGAGGGAGTGCCGGCTACCAGTTGCGCGTGAGCCGATTGCCGAGCCTGGGAGAGCTGGGACCCTTCATACAGGGGACCCGACGCCTCAGCAATTCGCAGGAGCGCGACCACGAGTGGTCGAGCTGGGGTAAATCAGCTAACGCAGCAGAGGCTGGTGTAGACGTTGTGCTATCGCTCGAGCCCGGCCACCTGCCAGACGGGCGCGCGGTGGTCGAAGCTCGGACGAAGTCCGCGTTCGGTGAGCACGTTGAGCATCGCGGCCGGTGGATGGGCGAATGTCCGGAACTCTCGCCGTCGCAGCCTGAAGGTGAGGTTTTGCGCCGCGACGGCGAAGCGCGAGATCGCATTGCAGCGTGGGTAGCTGAAGACCACGGCGCGACGAGCGTGCGCGCCTACTGCGTTCAGCAGCCGCTCATAGTCGGGATAGCAGCAGACCACCCGGTGCAGTACGACCAGGTCCCGCGGGCTCGATGCCGCCCTCCCCGTCCGCGATGTCGCGGAGGCGGCGGTCGGCCCGGTCTTCGAGTCCTGCCTCCCGAATGAGCTCGCGTGCTTCCTCGTCGTATGCCGAGGAGAGTTCGAGGCTCACGGAGCCCGACGCGCCGCGCTTGAGCAGTTCGAGCGAGATCTCGCCGACCCCGGCGCCGATCTCGAGTACGGTCGCGCCCTCGATTCCGCGCTGCTCGAGGAATGCGATCATTTGCCGCGCCGTCTTGTCGACGCCACGCTTGCGATACCGCCTGGCGGCACGGCGGGCGAAACGGGGGCTGAAGAATTTGTCGCAGCCGCGCGGGTCGCAGCAGCTCATCGCGCCCCGAGCGTACTCCCATGCTCCGTCGCGGCGCTGACCTACGTCGCGAGCAAGGGTCGAGCCGCTCGTGACTGAGGCGACCGGCAGCAGGCCGCTGGAGTCGCCCGGGCACGCTCGCTGAGGCGGCGACGGGAGCTGCCGTCGGATCGATCGTGCCAGGCGTCGGAACAGCTATCGGCGCGGCGGTCGGCGGCGTCGCGGGTGCCGGCCGCCGGATTCATCACGTCGTACCGGCGTTGGCGTGGCCGAGGCGGATCGTCCACGCAAGCCCGAGAGGTCACTCGGCCTCAGTTTGATCGGCAATCCATCGAGAGCCGCAAGCCCACTCTGCTCACACGCGCAGTTGGGCACCAATCGGCACCGGCGCGACCGCTTCGGTTCGGTTGTCGCCGGTCCAGAAGACGTTTGGCTGCGAGATACCGTTCGGCAACTGGCTTTCGTCGAGTGGGCGGTGCAGGGCTCGAACCTGCGACCCCCTGCTTGTAAGGCAGGTGCTCTCCCAGCTGAGCTAACCGCCCCCGTCCAACCGTAGCGCCGAACCGGCGGAGTAGGCTCTTTCTTGCGCAGATGAGCGATGAATCTCGGGCGCACCGGCCGTCTAACAGGACGAGACGAACGCCCACTCCGGAGGTGAGACGTTGGCACGGACACTGGTGCTGATCGGGACCCGCAAGGGTTGCTTCCTGCTCGAGAGCGACGCCGACCGGCGCGACTGGAAGCTCCGCGGACCCTATTGCGAGAACTGGCCCATCTACCACGCGGTGCTCGATCCGTCCTCGGGGACGATCTTCGCCGCGGCGGCCAGCGAGTGGCACGGCTCGGCGGTCTGGCGCAGCAAGGACCTCGGCGAGACGTGGACGCTCTCGAGCGAGGGGTTCGCCTACGACGACGGCCGCAAGCTGTCGAAGGTCTCGAACCTCGCGACCGCGCCCGGCCGGATCCTGGCCGGCGTCGAGGCCCCGGGCATCTTCGAGAGCCGCGACGACGGCGACACCTGGTCGCTGCTTTCGACGCTGGCCGGCGAGCCGGGCAGCGAGGGCTGGGACGAGCCGGGCAACCAGCCGCCGGGCCACCTCGGCCTGTCGGCGCTGATGTTCGACGGCGACGACCCCACGAAGTTCTGGGCGATCGTCCAGGGCATCGGCCTCTACGAGACGACTGACGACGGCAAGAGCTGGACGCCGCGCAACTCGGGCCTCCGCGCCGACTGGCCGCGCGAGCACGAGGATGTCGGTTTCTGCGTGCACAAGCTGGTGCGCTCGCCCGCCGATCCCTCGCGCATGTACCAGCAGAACCACTGCGGCATGCACAGAAGCGACGACACCGCGCAATCGTGGACCGAGATCACGGAGGGCCTGCCGAGCGACTTCGGCTTCGCCGCGGCCGCGCACCCGCACGACCGCGACACGTTCTACGTCGTCCCGCTCGACGGGGGGCACGGCCGCTGCATGCCGGACGGCAAGGCCGCCGTGTGGCGCACCCGCGACGCCGGCGAGCACTGGCAGCGGCTCGACCGGGGGCTGCCGCAGTCGGACGCGTACCTCGGCGTCCTGCGCGAGGGAATGGCGATCGACTCCTACGACGTCGCCGGCCTCTACTTCGGCACGAGCACCGGGCAGCTGTTCGGCAGCGTCGACGAGGGCGAGACCTGGGAGACGCTGGCCGGTTACCTCCCGGGGATCACGTCGGTCGAAGTCGCCGTCCTGCACTAGAGGCGCATGGTCGCGGACGTCCACCTACCCGGCACCCTGACGCCCCTCTTCCCGGGACTGCCGCGACGTGTCGACATCGACGCGGCCGACGTCCACGGGGTGATCGACGAGCTCGAGCGTCGCTGGCCCGGCTTGCGCGATCGGCTGTGCGAGCCGGGCCCGACGCTGCGCATGCACATCCACGTGTATGTCGACCGCGAGCGCGCGTCGCTCGACACTCAGCTCGGGCCGCACTCGCGCGTCGACGTCGTCGCCGCGATCAGCGGCGGCTGAGCGCGCTCAGCTGCGGCGGCCGAAGATCGTCAGGAAGAAGAGGAAGACGTTGAGGATGTCGAGGAAGATCGACGCCGCGAGCAGCGGCGCGACCCGGATGTCCCTCGATCTCCGCAGCCGCTGGAAGTCGATCATCGTGAAGCCCGCGAAGATCACGAGCCCGAGCACGGCGTAGATCAGCGAGCCGTTCGGGATGCGCACGAAGATCGCCACGATCCCGAACACGATCAGCGCGAGCAGCGCCCAGAACAGAATCCGCGCGAGCGGCTGCAGGTCGCGGCGCGTTGCGTAACCGGCGGCGCCGAACCCGGCGATGAAGAGCGCGGTCGCCCCACCGGCCTGCCAGACGGCCTGCGGGTTCGTGCTCGCGTAGTACGCGATCGTGGGCGCCGTCCCCAGGCCCACGAGCACGCCGAACCCGAACAGCAGGCCGATCGCGAGCTGTTCCGATTTCTGGATCGCGAAGTTCATCCCGAGCAGGCACACGAACGCGGCGATGAACCAGAGGAAGCCCGCCCGGTTGGACATGTCGCGGCCGAGATACGCGCCGACCGCAAAGAGGCCCGCCGTGACGGCGACGAGCCCCATCGTCTGAGCGAAGAGCACACGACCTTCGTCACGCGTGGTTGCGCGTTCGAGCGTCGTCTCCGGGTAGCTCATGCGCCCCGAGCTTACCTCCGAGCCGTCAACGCGCAAGGAATTGCAGGACGAACGACAGCCCGCGCGGAAGGTCGAGGAGCGACGACCCGTGCCGCCCGCCCGGAAGCCGCAGGATCGCCTTGTCCTTCGAGGCGGCAGCCTTCGTCAGCGCGACCGCGTCGGCCGCGAACGGCCTGTCCGTCCTCCCGACCACGAAGCGGACGGGGACGTGAGAACGGCGAACGGCCCGCAGCGCGTCGAGGCCGTGATAGCGCGCCGGCCCCGAGAGGCTGACGACCTCGTCGACCGGCGGGGCAATCGTCGAGGCGGCGACGAGAACCGCCGTACCGCCCATCGAGGCGCCGACGAGCTCGACACGCGTTGCGCCGTCCGCTCGCAGACGGGCGACCGCGGCAGCGACGTCGCGGTCGTAGCGATACGCGGCGCCGCCGCTCGAGGCGCCGAACCCGCGGAAGTCGATGGTGAGCGCCCGGTAGCCGGCGCCCGCGAGCGTTCGAGCGAAGTCGATGAGCTCGCAGTGGTCGCTCAGGTACTGGTGGCCGAGGACGACGCCGGTCGATCCCGAGCCCACCTCGACCCCGTAGATGTCCGCACCGTCGGAGGCGGTCAACTGCACCGGTGTCTCACCCGGCCGGATGCACGGATCGGCGTCGCGTCGCTGCGCGGAAACGGACGCACTCGTCGCGAGCGCGACGAGGCAGGCGCCGACACACACCACGCCTCTCATCCCTGCAACTCCTCCAGCGTCGCGTTCGCCCATCTGACCGCGGCGCGCGCACGGGCGATGCCGTAGCGAAGCGTCATGCGCGTGAACCGGTCCGTCGCGGCGCGCTCCTCGGGCGAATCGTCGCGCCACTTGGACTCGTAGAGGGAGAGCCGGGCGGCGTACGCGTCGCGAAAGGCGACGAGCTGGCGCACGAGCGCGTCACCGTCCGCCTGCGCACCGAAGAACAGCTTGAGGACGAGCACGCTGCGATCTGGATCCGGCTGGTTCTCGTCGCGCGAGAGCCACGTGTGCACGCAGGCGCGACCCGCAGGCGTGACGGCGAAGAGCGTCTTGTCGGGCCGCCGGCGCTGGCGCACGCGTCGCTCGCTCGCAAGCCCGCGGCCGACGAGGCGGCGCAGGACGGCGTAGAGCTGCGTCTTCGACGGCTGCCAGATGAATCCGATCGAGCGGTCGACGACCTTGCGCAGGTCGTAACCGGAGATCGGCTCGTCGAGGTGACCGAGCAGTCCGAGGATCGCGTACTCGGTCAGCGTCAGCTCGACGTCGCGTGTCGCTTCCGCTCGGCGGCGTGTGCTGATAGGACGACCCGGCATAGTTCGGAGCGAACTATAGAGTCGCTCACCGGCCGTGTCGAGGGAGTTAACCTTTCCAGGCGCATGACGACGCTCGACCATCGCCCCAACACCGCGCTGCTCGTGATCGACGTGCAGCAGGGCGTCGTCGAGGGAGCCCACGAGCGCGACACCGTCGTCGCGAACGTCGGCGCCCTCGTCGCGAAGGCGAGGCGGGAGCAAGTCCCCGTCGTGTGGGTCCAGCACTGCGACGAGCACCTCGAGCGGGGAAGCGACGACTGGCGCATCGTCCCCGAGCTGGCGCCAGACGATTCCGAGCCGCTCGTCGAGAAGAGCTACGGCGACTCGTTCGAGGACACCAGCCTCGAGCAAGTCCTTGCGGACCTCGGCGTCGGACGCCTCGTCGTCGTCGGCGCGCAGACCGACGCGTGCGTTCGCTCGACGCTCCACGGCGCGTTCGCGCGGGGCTACGACGCGACGCTCGTCAGCGACGCCCACACGACCGAGGACCAGACGTCCTGGGGCGCGCCGCCGCCCGACCAGGTGATCGCGCACACGAACCTCTACTGGACCGACCAGACCGCGCCCGGGCGAACGGCCGGGACGGTCGAGACGAAGGACGTCGACTTCCGCACCGGGGCCTGACGCCGGACAGGCCACCGTGGGCTCACGCGATCCGAGTGTCGAGGTCGACGGACTGCGGCTCGCCTACGAGCGTGCGGGCGACGGACCGCCGGTCGTGCTTCTCCACGGCTACGTCGGCGACGGACGCTCGACCTTCAGCCGTCAGCTCGACGAGGTGTCCGACGAGTTCACGGTCGTGGCATGGGACGCACCGGGAGCCGGACGGTCAGCCGACCCGCCCGAGTCGTTCGCGCTCCGAGACTACGCAGAGGTCCTGGCCGGCTTCATCGCCGCGCTCGGCTTGAGCAGACCGCACATCGCCGGTCTGTCGTTCGGCGGCGGGCTCGCGCTCGAGCTCTACCGTCGACACTCTGCGATCCCGCGCACTCTCGTGCTCGCCGGCGCCTATGCCGGCTGGGCCGGCTCGCTTCCCCCGCAGTCGTCGAGCTGCGCCTCCGGCAAGCCGAGGAGCTCGCCATGCTCCCGCCCGATGACTTGGTGTGCGCACTGTTGCCGACGATGTTCTCCGAGGCGGCGCCGCAGGAGCTCGTCGACGCGTTCGCCGCAAGCATGTCCGGGTTCCATCCAGCCGGGCTCCGGACGATGGCGCGGGCGTTCGCTCCAGCCGACTTGCGCGAAATGTTGCCGCGCATCGACGTGCCGACGTTGCTGCTCTACGGCGATCGCGACGTCCGCGCTCCGCTCGATGTGGCGGAGGCGCTGCGAGCGGCGATCCCGTCGTCGAAGCTGGTCGTGCCGCAAGGCGTCGGCCACATGAGCTGCATCGAGGCCGGCGACCAGTTCAACGCGGAAGTTCGGCAGTTCCTACGCTCAGCGACGGACTGAACCGCGTCGGGAGGTAAGAGGCGCCGGCCGGTGCGGCACTCGTGCGCGCGACCCGGCGAGATCAGTGTCATGATCGATTGATGCTGAGAGCAGCGGCGCCTCTAGCATCTGTATCGCTCGTCATGGCACTGCCGGCGGTGACCTCCGACGCCGCGACTGCCAAGTCATTCACGATCCGTGTCTATGTGAAGGAAGTCACGCAATCGATCAAGGACGTGCCTCCAAAGACGTTCGCGCTCGGGCACGAGTACACGAAGGGCGACACGATCCGCGGCACGGAGATTCTTCGAAACGCCGTACGACAGTTCAACAAGCCGAAAGGTGCCAATGTCGGCACCGACCGCTACGTCATCATCGCGGTGGCGTTGGAGAAGATCAGGGTCGATTTCGTCACCACGTTCCCCGGAGGCACGGTGCATGCACACGGCGAGGGCAAGGCCGGATCCAAGCCCGAGGTGCCGATCGTGGGGGGCACGGGCCTCTACGCGGGAGCAACCGGTGCCATCGAGGGTCAACACCTCTCGAACGGCGAGAAGCTGAACATCTATCGCTTGCAGGTTCCCTGACCCGCCTGGGCCAGGGAACAGCGCACGGGGTTCGCTCGGGACAGCACCAGGACAGCACCGCCTCGCCCGGGCTGCGACTCGCTGCGCAAGATCGCCGCTGACCTGAACACCTCCGGGCAGCCGACAGCGCAGGGCGGCGCGCGATGGTACGCGGCCACGATCCGGCATGTCCTGCTACGAACGACGTAGCTGCACCGCGTGCTGCATCAGACGAGCGCCCTCCCCCTCGACCGACACGACCGCCGCGGGAGCCCGAAATCGCAGCGGGGGCTCGCGCTCGCGGAACGACCACGCCGGCCGAGACGCTGGTGTACGCGGGCGCTGTTGCGAGCCAGTCGGCGAGCAAAGCGTCCGACCGGAGCGTCCTCGGCCGTAAGCTTCGGATCCCGTGAGGAAGCTCGGGTTCAGGGTTATCGCTTACGTCCACCGCGGCCTCTACCGCGCGAGCGGGGGCAAGATCGCCGGTCGGATCGGACAGTTGAACGTGCTGCTGCTGACGACGACCGGGCGCAAGAGCGGCAGGGCCCATACCGTCCCGCTCCTCTACACGCCCGCGGACGGGTCGTACGCGGTGGTCGCGTCGATGGGGGGCGCGCCTCGCCATCCCGACTGGTGCCTCAACCTCCGTGCACACCAGTTGGCAACGGTCGAGATCGGCCGCGACCGAGTCGAGGTCAGAGCTCGTGAAGTCGAGGGCGAGCAGCGCGAGCGACTCTGGCGCGCGATGGTCGACGGGTATCCGGGCTACGACCGCTACCAGGAGAAGACCGCGCGACGGATTCCCGTCGTGGTGCTCGAGCCCGATCACGGCTGAGACATCAGCCTGGGCGTTCGCATCCCGCCGGCCGGGCCGCGAGTCCATCTCATTCGATCTAGGTGGTGTGCGCGAAGAGCCGCAAGATCAGCAGGCGAGCACGCCGATCGGCAGCAATGCGAAGAAAGCCGCGTCAGCGTCCGCGGCGTTCGGATCGCCGCCCGGGCCGGCTGGCGGCTGCTCGCTTCCTCGGCGCTTTGCCGCGCGATGCGGGCTGTAGTGCGGCGATGTGTCGGCGCAGAAGGGACAGGAAGCGCTCCGCTGCAGGCGTCAGTGGAACGTCTCGTGCGCGTACGGCTGAGATCAGCCGCCGCACCTGCCAGTTTGGAACAGCGAGCTCCGCAAGTGTCCCCGCTTTCAGTTCGGCCGTTACGGAGTAGCGGCTCAACGCGCCGACACCGCCGCCGCTTGCCACGGCTGTCTTGATTCCTTCCCAGGACGGGAGTTCGAGGCTGCGTCGGACGCTGACGCCGAGCTGGCGCCGTGCCTCTTCGGCGATGCTACGTGTGGCGGACCCCTCCTCACGGGAGATCCACATGAGTCCTTCCAGCTCCCTGCGTGAGAGGCGCCGTCGGGCGAGTTGCGGCTCGGCGACTAGAACGATCGGGTCCTCGAGGAGCGGCTCGCTCTCGAGGTCCGGGAGTGCTGAGGCGCCGCCGACGATCCCGAGCTCGACGAGGTGCTCCTGTACGGCCTCCTCCACCTGGGCCGAGTTGCCCAGTCGGTAGTCGATCTCGACGCCAGGCAATTCGTCGTGGAATCGAGCGAGCACGGGAGGTAGCAAATAGTTGCCGGGGTTTCCGGACGCGGCAAGCGAGAGGACGCCGTGCTCTCCGGCGACTGCCGCGGCGAGGGCGCGTTGGGCTTGCGAGAGCAGCGCTTCGGCGCGCATTACAAAGCTCGCAAGAATCTCACCTTCCGCGGTTAGCTCGGCGCCGCGGGGTGAACGTACGACGAGGGTGCTGCCGACTTCTTGTTCGAGTTGAGCAATGTGCTTCGACACCGCAGGCTGGCTAATCGAAAGTTCGCTGGCGGCGCGAGAGAACGAGCGCTGGCGTGCCAGCCCGGCGAACGCCCTGAGGCGGGCTTCGAGCACCATAACCAGAGATTCTAGCGCGTAGGAAGAACATGTATTTGATTTACATCTCAGGAGGGCCCAACGTGGAAGGCGTGAACCTCGTTCCGCTGATGGAGCCGCGCTGGGAGGCCATGCTTCGGGGCGAGCATCGTCTCGCCTACGCGCACCGCGTCGGCCGACGCGCGTTTGGACTGTTGCCGAGCCCTTGGCGTTGCAAGTTCTGTAACGCACCGTTCAACGGGCCGGCCGCCGGGATCGTGCGCTGGGTCGGCTACGAGCCTTCGCGCAAGAACCCGACGATTTGCGCACGCTGCATCGAGCACGCCCCCGAGGGCGGCGCAGTCGTGCCACTTTCGGTCCTGTTCGCCGATGTGCGGGGCTACACGGCGTTGTCGGAGGACATGCCGCCGCTCGAGGTGAAGATGCTTCTTTCGCGCTTCTATGCGGCCGCGTCGCGCGCGCTGCTGTCACACGACGGCTTGCTCGCCCAGATCGCCGGCGACCAGGTGATGGCACTGTTTGTGCCGGGCCTTGCGGGCTCGGACTACCGACGCCGCGCCGTGGAGGGTGCGCGCAGCCTTCTCGGTGCGATCGGCTACGGAGACCACGAGCGGGGCTGGCTCGGTGTCGGCGTCGGGGTCGCGAGCGGCGAGGAGTTCGTCGGCAACGTCGGGGGTGGCGGCTACAAGGACTTCACCGCCGTCGGCGACGTCACGAATATCGCCGCGCGCCTGACGTCCCGCGCCGCCGCAGGCGAGATTGTCGTCGATGCGTCGACGTACGACGCAGTGAGGAACAGCCTCCCACACATCGAGCGCCGCGATCTCTCGCTCAAGGGAAAGAGCGGGCTCGTCTCAGGCTTCTTGATTCCTGGAGGAACTGCTTGATGGTGAGAGATTGGTGGTGGCCATGGTGGATCAGCACCGCGTTCGACCTCGCCGTGGCCGTGGTGGCCCTCGTTGGGCTCGTCCGGGCGACTCACCGCGCGCTGCGGATCGCCTCCGCCCTCGTCCTCTGCAGTGCGCTTGTTGCTGCGGTCCTTGCGCCTGTCGTGATGAAACAGCCCGGCGATCGGATGCAGCCCACGAACATGGTGACGCCGTGAGCCGCCGCCTCTCAGTCGTCCTCGGCCTCGTTGCCTTGCTCGCGGTCGCGGCGCCAGGCGCACGCACGGAGTCAGCCAGGCTCCCAGGCCAGCGCGGGACGTTGTGGGTCGTCAATAAGACGCTGAACAACGTGACCGCCTTCGACGGAGCCACTGGGACGGTCGCGGCGACCGTCCCAGTGGGCAAGAACCCAAACTCTGTCGTCGTCGCCAGGTTGAAGGCCTACGTCACGAACGAGGATTCAAACGACGTGACAGTCATCTCGACGATGTCGAACACGGTCGTGACGACGATACCCGTCCCCTCGCGTCCGCATCACATCCGTCGGAATCGTGATGGATCCCGCGTCTATGTCGCCGAGTACAACGCGAACAAGGTCGCGGTGATCGACACCGGCACCGACAAGCTCGTGAACGAGATCACCGCCGACACCAACACGAACGCGAAGACGCACTCGACCTGGCTCACGCGTGACGGCAAGTGGCTCCTCGCAGCGAACGAGGCGACGAATTCTGTGACCATCCTCGATCTCGCCAGCGGCGCGATCATCGGCACGGTGCCGACTGGCGGGCCGCCTAGCGAAGTGCTCGCCACCCCTGATGGGAGGACCGCGTACGTTTCGCTTCGAGCCGGGGCGATCAAGGTCGTCGACCTTGCAACGAGGGCGGTAGTCGCCAGCCTCACACTGCCGGCGCCGGCTGACACGCTGCAGTTGACGCCCGACGGCAAGCGGCTCATGGTTGCCCTGCGCGGTGAACCAGCACAGCTCTCGGTCGTCGACACGAAGTCACTGACGATCGAGCGAACGATCGACCTCGCTGGCGACGGGACAATCGCCGGACACAATTGGATGTCCGCCAACGGCCGCTACTCATTCGTCGCATACGCCGGCGGTACGACGCCAGGCGTGGCAGTCCTCGACCACCGCAGCGGCGACGTCGTCCAGACCCTCGCATACCCCGGCGGGGGCCAGCCGCACGGCGTCTACTACGACGATCCTGCAGCTACCGAGGGTCCGGCGCTAATACTTGGGCCAAGCACCGTACGCGTTGTGCACGACCAAGTGACGATCACGATCGCATGCTCCGCTGACGCTGTCGGTCTCTGCCGCGGCGATCTGTCGCTCGCCGGCAGCGAGCAATCGTTCACCCTCAAACCAGCGACGTCGGCAAGCATTCGGCTACGAGTGTCCGGCGAAACACTGAAGCGTCTTGCGAGGATCAAGCGGCTCTCAGTAGTTGCGACGGCCGTCGCGACCGATCAGCTCGGCAATAGCCGGAAGACGACACGCCAAATCACCCTGCTCGCACCGCTGAAGCGGCGCTGAGGAAACTTTCTGTTGTCCGCGCTGGAAACATCTCGGTCAACCTCTGGTCAACCTCCGCATCGGCGTCCCCTGTTGTCGGCTGGCGCGGCGCGTCGACTTCAAGCCGTTTCTGACGCTGGCTGGCATGCACTGGCGCGCCCGGCCGACATCCGTCAGAGGGCTTCCAGAAAGTCCCTGCAGATAGGCATTTTGTGTTGCCTGCAAAGACGAAATCTAGCGTCGTCACGGGTACGAGACGGGTACATTTTGGGACGGGCGGGCACTCGCGGGCACGCGTGACGTCTCGCGACACAGCTTGGAACGTGCCCAAGACACTCGATAGCTGCCATTCACTCGAAAAGCTCGTGCAAACAGGTGGTTGACGTTGTCGGCGCTGGCGTGACGCCGACTCCCTCCTTCGCTAGAGAGGGTCTCGTCGCACCACTCACGCTCGCCAATGCTCCGAAGGCGGCAGGACGCGCTCAAAATGCGAGCTGCTCAGCCGGCCTCGACGTTGCGGCGAAGCTTGCGGTGGTACGTGGCCATCTGGCGCGCCATGAGAAGCTTTGCGACCGGCTGCAGCAGCCGCATCACGCCGGGCAGGTCGCCTTCAGCGACGAAGTCCACGCGGGTCCCGGCGCCGTCCGCCGCGAACGACCATGTTCCGTCGATTGGATACGGCCCCTCGACGATGTGTGCGTGGAAGCGCGCCGGTCGATCGAATTCGGTGAACTCGACGATCTGCTCGAACTCCTTGCCGCCCGGTCCCTTCGTGCGCTCGCGGACGCGTGTGCCAAGTCGCGGAACTCCCTCGGTGAGCTGCTCCACCGACGTCTTTGACGTCTGCCACTCAGCGAGGTTCGCCGGGTTCGTGAGATAATCGAAAACAACCTCCGGGGACCGGCTCACGGAGAACGTCTCTTCAATGCGCATTCTGGGACCCTCCTGTATGTCTCACGTTGGATTCAAACTTCATTTCGCGTCCAGTAGAGCGCTGTCGAAGAACGCGACGACGCGGCGCTCGTATTCCGCGGGCTGCGTCGTGATGCCTGCGACGTGTTGGCCGTTCGGCACTTCCCAGATCTGCTTCCTGCCGCGCGCGGCCGCGTAGAACGCCTTGTTCGGCCCGGTCTCCGTGCCGCCCTGGCCATGCTCGCCGTAAATGAAGAACACCGGCGTCGGCGCAATATTGGCGACCTCGCTCTTCAGACTCGGCGGAGGAAGCTCGTTGTTGAACACAGTGACCGCGGTGGTGAGGCTCGCCTGCGTCGGAAGGTCCAGTAGTCGTTCCGACAGTCGCGGATTCGCGAGCTCGTCGCGTATCGACTGTCCGCTCGCTCCCTCGGAGACGATCGCGTTGAACGCATCCGAGTGAGCAGCCGCGTGGATCAGCATCTCGCCGCCGACGGAAAGGCCAATGCTCCCGATCCGCGAGTCGTCGACGTCGGAGCGAGAGCGCAGGTACGCGGCGGCGGCATCCAGGTCCCGTTCACCACCCCAGCCGAAGATGTTCGGATCCCCCTCGCTTCCGCCTTCGCCGCGACGATCGAAGAGCAGCACTCCGTAACCGTGGCGCGCGAGCATCCGCGCCTGCTTTTGCGGGACCTGAGCGACCCGGGAAGGCGATCACGGCGGCGCGGTTCTTCGACGGGACGTACCAGCCCTTCAGGCGCAGACCGTCGCTCGTTGTGAACTCGACGTTCTCGTACGCGGCTCCGAGCTCGGCACGCGGTACCTCCGCTCGCGCCGTGTGGGTGACGACGTATGCGAGCGAGACCGGAAACAGAACGAACATGAAGGCGACGGCAGCCGCGGCCGTGAGCAGGAGCCGCCGCACGTACCGCCACAGCCGGCCACCGTCCCTGCGTCGCGACCTCCAGAGCGTGGCGGAGCCGACCCCGAGAAGCAGCAGACCGGCCGCGGCGGAGAGGTATCCCGTGTAGTCGTCGCCCGACGCGCCGCCGTTGGCCGTGTAGTAGGCGGCCTCGGTGCCCGCAACCACACCGAGCACGCCGAACACGAGCGCGAGCACCGCGCGAAAGCCGGGACGCAGGCGCCCGTACACGGCCGCGGCGCAGCCGATCAACGCCAGCGGAACGAGCCCGCTGAGCAAGTGCCCCGTCGCCGTCGTGCCAGGTTCGGGCTGAAGGAAGTTGTCGTCGACGACGTGGAGGGCGATCACCCCGAGAGCGACGCGAGCGACCACGGTCTCGGTCCAGAGACCAGAGCGGACGGTCACTTTCGCGCCGGTCGTCGCGGCGTCTCGCTCATGCCGTTGGCGCCGGGAGTGGAGGCGCCTCGACCCGCTCGACCTCGAGCGAGCCGTGGTCCAGGTAGGGCAGCCACTCGAGCCACCTCGGGAGGTACCAGTTGCGCTCGCCGAGCAGCATCATCGACGCAGGCAGAAGCACGCCTCTAATGACGGTCGCGTCGATCAGAACGGCGGCTGCGAGTCCTACGCCGAGCTGCTGCAGCAAGATGATCGAGCCGGTCGCGAAGACTGCGAAGACGAGCACCATCACGATCGCCGCGCTCGTAACGACGCCGGCTGTCGTCTTGATGCCGTGCGCGACTGCCTGGTCTGTCGACAGTCCGCGATCGCGCGCTTCGCGGATCCGGCTGATGATGAATACGTGGTAGTCCATCGAAAGTCCAAACAGAATCACGAACATGAAGATGGGTAGGAACGAGATGATCCCGCCGGTGTACTCGAACCCGATCAGTCCCTTGCCCCACCCGTGTTGGAAGATCAGCACGAGGACGCCGTACGCGGCGGCGACGGAGAGCAGGTTGAGGATGACCGCTTTCGCCGCGATCACAAGCGAGCGGAACGAGACGAGCAGGAGGGCGAACGCGAAGAACAGGACGAAAGCGAACACCACCGGAGCCGACCTCTTCATCGCGGACCGCCCATCCATGTCAATCGCCGTTGCGCCCGTGACGCCGAAATCGACGTCGTCGAGCTCGCCGAGGGTGGCGGGGACGATCTCTTCGCGCAGGGTCTTGACGCCGAACTCCGACGCCGCATCGCTTCCGTTGCCGGCGAGCGGAACGGTGATCGTCTCAGCCGTTCTGCTCGAGTTGACGTCGGTTTCGATCGAGCCGTCCGTGACGATGGTCGCGGCTGCCCGCTTGCGGAGATCTCCAACCGCCGCCTGAACCTCTGGAGCGTCGACGTTCGGCGCCTGCAGGACGACCGTCGCGGCATGCAGTTCGCTCGGAAACGTCTTCTGAATACGGTTGTAGGTCTTGACTGCCTCGAGGTTCTGCGGCAGCGCCTCCGGCGTGACCTGAACGGTCTTCATGCCGAGCGCCGGGACCGCCAGCGCGATAAGAGCGCCTCCGGCGACGATCGCGGACAGACCCGGACGCGCGAGCACGCGGTCGAGCACCCATCCCCAGACGCGGCCCTCGCCGTCGGAGCGCTGAAGGCGGTTGAGCCACGGAACGCGACCCTTGTCGACCCGGTCGCCGAGCTTCGACAGCACTGCTGGGAGAACCGTCAGCGATCCGAGCATCGCGATCGCCACGACCATGATCGTTCCCAGCGCGAAGGACGAGAAGCCCGGGTCGCCGGCGAAGAACATGCCTGCCATCGCGATCATGACTGTGAAGCCCGAGATCAGGATCGAGCGTCCCGACGTCGCCGCCGCGGCCTCGAGCGCCGCCGACTCGCTGCGACCGGCTGCCCGTTCCTCGCGTTCACGTTTGAGATAGAAGAGGGTGTAGTCGACGCCGACGGCGAGACCGATGAGCAGGATCACCTCTTTGACCTGCGCGTCGACCGGCATGAGATGACTCGGTAGCGCGATCAGGAACATCGTCGCGATCACCGACGTGAGCGCGAGCAGCAGCGGGATGCCGGCGGCGACGAGTGCACCGAAAGCGATCAGCAGGATGATGAGGGTGACCGGCAGCGACAGGAGCCCCGCCTTGGCAAGATCCTTGGAGAATTGACCTTCGACCTCGCGTGCCGAACTGCCGTCGCCGAACTCGGCGATCGTCAGGTCGGGGTGTGCCTTCTGAACGGCTGCAACGGCGCCCTCGACCGGTTTCGAGATGTTCATCGCGTCTTCCGCCGAGCTCTTGAACTCGAAATTGACGAGGACCGAGTGGCGGTCCTGCGAGATCTGAGCGCCGTTGTTGCGCCCGTAGGGCGAGTCGATGTCGCCAACTACCGTGAACGACCTAATGCCGGTGACGACGTCGGCGACCGGGGCACGGAACGCAGCATCGTCGGCGGTCAGCGTCTTGCTTTGCACGAGCACTGTTTCGCGTGCTTTCGGCGCAAAGTGCGCGTCGATGAGTCTCGTCGCGCGACCGGACTCGCCGGGGATCGCGTCGTCTTGCTTCAGCTCGACCGTGCCGGCCGCCTTACCGATGAGAGCGGCAACGACGACCAGTCCCAGCCAGCCAAAGATCGCGATCTTTCGGTGGTGTGCGCTCCAGCGACCCATGCGGGCCGCGAGGCCCTTCGAACGGTTTGTGGCTGACATCTGTTCGTCCTTTCAGTGCAGCGGAAGCGCCGCAGATTCAGGTGCGCCCACTTCCGCGGCGATGGGTTCGCGGGCCGGCAGGAAGCGGGCGACGACGACGGCCGTTGCGGCGGCGAGCGCCGCGGCGACCGCGAGGCCGATCCCCATCGCTTGCGTGAAGGCGTCGGCCGTGGTGGTCAGCAGGCTGGAGGCCGCGTCCGGCGGGAGTTGCGCGGCAACCGCGCTGGCGGCGCCGATCGAGCCTTCCGCCGCGGCGTGTGCTTGCGGCGGGAGCGGGCCGAGCGAGCCTTCGACGTCCTTCGAATAGAGAGAGCCGATCAGCGAGCCGATCACCGCCACGCCGAGCGCTCCCGAGACCATGCGCGCCACGGTGTTCGTCGCGGAGGCCACACCCGACTTGGCGGCGGAGACCGCGCCGACGACCGCATCCGTGGCGGGAGCCATGACCCAGCCCATCGCGAGCGCCAGGCCGAAGAACCACGCGACGAGTGTTAGGGCACTCGTGTCGGGCTCCCAGAACATGGTCAGGGCCAGGACAATCGCAAGGCCGGTGAGGCCCGTTGCGACGACACGCGAAACGCCTAGCCGGCGGACGGCCTGGCTCGAGGAGCCGGCCCCCATCATCAAACCGAGCGCTATCGGGCTCATGATCGCGCCGGCCTCGATCGCGCTGTAGCCATGCGCGAACTGGAGGTACTGCGTCAGCGCGAAGATCGCGCCGAGCAACCCGAAGAAGGCGACGCTGACGGCTGCCGTACCGACGCTGAAGCGGGCGCTCCGGAAGAAACCGAGGTCGAGCATCGGCTCCTCGACGTGGCGCTCCCACAACAAGAAGGACCCCAGCAGCGCGACGCTGGCCGCAAGCATTCCGAGCACGAGACCGGACGTCCAGCCGCGCTCGGGCGCCTCGATGATCGCGTAGACAAGGATGCTGAACCCGGCGGTGGAGAGCGCGGCTCCCAGCAGGTCGAACGAGCCGGGTTGTGGGTCACGGCTCTCGGGCACGTAACGGATCCCGAGGATCAGCGCAGCGGCCGCGAACGGCACGTTGACCATGAAGACGGCCGACCAGTCGAACCACTCGAGCAGCAAGCCACCGGTGAGTGGACCGAGGCCGATTCCCACCGCGGCCAACGCGGCCCAGATCGCGATCGCCTTGCCCCGCTCTTCGCCTGTGAAGAGGTTGGCGATGATGGAGAGGGTGGCCGGCATGATCAGCGCCGCACCGACGCCCATCGCCGCGCGCACGCCGATCACCTGGTTCGCCGAATCGGCGACGAGAGCACCGAGGCTCGCCAGCCCGAAGATCGACACGCCGGCCTGCAGCGCGAGCTTGCGCCCGAAGCGGTCGCCGAGCGTGCCGAACACCAGCAGCAGGCCGGCGAAGACGAGCAAGTAGGAGTCGACCATCCACTGCAACTCCGAAGCGGAAGCATCGAACTCGTGCTGCAGCGTCGGCAGCGCGACGTTGAGAATCGTGTTGTCGAGCCCGATGATCACCAGGCTCAGCGACAGCACGCCGAGCGTCTTCCAACGCCGGGCGTACTGGACGGGATCGATCGTCATCGGTCTGCACTCCGTTTCAGCGTCGAAATGCCGAGTGGCAGCCACTGGTCATCACGGCCACCGTATGACCGGCGAGCTCGGCTCGCATCGGCGGAATCGCCGGGCTGGTCGCCGGTAACGGGAGTACGATGCTTGTCTGGATCCTCACAATCCATACGCTGGCGCCGGAGCAAGCAAGGCTCCGATCCTCCTCGGGCGCGACGACGAGCGGGCTGCGATCGGCGTACTGCTCGACGGGGCACGTGCCTCGATGAGCGGAGCAGTCGTCGTCCGGGGCGACCCCGGGATCGGGAAGACCGCCCTCCTCGTGGATGCGCGTGAGCGCGCATCCGACATGCACGTTCTGAGCGCACGCGGGGTCGAATCCGAGTCCGAGCTTCCGTTCGCCGCGCTCGACCAGCTCCTGCGTCCGGCTCTCGCGCACCTGGGCAAGCTCCCCGCACCTCAGGAGAGGGCACTGCGAAGCGCGCTCGGCCTCGAGGATGGAGCAGCCGATGAACGATTCCTCGTCTTCGCCGCCTGCCTGACGCTCCTCGCCGAGTTGGCCGAGGAACGTCCGGTGCTCTGTCTGATCGACGACGCGCACTGGCTCGACCTCGGCACGACCGATGCCTTGTTGTTCGTGGCGCGCCGCATCCACGCGGAGGGGATCGTGATGCTGTTCGCCGCGCGCGAGGGCGACGTACGGCGCTTCAGGGGGTCGGGCGTCGAGTCGATCATGCTCGGCGGCTTGGATGCTGAGGCCGCCGCGGCGTTGCTCGCCCGCGGAGCCGGCGGTGACGCGGCCCCGTCGGTACGCGCCCACCTCACCGAACTGGCCGACGGGAACGCCTTGGCGCTTCTCGAGCTGCCTTCGGCGTTGAGCGAGGGTCAGCTCGCAGGGACCGAGCCCATGCCCGAAACGTTGCCTCTGACGCAACAGGTCGAGAGCGTCTTTCTGGAGCGTGTCCGGCGGCTGTCGGAGGAGTCGCAACAACTCCTTCTCGTCGCCGCCGCTGACGACGCCGGGAGCCTCAGCGTCGTCACGCGTGCTGCGGCAGCCGGCGGTCTGCCTGCGGACGGTCTGATCGAAGCCGAGCAGGCCGGCCTGGTGACGGTTCAAGGTGACCGGCTCTCGTTCCGGCACCCGCTCGTGCGCTCGGCAACGTATGCAGCGGCAACGTCGAGCGCGCGACGCGCTGCCCACGCCTTGCTCGCCGTTGCGCTCGACGGCGAAGAGCATGTCGACCAGCGCGCCTGGCATCTAGCCGCCGCGGCGTTGGGACCGGACGCCGAGACGGGAGCCGCACTCGAGAGCATGGCCGAGCGCGCCCGGCTCCGCAGCGGCAACGCGGCGGCCGCTACGGCTTTCGAACGCGCAGCCGAGCTGAGCCCTGACTCCGAGTCGAAAGCTCGCCGTCTCGTCGGCGCGGCCACTGCTGCATGGCACGCCGGCCAACCCGACCGCGCGTCGGCGCTGGTCGAGCGCGCTGATCCGATCGTCTCGGATCCGCGGCTCCGGGCTCAGCTGACGGCCGTTCGAGGCGAAATCCAATTCCAGTGCGGCGACCTGTTCGTCGCGTGCGAGACGCTGATGAGCGGAGCCGCCGAAGTTGCTGGACTCGATTCACGCAAGGCGCTCCAGATGCTTTTCGATGCCGCCAACGCGGGCGACTGGGCAGGCGATTACGGCCGCGTCGCCGAGGCCGTGAAGCGTGCTGCAACTCTGCCTCCGAGCGGGGATGACCGCGACGCGCTACTCACGGAAATGCTCATCGGCGTCGGAAGCTTCCTCGAGGGGTCGTCTGCGCGCGAGGTCGACCGCGTTCGTGGCGTCGTCGATTGCGCCGACGTCTTCGACGAACCCATCTGGCTCCTCTGGGCGGCGTGGGGTGCGGGAGCGATTGGAGACGACGCGAGAGCGGAGGAGCTCCTGCGACGTTCGATCGCGCTGGCTAGGGCGTCGGGCACGGTCAACAAGCTCACGCACTCTCTGATGATCGTTGCGCTCGAAGGGATCTTCGCGGGCAGGTGCGCGTTGGCCGCCGAGGCGGCAGAAGGCTTCAGGCTCGCCAGAGATGCCGGCCTGCGAAACACAGCGAGCGTTCTTCTTGCCGAGCTTGCGTGGTTCGCGGCCGTCAAAGGTCAAGACGACGAGTGCCGCGCGTACGTCGATCAGATCACGAAAGAGGCGCGGGAGACCCGCATGGCAATCGCAAACACGATCGCTCGGTGGGGATTGGCCCTCGTCGATCTTGCCCGCGGTCGACCCGAGGTCGCCTCAACTCAGTTGGAGGAGTTGCGTGCGGCGCCGCCGGGAGTCTGCCAGCCGCACATTGCGCTCATGTTCATGCCGGACCTCGTCGAGGCCTCCGTCAGAAGCGGTCTCGACGAGCAGGCCCGAGTGGCATGTGCTGCCTTCGAGGGCTTTGCGGAGCCCGAGGCGCCAACCTGGGCACTCGCTCTCGCAGCGCGGTGTCGGGCGCTTCTGTCCGTGGACGCCGACGACGCCGAGCGCGAGTTCACCGAGGCGCTGCGATTTCACGCCGAGAGCAATCGGCCTTTCAACCGCGCGCGAACCGAGCTTCTCTACGGCGAGCACCTGCGTCGACACCGCAAGCGCGTCGAGTCACGCGAACACTTGCGAACGGCCTTTGCCGGCTTCGAGGCGCTCGGCGCTGAGCCATGGGCGGAGCGTGCGCGGGCAGAGCTTCGGGCCTCGGGCGAGGCAGCCCGCAAGCGCGATCCCAGCAGCATCGACCAGCTGACCCCACAGGAGCTGCAGATCGTCCGCTTCGTGTCTCATGGGCTGTCGAACAAGGAGGTCGCCGCCCAGCTTTACCTCTCCCCGCGCACGATCGACTACCACCTGCGCAACGTCTTTACCAAGCTGGGCATCACCTCACGCACACAACTCGCCCATCTGCTCGTTGACGACGTTACTGCGGCCACTCACGGCGCAGTGGCACACGTCTGACGCCTGCCGGGGCCGCCGCGGGTAGACGACGCAAACAGCGCGCGCGGCCGCGCCTCAAGGAGTTGTTTCGAGAAGCTCTGGTTCCCGGCGGATCGGTCCGGGCTGGGGTCTTGCGCCGTCGGTGCGGCTGAGCTCCGTCATTCACGCGCCGCCATTGCCGTTATGGGGCCGACCGCGGTGCCTTTCGAGACTGCCTGGGCTTCGGCTTGGGTCCGGACTCGCGAGTCGTCGATCGCCGACTCGTTCTCGTCTTCCCGGGTCCTCGTCAGGTTGTCGAACGCTTCTTCGAAGCTGAAGGCCCGAGGACCGCACTGGGGACCGCACGCCACGGACCCGTGCGTCCTGCCTGACACCGCCGTCCGGCTCAACCGCAGGACTTACTCATCTCCGCTGGCTCCGAGATACCCCCAGCGGGATTCGAACCCGCGCTACCGGCGTGAAAGGCCGGCGTCCTAGGCCACTAGACGATGGGGGCCTGCCTGTGCGGAGGTTAGCGCCGGCGGAGCGGTAGGCTCGCTCCCCCAGGAGAGGCCGAGACGATGAGCGTGGAAGCCACGGCGGCGGTGCCCGAGGAGTCGAGCGGCGACCAGACGCTCGCGGTCCTGCTCGCAATGGCGATGTTCGTGCTGGTCGTCGACACGTCGTTGATGAACGTCTCGATCTCAGCGGTCGTCCACGACCTAGACACGACCGCCAGCGGTGTGCAGTCGGCAATCGCGCTCGAAGCACTTGTCTCGGCCGCGTTCATCCTGATCGGCAGCAAGATCGCCGACCTGATCGGCCGTAAGCGGGCCTACGTGATCGGGCTGCTCGGGTACGCCCTTGGGGCACTTTCGATGACGCTCGCGCAGAGCCTCCTTCCGATCGTCATCTTCTGGGCGGTCATCGGCGGGCTGGGCGCGTCGCTGCTCTTGCCGTCGATGCAGTCGCTGATCCATGGCAACTTCGAGGGCCCGATGCAGCGGAAGGCGTATGCGCTCGTGGGCGCCGCGGCAGCCATCGCCGCTGCGATCGGACCGCTGGTCGGGGGCTTCATCACCACGTACCTCTCGTGGCGGGTCGCGTTCGCGGGCGAGGTCGTGATCATCGCAATCGTCTTGATCGGCAGCAGGCGTATCCGCGAGGTTCCGTACACGGGCGATCGGCGCGTGGACGTCGTCGGCGCAGTCCTCTCGGCGCTCGGCATGGGCGGCGTCGTGCTCGGGATCCTGGTCTGGCAGGAGGGAGGCGGGGCGGTCGCCGCGTTGCTCGCCGTGGGCGTCGTGGCGCTGGCCTCATTCGCGTGGTGGCTCGTGCGGCGCAAACGTGAGGGCAAGCCCGCACTGATCGACGCCGACCTCTTCCGCTCGAAGTACTTCCGGCTCGGCATCTCCTCGCAAACGCTGCAGCAGATCGCGCTCGGCGGACTGATGATCGCCCTCCCGATCTACCTGCAGATGGTGCTCGAGTACAACGCGATGGAGGCCGGGCTCTCGCTCGCACCGCTCTCGCTGAGCATGTTCTTCGTCGCCTTGCTCGCGGGCAAGAAGGCCGGGAAGCGCAGCCCCAGCAGGATCATCCGAAGCGGCTTCCTGCTGCTCGCCGCCGGCGTCGCGATCCTGATCCCGATCGTGCCGCGCGCCCATTCCGGCTGGTGGATGGTCGTGCCGCTGATGGTCGCCGGGGCAGGCCTCGGCCTGCTCGTGTCCCAGCTCAACAACTACACGCTCTCGCCGATCGACGACGAGCACGTCAGCGAGGCGGCCGGCGTCAACTCCGCCGGAGGATCGTTCGGCCTCTCGTTCGGGCTTGCCTTCGCCGGCGCGATCATGCTCGCGTCCCTCTCGCTCATCTTCACGCACATGGCGAACTCGAGCGCCGTGCTTTCGCCCAGCGAGCAGGACAAGGTCGCGAAGGGCCTCGAGAAGAACGCCGAGGTGATGACCAACACCCACCTCGAGGAGCTGCTCGTCGGCCAGCCCGCCGACGTCAAGGCGGAGATCATCCACATCAATACGCAGGCGAGGCCGAGGGCACTCCAGATCGCCCTGATCATCCCGCTGCTGGCAGCGCTGCTCGGCCTCTTCAACGGCTTCCGAATGACCCGGCTCCCCGACCCCGAGCCGTCGTCAGCGGCCGAGGGCGTGCTCGGAGGCTAGAGCGGCCTTCAAGTCACGGGGCTGACGGTCGCTCCCGGGCCTGTCAGGATTGTTGCGAGGACGATGACAGGCCGAATCCTCGGACGGGAGTCGGAGCTTGGCTCGATTCGCGCGTTTCTCGACGGTCCGGTGAAGGGGCCCGTCGGACTCGTGTTGGAAGGGGAGCCGGGGATCGGGAAATCGACCCTCTGGCTCGCCGGTGTCGAGCACGCGCGCTCGATGGGCCACCGTGTTCTCTCGGCGCGGCCGGCCGAGCCCGAGCGCGGTCTTGCCTACGCAGGGCTGGGCGACCTGTTCGAGGACGACCTCGACGATGTGCTGGCTCGGCTGGCGGCTCCCCGACGGCGTGCCCTCGAGGCCGCGCTCCTGCTCGACGACCCGACGCCGGGCGACGTGGATTCGCGCACGCTCGGGATCGCCGTCCGGGACGCGCTCCAGGCACTCGCCGAGCTCCGGCCGTCGTTGATAGCAGTCGACGATCTGCAATGGCTCGACGCCGCGTCGGCCGGCGCGCTGTCGTTCGCGTTGCGCAGGCTCGACCCGAGCCCAGTGGCGGTGCTGATGGCGCGGCGCAGGGACGGTGCGCTGCTATCGGAAGTCGAGCGGGCGCTCTCGGAGGCGAAGCTCCAACGTCTGCGGTTGGGATCGCTCAGTGTCGGGGCACTTCACGCGTTCCTGGACGATCGCGTCGGACGCGCCTTCGCGCGCCAGACGCTGCTGCGCATTCACGAGCAATCGGGCGGGAATCCGTTCTACGCGCTCGAAATCGCCCGCACGCTCGGTGCGGAGGTCGATCTGACCCAGCCGCTGCCTGTGCCCGACGCGCTGGACGAGCTCGTGCACGGACGGGTCTCCCGGTTGCCGGCGGAGACGCGCGCGGCGCTCGCTCTCGTCGCTGCGGTCGGGACAACGCCGGAGTCCCTGCTCAGGCGTGCCGGCGTGGCACCGAAGGTGCTCGAACCTGGGGTCGCTGCGGGGGTGATCGTGCGCGAGCACGGCGCGATTCGTTTCACTCACCCACTGCTGGCCTCGGCCGTCTACGACGCGAGCGTCCACGCGCGGCTCGCAGAGGTCGTCGACGACCCGCTCGCGCGTGCACGGCACCTTGCCCTGTCCCGCGACTCCCCAGACGCGGGCATCGCACGCGCGCTCGACGACGCAGCGCGGCTCGCGACGGACCGCGGTGCAGCGGCCCTCGCGGCGGAGCTCAACGAGCACGCGCTGCGGCTTACGCCGGCGGCGGAGGTCGAGGACCGCCATCGTCGCGCCCTTGCGACCGCACGTGCACATCAGGCCGCGGGCGAATGGACCCGCGCCCAGGCAATCGCGCGCGAGCTGCTGGCCGAGACGAAGCCCGGGCCGGACCGTGCCGACGTCCTCCTCCTGCTCGCCGAGTTCGAGGTCGACGAGCAGGCAGTGCCGCTGCTCGAGGAGGCACTCGCCGACGCTGCGGCTCGGCCCGACCTGCAATTGCGAATCCGGATCCAGCTCGCGCTGTCCAGACGCTTCACGAGCGGGTTCGCGGTGGCCTTCGACGACGCGCTTGCGGCGGTCGCGGCAGCGGAGGAGCTCGACGACGACGGGCTCCGCGTCTCGGCCCTCAGCGCCGCCGGATTCCTGGGTCGGAACGTTCTCGCATCCGAGGCTCCGACGTACGCGGCGCAGGCGTACGAGATCGCGACCCGAACCGGCGATTCCGAGCTCCTCAAGCGCTCGGCGGAAGTGCTCGGGGCGGTGCTGGTCGACCGCGGCGAATACGAGTCGGCGCGAGCGCTGCTGGAGCGCGACTACGAGCACTGGCGCGAGCGGGACGAGCGTGCCGCGGCCGGCCTGCTCTGGACGATCGCCTGGCTCGAGCTCTGGACCGGCAATCTCGAGCGAGCCGCCGACTGCGCCGCCCGTTCTCACGAGATCAGCATCCAGTACGGGGTCGAGGAGCACGCCTCCCCGCTCCCGGGCGCCTGGGCCGCCGCGTACCGCGGCGACCTCCGCCTCGCGCGCGAGCTCGCGGAGCGCGGGCTTGCGCTTTGCGCGGAGCAGATCCGCGTCGCAGGCCCGTTGTTCCCGGGCGTGCTCGGCCTCGTCGCCTTCTGGAGCGGGGACATCGAGTCGGGTGTCGCTCAGTTCGCAGAGGCCGATCGGCTCGCTCTTGCCGTCGACTGGCGGAACGCACACAAGCGGCCCTGGACGGCCGACTACGTCGAAGCGCTCCTCGGGCTCGGCCGGGTCGGAGCCGCAGCGGGCGTGGTCGACACATGGGAGGCGGACGCGACCGCGCTCGCGCAGCCGCGCGTGCTCGCGCAGGTGACGCACTGCCGGGGGCTGATCGCCGCCGCCGACGGCCGCGTCGACGACGCGGCAACGCTGCTGGGGCGGGCCATCGAGCAGCACGAGCGGGTCGGCGACCGGTTCGGGCGAGGCCGCGACCTGCTCGCGCTCGGCGTCGTGCGGAGACGGCAGCGGCAGAAGGCCGCGACGCGGAGCGCGCTCGAGGAGGCGCTCGCCACGTTCACCAGCCTCGGCGCGGCGACCTGGGCCGAGCGCACCAGAGGGGAGCTCGGCCGGATCGGTGGACGTACGCGCGAGAAGGGGCTGACGACAGCAGAGCGCCGTGTCGCGGCGCTCGTCGCCCAGGGACGCACGAACCGCGAGGTCGCCACGGCCCTCTTCCTGTCGGAGGGAACGGTCGAGACGCATCTTTCGCACGTGTACGCGAAGCTCGGCGTGCGCTCACGCACCGAGCTCGCGCGCGTGTACCGGCTGGATTCCGGCACGCCCGAGCAAAGTTCAGGGGGACTCGCGATTTCAAGCTGAGCGGCGCGGCCTAGGTTCGGTCGAGTGCCCAGCTACCTCGTCGACGCTTTCCGTCGAGAGAGGAGGAGACGTGAAATCGAGACTGGTCCTGCTGCCCGCTTTCCTCGCTGCGGTTGCCCTCGCCGGCGCCGGACCGAGTGTCGCGGCCGCACCGACGACGCAGTGTCTGCCTGCCGCCAACTATCCGGCCGCGCCGACGCCGGTCGCCTTCTGGAGCACCGAGGCCCGGTGTGCGATCGTCCCGGCGGGTCCGGGCGGGATCTTCGGGTCGGAGAACTTCGGCAACAAGTTCCCGGGCGAAGCCGCCGTGTACATGGGCATCGTCCACGTCGCCATCTACGACGCCGCCGTCGCGATCGACGGAGGCTACAAACCGTACGCGCCCACACCCACAGCGCCACGGGACACTTCGCCCGAGGCTGCGATCGCGACCGCCGCGTACGACACGCTCACCGGCCTGCAGCCCCAGCTCGGCGCCACCCAGTCGGTCCTCGACAACGACTACGCCGCCTACATCGCTGCGATCCCGGACGGCAACGCGAAGGCAGAGGGGATCGCGATCGGCGACCAGGTCGCTCAGGCCGTCCTCGCCCGGCGCGTGAACGACGGGCGTGGGTGCAGCATCACGCTCGCGGATCTGGGCCAGCCGCCGGCGGGGCCGGGCGTCTGGCAACCGGCGCCCGCCCCGGTGCTCGGGCTTTGCCTACCCGGGATGCGGCCGCTCGCGCTTCAGAGCGCGTCGCAGTTCCGGCCCGACGCCCCCGAAGGCCTGACGAGCCTGGACTACGCTCATGACCTCAACCAGGTGAAGGACCTCGGTCGGAGCGACAGCACGATCAGGACGCAAGCACAGACGGCCCAAGCGCTGTTCTGGACCGACCACGACATCAGGCAGTGGAACGACGGGCTGCTTCGCCTCGCCGCTGCCCGAGGGCTCGGCCTGGAGCAGACGGCCCGGATGCTGGCCATGGCGCACGTCGCCGGCGGCGACGCGATGATCGCCTGCTTCGACGCCAAGTATCACTACTGGTTCTGGCGTCCGTATCAGGCGATCCCTCTGGCAGATACGGATGGCAACCCGCAGACGGCGGCCGACCCGAGCTGGGTGCCCCTCGGCACGACGCCCAACTTCCCCGAGTACCCGTCCGCACACGCCTGCCACAGCGGCGCGCTCGCGACCGCTCTCGACGCGTTCTTCCGAACCGACAAGGTTCACTTTTCGCTCGACAGTCGAGTCACCCACGCCGCTCGCGAGTACCGGCGCCTCCACGAAGTCGTCAAGGACGTCGATTGGGCACGCGTCCTCGTCGGCTTCCACTTCCGCAGCTCCGATCTTCAAGGCTCGACCCTCGGCCGCAAGGTCGGTCGATTCGTCGCCCGCCACTTCTTCGAACCGGTCCTCCTTGGTCAGGCCGCGCGCCTGAAGCGGTAGACGCGTGCGTTGTGCGGCCGGTAAGGGTCCGGGTCGGTGAAGGCGCCGCGTGAGACCGATACGTCCCGGGCGGGGTTCCCGCCCGGGTGCGCGAGCACGGTGCCGCGACTCACCCCCGCCGGAAGCCCGGTGAAGCGAACGCGTCCTGCTGCCGTCGGGCTCCGGCGGACGGCGATCAGATAGAGCCACGGCCCGGCCGCACGCGCGCTGAGCGCGATGTCGGCCGCGTTGGCCTTGATCGGGAGCCCCGCGAGAGGCGCGGTCAGCGCCGCCATGTGCGCGGCGTCGCTGAGCTCCTGGACGAGCGGCCGCTGCACCTCGCGCCAGTAGGTCCAGTTCCAGCCGCGCTTGCGGTCGGTCGCGTTCATCACCTCCCTGAACTGGCCGCCGAAGAAGAAGAGCCCGCGCGCCCCGTGAACGACGGCGTCGTAGGCCATGAACCGCGCCTGCGGCAGCGTCGGGAACACGACCGGATGCGGCGGGAGAACGCCGCTCCAGGCGATCTGGAGCGTCATCCAGATCCCCTTCCTGCGCGTCGCCTGCACGGCGATCTTCGTCATGTCGCCGACGACGCTGATGTCGGTGTTCACAGGCGGGCCGCCGGCGTGGAGGCCCGGCGGCCTGGAGACGGGGTAGATGTCGACGCCGTGGATGTCGCACGCCGCGGCATACGGCCTGATCGCGGCCGCGGTCAGCCGCCGGTCGGGGCCGCCCGGGGCCTGCGAGGGAGCACGCGGCGCCTCGATGATCGCGATCGGATGATCCGGATCGAGCACGCGCAGGTGCTTGCGGACGGCGACCAGCCCTGCCGCAGGCACGTGGCCGTGCGCCGGCTCGTCGGCCCCCTTCCAGACGCCGAGCCCGGGATGCCCCTTCACCGTCCCGACGATCTCGTCGAGCAGCGACTGACGCTTCAGGTTGTCGTCGACGCCCGCGAGCGCGAGCCAGACCTGCAGGTCGTGCGCCTGCGCCGCGTTCAGTTCCTCCTTCACCGCGAGCAGCTGCTCGGCGAGCGCGGCACGTCTCCACACGGTGTAGTTGCGGACGAACGTGACACCGGCGCGCGCGATCTCGGCCCACGCTGGCGCACTGCTCCCCGGCGCCGTGCCGTCGACCGGCGGCGGATCGGAGAGGCCGATCGGAAAGGTCGGCTTGCCGGCGACGAGCAGGTTGCCGGTTGCGGGATCGACGCGGGTGCTCGTCAACGTGATTCGCGCTCAATCATGCAATAGGTTTAGATGAGCCCAAGGACCACGAAGGTCACGCCAGGGGGAGGGTCGTGCGTTCGCTCTGCTGTCTCCTGCTCACTGCGACGTTGCTGCTCGCCGCGGGATACGCCGGAGCAAGCGGCGCGGCCGCCGCCGCGCCGCGGGCCTCGATCGTCTCCGTCAACCTGTCGACGCGCGCCGGGTGGCCGCTGCCGGCCGCGGGAGCGCCGGTCGTCGTGAACGTGCGCGTCCGCAACACGGCCACGTGCACGTTCCTCGCGCAGCGCCGTACGTTCTCGTCCCTCTATCCGGTGAAGTCAGTCGGCTGCGCGTCCGGACGCGCCACCTGGACCGTTCCGCCGATCGCGAACTCGCACCTGAGCGACGTCCATCTGACGTACGGCGTCCGCGTCCGGGGCGCAGACGGGCGCGCGGTTCAGCGAACCGTCACGGTCACCCAGCGCGCCGCGTCCCCCACACAGCCGACCGGCGCACCCCGGCAGAGCACCAACTGGTCGGGCTACGTCGTGCCCTCGACGACGGCGCTGAGCTCGGTCGGCGGCGAGTGGACTGTGCCCACGCTCGACTGCTCGGCGACGCCCAACGGCGGTGTCGCGATCTGGGTCGGGATCGGCGGCTACCCCTCGCCCCCCGACGGCGCCTCCGGCAGCCTCCTGCAGACCGGGATCACGGCGGACTGCATCGACGGCGCGCAGCAGAACCGGGCCTGGTGGGAACAGTACCCGAGCGAGCCGAACCGCTCGGCGGACTTCGCGGGCTTCCCGATCGCGCCGGGAGACCGGGTCCAGGCGGCGGTCTTCATCGGCCCGACCGGTGCCTGGGAGACGAGAATGGACGACCTCACGACCGGCCTCGAGGGCGTGATGACGATCGGGGGCGGGTGGGGCGTCCGCACGGACGCCGGCGACGGCAGCTTCACTCCCCAGGGCCACACCACGAATCTCTCGTTCTCGGGCGGCTACACCGCCGAGTGGATCGTCGAGGACTACGCCGAGCTGGGCTCGCCGGTCCCGCTCGCCGCCTACGGCACGGTCGACTTCAGCGGCCTCACGACGAGCCTGCCGTCGTGGAGCCTGACCGCCGCCGAAGGCGTCGAGATCGTGCAGAACGGCGTCGTGCGCTCGGTGCCGTCGACGCCCACCGCCGCCGGGTTCTCTGTCAGCTACGCCGGCTGACCCGTCAGTCGTCGGCGCACGCGACGTTCACGTAGCCCGACCGAAACGGGCTCGGCTCGCCGGAATCCGCGTCGTACGAGTGCCGCCAGACGCAGCCCGTGTCGTTGGTCAGCAGATGGATCGACACGGAGGTTTCCTCCGAGGTCGTCCGCACACGGTGGATGTCGTCCCGCGGCGGAATCAGGACGTAGAAGTCTCCGGGGCTCACACTGCGCCGCTCGACCAGCTCGAGCCCGCCGTCGCGCTGCGAGAAGACCTCTTCCTCCTGCGTGCCCGCGTAGAGGCCGACGAGGCCCCACGCGAGGTGGTCGTGGATCGGCGTCTCGGCGCCTGGTGGGACGACGAGCGAGAACAGGCACAGCGAGCCGTCGCCGGCGCGATAGAGGAGCCACTGGCCGATGCCGCCGCCCATCCCGCTCGCCGGCGCCGGCGCTCGGAAGCTCCGAGGGAGCCAGTCGGGGTCGGCGAGCAGCGCCGCAAAGGAGGGCCTGATCGCGGCGCATGCCTCCTCCGGCGTGTGCGCACCGGCGATCGCCGTCCGCACCCCGGCGACGAAGGAGCGGACGACCGGCACGTCGAGAACGAATTCGGCGTCCTCCACGGCGCCGAACAGTACCGGCGGCCGCGACCGATGCGGACGCACGCGGCAAGCCTCATCGCCTCCGATGCACGACTTCGCAGTCGCGGGCGACCTTGTCGATTCGGTCCGCGTAGACGATGTCGTGGTCGCGGACGCCGCTGCCGGGGCCGTTCGTGCCGCAGGCGATCCAGTCACGCTCGCCGTCCTGCGCCCCGATCGTGTCGTTGCCGCCTCCGCCGTAGATGTGGTCGTTGCCGCCTCCGCCGACGAGCACGTCCTTCGAAGCCCCGCCGAACAGCGTGTCGTTCCCCGGGCCGCCGTACAGGATGTCCCGCGCGAATCCCCCGTCCAGTGTGTCGTTCCCCGGGCCGCCGTAGAGCGTGTCGCCGTCCGAGAAGTAATAGGTGTCGTCGGCGTAGAGCGTGTCGTCGCCGTCCAGCCCGACGACGACCTGGGAGAAGGACCCGTGCAGCACGTCGGGGCCGTCGGTGCCGACGATACGGCAGCTGTTCGAGACCCGGCGCGCGCCGGTTCCATCGACGTTCGCGACGTAGATCCCGATCCGGTCGCGGCACTCCCCACCCGCCGGGTAGGCGATCCTGGATCCGTCCGGTGAGAGAACGCCTCCCGGAAGGCTCGGGATCAGCCGGCGCTGCCCGCTCGCGAGGTCGAGCCTGAGCAGACCGTGGATCGTCGAGGCGTAGATCGTCCCGCCGTCGGGCGACCAGGCGACGCTCCCGTACGCCCCGGTCCCGCTGACATCGAGGAGGCGAACGTCCGCCCCGACCCGTGCGATGGCGAGGTCGACCTTCACGCCGCCCGATCTGCTCCAGAAGGCGAGGCTCGCGCCGTCGGGCGACCAGACCGGGTAACTGTCGCCCCCTGCCGAATGGGTGTCGATCGTGGTGGTGCTCGCGCCGTCCGCCGAGACGACGCGGATCCTCGTCGGCGCCTTCGAGTAGGCCTCGTATGCGAAGTGGCTCCCGTCTGGAGACGGAACGCCGCGGACGCCGGCCGGGTACTCGACGAGGTCGCTCCCGTCGGGCCGGACCGAGTAGAAGCGTGAGTCGAAGCCGACGGTGTCGGGCACCGCGAGGATCAGCTTGCTCGAATCGGCCAGCCAGCCGGCCGGTTGCGCGGTGCCGTCGAACACGGTGCGCTCGTGACTGCCGTCCGCTGCGGAGACGACGACCGAGCTGTGGTCGGGCGGCGCGTCGACGGAGAACGCGAAGAGCTGCTTGTTGGGCGAGACGAGCAGGTTGCGGCCCTGAGCGATGAAGCGTTCCTGCGGCACCTCGGCGTCGACGTCCACGACGTGAACGCCGGAGCGGTAGTCGTCGTCGGCTCCGATCAGCGCGATCGCGGAGTTCGACAACCATTGCGCCGCATAGTCACCGGGCGGTGGCATGTAGCTGCCGGCCGCGGCCGAGCAGCAGATCACGGATGCAACCGCCGCCGGTGCGAGCACCACTCTCGTGAGCGCGCCCATGGTCCGAGCCTAGGCGTCCCTCGTAACGGAAGTATCAGGGGATCTTCAAGAGTCGAGACGCCGCGACTCGCGCGGCAAAATGCGGCCGGCACTTGCGCTCGCCCGCCCGGTCCGGGAGCATGCGCTTCCGTGAGCCCTGTCATCGCGAGCCTCTGGTGGATCTACGTCATCGGCGCCCTGCTCGTCTGCGGCGCCGTCCTGCTGCCGCTCTGGCTGCTGATCCGCCACATGAAGAAGGACGACGAGTCGGTGTCGGGCGGCACGTGGGGCGACCAGGTCGGCGTCGACAAGGACGACGACTGGGGGCCGCGCTCCAACATCCCGAAGCGCACCAAGTCGGACTCGACGACCGGGACGTAGACCAGGCGGCCGGCGCCGCGCCTAGTTGCGGCCGTGGCTGTGGCTGCCGCGCGACTGGCCGTGCGAGTGCACCTTCGGCTTCGGCTTGGGCTTCGGCTTCCGGTGGTGCGTCGGCGGCATCAGCTGCTTGGCCGTGCACCCGCCGTACGTGTCACCGTGCTGGAGGTGGCGCGGCCAGGCGCGGAGGTCGATGCGGAGGGTGACCCAAGGGTGCGTCTTCGACTTCGTGTGGTGGCAGATCGCGACGATCTTCGTGTACTGGTACTGAGCGGCGCTCGGCGAGCTGCTCGCGAACCCGATCCCGGCGAGCGCGGACGCGGCGACCAGGGTCGCGGCCAAGAAGGCCGTGCCGAGCAGGAGCCGGGCGCGGCGGCTGACGGGATTCGGGTGGTTGCTCACGACGTTCGTTCTCTCCCTCGGAATGGGTCCACGACCGGTTCCAGACTGATCATCGGCGCGATCGGCCGGTCGCTCGTCCCCCATCCGGGCGTCTGAGCAGGAGAAACTCAGCCCAGCGGGTCGAGCAGCCTCGCCTCGGCGAGCGCCCTGGTGCGGGTTCGCCCGGCGCTCGCGTCGGCGAGCTCGCGCCAGAGGTCGGCGTTCGTCGGGTCGAGCGTGAGCGCGTGCCGCAGGCTGGACCGCGCGGACGCCGGTCGCCCGGTTGCGAGCTGCGCCTCGCCGAGGAGCTGCAGCGGCTCGTACGACCACGGCTGCCAGCGCGCAGCGCGACGGGCGCGCGACGCGGCCGCTGCCGAATCGCCGCGGGCGAACGCGGCCTGCCCCTGCGAGAGCGCGCTGTTCCCGACCTGTGCGACGACTGCCGCGACTGCCGCGACAGCGACAACCGCCGACAACGCGACCCGCCCGCCGGCCGGCAGCAGGGTCGCCGCCCTCTCGTCGCGCGCCCCGACGAGCACCGCGGCCCCGCAGGCGAGCGCCGCCAGCGAGACGGCGACGAGCTGGAAGTCCCAGTCGACCGCCGCGTGGAACGCAAACGCGGCGAACGCCGCCGCACCGGCGGTCGTCGCGGGCCCTCCGCGTGCACGGCGGACGGCGAGCAACGGCAACGCGAATACGGCCACCAGCAGGGCGAGCCCGACCGGCCCGAGCTCGGCCAGCGTCTCGAGGTAGAGGTTGTGGGCGTTCCGCGCCTCGTACCCGGTCGGGCGCAGACGGTGCCAGTAGGAGACGAAGCTCCCGCCACTGCCGCCGAGCAACGGGTGCGCACGCACCTCCTGCGACGCGACGCGCCAGTAGTCGCTGCGGCCGTCGCTCGAGAGGCTGGTGAGCCGTCGGTTGAGATCACCGCCGGTATCGGGCAGCGGGTGCGAGAACGAGTGCGCCGCGCTCGAGGCGACGGTGGTTGGCCCGCCGGCCGCGAGCAGCGCGGCAACAACCGCTGCGAGCCCTGCGATCACCGCCGCCGCTGCGACGCCGCGAGAGGCACGCGCACCGACCCGCACTCGTCGCTCGAGCGTGGGCAACGCGAGCCCGACCAGCACCGCAGCGACCGTGCATGCGAAGGTGACGGCGCCCAACCGGTGACCGGCGGCGCGCGCGGCTGCAAGCGTCGGCTGCTCGTGGGTCAGCGCGGCGATCGCGGAAGCCCGCCAGACGACGACCGCAGGAGCAAGAGCGGCGAGCAGGGAGACGGCAACGAGATGCAGCCGCCTCGGGTCGACGACGAGCGCGACGCCGAGACCGACCGCGAGCGCGAGCCACGATCCGCGGCTGAACGTGAGATAGAGCGTCGCGACGAGCACCGGCAGGGCGGCGACCGCAGGCACGCGCACGAGCGTCGAGCGAGCGTTCGCCGCGAGCCCGACAGCGGCGAGGATCCCGATCGCGGCGAGGATGCCGAGCCCGTTCGAGTACCCGATCGGCCCTGGGAGCTGGAGATGCCCGTCGGGGGCAAACGACGCGAGCGAGCCCGGTGCGACCTTCGTCGCGAGCGCGTAGCCCGAGACGCCGAACGTGCCCGCGAGCGCGCCGGCGACGAGCGCTTCTGCATCCATGCGCGACGTGGCGACAAAGAACGCCGCGAGCAGCGCGAGCACGTAGACGCACGTGCGCTCGAACGCGAGCACCGGCTGCGCGGAGCTCGGCGACCAGAGCACCGACAGCAACGTCCAGGCGGCGAACGCCGCGAGCGCCGCGGCTGCGGCCCACTCGAGCCGGCCGAGCGAGACGCGCTCGCGGACGAGGAGCGCAACGAGCGCCGCGAGCGCGAAGCCGAGTGCCGCCCAGCCCCACTCCGCCGGGAAGTAGCCACCGTTGGCGAGCCCGGTCGCGCCCACGGCGATGCCCGCACCGACGCCCGGCACGGCCCGGCCGATCGAGAATGGGCGTCCGGCGCGGCGGGCGACAGCGATCTCTCCGGCGGCCATACCTCCTCATCGGCGCCGTCGGCCGCATCTCAAGGCTCTCGGCGTTCGAGCCGATACCCCGCGCAGGGCGCCGGGCATGAAAAAGCTCCTGCAAACAACGCGGCCTCGGTTCGGGCTCCTGGCCCGCTTCGCGCTTGCCAGCTTCGTGGCGGTGGCGTTGCTCGGCCTCGTGCTCGCGCACACGCTGGCGGCAGGGGTCCGGACGAGGGCGCTCGCCGACGCTCGCCGCACGGCGGCACTCATCGACGGCTCGGTCGTCCGCCCGGAACTGACCGCCGCCGGCCTCGAGAACGGCCTGCCGAAGGAGCGCGTGCGTGCGCTCGACCGCGCACTGTGGCCGAGCGTCGCCGCAGGCGAGGTCGCGCGCATCAAGGTATGGAATCGCGACAGCTCCGTCGTCTACGCAACCGACCACTCGATCATCGGCAAGCACTTCGACGTGGGCGACGACGAGCTCGAGGAGGCGCTCGACGGCGAGACCGTCTCCGACGTCGACAACCTGAAGAAGCTCGAGAACGCCGGCGACCGGCATTTCGGGAGCCTGCTCGAGGTGTACACGCCGGTCCGCTTCGAGAGCGGTGAGCCGGCAGGCGCGTTCGAGCTCTACCTGCCGTACCGTCCGATCGCAGCCGGCATCGCCCACGACACGCGCAGGCTCTATCTCTTCCTCGCTGCCGGGCTGACGATCCTGTACCTGCTCCTGTTCCGCATCGTCGCCGGGGCGTCGACACGGCTTCGCCGCCAGGCCGCCGAGAACGAGCACCTCGCGCTGCACGACCCGCTGACCGATCTCCCGAACCGCAGCCTCTTCCACGACCGCGCCCAGCAGGCGATCCTCGCGGCGCAACGCGACGAGACGGGCGTCGCCCTGATGATCCTCGACCTCGATCGGTTCAAAGAGGTCAACGACACGCTCGGCCATCACAACGGCGACCTGCTGTTGCAAGAGATCGGCGGCCGCCTGCGCGGCGGGCTGCGCGTCTCCGACAGCGTCGCACGACTCGGTGGCGACGAGTTCGGCCTCCTGCTGCCGCACATTGTCGACGGCGCCGAGGCACTCGAGCTCGGTGAGCGCATTCGCACGGTCCTACGTCGGCCGTTCACGTTGCAGGGCGTGACGCTCGATCTCGACGCGTGCATCGGCATCGCGTTGTTCCCCGAGCACGGCGACGACGTCGACACGCTGCTGCAACGCGCCGACGTCGCGATGTACCTCGCGAAGGACGACCACTCGGGCTGTGAGCTCTACGCGCCGGAGCGCGACGAGTACAGTCCTCACCGGCTCGCGCTCGCAGCCGAGCTGCGCCGCGCGCTCGACGAGCGTGAGCTCGTGCTCCACTACCAGCCGAAGGCCGACCTGGTCAGCGGGCGCATCGTCGCGGTCGAGGCGCTCGTGCGCTGGCAGCACCCGGAGCACGGCTTGCTCGGGCCCGACCAGTTCATCCCGCTCGCCGAGGCCACCGGCCTCGTCCGGGAGCTGACGCTCTACGTGCTCGATGCGTCGCTCGAGCAGCTCAAGTCGTGGCAGGACGACGGAATCGACATTCGCGTTGCCGTGAACTTGTCGGCGCGCGACCTCTACGACCTCACGCTCCCCGAGACGGCCGCGCAGATGCTCGCCGAGCGCGGCGTCCCGGCGTCCTCGCTCGAGCTCGAGATCACCGAGAGCGTGATCGTCGCCGACCCGATGCGGGCACGCGCGATCCTGAGCCGCCTGAGCGAGATGGGCGTCGTGCTCGCGATCGACGACTATGGCACGGGCTACTCGTCGCTCGGCTACCTCAAGCGGCTGCCGATCGACCAGATGAAGATCGATCGCTCCTTCGTGATGCAGATGGCCGACGACCGGAACGACGCAGCGATCGTGCGCTCGACGGTGGAACTGGCACGGAACCTCGGCCTGCAGGTCGTGGCCGAGGGCGTCGAGACGGCCGCGGCGTGGACGCACCTGAAAGCGCTCGGCTGCGACTTCGCGCAGGGCTACTACCTGAGCAAGCCCGTGCCCGCCGCCGAGATCGACGCGCTCGTGCGCGCAAGCGGCGAGGACAGCCCTCGCGCCGCGGCTATCTAGGCTCGCGAACCGTCCGATACCGTGGGCCTCGTGTTGGTCCGTGACGCAACGGCCGCCGACCTCGACGCTGCCTTCGAGCTGATCGTTCAGCGCGACCAAGCCGTGTTCGGGGAGTCGGAGTTCGAGCGGCGGTTCCTCGAGCACAGGCTGACCCAGGACGGGTGCGATTGCCTGGTCGCCGTCGACGACGGCCGGGTCGCGGCCTGGGCCTCGCTCGGCGCCGACCACGATTTCACCATCGCCGCCTCCGAGGGCGAGGCCGCAGCCGAACTGCTCCCGCACATCGAGTCGCGGGCCGGCGAACGCGGCTTCGAAGCGGTCACGAGCATCGTCGTGCGCGAAGACGCCGTGCAGTGGTCGCTGCTCGAGCGAAGCGGCTTCACCGCCGAGCGCGAGGTCCTGCGGATGTGGCGCACGCTCGACGGCGACCTCGAGCCGCCTCGCTGGCCGGCGGACGTCGAGGTGCGCGCGTACACATCCGCCGACGGCGAGCGCGTCCACAGGCTGCTCGACGAGTCCTATGCGGGCTGGGACCGCGACTACGTCGAGCGCACGCACGACGACTGGCTCGACTTCATGACGGCGCACGACGACTTCGATCCCGAGATGTGGTTCCTCGCCGAGCGCGAGGGCGCGCTGGTTGCGTGCGCATTGCACTGGCGTGCGACGGCGGGCGGGAACGGGTGGGTCAAGGATCTCGTCGTGCGCGAGAGCGAACGCGGACGCGGCCTCGGCAAGGCGCTGCTGCGACACGGGCTCCACGCGTACCGCGATCGCGGCGCCCGGCGCGTCGGCCTCAAGGTCGATGGCGACAACCCGACCGGCGCGCCACAGCTCTACGAGCGGGTCGGGTTCGTCGTCGATCGCCGCTACACGATCTGGTCGAAACAGTTGTGACGACCACGGCGACCACCGTCTCGTTGCTGCGCTGGCTGCGCCGCCAGCTGCGCGAGCCGACACCGGAGCGCGAGAGGCTCGAGGCGGCAATCGCCAACGACGATCCCGCCGAGGCGCGGCGGCTCGTCGACCTGATGTCGTTCAACGACGCCCAACGCCGCCACCTCGAGCAGCTGCTCGTCGAATGGGAGCACACGGCCTCGCACTAACCTGTCGGCTCAATCGTCGTCAGGGAAACGTAGTGAGGGGTCTTGCAGTACTGGTCGCGGCGCTCGCGGCGCTGGTCGCCACGGGCGCGTCCGCCGGAACGACCGTGCTGCCTGCGCAGAAGAAGGCGCTTCAGACGATCAACAAGGCGGCGAAGGCCGGCCGTGTCGATCCCGCGACGGCGGCTCGCGCGCGCAGCGAGATCGCCCGTGCTGCGCGACTCATTCGCGGTCTGCCGAACGGGCGGGGCTTCCATGTCGGGGTCGCACTGTCGGAGCTTGCCGCCTTCGACGGCCGGCTGACCAAGCCGCGCGCCGTTGCGCTGGTCGGGCAGCTCGAGGCGAACGACGACTGGTTTGCGGCGCACTGGGCGCCGGCCGACAAGACCGACGTCACCGACGCCGACGGGGTCGTCTACCGCTACTTCGCCGGCCGCTGCTTCGAGCTTCACCCGCTCGCCGACTTCGGCGCACTGAACGCGCGCATCGCAGCCGGCGACACCGAGGGCACCCAGCGCCTCGCGGATGCGCTGATCGCGCGCGGCGTGTTCCAGACGGGCGGGGGAGTCGGCTTCGAGTACTACTTCGACTTCTCCGGCGGGCGCGCGCCCTGGCTGTCGGGGATGGCGCAGGCCGTCGCGGCGCAGGCGTTCGCGCGCGCGGCGCTCATGATCCCCGAGGAGAGCGACGCCTACCTGCGCGCCGCGCGCGGCGCGTTCGACGTCATTCCTCGGCGCCTCCTGACGAACGTCCCCGCGGGTCCTTGGATCCGCCTCTACGCGTTCCAGTCACTCGCCGTCCTGAACGCACAGCTGCAGGCGGTCGTCTCGCTCAGCGACTACGCGCAGGCAGCCGAGGACTCGAGCGCCGCAACGCTCGCCGCACGGATGAAGAGCGCCGCCGCCGCGACGCTGCCGAAGTTCGACACGGGCTACTGGACGTACTACTCGCTGCCGCACGAGCTCTCGCCGCTCGACTACCAGCAGTACGTCGTACAACTGCTCGCGAAGCTCGCACCGACCGACGCGCGCTTCGCCGCTGCACGCACGCGGATCGCCGCGTACGCGAAGCAGCCGCCCGCGTTCATGCTCGCGAACAGCGGCCTCGGGACGCTGCGTCTGTGGCTCTCGAAGCCCGCGACGGTTCAGGTGGAGTCGGCCGCCGGTCCCACGCGCCGCCTTTCGCTCGCGGGCGGCTGGGTCACCGTGGCGGTGAAAGAGCCGACCCGCGCGGGCGTCTATCCCGTCCGCGTGACCGCGACCGACTGGGCCGGCAACCGCTCGTCGTTCGACGCGCTGCCGATCGTCCGCGTCGCAACGACCGCCTCGCAGTCCAAGTCCGCACGCAAGGGCTCGGACGCAGAGACGACTCCGACACCGTCACTCGCTGTCGGCGCGGCGCTGGACGATCCGAGCCAGGCCGCACTGGCGCAAAAGCTGGGGCTGCGCGTCGTTCGCATGGGCGTCGCCTGGCCGGCCGGGGCGGCTGCTCCCGACCCGAGCCTCGTCGCGGCGCTGCAGCGGGTCCCGGCCGGAATGGGGCTGGTCGTCGAGCTGTACGCGTCGCCGCTCCCGACCGACGACGCCGGGCGCGAGGCGCTCGCCGAGTACTCGGCGGCGCTCGCGCAGCAGGTGCCGGGCCTGCGGGACCTGCTCCTGACGCCCGCCCCGACGGCGGCTGGCGCACCTGCCTACAGCCTCTCCCTCGCTGCGATCGCGGACGCGGTTCAAGCCGTGAACACGACCGTTGCCGTCGGCCCGCTCGTCGACGGGGCCGTCGCTCCGAAAGCGGTCGTCACAGCGCTCGGCCGCGCCTTCAAAGCAGCGGGACGCACGGCGCCGTACGTCGACGTGATCGCTCTGCGCCCGGCCCCCGCCCCCGCCACGACGGCTCAGTGGACGGAGGCGAGCGTCCCGCAGGTGGTCGCCGCGGCCACCAGCTCGCTCGGGGGCAGCGCACCGCCGGTGCTGATCGACGGGCTGGCCGTCCCGACGACCGTGCCCGCGGCCGAGCTCCCTGCGTACGGCGGCGGGCCGCCGCCGACGACGGGCGCGGTGTCGGCGACGGCGCAGGGGTCGAGCTACGCCGCCGCGATCGCCCAGGCCGCGTGCTCCCCGAGCGTCGCGGGTGTGATCGTCGACCGGATCCAGGACAGCGCCACGGCGCCGGTTGCGCCGACGGGCCTCTTCTATGCGGGAGGCGGCGCCAAGACGTCGGCTGCAGCGGTGAGCGCGGCGGCCGCGCCGGCACAGCGCGGGACGACCGTCTGCCCCGGTCTCGCGACGTCCGCGGGGGCGAGCACGCTGACGTTCCCACCGGCGCTGTCGCCCTTCGCCGCGGCGAGCTTCCAGCTCACATGCACGCGCGACTGCCTCTATCTCGCGACGCTCGACGGTCACGACGGGAAGCCGGTGGCGGCCCGTCGCGGCGCCCTCGCGGGAGGCGCGGCGCCGGCGACCGTCACGTTGCCGAAGGTCAAGCTGGGCACGGGCGCGTACACGATCGACGTGCGGCTCAGCTCCCAGGTGAACCCGGGCTCGGTCACCGAGCTCACGAGCGGCCCGCTCGCGACGGGCTGAGCCCAGCAGCCGCAATACGCGCGTAACGGAGTCGCGTGCAAGCTGTCTGGAAGACGTGGACGGCACACGGCCCGACGAGCGCCCCTACGGCCGGCGAGCGTTTCTCGCCCTGCTCGCGGGCGGAGTGTCGTCGTTCCTCTGGGCGCCGGCGGCGAGCAGGACGTTGTCGCCGCTGACGTCGGCCTTCTCGCAGCTCGTCGGCGATGTTCTCCCGGTCGGAGGCTGGCGCATCTACACGATCTCGGGCTCGATGCCGGTCTTCGACCCGAAAGCCTGGCGGCTCGAGATCACCGGCCTCGTCCGCCGTCCCGTCAGCCTCGGCTACCAGGACGTGCTCGCGCTGCCGCGGGCGCACCAGGTCTCGACGTTCCACTGCGTGACCGGCTGGACGGTGAAGGACGTGCGCTGGGCCGGCGTGCGCTTCAAGCATCTGCTCGAGCTCGTCGATCCGCTTCCCGAGGCGAAGGCGATCCGGTTCGTGTCGGCGGAGCATCCGTACGACGACTCGCTCACGATCCCGCAGGCGCTGCTGCCGGACGCGATGCTCGCGCTCGAGCTCGACGGCGCGCCGCTCTCGCGGCCGCACGGCGCGCCGGCGCGTGTCGTGATCCCGGAGATGTACGGCTACAAGGGCGTCAAGTGGCTGGAGCGGATGGAGCTCGTCGCGACGCAGCCGACCGGCTACTGGGAAGGGCTCGGCTACGACCAGAACGCCTGGGTCGGAAGGTCGAACGGCTATGGCTGAGCACGTCCGCCTGCCGCGCTTCACGCGCACGGAGCGTGCGGTGCACTGGGTGCACGCGACGGCGTTCCTGATCCTGCTCGGCAGCGGCCTCTGCCTCTACCTGCCGAGCCTCGCCGAGGCCGTCGGCCGGCGACCGCTGCTGAAGAACATCCACGTGTACACGGCGGTCGCATGGGTGATCGCGCTCGTGCTCGTCGTCGCGTTCGGCGACCGCCGCAGCCTGCGCGCGACCGCGCGCGAGATCGACCTCTTCGACGCCGACGACCGCAAGTGGCTCCGCGGCCGCCGCCCCGCACCGCAGGGACGCTTGAACGCCGGCCAGAAGGTGAACGCCATCGTCACCGCGGCTTTCGCGGTGCTCTTCTCGGTGACGGGCTTCCTCCTCTGGTACGGCGAGCGCAACACACGCTTCCGCTTCGCGCAGACGATCCTCATCCACGACTGGCTGATGTACGTGTCGTTCTTCCTGTTCGTCGGGCACCTCTATCTGGCGGTGATCCACCCGAAGACCCGCCATGCGCTGAACGGGATGACGCGTGGCTGGGTCGACCGCGACTGGGCGCAGCAGCACCACGCGAAGTGGGTGGCATCGCTCGATGCGGCGGCAAGCGAGCCTTCCCGCGGCGTACCGGCGCGGCCCGCCGTGACCCCGAGCAAGTAACCGACTGCTACGTGCGCGGTGCGGAGCGGCGCACGACCTGGAGGCCCCACGCCTCGCCCGAGGCGAAGAGCGCGTCGGCGTCGAGCTCGTCGGCCCAGCCGAGGAAGTGGCGCTCCTGCTCCGCCTCGGTCGACCCGTAGAGCGCGGCGCGCCCGGTGTCGAGCTGCCGGTCGAGGTCGTCGCCGCGCTCGAGCGCAGCGAGGCGCTCTTCGACTGCCGAGCCTTCCGCGTACCCTTTGCTCACAGGTGGAGGCTACTCCCCCGGTGCGGGCCGGTAGCTCAGTTGGTAGAGCAGGGGACTTTTAATCCCAAGGTCGCAGGTTCGATCCCTGCCCGGCCCATGTACCACCTTGGCGGCATCCCGATCTGGCTTAAACAGTCGTGTCGGTGATGCCGCTGCGGTCCCTCGTGTGCGCGGAGTGCCCACCCATGTCCCACCCGCGATGGGACACGTCCCGAACTGCCATCTTGTCGCCCGCACCTCGACGGCCTGACGTTCCGTTCGGGCCGGGTCGCGTTGCAGCGCCCGGGCGTTCGGCTCGCCGCCGGCCCGTAGGCGTCCGCGACGTGCTGTAGGTTGCCTACGACACAGCCGAGTCTCTCCGGATGGCGGCCGAAGCCACGCGCTTCCACCAACGTCTGTGGAGAGGAGGCACCTAGTTCCGCGAGAGAGCCGCGACGCCACTGTCCCTGTTCTCTCGGGAAAGGAGAACATCGTGAGTGAGGTCGCCTCTGGCGTCCCTGACGCCAAGCACACCAGCGAGATGCAGGTGGCCAACATCGGCTTCCTGATCGACCGCATGGGCAAGGACGCGCATCCGCTGCAGTTCTTGCGCGAGCTGACCCAGAACAGCATCGAAGCCATCCTCGTGACGCCCGAGAAGCAGGGAGAGGTCGTCTGGGACGTCGACTGGGTGAGCTACGAGCTGACGATCGGGGAGAAGGTCAAGCTCGCCTGCATCGACAGCGGGACCGGGATGACCGGCCCCGAGATGGTGCGGTACATCAACCAGCTCTCGATCTCGACACGCGAGCAGGCTCACGACAAGAACTTCGGGATCGGGGCGAAGATCGCGGCGCTGACCCGCAATCACGAGGGTCTCGTGTACCTGTCGTGGAAGGATGGCGTCGGCTCGATGATCCACGTCTGGCGGGATCCCGACACACACCAGTACGGCATCAGGCGCCAAGAGCGGCCTGACGGAACGCTTGCCGACTGGTCTCCGATCACCGACGACGTGAAGCCGGACCAGATCGACAAGCACGGGACGATGGTGGTGCTCCTTGGCAACTCGTCCGATGCTCAGACGATGGAGCCGCCGCAAGGCGCTCCGAGTCCCACTGTCTGGATCGCGAAGAACCTCAACCAGCGCTACTTCGAGTTCCCACCGGGCATCGTCGTGAAGGCGAGACAGGGCTGGAAGGAGCCGCGCACGAACACCGACGTGAACATCGCTCCGCACGCATCACCGGCCAGCGTGCGTACCTCGATCAGCACTCCAGCGCATCGGGGTCTGTGCCGCTGACGAGGGCTACGGCGCACTGGTGGATCCTCAAGGACGAGGGCGCGCTCACGTCGAACTCGGGCTACATCGCATCGAGTGGCCACATGGCCGCGCTGTACCAGTACGAGTTGTACGAGATGGCGGCGAGTCGGTCGGGTGTCGCTCGGCTCCAGTTGTTCGGCGTCATCTTCGGGCACAACCGGGTCGTCATCTACTTGGAGCCCCTCGCCGACGATGCCAACGGCGGACGCTGACGACGAACGCGGCCCGGACCGTCCTTCTGCTTGACGAGGAGCCGTTGCCGTGGGCGGAGTGGGCTGCCGAGTTCCGAGGGCGCGATCGCTTCCCGGGTGAGATCAAGGCGCTCATGGAAGAGGTGACTGCAGGGAGGGACGTCTCCGACCACAAGCAGGCGATCAGGGATCGCATCCGACAGATCCGCGAGCTGCTCAAGCATCAGCCGCTACCGCCGCCGCATCGAAAGGGACGATCACCGTCTCCGGCGAGGAGTTAGGCGGTAAGGCGAGAGAGAACGGATCGGCTCGGGACCATGCGGGGGGACACGGAGGAGGTCGGGGCGGGCGCGCCGGCGGTGTGTACGCGCTTGTTCATCGACGAAGAAGGCGGTCCCAGGCGAGCAGTTCGTTCCGGACCTCGATCCGGAGGTTGTGTGGATCAGCGTTGCGAACGGGACGCGAACGCCGCTGCTTCTGGAGGATCGGGCGGCGAAGTACCTGCCCGACCAGAACCTGCTGCAGATCAACGCCGACTTCCGCGTGTTCACTCGACATGATCGAGCGCTGGGAGTCCCGGTACGCCGACGTCCCCGGTGCCTCCGAGGTGATCGTCGACGAGCGTCCACGAGTGGTTCGAGCAGGCGCTCGTCGAGACGATCCTTGGCGCACAGGCCTTGAAGAACTCGCCGCAGTGGGCGATGGATGACATCGCGCGGCTGTGGTCAGAGGAGGCCCTGACTGCCGTTGTTCTGCAGCGCTACCACATCGATGTCGCGCTTCGGCGGACGCTCGGCACGAAGCTCGGCTCGATCAAGGACAGCGCCGTCGCCTGATCAGCGAACCCGCCTGTCCGGTCCCGCTCTCAACTGCGGGCCGGGACCGGCGGGACCGCTCCCGCTCTTTCGACAGCTCTCTGCCAACGCGCTCGGCGCGCGACGCCTGATCGTGACTCGTCGCGGTAGCATCGAGTGGCAGATCAGCGGCCCGACGTGTTCGGGGAGCGTCTGCGAGACACCTTCCTCTCGCGGCGCGAGCGGATGCTGCCGCCGCTGTCGCCGAGCGAGCGGGCCGTCCGTGAGCAGGGCAGCACGCGAGCGCGAGCGGCGTGAACTGGCGGCGATCGCGCGGACGGCGAACGAACTGCAGGAAGAATTCAGACGCTCGTGACCGGCGGCAACTACACCGACGTCGTCCCGCTACCGGCTCCTACCATCGGCGCGAGCCCTTGATGCGTTCGTGCACGACGAGCATCTGCGGTTGCGTGCGCTGCCCGACGATGAGCGCACGATCGTGCTGCCGTTCAGACTGGTCGATCCGAACGAACCGAGGAGCAGGCGATGATCGAAGTTCCGGAGACGGTTGTGCCGCGTCCGGTCGCCCAGGCGGCCAAGACGCTTCGCGAGCGCGAGCACGAGCTGGAAGCCGCGCGTCAGAAGGTGCGCGAGGCGACGGCGCAGATCGAGCTGGCGATCGTTGAGGATCGCGCCGCGTTGGCCGACGCGCTCGACCGCGGCGAGGTCGCAGGGACGGCGGCCGAGGATCAGGCCCGCCGTCGAGCTGGCCGAGGCCGAGCGGCTGGTCGCCGCGAATGAGCTGCGCTGCGACCGCGCGCGTGAGGCGTTCGAGCAGGCACTGCACGGCTCGGTCGACGGCTGGACGCACCGCGCTCACGAAGTCGATCAGGTCAAGCGAGCAGACCTGCCTGCGGCTTGTTGACGAGCTGGAAGCTGCCGAGCGGGAGCGCGCGCGGGAGCGGGTCGCGTTGAGCTGGCTGCGCCGGTACGCGAGCGGTGCGAAGTTGCCGCCGTTGTTCGCAGGTCCGACGGCGACTTCGTTGCGCATGAACCAGAACAGTCCCGCCACGTTCTCGATCGTCGAGCTGCTCGAGCACGTGCGCACCGGGCTGCGCGAAGCGACGATCGACGCCGAGAGCGAGCGCGACGCCGCGGCCGCGGCGCAGGCGGAGGCCGACGACGCCGGACGGGCGAGGCTGCTCGGGCTTCGGCAGTCGATGAGCTGAACGCGCCCGGCAGCGGCGGGTTCGCTTCCGCCCGGAAGGGCAGCTAGAGTGAGTGGGTCTGATCCGGGAGACCGGGCAGGCGGTTAGGGCGGATCGCAGGAGCGGCCGCCGCCAACGTGGGTCGCGGAGCGGCACCACACGAACAAGGAGTAGTGACATGACTGAGGTCATGCAGCAGGACCAGTACGCCGACGAGGACCTTCGTGAGGTTGTCCTCGAGGGAGTCGAGGCGGCGCGGCGTCTGGAGAACAGCAGCGACAAGAGGCTCGGAATCATCCGGCACCAGTTCGACGTGCCGGTGCGCGAGCTGCAGCGGCCGCACATCTACAGCGGGGCGAACCCGCGCAAGCACCCGAAGGTCAAGAGCCGGGTCGCGAAGCAGATCAGGGCGAGCCTGCTGAACGAGGACACGGTCGAGAACGCGTTCCACCTCGCGCACCTCGGGATCACCGTCGTCGCGAGCGAGTTCGTGAAGGTCGATGGTCGCGAGGACGCCTGGCGGCTCAAGTTCAAGCTGGACGACAGCGACGATCCGCAGGACGGGATCGTCAACGGTCTGCACACGCTCGCGGTGATCGAGGACCTGCTCGCGTCGGGCTTCGAGATCGCGCCGGAGCAGTACGTCTCCTTCACCGTGATCACGGGCATCCCGGCGGATGAGCGCTCGACGATCGTGCCCTTCATCGCCAAGGGCCGCAACACGGTCCTGCAGGTGAAGGACGAGTCGATCGACAACCTGATGAAGCGGTTCGAGCCGCTCCAGCAGGTGCTCGCCCCGCTGCCGTACGCGGACAAGATCGGGTGGGAGGAGAGCGCCGACACGGACTACGACGTGCTGGACGTGCTTGCTGTCGATGACCGCGCTCAACCCGATCCTGTTCCCGAACGAGAACGATGGGAACGGTGATGTGACTCACCCGATCATCGCGGCCGATCACAAGCGCGCCTGCCTCAAGCGGTTCGAGGCGGACACACCAGCGTACGAGAAGCTGGCGCACCTGCTTCCCGAGATGCTCAGCCTGTACGACCTCATCCGCTCAGATGCCCGCGACCGTTACAACGACACCGGCAAGGGCAAGCGCGGCGGGCGGCTCCGCATCATCACGGGCCGCAAGGTCCGGCAGGGCGGTAAGTCGGTGACGATGGACAACGGCGCTGTACTTCCCGTTCCTCAAGGTCGGGCGGAGCTACGGCAAGCAGGGCACCTTCCAGCTCATCTACTCCGCCACGTTCGCGACGCTCGCCGCGTTCCGGAACTTCATCGTCGAGGGCGAGGACGGAACGTACAGTGGAAGGGCGGCTTCGAGTCGGTCACACGTGCGTGGAAGGAGCTCGGTGCGGAGCTGGTCATCACGTGCCAGGATCACGCTGAGCAGATGCCGGAGCACAAGATGGCGGTGCTGCTGGGCCGTAACCGTCCGCTCTGGAACGGCCTCCACAAGATCGTCAGGGAGTACCTGACGCGTCAGGAGTCCGACCAGAAGACCTCCGCCCTGGAGGAGAAGGCGGCTGCCCTGCAGGCTGAAGTCGACCGGCTCCTCAAGCTCTCGGGAGGCAGCACGCCGACCAGCTCGTAGATGCGGAACTCAGCGGGGGCGGGTCGCAGGGCCCGCCCCCGGCCCACACTCGCTTCTCCGCCCAACGACTAAGGATGTGAACCAACGATGACGGTTGTGGTTGGTGTTGCAGCACCCGACGGGATGATCCTCGCGGCCGAGAGTCGGTCGACGTACACGAACGGCGCGCATCATCGGATCGCGTCCGACAACGCCCAGAAGGTGTTCCAGGTCCCGCGACTCGATCGCAGTCGCGACCTATGGGCAAGCGGGGATCGGCCAACGAACCATCGCTGGGCTGATGGATGAGTTCGTGTCCCAGCTTCACGACGAGGTACCTCAGGAAGCCGGCGCGCTAGCCCACGCTCTCGGTGGCTTCTTCGATGAGCGGTATCGCGCCGGAACGCCTCGCGAGGAGGTCGACACGTGGGAGGCGGCTGAAGGTTCGCCGCTTGGGTTCCTTGTCGCGGGCTACGACGATGACGGGATCGGACGCATACGCGAGGTGCTCATCCCGGTCCCGTCGTCCAGGACGAACCCGGAGGCGTCCCGATCAACACGGCAGTCATGGGAGTGTCGTGGCGCGGTCAGACCGATGTCATCCGTCGCCTGATCTACGGGTTCGACGGCGACATGTTCGGCGCTGCAGGGCATGTGCTGCCGGACGAGCTGCAAGAACCGATCGGCCAGCTCACCTACAACTTGCTCTTCCCGGTGACGATGCAGGATGCGGTGGACTTCGCGAGCTTCCTAATCCGCACGACCATCGACATGCAGCGGTTCAGCGACGGTACTCAGGCGAGACCTGGAGATGTCCCCGGATGCGGCGGTCCGCTGCGCATCCTCGCCGTGACCCGCGAGGGACTCCAGTGGGTCGTGCAGCCGACGCTCTCGGAGCCGTCGGGCGCGGGTATCGCCGAAGGAGGCGTTACGCGCTGAAGCGCCAGACGTGCTTGCCCGGACCGCGTTGGGTGGTGGGCTGGAGCGTGTCGCGACGCTGATCCTCGCGCGTCGTACCGCGTTCCGGCACGACAGGTTGCTGACGTCCGCCGTCGGACGGCCGAAGGGTGTCGCGTCTATCGGGAGGATGAGGCTGAGTCATCGTGGTTCCGTTCTCCCCGCTATCGCACTTACCTGTCGCGCCATCTCATCAAACACGGCGCCGGAGAAGAGTACAAGGGACCGGATGGCGCGCGTCATCCCACGGCACGGGCGCAACCAGGGGTTCTGCGCCTGAGGCTGGGGTGGCGGTCAAGGCGCCGCGAAAAAAACCCCGAAAACCGGACGGGCCGAGTCCAGAAACGCCTGGGCCTGGTCTGGACCCGGGATGCAAGGCCCGGCTCGGGCTTGCGTGGCCGCAGCGGCCCGCGCAGTGGTCCTAGCCCCTACGCATCGCCGCACCAGGACACCGCTGTAGCCTGATCGGCGCACGACTTACTCACCGATCCCGGCCGCCCTTCGTGGCGGCCGGCGTCGTTCAGGCGCTCGTTAAGCTCAGTGCGTGAGTAAGTCGAAGTCGCCGCCGTGACGGGCCGCGACGACGCGGCCGCGATCGAGGCGAGGTACCAGGCTCGGCTCGCCGAGATCGAGGAGAGCTACCAGGCGCATCTCGACGCTGTGCCTGACTTCTACGCGGACCCGCGGTGGGGGTACCGACGTCCGCCGATGAGCGAGAGTGAGGCTGCCGAGAAGCGCGCCGCGATGATCCGTGAGGCCGAGGAGGACCGGTTACGTGCGCTGCAGGCACTCGAGCTCAGCCAGCGACTCTCACACCCGCCGACCGAGAGACGGAGCGGTCCGCGAAGCCGTCCGCCCGATCAGCTTCCGGCCACCACGGTACGCAGGTGCGAGGACGAGCTGCGCAAGCGTGCACAAGCTGGGAGGCCGCGCTATGGCTCGCTCACCCTTATGGCGATCGCGACGCGTCTGGGATGGCCTCGTGCGCGCGTCACGCAGGCCGAGGCGCTCATGGAGGTTGGATGGCCGCTGCTGAGAACTCACCCGGACTTCTCAGCGGACCAAGGTCACGTTCGCTGGCCGACGCCTCGGCAAGCCGCTCGGCTACTGCGTTCGCGCTGACAGTCGGTCGGAAGTCGCGCGTCTAGATCGACGCGAGTTCTGAACAGGAGCACCGTCCGCGCAACACGAACGCCCGGTGCGCATCGGGGATCGGCTTCGAGGCGCACCGGGCGGGAAGGACTCGCCCTTGCAGGCTACCGGCAAGCGATCACAGAGACTCAGGCTCCGCGCGGTCAGCTTCACCCGCGTCGAGTTCGCACTCATCGATCAACAGGGGCACGAGCTGCGGCCGGTTGTCGTCCGTGTCGGCTCGGGTTCGAGCTGGCGGCACGCGGTCGAGTTCCCGAGCTGCGCATCGCACGGTACCGAGCCGACGGGCGACGAGCGCCTCGACCGTGAGGTGTGCGAGCGCGCCGCCGAAGAGCTGGCACGGCTCGACGCGGCCGTCCAGACACGCGACGGGCGGGCGGGATGAGAGGGGCGGTGACATGCGACCTGCTCGACGCGATCGAGCTGTTCATCCGCCGCTTCGTCGTGATCGAGGAGGCGCAGTCGACTGCCGTCGCGCTGTGGGTCGCACACACGTGGACGGTCGAGGCCGCCTACTCGACGCCGTACCTGTTCGTGACGTCGGCGGAGCCGGAGAGCGGCAAGACGCGGCTGCTCGAGCTGTTCAAGGAGCTGGCACGCGACCCGTTGTCAACGATGAACATCTCGGACGCTGCCCTGTTCCGGGTGATCGAGGCGAAGCAGCCGAGCCTGCTGTTCGACGAGGTGGACGCGATCTTCAACGACAAGGCGCGCGAGCGCGGCGTGCGTGAGGACCTGCGCGCACTGCTGAACGCAGGCTACCGGCGCGGCGAGCGCGTGTACCGGATGGGCGGCGGCAACCACACAACGCTGGAGAGCTTCGCGGTGTTCTGCCCGAAGGCGCTTGCGGGACTCGGCAACCTGCCGCAGACACTGCGGAGCCGCTGCATCCGGCTTGAAGTCAAGCGTCGACGTCTCAACGAGCCGATCGAGGACTTCTTCCCCGAGGACGTCGCGGCAGAGTCAGACCAACTCCGTGGGCGGCTGGAGACGTGGACCGATCTGGCCGTCGAGGCACTTCGCGGCACACGGCCGCTCCGCGTCGACGGGATGCGCGACCGTGCGAACGAGGTGTGGCGACCACTGCTCGCGATCGCCGAGCTGGCGGGGCCCGTCTGGGCGGCACGTGCGCGACGAGCGGCACTCGCGCTCTCGGCCGACGGCGTTGACGACGGCCCGTCGCTCGGGCTGCTTCTGCTCAACGACATCCGCACTCTGTTCGACGACCAGCAGGTGGAGCGGACCGCAACCGCTGACGTGTTGAAGCAGCTCGCCCGCGTCGAGGAGTCCCCGTGGCGCGAGTGGTGGCTCGACGACAGGACTGGCGAGCCGACCGCGAGCGGTCCGCGCCGACTAGCCAAGCTTCTCGCCCCCTACGGGATCAAGCCGAAGGTCGTACGCATCGGGACGGAGACTCCGCACGGCTACCGCCGAGAACAGTTCATCGACGCTTGGGAGCGCTTCCTCGACCCGCCGCGTAGAACCGCAACATCCGCAACAGCCGCAACTCCCCAGCCGCGGAGCCAAGCCGATGTTGCGGATGTTGCGGATGTTGCGCACGAACGCGACGGGTGCGAGCACATCGAGCGGTGGCGATCCCGCGACGGCGAGTGGCACTGCACGAACTGCCAGCCGCCGATGTTCGCGGGCGAGGTCATCGAGTACCAGACCGCACATGACGCCGACATGTCGGCAGGAAGGAGCACGTCGTGACACACCAGCGCAAGACGGCCGCCGAGGACAAGGGCTGGCGTCGTCGACCTACGCGCACAGACAAGCCGACCGCCGCCGACGCACCGCGCCGAAGCGGACGCGGACCGCAGCGTCTCCCCGGTCAGACCGACATCTGGCAGCAGCTCGATGAGATCGCCGCCGAGCAGCACGAAGGCGAGGAGACGCCGCCGGCGTGAGCGGACCGACTGCCGCTGAGTTGCTCGCCCAAGGCACCGGGTTGCTCTCGCCCGCGCACTTCATCGAGCTGGGTCTGGACGATGACGCGACAGAGGTCGTGATCCGTGAGTGTGGAGCGATCGAACTCTCCGGCTACGCGCAGCCGCTCGTGCAGGTAGCGGCCTACAACGCCCTGCTGGAGCGCTGCAGCTCGTGCGGCGTGGCCGGGCCTGAGGACGCGGGTTACCCTGCGCGCGCGCTCCAGCCTGGAGCAGCGCCCCGGCGGCCGGTTGCACCCGAGCCGCCGAGGCTCGACCGAGACCCGCTAGGAGGCCCCGATCGTGCAACCGAACCTACCGCCAGACCCGCACAGAGGCTGCTGATGCCGACCGTGTGGATCGAGAAGAGCGTGATGCAGGGGGGCGGCAAGATCAAGCACCGCGTGAAGTTCACCCTTGGCGGCCGCGACAGCCGCCCTCAACACGGCGGCCAGTTCGAGAGGCGGCGTGATGCGGAGGCCCGGAAGCGTTGGGTCGCGGGCGAGCTGGCCGCGATGCGCGTGCCGGACTTCGCACTGCTCGCCGAGCAGCCGACCGTCCCGACGCTCGGCGCGGCAGCCGACGAGTGGCGGGCATCGCGCACCGACGTTGAGGACCAGACGCAGAACATGCACCGCTCGGCGTTCGCGCGCATCTGGAAGGTGTGCCCGCATCTGCGTGGGCGGCGGATCGACAAGCTCACGCACGAGGACGTCGCGGAGCTGGTCGCGAAGCTCCACCAGGCGGGTTACCGGCGAGAGTCGATCAAGAAGTCGAGGACAGCGTTGAAGCAGACGCTGACCTTCAAGGGGATCGACCCGAACCCAGCAGACGACAAGCGCGTCAAGCTGCCACGCGAGAAGAAGGCGCACATCCCGCCGCCCGAGGCCGAGCACGTCGAGCGGATCGCAGAGACGCTCCCGCGCCACCACGTGCTGCCGTTCCTGATCATCGACGCGTGCGGCCCGCGCGTGAACGAGCTGACCAGCGCCCAGGTCGGTGACCTCGACGAGCACCGGCGCGCGCATCCGCATCAGACCAGAGAACGAGAAGAACCAGCGCTACCGGCTGCTCGAGCTGCCCGACGATCTGTTCGACGCGCTGCTCGCCACCTTGCCGCCACGCGAGGACCGCAACCCCGAGGCTCCGCTGTTCCCCGAGCTGACCGACGCGGCCCTCCGGGTCGCGATCGGCAAGTGCTGCAAGGCGACTGGGACGCCGCACTTCTCACCGCACGGGCTTCGCGTCGACGTCGAGGCTCGCTCCACTACAAGCGGACGGGCTCGCTTGCCGACGTGGCGGAGCTGCTCGGGCGACTCGAAGCGGGTCGCGGCCGCGCACTACGTCTACTCGCTGACTGTCTACCGCGAAGCCGATCGCTCGATCGCGCTCGCACGGGCGGCCGAGTAGCTGTCCCCACCCATGTTCCTACCCAGAGGCCCGGAAGATCTCGTTGTGCAGGGAGCTTCGGTGCCTGCCCGGCCCATCGGAATAGTAGATTTGCAGGGTGTTTCTGGTTTGCATCGTGCCTAGTCCGTAGCGCGGATCTCGAGCATCGCTACCGGGTGGCCGTGTCGGCCTCGAAACCCGTGACCTTCAGGCGGCTGATTTCACGTCTAGTGCGCCTTCTCGGAATGTTTGACCGGGAACGTGGCGGGACCGTCGGCGGCTGGTGTCGAATCTGGACGCATGCGACCTGAGGAGGTGCGGATGCGTCCACCGGAGGTGTTTGTTCGTGAGTTGGTGCCGGAGCAGGGGCAACGGTTGAAGCGGCTGTCGAGGTCGTCGAAGAGCGCGTCGGTGCAGGGAGCGGGCGCTGATCCTGTTGGCCTCGAACACGTTGATGAGCGCGCCGCAGATCGCGCGCATGCTGCTCACGGACGAGTCGCATGTGCGCAAGGTGATCCACGACTTCAACCGGGACGGGTTCGACTCGCTGCGCCCTCGTACCGGGGGCGGGCGACCCCGCCGGATCTCGACTGACGACGAGGCAAAGATCGTCGCGCTCGCCGGCGCCCGTCCCGACACGCTCGGGGTGCCCTACACGCGCTGGAGCCTGCCCAAGCTCTCCCGTCATCTCGCCGGGCAGGGATTGCCGGTCTCGACCGCGCACCTGGGACGGATCCTCGCTCGCAACGGGATCTCGCTGCAGCGGACGCGCAGCTGGAAGCAGAGCCCGGATCCCGACTACGAGGCGAAGGCGGCGCGGGTGCTCGCGCTCTACCGCGCAGCAGCCCGAAAACGGTGTCGTGATCAGCTTCGACGAGAAAGGGCCTGAGAGTCTCTGCCCCCGTCACGGCCGCGGCTGGGCCCGGCGTGGGCGGCCGGAGCGTCACCGTGCGACCTACAACCGCCGGCAGGGGATCCGCTACCTGGTCGGCGCGCTCGATGTGCACGCCGACTACCTGCGTATCCGGCCTCGGCCGCGTCGCAACGGCACCTCGACGCTGGCCTTCATGCGGCAGATCCGGCTCGCCTACCCGGCCCGTGTCCGTCTCTACTGGATCCAGGACGGGCTCTCCAGCCACTGGACTCCGGAGATCCGCGCCTTCGCGGAGGCCAACAACATCGAGCTCGTCCCGACGCCGACCTACGCCAGCTACCTCAACCGGATCGAGAGCACCTTCGGCGCGCTCGACGAGTTCGTCTGCAAGAACACCGACTACCTCGACTGGGACGCCTTCGGGCACGCGCTCGCCGAGCACGTCCGTCACCGCAACAGCCCCGCCGAACGCGAACGCCGCAAGCTCGAGGCCGCCACCCGACGCGAACGCCGCGCCGCCAACACCAACACCAACACCGCCCTCAAGCTCGCCGCCTGAACCATGACAACGTTTCGGGTCACAGTTACGAGAAGGCGCACCAGTCGTTGGCCATCCTCCAGGTCTTCCTGACCGCCGACGAACGTCGAGCCGCGACAGCGGACGAAAGTGTTTGAGAGCGCGCCGCCGAGCACGATGCCGACGATCGACCCGGGCGCGCCGAGCAGCGGCGTCGGCTTCACGTAGACGGCGGGCGATCGGCCTGGGCTATGCGGCGCGCGGTCTGTGGTGCCGCAGAGTCGAGACGAAACTCAGGATGCCAGATTCGTGGTTCGGGCGGCGGCGCTCTCACCGCGCCTTCATCTGCACCGGCCACACTTCGATGGATTCATGAGCAAGTCGAGGCGTGCGCGTGCGAAGACGCGGAAGCGGCCCGCGACCGTGGTACCCGCGCCGCGGCCTCCCTCGACGCCTCAGCCCGCCCCGGAGGCGTTGCGGCTCGCTCCGGCGCGCCGCCGAGCGCGCATTGCCAAGGTCGGGATCGGGGCGGCGGCCGTCGTCGGGCTCGGTGCGGCAATGGGTCTGTCGCGGGTCAACTATGCGGGCCATTCGAAGCATCCGGTCAAGCCGCTCGCGATACCGCAGCCGCTGTACGAGGTCGTACGCAAGAACCTCCTCCAGGCGGGCATCCTGGCGCCGGCGACCGCGCCGCCCGATGCCACCACTGCGACGTCGTGACGAGATGAGCGCGCCGCGCGAGTTCCGGTCGATGGGCTGCACCGTCGTGGTGGGCGGTGCGTCGTCGTCGGAGCGTGCGGCGATCGAGCGGCTGTTCGCCGAGCGGGACCAGATCTTCAGCCGCTTCCGGACCGGGAGCGAGCTCAACGTCGTCAACGATGCGGCAGGTAGGCCGACGCGCGTGTCGGCGCTCTTCGCGGAGATGCTCGGGGTCGCACTCGAGGCCAGGCGCGAGAGCGGCGGCCTCGTCGATCCGACGTTCGGCGCCGAGCTCGAGGCAGCCGGCTACGACCGCGACTTCTCGCTGCTCGAGGAAGGCCCGGCCGCACCGGCACGAGTGTCCCGGCCCGGCGAGCCGGTGCGAGTCAACGGAACGTCGGTCCTCGTGGCTGCGGGGGTGCGGCTCGACCTCAACGGCGTGGTCAAGGGTCGGACGGTCGACGATGCGCTGACGCTGATCGACGGTGCCGGGTTCGTTTCGGCCGGCGGCGACCTGGCGACCCGGGGCGCCATCGTCGTTGCGCTGCCGCGCGGCGGAACGGTGCGCCTCGTGCAGGGCGGGCTCGCGACCAGCGGCACCGACCGCCGCCGCTGGGTCCGCGGAGGCCGTCAGCTGCACCACCTGATCGATCCACGCACGGGCCGGTCTGCCGACTCCCCGTGGCAGCAGGTCAGTGTGTGCGGGGCATCGTGCGTCGGCGCAGACGTCGCGGCCAAGACGGCCTTCCTGCTGGGCCCGGCCGGACCCGTCTGGCTCGACGCACTCGGCCTCCCAGGGCGGTTCGTCGCAAGCGACGGCGACGTCCGGGTCAATCGCGCCTGGCAACGAAGCGTGGAGCGTCCGGCTGCGTGCACCTGACCTCGAATCCCGTCGACTGGTACGCAGCGCGGGCGGCCGGCGTCACCGCGTACGCGCTCCTCAGCGGCGTCGTCCTGCTCGGGCTGACGATGTCGGCCAAGAAGACGTTCGCTCGCTGGCCGCGGTTCACGGTCGAGGACCTCCATCGCTTCGGAGGCCTGCTCGTCGGCAGCCTGCTCGCGATTCACATCTTCGCCGTCGCGATCGACTCCTGGCTTCCGTTCTCCCTCAGCTCCCTCATCGTGCCCTTCACGACTCGGTACCGGCCGATCTGGGTCGGCCTCGGAGTCGTCGCCGCCGAGCTGCTGCTTGCACTCGCGGTCACGAACCACTACCGCCGCCGGCTCCGTCACACGACCTGGCGCCGGGCGCACTACCTCAATTTCGCGGTCTGGACCGCCGCGAGCCTCCATGGCATCGGCAGCGGGACCGACCGGAGCTCACCCTGGCTTCTCGCAATGTACGTCATGGCCGTGTCCGCGGTCTCCGCCGCGACCGTCTGGCGCCTCAGCCGGCGGCGCTTCGGCGCGCCAGTGCTGCCGCTCGCGATCGTCGCCGGCCTGTCGGCGGCTCTGCTCATCGTCGGCCTCGGTCGAGGCCCGCTCCGGTTCAAGCCCAAGCCGTGGAACGCCGCGAGCTTCAGCGAGACGCTCACCGGCCATATCGCCCAGCTCAACGGCGTGACCCGCGGGATCGTCTCGATGGCTGGCGAAGGCCGCGGCCGGCAGCGCGTGCTCGTGCGCGCAGACCTCCTGATCTCCACGCGAAAGCTCCTCCAGACGTCATTCCAGATGGAGTACCTCCCAAGCGGAGAGCTCTGCAAAGGCACGGTGACGGAGGTGCACGCGACGGCCTTCGCAGCCGTCTGCCACCTGACCACCGGCGAGCGGCGAGTCGTCAAGGCTCGCTGGCAACCGAGCGGTACGCCCGAGGTGGACGGCGGCGTCATCACAGCACACGCCTAGCCTGCCGCCCGTCGGCTCATCGGCTGTTGTCGAGCGCGGCACCGGCTCGGAGGAGCTCAACCGAGCTACGGATCCGCCTCGAGCGTGGACAGGCCGGGATTGCGTGCCGCCAGGACGAGCGAGCGCAGAGGGGCGTGTTTGAGGTAGTGGTCGAGGAACGCGATCGTGGCGCGCTCGACGATGCGCAGCTGGGGCTCCTGGCTCGTGTACGGCGGCCGGTGCGACGCCCCGAGCAGGAGGACGAGGAACTTGGGCCGTGCGGCGACGCGATAGTAGGCCAGCGTGTTGCCCGGGGCATTGATCGGGTCGGCTGTTCCCTGCATGGCGAGAAGCGGCGGACCGTGCCGAGAAAACGCGCTCATCCCTGCCAGCTCGGCGCCCGAGAGGATGACCGCGGCGGTAACCCTCGGATCCCGGTAGCGGCTGTCGTAGGCGACGGCGAGCGCCGTCACCGCGCCGTCCGAGTGTCCGGCGATCGCGATCCGGTGCGGATCGATCCGGCCGTGAAGCACGCCGCCCGGACGGGTGTCGAGCGCGAGCAGGCGCGTGATCACCAGGCGCATGTCGGCCGGCTGGTTCGGGAGATCGGACTCGTTCGGCCCGCCCGGCGCGTTCGCGTTCCCGAGCGGGAAGACGGGTGCCGCGACGACGTACCCGGCGCGCGCCCACGCGTCGAGCAGGGGCGCGTAGTCGTGCGGGGTCAAGGCGAACCCGTGGCCGAAGACGACGAGCGGATACGGCGCGTGACCTCGCGTCGGGATGCGCACGTAGGTCGCGAGCACGCGCGGCCCGGAGGTGCCGTTGCGGAAGTGCGCCCGGCGGGAGTGGTCGACGAGCCGCAGCTCCCGGAGCCGGAACGTGGGTTGACGGTCCGACGCAAGTGCCGCCGGCGCAAGGCCGGCTGCCACGACGGCGAGAGCACAGAGAGCGGCGCGGCTGGAAGTCACTTGAATGGAACGGTGACGGAGCCGGGCACGCGGCGGTACACGGCGAAGAAGTCGCGGTCGTCGGGGACGAGGTAGCGCGTCGCGGGCTGCTGGTAGTTGGGCACCACCTTGACCGGGTCGAGGCCGCCGTGGTGGGCATACGTGATCAGCGTCGGCCACTCCGGGTTGATGTCGAGCTGCATCGCGCGAACGGCGCCCGCCCGTTGCAGGATCTTGGCGAGGGTGGTCACGGTCTGGTAGTCCGCGGCCGCGTAGATCAGGTTGCCGCGGCGGTCGATCCCGGCCCCGGTGCGCCACACGCGGACCGCATTGCCGAGTGTGTACCCCCACTGCGAGCTGTCGTTCAGATTCGGGTTGAGGCGACCGTGGTCGACGATCAGCGGCAGGCTCTGCCGCGCGAACGCGATCCCGCGCCCCGCGACCCGGCCGCCGGTCCAGGCCTTCACGTCGACGCGGCCGTCGCGGTAGGCGACGAGCGTCGCAAGGCCGGCCTTCAGCGGCTCGTACATCGTCTCGCCGATCGACGACCCGTTCTGGCCGTCGCGGTAGATGAAGCCGCCGTTGAACGTCGCAAGCAGACGCCAGCGCTGGTCGTTCGGCACCGACATCGGTCCGCGCACGGGCGCGTTCGGTGGCTCGTATCGGCCTGGGTAGAACGCGACGGACGTTCGCGTGTGGTCGAACCATGCGGTGTACGCGACGATCCGCGGGTAGTCGACCTCGGTGCGGAACTCCGTCACGAGAACCCCCGGGCTCCCGCGAACGATCGGGCCGGTGCCGGACCAGAGGCCTTCACCGGGCAGCGGATGCGCGAAGACCGCCTTGATCGGCGGCGGCCAGCTCGCCGCGCGGTGCACCGTCTTCTTCCTCGTAACCGGAGCTGCGGGCAGCGCGACGATCGGCAGGCTCCTGAGCTGCGGGCCGCCTTTCTTCGGAGCCTTCCAGCTGTAGTAGTAGTGCTCCACCTCGTCGACGAGCCAGTTGCCGTGCTGGGCCCTCAACCACTCGACGCTGCGCGGCCAGAGCGGCAGGCTCGACGGCTGCATCATCGTCGTCGTGTACGAGTACACCGGTACCACGAGCAGCGCGAAGACCACCAGCGCCACCAGCAGGCGAACGCGCCGACGCCGCTGTCGACGGCGACGATCGAACCGCGAGCTCTGTCCGATTGAGCCGGTCGAGTCCAGGACTCGCACGGTAAGGGCACGCGATGAAAGCCGGATGAGAGGGCGCCCCCATGCCGTCCGAACGGCGGGCACAGGACGAGCACAGGTGCCGCCGCGGCCCGCGCTCGGGGCACTCGCAGCCCACGCGGGTAGCGGGTCGTGAACAGGGAGCGCGATTGCGCCCATTCTTTGCTTCCCGGTTCTCGATGCTTACGTCGTCTTGTCCCGGCCTTTGCCGGCGCCGGCGTACAAGTGAGAGCGCATCGCCAACCAACCAAAGAACGGAGTGATCCACATGATGCGCAAGCTCACAGCAACCGGTCTCGCAGTCGTCGCCGTCGCGGGCCTCACCGGGGCGGGTGCGGCGTTCGCCGCCTCGTCCCATTCGGCCAAGCCTGTTGCGGCTGTGACCTCGCTCGACCGCTCATCCAAGGACAGGCTGTCAGTCGACAGGCACGCGAGCGACAGGCTCTCCCACGAGAACTCGTCGAGGGACGGCTCGCGCGACACGCATACGACCGACCTCTCGTCCGGCCACTCCGAGTCCGGTCGGTGAGTCTGGAGGCTCGCCGGGCAGCCGGTATCCGGTTGCCCGGCACCGGCGCCACCTCGAGGAGCTCGTCCCGGACTTCGCCGAACGCGACGTCTACGTGTGCGGCCCGCCCGGGCTGGTCGAGCGGACCCTGCCCCACCTCCGCGAGGCCGCCGTCCCGCGGCGCCACCTTCACGTCGAGCGGTTCGCGCTCCGAGCCAAACAGGTCGGAGAGGGGCCTACGAGGACGGGCACTTGCCTTTCGCGTAAGAGGAGTAGTCGGCCGGCGACAGGATCCAGCGCCATGTCCCGTCGACTCTGACGGCGTGCATCGTCGCGGTCGTGATGCCGTCCTCCGATGTGACACGGAGGGAGACCGCCGTCGACGGCACCGACTTGCCGGCGACGAAGACGGTGTCGGCGTAGGTCTGAAGGATCTTGAGCTTCGTCAGATCGAAGCCGGAGTTGCTCTCGCACGCCATGTAGCGGGCGCGAGTGACGACGGCCTGGTCCTCGGGGTCGAGGGTGTCCCAGAGCGGTCCCGTCTGGCCGCGCGAGAACTGCGTCGTGACCTGGCGGATGAAGTCGGACGCCGACTGGCTGCCTGTCCCGGCGCCGCCGCCGCCGCTGCTCCCGCAGCCGGCCGCCAGGGCGACCACCGCCGCGCCCGCGACCGCCAGGACAAGCCACCTCGGACGCGCGTGAGCGCAGGTCTCGAGTCTCATTGGAACCGTCCTCCCAGCGTGGTGATCACGAATCGCGCTCGTCGGCGCTCGCGCCCGAGCGGAAGGCGGCCGATTGCGATCGGCTCACCGACTTGCGGGATCAGGAGCGCCCCGAGATCGGGTCGCGAGGCGAGGTGCGAGTGGGCCTCGTCGAGGCCCATGACGGCGAGCGCCGTCGCGTGGGCTTCGGCCTCGGTTGCGTTCGCGGCCACGACGGTGACGGCCAGCGGGCCGGAGGCGGCCGGTACACCGGTCACGGGATCGATGAGGTGATGGAGCCGCGCGGCGGGCCCGAACCGCCGCGTGTCGCGTCCGGACGTCGCCACGCCTCCGCCCGTCAGCTCCAGCGTGGCGGCCACGCGACCGGGTGCGCGCGGGTCTGCGATGTTCACGCGCCACGGTCCTCCTTCGGGGGCGATGCCCCAGACGCCGATGTCACCGCCGAGATCGACGAGCGCTCCGGTCAGGGCGGGCCATGCAGTGCGCATCGCGTGCAGTGCCCGCGTCGCGGCGAAGCCCTTGCCGATGCCACCGAGGTCGACGCCTGCGCCGGGCTCGACCCGCGCCCTCGTCGATCTCGGGTCGACGTCGATGCGCGCGCCGGCATGCCAGCCGTCGAGCGGCACGGCGTCCCGTTCGGTGAGCAGCTCGAACGAGCGGTCGTAGCCGGCGGCGGCGAGCGCGGGAAGGATCGTCGGGTCGAACCGTCCGTGCGTGTCCGTCCGTGCATGGAGTGCGGCTGCGAGCGCCTCGACGAGCCGGACGTCGACCTCGAGCCAGGAGCCTCCGGCCCGATTGAGGCGCGAGAGGTCGCTCCGGGCGTCGAAGCGCGAGAGCGCACGTTCGCACGCCGCCACCTCGCGCCGACCCGCCTCGAGCGCACGGCTTGCGAGGTCGGCCTCGGACTGCTCTCGCGGCGACCGCGACGCAGCAGAGCGTGCCCATCGCGCGAAACGGCTCCCGCTCCAGCCTGCGGGTCATGTCGGCACCGGTGACCTCGGCGCCGCGGCTCGCCCGGAATCGACCGGAGGCTGCGGGATCGTCGTGACCGCCGGCGGGACCGCACGAGGCGGAGGCCTGTCGCGGCCCCGCACGCGGCATCAGGATTCGCGCGTAGACGAGCCAGACGACCGGCGCCGCGAAGACTCCGGCGAAGACCAAGCCGCGTATCCCGGTCAGGTCGCTGCCGACGTTGAGGGCGTGGTAGAGCCCGATCGCGAACGCCCCGAAGCTCGCGTAGTGCAGCAGACGCCACCGGCGCTGGCCGATGCGGCGGCGGACATTGAACGAGACCGCGAGCACGAGCATGAGCCAGGCGGTGACGATGCCGGCCGCAACGGGCAGGGGCCGCCACGGCGCCATGCCGGGAACGAGGACGGCCGCAAGCCCGAAATGAATCGTCGGGTCGAACAGGAGCGCGATCATGTGGAGACCGACCATCGCGAAGGCCGTCCACATGAGCGTCTGGTGCCAGCCGAGCAGCATCTTGCTGCGACGGGCGCCGAGGAGCCTGGTGCTGAGCGCGAGACCGAGCGTGACGGAAACCGAGAGCAGTGCGAAAGCTACGAGGCCGGCCGCGCGGGCGACGAGCCAGGCCACGGGAACCGCAGCGGACGTCGCGACGATCATCCGGCGGGGACCGGCGACGTGCGCGTCGTCGCGTGCGCGGCTGCGGCGCCGCCTCTGACGACGACGAGGTGGCTCTGGCCGTTCTTGCCCTTGACCAGAACGGCCGACGGGACGTTCGCCGGGCTCTGGGCGGGCTGCGGACGGGTCCAGGCGAGCACCGCGAGCACACCGAACAGCGCCCAGGTGGCGAGGATGGTCGCCCAGACGTTGCGCACCTCAGTCTCCCGGCTCGACGCGCACCGGCGCAGCCGGTGTCGCCGGTGTGATCGTCTGACCGATCTGCGGCACGCTGGGCGCGGGCGGAACGCGCCGCGCCAGCCCGGCGACCGCGACGGCGCCGGTGAGCGCGGTCGCCGCCAACGCGGCCGCGAGCGCGAACAACTGACGCCGGCTCGGCGCTCCCTGGCCTACGCGATCGTTCGGCGGAGTCGCCACACCGTTCCTCTCGGGTGCGTATCACGCTCCGCGCCGCCTCGGGCGCGTTCTCGTCTCCGATGATGTCCAAGCAAGCCTCACACCGAATCCGTGGCAACGCGCACCCGCAGCTACGGCTTTTCCGCAAGGGCCGGCCGGCGAGAGCGCGCTGCCCCTCAGGCTGCGGCGAGCTCGTCGGGTGAGTGGCTGCGGGACCGCCAGCCCGGCGTGGCCCCGCGCCGGGATGTACACGTACGGGTGCTCGTAGAACTCGAGCGGGTTCTCGCGCTCGCGAATGTCGAGCTCGACGACCTCGCCGGTGGCGTCCTCCTCGACGACCACCGCGGCGCGTCCGGTGCGACGGCTCCAGAGGAGGGCGACGTGGCTGCCGCCGGCCTCGCGGCGGGCGAGCTCCTTCGGGTTCGGATCGAATGTCAACCGATAGCGGTGCATCTTCGTCTCCCTTCAGTGTCGTGGTTCACGTCTCCACTTGTACGCCCGGACAGGTCAAGGCCGGGGCAAGCGCCGGGAAGGCTTCCGGGCAGTTTGGAAAGGACTCGGTTAAGGGGTTCTGCGGTGCGCGGGTGCGGGATTCTCCGGAGGCGGCCGCGAGGGAGTCGGGGGACACTCGGGCTATGAAGTTGCTACTCGTCGAGGACGAGGATGCGATTGCGGAGCCGCTCGCGGAGGGCCTGCGTCGCGAGGGCTTTGCCGTCGACCGGGTTGCCACCGGGCTGGCTGCGCTCGAGGCCGCCGAGCCGGATCTGGTGCTGCTCGACGTCGGCCTGCCGGACACCGACGGGTTCGCCGTCTGCCGCGAGCTCCGCAGCCGCTCGGGCGTCCCGATCATCATCTTGACCGCGAAAGGCGAGGAGATCGACCGGGTGGTCGGGCTCGAGGTCGGGGCCGACGACTACATGGTCAAGCCGTTCGGCTTCCGCGAGTTGATCGCGCGGATCCGGGCCGTGACCAGGCGGACGGCCGAGCGCCCGACCCAGAGCGCGGCGAAGCTGGGGCCGCTCGAGCTCGACACGCGCGGCCGCCGCGTCTTCGTCGAGGGCGAGGAGATCGACCTCACCCCGAAGGAGTTCGATCTGCTCGCGGTGCTCGCCAGTGATCCCGGCGCCGTCTTCCCGCGGGCGCGGATCCTCGAGGAGGTCTGGCAGACGACCTGGTTCGGGAGCGCGAAGACGATCGACGTCCACGTGGCGGCGCTCCGCAAGAAGCTCGGCGACCCGTCGTGGATCGAGACGGTGCGCGGCGTCGGGCTTCGCCTGCACGTTCCGACGTGAGTCGGCGCTTCCTCGCGACCTACGTGGCGCTGGCCGTGGTCGTGCTGGCAGCGCTCGAGATCCCGCTCGGGATCCAGTACGGGCGCAGCGAGCGGCGCGACCTGACGGGGCGGATCGAACGAGACGCGCTGACGATGGCCACGTTCGCCGAGGGCACGCTCGAGCGCGGGCTCAAGACACCCCCGCCGTCGCTCGTCCGGGTGGCGAAGCGCTACCAGCAGAACCCGGGCGGGCGCGTCGTGGTCATCGACACGAGCGGGCTGGCCCTGCTCGACACTCGCCCCCCGCTCCCCGGGCGGCGCTCGTTCGCGAGCCGGCCTGAGTTCGCCTCAGCGCTCAAGGGGAACATCGCCTCCGGGACACGGCACTCGAACACGCTCCAGGCCAACCTGATCTACGTCGCCGTTCCGGTCGCCTCGGGCGGGCGTGTCCGGGGCGCCGTTCGTATCACCTATCCGACCTCGACGCTCGACTCGCGCGTGCGCCGGTACTGGCTGTTGCTCGCTGCGATCGGCGGCGTCGTCCTCGCGGCCGCGACCGTCGTCGGGCTGCGCTTCGCCCGCACGCTGACGGAGCCACTCTCGGCGCTCGAACGGACGGCCGCCGCCGTCGGCGGCGGGGATCTCCAGGCACGAGCGCCGGCAGACAGCGGACCGCCGGAGGTGCGGGCGCTTGCGGCCGAGTTCAACGAGACGGTGGCGCGCCTCGACACCCTGCTCCGCTCGCAGAAGGAGTTCGTCGCTGACGCCTCCCACCAGCTGCGGACACCGCTCGCCGCCCTCCAGTTGCGGCTCGAGAACCTCGAGCGCGACGTCGCGGAGAACGGGAAGCCCGGCCTCGACGCCGCTCTCACCGAGGTGACGCGCCTCGCGCGGCTGGTCGACGGGCTCCTGACACTCGCGCGGGCCGACGCTGCGAGGCCCGACCCGGCGCCGGTCGACCTGGCGGCGGTCGTCGCGACGCGGGTCGACGCATGGTCTGCCGAGGCGGCCGCGCGAGGCGTCGTTCTGAACGTCCGCCTGCGGGAGCGCGTGGAGGCCCTCGCGACGCCGGGCTCGGTCGAGCAGGTCCTCGACAACCTGATCTCGAACGCACTCGCCGTCTCGCGTGCCGGCCAGACGATCACGATCGAGGACGACGGCGCGACGCGGGAGGTGACGCTGCACGTGCGGGACGAGGGCCCCGGGATGACTGCCCAGCAGCGCTCGCGCGCCTTCGACCGGTTCTGGCGGGCCGGCTCGCTCAGCGGCGGGACCGGCCTCGGGCTCGCGATCGTGCATCGACTGGTCACCGCCGACGGCGGCACGGTCGAGCTCCGCGAGGCCGTACACGGCGGCCTCGACGTCGTGATCACGCTTCCGGCCGTCGGCCCGAACGTCTCGCGGGGCATGATGGACCGACGCCCGTGAACGTTCTCCGTGTCGGTCTCGTGCTCGCGCTCGCCCTGGTCGCAGCGGTCGTGGCGAACCTCGTTCTCCTCGGTGTCGCGACCGGGCCGAACGATCCCGTCGGCGAGCTCAGCCCCCGCGCCGAGCTCATCCGGCTCCCGCCGACGACCACGAGCGCCCAGACGACACCGTCACCGGGCCGGACGACCACGATCACCCGGACGACGACGTCCCCGGGCCGAACGACGACGATCACCCGCACGACGCCGTCACCGGGCCGGACGACGACCCGGCCGCGCGGCGACGGCGGAGGCTCCGTCAGCCAGCCAGACGACTGACCGCCGCTCGCGCCGTCGCGTCGCCGGCCGAATCTTGGCAATTCCAGGACAGCGCTTGGCCCGACGCCAACCAGGAGCGCACTACAACTGGGGGCGTGATGACCCTCCAGGAAAGGATCCCGATGAACAGCCGTCGTCAAGCTCTCGCGCTTGCCGGCGCCCTCACCGCGACCGTCTTTGCGGCGGTCGCCGCCGTCGCCGGCATCTCGCACCACCCGGCCGCCCCGCAGCCGGCCGCGACCCCGATCGTCCGGGTTGCGCCGCCCGCCGCTCCCGCCGCCACGTGGGCTGACGACTGATGCGCCGCGTCTGGACAACCGTCGTCGCCGTCTGGGCGACGCTCGTGATCGTGGCGGTGCTCGCCTGGACACACCGGCCGCCGGCGCGCCCGCTCGCCCAGCCCACCGCGACCACCCTTGTCGTGAGGGGGAAGAACGGGACGACGCAGCGGTTCGTCGTGGTCGGGCCGACCGCGAGCGCGGCGCCGCACGCGACCACCCAGACCTCGCCGGTGCCCGCAGGATGATGATGGGTCGGCTCCACCACGAAGCCTTCCGCGCGATGGGCACCGCCTGCACGCTCTCGGTGACCGCGACGCACGCGGACGCGCGACGCGCCCGGCGAGCGCTCACCGCGGGCCGTGCGGAGGTCGAAGCCTGCGAGCGGGCCCTCTCCCGCTTCGACGCGGCAAGCGACCTCTCCCGGCTGAACGCAGCGACGGGAGCGTGGGTTGAGGTCGACGCGCGCCTGGCAGACGCGCTTCGCGTCGCGCTCCGTGCGCGCGAAGCGACGGGCGGTCGGTTCGATCCGACGATCCTTCCGGCCCTCGCCGCCGCCGGCTACGACCGCACGTTCGAGCGGCTCGAGGAGCGTCCCGCTCGAACCGCGCCGGGCTGGCGTGCTGCGGCGGAGATCGAGGTGGCGGCCGGCGAGAGCCGCGCGCGGATCGAAAGGGGCGCAACGGTCGACCTCGGCGGCATCGGCAAAGGATTCTCGGCGACGCGCAGCCTCCGGGCGATGCGCGACGGCTGGCCCGAACTTCCGGGCGCGATCGTCGACCTCGGCGGCGACATCGCCGTCTGGGGTCTGCCGCCCGACCGCGGCTCGTGGCGGATCGCAATCTCGGACCCGCGTCGATCCGGAACCATCCTGGGCGTCCTCCACCTGACCGAGGGGGGCGTGGCCACTTCTGGCCGGGACGCGCGCCGCTTCGGCCCCGCCCGGACGCTCCACCATCTGATCGACCCGGCGACCGGTGCGCCGGCGGTCGCGGGCCCGCTCGCGGTCACAGTCGTCGCCGCCGACGCGGCCGAGGCCGAGGGCCACGCGACGGCGCTCGCGATCTCGAGCCTCCCCGAGGCACGGGCGCACCTGGCAGCGCACGCGGGCCTCGCCGCCCTCTACGTCCCCAACGAGGGAGCGCCGACGGTGATCGGGCCGCTCCCGCTCGAGCCGGCGGCCTCGCTCGCCGGGGCGGCGGCGTGAACGCCTTCCTCGCGCAGGCCCCCGTTGCCTGGTACATCGCCCGGGCGGCGGGCCTCGTCGCGTTCGGGTTCCTGACGCTCTCCGTCTGGGTCGGCCTCGCCATGAGCACGCGACTGCTCGGGCCGAGGCGGCAGAAGCCCCTCTTCGGCTGGCACCAGACCCTCGCCTGGACGGGCCTCTCCATGCTCGGACTGCACGCCGGCGCGCTCCTCTTCGACCCGACCCTGCACTTCGGGTTCGCCTCCGTGCTCGTGCCGTTCGCAGCACACTGGCGACCCGTCGCCGTCGCCGCAGGGGTGATCACGGGCTGGCTCATGCTCGCGATCGCCTCCTCGTTCCGGCTGCGCAAATGGATCGGACAGAAGGGCTGGCGGCGGCTCCACTACGCGACGTTCGCCGCGTTCTTCCTCGCCCTCGGTCACGCCCTCACCACAGGGACGGATCTCAAGGGGATCGGTGGGCCGATCCTCGCGGCGGTCGCGGCCGGCCCCGTGATCTGGCTCGGGCTCGCCCGCGTCCTGATGCCGGCCGCGCCGCGCCCCGCGCCGCGGCCGGCCGTCCAGACCGGCGGCTGAACCACCGCACCGGCCGCCTTGGCCGGATCTTGCCCGTTCCGTGACGAACCCTTCCCTCGCCCACGCCCGCCGCTAACCCGCGCCGCCGTACCGTCGGTGGCAGTCCACCCGAAAGGAGCAAGCGATGTACAGAATCCAGATCGACCGCTCGCTGTGCAGCGGCTTCGGCTCGTGCGCCGAGCTCGCGCCCGACCTGTTCGAGGTCGGCAAGGACGGGCTCGCCTCCATCCGTGCCGGCTCGACCTCCGACCCGGCGGTGCTCGAGGCCGCCGCCGCGTGCCCGATGGCCGCGATCACGGTCTTCGAGGAGAAAGCCGCCTGATGGTCCCCCGGTCGGTTCTCGTGGTCGGCGCGGGCCTCGCCGGCGCGCGCTGCGCCGAGACGCTTCGCGCCGAGGGCTATGACGGCGGCCTCGTCGTCGTCGGCGACGAGCTGCTGCCGCCGTACGAGCGGCCCGCCCTCTCGAAGGAGTTCCTCGCCGGCGCCAAAGCGGAACACGACCTCCTGCTGCGGGCCCCGACCTACTGGGCCGAGCGGCAGATCGACCTGCGTCTCGGCCGAAGAGTCGTCGCCGTCGAGGCGGCCCCCCGCACGGCGACGACCGCGGCCGGCGAGGAGCTCCACTGGGACGCGCTGGTGCTCGCCACCGGCGCCCGGCCGCGACGGCTCCCGTTCGCCGCGCCGCCCGGCGTGCACACCCTGCGCACCGTCGTCGACGCGAAAGCCCTCCGCGAGGCGCTCGTCCCGGGCGCCCGCCTGGTCGTGATCGGCGGCGGCTTCGTCGGCGCCGAGGTCGCCTCGACCGCCCTGGCCCTCGGAGCGTCCGTGACGATGCTGGAGGCGCTCGCGACCCCGTTCGAGCGCACGCTCGGCCCGACCCTCGGCCGCATCCTCGCCGCCCGCTACCGCTCCCACGGCGTCGACCTGCGCGTGCGCATCGGCGCAGCCGGCTTCCGGGCCGACTCGGCTGGCGACCTTCGCTCCGTGCTGCTCACCGACGGCACCGAGCTCCGCTGCGACGTCGCGCTCGTCGGCATCGGCGTCGAGCCCGCGTCGGAGCTCGTGCCGGGCCTGGTGGAGGGAGCGCCGGTCTTCGCCTGCGGCGACGTCACGGGCGGGCCCGGCCACTGGACGAGCGCGGCCGCCGAAGCCGCCGCCGTCGCACGCCGGATCCTCGCCCTGCCGCCGCAACCCGCCCAACCGGACTTCTTCTGGTCCGATCAGTTCGGACTGCGGCTCCAGCTCGTCGGCCGCGCGGATGCGACTGCCCCCGTCGATCTCGAGGGAACCCCCGAAGCCTTCGTCGCCCGCTACCGCGATCCCGGGGACCGGGTGGTCGCGGCGCTCGGCGCGAACCGGCCCGCAGAGATCGCGGCGCTGCGGCGCGAGCTGACTGGCGCGGGGCTCGTCGGCAGGGCTGCCTCGACGACGCCCCGCGACCAGTCAGACGGCCGGAGCCCCAGCAGGAATCCAGCGACTTCGCGCACTGCCTGACCAGAGACTGGTCTCGACGAACGCGAGCACCCGGAGTGACCGCGGTCCTGACAGCTCTGGTCTCCCAATCTCCGACCCGACTTGAGGAGGACCGATCGGAGTACCGGCTTGTCTCTGGAGGCCGCAGTCCGCTGCACTCTCGTTCAGCGGTCTCCCGTCCGCGTTGCAGCACGTTTCAGGCTGACGCAACCGCCTGCGGAGGTTCCAGCCGGACTCTTAATCCCAAGGTCGCAGGTTCGATCCCTGCCCGGCCCATTACAAAGAGACCACGCCGACCTTGCCGTCTGGATTCCGGACGGTAACCCGGGTCAGGCACCCTAGGCCGGTGCCGCTTTCGCCGTTCTCCGTTCTCGACCTCGCGCCGATCGTCGAAGGCGCGACGCCGGCCGATGCCCTCCGTAACTCGCTCGACCTGGCAAGACACGTCGAGCGCCTCGGATACCAACGGTTCTGGCTCGCCGAGCACCACAACGCGGTCGGGATCGCCAGCGCCGCGACAGCCGTCGTGATCGCCCACGTCGCCGCAGGCACCTCGACGATCCGTGTCGGGGCAGGCGGGATCATGCTCCCGAACCACGCGCCGATCGTGATCGCCGAGCAGTTCGGCACGCTCGAGTCGCTCCATCCCGGCCGCATCGATCTCGGCCTCGGCCGCGCGCCCGGCACAGACCAGCTGACGATCCTCGCGCTGCGCCGCGACCCCTCGGCCGCAGACACCTTCCCGCAGGAGGTAATCGAGCTGCAGCGCTACCTTGCCGACCCGGTTCCCGGCCAGGCTGTGCGCGCGACGCCCGGCGCAGGAACGAAAGTGCCGCTCTGGATCCTCGGCTCGAGCCTCTACGGCGCACAGCTCGCTGCGATGCTCGGGCTGCCGTACGCGTTCGCATCGCACTTCGCGCCCGACGCGCTCCTGCCGGCGCTCGCGATCTACCGCGAGAAGTTCGAGCCGTCGGAGCAGCTGCGCGAGCCGTACGCGATGGTCGGCGCGAATGCGGTCGTCGCCGACACCAACGAGGAGGCGCGCCACCTGTTCACGTCCGCGCAACAGTCGTTCACGAACATCTTCCGCGGGCGGCGCGGGCAGCTGCCGCCGCCGATCGACGACATCGAGGACTACTGGACGCCGTTCGAGAAGGAGCGGGCATCGGCGATGCTCGCACGCTCGTTCGTGGGCTCCCCCGAGACCGTGCACGCTGAACTCGAGGCGTTCGTCGCCGAGACAGGCGCAGACGAGATCATCGTCGCGTCCGCGATCCACGACCACGCGAAACGGTTGCGCTCTTACGAACTGCTCAGCGATACACCCAGCTGAGCCTCTCGGCGATCTGTACGCGGTACGCGGGACTTATCGTTACGACGCCGATTCTTCGCCCAACTCCTCGCACTCGAGGCACACCCAGTCGCCCGCGTGTTCATCGGCAGCGCTGAGCGCGGCAGGCACCATCGTCACACCACAGCGCGCGCAGATCGGCGGCCGGTCGTCCTTATCCATCCTTGTTCCTTCCTCAGCGGTCGACGCTGGCCATCCCGGCCTGGTCGTAGCGCGCGCCGGCTGTCTCCGGTAGCTCGGCGTCGATGCGTGCGAGGTCCTCCACGGTGAGCTCGACGTCGACTGCGGCGGCGTTCTGCTCGAGGTAGGGCCGGCGCTTCGTGCCAGGGATCGGCACGATGTCGTCACCCTGCGCGAGCAGCCACGCGATCGCGAGCTGCGCCGGCGTGACGCCCTTTTCGGCGGCGATTTCTTTGACCTTGTCGGCGAGGCGGAGGTTGGCCCGCAGATTGTCGCCGGTGAACCGTGGACCGGTACGGCGGAAGTCCCCCTCATCGAGCTCGTCCGGCGAAGTGAACCGCCCCGCGAGGAAACCTCGGCCGAGCGGCGAGTAGGCCACGAACCCGATGCCGAGCTCCCGGCACGTCGGTAACACCTCATCCTCGGGGTCACGCGACCACAGCGAGTACTCGGTCTGTACCGCCGTGATCGGGTGAACAGCGTTGGCGCGCCGGATCGTGTCGGCGGCGGCTTCGCTCAACCCGATGTGACGGATCTTGCCCTCGTCGACCAGCTCGGCCATCGCGCCGACGGTCTCCTCGATCGGCACGTTCGGATCGACGCGATGTTGGTAGTAGAGGTCGACGTAGTCCGTGCCCAGTCGGCGGAGCGACCCTTCGATCGAGCTGCGCACATGATCGGCGGAGCCGTCCTGCGGTCCCACAGTCGACATGTCGCCGGGGGCGGCGGCGTCCATCCTCCGATTGAACTTCGTCGCGATCACGTACTCGTCGCGGCGGCCCGCGACGGCTCGCCCGACGAGCAACTCGTTCGTCAGAGGCCCGTACAGCTGTGCCGTATCGATGAAGTCGACCCCAAGCTCGAGCGCCCGCCGGATCGTCTCGACACCCTCCACATCGTCGGTCGACCCGTAAAACGCCGACATCCCCATGCAACCCAGCCCAATCGCCGACACCTCGAGATCACGAAGCTTCCGCTGATTCATGCTTCCCCGCCCGTTGAGCAAGTCACCGCCATCCCACGACCCTAGCTGCACACCTCATCCAGTCAGGAGCACCGCCGTCACATTTCTCTCAACGACAGCAGGCTGCGTAGATCACGGGCGAGGGGGTCCGGCGCAACGCGCCGGCCTTCTCGCCCCCCGACTCACGTTCGGCGTCGGCGCGGCGGTCGGCTCAGGGACCGCTCACGACGGTGACCAGCTCCCCGAGCGGCCATTCCTTGACGAAGTCGTCGTGCCCCTTCACGCGCAGCGTCACGCGCACGGCAGTCTCGGTCCGATCGATTTCACGCACGACCCTGGCCTCGACCTTCCCACCGTGCTCGGGAAAGTCCGCCAGGACAACGTCGCCGAGTTGCAGCCTCTGCACCGGAAAGTCGATTGCCATCGCGCGATCCTACGGGCCGCAACAACGCCCGCGCATGATCCCTCCCTACCAGTTGCTACTCGGCGGCCCAGCTGTGCACAGTTCCCGCGGTGCGCACCCTCTATCTCCTGCGGCACGCGAAGTCGAGCTGGTCCGATCCGACGCTCGCCGACCATGAACGGCCACTGTCCTCCCGCGGGCGCCGGGACGCGAAGCGCATCGCCGACCACATCCGCCGGCTCGGGACCGCGCCGGCGCTCGTGCTCTGCTCCACCTCCCGGCGCACGCGCGAGACCCTCGAGCTCGTCCGGCCCGCGCTCGACGCTGCGACGGTCAGCCTCGAGCCGGAGCTCTACGCCGCCTCCGCGGACACGCTGCTCGAGCGGCTGCACGCCGTACCCGGCGAAGTTGCCTCGGTGATGCTCATCGGTCATAACCCGGGCCTCGAGGACCTAGCGCGTTTCCTCGCCTCGGGCGGCCCCGAGCTCGGACGGCTCGAGACCAAGTTCCCGACGGCGGCGCTGGCGACGCTTACGTTTCCGGCGGCAACATGGCAGCGACTCGTCGAGGCCGACGCCCTGCTCGCCGCCTACGTCGTCCCGAAGGAGCTCGGCTGAGCCAGCGCTGATCCGAGGGTCGCAGGTTCGATCCCTGCCCGGCCCACTGGACGCGACGCGGCGCGGGACGCCACGAAAAGTCTGTCTGCCCACCACGAATCCCAAGGTCAGGGCTCGTGTCCGGACTCGGTTCTTGATGATGCTCGACAAGGCGGAGGCGAGAGGGGGCATGGAGGCCTGCCTCTCGCCTCACGTCGGTTGCCGCTAGCTCATCGGCGGCAGCAGCACCTTGTTGATGACGTGGATCGTTCCGTTGCTGGCAGGGACGTCGGTCTTCACGACCTTCGTCGAGCCGTTGAGGAAGACCGACCCGCCGCGCACCTGGATGCTGATCGTCGGTCCGGCGAGCGTTCTCGTCGACTTGAGCTTCACCACGCGCGCAGCCGTGACGTCGCCTTTGACGAAGTGATAGAGCAGCACGCGCCGGAGAGCCTTCTTGTTGCCGGCAAGCTCTTGAAGCGTCGCCTTCGGGACTGCTCTAAACGCGGCGTCGGTGGGCGCGAAGACCGTTAGCGGCCCAGGCCCGGAGAGAGCTCCGACGAGACCAGCCTGCTTTGCGAGCGATAGCAGCGTCTTGAACTGTCCCGCGGCCGCGGCGGTGCCGATGATGTTCTGCCGAGCAGCCGGCGCGGCGGCTGCGCCGGAAGAGTTGCCGAGACTTACGCTGAGCACTGCGACCGCTGCGGCAATGCCTGCAAGAGCGAGTCCGAGCGGCTTCTTCGGGCGTGCGATGGTGTCGGGCATCCTGTTCTCCTTCGTGTGCGGTTGGGGTTAGGCGGTTGCGACGCGTGGGTCGCGGCTCCAGCGCCGGCGAATCGCGTGCTGCTGCGAGATTTGGTAGACGGCCGACGCCCCGACCAGCCCGTAGATGACGCGGGTCGCAGCATTCGTCTGGCCGAACTCGAGGCCGAAGAGCGCGGCGACCAAGTCGAACTTGGCCAGGGCGACAAGACCCCAGTTGATCCCGCCGACGGCAACGAGGACGGCGGCGGCGATGTCCAGCTTCTTCATCGGTGCTTCTCCTTTGTAGAGACTTTGTAGAGAGTGCGTCGAGAAGGTAGCCGGTCCGGACTACGGTTGTCAAGTGTTTGTTCAACGTTCGTGTAGACTGCGGCGCGTGGCGGGATCGGCGCATCTGCGAATCGGAGAGCTGAGCCGGCGCGTCGGCGTGCCCCCAGAGCTGCTCCGGGCCTGGGAGCAGCGGTACGGCCTGCTCCAGCCCGTGCGGTCGGCCGGCGGCTTCCGTCTCTACACGACGGCGGACGAGAACCGCGTTCGATCGATGCGCGGTCACCTGGATGCAGGGATCTCCGCCGCGCAGGCCGCCCGCTTGGCGCTGGCGGAGCCGGCAAGCGAAGCGGGCGACGAGGGCGAGCCCGCGGGCCTCGCGCCGTTCGTGTCCGACCTCGGGGACGCGCTCGATCGGCTCGACGAACCTCGTGCGCATGCAGCCTTCGACCGGCTGCTCGCGAGGTTCACGCTCCAGACAGTGCTGCGCGATGTCCTTCTGCCGTACCTCCATGAGCTAGGCGAGCGGTGGGAACGAGGCGAAGCGAGCGTGGCGCAGGAGCACTTCGCCAGCAACCTCCTGCGCGGACGGCTCCTCGGCCTTGCTCGAGGCTGGGGGCAAAGCGCCGGCCCGAGGGCTGTGCTCGCATGCGCCCCGGGGGAGCTTCACGACCTGCCGCTGATCATCTTCGGCCTCGCCCTTGCCGCGCGCGGCTGGTCGATCACCTACTTCGGGCCCGATACACCGATCGCGTCCATCCAGGAGGCGCTCGAGGACGTCCAGCCGCGCCTTGTCGTCGTCTCGTCGACGACCGGCCGGCGTTTCCGCGCCGCGCAGGCACAGCTGACCGAACTCGCCCGGCAGGTCCCGATCGCGCTTGCCGGCGCCGGCGCCACCGATCGCCTTGCTCGCGCTACCGGCGCCTCCCTCCTGCAGGGGGATCCCGTCACGGCGGCGGAGCGCCTGGCCGACGAGCACCGATGAGTTGGCCTGGGCCCAACGGATCGTCGAGCTCGACCCACACACGTTCACCATCGGGCGCGTTCGAGTCCGTTCAGCGGACCGCGTTCTCGACACCTGTCGTCGAGCGCTCGGCGACCGGCGCGAAGCTGTTGGGCGAGGTCTATTGGCGCGAGGTGCAGCGCTCGACATTCGGTGTGATCCGTGCACGCGGCAGCGCCGACGGATTAGACGTCCGATTGCTCGGGGTCGGGCCTGCACTGCTCCGCTTCGGCCGGCCCGAGCATGTGGTCAGCCCGACCATGGTGCGTTGTCTCTACCCGATCCGCGGTGGCCTGCTGGTCCGCACTCCGGGCGGCTCGATCTCCTTCACGCAAACCGGCTCTGACGTCGTCGAGGTCAGAGCCGCGATCGCCGGCTTCTTCCCGCGTCTCGCCGCGCGACGTCCGGGGCGCCGCTGGCCCGGGCTGCTCTACCCGCAGGTTCAGGCACGGCTGCACGTTGTGCTGGGCCGGCGATACTTCGCGCGTCTCTCGCAGGAAGCTCGTCGATGAAGATCGCAGTGCTCGGCGCCACCGGCACCGTCGGCCGAGCCCTTACTCCACTGCTTGCGCAGCACCACGACGTGCTGGCCGTGTCACGGCGGCCGCCCCCGCCCAAGGCAACGACGGGCGTCCGCTGGGTAACCGCCGACGCAACCGACGGCGCGGCGCTGCAGAGGGCGTTCGCAGGTGTCGACCTCGCCTACTACCTCGTTCACTCGCTCGGCAGCCGCGACTTCGAGCAGCGTGACCGCCTCGCCGCCGAGACCGTGGCGCGGGAGGCCGAGCGCGCGGGGATGCGCCAACTCGTCTATCTCGGCGGTCTTGGCGACCAGTCGCCCGAGCTCTCCCGCCATCTCCGCAGCCGCGCCGAGACGGCTGCCGTGCTCGCTTCCGGATCTGTGCCCGTGACAACCCTGCGCGCCGCCATGGTGATCGGCCCGGGCAGCGCTGCGTTCGACACGATCACGGCGCTCGTCGACCGGCTGCCCGGAATGATCTGCCCGCGCTGGGTCTCGACACGGACACAGCCGATCGCGCTGACAGACATCGCCGCCTACCTCGCCGCCGCCGCCGGTCACGAAGCGATGCTCGGGCAGTCGTTCGACGCCGGCGGGCCAGAGGTGATGACATACCGCGAGATGATCGAGCGCATCGCCCGCATCCGGGGCAAGCGCCCGCTCATCGTCGAGGTGCCGGTCCTCACGCCGCGGCTCTCGTCCTACTGGCTGCACCTCGTCACGCCGGTGCAGGCCAGCGTCGCACGGCCGCTCATCGAAGGGCTCCGGAACGCAACGGTGGCGAACGACGAGCGCCTGCGCGGGCTCGTGCCCCGCCGGCTGACACACTTCGACGAGGCCGCGCGGGCGGCGTTGACATAGCGTGACGCTGCCATGCGCGCACTGGTCAAGGCCGAGCGAGCAAAAGGGCTCCGGCTCGAGGACGTTCCCGAGCCGGAGATCGGGATCAACGACGTCCTGATCCGGGTGCGAAGGACCGGGATCTGCGGGACCGATCTGCACATCTACGAATGGGACCAATGGGCGCAGGAGACGATCCCGGTGCCGCTGGTGGTCGGGCACGAGTTCGTCGGCGAGGTGGTGGGGTTCGGCTCGAATGTGAGCGACTTCGCACTCGGCGATCTCGTCAGCGGTGAAGGCCACGTCGTCTGCGGCCGCTGCCGGAACTGCATGGCCGGGCGACGGCATCTGTGCGCGCACTCGATCGGGCTCGGCGTTCAGCGCCCGGGCGCCTTTGCGGAATACGTGGCTTTGCCGATGACGAACATCTGGCGTCACGAGCCGCAGATCGACGAGGAGGTCGCGTCCATCTTCGATCCCTTCGGGAACGCGGTGCACACGGCGCTCTCGTTCTCGGTGCTCGGCGAGGACGTGCTCGTCACCGGCGCAGGCCCGATCGGCTGCATGGCGGTTGCGGTCGTCCGTCACGCCGGCGCCAGGCACATCGTCGTCACGGATCCGAACCCGTACCGGCTCCAGCTCGCCCGGAACCTGGGCGCGACGCTCGCCGTCGACCCACACGAGCGTGACCTCATCGAGATCCAGCGCGAGCTCGGGATGACCGAAGGGTTCGACGTGGGCCTGGAGATGTCCGGTGCCGCGGCCGCGTTCCGTGACATGATCGGGAACATGGCCCACGGCGGGCGGATCGCCGTACTCGGGATCCCGAGCGCGGAGATCACGCTCGATCTGCACCCGATCATCTTCAACGGGCTGACGCTCAAGGGGATCTACGGTCGCGAGATGTACGAGACCTGGTACCAGATGACGGTCATGCTCCAGTCGGGGCTCGACATCCGGCCGGTGATCACGCACCGCTTCTCGCACCGCGACTTCGAGGACGCCTTCGCGGTCATGGCATCGGGCCAGTCGGGAAAGGTGATTCTCGACTGGGCCGACGGCGGGTAGGACGGATCATGTACGGGACGCTGCGCGACGATCTGTCACACCGGCTCGAGGAAACGCGCACGGCAGGGCTCTACAAGACGGAGCTCGTGATGACCACGCCGCAGGGTGCGCATGTGGACGTCGAGGGGCGCGAGCTGCTCAACCTCTGCGCGAACAACTACCTGGGCCTCGCGAGCCATCCGGCGATCGTCGCGGCAGCGCACGAAGCCCTCGAGCGCTGGGGCTACGGGATGGCCTCTGTCCGTTTCATCTGCGGCACCCAGGCACCGCACCGGCAACTCGAGGAGCAGCTCTCCTCGTTCCTCGGCACCGACGACACGATTCTGTTCAGCTCCTGCTTCGACGCGAACGGCGGTCTGTTCGAAGCGCTCCTCGACGAGCGGGACGCTGTCATCTCCGATCAGCTCAACCACGCTTCGATCATCGACGGGATCAGGCTGTGCAAAGCGCGGCGGCTGCGATACGCGAACGGCGACATGGACGAGCTCGAGGCACAGCTCACGCAGGCCGCGGACGCGCGCCACCGGTTGATCGCGACCGACGGCGTCTTCTCGATGGACGGCTACCTCGCGCAGCTCGACCGGATCTGCGACCTCGCCGACCGGTACGACGCTCTCGTGATGGTCGACGACTCGCATGCCGTCGGCGTGGTCGGGCCGGGCGGGCGCGGGACGCACGAGCACCACGGCGTCCTCGACCGCGTGGACGTCCTCACCGGCACGCTCGGCAAGGCGATCGGGGGCGCGAGCGGCGGCTACGTCTCCGGCCGCCGCGAGATCGTCGAGTTGCTGCGGCAGCGGTCTCGGCCGTACCTGTTCTCGAACAGCGTCGCGCCACCCGTCGTCGGCGCCAGCCTCTGCGCTCTCGACTTGATCGAGAGCTCCGACGAGCTCCGTACTCGCCTGCGCGAGAACACCACGCACTTCCGTACCCGCATGGCGGAGCTCGGCTTCGACGTGCTCCCGGGCGAGCACCCGATCGTGCCGGTGATGGTGGGCGACGAGGTGGCCGCGGCGCGCCTCTCCGCGAAGCTCGTCGAGCTCGGGGTCTACGCCGTCAGCTTTTCGTACCCGGTCGTACCGCGTGGTGCCGCCCGCATCCGCACGCAGATCTCCGCCGCACACGCGACCGCCGACCTCGAGTTCGCGATCGACTGCTTCTCCGCGGCGCGAGCTGCCGTGCGGAGCGAGACTCGCGCCGGATGAACGAGCACGCTCCCGTCACCACCGGCCAGCAGCTCGGCCGCCGCTCGTGGGCGGAGCCGTGGAAGATCAAGATGGTCGAGCCGCTGCGGATGTCTTCGCGGGAGGAGCGCGAGCGCGCTCTGGCCGAGGCCGGCTTCAACACTTTCCTGCTGCGCTCCGACGACGTCTACATCGATCTCCTCACCGACTCCGGCACGAACGCGATGAGCGACCGCCAGTGGGCCGGGATGATGCTCGGCGACGAGGCGTACGCCGGCAGCCGCAACTTCTACCGCCTCGAAGCCGCGGTCCAGCGCCACTACGGCTACGCGCACGTCGTGCCGACGCACCAGGGGCGCGGCGCCGAGCACCTGATCAGCCAGATCGCGATCAGACCCGGCCAGCTCGTGCCCGGGAACATGTACTTCACGACGACGCGACTCCACCAGGAGCGCGCGGGGGGCGTCTTCGTCGACGTGATTCGCGACGAGGCGCACGACCCCGAGAGCCGGCATCCGTTCAAGGGCGACGTCGACCTCCGCAAGCTCGACGCGCTCGTCGCCGAGCACGGAGCGGAGCAGATCGCGTATGTCTCTCTGGCGGGCACCGTCAACATGGCGGGCGGCCAACCGGTCTCGATGGCGAACGTGAAGGCGCTCCGCGCCTTCTGCGACGAGCACGGGATCAGGCTCTTCCTCGACGCGACGCGGATGGTCGAGAACGCCTGGTTCATCCAGGAGCGCGAGGAGGGCTACGCCGGGAGGTCGGTGGCGGAGATCCTGCTGGAGTTCTGCTCGAACACGGACGGCGCCTGGATGAGCGCGAAGAAGGACTCGCTGGTCAACATCGGCGGCTGGCTCGCGCTCAACGATCCCGACCTGTTCGAGGAGGCGCGCAACCTCGTTGTCGTCTTCGAGGGCCTCCACACCTACGGTGGGCTCGCCGGACGCGACCTGGAGGCGATGGCGATCGGCATCGAGGAGTCCGTCCAGGACGACCATGTGCGCTCACGGATCGGGCAGGTGTACTACCTCGGCGAGCTCTTGGAGGCGGCGGACATCCCGTTCGTGCGGCCGGTCGGCGGGCACGCGATCTTCCTCGACGCGCGGCGCTTCTACCCGCACCTGCCGCAGGACGCGTTCCCGGCCCAGACGCTCGCCGCCGAGCTCTACCTCGACTCCGGCATCCGCTCGATGGAGCGCGGTGTCGTCTCGGCCGGGCGCGACCCGAAGACGGGCGGCCATCAGTACCCCAAGCTCGAGCTGACGCGGCTGACGATCCCCCGCCGCGTCTACACGCAGGCACACATGGACGTCGTTGCCGAGTCGGTCGAGAGGACGTACGCGGCAAGAGACGAGTCTCGCGGCCTGAAGCTGACGTACGAGCCGCGCTACCTGCGCTTCTTCCAAGCGCGATTCGAGCCACTCTGATGCACAGGTTGTCGCGCCGATGAGGGACGACGAGGAGGTGTCGTGGAGGTAGTAACGCAGGATTCGCATCTGACGGAGAATCCGTACTCGGTAGCGCAGGCACAGCTCCACCGCGTGGCCGACACGTTCGGGATCGACGAGCGCATCGTGAACGTGCTCGAGAAATGCAAGAAGTCGGTGGCAGTCTCGATCCCCACGACGATGGACGACGGCTCCGTCCGAGTCTTCGACGGCTACCGCGTCACCCACAACACCGCGCGTGGGCCGTCGAAGGGCGGCATCCGCTACCACCCGGACGTGACGCTCGACGAGGTTCGTGCCCTGGCGATGTGGATGACCTGGAAGTGCGCGCTGATGGGTGTCCCATTTGGCGGCGCGAAGGGCGGCGTCGCCTGCAACCCGAAGACGATGTCGCGCGCCGAGCTCGAAGGCATGACGCGCCGTTACACGAGCGAGATCGTCAACGAGATCGGCCCCGAGAAGGACATCCCCGCTCCGGACGTGGGCACGAACGCCGAGGTGATGTCCTGGATCTTCGACACCTATTCGATGAACAAGGGCTATTCGGTGCTCGGCGTCGTCACGGGCAAGCCGCTGACGATCGGCGGTTCGCTCGGGCGGGAGGACGCGACCGCGCTCGGCGCGATCTACTGCGTGCGCGAGGTGCTGAAGAAGCTCGACCGCCGGTTCGACGGCCTGACTTGCGCCGTTCAAGGCTTCGGCAACGTCGGCAGCTTCCTCGCGCGCTTCCTGCACGAGCAGGGTGCACGCGTGGTCGCGATCTCCGACTCCACCGTCGCGCTTCACAACGCGGCCGGCATCGACGTGCCTGCCGCGATCGCCTGGAAGCGGGCGGAAGGAACACTGCAGGGTCTCGCCGGCGCAGAGCCGATCGCCGGGGACGAGCTGCTCCTGCTCGACTGCGACTTGATCGCCCCCTGCGCGCTCGAACAGGTCGTGACCGCTGCGAACGCCGACCGGGTGAAGGCCCGCGTCGTCTGCGAGGGCGCCAACGGCCCGCTCACGCCGGATGCCGACGCGATCCTGGAGGAGAAGGGCGTCGTGATCCTCCCCGACGTGCTTGCAAACGCCGGCGGCGTCGTCGTGTCGTACTTCGAATGGGTCCAGGGCCTGCAGGAGTACTTCTGGAAGGAGCAGGAGATCTACGAGCGGCTGGACGAGATCATCACCGCCGCGTTCGAGCGGACGTGGGAGCTTCAGCAGTCGCGGCAGGTACCGATGCGGGTCGCCGCCTACGGGCTCGCCGTGCAGCGTGTCGCCGAGGCGACGCTGACCCGAGGCCTCTACCCGTAGGCGAGCGCGAACGGCTTCCGGTGCGGCTTCCCCGCAAACGCGTCGGTGCGTACCCCGATGATCGTGCGTGGTGCGCCGGGTGAAAGTGGCACCAGTGGAAACCGCCGTCTCGACCGAGCCCGAACCGATACTCGCCGTCGCCGACCGTCTCGGGCTCGCCCCCGACGAGCTCTTCCTGTACGGGCGGCATGTGGCCAAGGTCGAGCCGTCGGCGTTCGAACGCCGGCGGGACAACGCGAACGGGAAGCTCGTCTGCGTCACCTCGATCAACCCGACCAAGGGAGGCGAGGGCAAGACCACGACGGCGATCGCGCTCGTCGACGGGCTCGCTCGAATCGGCGAGAGCGCGGTCGCATGCCTGCGCGAGCCGTCGATGGGCCCCGTCTTCGGCATCAAGGGCGGCGGCACAGGCGGCGGCCGGTCTCGACTCGTGCCGACGGCCGAGATCAACCTCCATTTCACCGGCGACATCCATGCGGTCACGGCCGCGAACAACCTCCTTGCGGCGATGCTCGAGACGCATCTCATGCACGGGAACGAGCTCGGCGTCGACCCGCACGCGATCTCGCTCCGCCGCTGCCTCGACGTCGAGGACCGCGCGCTGCGAAGCGTCGTGATCGGCCTCGGCGGCCGGGCGAACGGCCTGCCACGGGAGACCGGCTTCGACATCTCTGCGGCCTCCGAGGTCATGGCAGTGCTGTCGGTCTCGCGCGACCTCGACGATCTGCGACGTCGCCTCGCACGGCTCACCGTGGGTACGACCTTCGCCGGGGAGCCCGTGACCGCCGATGCGCTCGGCGCGGCGGGCGCCATGACCGCGCTTCTCAAGGATGCGCTCAAGCCGAACCTGGTGCAGACGCTCGAGGGACAGCCGGCGTTCGTCCACTGCGGTCCCTTCGCGAACATCGCGCTCGGCTCGAGCTCACTCGTCGCCGATCTGCTGGCACTGAAGCTCGCCGGCTACGTCGTCACCGAGTCGGGCTTCGGTGCGGACATGGGGCTGGAGAAGTTCCTCGACGTCGTCTGCCGGATCGGCGGCCTCGCCCCCAGTGCCCTCGTCGTCGTCGTGACGGCGCGCGCGCTGAAGCACCACGGCGGCGATCCCGACGGTGGGCTCGCCGCGCTCGAGCGAGGAGCCGCGAACCTCGAGGCCCACCTCAAGATCGTGCGGGAGTTCGGGCTCGAGGCCGTCGTTGCCGTCAACCGCATCCCCGGCGACCCGGCCGAAGAGATCGGCGCCGTGCAGCGACTCGCCCTCGAGCTCGGAGCGGCCGACGCGGTCGTCAACGACGGCTTCGAACAGGGCGGCGCGGGCGCGACCGCGCTCGCGCAGGCGGTCGAGGCAGCGTGCGAGCGTCCGGCACGATTCGACTACCTCTATCGGCTCGACGACTCGATCGAGGCCAAGCTCGAGACGGTCGCGAGGCGCGTCTACGGCGCGGACGGCATCACCCTCTCACCGCAGGCTGCGGCGCAGTGCAAGCGGTTCGCGGCGAGCACGCTGGGCGAGCTGCCGATTTGCATGGCGAAGACTCACCTCTCGCTCTCACACGATCCCAAGGCACTCGGGGCACCCTCGGGATTCATGCTGCCGGTCCGCGAGCTGCGCGCCTACACCGGCGCGGGCTGGCTCGTTGCCCTCTGCGGCGCGATGCAGACGATGCCGGGGCTCGGTCACCGTCCGGCGGCGCTGGACGTCGACGTCGACGAAGAGGGCCGAGTCGTCGGCCTCCACTGACTGCGTACTTCTCCGCGACGCGCGTCCGCGCGTCGACCGATGCGCTCCTCGACAGGGTGAGCGACGCTGCCGTCGACAGGGAGGCCCACGTGGCGAGCGATGCATGGTGGTCGGTGTTGGGGCACACGCTCTTCCGCGACCGGTTCGATGCCGGTCGTCAGCTCGCTGACGTCGTGAAGGACGCGGTCACCGGCGAGGCTGTCGTCGTCGGCCTCGCACGCGGCGGCGTACAGGTGGCCTCCGAGATCGCGCGTGTCTGCCGAGCGCCGCTCGACGCACTCGCGACCCGCAAGGTCCGCCATCCCTGGCATCACGAGTATGCGTTGGGCGCGGTCACACCTGGCAACGGGGTGTACCTCCGCGCGGACGACGGCCTGACCGAGGAGCAGATCGGGCGCGCGGTGGCGACGGCGAAGGACGCCGCGGCTGCTCTCGACCGCCGGCTGCACGCCCGGCACCCAGCGGCTCGACTCCGTGGGAGGACGGTCGTACTCGTCGACGACGGTCTCGCGACCGGCGCGACGATGATCGCCGCGGCACGGTTCGCCCACGGAGCGGGCGCCGCGCGAGTCGTTGCAGCCGTCCCGGTTGCCGCCGCCGAGAGCGCGAAGCTCATTCGCCGCGAGGTGGACGAACTCGTCGCGCTCCACGAGCTGCGCTTCCTCGGGGCCGTCGGCATCTGGTACGAGACGTTCGCGCAGGTCGACGACGACGAGGTGCTGCGGTTGCTCGACGAGCAGGCGGCCCGCCCGATTGCGACGGCGTTGACGTGACGGCCTCGACGCGGTACGGACATTTCGACGACGAGGCCCGCGAGTACGTCATCCTGCGCCCGGACACGCCGCTGCCGTGGATCAACTACCTCGGCTGCGAGGACTACTACGGGATCATCTCGAACACGGCAGGCGGCTACTCGTTCTACCGGGACGCACGCCAGCGCCGGCTCACGCGGTATCGCTACAACAACGTGCCGCTCGACCTCGGCGGGCGTTACGTCTACGTGCGCGACGATGCGAGCGGAGACTTCTGGTCGCCTTCGTGGCAGCCCACGCGGACCGAGGTCGAGGACTACCGTTGCCGCCACGGTCTCGGGTACTCGATCATCGGCTCGCGTCGACAGGGGATCGACGTCGAGACTCTCTACTTCGTCCCGCTCGGCGAGACGCTCGAGATCTGGCGGACCCGCATCACGAACCAGCGCACGAGTGGGGCCAGGCTCTCCCTCTACGCCGCGGTCGAGTTCTGCCTCTGGGACGCCTGGGACGACGCGACGAACTTCCAACGCAACCTGTCGATCGGCGAGGTCGAAGTCGAGGACGGCGTCATCTACCACAAGAGCGAGTACCGCGAACGCCGCGACCATTTCGCCTTCTTCGCCTGCTCGACCGAGCCGGCGGGCTTCGATACGCAGCGGGACGCGTTCCTTGGCCCGTACCGCGGCTGGGACCGCCCACTCGCCGTCGAACGAGGGTTCACAGGAAGCTCGATCGCGCACGGTTGGTCGCCGTGCGGCGTCCTCGAGGTCGAGGTCTCGTTGGAGCCGGGCGAGTCACGAGAGCTCGTCGTCCTGTTGGGGTACGCCGAGAACCCCGTCGAGGCGAAGTTCGATCCTCCGGGCTCCCAGAGGATCGACAAGCACCGCGTCCTGCCCGTGATCGAGCGCTACCGCCGCACCGCCGAGGTCGAGGCAGCGTTCGAGCGGCTGCAGCGCCACTGGTCGACCACTCTCGGCTCACTGCAGGTCTCGACGCCGAACGAGCACGTCGATCGGATGGTGAACGTCTGGAACGCCTACCAGTGCCTCGTGACGCTGAACCTGTCGCGCTCTGCTTCGTTCTTCGAGTCGGGCATCGGCCGCGGGATGGGCTTCCGCGACTCCAGTCAGGATCTGCTCGGGCTCGTCCACCTCGTCCCCGGCCGGGCGCGCGAGCGGATCCTCGACCTGGCCGCGACCCAGCTCCCGACCGGCGGCGCCTATCATCAGTACGAGCCGCTGACGAGACGCGGCAACGATGCGATCGGCTCCGGGTTCAGCGACGACCCGCTCTGGTTGATCCTCGCGACGGCCGCCTACATGAAGGAGACCGGCGACGAGGCGATCCTCGACGAGGAGGTCGCGTACGCCAACCAACCAGGGACGGAGACGCCCCTCTACGAGCACCTCCGGCGCGCGCTCGGGTACACGCTGGCGCGCCTCGGCCCGCACGGCCTGCCGCTGATCGGCCGTGCCGACTGGAACGACTGCCTCAACCTCAACTGCTTCTCGAGCGAGCCGGGCGAATCGTTCCAGACGACCGCGAACCGTGTGGGCGGTGTCGCCGAGTCGGTATTCACCGCCGGCCTGTTCGTGCTCGCGGCCGCCGAGCTCGCCGAGATCGCGAGGCGGCGCGGCTCCTCGTCAGACGATCGCTCGTGGCGATCGGCCGCCGCCTCGATGGACGACGCAGTGCGGCGTCACGGCTGGGACGGAGCGTGGTTCCGGCGCGCCTTCGACTATGAGGGAAATCCAGTCGGGTCGGTGTCGAACGGCGAAGGCCGGATCTTCATCGAGCCCCAGGGGATCTGCGTGCTCGCCGGCATCGGCCTCGACGACGGCAAGGCCGAACGCGCCCTCCGCTCCGTCGACGAGCGTCTGGCGACACCACATGGGCTCGTCCTCCTCCAGCCCGCATACTCCGGCTACCGGCTGGAGCTCGGGGAGATCGGCTCCTATCCACCCGGCTACAAGGAGAACGCGAGCGTCTTCTGCCACACGAACCCGTGGATCGTGATCGCGAAGACGCGCGTCGGCGACGGAGACCGGGCCTTCGACTACTACCTGCGCATCAACCCGTCCGTCCGCGAAGGCTCGAGTGACGTCCATCGCTGCGAGCCCTATGTGTACGCCCAGACGATCGCGGGCGAGGACGCGCCGACCCCGGGAGAGGCCAAGAACTCCTGGCTGACCGGAGCCGCCGCGTGGAACTACGTTGCGATCACGCAGTGGATCCTCGGGATCCGGCCCGAGCACGACGGGTTGCGGATCGACCCGTGCCTCCCCGCCGCCTGGAGAGGCTCGAGGTTCACGATGACGCGGCGCTTTCGCGGCGCCACCTACCGGATCACCGTCCACGCGCCGCCCGGCGGAGACGGCCGCGTCTCGCAGCTGATCGTCGACGGTGAGCGCATCGAGGGCAACGTCGTCCCCCTCGCACCGGAGGGCGCAACCGTCACCGTGGAGGCGCTCGTCGGTCCTGCCGAACGGCAGGACGATCGGTCCTGCATGGGTCCTACCTTCAGTGCGGTCCGGCCATCGCGGCCAGCAGCTCGTCGGCGGTGATGTCGGCCAGGCTCTTCACGATTCGACCGTCGGCAAGCAGCAGGACGCGATCGGCGTAGCCGGCGACACGGGCGTCGTGTGTGACCAGCACGGTCGTCTGCCCGTACGCGTGTACCGACTCGTGCAGCAGCTCGAGGATCTCCTTGCCGCGCACCGAGTCGAGGTTGCCGGTCGGCTCGTCCGCGAACACCACGGCCGGTCGGGTGACCAGAGCCCGTGCGATCGACACACGTTGCTGCTCACCGCCGGAGAGGTGTGCGGGAACGTGGCCCCGCCGGGCCTCCAGACCCACGCGGTGGATCAACTCATTCACCCACGCACGGTCAGGTGTCTTGTCGGCGATCCGCAACGGCAGGACGATGTTCTCCTCGACCGTCAACGTCGGCAGCAGGTTGAAGAACTGGAAGACGAACCCGATCCGGCTGCGGCGGAACAGCGTCAGCATCTGGTCGCCGAGCTTCGTGATCTCCCGACCCTCGATCTCGACCGAGCCCGCACTCGGCCGATCGAGTCCCGCCAGCACGTGCAGCAACGTCGACTTCCCCGAGCCGGACGGCCCCATCACCGCCGTCAGGTCGCCGCTCGGGATCGACAGCGACACTCCCCGCAACGCCTCGACCGTCGCGTCCCCCGACCCGTAGCGGCGAACAAGCCCCCGCGCCTCGATGATCGATTCGGCCGCGGCCCGTTCGGCCCCCGGCCTCACAGCGGTTTCGAGCTGCATGGTCACGTCGGACACCTCCCTGGACGGACCCAGTCTCGCTCGCCGCATGCACCCGGACATCGGTGCACCACCGATTCTCGGTGCCGAGAACTACTGAGGCGCGCCGTCCCTCGCCGGGATGTGGGTTTTCCGCAGAAGGATGCGACCGCTCGCGGATTCCGCGACCCACCAGGAGGGCGAGGCTGGGGTCGATGGCGAACACCTATCGCCCCAAGAGCTTCGGCGGTCTCCGCGTTCTCGTCGCCGGTGGCGGCGTGGCCGGCCTGGAGACGCTGCTCGCACTGCGCGCCCTCGCCGGCGACCTGGTCGACCTCGAGCTGCTCGCCCCTGACCCCGCGTTCTGGTATCGACCGCTCGCGGTGGCCGAGCCGTTCGACGCCGGCCACGCCCATCATTTCGAGCTCGCGGGGATCGCCGAGGCCGCAGCAGCCAGGTTCACGCTCGCCGAGCTCGCCTCGGTCGATGCCGAGTCCAACCTGGCCCGCACGAGCCACGCTATGGAGATCGACTATGACGCGCTCGTCATCGCCTGCGGCGCTCTGCCGCGGCCCGCGCTTGCGGGCGCGCTCACCTTTCGCGGGCCGGCCGACACCGACGCGTATCGCCGACTGCTCGTCGAGGCCGACAGCGGGAGCATCGGCTCGATCGCCTTCGTCGTCCCCGACCCGGGCGTCTGGCCGCTTCCCCTCTACGAGCTCGCGCTGCTCACTGCGACTCATCTCGACCAACACCACGAACAGGTCGAGCTCACATTGGTCACGCCGGAAAACGCCCCCCTCGCCCTCTTCGGGGACGCAGCAAGCGAGGCCGCTCGCGCACTGCTGAGCAGCCACGGCGTCGCCCTCCGAACCGGCTGCTACGCGATCCGCTACGAGGCAGGGAGACTCGAGCTCGACCCCGGCGTGACGCTTCCGGCCGAGCGCGTGGTCGCGCTTCCGCGCCTCGAGGGACAGCGGATCCTCGGGATCCCGCAGGACTCGGACGGTTTCATCGCCACCGACCTGAGCGGCCGCGTCTCGGGCTTGACGAACGTCTACGCCGCGGGCGACATCACACAGTTCCCGATCAAGCAGGGCGGAATCGCCGCGCAGCAGGCCGACAACATCGCGGAGGTGATCGCCGCGCAGGCCGGAGCCGCGGTTGATCGGCACCGATTCGAGCCGGTGCTCCGCGGGCTTCTCTTCACCGGCTCAGCACCGCGCTACCTGCGGAGCGAGCCGCACGGGGCCGAGGGCACCCGCAGCACCGTGGCCGCCGATCCTCTCTGGTGGCCGCCCAGCAAGATCGTCGGCCGCTATCTCGCTCCATTCCTCTCCAGGTACGGCGGACTCGAGATCGAACCGCCGGCCGATCGGAGCGGAGCGCTCGAAGTAGAGATCCACCTACCACTAGGAGGTCCACCATGACCGTCAACTCCGCCACGCTCACGACCGGCACCGTCGCTGAGGCGATGACGCCGGGAATCCTTACGTGCCTGCCGGTGACGCCGTTGCGCGTCGTGGCGCAGATGATGGCGACGCACCGCGTGCACGCAATCGTGGTCTTTGGTCACGAGGACGTGCTGCTGCCGTGGGGTGTCCTCTCGGACCTCGACCTGGTGGGCGCGATCGAGAGTCACGCCCCGGCCGGCGCCGTCGCCGCATCACCGGTGGTCACGGTGACGCCGGGCGACTCCCTGCTCCAGGCGGCCTCGTTGATGCGTGAGCACTCGACGTCGCACCTCATCGTCGTGGCAGACGAGTCGTCGCCTCTCCCAATCGGCGTGCTGTCGACGCTCGACATTGCGCGAGTGTTTGCGACCGGAGCCGCGCCCGCAAGCCGGGGCACCGCGTCGGTTTACGGAGAGCGCTCGCAGCAGGATCGCGCGGACGTGATCGGGGCGCATTCGTCGTCGTAATGCCATCTTGAGATCGAGACCCCTCGTTGCTCGAAGAGCACCGGCACTTCCACGGTCATCGGCCGACGACAATCGAAGGCGATTGGTCGCTCCGGCTCGTGGGCGGCGGACTCGCGCTCACGGCGGGAGCCATCGCCCTCGTCGCCATCACCGGTCTGCACGCAGACATCGGCCCGGTCTCGCTCTTCGGGGTGTCCGCCCTCGTCGGGCTGGCCTCGGTCATCGCGGGGGGAGTGTTCGCGATCGTGGCCCTCCTCCGGCGGAATGAGCGGTCAGCCTTCGTGCTGGCGACCCTTCCTGTGTCGACGTTCGCCCTCTTCCTGGTAGTCGGCGAACTCGCGGTCCCACACTGAGCCGGCGGCGTGATAGCTTCGTCGGCATGAGAGAGCGTGTCTGGCTTTCGCGCTGGCCGCACGTCGCGGCACCCCCGCAGCCGCCGCTCGTTCGCGTCCCGGCTTAGGCGTTCTCGGCGTTCGTCGCCGAGGACGCCGTAACGATTCTCCAGAGCCGAGACCGAGCACAACGAAGGAGAGAACGCGATGGCGCTGGCACGCGCGAACAACGCGGGTCGCCGTGAGTAAGCACCCGCTGCCCAACCAGTCGGACGACTTCCCACGCTGGTACGGCGAGGTCGTCCGCCGAGCCGACCTGGCCGAGCACTCACTCGTGCGCGGCGCGATGGTGATCAAGCCCCGCGGCTACGCGATCTGGGAGGCGATCCAGCACGCGCTCGACGAGCGCATCAAGGCCACAGGGCACCAGAACCTCTACTTCCCGCTTCTCGTTCCCGTCTCGGTGCTGGAACAGGAGGGAGACCTCGTCGAGGGTTTCGCCCCCGAGGTGGCCGTCGTGACTCACGCAGGCGGCGCCGAGCTGGAGGAGCCGCTGGCGATACGACCGACTTCCGAGGCCGTGATCTGGGCCACCTACGCCAAGTGGATTCAGTCCTACCGCGACCTTCCTCTGCTCTACAACCAGTGGGCCAACATCGTTCGGTGGGAGCTGCGCCCGCGACTCTTTCTCCGCACAACCGAGTTTCTGTGGCAGGAAGGGCACACCGCGCACGAGACCGAGCAAGAGGCAATCGCGGAGGCGCTGACGATCCTCCACGACGTGTACGCCGATGTCGTCGAGAACGTCATGGCAGTCCCCGTCCTGCGGGGACGCAAGAGCGCCAGCGAGCGCTTTCCGGGAGCAGTCGAGACCTTCACGCTCGAAGCGCTGATGCGCGATGGAAAGGCCCTGCAGGCCGCGACGTCGCACTTCCTCGGCGACGGGTTCGCCCGAACCTACGGCGTCCGCTACACCGGGCGGTCGGGCGACGAGGCGTATCCCTTCGCAACATCCTGGGGGATCACGACGCGCCTCGTCGGCGCATTGATCATGGCGCACGGCGACGACCGAGGACTGCGACTCCCTCCCGCCGTCGCACCCCACAGCGTTGTCGTCGTCCCGATCTACAAGGACGACGACCGAGCACAGATCCTCGAAGCGGCCGACGCGATAGCCAAGCGACTCAGGACCGCCGGGGTTCGCGTGATGCTCGACGACCGCGACGCACGGCCCGGCTTCAAGTTCGCCGACTGGGAGTTGAAGGGCGCACCGCTGCGTCTCGACCTCGGCAAGCGTGACCTCGACCGCGGCACGGTGACGCTGGTACGCCGCGACACTCTCACGTCGGAGCTCGCGACGACGGACGCGCTCGAAGCGATCGTGAGCGGCCTGCTCGACTCGATCCAGTCGCAGCTGGCCGCCCAGGCTCACGAGCGCCTCACGGCGCAGAGCTTTCGCCCGACGAGCCTCGTCGAGCTGGAGGAGCTTCTGCGTGACGCGAGAGGCTTCGCAACCGCCGGTTGGTGCGGATCGGACGAGTGCGAGGCGCTGGTCAAGGAGCGGACGACCGCGACGATCCGCTGCCTGCCGCTCGACCGTGGTGACGCGGAAGGCGCGTGCATCGTCTGCGGGCGTCCCGCCGCGGAACGAGCGACGTGGGCGCAGGCGTACTAGAGGCACTGCTCACGGTGGTGGAGTTCCTCGAATCGGCCCATTTGCGTCATGGCGGGTCGGCATCGGCCACGGCACGATGGCGTTGTGATGAGGGCAACGCCGAATTGGCCGGGCTGGCGCGAGCCGGAGAGGATCGCGCCGTTCGAGGTCCCGCGGACGCTGAAGCCCCGCGCCGCCTGCGTGATGCTCGAGGAGCTCTATCGCGAGCGGCTCGCTGCCGGCGTCTGCCGGCACTGCGGCGGCCCGGTTCCGTGCTGGTCGCCGGACGGCGACGTCGGCATCGGCGTGAAGCACGCCGAGCAACGTCGACCACTGACCAGCCGCTCCTAGTCGCCGCTCGGCCCCGAGGCCGACCGTCTGCATCATGGAATCGTGGCACGGCAAGCCCTTCTCCTTCTCACGATCGCCCTCCTCCTCGCCGGCTGCGGCGGCGGCTCCTCGACAGAGCGACCGTCGACGACCGCCCCGAAGCAGGCGGCCACCGTCTGGCTGTGCCGACCCGGGCTCGCGAACGACCCGTGCACCTCGAGCCAGACCGCGACGGTCCTCCGCCCCTCGGGCGCGGCCCGCGTTGAGCGTGCGACTCCCGCCGCTGATCCGCCGGTCGACTGCTTCTACGTCTACCCCACCGTCAGCGCCCAGCAGACCGTGAACGCGAACCGTAGGATCGGCTTGCGAGAGCGCGAGGTCGCGATCGCGCAGGCGTCGCGCTTCTCACAGGTGTGCCGGGTCTTCGCTCCCGTCTACCGCCAGGTCACGCTCGCGGCGCTCGCTCATCCGCAGCGGATCACGCTTGCGGACGCCCTGCTCGCCTACCGCGACGTCGAGCGCGCGTTCGACGACTACCTCGCTCACGACAACCACGGCCGCGGCATCGTGCTCGTCGGCCACTCGCAGGGCGCGATCATCCTCACGCGCCTCCTCGCCAGGCGCATGGACACCGATCTCGCGCTCCGGCAGAAGCTCGTGTCGGCGTTCCTGCTCGGTGGCAACGTGACGACAGGCGACTTCCGGCACGTCACTCCGTGCCGGACGAGGCAGCAGACCGGCTGCATCGTCGCCTACTCGAGCTTCACCAGCGCACCCACCGCGCAAAGCCAGTTCGGGCGAACCGACTCGAACGCCGGAGTCGGGTTGCTCACCCCGCGGTCGGGCGCACGCGGCCGAATCGTCTGCGTGAACCCCGCGGCGCCCGCCGGCGGGCGGCACGAGGTGCGGCCGTACCTGCCCACGCTCGCGTTCATCCTGTCGGGAAGCGCCGTCGCCGCGACCACGCCGTGGGTCGGCTACGCCGGCGGCTACACGGGGCAATGCGAGTCGTCCGGGAATGCGACGTGGCTCCAGATCGACCACTCGGCCGCCCACGACCGGCGGCCGGACCTCACGCGATTCGACGGCGCGGTGCTCGGACTCCACCTGCTCGACGTCAACGTCACGCTCGGCGACCTCGTGGCGTTGGCCGGTGACCAGGCGGCCGCGTACGGCCGCCGTTAACCGCCGTTGCCGGCAGGGCCGTCGATGACGCGGTGCGCGAACCCGAATGGTGTGTCGCCCTTGCGTCGATATCCGACCTCGACACGCCCGATGAGGTGCTCGGGTACGAACGTCAGCCGGTCCGACGGGTGAGACTCCGGTGACGACACCTCGCTGGAGAGGAGAAGCTCCCAGGCGAAGCCGGGATCGCGCGTGGTCTGCACCTCCTTGAGCAGGATCGGTGCCGCAGCGCCGGTCAGGAAGACCTCGACGACTGCCTCGTACCCCTCGGGCGCGTTCGCGTCGAACGCGGCCCAGTTGTCGCGAACGCTGCGCCAGAGCCTGTTCCTGTCGACTTCCACGAGCGCGCAGCGTATGCCACGATCGAGTTCCCGGCAGCCTCCTGGCGACCGCGTTCCTGCTAGCCTCGGCTGGCGACTCCGAGCTGGAGGTGACGCATGCGTCTCTTCCTCGCTGCGGCATTGATAGCGGCCCTGACGGCCGCGCCGGCCCGCTCGTCTCAGCTCGTCGACCGCAACGCGTCGAACGTGAAGCTGGCCGTCAACGCCAAGAGCGAGGCGCTGCTCACGTACGAGGCCGAAGGCGCGACGAAGCACGTGCTCGCGTGGGGCGCCGTGAACGCGATCGCGCCGACGAGCGCGCGCCAGCAGGTCGAGTTGTCGCTCGACTACTCGGGCGGCTACGGCAGGTACCACCGCGACTACTGGAAGACCTTCGGCGGCGACTGCGGCGACTACGACGGCCCGCCGCTCGCGTGGCTGGTGGTCGCGTGCAAAGCGCCGGACGGTTCGTACTGGGCGCTCCAGGCATGGCAGCGGTCGCTTCCGGACTACGGCATTTCCGCGACGGCCGCGCAGTCGGTGTGGGAGCTCCATCTCTCGCACTGGACGGGCCCGATCGCGGTGCTCACGATCAAGGAGGACTGGTCGTACCGGCGCTTCGACCACCTGTACGGGTCGCTCACCTACGGCGGCGGCGGTGTCTACGGCTTCCGCTCGACGCGCACCGGCAGCCCGCTCGACACCTTCGGGCGCAACGTCTACGTCGACACGTTCGGGTCGCCCTACGGCGCCGGCTGGAAGCGCGAGAACAGCTTCCTCACGCACCGGCCGAACGGATCGTTCTGCTACGGCTTCTACCCGCACGGAGGCCATCCGATGGGCCGGGGGACGAAGTACCGCGCGACCGTGATCGGCCCGGGCGTTACGCCGGACGTGATGTGGCAAGGGAGCGCGCCCGGTCCCTACAACCGCGCCACGGATCTCGCGGCGAACGTCGATCAGCGGACGGCGCTGAAGGATCCCGCCTGCAAGGTGAACTGACCGTCAGCGCGACCACTGGGTGACAGGCCGCTCCTGCAGCTCGCCGTCGAGCTCGAGGTCGACCCGCTCGCCGTAGAACGCGATCAACCCCCGTACGCGCTCGCCGTCATCGAGCGGCTCGGGATACGTCCACGCGACGTCCTCGTGACCGAGCGCATGGAAGTGCGACGCCGCTCCCTTGTATGCGCACAGCGTGTGCGTGGCGCTCGCGTCGAGCACGTCGAGACGAACGTCGTCGGGTGGGATGTACCAGCGCGGCGGATGCCCTGTCTCGAAGAGAGCCTTCGCCCGCCGGGTGTCGGCGGTACGGGACCGGCTCCCAGAAGATCGCCGCCCCCGGCGGCCGCGCGTCGAAGTTGAACCGTCCTTGCGGCCGCTTGCCGAACGGCCCGCTTCCCGCGGTCAGCGACATCACTCCGGGAGAACGTCGGATCGACGTTGGCGCTTCCCTCCTCAGGTCGGGGGCTCTGCGTCAGGTGTCGCGCCGGACGAGGAGCACTGCCGCGACGCCGAGGGTCGCGGCGGCGTAGCCGCAGAAGACCGCGAAGCCCGTCCACGGCCCGAGGCTGGTCGGGTCGTGGGTGATCGAGATGATCGCTCGGCCGGCGTTGCCCGGCAGGTACGGGCTGATGGCGTCGTTCCAGCTCGCCGGGAGCACATTCATAAGCGGCGGCACGACGAAGAAGATCGCGGCGAAGGCGACGATTCCCCCGGCCGTGTTGCGCGTGATCGCTCCGAGCCCGAGCGTCATGACTGCGACGACGACCAGGTAGAGAGCGGCCCCTATGACCGCCCGGGCGACACCCGGGTGGGACCACGAGTAGCTGGCATCGTGGCGCGAGAGGATCGACTGACTCGCGAAGAACGCGATCAGAACCGCGGGCAGCATGAGCGCGAACGTCACGCCGGCGAAGACGCCCGCCTTCGCCCAGAGCACCGGGAGCCGCTTGGGGACGGCCGTGAACGAGGCCCGGATCATCCCGGTCGAGTACTCGGCGCTGATCACCAGCACCCCGAGCACGCCGATCGCCAGCTGCGCTATCTGAGAGCCGACGATTGCCGGATCGAGCGGATTGAAGCCCGCGCGATCGCTCGCGCTCTGCGACCCCCAGTGGCTCGAGATGATGGACGAGACCAGGATCGGAAAGCCGATCGTCAACACCGTCGCAATCAGGAGCGACCAGCGCGTGGAGCGAACGCTTCGCAGCTTCGTCCACTCCGAGACGACGACGTGCCATTGCGTCACGCGGCCGCTGAAGCTCGAGGCCCGAACCGGGACGACCGTCACTGGGCGGTCCCTCCGGCCGCGAACTCGAGCTCGTCGCGCGTGAGATGCATGAACGCCTCTTCGAGAGAGGCCTGGTGCGGAACCAGCTCGTGCAGGACGATCGCGTGCGCCGCGGCAGCCTCGCCTACCTGCTCGACGGTCAAGCCTGTCACCTCGAGCGCGGATCCTTCGCCGACGGCCACCTCGGCCCCGAGGCCCGCGAGCAACTCGGCGAGCGCGGCAGCCTGCGGCGAGCGAACGCTGACCTGCTTCTTCGACGCGCCGGCGACGAAGTCGGCGGTGCTCGTGTCCGCGATCAACCTCCCTCGCCCGATCACGATCAGGTGATCTGCGGTCATCGACATCTCGCTCATCAGGTGCGACGACACGAAGACCGTGCGACCTTCCGCCGCGAACCCCCGCAACAGATTGCGAATCCACTGAATTCCTTCCGGGTCGAGGCCGTTGACCGGCTCGTCCAACATCACTGTCTGTGGATCGCCGAGCAGCGCGGTTGCGATCCCGAGCCGCTGACCCATCCCGAGGGAGTACTTCCCGGCACGCTTGTTCGCGACGTCGTCGAGGCCGACGAGATGGATCAGCTCGTCGACTCGCTTGCGGCCGATGCCGTGTGTCTGCGCGATTGCGAGCAGGTGGTTGCGGGCGGACCGACCCGTATGCACCGAGCGTGCCTCGAGCAGCGCACCGACCTCGTGGATCGGCGCACGATGCTCGCGGTAGGCCTTGCCGTCGACCGTCACGCTGCCCCCCGTCGGACGGTCGAGGCCGAGGACGAGTCTCATCGTCGTCGACTTCCCCGACCCGTTCGGCCCGAGGAAGCCCGTGACGATCCCGGGCCGGACCTCGAACGTGAGACCGTCGACGGCTCGCTTGCGGCCGTAGTCCTTCGTCAGCTGCTGCGCCTCGATCACCTGGAAAGAAGAGCACACGAGCCTGACACTTGTCTGAGAACGCGCCGGTCGCTTAACACGGCATCTACACGCACGCGATCTACGAACGCTCCGGCTAGGCTCGGTTGCAGGCGGGGAACGACGCGTACGGCGGGAGGTCGACCATGAACATCACGACCATCGGCAAAGGGAACATCGGCGGCGGGCTCGCGCGCCTGTGGGAGTCGGCGGGCCACACCGTCACGACGCTCGGCCGGGAGGGCGGCGACGTGTCGGGCGCCGACGTCGTGCTCGTTGCGGTCCCGTCCGGCTCGGTGTCGGATGCGCTCGGGAAGGTGACAGGGCTCGAGGGCAAGGTCGCGATCGACACGGCCAACGCGTTCACCGGACGCAACGAGCAGTACGAGTCGTTCGCGCACGAGGTGAAGGCGCACACGAACGGCCCGGTGGCGAAGGCGTTCAACGCGAACTTCGCAGCGCTCTACGACCAGATCGGGGAGCAGCGGGTGCGTCCGAGCTGCCTCTACGCGGCCGACGAGGGCGCGCGCGAGGTCACCGAGCAGCTGATCCGCGACGCCGGTTACGAGCCGGTCGGCCTCGGCGGGCTGGAGAACGCACGCGCGCTCGAGGACTTCGTGCCCGGTGTGCTGGGCAAGGCCGGCCGGGTCTTCTACCGGTTCGCGCCTCCCGGCGAGCTCTAGGGCTGGCGGCTTGGCGATCGACGAGGTCGCGGACCGGCTCTACGGGCTTCCGCCCGAGGAGTTCACGCGTGCGCGGGACGAGGCCGTGCGCGCGCTCAAGGCGGACGGCCGGGCCGAGGACGCGGCCGAGGTGAAGGCGCTGCGCAAGCCCACTGCGGCAGCAGCGGCGGTCAACCGTCTGGTGCGGGAGCATCGCGCCGACATCGATCGGTTCCTGCAGGCGAACTCGTCACTGCGAGACGCGCAGCTCTCCGGCAAGGGCGACCTCGAGGCCGCGACGTCGAGGCAGCGGGAGTCACTCGAGCGCCTCGTCCGGGCGGGCGGCGAGCAGGTGCGCCAGACACTGACGGCGGCGGCCGTCGACGACGAGGCGGCGGCCGAGCTGCTCGCCGGCCGGCTGGTGCGCGAGCTCGAGCCGCGCGGCTTCGGCACCCTGCTCGCCCACGCGCCACCGGCGAGCCGCACACCGAAGCGAAAGCCGGCGCCGAAGACGCCGCCGAAGCCCGAGGTCGACCCGAAGGCGCGCGAGGCGCTACGCGAGGCGGAAGCGACGCTCGTCGCCAGGCTCGGCGAGGAGCGGGAGGCCGAGCGGCAGCTCGCGAAGGCGCGGCGCGCGGTCGAGCAGGCGCGGACGTCGGTCGAACGCGCCCGGCGCTCGCTGTCCCGCTGAGCGAGAGCTCGCCGATCGGTGCCAGGCACCAAGGTGCCTGGCACCGGTTCCAGGTCAGCCGGTCACCCCACGCCACCAGGCCGGCTCGGGACGGAACGGCGCGGCGGGGCGGCCGGTCGCATCGGTCTGGAACCGGTACACGAGCCCCGCCGACGGCTCGGCGGCACGCTGCTCGTCGTTCCAAGACTCGGTTGCGGTGGTCACGTACAGGCGGCTCAGACCGGGACCGGCGAAGGCGCACGAGGTGGTCTGGGCGGCCGGGACGCGGAGCACCTCGCGAAGCTCGCCGTCGGGCGAGTAGCGATCGACGCGCCCGCCGTCGTAGAACGCGACCCAGACGTCGCCGGCAGCGTCGACGGTCAACCCGTCGGGTGAGCCGTCGTCGGCCGCGGCGCTGACGAGCGTGCGCCGGTCGGAGATCGTGCCATCGTCGGCGTCGAACGCGAACGCGTACACGACGCCCGGGCCGCTGTCGGCGAGGTACATCGTCGCTTCGTCGGGGCTCCAGCCGAGCCCGTTCGAGATCGAGAGGCCGTCGAGCATCGGCTCGGTCTGCCCGTCCCGGCCGAGCCGGTACAGCGCGCCTCCCCCGGGGCTGTGGTCCTCGGCCATCGTCCCGGCCCAGAAGCGGCCGCGTGGGTCGCACGCGCCGTCGTTCATCCGCGTTCCCGCGCGCGCCACCTCGCCGATCGATCGCACCGCACCGTCGGGGGAGAGGTAGACGAAGCCCCGGCCGGCCGAGACCAGCCAGCCCTCGTCGCCCTCCACCGGAGCAAGCGACCCGACCGTCCCGGCGAGCTGGTACATGCGAACGGGGACGAGGTCGCCGTCGTCGTCGACCGTGTCGCGGTAGATCCGCCCCGCGAGGATGTCGATCCGCAGAAACTCGTCGCGGCGCGCGTCCCACCGCGCGCCCTCGCCGAGCTCGTGTTGATCGGTCGCGCACGCTACGGCGTCGCCGGCCACCATCGAATCGATCATCGCACCGAACGAGACCCGCGGGAGGGCGGGACCGCCCGCCCCGCCCTCCCTTGTGTCCCCTCGTCAGGCCTCTAGAAGTGGCAGTTGCCCGGGTCCGGCTCGTCGATGCGCCGAGTCGCGTCCTTCGGGAGGAACTGCACCGCGACCGTCTCCGCAACCACGGTGCCCTCGTTCCGCAGGATGTGCTCGCTCTGTCCGCCCGGGTCGACGAACCCCTGGCCGGCGTTGTAGACGTGCGGCGTACAACTCGGGTCGTCGGCCATGTAGTTCGTCACCGAACCCGCGACCACGAAGATGATGCTCGGCCCCGGGTGGGAGTGCCAGCCCGTGGTCGCACCCGGCTGAAACTTGTTGTCGACCACGTAGAGATCCGACTGCCCGATCGTCATGATCGAGGACAGCCAGATGCTGGGCCGCACCGTCCCGGTCGGATCCCGCGTTATCGGCAATTGGTAGCCGCGCAGGTTGAGCGGGTCGAAGGTCGACTTCGCGACCGTCGAGGTCGTCTGCCCGCCTGTGCTCGGAGTTGCGAACACGGTTCCGGCGTAGAGAGCCACGCCCCCGAGGGCCACCAGCAGGGCCCACGTCCATTTCGACTTCATCGTTCCCCCTCCTTTGATGTGACCGCCTCGACGACTCGAAGCGGCTCGAGCTCGGCTCGCTGCGCGGCGAGCGCCGCGTCGCCACCCGTGCGTGCGTCGAAGACGAAGAAGCAGAGCTCGTCCTCCGGAACGTGGATCGAGCGCTCGAAGCGGACCGGCGTCCGCTCCCTCGTCAGCTCGTCGGCGGCGACGCGTGCCCGTTGTTCACGGGCGCTCCGCTCGCCGGCGTGCCCACGGGCGAGAAACGTCTCCACGAGATAGCTCGGCACGGGAATCGACGCTAGGGCCGAAGCGTCTCGGCGGAAACGTCAGAACGTCTGAACCTTGCGTGCGAGGTCGGTTCGCGACCGCACGCCGAGCTTCGCATAGATGTGCGTCAGGTGGCTTGCAACGGTGCGTTCGCTCAGGAAGAGCGTCGTCGCGACCTCCCGGTTCGTCCGACCTTCGGCGACGAGCGCCGCGACCCGGAGCTCGGCGGCGGTCAGGCCCTGCTCCTGCGTTCGCCCGCCGATACTCTGGAGCTCGCGGCGCGCGCGCTCGAGCCACGTCGCCGCTCCTAGCTGCTCGAACCCCTCGGAGGCGGCGACGATGGCGTCGCGGGGCGCACGCTTCTGCCGCGCGCGCCGGAGGACGATCCCGAGCGCGAGCTGCGCGCGGGCGCGGCCGTAGGGATCGCCCACCATCTCGTGCTCGACGATCGCATGCTCGAGAAGCGCGGTCGCTGCGGCGATGTCCCCGCGCGCGGCCGCGACGAGGCCGCGGCTGCGCGTCGCATGCGCGAGCACCCACTCGCGCTTCACGCGGACGGCGTCGGCGGCCCAGCCGTCGAGCAGGGCGACAGCCTCGTCGACGCGGCCGAGCTCGAGCAGCAGCTCGACGTGCTCGGCGGTCCACCAGCGCATGCTCGGCTCGCCCCAGGAGTACTCCAGCGCTCGCCGCTCGGCCTTCTCGAGCCACTCCTCGCCGCCCGCCCGATCACCGCCCCAGAGCGCGACGAGGCCGAGCACCGCCATGTGCTGGGGCGGGTGGCTCCTCCATTGCGCCTGCGCGAGGTCGAGCGCGTGCGTCGAGTGCGCCCGTGCGAGCTCGAGCTGCCCGCGATGCACGGCGATCACCGCGATCGGAAGGTGGTCCGGGGCCGCCTCCTGCCCGTACTGGATCGCGATGTCGTACGCGGCGTTCGCGTGCCCCGCCGCGAGCTCCCACCGCCCCGCCCAGAACTCGAGCCAGGCGAGCGCCCAGAGCGCGCGAGCGCTGCGCGGTTCGTTCCGCTCGCGCCATTCCGCGTGCTCGCGCTCGAGCACGGCCCGCGCCTCCTCCCGTCTGGCCGCCGGCGCGAACGTGTTCACGAACGCCGACGCCGCCTCCTGCACGAGCTGCTCGCCGCCCACGGCGGCCGTGAAGTCGTGGATACGCGCACGGAGGTCGGCCGGCGTGACCTCGGTGCCGCGGAACCAGACGAGGATCGCCTCCACCGCCCGCGCCCGCGCGACGAGCTCCTGGTCGTCGAGCTCCTCGGCGATCCGGAGCGCAGCGCGGGCGTGCCTGAGCCCGTCCTGCGAGCGCGCCGCCCACGCGAGCCGGCAGAGGATCAGCGCGCGCAGCGCGAGGCCGATCGAGTGCTCGCGCAGCGCCTCCTCGAGCAGCTCCGCAGCCCGTCCGGAGCCTTCGAGCTCGGCCAGCAGAACGAGCGCGTCGGCGCGCCACGCACCGAGGTCGGGGGCCGCGAGCAGGTCGGTGACGATCGACTTCGCGCGCGTCCACTCGCCGGCCGAGTGGTGAGCACGCGCGGCGAGCAGCGCCCGGCCGATCCGCTCGTCGCGCTTGTCGGGCGGCGTCAGACGGTGCACATGCTCCGCCAGCTCGGCAGCGAGAGCCCACGCTCCGCGGTCGGCTGCGAGCGCGGCGGCGTCGTCGAGGTCTGCGGCGACGGCGAGGTCCGGGACGTCCGTCGAGAGCGCGAGGTGCCGGGCGCGGACGAGCGGCTCGTCGGAACCGGCTGCGATGCGCGCGTGGATCGCCCGCCGCCCGTCGGCGTCGAGCCCGTGGTAGGTGACCGACGCGAGCAGCGGGTGCGTGAAGCGAACCTCGTCTCGGGTGCGGTCGATCACATTGGCGGCGACGGCCGCATCGAGCGCATCGGCCTCGACCCCCACCTGGCGCAGAGACGCAGGCGACGCGGTGCCGAGTGCAGCGGCGACCGCGAGCGCCTCTCGCGTCCGCGCCGGAAGCCCGGACAGCCTCGCGCGAAGCAGCTCGTCCAACGTCTCCGGCACGTGGAGTGGCTCGAGCGGGTCGGCGTCCGCATCGAGCGCACGGGCGAGCTCGAGCGCGTAAAACGGGTTGCCCCCCGACTGCTCGTGGATGCGGAGCAGCGTCTGGCGTGGGAACGGCCGACCGAGCCGGCTCCGCAGAAAGAGGTGGAGCGCCCCGACGCTCAGCGGACCGACTTGCAGCCGCCGGACGTCGTCTGCCACCAGCGCCTGCTCGACCGGCGACGGGCCGGTCCCCTCCCCCAGCCTGCGGGAGAGCAACAGCCGCACGGCGATGCGGTCCTGCCGTCGCAGGGCGAAGGCGAGCGCACCCGCGGAGGACGCGTCGAGCCACTGCACGTCGTCGACGGCGAGCAGGACCGGGCCGCGCTCGCTCAGCGCTTCGAGCGCGGCGCGCACTGCGACGGCGAGCGCACGCCGATCGACGCGCGCTCCCGACGGCTCTTCGCGCAGCAGCGCAACCTCGAGCGCATGTCGCCTCGGAGCCGAGAGCGTCGGCAGGACGTCGTCGAGGACGCCGTCGAAGAGGTCGCCGAGCCCGACGTGCGCGAGCGCGAGCTCGGCCTCGGCCGGGCGCGACGAGAGCACGCACCATCCCCGCTCTCGCGCGTGCTCGACCGCCGCGAGCCAGAGCGTCGACTTCCCGATCCCCGCCTCCCCCTGGAGCACGAGCGCGCGGGGCCCGGCCGGCGCGTCGCCGACGAACGCGTGGAGCGCCGCGAGCTCCTCTTCCCGGCCGACGATCTCCGTCATCTCTCGTACCTTCGGCGATCGTGACAGACGCCGCGTGAAAGGCAATCCCCGCACGCGACCGGCCGCGCGCCGCGATGATGCGCGCATGACGCTGAAGACGCTGGTACTCGGCACCCGCGACACGATCGCCGGGACCGTCTACGGGACGATCCTGGTGCTCTCGGTCGTGACGGCCGGCGCCCCTGCGTTCGAGCACGGCGAGTGGAACCTCGTCGTGATCGGCGCAGTCACGATGCTCGTGTTCTGGCTGGCGCACGTCTACGCGCACATCCTCGGCGAGAGCCTCCACGACGGACACCGCCTCAAGCGCGCGGAGATCTTCACGATCGCCCAGCACGAGCTCGCGATCCCGCTCGCTGCGGTACTCCCTTTGACGGCGGTTGCGCTCGGCGCGCTTGGAGTGCTTTCCAACACCGTGGCCCTCTGGGTCGCCGTCGCGATCGGAGTGGCGACCCTGACGATCGAAGGGATCAGATACGCGCGCCTCGAGCACCTGAGCCGCACCGGGACCCTGGTCACGGTCGCGATCAACCTCGCATTCGGACTCGCCCTCGTGGCGCTCAAGGCGACGCTGAGCCACTGAGCTCATGTCGTCGGCGTGATGACCGGCGCCCGATTTGCAGAAGAATGACGCTTCAAGCTCACGAAAGGACGGAAGATGGCCACCACTCCGACCCCAGCCAGGCCGACGCTCTCCAACGAGCAGTTCATCAAGCTCGCCGAGCTGATCAAGGGCGCCGACAGCGTCGAGCTCAAGCTGACGGTACCCGAGGCCGCTCACCGCACGACCATCGCCTCGCTCGGGATGGACCCGCTCGACGCCCAGATCAGGCAGGTCTTCTTCTTCGACACGCCCGACCTGACGCTCGACTCCCACGGGATCGTCGTGCGAGCGCGGCGCGTGCAGAGGAAGGGCGACGACTCGGTAGTCAAGCTCCGGCCGGTCGTGCCGAACGAGCTTCCCAGCTCGATGCGCAAGTCGCCGAACTTCGGCGTCGAGGTCGACGCGATGCCGGGCGGGTTCGTCTGCTCGGGCTCGATGAAGCGGGCGCTCGGACCGGGCGTCGTCCGGGAGACGATCATCGACGGCAAGCCGATCAAGAAGCTGTTCTCCAAGGAGCAGCGCGCGGTCTTCACCGAGTACGCGCCCGAGGGCGTCACGCTCGACGATCTCAAGGTGCTGGGGCCGATCTTCGTCCTCAAGCTGAAGTACGCGCCGGAAGGTTTCGCCCGGCCGCTCGTCGGCGAGCTGTGGCTCTACCCCGACGACCGGTGGATCGTCGAGCTGTCGACGAAGTGCGCGCCCAGCGAGGCGTACCAGGTGGCGGGCGAGGCGAGAGCGTTCCTCGCCGAGCGCGGCGTGACGGTCGGAGGCGAGCAGCAGACGAAGACGCGCACCGCCCTCGAGTTCTTCGCCGGCCGTCTCAAGGCCGAGAGCGCCGGAAAGACCCGGCGCAAGTCGACCAGCTCGTGATCTACCTGGTCCGGCACGCGAAGGCCGGCCATCGCGAGCGCTGGACCGAGCCCGACGAGCTGCGCCCGCTCACCAAGAGCGGGTGGCGACAGGCAGAGGCGCTCGTCGGGCTCTTCGACACGCAGCCGTTCACGCGGCTCGTGTCGAGCCCGTATGTGCGCTGCGTCCAGACCTTCGAGCCGCTGGCGAAAGCACGGTCCCTTCCGATCGAGAACGCCGACGAGCTTGCGGAGGGCGCTCCGCTCACGGCGTCCGTCGATCTCTTGCTTCGTACCGCCGCCGCCGACGGCCCCGTCGCGCTGAGCACGCACGGCGACATCATCGAGAACGTTCTCGACGAGCTGTCGCGGCTCGACGTGCCGCTCGACGGCCCGGTCGCCCTCGAGAAGGGGTCGACCTGGATCATCGACGTGGCCGCCGGCGCGTTCGCCGGCGCGCGCTACCTCCCGCCGCCCGCCTAGAGGCTTGATGTGAAACTCACGCACCCACGGCTGGTGCACCAGACACGGCGCGGCTCGGCCGGGTCGGGCTTGCCCGTAGCCACCGCTACGCGCGGCACCCGCCCCGTCCAATCCGCTTGGTCTGGCGCATCCCCGCGGGCACGTCGTTTCACATCAAGCCTCTAGCTGTCCTGCCTACACACGTTGTGAATACGGCTGATCGGGATTGGTCCGGCCCTCCGAGTCGAGGCTGTGTGGTCTGCCAGTGTCTCACTGCTCGTAGGTCGAGCTCAGATGTCGTTTCAGGGTGGCGGCGACGTTCGCGGTCTGGCTGGTCGCTACGCGCTCGTCTCGGCCCACTCGATCGCGCCATGACGTCTGGTGGCAGGCGCGCAGACCTTGCCATTGCGTGCGGGGCCGGCAGACCGCTCATCGCTGGTGGCACCGGTGGTTGGACGCGAGCGAGGAGGCTGCCGCAGCGTCGCTTGCCTGTTGACGTGACCGTTCCAGCCGTTGCCGCGTCATTCAGCCGCATGCAGCGACGCTCCCGTGCTCGAGCGAATCGAAGCTGTGAGCGCCCGCTTCGAACGAAGGCCGCGGCGGTCACCGCACGCTGATCGGGGTGGATCTCGGCGTAGGCGAGCCGGCAGTGACCACTCGACGATCTCGGCAGATAGTTGCGCCGGGCCGGGATCTCACGGCCGCCGGCGGTCCTGGCCCGGGAGCCATGCGAACCGGTGACGCGGTGGCCGGGTCCGCGTCGATGTTTTGCACATGGACGTCAGCTGACGTCCATGCGCAAAAGCTTCGAGCCGGCCACGGCCACCGCGTCACCGGTGTCGCTCGAGCTCCCGGGCCGCTCGCGGCGGCCGTGAGATCCCGGCCCGGCGCAACTATCTTCACACGACCGTCGAGTGGTCACATCCCGGCTCGCCTACGCCGAGATCCACCCCGATCAGCCTGCGGTGACCGCCGCGGCCCGTCTTCGACAGCGGCGCTCACAGCTTCGATTGCTCGAGCTCCGGGGTCGACGCTGACGCTGGCTGAATGACCTGGCAACGCCTGGATCGGTCACGTCAAACAGGCCAGCGACCTGCCGCGAGCCTCCTTCCCGCTCGCGGTCCAACCACCGGTGCCACCAGCGCTGAGCGGCCGCCGCCGACCACCGTGGCAGGCTCCAGCCTGCTTCAGCGTCATCCCTCGATCGATGCGCGCGAGACGAGCGCCTACGCGACCAGTCCAGTCCGAGCTTCGCGTTACGGTGAAACGACATCCGCCGCCCTGCCACCTGGCTCGAGACTGCAGTCACTGGCGACCACACAGCCTCGACACGGAGGGCCGGACGATCCCGATCAGCCGTTTCACAACCTCCGTAGGCGCGTCATCTAGCGGTTACAGGCTCTCGACGACCAGCAGCAGGCCGTCGCGCGCGACGACGCGCACGTTGTCGCCGGGGTCGGCGCCCGCGGCGCAGCGCGCCTGCCAGATCTCGCCGTCGAGGCGCACCTGGCCCTCGGGGCGGCACGGTGCGATCACCGTCGCCTCCCGGCCGATCAGCGTCTGCGCGCCGACCACCGCCGGCTTCCGCCGAACGGTGCGGTTCCAGACGAGTAGCTCACCCATGCCGAGGACGAAGCAGATCCCGAACCCGACGATGTTCCACGGCGAGCCGAGCACGATCAGCAGCACGAACGCGAGCAGGAAGAGCATGCAGCCGGCTACTCGTCGAAGAGGGCGCGCAGCGACGCCAGGTCGGGTAGCAGCGACATCGACCGCACGGTGTCGCGCCAGCGCGGATCGCGGCGCTCGAGGTCGGCGAGCAGCACACGTGCCCCCTCGACGTCGCCGCCCTCGGCTGCGTCGACGATCCCGCCGATCTGGACGTACGTGGCGGGCAGTCCGTGGGCACGCGCGACGCCGGCACGGTCAGCCTCGGCGCGGTTTGCCTTCCGGTAGCCGAGCGCGCGTTCAAGCAGACGGCGGAGCTCGGCGAGCGAGCCGTCGCCTTCTTCGACGCGGAGGTCGATCACCCGCTCCCACGGCTCGCCCGAGGCGGGCACGACGACGATTCCCGCACCGCCGCGGCCGCGCCAGTCGCCTCCTGCCGCCTCCGCGGCGTCGAGCGCCGCCATCAGCCGCAGCGCAAGCTCGCTCTCGGTCGACTCGAACGCCTCGCCCATCGCCTCCCACACACGCGGCGAGTCGACCATGTTCGCCTGGCTGATCCAGTCGTCGCCGCGCGCCGAGCCGGCGGAGGGCACGCAGTTCGCGCCGGTCCACTGGGCTGCTGCACCGTCAGCCGCAAGCATCCCCACCTGGCGCAGGTCCACGAGCTCGTCGTCGGAACGGAGCCGATCGAGCGCGGCGTCGGGCGACAGGCCGTCCGCGAGCAGCTCGAGACCGCGCCACCCGTAACGGCGGTCGGTGAACGACTGCGTCGCGACGGCGCCGACGCCGGGGCGGGCCCACGGCACCGCCGCGCCGGTGTTGAACGCCTGCGACTGCACCGCCACGCCGAGCTCCCCGGTCGCCGCGTCGCGAGCCACGATCGAGTACGTCACCCGGCAACCCTAGACGTGCGCGCGCAGCCAGGCGAGCACGAGCGAGCGCACATGCGCCGCGTAGGGCGCGTCCTCGACGAGGTCCCAGCCGTGGAAGCCGCCGGGATAGAGCGCGGTCCGCTTGTCGCGCGAGCCGGCCCGCCGGAGCAGCCGCAGCGCATCCGCGACCGAGAGGTAACGGTCGTGGCGCGAGCCGACGATCAGGAGCGGCGCGCGGAGCCGCGCCACGGCCGCAAGCCCGTCGAGCCCGGTGCCCGGGATGTCCGTCTCGCCGGAGAAGCTCACGACGCCGTCGACGGGCAGCGACGGCGCGTAGGTGAGCGCGGCCGCTCCGCCGAAGGACGCGCCGAACAGGAACACCTTGCGTGCCCCGCCGGCACGGAGTCGAGCGACGGCAGCGCGGAGGTCCCGTCCGTACGCGAGGAAGTCCCTGGTCGACGCGGGCCGATCCGAGTCGCCGAAGCCGCGGAAGTCGAAGGCGAGCGCGCGCACGCCCGCTCCGGCAAGCGTCGGCAGGTAGGGCAGCCAGCCGCAGAGGTCGCCGGGCGACTCGTGCGCGAGCACGACGCCGATCGGGCCAGAGCCCTCCTGCACCGCGTACAGCCGGACACCGTCGGACGCCGCGAGCCAGAACGGCGCCGCCGTGGCGCTCGAGCTGCCGCACTTCTCCACCAGCGGACGCGGAGCGCCCGACGCGCCGGCGGCAACGGCGACGGCGCCGAGAACGGCCGCGGTGAGCGCTAGAGTCCCGAGTAGTCTCATCGCATCTATTCTCATGGAGACTAACAAGCCCTCCACGACCGAGCTCGCCGTGCTCGGCCTGATCGCGTTCGGGCCGTCGTCCGGCTACGACCTCTCGCGTACGGCCGCACGCAGCATCGGTCACATGTGGTCGCCGTCACGCAGCCAGATCTACAAGGTGCTGCCGCGGCTCGTCGCGGCCGGGTACGCACGGAGCCGCGAGGTCGAGCAGCACGGTCGTCCTGACAAGGCGGTCTATCGCATCACTCGGGCCGGCCGCGCCGCGCTGCGACGGTGGATCGAGGAGGTGGAGCCCGACCCGCCCGGCGGCACCGGGACCTTCCTGCTCAAGATCTTCATCGGCTGGAACGCCTCGCCCGCGGCCGTGCTCGCACAGCTCGACGCCTACCGGGCGGTGCTCGCCGGGCGCCTCGCCGAGTTCGAGCAGACCGAGGCCGGCCTGGCCCGCGACGAGCCTCCGCACTCGCGCATCGCGCTGCGGCACGGCATCGCCCGCGCCCGCGCCACGCTCGACTGGGCCGACGAGGCCGAGCGGGCCCTCAGCCGCGGGAGAGCTCGACGAGCTTCGTGACCGTGTTCCAGTTGCGCACGGTCGTGGGCACCTTCAGCCGCCGGACGACGTAGTCGGGCAGCTTGGTGCGCCCCATCCCGCCCGGCAGGTGCAGGTAGAGCTCGCTGCCGACGACGGCGAACTCGTCGGGCAGGAACGGCTCGCCGTCGAGCGCGCCGAGGACGGCCGCCACGGGCTTCGCCGCCATGAACCCGACATGCAGCTTCGAGGGTTCCGCACGGGGAAACGGGTTGCGCTCGAGGACGCGCGCGAGGTCGGCCGGCGAACGGAGGATCACGTCGACGGCGAGACCGAGGCGCTCCTCGATCGCCGCTTCGAGCTCCGCGGACCGCGGCCGCTTCGTCGCGCGGAAGAGGAGGTTGCCGCTCTGGATGTACGTGCGCACGTCGTCGTAGCCGAGCGACTCGGCGAGCTCGCGCAACCCGGCCATCGGCAGCTTCCGTCCACCGACGTTGACGCCCCGGAGCAGCGCGACGACGGTGGGCATCGGCTAGAGGCTTGATGTGAAACTCACGCACCCACGGCTGGTGCACCAGACACGGCGCGGCTCGGCCGGGTCGGGCTTGCCCGTAGCCACCGCTACGCGCTGCGCCCGCCCCGTCCAATCCGCTTGGTCTGGCGCATCCCCACGGGCACGTCGTTTCACATCAAGCCTCTAGTCGGCCTCGACCACGGCGCCCTTGCCGATCACCACGATTCCGCCCGCCGAGACGGTGAAGCGCTCGCGGTCGCGCTCCGCGTCGACGCCGATGCGGGCGTGCTCGGCGATCCGCACGTTCTTGTCGACGATCGCGTTTCGCACGATCGCATGTCTGCCGACGTCGACGCCGTGCATCAGGATCGAGCCCTCGACCTCGCTGTTCGAGTGAAGCCTGACCTCGGGCGAGAGGATCGACCGCCGGACGGTGGCGCCCGAGACGACGACTCCCGCGCACACCATCGAGTTGAGCGCCTGCCCGACGCGACCGTCCTCTTCGAACACGAACTTCGCGGGAGGAAGCGGGTCCGGCCACGTGAGAATCGGCCACCGTTGGTTGTAGAGGTTGAACATCGGCTCGACCGAGATCAGGTCCATGTGCGCGTCGTAGAAGGCGTCGAGCGTTCCGACGTCGCGCCAGTAGCCGCGCTCGCGCTCGTCCGTCCCCGGCACCCGGTTGCGCGCGAAGTCGTAGACCTGCGCCGTCCCGGCCGCGACCAGACGGGGGATCAGATCGCCGCCGATGTCGTGCTTCGACTTGTTCTCCGCCGCGTCGGCACTGACGGCGTCGATCAGAGCCTTCGTCGTGAACACGTAGTTGCCCATCGACGCGAAGACCTCATCGGGGGAGTCGGGCAGGCCGACCGCGTCGAGCGGCTTCTCGCGAAAGGCGCTGATCGTCCGCTCGTCGACGCCGGTCTCGATCACCCCGAACTCCTTCGCCTGCTCGATCGGCACGCGAATCGCGGCCACGGTCACGTCGGCGCCGCCGTCGACGTGCTGGTCGATCATCTGCCGCGGGTCCATCCGGTAGATGTGGTCGGCGCCGAAGACGGCCACGTAGTCGGGCCGCTCGTCGTAGAGGAGATTCAGGTTCTGGTAGATCGCGTCCGCCGAGCCGGAGAACCAGTACGGCCCGCGCCGCATCTGCGCGGGGACCGGCGCCACGTAGTTGCCGAGTAGCGGCGACAGGCGCCAGGTCGCAGCGACGTGCCGGTCGAGCGAGTGGCTCTTGTACTGCGTGAGCACGACGATCCGCAGCAAGCCACCGTTGACGAGGTTCGAGAGCGCGAAGTCGATCAGCCGGTAGTTCCCGCCGAACGGGACGGCCGGCTTCGCACGGTCGTCGGTCAGGGGCGCGAGCCGCTTGCCCTCGCCGCCGGCGAGCACGATCCCGAAGACGTCGGGCGCCGCCATCGTTCTAAGAACGCTCGAGCGCGCGCACCCGCGCGGCGAGCGCACGCAGCAGCGCCAGGCTGATCTGCGGCTCCTGCTTGAGCAGCCGCGCGAACGCCGTGCGCCCGACCTCGAGCACGAGCAGCTCGTCGGCGGCGGTGACGGTCGCCGACCTCGGCGCGTCGTCGAGCAGCGCCATCTCGCCGAAGTACGAGCCCGGGCCGATGCGGCGCGGGCGTCGGCCGGGAACGCCGACCGAGGCGTGACCGTCCAGGATCACGTAGAACGCGTCCCCCGGCCTACCGACGACGACGACCGGAACGCCGCGCTGAAACCGCTTCGGCCTTGCCAGCGAGACGACGCGGCGAAGCTGGCGCCGAGAGAGCGTCTGGAAGAGCGGTACCTGCTCGAGGACCGCCGCCCACTCGCCGGCCGCCCGTCTCGAGCCGCGTTCGATGCCGAGGGCAGCCGTTGCCGCAGCGCCTGCCGCCACGCTCGTGCCTGCCATGGCCGCAACCCTAACGGGTGCCTTGGCGGCTAGATCATCTAGAGAAAGGTCGCGATCTCGTCGAGCGACTTCTTCTCGAGCCGCGGCACCTGCGCGGACGCGGCCGGGTACCCGGCCGGGATCAGCAGGAACGGACGCTCGTGCTCCGGCCGATCGAGGATCTCGTTGAGGAACCCCATCGGTGACGGCGCGTGCGTGAGCGTCGACAGGCCGGCCGTGTGCAGCGCCGCGAGCAGGAAGCCGACCGCGATCCCGACCGACTCGCGCACGTAGTAGTGCTTGTGCTTCTGGCCGCCCTCCCAGCGCCACGGCTGCTCGAAGACGGCGATCACGTACGGGGCGTCCGTCAGGTGCGGCTTGATCCAATCGGTGCCGATCGGCCGGATCGCGTCCAGGTACTCGACACCCGCGCGCTCGCGGTAGAGCAGCTCCTCCTCGTGCTCGGCCGCCGCGCGTATGCGCTCCTTCGTCGCCTGGTCGGACACGACCACGAACGACCACGGTTGCTGATTGGCGCCGGACGGCGCGCTACCGGCGACGAGCAGCGCGTCCTCGACGAGCCCGCGCGGAACCGGCTCGCTCGAGAAGTGCCGCACCGACCGCCGCGTCCGCATCAGCTCGAGGAATGCGCGTGCGCGCGCAGCGGCCTCGTCGGGAGAGAGCCGCTCGGGCGCGTACGGCTCGGGGCGGTACTCGGGCGCGGTGCGGGTGATCGTCATGCAGCCTTCTCCGTCAGCACGGCGTCGAAGAGGTCGAGCCTCGCGGCGGGGAACGAGAGCAGCTCGCCGCGCAGCTGCACCGCGAGCAGCCCGTCGGGCAAGAGCCGGTCGGCCGACGCGTCGCGGAGACGCCTGTAGGGATCGAGGCCGTCGCCGGGCGCGAACACGGCGCCGTGGGGCTCGTCGTCGAGATCGGGATAGAGCGCGCCGTCGGCGCTCGGCAGATACGGGAGGTTCGCAACCACGACGTCGATCGGCCCCGCGACCGGCTCGAGCAGGTCACCGTGACGAACCGTCACGTCGACACCGTACCGCTCGGCATTGTGGCGGGCGAGCGCGACGGCTTCGGCGCTGACGTCCGTCGCGAAGACGCGCGCCTGCGGAGCCGCCCGCGCGATCGCGATCGCGATCGCGCCCGAGCCGGTGCCCGCGTCGACGACGACGGCGTCGCGTCCGCCGATGTGGCGGAGCACTCGGTCGACCAGGCCGACGCTCGTCGAGCGCGGCGTCATCACGAGGCCCGGCGCCGTGATCAGCTCCAGGCCGGCGAACTCCGCGAGCCTCATCCGACTCCCGCGGCGGCGGGCGCGACGTGGCCCAAGATCAGCGGCGGCCGGACGCGCGGATTCTGCTCGGGCTTCATGCCGCTCATCTCTCTCTTCCGTCGACGTGCATTTCCCTGGGCGAACACGACGGCGCCGCCGAGCCGGCCATGACCGAGCCGTCACGGTAGCCCGCTTGCTGCACCCCAGGCGGCGATCCAGGTGACCGGGCGTGCCGTGCAGGAGACGTGCAGGCACTCGATCTCATTTAACCCATAATAGTGTATTTAGAAGAAGAGAGGTGTGCAACTACTGCCGCTCGACCCCGAGCGTGATCAGCACGCGACACGAGGCGTGATCGGCAAGGCAGTCCCGCGTCTCGCACTCGACGCGCGCGACCTCGACCCCCGAGAGCGCCTGCGCCGTGAGCCCCGCCCACATGCCGCGATCGATCTCGGCCGCCTCGGGGTGGGCGCGCACGAGCGGACGCAGCGGGCACGTCGGGGTGGCGATCACCGCCCCGTCGGGCGAGACCTGCTCGACCGACGCCTGATAGCCGAGCCGCCCGACCGCCGCGCAGACGCGTTCGAAGCCCGCACGCAATGATCTCGACGGCCGGAGCCCGGCCGCCGTCGCCAGATCGGCGCCGAAGGCGACGCCGATGTCGTGCAGCCGGGCGCGCCGGCCTCGCGCGGGCATCGCGTCGAGCACGTGCCCGAGCAGCGATTCGTAGCGCCGCACAGGGAACTCGATCGCGACGAGCTCCGGCGCGACCGTGTAGGTCTTGGCGGGCCGCCCTGCGCCGGGGCCGGTTCGCCCGCTCCTGCGCTCGTATCCCGGAACGAGCAGACCCGCGTTCACGAGGCGCTCGAGACGAGAGCGGGCGACGTTGCGGTGCACGTCGTGCGCCTCCGCGAGCTGGTCGGCGGTGATCGGGTGCGCCTGCGACCGTGCGTAACTCAGCGCAGCCCGCAGCTCCGGATCGCCGACAGCGTCGAGACCGTTCATCTCTAACGCCACGCTAGCAAGCTTTAGAAACCGGAACTGACCGCGAACGCGGTCAGTTCGCGACGCGGTACGGCGTCAGCCGCCAGGCGGCCCAGGTCCAGTACCAGGCCGGAGGGCGCTTGGGCGCCGTCGCCGGCCGCGAGCCCTGCCCGTGCTGCCAGGCGAGGAGACCGAACGCCCACCGTGGGATCGCCCGGGGGATTCCTGCCGGGCGCGCCTTCGGCTTCACGGCGACGGGCCGGGTCGGCTTGCCGAGGTTGCCGCTCGGATCGAGGGCGCGGACGCGGTAGACGGTCAGCCCGCTCGCGTGGAACGCGCGCACCACGACCCGCCGCGACGTGCCCTTCAGCTTCTGCACCGGCCTGCCGTCCAGCAGTACATCGTAGGAGGCGACGGTACCGTTGTCGTCGGTCGCGCCCTGCCACTGCAGGACGAGCGAGTTGCCGAGGAAGTGCCCCGCGAATGCCTGCGGCTGTGTGGGCGGCGACGTGTCGGAGCGCAGGCCGAAGAAGCCCGGCACGAACGTCTGGATCTCCGCCGTCCCGTCCGGGTCGAGCGTATAACCGGCGTCGACCGGGACCGCGCCCGCCGCGAGCTTCGGAATCGCCTTCCACGTCGTTCCGTCGGCCGAGTACGACGGGACGAGCCCGGCCGCCGGGGTGAGGAGGTGCACGGTGACCGGCGCGCCGAACCTCGTGACGGGCGCCTGCGTGTCGGCCTGCGTCACCGTCAGCTGCACCGCGTAGTCGGTCGCACCGGCCTGCGAGGTCGGCGTTAGCGTCACGACGACCGGGACCGAGAACGCCTCGAGCGGCCACGAGGCTGCCGCCTTGCCGTCACCGGATCCGACCGCGCCGCCCGTGGGCGCCGTCGGCGGTGGTGGCGGCGGCGGTGGCGGCAGCGCCGTCGGGCCGACCACCGGCCCGTCGACGTAGTCGTTGTCGATGTTGAGCTTGACGCCGCCCCAGGTCTCGTTGTGGCCGCCCTTGTACTGATGCACGCGCTGGTGGTCGGCCCACAGCGCGTCCGACACGTGCGGGTCGCCGAACACGCCCTCGACGCCGTTCCAGTTCGCGATCCATGCCGCGTCGGGGATCGAGGCGCCCAGCGTCGCGATGTCGCGGATCGTCGACGCCGCGCTGCCGTAGACGCCGGACACCCATCCGGCGCCGCGCAGCTCGTTCACCCAGCCGGTGACGAAGGCCTGCACCGCCTTGCTGCACGCCGCGTTGTTCGTCGCGTAGCCCTCGACGTCGAGGTACAAGGGACTGCCGAACGGCAACCCGAACTGGCCCGCCTTCGCGATCGCGTCGTCGGCGGCCGCGCTCCCCTGCGTCGTCGCGGTCACCGGAGTCTGCGAGATCTTCGCGAGCCCCGACTGGCTGACACACGGCGCCTGCAGCCCGACGTACAGCGGCAGCAGGCTCCATCCGGCCGCGAGCGTCTTCGAGACCCACGTGGCCGAGAGGTTCCCGTCCTTGCACGCGCGGTTGACGCCGCCGAGGTAGATGCCGACCGCCTGGTACGGGGACGCCGTCCACGCGTTGAGCGCCGACAGCGACGGCGCGGTGCACGTCTCGAAGCCGTACCCGGTGAAGACGTCCGCGGCGCGCGTCGACGTCGCACCTGACGGACCAGGCACGGCGAGCACGAGCAGCACTGCGAGTGCGGCCCCGGCGGCAGCGAGACGCCTCACCCGGGCAGGGTGACGGCGATGTGTGAAGAAACCGTCAAATAGCGGTCTGCCGCCAACGGGCGGTGCCTGACACCCCGGTGCCAGGCACCGGTCAACGGGTCAAGGCGAGCCGAGGACGAACGGTGCCAGGCACCTTGGTGCCTGGCACCGTTCTCATGCGGCCTGCAGCGGCGGCATCACGCGGCCGCCGCGGGTGCTCTTCCCCGCCGCGCGCAGGACGCGGCGGTAGGCCTCGACGGCGGTCGGCGCCGACGCCATCACCTCGCCGGTCGAGCGCATCTCGGGCCCGCGGGCGTCGGCGCCGGCGAACCGCTCCGACGGGAACACGGCCTCCTTCGCCCAGAAGCGTCCGGGCTCGGCGCGCTCCGGCAGCTCGAGATCGCGCAGCGACTCGCCGAGCAGCAGGCGCACGGCGTGCTCGACCAGCGGCACGCCCGTGGCTTTCGCGACGAACGCGACCGTCCGCGAGGCGCGCGGGTTCGCCTCGAGCACGTAGAGCCGCCCGCCCGCGAACGCGAGCTGCAGGTTGAGCAAGCCGCGCGCACCGACCGCGCCCGCGACGAGCGCCGCCGCGTCGCGAACGCGCGCGTCGAGCTCAGGCGTGACCGACGGCCCCGGCAACACGCACGCACTGTCGCCCGAGTGCACGCCGGCCGGCTCGACGTGTTCCAGGATCGCCGCAGTCCACGCGTCCTCGCCGTCGGCCAGCACCTCGACGTCGAGCTCGAGCGCTCCGGCGAGATACCGGTCGACGAGACACGGGCCGACGACGTCGAGCTCACCCGCATGGCGGGCGACGTGCATGCCGCGACCGCCGAGCACGCGATGCGGGCGCACGAGCACCGGGTACCCGAGTCGGTCGGCGATCGCACGTGCTTCGTCGGCGTCCGCGGCCGCGCCCCAGTCCGGCGCGAAGTCGCCGATCAATTCCGCGAAGCGCGCACGGTCCTCGGCGGCATCGATCGCCGCGAGCGGATCGCCGAGCAGCGGCACGCCCGCGGCCGCGAGCGCCGGCGCGAGCCGGAGCGGCGTCTGGCCGCCGAACGAGACGGCCACGCCGAGCGGCTGCTCGAGCTCGCACACTTCGAGCACGCGCGGCGCGGTGAGCGGCGCGAGGTAGAGACGGTCGGACGTGTCGTAGTCCGTCGAAACCGTCTCGGGATTCGAGTTCACCAGCACGGCCTCGTATCCGAGCTCCTTCAGCGTGCGTGCCGCGTGTACGCAGCAGTAGTCGAACTCGATCGCCTGGCCAATGCGGTTCGGCCCCGAGCCGAGGACGACCACCGCGCGGCCCGACGGCGGCGGGCCCTCGTCCTCGCCTTCGTGCGTGACGTAGTAGTACGGCGTCCGCGCGTCGAACTCCCCGGCGCAGGAGTCGACCGCGAGGCGCACCGGCCGCCCGGCGGGCTCCGGGGCGACGGCGACCTCGCGCACCTGCTCGACGAAGTACGGGTGGATACCGGGCAGCTCGAGACCTTGCCGCGCCGCCTCGAGGTAGAGGTCCCACCGCTCGGGCAGCGGCTTGCCGAGCAGCGTCTCGTCGAACGGGACCGGAGCGGACTCGCGCCCTTCGAACGCCTTCGTGAACGCCTCCGCGAACGTGCGCCCGAGCCCGAGCGCTTCGCCGATCGCGCGCATCTCGGCCCCGAGCGCGCGGTCGGCCCACGGGAACTTCTCGAACTCGAAGCGCGGCGCCTTCACGGCGACGTAGTCGAGCGCCGGCTCGAACGCCGCCGTCGTCTGCTGCGTGATGTCGTTTGGCAGCTCGTCGAGCGTGTATCCGACTGCGAGCAGCGCCGCGAGCTTCGCGATCGGGAAGCCCGTCGCCTTGCTCGCAAGCGCGGACGAGCGCGACACACGTGGGTTCATCTCGATCACACGGAGCTCGTGCGTCTCCGGGTGCACCGCGAACTGCACGTTCGCTCCGCCGGTGGCGACGCCGACCCCCCGCGCGGTCGCGAACGCCGCCTCACGCAGCTGCTGGTACGCGGCGTCGGGCAACGTCTGCTGCGGCGCGACCGTCCACGAGTCGCCGGTGTGGACGCCCATCGGGTCGAGGTTCTCGATCGAGCAGACGACCACCGCGTTGCCCGCGCGGTCGACCATCACCTCGAGCTCGTGCTCCTGCCAGCCCCCGAGGTACTCCTCGACGAGCACCTGGCCGACGGGGCTCGCGGCGAGCCCACGCTCGACGGCCGCCACGAGCTCGTCGCGCGTGTGGGCGATCCCGCCTCCGGTGCCGCCGAGCGTGAACGCCGGCCGCACGATCGCCGGCAACGGGAACTCGACCTCGGCGGAGGACGCGACGATCGAGCGCGGCACCGCGAGGCCGGCCGCCTGCACCGTCTCGCGAAAGAGCTGGCGGTCCTCGGCGCGCCGGATCGCGTCGACGTCGGCGCCGATCAGCTCGACGCCGCAGCCGGCGAGCTCGACGGCGAGGTTGAGCGCCGTCTGGCCGCCGAGCGTCGGCAGGATCGCATCGGGCCGCTCGCGTTCGATCACCTCGCGCACCGTGCCCGGGTCGAGCGGCTCGAGGTACGTGGCGTCGGCCCATTCGGGGTCGGTCATGATCGTCGCCGGGTTCGAGTTGACGAGCACGACCCGGTAGCCCTCGCGACGCAGCACCCGGCACGCCTGCGCGCCCGCGTAGTCGAACTCGCATGCCTGCCCGATCCGGATCGGGCCGGAGCCGAGGATCAGGATCGTGCGAAGGTCGGTGCGCTTCGGCACGCGTCCGCCAGCCGGTCGAAGAAGGGCAAGGCGTCGAGCGGCCCGGGCGCTGCCTCGGGGTGGAACTGCACGCTCGCGAAGCCGTCGCCCTCGAGGCCCTCGCACGTGCCGTCGTTCAGCGACACGTACGCCGCATCGTCCTCGGCGCCGACCGCGAAGCCGTGGTTCTGCACGGTGACCAGCACGCGGCCGGTGCGCGTGTCGCGCACGGGATGGTTTGCGCCGCGATGCCCGAACGGGAGCTTGAAGGTGTCGTGGCCGAGCGCGAGACCGAGCAGCTGGTGGCCGAGACAGATGCCGAACACGGGGACGCGGCCGAGCAGCGAGCGGATCGTGTCGATCTCGTCGACGAGCACCGCCGGATCGCCCGGCCCGTTCGACACGAGCACGGAGCGCGGCTTCGCCTCGAGGATCGCGTCGGCGTCCCACGTCGACGGGACGACGAGCGCCTCGAGGCCCGCGGCGGCCAGGCGGCGCGGGATCGAGTACTTCGTGCCGAGGTCGACGACGACGACGCGCGGCCCCGACCCGACCGAGTACGGGACGAGCGTGCCGACCTGCCGGTCGAGCGGGCGGCCGTCGATCGGCGGCTCCGCGAGCGCGCGAACGTGCAGTTCGGCCGCCGGCGCGTCGCCGAGCGCACACCGCACCACGCCGTCGGCGCGGATGCGCCGGACGAGCGTGCGAGTATCGACGCCGGTGAGGGCGACGACACCGCGCTCGCGCAGCCAGCCGGCGAACGCCGGGCGGGCGTCTCGCATGACGACGCCTTCGCACTGGACGCGCTCGGACTCGAGGCGGCGCTCGTCGACGCCGTACGTGCCGACGAGCGGATAGGCGAAGCAGAGCACCTGCGCGACATAGCTCGGATCGGTGACCGCCTCCTCGTAGCCGGCCATGGCCGTCGTGAAGCAGGCCTCGCCGGCGGCGATGCCCGGCGCGCCGATCGAGACGCCGGGCAGGGTCGTGCCGTCCTCGAGCACGAGCCGGCCGAGTGGAGGCGATTGCATGATTTGCACTATAGTGCATACTAAGCAATATGCTCGAGGCTGCGATCATCGGCTGCGCCGGCTACACCGGCCAGGAGACACTCGACCGGCTGCTCGCCCATCCCGAGCTCGAGCCGATCGCGCTCGGATCGGACTCGCTCGCCGGCCGCCCCCCCGGCGCCCTCGACCCGCGCCTCGACGGGGACCTCCCCGCCTTCGTCTCGAACGCCGAGGCGGCCGCCTCCGGGGCGGACGTGCTCTTTCTCTGCACCGACCACGCGGCCGCGGCGGCGTTCGAGGCGCCCGAGGACGCGGTCGTCGTCGACCTGTCGGCGGCCCACCGCCTGCGCGACGCCGAGGCATCGCGCGCCTGGTACGGCACCGCGCCCGGCGCGTGGAGCTACGGCCTGCCCGAGCTCTACCCGCCGGAGGGCCGCCTGATCGCCAACCCCGGCTGCTACGCGACCGCCGCGCTGCTCGCCCTCGGCCCCCTGGCGGACGGGCTCGAGACCGCGATCGTCGACGCCAAGTCGGGCGTCTCCGGAGCCGGCCGCACGCTCCGGCACTCGTCGCACGCGGGAGCGGTGCTCGAGAACCTCGCCCCGTACGCGGTCGGCGAGCACCGGCACGCGCCCGAGATCGCCGAGCACCTCGGCTTCGACATCTGCTTCGTCCCCCACCTCCTGCCGGTGCGCCGCGGCCTGCTCGCCACCTGCTACGTCCGATTCGAGGGCGACGCACGCGAGGCGATCGAGGACGCGTACGGATCGAGCCCGATCGTCCGGGTGCTCCACGAGGGCGTGGCGCCCGAGCTCGGCCGCGTGCAGGGCACGGACGCCGCGGAGGTCGCGGTCTTCACCGACCGCTCGACCGACACGACGATCGTGGTCTGCGCGATCGACAACCTCGGCAAGGGCGCGGCCGGACAGGCGGTCCAGAACGCGAACGTCGCGCTCGGCCTCTGCGAGACCGCCGGGCTGCGGCTGAGCGGGGTCCGTGTATGAGCCGTAGGCTCGACGGAGGCTCACAAGTAGCGAAGGTGCCGGGTCTGCCGGCGCCGGAGCGGGCATGAGCGTCACCACGGCCGCCGGGTTCGCCGCCGCGGGCGTCAGCGCGGGCATCCGCCGAGAGGGCAAGGACCTCGCGCTCGTCCGCGCCACGACGCGCGCGACCGGCGCGGCGATGTGGACGCAGAACCGCGTGCAGGCCGCCCCGGTGGTCGTCTCGAAGGCGCATCTCGAGCTCGCCGAGCCGCAGGCGGTCGTCGTGAACAGCGGCGTCGCGAACGCCGCAACGGGCGGCCGCGGCGAACTCGACGCGCTCGCGACCGCGGCCGAGGCCGCACGGCTCCTTTCGCTCGACGTCGAGGAGGTGCTCGTCCTCTCGACCGGCGTGATCGGCGCGCCGCTGCCGCTCGACCGCATCCGCGCCGCACTGCCGACGGCGGCGGAGAAGCTGTCTGCCGACGGGGGCGACGACGCGGCCGAGGCGATCCTGACGACGGACACGCGGACGAAGCAGTCGGTCTCGCGCGGCGAGGGGTTCTCGGTCGGCGGGATGGCGAAGGGCTCGGGGATGATCCACCCGAACCTCGCGACGATGCTCGCCGTCGTGACGACGGACTACCCGCTCGAGCCCGGCGAGGCGATCGAGGTGCTCCGGCCGGCGGTCGACGAGAGCTTCAACTCGATCTCGGTCGACGGCGAGTGCTCGACGAACGACGCCGTCGTCCTGCTCGCCTCCGGCGCCGCGTCGATCGAGCGCACGCCCGACACCGACGCCGCGTTCGAGCACGCGCTGCACGCGGTGTGCGCCGATCTCGGCGCGCAGATCGTCGCGGACGGCGAGGGAGCCACGATCGTCGCCGAGATCACGGTCACCGGCGGCGCCTCGGTGGCGGGAGCGCGCGCCGTCGCGCAGCGGATCGCGACGTCGCCGCTCGTCAAGACCGCGCTCTTCGGCCGCGACGCCAACTGGGGGCGCGTGCTGATGGCCGCGGGGAGCGCGCCGCTCCTCGGCGGCTACGCGCCGCTCGACCCGACGCGCGTCTCGCTCACCTACAACGGCACGCCCGTGCTCGTCGCGGGCGCGCCGCAGAACGTCGAGCCTCCCGTCGACGGCTCGACGTGCTCGATCGAGCTCGACCTCGGGCTCGGAGACGCGCGCGCGAGCTACCTCACGACCGACCTCTCCTACGACTACGTCCGCATCAACGCGGACTACCGATCGTGACGAGGGTGGTCGTGAAGCTCGGCGGCGCGGTCGCGGCGCAGTCGGCGGAGACGGTGCTTGCGCTCTCCGAGGTCGATGAGGTGTGCGTCGTGCACGGGGCCGGCGAGCAGATCACTCTCGAGATGGAGCGTGCCGGGATCCCGGTCCGCTTCGTCGGCGGACGGCGCGTGACCGGGCCGGAAGCCATCGAGGTCGTGCGCCGCTCGTTCGCACAGGTCGGCGAGGCGCTCTGCGCGGCGCTCGGACAGCGTGCGGTGCAGCTCTTCGGCGACGAGATCGGCCTCGAGGCGGTCCAAGTGCCTGAGCTCGGCCTCGTCGGCGATCCGCTCCCCTGCGCCCCGCCCGCAGTCCTCGACACGCTCGCCGCGGGGAGCATCCCGGTCGTCGCGCCGCTCGCCGTCGGGCCGCTGAACGTGAACGCCGACGAAGCCGCGGCCGCGCTCGCGCAGGGCATCGCTGCCGAACAATTGCTCTTCCTCACCGACGTCGACGGCCTGATCCTGAACGGCGAGGTGGTGGAGCAGATCGGCGCCGGCGACGCGACCGATCTGCTCGACCGCGCGCTGCTCGAGGGCGGGATCGTCCCGAAGCTGCGCGCGGCGGTGTCGGCGGCACAGGCCGGAGTGCCGGCCGCGATCGGGCGCACGGTGGTGGTGGCGTGACCGGGACGGCGACTCAGCATCTGCTGCCGACGTACGCACGGCTCGACGTCACGTTCGTCGACGGCGACGGCGTATGGCTCGTCGACGCGGTCGGGAGACGCTACCTCGATTGCCTCGGCGGGATCGCCGTCGTCTCGCTCGGCCACAGGCATCCCGCGACCCTCGCCGCTGCGCACGCCCAGCTCGACCGGCTGTGGCACGTGTCGAACCTCTTCTGGACGGAGCCGATGCAGGAGCTCGCGTCGAGGCTCTCGGACCGCTTCGGCGGCGCGAGCGCCTTCTACTGCAACTCGGGCGCCGAGGCAATCGAGGCGGCGATCAAGTGGGCGCGCAAGTCGACGGCCCGGCCGGGCCTGGTCGCGCTCGAGAACTCGTTCCACGGGCGCACTGCCGGCGCGCTCTCGATCACCGGGCAGCCCGCGAAGCGCACCGCGTTCGAGCCGCTGCTCCCGGGCGTACGCTTCGCGACGCCGGCCACGCTCGCCGACGCCGTCTCGGAGCAGACCGCGGCGATCATGCTCGAGCCGGTTCAGGGCGAGGGCGGCGTGCACCCGCTCCCCGCCGAGACGCTCGCCGAGGCCCGCGAGCTCGCCGACGCGCACGGCGCGCTGCTCGTCTTCGACGAGATCCAGACCGGTGTCGGCCGCTGCGGGTCGTTCTTCGCCTGGGAGCAGAGCGGCGTGAAGCCGGACGCAGTAACGCTCGCGAAGGGCCTCGCGAACGGCCTGCCGATCGGCGTCCTGCTCGTCTCCGACGACGCGCCCGTCGGCTTCGAGGCGGGCGACCACGGGTCGACGTTCGGCGGCAACCTCGTCTCGTGCGCGGCCGCGTGCGCGGTCGTCGACACGATCGACGACGCGTTCCTTTCCCAGGTCCGCGATGTGGGAGCGCAGCTCGCCGCCGGGCTCGCGCCGTTCGGCGAGGTACGCGGCCTCGGCCTCCTGCTCGGCGTCGACATCGACCGGCCGGCCGGCCCGGTCGTCGACGCGGCCCTCGCCCACGGCCTCGTGGTCGGCACGGCCGGAGAGCGCACCCTGCGGCTCGCACCGCCGCTCGTGATCACGGCGGACGAGGCCGCCCAGGCAGTCGACATCCTCGCGGAGGTTCTCGCATGACCACGAAGTACGAGCGCCAGGGCACGATCCTCAGGCTCGTGCAGCAGAAGCAGCTGTCGACGCAGAGCGAGCTCGCCGATGCCCTCCGCGCGGAGGGCATCGACACCGTGCAGGCGACGGTCTCGCGCGACATCGCGCAGCTCGGGCTCGTGAAGGTGCGCGCGCCCGACGGCAGGTTGGTCTACGCGCTGCCGGGGGCGGCCGACCTGCGCCGGCTCGAGGAGCTGACGGCGGCGCTCCGCCGCTGGGCCGGCGCGATGACACCGTCTGGGTCGCTGCTCGTCGTCCAGACGCCGCGCGGGGTCGCGGTGCCGCTCGCCGACGCGATCGACGCTGCGGGCCTCCCGCAGGTCGCGGGCACGATCGCGGGCGACAACACGGTCTTCGTCGCCGCGCGCGAGCCGCACACGGGCGGTGAGCTCTCCGCCGAGCTGCACGCACTGATCGACGGAGCCGGCGAGTGACGAGCCGTAGGCTGGACGGAGGCTCGCAGAGAGCGGAGGTGGCGGCTTTGCCGGCGCCGGAGCAGGCATGACCGTCGTGCCGACGACGGCGGAAGGCGGCGCGATCCTCGCGTCGCTGCCCGTCGGCGAGCGCGTCGGGATCGCGTTCTCCGGCGGTCTCGACACGTGCTGCGCGATCGCATGGATGCGCGAGCAGGGCGCCGTCCCGTACGCGTTCACCGCCGATCTCGGCCAGTACGACGAGCCGGACATCGGCGCGGTGCCGTCGCGCGCGCTGCGCTACGGCGCCGAGGACGCCGTGCTGGTCGACTGCAAGGACACGCTCGTCGCCGAGGCAGTCGCGGCGCTCCAGTGCGGCGCGTTCCACATCCAGACCGCGGGGCATCGCTACTTCAACACGACGCCGCTCGGGCGGGCCGTCACGGGGACGCTGCTCGTGCGCGAGATGGCCGCGCACGGCGTCGACATCTGGGGCGACGGGTCGACGTACAAGGGCAACGACATCGAGCGCTTCTTCCGCTACGGCCTGCTCGCCAACGAGCACCTGCGCATCTACAAGCCGTGGCTCGACGGCGCCTTCGTCGAGGAGCTCGGCGGCCGCAGCGAGATGAGCGAGTGGCTCGCGACGCGCGGCCTCGACCACGGCACGTCGGCCGAGCTCGCCTACTCGACGGACGCGAACCTGCTCGGCGCGACGCACGAGGCGAAGAACCTCGAGTACCTCGACACGTCGATGCGGATCGTCACGCCGATCATGGGCGTCGCCCACTGGGACGCATCCGTCGCGATCGAGCCCGAGGAGGTGACGGTCGAGTTCGCGGAGGGCGTGCCGGTCGCGATCGACGGCCAGGAGCTCGGCCCCGTCGAGCTCCTGCGCGCGGCGAACGAGCTCGGCGGCCGCCACGGGCTCGGCATGTCCGACCAGATCGAGAACCGGGTGATCGAGGCCAAGAGCCGCGGCATCTACGAGGCGCCGGGAATGGCGCTCCTGCACATCGGCTACGAGCGGCTGCTGACCGCGATCCACAACGAGGCGACGCTCGAGCGCTACGCGGTCGACGGGCGCCGGCTCGGACGGCTTCTCTACGAGGGTCGCTGGTTCGACGTCCAGGCGCTGATGCTGCGCGAATCGCTACAGCGCTGGGTCGCCCGCCCGGTGTCCGGCTCCGTCACCGTCGAGCTCCGCCGCGGCGACGACTACACGATCGTCGACACGCGCGGCGAGCACTTGTCCTACGAGCCCGAGCGGTTGAGCATGGAGCGCAGCGCAACCGCCTTCAGCGCGGGCGACCGGATCGGCCAGCTCGCGCTCAAGCTCAACGACATCACCGACTCGCGCCGCATGCTCGAGCGGCTCGGCTGGACGCTGTGACGCTCTGGGCCGGGCGCGTCGGCGGCGAGCTCGCTCCCGAGGTGTGGGAGTTCCTGCGCGCGAGCGACGAGGAGCTGCTCGCGTACGACGTGCAGGGCACGCTGCTGCACGCCGAGCGGCTGCACGCCGCCGGGCTGCTCGACGACGCGGAGCTGACGGAGGTCCGCGAGACGCTCGCGGAGTTGCACGAGGTCGAGGGGGACGACGAGGACGTCCACTCGTTCATCGAGCGGCGGCTCGGCGAGGTCGGCCGCAAGATCCACGCAGGCCGGTCGCGCAACGACCAGGTCGCGGCCGCGCTGCGCCTCTACGTCGCCGACGCTTGCGACGAGGCGGTCGCGGCGCTCGGGACATTCGCGCGCGCGCTGCTCGGCCGCGCTGCTCCCGAAGCGAGCACTCCGCTGCCCGGCTACACGCACCTGCAGCGGGCGATCCCGGTGACCGTGGGCTACCACCTGCTCGCCTGGTGCGAGATGCTCGACCGCGACCGCGACCGATTTGTGTTCGCGCGGGCGCAGGCGACGCCGTCGCCGCTCGGCGCCGGGGCGCTCGCCGGCTCGACGCTCCCGCTGCCGGCGCCGCCGGACCCGATGCGGAACTCGCTCGACGCGGTCGCCGACCGCGACTTCGCGCTCGACTACCTCTACGCGGCGACGGTGCTCTTCGTCCACCTGTCGAGGATCGGCGAGGAGCTCGTGCTCTGGACGAGCAGCGAGTTCGGGTTCGCGCGCTTGCCGGAGGAGGCCGCGACCGGCTCGTCGATGATGCCGCAGAAGCTGAACCCGGACGTGGCGGAGCTTGCACGCGGCAAGGCCGGCACCGCGATCGGACGGCTGACCGGCCTGCTCGCGACCGTCAAGTCGCTGCCGCTCGCCTACAACCGCGACCTGCAGGAGGACAAGCCGCCGGTCTTCGCGACGCGCGCCGACGTCGCCGGAGCGCTCGCGGCGCTGACCGTGCTCGTCGAGGGCCTCGAGCTCGACCGGGAGCGGATGGCCGCGGCGTGCGCCGACCCGTTGCTTCGCGCGACGGACGCCGCCGAGGCGCTGGTGCTCGACGGGGTGCCGTTCCGCGACGCGCACGAGCAGGTCGCCGGGACGGTCCGCGACGGGACGTTCACGCCGCCCGTCGCCGGGGCGCGCCTCGGCGACGTCGCAGCGGCGGTACGTGCGGCCGAGGGACGGTGGGCGTGATGCTGCCGCTGCCCGTCGACCTCGCCGGTCGTCACCTGCTTCGCTCCTCCGACCTGGTTGCGTCGGAGGTCGAGGCGATTCTCGACCTCGCCGGCGAGCTGAAGGGCGATCTCACGCCGCGGCTCCAGGGGCGCACGCTCGGGCTGGTGTTCATGCAACCGTCGACCCGCACCCGCCTGTCGTTCTCTGCCGCGATGGCCCAGCTCGGCGGACAGCCGATCTCGTTGCGCAGCGACGAGCTGCAGCTCTCGCGTGGCGAGTCGATCGGCGACACGGCCCGGGTGCTGTCGCGTTACGTCGACGCGGTCGCGATCCGGACGCTCGCGCACGACGAGCTCGAGACGTGGGCGGCCACCGCGACGATCCCGGTGATCAACGCCCTCACGCAGGCCGAGCACCCGTGTCAGGCGCTGGCCGACGTGCTGACGATCCGCGACCGGCTCGGCGCGCTCGACGGCGTACGGGTCGGCTGGGTCGGCGACGGCACGAACGTGCTCGTCTCGCTCGCGGGGCTCGCGCAGCTCACGGGCCTGCAGATCGTCGCCGCGTGCCCGCCCGGCTACGAGCCGCCGGAAGGGACTCCGGTCGACCTGGTTCGCGACCCGCACGACGCGGCCGCGGGCGCCGACGTCCTCGTCACCGACATCTGGACGAGCCTGGGCACCGACGCAGAGGCGGCGCGCAGGCTTCGCGACCTCGAGCCGTTCCGTCTCGACGCCGCGCTGCTCGCGCGGGCGGCGCCCGGCGCAATCGTCCTGCACTGCCTTCCGGCGCACCCGGGCGAGGAGATCACGGCCGAGGTGCTCTACGGCCCGCAGTCCGCGGTGTGGGACGAGGCCGAGAACCGCCTGCACGTGCAGAAGGCGCTGCTCGCACTGCTGCTCGGCTAGACGCCGCGAAGCGCCTGCTCTACCTCGACGACATCGTGGAGCTGTTCGAGAGTCTCGAAATGCGCTCGCACACGCCGAATCACAACGGCAACGGCGGATCAGACAACAGCCCGTCGAGCGACCGGGGAAGTGGGCCGGGACGAGGGTCGAATCGACCGGGGGAGAGGGGAGGATCCACCCGCCGGGAAAGGGCCTGCTCGTCCGGCCCAAGGTCACACTGACCCGAGAAGCGTCGGCGCACGTCCGTAGGAGCTACTGCTCGCATCGCTCGATTGCGGCTCTTTGCGCTCAAATGAGACCGACCTGAGCCGCTCCCAAAAGAAGCAATACTCAGGCCGGTCTCCACCGCCAGAGCGAGCGACTCGATGACTCCACTAGAACCCCTCCCATCTAGAGTCAGAGTCTCTCGCTTTATGACTTGTTCCCTGGACTCGTCCCCTCTAATCCTCAGTCTGCGGTGAAACGAGTCCCGGTGGACAAGCCGTTTAGACCGGATCGCGGTCACCGCTCTTCAACGCGGTTTCTAGAGCGCTCAGGAACCAGGTTGCGACCCCCACGTCCGGCTCAGCCATCGCTCGATCTAGGAACCCGAGACGCTCGTACAGGATGGTCGGGTGCAAGGGCGGCCTGAAGTCGATCGAGGAAAGGGACCTGTGCTGCCTTCAGCCGTCGGCGTGCCTCGTCGAGATCGAACCATTCGACACGGTCGATCTCGGGGAATGTCTGGACGACGCCCGAATGCGGCGGCCATTCCACGTCGTAGGTGTTGCTCACGGCGGTCGACGGGTCGAGGTCTCCCTCGACCGCCCACCCCAGCACGAGCTTTCCCGACTTCTGTGTGATCTGTCCGAGATCGATCAGCGTTTGGTCGGGGACTTCGCGACCGGTCTCTTCTGCGAACTCTCGCCGAGCTACCGACACGTACTCCTCACCCGGCTCCGCCTCACCCTTCGGGATCGTCCAGTGGCCGATGTCCTTCTTGACCCAGAACGGTCCGCCCTGATGCGCAAGAAGCACCTCCACGCGCCCCTCCCGGCGCCGCCACAGCAGGATGCCCGCACTCGTGCGCCCCGACTTGTCAGTCGTCACACCCACCTCCTCGTCCGTGCACCGCGGGTCGGCTCGCACATCAGGGAGCCCCGTTCAGTGGCCCGGGCAAGCCTATGGGATGTGGCGTGAAGGGAGGGCTCGGGACTTGTTTCTGAGCCCTCCCTTCTTGATGGGAGGTCAGTCGCGAGTGAAGGCGCCGGCCAGTTCATTCTCGAGATCGACCCATGGCTCACCGGCGACGTCGACCGTCACCTGATGGATCGTGCCGCCGACGAACGCCCAGGGCGAGGTTCCGGGATAGTCGTCGGTGATCGGCTCGCCGCTGTCCTTGCCGACGTTCAACCCTTCTCCAGCCAACGAGAAGTACCCCGGCTGGGTCTTGATCTTCGCCTCCCCGACCTTCTCGTCATCGAGGTAGATCGTCAACGTGCCTTCGGTTGGCATCGCGTCGCCTTCCTTCTCGAAGGCCACCGACAGCACGCACTCGCCAACAGGAAGGGCTTTGTCGACTCGACGAATTGCTCGAACTCCCCGACCCAGTTGTAGACGTACTTGAACTTGCCGTCCTTGAGGTAGAGCGCATGGCCACCAAACAGCGAGCCCTGCGAGAACAGAACGCCGTTTGCCTTGGGTCGTTCAATGTTCACCTCGGCGATCGCATAGGAGCGGTTGCGGATGTTCACCGATGCCGACTCGGGCACCTCCGCGCAGTCCGGGTAGTAGACGTAGCGGTCCCGCGGCTTCGCCAGCTGCGGCCGCGGCGCGACGAGAATCCCCATCGCGTCGCGGGATTCGAGCGGCAGGGCGTCGTACTTGCCCGCCTCCGCCCACCACAGCGCCACCAGCTCCTCCAGCTTCTCCGGGTGCTCCTCGGCGAGATCGTGGCACTCGCTCGGGTCGGCCTCGGTGTTGAACAGCTCCCACCGCTGGTTCGCGAAGTCGCCCCACGCATCCGGTGCGGCGGGCGTCACCGACGCGGCCTTCCAGCCATCGTGGTAGATCGCCGCGAGTGCTGAGCATCGAGTAGAACTGCGTCTGCTTGCCCTTGGCCTCGGCGTCGTGGAGGCTCGCCGCGAAGCTCTCGCCCTCGAGCGGATTCTGCGTGAAGCCCTTGACGACCTCCGGCAGCTCGATCCCGAGCAGCTCGTAGATCGTCGGCACGATGTCGATCGCGTGCGTGTACTGGGTGCGGATGCCCGCCTTCTTGATCTGGGCCGGCCAGGAGACGATCATCGGGTCGGCCGTGCCGCCCTGGTAGTTCGCGTAGCGCTTCCACATCTTGAACGGCGTGTTGAAGGCCCACGCCCAGCCCGTCGGGTAGTGGTTGTACGTCTTCGGGCGTGCCCAGCTCGTCGAGGTACTTGAGCGTTCTCCTCGATCGTGTCCGGCATGCCGTTGAAGATCTTGTTCTCGTTGACCGAGCCGTTCGGGCCGCCCTCGCCGGAGGCGCCGTTGTCGGAGACGAGCACGATCAACGTGTTGTCGAGCTGCCCGGACTTCTCGAGGTAGTCGAGCATCCGCCCGAGCTGGTCGTCGGCGTGGCTCAGGAACCCGGCGTAGACCTCCGCCATCCGCGAGAACAGCTTGCTTCTCGTCGTCGGAGAGCGAGTCCCACGGACGCACGACGTCGAGCGCCGGCCCAGTCCTGGCCCTTCGGGCCTTTCAGATCGGTGTACGGGTTGATCGGCGAGAGCTCCGCGTGGTCGGGGATGATCCCGAGCTTCTTCTGGTTCGCGAAGACCAGCTCGCGGTAGGCCTCGTAGCCCATGTCGAACTTGCCCTTGTACTTGTCGGCCCACTCCTTCGGCACGTGGTGCGGCGCGTGGCCGGCGCCGAGCGCGTAGTAGAGGAAGAACGGCTTGTCCGGGCGCGACCACCTTGGCGTCCCGGATGAACGAGATCGCCTTGTCGGTGATGTCGACCGAGAAGTGGTAGCCCTCCTCCGGCAGCTTCGGCTGGTCGACCGGGTGGTTGTCGTAGACGAGGTCGGGGTACCACTGGTTCGTCTCGGCGCCCAGGAAGCCGTAGAAGCGCTCGAAGCCGCGCCCGAGCGGCCAGTCCTTCTTCGTCGAGGCCATGTTCATCTCGTCCTCGGGGCAGAGGTGCCACTTGCCGACCATGTACGTGTTCCAGCCGCGCTCGCCCAGCACCTCGGGGATCATCGCGCACTCCCCCGGGATGTGGCCGTTCGCGTTCGGGAAGCCCGACGACGCCTCGGTGATGCAGGCCATCCCGTTCGTCGTGTGGTTGCGGCCGGTCAGGAGACACGAGCGCGTCGGCGAGCACAGCGCCGTGGTGTGGAAGTTCGTGTACTTGAGGCCCCTGTCGGCGATCCGCTTGATGTTCGGCGTCTCGATCAGCCCGCCGAACGACTCCAGCGCCGAGAAGCCGACGTCGTCGAGGACGACGTACAGCACGCTCGGCGCCCCCTCGGGGGGATCGGCTGTGCGTACGGCTCCCAGTCGGGGATCGAATCCTTGATGTCGATGTTGACCGTGCCCTTGAACGGCTTGCTCATCACGATGTCCTTTCAGCCGTCCAGCCAACGTTGTCAGGAGCGCCGCGTTTCGCCGGCGCGCACGGTGCTAGATGCCGTCTCGGCTGTGATCTGACCGTCCTCACTGCTTTGGTGAGCGTCTTGTAGTCGCGCTCGTTCTGGTCGGCGTACGTCTCGGCGAACAGCGATCGCGCGGTCGAACGTGTCGGCGTTGCCGAGGTAGCTGCGATCGCGATCGCGTCGCCGGAGCGGGCGTGGGCGCGTGCCAGCTCGGCGCCGCAGACGCCCGCGTAGACGCGCAGCAGCCGCGGGCTCCATCAGCTCGACCAGGGCCGAGCCCTTCGCGTCCCAGAGCTGGCGCACGTAGAAGTCGCGCTTGATCCGTCGATCCCTTCGAGGCGGATCCAGCCGAGCATGATGTCGCTCGCGGCCTGCGTCAGCCGCTGCCCCTCGACCACCCGCTGGCCGTGGTTGGCGAACTCGCTCTTGCCGACGAACGGCTCGAGCACCGAGGCCTCGGCCTCCTTGAACTGCAGAAACAGCGGTCGCCGTCGTCGCTGCCGAGCAGCAGCATGATGTACGCGCGCGTGCCCACGCTGCCGACGCCGACGACCTTGCGTGCCGCGTGCACGTAGCGGTAGCGCTCCAACAGCCGCCGCCGGTCGCCGCCAGCGTCCGCCGGTAGGAACGGATCGCGCCGCGCAAGAAGTCCTCGATCTCGTCAGCCGCTCGTCACCGACGATCGTCCTCGATCGGCACCACCACCGGAGGATCAGCTGCGATTCGCGGCTCGCCGTCCACGATCTCCGTCAGCTTCGTGAACGCCTTCAGGCTGTCCTTCGACTGCGTCTTCGCCAGGTTCTGCTCCGCTCGTTTGCGCTCCTTCGCCGATCACCACGTCCGAAGCTCCGCGAACAGGTCTTCGACGTCGACGCGCGTGTACCAGAGCTCGAGGTTGCCCATCCCGGCATAGCGGGCCATCGCCTCGCGGTAGGCCCGCCCGACCGCCAGGTTCACCGTTTCGCGCTGCTTGTCGTCGAACCCGCGGTCACGACCCGCGACCGCGAAGCTGGCGGCCAGCCGCTTCACGTCCCACTCGAACGGGCCGGGATGCGTCTCATCGAAGTCGTTGATGCTGAACACGATCCGCCGGTCGGGCGCGGCGAAGCCGCCGAAGTTCGACAGGTGCGCATCACCGCACAACTGCACCTGCAGACCCGTTCTCGGCAAGCCCGAAAGATCCGAGGCCATCAGTAGGCGGCACCCCGGTAGAACGTGAACGGCGAGACCAACATCCGCCCGTAGCGGATCGGTACCAGCTCCGGCACCCGCGTCCGCGCCTGCTCCTCCAGCAACTCGACCGGGCTCGGCCGCCCAGCGGCCGGCTCCCACGCCGCATGCACGGAGCGCGGAACCTCGCCCCGGACAGTCTTCCCCCGCGCCACCCGCTCGGCTTCCGTCAGATGCTCAACCCGGCCGGGCTGGCTCCCCTTCTTGACCTTGCCGTCATGCGACCTCACATCAGTACTCATGGAAATCCTCCCAACTCGAACTCGAACACCAACCCGCGTCCGACATCAAGCAGCCGCCGAGGCCTCATCCAGGCTCGCCTGAACCGGATGCCCGTCGTTCAACGCCGCCCATACTGGGCGTGCGCGGGCTAGGTCTTAGCGCCCCGCGCAATCCAATCGCTGCACGAACCCGGAGTCTCGCGCACGCGGATCGTCACGTCCACGAGTTCGCGAGTCTCTTCGGAATCTCCATCAGTCGCAGTGCTATCCGTTGCGTGGCACGCTGCTCGATCGGGTGCGGCTGCCTCGATCGTGTCTTGGGTTCCGGCAAGTGCCCGACGCCGCCGAGGTCAGGCCATGGCCTGCCTCGTTCGATCGCCGACCATGTACGCAACGATCAGAGCCGCGGGAAGAAGATCAAGCTGAAGATGAAATAGCCGAAGAAGCTGTGCCCCTTACGGGCAGCAACCCGAGCCGGCCAACGCAATCAAGATCCAGACGATGATGAAGACAATCGATCCGAACCACCAACCGCTTGTCGCAACGAGCACCTCAACCTCCCTGTTCGGCGTGTTTGCGCGTAGGCCGACAGCAGTCGCGCAAGCGGACAACCGGCGCGAGGTGTCAAAGCAAATCGCGATCATCGAAGGCCTCCCACTGGTCGAAGTGCTGTCGCCGACCGCGTTCGCTCGAGGTCGGCCGAGCCACTACTCCAACCCGTTGGACTCAGGGCCAGCCCTTCTGCGCAAGGCACTTGAACTTGTGCCCCGCACGCGATTCAGCGACGCCGTTCGTTCGGCGCTACAAACAAGAAGCTACCACCAGTGCACGCAACCGGCTCGCGCTGGCGAGGGCGGAGTGCCCGACGGACTCCCCTCGTCCGCAGGCGGACCGCTGAGGTCCTGCGGCGACTGACCGACCACGGCGCTTACGTGCAGAAGGCGCTGCTCGCACTGCTGCTCGGCTGAGAAGCTCTGAGCCTCCGACAGACTGCAGGCGGTGGAACCGGGGACGCTGACCCTGATCGTCGGCGGCGTGCTGCTCGCCGCGGTCGCCGCTGCGACGCTCGCCGGGCGCGCGGGAGTCCCGGTGCTCGTCGTGTTCCTCGGGCTCGGGATGCTGCTCGGGAGCGACGGGCCGGGCGGGATCGAGTTCGCGGACGCCCACCTCGCGCGAACGGTCGGGATCATCGGCCTGGCCGTGATCCTGTTCGAGGGCGGGATCACCACGCCGTGGCGGGCGATCCAGCGCGTCGCGGTGCCGGCGGCGGCGCTCGGCACCGTCGGCATCGTCGTGACGACGGCGATCACGGCACTCGCGGCGCACGCGGTGTTCACGCTGTCCTGGTCGGCGTCGTTCCTGCTCGGCGCGGTCGTCGCGTCGACCGACGCCGCCGCAGTGTTCGCGACGCTGCGCGTGACGAGCGTTCGCCGCCGCCTGGCCCGCGTGCTCGAGGCGGAATCCGGCGTGAACGATCCGATGGCAGTCGCGCTGACGGTGGGCCTGATCCAGTGGGTCGACGGGAGCTCGAGCGGCGTGCTCGAGCTCGCGGCGCTGGTCGTCCGCCAGCTCGCCCTCGGCCTCGTATTCGGCCTCGCGGTCGGCGCCGCCGCAGCGTGGACGCTCGTGCGCCTGCCCGACCTCGCGGTGCCGTTCGCGCCGGTGTTCACCGTCGCCGCAGCCGCGATCGGATTCGGCCTCGCCGACGTCGCCGGCGGAAGCGGCTTCCTCGCCGTCTACATCGTCGGCCTCTGGGTCGGCAACACCGCTACACGGCTGCGCCGGACGCTCGTCAACTTCCACGCCGGCCTGGCGTTCCTCGCGCAGGTCGGGCTGTTCATCGTCCTCGGCCTCTTCTCGTTCCCCCACCAGCTGGCGTCGGTGATCCTTCCCGGGCTCGCGATCGTCGCGACGTTGCTGTTCGTCGCACGGCCGGCCGCCGTGTGGCTGTCGACGGCGTTCCAGGGCTTCAACGTCCGCGAGCGCACGTTCCTCGGTTGGGCGGGCCTGCGCGGTGCGGTCCCGATCGTGCTCGCGACCTATCCCTATGCGGCGGGCCTCCCCGAGAGCCGCACGATCTTCAACGCCGTGTTCTTCGTCGTCGTCGCGTCGTCGCTGACCCAGGGGCCGACACTCGAGCCGCTCGCCCGCAGGCTTGGCCTGACGGGCCGCGCGCGCGGCTCCTACGAGCCGCCGCTCGAGGTCGCCGCCGTCGACAGCCTCGGCAGCGGACTGCTCGAGTTCGGCGTCTCGTCGGACTCGGCGGTCGCGGGGCGGCACGTGCGCGAGCTGGGGCTTCCGCGCGACGCGCTCGTCGCGGTGATCGTCCGCGACGGCGAGGCGCTGCCGCCGAGAGGCTCGACGCTGATCGAGGACGGCGACCTGTTGTACGTGCTGTCGCGGCGCGAGAGCCGGCGCGCGGTCGAGCGGCTCTTCGACGCGTGGCGCTGACATCGACATCTAGAGTCGGAGCCGTGGAGCCCGTCGCAGACCGCGCCGCCGCCGCGACGGTTCGCTCGTCGCTGCAAGCCGTCGGCTACGACGAGCGGCACATCGTCGAGCTGCTCGGCGACGACGGGCCTGGGGCCGACGCCGAGGACGTCGTCGTCTTCGACCGGCGGCTGCCGACGTCGACGCTCGCCACCGTCGTGCGGCTGCTCCTGCTCCAGCTTCCGGTACCCGAGCGGGATTTGACAGAGGCATTCGGCGAGGACGCCGTCGGCGCGCTGATCGCGCTCGGGCTCGCGCGGCGCGGCGCGACGCTGATCGAGCCGCAAGGCCGGATCATGCCGGCCGAGGGCCTCCTGCTCGCGTGCGACACCTTCCCGCGCGGCGCCGAGGACCCGCCCGGCTACGTCGCCGCCTTCACGCCGACCGCGTCGTGGTGCGCCGCGCTCACCCCGCGGCCTCGGAGGCGGCGTGCGCTCGACGTGGGGACGGGCAACGGCGCGCAGGCGCTGCTGGCCGCGCGTCACTGCGATCACGTGGTCGCGACCGACGTGAACCCACGCGCGCTCGCCTTCGCCTCGCTCAATGCGGCATTGAACGGGCTCGACAACGTCGAGACGCGCCTCGGCAGCCTGTTCGCGCCGGTCGCCGGCGACACGTTCGACCTGATCACGTGCAACGCGCCCTACGTGATCTCACCGGAGACGAAGTGGCAGTACCGCGACGGCGGGTTGCCGGCCGACGAGTTCTCCGCACGCGTCGTCACGGGCGCCGCGGAGGCGCTGGCCGACGGCGGTTACGCGACGCTCCTCGTCAGCTGGCTCTCCGAGTCGGAGGACGAGCCGGACGGGCGCGTGCACGAGTGGCTCGATCGAAACGGCTGCGACGCCTGGGTGCTCGGGATCACGGGCGCCGACCCGCTCGAGCACGCCGCAACGTGGAACGACCACCTCACCGAGGATGACGACGCGCTCGGCGAGGCACTCGACACATGGACTGCGTACTTCCGCGACCTCGGCGTGGGCTGGATCACCGAGGGCGCGGTGCTGCTGCACCGCAGGGACGGCGGGCCGCCCGCCACGGTTCGCGCCGACCCGGTCTCCGCAGACGAGCTCGAGGCGGCGGGAGCACAGATCGAGCGCGCCTTCGCGGCGCAGGCGTTCCTCGCGGAGGCGGACGGCGACGACGAGCTGCTCGACACGCCCTTCGAGCTCGCCGAGGCGGTGCGGCTCGAGGAGCGGCTCGACCCGCACGACGGGCGGCGGGAGTCTCGGCTCCTCCTCGACGAGGGCACGTACCCCGACGTCGAGTGCCCGCCGGCGGTCGCCGCGGCGCTCGCCGCCCTCGACGGCAGCGCGACGCTGCGCGAGACGATCGCCCGCGCCGGCCTGCCGCGGCGCGCCGAGCACGTCGTCACCGACGAGGCGCTCGACGCGCTCACCGACCTGCTCGAGCTCGGCTTCGTCGAGGTCGGCGCCGGGTGACCCGGGTGCCTGGCACCAAGGTGCCAGGCACCGCTTCGGACGAAGCGCTAGATCCCGAGCGCGGCGGGCGCCTGGGCCGGGGCGTCCGGCGTGTAGACCGGCTGGTAGCCGAAGAGGCGACCCATCGGCGCGCCGAGCGCGAGCCCGATCCGCTGCACGATCGCCGGCGGGAAGGGAAGCCGCACGGTGTCGAAGTGCTCGTTCGCGATCACGGCGAGCCGGAGCGGGTTGGGCATGCCCTTGCGGTTCGTCTTGCCGTCGGCCGCCAGCGCGAACATCGTCTCGAGCAGCGACTCGAACTGCAGAGCCGGCCGGATCTCGCACGCGAAGTGGGCGACGTCGTCGCCGGCGTTCCAGAAGCGGTGGCGCGTGCCGGCGGGAACGGTGATGCGCTCGCCCGGGCCCGCGATCCGCTGCTTGCCGCCGATCTTGAACCCCACGGTTCCGGCGAGCACCTCGAAGCGCTCCTCCTGGCTCGGGTGCACGTGCGCCGCCGCGACGAAGCCGTTCGGCTGAACATAGGTCTCGATCACGACCGCCTCGCCGCCGGTCTCGTGCGACGTCTGGCGAAACACGATCCGCTCGCCTGTGACCGGATTCTCGATGGTGTCCCCTGCACGAATCATGTCCGTCTCCTTGTCGTTGAGCCGCCACTGCGGCGGCGTCTGGACAAGACGATCCGGCGAGGCGCTTAAGATCCGGTTGGGGTCGGCTTAAGTGGTCTCGGCATGATCGATTTCCGGCTGCTCGGGCCGGTCGAGGTGCTCGTCGACGGCGAGGCCGTGCCCATCGGCGCGCCCAAGCAGCGCGCGCTCCTGGCCGAGCTGCTCCTCCACCACGGCGAGGTCGTCACCCGCGCGCACCTGGTCGACGCCCTGTGGGACGAAGGAGCGCCCGAGACCGCCACGTCGGCGCTCCAGGTCTACGTGCACGGGCTTCGGCGCGCGCTCGGCAGCGAGCGGATCGAGACGCAGGGGAGCGGGTACCGGATCCGCATCGAGCCCGACGAGCTCGACGTCGAGCGCTTCGAGACGCTGCTCGACCGCGCGGCACGTGCGCTCGCGGACGGGTCGCCGGGAGCCGCCGCGAGCGAGCTCGACCGGGCCCTCGCGCTCTGGCGCGGTCCGGCGCTCGCCGATCTCGGCGGGCAGCCGACCCAGCGCGCAGGCGAGGCGCTCGACGAGCGGCGCATGGTCGCGTTCGAGCTCCGCAACGAGGCCGCGCTCGGGCTCGGCCGTCACGACGACGTGCTCGCGCAGATCGACCAGCTGATCGCCGACCATCCGTACCGCGAGCGGCTGCGGGAGCAGTGGATCCTCGCGCTCTACCGCGCCGGGAGGCAGAAGGACGCGCTCGACGCGTACCGGGAAACGCGGGCGCTGCTGATCGACGAGCTCGGCGTCGAGCCCGGCCCCGCGCTCCAGGAGCTCGAGCGTGCGGTGCTGCGGCAGGACGAGTCCCTGAGCGGTCCGGCGGCGCATTCGGCGGCGCCCGTCCGGCTGCCGACGCCGCCAACACCGCTCGTCGGGCGCCGGCTCGAGGTGGTCTCGGTCACGGCGCTCGCGCGCGACGTCCGCCTCGTGACGCTCACCGGCCCCGGCGGCGCGGGGAAGACACGCCTCGCGCTCGCCGCGGCGAACGAGCTCGCACCCGAGCTCCCCGGCGGCGTCGTGTTCGTCGACCTGGCGCCCATCACCGAGCCCGAGCTCGTGATCCAGGCGATCGCGGACGCGCTGGACGTGCCCGAGACCACCGACGAGCCGGTCGCCGCGCTCGCCGCCCACGTCGGCGACCGCGAGCAGCTCGTCGTGCTCGACAACTTCGAGCAGGTGCAGGCGGCGGCGGTCGACGTCGGCGCGCTCCTCGCGGGGACGACGGGGATGCGGTTCCTGGCGACCAGCCGCGTGCCGCTCCGCCTGTCGGGCGAGCACGAGTACCCGGTGCCGCCGCTCCCGATCGACGACGCCGTCCAGCTGTTCGCCGAGCGCGCGCGGGCGCTCGACCCGAGCTTCGCGATCGGCGACACGAACCTCGCGCACGTCTCACAGGTGTGCCGACGGCTCGACGGCCTGCCGCTGGCGATCGAGCTCGCCGCGGCGCGGACGCGCGTCCTCCCTCCCGCGGCGCTCGCCGAGCGGCTGACCGAGACGCTCGACCTGCTTACCGAAGGGGCGCGCGACCTGCCGCAGCGACAGCAGACCCTGCGGGCGACCCTCGACTGGAGCTATCAGCTGCTCGCCGACGACGAGCGCGCGCTGCTCGCCCGCCTCTCGGTGTTCGCGGGCGGGATCACGCTCGACGCGATCGAGGCCGTCGTCGGCACCGACTCGCTGCACGCACTCGCGACGCTCGTCGACAACAGCCTTGTGCGGCGGATCGACGCGGACGCGCCGCGCTTCGCGCTGCTCGAGACGATTCGCGACTACGCCGCCGAGCAGCTCCACGCCCGGGGGGAAAGCGCCGAGCTCGCCCGCCGGCACGTGGAGCACTTCCTCGCGGTCGCCGAGGAGGCCGGGGAGCGGATCATCGCCGGCGGCGAGGGCTACGAGGATGCGTTCGACCGCCTCGACGCGGATCACGACAACATCCGGGCCGCCTTCGCCTGGGCGGCCGACGCCGGCGAGGTCGAGGTCGAGGCGCGCCTGGTCACGGCGCTGCGGTGGTACTGGCTCGTGCGCGGCCACCTGCGCGAGGCGCGGGGCATGTTCGACCGCACGATCGCAGACTCACGCGAGGCCGACGATGCCCTCCGGGCAGCGGTGCTCGCCGCCGGCGGCTCGTTCCCGTACCGGCAGGGCGACCTCGTCGCCGCGAGGGAGATCTGGGGCGAGGCCCTCACGCTCTACTGGAAGCTCGAGGACAAGGACGGGATCGCGCGGTGTATCGCCGAGCTCGGCGGCGTGGCGTCCCAGGCCGGCGAGCTCGACGAGGCCGCCGCCGCCTACCGCGAGAGCCACGCACTGTTCGTCGAGCTCGGCCGCACGCACCGCGCCTCGATCGCGCTCGCGAACCTCGCCGCGATCGCCGAGCTGCAGGGCGATCACGACGCCGCCCTCGAGTACGGAGAGCAGGCGATCGCGGAGCAGCGCGCCAGCGGCGATTTCGACGGCCTCGCCGTCTCGCTGCACAACCTCGCGCGCTCGCGCGCGAACGCAGACGACCGCGAGCGGGCGCGCGAGCTGCTCGGCGAGACGTTCGAGCTGGCGGAGCGGCTCGGCTACCGCGAGGTGATCGCCTATTCGCTCGAGACGGCGGGCGAGCTCGCCTTCGCCGAGGGCGACGGCGAGCGCGCGGCGCGGCTGCTCGGCGCAGCCGACGAGCTCTTCGCCTCGCTGGGAGTCGAGATGGGCGTCGCCGAGCGTGAAGGCTACGAGCGGACGCTCGCCGGGCTCGCGTCCTCTCTCGGCGCGGAGGCTCTCGCAGGGCTGGTGGCGGCCGGACGCACGCTCGCTCAGCAGGCTGCGATCGCCGAGGCTCTCACCGGGGTGTAGCAACAGAGCTAGGCCGGTCCAGCCGTACGACCGGTGTGTGGGTCCGGCGCGCGCTCTACACCCTTGTGTACGCGCCTGCGTGAGCCGGCCGGTGAAGCGATGCCGACGATCAGCCTCAACGACCCGTCGCTCGTCGACGACCTTCTCGTCGACCTGCGAAGCCGCGGCGACGTCCTCGCCGAGGAGATCAGTCCGGGACGGGTCCGCGTGAGCGTGCTCGGCTCGTACTCGGCCGAGGGCATGCGCATCGCGATCTACCTGCAGGTCCGCGCATGGGAGGCGGCTCAGCGCGCCCGCGGCGTCGACGTGCAGGTCGAGCTCGACTGACCGCTACTCGCCGGCGACGTCTCGCCGCAGGAAGACGAGGTAGGCGGCGGCGAGCGGGACGAAGATGTAGAGCGCGCAGACCCAGAGCGCGCGGGTCACCGGTACCCAGTCGGCAGGCACGCGCAGGAAGCCGTGCCACGCGTCGAACTGCGTCCCGAGCAGGTACGGACGGAAGCTCTCCGTGCCCGGCAGCACGCCGAGGAGCTGCATCAGGAGCGCCCACATGAGCGCACCCACCACGGAGGCCGCGCTGTTCCGCGTCACCGTCGACAGCATCAGCCCGAACGCGGCGACGCCCGCGAGCGGCAGGACGTAGATGGCGAGGCTCGCGGCCAGGAGCGCGAACCCGTGCGCGGGCGAGACCTCGGTGCCGGAGAGCGAGGTGAGTGGATGGACGCCCCAGGCGACGCTGCCCGCCACGACGCCGACGAGCCCCATCGAGAAGACCAGCGCGATCGTGTAGGTCGCGGTCGCGAGCGCCTTGCCGGCGAACACCTCACCTCGCTCCCGCGAGCGTGTGAGGATCGTCTTCAACGTGCCGTTCTGACTCTCCGACGCGACGATGTCGCCCGCGACGAGCGAGGTGACGAGCGGCAGGCCCCAGATCGACATGAAAAAGAGGACGACGAACGGAACGGCAAGACCGGTGTCGCGGATCGACCGCCCGAGCGGGACGTCGTTCGGGCCGCCGCCGGTCTGGAGCACGAGCACGACGACGAAGATGATCGGCACGGCCATCGCGGCGCCGAGCCCGACGTAGGTGCGCTTCTGCGCGAGCAGCTTGGCGACCTCCCACCGGTAGACGCGCGCGACGGCGGTCATACCGCGATCTCCGTTACGCGATCATGGTCGGAGGACTCCCCGTCGGTCATTCCCAGGAAGAGCTCCTCGAGGCTCGCGGTCTCGGGCACGAGCGCGGTGAACGCAATCCGCGCGCGGCCGAGCGCCAGCGTGAGCGCCGCCACCGCGTCCTCGTCCGCCGTGAACCGCAGCTCGCCGTCGCGCGACTCCACGGACCCGATGCCGGGCTGCGCGAGCAGTGCCGCGCTCGCCCGCGCCGGCTCGACAGCACGAAGCCGGTAGGTGCTCGCGGCGGTCGCGAGCAGGTCGCGAAGCGCGCCCTGATAGACGATCCGGCCCTTGCGGATGATCGCGACCCGGTTGCAGAGCTCCTCGACCTCGTAGAGAAGGTGGCTCGAGAGCAGGATGGTGATCCCCTCGCCGGCCAGGCGCCGGACGAGGTCGCGCATGTCGCGCATCCCGGCCGGGTCGAGGCCGGTCGTCGGCTCGTCGAGGAGCAGGAGCTTCGGGCGCCGCAGCAGCGCGGAGGCGATCCCCAAGCGCTGGCGCATCCCGTGCGAGTACCCGCCGACGCGGTCCTTCGCGCGGTCGCGCAGGTCGACGAGCGCGAGCACCTCCTCGATCCGCGAGGTCGAGACCGGATCGTCGTAGTCGGCGAGCAGGCGTAGGTTGCGCCGACCGGAGAGGTAGGGGTAGAAGCGCGGGCCCTCGACGAACCCGGACACGCCCTCGAGCGCCTTCGCCCCGTCGATCAGCGGGTCGCGGCCGAAGAGCTGCGCCGTGCCCGCGGTCGGGCGGACGAGGCCGAGCAGCATGCGCAGGGAGGTGGTCTTGCCGGCGCCGTTCGGCCCGAGGTACCCGAAGACGTCGGCCGGCTCGACGTCGAGGTCGACGTGGTCGACGGCGACGATGTCTCCGTAGCGCTTGACGAGACCGCGGACACAGACCGGCGCGGCCGCGCTCACTTCACCGCCCTGGCCGCGGCCTCCGCAGCCGCCGCCGGCTGTGAGCCGGCCAGCACGAAGCTCGTGCCGCCGGCCTCCCAGGCGAGCACCGTCCCGAGCTGGGTCGCGAGCTCGTGAGCGGTCAGCCCGTCGAGGGAGACCGTCGGCAGGGCGGAGAGCGCGCCGCCGGCGGGGGAGGACGCGTCGGCCTTGCGCTCGACCAGCACGATCCCGCCGAGGCCCTCGCCGTAGAGCGCGACGGCCGTGTCGCCGCCTACCAGCCTCACGTCGCGGCGCGGCAGCCCGACGAGCGTCGGCGGGGCGACGACCGGGAAGTCGGCCGCCGCCTGAACGGCGTCGAGCCCGCTGACCGCAGGCGCCCCCGCGCCGGAGCGGTTGCCCGGGTGCGGGCCCGAGCCGAGGTCGACCACCTTGGCGCCGGCGGGCGGCGCGACGTCGACGTCCGAGTCCGGGACGGCGCCGTAGGAGATGTCGGTCACCGTGAGCGCGAGCACCGGAGAGCCGGCGCCCTGCGCTTCGACCGCGGCCTCGAGCGGCACACCCTGCTCGGCGTCCCAGGCGAGTGCGACGGACCCGAGCAGCCCGCCGTCGTGCTTCGGCGAGACCGAGACGCGATACGCAGGCCGCCCGGCGACCACGGTCGGCTGCGCAGTCCGACACGGTCCAGTGCTCGCCGAGCCCGGCGAGGAACGAGTCGATGTCCGCGATCGACGGGCCGCCGGCGGTCGTATTCGCGCCGGCGCTGTCGCGCGCAGGCAGATCCGCACGGTAGACGGTGTTCGACGAGGCGTCGTAGACGGAGATGGTCTTGTCGTTCCACACGATCTGCGCATCGCCCGCGTTCGACTGGAGCTCGATCCGGCCGCGGCCGTCGTTCGTGAGCCACAGGCGTCCCGACGCACCGGACATCAGCGCCGAGCCCACCTGCCCGAAGAGGGCGCCGGACGGGAACAGCTTGTTCGTGAACGTGACCCGCGCCGTGACGCCGTCCGCGGGCTTCGCCGCGAGCGCGTCCGCGATCGCCTGATCGAGCGGCTTGGGCGGGGGCGGCGAGCCTCCGCCACCGGCGGCCACGGCGATCGCGGCGCCGCCGACGGCCGCAGTGCAGACGACGGCGAGGAGGACGAGGAGGCTGCGGGTCGAGAGTCTGCGCAGGAAGCTCACGGCGATCCTTTCTCTTGCTCGCCGTCCGTTGTAGCGACCGACTCTGAGACCTCTCTGAGAGCCGGAAGCTCGATCGTGAACCGTGGGCCGTCGGCGTAGGCGCGACCGCCGTGACGCTCGGCGGTTGCCCGCACGAGCGCCAGCCCGAGCCCCGACCCGGGCCCGGCCTCGTGCCCGCGTCGGAAGCGCTCGAAGACCTGCTCCGCCTCGTCGGCGCGCACGCCGTGGCCCTCGTCGGTGACGCTGAGCCGGGCGAGGCCGTTCGACGTGCTCGTCTCCACGACGATCCGCCCCTCGCCCGTGCCGGCGCGCGTTCTCGACGAGGTTCGCGACCGCACGCTCGAGCGCCGCGCGGTCGCCGCGAACGGTCACCGGGTGGGGCGCGGCGACCTCCGCCCCACGCGCCTGCGCGGCGACGAGGTCGAGCCGCACCGGCTCGTCGGGCGGGGCGGCCGACTCCTCGCGCGAGAGCGCGAGCAGATCGTCCGCGAGCCTCGTGACGCGCTCGCTGTCGTGCTCGAGCTCGGCGACCAGCTCGTCGGTCGCCCCGTGCCGCGCGAGGTACGCGATGTTGCCGTGCAGCGCGGTCAGCGGCGTCCGCAGCTCGTGAGACGCATCGGCGAGGAAGCGCCGCTCGTTGTCCCGTGAGCGCTCGAGCGCCGCGAGCATCCCGTTGAGCGTGCGGGCGAGGCGCCCGACCTCGTCGTCCGCGTCCGGCTGCGGCAGCCGGCGCCGAGGGTCACCGGTCCGCTCGATCTCGGCGGCGGCGCCGGCGAGCCGGCCGAGTGGGCGCAGCGCGCGGCGCATCAGCAGCGCGAGCGCCGCCGCGGCGACGGCGGCCGCGACGAGCGCGGCGAGGAAGACGACGACGTGGACGTCGGCGAGCGTCGAGCTCAGGTCGTGCGTCGACGCGGAGACCGCCACGGCACCGCCCGCGGCCGGGCCGCCGGCGTCCGCGAGCGGCGCCACGTACACCCGCAGGTCGTCTCCTCCCAGCTCGGCCGGCGCGAACGAGGCGGTGCCCGTCGCGATCACACGGCGCGCCAGCCGCTGCACCGGCAACACGCGGCCGCCGAGTGCGAGCGAGCGCGCCACGATGCGTCCCCGGCGGTCGACGACCTGGACGTTGACCTGCTGCGCGCCGATCGACGTGTCGAGCGCGCCCGGTGTGGTGAGGAGCGCGGGCGCAGACGCGCTGAGCTGCGCGACCTCGGCCGCACGCTGGCGCAGCGAGCGGTCGAGCGACCGGTGGAGGTGGCGTCCGATGAGCACGTCGACGCCGGTCCCGACGATCACGAGCGCCACGAGGATCGCGAGGGACGCCGCGAGGATCGAACGGGCTCCGAGCGAGCGCGGAATCATCGTTCCAGCCGGAAGCCGACGCCGCGCACCGTCGCGATCACGGGCGGCGGTCCCAGGGAGCGGCGGAGATAGGAGATGTAGCGGTCGACGACGTTCGGGCTCGCGGCCGCTCCACCTCCCCAGACGCGTTCGAGGGCCTGCGCGCGGCTGATCACACGGCGCGGGTTGCGCAGGAGCAGCTCGAGCAGGTCGGCCTCGCGCGAACGGAGGAGGATCTCGACGCCGCCGCGGCGGGCCGAGCGCGTCTCGACGTCGAACACGAGGTCGCCGTACGCGAGCACCTCGCCGGGAGCGACACCGCGGCGCAGCAGCGCCCGAACGCGCGCGAGCAGCTCTTCGGCGGCGAACGGCTTGACGAGGTAGTCGTCGGCGCCGGCGTCGAGACCGGCGACGCGATCGGCAACGGCGTCACGTGCCGTGAGCAGGAGGATCGGAAGCGAGAGTCCCTTGCCGCGAAGCCGCCGGCAGACGGTCAGGCCGTCGAGGCCCGGGAGCCCGACGTCGAGCACGAGCACGTCCGGGACCGACCGCTCGATCGCCGCGAGCGCGGCGCCGCCGTCCTCCGCACCGGAGACGCGGTAGCCCTCTGCCGTGAGGGTGCGGTCGAGCATCCGGCGGATCGGCCCGTCGTCCTCGACGACGAGAACGGAGGTGCTCACGGCAATCCAGCGTAGCCTCCGCGCCCCGGCAAGAGCCGATAATCAGCGCCGTGCCGCCGTCCGCGCTCGAAGGTGTCAGCGTCGTCGACTTCTCGCGCGTCCTCGCGGGGCCGCTCGTCGCGCAGACGCTCGGCGACCTCGGAGCCGACGTCGTCAAGGTCGAGTCGCCGGAGGGAGACGACACGCGCCGCTGGTCACCGCCGGCTGACGCCGAGGGGCGCGCGACCTACCACCACGCGGCGAACCGCAACAAGCGCTCGATCGTGCTCGACCTGCGCGCGGACGCAGACCGCGAGCTTGCGCGCCGGCTCTGCGAGCGCGCCGACGTCGTGGTCGCGAACTTCCGGCCGGGCACGCTCGAGCGCTTCGGGCTCGGCTACGACGCCGTCTCGGCAGTCAATCCGCGCGTCGTCTACTGCGAGATCACCGGCTTCGGCGACGAAGCGGGCGCGGCGCTGCCCGGCTACGACCCGCTCGTGCAGGCGGTCGGCGGCCTGATGAGCATCACCGGCCCGCCGGGGACGCCGTCGAAGACCGGCGTCGCGATCGTCGACGTCGTGACCGCGCTCTACGCGACGTCGGCGACGCTGGCGGCGCTCTTCGCGCGTGCCAGGAGCGGCCGCGGACAGCGCATCACGATCAACCTCCTCCACACGAACCTCGCGATGCTGGCGAACCAGTCGACCGGCTGGCTCGGCGGGGGCACGGTTCCCCGGAGCCTCGGGAACGTGCATCCGAGCATCGAGCCGTTCGCGACCTATGCGGCCTCGGACGGCGAGCTGATGATCTGCGCGGGCAACGACGCGCAGTTCGCACGCCTCGCCGAGCGCGATCGGCGCGCCGGAGCTCGCCGCCGACGAGCGCTTCCGGACGAACGCCGACCGCGTGCGCAACCGCGACGTGCTGCGCGGGCTGCTCGAGTCGCGCCTGGCGGCGCGTCCGCGCGGCGCGTGGCGCGAGGCGCTGACCGCGGCGGGCGTGCCGGCCGGCCCGGTGCAGGGGCTCGACGAGGCGTTCTCGCTGGCCGCCGCGCTCGGGCTCGACGTCGTCGACGACACCGACGGCGTTCGGACGGTCGCGTTCCCGGCACGACTCTCGGCGACTCCGGCGACCACGCGGCTGCGGCCGCCCTCACTCGACGAGCACGGCGCCGAGCTGCGGGCCGAGCTCAGCGGGAGACCTGCACGTCCGCGCCCGCCCGCTTGAGCAGCGCGGAGAAGGGACAGCCATCGTCGGCCTTGGCGATCGCCTCGTCGAGCGACGCGTCGTCCGCGCCTTCGACGTCGGCGCGAACCCGCAGCACCGAGCCGACGATCTGGTGGCCCTGGCCGGGCACCTCGTCCATGACGATCCGGCAGTTGACCTCGAGCCGGCCGGGCGGCGTGCCGGCCTGGACGAGCTCGGTGGCGAGCGACATCGTGAAGCAGGCGCCGTGCGCGGAGGCGAGCAGCTCCTCGGGGCTCGTCTTGCCCTCGGGCGCGGCGACCCGGCTCGCGAGCGTGAACGGAAGCGTGGCGAAGGCTCCGGTCGCAGGCGTGATCGCGCCGGCTCCGCGGGCGACGTTCCCCTCCCAGACGATGTCGGCGTTGCGCTCGATCCTCGGCACCGTTCACTCCTCGCTTTCTGGGACGACCGCGAGCGTCCCGTCCGGGTAGTAGGCCTCCGCCGGCGACCCCGCGGGGCGGAAGACGCCGAGCAGACGGAGCTCGGTATCGCCGGTGTTCGCGAGGCAGTGGACGAGGCGGGCCGGCAGGTGGATGCAGCTCCCGGCGCGTAGGGGCGCCGACTCCCCGCCGATCTCGAGCGCGCCCTCGCCCTCGAGGATGTAGATCACCTCGTCGTAGGTGTGGAAGTGATCCGGCGCCCTGCCGGCTGGGACGAGGCCGATGAACTGGGTGGCGGACTCGCAGCCGACATCCGGCGTCGCGCCGAGCACGAACTGGCGCCCGGCCGTCGCGGAGCCGCGCTCCTCTGCCGTCAGGTCGCGTACGGCGAGCGGCGCCGAGGCCGGCGGCGGATCGTGGACGAGCACCGAGAGGGCGCGGACGCCCGACGCCTTCCAGGGCGTCCCCGCCGCGACGAACGCCGAAGTCCCGGGGCGAAGCGTGTGGCGCTCCCCGGCGGCCTCGAGCTCGCCCTCACCGTCGAGGACGTAGAGCACCTCGTCGGCTTCGCCGACACGCTCCTCCCCGTCGAGCGAGAGCAGCCGCTGCGTCAAGAGCTCGTTCGCGTGGAGTCGGCCGTCGGGCGAGTCGCCGGCGTGGATGGCGTAGCGCAACGTCCGTAACCTACGCGACGCGGAATTCTCGGTGAGAGGAGGGCCGCCAAGCGGCGGCCCTCCTCTCCGGTGCCCAGGGGTCGGAGCGTCGACCTCACAGGGCGACGATCCCCTCACCACCGGCAGCATCGGGGACGGTCACGGAGCCGATCGGGCTCAGCGATCCGTCGGCGTTCACGTGGAACGCGTCGACGTGGCCCTGCGCGCCCGTCTGGACGTACAGGAACGATCCGTCGGGAGTCGCCGCTGCATCGACCGTCCCGGCGTCGGTGGACGTGTTGCCCAGCAACGAGAGCGATCCACCGGCCCCTGATGCGAAACCGCTGACCGAGCCGCTTCCGGCGTTCGATGCGTAGAAGTACGGCCCGGCCGCGGCGACCCAGCACGTCGCCGCCTGGCCGGTCGCAACGGTGACGAGAGCTGAAAGCGTGCCGTTGGGGTTGAGAGCGAAGGTCGCGAGCGCGTTCGGCCCAGCCTCGGCGACCACCAGGTTCCCGGCCGCGTCGAAGCTCGTGGCGAACGGAACCGTTCCCGGTTCGACGTTGACGACCGGTGCGAACGACAGGTAGCCCAGCCGACCGACGGCGAAGACGTCGATCGCGTTGCTGTTCGCCTTCGTCGTCACGATCAGCTTCGACCCGTCGGGCGAGAACGCGACTTGCCCCGGCGTCGTGGTGAACTGCGGCGTCGCCAACGGATTCAGTCCGAGCGGCCGACCGGAGCCGGGCAGGGGCAGTAGGAACTCACCGGCGACGAGGAAGCCCTGCACGGAGCCTCCGTTCAGAGCGTTCAGGACATAGACGAGCCCGCCTCGTGCCGCGATGCTGACCGGGAACGTCCCGCCGGACGAGAGAACCTGGGTCAGGACAAGGCGGTCTCCGAGCACACGGAACACCGACACCGTGGAACTCCCCGGGTTGACGGCGAACAACAATCCGCGCGACGCATCGTACGCGAGCGCCCCCTGCGACGCCGTGTGATCGACGACCGAACCATCGAGCGCGCCGCCGGTCCCGCCGGTCGAGTAGACACCTGCCTGCGCCAGCGAACCGTCGGCGGCGCGGTCGTACGCAACGACCTGATTCCCTGACGTGTTGTCGGTGAGCACGAACACCGCGTGCCCCGGACCACGACCGTTCGTCGACGCCGCGAACGACGCCCCGGCATAGGCCGCGGACAACGCGACGACCACGAAGAACACGAGACCCAACCGAACCGATGACCTCATCGACGTTCTCCTTTCGGATAGCTGTCGGTGCAGAGGTCCGGTTGCGCGCTCGATAGTTACGCGGGTTAAGAACCGTTAACACGTGAAACGCTCGCAACGATCGGGAGTCGCCGCCGCGCTGCCCGAAGCTCTCTGCGAGGACGTCCACGCCGAGTCAACCGGCTGAAACCGCACGGTTGACGGCCAACCGAGCTCCGTCGTCCGTAACCTACGCACGTGGCCGGGATCGAGCTCGTCAAGCGCTCGTACGAGGCGTTCGCGCGCGACGACCTGGACGGCGTGCTCGCGGACATGCACCCGGAGATCGAGTGGCACCAGGCGCAGGGCCTGCCCCACGGCGGCTACTACCGCGGGCTCGACGAGGTGCGGCGGAACATCTTCGAGCCGCTCGACGCCGAGTGGTGGGAGGAGTTCAGCGCCGACCCGGACGAGTTCCTCGACGCCGGGTCCCAGGTGGTCGTGCTCGGGCGGTACCGGGGCGTCGCGAAGGGCTCCGGGAAGCGGCTCGACGTCCCCTTCGTCCACGTCTGGACGGTCGAGGGCGACAAGGCGGTGCGCTTTCGCCAGTTCCTCGACACCCGCGGCTGGATCGAGGCGCTCTCCTAGCCGCGGGAGCCGGCCGCCGCGCAACGGCCCGGTTCATCCCGGTTCTCGGTACACGTCTGCGTCGGTGCCGGGCACCGGGGCCGGGGTTTGATCACTGACATTGACGCCTGCAACGGCCGATGTGAGACTTGCGCCTTCCTTGGCGGCGCGAACAACGACGCAAGGCGCACGTCTCAGGGTAAGCAGGCGTTCCCCTGCAGGAGAAAGGCGAAGGAGGACTCGGATGAAGAAAGCGTTCGGCTTTGCACTCGCGGTGCTCGTCGCGTCGGTCGCGGCAGGCACCGCGCAGGGCGGACCGAAGACCCAGGCGGCGTCGGCCGCCGGCATCAGCTGTAAAGGCACGCTCAAGATCGCCATAGTCACCCCACTGACCGGCGGCGCGGCGTTCCTCGGGCAGGAGCAGCTCACGTGGGCCAAGCTGGCGGTCAAGCAGCTCGCTCCCCAGATGGGGCTCAAGATTCAGCTGCTCCAGGGCGACACGCCCGTCGAGCAGGGCGCGACGCCGGCGCAGCAGCTGGCGCAGAAGTACGTCTCCGACCCCAAGGTCGTCGCCGTCCTCGGCCCGTCCACCTCGGGCGCGGTCGCGGCCTCCTCGAGCACGTACTTCCAGGCCGGGATGGCGCACGTCTCGCCGTCCGCGACGCGCACGGACCTGACCTACACGGTCGGCGGGCAGCGGGAAGGGACGCCGGCGTTCTTCCGTGTCGTGCCGGCAGACAACATCCAGGGCCCGACGGATGCGGCGTACATGGTCAACACGCTGCACGTGAAGAAGGTCGTCGTCTTCGACTTCCAGGAGCCGTACTCGCAGGGCCTGGCGGCCGCGGTCGAGACCTACCTGAAGGCCAAGGGCGTCTCGACGTCGCGGCTGTCGGCGCCGAACACGACGACCGACTACTCGTCGTACGTCACGAAGGTGCCGAGCGACGCCGACGTCGTGTTCTTCCCGACCCAGCAGCCCCCGGCCGCCCAGACGATGGCCCAGCAGCTGGTCGAGCAGGGCAAGAAGGCGATCATGTTCTCGGGTGACGGTTCGAACACGCCCGCCCAGTACAACAAGCCGGGCGGCTACGTGTCGAACTTCGCTCCGGACATCACGGGCATCGCCGGCGACAAGGCCGTGATCGCGGCGTGGAAGAAGGACAACCCCGGCAAGGACGTCGGCTCCTTCGGGCCGCCGACCTACGGAGCGACGCAGGTGATCCTGACCGCGATCCAGCGCGCGTGCACGGTCGGCAAGGGCACGCTCAAGTCGCGGGCGGACGTCCTGCGTCAGGTCAAGCGCGTGAAGATCGCGAAGTGGATCCTCGGCGGGAGCTTCCAGTTCTCGACGAAGACCAACGATCCGCTGAACGCGAAGTTCTACATCTTCAAGATCCAGTCCGACGGCAAGTACAAGCTCGTCGGGTAAGCCGCAGAAGAACGTGATGGGCGGCCCGGTGTGACACCGGGCCGCCCATCGATTTAGGTTTGCTCCGGGCGTGGACACCTTCATCCAGCTCACCGTCGATGCTCTGACGCTCGGGAGCGTGTACGCGCTCGTCGCGCTCGGCTATTCGCTCGTCTACGGCGTCCTCAAGCTCCTCAACTTCGCCCACGGAGACGTGTTCATGGTCGGGTCGTTCATCGGCTACGGCACGCTGCAGGCGCTCGGCGGCGCAGCCGACCCGGTCGTTCCGGTCTGGCTCCTGCTCGTCCTCGTCACGCTTTCGGCGATGGTCGGCTGTGCGGTGCTCGGCGTCACGATCGAGCGTTTCGCCTACCGTCCGCTCCGCAACGCGCCGCGGATCGCGCCGCTGATCAGCGCGCTGGGGGTGTCGTTCTTCCTCGCGAACTCGATGCAGCTCCTGTTCGGTGCGGAGCAGCGCGACTACCAATCGTACGCACTCTCGAACGGCGCGCTCTATTTCCACGGCTTCGACATCGGCACCGTGCACGTCCCGCTGCTCCGGATCATCACGATCGTCTCGGCGTTCGCGCTGATGGTCGTGCTGTGGCTTCTCGTCAACAAGACGCGGACCGGGAAGGCGATGCGCGCCACGTCGTACGACGGCGAGGCCGCGGCGATGATGGGCATCGACGTCGACCGGGTGATCGTGTTCACGTTCATCCTCGGCTCGGCGCTCGCCGGCGCGGCCGGGGTGATGTTCGCGCTGCGCGTGCCCACATTCGCAGCGATCGGGTTCACGGTCGGGCTGAAGGGTTTCACCGCCGCGGTGATCGGCGGAATCGGGTCGATCCCGGGTGCGTTGGTCGGCGGCCTCCTGCTCGGTGCGGCCGAGTCGTACACGGCCGGCTACTGGACGACGGCGTGGTCCGACCTCGTCGTCTTCTCGATCCTGATCGGCTTCATGATCTTCCGTCCGCAGGGCCTGCTGGGAAAGGCCGACATCCGGAAGGTGTGAGTTGTCCGAGCTGACCCCCGGCGACCCGAACGCACCCGCGCTGCCCGAGGCGGAGGGCCCGGCGGTCGGCCGCGACGAGTGGGTCGCACGGCACGGCGAGCGACTGCTCGGACGCGGCGGCCGCTTCGGAGTCTACGAGCAGCGTCTGCGTGCGGTCCCCTGGTGGGCGTGGCTGATCCTCTTCCTCGCGGCCGCGTCGCTCCTGCCCGTCGTCGAGTCGAGCGGCTACGTGCGCCGCGTCGGCTTCGACACCGTCATCTTCATGCTCCTGGCGCTCGGCCTGAACGTCGTCGTCGGCTGGGGCGGCCTGCTCGACCTCGGCTACATCGCGTTCTTCGGCATCGGCGCGTATGCGTACGCGATCTTCGACTCCGACAAGTTCGGCATCCACCTGCCGACGATCGTCGCCGTCCCGGCGATCACCGTCTTCGGAGCCGTGATCGGGCTCCTCGTCGGGCTGCCGTCACGACGGCTCTCGGGCGACTACCTCGCGATCGTCACGCTCTTCTTCCTCGAGCTGTTCGAGACGGTGATGACCAACGGCAACCAGATCTTCGGCCACAACATCACCGGCGGGGCGAACGGGATCCTGCGCGTCGACCCGTTCAGCTTCTTCGGGCACGACCTCGCCGTGCAGCACGCCGGGATCTTCGCCGTCTCCTACTACTACGTCGCGCTCTGTTTCTTCCTCGTGGTGTTCGTCGCGCTGCGCTTCGTCAACCTCTCACGCGTCGGACGAGCCTGGCGGTCGCTACGCGAGGACCCGCTCGCGGCCGAGGTGATGGGGATGCCGATCAACTGGCTCAAGCTTACGGCGTTCGCGACCGGAGCCGGGACCGCCGCGCTCACCGGCACGCTTGCGACCGCGCTCAGCGCGAGCGTCTTCCCGCTGAACTTCTCGCCGACCGTGCTGATCACGATCTACGCGATGGTGATTCTCGGCGGCTCGGGCAGCCAGGCCGGCGTCGTGCTCGGCGCGATCATCGTGAACGTGCTGCTGCAGGTGTTGCAGAACCCCGACCAGGCGCGCGTGCTCTTCTACCTGCTCGTGGTCGCCGGCGTGATCACGGCCTTCCGCTTCACCAGGCAGCTTGCGATCGTCGTCGTCGCCACGATCGCCTTCGGCTTCGTCGTGCACGCGGTCGTCTCGGCCTGGCACCCGTCGTGGGCGACGGAGGCGGACGCCGGCTTCAGCGGCGACCTCTCGCACTGGGTCGTGATCCCCTCGCGGCTCGATCAGTGGGTCGGCCAGCTCGCGTACGGCCTGATGATCGTCGGCATCCTCGCCGTCACGCAGCTGCGCGGCTGGGCGCGGATCGCGGCGATCCCGCCGACGATCTACATCTCGGCCTTCGTCTGGGAGAACCTGATGATCCCGAACCCGGGGCCGACGCGGTACATCGTCCTCGGCGCACTGCTGATCGTGCTGATGATCGCCCGGCCGAACGGGCTGCTCGGCGAGCGCCGCGTGGAGATCGTGTAGGCGGGCGGCGATGGCCCTGCTCGAGCTCAAGCGCGTGTCCCTGGCGTTCGGCGGCCTGCAGGTCGTCTCGGATCTCGACCTGCACCTCGACGAGGGCGAGATCGTGAGCGTGATCGGGCCGAACGGCGCCGGCAAGACGACGCTGTTCAACCTGATCACCGGCATCTATCGCCCGGACGAGGGCGACATCACGCTCGACGGCGAGAGCCTGGTCGGGCTGCCGCCTCACAAGATCACCCGTCGCGGGATCGCGCGCACGTTCCAGACGCTGCGCCTCTTCCTGAACATGACGGTGCGCGACAACGTGATGGCGGCCGCCTACGGGCACACCAAGGCCGGCTACTTCCGCGCGATGCTGCGCACACCGGGAATGCGCCGCGAGGAACGCGAGATCCGCGCGCTCGCCGAGCGCCGCCTCGCGTTCTTCGGCGACCGCCTGACGGGCTACCGCTGGGACCAGCCGGCCTACTCGCTCTCGTACGCCAACCGGCGCCGCCTCGAGATCGCCCGTGCGACCGCGACCAATCCGCGGATCCTCCTGCTCGACGAGCCGGCGGCCGGCATGAACCCGGCCGAGACACACGAGATCACCGAGCTGATCGGGAAGCTCCGGGCCGAGGGCGGGTACACGATCCTCGTGATCGAGCACGACATGCACGTCGTCGAGGGGATCTCGGACCGGGTCGTCGCGCTCGACCACGGGATCAAGATCGCCGAGGGGTCGTTCGTCGACGTCGCGACCGACCCACAGGTGGTCGCCGCCTACCTCGGCCTCGGGACGGCGGAGCGGAAATGAACGTGGACGGCGCACCGCTGCTCGAGCTCGACGCCGTCGACACGTACTACGGGCAGATCCACATCCTCCAGGGGCTGTCGCTCCACGTGGGACAGGGCGAGCTCGTCTGCCTGCTCGGCGGCAACGCGTCGGGGAAGTCGACCACGCTGAAGACGATCCTCGGGATCGTGCGTCCGCGAAACGGGAGCGTGCGCGTCGAAGGCGAAGACGTGACGAAACGGCCGACGAGCTACCGCATCGGGCGCGGCCTCGCGATCGTGCCCGAGAACCGGCGCCTGTTCGCACCGATGACGGTGCTCGAGAACCTCGAGCTGGGCGCGTACCTGCGCGGCGGGGGCGCACGCGAGGACTACGACCGCGTCTACGAGCTGTTCCCGCTGCTGCACGAGCGCCGCTCGCAGCTCGCCGGCACGCTGTCCGGCGGAGAGCAGCAAATGGTGGCGATGGGCCGTGCCCTGATGTCGCGGCCGAAGCTCCTGCTGATGGACGAGCCGTCGATGGGTCTCGCGCCGATCCTCGTGGAGCGGAACTTCGAGATCATCAAGCAGGTGCACGAATCCGGCGTCGCGATCCTCGTCGTGGAGCAGAATGCAAACGTGTCCCTCTCGATTGCCGACCGCGGCTACGTGCTCTCGACCGGACGGCTCGTGCTCGAAGGCCCGGCCGCGGATCTGCGCGAGGACGAGAACCTGAGGAAGGCATACCTTGGCAGGTAGGCGACGCCGGTGACCGATACCGCTCCCGTCTCCGTGGCGAGCCGCTGCCGCTACCGCTTCCCGATCTTCGAGCGGCTCGTCTACGTGAACTCGTGCTCCCAGGGAGCGCTTTCGGATGCCGTGCGCGCGGCCTACCTCGACTACCTCGACGGCTGGGACGACCGCGGCGCGCCGTGGGACTACTGGGTCGAGCGCTCGGAGGCGGCGCGCGGATCGTTCGCGCGGCTCGTCGGCGCACGCTCGGACGACGTCGCGCTGACGACGTCGGTCTCGGCGGGCGTCAGCGCGCTCGCGAGCGCGATCGACTTCGCCCAGCGGCCGAAGGTCGTGATCTCCGACTTCGAGTTCCCGACGATCGGGCAGATCTGGCACGCGCAGCAGCTACGCGGGGCCGAGGTGGAGATCGTGCGCGCCGACGGCCCCGAGATCCCGCTCGAGCGGTTCGAGGCGGCGATCGACGAGCGAACGGCGGTCGTTTCGATCACCGCGGTCTGTTACCGCAACGGCACCCGCCTCCCCGTCGAGGAGATCGCCCGGATCGCGCACGAGCGCGGCGCCCTCGTCGTGCTCGACGCCTACCAGGCCGCGGGCACCTATCCGCTCGACGTCGCGACGCTCGGTGTCGACGTGCTCGCTTCGGGCGTGCTCAAGTACCTGCTCGCCTCGGCCGGGCTCGCGTTCATGTGGCTGCGCCCCGGGCTCGCCGAGCGGCTGACGCCGACCCAGACCGGGTGGTTCGCCGACCACGACATCTTCGAGATGGACCACACCGACTACTCGCCCGCACCGAACGCGCGCCGCTTCCAGTCGGGGACGCCGCCGATCCCCGCGATCTACGGCGGCATCGCCGGCATCGAGCTGATGCAGGAGATCGGGATCGCAGAGACACGGGAGCACGTCCTCTCGCTCGGCGACCGGCTGATCGACGGCGCCGAGGCCCTCGGCGGCATCGTCGTCACGCCGCGCGAGCACGACCGCCGGGGGGCGCTCGTCTGCATCGCCTCGACCGACGCGCCGGCGCTGGTGAGCGCGCTCGAGGCCGACGGGATCGTCACCTCCGAGCGAGACGGCAACCTTCGAGTCTCCCCGCACGCCTACAACACCGCCGACGACATCGACGCCGTCCTCGCGGCGCTCGAGCGGCACCGCGGGCTCCTGCGCACGGCGCCCACGGACTGACCGGGCCTAGACCACGACGGCGCCCGCGAGGCGGTCGACGGTGTCGCGCGGCGCGTCGGATCGGCGGCCGGTTCGACGCCGAGCGGGTGCTCGCGGCTCTGGTTCGGCCCGGCCAGGAAACCGTCGAGCGACATCGAGAGGCTGGACTTGAGTCGTGTCTGCCGTTTCGACCGGTCCGGCGCCCGGAGGTCATCGGTGCCGGCACGCGATGATTCCGGCATGAAGCCGAGACCCGTGATCTGGAAGCCCCGCTACGCGACGCGGCGGATGCGCGAGCGCGCATGGGCCCGAGCCGACCTCCGGCGCGAGCAGGCGCAGCGCGCCGGGCCCGATCGCCCCTCCCTGTGGGCGCGCCTGCTGCGTAGGCTCACCCGATGACCGACGTCACCGCGGAGCGCTACGTCAGGCTCGGGCTGCAGCTCGGCCGCCATGTCGAAGGGCTCGTCGACGCCTACTACGGCCCGCCCGAGCTCAAGGCCGCCGTCGACGCAGCGCCGCCGGTCGACCCGCAAGTGCTCGTCTCCAGCGCGGAAAACCTCCTCGGCGAGCTGGGCGAGGGCTGGCTGCGCGACCAGGTCGTCGGGCTCCGCACGTACGCCGGGGTGCTCGCGGGTGAGGTGCGGTCGTACGCCGACGAGGTCGAGGGGTGCTACGGCGTTCGCCCCGTCTACACAGACGAGTCGGTCTTCGAAGCCGCGCACGAGCAGCTCGAGGAGCTGCTCCCGGGCGACGGGCCGCTGTTCGACCGGTACACGCAGTGGGAGGAGTCGATTCGCGTGCCGGTCGACCGGGTCGAGCGCACGGCGGCGGCCGCGATCGAGCAGGCACGCGCGGCGACGCGTCGCATCGTCGACCTGCCGGACGGCGAGGGCGTCGCGCTCGAGATCGTCCGCAACGAGCCCTGGCTGGCGTTCTGCGAGTACCGGGGCGGGCTCCACAGCGGGATCGCCGTCAACGTCGACCTTCCGATGTCGGCGATCGAGCTGCTCACGCTGTCGATCCACGAGACGTATCCCGGTCACCATGCGGAGCGCTGCTGCAAGGAGGAGCTGCTCGTGCGGGGCCGCGGGTTGCTCGAGGAGACGATCGTGCTCGTGCCGACGCCGCAATCCCTGATCGCCGAGGGGATCGCCAAGCTCGCCCCGCCCATGCTGCTCGAGGGCGACGACGGTGAGGCGCTCGCCGCGGTGATCCACGACGCCGGCATCGACTTCGACCTCGCCCACGCATGCGCCGTCCGGAGGGCGCTCGACCCGTGCCAGTGGGCGGAGGTCAATGCGACGCTGATGCTGTACGAGGACGGCGCGACCGAGGAGGAGGCGCACGGATACCTCGAGCGCTGGGAGCTGATGACGCCGGGGCTCGCCGACCACATGATCCGCTTCTTCAAGGAGCCGACGTCGCGGAGCTACGTGATGACCTACCCGGCCGGGCACGAGCTCTGCTCGGCGTTCGTCGGCGGCGAGCCGGAGCGGTTTCGCCGGCTGCTCACGGAACAGGTGCGGGTCGGCGAGCTGGTGGCCGCCCGCGACGCCTCGACGAGGTGACCGCCCTCGCACCGTGCGGTACGTAGTTGCGCGGTCCTCGATCCAGATCTTATAAAACCCCTCTACATGCTGCTGCGGGAGGTCGGATACGCACGCCCCGAGTCGCTCGCGGAGGCGATCGACCTGCTCGCGGAGAACGACGGCGCACGTGCGCTCGCCGGCGGCCAGACGATCGTCAACGTGATGAAGGCGCGCGCGGCGTCGCCGGACGCGCTCGTCGACCTCAACGGGATCGACGAGCTGAAGGGGATCGACCTCGCCGCGGACGGGACGCTCTCGATCGGCGCGATGACGACGTACACCGAGATCGTCGAGAGCGCCGAGGCGCGCGCCCGGCCGATTCTCGGCGAAGTCTGCGCGCAGATCGCGGACGTGCAGGTCCGGAACCGCGGCACGATCGGCGGCAACGTCTGCTCGAACGACCCGACAAACCACCTGCCGCCGCTGATGGTCGCGCTCGACGCGAAGATGACCATCGCCGGCAAGGACGGCGAGCGCAGCGTCGACGCGAACGACTTCTTCCTCGGCGTCTACCTGACCGCAGTTCAGACGGGCGAAGTGCTGACGAAGATCACGCTCCCGGCCGGCAAGGGCGACGGGTTCGCCTCGGTGACGCTCGGCGTGGACGGCACGTGCATCTGCAGCGCCGCAGCCAGCGTGAACGGCGGCATCCACATCGCGCTCGGCTGCGTCGACGCCGTCCCGGTCTCGATCCACCCCGCTTCGAGCGACGAACAGGTCGTGCGCGACGCCGTTCGCGAGGCCGCGATCGAGGCGCCGTCCGACGTCCACGCGTCGAGCGCCTACCGCGCCCATCTCGCCGAGATCGTCGCGGTCCGCGCCGTCAACCAGGCAATGGAGGCAAAGCGATAGTGCCCCTGATGTCGCCCAGCAAGACGGTCTCCGTCACGATCAACGGCACGACCTACGAGCGCGAGGTCGAGGCGCGCAAGCTGCTGATCCACTTCATCCGCGACGACCTCGACCTCACCGGCAGCCACATCGGCTGCGACACCGGCAACTGCGGAGCGTGCTCCGTGATCGTCGACGGCACGCTCGTCAAGAGCTGCATGATGCTCGCGGTCCAGGCCGACGGCGCGACGATCGAGACGGTCGAGTCGCTTGCCGACGGGGACGAACTGTCCCGGCTGCAGCAAGCCTTCTCCGACCATCACGCGCTGCAATGCGGGTACTGCACGCCGGGGATGCTGATGAGCGCCACCGCGCTGCTGCGCGCGAACCCGAGCCCGTCGGACGACGAGATCAAGAAGGCGCTGCAGGGCAACATCTGCCGCTGCACCGGCTACTGGAACATCTTCGAGGCCGTCAAGGCGGCCACCTCAGATGCGTAGGCTCGACGGAGCATCGATCGGCGAAAGTGCCGGCTTCGCCGGCACCGGAGCAACCCAGTGACCTCGACGACGACCGCACCGGAGCGCGTCGAGGTCGAGGCGCCGGAGCAGACCTGGTCGGGCCAGAACGTCCCGCGCAAGGAGGACCGGAGGCTCGTCCAGGGCCAGGGTGTCTTCGTCGACGACGTCAAGCGCCACGGCATGGGCTACGTGCACTTCGTGCGCTCGCCCTACGCGCACGCGCACATCACGTCGATCGACGTGTCCCAGGCGGAGCAGGCGCCGGGTGTGTACGGGACGCTCACCGGCGAGGAGGTCGCCGCGCTCACCGACCCCTTCTTCCAGATCTCGTCGGTGCCCGGCGGCAACATCAAGGACTACGCGCTCGCCGTCGGCAAGGTGCGGTACGTCGGCGAGGCGATCGTCGCGGTCGTCGCCGACACGCGCGAGCGCGCCCGCGATGCCTCGGAGCTCGTCGAGGTGGAGTTCGAGCCGCTCGACGCCCTCACCGACGCTCGCCGCTCCCGTGACGACGATGCACCCGTCCTTCACGAGGAGGCCGGCGGGAACCTGATGTGGGAAGGCGTCTACGAGTGGGGCGACCTCGACAGTGCTTTCTCGGAGGCCGATCGGATCGTGCGAATCGACGAGCTCCACTTCCACCGCTTCAACTCCACCCCGCTCGAGTGCGACGGTGCGCTCGTCGAGTACAACCGCGGCGTCGGCCAGTGGACGATCACGACGAACAACCAGTTCCCGGGGTTCGCCGCGATCATGATGGGGCCGGCAATGCGCTGCGGCCTCGACAAGCTGCGCTTCGTCACGCAGGACATCGGGGGCGGCTTCGGCAACAAGATCACCTCGCATCCGCAGCTGGTCGTGTGCTGCCTGCTCGCGCGCAAGCTCAACCGCGCGATCCAGTGGACCGAGTGGCGCACCGACTTCCACCTCTCGATGTCGCACGGGAACGAGCGCTGGTTCCACGACACCGAGGTCGCGGTCAAGTCGGACGGCACGCTGCTCGGCTTCCGCACGAAGGCGCTCGACGACGCCGGCGCCTGGCTGCGGTACGAGCCGCTCGGCGGCGTGATCTGGGCGCAGGTCACGCCCGGGATGTACCGCTGGCGCAACATCCGCCTCGAATTCACCCAGGTCGCTACCAACAAGGCGCCGGTGTCGCCGAACCGCGGCTACTCGCGCATGCAGCACCTCTGGTTCACGGAGCGCGTGATCGACATCGTCGCCCACGAGCTCGACCTCGACCCGATCGAGGTCCGCAAGCGCAACTACATCCGCGTCGACGAGATGCCCTACGAGACGCCGAACGGCTGCGTCTACGACTCCGGCGACTACGCGCGGATGCTCGACGTCGCGCTCGACTTGATCGGCTACGACCAGCTCGACGAGCGGCGGCGCGACGCCGAGTCGCGCGGCAAGCTGCTCGGCTTCGGCATCGGGTCGACGCTCGACTCGGGCACGAACAACTTCGGCCAGTCGCGGATGATCAACCCGGAGCTGCAGTTCTCGGGGAACAACGAGGTCGCGACCGTCAAGCTCGACATCTTCGGCGAGATCGTCGTCACGCTCGGAACGACGCCGCAGGGCCAGGGCCACGAGACGACGGCGGCGCAGGTCGTCGCCGACATCCTCAAGTGCTCGGTCGACGACGTGCACGTGCGCGCCGGCCACGACTCGTACTGGAACTCGCATGCGGGCTTCTCCGGGACGTACGCGTCGCAGTTCGCGGTCACCGGGCTCTCGGCGGTCAAAGGCGCGACCGAGATGCTGCGCGACGAGATCTTCAAGCTCGCCGGCGCGGTCTTCGGCGGCGTGCCGCCGGAGGCGCTCGAGCTGGCCGAAGGCGGCATCCGCATCAAGGAGAGCCCGGACGCATTCCTGCCGTTCATGGCGTGCGGCGCGATCATCAACGCCAACAACGCAGGCCTGCCCGAGGACCTCGGCGTCACGCTCAACTGCCGCTACGTCTACCGGCCGCCGTTCCAGGTGCCGGACGTGGAGCGGAAGTTCGGCAACCTCACCCTGACCTACGCCGCGCAGATCCATGCCGCGCTCATCGAGATCGATCCGGAGACCGGCTACTACGAGCTGATCGACTACGCCGCCGTCGACGACTGCGGCAAGCGGATCAACCCGCAGATCGTGGAGGGCCAGGTGATGGGCGCGACCGCGCAGGCGCTGGGGGCAGCGATGCACGAGCACTTCGCCTACGACGAGGACGGCAACCTGCTCACGCCCAACTTCTACGACTACCACGTGCCGCACGCGCTCGACATGCCGCCGCTTCGGACCGGCAGCATCGAGAGCCCGTCCCCGTTCACGCCGCTCGGCACGAAGGGCATGGGCGAGGGCGGCGGCGCCGGAATCCACGCAGTCTGCGCGGCCGTCCAGGATGCGCTGCGCGGCCACGGCGACGCGATCGTCTGGGACAGCTGCAACCCGTACCACCGCGTGTGGGAGATGCTGAACGACCCGACTGGGGCCGGCGGCTCGGTCTCGGTGTCTGCAGGGATCGACGTAGGCTCGACGGAGTCGACCAGGAGCGAGGCGCCGGCTCGGCCGGCGCCGGAGCGGGAATGATCGTCTCGGGGGACCGCACGTTCACCGCTTCGCGCGAGGCGGTGTGGAGCGTGCTCAACGATCCCGCGTCGATGGCCAAGACGATGCCGGGCGTCGAGAGCTTCGACGTCCACGACCCGGCCCACTGGACCGCCAACGTGAAGATCCCCCTCGGCCTCGGCGGGCTGCGCATGAAGATCGACATGGAGAAGCTCGAGGAGCGCGAGGCGGAGTACGCGAAGCTCGCGATCAAGGGCCAGGGCGTCGGTGCGATGCTGCGCATGGAGACGCAGTTCGAGCTCTCGGACGCGCCCGACGGCGGCACCGCGATGCACTGGACGGCCGACGTCCGCATCGCCGGCCCGGTCGGCTCGATGGGGCAGCGCGTGCTGCAACCGATTGTCAACCAGCAGGTTCAGCACGTCCTCACCGCGCTCGACCGCGAGGTCGAGAACGCCTCGAAGCCCGCGTGAGCGCGGTCACCTTCAGGGTCGGCGTCATGCAGCTCACGATGGAGCCGCTCGACGAGATGCTCGCCTCGGCGCGGGCGATGGACGCCGCCGGCATGGACACGATCTGGCTCGCGGAGGCGTATCCGTGGTGGCGCAAGCACGGCATGGAGGCGCGCTCGTCGACCGTCGTCTCGGCGCTGATGGCGCGCGAGACGAAGCAGCTGACGATCGGCTGGGGGATCATCTCGCCGTTCACGCGTCACCCCGTGCAGGTGGCGATGGACGCGCGCGTCGTACAAGAGGCGGCAGGCCCCGGGCGCTTCATCCTCGGCTACGGAACGTCGAAGATCTTCCTGAACAACGCGCAGATGCAGACGTCGAAGACGCTCGGCCCGATGCGCGACGCCGTGACGATCGTGCGCGGCGTGCTCGGCGGCGACGCCTTCAGATACGACGGCTCGACCTGGAGCGCCGACGTGCCGGGGCTGCAGGTGGAGGCGCACACCCCGCGCGGCGTGCCCCCGGTCTACGTCGCGGCGACGGCGCCGAAGATGCAGGCGCTCGCCGGCGAGATCGGCGACGGCTGCCTCACACCATCGATCACCACGCCCGCGTTCGTTCGTTACACATGCGGCAACGTGAACGCCGACATCGACATCGGCTGCACGATCGTCGCCTCGATCCACGCGACCGACCGGGCCAAGGGCCGCGACGGCGCGCGCGAGATCGCCGGCATGTACCTCGCCAACAAGGTGCAGAACATCCAGGGAGCGGCCGATGTGCTGCTCGAATGCGCAGCGATCGAGCAGGACGAGATCAAGCCGGTCGCCGAGGCGATGGAGCAAGGCGGGCGCCTGGCGGCGAAGGCGAAGGTCTCGGACGCGCTGCTCGACAAGTGCAAGCCGATCGCCGGAACGCCCGCCGACTGCATCGCGGCGATCGAGGAGTACAAGGACGCGGGATGCACTCACGTGATGCTCGAGTTGTGGGGAGAAGACCGCCACGAGCAGATCCGGCTGTTCGGGGAGCAGGTCCTCCCGCACGTGCGGTGATCCAGAAGGCGCTGGCCGAGGCTCGCGACCGCATCGTGCGGCTGTCGCCGTCGGAGGCGGCGGCATCCGGCGGGCTGATCGTCGACACGCGCTCGAACGACGAGCGCGAGCGCGACGGCATCGTCCCCGCTTCGGTGCACGTCCCGCTCTCCGTGCTCGAATGGCGCGCCGACCAGACGTCTGAGTACGCGAACCCGGGGCTCGCGGACCGAAGGCTGATCCTGCTGTGCGCGCACGGCTACTCCTCGAGCCTCGCCGCGGCGCGGCTCGTCGATCTCGGCATCGACGCCGGCGACCTGGACGGCGGCTTCGAGGCGTGGCGCGACGCGGGCCTCCCGGTCGCAACCGCACCGGCGCCGGTCGGCCTGCCCGGGATGGGCGGCCCGCAGTGAAGGTTGACCGCGACCGGCTCGTCGAGACGGCGAGCGCGCTCGTCGACGTGCACAGCTTCACCGGCAACGAGCAGCCGCTCGCCGAGCTGATGGCTTCCCTCTACGAGCGGCTCGGGCTGCGGGTGCAGTGGCAGCAGGTCGAGGACGGCCGCGCCAATGCGCTCGGCACGTGGCCCGGGACGGGCGGCGGCAAGAGCCTGATGTTCAACGGCCACATGGACACGTCCTACTCCGGACAGGAGCCGTGGCTCAGCGGCGTTCCGGGCTTCCAGCCGAAGGCGTTCGAGCACGAGGGCCGTCTGTACGGGCTCGGCATCTCGAACATGAAGGGCGCGCTCGCGTGCTACCTCGAGGCGGTGCGGGCGCTGCAGGACGCCGGCGTGAGGCTGCGCGGCGACGTGCTGATCGCGGCCGTGTGCGGCGAGATCGAGAAGACGCAGTACGGCGAGGCCACCGGCGCGGAGTACCGCGGCTACGCCGCCGGCACGCGCTACCTCGTCACGCACGGCGGCGTCGCGGACATGTGCCTGCTCGGCGAGCCGACCGAGGGCAAGATCGTGCTCGGGCATTTCGGCGCGCTGTGGCTGCGGATCCGGGCGCACGGCGACTTCATCCACACGGCGTTCAGCGAGGGCCGCCGCGACCGCAACTCGATCCTCCGCATGCACGAGCTCACCTCCGCAGTGCTCGAGTGGATCCCGTCGTGGGAGCAGGATCCCGCCAACTCCTATCGCGGCGCGGCGGCGATCGTGAACGTCGGCGCGATCGAGGGCGGCTTCGGCTGGCGCGTGTCGCGAACGCCGCACCACACCGACCTCTTTCTCGACGTCCGCGTGCCGCCGACGAAGCCGATGGGCGTCGCACGGCGGGAGGTGCTCGAGTTCGTCCGTGCGCTCGCCGAGCGCTTCCCGGACTACGGCGTGGAGGGTGAGGTGTACGTGACCGCGCCGGGCGCCGAGATCGACGAGGATCACGAGCTGGTACAGGCGATCGACTCGGCGCACGCCGAGGTGCACGGCGAGCCGCCCGGACGCGACGTGACGCGCTGGTTCAGCGACGCGTCGGCGCTGACACGCTACGGCGTGCCGACGGTCAACTACGGAACCTCGACCGGGCTGATGGACGTCTCGCTCGGCGAGAACCTCGACATCGACGGGTTGGTGAAGATGGCTCACACGTACGCACTGGTCGCACAGAAGGTCTGCGCATGAAGCTGGTCACCTACGACGACGGCAAGGTCGGGCGGATCGACGGCGACGAGGTGGTGCGCCTCGACGTCCCGACGATGCGCGAGTACTTCGAGCGCGGCGGCGCCGACGAGGCCGGCGAGCGCGTTCCGCTCGCGGACGTGCGGCTGCGGGCGCCGATCGTCCCGAAGAAGTTCTTCCACACCGCCGGCAACTTTCGCGAGCACGAGGAGGAGTCGAAGAACGTCGAATGGTCGCACCAGATCGCGCCGTGGATCAACTTCTTCCAGAACGTCGACGCGATCGTCGGCCCGGACCAGCCCGTGATCTACCCGGAGCACCTCACCGAGGAGCTCGACTACGAGCTCGAGCTCGCGGTCGTGCTCGCGAAGAGCGGCAAGTGGTTCGCTCCCGAGGACGCGTCCGAGTACATCGGCGGCTACGTGATCTTCAACGACATCACCGCGCGCGACATCCAGCGCGGCGAGATGCGCTCGGGTGTCTTCAGCTTCTGCAAGGCGATCGACACGTTCTGCCCGCTCGGGCCGTGGATCGTCACCCCGGACGAGGTGGGCGACCCGCACGACCTGCGCATGGAGCTGCGCGTCAACGGTGAGCCGCGCCAGGAGTCGCACTCGAGCAGGATGAGCGTGACGATCCCGGAGATCCTCTCGAACTTCTCGGCGCTCGGGTACTCGGCGGGCGATGTCCTCTCGACCGGGACGGTGGCCGGCGTCGCCGGCTTCAAGTCCGAGGAGGAGCGGCGGCGCCTGTACCTGAAGCCCGGCGACGTGATCGAGGCGGAGATCGAGCGGATCGGCGTGCTTCGCAATCCGGTGATCTCGTGGCAGGAGGGCCACGGCGAGCCGGCTCCGCCGCGCATCCGCCCCTGGGGCGAGGCGTGAGCGGCTGGTGGCCGAGGGACGACGCGAAGCTCGAGCGCGTGCGCGCGCTGATGGCGGAGCACGGCCTCGACGCGCTCGTCGTGCGTGCGCCCGACAACGTTCTCTACCTGACGAACTTCTGGGGAATGAAGGGCTACGACGCGTGCGTGTTCCCGCGCGAGGGCGAGCCCGTGCTCATCTGCCTCGAGGCCTCCGAGGAGGACGCGGCGGAGACCGCCTGGACCTCGGACGTGCGGCTCGTGCGCGGGTACGCGTCCGACGACCCCCGCCCGGTCCCTGCGCGCACGCTCGACGCGGCGCTCGAGGCGTCGAAGGGCTACGGCCGCGTCGGCCTGGAGCTGTCGATGGGCACGCAGGCGTCGGACCGCATGGTCGGCGAGCCGACGACCTTCACGAGCGGCTTGGTTCTCCGCATGGCACGGCGCGGAGGACGCGATGCCGGTGCTGAACGCCGCGCGCGCGACGAAGACGGCGCAGGAGGTCGAGCGCGTGCGGATCGCGAACACGATCGCCGCCGACGCGATGGAGCACGTTCGCGGCAGGCTCGAGCCCGGCATGAAGGAGTCGGAGGCTGCGGCGATCTGGCAGGGCTTCGTGCACGGGCAGGGCACGGCGCGCGAGGACGTCTCGCTCGCGCTGCCGTTCTCGCTCGTCTGGGCGGGTCGCGGGATCAAGACGTTCACCGCGACGAGCGACCTGCCCGTGACCGCAGACGAGCCGGTGCTGTTCGAGATCTGGGTCTGCGCGGACGGCTACTGGGCCGACCACACGAAGAACCTCGTCACCGGCGAGCTCCGCGAGGACTACCGCGAGCTGGAGGCCGGCCTCCTCGGCGTCTACGAGCGCGCCGTCGCGCACTGCGTCCCGGGCGCATCGCTCGCCGAGCTGGACGTCCTCGTGCGCGACGGGATCGACGAGCTCGGCTATCCCGAGCAGCCGTCGCACCCGATCTGCCACGGCGTCGGCGCGCGGGCGCACGAGCCCCCGTACGCTCACCAGGCCGGGGGCGGTACGGTCACCGAGGGCATGGTGCTGGCGATCGAGCCCGGCTGCTACTGGCAGGGCGGAGGAGGACTGCGCGTGGAGGACAACTTCCTGATCACTGCCGACGGCGCGGAGAAGCTGTCGAGCTTTCCCGACGGAGTCGTGTCGTGCACGAGCTGATCTGGACGGGCTCGCTGAACGATCCGTACGCGATTCGCGGCCACGTCGGGCTCTACGACACGACGCTGCGCGACGGCGAACAGACCGTCGGCGTCGTGCTCGACCCCGAACAGAAGCTCGAGATCGCGCGCCTGCTCGACGACCTCGGCGTCGACCGGATCGAGGCGGGCTTCCCGCGCGTGTCCGACGACGACTGGCAGGCGGTCAAGCTGATCTCCGAAGCAGGCCTGCGAGCCGAGGTGTGGGGCTTCTCGCGAGCGGTCCCGGCCGACCTCGAGGCGCTCGTCTCGCTCGGCGTGAGCCATTCGGTGATCGAGTCGCCGATCTCGGATCTCAAGCTCGACGCGATCGGCGTGTCGCGCGACACGATGCTCGAGCGCATCGCCGCGGCGATGCGCTTCGCGGCCGAGAACGGCATCCACGCTGCATTCTTCGGCGTCGACTCGACCCGGGCAGATCTCGACTTCTTCCGCCGCGCCTACGAGACCGCGGTCGAGGCAGGCGCGCGCGAGGTAGCGGTCGTCGACACGCTCGGAATCGCCTCCCCGGAGGCCGTCGGCGACCTGGTCGGCCGCACGATCCAGTGGCTGGACGGCACGCCCGTGCACTTCCACGGGCACAACGACTTCGGCGTCGCGACCGCGAGCGCCGCCGCCGCCGTCCGGGCCGGGGCGACCTGGATCCACGGCACGATCAACGGGATGGGCGAGCGCGCCGGGAATGCGAGCCTCGGCGAGATCGCGCTCTCGCTGCGCGCGCTCTACGGCATCGACACGAACCTGCGGCTCGACCGCATCCGCGCGGTCTCGGAGCGCGTGCGCGAGCTGTCGGGCTACGACCTCGATCCGTGGAAGCCGGTCACCGGCGAGACGCTCTACCGCCGCGAGAGCGGCGCGGTCGCGAGCCAGTTCCACGACCCTCCGTCGATCGAGCCGTACTCGTCGGAGCTCGTTGCGACCGAGCGGTCGATCGTGCTCGGCAAGAAGAGCGGCATCGACTCGGTGCGCATCAAGGCGGACGAGCTCGGCATCGACCTGCCCGACGAACGTCGGGCCGCCGTGCTGGCGGCGGTGAAGGAGCTCGGCATGCAGAAGCACAGCCTCGTGACCGACGACGAGTTCCGGCAGCTGGTCGATGAGCGCTGACCCCGCAGGGCACGACGTCGTCGTCGTCGGCAGCGGCGTCAACGGGCTCGCGTGCGCGGCGCTGCTCGCGCAGGCCGGGCGGAACGTCTGCGTGCTCGAGCGGAACGACTGGTTCGGCGGCGCGATCCGGACCGCGGAGATCACGAAGGCGGGCTTCCACCACGACGTCTTCAGCGCCTGGCACCCGCTCTGGGTCGGCGGCCCCGCCCATGCGCGGCTGGCAGCCGACCTCGGGCGGCACGGGCTCGAGTACCTGAACACCGAGCACCCGACGGCGACGCTCTACCCGGACGGCGAGGCGGCGTTCCTGCTCCGGGACGCGGCCGCCAACGCGGCCGAGCTCGACCGGCACGAGCCCGGCGACGGCGCCGCGTGGCGGGGCCTTCTCGACGAGTTCCTGCCCAACGCAGACCTCGCGTTCGGGGTGCTCGGCACGGAGCTCTGGTCGCGGCACGGCGCGACACTCGCGCTCAAGGCATACCGCCGGCTCGGTCGCCGCGGCACGGCCGAGTTCGCATCGCGGCTGCTCGTCTCGGCGCGCGACTGGCTCACCGACACGTTCACCTCGCCGCGGGCGCACGGCCTCCTCGCGCCGTGGGTCCTGCACACCGGCCTTGGCCCGGACGCGGCGGCGTCGGGCTACATGGCCGCGGTGATCGCGGTCGCGGTGCAGGACGGCGGCATGCCGATCCCGCGCGGCGGCGGCGCGCGGCTCGCCGACGCGCTCGTCTCGTTCATCCGTGAGCGCGGCGGGACGTGCGAGACCGAGGCCGACGTCACGCACGTCGTTACGCGCGACGGGCGCGCGGACGGCGTCGAGCTCGCGAACGGCGACGTCGTCCACGCGCCGGTCGTCGTCTGCAACGTCACGCCCACGCAGCTCTACGGGCGGCTGCTCGGCAGCGTCCCCGGCAACGTCGCCGCGAGCGCAAAGCGGTTCCGCTACGGGAGGTCGGAGATGCAGATCCACCTCGCGCTTTCCAGGCCGCCGCAGTGGGACGGCGACGAGCGGCTCGCGCAGACGGCGATCGTCCACCTCACCCCGGGGCTGGACGGCGTCTCGCGCGCGGTCAACGAAGCCGACCGCGGGCTCCTGCCCGCCGAGGCGACGGTCGTCGTCGGTCAGCCGCTGACGATGGACCCCTCGCGGGCGCCCGACGGGAAGGGGCTGCTGTGGATCCAGCTGCAGGAGCTCCCCTGGCACGTCCGCGGCGATGCCGCGGGCGAGCTCGACGTCGGCGACGGCGCGTGGACGCAGACGCTGCGCGAGCGCTATGCCGACCGCATCCAGGCACGGCTCGCGCGCCACATCCCGAACCTCGAGGAGTCGATCCTCGACCGGGCCGTGCTCTCGCCCGCCGATCTCGAAGCTGCAAACGTCAACCTCGTGCACGGCGACCCGTACGGCGGCTCGCTGGCGCTCGACCAGAACTTCCTCTGGCGCCCGTTCGGCACCGCTCCCGGGCATCGCACCTTCGTCGAGGGCGTCTGGCACGTCGGCGCGAGCACGCACCCCGGCCCCGGCCTCGGCGCCGGCTCGGGGACGATCGTCGCGGACGCGATCCTCGAGCCCGCAGTGTCGAAGCGGCTCGCGACGAAGCTCGCCACGCTCGCACGACGCTCCTAGGGGCGCGTCCTCCGGAGCGCTGTCTCGTTCCCTGGGGAGGGTGACGGAAGTGCAACAGCCGCCGGCCTCCACGGCGGTTTCCGCATAACCATGCGGGCGAGCCGCGGCCTTTCGGCCATGCCCCGTCCCCTGGGAAGGGTGACAGAAGTGCAACGGCCCCCCGGCGAAGCGGCTCGCCGCGGTCGGGCGCTCGCCCTAGTCGGCGCTGTCGGGCGGGTGCACGATCAGGACGTCGCAGCGCGCGTGCTTGGCGACGCCCTGGCTGACGCTCCCGCCGAACATCCGCTCGAGGAAGCCCGCCTCACGTGTGCCGACGACGATCAGCCCGGCTTGCCGCTGAGCGGCCACGTCGACGAGCTCGCCCGCCGGCTGCCCGACGACCCCCGCGAACTCGTAGTCCACGCCGCCCGACGACAGGAACGCCTCTGCCTTCTCGCGGTGCGCCTTCCAGACCGCCTCCTCGGTCGCCTGCTCGGTCTCGAGCGACGAGTAGCTGTACGGCATCAGCCCGTAGGCGCCGTCGACGCCGTCGACCGGCATCGGGGGAACGACGTCGACGACCACGAGCTTGCTCCCGGCCCGGCCGGCGATCAGCGCCGCGCGCGCGAGCGCGAGCTCGGCCGAGCGCGTCCCGTCGTAGCCGACGACGATCGTCTGGTACGGAGAGGCCGCCGCCATCCCCGCAAGCTTGTCAGAACAGCCAGATGGCGAGCACTGCGAGCAGCACGATCAGCGCCACGACCGCGAGCACGACGAGATTGACGCCGGCCAGGAACGCGAACGGCGAGGCCGGCTTCCGCCCCTGCGCGACGTCGCGCACGTCGCGGCGCAGCTCGTCTCCCGGCTCGGGCGGGCGCATCGCCCCGATGCGGCGCACGGGTATCCCGAACTCGCCGAGCGCGAGCTCGAGCGCACCGTCGAAGGAGCCGCCGACCACCAGGATCTCGTCGGGGTCGAAGGTACGGAGCGCGTCCTCGACCTCCTGGACCGGGTCGACGTCGCCGCGCTCGACCGCGATCCGGCCCTGATCCAGGATCGCCCAGGCTGACTCGGCGCCGCGCTCCCGAGCGTCCCGGCGCGCTGCGTCCTCGTCGGACGTGAGCCACTCGAGCTTCCCGACGTTCGCCGGCGCGACGATGCGCACGGTCTGGCTGTCGTCGCTGCGCCGCGACACAGCGCGGCGCAACTCGGACCGGCTGCCCCCGTCGAGCAGCACGACGAGCACGTTCCCGCCGGGCGTCGTCACGCGGACCGCTTCCGCCCGTCGACGGCCCGCTGCAGCTGCGCCTTGTTCATCGACGACCGCCCCGGCACGTTCATCTGCCTCGCCTCGTTGTAGAGCTGGTCGTACGTGCGACCCTTCGGTTTCGCCGTGCCCGAGCGCAGGCCGCCGCGGCGGCCGGACGAGATGTCGCGCGTCGACGTGCGCGAGGCCGTCCTCGCCTCACCCGTGCGCGCGCGCTCCTTGTTGACGGTGCGGGCCGCGATCTCCTCGGCGCGACGCTCGGAGACGCCGCTCTCGAGCTCGCTCTCCTTGATGTGCTCGTACTGGCGGGCCCGCTTCGTGCCTTTCCGCACTCCTCTCGGGGGCATCGCCCTCACCTCCTCGACGTCGGGACTTTCGAGGGTGCGTTACCCGCGGGCCGCGAGAACAAACCCGGCGGGACCGGCGCCTCTCGCGACCCGGCCGGCTCAGACGGTGGCGGCGGCCGGCGTGCGGGTGAAGATCCCGCGATCCCCGAGCTCGGGGCCGTAGAAGCGCCCGGCGAGGTCGAGGTGCTCGTACAGCGTCTCCGCGGCACGGTCCGCTTCGCCGTCCGACACGGCCTCGAGGAGCCTGCCGTCGATCTCCCGGTGGCGGTCCTGCAGCTCGCCCGAGGCCGAGAAGAGCGCCGGGCGGAAGCGCTCGGTGCGATCCCACGCCGGCCGGACCATCTGCAGCAGCCAGGGTGCGCCGCAGGCCTCGTAGAGCGCGAAGTGGAAGTCCGTGTGCGCGCGCATCGCCGCGAGCACGTCCTCGGCCGCCCGCGCCTCGTCGAGCTCGTCGAGCGCGACCCTCGCGGCGTCGAGCTGCTCCGGCGTCACCCGCACGGCCGCCCGCCGGACGGCGAGCGACTCGAGCGCCAGGCGCACCTCGAACAGATCGCGCAGGTCGTCGACGTCGAGCGGCTCGACCCGCGCCCCCTGGTGCGGCACGTGCTTCGCCAGCCCGAGCGCCTCGAGCTGCCGCACGGCCTCGCGGATCGGGGAGATGCTCATGCCGAGCGACCGGGCCAGCTCGTCGAGGCGGAGCGGCGTCCCCGGCTCGAGCTCGCCCATGATGATCGACTCCCGGAGCTGCTCGAGTGCGTACTCGGCCATCGTCCGGTGGCGCAAGCGGCGGCCCTCGCTCTCGCGTGTCGTCGGCATCCTTCGCGCGGGAGGCTCACATGCGCTTGATCAGATGTCAAACGCTGTGCGAGGATTCCGGCAATGGCCTCAGGCGGCCCGCGGGTCTCGATTTCCCAGATCTCCACGTTCTCCGCCAGCTTCGCGGACGACCTCGCCGCGTACTCGGCCGCGGGGCTCGACGGGATCGGGATCTGGGAGCTGAAGCTCGGCGACGGCCCCGACGACGCCGAGCTCGAGGCGTTCCGCGCCTCCGGCCTCGACAGCGCATCGGCGGTGCCGGTCGTGCCGTCGATCTTGCCGCTGCCGCTGCTCGGCGGCCCGGAGGATCCCGCCGAGCGGCTCGAGGCGATGCTCGCCTCGCTGCACCGCCTCGCGCCGTTCACGCCCTCGGGAATCATCTGCCTGACCGGAACCGGCCTCGGCCGCGGGCCCGACGAGGCCCGCCGCGACGTCGTCGACGGCCTGCGGCAGCTCGCCGCCGAGGCGGAGGGGCTCGGTCTGCGGATCTCGGTTGAGCCGTACCAGCGGGACGGGGGTGACGAGTGGACGATCGCCACGACCATCCCCGACGCGCTGGACCTGATCCGCGACGCCGGCGACTCACCGGCGCTGCAGCTTCAGTTCGACGTGTGGCACCTCTGGAACACCGAGACGCTCTTCGACGACATCGCGAACCACGTCGGGCGCTTCGCCGGCGTCCACGTGTGCGACGTCCGCGTGCCGACGCGCGGCTGGGCCGACCGCGCCGCGCCCGGACAGGGAGGCGCGTCGGTGCCCCGCATCTTGCGGGCACTCGACGAGGCCGACTGGGACGGCCTCTACGACATCGAGATCTTCTCCGACGACGGGACCTTCGGGTCCCCGTACGACGACTCGCTCTGGCGGCTCGCGCCCGAGGCCGCAGCGATCCATCTCCGCGAGGCCTTCGAGCAGGCATGGCAGGCACGCGGGGTCGTCGAGGCTCAGCATTGACCCCCCACGCCGTATCCCCCGCCCGTCCGCATCTGCGGCGGCAGACAGTGAAGGAGTAGAGGATGAAACGACCGAGTTCCCTCCTGGGGCTCATGATCGTCGTTGCCGTTGGCGCCGTCGTGCTCGCCGCGACCGCCGCGGCCCGCACGACCGCGTCCACACCGATCGTGATCGGGTGGGCCTTCGACTCGAAGGGCGCGATGGCGCCGTTCGACGGCCCGGCGCTCGCGGCCGCGAACCTCCGCGTGAGTCAGGTCAACGCGAAGGGCGGCGTCGCCGGCCGCAAGCTGCAGATCAAGACGTGCGACACGCAGGGCAACAAGCCGGCGATCGCGAAGGCATGTGCGCTGAAGCTGATCGGCCAGGGCGCGAACATCATCTTCACCACGTGCGACGTCGACCTCGCGGCACCGGTCGTGCAGGAGGCGATCAACCGCGGCATCCTCGCCGTGGCGCCGTGCATCGGCACCGACCAGATGGGGCCGAAGCGCTTCGGCGCGAAGGGCAGGCTCGCCTTCAGCTTCGGCAACGTCGCGCAGGACGAGGGCTCGGCAATGGCTCAGTACGCCTGGGGCCGCGGCTGGCGCACCGCATCGCTCGCCACCGACAGCGTGATCGTCTATTTCAAGAACGTCGTGCAGGCATTCAAGGCCCGCTGGCTGCAGCTGGGCGGCAAGATCGCCGACGAGGAGACGTATCAGGATCCGACGTTCGGCGGCAACAACGTGCAGAACGCGGTCAGCCGGCTGAACGACAAGAAGGCCGACGTGATCGTCACCTCGACCGCAGGGGCCTACGGTGCGCTCGCGCCGTTCATCACCGGCCTGCGAACACTCGGCAACGACACGCCGATCCTCAACTCGTGGGCCGGCGACGGCAACTACTGGCTGCCGAAGAGCCCGAAGGTGACGAACTACTACTTCGTCACGTTCGCGTCGGTCTTCGGCGACGACCCGGTTCCCGCCGTCAACAAGCTCGCGAAGCAGGTGAAGGCAGGTACCGGCGGCTTCGTGACGGGGTCGGCGGCGATCGACGGCGTCGCGACCGCGATCCGGCGCGCCGGCGGCTCGACGAACGGGGCTTGCACTCGCGGCGCAGATGGAGAAGTTCAAGAAGGTGCCGACGCTTTCCGGCCTCGTGAGCTTCTCGCCGACAGCTGCACACCGTGTTCGGACGTCAGTACCGCGTGATCAGGATCCAGGACAACGTCCCGAAGCTCGTCGGCCTAGTCGTCGCCAAGGTCGTGCCCACGATCTCGGGTTGACGGCGGTCGCAGGACAGGCGGAAAGGAGGCCCGGAGGCACGCTCCGGGCCTCCGCCGTCTCTCGGACATTCGAGGGGGTGGAGGCGCTCCGCGACGTCACCCTCGAGCTCGCGACAGGAGAGGTCGTCGGGCTGATCGGGCCGAACGGCGCAGGCAAGTCGACGCTCGTGAACGTGCTCTCGGGCTTCGACCGGCCGACGAGCGGCACCGTCGAGCTCGAAGGACGAGACGTGACGCGCTGGTCCGCGCACCGGCGCGGGCGGCACGGGCTCGCGCGCACCTTCCAGCACAGCCGCTCGTTCGGGCCGCTCTCGGTCCGCGAGAACGTCGAAGTCGCGGTGCTCGGCGCGGGCAACTCGCCGCGCACCGCCGCCGCACGCGCGACGGAGCTGCTCGAGCTGCTCGGGCTCACCTCGTTCGCGGAAACGCCCGCGTCGGCGCTCGCCCAGGGAGACGAGCGCCGTCTCGGCGTCGCGCGCGCCCTCGCCTCCGAGCCTCGCTTCGTGCTGATGGACGAGCCGGCCGCCGGCCTGCCCGAGGCCGAGGTCCCCGTCTTCGCGGCGGTCATCCGCTCGGTGCGCGACGACCACGACGCCGGGGTGCTCCTGATCGACCACAACGTCGCGCTCGTGATGGAGGTCTGCGACCGCGTGCACGTGCTCGACCAAGGCAGGACGCTGGCGGAAGGACCGCCCGCCGAGATCCGCGCGAACCTCGACGTCGCGGCCGCGTACCTCGGCGAGAGCGCCGCGGTACGCGACGAGGGCGACGCGTGAGCGTCCTGACGCTCGACCGGCTCGAGGTCCGCTACCGGGCGGTGCAAGCCGTTCGCGGCCTCTCGCTGGAGGTGCACCCCGGCGAGATCGTCGGGCTGATCGGCCCGAACGGCGCGGGCAAGTCTTCGACGCTGCACGCGATCATGGGCGCCGCCCCGGTCGTGGGCGGCGACGTGCGGCTGGACGGCCGCTCGCTCGTGGGCCTGAGCCCGGAGAGGGTCGCGCGGAGCGGCGTCGCGCTCGTACCGGAAGGCCGGCGGATCTTCGCCGAGCTGACCGTGGGCGAGAACCTCACGCTCGGGCTCGCGGCGCGCCGGAACCGCGCAGGCGCGTCCGAGGCGATCGACCGCGTCCACGAGCTCTTCCCGGTCGTCCACGAGTTCCGGAGCCGCACGGCCGGCGCGCTCTCGGGCGGGCAGCAGCAACAGCTTGCGATCGCGCGGGCGCTCGTCGCCGAGCCCGACGTGCTGCTGCTCGACGAGCCGTCGCTCGGCCTCGCCCCACGGATCGTCGACGTCGTCTTCGAGGCACTCGCGGCGATCCGCGACCAGGGCATCGCCGTGCTGCTCGTCGAGCAGCGCGCGCAACGCACGATTGCGCTCGCCGACCGCTCTCACGTGCTGGGCGGCGGCGAGCTGCGACTCACCCTCGGCCCGGAGGACGCCGACGACACCGACCGCCTCGTGCAGGCCTATCTGGCGTGACACTGTCGTTCTTCCTCACGATCGACTGGCAGACGCTCGCCGACGCGCTCGCGCTCGGCGGCGTCTACGCGCTGATGGCGGTCGGGATCGGGCTCGTCTTCGGCGTGCTCCGCCTCGTCAACTTCGCGTACGGGCAGCTCGTGATGGCCGGCGCGTTCGCGCTCGCCCTCGGCTCGCAGTGGAACTGGCCGACGTGGATGTCGATCGTCCTCTGCTTCGTGGTCGTGCTCGTGCTGTCGGCGCTGCTCGACCGGCTCGTCTTCCGGCCGCTCCGCGGGCAGTCGCCCGCGGTGATGCTGGTGACGACGTTCGCGATCGCGTTCCTGCTCCAGAGCATCGCGCTCATCTGGTTCGGCCCGCTCGGGAAGATCGCGACGTCGCTGGCGCCGCTCAACCAGCCGTGGACGATCGGAGGCGTCGACATTCGCAAGATCTCGATCGTCGCGATCGCCGTCACGATCGTCTGCCTCTCGCTGCTGCAGCTCCTGCTCACGCGAACGACGGTCGGCCTGCAGATGCGGGCCGCCTCGCTGGACTTCCAGACGGCGCGCCTGCTCGGCGTGCGCGCCAACCGGGTGATCGCGGGCGCCGTGCTCGTCTCGGGCGCGCTCGCGGCGGTCGTGGCGGTGATGCTCACCGTGCAGAACCCACTCGTCACTCCCGACTTCGCGCTGCAGGACACGATCGTCGTGCTCGCCGGCGTCGTGCTGGGCGGGCTCAACCGCCCGATCCCGGCGACGCTCGGCGGGTTCTCGATCGGCTTCGCCACCGGGCTCCTCGGCGGTGCGCTGCCGACCGCGCAGAGCCAGTACCTGCCCACCTTCATCTTCGCCGCGGTCATCCTCGTGCTGCTCGTGCGGCCCGACGGGCTCTTCGTGCGCCGGGCGGCGACGGAGCGGCTGTGAACCGCGTCGCCGTGCTCGCGGCCCCATGCGTGCTGATCGTCGCCACCGCGCTCCTCGGCAGCACCGTCTCGCGCGCGACCGGCGTCTACTTCATCACCGCGCTCGTCAGCGTGTCGATCGTCGTCGCCCTCTACGTGTTCATCGGCAACTCGGGCGTCCTGTCGTTCGGGCACATCAGCTTCGTCGCGATCGGCGTGTGGACGGCGGGCGTGCTCACCGTGCCGAGTGCCGAGAAGCCGGCGATCATGCCGAACCTCGCCGAGCCGCTGCGGCACACGACGGTCGGCAACGTCCCCTCGCTGCTCCTGGCCGCGCTGGCCGGCGGCCTCGCCGCGGCGCTCGTCGGGCTGCCGTTGATGCGCCTGTCCGGGCTCGCGGCCGGCATCGCCACGTTCGCCGTGCTGGAGATCACCCACAACCTGCTGCGCTACTACGAGAAGATCGGGCCCGGCCTGAACACGTTCTCGTCGGTGCCGGAGACGACCGGGATCTGGCAGGCGGCGATCGGCGCGCTGCTCGCGACCGTCGCCGCGTACCTCTACGCGCGCAGCCGCTTCGGCCGGCAGCTGCGGGCGACCCGCGAGGACCCGCCCGCCGCCGCGGCCGCCGGCGTCTCGATCTACACGCAGCGTCTGCTCGCGTTCGCCCTCTCGGGCGCGATCGCCGGGTTCGCCGGGGGCCTGTACGTCCACCTGCTGCCGCTCAACACCGAGGCCGTCTATCTCGACCTGACGCTGATCACGCTCGCCATGCTCGTGATCGGCGGCGCGACGAGCCTGTGGGGGGCGGTCGTCGGCGCGCTCGCCGTGAGCGCGCTCGACTCGTTCCTCGCCGAGGCCGAGAACGGCGTGAAGATCCTCGGGGTGCCGATCGACCTGCCCGCGGGCACGCGTGTGATCGTGGTGGGCGCCCTGATGGCGCTCGTGCTGATCGTCCGCCCGACCGGCCTCACGAACGGGCGCGAGTTCGCGTGGCGGTGGCGCCGGTGATCCGCGTCTGCGTCGCCGGGCCCGGCGCGATCGGCAGCCTCTTCGCGGGCCACCTCGCGCGCGTGGCGGACGTCTCGATGCTCACGCGACGCGCCGAGCACGCGCAGGCGCTCGAGCGCGACGGCCTGCGCGTCTCGGGCCACGGCGACTTCACCTCGCGCGTCGCCGCCTCCGACGACCCAGGCGCCCTGCCCGAGGCGGAGCTCGTGATCCTCGCGTGCAAGGGCACCGACCTCGACCGCCTCGCCGCGCGGCTCGCCGGCCACTTTCCCGACGCCACGCTGATGACGGTGCAGAACGGGCTCGGCGCGGAGGAGATCGTCGCCGCGCACGGGGAGTGGCCGCTCCTCTCGGCCGTCACGTTCATGAGCGGCACGCGGCACTCCGACACGCACGTCGAGTACGTGCTCGACACGGCGACCTGGATCGGCCCGAACCGCGCGACGACCGGCGACGACGCGCGGGCCGTCGCCGCCCTGATCGAGTCGTCCGGCTTGCGCGCCGAGGGCTTCGACGACCTTCGCCCCGCGCAGTGGTCGAAGCTGATCTTCAACGCGACCGTCAACGGCGTCGCCGCGCTCACCGGGCTCCCGCACGACTTCCACTTCGCGGAGATCGAGCACGACGGCGACCTCGGGCTGCTCGTGCGCGACCTCGTCGACGAGGGCAAGGCGACCGCTTCTGCCGCCGGCGTCGAACTGGCCGAGGACCCCTGGGAGATGAACGTGCTCGCGACCAGGCGCGGCCACCGCCACTACCCGTCGATGCTCGAGGACGTCGAGGCGCACCGTCCCACGGAGGTCGAGCTGATCAACGGCTCGCTCGTCCGCGAGGCGCGACGGCACGACGTCGCCGTCCCCCTGCACTCCGCGATCTACCGGCTCGTGAGGGCCAAGGAGGCTTCGTACACCCAATGAGGATCTGTGTGGTCGGCTGCGGCGCCGTCGGCTCGCTGTTCGCCGCGAACCTGTCGCTGCTCGACGACGCGGAGGTCGTCGCGTACGACCTGTCGGCGGCGCACGTCGACGCGATCAACGCGCACGGGCTGCGCCTCTCGGGCGCGGGTGACGTGCTCGGGCACCCGCACGCGACGACTGACGCCGCCGAGATCGGCTCGTGCGACTTCGGCATCGTCGCGACGAAGGCGATGCACACCGAGCCCGCAATCGCCGCGACCGCCGGCGCCTTCGCAGGCGGCTGCGTCGCGACCGTCCAGAACGGCATCGGCAACGAGGAGGTGCTCGCGCGACACGTCGAGCGCGTGATCCGGGGCACCACGTTCCCGGCGGGCAAGATCGTCGAGCCCGGCCACGTGCAGTGGGACGTCAAGGGCGACACGACGCTCGGGCCTTTCGAGCCGTCGCCGGCGCCGCTCGCCGAGGTCGAGCGCCTCGCCGACGCCTGCACGCGCGCTGGCCTGCCGACGAGCGCCGTCGCCGATGCCCGCGGCCCCCAGTGGCGCAAGGTGATCTTCAACGCCGCCACGAACCCGATCGGGGCGTTGACCGGGCTGACCCACGGGCGGGTCTGCGAGCGGCCCGACCTGCGAGCGCTCGTCACCGGCTTGGTCGACGAGGGGAAGGCGGTCGCCGCGGCACAGGGCATCGAGCTCGACTCGGACCCGGAGACGCTGATCGACCATGCCGCGAAGCCCGAGGTGGCCTACGATCACAAGGCGTCGATGCTGCAGGACGTCGAGGCCGGGCGCACGACCGAGATCGACTACTTGAACGGCGGTATCGTCCGGTTCGGGCGCGAGCACGGGGTGCCGACCCCGCTCAACGAGGCGATCTGGGCGCTCGTGAAAGGAGTGGAGCAGTCGTGGCAGCAGTGACGGGCCCCTCGTACACGGGGCTTCCGCAGGAGGAGATCGACCGCCGCTACGAGCGCATTCGCGCCGCCGCGGCCCGCGACGGGCTCGACGCGGTCGTCGTCTGCGGCAACGAGTACACGGGCTTCGAGGGCGCCGTCACGTACCTGAGCGGCTTCGTGATCGTCCACCGGTACGCGTATGTGCTGCTCCCGGTCGACGGTGACCCGGCGATCGTCTTCCCGAGCGAGGCGCGCTACGTGGGCGAGCACGGGACGACCTGGATCGACGACCAGGTATTCGTCGACCGCCCGGGCGAGTGGCTCGCCGACAGGCTGCGCGGGAGGCGCGCGGGCGTCTCCGGGCTCGACTACGTGATGACCGTGCGCGACCACCAGGCGCTCTCGGGCTGCGAGCTCGTCGGCTGGGACCCCGCTTTCGACCTCGCGCGCGCCGTCAAGTCGGAGCTCGAGCTGGAGTCGGTGCGCGAGAGCGTGCGCATCAACACCGAGGGCTTCTGGGTCTTCCTCGATGCCTTCGAGCCGGGCAGGACGGAGCGCGAGATCCTTGCGCCGTGCGAGGAGTACTTCGTCTCGCAAGGGTGCGGCCGCTGGACGATGGACATGGTGCTCGACGGCCCGAACGGCGGCGCCCTTCCGGAGTTCAAGATCGCCGGCACGCGCCCGGTCGAGGCGGGCGACATGCTGCTGCCGTCGCTCGAGATCGCAGGGCCCGGCGGCCACTGGGTCGAGGTCTCGCGCGCAATCTGCGCCGGCGAGCCGAACGACGAGACGAAGCGGATGATGGAGGCGTACGCGGAGTACTACGACGTCGCGCCGGGCGCGCTCCGCGCGGGCACGACCGCACGCGACGCGCACCGGGCGGTGGCGAAGGGCTTCACCGAGCGCGGCTTCCGCCTCGGCCACGTGACGGGGCACTCGATCGGGATGACGATGATCGAGTTCCCGAAGATCGGCGAGGCGGACGAGACCGTCCTCGAGAGCGGCATGGTGCTGTCGATGCACCCGCACGCGATCTCCGCCGACGGGCAGTCGTGCCTCTACATGCAGGACACATGGCTCGTCACCGACGACGGCGGCGTCCCGCTGGCCGGGCTCGAGATGAAGATCTACGACGGCACGGAGCGGCGATGACCGAAGCGCCTGGGCTGTCGAAGCCGGTCCTCCCGGGCCCGGGGGCGTCGGACTACGAGCGCTACCTGCGCACCGACGAGCTGCTCGCGCTGCAGAAGACCGGCTCCGAGTGGATCCACCGCGACGAGCTGCTCTTCCAGACGGTGCACCAGTCGTCGGAGCTCTGGCTGAAGCTCGCGTGGAACGAGCTCGAGGAGGCGGCGCGGCTCGTCGAGGCCGACGACCTTCCGGCAGCGCTGCGGCTGCTGCGGCGCGCGAACGACTGTCTGAAGCTCGTGACGGCGGCACTCGACATGCTCGAGCACATGTCGCCGTGGGAGTACACGACGGTGCGCAAGGTGCTCGGGCACGGGAGCGGATTCGACTCGCCGGGCTTCCGCGAGATCCGCAGGGTGACGCCGCTCCTCGGGCAGGCCTTCGACGGTGCGCGCGAGCGAGCCGGCGTGTCGCTCGTCGAGGTCTACACGCGCGGACGGGAGCTCGACGCGCTGTACAACCTCGCCGAGCAGCTGATCGAGTGGGACGAACGCGTGACGGTCTGGCGCGTCCGCCACTTCAAGGTCGTGCAGCGCGTGATCGGCGGCGACGTGATCGGCACGCAGGGCACGCCCGTCGAGGTGATGGGCCGGCTGATCCACCGCACGTTCTTCCCCGAGCTCTGGGACGTCCGCAACGAGCTCACCCGGAGGAACCCGCCCGAATGAGCCGCTTCGGCGGCGTCGCGCTCGGCTGCGGCAACTTCGGGGGGATCGGCTCGGCGCCCGAGTTCTTCGGGCAGGGGATCGACGAGGAGACCGCGCTTCGGATCATGGACGCCGCCTGGGCGGGCGGGATCCACTGGTTCGACACCGGCGACGCCTACGGCGGCGGCCGGAGCGAGTCGTTCATCGGCCGCTGGGTGCGCGAGCACCGTCCCGAGGACCTCGTCCTCACGACCAAGGTCTTCCATTCGACGACGGGAACGCCCGGCGACCAGGGGCTCGCTCCGGATCGGATCCGGCGGCAGCTCGAAGGCAGCCTGGCTCGCCTCGGCGTCGACCGCGTCGACCTCTACCTGGCGCACGAGCCGGACGAGGCCGCCCCGCTCGAACGCACGGTCGCGACGTTCGAAGCGCTTCGCAGCGAGGGGCTGATCGGCGCCTGGGGGCTCTCGAACTACGAAGTGGCCGGCGTGCGCGAGGCGCTCGCCGTCGGCGCGCCCGCGCTCGTGCAGAACTCCTACTCGCTGCTCGACCGCGAGGACGAGCAGGAGCTGATCCCGCTCTGCGTCGAGCACGGGATCGCCTACCTCCCCTTCGGCCCGCTCGCGGGTGGCTGGCTCACCGGCAAGTACCGCCGCGGCCAGGCGTTCCCGGCCGGCTCGCGCATGACGCAGCGGCCCGGCCCGTACGAGTCGTACGTGTCGGACTCGGTCTTCGACGGGCTCGACTCACTCGCCGCCGAAGCCGAAGCGCGCGGCGTCGACCTCCCCACACTCGCCTTCGCGTGGGTGCTCGCGAGCCCCGGTGTCGCGGGCGCGGTCTGCGGCCCGATGCGACCCGAGCAGCTCGAGCCGGTGCTGACCGCCGAGAAGCTGGCGCTCGACGCAATGGAACGTGACAGGATCGCGGGGTTCTTCTCATGACGGTGCGCGTTCTCGACGAAGCAGAGGTCCGGCGTCTTCTGCCGATGCCCGAGTGCATCGATCTGATGGCGGACGTCCTCGGCGGGCTCGCCCGCGACGAGCTGTACAACCCACTGCGCTTCGTCGTCCGGCCGCCGGCCGATCCGAGCCTGATGGGGCTCATGCCCGCGCACCGGAGCGGCGACTCGTCGCTGTGGTCGCTGAAGGCGCTCACGATCTTCCCCGGCAACAGCGCGCGCGGCCTCGATTCGCACCAGGGGTTCGTGGCGCTCTTCGACGGCGACACCGGCGCGCCGAGGGCGATCATCAACGCAGGCGGCATCACGGCGATCCGCACCGCCGCCGTCTCCGGGCTCGCGACGCGGCTGCTCGCGCGCGAGAACTCGAGGACGCTCGCGATCCTCGGCACCGGCACGCAGGCGCGCTCGCACCTGGAGGCGATGCACGCCGTTCGCAGCTTCGAGCGCGTTCTCGTCTGGAGCGCGAGCGGCAGGTCGCTCGACGGCGCCGAGAGCGTCGCCAGCGCCGAAGAGGCCGTGCGCGACGCCGACGTCGTCTGCACGGTGACCTCGTCGGCCGAGCCGGTGCTCGAGCGCGGCTGGCTGAAGCCCGGCGCCCACATCAACGCGGTCGGGTCGAGCATCCCGAGCGCGCGAGAGCTCGACACGGCGACGATGGCGGCGGCCGCGCTGTTCGTCGACCGCCGCGAGTCGACCGTCAACGAGTCCGGCGACTACCTCGTCCCGCTGCGCGAGGGCGCCCTCGACGAGTCGCACATCAGCGCCGAGCTCGGCGACGTGCTGATCGGAGCGGCGGAAGGACGGCGCGACGCAGAGGAGCTGACCGTCTTCAAGTCGCTCGGGCTCGCGGTCGAGGACCTCGCCGCGGCGGAGCACGTGCTGGCGCGCGCCGAGGCCGAGGGCGCCGGCTCCGTCGTCTCGTTGTGACGAGACCACTCCACGATGAGACTTGGGTCACACCGTGAAGCGGGCTCTGTGATCTCTGCCGGCGAGATCCTGAAGGCGCGGGAGGTGTTGCGCGGCGTCGCGCTGCGCACGCCGCTCGTGCCGCTCGCGGTGGACGGCGACGTCGAGATCCTGCTGAAGCTGGAGACGGTTCAGCCGGTCAACTCGTTCAAGATCCGCGGCGCGGGCAACGCGATCCTGCAGGCGTCCGACGACGAGCTCCGCGACGGTGTCGTGACAGCGAGCGCAGGCAACATGGCGCAGGGTGTCGCCTACGCGGCCAGGCTGCGCGGCGTGCCCGCGACGATCGTCGTCCCGGAGCACGCGCCTCAGACGAAGATCGACGCGATCGAGCGCCTCGGCGGCCGGGTGATCCGCGTGCCCTACGACGAGTGGTGGCAGGCGCTGGTCGAAGGCCGCCACGAAGCCGCCTCCGGCCTCTTCGTGCACCCCGTCGACCACCCGCTCGTGATGGCGGGGAACGGGACAATCGGGCTGGAGCTGCTCGAGCAGGACCACCGCTTCGACACGATCGTCGTCCCCTACGGCGGCGGCGGCCTCCTGACCGGGATCGCGAGCGCCGTCAAGGCGGCCCGACCCGAGGTCAGGGTCTACGCCGCGGAGCCGGACACCGGCGCGCCCGTGACGGCGACGCTCGCGGCGGGGACGCCGACCGCGGTCGACTACTCGCCGTCGTTCGTCGACGGCTCCGGCAGCCGCGCGCTGATCCCCGGCGTGTGGGCGCACGTCGAGGGGCTCGTCGACGGGGCCTTCGCGCTGCCGGCCGAGGAGACCGCTGCGGCGGTGCGGCTGCTCGCCGGGCGGGTGCGCGTGATCGCCGAGGGCGCCGGCGCGCTCGCCCTCGCGGCGGCGACGAGCGGCAGGGTCGAGGGCGCGCACCGGATCGTCTGCATCGTCTCGGGCGGCAACATCGACAGCTCGGTGCTCGCCCGGATCCTGGCCGGCGAGACGCCCTAGGCGGCGAACGCCGAGAGCGCCGGCACGCGGTCGGGCATCCCGAAGTAGAAGCCCTGCGCGCCGTGGCAGCCGAGCTCGTCGACGACGCGGCGCTGGTGCTCGGTCTCGATGCCCTCGGCGACCAGGGTCAGCCCGAGCGCGTTGCCGAGGTCGACGATCCCCTTGAGCAGCACGAGGTCGTCGTCGACGCCGTCGATCGCCGCTGTGAAGCTGCGGTCGATCTTCACGATGTCGACGGGCAGGCGCCGCAGATACGCCAGCGACGCGTAGCCGGTGCCGAAGTCGTCGAGCGCGAGCATGATCCCCATCTCCTTCAGCGCCTTCAGCTGCTGCTCGACGCGGTCGCCCGACGACAGGAGCACCGTCTCTGTGAGCTCGAGCGTGAGGCAGGCCGCCGGGAATCCCGACGACTCGAGCGCCTGCTCGACATGCTCGACGAAGTCGGGGTGCTGCAACTGGCGCGCCGACACGTTCACGGACATGCGAACCGGACGGCCGAGCTCGGCGTGCAACCCGACACCGCGCAGGCACGCATCGGCCAGCACCCAGCGTCCGAGCGGGACGATCAGCCCGGTCTCCTCGGCGAGCGGGATGAACTCCAGCGGCGGGATCCGGCCGTGCTCGGGATGCTCCCAGCGCAGCAGCGCCTCGTAGCCGGAGATCGACCTCGTGTCGAGGTCGACGACCGGCTGGAAGTCGAGCGTGAACTCGCCCCGTTCGACGGCCAGCCGCAGCTCTGCAGCGCGGCGCGAGCGCTCGACGGCTGTCGAGTCGAGGACGGGATCGAAGAAGGCATAGCCGGCGTCACGCGCAGCCTTCGCGCGATACATCGCGGCGTCGGCCTCCTTGAGGAGCGACTCGGGCTCGCTGCCGAGCGCGATGCCGATGCTCGCCGCCACCGAGACGACCTCCGGCCCGAGGTCCATGGGCTCGACGATCCGTTCGAGCAAACGCTCCGCCGCCCTCGCGGCCTCGCTCGGCTCCGCGACCGTCGCGATCACGACCGCGAACTCGTCGCCGCCGAGGCGCGCGGCGCCGTCACCCGCGCGCACCGTCTGCTGGATGCGGCGTCCGAGCCGCGCCAGCACCGCGTCGCCGACGTCGTGCCCGAAGCGGTCGTTGACCTCCTTGAAGTGGTTCAGGTCGATGAAGAGGAGAGCGGTCTGCTCCTCGTCCTCCTTACGGAGCGCGGCCGCCTGCTGCAGCTGCTCGTGGAAGAAGGCGCGGTTCGCGAGCCCCGTGAGCGGGTCGTAGAGCGCCATCTGTCGCAGCTGCGCCTGTGCCTCGCGCTCGGAGGTGACGTCGAGCAGGTAGCCATGGAGGTAGAGCGGCCTGCCGTCGTCGCCGAGCACGACGACGCCCTCGTCGCGCACCCAGACGATCCGGCCGTCGCGGGCGAGCAGCCGGTACTCGACAGAGAGGGGCTCGTGGGTCGCGTGCGTCCGCGCGTGCGCGGTCAGGACGCGATCGCGGTCCTCGGGATGGAGAGTCCGGACGAAGAGGGTCGCGTCGGAGGCCCACTCCTCGACCGTGTAGCCGAGCAGGGGCTCGATCTGGGGGCTCGTGAAGACGTTCGAGCTGGCAGCGTCGAGCGCGTCGATGTAGACGACGAGCGGAAGCTGCTCGACGAGCGTCCGATAGCGGCGCAGGACGTCGTCGTACGCCGGGGGCTCCGGCGCAGGCGTCGAACGTGGGAGGACCGGCTCCACGAAAGGAGCATCGGCGCTCCGGATGCCCCGGCCCTCCCCCGGCCGGGGGAGGTATAGAGGCTCGATGTGGAATGTCGAACGCCTGTGGCTGGTGGCTGAGACACGTCGCATCTCGGCCGGGTCGGGCTTGCCCGTAGCCACCGCTACGCGCTAGGCCCGCCCCGTCCAAGCTGCTCGGTCTCAGCCATCCCCACAGGCATCCAATTCCACAGCAAGCCTCTAGGAGTCGGCGCCCGAGTAGGCGACCGAGAACGACCGCCCCGTCGGGTCGAGCGCGCTCGGCTTCGCGCTCCCCAGAGAACCCAGGCTCCCGAACCGGGCCGAGGACAGGTCGGGGACGAGGTCGATGGCGGTCGACGTCCACATCGGGTCGGTGACCGTGCCGCCGTGTGCGTTCGCGATCGCTGCGATGCGGGTGAACGGCACCTGGCCGAAGTTCGCGAGCGGTAACGCCCGGCAGCGCGTGAGCATCATGTCGCAGGTGGACGGAGCCTCGGCGATCCACTCCGCGGACGTCGCGTCAAGACCCGACTGTGCCGGCAGGAGCTTCGTGAAGCTCGTCTTCTGCGTGCGGTTCTTGATCTGCACGAGGACGCCGGTCGGGAGGATGTTCACCGACGCCGTGATCACGTCGCGCGGCCTGATCTTGAGGTTGACCGTGACCGTGGGCGCCGGCACGAGCTCGAACCACGCCGAGTAGGTCGCCTTGCCGGTCGAGCTGCAATTCGCCTGCGTGCCCGTCTGCTCCAGCGCCCCGGAGTCGTCGGCGAAGCCGCCGATGCCGACCCAGAACGCGGAGTAGGTCGGCTCACCGTTCGTGCACGTGACGCGTGGCTGGACCCACGTCGCGGTGACGCTCGAGAAGCTGAGCGCCGTGGTCGAGCCGGTGACCGGCGCCCCGCCGATCGTGGCCGCGTCGGCGATCGCGTATCCCGCCCAGTTGGAGCTCTGCTCGTCTCCGGAAGCGGCTGCCGCGGTCCCGGGCAGAACGGCGACCGCGGCCAGAGCCGCGGTCGCCAAGAACAGGATCACGCCGGGCCTCACGCCGCCGAGCGCGTCCCCAGCTTCGCCGTCACCGTCCGCGACTCGCCGCCGCGGCTCACCGAGAGCGTGACCTCGTCACCCGGCGAGTGCTCGTCGATGATCGCGCGCAGCTGCTCGGACGTCTTCACCTCGGTGCCGTTGACGCTCGTGATCACATCGCCGCCGGTCGGGTAGCTGACGCCCGCGATCGTGGTCGTGCCGGTCGAGGCCTTCAGCCCTGCGTTCGCGGCGCCCGATCCCGACTGCACCTGCGCCACCGCGACACCGGCCGCTTCGCCGAGGGTCCCGGCGAGGCTTGCCGGAATCGTCCGGGCGTCGATTCCGAGAAGCGCGTGCTTCACAGTGCCGACGGAGATCAGCTCCGAGGTCACGCGCTGAACGGTAGCCGACGGGATCGCGAATCCGATGCCTTCGTTGCCGCCGCCGTCGCTCTGGATCTGCGAGTTGACGCCGATCACCTTGCCGTCGAGGTTGAAGAGCGGCCCGCCCGAGTTGCCGTGGTTGATCGCGGCGTCGGTCTGGATCGCGTTCTCGATCGGCGTCGAGTTGGGCGACGTGATCTCACGTCCCACCGCGCTGACGATGCCGCTCGTGACGGTGTCGGTGAGCTGGAAGGGGTCGCCGATCGCGACCACGCCGTCACCGACCTGGACGGCGCTCGAGTCGCCGAACGACAGCGGGTGCAGGAGGCTGGCAGGCGCGTTGACCTTCAGGACCGCGAGATCCGTGGACGCGTCGCTGCCGACGAGCGTCGCCCGGTACGTCGACTGGTCGTCGAACGTCACCGTGATCGAGCTCGCGCCCTGCACCACGTGCTCGTTGGTCACGATGTGGCCGGCGGTGTCGATCACGAAGCCGGTTCCCTCGGCCTGCGACGTCCCGCCTCCGCCGCCGCCGAGCGGCGTCTGCCGGCCCGAGCTCGAGGTCGACGTGACGATCTCCACGACGCCCGGCGTCGCCGCCCTGGCGATCTCGCCGATCGTCAGCGGCCCGCTCGTGTTCGCGGTCGGCCGTGCCGTGCCGTTCGTCGACGCCGCCACCGTGGTGGCGGCGGCAGGTGCCGCGGCGGGCGCGTGGCGCGCGCCCAGTCCGTAGGCGACCGCGGCTGCGGTCGCGCCCACGAGGACGACCGCCGCGGCCAGGGCGGCAAGCCGCCGCCACGTAGAGCTGAACATGTGTTGTCCCTCCGTCTGAGTCGTATTCACGGGTCCAGGGAATCCCGGCAGGCTCGGAGACGGCTCGGAGCGACCTGTGGAGGACCTAAGAGCCGCGGCCGTCGGGCAGAGTTGGCGTTCGTGACCGTGCCCGGCCTGTTCTCGCGGCAGCTGCCGCCCGCGCTGCACGTACCCGACTTCCGGCGGCTGTTCACCGGGTTCCTCGCGTCCGGGTTCGCCGCCCAGATGGTCGCGGTCGCGGTCGGCTGGCAGGTCTACGCGATCAATCGCAGCGCGCTCGACCTCGGCCTGATCGGCCTCGCCGAGTTCGTGCCGCTGCTCCTGCTCGCGCTGCCGGCAGGCCAGCTCGCCGACCGGATGTCGCGGACGCACCTCTTCGCTGCGGGGATCCTGTCCGAGGCCGTCGTCGCGCTGCTCCTGCTCGGCGTCACGATCGGCGGCGCACGTCAGCTGTGGCCGTTCATCACGCTGGCCGCGCTGACCGGCGTGACCCAGGCCGTCGGCGCGCCGGCCGCGCGGTCGCTGACGCCGGAGATCGTCCCGGTCGATCTGCTCGCGGGCGCGCTCGCCCTCCGCTCGGTCGCCTTCCAGGCGGCGACGATCGCCGGGCCGGCGGTGGGCGGGCTGCTGTTCGCGGTGCAGCCCGAGCTGGTCTACGGCACGGCGACCGTGCTCTTCCTGGTCGCCGGCGTCTCCGTTCTGCGACTCCCGAAGCTCGCCGACGCGTCACGGGAGGAAGAGCAGCCGCCGCGCCTCGAGAGCCTGCTCGGCGGGATCCGCATGATCCGCGGCACGCCGATCATCCTCGGCGCGATCACCCTCGACCTCTTCGCCGTGCTCTTCGGCGGCGCCGTCGCGCTCCTGCCGCTGTTCGCGCGCTCGGTGCTCCACACCGGCCCGGTGGGGCTCGGCCTGCTCCGCAGCGCCCCCGCCGTGGGAGCGCTGATCGCCGGCACGAGGCTGGCGCGGCGGCCGCTCGGCGGCCGCGCCGGGCGCACGCTGCTCGTCGTGGTGGGCGTCTTCGGCGCGAGCATGGTGGTGTTCGGGCTGTCGCAGACCTTCTGGCTGTCGGCGCTCGCCCTCGCCGTCAGCGGGTTCGTCGACATGTTCTCGATGAACATCCGCTCGACCACGGTCGCGCTCGCGACGCCGAACGAGCTGCGCGGGCGCGTGAACGCCGTCGAGAACGTGTTCATCAGCGCCTCGAACGAGCTCGGCGCCTTCGAGTCGGGCCTGGCGGCGGCGCTGTTCGGCGCCGTGCCGGCCGTGGTCGCCGGAGGGCTGGTGACGATCGGGCTCGCGCTCGTCTGGCCGCGGTTCTTCCCGGAGCTGTCCCGGGTCGACCGGCTCGAGGACGTCCGGCCGGTGCCGGTCGACTAGCGGCTAGCCCCCGGTCTTCGAGAAGTGCTGCCAGTCGGGACTGCTGCTCCAGCGGCCGCCCCACAGCCAGCCGACGGAGGCGAAGGCGCGCACGAGCACACCGCCGGCGACCGCCATCCCCGGCCGCACGTTCGCGCGATCGACGAACCGGCGCCCGGCCGGGGGCAGCACGCGGCCACCCTCGAGGTACGGGTTCTCGACCGTGTTCACGTCGACGGCCTCGCCGTAGGCGTGCACCGACCAGCGCTTCGGGCCGGGTGCCACCGCATAGCGGCAGTTGAACGCCGACGTGTTGTCGGCGGCCATCGAGCGATCGTCGCTGCCGCCGTAGTCGGAGACCGGCCGGACGCGTCTGATCGGGAAGCGGGCCGCGTACAGCCGGCGGAACACCGCCTCGACGCCCGTGGTCACCGACCGGTTGACGACCAGCTCCCCGCGATGGGCCTTGCCGTCGAAGCCGACGTAGGAAACGAGGACGCGCCGCAGGCTCTCCGGACCGACCGGGCAGCCCTGGTGCCACGACGCCCCGAGCGCCGCCGCCGACACCGGCGCGACGGAGACGTGGAACGGCGGCAGGGCCGGCACGCCGGACAACGTACCCTCGGTGGATGCTCGTTCCCGCGGTCGCGCTGGCAGCCCAGCTCTGCGCCCAGCGCATCGAGGTCGTTGCGCCCCGGGCGGCCTCGACGGTCGCGCAGGTGTCGCTCGCGGAGTGCGGCGCCCGCGTGCTCGGACCGTGGCGGGCGCGGGTCGGCTACGCGGGGCTGTCGGCGCACCACCGCGAGGGCGACGGGACGACGCCGCTCGGGACCTTCGCGATCGGCCCGGTCGTCTACGGGCTCGACCCGAACCCCGGCGTGCGCCTGCGCTACCACCGGCTCCGCTGCGGCGACTGGTGGGACGAGGATCCGCGCTCGCCCGGCTACAACTCGTTCCGCCGGCTCCCGTGCGGCGCCGACCCGCCGTTCGGCGGCAGCAGCGAGCCGCTCTGGAAGGCGAAGGTCGCCTACCGGGAGCTCGCCGTGATCGAGTACAACATGCGCCCCGCCGTCCCCGGTCGCGGCTCGGCGATCTTCCTGCACGACGACCGCGGGCACGCCACCAACGGCTGCGTCTCGCTCACGAGACCTCAGCTCGTGGCGCTGCTCCGGAGGCTGCGCCCGGACGCGACGATCTCGATCACCGTGGCTTCGTGAGCGCCGCGGCGCCCCAGAGCGCCGCGACCACGACGAAGCCGATCCGCCCGTCGCCGGGCAGCGAGAACGCGAGCCCGAGCAGCGGCGTTGCGACGAGGATGACCGCGGCGGCCACCATGTTCACGGTCCCGACCGCCGCCCCGGGGGCGTCGGGCCGCAGACGCTGCGCGCCGGCGAACGAGGGGGCGAAGGGGATCCCCGCCGCGAAACCCACGGCGGCAGCGGCGCAGACGGCGACCGGCAGCGGCTGCGCGACGGTGAGCACGGCGACCGCGAGCCCACCGAGCGCCAGGCTCGCGCGCACGACGTTCGGCCGGTCGATGAAGCGGCCGCCGAGCGGCCGTGAGAACACGCCGAGGAACAGCACGAGCCCGCCCGCGAACCCCGCGGCGTGCTCCGACTCGTTGCCGCCGCGCTCGAGCAGCGTCACCACCCAGTTGCCGACGACCACCGACAGCCCGAACGACGCGGCGTGCCAGACCGCGAGCGGGCGGAGCCGGCGATCGAAGACCGGCGAGCGGGCGCCGCGCGGCGCCGCGCGGCTGCCGGCGGCCGGGGCGAGCGCGACGAGCAGCGCACCGGCGGCGGCGATCAGCGACGCCGTCGCGAAGGGCGCCTGCCACGACGACCAGAACGGGACGAAGGCGAGGGCGAGCCCACCGCCGGCCATGCTCGCGGCGCCGTAGGCGCCCTGGGCCACCGCCGTACCGATCGCCGCGCGGACGTAGTCGCTGCCCGCGACGAACGAGGCAGCCGTCCCGATCCCGGCGACCAACCGCATCCCGATCGCAAACGCCGCGACCTGCCACAGCAGCGCGGCCGCCGACGCGGCGGCGACGACGAGCAACCCCAGCCCGCCGACGAGCCGCGCACCGAAGCGATCGCAGAGGCGCCCCATCGGCACCTGGAACGCGGCGTGGGTGACGAAGAGCGCGGTGGTAAAAAGCCCGACCACCCCGAGGCCGATCCCGTAGGCGTGCGCGGTGCGATCGGCGACGGCCCCGATGTTCGCGACGTTGAACCCGGGGGTGAACGCAAGCGCGAGCCCGCCGAGCGCGGCCCTTGCGGTGACGGTTCGCGCCATCCGGCGCGATCCTCGCAAACGCGGCTGCTGGCTATCCCTCTGCGCGCTTGCGGCTGCGGTACGCGCTCGTCTTCTTGCGGTTGCCGCAGAGCTGCATCGAGCACCATGTCGCCGAGCGGTTCGGCGAGTAGTCGTAGAACGACCAGCGGCAGTTGCGGCAGGCCTTGAGGCGCTCCCAGCTGCCGTCGAGCATCGCCTCGAGCGCGACCGCGACGACGTCGTCGAGCGCGTCCCCGCCCTCGACGCGAACGTGGACGCCCCGGTCGGCGACGAGCTCCAGGCGCAGCCGGCCGGTCGCGCGGTTGACCGCTTCCAGCGCGGACGGGTCGAGCACGACGCCGTTGTTCGCGAGCACGAGCCGCCGCAGCGCCTCGCGCAGCTCGCGCGCGCGCTCGACCTCCCCGCCGAGCCCACGCTCCTCGAGCCAGTCCGGGAGCCAGTCGACCTCGTGCTCGAGGTCGACGCTGTTGATCAGCAGCTGCACCCGGCGTAGGGGCTCGGGCGCCGCCTTGGGGACGTCGTAACGCGGGCTCATCGGTTTGCCGATCATTCTAGACACCGGTACCATCCGAGTACCGGTGTCGCTGCGTCGGATCGGCTTCCCCCTACGCCTCGCCTCGGCGCGGCTGGCCGCGGGCGGTGAGCGCATTCTGCTGGTCTCGCTGGGCGTCGTCGCGGGGGCGGCAGTGCTGGCGGGCGTGCTCGCCGGCCGGCTGGTGATGCGAGACCGCGCGCTCGCGGAGGCGGCCGCCGCACTGCAGCCGGCGGACCGCCAGGTCGAGGTGGGTTGGAGCGGTGCCGTCGACGACTTCTCGCGCCTGAACGCCCAGGTCGCCCCGCAGCTCGAGACGGTGACCGGCGAGCCGCCCGCCGCCGCGATGCTCTTCCGTGAGTCCTCGATCCAGGGACGGCTCGTGAATCTGCGCGCCGCCGACGACCTCGGCCGGTACGTGCGCCTGATCTCGGGGCGCATCCCCGCGGTGTGTGTGCCCTCGCACTGCGAGGTGCTGCGCCTGAAGGGCGCCGGGCCGATTCCCTCGACGCCGAACCTACGACTCGTCGTCGTCGGCCGCGCCACGCTGAAGCCCGACGCGTCGATCGCACCGTTCGTGCTGCCCGCGCCGCGCACGGAGATGGTCGCGCAGGCCGTCCGCTACCACACGCCGCAACCGAGCCCGATCGTGATCGCGAACGGCATCGCCGGGCTCTCGCGCACGAAGGAGCTCGAGACCTTCTACCGCTCGTACGCATGGTTCGTGCCGGTGCGGAGCGGCGACGTGCACCCGTGGACGGTCGATGCGTTCTCGGCGCGGGTGCAGAAGGTGACCGCCCGGCTCGAGGCGAGCCCGGAGGCGTTCCAGGTGACCGCGCCCACCGACACGCTGGCTGCGGCCGCGTCGTCGTCGACGGCGGCATCTCGCCGCCTGCTGCTGCTGGGCGGCGAAGGCGGCGCGCTGCTGCTCGCGTTCACCGTCCTGGCCGCCGCGGCGTTGCGGCGCGACGTCGGCGACGCCCGCCTGCGCCTGCAGTGGTTCGGCGCGCGGCGCTGGCAGGTCGAGCTGTTCACGCTGGCGGAGGCGGGTGCGCTCGCCGGGCTCGGCACGATCGTCGGCTGGGTCGCCGGGGGCGCCGTCGCCGCGGTGGTCGCGGCGCAGGCCGGCTCGCCCGCCGGGCAGGTCGTCGTCCACGGGCTGCTCTCGCCAGGCGGCCTGACGGCGGCGCTCGCGGTCGCGGTCGTCGCCGGGCTTCTGCTCTACGCGGCGGTGCGCGCGCCGTCGATCCAGCTCGGCAGGGTCGCGTTCACGCCGCTCGACGCCGCCGCGCTCGGCGCGGTCGCCGTCGTGCTCGTCGGATGGGCGCGCGGCTCGATCGACGCGCAGTCGCTCGCCTCCGGCAGCGGGACGAGCGCCTTCCTGCTCCTGGTCCCGGCGCTGATCGTCTTCGCAACGGCGGTGCTGTGCGCGAGGCTGCTCGCGCCGGGGCTGCGGCTGCTCGGGCGAGCGGGACGTCGCGGGCCCGTCTCGCTCCGCCTCGCCGCGGCGTCGCTTGCCCGCAACCCCGGGCACGCGGCGATCGCCGCGACGTTCCTGGTCGCGAGCATCGGCCTCGCGCTCTTCGCGCTCGTCTACCGCTCGACGCTCGTGCGTGGCCAGCACGACGAGGCGGCGTACACGGTCCCGGCGTCCTTCGTCCTCACCGAGGACCTCTCGCAACTCGTTCCGGTGCTGCACGGTGCGCCGGCGAACGCGTACCCGACACCGCCGTCGCAGGTGGTGCGGCTGTCCGGCAACGTGCCGAGCGGCGCGACTTTCACGCTGCTCGGGCTGCCGACGCCGAGGCTCGCGAACGTCGAGGGTTGGCGGAGCGACTTCGCGGCGCAGTCGCTCTCCGAGCTGGGCCGCCGGCTGACGCCGTCTCGCGACGAGTCGCTCCGCACGACCGCGCTGCCACCGGGACGGCGCTTCGCGCTGCCGGTCTCGATCCGCGGCGACGACATCGGGCTGCGCGCGGTCTTCCGGTCGCCGCTCGGCGACTACGAGCCGGTGACGCTCGGTCAGACGCACCGCCGCCGGACGGTGACGCTGCGCGGTCGCATCCCGTTCGTGTCGGCCACGCTCGCGGGGCTCCAGTTCTATCTTCTGAACGGCGGACGGTTCACCGCGAACGGCGGGGTCGGGATCCAGCCCAGCGCGAAGGGCGTGCTCACGCTCGGAACGCCGACCGTCAACGGGCGGGCCGTCGCCCACCCGTTCGCGGGTTGGATCGGCGTGGGCGGCGCGAGCGGGACCGGCCGCCGCGCGGGCTACCTGATCACGCCCGACCGCACCGGCACCTTCCGGCCTGCACAGCCGACCGACGGCCGGCCGCTCGACGTCCTCGTCACGCCGGGTGTGGCCGCGGCCGCGGCGCCGGACGGGACCGTGCCGTTGCAGGTCGAGGGCGAGCCCGTCGCGGGGCACCTCGTCGGCGTCGTGCGCCGGTTCCCGTCGATCGTCGGGGACGCGGTGATCGCCGACCGACAGACGACGTCCACTCTGCTCGACTCGCGATCGCCGGGCCTCGGCACCACCGACGAGCTCTGGCTCGACGTCCCGTCGGAGCGCGCGGCTGCGACGGCCGATCGGCTCGACCGAGCGCCGTTCACCGCGCTCTCGGTCTCCTCCCGCGCGGCGACGCTCGCGAAGCTCGACGCGGATCCACTCGCGCGCGGCGCGCTGATCACCCTGGCGGGCACGGCGCTGGTCGCGCTCGTGCTCGCCCTCGTCGGGCTGCTGCTCGCGATCGTGGCCGACGTGCGCGACGACCGCGGCGAGCTCTTCGACCTCGAGGCGCAGGGCGCCGCGCCGGCGACGATCCGCGCACACCTCCGCCTGCGCGCGCTGCTCGTCGCGGCGTTCGGCGTCGTCGGCGGCCTCGTGCTCGGAGCGATTCTCTCCGCGCTCGTGATCTCGCTGGTGTCCGTGACGGCGACGGCGGCAGAGCCGGAGCCGCCGCTCCGCCTCGTCGTCGACTGGCCGGTGCTGGCGGTGGCGGCGATCGCGTACGTCGTCCTCGCGGTGCTGCTCGTCGGCCTCGCGACGTCGCTGCGCGGCCGCGCGCCGGCGCGGGCTGCGGAGGGGGCCGTATGACGACGGCGATCGAGGTACGCGACGTCTTCCGCGTCCACTCCACGCCCGAGGGAGACGCCGCAGCGCTCCAGGGGCTCTCGCTGCAGGTCGGGGACGGCGAGGTGCTGACCGTGCTCGGCCCGAGCGGCTCCGGGAAGTCGACGCTGCTGCGCATCCTCGCCGGGCTCGACCGGCCGTCGGCCGGCGTCGTCCGCGTCTACGGCCAGGAGATCGGCAAGCTCCCGTCGCGCAGGCTCGCTCAGTACCGCTCGTCGCTGCTCGGCTATGCGGACCAGCACTACACGCGCGCGCTCTCGCCGGAGCTGACCGCGCGGGAGCTGGTCGCCGTGCAGCTCGGCCTGCGCGGAGCGCGCGCGTCCGAGCGTCTGCGCCGCGCGGACGAGCTTCTCGAGCGCGTCGGCCTCGCGCAGAAGCGCAACCGTCTGCCGGCGCAGCTCTCGGGTGGCGAGCAGCAGCGCGTCGCGCTCTGCGCGGCGCTCGCGCACCGGCCGCGCGTGTTCCTCGCCGACGAGCCGACCGGCGAGCTCGACGCGGCGACCGCCGACCAGGTGTACGCGACGCTGGCCGAGCTCGTGCGCGAGCACAGGTGCACGACCGTGATCGTCAGCCACGACCCGGAGTCCACCCGGATCGCCGACCGCATCGTCCGGATCCGCGACGGCCGCGTCTCCGAGGAGTGGTCGCGCGACGGCGAGGCGACCGACTCGATCGTCGTCGGCCGTGGCGGCTGGCTGAGGTTGCCCGAGGAGCTGCTGCTCCGCGCCGGCATCGGCGACCGCGCGACCGCGCGCTTCGAGGCGGGCGGCGTGTTCGTCGAGCCGATCGACGCGCCACCGGGGTCGGCCGTTCTTCAAGAACAGGTGCCAGGCACTTCAGTGCCAGGCACCGAAGTGCCTGGCACCAGCCGTCGGCCGCGGGGCCGGTCGTCGCCGCGCGCGGGCTCGTGAAGCGGTTCGGAGCGACGACCGTGCTCGACGAGCTGTCGCTCGACCTCCGGCCGGGGATCCTGCACGCCGTCACCGGGCCGTCGGGCTCGGGAAAGACGACGCTTCTGCACCTGCTCGCCGGGCTCGAGCTCCCCGACGCCGGCTCGATCGAGCTCGACGGCGTGGATCTCACGCGCCTCGACCGTGCCGCGCGCGCCGCGCTCCGACGCGAGAAGATCGCCTACGTCGGGCAGCAGGTCGGTCTCATCCCCCACCTCTCGGCCCTCGAGAACGTCGAGTTGGCCCTCGCGTTGCGAGGCGTCGAGGACCGGCCGACGGCGGTCTCGGCGCTCGACTCCGTCGGGCTCGGCGAGCGCGCGACGCAGCGGGTGTCGCGGCTCTCCCAGGGCGAGCGGGCGCGCACGGCGATCGCCCGCGCCCTCGCCGCGCGGCCCGCGCTGCTCCTCGCCGACGAGCCCACGTCGCGTCTCGACGGCGCGAACGCGATCTCGGTGGGCGTGCTGCTCGGACGGATCGCTCGAACGACGGGCGCCGCCGTCGTCTGCGCGACGCACGACCCGCTCGTGATCGAGCAGGCCGATCAGCGTGTCGCGCTGACCTCCTCGTAGGGCGCGGTGCGGCGCCGCCAGCTCGACCAGCCGCCCTCGAACGAGCGCACGTCGCCGTCGGCGACCTCGAGGATCCGGTCGGCGATCCGGTCGAGGAAGTACCGGTCGTGCGAGACGAAGACGGCGGTCCCGTCGAAGGACTCGAGCGCGGACTCGAGCATCTCGACAGACTCGATGTCGAGGTGATTGGTCGGCTCGTCGAGCAGCAGGCAGTTGGCTCCCTCGAGCATCAGCATCAACAGCTGAAGGCGCGTCCACTCCCCGCCCGACAGCGTGTGCAGCGGCCGCCGAACCTGCTCGTACGCGAACAGGAACTTCATCAGCCGCGAGACGGCCTCGCCCTCCGAGATCGGCGCCGCACGGCGAACGAGCTCGAGCGGCGTCGCGTTCGGGTCGTCCGGGCGGCGGTCCTGCGCGAGCCGGCCGAAGCGGATCGATGGGCCTGCCTTGCGCTCGCCCTCGCTCGGAGGAAGCTCGCCGGCGAGCACGCGAAGCAGCACCGACTTGCCCGCGCCGTTCTCGCCGACGACGCCGACGCGCTCCCCGCGCAGCACCGTCAGGTCGATCCCGGCGAGAACCGGCGTGCCTCCGAGCTCGACCCCGACTCCCTGAAGCTCCACGACGCGCTCACCGCCGCGAATCTTCGGTCGCAGCTCGAGCGCGATCTTGCGCCGCTCGAGCACGGGGCGGTCGACCTTCTCCATGCGGTCGATCTGGCGCTGCTTGTTGCGCGCCTGCTTGATGTGCCGCTCGTCGACGACGCGGCGCGCCCAGTCCTCGAAGCGGCGGATCGCCTCCTCGAGCCGCGCGATCTCCTTCTGCTGCGTCACGTAGAGCTGCTGCTGCCGTTGCAGCTCGAGCTCCCTCGCGACCGTGTAGGCGGAGTAGTTGCCGGGCCAGACTCGGACGCGGCCGCCGTTCAGCTCGGCCGTCGTCGAGACGGTCTCGTCGAGCAGGTAGCGGTCGTGCGAGACGGCAACCACGGCGCCGTCGAACCCGCCGATCACCGACTCGAGCCGCTCGCGCGCCCGTACGTCGAGGTGCGCCTCCGGCTCGTCGAGCAGCAGCACGTCCGGGTCCCGCAGCAGCGCGACGGCGAGGCCGACGAGCTTGCGCTGGCCGCCGGAGAGAAGGCGCGTCGGCTTTGCCAGGTCGTCGTCGTCGAGACCCACGTCGAGCAGAAGCGCGCGTGCGCGCCCGTCGAAGCCGGGGCCGCCGGCCGCCGTCCAGCGTTCGACGAGCTCCTCCTGGCGGGCCAGCAGCCGCGAGAGCTTCGCCAGGTTGTCGTAGGAGCGTCCGAGTCGGCTCTCGACGTCGGAAAGCTCGCGCTCGAGGCGGTCCAGGTCGGGCCGCGCCGCCCGCGCAATCTCCAGCGCGTTGCGGTCGTCGCCCTCCGGCTGCTGCGACACGAAGCCGATGACGAGGCCACGGCGCTGCGTCAGCTCGCCCGTGTCGGGAGTCTCGAGGCCGGCAAGGATGCGGAGCATCGTCGACTTGCCGCCGCCGTTCGGCCCGATCACGCCCACGCGCGCGCCGGCCTCGATATCGAAGTCGAGCCCGTCGAGCACGAGCCGCGAGCCGAAGCTCTTCGCCGCGCCGCGTAACGCAAGCAGTGCCATCGCGCGTCACCGTAGCCCGGCGCGCTCCTCGCGTCATCCTCCCGCAGAACGAGGGCCGGGATGATGCGGTCTGACCGCGGTCAGACCGCAGGGAGCGAGAACGCGAGCTCGCCGAGGCGGCGGTAGCCCGCAAGCGACGGGTGATCGCCGTCGGCGTGCGTCCACTCCGGCTTCATGCGCCCGGGGCGGTCGGGGTCCTCGAGCGTGTCGTGGAACGGAAGCACCGGGACGCCGAGAGCGCCGACCCGAGCATTGAGCTCGCGGATCGGCGCCTCCGCGCCCGGCCAGCCGTTGTTCCACGGCAGGACGTCGCATGCGACGACGCGCACGCCGAGCGTGAGGCCGCGCTCGACCATCGCCTGCAGGTTCGACGCGGCGCCATGGACCGCGCGACCCTGCGCGATGTCGTTGATGCCTCCCTGCACGACGAGCACGTCGGCGCCCGCTGCCGCCTCGTCCAGCCGCGCGCCGATCTCGTCGGTTCGCTCGCCCCAGATTCCGAAGTTGCGCAGCTCGAGCTCGGGATGCTCGAGCCCGGCCCAATGCTCCCATTGGCCCATCGGATTGCCGACCCGGCGGCGCGAGTCCCAGTACGGCGAGCCCTCGGTGATCGAGTCGCCGAGACACGCGACGACGATCCTGCTCATCGCGGAAGCGGTAGCGCCCCGCCGCGGTAGTAGCTGCGGGCCTGCGCCTTGAAGTACCCGCCGTCGTCGTCGGCCGACAGCGACGGGCGTGTGTTCCCGCTGATCGGCGCGGGGTTCGTGACGCCGTCCTTCGCCGCGTCGCAGGCGCACGTCGGGCCGTCGGCGCCACGCCCGAACAGGAAGCCGGCGAAGCCCGCCGCCGCGTACTGTCGAAGACGCGATCGCGTCCCGTCGCCGATCAGCCACTGCACCCTGTTGTCCTGGAAGTGATCCCACGTGTTGTTCTCGGCGCGCATCAAGGTGTTGCCGAGCGGGATCTGCCAGGCGACGACCCGTACCCCGGCGAGCGCCACGAACGTCTTCGCATAGAGCAGGTGCCGATGGAAGTCCGCGGGCTTGAACCAGGTGTTCGCGTTGCCGTTGATCTTCGCGTAGAACCCCGCGTCACGGTCGGAGAAATCTTCGAACGCGATGTCGAACCGCGCGTGCAGCGATCGGTAGAACGCCGCCGACTGCGCGGCGTATGCGCGCACCGTCGCGTCGGGCGGATCCTCGTAGGCGATGTCGTGCTTCGTCCCCCAGCCGCTCATGTGGTACGCGAGGATCACGTTCGGCGCGAGCTCGTCGCGCAGCTTCACCCACTGCTGCGCGAACGCAGAGGAGAGGTCGACCGCGTTCGCCTGCTCGAGGTAGCCCCAGAGATCGGGCTCGACGTGCACGACGACCGGCTTCGTTCCGTGCACCCGCGAGAACAGCAGTCGTACGTCGCTCCAGTACGCCGACATCGTCTCGGCGTTCTGCAGGTTCGAAAGGTCGGCGTGCGCCTCGTCACCACCGCCCGGCTTCGACTGCAGCAGCATGTAGTAGGTCAGCACCGGGATCTCGGCGTGACGCCACGAGTCGTCGACGTACATCGACGCGAAGGTGCCGTTCGGGTTCCACGTCGACCAGCCCTGGCCGGTGTTTGCCCCGCCGGCGAGGTACTGGTAGCGAAAACCGAACGGCGCGGCCCGTCGCAGCGCCGCGGCGCCGCCCGGCGAGTCCGCGAGCCCGAGCTGAAGGGTGTGCGGCCAGCTCTTGGGGAGTGCCGGGAGCTTCGCGCTACCCGCGCCCGCTGCGCCCGCGAGCACGACACAGACGATCAGCATGGCAGCGGTAACGAGCGGAGCTGAGCGAAGCATGGCGGCCGACTCACCGTACTCGCGGTTGACGACGGACGCGCGCGCGGCTACGGTCAACGACGTCAAGCGACGAGAGGAGGGGGATTTTCGATGACTGCGGATTGCGCCACCCTCCTCGCCGCCGCCTGACCGAGTACAGAGCGCTCAGCCCTTCTTGACCGTTCCACTCGCGGTGGCGGCGGCGATCACGCCCACCTCGCGAGAAGGAGCTCGAAGTGCTGGAACTGCGAGACCGGGCGCAGACGATGCGCCTGTACACGATGGATGCCTGGGTCTCCGACCCGGCCGTGCTGACCGACGAGCCGCGCCTGCGCGCGGCGCTGTACGCCGGCGTGGAGGCGGGCGGCGCCGTGGTCCTGGGCGAGAGATTCTGCGTGTTCTCGAACGGGGCCGTCACAGGCGTGCTCGTGCTCGCACAGTCCCATCTGAGTCTCCACACGTGGCCGGAGCTCGGGCTGGCGAACATCGATCTGCTGTCGTACGGCGATGTCGACGGCGATGCTGTGCTCGGCGAGATTCGGGAGCGGCTCGAGATCGTGCGGGCAAAGGTCAACTGCGTGCCCCGGGCCCTTGACTGAGTCGGACCGCATCGTCGGCGCGGTGACGCGCGAGGTCGGCCTGATCGAGGGCACGCGGGGCGTCCGTGCGGTCCTCACCGCGCTGGCGCGGCTCGAGCCGGTCTCGATCCGCGTGCTCGCGCGGGCGGTCGACCTGCCGGTGCCGATCGTCGCGGCGATCTGCGGCGAGCTTCGCCGGCACGGCGTCGTCGCCGACGAGCGCCCGGCGCAGCTGACGGTCGCGGGGCGCCGCCGGTTCGCGCGCGCCGGCTCGCTCGACCTCGACACGACATGCCCGGCCTGCGGCGGGCGGGGGATCGCGCTTTCCGAGAACGTCGTGCACCTGCGCCGAGGGCTCGCCCGCATCGCGGAGGCGGCACCGGGCGCGCGAACCGAGCTCGACCAGTGCCACTGCACGCCGAAGACGATGCTGCGCCGAGTGCTCGCGCTCCATGCCGCCGGGGCGATCGCCGGCCGGCGGATCCTGCTGCTCGGCGACGACGACCTGATCTCGTTCGCCCTTGCACGGTTCGTGACGCGGTTCGGCTCGGGCGAGGTGATCGAGGAGCTGACAGTGCTGGACGTGGACGAGCGGCTGCTCGGCTTCGCGGCAGACGAGCTCGGCGACGCGCCGTTCCCGTGCCGCTTCGTGCACGCGGACCTGCGCGACCCGCTTCCGCCGGAACACGCGGGGCGCTACGACACCGTCGTCACCGACCCGCCCTACACCGAGGAAGGCGCTCGCCTCTTCCTCTCGCGCGCAACGGAAGCGCTCTCCGGCGAGGGCTCGACGGTCTTCCTGTCGTTCGGCTCGCGGCGGCCGGGCGCGCAGCTCGAGCTGCAGCGGACGATCGTCGAGTCGGGGCTCGAGATCCGCGCGCTCACCCGCGACTTCAACGACTACGTCGGCGCAGGTGTGCTCGGCGGCACGAGCCACCTGTACCAGCTTCGAGCCACCGCGAAGGTCGAGCCTGCGGTGCGCGGCCGGTTCACCGGCGAGCTCTACACCGCCGCTAGAAGAAGAACTGACGCCACGCCGTCCACCAGTCGTCGGCCCGAGAGACGATCTGGCGCGGCTCGGTGATCTCGACGCCCGGCCGGTAGCGGTATCGCTCGACGTGATCCGAGGTGTTGAAATCGATCGTGATCTCGCACGGACGGCCGGGCTCGTACGGATGCACCGCGGACAGGTCTCCCAACGCTCGCTTCGCACCCGCCTCGATCAGCTCGCGCGCGCGTGAGGCCGGCAGCTGCCGCGCGCTGAACCTGCCCAGGCCCTTCTTGACCGCCACCGTCGTCAACCCATCGCCGAGCAACGCTCTTCCTTCTCGACACGAGGCCTCGTCACCGGTGACGAGCACCACGGGGCAGTTCCAGTGCCCACACAGAGCCGCGTTGATCCCGGTCTCGCCGACCTCGACACCGTTGAACCGCAGGCGCCACCACGACGACCCGCTCACCGTATGCGCGAGCACGCCGTCGCGGGTGCCTGCCATCGCGTGCATCGCGACGAAGAGCGCAGCGTCGACGCCCTGCTCGAGGTACTCGACGTACTCCGTCCACTCGTTCTGGACGACGTACTCGCAGGCGGGATCGAGCTCCTCTGGGATCAGCGAGTTGAACGTCCAACCCTCGCCGGCGCCGTGACAGTCCATCACGACGATCTCCGTCGCCCCCGCAGCCTTGGCGCCGCGCACGGCGGCGTTGATCTCGCCCGTGTACAGCCGACGCCCTTCCTCGTACATCGCGTGGCCGCCTGTCACCTGCTGCCATTTCACGATGCCCGCGACGCCTTCCATGTCGCTGACGATGAAGACCCTCATGCGAAGACGGAGCCTACGGTTTCGCCGAGACTGTTCGCGACGGGAACCTCACGGAAGATGTCGAGCCCGAGCACCACGCCGAGCGCGGGCCCGAGCCCGCGGTACGAGCCGTCTTCCGCCTTCAGCGCGAAGCCGCGTCCGTCCTCGTGCGCGGCGCAGTACAGACCCTCGGCGCCGCCCTTCGCAATCCAGCCGTCGACCTCGCGCATCAGATCCGTGTCGGGCGCACCACGCGACGCCCCCACAAGCTCGGGATGCGCGCGCATCGCCGATCGGATCCGCGCCGGCGTTCGCGTCAGGAGCACAGCGGCATCGTCGAGCGTCGTCGCGAACGTCGGGAGCCCGCATCCGTCGACCGCCACGCCCGGCGCGCCGACGACCTCCGCGATCCGCTGCTGGAGCGGATGCGAGGGGTCGCGGTACGGGTGGAGCGGCCAGTCGTGGGCGCGGCATGCCGCCAGCATCCCAGCGTGCTTGCCCGAGCAGTTGTGCCCGAGGCGCCCCTTCGGGCGGCCCTCCTGCGTTCCGTTCTCGAGATCGTCGACGGTGGCCCCCGCGCGGGCGAGCACCTTGCGGACGGCCGCCAGCTGCGCCGGCTCGGCATGGTGGGACGCGCAGGAGATCGCGATCTCGTCGTCGTCCAGGTCCTCGTAGCCCTCGACGAACGGAATCGCCTGCAGCGGCTTCACCGACGAGCGCAGAAGGAACGCAAGCGACGGGGAGCCCCACGTGTCACCCCACGTCGTCGCCGCATGAACCCGATGCACCGCCTCGACGACGGCCCCGCGCCTGACGACTACCCTGATCGCGTCCATCGTCACTCGTCCGCGAGGAGCCTACGCTGCCCGAGCTACCCGAAGTCGAGGCTTGGCGCCGTCAGCTCGACCCGCTCGTCGCCGCGTCGCCGGTCGAGCGCGCGGGGCCGGCGCACGTCGCGACGCTGAAGACGATCGACCCGCCGCTGCAGGCACTCGAAGGCACGACGCTCCGCGTCGAGCGCAGGGCGAAGCGCTTCCTGCTGCCGACCGGCGACGGCGAGCTCGTGCTGATGGTGCACCTGATGAGCGCCGGACGGCTCCGGCACATCGCCTCGGGCGCCAAGGGCGCGAAGTCGCCGATGTTCCGGATTCGGTTCGCCGACGGCGGCGAGCTGCAGCTGACCGAGGCAGGCTCGAAGAAACGCGCGGGTGTCTGGCTGCTGCGACCGGACGCGCTCGCAGCCGAGCTCGCTCACCTCGGCCCGGAGGCCGACCAGCTCGACGCGGAGGCAGTCGGCCAGATCCTGGCGTCGGACTCGCGACGGCTGCACTCCATGCTGCGCGACCAGCGACTGATCGCCGGCATCGGCCGGGCCTGGGCGAACGAGATCCTGTGGGCCGCACGGCTCTCCCCGTACCAGCTCTCGACGCAGGTGGACGAGGAGGAGACGGAGCGCCTCGCCGCCGCGATCCGCGAGGAGCTCGGGCGCGGCCTCGAGCTCCGCCTCGCCGGCGCGAACGACGCGAGGACATACCGCGTGCACAACGCACTCGGCCAGCCGTGTCAACGCTGCGCGACGCCGATCGCGCGCGTCGACTTCGAAGAGCACACGATCTACTACTGCCCGACGTGTCAGACCGAGGGCCGCGTGCTGAAAGACCGGCGCCTCTCCAGACTGCTGCGTTGAGGATCGAGCCGGTCCGCGACGTCGGCGACGGGCTCGTCGACGATCTGGCACGCCTGTTGCCGCAGCTCTCGCCCGGCCGTATGCCGCCGACGAGGGCCGAGCTCGAGGCGCTGCTCGCGCAGCCCGGAGTGGAGCTGCTCGCTGCGATCGACGACGGCCGCGTCGTCGGCATGCTGACCCTCGTCGTCTATCGGATCCCGAGCGGCGTCAAGGCGCGGATCGAAGCGGTCGTGGTCGACGAGGCGGCGCGAGGACGCGGCGTCGGAGAGGCGCTGACCCGGGACGCGCTCGACCGCGCCGTCAGCGCCGGCGCACGGCGCGTGGAGCTGACCTCTCGGCCGGCACGCGAGGCGGCGAACCGCCTCTACCCGCGGCTCGGCTTCGAGCGTCTCGAGACGAACGTGTACGTCTGGTGGGCCGGTTAGTGTCTCGCGCCGTGATCAGGACACAGCCACAGCGCGGAGGCTGGCTCGAGGTGGTCTGCGGGCCGATGTTCAGCGGCAAGAGCGAGGAGCTGATCCGGCGTTTGCGGCGCGCCGAGATCGCGGGCTTGCGCACGCTGATCGTGAAGCCGTCGATCGACGACCGGTACGACGTCGGGCACGTCGTCTCGCACGCGGGCGCCAGGATGCGGGCGGTGACGGCGGCCACCAGCCGCGACGTCCGCAGGCTCGCGCAGGGGTACGACGCCGTCGGCATCGACGAGGCGCAGTTCTTCGACGACGGGATCGTCGACGTGATCGCGGACCTCGTCGAAGGCCATGCGCGCGTGGTCGCAGCCGGGCTCGCGCAGGACTTTCGCGGCCTGCCGTTCGGCCCGATGCCGACGCTGCTCTGCGTCGCCGAGTTCGTGGACAAGCTCGAGGCCGTCTGCCACCGCTGCGGCGGCCCGGCGACGATGACTCAGCGGCTGGTCGACGGCGAGCCGGCACCATTCGACGGCGAGACGATCCAGGTCGGCGCGCTCGACTCGTACGAGGCTCGCTGTCGCGCCTGCCATTCGGTGAATCATGGAGACGCGCTGCTCGCCGGGTCGCAGGCCGCGCAACTCGCCGGCTGATACATCTCGCCCGGTTCGAGTGACAAGGGCGCTCGGGCACCGCAACGCACACTCCCCGGGCGAACCTAATGCGACGGAGGCTCGTTGCCCGTCCGCTTCTGCCAGCGATCCGCCGTCCCGATCGTCGTGTTCGAGAGGACGACACTTGTAGGCCACCGCGGGCCATATGCACTGCGGCGCGCCTTACATGGTGCGCGGCCGCCAGGGCTCGTGCTCGTGCGCGAGCCAGACGAGCTCGGGCTCGAGCGCGCACACCCGCAGCTGGCCCTCGGTGCGCGGCTCGTCGAGCTCGCCGAAGCGAACGGCCACGTCGCCGCCGACGACGACCGGACGCCCGCCCGTCTCGACGACGACCACCTGCAGGCCGCGCGTGTGGCCCGGCGCCGGGACAAGGCGGAGCCCGGGCAGCAGCTCGAGCTCGCCGTCGACCGGCTCGTAGCGCACGCCGGGCGCCTCGACCCACTCGCGGATCGTGTAGTCGTCCTCCGTCCGCGCATCCTCGAGCTCCTGCCGCTGAACGTAAATCGGCCGTCCGGCGAAGAGGTGGTTGCCACCGCAGTGGTCGAAGTGCAGGTGCGTGTTGACGACGACGTCGACGCCGGCGAGGTCGAAGGCCTGCTCGCTCAGTGGGACGAGGCGGGGGTCAAGGTCGGCCACCTCCGGGTGCAGCTCCGTCATGCCGGTGTCGACCAGCACTCGGGCGGCGGGATGGTCGATGACGTGGACGTAGACCGGCCAGCGCTCGCCCTCGACGAGCAACTCGGCCACGAGCAGCGGCGTGATCGTGGGGGGCGTCATCACCAATCAACCTCTTACCGACGGTACGACTCCCGCCGCGAGGCGAAGTCATCGCTTCGCGTCAATCGATGCCGAGGTCTCTCGACCAGCTAGCTCTTCGATGCGACTGCGCCGCTGGCGCTCCGAGTGACGGGAACGGCGCTGACGGAGCCTGACGCACCGTCCGGCCTACTCGCAGCCTCCCCGTAGGAGCATCATTCCCGCACTGTGAGTGTGTTGTCGTGACGGCGGCTGAGGTCGAGTTGCGTGTGCCCTCAGCTATTGAGGTTGCCAGGAGGGAGCGATCTCGCTCGCAGCTGAGTTTGTGAGTCGAAGCTTGTTGTGGCCGTCGGCGTCGATCACGTAGAGGTCGTCGTTGCTGGTCCGGTCGGTCGCGTAGACGATCGAGCCTCCGTCCGGCGACCAGGCGAGGGCACCCCAGTCGGCCTCGGGGGGCGAGTCGTGAGTGACGCGGTGGTCGCCGCGCCCGTCCGCGCCGATCACGTAGATGCCCTGCCGGTCCTGTTTGCCGTAGAGGATCTGCCTGCTGTCCGGCGACCAGGCGAAGGGGTACTCGGTGTAGGCGTGGTCGGTGACGACATGGGGATCACTTCCGTCCGCGTTGACGACGGTGATCCGGTGGTAGCGGAGGGCGCGTCGCCGGCCGAGGTGGATCAGTGTCGGGGCGGCGAGCTTGGTCCCGTCAGGCGACCACTGCGGAGCGCCGACGCCGGAGGAGAGGAGGAGCCGCGGCCGGCCGCCGTCCCTGGAGATGACCCCGAGTGCCTCGCCGCCGTCTCCGTAGGCGATCTCGCCGCCGAGGGGAGACCAGGCGACGCCGCAGCCGATCCCTCGTCGCGGCGGCGACACCTGCACCGGCTTGCCGCCGCCGATCGGGACGACGTAGAGCGCCAGCCTCGCGCAGGCGGCGGTGCGGGGATTGGCGCTCGGGCTCGGCGAGACGATCGCGATCTCCTTGCCGTCCGGCGACCAGCTCACGCCCAAGCTGCTCAGCCGAGAGGTCGGAAGCAGCAGCCTCCGCCCGGTCCCGTCAGGACGTACGAGCCAGAGCGAGAACCGTTGGTCGACGTAGGCGATCAGCCTGCCGTCGGGCGACCACGCATACGAGTAGATCATCGTGCTACGCGGTGTGACCCGTCGAAGCCCGCTCCCGTCGGCCCGGACGACGAACAGCCGTCCCCCGAAGACCGGTCCGTTGGCGAGGCGGATGAAGGCGATCGCCCCCGCACGCTTCGAAGCCGCCGCGTCGCTCGCAGCCGCTCCGACCAGGACGCCCGTCAGCACAGCAGCGACCGCGCCAGCCAGCAGAACCGAGCCAGTGAGCCTAGACATGCGCATCGATCTCATACTTAGGGGAAACGCTGAGGCGCGGCTGAGGCGACGCTGAGGGAGACCTTTCTTCAGACGGCATCCGGGAACGCTCGGGCAACTCGCGCGGCGCTCTGGGATAGTCCGGTCGGCTGGCGAATCGACGCGAGGGGGAGCGGCAGTGGGTGTCCACAGGATTTCCGCGGTTATCTGCTCGGGTGATCTCGCCCGTAGCCAGGAGTTCTACGAGAAGGTGGTGGGACTGACCTTGTCAGTCGAAACGATCCCAAATCACCTTCTCTTCGAGTGCGGGGACGGGACGCTCCTCGTGTACGGACGCCCTGCGCCGAACACCGCGGATCACACACAGGTGCGCTTGTGGAGCGATGAGGTCGAGCGCGATGTGCGCGAGTTCGAAACTCGCGGGGCGATCTTCGAGGACTACGACTTCCCGACGCTGAGGACGGTCAACCATGTCGCGGCGACCCCGGGTGTCGGCAAGTCAGCCTGGTTCAAAGATCCGGACGGAAATACGCTGGCACTGTTCCAGCCCGAATAGAAACCAACCTCGCGTGGCTGGCGGGCACCGATGACTTCCGGGCTGCAGTGGCGTCTTAAGCACTGTCCACGTCCTACGGAACCGACGTCACCCGTGTCGGATCAAGCGTCCGCCGCTGCTGACAAGTAGCCGCGCCCTTGTGGGGAAAGGAGCTGCACCGTGACCAAGGTGGTCGCCCTCATGTCGATGTCTCTCGACGGGTACGTCGCCGATGCGAACGACGGGGTTGCCGAGGTTTTCGACTGGTACTTCTCGGGCGACGTCGAGGTCCCCACAGCGAGCACGAGATCGGGCATGACGTTCCACGTCTCGGCGCCGAGTGCCGACCACCTAAGGGGCTTGACAGCTGAGGTCGGCGCCATGCTCACCGGTCGGCGCACGTTCGAGCGCGCCGACGGCTGGGGCGGCCAGCACCCGTGGGATGTGCCCGCTTTCGTCGTCACGCACGACGTGCCCGACGGATGGCCACGGCCCGGCTCGACGGTCCAGTTCGTCACCGACGGCATCGAAAGCGCCGTTGCACGAGCGACATCGGCTGCCCGCCCGAAGTCCGTGGGAGTGCACGGCGCCCAAACGATCCAGCAGTGCCTGGACGCCGGCCTGCTCGACGAGATCCACATCGATCTGGCTGCCGTGTTGCTAGGCGCAGGACTGCGGCTGTTCGACCACCTCGCGAACACACCGGGTCGTCCTCGGGAATCCGACGGTCGTCCCCGGTGTGGGTGTCACGCATCTGCGCTACCCCGTGCACACGTCGTAGTCATCGGCTCAGGGACATGCGTGAACGCTAGCCCAACCCTGTGGCTGGCTACCTCGGGCCGCGGATCGGCTCGTACACCAACTCGAGGGCGCCGGACGACGGAAACGCCCTACTCGACGCGAGGCGTAGCGGTTGAAGACCCTCGATACTCGCGAAGATCGAACTCCCGGTTCCTGTGGCGACCGGATAGACGTACAATCGGTACTCGTCAACGACGCCGAGCCTGGCGAGGGATTGAACGAACCGCACGCCACCGTGGGCGACGATCTCGCCGCCGGGTTCGGACTTCAGGCGGGCGATCTCCTCCACCGTTTCGCCGCGCGCAATGCGCGACTCTGGCCACTCGGCCGACGTCAGGGTCTTGGAGAACACGACCTTCGGAATGTCGTTCATGACCGGCGCGACCGGCTCGGATGACGACGGCCAGTGAGCTGCCATGGCCTCGTAGGTGACGCGACCCATGATGTGTGTGCCCGCGCGGCGCAGGGTGGCCACGAAGTATTCGTCGGCCTCGTCGTCGTCGGGCTGGGCCTGCCACCATCGCCAGTATTCGGTGTCCTCCTCGAGAATGTGACCGTCGAGCGAAACTAACTGTTGCAAGCTGAGTTTCCGCACTCGAACCTCCCAGCGTGTCGTGGCAGAGAGACAGACTGGCGTCCCGCCGACAACTCATCGCACACGAGCGGGGCCTGGTCATCGAACGATGAGTTCTCGGGATCAGACGCCAGTCTCGCGTGCGCCGTGCCGCGGCTCAGGGGTCGTTTCTGAACGCTGGTGCAAGCCGCGTTTGTAATGCGCCGCTTGATTACCCTTGACGATGGCTGAAATGATTTGCCCTCGCCCGAGGCGATCATTGGGAGCAACCGGCTGCCCCGAGGGGAGCGACGGTGGATTCGATCGGGACATGGCACCACGGGCTCGTTGCGGACTGGTGGGCTCAGTTCAACACGGGCGGCCCGGAGCTCGACTATTTCGGTGCGTTCCTCAAGACCGGTCGGCCGGCTCTCGATGCCGGGTGCGGGTCGGGCAGGCTGCTGCTGCCGTGGCTTCGCGCCGGGTACGACGTCGACGGGTGTGATGTGTCGGCCGACATGGTTGCCCGCTGCCGTGACCTCGCGGACCGTGAAGGGCTGATTCCGAACCTGTGGGTACAGGCGCTGCACGACCTTACGCCGCCCCGCCGCTACGCAACGATCGTCGTCTGCGGTGTGTTCGGCCTTGGCAGCACGCGCGAGCAGGACAAACTGGCCCTGCGTCGCCTGCACGAGAGCCTTGAACCAGGCGGCATCCTCCTTCTCGACAACCAGGTGCCATACGCGCTGAGCAGGCGCTGGCCGTCTTGGACGAAAGAGGGTCGGGCCAGGCTTCCCGAACCCTGGCCGCCCCCTGGCGAACGAGCCCGGGCCGCTGACGGCAGCGACCGGGCGCTCTGCGTTCGAGCGATCTCACTCGACCCACTCGATCAGACGCTCGTGATGGAGATCCGCGCTGACAAGTGGGTCGATGGCTCCAACGTCGCGAGCGAGATCCATACGCTTTCGATGCGCATGTACTTCCACGCCGAGCTGCTTCTCTTGCTCGAGACCTCAGGCTTCTCCGTCACCGCGGTTGACGGGGACCACAAGCGAGAACCGGCGACAGCCGACAGCGACTTCCTCGTCTACACCGCCGAACGTCGGTAATTCGCTCAGGCATCTGTAAGAGTCGGCGGGTCGGTCCGTCAGGGGCCGTTGCCAGGCTGGTTGTCGTCGCCGCGGGCTACTCCCCGCGGTGGGCGGCAGCCGTCGCTGCGGTGTCGAGATAGATCTGGAGTCGGGCAATCTTCCCATCCCGGAACGTCCACACGTGTGCCTCATGATTGACATACGCGCGGCCGGTGTTCCGAGCCGTTGCCTCGGCGTACACCAGGGACACCACCTTGTCGTTCTGGGCGATGAACTCTCGTGGCTCGAACGTCGTGAAGTCGAGAGTCGATGCAAAACCGCCAAACCAGCCCAGGACGGCGTCCTTGCCTTTGAACGTTCCGGCGTTCGGGTCGACGGCAGGATCGCCGGGATTCACCCACTCGATGTCGTCCGCCATCACCTCGGCAAGCGCCGCCATGTCGCCCCGACCGAAAGCCTCATAAGCACTCTGGGCGAGGCGCGTGTTCTCATCTGCTGACACTGGAACTCCTTGTCGAGGGCGGGCGAGGAGTATCCCACTCGTGGAACCTCCGTTCACCCGAACGCTCGCCCAGGCGAGTGTCGTCTAGTTACCTACGGTCGGGTCGGGCATGAACTCCCGGACTTCTTGCGCGCAGCGACAGGCGACGGCGGTCTTGGCAGCCCACTTCAGCGCCTCCTCGCGCGAGGGCACGTCGACGACACAGAGCCCGCCGATGGCCTCCGGGTACGGGCCGTCGGTGACCGTTCCGTCGGTGGCCACGATGCTCGCCTTCTGGTTTTCCAGTCCGCCGCCGAAAACCCACACGCCGGCGTTGATGGCCTCCTGGACCACCGCGAGCGAGGCATTGGCCACGGCGGGCATGTCCTCGTCGGGGATGTGGTCCATCGCGTGGGCATCGAACGAGATCAGGTACCGCGTCATCCCATGACTCCTTGCCCGGCGGCTCCTCCGGCCGCACGTCGATGTTGCTCTCAAGGTAGACCGCTCGGCGACCCGTACCTCATCGACACGAGCGTCAGGAATCATGACGCGATGAGCACGATCGAGATCGTGACGGAGCGTCTGAGCCTGCGGCCGTTTCAGGTTGATGACCTCGAGGCGTTCGTCGCCTACCGGAGCGACCCCGAAGTCGCGCGGTATCAGTCGTGGGACCGCACGTATTCGATGGCCGATGCCGAGTCTTTCCTGAGCTCACAACGCGAGCTGGTATTCGGTCAACCCGGAGAGTGGCTGCAGCTGGCGATCGTCGATCGGGCGACGGGCGCGGTGTGTGGGGATTGCGCCGTACGAGTCGCGACTGACCAGCCTGCAACCGCTGAGATCGGAGTCACGCTGGCGCAGGCAAGCCAGGGAAAGGGCCTGGCGACCGAGGCGCTAACGGCCGTCGTGACAGAACTATTCGAACAGCGTGGCATGCATCGAGTCTTTGCTGAGGCCGACGATCGCAACTTTCCTGTTCGGCGTCTGTTCGAGCGCTTGGGCTTCCGCTGCGAGGCGCGCCTGGTCGAGGCCGACTGGTTCAAGGGCGAGTGGTCGACGCTACGCCTTTACGCGATGCTGGACCGGGAGTGGTGTGGGCGCCAGAACGCGTAGCGCGGAGATACTCCTCGAACAACGGGGCGTTGCGCTCCATGTAGTCCAGCTCGCCTCGACCCCACTCTCCCGGATCTGGGTCGTCAAGGACGAACCGTCGGACAGGCTCCAGCATCGCCTCGACTAGTGATGTCCCAGTCGATGATCGCGATCGGAATCATGTCGCGAAAGACGAAGTTGGGCTGCGAGAGATTGCGATGAGCCGCGATCTCTGCGTCAGCGGCAAACCGCGTGCCCTGCGTCAAGTCGTGCACCTCACGCACAAGTCTCGCGCCCGCCCGTACCGCCTCCTCGGTGAGCTCGAACCCGTTGTGCGGCGGAGCGAAGCCGTCAATGAAGGACAAGATCTCGCGTCCCGACCGATCGACTCCGAGGTATCGAGGAGCCCCATCGAAACCGCACCGCTCGAAATGAAGCAGCAGCTCATGCACGTAGTCGGCGTTAACTCCCATCGGCCGACGGACCGTGTCGCCCACCCGAACAACGCCGGGCGTCGACATCCCGCCAAGGAGCGGCACTTCCTCTTCCGAGGGCATTCGGAGGCCACGCTTGTCCACGGCGCCGCTCAGGAGAGCACGCGCTCGAGCGCCGCGCGATCCCTCGGCTCGCCGTGCGCTGGCAGCACGAGCTCGACCGGCAGGTCGAGCAGCGGACGGAGCCGTTGGACGACATCTTCCCGCGTCACGTGCTTACGACCGCCCAGCTGGATGTCCAGTCCGTCGCCGAAGTCGGAGAGCGAGTCGCCGGTGACGATCGCGTTGATCGACGGCAGCCAGAGGATGAGATCGTTGTTCTCGCGGCCCGCGTACGCGTTGATACCGAACGGCCACGCTCCAAGGCCGTGGAAATGCCCTTCGCCTTCGCCCGCGCGCAGCCAGGCGAGGTCCTCGCTCTCCATGCCGCGCACGCGGTCGGGATCTACGCCGAACTTCTCGACCCAATCCCGCCAGGTGTCGGCGGGCGGTGTGTGCACCGGGAGGCCAAGCCGACGGGCGTCGCGCTCGTGGTAAGGCGCGGTGATGACGACGGCGGTCGCGCGCTCGAGCAGCTCGTCGGGGACGGAGAGAGGATCGAACAAGACGAAGTCGTCGCCGAGCTCGATCCCGTACGAGGACACGAGCTCGGGCCACGACTGCTCCTCGTCCCAGTCGGGATGCGGTGATTGCCAATGCCAGACACCGGAGCGCAGCTCCTGCATGGGCGCGATGCTATGCGTGGGGGAATCGAGCAGCCAATCGCACCGTCGTCCCGCCGCGAACGGAGCGGTCGACGCGCCTGGATCTGTGTTGCTTCGGGTGAGAGAGTTATGACCGCGGGGTCACCGTACGACCGAGAGGAGCTGTGATGCCGACCGTGTTCGGCTACCACGACGTCAAGGACACAGACCATTGGCTCGCGTCACCGAAGCGGGAGGAGTTCTTCGGCCCGCTGGGGGTCACGAACATTCGTACCTTCGTGGATCCGGAGAAGCCGACGCGGGTCGGGGTCTTGATGAATGTTGCCGACATGGACGCGGTCATGGCAGCGATGGAGACCGAAGAGGCGGCGGAAGCGATGGCGTATGACGGGGTCCTGCCCGAGACCCTGGTACTCCTGGTCGAGCGCTAGTCGTTCGCCGCGCCTTGCGGGCACAACCGCTCCGGCTGCGGTTCCGTAACCGGCTGAGTCGCGTCGCGGGCGGGCGCCCGCAAACGAACCTAACGCGCCGTCGAACGCCTCAGGAAAGGATGCGCCGATGCTCTTTCACGTCACCTGGGAATTCATCGACACGAGCGAGGACGGAATTCGCCGGTCGCTCGCAGTCTTCTCGAAATGGCAGCCGCCGGCCGGAGCGGAGTTCAAGGGCTTCTATGGCTTTGCGGACGGCCGCGGGGGTGTCGCCCTGATCGAGGCCGATAGCGCCGCGACGATCTCCCGCACCACGGCACCCTGGGTGCCGTGGCTGCGCTTTGCGATGAGCCCGATCCTGCCGATCGAGGAGTCGTCCGCGATCGCCGGAGAGGCAGTCACCTACCGCGACTCGGTCGCCTAAGGCACACGACGCGCGGGTGGAGGTCGGCCCTCCTCCACCCGCGAGGCTCCAACTCCTCTAGTGAGCGCCCTCGGCCTAGCCCGAAGTGTGTCATCGGAGGCGCTTACTTCTCGGCTTCGCCTTCCCCAGTAGCCCACGGCGCTGCAACGTCCACGGCGCTGCTTCGTTTGACGACGAGGTCGTCGTCACCCTCGGTGGTGAAGAGCTGGATCATGTCGCTGTCCGGGTAGACGACGGCACCGACCGCTGTGATCGAGGAGAACATCGCGACGCGGACGGTTGACTCGCTGCTGTTCCGCACCTGGTGAGCGCCGGCGGGACCAGCGGGGAAGAAGACGACGTCCCACGGTTCGAGCTGCTCCTCGCCACCCGGATGCCGCAGTGTTGGCGTGCCCGAGACGACCAGGAGCCACTCCTCGTCAGGATCTTCGTAGTGGTAGGGGCCGACGGCCTGGCCGGGAGGTAGCTCATAGACGCTGAGCCCGGTGCGGGCCGCGCCGAGCGTCGTCCCAACTCGGGTGCTGTAGCGCCGGAAGCCGTCAGGTAGCTGTGGACGCGAGTCGCACGCGATCGCGGCAAGGTTGGCTCGACGAACCGGGGCGGTACTCATCAGGGCTCCTTCCGTGGGGCTTCATCTAAGAGACTGCGTAGCCCCTCGAACATCATCGGAGTGCCGGGACACCGGTCGCCCCGCGGCGGGTTCAGGTGAGTTCGCTGAAGCCGGGTGGGAAGCCCCATCCTTTGTGCGCGCCGCGGAGAACGGGCAAGATCTCGTCCCAGGCTGCTACGCCGAGTCGCCGGGGCGGATCGAGAGTGATCTCTCCTCCTTCGATCGCGAAGCCCCACTCGAACCCCAGCACCGCGTGAGCCTCGAGTCCGTTCCCGAGGTCGTCAGGAACGCAGAGGAAGCTCCTCGCGGTCCATTCGAGGTCGACAAGAGTCGAACGAGATGGCACATCGAACAGAATCGGGTTGAGGCCGAGCCAGCAAAAGGGATGGGCGACGGGGCCGAGGAAGGCGAGCGGGTCCATCTCGAACAGCTCGCCACGGCTCTGGTTGTCGTCCGAGCGCACAAGCTGAACCCATCCCATGAGCGAGTCATAGCCGCGCAGCGGACGCTCGACCGTCGCTGAGCAGACAGGAAAGCCACGTGTCTCTGCCTGGCAGCCGACCGACTCCGGCTGCCGGTTGCGCTCATACGAGACCACGACCCGACCCGCCACGCCTCTGATCGCGAACGGGATCTCCATGATCCCGACCCTATGCGACAAGCATGATGCAGCCCGCCGCCTATCTGGGTCCCTACGATCGAACAGATGCCTATCCAACGGATGGAGCACGTCGGGATCGTGGTCGACGACCTCGCAGCCGCGACGGAGTTCTTCGTCGAGCTCGGACTCAAGGTGCTAGGCGAGATGCCGGTCGAGGGCGAATGGGTGGACCGCGTGGTGGGGCTCGAGGGCATCCGCGTCGATATCGCGATGTTGGAGACTCCGGACGGCCACGGACGGCTGGAGCTGGTGAAGTTCCACGCCCCGTCGAGTCAGGGCGGCGACCGACACGCAAAGGCGAACGCCCAGGGCATCCGCCATCTCGCATTCGCAGTCGACGACATCGACGCCGTCGTCGCCGGCCTGCGAGCACGCGGATCGGAGCTCGTCGGGGAGGTGGCGAACTACGAAGACATCTATCGGCTCTGCTACGTCCGCGGCCCGGAGGGCATCATCATCGAGCTGGCGGAGCGGATCGGCTAGCGGGTCGAGTCCGTTGCCGACTCGCCGCCTTGTTGTTTCGATTCAGGTCGGAGTCGCTTTGCTGGTCGCAGCCGCGACTGCTCCGGCGGCCTCATCGGATCAAGTGCCGTGGACTGCGCTACGGCGGCCTCTCCATCTCCCGATCCTGGCCCCCGGAGCACGTTGTCCGGTGAGCAAGGTCGACCGGCGTGTTCCGTGGGGGCGGGTCCGCATCTTCGGTGCGAGTGGGATCGGACCGGGTCCGGTCTATCCGGGGCTCGGCGCAACGTCTGGTCTGTTGAGTGCCGTGAAGGACACGCAGTACGGGGGGCCATGGCAAGGCGCGAAGGTGTTTTGGTACGTCGCTCCGAGCTATCGCGGTCGTGTTCTCATCCGCGGCAGGCGACTCGGCGGACCTGGTTGGCTCGGCTTCAACGGCACGCGGGTTCCGAAGGCCGAGCTGCGAATCGAGCCGTACGACACAGTGAGCTGGTCCGGACAACCGAGGTACTCGCGAGGGATACCGAGTGGGGTTCGGGCACTCACTTCGGGCTGTTACGGGACGCAGATCGACGGCACGACATTTTCGAGGGTCGTCGTCTTCACGATCGACCTCGCACCATGACCCGGCGATCGACCTCAGGGTGCATAGGCTCGGGCGAGGATGCCGGCTCCGGCTGCCTCACTCCTCGGCGGCTTCTCCAATCGCAACCAGCTGCGAAACGACGACATCGAGCGGCTGCGTCGCGTCGACCTCGTGGGTGCTGGTTGCACGAAGCAGTGGTTCGACGTCGGCGAGGTGACGCAGGATGAGATCGCGCTCTTCGCTGTTCTTGCCGTAGTCATTCGTCGCCCTTGTCGCGATCCGGCGAAGCAGCACCTCGGCGGGAGCATGGAGCAACACGACGGCGTCGAAGCGCGGGTAGAACCCACCCTGATTCGACACGGTGCCGCAGACGTAGAGCGTCCGACCCTCATCACGTCCCAGAAGCTCTGCGATCCGATCCTCGTGCCAGACGTAGCCACCTTCGGCATCGGACCAGATGCTCCAGCCGCCCCGGTCCGTATCGACGACCTCGTAGCCCCGCCTTTCGAGCTCCACCAGCGCGCTCGACTTGCCTGTCCCCGACATACCCGTCAGGAGGATCTTTCGCATCCCGAAGAGGCTAACCGCGAGGTGCGTCCAGGGAAGGATCGCCTCGATCGCGTGTCGGCCGCTATGGTCGCAGACCGATGGGAGACAGGCTCCGCCCGTTGTGGGATTTCGACGACCTCGATGCGAGCGAGGGGCGCTTTCGTGCACAGCTCGAGCAGGAGACGACGGACACGGGCCGCGCGGAGGTACTGACGCAGCTCGCGCGGGTCGAGGGTCTGCGCGGCCGCTACGAGCAGTGCGACGCGCTGCTCGACCAGGCGGAGGCGCTCGGTGGGGCCGAGGTGCGGGTGCTACTCGAGCGCGGGCGGCGAGAGCGCTCGTCGGGGCGACCAGGGGCGGGTCTCGCGCAGTTCGAGCAAGCGTTCGAGCAGGCCCGGGAGAGCGACGAGGACGTGCTCGCGGTCGATGCGGCACACATGGTCGCGATCGTCGGCGACAGCGAGACATGGACCGCCCGCGCAGTCGCAATCGCCGCGTCGTCAGACGATCCCGGCGTCCGCTACTGGCTCGGCCCGCTCTACAACAACGTGGGCTGGTCGCGATACGAGTCGCACGACGCGGCGGGCGCGCTCGAGGCGTTCGAGCTCGCACTCGCCTCCCGTGAGCGTGACGACCCGCGTCCCTATGCGCGCGAGATCGCTCGCTATGCGGTCGGCAAGGCGCTGCGCGCGCTCGGGCGCGCAGACGAGGCAGCGGCGGCGCTCGAGCAGTGCCTCGCCTGGGCCGCCGCGGCTGGAGTGAAGGACGGCTACTTCCACGAGGAGCTCGCCGAGGATTACGCCGCGCTCGGCCGCTACGCCGATGCCCGCGGGCAGGCTCGCCGGGCGCTCGAGCTCACATCCGACGACGACGACGACCCCGCACGAGTCGAGCGTCTCCGCGACCTCTCGGGCGGGTCGATTCTCGCTGATTCGCGCTGACCGGGCTCTCGTGGCTGTTCACGGCCGGCGACACTCGCGCTTGGCCGGATTCGCTCGAACGGGGCGAGATCGTACGATCCGTCGGTGCAAGTCGGGCTGTTCGCGGTCATCGTCATCGCCTTCGTGGTCGTTGGCGTGGTGGTTGTGCGGCGGACGCAGCGGGGAGCGGTCGTCGCGCGCCTGCCGCTCGGCGAGGACGAGCAGGTTCTCCTCGAAGAAGAAGGTCTGAAGCTCTTCCACAGGTTCCGCCGGACCGCTGTTCGTGGCGGAGGCACGGTCAACCATCGCGTGCGCTCGGTCCTCACCGACCGACGCATCCTGCTCGCGAACGGCGGCCCGGAAGGGAAGCACAAGTTCGTGATCCTGATGATCCTCGACTACACGACCCCCGCGCCTCTGGTTCCCGAGACTGGGTATGCCGCCTACCGGCGGAAGTTCGGGCTCCAGAACGGATACCCGACGTACGCGTGCTCGGCGGACGACGTCAGCGTCGAGGAGCACGGCAGCGAGACGCGCCTTCGCGTCGTAATCCCGTTCCCCGAGGCAGGCGAGGGCTGGGGCGATCCACCCGAGGTGCGGCTCTCGACCCCGCAGGCCGCGCGTTACGAGGAAGCGATCACCGGTACACCCGGCTAACGCGGGCCCAGGCGAGGGCGGTCTAGCGTCGCGGGACGATCAGGATCTTGCCCGTTCGTCCGCCGCCGGCCGCGGAGGCGACCGCTTCCTTGATCTCGCTGACGTCGTAGGTGGCGTGGACGGGCGCATACAGCTTGCCCGCGGTGATGAGCCCGGCGATCTCCCGAACGACCGCAGCGCGCTCGGGCTCAGGCGTGTGCCGAAACCAGCTGACGAGCCAGAACCCGCGCATGGTCAGATCGCGGAAGACGAAGGCTTCCGGCTGAACCGCACACGGCGCACCGCTCAGGCGACCGTAGTTGACCAGGGTCGCGCCTTGGCAAAGGCAGTCCGCCAGGCGGCCTGTTGCTGTCCCGCCGACCGCGTCGATGCCGAGGCGGATCTTCGCCCTGCCGGTCGCCTCCGCAACCCGTTCCGCCAGGTCGTCGCCGTCGATCACGACAATGTCGCCGCCTGCCTCGCGCACGACAGCGGCCGCGTCCTCTCGCCGCACAACGTTGACGGTCCTGTGGCCACGGTGACCGGCGAGTTGCACGAGGTACAGACCGACCGCCGAGTTGGCCGCATTCTGGAGTACCCACTCGTCCGGCCCCAGCTCCACGAATTCGCTCAAGAGCAGCGCCGCGGTCGGCGGGTTGATCGTCATCATCGCCAGCTGCACTGGGTCCGCCTCGTTGGGCAGCGGCATCAGCTGCTTCGCGTCAGCCACGACGTGCGTCGACCAGCTGCCGCAGCCGAGCGGCAGCAAGACCAACTGGCCGATCGCAGGGCCTTGCGTGCCCGCGCCAAGTTCCGCAACCCGCCCGACTCCCTCCCGGCCCCCGATCGCCGGCAGCGGCGGCAGCACCCCGTACTCACCGGTCAGGGTCAACACATCCGCGGGATTGATCGGCGCGGCAACCACTTCGACCAGCGCCTGGCCGGCCTCGAGCCGCGGCGACTCGAACTCGACCGCGGCGATCACATCCTGCGGTACCGGACCGCGTCTTTCGTACTGAGCTCTGAGCATTGGAAGATGCGCCGTCATCATCTCAGCACCACCGATCAGGAGACCGCGCGCCTCACATCTGGGAGATGACCTCACAGACGTCGACGCTGATGAAGACAGCAGGCGCTTGCGGCATGTCCCGGAGCGAGTTGAAGACGGTCTCGGCCGCTCGCGCATCCTCTTCGGTCTCGAACAGCCAGAACGAATGCTGGATCAGCTCGCCGCCACCGTCGGCAGCGCGGGCCCAGTAGGCACCCTTGCTCCCGGACATCCCTTGAACAAGGGCTGGACCGTGCTCCTTCGCCATTGCGGCGGTCTCCTCCTCATGGCCCTGCTTGATCTGGACGCGACCAACGAGTGCGTACATCGGGTCCTCCTCGAGTCGATGCGATTCTGGTGCACGAAGCGCTCTGGCGACGGTCCCGAGTGACGAAACGAGATCAAGCGCCGCGAGAACAGCGGTTACGATCGACGATTCACAACGACCGCGCACACGGAGGTGATCGAATGGACGACAACCCGAAATGGCAGGTCGCGAGCCTCGACGACATCGAGCGGCGTGGCAGAGGCATTCCGGTGCGCGAGCACCTCGGAATCCACGCGTTCGGTATCAACGCCTTCACAGCCGACGCGAACGGGACGCTGATCAACGACCACGACGAGTCAGGGTCAGGTCAGGAGGAGCTCTACATCGTGCTCGACGGGGCCGCGACGTTCGAGATCGACGGCGAGACGGTCGAGGCGCCCGCAGGGACGTTTCTGTTCGTCCGGCCGGAGTCGCAACGGAAGGCGACCGGGGACGGAACCGTTCTCGCCCTCGGTGGGACACCCGGGCAGGCGTACCAGGCGATCGACTGGGGTGAGGCGTGGCCGTTCCACCACCAGTCAATGACCGCCTACGGCGAGCAGCGCTATGGCGACGCGCTCGCCGCGGTCCGCGGTGGCCTCGAGCTCATGCCCGACCACCCTGGCCTCCATTACAACTACGCGTGCTTCGCGACACTTGCGGGCGAGACCGGCGACGAGACGTTCGACCACCTCGAGCGATCCGTCGAGCTCTTCCCGCCGTTCCGTGAGCAAGCCCGCAGCGACGAAGACCTCGCCCCCGTACGCCAGGACCCGCGGTTCGACGAAGCTCTTCGCTGAGCGCGCAAGCTCAGACGGTTATTGGCCGACCGGGGCGGCTGCTCCGTGCCGGTGAGACTCCAGCTGGCGCGCGACCCGCGCCGTGTCGAACCACGCCTGCTCGCGGCTTATGAGGCCGTCGCGGATGTCGAACACGTGCAGCATCCGGAAGCGCACCGGAGCTCCGCCGCCGTCGATGCCGATGAACGACCCGTGGACGTGACCGGTGACGATCGACTCGTCGACGGCATGGTCGCCACAGACGAAGCGGCCGATCGACTCCAGGTGGATGTCCGGAATCGCGTCCAGGATCCCTCCGTACATCTCGGCCACGGCACTCTTGCCGCGCACAGGGCACGCAGGATTGGCAACGTCGTCCCAGATGACATCTTCGGTGTACGTCGCAAGTGTCGCGGGAACGTCGCGCGCGTTTTCGGCAGCGAAGTGCTGCTCGATGATGTCCATGATTCTCTCCTTCTGGGTTACTCCGCGTCCTAATAGATGTGGAGCATTTCGAGGAGCGCAAGCGGGTCGTCGATGGACTCGAAGAGGTCCTTGTTGTGCTTGATCATCTTGCTGCGCATGTAGACGCGAAGCCACTGCTTGTAGCTGTACAGCTCGTAGCGATCGAGCATGTCCCTGATCGGTAGGTCACGCTGCGCGATGAGCCCGGCCAGGTACATCGCGCATTCGAAGCCGAGCGAAATCGACTGAAAGTATGGAGACCCGATGGCCGAGTCGCCGGCGAGGAACACCGGTGAGGTGGCGAAGGGATGGTCGCCCGGACCCGCTGTGCGCCACTGCCGGCTCGTCGTGTTGCGAGCCCGATACAGATCGAGGGGTATCCGAACGATCTCCAGGTCGCCGAGGATCTCGCCCTGTGTCTCCTGCTTGATCTTGTCGATGAACCGGTCCATCGACTCGGAGACGCGGGGAAAGTTGCTGCGAAGCCACTGACCGTCGAATCGCGACGGCATCGCCTCGTACTCCTCGGCGCTGATGTTCACGATGCCCGTCACGTGGCTGATGCTGCCGTCGTAGTGCGTGCGGTGGACCATGGGAATGAACTTGTATTGCGGGTTCTCGATGTTCTTGGCGTACTTGCAGTACTCGTTGCAGTCGTACCTCTGGCCGTACAGAAAGGTGATGACGAGCGCGTACTCGAGCCGGATCTTGACCGTGTTCGCGCCATCCACCTCGCCCGAGCCGCGTACCAGGTGATCTCGGAGCAGCGAGCTGCTGCCCGTGCAGTCGATCAGGACGTCACCCGGCTCGAGCATCGCCATCGCGTCCTCCGCCGTCACGACGGCCGCGGTGCGCTGCACTGCGCTCGACCCACGCGCGTCGATCAAATCGCTGATGGAGCGCTCGATGGCGTTGAGCGGACAGAATCCCAGCGCCCATCCACGGAGAAGCGCCATCAGGTCCGGAGGAATCGACTGTCTGAAGGCAAGGCCCGCGTCGAGCTCGGCCGGATCGAAGACCGCCTCGACGCTGTCCCCGTCGATGACATCGGCACGGTAACTCTCCACCGAATCCGCCACCAGGTAGGGCGCGAGCTGGACCATGCGGGTACGCGTGTACTCATGTCGCTTCTCGTAGAGGCGCACGGAGAGCCCCTCCATCGACTGGAGCAATGCCGTCAGCATGAGCCCGACAGGCCCTGCTCCGAGAACGTGAACGCGGCCCCCGGAGGGCAGGGTCGCCGGTGCTGCTGACCCGGGGGGCGGCATTCGCCTTCGCTAGAGCCGCGGAAGCGGTGACGCGCAGAGAAGAGCCGGGCCGCACCCGAGGAATTGCGCGGCCCGGCTATCGCACTGCCTACGCACGAACCAGCGCGCCGCTCTCGACCTCGTCGAAGTAGGAGACGTTGACGGACTCGGCATCGACTCCCGCCTGGATCATCGCTTCCTTCAACTCAGGCTGCGCGATGAAGTCGCGCGCGGCCTCGGGTGAGTCGAAGGTGTGTGCGACGGCTACGTCGTTGGGATTGTCGATCGAGCGCAGCACCTGATGGGCGCGCACGCCGTGCTCGGTCTGGACAGGCGCGAAGGCGTCGTACACCTCTTTCCACGCGTCGAAGTCCGCAACCTGGTGCCGGACGACAGCGATTGTGGTGGCCATGTGTCCCCTCTCGGGTCGATGCCCTGCTGCGAAGAACGGGCCTCAGGAGAAGCGCGCAACGAGGCGACGGGTCGAGTCTACTCGGCAACAGGAGCCACTCAACTCTCGGCTCGGCGCGCGGTCACGAGGACGGCGAGTTCGCTGGTGCGGATCTTCCCGCCTCGCCGATCGAAGAACGCGCGCGCCTCCGCCTCCAGCGTCTCACGGCTGTCCGGATCGAGGCGCAGGTACAACGACGTCGTCTCGAAAAGCGCCCACAGCTCATCGGCTGTCTCCTCTCGTGTGAGGCGCTGCGTTGTGAGTTGGACGTCGTCGAAGAGGGTTGCGGCGTCGGCGTTGTCGAGGTCGTGGTGGCCGAGCCACGTCCAGACGGCGGAGACGTTGTCGCGGCGCTCGTCGACACCGGCACGAAGGGTGGCCACGTCGCGGAGCGGATGCCAGGAGGTGGGGTCCGGCCAGTACGGCCTGAACACCTCATGGAGCGCATCGTCGTCCGAGACGGTGCTCTCGCTCCGATAGCTGATGTGCATGATCAGCGCGAGCGTGCCGCCGGGGCGGAGCGAGCGAGCCGCTTTGGCCCATCCGACCTTCGGGTCGATCCAGTGGAACGCGGCGGCCGAGAGCACGGCGTCGAAAACCCGCTCCGGGAGCGAGACCTCCTCGAATCGCCCGAGGTGGAACCGGGCGGCGTCGGAGTCGCGCACGCGCCGGCGCGCGAACGCGATCATGTTCGCGCCGGGATCGACTGCATCCACCACGAGCCCGCGCTCCAGCAGCGCTTCCGTCAGCTTGCCCGTGCCGCAGCCGATCTCCAGCACGCGTGACCCGGCGTCCAGGGCGGCAATCGTGCAGGCGGCATCGATCAGCTCGGTCGGATAGCTCGGACGTTCCCGGTCGTATGCCTCCGCGACAGCATCGAACACCTCACCGCGCCGGCCTCCAGCCCCCTCCGCAGCCACGCCGCGAGCATAGGCGCAACGCGACCGTCATGACCCACGTCGCTCACGTCTGCCCGGGGTGAGCCCAGTCCTTCGCGACGCGCCACTCGCTCCGCAAGACCGCCGCGTAGACCTCGCCGGGCTTCGCCGTTCCACCGGTCGCATCGAGAATCGCGCGACTCCGTGCCGCGCGCGCCGCCAGGCCCCGTCTCCGCGGGACCTCTCCCAGGAGCTGCCAGTTGCCGTCCTTCAACTCCCGCAGCACGACGAAGGCGGGCGTCCCGGGCTTTGCTGCTGGTCTGTCGGTCACCGCTCGCCTTCGTCAGGCCCAGGGAAGGCCTGTCCATGCGTCCGGCCGCCCGAGCCGCCAGTGCGCGAACGGTGCGTACGCCTCGGCCGGCGCGTTCGTCTCGGTCTCGACGCCGGCGCCGCGTGCGCGTGCCGCCTCCGACCTCGGATAGACGATCGTCTTGTCCGCGCGCCGCGCACCCGTCATGAAGATCACGCACGGCTCGTCGCCGGTGCCGACGAAGATGTGACGCGTGCCGGCCGGGCAGTGGACGAAGTCCCACGCGCGGAGCGGCCGCTCCTCCTCTTCGATCACCAGCAGGCACGACCCGCTCAGGACGAGGAAGTCCTCTTGGCCGGACTCGGCGTGGTACATGCCCGTCGGCTTGCCGGGCTCGAGCAGCGCCAGCGTGAAGCCGGTCTCCGCGAACATCTGCGGCTCGGCGTCGTCGCGTTCCGCCAGCACGCGCGGACTGCTCTCGAACACGCACCGCGCGCCGAACGCATCGTTCCGCACCCAGGCCGCCTCGCCGGCGTTGACGACGAACCAGCCCGGGCTCACGGGCGCGAGACCCGAGCCGACCTCCTCGAGGCGAGCCTCGTCGACCATCGTCAGGCGAGCGCGCGCTCGAGCCCGGCCCGGTCCGTCGGCGGCCCGTGCGTCGGGAGCACGAGCTCGACCGGCAGCTCGAGCAGCGGGCGCAGCGACTCGAGGATCTGCTCGGGCGGGACGCCCTTGTTCGCCCAGTCGGTCGGGAACTCGAAGCCGTTGCCGCGATCGATCAGCGTGTCACCCGCAGCGAGGGCCCGGCGGCTCTCGATCCAGAGCACGACGTCGTTGGGCTCGAGCCCCGGGAACGCCTCGACGCCGACGGGCAGCCGGTCGCCGGCGACGAAGGATTGCGCTGCGAGCGGGGCGCCGCCGGAATGGTCGGGCGGCGGCGAGAACACCGACGCGCCGAAGCGCTCGACGAGCCTCCGGGTGTCGCGCTCGTGCCACGGGCACGTCAGGACGATCACCGTCTCGCGCTCTGCCGCGAGCTCGTGCACGGGGCTCGGCGGATCCGTCGGATCGATGAGCAGCAACCGCTCGCCGTCGTCGATCGCATACGAGGACACCTCGGGGCCCCAGTCCTCGGTCGCGGCGTCCTCCGGCGTCCACTCCGGGTGCACCGCTTCCCACCACCACACGCCGCGCTGCAGCTCGCGCACGAACCAGAGACTAGATGGTGGCCGTCACTCAGTAGTCGGCGAGGCGACGCGCGAAGTCCGCGTTGTCGGCGCACAGGCGTTCGACGTCGATGCGGTCGACCGCGAGCACACGGACGTCGCTGGTCGTACGGACGCGCGCCGTTCGTTTGCCGTCCTCCGACAGCAGCGCGCGCTCGCCGACCACCTCACCGGCGCCCAGCTCGCGCGTGCCCTCGGGCGCCTCGACGAGCACCGTGCCCTCGAGGATCACGTAGAGGCCGGAGCCGAGCTGCCCGGGCTCGATCAACACGCGGCCGGAAGCGACCTTCGCCTCGCTCCCGACCGTCTCGAGTAGACGCAAGTCGTCGGGGTGCATCGCCCGCGAGTATCGCACGCGGCTGCCGCTACCCGTCTCGCGCGAGCACGTACACGACGGGAGCGAGCTTGCCGAGGAACTGAAAGACCTCCCAGTGCAGGTTCGACTCGACGTGGTCGTAGATGTCGCTCCCGAACCGCTCGATCAGGACCTCCCGCTGCCGTCGCAGGCGTGACAGTCGCAGCAGCGCGCGTGAGACCGTGCCGGCCCGCTCCTCGACGTGCTCGCGCCACTCGGTGCCGATCTCGTCGTTGCGCTCGACGGTGAAGCCGGCGCGTGCGAACGCGGCCTCGACCCTGACCCGGTCGAGGTTGTCGGGCACGTTTGCGAGGTGGCGGTCGAGCAGCGCGGCGTCCTGGAGGGTGAGCCGGTCGGTCGCGAACGTCGTGTACACGAGCATGTGCCCCCCGTCGCGAAGCACGCGGAACGACTCGGCGAGAACGCGATCGAGTTCGTCGACCTGCTCGAGGACGTCGCGACACCAAACGAGGTCGAAGTGGGCGTCGGGGAACGGGAGCTCCTCGAGCACGCCGATGCAGACTTCGACACGGTCGGTGACCCCTGCGACGTCGATCGCCGCGCGCGCCCGCTCGACGTGCACCGCGACCGCATCGATGCCGATGCCGGTCACGCCGTAGCGCTCGGCGAGCGCGATCAGGTGAGTCGCATCGCGACAGCCGGCGTCGAGGAGCCGCGAGCCGGCGCTCAGGTAGCTCCCGGCGAGGTCGTAGAGCGTGCCTGGCCCGCGCGGCGACAGGGTCTCGTCGAGCACGGCGTAGACGCGCCACGTCTCCTCGCCGTAGACCCGATCGAGCCGCGCCCGATTGCCGGCCTCCACGGCCGCAGAGCCTATGCGCCGCTCAGGCGGCGTCCGCCAGCTCTTCGATCTCGCGGATCTCGTCGACGAGCAGGATCGGGCGCCCGCTTCGGGGTCGGGCCGTCGCGTCCAGGACGCTGAACTCGTGGCCCCGAACAGCACCGGCCAGCTCGACCGCGCCGACGTAGCGGCCGTCGAAGCTCGGCGTCTCGGAGACGGCCGAGACGAACACGCGGTAGCGGCATCCGGTCTTGAGCGTCATGGGGCGTCGATGAGATTGGACGCCGCCGATCGCGAGAGGTTGGCGACCCGGCTCAGCCGGGCCAGGCGTGTCGAGGCGGGCGCCGGTGCCACAGCCGCGACAGCAGGTACGTCGGCACGAGCCAGACAACGAGGAACACGACGAGCGCGCCCGTCGAGACCCCGTGGATCAGCATCGTCAGCCCGAACACGACGAGCAGCACGAAGCTGAAGACGGCGTACGCGGCGGTGGCCAGCACGAGCGCCGCCGCGCGAACGGCTGCCTGCGCCACCGAGCGGCCTTCCACCGCGAGCCCGCCTCCGTCGAGCGCCAGCGGCAGCCCGCGGAAGGCGGCCCGGAGCTCCCGGCGAGACCGGGCCGTGAGCACCCGCTCGACCCGGCTCGAGAGCTCGTCGAGCGTCAGGCGGCCGGTCGCGTAGTGCTCCCGAAGGGCCCACGCGGCCCGCTCGCGTTCGCCGTCACCGGCCAGCATGCCGGGAACTGTACGCGACTCGCACTCAGCGGCCGAGCTTCGCTTCGATTGCGGCGAGCCGGCCTTCGATGCTCGCGAGCACCTCGACCAGCTCGGCAATGCCCCCGACGATCTCGTCGTGGCTCGCCGCGCGCGACTCCTCGTCCTCGGCGGCGACGAAGTACGAGGTGACCGTCGCGGTCAGGAACGCGATGAAGGTCACGCCGATCACGATCACCAGGCCGCCGAGCACGCGCCCCCAGGCGGTGTGCGGGACGACGTCGCCGTAGCCGACCGTGCCGAGGGTGACGATCGCCCACCAGACGCCCGTTCCGAAGGTCGGGAAGTCCTTGCGGTCGACGAGCGTCACGACGAAGCCCGCGACGAGGCCGAGTGCGACGGTCATCAGGGCGAGGTACGGGAAGACGCGCCGCGAGGCGACGGCGCGGCGCATGTGCTCGCGCCACCTGAATGGACTGTGTCCGCGCAGGCGCGGCCCGTCTTGCACGAGCGTAGTCTCGCCGCGCGGCCGGTCGTCACCCCGCGCTGTGAGGACGGCCGCCGGGCGGCGGCCAGGGGACGACAGGCTTGCCGATCTCCCAGTGGTGGCCGTACGGGTCCACGACCCGGCCGAGGAGCCAGCCGTGCCGTTCTGCCGCCGGATAGACCTCGGTCGCTCCGGCCGCAAGCGCCCGCTCGAGCGCGGCGACCGGATCGTCCACGACGAGCAGGATGCGGGTGGTCGCGCCACCGACGGACTCCGGGCTGAAGTTGGCGCTCGCCGGCGCCTCGTCCGACACCCAGAACGACGCGTTCCCGACCATGAGCTGGGATACGACCTCCGGGCTCTCGTCGGTGCCGCCGACGCGGTAGACCTCGACCGCCCCGAAAGCGCGCTCGTAGAACTCGACGGCCTCGCGACCGCGCCGGACAGAGAGCTGGGGAACGATCGCCACCCCGTCAGCGGATTCCATCACGCCGTCTCGGCCATCGTGAGGAAGAGGACGTCTCCGAACTTCTCGAACGAGCGCACGTGCGAGGAGACGACGCGGAACCCGCCGCGTTCGTAGACGCGGCGTGCCCGCTCGTTGAAGGCTGCGACGTGAAGGATGACCTGGGCAGGCCGGTAGCGCTCGCGCGCGAAGGCGAGCCCGGCGCGGAAGAAGTCGAGCCCGAGCCCCCGTCCGGTCAGGTCCGGGCGCAGCCCGAGCCCGTAGTCGAGATCCGGCGGCTTCGGCTCGAGGTAGTAGAAGCCGACCAGGTCGCCGGCGTCATCCCATGCGCCGAAGTAACGCTCCGGGTTCAGGACCGGCTCTGCGTCGCCGTCGTAGAAGTCGTACGGCGGAGGATACCGCCATGCTGCCATCGCCTCCAGAGTCGCCTGGGAGGCTTCCTCGATACGGATCTCCATCAGCCGCGAGGCTAGATGAGGCGCCGCGGCTAGCATCGCCGCATGTCGACGACGTCCGACACGCGCACGCTTCCGTTCGCCTGGTACGGCGACGAAGAGGTCCTCCGCCGCGAACGTCGGCTCATCTTCGCGCGCTCGTGGCAGTACGCCGGACGCGCAGCCCAGGTCGCCGAGCCCGGCTCCTTTCTGAGCACCGACGCCGGCGGCATCCCGTTGCTCGTGACCCGCGACCGCGCCGGCGACCTGCGCGCGTTTCTCAACGTGTGCAGGCACCGGGGCGCGATCCTGACCGAGGGCAGCGGCAGCCGGGAGACGATCCAGTGCCACTACCACGCGTGGACGTACGGGCTCGACGGCTCGCTGCGTGCGGCGCCGCGGTCGGACCGCGAGCCCGGCTTCGAGCACGACTCGCTGTCGCTGCTCCCCGCGAGCGTCGGCGTCTGGGGGCCGTTCCTGTTCGCGAACCCGGATCCGGAGGCGACACCGCTCGAGGACTGGCTCGGCGAGCTCCCCGCGATCCTCGCCCGCGACCTCGATCTGGAAGCGGTCACGTTCCACTCGCGAGTCGAGTTCGGCTCGAACGCGAACTGGAAGGTCGTCACCGAGAACTTCCTCGAGTGCTACCACTGCCCGACCGCGCACCCCGACTTCAGCGCCGTCGTCGACGTTCACCCCGACCGCTACGTGCTCGAGCCGCACCCGACGTTCTCGTCGCAGCACTGCGAGGCGCGGACGGGCGGGGGACGCGGCCAGTTCCACCTGCTCTACCCGAACACCGGCATCAACGTCTTCCCGGGCGCGCCCAACCTGTCGATCGGCCCGATCGTGCCGGCCGCCCCCGGCCGCACCGAGCGCTACCTCGACTACTTCTTCGAGCCCGGCGTCGACGAGGACTGGCTTCGCGAGTTCTTCGCGTTCGACGACCAGGTCGGGCGCGAGGACACGGCGCTCGTCGAGTCGGTGCAACGCGGGATGGCCGCCGGGCTGCTCGAGGAAGGCAGGTTGCTCCTCAACGCGGAGCCGCTGATCGCCGCCTTCCAGAGCTGGGTGGCAAATCGCCTCGCGGGCTAACTACACTCCGCTACCCCCCTGCTTCTGAACCGAATGCATAGGAGGAGTCTCTTGAAGCGTCTCGCTGCTCTCGTCGCCGCGGCGGCGTTGGCCGTCGCACTCGCCGCGGTCGCTGCGGCACGGCCGTCGTCGCCGCCGACGATGAACCCGGGCAAGCTGGTCGTCGGCTTCGGCGACCCTGCGGTGAACTTCGCGAACGGCAAGATCCGCGGCTCGAGCTACCAGAACCCGAAGGGATTCGAGGTCGACCTCGCCGCCGCGATCGCGAAGGGTCTCGGGGTGACCCCCGAGTACGTCTACACGCCTTGGGCGAAGCTGTTCGCGCCCGGGCACAAGTCGTTCGACATCTCCTTCCAGGAGGCGACGATCACCGCCCAGCGCAAGAAGACGGTCGACTTCACGTCGGCGTACTTCGACGCGAACCAGGGCGTGCTGCTCTCGAAGAAGGCGGCCGTTCCCCACTCGCTGGCCGACCTGAAGAAGTTGCAGACCTGCGCGCAGACGGACACGACCGGGCTGGACTATCTCCAGCACACGCTGCATCCCGACAAGACGCCGCTGATCTACCAGGCGACGGCAGCCGCGTTCGTGGCCGTGCAGATCGGCCGGTGCGATGCACTCATCCTCGACACGCCGATCGTGGCGTCGGAGAAGAAGGCACGCCCGACGCGGTACGGCAACGTGGGCGGCCAGATCATCACGCACGAGCAGTACGGCGCCGTGCTGCAGAAGAACTCGGCGCTGACCGCGATGGTCGACGCCCAGATCAAGAAGCTCTGGGCAAACGGCACGATCGGCAAGCTGCAGAAGAAGTGGTTCAACGTCGACTTCTCGAAGATTCCCGTCCTGAAGTAGACCCCCGAGCACGTGCAACAGGTTCTGCACACGTTCTTCTCGCCGCACGATTTCCGGCTTTCACTGCCGGCGGTGTGGGCGGGATTCAAGGTGAACCTGAAGCTGATGGTGGTGGCCGAGTCGCTGGTGCTCGTGCTGGCGCTCGCCGTCGCCCTCATCCGCGGATTGCCAGGGCGCGGGGCGAAACCGCTCCGCGCCTTGATGATCGTCTACACCGACTTCTTCCGGGGCACGCCGCTGATCCTGGTCGCGTTCGTGGTCGGCTTCGGGCTCCCGGCGCTCAACCTGAAGCCGCTGAGCGGCCTCTCGAACTTCGACTACGGCGTGATCGCACTGACGCTCGTCTACACGGCGTACGTGACCGAGGTCTACCGGGCAGGCATCGAATCCGTGCATCCGTCCCAGCAGATGGCGGCGCGATCGCTCGGGCTCTCGTATGCGCAGTCGATGCGCTACGTGGTCGTCCCGCAGGCCATCCGCCGTGTGATCCCGCCGCTGCTCAACGACTTCATCGGGCTGCAGAAGGACACTGCGCTCGTGTCGGTGATCGGCGTGGCCGAGGCGGCGCTGCAGGCCCAGGGGTACTCGCAGACCTACGCGAACTTCACGTCGTACACGGTCGCGGCCGTGCTCTTCGTCCTGCTGACGATCCCGCTCGCGCGCTTCACCGACCACCTGATCGCGCAGCGTGAGCGCCGAGAGCGCGCCGCGGCCACATGAGCTTCGTCGAGGTGCGCAACGTCTCCAAGCGCTTCGGTGACAACACCGTGCTCCGGGGCGTCGATCTGGAGGTCGGAGAGCACGAGGTCATCTGCCTCATCGGCGCGTCAGGGTCAGGCAAGTCGACGCTGCTGCGCTGCCTCAACCTGCTCGAGCCCGTCGACGAGGGGACGATCGAGGTCGACGGACAGACGATCACGAACGGCAAGGTCGACGTGAACACCCTGCGCCGAAAGATCGGGATCGTCTTCCAGGCCTACAACCTGTTTCCGCACATGACCGTGCTCGAGAACGTGATGCTCGCGCCGGTCAAGACGCGCCGGCTCGGCTCGCGCCAGGCCCGCGGCGAGGCGATGGAGCTGCTCGGGCGGATCGGGCTCACCGACAAGGCGGAGGAGTTCCCCGACCGGCTCTCGGGGGACAGCAGCAGCGCGTCGCGATCGTGCGCGCTCTCGCAATGGGGCCGAAGCTGATGCTGCTCGACGAGATCACGAGTGCGCTCGATCCGCAGCTCGTCTCGGAGGTCCTCAATCTCGTCCGGGAGCTGGCGGAGGTCGGGATGACGATGATCCTCGCCACCCACGAGATGTCGTTCGCGCAGGAAGTCGCCGACAAGGTCTGCTTTCTCGACGCCGGCGTGATCCTCGAGGAGGGCCCGCCGGCGCAGATCTTCTCGAGCCCGAAGCAGCCGCGCACGCGGGAGTTCCTGTCGCGGGTGATCGAGGCGGGCCGCTTGTGAAGCGCCTCTCGCCGCCGACCAAGACGCCGCTGGCGATCGCCGGGTTCCTCGCGATCCCGATCTTCTTCGCGTCGCTGATGGCGGTCTCGCTGGCCATCGAGAAGCCTCGCGTGGTCGAGTGGTCACGCCCGGGCGGCCGGATCGCGCGCATCTTCCACGAGCCGACTTCGAGGACGGAGGCGCGGATCTGGCTGCTCGCGCTCGTCGCGCCGTTGCTCCTCGTGCTCGCAGGCTGGCTGCTCTCGTACGTCCGGTACGGCTTCTACCTGACGTGCGTCGCGGCGATCGTCGTCGGGTGGCTGCTGACCGTCCGGCTCGACCGCTGGCAGCTTCATCACACCGCCCGCTTTCCTTACGGCGCCGACCTGCTGCCCGACTACACGACGTCGAGCTCCCTGGAGCGCGGCGAGTGGGAGAAGGACGCCGCCGACACGGTGTGGAGCCTCTTCCACTACACCATCGGCCTTGCCGTCGCGGCCGCCCTGATCTCGCTCTTCCTCGCCCACCGGCGCCGACGTGCCGTCCCGGCGCCGCCGCCGGCCGGCGCCGAGCTGCAGCAGACCGGCGGCGCACCGACCACGACCGGCCTCTAGATCTACAGCGCGACGCGGAGCGCCTGGCCGTCCAGCTCGAGCGAGCCGCCGAGCGCTTCGACCACGAGGCGCGCGACGAGCGAGCCGAGGTCGCGGACCTCCTCGCCCGAGACGACCGGCGCCGCCGCGGCCGTGACAGGGGCGAGCGTCAGCACACGGCCGTCGACGGTCCACACGACACGCTCGACCGGGCCGTGCCGGATCGCGGCCAGCGCCAGCGCGGCGAACGCGGTCTGCACGGTCTCGGCGTCCGTCTCGATCTGCGCGCCCTTGCCGCGCACCTCGACTCTCGGATCGTCGCCCTTCGCCAGCTCGAGCGTGTCCGCCTCGCGGATCAGCGGGTCGAAGCGGCCGCCCTTGATGCGCGCTGCGACACCGAGATCGTCGAGCAGCCCCGTCATCTGCTCGGCGGCGACCTCGATCATCCCGAGGAACCGCATCGTCCGCTCGTCGTAGCCCTCGGCCCGCGTCAGCGTCCGCGCGAAGCCGTAGATCGTCGCGAGCGGCGTTCTCAGGTCGTGGCAGGCCAGCGAGACGAGGCGCGGAAAGCGTTCGGCTTCCTCCATCGCGCTACGGTTCATACCCGATGGCGAACATTCGCGACGCACCCACCGTCGACCTGCAGGCATCGGCGCCCGACGTCTCGCTGGCCTTGACCCGCGCGGGCGTGACCGGCGTTCAGAAGGCGATCCGGATCCGCCACGAGGGACACGAGAAGACGTTCGCCGCCGAGATCTCGTGCACGGTCGATCTCGACCCGGCGCAGAAGGGCGTGCACATGTCCCGGTTCCCCGAGCTGTTCGGGGAGGCGATCGACGAGGTCGTGATCGGCGAGGCGTTCCTCGTCGAGACGCTGGCCGAGCACATCGCGCGGCACATCGTCGAGCGCCAGGACGCGCTTCGCGCCGAGGTACGGATCGAGGCGCAGTACCCGCTCGCGCGGCGAACGCCGGTCAGCGGCCTCCAGACGCAGGAGATCGCGACCCTGATCGGCATCGCCTGCGCGTCGCCGCGGCAGGTGCGCCGGGTGGTCGGCGTCGAAGCCTCCGGGATGATGGCGTGCCCGTGCGCGCAGGGGCTCGTGCGCGGCGCTGCGACCGACCGGCTGCTCGAGGCCGGCTTCGCCGACGGCGACGTCGAGCGCATCCTCGCGCTCGTCCCGCTCGCGACGCACAACCAGCGCGGCCACGGCACGCTGCTCGTCGGCACCGAAGCACGCATCAACGCCGAGCACCTCGTCGAGATCGTCGAGCGGTCGATGAGCTCTCCCGTCTACGAGCTGCTCAAGCGCCCCGACGAGCTGTTCGTCGTCGAGCATGCGCATCTCCAGCCGCGCTTCGTCGAGGACGCGGTCCGTCACGCGCTCGCCGCCACGCTCGACCACTACCCCGAGCTCGCGGACGGCGACTTCCTGTTCGCCCGGCAGCTCAACCTCGAGACGATCCACCGCCACGACGTGGTCGCGGAACGTTCCGGCACCGCGGGCGAGCTGCGTGCCGAGTTGGCCGGCGCGCCGACGCAGCGGCACACCGAGCTGCGCGACTGGCTCTGCTAGGCGCTAGCCCTTCTTGGTGAAGCGCGCCTTGACCGTCAGCGCATAGTCCGTCGCCGGCGTGCAGGTGGGGCGCGTTCCCTTGCACGCGCCGCCCGCCCAGCCCGCGAACCTCCAGCCTTTCGCCGCCACCGCATTCAGACCGGAGAACGTTCCCGGCTGCGAACGTCTTCGCGCATTTCGGCGTGCAGGTGACCTTTCCCTGACCGGCCGTCGAGAGCCGCACCGGGATGCGGAGCGGGCCGAACACCGCCGACACCGACGCCGCCTGTGCGAGCGTCAGCGAGCAGCCCGCGCGCCCGGTGCAGGCGCCGGTCCAGCGGACGAAGCGGTCGGTCGCGGCCGCATCGGCCTCGAGCTGGACGGCGGAGCCCGAATCCCACTGCGTGGTGCACGAGGTCGTGCACGAGACGCCGGGCAGGTCGCTCGTCACCGAGCCGGCGCCGGAGAACGAGACGGTCAGGCCCACCTGGGACACGTCGAGCCGGTGCAGCCACAGCGAGTCCTGGATGTCCGGCCAGCTCTGCGAGTGGCCGTAGTAGTCGTCGTGGTTGAAGTCGAGGACCTTCGTCGAGAGCGGCTCGCCGCCGGTGTAACGGATAGAGCACGTCCGTGGGCGAGTCGCACGGGTGTCCCGGGTCCGCCGGGCAGTGCGGATCGCCCGGCGGCACCGCCCCGAGCGCGTGCAGCAGCTCGTGCGTCGCGGTCGTGTCGCTCGGCACCTCCGGACAGCCGGAGGGGATGACGACGGCGAATGACGGGCCGGTGTCGATCTCGCCGCTGCCGACGCCGCACACGCCGTCGTCGGCCGTCGAGCCGAAGAAGTAGACGAGGTACTTCTTGTAGATGCCGTCGAACCCGGCCCCGAACAGCTGCTGCTCGATGTTCCGGAAGTCGACGTTCGCGCCGGTGCCGGAATAGGCCGCGGCCGGGCTCGGCAGGCGGACGAACGAGATGTCGACGCACTGCGAGCCCGAGTACAGCGCCTGGTCGAACCGCGGGATCCGGGTCGGGTCCTGACCGGCCCACCAGCCGACCATCGAGGTTACGTCGTCCGCGACCTGGTTCGCCTGCGCCGCGAACGTGTCGGGCGCGTCGGAAGGCACTGCGACGATCGCGTGGACCTGGCGGGAGGTGACGGTGTCGGGCAGGTCGGCGGCCGCTCTCGCCCGTGCCGCACCAGCCGGCCGCGAGCGCGCCCGGCGCGAGCCAGAGGGCGCCGAGCAGGCCAAGGACGAGCGCGAGCCTACGCATGACGCGCCCGGCCGAACGTGAAGCGGTTCTCGGTCCCCGCCCGCAGGCGCTGCAGGTTCGCGCGATGCAGGAAGAGGATCGTCGCGGCTGCGGCGGCCGCGAAGACGATCACGGACGCGGGGTACCCGTATGCCACGGCCGCGATCGGAAGCGCGAGCCCCGCGAGGATGGAGGCGACCGACGCATACCGGAGCGTGAAGAACGCGATCAGCCAGACCGCCGCGGCCGTGAGCGCCACCCAGATCGCCACGCCGAAGAAGACGCCGCCGCAGGTAGCCACCATCTTGCCGCCCTTCGCGAAGCGCAGGAACATCGGCCGCCAGTGCCCGAGCATCGCGGCCGCCCCGGCGCAGATGCCGCTCAGGTGGTGCGGCGGGACGAAGAGCATTCCGCCCAGCGCCGGGACGAAGCCCTTCGCGACGTCCAGCAGCAGAACGGGCAGCCCGAGCCGCAGCCCGTACGTGCGCCAGACGTTCGTCGCCCCGATGTTGCCCGACCCCGGTCTTCCGGATGTCCTCGTGCCGGACGACCCGCACGAGCCAGTAGCCCCAGGGGCACGAGCCGAGCAGGTACCCGAAGAGGACGAGGGCGGCGAAGTTCACCGGCGCAGGCTAGCGTCAGCCGCGGCCCGATCGACGGCCGGAAGTCCGAGAAAGCACTAGGCCTTGATGCCGTACCGCTGAGCCCAGTCGTTGACGACGTCGAAGTCGAGGTTGTTGAAGAAGGCGTCGATGTACGCGCCGCGGTCGGTGCCGAAGTCGATGAAGTACGCGTGCTCGTAGACATCGAGCGCGACGAGCGGCGTCGCGTTCCAGACCGGAAAGGTGTTCTGCGCGTCGCCGATGTAGTTGAAGAGCCGACCCTCGTCCCAGTCGTACGCCGTCCAGGCCCAGCCGCGGCCGGCGAGCCCGGTCGCCTTCAGGTCGGAGCGCCAAGCGTCGACCGAGCCGAAGTCCCGCCTCACGACCGTCGCGAAGACGCCCGACGGATCACCGCCGGGCCCGCCGAGGTGCTCGAAGTAGAGCTCGTGGTTCTTGATCCCCCCGAGCGCGAACGTCAGGTCGACCTTCAGCGACCTCAGTTCGGAGTAGACCTGGTTCGCGCTTGAGAGATCGACGTCAGCCAGCTTGCTCAAGACCTCGTTGCGCTTGTTCACGTAGCCCTGGTAGAGCTTGTAGTGAGCCTCGACCGTCTCGCGAGAGATGCCCTCCAACTCGAGCAGTGCGGGCTTCAGCTCGCGGGGCGCGATCTCCTCGTGGTTGTAGGCAAGGGCCATGGTTCTCCTCCGGCTCGCGGGTGCGGCGCGGAGCATATCTTTGTCGCAGGCCTCGAATCGAAGGAGAGTTAGATGCCCTACGAGCTCCCGCCGCTGCCCTACGACTACGCCGCGCTCCAGCCGACGATCGACGAGCAGACGATGCGGATCCATCACGGAAAGCACCACCAGGCGTACGTCGACAACCTCAACAAGGCCGTCGAGGGCACCGGCCTCGACGGGCTGCCGGTCGAAGAGCTTCGTGCAGCAGCTCGACAAGCTGCCCGAGGACCGGCGGACGGCGGCCCGGAACAACGGCGGCGGGCACGCGAACCATTCGCTCTTCTGGCAGATCATGAAGCCCGGCGGTGGAGGCGACCCGTCCGGCGCGCTCGCGGCCGCGGTCGAGCAGGCGTTCGGCGACCCGGACGCGCTGAAGGCGCAGCTGAACGACGCCGGCGTGAAGCGGTTCGGCTCCGGCTGGACCTGGCTGGTGGTCGACGGCGGCGGCCTGAAGGTGACGTCGACGCCGAACCAGGACAGCCCCCTGATGGACGGCGCGACCCCGATCCTCGGAATCGACGTGTGGGAGCACGCCTACTACCTCAACTACCAGAACCGCCGCCCGGACTACCTGGCCGCGTGGTGGGACGTCGTCAACTGGGACGAGGTCGCCCGGCGCTTCGACGCCGCGAGCTGAAGACGGGACCCGGTGCCAGGCACCTTCGTGCCTGGCACCGGAAATCGGGTCAGCTGATCCGCCGCCAGGTGATCGTCGGGCCGATCGTGCCGAGGAAGCCGGCGCCGGCCTGGTTCACGGACATCGTCAACCGGAGCTTGCTGATCCCGATCGGCATCGTCTGGACGACGCGCGCCGCCGAGTGGGAGTTCAGCTGCACCTTGCGCAGCGTCACCCACTGGCCGGTCGAGGCGTTCAGGCGCTGGAACTGCACCTCGCGGCCCGCGAAGGACCTCCCGCCGCTCGCGTGGATGATCCAGGCGCCGGAGCGGCCGAGCGAGAGCTTCGGTTGCACCTGGATCGTCGTCGGCGTCGCGTAGGAGCCCTTCCAGGCTGCCTGGTAGGTCGTGAGCACCTGCGGCTCGACGAGGAAGCTGAAGGTCCCGCCCGCCGCCGTCAGCACCGTCGAGCGCTGAATGAGGTTCGGCTGCGGATATGGCTGGTAGTAGATCGTCACCTGCTCGCCCGCCGCGTGGTTCGAGACGACGCCGGAGAGCGTCACCTTCGTCCCGTAGACGACGATCGGGGCCGACGCCGCGAGCGTCAGGGTCGGCGGGGCACCCTTGACGACGATCTTGCCGGTGAGCTTCGGATGCAGCTCGTCCTCGTACGCGTACGTGCCGGCCGAGCGGAACGTGAACGAGAACTTCTGTCCGCGCTTCAGGATCGCCGACACGAACTGACCCTTCGTCGCGAGGACCTGGTGGTTGGCGCTGTCGGCGTTCAGCCACGTGACGGTGTCGCCTTCGGTGATCGTGACGTTGTTCGGGCTGAACCCGGATGCGTAGATCGAGATGTTCTTGGTGGCGGCCGCCGCCGGGCCGGCGACAACCATCGCCGACGCCGCGGCAAGCACGATGATCAGCGTGCGCAGCACAGGGGCCTGCCTTTCGAGGGTGCGTGGGCTACTCATCTCACGCTGATTGTTGCCTGGAAAGAACACGGAGATGCACCGCGAGGCGCGTGTTTTACTCAGGGTTGGCATGTCCTTACAGACACCGAACAGCCGGGCGCTCGTCGCGGGCGGAACGGGCCGTATCGGGACGGCGGTCACGGCGCGACTCGAGGCAGCGGGCTTCCAGGTCTTCGCGGCCGGACGGGCCGACGGCGACCTCCGGACGCGCGAGGGCGCGCAGACGCTCGTCGCCACAGCACTCGCGTCACTCGGCTCGCTCGACCTCGTCGTGCACTGTGCCGGCGACGGGTTCGTGCCGAGACCCGTCGCCGAGGTGAGCGAGGAGGACTGGGACGCGGCGATGGACGTCACCGCGAAGGGGACGTTCTTCCTGGCCCAGGCGGCTGCCGCGCCGCTCCGCGCGTCGCGCGGCGCCCTCGTGATCGTCGAGGACGTCGCGGCCTTCCGGCCGTGGCCGGCCTTCGCGCCCCATTGCGCCGCCAAGGCAGCCCAGGCGATGCTCACGCGCGTGCTCGCCGAGGCGCTCGCCCCCGATGTCCGGGTGTGCGGAGTCGCGCCGGGCCCCGTCGCGGTCGAGCCCTCCCAGACCGGGCGTCGCGCCGCCGAGACGCTCCTCGGCCGCATCGGCGACCCGGCCGACGTGGCCGAAGCGGTCCTCTACCTCGCCCGGGCCCCGTTCGTCACCGGAACGTCGCTGGTGGTCGACGGGGGCGCGTTGATCAAATCCGGCATCGCCCGCCTTCCGTAAGCGGTCATGATGGAGTTCGCACTGTCACTTCGTACGATGGCGATCGTGACCACCGACGGCGAGTTGATCCAGCGGGCGGCCGGCGGCGACCGCTCGGCGTTCGAGACCCTGTACCGCCGCTATGCGCGCCCGGTCTTCGGGCTCGCGCTGCGCCGGCTCGGCGATCGCGGCCGGGCCGAGGACGCGGTCCAGGAGACGTTCGCCTCCGTCTGGCGCTCCGCGGCCTCGTACCGGCCCGAGCGCGGCCCGGGCGCGCCGTGGCTCTACGCCGTCGCCCGGAACGCGATCGTCGACCGCACGCGCGGGCGCGTCGACACCCCGGCCGAGGTGCCGGACACGCCGAGCGACGGGCCCGGGCCGGCCGAGCGGGCCGAGCAGAGCTGGGTCGCCTGGCGTGTTCACCGCGCGCTCGAGGAGCTGCCCGAGCGCGAGCACGAGGTGATCGCGCTGGCGTACTGGAGCGGCCTCTCGCAGAGCGAGGTGGCGGAGTACCTTGGTATCCCACTCGGCACGGTCAAGACCCGCACCCGCGCGGCGCTGGCGCGGCTCGCCGACCTGCTCGGAGAAGACCTGGAGGGCATGTGACCGACTTCCGCGAGTTGATCGATCCGGGCGACCTCTCGCCCGAAGAGGAGGCGCGGCTTCGTCGTGTCCACGAGCTGCTCCAGACGGCCGGCCCGCCGCCGGACCTGCCGCCGGCGCTGCTCGACCCCCCGGCGGGGCCCGTCGAGGCGGACGTGGTGCAGTTCCCGCTGCTGCCGCGGCGACGGCTCGCGCTCGCCGCCCTGGTCGCGGCCGCCCTCGTCGCGGTCGCCTTCGGCGGCGGCTACCTCTTCGGCCACGCCAAGGGCCAGCCGCAGGCGTTCGCCCCGACCGCGGTCGTCCCGATGCACGGCCACGCCGCGAACGCCGTGCTCCGGATCGCCCCGCGGGACTCCGCCGGGAACTGGCCGATGCAGATGGAGGTCAGCGGGCTGCCGGAGCAGCACGACCGCGACTCCTACTACGAGCTCTGGTTGACCCGGGGCGGGCGGCCGGTCGAGCCGTGCGGCCAGTTCAGGGTGCACGACAAGACCACCCGGCTTCGCTTCAGCGTTCCCTGGCGCTCCGGCGGCATCGACGGCTGGGTCGTGACCGAGCAGCACCCCGGCAAGCAGGGCCCCGGCCCGATCGTGCTCTCGACCTGACTTGAAAAGCTCGGGGGTCGGGCGTACCTTCGAGTGTTGGACAACAGGGGTCGGACAGGGGAGTGATGGTGAGTCGAGTGCGCTTGACGATCGTCCTCGCAATCGTCCTTGCAGCCGCGGTCGCGCTGATCGCCGCACCCGCGGCGGCGGCCGGATCGAACCTTCGGGTGGTGGCGACCGGGCTGAACAACCCACGGGGCCTGACCTTCGGGCCGAACGGCACGCTCTACGTCGCCCTGGGAGGGACGGGCGGCACGATGACGACGACCGATCAGCAGTGCCGGCAGGTAGCGCCGCCGATCGGGCCGTACCACGGGGGCTTCACCTCGGGCATCGTGAAGGTCGGCCTGAACGGCACGGTTACGCCGTTCGTCACCGGCCTGCCCTCGAGCTCGACAGCGGCACTGGGCGGGCTGACGAGCGGCGTCGCGGACGTCAAGTTCGTCGACGGCACGCTCTACGCGATGACATCGGGCGCAGGCTGCTCGCACGGCCTGCTCGGGACCAGCAACGAGATCCTGCGGGTCAACCCGAACGGGACGACCGCCCCGGCCGCGAACCTGAGCGCTTGGTCCTTGACGCATCCGACGGCGGTCACGGAGGACGACTTCGAGCCGGACGGGACGTGGTACAGCATGGCCGCATTCCAGGGCGACCTGTTCGCGGTCGAGCCGAACCACGGCGAGGTCGTCGAGATCGACCCGCAGACGGGCGCGATCTCGCGCGTCGTCGACGTCTCGGCGAGCCAGGGACACATCGTCCCGACGGCGATCGCCCACTGGAGCCTCTTCGACAACCTCTTCGGGGGCGGGATCTTCCGCAACCTGATCGGGCAGTTCACGGTCGGGAACCTCGACACGTTCCCGATCGTTCCGGGGAGCGCGCAGCTGATGCAGGTGGGCGTGAACGGCAGCCTGGCCGTGAGGCAGAGGGGGCTCACGACGGTGCTCGGCCTCGTCTACGACCAGGTGGGGAACCTGTACGTGCTCGAGTCGATGACGGCACCCGGATTCCCGGGGCCGGCCGAGCTCGGAACGGGCCGGATCCTGAGGGTGTCGCCGGGCTTCAGCCGGACGGTCGTGGTCGCGACGGGGCTCTCGTTCCCGTCGGCCATGACGATGGGGCCGGACGGCGCGCTCTACGTCTCGAACTTCGGGTTCGGCGTACCGCCGGGCTCGGGGCAGATCGTGCGCGTCGACCTCGGCCGCGCGTCGCTGCCGTAGAGAAGAGGTTCGCACGGGGTGGCGCCGCGTCGGCGCCACCCCGGCGAACGCTCTTACGGCTACGCCGCGTCGGCGAGGTCTTCGTTCTGCGAGAGCCGGCGCAGGGCGTCGGTCTCGATCTGCCGGACGCGCTCGCGCGTCAGGCCGAGCTGCTTGCCGATCGCCTCGAGCGAGGCGGGGCCGTCGCCCACGAGGCCGAAGCGAAGCTCCACGACCGCACGCTCGCGGTCGGGCAGGTTCGCGACCGCCTGGCGGACGGCGAGATCGCGGAGCGAGGCCGAGGCCTCCTCCTCCGTCGACGGGCCGGTGCCGGCGATCAGATCGCCGAACGACGCGTCGCCGTCGTCGCCCACCGGCATGTCGGTCGACGCCACGGCGCGGGCCGCGGCCATCACCTCGTGCACGTGCGTGATCGGCAGCTTCGAGTGCTTCGAGATCTCCTCGGGCGTCGGATCGCGCTCGAGCGTCGCAACCAGCTCACGGCGCGCGCGCGCGACCTTCTGCTCGCGCTCGACGACGTGCACCGGGATGCGGATCGTGCGCGACTTGTTCGCGACGCCGCGCTGCACGGCCTGGCGAATCCACCAGGTGGCGTACGTGGAGAACTTGAAGCCCTTGCGCCAGTCGAACTTCTCGGTCGCGCGGATCAGGCCGAGCACACCCTCCTGGACGAGGTCGCCCAGGGTGATGCCCTGCGTCTGATAGCGCTTGGCGATCGAGACGACGAGGCGGAGGTTGCAGTTGATCATCCGCTCCTTCGCGGCCATGTCGCCGCGCTCGATGCGCTTCGCGAGCTCGACCTCTTCCGCCGCCGTGAGCAGCGGGTAGCGGCCGGCCTCGTTGAGGAACATCTGGAACGAGTCGGTGGTGTAGTGCGTCTCGCCGATCGAGAGGTCGAGAGTGAACTCCTCCTCCTCGGCCTCGGGGGCGGCGCCGTGCATCTCGAGCTCGTGGTCGAGCGCCTCGGCCTCCTGCTCGTCGAGATCGTGGGCGAGCACCGTCTCCGCGACCTCGGCAGGGGTGATCGACCCGTGCTCGGCGCGGAGGTTCAGAAGCTGCTCGAGGGCTTCGGCGACAGCCATGGTCATGCTCAGTTCGGTCAACGTGCTCCTTCTTTGTCTTCGAGGAAGACGGGCGCAACTCCGGGGTTTGTGCGCCTCTGTCGAAGATGAAAACGGCGTGGTTCCAGGAGCTATTCCCCCTGGCCACCAGAACTTAGTGACACTTTGTAACAAGACTGTTAGGCTTCGGCCGTCCGGTCTCGTTAAGCCTCCTTTCGGCGGCCCGTGGGCAAAGGCCTGCCTGCCAGATGAGACGCTCGGCTCTGCGCTTTGTCGGCGTCTGCCCTAGGGGGCCACGCGGCCGTTCGCCAGGAAGGCGGCATGGGTGACCGGCATGAGCTCGGCGAAGAAGGATTCGACCGCCTCCGCGTAGCGCCGGATCTCGAGCTGGGCGAACTCGGAGTTCCGGAGCGAGACGAAGTTCATCAGCGCCCGCGCGTTCACCGTCCAGTAGAACTGGGTGTAGGCCCCGACGGGGAGCACCGAGCGGGCCAGCTCACGTGCGACGCCCTGTTCGACGAGGCGCGTATAGGTGTCGTAGGCCTGGTCGTAGACCGCCTTGAGCTCCTCGCGCGCCGTCTCGGCGAGCTCCGGGTCGACCGGCTCGAAGCGGTAGGCCCCGGGCTTGCCGACCTGCGTGCGCACGTCCTCGGCCTCGGGCACGTAGAAGTCGTCGGTCGCCTTCGCATACCGAAGACTGAACTCGTTGAACGAGCCGATACGGTGTCGAAACCATTCGCGCGCGACGAAGATCGGGCAGCGCACGTGGAAGCGGAAGGCGTTGTGCTCGAACGGCGAGCCGTGGCGATCGCGCATCAGGAAGCGGATCAAGCCCTCGTCGGACTCGTCCATCACCTCCTTGCGGCGGGCGAACGAGACGCGGGCGCCGTTCACGACGGACAGGTCGTCCGCAAGCGCGCCGTCGAGCCGGACGAACCCGTGGTCGAGCAGGCGAATCGTCTGATCGGGAGTCGTCTCGGTCACCGTCAAGGCTCGCGGACCCTAGTCGTGGCTGCGGACGTCGTTCATGGTGCCTGGCACGACGGTGCCAGGCACCGGTCGTAGAGTCCCGGCATGGTCCGGGTCGGCACGTCCGGCTGGTCGTATCCGTCGTGGCGCGGGGGCTTTTACCCCGCGGGCATGCAGCCGGCGGACTTCCTGTCCTTCTACGCCGGGCGCTTCGACACGGTCGAGCTCAACTCGACGGGCTACCGGCTGCCGAGCGAGGATCAGTTCCGCCGGTGGGCCGACGCGGTGCCGGACGGCTTTCGCTTCGCGGTCAAGCTGCCGCTCACGCGCCTCGACCGCGTGACGCCGTTCCTCGAGCGGGTGCAGGCGCTGGGCGACCGGCTCGGGCCGATCCGGATCGTGGTCGAGGCCGCGCGTGACGACGGCCTCGTCTCGTTCGTGACCGGCTCGGCGCCGGAGGGCGTCGAGCTCGCGTGGGATCTCCGGCACGAGAGCTGGGCGGGCGTCGAGGGCATCGTGCGGGTCGGCGACCACGCCGCCGTGCCGTTTCGCTACCTCAGGTTGCGCGAGCCGCCGTACTCGGACGACGAGCTCCGTGGAGCGGCGGCAGGAATCCGCGACCCGGCCTACGTGTACCTCCGCCACGAGGACGAGCCCACCGCCCCGGCGTACGCGGAGCGTCTCCGCGGCTTCCTGAACTTCTAATACCCGGCGGCGGCGCCCGCGCGCGTGAGGTGCGCGCCGGACTCGAGGATCTCGGTCACCTGGCCGACCGCGAAGCGGAGCTCGTCGTCCGTCGTGAAGAAGTGCGGGCCGAAGCGAAGGCCCGCGTCCGGCCGGTAGTCGCAGATGATGTCGCGCGCGGCGAGCTCCGCGTGCACCGCGCCGAAGTCCGGCACGGCGAAGACCACCGACCCGCCGCGGACGGCCGGGTCGCGCGGCGACGAGAGCTCGAAGCCGGCGCGATCGACGAGCTCGACGAGCAGCGAGGTCTGCCGCATCGAGTTCTCACGGATCCGTTCGACGCCGATCTCCGCGACGATCTCGTACCCGGCGCTCGCCGCGTAGAGCGCGGGCACGTTCGGCGTTCCGGTGAGGAACCGCGCCGCCCCCTCCGCGTAGCGCATCTCGGGCTCGAAGGCGAACGGCTCGGCGTGGGCCTGCCAGCCGGCGAACGCGGGCTCGAGCCGCTCGGCCATGTCCGGCCGCACGTAGAGCCAGCCCGCCCCCGGCCCGCCGCACAGCCATTTCACCGAGCCGCCGACGCAGAACTCGACGCCGAGCGCGGTCACGTCGAGCGGGACGGTCCCGGCCGACTGGTACGCGTCCAGGCACACGTGTGCGCCGGCCGCGTGCGCGCGCTCGACGATGCGCTCGACCGGCTGGATCTCACCCGTCTTGTAGAGGACGTGCGAGACCGGGACGAGAACCGTGCGCTCGTCGATCGCGTCGATCACCGCCTCCGCGTCCTCGCAGACGACGACCTCGGCGCCGAACCGCGCCCACGCCTGCTGGACGTAGCGGACCGACGGAAAGAGCCCTTCCTCGAAGACGATCCGGTTGCGGGGCGGCTCGAGGTCGTAGCACGAGAGCACGATCGCCTCGGCGACGGTCACGTTCTGGTGCATCACCACCGTTCCCGGCGGGGCGCCGACGATCGAGCCGAGCAGGTCGCCGACGGTCAGCGGCGTGCGCCACCACCCCTCGCCCCACGCGCGTGCGCCGCGGGTCGCCCACTCCGATGCGTACCGCTCGAGACGCGGCCGCACGTCGGCGGGCATCGCGCCGAGCGAGTGGTTGATCAGGTACGTCGTCGACTGGAGGATCGGGAAGCGATCGCGGTAGTCGAGCAGCTCCACGCGGAGAGACTAGAGACTCGATGGTCAGAGGCGCGAGACGGTCTTGCCCGTCGAGTGCGACACCCAGACGTGCCCGCCGCTCGGCAGCACGACGATCGGGCCCGCGCCGGCGGGGAAGCTCCGCACCACCTCCGCCGTGTGCGGGTCGATCACGACGACGACGCCGGAGTCGATGCACGGCACCCAGAGCTGCCCGCGCACGACGGCCGACCCGAGCGGATTTCGCTTGACCGGGACGCGGGCGAGCACCTTCAGCGTGGCCGGGTCGACCCGCGCGACCACGTTCGTTTCCTGCGACACCCAGAGCGAGCCCGCAGCCCCGGTCACCCAGTCGGCGCCGGTGAGCGCCACCGACCCGGTGACGCGGTTCGTGGCGGGGTCGATCCGCACGAGCTTGCCGGCGGTGTGATCGGTGACCCAGAGCGACTTCCCGATCGCGCTCAGCCCGTTCGGCTCGACGCCCACCTTGATCGTCTTCACGACGCGATTGCCGGTGATGCGTGACACGGTGCCGTCGCCGGAGTTCGACACCCAGGCCGAGTCGAAGCCCCATTCGACGTCGTACGGCGCGGTCCCGACGCGAACGGTCGCCGTGACCCGGCCGCTGCGTGCGTCGATGCGCGCTGCGGTCTGCGTGAAGTTCGCGATCGCCCACACGGCTCCCGGCGCAGGCGCGAGGTTGAAGACACGCGCGCCGATGCTCACACGCCCGAGCACCTTGCCGGTCTCCGGATCGACACGGACGACGTCGCCGCGGTCGAGGCCGCCCACCCACACGCTGCCGCCGACGGCGGCGAGCCCGTAGTTCGCCTCGCCGACGTCGACCGTCGCCGGCGCCGTCGACGCGGCGAGCGCGGCGGCGGCCGTCGCGAGGAGAACGCGCATGCGGGGAGTGTCGCCGCTCGCCCTGCGCGCCGAGCAGGCCGATCGGCAACTCAGATCAGCCTTTGCGCGCGACCAGGTACGCGAGCGCGGAGCGCGACGTTCCGCGTCCCGACTCGACCTGGGGCCGCAGGACGGCCGCGACCCGCTCGGCTTCCGACGGAAACAGCGAGCGCTCGATCGCCTCGCCGAGCGTGGGCGAGATCGGGTTCGGCGACGTGCGCAGGAACGTCTCCCAGTCGCGCGTCACGAACATCGGCTCGGGCGTCAGCTCGACGACCGTCTCGAGCCGGACGGTCTCGAAGCCGGCGGTCTCGGCGGCTCGGAAGAGGTCGTACTCGTCGAAGTCGAGCATCGGCCCGAGGCCGCCGCCGGCCCGCTCGGCTCGCTCGACCTCGGCGACGATGCGCGCGACCAGGTCGTCGATCGCCGAGACGTCGAAGCCGCCGAGCGTCCGCCGGCGCTCGGCCCCGCCGAAGCGGTTGATCGGCTCGAACAGCGACAGCCTGCCCCCCGGCCGCAGCACGCGGAAGAACTCGGCGAACGCCAGCGCCTTGTCGTCCACGTAGATGAGCACCGAGCGCGCCGTCACGACATCGGCCTCGATGTCGCCGAGCGCAGTCGCGTCCGCGACCACGTACCGCGCCTGCGAGCCCGCCACGGCGCGGCAGTCGTCGAGGCAGGCCTGCGAGATGTCGCTGAAGATCACCGACGCGCCGCGGTCGAGCGCGCCGAGGCCGATCAGGCCGTCACCGCAGCCGACGTCGAGCACGAGGTCGCCGGGCTCGACGGCCGCTCCGTCGAGCACGCGGTCGCGCACCGGGGCGAGCCGCTCGAGCAGCGCCCGACGCTCGCGCTCCGAGCCGCCGTCGCGCCGGCCGCGCAGCCAGGCCGCCCAGCGGTCCTCGGACTGCGCGACCGTCAGGGCACCACCGCCGAGTGGGCCGACGCCGGCGGAACCGGCTGCGGCGGCGGGGGCTTCGAATCGACGAGCACCGCCGCGACGAGCAGGACGGCGACGCCGACGAGGCTCTCGCCGAGCAGGCTGCTCCCGATCCGCGACAGAAAGCCCGTGTCGGCGCGCTCGAGCGCCGGCCCGATCACGAACTTGTGGAACGCACCCCACAGGAGCGCGACCGACACCAGCGCGACCTTCACCATCAGCACGCGGCCGTACCCCGTGGTCCAGAGGTCGTTCAGGTGCGGCAGCCGCACGATGCTGAGGTAGATGCCGGCCAGCAGCACGAGCGCGATCAGCACGGTCGCGAGCTGCGAGAAGTTCGCGAAGGCGGGGCGGCGCAGCTCCGGCGCGCTTCGCCACACGAGCACCGCCATCGTCGCCAGACCGCCGATCCAGAGCGACGCCGCCGAGATGTGCACCCAGTCGGCGATCTCGGTCTTCCACGACGAGCCCGCGTCGACGGCGTCGTGTCCCGAGACCGAAAGCCCGGCGACGAAGAGGATCGACAGCGCGAACGCCGGAACCAGGAACACGACCCGGTCGAGCAGCCAGGCGAGGTAGACGAGCGCCAGCACGAGCGCGAAGCCGAGCGTCATCGTCACGAACGCCTCTCCGAACCGCGTCTGCGCCATCGGCGACAGGTCGCCGTAGAGGAACTTCCCGAACGGCAGCTGCAGCGCGTCCTCGGCGCGCAGCGAGAAGGCGGCGATGCCGGCCTGCAGGCTGACGACGCAGCCGATGCCGGCGGCGACCGCGATCTTCCGGTCGAGCGCGCGCGGCACGGCAACGCCGCGGAGGCAGATGAGCCGGAAGCCGAGCGCGCCGACGGTGAGCGCGAGCCCGAGGAACCAGATCCACCTGACGACGTCCTCGGTCCCGGTCGGCCCGCCCGCGCCGTACGCCTCCGAGACCGGGGGCGCCGGCACGCGGACCCCGAACGTCCACACACCGGAGACGACGTGCGAGTCGGCCGAGATCGCCTGCCACCGCACCGTGTACCCGCCGGCCGGCAGTGACTTGACCAAGGCGACGACGTTCGTGCCGTCGGCCCTCGCCGCGCCGGCGAAGTTGCGCCCGTGCCCGTCGAGCACCTTCACCGCGCCCGGCAGGATCCGCACCTGCTGGTCGAAGTGCAGCCGGATCGCGACCGGGCCGCGCTGCAACTCGCGGGCGAAGTGCGGTGCCGTCGAGCGCAGGGTGGCGTGCGCCGACGCAGCCGCCGGGAACGCGAGCGCGGCGAGTGCGACCACTACCACGCGCCTCATCGGTGCTCGACCCCGGCGAGCGGCGAGAGATGGCCGAACACGGGCGCGACGTCGCGGTCGCAGAACAGCATCACCGAGACGACGAGGATCGAGACGGCGAAGAACGACCGGAGCACCGTCGAGCGAGGCCGCCAGACCAGCGCGAGCGGGACGAGGGCGGCGATCACGAAGGTCCAGCCGAGCAGGTGGTGCAGGAACGCCGACCGCGCGAAGAACCACGGGTTCTGCTCGTGGACGATGAACGCGATTCCGGTGACCGCGAACGCGAGCGGCCAGGTCAGCCGCCAGAGCGGGCTCTTCAGGCGGCCGTGGACGAGACCGAGCTCGGCTCCGCCCGCGAGCATCAGCACCTCCGCCCACGACCCGTGCGCGTACATGTGGATCGACGAGTTGGTGTAGAAGGCCATCACCGGCCACAGCAGCAGGCCGAGCGAGAACGCGAGGCCGGGCCACAGGTACCTGCGCCACGGACGCATCCGCCAGACCTCGGTGCCGACGACCGCCTCGGCGAGCAGGCACAGGCCGACCAGCAGGATGCCCGTCGCGAACAGCCAGTGCACCATCTCAGCGAGAGGCTGCATTGCGTGCCTCCAGGTCGCTCAGCAACGGTCGCGCGACCACGAGCGTGAACACCGCGCCCGCGATCACGACGAGCAGCGGTGGCTCCACGACGAGCCACCAGAAGCCCTGCCCGCGCGGGTGCAGGAGCGTCACCCGGTACGGCTGGATGATCGCCCAGATCAGCCCGGCCGCCGCGGTCAGCGGCCCGAGCAGCGAGACCACCTGTGCGCGGCGGCTGCGCCGCCGCGCGCGCGTGGCCCGTAGATGGTGTGCGTACGAAGTCTCCATTTCCCCTCCGCGGTTTCGAGGACGACACGTCCCCGCGGGCTGCCGGCCCGCGGGCTACGCGGCGAGGGGAGGCGGCCGCGACTCGAACGCGAGCCCGAAACGGCGACGGGGTTCCGCGTCGACGGCGGGCCGCGGGCGCCGTACCGGCGGCGCGGCCGGAGCGAAGAGCAGCCGGCGGGCCCGGGCGATCGCGAGGCAGGCGAAGTCCTCGACCTCATGGAGCCAGCGGGCGAACCGCCAGGCGACGGCGACGAGCACCGACACCGCCGCGAAGACCGGCAGCGCGTAGCTGTGCAGCCACGGCGCGAACACCGACCATCTGCCTGCCGCCGCGCTGTCCGCGTCGGAGTGCACGAGGTAGAGCAGCGAGGTCGCGGCGAAGGAACAGAGCCAGACCCGCGGCGACAGCCCGGGACGCAGGCGCGGCGAGACGTGGTGATGGCCGTGCCCGACGGCGTCGAGCACGCGCTCGGCCGCCTGCGCTGCGGCATGTGCGCGCACGAGCCGAGCGAGCAGTCCGGCAAGTGCGAGCGCGACGACCACTTTCAGGCCGACGAGCAGGAACGGGTAGTAGTCGGTGCCGGTCGGAGCGAGTGGCCGGACATGGAGCGCCCGGTCCACGCGCGTCGTCACGCTGCGCCCGACCACCTCCGCGACCACGACGAGCAGCGCAAACGTCACTGCGCCCCTACGGCGAAGCATCTCCGAGATGATACGTCGCGGCCGGTGGGCCGCGAAGCGGGCTAGCGGGCTACGGGCTCCAGACGTTGAGCCGCGTGGGCGGCCAGTAGTCGAGCACCACCGGCCCGACCAGGCTCGAGCGCGGCACAGCGCCCCAGACGCGGGAGTCGCACGAGCTGCCGCGGTTGTCACCCATCATGAAATACGACCCCTTCGGGACGTGCCACGTCCGGTCGCGGTTCGGAGTGTCCTGCGCGCGCGCCGCCGCCGTGACGTAGGGCTCGTCGAGTTGCGTGCCGTCGATCCAGATATGGCCGTCTCCGTCCTCGTGCACGGTCTCGCCGGGGAGGCCGATCAGCCGCTTGACGTAGGTGCCGGCGGCGCCGCACCTGACGGCCGCCTGCCGAGGAGCATCGAAGACGACGATCTGCCCGCGCTTCGGGTCGCCGAGCCGGTAGCAGAGCTTGCACGCGATCACGCGGTCCGAGAAGCGCGCCTCGCAGCCGACCGACGGCCGCGCGCAGTGCAGCGTCGGCTCCATCGACTCCGTGGGGATCCGGTACGGCTTCGCGACCTCTGCCTCGAACACGAGCACGAGGCCGCCGGCAACGACGATCGTCACAACCCACTCGAGAGCTCTGCGCCACGGTGCGGGGATCCGGGACATCACGCGCGCACGCACCGCGCCAAGATAGCGCTTGTTCTAAAACCCCCAGAACACGGGCACGAGCAGGATCGCGACGAGCCCGGGGGGGGGGGGGGGGCGAGGGGGGGCGGGGAGGGGGGGAGGGGGGGGGGGGGGGGGAGGGGGGGGGGCGGGGGGGGGGGGGGGCGGGGCCAGGAGGAGGGGGGGGGGGGCGGGGGGGCACCCGGCCCCAGGAAAAAAGAGGGAAGAAGGAAGGGGGGAGCGCTGGAGGTAAGAGTCGCAGAGCGAAGCGCGGCGCCGACAGGAGTCGCGACCGGGATCCGGTCCCACGCGAACACGACGACGACTGCCGCGAGGACGAGGAACGTGATCGTGCTGTCGCTCACGGGCGAGCCGCACCCGCGACGTCCGCGATCGGCGGCCCCGACCAATGGTGGCGACGCGCCAGGATGTACGCGACGAGGCCCGCCGGTAGCGGCAGCCAGTAGCTCACGAGCCGGTACCCGAGGGTGGCGACGGCCGCCGTTCCCGCGTCCACGCCGGCGAGCGCGAGCAGGCCGACGAGACCCGCCTCGACGAAACCGAGGCCGCCGGGCGTGGCGGGGATCATGCTCAGGATCTGCGCGGCGCCGTACGCCAGCAGGACGAGGGCCCGTTGCGGCCGGACGTCGAGCGCTTCGAGGACGCAGAGCAGCGCCAAGTAGTCGAACGCCCACTTCCCGATCGTCGCGAGGAACGCGGTCACGGGATGCTCCGTGAAGGCTGCCGCGATCTGGTCGCGCTGTCGAAGCAGCCGGAGCGGCAGGTCGAGGAACTTCTCGCGCCGCCGGAACCAGCCGGCGACCGTGCGCCCGAGCCGCCCGACGAGCTTGAGCGGCTCGTCCCACGCGAACGCGAGCACGGCTGCGATCACGATGAGGACGAAGGCGCCCGCGCCCAGGTAGACGATGTCCCGGAACGTCTTCGGCGCCGGCGAGCCACCCAGGGCAGCGACGGCGCCGACCACCGGGATCAGGAAGACGGCCCCCGTGGTCGCGGCCAGGCTCGCGGTGAGCCCGGACGCGATCCTGACCGCGGGGATGCCCGCCTGGAGCAGGATCCCGTACTGCACAGCCGCGGCCGCGGCGGCGCCGCCGGGGATCACGCTGCCGGCCGCGTTCGCCGTCAGCTGCGACGTGCCGACCGCGAACCAGCTCTTCGTGCGGAGCGCGATCCGCTGCAGTGCCCACAGCGAGACGAAGCTCACCGCCTCGCAGAGCACCGCCGGCACGATCCAGTACGGGCTCAGCCGCTGCAGCTGCCGCCACGACGAGAACACCTGCAGGAGGCTCGGCAACAGCAGGTAGAGCGAGACCGCCGTCACGCAGAGTCCGAGCACTCTCACGACGATGCGGCGGTGAGTGCTCGTGCTCTTGCGTGCGACGGTCCCCGGCGTCGGCGACACGCCTGTCAGCCCTCGGCGGGCTCCCCGGCCGTCAATGGAGGTGCACCGAGGATCCCGGGCCCAGTGGGATCCCGAGCAGGCCTCGCGCGATCGCCGCGTAGCGCCCGAAGAACTCCGCCTCGGCGACGACCGCCTTCTCGAACTCGTCGATGAGCACGCGCTCGTTCGGCGCGTGGATGTTCGCGAACCCGTCCGTCGTGCCGAGCAGCAGCATCTCCGCGTCGGGCGCCGCCTCCTGCAGCGCGCTGACGAGCGGGATCGACCCGCCCGACGCGAAGGTGACCGGCTCGCTCCCCCAGGCGCCCGCGAGCGCGGCGCGCGCCGCGTCGTACGCCGGGCCCGACGTCGTCGCCGCGAACCCCTTGCCCGTCTCGGCCGCCTCCACCGTGGAGCTGATCGCCGAAGGGGTGCAGGCTCTCGAGGTGCTCGACGAACGCCGCCTGGGCCTCGCGCGGGTCCTGCTCGGGATGCACGCGCAGGCTGAGCTTCGCCCGTGCGTACGGGACGACCGCGTTGACGCGCAGTCGACCGGCAGCACGTCCATGCCCGTGACGGTGATCGACGGCCCGGTCCAGATCCGCTCGCCGAGGCCGCCGGTGCCGAAGAACGGGAGCCCCGGCTCGACCTCGGCCAGCTCGCGGAACTCGTCGTCGCTGTAGGAGGCGCCGGTCCACTCCTCGCGCCGCAGGCCCGGCACGGCGACGTCGCCGCGCTCGTCGTGCAGCGACGCGAGTGCGTGCAGCAGCGCGATCAGGGCGTCGGGCGCGGCGCCGCCGAACTGGCCGCTGTGCTTCGGCCCCGCGAGCGTCCGCGCCTCGACGATCGACCGATCGCCATGCCGCGCAGCGCCGACCGTCAGCGTCGGAACGCCCGGCCGGAAGCTGCCCATGTCGCCGATCACCATCGCGTCGGCGGCGAACAGCTCGGGCCGCGACGGCGGGAACGTGCTGAACGCGCTCCCGACCTCCTCCATGCCCCTCGATCACGACCTTGATCCCGACCGGCGGCTTTCCCGTCCCAGGCGCGCAGCGCGCCGACGTGCATGAGGATGTTCGACTTCGTGTCGGCCGCGCCGCGGCCGAAGATCGCGCCGTCGCGCTCGGTCGCCTCGAACGGCGGCGACTCCCACTTCGACTCGTCGCCGACCGGCACGACGTCGTAGTGGCTGTAGAGCAGCACGGTCGGCGCACCGTCGGGACGCGGGGATCTCGGCGAGCACCACCGGCGCGGTGTCCGGCAGCTCGAGCGGGTCGAGGATCGTCGACGCCGGCGTCGCGGAACAGCGTCGCGACGTCCTCGTACGCCTCGCGCAGCGCCGCGTGCGTCGGCTCCGGGTACCCGGCGGCCGAGATCGACGGGATCGCGACGAGCCGCGCGAGCTCCGCGCGCAGCTGCGGCATGAGGGCGTGGACCTCTCCGCCGTAGACGTCGTGCTCGAGTTCTCGACATCGCTCATCGAGGGCTCCTTTGGGCCGGCTTCACCGGAACTCAACCCCGATTTTTCAATTCGCTCACGAACTGGCCCGGAATTGGCGCAATCGGCTCAGACGAACCTACACCGCGTGCGGCGACCCTGGAAACGTCATGTACGACGTCTCCTGGCTCGCCACCGATGCAGCGCTCTTCGAGCTCCCCTCCCCCGACGACGCGGATGATCTCTCCCGTCGCCTCGACGAGCTACTGCGTCGCGTGGACCGAGCGGTGGGACGACATCTGGATCGTGGGCGTGGAGCTGCACGAGGTCTCCGACCTCGGGCAGCTCCTGCGCACGGTCGAGGGCTGGGTCGCCGAGCGCAAGCTCGTCGCGATCCGCTTCTCGCTCGACGCCAGGCCGTACATCCTCCAGGCCGGCAACGTCACCTGGTCGGCGTTCGACACGATCCTCGCCGAGCAGGCCGGCGGCCCGCCGCAGGACGACTCGAGCGCCGCGCTGAGCGCCGAAATCTGCCGTCGCGGCCTCGACCTCGTGGCGGAGGTTGCGGACCTCGAAGGCGAAGATGATCGCGCCGATCCCGCGGGTGAGGGCGAGCACGCCGACCCACACGACGAGCAGGATCGCCCGGTTGCCGAAGTCGCCGGCAGCCCGAAGCCGATCAGGATCTCGGCCAAACCGAGCAGCAGCCACAGCCACCACAGCGACATCAGGCGGCGTGACGTGAATCCGACCACCGTCGTGAACATGCCCTTGAGGACGAAGTAGAAGCTCGTCACGGCGGCGAGCGCCCTGAAGGTGTCGCCCGGGTGAACGAAGGCGAGGATGCCGATCACGATGAGCGCGAGCGCGAGCAACAGGCGGGCGACCTTCATCCAGCCGCCCTCCCCGCCGGCGAACGCGATGAAGAGCTCGTCGATCGCCGCCACCATGACGACGACGCCGAAGAAAATCGAGATCGCCGAGACGCTCGTGTAGCTGAAGCGGAACACGACGATCGCGAACAGGAGCCAGGCGGCCCCGATCAGCAGGAACAGCCACCAGAGTCGGGCGGCGGCGACGTAGCCGCGGACGATGTCGGAGTCGATGTCGAGCTCGGTCATTTCGTGGCCTGCCTTTCTGAGGGGTCGCGCATCGGAGATCACGTGGAGCTTGCCGAATCTTGTTGTTCGCCTCGGACAGGGTCGGCCGGCGCGGACGCGAACACGTCCAGGCCGAGCGCCTCGGCGAGGAAACGTGCCACCAGCTGTCCCTTGACACTGTTGCCCGCGCCGTCGAGCCGCGGCGCGAACGTCCCGAGCCCGCCCTTGCCCGGCGAGACCGTCACGATGCCGCCGCCGATGCCGCTCTTGCCGGGCAGGCCGACCTCGTAGAGCCAGTTACCCGAGGTCTCGTACAGCCCTGCGCTCGCCATCACCGCGACTGTGTGCCGGCAACCGGCCGCATCGACCACCTGCTCGCCCGTCAACGGGTTCACACCGCCGTCGGCGAGCGTCGCGCCCGTCACCGCGAGGTCGTTCGCCGTGACGCTCAGCGAGCTCTGCCGCGTGTACAGGTCAACCGCCTCGTCCGGGTCCCCGTGGAGGCAGCCGACATCCTCGAGCAGGCGCGCGATGCCGCGGTTGCGATGGTTCGTTGCCGTCGCCGACGCGTAGACCTCGTCGTCGAGCGAGAGCGCCCGGCCCGCGAAGCTCGCAGGCCCGTCGCTGATGCGCCGCCACTTCTCCTCGGTCGTCGCCCCGGGCACCCGTGCCGACGACGCAGATGCCGAAGAGCGCCGGGTCGACACGTACCAGCGCGGGGTAGACGGTCGAGACCGAGCCGTCAAGGATCGTCCCGAACCGTTCGTAGGCCTCGACCACGAGCGAGCGAACGAGCTCGTCGGACGGCAGCCCGCCGGTGGAGATATAGGCGGAAGGTTCAGTCACAGCGCGGCGACCTGGCCTTCGGGGACGCTCGACACACACCGGTGCTCGTCATCCGATCGCCCGCTCGGCCGCGGGGGCACGCGTGCGGCGCTCGAACAACGTCGCGTTCACGACCGCGGACCCGACGATCAGCCGACCGATCAGGAGCAGGCTCAGCAGCACCGCGGCTGCGGCGCCGAGCGTCCCGTACGTGCTCGTCCGCTGCTCCTGGAGCCTGCCGAGGATGTAGAGGTTGAACGTGTTGACGACGAGCAGGCCGACGCCGAAGAAGACGGCCCCGGGAATCAGGTCGGTCCACCGCGCGGACGAGTGCGGGAGCAGCAGCGAGACGCAGAGCCAGTTCGCCGTGGTGAGAGCGACGAAGGCGACGAGTGCAAGCGCGTCGTCGGCGAAGGAATGCCCGCGAACGGCGCCGAGCAGGAACGCGAGCGTGAGCTCGACCAGCAGGGCCAGCCCGAACAGCCGGAACGGGCGCCACCTCGCCTTTGCGGTGGCCGCCGAGCGCTCCCACGCGAGCGCGTGCACGATCGACACCGCGCGGTACAGCACCCGGGTCGCGTACGCGAGCACGACGAACGAGGCGAGGAAGACCCAGATGCTGTAAGTGCGGTTCGCAGTCGACGCGACCTCGTTCGTGACGAGCGCGACGAGCCCGACGTCCTTGCTGATCTCCTTCGGCGTCGAACCGGTCGCGTCCGAGACGAGGCCGAGCGCGGCGACCAGCATGAACGCGAACGGCAGAAAGAAGAGGAACAGCCTGTAGGCGAGGGCGCCGGCGAGGATGCCGCCGCCGATCTCGACGTCGCGCTCGACGGCCTCCACGCCGGCGTCGAGGAGCGGCATGCGCCGTCGCGCCCCTTCGAGCCGGGCGCGCAACACGTCGGGTGGCGGCAGCCTGCCCTTGACCCGCGCGACCAGGCCGGGCTCGCCGTCGGCCACTAGGTAGTCGCCTGGACGAGGTCGCCGTGGGCGAGCGCGACCGCCTCCAGGCGCGACTTGACGCCGAGCGACCGCGGCGGCCGCCCGCGAACGTGGTTGCGCACGGTCTGACGGCTCAGGTGCAGCTCCGATGCGATCTCGTCGGTCGACCGGCCGCGCTCGAGCAGGCGCAGCACCTCCATCTGGCGCGGCGTCACGTCGAACGAGGAGACCGACGGGCCCTCGTAGTCGATCCTCGCGACCTGGCCGAAGACACCGACGACGCGGTCGCCGGTGATCAGCGGAACCGAGCTGATCTGGACGCCGAGCCGCTCCCCCGTCTCCGGGCAGACGATCGAGTCGAAGTCGGTGACCTTCGTGCGACCCGCGACCTTGCGTGCAAACGCCTCGCGGACGTGGCGAACCTCCTCCGGCGCGACGAGCGACGTGAACTGCCGGCCGCGCACGTCGCCGACAATGCGGATCGCAGCCTCGTTCAGCCAGCGAACGACGCCGCTTGTGTCGAGCACGTAAGCCGGGATCGAGCAGTGGTTGAGCGCGATCTCGAGGTTTGCGCTGAGTCTTGGCGAGCTCCGACACAGGGACGAGTTTGTGGAGACCGGGACGCAAACGCGCAAGCAGGGTCTGCGAAGATGCGGACCATGGCAGCCGGACAGGGACGCGCCGGGAACGAGATCGCGAGGACTCGAAGCTGCCGGTCGTGATCCCGCAGTCGGGTGACGGGCGGCCGGAGGACGTCGCGATCGGCCTGGTGGTGATCGGCGCCCGCGTCGGCTGGCGCGCCGGGCGCGTGGCGCTCGCACCGCTTCGCGCCGCCGGCCGCATCACCCGGGACCACCGGCCGGGTGCGGCGCGTCACCCGCGGCGTCGGAGCAGAGGGACGTTCGGCCACCTCGAGGGGACGCGCCGGCGTCGAGGCCGTGGTCGACCGGGCACTCGCGAGCCCGCTCCCCGAGGAGCTCGCGCAGATCGTCCTCGACCGTCACGTGATCGAGCGCCTCGTCGCCGACGTGCTGCCCCGTCTCTCGCTCGACGAGGCGCTGACGGCGGCGCTCGAGGACGAGCGCACGCAGGAGCAGTTCGAACGGGCGCTCAACAACCCGGCGGTGGAGCGCCTCGCCCTGACCGCTGCGGAGAGCCGGCTCGCCGCGGAGATCGCGGACCGCCTTCTCGCGAACCCGCAGGTGCGCGCCGCGCTCGCCCGGCAGACGGCGGGGTTCGCGGAGGAGCTCGTCGCCGCCCTTCGCCGCCAAGCCGAGAAGGTCGACGACCGGACGTCGCGCGGCACGCCGCCGGACGAGGGCATCCGCTACGGGGGCATCGCCACGCGCGGAATCGCACTCGTGACCGACGCCGCCCTCGCCCAGATCATCGTGCTCGTGGCCGCGGGTGTGATCGCGCTCGTCTCGTCCATCGTGGGCGGAATCGGCTCGAACTGGCTCGTCGCCGCGCTCCTCGGCGCGGGCTGGTTCCTCGTCGTCGGCGCTTACTTCGTCTTCTTCTGGACGACGGTGGGCCAGACGCCGGGGCTCAACATGATGCAGCTGCGCGTCGTCGACGGCCGGGGCGAACCGCCGTCTCTCGGCCGCTCGATCGTGCGGATGATCGGCCTCGCGCTCGCGATCATCCCGGTGTTCGCCGGCTTCCTGCCGGTGCTGTTCGATCGGCGCCGCCGCGCGCTGCCGGACTACCTCGCGGGCACGGTCGTGGTCGCCGATCAGTCCTGATTTGGAGCGGCGCGCCGAAGGCGCGATACTCGAACGATGGACGGACGGCGGCGATGATGGTCGGGGGCCTGCTCGCCTGCCTGGTCCTGTTCCTCGTCGTGATCTGGGTCTACTCGTTCACGGGCGCGATCTTCGCGACGATCGCCGCATTCGCGATCATCGCGCTCATCGTCGGGTACTTCGACCGCAGGTCGCGCGCCTCCTGGACCGACGACGCCGAACCGCGCCCGGCCGAGTTAGCCGACGACGCACCGGCGAGGCGCGCCTTCAATCGATCGTCCGCAGGAACGCCTCGACCGTGTCGAGGAAGGCTTCGGGCTCTTCGACGTGCGGCATGTGGCTCGACTCCTCGAAGAGCACCCACTCCGCGCCCGGGATGCGCTCGTGGATCTGGCCGACGATCAGCGGCGTCGCCTCGTCGTAGCGGCCCGAGACGAGCAGCGTCGGCATCGGTGATCTCGTGCAGCCGATCGGTGATGTCCCAGTCTTGAGCGAGCCGATGACGTGGAACTCGCTCGGGCCGTTCATCGTGTGGTAGACGGCCGGGTTGGCCGCAATCTGCGCGAAGCGTGCGCGCGACGCAGTCGGGCATCGGCACGACGCGGCAGACGTGCCGCTCGTAGAAGACCATCGACGGCCGCCTCGTACTCGGGATCGTCGGTCGTCCCGCCGCCTCGTGCCGCGTCAGCGCCTCCTGCACGTCCGCCGGCAGTCGCTCCGCAGCCGGTTCGCCTCCGAGACCCAGAGCGGCATGCTCGCCGGCGAGTCGGCGACCACGATCGCGCGCAGGCCCGCCGGGTGCTCGAGGGCGTGCTCCATCGCGAGCATGCCGCCCCACGACTGGCCGACGACGCGCGTACCGGTCGGCGATGCCGAGGTGCCGGTCAGCTCGACGAGCTCGTCCTTGAACAGTCGCGGCGTCCAGAAGTCGGCGGGCGCGTCGGGCAGGAGCTCGCTCTTGCCGCAGCCGAGCTGGTCGTAGAGGACGCAGGCGCGCCCGAACCGGCTCAAGTCGGCGATCGGCTCGCAGTAGTCGTGCCCGGCGCCCGGGCCGCCGTGACAGATGACGACGGGCGTCGGCGCAGCCGAGGTCGAGCTCGCCTACGACGCGATACCACGTCTCGTGGCCGCGCCACTCCATCCGCCCTTCAGGTGCCGTCAACGGTGACGCGGAGCCTACTTCCGCGGGCCGGGAGTCGCATCTTGCCGCGACCGGGCATATGGTGGGGACGCTCGCGCCGGCAAGTGGCCGCCCCGGGATCGGAGGAGGCGTTGAGACAGTGAGCGAGCAGTTGAAACAGGTCGAGTCAGGTGCCGTGGGCTTGGTCGACAGGGAGTTCATCCAGCCCATGCTGGACTTCCAGAACCCGAATCAGGAATGGCGGCGCCTGTTCTCGGAGTTGTACGGAACCTTCTTCCTGGTGCTCGTCGCCGCCGGCGGCGGGATGATGAGCCAGGCCTTCCCGAACACGATCACCACGGACGGCAGCCGTCGTGGCGCCGGGCTTGATGGTGATGGCGATCATCATGTTCATGGGGAAGATCTCGGGGGCGCACCTGAACCCAGCCCGTCAGCGTCGCGTTCCCGCTCCGCGGCGACTTCCCATGGCGGCGCGTGCCCGGCTACATCGTCGTGCAGTTGTCGTCATCGGAGCGACACTCGCGGCGCTCTTCCTTCACGAGGTGGTCAAGGTCTCGGCCAAGTTCGGATCGAACTACGTCGCCACGGGTTACTCGGGTTGGCAGGGCTACCTGATGGAGGCGGTCCTGACGCTGGGGCTCCTCAGCGTGATCCTCGGCACTGCCTCGGGTGCGCAGAACATCGGCATCCTCGGCGCGATCGGCGTCGGCGCCTACATCGCGCTCGCGGGCCTCTGGGGCAGCCCGATCTCCGGCGCCTCGATGAATCCCGCGCGCACGTTCGGCCCCGACCTGGTGGGACGCGACTTCGGGGACTACTGGGTCTACGTGGCCGGCCCGCTCACCGGAGCGGTTGTCGCCGTCGGCCTCGCCTTCGCCCTCCGGGGCGCCGGCGGTGACAAAGCGAGCCTCGCAGCCGCGCAGGGCGAGCTCTTCACGGAGGAGCAGAAACCGGGCCAGGCGTAAGCGTCCCTCCGGCGCCCGCCCAATCGACAAAGCCGACGCTCGGACTCCAACCCAGGACCCTTCATTAGGAGTTCGCGCCGGCGTTTCGGTGGGCTTCGGCAGGGCTGGAGATCCCCGCTCAAACAGCTCGAACTGCAACGTCAACGAGATCAGCGTTTCGGCGCGTTTCGGCCGCGTCTGTTGCCAGGGCGACGACGATCGATCGAGCTGGGGCAAATCAGCTGGCGGAGCAGAGGCTGGTGTAGACGTTTCGCTATCGCTCGAGCCCGGCCACCTGCCAGATGGGCGCGTGGTGGTCGAAGCTCGGACGAAGTCCGCGTTTGGTGAGCACGTTGAGCATCGCGGCTGGTGGATGCGGGCGAATGTCCGGAACTCTCCGCCGTAGCAGCCAGAACGCTTAGGTTTTGTGCCGCGACGGCGAAGCGCGAGATCGCATTGCAGCGTGGGTAGCTGAAGACCACGGCGCGGCGAGCGTGCGCGGCTACTGCGTTCAAGAGTCGCTCATAGTCGGGATAGCAGCAGACCACCCGGTGCAGTACGACCATGTCTGCGGGCTCGATGCCGCCCTCCCTGTTCGCGATGTCGCGGAGGCGCATGCGGGTCGATCCTGTCTTCGAGCCGTGCCTCGCGAAGGAGCTCGCGTGCTTCTTCGTCGTATGCCGAGGAGAGTTCGAGGCTCACGGAGCCCGACGCGCCGCGCTTGAGCAGTTCGAGTGAGATCTCGCCAACCCCGGCGCCGATCTCAAGTACGGTCGCGCCCTCGATTCCGTGCTGCTCAAGGAATGCGATCATTTGCCGCGCCGTCTTGTCGACGCCACGTTTGCGATACCGCCGGCGGCACGGCGGGCGAAGCGGGGTCTCAAGAATTTGTCGCAGCCGCGCGGTCGCAGCAACTCATCGCGCCGCGAGCCTACCCTTGCGCTGGTGCAGGTTGGCGGCCTAACGGATCCGTTTGTTGCTAGGCACGGCCGGGGAGTGAGGGCCGGAGGGCACCAAGGCTGACCATCGCGACGCGCGATCAGCGCGTGGGGGAAGTGGAAGCCCAAACTGCTTTTCGTCGTTCGTGCGCCGGATATGGAGCTGTTTATGAAGCTCTCAAGTCCCGAACGGCACTCGGCGAAACTTCATCGAGCCGCAAAAAGTCACGTCTACCAAATCACGCCGAGCATGGCCAGGGGACACAGAGCTATCGTCGAGACCGATGCGTTCCTCGACATACGACTCCAAGTCCAGCCAGCTCGCGCCGCTCGCCGTAGCCGATCGACTCCCGTGGAGACTCGACCACCGCCGACCGCCGAGCCGACAGCGATCAGGCCACACCGCCTACACAAAGATTCGGACAAACTCGGTTTCGGCTAGGTATCGATCGGAGGTGGAACATCTGAGCCAACGGGAGTGTTTCGATGGATCGGAGGAGATGCGATGTCGACAGAGTTGGTGACGGCAGACGGAAGGGCCCGCCTGCTCGCGGACGGCAACGAGATCCCGTTGCTCGGGCTCGGCGTCTGGCAGGTGCCGAACGGGCCCGAGTGCGTGGACGCCGTCCGCTGGGCGCTCGAGCTCGGGTACCGGCACATCGACACGGCCCAGGCCTACGGCAACGAGGAGAGCGTCGGCCAGGGGCTGCGCGAGAGCGGCGTCCCGCGCGACGAGGTCTTCATCACCACCAAGTTCCATCCCGGCGCGGAAGGACCCGGCCGCGGAGGTCGAACGGAGCCTGGAGCGGCTCGGCGTCGACCACGTCGATCTGTACATCGTCCACTGGCCCGAGGGCGGCCCGACCTGGGCGTGGCCCGGCATGGAGCGGGCGCGCGAGGCCGGGTACGCGCGGTCGATCGGCGTCTCCAACTTCGGCGTCGACGAGCTGCGGCAGCTGCTCGCAACCGCGACGGTTCCGCCGGTCGTGGATCAGGTGCAGTTCAGTCCGTACGAGTACCGCAAGGCGCTGCTCGACTCGTGCCGCGAGAACGGGATCGCGCTGGAGGCCTACAGCCCGCTGGGAACCGGCCGCCACCTCGCCAGCGACACGGTCGCGCGGATCGCGCGGCGCCACGGGCGCACTCCCGCCCAGGTGCTGCTGCGCTGGTGCATCGAGCGGGGCATCCCGGTGATCCCGAAGTCGACCCACCGCGAGCGCATCGCCGAGAACGCCCAGCTCTTCGACTTCCGGCTCTCGGACGAGGACATCGCCGAGCTCGACGCGCTCGACCGCACCGGCGGCACCGACCGCGCCCTCGAACGCAAATGGTGGCGAAGCTAACGGCACCGAGCTCGCTCGCGGCGGCGATCGACGAGGTCGCTTCGCGCGACCCCGTGCTCGCCGACCTCGTCGCCCGCGTCGGCCCGATCCGCCACCGCCCGCGCGACCCGGACGGGCCGTTCGCCGCGCTCGTGCGCGCGATCGTCTTCCAGCAGCTCGCCGGCCGCGCCGCGCAGGCGATCTACGGGCGCGTGCGCGCCACGGTCGGCGACACGCTGACGCCCGAGGCGCTGAACGCCGTCTCCGACGCCGACCTCCGGGCGGCCGGCCTGTCGGCCAACAAGCTCGCCTCGCTCCGCGACCTCTCCGCGAAGGTGCTCGACGGCACCGTCGTTCTGACCCGCACCTCGAGACGAAGCGACGAGGAGCTGATCGAGCGGCTGACCACCGTGCGCGGCATCGGCCGCTGGACGGCCGAGATGTACCTGATGTTCCAGCTGCGGCGCCTCGACGTCTGGCCGGTCGACGACCTCGGCGTCCGGCAGGGCTATGCCCTCGCCTGGAACATCGACCCGCCGCCGACCCCGAAGCAGCTCGAACCGCTCGGCGACCGCTTCCGCCCCTACCGCTCGATCGTCGCCCGCTACTGCTGGGCCGCCGTGCCGCTCCTGCGTCCCGGAGGCACCGCGGCGAGCCTCCGCTAGCCGAGATGATGCCCGTCGCGGTGATGCTTGTAACCGAACGGGTGGCGTCACGTCTGACTACGACTGGCGGAACTGGCGCAAGCGTGTCTTCGTTCCGGCGGCGGCTTCGGCTGGCATCGCAATCGGACGCCCATACGACTTGCGGCATTCGTTCGCGTCGCTCCTAATCCACGAAGGAAGGTCGCTGGCCGAGGTCGCGGTGCAGCTCGGCGATGCAGTTGCGACGGTCGCATCCACTTACACCCATGCGTTTGTCGAAACCGAGACGCTGCCGCGTGAGCCGGCAGCGGACGCGATCGATGCGGCTCGCGAGGCGGCCGGTGTACGTCAGCTGTACGTCGGTCTCGAAGCGGCGGCTAACGGTATGGTCGGCGATCCCGCATCAGGAGAGAAAGCCGACGCTCGAACCGAGGACCCCTTCATTACGAGTGGGGTGCAGCCGGGGAAGCGCGGGGTGTTTTCGCTCAACGGAGCCGTTCCTGTCGCTGCCTGTTCCCCACCTTTCCCCGGGGTTGAAGCGAGGGAAGGGGGCCAAAACGGTGGCCAAGAAAAGGCCGCCCGGAGGCGGCCCCTGGTCCACAGCGATGAGGACCGAAGGCGAGTCTAACCGCGCCCGTCCCAGCCACTCGGCCCAGGTGCAGGCGCGGACGGGACACGCGTGGCTATTGCTTACTAGCTCCGCGACCGCTCTGGTAGTTCTGACCGGCCGACCCAGCGCCCCTCGTCTGACTGAGCCTGGTCGTCTCCATCTCGTTTCGGAGCCGAGCGGCTTCGGCTTCTTCCTCAGGCAACCTCGGCTCGCGTCGGCCAAACAACCCGCGGAGCCTCTCAGTAAGGCCACTCACGAGATTGAGTTTACGCGGGTATGGGGCGGTGGGTCGGTTCCTTCAGATTTGTGCGACTCGGCGGACTATCCGCGAGCACTGCGCGCACATCGCGAAGCTCGACCGGCACGCCCGCCTCGTCGCTGCTTCGCACGCTGCAGCGAAAGCTCGTCGGGATCGGCCGCCCGTTCGACTGACACTCGTTGCTTCGGGGTTAGGCGCCTCGACTGGGCCAGCGCGCTTCTGCCATCTTGGCTTCGAACGCGCTGGGATCTTCCTCAAGGCGCGCCTCGCGCGCGCCGATGAAGACGCGTGTGGCAGAGGAGAAGCAGAACGCGTTGGTCGTCGTGCCCGGAAAAGACGCGCGGCGGGTGTTTCTTCGGCGTGACGGGAGCGGCCTTCCGTGGACGTGGAGTTGGGCGTTCCGCTGGGCCTTACTGCGCCTGCTCTCGATTTTCGTCATGGGAGCGCTTGCGTTTCGCAGGTACGGCCTCAGTTGGGCAGGTGTGGCCGCCGTGCTCGCCTGCAGCGTCGTAGGCGGGTTGCTCTTCGTCGGCTATGAACTCTGGCACGGATGGAACCGCCCCATCGATCTCCTCTCCAGCCGGACGAAGTTCGTCGAGCAGGGGAATCAACATCACGAGTTCAGATGCCAGCGGTGCGGGTGGCACGGCTCGGTGTCCGCACTCGATCGCACCGTTGGCGATCAGGGGCTTCTCGAACTCGACTGTCCGGAATGCGGAAGCGCTGTAGCGCGAATGAAGAGCCTTGGTCACGCAACCTAGGCCCTTCGCCTGCAGCGGGTGAAGGGCTACGAGCCGGAGACGCTGGCTCGGAGAAGTCGAGACGTACCCATCAGGCGGTACGGCCTCGACTGCGCGAGCGGGAATGTCACCCGAGCGCGAGCCTGGTGCCCGCGGAGATTGTCTGCATCACGGGCTAGCTGACGCCGAGTGCTTCGTAAGCTGCGAAGAGCTCGTCCCAGCGGGCGTCGTCGATGTGGAGCTCGCGGCCGCCGATGTAGTCGGCCAGATGCTCGACGTGAATCTGGATACCCGCGCCGTAGGCCGGGAACAGGTTGACGGGCATGCCCCGGGTTTCCCAGACCAGCCTGGTCCGAGCGCCATCGGCAATCAGCTGCGCCTCGATCACAGTCTGCTCCGGCTGGCCGGGCTGCGCATCGGGATCGCGCATCCTCAACAGCAGGTGCTGCGGAGGCTCGCAGACCTCTACCTGCCCCGTGCGCTCTCCCGCGAGGGCGATGCGCACACGGAACTCGCCCCCCTGAGAAAGCTCGCCCTCCACCTCGCCGTACCAGTGGGCGAGTCGATCGGGATCGGTGAGTGCTCCCCACAGGTCATCGATCCCAGTGTCGAAGCGATCCTCCATCCGCACGACGCCCTCACCGTCGACTGAATGGAGACTCCCCAGAACGGATGCGTCGCCAGTCATCGAGCTCCTCCTCTGTTCGCGTTCGGCCGCTGGGCCCACCGTCAATGCTCAGACGGCAGAGCGGCCACGAAGTCATCGGACATCGCCAGGCGCTCCCATCGACGCGCCAGCAGGCGGAGGCGGTCGCCTGCGCCAGTGATGCTTCTATGAAAGTCAAGTCGTCTGTGGTGGTCCGTGTTCGAGGAGGCGGTAGAGGCTGCGGGCGAGGTAGCGCTTGAGGCAGCGGTTTGCTTCGCGTCGTGTCTTGCCTTCTGCGAGTCGGCGTTCGATGTAGGCGATCGTTGCTGGATGTGTGCGTTTGCGGGTGACGAGGATCATGTGCAGCGCGCGGTTAAGTTTGCGGTCGCCTGATCGGTCGAGGCGGTAGCGGATGGTCTGGCCGGAAGAGGCGGGGATCGGTGCCGCGCCGGCGAGCCGCGCGAACGCCGCTTCGGAGGTGATGCGGCCTTGGTGGGACCAGGAGAGCACGAGCTGTGCTGCTGCGTGCGGTCCAACGCCCGGCTGGTCGAGCAACTGCGGCGCCAGCTTGCGGGTGAGCGTTTCGATCGCGCGTGCGAGTTCGCGCTCCTCCGCGGTCAGGGTCAGGACGCGGCGGGCGATCGAGCGGAGTGCGAGCAGGCTGCCGCGCAGCTCTGGATCACGTCTGCCGTCCGGCCGTGTTGCCGCGAGTTGCTGCAAGAGCCGCGCGCGTGTGAGCGGCCGCAACTGCGTGCGGAGCGGCTCCGGTGTCGTGACCAGCAGATCTCGCAACTGGCATAGACCGGCGCGTTTCGCGTTCACCGCTCCTTCCCGGGCCGCCACAAGTGCCTGCAGCGCCTGGCGTTCGCCGCCCGCCCGCGGCGTCGCCGGCCGGTCCGGGCAAGCACGCTGCGCGCCGCCCGGACAGCGTCGAGCGCGTCGGACTTGCCGCCCGAGCGGCGCTCCCGGCGCAACCTGCCAACCTCGAGCACCCGCTCACCGCAGCCAGTCAAGAAGCGGGTGAGACCGGCACCGAACGAGCCCGTCCCCTCGACCGCGAAGACACGACGGCCGGGCGCATGCGCTTCAGCGAGCAAGAGCGCTTGCCGGTAGCCGTCGCTACTCGCCACGACGGTCGCCTCGAACACGACCGCGCCGGTGCGAACGTCGACGACCGCAAGCGCGTGCGCGTCGCGGTGCGGGTCAACACCAACGACGTAGTCCAACTGATCTGCGAGCATCCGAAACCGACCTCCAGCCGAGCGTTGGGGGACACATCCGGTGTCGGTCTGGGGTGGAAACCGCGGGCGGCAGAACTGTGACGAGTCACGCGCTCAGAACGCGGACAGGCTTCTGATCAGGCCAGCAAGCGGACGCCAGGCCGGCACCGGCCTCTCCACTCGGACAAATCACTGGAAAGACACCCGCAAGCGGAGTCATTCGAGAATCGAGTCACAAGCAAAGAGCACCGACACCAACCTGACGACAGCCCCAGACAGAACCGCCGCACACTCACAGTTCGGGAATGTCACCCGACCGAGCCGATGCGCCGACCGACCGACTAGCAGTCCGTGGGGTCTGGACATCAGCGTGGATAGCCGGACGCCGGTGGTTAGTAGACCTTGACGATCTTGACCTTGCTGCAGACGAAGCCTCAGCCGTTGAGCTGACAGCTGGGGACGACCTCGAGCTTGTGACTGGCCGAGCCGGAAATCCGATAGCTCCCGTCATAGCTGCCTTTGCAGGAGGAGTCGATCTCGGCCTTTACACGGTAGAGGCCGCGATTGTCGAGGAGAACAGTCAGGGGCTTGCTCGGAGTGGCCAGGGCTCCCGCAGGAGCGCCGCCCTTCTGGCTGATCAGAACTAAAGCCGCAAGCTTCTTCTCGGCTACCGGGGCCAGGTTCTTCGTGACGACCACGATCAGCCTGTGGGTGCCAACCGCCTTATTCGTCATGGCCGCCGCTGGCAAGACTGCCGTCGCGCTCAAGACGAGCGCGAGAACGACTGCTGCAATGAAGAAGCGACGGAACATGCTCCAAGGGTAGTGCGCTTTCTAGTGGCTCGCTAACGGAGTTCCCCGTCGGGATCGATGTCCCAGACGTCGGAATTGTTGGCCTGGGCCAGGTTCCGGAGTGACGCCTGACGCAGGCGTGCGACCGGAGGGCTGTGCACAGGCACCGCCGCGGCTACCGTTGCCAAGTGCTGCACTTCCTGTGCGTTCGCTTCGACCGAACGCTGGGCGTGCACACACCGTGGACACCGTCTGACGCGGTCGTGTGACGTGGGCTAGGCCTAACTCTCACGCGCCATGACGCCCGATGAGTCGACCCATAAGTCCCTCGGGGGCGCAAAGTCAGTCAGAGCTCAATCGTCATCCCGACTGTGCTCTGAACGAATGAGCCGGGGTAGCGCGCGGCGAGCTGGTGAACGGCCTTCCAGCCGGTGCAGTGGGCCGGGACGAGCAGAGCTGGGGAGAGTTCGTCGAAGGCGCTGACGGTCGGGGCGATCATCGGTTCGAACATCGGCCCGCTCAGATGAAAGCCGCCGATAATCGCCGCGATCTCTCGCTGCCCGGTCAGCTTCTGGGCGTAGCGGACCGTGTTCACGATCCCGGCGTGGCCGCAACCGCTCAGGACGACCAGGCCGCGCTCGGGAAGGCGAAGCACGATCGCCTGGTCGTCGAGAATCAGCGGGTCGGGTTGCCAGCGGCCGTCACGGAATGCGTCGTGTCCCTGAAACCCTGTTTCGAACTCGGTCGTTCGATCGACCTCGCCCGTGATCAGCACTGAGCCGTCGAGGAGGAAGGAAGGTAGACGCTCCTCAACAATTTCGAAGCCGCTGCTCTCTAAGGCGGTGCGGCTGGTCGAAGGGAGCTCCGCCGGGTCGAGCCCGGGGAACTCGATCCTACGCCGACTCCAGAACTCCGGGTGAATCATCACCGGCAGCTCAGCCCGCCCGAGTGTTCGCGCCACACCCTCCATCCCTGTGACGTGATCCCAGTGTCCGTGGCTGAGCACGATCACCTCTACGTCTTTCAGCGAGAGGTCGAGTCGGCGCATGTTCTCGACCACCCCAGTCGGGGAGACACCGGTGTCGAAGAGCAGCGTGCGTTCGCGCCCGCTCTTCATGACGCGCACGAGCGCAGAAAAGCCGGGCTCGGCAATCAATGGGTCGGGAACCCCATCAGCAGCGAACGACGCTGTAATCCAGCTCGCCGAGTCGGCCAGGGCCTTCGGCCAGTTGAGCCGAGTCACTGGACCCTGGTCTGGGATCAACGGATCGGTGACGTTGTCCATAAGGATCGTCACGCGAATCCTCTCGACGGGCTCAAGCTCGATCGGAGCCATTCGCGACCTCCTCGGGGCCTGGAGTTCGATCCTACCGCGCGTCCCTTCCAACGCCACACGTGGCACACGACCGTGGAAAAGGGCTACCAAGACCAGGGGCCAAGAGCGTCTTCCGTGCTGGCCCACTCGGTCGTGAATGGCTCCGTTGAGCCAAAGCCGACGCGCGGATTCGAACCGCGGACCCCTTCATTACGAGTGAAGTGCTCTACCAGCTGAGCTACGTCGGCGGGGCGCGCTCAGTGTAGCCGCGGCCCGGCGCGGCTTTCAGGCGGCGAGCTCGCGCGCGACGCGCACGAAGAGGCTCTCGAGGGCGAGCTGCGCGGACAGCTGGAACTCCTCGAGCTGCCGCCATGTCTCGCGCACTTCCTCGGCCGCACGCTCGGCGCCGGCGAGCCGCTCGATCGTCGCGTCCTCGCGCAGCTCGGCGAGCTTGTCGAGATGGATCGCTGCCTGCTCGGCCCCGACCGCGACGGCGACGAGGTCGCGGTACCAGGCGGCGAGCTCCTCGAGCTGTGCGAGCAGCTCCTCGCGCTCGGCGCCCCGCGCCGCGCGCCGCACCCGCTGCTCGGCGTCGCGCGCCGACAGCTCCAGTCCGGCGACGCGCGCCTCCTCGACCGAGCGAGCCTCGCCGGCCCGTGCCTGCGCGTTCGCGAGCAGCGCCGCCGCGCCTTCCGCGGGCTCGAACGCCGGATCGCGGTACACGCGTCGCGCCTGCTCGATGAGAGCGTCGCGCCGCTCGCGCGAGGCCGCGTCGAGCAGGCGGTCGGCGCGGTCGATCCGGCCGCCCGCGGTGCGCGCGACCGCCGCCCGCTCCTTCTCGTCGAGCCCGGGCGCGCGTGCCGCGACCAGCTCGCGGATCGTGCGCTCCGACAGGCGGCGGAACGGCACGAGCTGGCAGCGCGAGCGGATCGTCTCCGGGATCGGGCCCAGCTCGTCGGCGATCAGGACGATCACCGCATACGACGGCGGCTCCTCGAGGTCCTTGAGCAGCGCATCCGCCGCGTCCTCTCCGAGCAGATGCGCGCGGTGGATGAGGTAGACCCGCCGGTCGGCCTCGAAGGGACGCATGTGCAGGTCGCGCCGCAGCTCGCGGATCGCGTCGATGCGGATCATCTCGCCGAGCGGGTCGAGCTCGTATAGGTCGGGGTGAAACTCGCGGGTCGTCTGGAGCAGCGTGCGCGCGAACGCGCGGGCGACCTCGCGCTTCCCGACGCCGGGCGGCCCGTGGAAGAGGTAGCCGTGCACCGGGCCTTCGCGCAGAGCCGCCTCGAGCAGCCGCGACGCGTCGGCGTGCTCAGAAAAGCGGACGAACGTGCTCACGGATCTCCTCGGCGATCTCGGTCTCGGGACGGTCGCCGTCGACGACGACGATGCGGTCGGGCTCGGCGTCGGCCAGCGCGCGATATGCGTCGGCGACGCGGCGCATGAAGTCGGCGCCGGTCCTCTCGATCCGGTCGTGGTGACTGCCGGCGCGGCGGAGCGCCTCGTCGGGATCGAGCTCGACCACGAAGGTGCGGTCGGGCAGCAGCGCGCCGGTGACGAGCAGGCTCAGCTCGCGCACCCGCTGCTCGCCGAGCCCCCGGCCCGCGCCCTGGTACGCGACCGACGAGTCGAGATAGCGGTCGCAGACCACGTCCGCACCTCGCTCGAGCGCGGGCCTGATCACCGCCGCCACGTTCTCGGCACGGGCGGCGGCGTAGAGCGCCGCCTCCGCCCACGGCGACATCTCGTCGCCATGGAGCACGAGCTCGCGCACGCGCTCGGCGACGGGCGTCCCGCCCGGCTCGCGGGTGGCGAGCACCGTCCGCCCCTGCTCTTCGAGCCACCCGGCGAGCAGCTTCGCCTGGGTGCTCTTCCCCGACCAGTCGACTCCTTCCAGGGTCACGAACATCCGCGGCCTAATCTATTGGGCCGATGCGAGCGGTTGTGACAGGTGGCGCGGGGTTCATCGGCTCGAACCTCGTGGACGCGCTGGTGGAGCGCGGCGACCGGGTGACGGTCGTGGACGACTTCTCGTCGGGAAGACGCGAGTACCTGAACCCGGACGCAGCGCTCGTCGAGCACGACATCTCGACGCCGTTCCCCGTCGACGCCGACGTCGTGTTCCACCTCGCCGCGCAGGCCGACGTGCAGACGTCGATGAGGCGGCCTGACTACGACGCCTCGGTGAACGTCGTCGGAACCGTGAACACCCTCGCTGCCGCGCAGGCGGCCGGCGCGCAGGTGGTGTTCGCCTCCTCCGGCGGCGCCGGGTACGGCGAGTGCCCGGGGCCGGTCGCAGAGGACTTCCCGTTCCTGCCGCTCTCGCCGTACGGCATCGCGAAGAAGTGCGGAGAGGAGTACCTCGCCGGCTGGAACCGCATTCACGGCACGTCTCACGTCTCGCTGCGCTTCGCCAACGTCTACGGACCGCGTCAGGACTCCGGGCTCGAAGGCGGCGTGGTCTCGATCTTCCTCGAGCACATGGCCACCGGCTCGCCGACGATCATCTTCGGAGACGGCGGCCACGCCCGCGACTTCGTCTACGTCGGGGACGTCGTCGAGGCGCTGCTCGCTTCCGCGGGCCGGGACGGCGGCCCGTACAACATCGGCACCGGCGTCGAGACGACGGTCGGCGAGCTGCACGCGGCGTGTGCGCGCGTCGCGGGGGTCGAGGACCGCCCCGAGCATGCAGGCGCGCGGCTCGGCGACGTCCATCGGTCGGTGCTCGACGTGTCGCTGGCGGCTCAGCGGCTCGAGTGGCGCCCGAAGGTGCCGCTCGACGAGGGGCTCGGGCTCACCTGGGCCTGGATGCGGCAGGAAGCGTCCTAGCTGCGCCGAAGACAGGCGCCCTGGACGCGCCGCTCTCACCCGAGGCCCTCGTCCGCCCCTGGCGCACGGCCACGTTCGTCGCGAGCCTCGTCGCGGCGGTCGAGCTGATCGTGCTGATCGGGCTGGCCTTTGCCCTGCTCGCGAAGCCGATCGCCCACAGCGTGCAGCGCCATGCGGAGGCGCGTGCGCTCGCGACGGCCAAGCCGAAGACAGCGGCAGTCGTTCCGCACAAGAAGAAGTTCGTCCTCGCGATCCCACGCCACACGCGCGAGCAGACCGGCGTGCTCGTGCTGAACGGGAACGGCCGCTCGGGCGCCGCCGGGAACGCGGCCGCCTCGCTGAACGCGCTCGGCTACCGGATCCGCGGGACGGCGAACGCGAAACGCCAGGACTACGCGAGCTCGGTCGTGATGTACAAGCGCGGCTGGGCCGGCGAGGGGAACAGGCTCGCGCACGACCTGCACGTGAAGGTCGTCGGGCCGCTCGACGGGATCACGCCGTCGGCGTTGCACGGCAGCCAGCTCGTCGTCGTGCTCGGCGTGCGTTGATCCGCTAGCACGTCGGCTTGCCGCTGTTGACGAGCGCGAGCGCGCGCCGGTAGTCGTCGGGCCCCTGGCTCGGGTTCGCGTACCGGTCGAGATCGTTGAAGCGGTAGAAGTCGATCAGCGCCGCGCGCGCGCAGCCGTTCTGCAGCTCGAAGCGCGCCTTGAGGAGCCACCACTGCGGGTTCTCCGGCTCCTTCCGCGTGGCCAGCGCGTAGAGCGTGAGCGCCGGCTGGTAGCCGCCTGTCGCGAGTGCCTGCGCCCACACCGCCTCGGCGCTCAGCGGGTCGACCGACCGTGCGCGGCGGGCGAGCGTGATCGCCCGTGACGGGTTGGAGGTCAGCTCGGCGGCGGACGTCCAGTGCTCGCCGAGCCAGGGCAGCAGGAGCGCGCAGAAGGCGAGCAGCGCCGCGCCGGCGGCAGCGAGCAGCGCGAAGCCGGACAGACGCCGGGCCGCGACCGGCGCTCCGGCGAGCGCCCCCGCCGCGACGAACGCCGGCGCCGAGACGGCCGCGAAGTCCCAGTCGACGTCGACGAGCGAGTGGAGCAGGAGCGCGGGCAGGAAGAGCGCGAGGGCGAGCTCGGGCCCGTGCCGTCGGTGCCCGCGCACGAGCAACGCGAGCGCGGTGGCCACGAAGAGCACGAAGCCGACGACGCCGGTCTCGGACAGGAACTGCAGCGGCAGGTTGTGCGGCTCGATCGTCTGGTCGAGGTAGCTCGTGCGATAGCGGAGATTGGTGAGGCTGAACGAGCCGCCGCCGGTGCCGACCATCCGGTGCCCGTCGAAGCCGCGCCACGCCTGCTTCCACCACACCCACCGGTAGTTCGAGGACGCGGACCCGAAGCGGCCGCCGGTGTTCGTCACCTGGGCGGAGCTCGTGAACGACCGCCACGCGGAGCCGGCCTCGAGCACGCCGACGACGAGCACGACCGCCGCGGCAGCGACGCCCACCGCGATCGCCGCGCGACGAAGTCCCGGCGTCGCCTCCGGCGGCCTGATTCGCGAAAGCCCGAGGGCGACCACCGCACCGACGAGGAGCAGCCCGCCGAAGACGAGGCCGTCGCGCCAGCGCGTGTGGTAGCTCTGCCCGTCGCTCGTGATGCCCGGCAGTGCGAACGCGACTCCGCCGACGACCGCTGCCGGCAGCGCCGCCGCGACGAGGACGGCACCGGCGGCGATCCGCTCTTCGCCGAAGACGAACCAGATCACGACGACGATCGCGGCCACCGCTGCTCCGCCGCGGGAGCCGGTGAGGGCGAGCATGACGATCCAGAGGTACGCGAGCAGCGTTCCGTCGAGGCCTCTCCGCCAGAGTGCGAGCGGCAGCGCGAACGCGCCGAGCAGCGCGAGTTGGTTCCACAGCCCCACCGGGCCGCGCAGGCGCGTCACGTCCGGCGGCCCGTAGTCGTAGACGGCGGGGACGACCTTGCCGAGAAGCGTCCACACCGCGAGCGCGCCGAGCAGCACGGCGAGGCCGAGCGCGAGCGCGCGCGTCCGGGGGGCCACCCAGAGCCCGAGCAGCGCGAGCATCAGGTAGACGAACGAGCGGTTCGCGTACACCCACGAACGGTCGGGCAGGGTCGACCAGGCGATCGAGACCGCGAGCCACGCCGTCAGCGCGGCGAACGGGATCAGCACGCGGAGCCCGGCCGGCACGCCGATCAGGCACACCGAAGCGACGACCGCTGCGAGCGCACCGCCCCCGAGCCAGAGCAGCGAGCGATCACCCGCGCCTCCGCCGAAGAAGAGGGCGTACGCGACGAGGACGAGCGACGCGGCGAGGGGCAGATCCCGAATCGCCCGCATCGCGGGCGAAGCTACCATCTGCCCGTTCCGCTTACGAAAGCCTTACAGCAGGCGCATACGCTCGCAGGCTCCTGCTCGCCACGATCCACGGATGACGTCCACTCTCAAGGCGCTGGCTGGAGCCGCTCTCGTCGCGGGACTGCTCGCCGTTGCGTCGGTGCAGCCGGCCGCCGCGGCGACGCCGTGCTGGAAAACGCTGCTGAACGACTGGTACGACGGCCGGATCGACAACGTCTATCCCGTCCACTGCTACCAGGACACGCTCAAGCATCTGCCGCCCGACGTCTCGGTCTACTCGAGTGCCCGCGACGACATCCTGCGCGCACTGCAGAGCGCGAAGGAGAAGCTCAAGACCAAGAAGGAAACGGTCACGCCGAACACGCCGGTGCCGGCCGAGACGACCACCACGCCGTCCGGGCAGTCCGGGACGACCACGACGACTGCGGCGGCGAGCGGTGGCGGCTCGAGCGGGAACGGCGGCAGCAGCGCCCCGAAGGCGCCCGACGCCGGGGGCGGCACGAACACGACCGGATCACCCGGGCGGAAGACGGACAAGGGTCTCTCCGGCGTCGCCCAGCAGCTCAACCCGTCGAGCCCGTCATCGGTCCCGGTGCCGCTGATCGTGCTCGGCGGGCTCGCCGTGCTCCTCGTCGCCGCGGGGGCGGCGGGGCTGATCGCGAAGCGCATGCACGGGCGCACTCCCGGCAGCTGAAAGACCTGCTCGGAGCCCTTTCCGAAGTCCGACAGGTCCCTTCCTTAAGGTTCCGAGGCTCGCCCCGGAGATCGGCTCGCCGCACTGCGGCTGGACGGCTCGGGAACCTAGAATTCGAGGTTGGAAAGGAACCCAGATGGCGTCCGTAGAGCAGGCAAGCACCCTTCAAATCGACCCCGATGACCTGGCGAACGCGGTCGCCGACGAGGACGCCACCCTGGCAGTCCGCCGCCGCTTCACGATCGCCGGCCGCGACCCCTACAACGAGGTCGAGTGGGAGGTGCGCGACGCGTTCATCCCGGGCAAGAACGGCCCGGCGTTCGAGCAGAAGCAGGTCGAGTTCCCGAAGTTCTGGTCGCAGACGGCGACGAACATCGTCGCGCAGAAGTACTTCCGCGGCCGCATGGCGAGCCCGGAGCGCGAGCGCTCGGTGAAGCAGATGATCGGCCGCATCGTCGACACGATCGGCGCCTGGGGACGCGACGGCGGCTATTTCGCCGCCGAGGAGGAGGCGCACACGTTCGAGGACGAACTGAAGGCGATCCTCGTCAACCAGCTCGCCGCCTTCAACTCGCCGGTGTGGTTCAACGTCGGCTTCGAGGAGCGGCCCCAGTGCTCGGCGTGCTTCATCCTCTCGATCGACGACTCGATGGACTCGATCCTCGACTGGATCAGGCGCGAGGGCATCATCTTCCGCGGCGGCTCCGGCTCGGGCGTCAACCTCTCCAAGCTTCGCTCATCGAAGGAGCAGCTCTCGAAGGGCGGCTACGCGTCGGGGCCGGTGTCGTTCATGCGCGGCGCCGACGCGTCCGCAGGGACGATCAAATCGGGCGGGAAGACGCGGCGCGCAGCGAAGATGGTCGTGCTCGACGTCGACCATCCCGACGTCGTCGAGTTCATCTGGTGCAAGGCGCACGAGGAAGAGAAGGCTCGCGTCCTCGAGGCCGCCGGCTACGACATGTCGCTCGACAGCCCCGACTGGGCGTCGATCCAGTACCAGAACGCCAACAACTCGGTGCGCGTCTCGGACGCGTTCATGGAGGCGGTCGAGGCCGACGCCGACTGGAACCTCACCGCGCGCACCGACGGCTCCGTCGTCGAGACGATCAAGGCGCGCAAGCTGCTCCACGACATCTCGGAGGCGGCCTGGCGCTGCGCCGATCCGGGCGTGCAGTACGACACGACGATCAACTCGTGGCACACGCTGCCGAACACCGGCCGCATCAACGCCTCGAACCCGTGCTCCGAGTACATGTCGATCGACGACTCGGCATGCAACCTCGCCTCGCTGAACCTGATGAAGTTCCGCCGCGACGACGGCGAGCTCGACGTCGAGGCGTTCGAGCACGCGGTCGACGTCGTCTTCCTCGCGCAGGAGATCCTGGTCGGCAACTCGAGCTACCCGACGCCGGAGATCGAGCGGAACGCGAAGGCGTACCGTCAGCTCGGTCTCGGCTACGCGAACCTCGGCGCGCTGCTGATGGCGCGCGGCCTGCCGTACGACTCCGACGAGGGGCGCGCGTACGCGGCCGCGATCACGGCCCTGATGACCGGCCGCGCGTATCGCAAGTCGGCGCAGATCGCCGCGCGCATGGGCGCATTCGCCGGCTACCGGCCGAACGCCGGCGCGATGATCAGTGTCATCTCGAAGCACCGCGCGGCGGTCGGCAACATCGCCGCCTCGGAGACGGTTCCCGCCGATCTGCTCGGCGCCGCCCGCAAGGCGTGGGACGAGGCACTCGACCTCGGCGAGGTGCACGGCTACCGGAACGCCCAGGCGACCGTGCTCGCACCTACCGGGACGATCAGCTTCATGATGGATTGCGACACCACCGGCGTCGAGCCCGATTTCTCGCTCGTCAAGTCGAAGAAGCTCGTCGGCGGCGGCGAGATCACGATCGTCAACAAGACGGTGTCGGCCGGCCTCGAGAAGCTCGGCTACTCGCCGGGCGAGGTCGACGAGGTTGTCGCGTTCGTCGACGAGCGGAACACCGTCGTCGGCGCCCCGTACGTCAAGAGCGAGCACTACCCGGTATTCGACTGTGCCGTCGGCGAGCGGGCGATCCACTACCGCGGCCACGTGAAGATGATGGGTGCGGTCCAGCCGTTCATCTCGGGCGCGATCTCGAAGACCGTGAACCTGCCCGAGTCGGCGACGATCGACGAGGTGGCGCAGCTCTACATGGAGTCGTGGAAGCTCGGCGTCAAGGCGGTCGCGATCTACCGCGACAACTGCAAGGTCGCGCAGCCGCTTTCCGGCAAGAGCGAGGGTGGCGCCCAGCAGACGCTCACTCCGGCCGGGTTCGCCGCCGCGCCGAAGCGGCGCCGGCTGCCGGAGGACCGCACCGAGATCGGTCGCAAGTTCCGCGTCGGGGAGCACGAGGGCTACATCCACGTCGGCGTGTTCGACGACGGGACGCCCGGCGACATCTTCGTCGACATCGCCAAGGACGGCACCACGATGGCCGGCCTGATGAACTCGCTGATGATCGCGGTGTCGATGGGCCTGCAGTACGGCGTGCCGCCCGAGGTCTACGTCTCGAAGCTCTCGCATCTCCGCTTCGAGCCGTCGGGGCCGACCAACGACGCCGACATCCGCAACGCGAAGTCGATCGTCGACTACATCTTCCGCTGGTTCGGCAAGAAGTTCCTCGACGTCGACCAGCAGGAGGAGGCCGGGATCCTCTCCGCCGAGGTGCGGGCGAACCTCGCCGCGCGGTACGCGAACGGCGGCCCGGAGCCCACGGCCGACGCGCCGGCGCCCGGGCAGACCGCGCTCTTCAACTCCTTCGAGGACGCGATCGAGTGCAACCGCTGCGGCGGCCGGATGGTGCGGGCGGGCACCTGCTACACGTGCCGCGACTGCGGCACGTCCACCGGCTGCGGCTAGGCGTCACGCGAACACGACACGAGTTTGCAAGTGAGAGGCCCTGCAAAGGGCCTCTCACTTTCGCGAGCCTTCCGCACGCACTGATGCGTGCCGGGCCGTACGTCCGTCACACCGGTGCGGTCTCGAGGATCCACAGCGAACGGCCGTCGCCGCACTCGACGGGTGTCCCGCCTTCGGCGTCGTCCAACCGCGAGCGGCGGACCCGCACGCGCTCGCCGCCCAGCTCCATCACGGCACCGTGGATGCCGTCGCGACTCGCAGCGACGAACCATGCACGTACCTGGCGGTGCACCTCCTCCGCGGGGCGTGTCCAGTCGAGCTCCGCAAACTCAGGCTCGAAGAAGCCGGCGTAGCTCGCACCCTCCTCGCTCTGCATGCTGCCCCGCTCGCCCGCCTCGACGAGGGCAAGTGCCTCTGGAAGCAGGGATCTCCAGAGCCCGAACAGTGCACCCAGGATGTCCTCGGCGCGTTCGGCCGTAGCGATCGGCGCCGCGCCACGCAGGAGAATCGGGCCGGTGTCGATCTCTGCGTCCATGAGATGGAACGTGAAGCCGAGCTCCGTGTCGCCGTTCCGCAGCGCCCACCCGATCGGATTCGGGCCACGGTAGCGCGGGAGCGGCGAGGGATGGCCGTTCAGGACCCCGAGCGGCGGCACCGCGATCGCGTCGGCGGGAATGCGCACCGGGAATGCGCCGGAGACCGCGAGGTCGGGCTCGAGTGCGGCGAGGAGCGGCGCGAACCGCCGTGCGCTGCTCGCGACCAGGACGTCGGCTCCAGCCGGCCGCGCGTCGTGATCGTCGAGAGCGGCACGTCGCCGTAGCGCCCCGGCGGCCCCTCGATCGTCACGACGCCGACGAGCTCGTGGCCGAGGTCATGCACGATCGGGGCGATACCCGTGACCACGTCCGGCAACCGGGTGAAGAGCGCGATCCGCATCAGCGACCCAGTTCCGTGTCGAGTTCCAGGTGACCGCTACGCGGCGGCGCAGAGGTCCCGGGCGTGGTTGTCGCTGTCCGCGTCGAACGCCGGAACAGGCTGTCGCGCGCTCGCTTCCGGAAAGGATCTGCGCTCAGCCCGGAACCTCCGCTTCGTCTTCAGCTTCGAAGCTGCGAAAACAACCAACGGCTCGTCCGTGCTGCTTCCGCGATGTGATCCGGCTCGGTGCGGAACGAGCCGGTTGCGATCTTGTCCGGTGGGAACAGCTCTTCCATGGACCTCCAGCCAACAGATCGGTTGAACCGTCGACGCTAGCACCTCGGCCTCGAGACCGCGACGTAAGGCTGCGGCGGCAATGCCCGCGACGGCAGTGGACCACGAGCACCGCGTCACGCCTCGAGAGCTCTTCTTCGACCTCGTGTTCGTGTTCGCGTTCACCCAGGTCGCGACGCTGCTCGCCGACGACGCGACCTGGGCCGGTATCGGCCGCGGCGTGCTCGTGCTGGCGGCGCTGTGGTGGCCGTGGACGGCCTACGCCTGGCTCACGAACACCGTCGACCCCGAGGAGGAAGTCGTCGGGGCCGCGCTGCTCGTCGCGCTGATCGCGATGTTCGTCGCGGCGCTCGCGGTGCCGGGGGCGTTCGACGACGACGGCGTGCTGTTCGGCGCCGCCCTTTTCGTGGTCGTCGCGATGCATCTGGCGCTCTACGCACTCGCCGGCCGTGGACACCCCACCTGCTCAAGGCAGTGCTTCGACTGGCTCCGTGGACGCTCCTCGGCTCAGTGCTGATCCTCGTCGCGGGCTTCACGGACACGGCGCGCATCTGGCTCTGGCTCGCCGCCCTCGCGAGCACCTACGTCGGCGCGGCGCTGAGCGGGTCGACCGGCTGGCGCGTGTACCCGGCGCACCTCGCGGAGCGCTACGGCCCCGTGCTGATCATCGCGCTCGGCGAGGCGTTCATCTCGATCGGCCTCGGCGCGACCGGGATGCACATCGGTGTGCGCGAGGTCGCGGCGGCGATCCTCGGGCTCCTCGTGGCCACGTCGTTCTGGCTCGCGTACTTCGACTTCTTCTCGATCCGCGGCGAGCGACTTCTCGCCGACCTCCGAGGCTCACGGCGCATCGCGTTCGCACGCGACGTGTACGCGTACGCGCACCTCCCGATGATCGTCGGGATCGTCCTCTTCGCGTTCGCGATGAAGCACATCGTCGCGCACGCCGGCGAGGAGCTCGACCCCGTCAGGGCCTTCGCGCTCTGCGGTGGGTGCGCCGTCTACCTGCTCACGTACTCGGCGATCCGGGTCCGCATCGAGCGGCGCCTCAGCCGGGGCCGCTTCGCCGCTGCGCTGCTCCTGGTCCTGGTGCCGTTCGCGACGATGGTTCCGGCACTCGCGGCGCTCGCGCTCGTCACGGCCGTCTGGGTGGCGTTGCACGAGTACGAGCTCGTCTGGTGGCGCGAGGCGCGTGCGCAGTCGCGCTCGGCGCTCGCCTCGTCATAGGCGAGCCATCACGGCGCGGCCGGATGCGGGAAGATGTGGGGATGCCTCCTCCCTTCGCAGCGACCCACACCTGGGTCTGTCCGATCTGGCGCTGGTCGCACGGGCAGCAGACCTCGCCGGGAGACACCGTGTTCGACCCACCACCAGACCCATTGGGCGATGACGACGGTGCTGTACGTCGCCAACTCCTGGGGTGCGCCGCTCAGCATCCACGTCGACTGCTTCATGAGCGACGGCACACCCGAGACCGGCGTGACGTGCTCCGGCCCAGTCGGCGCCTATCAGCGCCTCGAAGCGTCCCTGCACCCCACGCGGCCGCCCGTGACGAACGAGTACGGCGACTACAACGAGCGCGGCGACGGATGGTTCCAGCTGTGGTCCAACGGGCCGGTCACTCCCGCCGCCATGAGCCTGGTCATCTTCTATCTCCGGGTTGGTCGCCGATGGAGCTGATCGTCCCGGTCGAGCCGGCCGAGATCGAGCCGGTCGCGGAGGTGGCGCCGACCCACGTCGAGGTCGGGGCCGCTCCAGAGGGCGGAGCCGCCGCGGGCGAGGCAAAGCTCGAGGGGACACGTCTCGGTGCCCGAGGCGATGGCGTGGTTCGAGAGCGTCCGCTCCAGCGCCGCCCGCACGGACAAGCCTAGTAACCGTCCAGGCTGGTGCCAGGCACCGTGGCGCCTGGCACCGGTAAGCTAGGTGACCTCCCGTACCGGGTCGGCAACGGCTCCCTGCGCGTCGCCACCGCCTCGGCGTGCAGCTCCGGCCGCAGCCGCCGCCAGAGCGCGCCGGCGACCAGGCCGAGCACGAGCGTCGGCACGACCGTGATCACGCGGTAGAGCAACACCGCCGCCACGACGGCGTCGTTCCCGCCGCCGAACCCGACGAGCGCGCCGGTGAGCCCGAGCTCGACGATCCCGATGCCGCCCGGCGTGATCGGGATCGAGCCGAGCAGGCGCACGAACGTCCACGCCGCGAATGCCTCGGTCAGCGTCACCTGGCTCTCGTCGACGCCGAGCGTTCGCAGACAGACGACCAGCACGGCGAACACGCTCAGCTGTCCTGCGCACGTCGCGAGCGTCAGCGGAAGCCAGCGCCGCCGCAGCAGACCGACCGTCTGCAGCCGGAAGCGCACGAGCGACTCTCCGTCCCAGTCGACGCGGCCCCGCCTGATCAGCTTCAGGCCGAAGTTGGCGAGTCGCGCAGCGGTGTTCCCGACCCACCGCGCCAGTTCGCTGCTCGCGAGTGCGGCGACGAAGGCGGCCATTGCGGCGACGAAGACGGCGAGGCCGATCAGCGCGACGACCTTCAGGGTGGTGTTCGAGCCGCCGGCGTGCGTGAGCAGCCCGAGCGCGACCGCCGGCGCCCCGAGCATGAACAGCTGGTTCCAGACGCCCGTGAGCGTGACCGCGAGCGTCACGGCGGCGGCCGCGAACCCCCAGCCGCGCAGCATCGCGAACGCGAGCCCCATGCCGACTGCCGCACCGCCGGGCGCGACGTAGGTCGACGCAGTCGACGCCTGCGAGATCACCGACGCTCGCCAGTAGCCGAGGCCGGGAAGGGCCGACATGTACGGCGGCGCGAACGTCGCGAGGTTCACGAGCTCCGCGATCGTGAGCGCGACGATCTGCTGCCAGGTCAGGTCCTGGATCGTGTCCCACACCGCCCGGTAGTCGGCGATGCGCGGCAGGACGAACAGGAACACGCCGCCGATCACGACGACCGAGACCACGACCGCGACGAGCCTTCCCTTCCGTTTCACGCGCCCAATGATCGCGCTGATCCGAGCGGGGCCGCACCACGGTTGACGGATATCTCGTCCAGATATATCGTTCCGATAGATGGAGCCGACGGCGGTCACCTGGGCGGTGCTGGGGCTGCTCGCGCAGCGCCCCCGCTCCGGCTACGACATCAAGCGGGCGGTCGACCGGACGATTCGCCACTTCTGGGCGGCGAGCTACGGCCAGATCTACCCGGAGCTCCGGCGCCTCGAGGAGGCCGGCTGGATCGACGGCGCGGACGGTTCGCGGGGCGGACGGTCGAGGCGGATCTACACGATCACCGCGGAGGGCCGGCGACGGCTGCGCGCGTGGCTCGGCGGTCGCGAGACGCGGATCGAGCTGCGCGACGAGTCGCTGCTCCGCCTCTTCTTCGCGGACACGCTGCCACGCGACCACGCGCTCGGGTTGCTGGCGGCGCGGCGCGAGGGATATCGCGCGATGCTCGACTACCTCCGCGCGCTCGACGACGGCACGGGCCCGGACCCGCCGTTCGTCGACCTGGTCTACCGCTGGGCGCTCGACTACTGCGAATGGGGGATCGGATGGTGCGAGCAGCAGGAACGCCGCTTGCGACCGGCGGCCTGAGCGACCTGCCGGAGCCGAGCTGGGGCACGATGCTCCGGCGCGGCCTGCCGCAGTTCGGCAGCGAGGCGGTGGTGCCCGTTCTCGCCTTCTACGCCGCGTGGAAGCTCGGCGGGCTTGCGGTTGCGATCGTCGCCTCGTCGGCCGTCTACCTCGCGCTCGCAGCGTGGCTCGCCCGACTCGGCCGCGACACCGGCCTGATCACGATCAGTGCGGCGTTCGTGGCCATCCAGGCAATCGTGGGGCTCGCCTCGCACAGCGCGACGGTCTACCTCGCCCAACCGGTGGTGCTGAGTGCGCTCTGGGGGCTCGCCTACGTCGGCTCGGTCGCGATCGGCCGGCCGCTGGTCGGCGTGCTCGCGAACGTCTGGTACCCGTTCCCGCCCTGGTTCCGGGCCGGGAGGCCTTACCGCCGCGAGTTCGCGATGCAGTCGCTCGTGTGGGGCGCCTTCTGCCTGGTGCGCGCAGGTTTTCGCCTCTGGGCGCTGCTCGAGTCGGGAGTCGGAGGCTTCGTGGTCGTCTCGATCCTGACGGGCACCCCGGTGGTCGCTGCGCTCGTCGCCTGGAGCATCTGGCACGCGAAGCGGACGTTCTCGCAGCTCGCGCCCGTCTGACGAAGTCCCCTGCCGCTGCGGCTAGTCAAGCTTGCACTTACGTCAGCATTGGCTTACACTATCTGACGTGGAAGCCACGCTGAAAGCGATCGCGACGGAGCGCCGGCGGCAGATCCTGACGCTCGTCCGCGAGCGTGAGCTCTCGGCCGGCGAGATCGCCGCACACTTCGACGTGACGAGGCCGGCGATCTCCCAGCACCTGAACGTGTTGAAGGAGGTGGGGCTCCTGAACGAGCGCAGAAACGGGACTCGGCGCCTCTACCGGGCCCGCCCCGAGGGGCTCACGGAGATCAAGGCATTCCTCGAAGGGTTCTGGGACGAGCGCCTCGAGGCACTCAAGCACGAGGCAGAGAAGGAGGAGCGAAGAACGCATGGACGCAACGACTGAGAGCACATCCGTCGAGCGCGAGCTGCAGATCGCGGCGAGCCCGGAGACGGTCTGGCAGTTCCTCGTCGACCCCGAGAAGATGACCCGTTGGATGGGAGAGTCCGCGACGCTCGAGCCGCGGCCCGGCGGCCTGTACCAGGTCGGCGTCATCCCCGGGCACACGGCGCGCGGCGAGATCGTGGAGTTCGACCCGCCGCGGCGACTCGTGTTCACGTGGGGCTGGGACAGCGGCAGCGTCGTCGAGCCCGGCTCGACGACGATCGAGATCGAGCTCGTGCCCGAAGGCGAGGGGACCGTCGTCAGGTTCGCGCACGTCCGGGCTGCCCGACGCGGCGTCGGCGCAGTCGCACTCGCACGGGTGGGACCACTACCTCGCGCGGCTCGCCGCCGCCGCGGGCGGGTCGGATCCCGGCCGCGACCCGTGGCTCGACGGCGAGATGACGACGTAGGCGCACACCGGTGCCTGGCACCTCGGTGCCAGGCACCGCCCTGCGACTAGAGTCGGGGGCCGATGGAGCTCCGCCCACTCGGTCGTACGGGCGTCCAGGTCAGCCCGTTGTGTCTCGGCACGATGATGTTCGGCGCCTGGGGCAATACCGACCACGACGAGTCGATCCGGATCATCCACCGCGCCCTCGACGCCGGGATCAACTTCGTCGACACCGCCGACGTCTATGCCCGCGGCGAGTCCGAGGAGATCCTCGGCCGCGCGCTCGAGGGACGGCGCGACACGGTCGTGCTCGCGACGAAGGTGCACGGCACGATGGCCGACGACGACCCGAATCGGAGCGGCAACTCGCGGCGCTGGATCGTCGAGGAGGTGGAGAACAGCCTCCGCCGCCTGCGCACGGACTGGATCGACCTCTACCAGATCCACCGTTGGGATCCCTGGACCGGCCACGACGAGACGCTCTCGGCGCTCACCGACCTGCAGCGCGCGGGCAAGATCCGCTACTTCGGCTCGTCGACGTACCCGGCCTCCGAGATCGTCGAGGCGCAGTGGGTGTCGGATAGGCGCGGGCTCGGGCGGTTCGTCAGCGAGCAGCCGCCCTACTCGATCCTCGTCCGCGGCATCGAGGCCGAGGTCCTGCCCGTCTGCGGGCGCCACGGCCTGGCCGTGATCCCGTGGAGCCCGCTCGCCGGCGGCTGGCTGAGCGGCCGCTACCGCCGCGGCTCGGAGACGACGAGTCGCCGCGCGACGCGCATCCCGGCCCGGTACGACCTCTCGCTGCCGGCCAACCAGCTGAAGCTCGACGCGGCAGAGCGGCTCTCGGTGCTCGCCGAGGAGGCCGGGCTCAGCCTGATCCACCTGGCCCTCGCATTCGTGCTGCGCCATCCGACCGTCACCGCGCCGATCATCGGGCCGCGGACGATGGAGCAGCTCGAGAGCCAGCTCGGCGCGACCGACGTCACGCTCTCGAACGACGTGCTCGACGCGATCGACGAGATCGTCCCGCCTGGGACGAACCTGAACCCGGTCGACGCCGGATGGCGCTCTCCCTCGCTCGACGCAGCCGCTCGCCGGCGTTGACCGAGACCCGCAGCTGGCGCTGGGTCGCGCTGCCGATGTTTCCAGCTCTTCACGGCCGCGTGGATCTTCCGCAAGCTCCCGTGGCCGAAGCCGGCCTGGGTCAACCCGGTGCACCGCTGGTCCGGGCGGGCGGCGTTCGTCTGCACGCTCCCGGTCGCCTACCACTGCATCTTCAAGCTCGGCTTCCAGGACCCGACGACCCGCGTGCTCGCCCACTCGCTCTTCGGCTGCGCGGTCTACGGCGCGTTCGCCGCGAAGGTGACGATCCTCAGGCTGCACCGCTTCCCCAATCCGGTGCTCCCGGTGGCGGGCGGCCTGCTCTTCGCGACGCTGATCGGCGTCTGGTACACGAGCGCGGTCTGGCTGTATCGCCAGCCGGCCGCCGCAGCGAGCCCCGGCGGCCGTGCGGTGCCCGCGGCCGCCGACCCGAAGGCCGGTGCGGTCGTCTTCAGGACCGCGGGCTGCGGTTCGTGCCACACGCTCGCGGCGGCGAACAGCCACGGCCAGGTCGGCCCGAATCTCGACAGCCTTCGTCCGGGCTACGAGCAGGTCCGCGCGCAGGTCGAGAACGGCGGGGGAACGATGCCCGCCTTCAAGGGGCAGCTGACCCCGGCGCAGATCCGCGACGTCGCGGCATTCGTGACGGTCAACGCAGGCGTAAGCTCCGCGCCGTGATCACACATACCGTCGAGACCCCGGACGGCCGCACGCTCGCCGCCAACGAGCAGGGCGATCCCGCAGGGCTTCCCGTCTTCGTCCACCACGGCACGCCGTCGTCGGGTCTCCTGTACGAGCCCTGGGTGCGTCACGCCGCCGCGAACGGCATCCGGTTGATCGGCGTCGACCGCGCGGGCTACGGCGACTCGTCGCGGCACGCGGGCCGGAACGTGGGCGCTGTCGCCGCGGACGTCGAGTCGATCGCCGACGCGCTGGAGCTCGAGCGCTTTGCGACCTGGGGCATCTCCGGCGGTGGGCCGCACGCACTCGCGTGCGCGGCCCTCTGCGACGGCCGCCTGACCGCGGCGGCGAGCCTGGCGGGCGTCGCGCCGTGGGCTGCCGAGGGGCTCGACTGGCTGGCCGGCATGGGTGAGGCCAACATCGTCGAGTTCGACAACGTGCTCGCCGGCGAGGCGGTTCTGCGGCCGGCGATCGAACAGGAGCGGATCGAAGATGCTGAACGCCGGGCCGGAACAGGTCACCGCCGTGCTCGACTCGTTGCTCGGCGAGGCCGACCGCGCGGTCCTGAACGGCGCGATCGCACACTGGATGGTCGACGTGAGCGGCCACGGGCTGAAAGACCACGCCGACGGATGGATCGACGACGATCTCGCGTTCGCCGTGCCCTGGGGCTTCGACGTCGGCGACATCGACCGCCCGACGCTCATCGTCCAGGGCGGTGACGACCGCTTCGTGCCGCGCTCGCACGGCGAGTGGCTCGCCACGCACGTGCGCGACGCCGAGGTGTGGGTCGACGACGCCGACGGGCATCTCACGCTGCTCGAGAACCGCGTGGCCGACGTGCACGAATGGCTGCTCGCGAACAGCTGAGCGGCGCGCTCGACGCGGCGCTCCGCAAGGGGATCCTGGTCGCCGCCGACAGCCGTCGGGTGCGCAGCTTTGTGCGCAGCCACGGGATGCGGCTCGGCGCCTCGCGGTTCGTCGCAGGGGAGACGCTCGACGACTGCATCGTCGTCCTGCGGCGGGTGAACGACCAGGGCTTGTACGCGAACACCACGCTCCTCGGCGAAGGGGTGCTCGAGCCCGGTGAGACGGGCGCAGTGGTCGAGGCGTACCGCGGGATCATCGACCGGATCGCGGACGAGAAGGTGCGCGCCAATGTCGCGCTGAAGCTCACGCACCTCGGCCTCGAAGTCGACGAGGACCTCGCCTTCGAGAACGTCAAGGCGCTCGTCGAACGCGCGACCGAGCGAGACAACTTCATCCGCATCGACATGGAGCAGTCGAGCTACGTCGACGCGACGCTGCGCATCTACCGCCGTCTGCGCGAGGCGGGGCTCGACCGGGTCGGCACCGTGCTGCAGTCGTGCCTCTACCGCACCCCGGACGACCTCGAGTCGCTCCTTCCGCTCGGGCCGAACCTCCGGCTCGTGAAGGGCGCCTACCTCGAGCCGGCGGAGATCGCGCACCGACAGAAGGCGGAGGTCGACGCCGCGTACATCACCCTGATGGAGCGCATGCTGGCGGCCGGCGAGCACACCGCGATCGCGACGCAAGACGACAAGCTGATCGCCCACGCGATCAGGTTCACGGAGGAGCAGGGGATCGAGCGCGAGCGCTTCGAGTTCCAGATGCTGTACGGCGTCCGTCCGAACCTGCAGCTCGACCTCGCGCGCCGCGGCTACAAGGTGCTCGTCGCGACGCCGTTCGGACCGGACTGGTACCCGTACCTGATGCGCCGCCTCGGCGAGCGCCCGGCGAACCTGCTCTTCTTCGCCCGCGCCGCCGTCAGGCGCTGACCGCGGGCGTCAGGCTCATCGGCAGCTCGATCGTGAAGGTCGAGCCGTGGCCGACGCTCGAGTCGACCGCGATCGAGCCGCCGTGCGTCACGACGATCTCGCGCGCGACCGCGAGGCCGAGCCCGGTGCCGCCGACGGTCGTCTCCTTCGCGGCGCCGCGGAAGAACTTGTCGAAGACGCGTTCGCGATCCTCCGGGGGGATCCCGAGGCCGGTGTCGGTGACCGAGAAGACAGCGTTGCCGCCTTGCGTTCCGACGTGGACGCGAACGCTGCCGCCCTCCGGGGAGTACTTGATCGCGTTCGAGAGCAGATTTCCGAGCACCTGGGCGAGACGGTCCCGGTCGCCGTCGATGATCAGCGGCTCGTCGGGGAAATCCAGCACCAGCTCGTGGAGCTCGCTGTGGGAGAAGAAGAGCCGCGTCTGCTCGCGTGCGAGCTCGACGAGATCGAACGGTGCGCGGTCGAGCTCGAACCCACCGCCCTCGAGCAGCTGCACGTCGAGGAAGTCGCCGGCGAGCGCCGCGAGCCGCCGCGCCTGGGTGTCGACGATCTCGAGGTAGCGCTGCTGCTCGTCGTGCGGGAAGTCGCGCTCGAGCAGCAGCGACGTGAAGCCGAGCACGGCCGACAACGGCGTCCGCAGCTCGTGCGAGACCATGCTGATCAGGTCGCGCTTGTGCTGCTCGCTCTCGCGCAGGCGCTCGTTCTGGAGCAACAACTCGCGGCGGCTCACCTCGAGGGAGCGCGCCATCGAGTTGAAGGCGCTGACGAGCGCTCCCACCTCGCCCGCTCCGCCCTCGTCGAGGCGGACGGAGAGGTCGCCGCGCGCCACGTCGGTCGCCGCCTCCGCGGTGCGCCGCAGCGGCGCCGCGACGCCGCTCGCGACCCACGCGCCGAAGAGCAGCACGAGCAGAGCCGAGCCGGCGAGGCCGACGACGCCGATGATCACCGCCGTCCGCGCGACCGCGCGGGTGTGGACGGCGCGGCGCTGCGAGCGGAGGTTCTCGGTCTGGAGAACGTTGAAGAGCGTCGCGCGGATCTGCTGCGTCCGGCGCTTGTCCTCGTCGCCCGACGCCTGGCCGCGCGCGTCGGAGGGCGAGATCTTCGCGATCACGATCACCGGATCGACGTAGTCCCTGATGTAGCTGCCGAGATCTGCGGCGGCGGTGTGCGCGCGGCGCAGCTGGATCGGATCGTCGACGACGAGCTTGTCGAGCTGCGAGAGCGCGCCGGGCAGCTGCGCCCGGGCCTGGTGGTACGTCGTCAGGAACCGCGGGTTCCTCGAGAGCACATAGCCGCGGAGCGACGACTGGATCTCGACCGCCAGCGTCTGGACGCGGAGCGTCGACACCGTCACGTCCTTCGCCCTCGCCTCGCGCTGCTCCGCGCGGCGGAGCGAGAGGATCGCGAGCAGCGCGGCGGCGACGATCACTCCGACGACGAGTGCGACCACCGACGCCAGCAGGCCGACGCGGCTGACCAGCGAGAAGCGTCTCACCGCCGGCGCTCCACCAGAGAGCGCGCGACCGACGCGAGCTCGTCGACGCGAAACGGCTTGGCGAGGAAGCGATCGGCGCCGGCCTCGAGCGCCGCCGCCACGTCGCGCGGCGACTGCCATGCGGACACGACGCACACCGGCACTTTCTGCAGCTCCGGATCGGCCCGCATCTCCCGGAGAACCTCGATTCCGCTTCGGCCCGGCATCGCGATGTCGAGCAGCATCAGGTCGGGCGGCGCCGCGCGCAAGCGGGTGAGCGCGGACTCCGCGTCTATCGCCTCCTCGCAGGCGAAGGCCTCGCCGAGCGTGACGATGATCAGCTCGCGCAGCGTGTCCTCGTCCTCGACGATCAGCGCGCGCGGACGGCCGTCGACTGAGTCTCCGTTCATCCGGTCAGTCGGAATAGCAGAACTTCGCGACGCGGGCTCAGGTGCGTCGACGTGACGGTGAGCGTCCCCCGCGCGTTGTCGTACAGGCCGGTACCGCCCACGATCGCGATCTCGTAGAGCAGGCGCGTCTCGAGCGCACCGGCGACGACCAACGAGCCCTTCGGCAGGACGTACGTGCCCGTGCAGGAGCGCTCCCGGTCGTCGAGGTAGGTGCAGACGACGTCCGCGCGTCCGATCGGCTTCGGCGTCACCGACGGGTTGTAGAGGCGCTGCCGCACGATCTCGACCGAGCCGGGGATCCCGTGCCCCGCGGGCCGGACCATCCTTCGGGAGAGCTGCAGGTCGGTGATGCGGATCTGGGCCGGGCCTGTGGTCGCGCTGCCGCTCCCCGCGAGGAGCGAGGCGGTCACCAGGGAGACTGACGTCGCCGCCAGAAGCGTGCGGACCTGCAAATGGGTTCCCCTTTCTCTCTAGTTTCTTCGGTTCGAGGTCCAGCCCTTACCGGCCTCATTTCGGCATGAGAAGGGGATTTACCTACCCCCAAAGGGCTGTTGCTACTCCTTTGACGACGAACGGCGCTCGATGATTGCGTCCACGACGCCGTAACCGACCGCCTCTGCCGGGGTCATGAAGCGGTCGCGGTCGATGTCGCGCAGCACCTGCTCGACGTCCCGGCCCGAGTGCCGGGCGATCAGCTCGGCCATGCGGCGGGTCATCTCGAGGATCTCCCTGGCCGCGATCTGGATGTCTGCAGGGGTTCCGCGGAAGCCGCCCGAGCCCTGGTGGATCATGATCTTGGCGTTCGGCAGCGCGAAGCGTTTGCCGGGGGCGCCGCCGCACAGGATCATCGCCGCCGCGCTCATCCCCATCCCGAGGCACACGGTCGAGACGTCGGACTGGACGTACTGCATTGCGTCGTAGATCGCCATCCCGGCGTAGGCCGAGCCGCCCGGAGAGTTCACGTAGAGCGAGATGTCCTTGCCGGGATCCTCGGCGTCGAGGAACAGCAGCTGCGCCGCTACGAGATTGGCCAGCTCGTCGTCGACCTCCCGTCCGAGGAACACGATGCGCTCGCGAAGCAGCCGCGAGTAGATGTCCGACGAGCGCTCGACGCTCCCCGAGGAGTCCACCACCATCGGGATCACCGAACCAACGTTCACGCCGCCACCTCCTGTTAACGTGCAACCTGGAAGTTGCCACTTTAGCGCAACCCGGAGGTTGCACATGATTCGCCGCGAGATCGTCTTTCCCGTGCCGCGCGAGGAGCTGTGGGACGCGCTGACCGAGCCCGAGCGGCTCGAGGACTGGTTCGCGAACGAGGTCGAGGTCGACCTGCGGCCGGGCGGCGCCGCGAGCTTCCGCTGGTCGAACGGTGAGGAGCGCCATGCGACCGTGACCACGGTCGCTCCCGAGGAGCGTCTGGCGTTCACCTGGGAGGACGAGGGCGAGGTCGAGTTCACGCTGTCGGACGACGTCGACGGCACCCGTCTCGTGATCGTCGAGACGGTTCCCGCCTGGACGACCGCGCTCGACCTCCAGGCCTCGGCCCTCGCGCATGTCCACGGCTGACCCGCTCGGGCAGGTGTTCAGCGCGCTCGCCGATCCGAGCCGCCGGCACGTCATGGACTATCTCTCGGCGCGCGGAACGGCGACGGCGACCGAGCTGACGGGCGAGCTGCCGATCACGCGGCAGGCGGTGTCCAAGCACCTGGCGACGCTAGCGGGCGCCGGCCTCGTCTCCTCGGAGCGCAGCGGGCGGGAGACGCGCTACCGCCTGACCGTCGCCGGGCACGAATGGGACGAGCGCCTCGGAGCGCTCGCCGACCACCTCGAACGGCGGCGGGTCACATGAGCGTAGGCTTGACGGAGCTCATCAAGGAGCGGAGGCGGCGGCTTCGCCGCCGCCGGGAGCGGGCATGAGCCTGTACGAGCGTGTGCGCGAGCTTCCGCTGCGCGTCGACGCGTACGAGTTCGAGCCGCTCGAGCGCGAGGTTGCGCGCGGCTTCACGCTCCGGCGCACGGTCATCGTCCTGCGCGGCGACGGGCAAGAGGGGCGCGGCGAGGAAGTCGACTACGACCCGCACGCCCACCAGCGCTTCCAGGAGCGGCAGTCCGAGCTTCCGCTCGTGGGCACGCACACGCTCGACTCGTTCTCCGTCCTGCAGTCGGGCCAGACCGAGTACCGCCGCTGGGCGCTCGAGTCCGCGGCGCTCGATCTCGCGCTTCGCCAGGCGGACCTGTCGCTCGGCGCGGCGGTCGGACGCGAGTCGAAGCCGTTGAGGTACGTCGTCTCGATGCGCGGCGCGAACGTCGACTCCTGGCTCGCGCTCTACCCTGACCTCCGCTTCAAGCTCGACCCCGACTCCGAATGGGGAGACGAGCTGATCGAGCGGCTCGCCGCGACGGGTCGCGTCGACACGCTCGACTTCAAGGGCATCTACCGGGGCGAGTTCGGGGTCCCGCCGAACGCGCAGCTGTACCGCACGATCGCCGCGGCGTTCCCGGACGCGTGGCTCGAGGACCCGGCGCTCACTCCCGAGACGTCCGCGGTGCTCTCGGACGCCCGCGAGCGCATCACGTGGGACGCGGGGATCCACGAGTGGAGCGACGTCGAGGCGCTCCCATTCGCGCCCCGGCAGCTCAACTGCAAGCCGTCGCGGTTCGGCTCGGTGCGGAGGCTGTTCGACTTCTACGACCGCTGCGCGGAGACCGGCATCGGGCTGTACGGCGGAGGGCAGTTCGAGCTGGGCCCGGGCCGCGCGCAGATCCAGCTGCTCGCATCGCTCTTCCACGCTGACGCGCCGAACGACGTCGCCCCGGCGGGCTTCAACGTCACGGCGCCCGTCGCCGGGTTGCCGCCGAGCCCGCTCGCGGTCGACGCCGCGAGCGCCGGGTTCTAGCGTCGGTAGGCCGCGGCCTTCACGTAGAGGCGCGCGACCGACGCATCGCCGACCTCTCGCAGCGGGAGCCACGCGGCGCCGTCTCGCGGACTGCCGCGGCCGACGAGCAGATAGCGCACGTCGAGATGGAAGTGCGCGGGCTCGTCGCCGGTCGCCGGGATCGCATGGATGTCGAGATCGAACGGCCGCGGAGCGTGCGGGTGAAAGTCGAGCTCGAGCCCGGTCTCCTCGCGCGCCTCGCGCAGCGCCGCGTCCTCGAGGCAGCTGTCGGTCGACTCGACGTGCCCTCCGGGCTGCAGCAGCCTGCCCAGCTTGGCGTGTGCGACGAGGCACGTTCGCTCGCCCTGGTCGTCGAGCACGAGCGCCGACGCGGTGAAGTGCGCGCGGGCCTGCCGGCGTGAGAGCGGCTGCTCGAGCTCGTCGGCCAGGCGCAGCATCGCGCAGCGGTCGGCCTCCTCGCGTTCGTCGCCCGCCACGAACTCACGGAGGAGGACGGCGACCGCGCTCTCGCGTCTCATTCGTACTGGAGCGCCTCGAGGACGTTGAGCCGCGCCGCGCGGCGCGCGGGGAAGATCGCCGCCAGGATGCCGACGACGATCGCCGCGATCGCGAAGACGATCAGCGACGTCAAGGGAAGCGAGAACTGGATGAAGTCGACGCGGTAGACGAGCAGACCGCCGAGGACGATCCCGAGCACGATCCCGAGCACGCCGCCCATCAGCGCCGTGATCACGCTCTCGTGGCGGATCATCCGCCGCACCTGGCGGCGGGTCATCCCGATGGCGCGCAGCATGCCGATCTCGCGCGTGCGCTCGAAGACGGTGAGAACGAGCGTGTTGACGATGCCGAACAGGCTCACGATCACGGACAGCGCGAGCAGCACGTAGAGGATGTTCAGGATCGAGTTCAAGCCGCTGATCTGGTTGTCGATGAACTGCTGGCGCGTCTGCGCCTTCGCGTTCGGGAAAGACTTCAGCCGGTCCTGCAGCGCCTTGAGGTTCGCGTCGGTGTCGCCGCCGCTCATGCGCACGAACGAGTAGATGTTCTCGGGGTTCTCGTTGAACTTGTCCCACGTCGCCTGGGAGATCGTGACACTCCCGAACGGCGACCCTCCGGGCGGCGGCTTGAAGATGCCGCGGATGAAGAACGTCTTCTTCGCCCCGTTCGAGAACGTCATCACGACGGGCGAGCCTCTGACCAGGTGGTGCTTCTTCGCGTAGCCGCTGTCGACGAAGGCGCCGCTGTCGCCGAGCGACGCAAGCGTGGCGGTCGATCCCACCTTCCAGTCGAGCTTGAACATGCTCGCGCCGGGCGGATTGACCGCGGTCGCGAAGAAGCTGTGGCCGAACGCCTTCGCGTCGCCGGTACGGACGTTGCCGACCGCCTCGACGCCCGGGACCGTGCGAACGGCGTCGGCCGCCGCGGTCGGAATCGGATCGAAGTTGTTCTGCGCGGTGATCGCGTAGCCGGCGTTGTGCCAGATCTTGTTGACGGCGCCGCGGAACGACGACGTGATGCCCGACGCGAGCACGGCGACGAACGTGACGAGCGCGAGGCCGATCATCAGCGCGGCTGCGGTCGAGGCAGTTCGCTGCGGGTTGCGCCGCGCGTTGTCGCGCGCCAGCTCGGACGACGCCGACCGGTCGACGAAGGTCGGGAGGACGCCGTGCCGGATCCGGTAGTAGCCCATGTAGATCCAGCCGATCGGCGTGATCAGGAAGAAGATCCACGCCGCGGTGAGGAGCCAGCGAATCGGCGGTGCGAGCGCCTCGGCAGCCGGGGCGACGATCCGCATCGACAGCATCGAGACGCCGATGAAGATGAGGAGGGCACCGACGCCCATCCAGATCAGCACGCCGGCCGTGCCCAAGCCTTTGCCGAACAGCCCGTAGATCATCGCCGCGAAGCCCAGGATGGTCACGATCAGGGAGCCGAGCGTGCGGAAGCGCGCGAACCGGCTCTCGGGCAGCGTCGCGCCCTCACGAACCGCCGCGATCGGCTGCACACGCGTCGCCCGGAACGCGGGCCTGAGGCTCGCGACGAGGGTGACGAGGATGCCGACGAGGAGCGCGACGATCACCGTCCGCGTCGCGAACACGAGACCGCTGTTCGGCAGCGTGAAGCCGACGGCGTCGAAGAGCTTGAACAGGCCCTTCGCGAGCAGAAGGCCGAGGAAGAGCCCGACGATCGAGGCGAGCGTGCCGACGACGAGCGACTCGATGATGATCGAGCGCAGCACCTGGCGCCTGCTGGCGCCGAGCGTACGCAGCGTCGCGAGCTCGCGCGTGCGCTGCGCGATCGTGATCGACAGCGAGTTCGCGATCACGAAGCTGCCGACGAAGAGCGCAACCCCGCCGAACGCGAGCAGGAAGCCGCGCAGGAATGTGATGAAGGAGTTCGTGTCCTGCGCGTCCTTCTCCGCCTGCTGCTCACCCGTCCGCGCCTGCGCGTTCGGCGGGAGCACCGAGCGGACCTGGTCGAGCGCCTCCTTCGACGAGACCCCCGGCTTCGTGGCGACCGCGATTTCGTCGAACTGATCGGGCTTGTCGAACAACCTCTGCGCCGTCGGGACGTCGAAGCCCGCGAGCGTTGCCCCTCCGATCGTGGAGACGGTGCCGAACTTGACCAGGCCGGAGATGTGCAGCCTGACGACCGGGCCTTCCGACTGCACCCCGATCTCGTCGCCGACGCTGAAGTGCTTCTTCTTCGCCGTCGACTGGTCGATCACCACCTGCTGCCCTTTCGGCCACGAGCCGTCGACGAGCGTCAGCGGGTTGAAGCGCGAGGCACCGTTGGCGATCGAGAACCCGAGGTTGGGGGCGCCGCCGAAGACGATCGCCTTGCCGTCCGAGCCGATCAGGTGCGCCTCGCCGTCGACCCCGCCCTCGGCCAGCTCCACAGCCGGGAGCGCCCGCACCTTCCCGAGCACCGAGCCCGGGATCGTCGGTGCGGTCGAGCCGTTGTTCGTGCTCGTCGCAGCCTTGCCGGTGACCACGATGTCCGACCCCTTGCGGACGTCGGTGAAGATCGAGTTGAACGCCTTGTTGATCGAGTCCGTGAGCACGAAGGTGCCGCTCACCATCGCGACGCCGAGCACGATCGCGATCGCGGTGAGTGCGGTCCGGAGCTTGCGCCCGAGCAGTCCGGCGAGCGCGACGCGGGTCACGAGCCGGCGCGGGCGATCGCTGCGAGGATCTCCTTCGCGCCGCTGCGCGGAAGCTCCTCGACGATGCGACCGTCCGCCAGGAACAGCACCCGGTCGGCGATCTCGGCGGCGTTCGCGTCGTGGGTCACCATCACCATCGTCTGGTTGAGCTCCATCGCCGAGGCGCGCAGCAGCTCGAGGATCTCGTGCCCCGTCTGGGAGTCGAGGTTGCCCGTCGGCTCGTCGGCGAACACGACCGTCGGCTTGGAGACGAGCGCGCGTGCGATCGCGACGCGCTGCTGCTGGCCGCCGGAGAGCTCGGACGGGCGGTGCTTGCGCCGATCGGTGAGGCCGACGCGCTTCAGCAGGTCCTCGAAGAACTCCGGGTCGGGCTTCTCGCCGGCGATTGACAGCGGCAGCTTCACGTTCTCCTCGGCGGAGAGCATCGGGAGCAGGTTGAAGAACTGGAAGACGAAGCCGATGTGCTTTCGCCGCAGCAGCGTGACGTCGCGGTCGTTGAGCGACCCGACATCCTCGCCCGCGATCGCAACCGTGCCGCTCGTCGGCTTGTCGAGGGCCGCGAGCAGGTGCATGAGGGTGGACTTGCCGGAGCCCGACGGGCCCATCACCGCGACCAGTTCGCCCGGCTGAACCGCGAGCGAGATGCCGCGCAGGGCATCGACCGCGGCCTCGCCCTCGCCGTAACGGCGGCTCAGGTCACTCGCCTGGACGACCGCTCCGTTTGTGCTCATCGCCGTCGAGCGTAGCGAGATCCGCGCCGGGCCGGTCGAGGTCAGGCGTGAATCGCGCCGAACTGCGGGATGATCTCGTCTCCGTAGGCCTGGAGCGTCTCCTCCTGGCCGTGGGTCATGAGGTAGATGTTGAACTGGTCGACGCCGACCGACTCGAGCTCGCGCAGCTTCGCCGCGCACTGCTCGGTGTTGCCGATCACGCAGAACCGGTCGCAAATCTCATCCGTCACGAACTCGCCGTGCGCCGCGCCGACGCGCGAGTGCTCGTTGTAGTCGTAGAACTTGCGCGAGAGCACGTAGTCGGTGAGCGCCTTCGGCACCTTGCTCCCGTCGGTGCCGTAACGCTCGACCAGGTCCATCACGTGGTTCGACACCATCGCCGGGAACCAGCGCACCTGGTCGCGGGCGTCGGCGAGGTCGTCGGTGACGTGGCTCGGCGCGCCGACGATGCACTTGAGCTGAGAGGGGTCCCGGCCTGCCTCCTCCGCCGCCCGGCGGGCGGTCGACATGATCCACTGGATGATCTCGGGGTCGGCGAGCTGGATGATCACGCCGTCCGCGACGCGGCCGGCGACTGCGAGTGCCTTCGGCCCGTAGCCCGCGATCCACATCGGGATCTGCGGCAGCTCGGGCCGCACCCACTTGAGCTGGAGATCCTTGCCGTTCCAGTTGACCTCGCGGCCGTTCATGAAGTCGCGGATCATCGCGCAGGCCCGTTCGAACTCCGCGACCTTGACCGGCTGCTGGCCGATGTAGCGGCGCGCCGAGTCGCCACGGCCGATGCCCATCACCATCCGGCCGTCGGTGAGGTCCTGCAGCGTCGCGTAGGCGCTTGCGAGCACCGTCGGATCGCGCGTCCCCGGGTTGGTCACGAAGTGCCCGAGCTTGATCTTCGTCGTCTCGTGCGACGCGTACCCGAACAGGGGGATCGACTCCTGCCACAGCACGTGCGAGTCGTAGGTCCACGCGTACTCGAAGCCGTGGCGCTCGGCGAGCTGGATCAGCTCGAGCCAGCGCGAGTACGGCGGGTCGGGCAGGACGGTGACGCCGAAGCTCAGGGCCATTCGTGCCTCCTGGTGGTCGAGAAGCGCGCCGCCAGGCAGCCTACTGCGTCAAGATCGGCCGGTGAAGATCATCTGTGTCGGACGCAACTACGCGGAGCACGCCGCCGAGCTCGGCGACGACCCGCCGACCGCACCACTCCTGTTCGGGAAGTTCGAGAACACCCTCGTGGGGCCGGGCGAGCCGATCGTGCTGCCGCCGGAGGCGACCCACGTCGACGCCGAGGCCGAGCTCGCCGTCGAGATCGGCGTCGGCGGCCACCGAATCGCGGAGGACGACGCGCTCGCGCACATCCGCGGCTACAGGTGCGCCAACGACGTCTCCGCGCGGAACATCCAGTACACGGAGAGCCAGTGGGCGCGCGCGAAAGGCTTCGACACGTTCTGCCCGCTCGGCGACCGTGTCGCGCCGGTGTCGGAGCTCGGCGACGGATCGGGCCTGCGCGTCGTCCAGCGGTTGAACGGCGAGGTGCTGCAGGACGGCTCGACGAGCGACCTGATCTTCGGCGTGCCGTTCCTCGTCAGCTACATCTCGGCCGTCTTCACGCTCGAGCCGGGCGACCTGATCCTCACGGGAACGCCGCCGGGCGTCGGCTGGGCGCGCGACCCGAAGGTCTCGCTCGCGGCCGGAGACGTGGTCGAGGTCGAGGTCGAGGGCATCGGCGTGCTCCGGAGCCCGGTCGTGCGCGAAGACGCCGGTGGAAGACGCCGGTGAATGAGCCGTAGGCTCGACGGAGGCTCCAGGAGCGCAGGCGCCGGCTTTGCCGGGGCCGGAGCGGGGCATGAGCCCCGTCGGTACGACTGCCCCTTCTGCAGCGTCGTTCGCGGCGAGGAGACCGAGCACAACCGGCCCGCCGACGTCGTCTGGCGCGACACGGAGACGGTCGCGTTCGTCTCGCCGCGCTGGTGGCCCGCGAACGCCGGCCACGTGATCGTGATCCCGTGCGCGCACGTCGAGAACCTCTATGCGATCGACGAGCGTGTGCTCGGCGCCGTGCACGCAACGGTGAAGCGCGTCGCCATCGCGATGAAGTCGGCGTACGGATGCGCCGGAACGTCGACGCGCCAGCACAACGAGCCCGCCGCGGGCCAGGACGTGTGGCACTTCCACATGCACGTCTTCCCGCGCGAGCCCGGTGACGAGCTCTACCCCCGCGACAACGAGTACCGCTGGGCGTCCGCGTCCGAGCGCGCGCCCTACGCGGCGCGGTTGCGCGCGGCGCTTTCGGGGTCAGACCCGGGTCAGACCCGGGTCTGACCCCCGACCCTTCGCTCCGGCACCGCTGAGGGCCGCTACGAACACGGCCGCGCCGCGACATTCCTCCCTGCACAGCGCACCTGACAAACGACTTCCGCCGACACGTCCGACACGGCCAACCGGGGTCTGACCCGGGTCTGACCCCGAGGGTTTACGCCTCGCGTGCGCGAGCGGCGGCGCGTGCGTCCTGCCGCGCGGTCAGCTTCCCGACCATGTTGAAGAGGCACGCGCCGGCGGCGACCTCGAGCAGGTGCACGAGGATCAGCACCGCGTTCTTCGACTGCAGCTCGGAGATCGTGTCGGCCGGCATCGCCTGCGCGGCCCACGCGACGGGGCCGACGACGAGACCGATCGCCCACCACCACCCGATCAGCGGGCTCGCGCGCAGCGAGCGCCACGCGCCGTCGTCGGCTCGCGGGTCGGTCGCGCGCCAGAGATCGCCGAGCACCTCGGCGGGACGCCAGATGTTCAGCACCGGGACGAACCAGTAGCCGAGGGCCCACCCCGGCGTGAACCGCAAGTCGCGCGTCCCGAGCTCGCGGAGGTTGCAGTACGAAAGGTGCACCCAGCGCAGAAACAGGACGAGGGCCACGAGGAACAGCACTAGCTCGACGTCTGCGGCCGCGTTCACGCGTGCCACGCTCGTGCGCAACTCGGACGCGGAGATCAGCCCGGCCCCGCGGTCGAGCAGCGCGCGCTGCAACCCGAGCAGCAGGATCGACATCATGTTCACGGCAACCGACAGGCCGATGAACCAGCGCGCCTTGCGCGAGCGCCCCGCCGGCGAGCGGTAGCCGGTACCGACGACGGAACGAGCAGCCGAGTCGGGCCGCGCGTAGAGGTCGGCGAGCGGGTGGTCTGCCTGCGACACACCCGTGCAATCGACGGCGACGGGCTCGCTCCGCTCCCCCGAACGAGCGACGCGGAGCTAGAGGCGAGCCGCGAGCGTCTTCGACGCCAGGCGGTCGAGCGCCTGCACGGCCAGCTCGAGGTGCTCGTGCTTCGTGTCTTCGAGCTTCGTGTGCGACAGCCCGCGCAGGCTCTGGACGAACACCATCACCGTCGGCACACCGGCGCGCGACACCTCAGCGGCGTCGTGGAGCGGCCCCGACGGCAGCCGGTGCGAGCTCCCCGCCACCTCGCGAATCGACTCGTCGGCCAGCTCGATCAGCTGCTCGTCGAAGAGGATCGGCTCGATGCTCCAGATCCGCTCCCACTCGACCGAGATGTTCTCCTCGGCCGCGAACCGCTGCGCCGACTCCTGCGCGAGCTCGAGCAGCCGCGCGAGCTTGGCCGCGTCGAGATGGCGCTGATCCAGCAGCTGCTCCGCCGTCTCGACCACCGACGTGACGATCCCGGGCCGGCAGACCACGCCCCCCGACGTGCACACCGCCCCGTCACCCACCTCACGCGCGATGTCGCGAATCGCGAGCGCGAGCTTCGCCGCCCCGGCGAGCGCATCGCGCCGCGCGTCCATCGGCGTCGAGCCCGCATGCGCAGCCTGGCCGCGCCACGTGAACCGTGAGCGTTCGACCCCGAACGTGCCGAGCACGACGCCGAGCGGAAGGTCGAGCGCCTCGAGCACCGGGCCTTGCTCGATGTGCAGCTCGAGATAGGCCTCGGCACCTTCGAGCCGGCTGCGCGCGTCGAGCGCCCGGTCGAGGTCGACTCCGTGCTCGCGCAGCGCATCGGGCAGCGCGATGCCGTCACGGTCGACGAGCTTGCGCAGCTCGTCCTGGTCGCGCATCGATCCGGCCGCGGCCGACGAGCCGAAGAGCGAGCGGCCGAAGCGCGCGCCTTCCTCGTCGGCCCAGCTGACGAGACGCACCGTCAGCGGCGGCGTGCCCTCCTCCGCGATCCGTCGGAGCACCTCGACGCCCGCGACCACGTTGAGACATCCGTCGAGCCAGCCGCCGTTCGGCACCGAGTCCATGTGCCCACCGATCAGCAGCGCGCGCTCGGAGAGGCCCGGGAGCGTGAACCACTGGTTGCCGGCCGCGTCGATCTCCTCGACCGCGCCGGTCGGCTGCACCTTCTCGCGCAGCCACGCCCGCGCCTGCTCCCACGTGTCCGTCCACGCGACGCGCTGCGCGCCGTCGTCGCTCCCGGTGAGCGCGCGGAGCTCCTCCAACTCGGCGACGGTGCGTGACGGTGAGAGCGGCACGCGGCGAGGATACAACTGCTCCTCGGGTGTGGTAATCACTCTCCCGTGACCGAGGCCGGCGCAGCCACGATCGACCGCCACGGCACACCGCTCGCCCGCCGCATCGCCACGACGGTGATCGTCGTCGCGGCCCTGTGGGGCATCTGGGAGGGCTACAAGTGGCTCTGGCAGACCACCGGCTGGACGTGGCCGTTCGCCGTCGACGGCACGACGATGCCGCACCTGCACGACATCGTCGCGGCGTTCTGGCAGCCGACCACGACCGGCGGCCCGCCGCTGATCCACTCGCTGCTCGACGCGGCCTGGTTCACGATGAAGGAGGCGATCGCCGGCTTCCTGCTCGGTGCCACGATCGGCTTCCTGCTCGCGGTCGCGCTGTCGCAGTCGCGCCTGCTCGAGCGCGGCATTCTGCCCTACATCGTCGCGTCGCAGACCGTGCCGATCCTCGCGATCGCGCCGATGGTGGTCGTCGGCCTCGGGTCGAAGGGCATCGCCGGCTGGAAGGCGGTCGCGATCCTCGCCGCGTACCTCACGTTCTTCCCGGTCGCGATCAACACGCTGCGCGGGCTCCACTCGGTCGACCCGCGCGCCGTCGAGCTGATGGAGTCGTATGCCGCGAAACGCTGGCGTGTGCTGTGGCAACTCCGCGTCCCGTCCTCTGTGCCGTACATCTTCACGGCGCTGAAGATCTCGGCGACCGCGAGCGTGATCGGCGCGATCATCGGTGAGACGCCCGCATCGATCCAGAGCGGGCTCGGCGGCGCGATCGTCAACTTCAACCAGTACTACTCGCTCGAGCCGACCTTCCTCTGGGCGACGAACGTCGTCTGCGCGGCGCTCGGCATCCTCTTCTACCTCGCGGTCGCAGGCACCGAGAAGCTCGTGCTGCGCAGCGCGCCGGAGAACTTCGCGTGACGTCCGCGCCCCCGAACGTCGTCGAGCTCGACGGCGTCACGAAGTCGTTCCGCACCGGCGTCACCGCGCTGCAGGACATCGTCCTCGGCATCCGGGCAGGCGAGTTCGTCTCGCTGATCGGGCCGTCCGGGTGCGGCAAGTCGACGCTGCTGCGGATCATCGGCGACCTGATTCAGCCGACGAGCGGCTCGATCGTCGTGAACGGCAAGACCGCCCACCAGGCACGGCTCGACCACGACTACGGGATCGTGTTCCAGGACTCGGTGCTCTACGACTGGCGCACCGTCTCGCGCAACGTGTCGCTGCCCCTGGAGATGCTCGGCTGGGACCGCGCGCGCCGCCGCGCCCGCGTCGCCGAGATGCTCGACCTCGTCGAGCTGACCGGGTTCGAGTCGAGCAGACCCTGGCAGCTCTCGGGCGGCATGCAGCAGCGTGTCTCGATCGCACGCGCGCTGTCGTTCGATCCCGCGCTGCTGCTGATGGACGAGCCCTTCGGTGCGCTCGACGAGATGACGCGCGAGCGCCTCAACATGGAGCTCCTGCGCATCTGGGAGAAGGCGGGCAGCACGGTCGTGTTCGTGACGCACTCGATCCCCGAGGCGGTCTTCCTGTCGACGCGCGTCGTCGTGATGTCGGCGCGACCGGGCCGGATCGCCGGCATCGTCGACGTCGATCTCAAGCTCCCGCGGACGTTCGAGACGCGCGAGGACCCCCGCTTCTTCGAGCTGATCACGACGGTGCGCGAGCTGCTCGCGGCCGGGCACGGCGCGGCGCCCGTGCAGCAGCGCACGACACCGGTCGAGGAGCGGTTTTGAGCCGGCGCCTGCGCGAGTGGCTGCCGGTGCTCGCGGTCTTCGCGATCGGAATCGCGCTCTGGCAGGGGTTGACGACGGCCTTCCACGTGCAGGCCTTCCTGCTGCCGAAGCCGTCCGACATCGCACAGTCGTTCTGGGACAACAAGAGCCCGCTCTGGCATGCGGGCCTCTACACGCTCAAGGAAGCGCTCGGCGGCTTCGCGATCGGGGCCGGCCTCGGCATCCTCGCGGCGCTGTTCCTCGCGCGGTTCCGCACCGTCGGCGCCGCGTTGATGCCCATCGCGATCGCGGCCAACGCGATCCCGATCATCGCCTTCGCGCCGATCACCAACAACTGGTTCGGGCTGCTGAACCCGGTCTCGAAGATGGCGATCGCTGCCGTCCTCTGCTTCTTCCCGACGATGATCAACACGCTGCGCGGGCTCATCTCCGTGCATCCGTCGTCGATCGAGCTCATGCGCTCCTACGGCGGCGGCGAGCTCGCCACGTTCCGCCGCGTGCGCATCCCGAATTCGCTGCCGTTCATGTTCACCGGGCTGAAGGTGGCGGCGGTGCTGTCGATGATCGGTGCGATCGTGGGCGAGTACTTCGGCGGCCCGACGAACGCGCTCGGCGTGAGCATCCTCAACGACTCGCAGCTCTTCGACTTTCCGCGTGCCTGGGCTGGAATCGCGCTCGCCAGCGCGTTCGGGATCGCGCTCTACGGCGCGGTCGCCGCCCTCGAGCACTGGACGACCAGCTGGCACCCGTCCGCCCGCGCGGTTTCCACCGAGTGACGAAAAACGGGAGAATGGCGGCGACACGGCCGCCCAGTGGTCGAGACCCATCGAAAAGGAGAGGAACTGGATGAAGCGGAAGCACGGGGTGTTGGGCGTCCTCGCGCTGGCAGTCGTGGGGCTGGCGGTGTGGGGGGCGACGGCCGCGGCCGCGCCGAAACAGCAGAAGCTGACGAAGGTGACGCTGCAGCTGAAGTGGGTGACGCAGGCGCAGTTCGCCGGCTACTACGCAGCGCTCGCGCAGGGGTACTACAAGAACGCAGGGCTCGACGTGAAGATCAAGATCGGCGGGCCGAGCATCACCCCCGAGACCGTCGTGGTCGGCAAGCAGGCCGACTTCGGTCTCGACTGGCTCCCGAACCTCTACGCGACCCGTGAGAAGGGCGGCGACATCGTCTCGATCGCGCAGGTCTTCGCGCGCTCCGGCATGACCGAGCTGACCTGGAAGTCGAGCGGCATCAACTCGATCGCGAAGATGCGGGGCAAGAAGGTCGGCGTGTGGTGCTGCGGGAACCAGCCGGAGCTGTTCGCGGCGCTGTCCAAGAACGGCATCAACCCGGCGAAGACGAGCGACGTGACGATCGTGAACCAGCCGTTCGATATGAACCTCTTCCTCAAGAAGCAGGTCGATGCCGCAGCGGCGATGACGTACAACGAGCTCGCCCAGGTGCTCGAGACGAAGAACCCGGCGACGGGGAAGCTCTACACCTTGAACGACCTGAACGTCTTCAAGATGGCGAGCCCCTCCGTGGGCACGGGCATGCTCGAGGACAACGTGTTCGTCCGCGGCGACTGGTTGAAGGATCCTGCGAACCAGAAGACCGCGACGGCGTTCCTGAAGGCGTCGTTCCAGGGCTGGATCTACTGCCGTGACCACCAGTCGGCATGCGTGAACATCGTGCTCAAGAACGGCTCGCTCCTCGGCAAGGGCCACCAGACGTGGCAGATGAACGAGATCAACAAGCTCGTCTGGCCGAACCCGAGCGGGATCGGCGTCGTGCCGAATGCGGCGGTCGCCCAGACCGCCAAGATCGCGAAGACGTACGGCGTGATCAAGAGCCTGCCGAGCGGCGCGACGAACTACACCTACGCGCTGAAGGCGCTGGCCCAGCTGAAGGCGGCAGGTGTCGACGTGAACGGCACGAGCTGGAAGCCCCAGAACGTGACCGTCACTCCGGGCGGGAAGTAGAAGCGAACCGAGAAGGGAGATCCGCTATGTCCGTGCTGATCAAGAACGGCCGCATCATCACGGCGGCGGACGATTACGTCGCCGACGTGTTCATCGACGGCGAGCGGATCTCCCTGATCGGCGAGTCGCTCGACATCTCGGCCGACACGACGATCGACGCCGCCGGCAAGTACGTGCTGCCGGGATGCGTCGACCCGCACACGCACCTCGACATGCCGTTCGGCGGGACGGTGACGATCGACGACGTCGAGTCCGGTCAGACGTCGGCCGCCTTCGGCGGCACGACCTGCCACGTCGACTTCTGCATCCAGCCGCAGGGGTCGAGCTTCGCCGACGCGCTGACCGACTGGCGGTCGAAGGCCGAGGGCAAACAGCTGATCGACATGGGCTACCACATCGCCGTCACCGACCTACGGGACGGCGGCACGCTGGAGGAGCTCGCATCGCTGCCCGATCAGGGCGTCACCTCGTACAAGCTCTTCATGGCGTACAAGGGCGCGCTGATGGTCGACGACGAGACGCTCTTCAAGACGATGGAGGTCGCGGCCGAGACCGGTGCGCTCGTGATGGTGCACGCCGAGAACGGCGACGCGATCGACGTGCTCGTGAAGAAGGCGCTCGCCGCAGGGCACACGGAACCGCACTGGCACGCGCTCACGCGGCCCCCCGAGACGGAGGGCGAGGCGACCAACCGCGCGATCCAGCTCGCCCGGGTCGCGGGCGCTCCGCTCTACGTCGTCCACGTCTCCTGCCAGGAATCCGTCGAGCCGATCGCGCTCGCGCGGGAGAAGGGGTGGAACGTGCACGGCGAGACCTGCACGCAGTACCTGTTCGTCGACTACACCTTCCTCGAGCGCCCGAACTTCGAGGGCGCCAAGTACGTGTACACGCCGCCGCCGCGCGACAAGGCGAACCAGGACGTGCTGTGGAACGCGGTCCGAACCGACGTGCTCTCGGCGATCTCGACCGACCACTGCGCCTTCAACTGGAACGGGCAGAAGACGCTCGGCAAGGACGACTTCTCGAAGATCCCGAACGGCGGGCCGGGGCTCGAGAACCGGCTACAGATGATCCACCACTTCGGCGTGCGCGGCGGCCGCATCAGCCTCAACCGGATGGTCGAGCTGCTCGCGACGAACCCGGCCAAGCTCTTCGGGCTGTACCCGCGCAAGGGCACGCTCGCCGTCGGATCGGACGCCGACGTGGTCGTGTTCGACCCCGAGAAGTCGGTGACGATCTCCGCGTCGACGCATCACTCGAAGGTCGACTACAACCTGTTCGAGGGCACCGAGGTTCAGGGCTCGCCCGAGGTCGTGCTGCTCCGCGGGAACGTGCTCGTCGAGGGCGACACGCTCGTCGCGAAGCCCGGCATCGGCCAGTTCGTGAAGCGCGCACGGTTTGGGCAGGAACTGAAGCCGGCGGCGCTCGCGCGGGCGTAGCGTCCGCGCGTCCGCCGCCGGAGGAGCGCGATGACCCGGCGGCCGCTCGAGGTGCTCGCGCTCGCGCTGGTCGACTGCGCGATCGGCGGCGTACTGCTCTGGGCCGCGCTCCAGCACGGCCGGCACCGCGACGTCCTCGTGCATTTCTTCGCCTACCTCGCCGTGATCGGCCTCTTCAAGGGCCGCGACGCGGCGCGCCGGATCCCGGCGCTCGTGTCCGCCGCGCGAGCCGACACGGGGAACAGCCTGTCACGGGGCCCGTGGTGGCTGCAACTGACGCGCCTGCTCGTCGGCTACGACACGTGGTCGCGCACCGAGCGGTTCGGGATCATCGTGATCTCGCTCGTCGTCTGCCTGCTCTTCGGCTTCGACGACGGCGGCCCGTTCGCGGCGGCGCTGTTCGTCGCGATCGGGGCGGTGGACGCGCTGCTGGCGCTGATCGCGCTCGGCGCCCGGCTCTTGCTCGACCTAGACTCGCCCGCATGCAGCCGACGGTCGCACCGGGAGGCGCTCCTCCCTGGTGGCTCGAGGAGGCGTTCGCCGCCGAGGGCGGCCGCGACGACGCGCCGCCGCTCGAAGGCGACGTCACGGTCGACGTGGCGATCGTCGGCGGCGGCTACACAGGGCTCTGGACGGCGCTCGCCGTCCTCGACCGCGATCCCGGCGCGAGCGTCGCGGTCCTCGAGGCCGAGTTCTGCGGCGCCGGCCCGAGCGGACGGAACGGCGGCTTCATCGAGGGGTATTGGCCGGCGCTCGCGGAGCTCCGCGACCTGCTCGGCCCCGAGGGCGCGATCCGGCTCGCGACCGCGGGTGAGGCGATCCGGCCGGCCGTTCGCGCGCTCGGGGACGACGTCTGGCTGCGCGAGAGCGGGATGCTCATGGTCGCGACGACCGAGGCCCAGGACCGCGTGATCGACCACGCGGTCGCTACGGCCGCCGCCGCAGGCCGCCCGGAGCAGGCCGTCGAACTCTCGCCCGCGGAGGTCGAGGCACGCTGCCGCTCACCGCGGTTCCGGCGCGGCGTGCTCTTCCCCGACACGGGCACCGTCCAGCCGGCCAGGTTGGTGCGTGCCCTGCGGCGGTCGGTGCTCGCGCGCGGCGTGTCGCTCTACGAGGGAACCGAGGCGACCGCGATCGACCACGGCCTGGTCACGACGCCGCGCGGCAGGGTGCGTGCCGAGCGGATCGTCGTCGCCACGAACGCGGCGATGACCGACTGGCCGCCGGTGCGCGGACGGTTGACGGTGTTCGGCAGCTACGTCGTGCTCACCGAGCCGGTGCCGGAGCTGCTCGCCGAGATCGGCTGGACCGGCGGGGAGGCGATCGTCGACGGCCGCATGTTCCTGCACTACTTCCGCACGACCGACGACGGCCGCGTGCTGATGGGGAGCGGCTCCGGGCCGATCGGCTACGGGAACCGGATCGACCGGCGGTTCACGCACGACGCGGCGACCGCGGGCCGCGCCGAGCTCGGGCTGCGCCGGCTGCTGCCGGGGCTCGCCCGGGCGCGGGTCGAGCGCTCGTGGGGTGGCCCGATCGACGTGTCGGCCGACCACCTGCCGTTCGTGGGGACGACCGGGGACGGCATCCACTTCGCCGCGGGGTACTCGGGCAACGGCGTCGGGCCGTCGTTCCTGGCCGGCCAGGCGCTCGGCTCGCTGGCGACGGGGCGCGACGACGAGTGGAGCACGCTGCCGCTCGTCCGCGGCCGCGGCGACCGCGTTCCGCGCGAGCCGTTCCGCTACGTCGGTGGCGCGGCGATCCGGAAGGCGATCCTCGCCTGCGAAGAGGCCGACGAGGCGGGCCGGCGCGCGCCGCTCCTCGCCCGCGGGACCGCGGCCCTCCCGGCGTTGCTCGGCATGCGGCTCGGGACGCGGTAGACGGCTAGCGCCCGCGCTCGGCCAGCCACTGCGCAAAGCGGCCGTGCGGCGTCTCGAGCCAGGCGGCGAAATCGTCGTCGAAGCGCTCGACGCCCGGCCGCTGCTCGGCGAGCCGGAACTGGAGCCGCCGCTCGTCGTCGCAGACGTGCGACCCGGCCGGAGCGCCCACCGCGACCGAGGCGCCGCAGCTCGGGCACGGCATGTGAGTCGGTTGCGGGAATGTGAATGCCATCGCTGATCTGAGCACGCGGCGCGCTCTCCGATACATCGGAGTTATCGGCATCCGGCCCGTATGAGTGAAGGGCGGGCGAGGCCCGCCCCCACCCGTTCGCGTCAGGCGGTCTGGAGCGCCACCGGAACGGCGCCCAGCTGTTGCAGGAGCCCGAGCGTGTCCCAGTTCGTCCACGACTCGGCGATCAGTCCGTCCTCGTAGCGGTCGATCGTGATGCCCGTGACCGTCGCCTGCTTGCCGGTCGCGGCGATCCCGAACAGCTCACCCTCGTGCGTGCCGCGCGCGGTCCAGCGCGTCGCGACCAGGTCGCCCTCGGCGAACGACTGGTCGACCGTCATCACGAGGTCGGGGAACGCGCTCCGGTAACCCTGGGCGGACTCCTTCACGCCCTCGCGCCCGCTGACGGGCGCGGGCTGTGCGGGGTCGTGCCCGATCGCATGCTCGTGGACGAGCTCGTCCGCGACGTCGACCTTCCCGGCGCCGAAGACCTCCTCGATCATCCGGCGTGAGGCTTCCTTGTTGGCGTCCATGCCTCTCCTCTCGGTCGCTGCGTCGGCCGAGCCTACTGCGGGCCGACGGAGGATGGCAATCGCCGCTCCTCGGTTCCGTGGGGCGAGCCGTAGTCGGCGAGCAGCTCGAGGAACGGGGCCGCCGGAAACGCCTCGGGGCCGAGCACGCCCGAGCCCCGCCACGCACCGGACTCGAGCAGCTCCAGCGCGACGATCGGGTTGATCGCCGTCTGCAGCACGACCGCCTGGTGACCGTAGTCGCGCATCGCCTGCTCGTTGTCGACGACGTGGTACAGGTAGGTAGCCCGCGGCCCGCCGTCCTTGCCGAGACCCGTGACGAACGTTCCCGCGCACGTCTTCCCGGTCATACGGTCACCGAGCGTCGCCGGGTCGGGCAGCGCCGCGGCGAGGACGTCCCGCGGCGCGACCTCGACGCCGCGCACGCGAACCGGCTCGGTCGAGTCGAGGCGCAGCTTGTGCAGTGTCTTCAGGACCTGAATGAACTCCTCGCCGAGCCCGTACTTGAAGGTGACGCGGCCGCAGTCGACCCAGCGCGGCACCAGCGCGACCTCCTCGTGCTCGACGTTCACGCACTCGACCGGGCCGATGCCTTCCGGGAACTCGAACACCTCCGGCTCCGAAAACGGCTCCGTCGTGAACCAGCCGCGCTCCCGTTCCCAGACGAGCGGCGGGTTGAGGCACTCCTCGATCGTCGTCCAGATCGAGAACGTCGGCGCGAAGTCGTAACCGGCGACGACGAGATCCGCGCCGTCGCGGATCCCGACCTCGTCGATCTCGGAGAACAGCTCGTCGGCCGCGTGCCGCGCGAAGACGTCGGAGAGGCCGGGCTCGACGCCGATGCCGACCAGGGCGAGCCGCTCTGCCTCCTCCCAGCGCGGCGCTAGAGCGAACTGCTCGTCGCCGAGCATCACGCCGACCTCGGAGTGCGGCCGCTCCAGATGCGGCTCGGACAGTGTCATCGCCATGTCGAGGTACGTGCAGCCCGCCTCGAACGCGGCCTCGAAGATCGGCGGGTTGAAGCGCGGGTCGCAGGCGTTGAGGATCGCATCGGCCCGCTCGGCCCGCGCGAGCGCGACGATCGCCGCGGGGTCGGAGGCGTCGAGCCGCGCCGATCCGCCGCGGTCGCCGAGCAGCGAGGCCGCGCGCTCGGCGCGGCTCGCATCGATGTCCCCCAGTACGAGCCGATCGAAGAACCCCCGTCGCGCGGCGACCGCGGCGGCTGCGGCGCCGACGCCGCCTGCTCCGACGACGAGGATCCTCAACGGGCTAGCGCGTCTGCGGGAAGCCCAGGTCGACCTTCGACGTCGCCGGGTCGGGCCAGCGCTCGGTCACGACCTTCGTGCGGGTGTAGAAGTCGATCCCCTCCGGCCCGTAGATGTGCCGGTCGCCGAAGAGCGACGACTTCCAGCCGCCGAAGCTGTAGTACGCCACGGGCACGGGGATCGGCACGTTCACCCCGACCATCCCCGCCTGCACGTCGAACTGGAACTGGCGCGCGACGCCCCCGTCTCGCGTGAAGATCGCCGTTCCGTTCCCGTAGGGGTTGTCGTTGACGAGCTGCAGGGCCTCGTCGTAAGTGTCGACGCGCGTTACTCCGAGCACCGGCCCGAAGATCTCGTCGTCGTAGGCGCGCATCCCCGGCTCGAGCTCGTCGATCAGCGTGGCGCCGAGGAAGAACCCCTGGTCCGGGCAGCTGTCGCGTCCGTCGACGACGACGGTGCCGCCGCCGCCCTCGATGTACGACGCGACCTTGTCGCGGTGCTCGCGCGTGATCAGCGGGCCCATCTCGCTCGACGCGTCCATGCCGTCGCCCACCTTGACGCTCGGAATTCGCTCCTTGATCGCAGCGACGAGCGGGTCGGCGACGTCGCCGACGGCGACGACCATGGACACCGCCATGCAGCGCTCGCCGGCCGAGCCGTATGCCGCGGAGACGGCGGCGTCGGCCGCCATGTCGATGTCGGCGTCCGGGAGCACGATCATGTGGTTCTTCGCACCGCCCAGCGCCTGGCACCGCTTGTCGTTCGCGGTCGCCGTCTCGTAGACGTAGCGCGCAATCGGCGTCGAGCCGACGAACGAGATCGCGGCGATGTCCGGGTGCGTGAGCAGCGCGTCCACCGCGACCTTGTCCCCGTGGACGACGTTGAAGACGCCGTCCGGGACGCCCGCTTCCTTCAGGAGCTCGGCGGTGTAGACCGAGGCCGAGGGATCCTTCTCGGACGGCTTCAGCACGAAGGTGTTGCCGCAGGCGAGCGCCGGGGCCCACATCCACATCGGGACCATCGCGGGGAAGTTGAACGGCGTGATGCCCGCGACGACCCCGAGGGGCTGGCGGATCGAGTAGACGTCGACGCCCGTGGACGCCTGCTCGGTCATCCCGCCCTTCAGGAGCGTCGGGATCCCGCAGCAGAACTCGATCACCTCGAGCCCGCGCGTGACCTCGCCCATCGCGTCCGACAGCACCTTCCCGTGCTCCGCGGTGAGGATCTTCGCGATCTCCTCACGGCGCTCGTGCACGAGCTCGCGGATCGCGAAGAAGAGCTCGGCGCGCTTCGCGAGCGAGAGCGCACGCCATGCGGGGAACGCCGCCTTGGCGGTCTGCACCGCGCGGTCGACCTCCTCGGCGCTCGCGAACGCGACGGCGCCGGACTGCTCACCCGTCGCGGGGTTGAAGACGGCTCCGCTGCGGCCCGACTCTCCGGCGACCCTGCTGCCGGCGATCCAGTGATCGATTGGCTTGACGGCTACGGGTGCGTCGATCGTCTCGGTCATCGCGGTGCCTCCTCGAGTAGTCCCTGGGAGCCTAGCGCCCCTTCACCGTGCGCTCCGAGCGCGGAGAGCTGGTCGAGCCGTGCTGCGAGCAGCGCCTGGATCGTCGGCGGAACGACGATGTCTCCGCGGTGCTGCTGGCCGCCATCGCCAGCATCTGCTCGACGAAGAGCGGATTGCCGCTCGGCGGCGTTGCGGATCCGGTCACGCAGCTCCCCGTCGAGCGCGATGCCGGAGAGCAGCCGGTCGATGAGCGTGTCGGCCTCCGTCTCCGGACAGCGGCTCGAGGAGCACCGTCGTCGCGTTCAGCTTCCCGCCGCGCCCAGCCGGCCCGGCGTTCGAGCAGTTCCGGTCGGGCGAGGCAGAGCTAGCAGGATCGGTGCGTCGCGCGACCAGTCCGCCACGTGCTCGACGAGATCGAGGAAGGTCGGCTCGCCCCAGTGCAGGTCATCGAGGACGACGACCAGCGGCCGCTCGGCGCCGCCTGCTCGAGCAGCTTCCGGACGGCGACGGCGATCTCGTCCGCCGGCGCTATAGCCGTTGACCGAGCAGCGCGGCGAGCGGCCCGTCCGGCGGCCGTTCGTCGCCGAGCAGCTGCGTGACCACCTCGATCACGGGCCAGTACGTGATGCCGTCGCCGTATGAGGGCAACGGCCGCGCATGACGGTCGCGTCGAGGTGCGAGACGAACTCTTGCGCGAGCCGCGACTTCCCGACCCCGGCGACGCCCAGCACGGTGAAGAGCGCGCAGGCCCGCTCGTACCTGACGCGCTCCCAGGCGTCGTCCAGCATGCGGCGTTCGCGCTCGCGCCCGACGAGCGCCACGTCACCCCTGCGCGCGACCGCATCGCGGTCGGTCACCGTCAAGAGCCGGTACGCGGCCAGCGGCTCCGTCTTTCCTTTCGCCTCGATCGGGCGGCACCGGTTCCACCTCGACCGCGTCGCGGATCAGCGTGAACGTGCTCGGCGCCGATCAGCACCTCGCCCGTATGCGGCCGCCTGTTCGAGCCGTGCAGCGATGTTGACCGCATCGCCGGTGACGAGCCGCGGTACCGTCGCGGGATGCCGACGCTCGCGGAGCTCGCCGAGAACACCGGCAAGTACATCCTCCCCCGCCCGTCGTACCCGATGGTGGTCACCGACGACTACACGTACGTCGCGGGACCGCACAACGCCTGGGTGCTCGACGTCCGCTCGCCGAACGTCGACTGGGCGCGCCGCGAGTCACGCCGCTACGGCCTCCGCGAGGTGACCTGGTGGATCGGCTGGAGCGCACCGGACGGGCTCGAAGCCGAGCTCACGGCGCGCGGGCTCGTACCGGACGACGATCAGCCCGTGCTCACCGGCATGACATGCACGGCCGAGCCGCCGTCCGCGCCGCAGATCCACGTGCGCGCGATCGAGACGACGGAGCAGTACCTCGACGCGATCGCGGTCGACTGGGAGGTGTGGGACCTCCCCGAGGCCGAGCGCGCGGAACGCCGCGTGAACGCGCCCGCGCGGTTCGAGGAGGACCGCCGTCTCGGCGTCGCTCACCACTGGGCCGCGCTGGACGACGGCCGGGCGGTCGGGTTCGGCCGCACGCTCGACATGGCCGACGGCGTCGCGCTGATGGGCGGCGCGGTCCTCCCGGATGCGCGTGGGCGCGGCGTCTACCGCGCGCTCGTGCACGCGCGCTGGCAGCACGCTGTGGCCCGGGGCACGCCGCTGCTCGTCGTCCAGGCGGGCGCGATGTCGGCGCCGGTGCTCGACGGGCTCGGATTCGAGCGGCATGGTGAGGTCCACCTCTTCACCGACCGGTTGTAGGCTTTCGAGCATGGCGACGACAGAGGCGAACACCCAGCTCGGCAGGCAGATCGTCGAGGACGCGAAGCGCTACGTCCTCTACTCGTGGAGCGTCCAGGACCAGATCAACCCGATCCCGGTCGAACGGGCGGAAGGCCGTTACTTCTGGGACTACGACGGCAATCGCTACCTCGATTTCGCGTCCCAGCTCGTGAACGTGTCGATCGGGCACTCGCACCCGAAGGTGGTGCAGGCGATCAAGGACCAGGCGGAGAAGCTCGCGACGATCGGCCCGCCGATGGCGAGCGAGTCGCGCTCCCGGCTCGGCAAGCTGCTCGCCGAGGTGACGCCGGGCGACCTCTCGATGTCGTTCTTCACGAACGGCGGTGCCGAGGCGAACGAGAACGCGATCAAGCTCGCGCGCTGGTACACGGGACGTCACAAGATCGTCGCGCGCTATCGCAGCTACCACGGCGCGACCGGCGGCGCGATCACGTTGACCGGCGACCCGCGCCGGTGGGCTGCGGAACCTGGGCTTCCGGGCGTCGTGCGGATGCTCGACCCGTACACGTACCGCTGCCCGGCCGGGCACCCCGATCCCTGTCCGGTGTGCACGGGCGCGCCGCACCTCGAGGAGATCCTGCAGTACGAAGGCGCGCACACCGTCGCCGCGGTCATCCTCGAGACGATCACGGGCACCAACGGCGTGATCGTCCCGCCCGACGGCTACCTCCAGTCGATCCGCGAGACGTGCGACCGCCACGGGATCCTGCTGATCTGCGACGAGGTCATGGCCGGGTTCGGACGCACCGGCAAGTGGTTCGCCGTCGACAACTGGGACGTCGTCCCGGACATCATGACGGTCGCCAAGGGCATCAACTCCGGCTACGTCCCGCTCGGGGCGATGATCGTGCGCGAGCCGATCGCGGACTGGGTGCGCGACAAGCTGTTCGCAGGCGGGCTCACCTACAGCGGCCACCCGCTCGCATGCGCGTCGGCGGTCGCATCGATCGAGGCCTTCCAGGAAGAGGGAATCGTCGAGCAGGCGGCCGCCAACGGCGAGGTGTTCCGCACCGAGCTCCAGAAGCTCGCCGAGAAGCATCCGTCGGTCGGCGAGGTGCGCGGGCTCGGCTGCTTCTGGGGCATCGAGCTCGTGAAGAGCCGCGAGACGCGCGAGCCGCTCGTGCCGTTCAACGCCGGCGGCGACGCCGCCAAGCCGATCGGCGCCGTCGCGAAGCGCGCGCTCGACCGCGGGCTCTACCTCATGACGCACTGGAACGTCGTCATGTGCTGCCCGCCGTTGACGATCACCCGCGACGAGCTCGACGAGGGGCTCGCGGCGCTCGACGAGGCGCTCTCGGTCGCCGACGAGTTCCCCGCGTAGCGGGGCGCGCTCGCGTGGCGCTGCCGGACGAGCTGCGCGAGCTCGCAGAGAGCCCCGACCGCTTCTCGGAGATCCCCGCGGAGGGGCTCGTCACACGGTACGACGACGGCCGCGTGTGCATCGTGCAGGGCCCGACGTTCGCCTCGGTCTGCGCACCGAGCGTCGGCGACGGCGAGGTCGGGCAGCTGCTGCGCGATGTGCGCGCGATCGCGCCCGTGGCGAAGAGGCCCTGCTGGTGGATCGGCCCGTCGGCTCGGCCGGCCGGGATCGTGGAGGAGCTCGAGGGGCTCGGGCTCGCGGAGCCCCTCGACCGTGTGCCACGCGTCCACGCGCTCGCGACCGCGAGCAAGCCCGAAGGGCTCGGGCCCGAGATCGAGGCGCGGATGGTCGAGACGTTCGAGGACTTCACGGCCTCGGCCGAGCTGCGCTTCGACGTGTTCGACGTGCCCGCCGAGCGTCGCGAGGCCGAGCGCGGTCAGTACGCCGCCTACTTCGAGGAGTCGCAGCGGGTCGGCATCCCCGCCTGGTTCGTCGCGTTCCTCGAGGGGAAGATCGCCGGCACGGCAGGCGCGATTCCCTCGTCGCGCGGGGTGTTCCTGATCGGAGGAGCGACGGCGACGTGGGCGCGCGGACGCGGCGTCTACCGCGCCCTCGTGCGCGCGCGGTGGGATTACGCGACCGCCCGCGGGACACCCGCTCTGGTCACGCACGCCCAGGCCGACTCGTCGTATCCGATCCTCCTGCGCATCGGGTTCGAGCCCGTCTGCGAGATCCGCCGCCTCGAAGACCGCGGCTGAGGCCCGCTACAGCGGGAGGACCTCGCCGGCCTCGTAGAGGCCGAGGAACACCTCGACGACGTCGGGGTCGAACTGCGTCCCCGACGCGTCACGCAGCCGGCGGACCGCTTCGTCTCCGGTCATGCGCTCGCGGTAGGGCCGATCGCTGACCATGGCGTGGTACGCGTCGCAGACGAGCACGATCCGCGCCTCGGGCGGGATCGTCTCGCCCGAGAGGCCGTCGGGATAGCCGAGCCCGTCCCAGCGCTCGTGGCAGGCGCGGACGATCGGCCGCACGTCCGCCAGCCGCTCGATCGGCGCCAGGATCTTCTCGCCCAGCTCGGGATGGCCCTTCACGATCTCGAACTCCTCGTCGGTGAGCGGGCCGGGCTTCTGCAGGATCGCGGACGGCACGCCGATCTTGCCGATGTCGTGGAACAGCGCCCCGAGCTCGAGCCGCTTCAGTGCGTCGCGATCGAAGGCGAGCTCACGGCCGACGAGCAGCGCCATGTCGGTGATCCAGCGCGCATGGGTCGAGGTGTAGTGATCCTTCGCCTCGAGCGCGTTCGCGAGCGCCGCGATCGTAGAGACGAACGTGCGCTCGAGCTCGGCGTAGTGTTCGGAACCCTCGATCGCGAGCTTCGCCTGGTGGGCGAGCCCTGCGAAGAGCAGGAGCTGGCGGCGGTCGAGCTGCCGGTCGTCGATACGCGTGGAGAGGGCGCCCACCCGCCCGGCGTCGAGGTGGAGCGGCGCCACGACGAAGCGGCCCGCCTGGTCCTCCGGGATGCCGGTGATCTCGACCAGCGTCTCGCGCTCGAGCACGAACGGGTCAGTGCCGGCGAGCCACTTCTGCGCGAGCTCGGCGGGGATGCGCAGCAGCGGCACGTCGTAGCCCACGGACGCCTGCGAGACGAGCTCGCCCGTCACGCCTCCCTCCTGGACCCACAGCGAGGCGCGCTCCGTGCCCAGCGCGCGTGCGGTCACCTCGACGCAGCGCGTCAGGATCTCGTCGGGCGACTCGGCGGTCGCAAGCTCGCGGCTGGCGTCGAGCAGCGTGTTCGCGATCTCCGCGGCCTCGAGCTGCCGGCGGTACAGCCGCGCCTTTCGGAGCGCGACGGAGGCCTGCGAGGCGAAGGTGGCAAGTAGCCGCTGTTGCGCCTCACCGTCCTCGGCGATCTGGAACACGAGCCGGCCGCTCACTCCGTCGCCCTCCGTGAGCGCCACCTCCGTTCCCGACACGAGCGGCTCGCCGAAGCTCGCCACGCACGCGTCCTCGAGCCAGAGCGAGACGCGGTCGGTCTCGAACAGCGCGGCGGCGGTTGACACCGTGAGCGTGCAGATGTCGTCGAACGACTGTGCGTGCGACGCCGCGTCGGCGAACGCGAGCAGCGCCTTCGCGTGCTCGGCCTCTCGCCGCTGCCGCTCGTAGAGCTGCGCGTTCTCCAGGGCCACGGACGCGTGACCGGCGAGGACCTCGAGCAGGCGGACGTCGTCCTCGTCGAACTGGTTCGTGCCGAGCTTCGAGATCACGATCGCGCCGGTCACGCCGCCTCCGTGTTTGAGCGGGACGACGGCGAGCGACTCCTCGAGGTCCGGCGTGCCTGGAATGCGCTTGGCGAACTCGCACTCGAGCGCGTTCGGGACGAGCAGCGACTCGCCGCGCTCGACTGCCGTGCCGGTCACGCCCTCTCCGACCTTCACGGTGTACGCCTCGGTCGTCCCCGAGGTCTCTCCGTGCTCGCCGAGGAACGCCACCGGACGGAGGTCGTCGCCGGAGCGCACCACGACGCGGCAGTTGTGGTAGTCGATCAGGAGCCGAAGCTCCTCGGCGATCGCCTCGCCGATCCGGTGCACGTCGTTCAGCCGGTTCAGCTTCCCGGCGAGCGACTGCAGCATCTTCATGTGCGCGAGCGACCGCATGTCGCGGGTCGTGGTCGACGAGGCGTGCGGGCGTTCCGTCTCGGTCTCGTCGAAGAGGACGAACTGGTTCTTGCCGCGGGCCTTCGCGGTCATCATCCCAGCCTCGGCGCACGTCGCGAGCTCTCGCGGGTTCATCGCATGCTGCGGTCCCAGCGCGACGCCGATCGACACGGTCATCGCGCCGGTCGGCTCGAACGCCTCCTTCGCGAACGCCTCGGCGAGTCGGCGCGACAGGCCGAGCGCGGCCCGCGCATCGCACGACGGCATGATCACCGCGAACTCCTCGCCGCCGATCCGGCACACCACGTCGGAGGAGCGCACGATGTCACGCACGATCCCGCCGACATCTTTCAGCAGGTTGTCGCCGGCGCCGTGGCCGTACACGTCGTTGACCCGCTTGAAGTCGTCGAGGTCGAACATCAGGACGGCGACCGACTCGTGCGCACGCGACGCCTGCGTCAGCTCGACCCGGAGCCGCTCGTGGAAGTAGCGGTGGTTGTAGAGCCCGGTCAGCGAATCCGTCTGGGCGAGATGCTCGAGGTGCGCCTTGGTCTGCGCGTTGTCGAAGGCGAGCGCAGCCGCATCGCCGAACCACTTCGCGAGCTCGAACTCGTGCTCGAGGAACGCCGCCTCCTCGCCGATTCGGTAGATGTTGAGCGCGCCCTTGAGCGTCCCGCGCGCGACGAGCGGCACGACGATGATCGCTTCGGGGTCGTTCGGCGTCCCGGGGATGACGTGCGTCCGTGGATCGAGGTGCGCCTGGTTCGTCCAGACCGGGGTGCGGTGCTCCGCGGCCCAGCCGGTCAGGCCGACTCCGAAGGCCGGCCGGTCGCGCATGATCTCCTCTTCGTACTCCGCAGAGCGCGCCAGAATCGGAACGAGCTGGCGGCGGCGTTCGTCGGCCTCGTAGATGTGCAGCGCCTCGTAGGGCATCAGATCGGAAAGCGTCTCGGCGATGCGCTCGAGAAGCGCGTCGAGCGCCTGCTCAGAGAGCACCTCGTGGAACACCTCGGCCAGGCGGCGGTAGGACTCGACGAGCGCCTCGGATCGGCCGGCACCGTTCGACTCAACCGCCCTGATCAAGGGCGTCCCGGCCGCGACAGCCCGCCGGATCATTTCCGCCTTCATCGGCGCTCCGAGCGGTCGGCTTGAGAGCCGAATTGCCCCTGCGGCGAGCTAGAGCAGACCGCAGACGCGGGCGGTGTTCGGCCACGGCCAGAAGCCGCCGGCGTCGCGATACGCGCGGGCCGCGACCTCGAGCTGGGCCCAGACGGGCCACCGGTCGGCGGTCCCGTACCGGGCGACGTACTCGGGCCCGTAGTGGCTCTGGAACGGCAGGTCCATCTGCAGGCCGCCGTAGTAACCGTTGCCCGTGTTCGCGTCCCACGCCGCCTCGTAGCGGTGGATGCAGAGGAATGCCTGCTCGAGCGAGGACGGGACCCGCGCCTCGCGCACGGCGTGCCGCGACACGTCGAGCGCGGCGAGCGCGCTCCGGCGCTGCCACAGGCGAAGCTGATAGCCGCTTCGCGTCGACGCACCGCCGGCCAGCGTTCGCATGGCCCGCTTCACCGGATAGATCTTGCGCAGGGCGAGCGTCAGCCTCCGGCTATAGCGGACGCGTGCCTGGAGCGGGGCCCGCAGGCTCGGAGGCGCCGGCAACGAAACGGCCAGACGCGTGCGGATCGCACGGATCGCCTCCGACTGCGCCGCATAGGCACGGCGGGTCCACAGGTCGATCGTCCAGCGCAGGTAGCGGCGATCCTTCGTCTGGCGCTCTGCGAATGCGCCTCGTTCACGCGGCCGCTTCGCGGCGCGCTCGAACGTCCACGCCACGGAGCGGTAGTGGCCGACGAGCGCGCGCAACGTCGAGACCGACGCGGGGTCGGTGGGCCGTTGGGCGCGGGCGGCGCCGGGCACGCCGATCGCAGCCGCTCCGAGCAGGCCGACGAGCGCAGCGAGGCTTGCGAGCTGGCGCCATCGAGCAGTGTGCTTCCGGACGTGCACGTACGACTTCCTCCTTGGCATCGAGAATGTGGGGCTCGATCGGTGAGAAGTGCCGGTGACCGCCGGACGGGGACGTTCCCCAGGCGGCAGCCGCCGAACGCTCACGAGGGTAGCGCGTGACGAACGGCACGCGCCGCAGTCGTTAGGACGGTGTTAACGCGCCTAGCGGAAGAGATCGAGCTCGGGCTCGATCACGATCTCCTGCGCCGTGCCGTCACCCGACACCGACAGGCCCCTCACGACGACGACCGGCACGCCTTCCGCCTTGCCGCGCGCGAGGTCGGCGGCGGAGGCGATCTCGTCGGCGACCGCGACGCGGCTCGAGCGCAGCACGTAGCCGATCCGATCCGTCGTGCCTCGCAGGTCGAGCAGCGGTGTCAGCCCGGCGACGCCGATCGCGACGTCCGTCGTTCCCTGGCGGAAAGGACGGCCGAACGAGTCGGTGATCACCACGCCGACGGTCACGCCGGCCTGCTCCGCGAAGCGCGCACGCAGCGCGCGTGCGCTCGCGTCGGGATCGAGCGGCAGGAGCACGAGCATCCCCGGCTCCGGCGCGTTCGAATGGTCGACGCCGGCAGAGGCGCAGATGAAGCCGTGCCGCGTCTCGGCGATCACGAGCGGCCCTCGTTCCCGCACGATGCGCTTCGCCTCGCGCAGCACCGCCTCGACCTCGCGCGGATCGCGTTCGTCGCCGGCGAGCTCGATCGCCTTGGCCGACGGCTCCAGCTGGTCGAGGCGGACGACCCGGCCCTCAACTTTCGAGATCGCCTTCTGCGCCACCACCACGACGTCTCCGTCGGCCGGAGCGAACCGGTCGAGGACCAGGCCCGCGAGATCGTCGCCCTGACGGATCTCGGGCAAGCCGCGCACGGGGATCAGCTCGATCATCGACGTCGACCGCTCAGTCGACGCCGGTGACCCTGATGCCTGCGTGTGCCCGGTAGCGCCGGTTGAGGTTCACGATCACCGCGGTGAGCCCCTCGAGCGCGCGGGCGCTCTGGAGCGGGCCTGCGTCGAGCGCGCGCCCGGCCACGAGCCGCGCAGCGAGGGACAACGCCAGCTCCTTCGCCTCCTGATCGTCTCCGCAGACGAGCGCATCCTCGTCCGGGCGAGCCTCGCCGAGAGACGACGCCGCGATCGAGTGGAGCCCGGCACAGACGGGGGCGGCGACGAGTTCTTGAACGCGCTCCGCGAGCGAGCGTGGATCGGGATCCGGCAGCGCGCCGACTCCCTTGCGAACCTCGATCGCACTCGCGACGCAGAGAAGCGGCGTCGAGCCGAGCGGCTCGGCGATCGCGCGTGCCGTCTCGAGCGCGCCGTCCGCCTTCACGGCGAGCACGACGAGCTCCGCTCCGCGGACGGCGTCCTCGTTCGCGGTGCCCGTGGTTCCCCCGGCGATCTCCGTTGCCGCGGAAGCGGCGCGCGCCGCGTCGCGCGAACCGATGACCACCTCGTCCTCGCCGTCCGCGACGAGACGCACGGCGAGCGCCCGGCCGAAGCTGCCGGTCCCGCCCAGCACCGCGACTCTCACGCAGGTGCTCCGGCAGCGTCGAGCACGGCCGCAGCCAGGCGGCGCGAGGCTTCGATGTCCCTCATCAGCGTGTGCGTCACGACCGTGCGGGGCGGCTCCGCGGTCTGCTCGTCACCGTCCGCCTCGTCGACGACGAGCGCATCGACCAGGCCCGGGTAGCACGAGGCGACGTGAGCAGGTGTGGTGCCTCCGGCGAGCCGCGCGAGCATCCTGTCGGCCGGCCCCTTCACCGATCTCCCGCCGATCAGCGGACTGACGGCGATGCACGGGACCGAACGCTGCTCGAGCGCGCGGCGAATCTCGGCGACCGCGAGGATCGGCCCGATCGAGACATACGGGTTGCTGGGGGCGATCACGATCACATCTGCGCCCTCGAGCGCGGGGATCACGCCCGGCGCCGGAGCGGCTTCCGGCGCTCCGGCGTAGTGCACGGCGTCGACCTCGTCCCGGTGCCCGCGGGCGACGAACCAGGTCTGGAACGGGAACGTGCCGGCGGGCGTCTCGACGAACGTTCGCACCGGATCGTCGGTGGCGGGCAGCAGAGCGGCCTCGAGGCCGAGCGCGTGGCTGATCTGCTCCGTCACGTCGGAAAGGCTCCGTCCCTCACGCAGGAGCTGCGTGCGCACGAGGTGCAGCCCGAGGTCGCGATCGCCCAGCGAAAACCACGATTCTCCGCCGAGCGAGCCGACCACCTCGAGCGCGTTCCAGGTCTCGCCCGCACGACCCCAGCCGCGCTCGTCGTCGCCGAGCCCCGCGAGCGTGTAGAGGATGCTGTCGAGGTCCGGCGAGACGTGGAGGCCGAGGATCTCGATGTCGTCCGCCACGTTGCCTACGATGGAAACGTTGACTGGATCGACAACACCGAGCAGGCCGCGCAGGAACCGCGCACCACCGACGCCGCCGGAGAGAACCGCCACGTTCACGCTGCTCTCCCGAGCCTGAGCGACCGGTACAGCCGGCGCGTCTGCGGGCCGAGCCGCGACGAGACACGCGCGAGGTCGGCGAGCGTGTCGACGTCGTCGCGGAGATTCGGCGCCTCGAGCGTCCGCGCCGGCGCAAGCGCTGCGAAGCGGGCCGCGCTCCCGGGGCCGTAGACGGGCTCGAAGACCCGCGCCTCGGACAGCGCAAGCGCGTTGGTCGTGCCGTCGGCCGCTGCAACCAGGGCGAGACCGTGCTCGGGGACGGCGCCTGCCAGCGCGAGGAGATCGCGCGCGGTCGCGCACGGGAGGTCGGCGTTGACGACGAGAAACGGCGCCGAGAGGCCATGCTGGGCGGCACCGCCGAGGCCGGCCTGAACGGCGCCGCCCTGTCCGCGTCGCGGATCGAGCACCACGCGCACGCCGCGCGGAGCGTCCTCGAGCGGTTCCAACGTCACCACGATCACCTCCCCCACCGAGCGCGCCGCCTCGAGCACATCGGCGAGCATCGCGGCGGCGAGCCGGTCCCGCGCGGCCTCGCCGAGCGGCTCGAGCCTGCGCTTGGGGTCGCGGTTGCGGAAGGGGACGACGACGCTTGCCATCGTCAACGGACACTACCGAGAGGCCCTCGGCCTGTCGGAGCGCGCGCCTTACGGACCGCTTCGCCCGGAGAGCTCGCGTACGTCGATCCAGTGCGTTCCGCGGAGGGCGGCGACGATTCGCGGATCGGTGTGCTCGGGATTGAAGACGTGGGCGTCGAGATCGCAACAGACGGCCACCGCGTCGAACGGGATGCCCTCGACCTGCACGAACGCCTCGGCCGGCAGGTGCACCTCGCCGAGTGTGTAGTGGCGAAAGGTCAGCTCCGGAGCCACCTCCATGAGCGCAGGCCAGTCGGGACAGGCTCTGGAGCTCACGCCGGGACAGTTGGCGTGCGCTCGCCGGTCTCCTGCAACGTCCAGTCGCCGTCGAGGAGGACCGCGCCCGACTCGGCGCCGGCAGGAAAGACGAAGAAGCGCAAGGCGTCGTCGAGGGTGTGCAGCAGCCGTCCGCCAGAGTCGTCGACGAGCGCGACTCGCAGATGGAACCGACCGTCGGCGAGCGGGAGCCGGGCGATCCGGAACGAGAGCTCACGCGGGCCGGTGCTGCCGTCCCACCCGAGCTCCCGGGTGGCCTGCGAGGTGCCGCCGAGCACGAGCCCGCCGTCGTCGCGGAGCTCGAGGGAGACCCGCGGCGGCGGGACGCCGTCATCGGCCGTGACAGCCAGCCGGAGGGTTGCCGCCTCGCCCGCCGCGAACTGCCGGCGCGGGTCGCCGTCGTCGTCGACGAGCTCGGCAGACAGGATCCGCGCCTCGCCGCTGCCCCACTCGCGCAGCCCGGCCTGTAGCTCGTCCGGGTTCGCGTCGGCGGCGAGCTGGCGCCGGTACGCGCCGATCGCCTCGCGGGACTCGCCGTCGAACTCGACCTCGCCCCGCCGCAGGAGCACGGCGCGGTCGCAGAGGCGCTCGACGGCCTGGGCGTCGTGGGAGACGAAGATGATGGTCCCGCCCCGGTTCTTGTACTCGGCGATCTTGCCGAAGCACTTGCGCTGGAACTGCTCGTCGCCGACCGCGAACACCTCGTCGAGCAGCAGCACGTCGGCCTCGATGTGCGCGGCGACGGAGAACCCGAGCCGCATGAACATGCCCGACGAGTACGTGCGGACCGGCAGGTCGATGAAGCGCTCGAGCTCGGCGAACGAGACGATCTCGTCCATCGCCTCGCGCACGCGGGCGCGCGACAGCCCGTGGATCGAGCCGTTCAGATAGACGTTCTCGCGGCCCGTGAACTCGGGATGGAACCCCGCGCCGAGCTCGAGCAGGGAGGCGACGCGGCCGCCCGCCTCGACGCGCCCCGAGGTCGGCCCGATGATCCCGGAGACGATGCGCAGGAGCGTCGTCTTGCCCGAGCCGTTGCGCCCGACGAGGCCGACCGCCTCACCGGGCTCGACCGTCAGCGAGACGTCGCGCAGCGCCTGCACCTCGCGAGCGCCGGTCCGTCCGCGCGAGACGAAGAGATCCTTGAGCGTGCGCTGCGCCTTCGGGTAGACCCTGAAGGTACGCGAGACACGGTCGACGACGATCCTCCCGCGCGTCATGCTGCCACCGGCTGAAGCGCGCGCCGAACGATCTGCGCGAGTGCCTGCACGAAGCGCGGGTCGTCGTTCGGCATCTCGATGCGGGTGAGCTGCATGCCGAGCTCGTCGGCGCGCTCCTTGGCCTCCGTGTCGAGATCGAAACGGATCTCCAGATGATCCGACACGAACCCGACGGGACAGATGAGCACGTCGCTGCACTCCCCGTGCGTGCAGCGCCGTGACGTGGTCGACGATGTCGGGCTGCAGCCAGGGCTCTCCGGTCGGCGACTCGCTCTGGTACGAGAACGACCAGTCGTCGACGCCTGCCGCCTCGGCGACGAGCCGCGAGGTCTCGAGCAGCTGGTCGGCGTAGGGGTCGCCCTCGGCGAGGATGCGGGCCGGCAGCGAGTGCGCCGTGAAGACGACGTGCGCCCCGGTGCCGCTGATCCTGTCGGCCAGGAAGGCAACGAGGCCCGGGTCGTCGTGCCAGCTCGCGACGAAGCGGACCTCGAGCTCGCGGCCGTCGACGGCGTCGGCGAACAGCCGCTCGTAGCCGCCGATCGAGAGGCGGCTGTAGTGCGGCGCGAGCACGAGGCCGACCAGCACGTCCGCCCCGCCGGCGACTGCTGCGTCGACGGCGTCCGCGATCCGGGGCGTCCAGTGCTTCATCCCGGTGAACACCGGGACGCCGAGCTCCGACTGCAGCGCCTCGCGCGTGCGTTCGGTGATCGCGTTCAGCGGGTTCGCGTCCTCGATGCCGAGGCGGCGATAGCGCTCGACCAGATCGTCGAGCAGCTCGGGCGCGATCTGCCTCCCGCCGCGGATGTCGGCGTAGTAGGCGGGGACGTCGTCGAGGCGCTCAGGCGATCCGTACGCCATCAGGATGACCGCGGGATCGCTCATGGCACGGACGGTAGCCGAGTGATCGGAAGCGTCGCCGTCAGGGCGTCCGCCCGGCCGACTGCTCGCGGACGAGTGCCGCGAGCCGGGTGAGCGTGTCGGCATCGGTTCCGGGGAGAACGCCGTGCCCGAGGTTGAAGATGTGGCCCGGCCGGCCCGCTGCCCTGCGCAGGACGTCGCGCGCCGACGCGTCGACGCGCTCCCACGGCCCGAGCAGCAGCGCCGGGTCGAGGTTCCCCTGGATGCCGCGGTCGCCGACGCGCGCCCACCCGTCGTCGAGCGGCACGCGCCAGTCGAGGCCGATCACGTCTCCCCCGGCCGCCGCCAGCCGCTCGAGCAGCCCCGCCGTACCGGTGCCGAAGTGGATCGTCGGCGCGTCGACGGCGGCGAGGATCCGCGACGACCAGGGAGCGACGAACTCGTCGTAGTCGGCCGGCGAGAGCACGCCGACCCACGAGTCGAACAGCTGCAGCACGTCGGCGCCTGCGCCGTGTTGGGCGGCGAGATAGCCGGCGAAGCAGTCGGCCAGCCGGTCGAGCAGCGCGCGCCAGACGGCGGGCTCCGAGTACATGAGCGACTTCACCCGCGTGAAGTCGCGCGACGGGCGTCCCTCGACGAGGTAGCCGGCGACCGTGAACGGCCCGCCGCAGAACCCCACCAGCGCCCGCTCCGCGTCGAGCTCGCCGCGGACGATCCGGATCGCCTCGAGCACCGGCGCGAACGCCTCCTCCGGGTGCGGGACCCGCAGGCGCGCGACGTCGTCGAGGCTGCGGACGGGCGTCGCGACGACGGGGCCGACGCCTTCGACGAGCTCGACGTCGAGCCCCATCGCGACCACCGGGGTCATGATGTCCGCGAACAGCACCGCGGCGTCGACGCCGTGGCGGCGCACGGGCTGCAGCGTGACCTCGGCGCAGAGCTCGGGCGTCCCCGCGACCTCCCAGAAGCCGTGACGCTCGCGGAGCTCGCGGTACTCGGGCAGCGAGCGGCCCGCTTGGCGCATGAACCACACGGGCGTCCGCTCGACGTGCTCACGGCGCGCCGCCCTCACGAGAAGCGGAGCCACAGCACAACTAGGCTAACCGGCCGTGTCACACGGACCGCTCTCGGTCGCCTGGGGCGAGTGGTCGCTCGACGCGCAGCACGCGGGCGCGATCGGCGAGGCGCACGCCGAGATCGCGAATACCGGCACCGTCCGCTTCGGTGCGACGATCTTCCTCGCGTACCACTGGCTCGACCTGCGCGGCAACCCGATCCTGTGGGACGGCCTTCGCACGCCGCTGCCGCCGCTCGAGCCGGGAGAGCGCGCCGAGGTGACGGCGCGCGTCCGGGCGCCGATCCCGCCCGGGCCGTACCGGTTCGCGTTCGACCTCGTCGCGGAAGGACGTGCGTGGTTCTCGGAGCTCGGCAGCGCGTCGCTCACGGTCGACGTCGAGGTGCTCCCGCGCACGGGCGAGCCGCACGCCGACCTGCCGACCCGATGTCGAGCCGGCGGGCGACTGGGCGGAACGGGTGCGCGCAGCGCACGCCGAGGGGTACGCGGTCGTCGCCGGAGCGATCGACGTGCACGGCGGACGCCGGCGGCGGCCCCGCGAGCTCGAGCCGTACCGGCCCGAGGGCGGGCGCCAGCCGGGCTTCTCCGCTCCCCTCGTCTGCCCTTCGGTGCTCGACGGCGTGCAGCTCGAACGGCTCGGCGACGTCGCCGGCCTCCCCGCCTACGCTGCGCCGCTCGACGAGCCGTGGCTCTACGACGGGCGCATCGTGCTGCGCCTGCGGCGGTAGGAGAGACGGCTACAGCTCGAGCGCGATCTGATCGTCGACACGGCGGAAGACGAACGCCCCGAGCCCGAGCGCCGCCGCCGCGGCCACGAGCAGGTAGATCACGTCGGCGAGCGCGCGGCGCATGCCCCGACCAGATCGCGTCGCGGATCGCGAAGATCGGCGGCGCGAGCGGGTTCCCCCAGCGCAGGACGTCGAGCAGCGCCGGGTGCTCCTGGGCGCGCGCCGGGAGGTTGTCGATGCTCCAGAGGATCGGCGTGAGGAAGAACCAGGGCAGGAGCCCCGCCGCGATGATGTGCTCGACGTCGCGGTACAAGCACGTTCAGGCACGCGGCGAGCAGCGCGAGGCCCGCCACGAGCCCGACGAACACGACGGACAGCGGGACGGACGCCCACACGTACGGACGTGCGTCGGGCACGAACACGACCGAGAGCACGATCAGGACGACGAGCATCACGCCGAAGGTGACCGCCTGCGTGGCGACCATCGAGAGCGCGACCAGCTGCCTGGGGAAGCGGACCTTCTTGATCAGCTCGCCGCTGTCGATCATCGACCGCGCGGCGGACTGGAGCGACACGGAGAAGAACAGCCAGCAGGCGAGCCCGCTGAGCAGGTAGATCGGGTAGTGCGGCGTCTTCGCATTCGGGAACAGCAGCCCGAAGACGACGAGGTAGACGGCGAGCAGGAGCAGCGGGTTCAGGAGCGACCAGACGATCCCGAGCAGCGACCCCTTGTACTTGGCGTGGAAGTCGCGGCGGAAGAGGTTCCCGAAGAGCTCGCGGAACCGGTACAGGTCGGCGTAGACCGTCATCGGAGGCGGGCTCTAGTGTAGGGACCAACAAACCCTCCTAACATCGCGCCATTACCCTTCTGATCCGTGAGCAATCTCGCGGCCCTGGCCGCATTTCCCGTTGCGACGTGCGTGCTCACGCTCCTCCTGCGAAGCCCACTCGCACGACGGCTGAAGGCGGCACCGCAGAAGTCGCGCTGGCGGACCCAGGCCACCCCGCTGCTGGGTGGGATCGCGATCTACGCAGGGGTCGCTGCAGGGATCTGGCTCGCCGTCGCCTTCGGCCCGCTGTCCGCCAGCGAGCAGCTCGTCGGCCTCTTCCTGGGCGCGACCCTCCTCTTCGTCGCCGGCCTGATCGACGACCTCTGGTCACTCTCGGCGAAGTGGAAGCTCACGGCGCAGATCACGGGCGCGGCGATCGTCCTCTCGACGGGCACGACCGTGCAGCTGGTGCATTCCGAGGTGATCGGGATCGCGCTCGGGCTGATCTGGATCGTCGGCATGACGAACGCGTTCAATCTGCTCGACAACATGGACGGCCTCGCGGCGAGCCTCGCCGCCATCGCGGCGATCTTCTTCGCCGCGGCGGCGAAGTGGTACCAGCCGTCGAATCTCGTCCTCGTCATGTCGCTCGCCCTCGCCGCGGCGCTGATCGCGTTCCTCCCGTTCAACATGCGACCGGGCCGGCGCGCGCTGGCGTGGATGGGGGACAGCGGGTCCCAGCTGATCGGGTTCATGCTGGGGTCGCTCGGGCTGGCGTCGAGCTACACGGTCGCGTCGTCGACATTCGCAACGCTGCTCCTGCCGATCATCGTCCTCGCGGTGCCGATCCTCGACACGACGCTCGTGACCGTCGTCAGGCTGCTCGACGGCAGACCGGTCACACAGGGCGGGCGCGACCACAGCTCGCATCGCCTCGTCTCGCTCGGCGCCTCCGAGACGTCGGCAGTCGTGCTGCTCGCCGTGATCTCGACCGCGCTCGGAGCAACGAGCCTCGCCTACGAGGCTTTCGGGAACGGCCGCGTCGCGGCGATCGGCGTGCTCATCACCTTCGCGCTGCTCGTCCAGTTCGGAAGCTTCCTCGCCGACATGGACCGCGGCGGGACGGCAACCCGTCGCCCACTGCTCGTCTACACGCGGCGCATCTTCGAAGTGCTCGTCGACGGTGCGCTGATCGCCGCCTCGTTCCTCGCCGCGTACTTTCTGCGCTTCGACGGCGTGGGCACGATCAACCAGCGGCACTACTTCCTGATCGCGCTGCCGATGCTGCTGTTCTGCCGCTACGTCGTGTTCGTGCCGTTCGGCCTGTACGCGGGCGTGAGGCGCTACGCGGGCTCGCGTGATGCGATCCGTGCCGCCGTGGCAGTGGGCGTCTCGGAGGTCCTTGCCGTCGGACTGCTCGTCCTCACGCAGGAGCCCGCGGGCGACTTCTCTCGGGACGTGTTCGTGATCGACGCGTTCATCTGCGCGGCCGCGATCATCGGCGCACGCTTCGCCGAGCGCGCGCTGACTCGCGGGGTCGAGCTCCTCCACCACGGCGAGGCACGTCGCGTCCTGATCATCGGCGCGGGCCGCTCGGGCAGGAGCCTCCTGCGCGAGCTGCGTGAGACGCCCGGCGAGCGCGTGGTCGGATTCGTCGACGACGACCCGACGCTGACGGGACGCCGGCTCACCGGTGTGCGCGTGCTCGGAGGAGTCTCGACTCTGCGCGAGAGCCTCGAGCGCGCGCAGCCCGACGTCGTCCTCGTGACGATCCCGAACGCATCGCGCGACCGGCTGGACGAGATCGTCCGTGTCTGCGCCCAGCTCGACGTGACGTGCCGCTTCGTCCGGCGCGAGGCCGACCTGGATCCCCAGGCGATCCTCCGCGCGACTCGGTGACCGCACAGGCAGCGGTGCTCGCCGGTCGCGAGCGCACGTGGTTCGACCGGCTCGCGGCGGCCTATCCGCTCGTCGTGACCTACGTCCTGCTGCTGATCCTCTACGGCTGGCAGGTCTCGAAGCATTCGGCTCCGTGGAACTTCATCGACGAGCTGCAATGGGCCGCGCTCTCGCGCGGAGTGGCCCACACGGGCAGACCGGAGCTGCGCAGCCATCCCGCCGCGTTCCATTCCCTGTACACGTACTTCCTCGCGCCGGCCTGGTGGCTCGGCGCCACCGCGAAGGCCTACGCCGCGGCGAAGTACCTGAACGCAGCGGCGGTAGCAGCGGCGCTCTTCCCCGCCTACGGGCTGGCACGGCTGTTCGTGCCTCGCGTCGCCGCCTACGTCGTCGCCATCGCGACCGCCGCGACGCCTGCGGTCGCATACGCCGGCATGCTGATCCCGGAATCGCTCGCCTACCTGTGGTCCACGCTTGTGCTGTTCCTCGTCGCGCGGGCGCTCGTTCGACCGGGGCGCACAACAGCGGCTCTCGCGTTCGGAGCGCTCGTGGTCGCGCCGCTCGTCCGCTCGGAGCTCGCGGTGCTGATCCCCGCAGCGGTGATCGCGGCGGCTTTCGCGTACGCCGGTTCCGCGCGCGGGCGGCAGCTGATCGGCTCGTGGACCCGGCGCGAGCGGATCGGGGCGGCAACGTTGATCGTGCTCGGCCTCGTCTGGTTCGGGTCGTTCGTCTCACACCACTCCACGTCGTGGCAGATCGGTACCGCCTTCCACCACCGGATGATCACCTACGGCCTCTGGGCGATCGGCGCGTACACGATCGGCGTCGGGATCCTGCCCGTGCTTGTCGCGCTTGCCTGGGCACTCGGGGCGCGCTGCCGAACGAGCGACGAGACGATCCTGCTCGGCGTGTTCATCGGGGTTGCCGTGTGCTTCGTCGCGTACACCGCGGTCAAGGCGTCGTACATCTCGACGATCTTCGCGATCCGCGTCGAGGAGCGGAATCTCATCTACGTCAGCCCCGTCGTCTTCACCGTCGCGGCGCGCTGGTTCACGCAGGGGCGGTTCCGGATCGTCCCGTGGGCGCTCGCGACGGCCGCGACCGCCTACCTGATCGCGACGACGCCCTACCACGCCTACGAGCACCTCTACTCGGACGCCTTCGGCCTCGCGATCCTCGAGTGGCTGAATCGCACCGTGGTACTTGACGAACACCGACCTGAAGCGCCTGCTGTTCGGGATCCTCGTGCTCTCGGTCGTCGGCGGGCTCGCGTCAGACCTCTTGCGCCGGCGGTCGCCTCGGCGGGGCTTCCGGCTCGCGGCGGTCGCCGTCGGCGGCACAGTCGCCGCGCTCGTGGTCGCGTGGAACCTGACCGGCGAGATCGCCGCGGCGAACGGGTCCAACTCGATCGCCGCGACCTTCCGCAGCACGCTGCCGACGCCGCCCGACTGGATCGACCAGGCGACGGGGAGAAAGCGGACGATGTTCATCGGCAAGTCGCTGCAGGGCTCGAATGCGTTCTGGTCGATCGAGTTTTGGAACCAGTCGATCGGCGACGTCTGGTCGGTCGACGCAACCGTCCCACCGCCCGGCCCGAGCATCACCCCGGACTTCACGAACCTGGACGGCCAGGTCTCGCCGCAGATCCCGGTCGACTTCGCGGTCGCGACGCCAGGCGTCGACATGGTCGGAAAGGTCGCCGAGATTGCAGGCGGGCTGACGCTCTACCACCTCTCGAAGCCGATCCGGATCCGCGACTCGGTCAGTGGCATCTCGCCCGACGGCTGGATGTCGACGAGCGCGGTCTACACCCGCTTCGCGAGGTCGAACGCACGCCCGGGAACGGCGGTGGTGACGCTGAGCCGGGCGGCGGCCTGCGGCAACGTGCCGCCTTCGCACATCGTCGTCCGCGTGTCGAAGGTGCGCATCAACGAGGACCGCCAGCCCGCCGCCGGCCGGCTTGTCGCCGTCCGGCGCAGAACGCTCCGCTCGACCCCGTGCGACTCGTTGACCGTTCGTGTTCCGGTGCGGCCTCCGTTCCGCGTCGACGTGTCGGCCGATCGGACGTTCCAGCCGTCGCAGTACGACCCACGGCAGCTGAGCGCCCAGGTCGGCTTCGGCTTCGAGCCCGCGAAGCGCTAGACGAGAGCGCGCAAGCGCTCGGGGTGCTTGCGCACGAAGCGCAGGATCCCGCGCCAGTGCCAGAGCGTCCGCCGCGTGAACAGCCGGCGGTCGGTGACCGCCTGGTGCTCGTGCTCGACGACGGCGCCGGGCACGTACCACCGCTCCCAACCCGCCTGCGCCGCCCGGTAACAGAGGTCGATGTCCTCGCCGTACAGGAAGAACCCCTCGTCGAACCCGCCGAGCTCGTCCAGCATCGTGCGCCGGAGCATCAGGAAGCCGCCGAGCATCCAGTCCGACTGCACCGGCTCCACGGCTTCGGCTTCGCCGGCGTAGTAGTGCCGTTCGTGCACGCGCTTCGGGTCGAGCACGCGACGGAGCGGCGTCCGCCGGACGAGCGTGCCCGCGACCGTCGGGAAGCGCCTGCGCGAGGGCTGCAGGCTGCCGTCGGGATACAGCATGCGCGGCCCGGCGACGCCGGCGCGCGGATGCTGCGCGAGGAAGTCGCGCAGCGTCGCGACCGCACCGTCGTGCGGGACGGCGTCGGGGTTCACGCTGCACACGAGCTCTGCGGTCGAGGCGGCCGCGCCGGCGTTGACGTTGGCGCCGAAGCCGCGCGGACGCGGGTTCTCGATCAGTCGCGCGGCCGCCGGCAGCGACCCGGCGCTGCCGGGCACGTTCGCGACCACGATCAGCTCGTCGACCTGAGGCTCGAGCGCCGGGAGCAACCGTTCGAGCTCGGCCGCGTTCCCGTGCGAGACGACGACCGCCGCCGTCCTCACCGCGCAAGCACCTCGCGGTAGACGTCGGCGGTGCGCCTCGCAGCCGCAGCCCACGAGAACGTCTGCGCTCGCGCGAGCCCCGCGACGACGAGCCGTGTCCGCTCGATGCGCGCGCGGCGAAGCGCCTCGCCCAGGTCCGCGCGGTCCGCGTACACGGCGGCATCGCCCGCGACCTCGCGCAGCGCCGGGTCCGCGGTCGCGACGACCGGCGTCCCGGACGCCATCGCCTCGAGCACCGGCAGCCCGAACCCCTCGTAGCGAGACGGCAGCACGAGCGCGACGGCGCCGCGGTACAGGTCGACGAGCTCGTCCCGCGTCACGTAACCGCGCAGGTCGGCGCCGCGCGCCCGCAGCTCCTGCGCGAGCACAGGCTCCTTCTCCGGCCCGGCGGCGACGAGCGGCAGGCCCGCCGCCTCGGCGGCCTCGAGCGCGGCGAGCGGGTCCTTCCGCGCCTGGATCGCGCCGACGAAGAGGACGTAGCCGCCGTTGCCCCCTCCGTCGGGCCCCGGCGCGAACGCCGGGTCGACGCCGTTCGGCGTGACGACGATCTTCGCCGGCTCGACGCGGTAGAGGCGAACGAGGTCGTCCTTCGTTCGCTGCGACACGGTGAGCACGCGCGCCGCCCGACGCACCGCCCGCGGCACGACGGCCCGGAACGTGAGCCGGTCGATCCGGCCCATCGCCGACGGGTCGCGCTCGAACGAGAGGTCGTGGACCGTGACCACTGCCGGCGGACGGGGCAGCGGCGGGAGCGCGTACTGGAAGTGAACGAGCGCGGGTCGCAGGCGCCGCAAGGCGCGCGGCACCGCGACCGCCATGCGCAGCTGCTGGCTGCGCGCTTGCAGCTCGTACGGCTCGACTCCCGCCGGCACGAGCTCGGGATGGCGCGTGAGGGCGACGAGCCGCAGCCCCGTGTCGAGCCGCCCGAGCTCGGCGAGCAGATTCGCGACGTAGGTCTCGTCGCCGGTGCGCCGGCGACCGAGCACGTCGGCGTCGATCACGACGAGCGGGGCGTTCACGCCGCCGCCCTCCGATACGCGGTCGCTGCCGCCGCTGCGGTCGCCGCCCAGCCGAAGCGGCGGGCGCGCTCGAGCCCGGCTGCACGAAGCTCGGCACGGTGGCCGAGCGCGCGCTCGATACCGGCAGCGATCGACGAGACGTCGGCCGGGTCGACCAGCTCGGCGGCGCCGTCGGCCACCTCCTGCATCGCACTCCCGACGCTCGTGACGACCGGGGCGCCGCAGAGCATCGCCTCGAGCACCGGGATCCCGAAGCCTTCGTAGAGAGACGGATACGCGAGGCAGAGCGCACCTCGCAGCAGGGCGGCCAGCTCGACGTCGTCCGGCCGCCCGACCCAGGTGACGTGCGGCGCGGCGACCTGGACGGCGCCCCACCCGGCGGCGCCCGCGACGCGCAGCTCGAGACCGAGCACACCGGTCGCCTCGATCAGCCGCGACAGGTTCTTGCGCGGCTCGAGCGTCCCGACCGCGAGCACGTACTCGCCGTCGGCGGCATCGCCGTCGGGGCGGAAGACTTCCCGGTCGGCCGCGTTGTACGCCACGTCGACGCGGTCCTCGGGAACGCCCGCAAGCTCGACCACCTCGGCCCGTGTGAACTCGGAGACGGCGAGCACGCGCCGGGCCGAGCGCAGCACCGGCAGCAGCAGGGTGCGCGCGTATGCGCGCGTCCAGGCGGTGAAGAGCTCGGGATGGCGGACGACGGCGAGGTCGTGCACCGTGACGACGACCGGCACCGGCGCACGCAGCGGCGCGCGGAAGGTCGTGCAGTGGAGGACGTCGAGCGATCGCGAGCGCAGCGGGAGCCCGACCGGGTACCAGGCGACGTCGCGCACGGCGGCGGTCAGTCGCCCCGACCCGCCCCAGGTGACCGGCTGCACGCGCACGTCGCTCCGGCCCGACAACCCGTCGAGCAGACCGCGCACGTAGCGCGCCGTCCCGGCGTTGTCGAGCAGGAGCGGCGCGACGTCGACGCCGACGTTCAACCTCGATTGCTCCATGCCGCGAGCATCGTCTCGCCCACCTGCCTCCAGGTGAAGCGGCGGGCGTGCTCGAGCCCGCGCGGGACGAGCTCGCTCCGCCGCGACGCGGCCTCCTCGAGCGCCCGCGCCCATGCGCCGGCGTCCTCCGGGGTCTGCGCGGAGGGCGGCGTCGCCCGCTGCCTCGTCGAGCGACGGGTGCGACGAGACGACGGCGGGCGCGCCGCTCGCCATCGCCTCGATCACCGGCATGCCGAAACCCTCGAAACGAGACGGATAAGCGACGACCGCGGCCCCGCGGTAGAGCCGCGCCAGCTCGGCGTCGTCCGGGCGGCCGAGCCGCAGGATCCCCGGCCCGTCGAGCTGCGGCTGCTCGCCCCAGCCCTCCCCGCCGACGACGGCGAGCTGCAGGCGGCCGTCGAGCCGGTGCGCGTCGACGAGCACCTGCGAGATTCTTCCGTGGCTCGAGCGTCGCCACGGTCAGCACGTAGTCGCCGCCGAGCTCGGCTCGCTCGCCCTCGGCGGAGAACACCGCGTCGACCCCCGGCGGCGCGACGAAGACGCGCGTTGCGTCGATCCCGAGCGTGTCGACGACGTCGCGCGCCGTGTACGCCGAGTTCGCGAACACGGTGTCGCACATTGCCGCGTCGCGGTACTTCGCCGAGTGCATCGAGAACGTGCGCGGCGTGACCCAGTCGCGGTGGTGCAACGGCACGAGATCGTGGATCACCGTCGACCGCAGCCCGGCGCGCTGCGGCGGGTACATCCAGTCGCTGTAGTGGAGAACGTCGAACGCGCCGAGAAAGCGCTCGAGCGGCGGGCGGCGCGAACGGCTCCAGGCCTGCCGCCAGAAGTGCGCGAACGGCAGGAAGCGCAGCTTCAGCTCGAGCGGGATGCCCTCGAGGGCCTCCGGGATCCGCCGCAGGCCGCGCGGGCTCGTGGGCGCGAAGGCGACGATCTCGTGGCGGCCGCCCGCCGCCTCGGCGAGCCCGGCGAGCGACCCGCGGATGTAGTTGCCGATGCCCGTCCGCTCGTGGGAGAGCGGGCTCACGTCGAACGCGATCCTCACGGGAGGTAGTCGAAGCGCAGGAAGTGGACACCGAGCGGGCGCGTGTCGGTGCTGCCCGGGACCACGTCGGCCGGTACGAGCGTCTTCGCGACGTCGAAGCGGACGCGGCACACGCGGCCGGGCCCCGGAACGAGCCCGACGACGAGGCGGGCGAGGCGGTCCGGTGGGACCCGGACGGCGCCCGCGCGTCGCCCGGCGACGGTCGCGGTCACGATCTGATCCTGGTGGTACAGGTTCGCGTCGCTCTGCAGCAGCACCGACAGCCGGCCGCCGGTGCACGACGAGCGCGCATAGGTGACCTTCTTGCCGGACCACGTGTCGCCCGGGTCGCTGTAGAGGCCGTGCACGTCGGTCTTGATCACGATCACCGGCCCGTTGACGCGCACCAGGTACATGCCGATCCGCGGGTCGCGCCCGATCACACGCCCGGCCAGATCGGCGCCGTCGCTCGTGAGCGCGTACTGCGCCCTCACCACGTGGCCCGCATCGTCGACGAGTGCGCCGCTCGCAGACCTCGTGACGTGTGTCTCGGGGAGACCGCCCGGCACCGCGCCGCCCAGGTCGTAGACGCGGCCGACACTGCGGTTGAAGAACTCGGTCTCCCAGACCGAGTGCGCCTCGAGCCGCCCGTTCCAGAGCAGCGACACGTCGGCGTCGCGGCCGACGGCACGATCGACCCAGTCGGGATGGTCGACGCGGATCCCGGCGAACAGCGCGCCCGCCGCGGCGATGCGGATGCCGTGTCGGCCGTTCTGGGCCGCGGCCGTGGTCACGACGAACACCGCGGCGACGAGGAGCGCGAGTGCCGGGAGGAACCGGCGCGGCACGAGCAGGAACAGCAGCCCCGCGACGATCGCCCCGGCCAGCGCGCCGTAGCGGATCTGCGTGAGCGCGAGGTAGTGGTCGTTCACCCACCACCACGGCAGCAGCGCGAGCGTGTCGGACACCGCCGGGGTGTCGATGAACCGGTCGAACGGGAACAGCCCGGGCAGCAGCGCGGCGATCACGGCGGCGATCACGAAGACGCGCCGGCGCGTCGCGCGAAGGGTTCCCAGGGACACGAGCGCGGTCAGCGCGAACGGCGCGACGTAGAACATGTTCCGCTCCTCGATCCGGAACGACTGCCGGCTCGCGAACGCCGCCACCTCGACGACGAGCAGGATCGTGACCGGCGCCGACGCGGCGACGAATGCGCGGCCGGCGTGGTCGAGCGAGCGCGGCGCGAGCCAGAACACGAGCAGCGCGGCGAACGGGATCACGCCGAGGTAGAAGTCGAGCTCCTCGACGTGCCAGAGCAGGTAGTGCGCAATCTCGCCGACGGAGTAGCCCGAAGAGGTCGCCGCGCGGTACGCGCCGAGCAGGCTGAGCGGCGACCGGCCGCGCGCGACGGTCGCGCCGAGCGCGAGCACCGCGCCTGCGGCGAGCAGCCCGTAGGTCGGCAGGAACGCCCGCAGCTGGGTGCGCACGTTGCGCTCGATCCAGCCGAGCAGCAGCGGGGCGATCGCGATCGCCGGCACGAGGGCAACGGCCTGCGCGCGCGTGAGGTAGGCGAACAGCACGAGCGCGAGCAGAACGACCTGCCTGCGGGCGCTCGGCCGCTCGAGCGTCGTCACGAGGGCGAGGCAGACGCACGTGAACAGCGGGTAGAACGCGTTCTCGGTCATGATCGTCCCGGCGTAGAGCATCGAGGGGACGAGCACGGCGAGCACCGAAGCGACGAGCGCAAGCCCGCTGCCGACGAGGCGCCGGGCGAGGAAGTACGCCGGGATCGCGGTGAGCGAGATGACCACCGCGTTGATCCCCTTCGCGACCGCGTACGCATGCGGGATCGAGCTGTAGAGCCGCCACGCCGGCGCGATCAGGATCGGATAGACGTAGCCGTAGCCGCCGGTCGGCACGCCGCGGATCAGGAAGCGCCCGTGCTCCGCGAACGACTTCGCGAGCTCGGAGTACACGAGCTCGTCGACCATGATCCAGGGCGCGGCCACCTGACGCGTGAGCAGGATCCGGACGACCGCCGAGCAGACGACGATCGCCGTCAGCCAGGCCCACGCCGGCACAGCCACCGCGCGGGCGCGCATCAGTGCGACGGCGTCGCTCATCCCCGCTCCGGCGCCGGCCTAAGCCGGCGCCTCCGCTCCCAGCGAGCCTCCGTCGAGCCTACGGCTCAAACCCCGCTCCGGCGCCGGCCAAGCCGGCGCCTCCGCTCCCAGCGAGCCTCCGTCGAGCCTACGGCTCATTCGACGATGCCGGCGTCGACGGCGGCGCGCGCGAGGGAGGACGGGTCGTCGTGACCGACCTCGGCCGCCGCCTCGGCGATGCGCAGCAGGACCGCGTCGTCGACGGCATCGCCGCCGGCCGCAACCTCGATCGCGGCCGCGTACGCGTCGGCGACCCGGTCGAGCGAGTGCTCCCGCTCGACGTAGCTCCGCGCCGCGGCGCCGAGCTCGTCGGCGTGCTCGGCGCCGAACGCGATCGCCGCCTCGAGCATCGGCACCTCGAGCTCGTCGACGGGAACCTTCAGGACCACGCCGTCGGGCAGCTCGGAGAACCAGCCGACGTCCGAGACGACGAGCGGCTTGCCGAGCGACAGCGCGCGCACGACCGAACCCGACGTCTCGCCCATCGTCGGGAAGCGCAGGTTGACGAGCACGTCGCACGCCGCCATGAGCGACCACATCCGCTCCTCGGGCACGTACGGCAGGCGCTCGACGCCGTCGCCAGAGCCGAGCCCGAGCCGCTCCAGCCGGCGGTCGAGGTCGAAGCGCTCGCCCGACGACCCCACGAGCAGCAGCCGCGCTCCCGGAACGCTGCGTCGCAGCGAAGCGAACGCCTCGAGCAGCTCCGGAATGCGCTTGTTCATGTTCAGGTGGCCGAAGCAGCCGATCAGCGGCTCGCCCGCGACGTCGGTCGCCGGAGCGGCGTCCGGGCGCGGCCAGGCCGGATGCGGGATGCGCCAGAGCCTGCCTGCGTAGCCCGCCGCGCGCGCCCGTTCCGCGACGAAGCGCGAGTGGACGATCAATCCCTGGGCGCGGTCGAGCACGGTCCCGGTCAGCGGGAACCGCTCGGGCTGCGTCTCCCAGAGCAACGGGAGCAGATTGTCGAGCACGCCGAGGCCGAGCAGCCGGCCGGCGACGCCGAGCTCGCGCTCCATCGCGTCGAGGTAGCCGCGGCCGTCGCCGCGGCCGATCGTGATCCCGGCGATCAGGTGGTGCAGGACGTACTCGTGGAGGACCACGACGCCGGGCCGCTCGCGCAAGGCATCGACGATCCAGCCGTGCACCTCCGGCTCGTTCCCGACGTGGTACAGCGCGACGTCCGTGCGCGGTGACCGTTTTCCGGGCTCAGCGACGACGACCTCGACGCGCTCGCGCAGCGCCGGGAGCAGCAGCGCCGAGTAGTCGGCGATCCCCGAGGGTGACGGCGGCAGCGGCGAGTAGTAGGCGACGCGCACTGTTATCTCATCGAAGGAGCGCGTCGACGCACGCGTCCCACGTGACGCGTTCCGCGACGGCCTGCCCTGCACGTCCCCACGCCTTCGCCTCGTCGACGTGCGCCTCCGAGGTAGGCGCATGCACGCGCGAGCTCCGCCGCGTCCGGGGCGACGACGATGCCGGTCTCGCGGTCGCGGACGACCTCGAGCGGGCCTCCCGCATCGCTCGTCGTCACGACGGGCTTCCCGGAGAGGAACGCCTCGAACGGCACCATCCCGAAGTCCTCGTCGACCGGCGCGTAGTAGACGGCGAGGCACCGGGCGTAGAGGTCGGCGAGACGGTCGCCGTCGACAGGGCCCGCGAACTCGACCTGGCCGTTGAGCCCGTCGGCGAGCTGCTCGAGTCGTTTGCGATCCGGCCCTTCCCCGACGATCACCGCCCGCAGCGCCGGGTCGGACCGAACGGCGGAGATGAGCAGGTCGATGCGCTTCGCGCGATCGAGCCGGTTGACCGAGAGCACGAACCCCTCGGAGTCGGCGGTGCGGTACGGGAGCGCCTGCGGCGGGTGCGGCAGCACGTCGGCCTCGATCCCGTTGAAGCGGGCGAGCCGGTCGGCGACGTTGCGCGACGTCGCGAACACGTGGCGCGCCTCACCGAGCGCGACCGAGTCGAGGCGCGCGACCGCGCGCCGCGTGGCACGGTCCTCCGGCGACTCGGAGAACTGGCCGAGCTCCGTGCGGTCGTAGTCGTACGCCTGCCGGAACTGGTGGAGGACCCACGCGACCTTGTTCGGATGGCGGACGCAGTAGGCAGGGAACTTCGTGGCGATCACGCGGTCGATCGGACGCCCGTCGGACTCGGTGAGGTCGAGCAGCCGCCAGAGGAACGCCTGGTCGAGCACGCGCGAGCCCGGGTACCACTTGAACGGCACGGTCACGAGCTCGGCCTCGTGGCCCCGCGACCGGAGCGCGGCGACGAGGTCGTCGGCCATCAGCTCCGCCCCGCCGCGCACGAACGGCACCTGCGGCGCGCACACACAGACCCTCACGGCTTCTGCTTGAGCTCGAGCCGGCTGATGCGCTCGTCGAGATCGTCGAGGAGCTTCAGGACGGCGTCGTTGAAGGCGCGCTGATCGGCGAACGCGGGCTCGACGTACCACCGCATCAACCGCCGGAGCACCGACTTGAGCGGGCCGCCCTTGCCGACGATCGGCCGTTCGGCCGAGACCGGCCATAGGCGCTCGGCCTGGTCGCGGACGCTCAGCCGCACCTGCGCCGGTGGCACGTCCGCCGGCCCGCGGCCCGGCGGCTCGAACCTCCTCCTGGAGGCGCGCGTACAGCGCGGCGACGTCGGTCGTCTCCTCCGGGCCGGCCATGCGCGGGAGTGTAAAGACCGCCCGTTACGGCGCTGTTAGAAGCTCGCACAGGATGAGCTCGTCGATCCGAGCACGCCCGAGCGGCTCAGCCTCTCATTCCGTGAGAGCCTCTGTGCCCGCGAACTGCTGGGCGACGCCCCGGGAGCGGCCGACGAGCGAGGCGCCGGCGCAGGCGAGCACTAGGGCCAGCACGAAGAGCACTGGGTGCGGCGGCGACGAGCCGACCGCGAGGAGCGGCGTGACGGCCGCCGGCACCGCCATCTCGAGCGAGAAGACGATCGGGATCGAGCGCGTCGCCGGCCAGAACTGGAGCGCCGTCATCTCGGAGAGCAGCGTTGCCCAGCTCGCGAGCCCGACCGCCGCGCCCCACAGCACGCACTCGAGCCACTGCCGGTTGCCGAGCGCGTCGACGACGAGCGCCGTCGCGAGGCCGACCGAGGCCCAGCCGAGACCCGCGGCCAGGCTGGTCGCGAGCCCGCCCGCCCGCCCGGCGGCGCGCAGCCCAAACGGGGCGGCAGCGATCAGGGCCAGCGAGATCCCGATCGCCCACGTTCCCACGGTGGTGAACGACGTCGACTCGGTCGGCCCGGCCCACGCGAGCAGCGCGACCGCGACGACGATCGCGGAGGCGCCGGCGATCTCGACTCCGCCGACGCGCTCGCCAAGCATCCGCGACGCGAGCACGAGCAGGACGATCAAGCCGAGCCCGAGCGCCGGCTGCACGAGTGCCACCGACGCGAGCGCGAGCGCCGCCGCGGAACACACCCAGCCGACGACGCCCGCGCCGCTCCCGAGCAGCCAGAGCGGGCGTCGCAGCAGCCGAGTGATCAGGTTCGCGCGCAGCGCAGCCGACGCCGGCATGCGACGCGCTTCCAGCGCCTGCAGCGCCGATGCGCCGCCGTAGAGCGACGAGGACAGCATCGCGAGAACGACGGCGGCGAGTTCGCGCACGGGCGCACACTACGATCGATCGCTCGATGACCGTCGGCATTGCGCTCCTCACCCTCGTGCCAGGCAGGCTCGGCGGCAGCGAGACGTACGTGCGAGGCCTGCTCGGCGGGCTCGCGCGCGTCGGCGAACTCGACTACCGCGTGCTGCTGCCGCCGGCGGCCCCCGAGGCCGCCGAGGGGCTCGATGCAGAAGTAGCGGTCGAGTACCGCCGCGCCGGAAGCGTGCCCTCGCGGCTCGCGGCGATGGCCCTCGCGGCCGTGCGCCCCGGACCGCTTCGCGCCCGGCTCGCGCATGCGGACGTCGTTCACTATCCGCTCACCATCGCGCTGCCGACCGTCGATCGTCCGTCGGTCGTGACCCTCCACGACGTTCAGCACCTCGATCTGCCCGAGCTGTTCCCGCGCAGCGAGCGTGCGTTTCGCGCCCTCGCATGGCACCGGTCGCTACGGCGCGCCGACCGGGTGATCGCGATGAGCGAGTTCGTCCGCGAGCGGGCGGTCGCGACGCTCGGGCTCGACCCGGAACGGATCCGGGTGATCCCGCTCGGGCTCGATCACCAGCTGCTGCGGCCGGGCGGCATCCCGGGACGGGTTCCTCTACTACCCCGCGCGGCGCTGGCCGCACAAGAACCATGCGACGCTGTTCGCCGCCTTCGCCGAGCTGCGCCGCGAGCGCCCAGACCTGCGGCTGGTGCTCACCGGCGGCGGCGAGTTCGGCGACGTCCCCGCCGGCGTCGAGGCGCGCGGGCACGTCCCCTACGCCGAGGTGGTGCAGCTGCTGCAGACGGCCTCCGCGCTCGTCTTCCCGTCCCTGTACGAGGGATTCGGGCTGCCACCGCTCGAGGCGATGGCCTGCGGCTGCCCGGTCGCGTGCTCGAACGCGGGCGCGCTGCCGGAGGTGGTCGGCGATGCAGCCGCGCTCTTCGACCCACGGGATCCGCACGCGATCGCCGCGGCCGTGTCGGCGGTGCTCGATTCCCCCGACGGTTGGGTGCGGCGGGGGCTCGCGCGCGCAGCGGCCTTCTCGTGGGACGCGACCGCCCGCGGCCACGACGCCGTCTACCGGGAGCTGAGCACGCGTTCGTAGACAGACGCGTAGCGCTCCGCGGCTGCCTCGAGCGAGTACCGACGCACGGCCTCTCCGTGAAGCACCCGCGCGGGCGGGTTCGCCAACACCGCCTCGAGCTCGTCGGCGAGACCGATCCAGTCTCCGGCCGCGAAGATCCGACCAGCTCCGCCCAGCACCTCGGGGATGGCGCCGGACCCGGCGGCGACGATCGGCACGCCTGCCGCGCTAGCTTCGGCCAGCACCATGCCGAACTGCTCCTCCCACCACATCGTCGGGAGGCTGCCGAGCACGAAGCACGACGCGAGGTCGAACACGCGCGGCATCTCGTCGTAGGAGACGCCGCCTCTCCATTCCACTCGATCCGCCACGCCGAGGTCTCGGGCGTATGACCGGAGTCGACCCTCTTCGGGACCGCGCCCCACGATCAGCGCACGGGCCTCGACGCCGCGGCCGTCGAGCACCGCCAGCGACCGAAGCAGGTCCTGGTGACCCTTCTCCCAGACGAGACGACCGACCGAGAGGATCAGGTGCGACGCCGGCGGCTCGCCACTCGCGAACCTTTCCGTGTCGACACCGGGCGGAACGACCTCGATGCGATCCGGCGCGACACCTTCGAGCAGAAGCGACTCCCGAGCCAGCTCCGTGGCGGCGAGGAACATGTCCACATGCGGATCGTCTCCCGCCGCTGCCGCCGCCCGCGGTAGCGTCGGTAGGCCTCGCCGAACGGGATCGTCTCCCACACGGTGAGCACGAGCCGGAACCCGCGGCGGGCCTTGAGCAAAGCGGGGCCGTGGCTGAACGGGACACCGATCTCGGCGCCGTGGACGATGTCGACCTGCCCGAGGGCATCCTCCAACCGGAGATAGCGGTCTCCAACGGCCAGAGCCGAGAGATCACCGATCCGTCCGCGCGGGAACCAGTCGCGCACGGCGCCGATGCGCTCGACCGGCAACTCGAGGCCGGAGTCGACGTCGTACGCGTTCGATGCCGTCGCGAGGACTCGGATGTCGAACCGGTCGACGAGCAGCTCCCAGGGCCGCAGGTCCCACGGGTTCGCGGAGTGACCTCGGAGCAGAACGACGCGTGGACGGCTCATCGGGTACGCCCAGGCTCAGGTTCGGGGGTGGAGCGCTTCGAGAATCTCGGAGGGAACGGCGCGGAGCGCGACGCAACAGCGACGAAGGCACCGCATGCGAGGGGCGCTTCGACCACCGGAGGTAGATGACCGAGGAGCGCCACGCCGGTGCCGACTGCCAGCGCGACCAGCATCCTCCAGCTCTGTCTGAGGTCGGGCGCGACTCCGGGTCGAACCACCCGCAGGCCGATCCAGAGGGTGGCGGTGAGAACCGCCTCTGCGACGACCGCCGCCCACGCCGCGCCGAGGGCCCCGTGCTGCGGGATGAGGATGAGGCCGAGAGCGATGACGACGACGAGGGCCAGCCCGTTCGAGATGGCCATGATCCGCTGCCCGCGCGCCGCGACCAACGCGAGTTGCCACGTCTGACCGAGAAAGACGAACAGGAGCGCGACGACCTGTACCTGAAGAACCGGCACCGCATCGAGATAGCTCGGCCCTCCAATGATCCGAATGGCCGGTTCGGCCAGCACGCCGATCGCAATCACGAGCAGCCCACCCGCCAGCAGCGCCGTCTCGGTCATGCGTTGGATCGCATACCGGAACCGCGGCTCGTCTTCAACGCCGGCGACCGACAGAAGCGGGAGCGCGACACCGAGCACCAGTGCGGGCGCCGCCAGGAGCGTCTCGAAGATGCGGAACGACGTTCCGTAGAGCCCGGTCTGCTCAGGCGTCGAGACGAGCGACACGAGGATCACGAGGACACGGAAGTAGACGATGCTCATCGTGAAAGCGACGGCGAGTGGAAGCGTTTCCCGCACCAACATGCGCGCCGTCGGAACGTCGAGGCGGGGCACGAGACATCCACCCGCCGCAGCACGAGAACCGTCACGAGGATCAATGCGATGCCGACCGGGATCTGAACCGCGTAGAAGGGGAAGAGGCCGGCGCCGAGCGCAACCAGGAGCGCGACGAAGACGAGTGTCAGGACCTGCTTGAGGAAGTCCAGCACGACGATCGAGCCGACCCCGAAGATCGACCCACATCGGCATCGTCATCATCGTCTGCGCGTTCAAGAGCAAGATCCCTATCCCGCCGACGAGTGTCCCCGCGACCATCGACTCCGGGTAGCCGACGATGAGAGCGAATGCGACCGCCCCGAGGACGCCGACAACCGTCGCCGCGACGCGGACGACGAGCAGGTTGGCGAACAGGTTCACCGCGTTCCGAGCCGGCCTTGCGCGTCGCCATCTCGCGGTTGCCCATGGCTGTGAGACCGGAGTCCGGCGAGCGCGGCGACGATCCCGAGCAGGGCGGTGACGGTGACGTACCGGCCGAAATCATCGACGCCGAGGTGTCGGAGGAGCAGCGCGGCGGTCGCGGTGCCGACGATGATGGCAGCCCCGTATCCGACCGCCCGCAGGGCCCCGCCGCGGACTACCTTGCCGCCGGCACTGGGCGACCGGAGGACGTCGTCGACGGCTTCCGGCTCGACGGGGGAGATGCCGCCGAGGCGTGCGCCGTCGTCGATCATCACACCTCTGGCTGGAAGTCGTCGGCCACGTGAGCATGCGGGTCGATCTGCCGGTGCCACAGGTAGCGGCAGCGGCCACGCAGCAGGAAGTCGACTACCTTGCTCCCGGGTCGGGAGTGCGCCGAGTGGACCCACGGTGTCGACGACGTACCCGGCGTCGACGAACGCGTCGGCGAAGGTCGACGGCGCGAACCAGCGGAGGTGGGTGCCGGCGCCTTCTCCATCGTCCCGCTGTCCGCGAGGCTCCCAGCCACCCCTCGCGAGCATCGCGATCACCTCGCGATGCGCGACGTTCGGGGTACTGGCGAAGACGAGCGCGCCCTGGGTGAATCAACGGCCGAAGCCGCCGCAGAACGAGCCACGGGTCTCGTAGATGCTCCAGCACCTCGCCCAGAATGAGTCCGCTGAACGTCCCCGGCCGCCACGGAAGCTCGATCTCCACGTCCCGCCGACCACGACCTCGGTTAATCGCCGACGTGCGACCGTCGGCGATGTCGGGGACGAGCTCGACGCCGCAATACGTTCCGCAGCGGCCCAGCGCGAGGGCAAGGCGCCCTGGCTTCGTGCCGGTCGCGCACCCGAGCTCGAGAATCGCTGCGCTCGGATCGACCGGGAAGGCGAGGACGTAGTCGCGACGGCAGCCCTCGAAGTACCAGGGTTCCTTGGCCGAATAGACGGCGGTACCGCCCGGAGCTTCGTCCTCGGCCTGCGGTGAGGGAGTCACGCTTCGTAGTCTAGGAACGTTCCCGGCGCGTCCGGCCCAGCGCCGCCCGCGCAGTCCCGACGACCCCGCGGCGGACGAGCGACGATCGAAGTGCGATGACGGACGAACGCAGCACGACACCACGCGGGCTCGGCGTGCCGGAGCGAGGGGCACCGTCGGTCGCGAGCAGCTCCACGAGCGGCGCGCAAACCCGCTCCCACGTGAACTCGTCGCGCAAGCTCTCGATCCGCCGACGATGGTGCTGGCGTTTCGCCGGGCTCTCTGCCAGCGATGTCAGTGCGATGCTCCAGGCTTCGACGTCACGCTCCGGGAGCACGACGCCCGCGTCGCGTTCGCGGATCAGCTCACCCAGCGCGTCACCGCCCGTGCAGACAACGGGCAGTCCTGCCCAGAAGCAGTCGAGGAGCCTGGTCCGAAACGCAAAGCGGGTCTCGAGGGTGTCGAAGTGCGCCGACACCCCGAGGTCGGCCTCCAGGAGGTAGCGCCGGCGTTCGCTGTGTGGAACCCAGCCGTCGTTGAAGAACACGTGCTTGCCGTGGAGCCCAAGCGTCGTCGCGCGTTCGCGGGCGCGGTCGAGCATCGCCATCTGGTCGACGGCCGAGCTCGGATGCCGGGTGCCGAGGAAGAAGAGCTTCACTTCGTCGAGCCCCGCCGTCACGAGCCGCGCCACGGCGTCGATGACAGTGAGCGGGTCGAACCAGTTCCAGACTCCCCCGCCCCAGAGCAGCACGAGATCGGAGGACGAGATCCCGGGCACCACCCCGCGGAGCGAGGGTGCACCGGGTGAGGGCGGCTCGGCGTCGAGCCCGAAGGGGACGATCGTGACGAGATCGGCAAACGTCGGGTCCTCGAGCCAGCCTCCCACCGACAGTCGGCCGAGCGAGGAGAGCGCTCCGAGCCACAGGTCGCGCTGGCGCGCGGTCGCGCACAAAAATCCGTCGGCGAGCCGGAGCCCGGCCAGCTGCCGGAAGCGCACCTCGTCGTAGCGAAGCTGATTCACCCGAAGCCCGCCCGGCTGCGCCGCCAGATGCGCCAGCGACTCCACGAGGGCCGGGCCGTACAGATCGAGAATCAGCCGGACTCCCGCGCGTGACGCCTTCACGGCCAGACGAGGGGGAAGCTCCTGTGCGACGATCGCGTCGAACGAGCCGACGAGCCCTCGCAGGGAGTCCTGATTCAGGTCGGCGGTGCACACGGTGGCGAACGTTTCGTCCACCGGCGTCTCGGGCGCAGCCAGCGTGACATCGGCCGCCTTCGCAAGCTCGCGAGCGAAGTTGAGGTACCTGATCCCGGGTCCCGCCAGCGTCCGCCCGACTGGGTCGTTCGACCACACCAGGATTCGGCGCACATCGCCATCTTGCCAACGGCTGTCGGTCGGACTTTCGTCACCTGTTGCGCGCCATGGCGGGCGTCTCTGCATATCTTGGGGCGTGCGAGCAACGGTCGTCATTCCGACGCGAAACGGCCGCGAGCTGGTGGCGCACGCGCTCGAGAGCCTCGAACGGCAGACCGTCGATCACGACGTCGTCGTGGTCGACAACGGATCGACGGACGGAACGGCAACGCTGCTCGCCGAGCGGTTCCCGACGGTTCGGGTCATCCGCAACGACCGCAACCTCGGCTTCGGGCGTGCGATCAACCGTGCGGTGGATGCGATCGACACGCCGCGTCGTCGTCCTCGTCAACAACGACGTCGTCTGCGAGCCGCAGTTCGTCGAACGGATCCTGGAACCGTTCCGTGACTCTCGCGTCGGGCTCGTTGCCGGAGTGCTGCTTCAGCACGGCGCACCGGAGCTGGTCGACTCGGCGGGGATCGAGCTCGATCCAACGTTGCGTTCATGGGACCAGTTATGGAACCGACCCGCAGCAGAGCTCACGACCGCATCGGAGCCGGTCGGCCCCTGCGGTGGGGCCGCGGCGTACCGGCTCGATGCCTGGCGCGCCGCGGGTGGCTTCGACGAGGCGTTCTTCGCGTACTGGGAGGACGTCGACCTCGCGTTGAGGCTCCGGCTCGAGGGCTGGCGCAGCGTCCGCGCGAACGACGCGCGGGTGCTCCACAAGCACGGCCAGACCCTCGGCGCGGCATCACCGGCACAACGACGGCTCGAAGCCTTCGGCCGCGGGTTCGTACTCGCGCGCTACCGCGTCGGCGGCCTGGGCATGTGGACGCGGGCCCGGATCGCAGCGCTCGACTGGCCCGTCCTCGTCGTGCACCTGCTCGTTCGACGCGAGGCCGGCCCGATCCGTGAGCGGCGCCGCGGGCGGCGAGAAGGGCTCTCCAGGGCGGCGCTTCGGCCGCCGGTCGAGTTGGCACGCGTCTCGTTCTCTGCCGCACTGGGCCGCCAGGCACGCCAGCTGTCGATGCGGTTCTCGGGCCGCCTCCCCGATCACTTCAAGGCGTAGCGGTCGAAACCGGAAGATCGCACTCTCCGCGACGTGCGAGCAGGATGAGGTGAAACGGCTCGGCATGCTCCATCGCCACAGTCGTGAAGCCGGCGTGCGTAAGGAGTTCGGACGCGCTCTCGAGCGTGAAGACGTGGTGATGAAGCGATCGCAGTTCGGCATTGTTCAGCGACCGCTCGCGGAATTGGTCGATCGTGCCGGCCCACGGGTCCCTCGAAAGGTCGTGAAGGCTGAGGATCTCTTCGAGATGCGTGAGGTCGTCTTCGCCCGTCCCGCGCTCGTAGTCGCCGACCATGTGTTCGACCGTCGTAACCGGTCGGCGCCGATCGAACGTCCGATCCTTGTCGGGAAGGACTATGAGGAGCAGGCCGTCGTCGGCAAGCACGCGATGCCATTCGACACAGGCCTTCAAGGGGTTGGCCACGTGCTCGAGCACGTGCGACGCGAGGACGCAGCCGTAGCTCCCTTCCGCGACGCCGTCGAGCGAACTCGCTTCGGCGACGAAGGTGCGGCGATACCGCGGGGCGAAACCGGCGGGCTCCCAGAGCGTGCGCGCCGCGTAGTTGCATTCATCGACCGAATGCAGCACGCGATAGACGGGCAACGGACCGAGAGCAAAGATCTCGCTCGGTCCTCCGATCTCGAGCGCGATCCGGCCGCGAAGCACGTCGCGGTACATCCCGGTGCTCGGCAGGTTCCTGATCGTCAGGCTGCGCACGAAGGCGACGCCCCGTGGCCGCAGAATCGCCCTCCCGGCCGCGAGAACGCCGGACTTCACCGATTCCTTCATTCCGCCCGGGTACGCTACTCGCCGCGATGCAGCGAGACGACCACGGCTGGAGCGAGCAGGCGCTCGACGGGGCCCGTGCCGAGGTCGGCGACGCCTATGCGGGCCGGACCTGCCTGATCACCGGCGCCGACGGCTTCATGGGCTCGCATCTGACCGAGGCCCTCGTCGAGCTGGAAGCCAACGTGATCGCGTTCGTGCGGGCCACGTCGTCGGGCGCGCTGAACAACATCGGCGACCTGCAGCGGCGGCTGCGCGTGGTCTTCGCGGACCTCACCGACAAGACGTCGATCGACTACCTGATGCGCGACCTCGCGAAGGCGAAAGACCGTCCTACCTCTTCCACCTCGGCGCACAGGCGCACGTCGGCGAGTCGTGGCACCGGCCCGTACGAGACGGTGATGGCGAACACCATCGGCACGCTGAACCTGCTGCAGTCGGTCGTCGACCACGGCGTCGAGCTCGAGAAGTTCGACACGGCGGGCACGTCGGAGGAGTACGGCAACGTCAGCGACTCGGTCGCGCACCACCACGACTTCGACGAGCTCGGCGGCCTGATCCTGCACGAGCGCTCGCCGATCAACCCGAAGTCGATCTACGCGACGGCGAAGGTCGCGGCCGACTTCCTGACGATGAACTACCACGACGCGTACGGCGTACCGGGCGTCGTCACGCGGATGTTCAACAACTACGGCCCGCGCCAGAACCCGCGCTACGTCACCGGCACGATCATCACCCAGGCGCTCTCGCGTCCCGAGATCGAGCTCGGTGCGCTCGAGCCGCTCCGCGACTTCTGCTTCTGCACCGACGGCGTCCGCGGCCACCTGATGGTCGCCGCGCACGGCGTCCCCGGCGACGTCTACGTCTACGGGCAAGGCGAGAACATCTCGATGCGCGACTGGTCGACCTGATCCTGCGCGTCGGCGAGGAGCACGGCTTCTGGCGTGACGACCGCCACGTCGTGACGACGAGAGCCGGCTGCGGCCCGGCACGACCGACGTGATGGCGCTGCGGGTCGGCTACGACAAGCTCAACGGGAGACCGGCTGGGAGCCGAAGGTCTCGTGGGAGGAGGGCGTCCTCCGCACGATCCGCTGGTACGCGGAGCAGCGCCACCGCTGGATCGGCCGGTCGACTGGCAGACGGGCGCGCCGCTCGCCGACGCGGTGAGCAACGTCGTCGAAGAACGTGTTCGCCGCCGCGACGGGATCGCGTTCGCGGAACTACATACAAGTCGCCGTACCGAGGCCCGCTCGGAGGCGGAAGCCGCAGCCGACCACGTCAAGTCGGCGATCGCGGATGGATCGGCGACGAAGCGCGCCGAGCGCGGCTCACCGGAAAGATCGCCCCGCTCTGGTCGCGGTTCCCCGCCGGAGTCGCACACTCCGGCGCTGCTCGACGTCGGCGCCGGCTACGGTCGAATCGACCTGTACCTCGCCCGCGATCGGGGTCTGACCTGCGACACGCTTTGCGCGGTCGACATCTCCGCGACGATGCTCAGCCGACTGCTCGAATACCGAGAGCAGTACGACGTGTTCCCGGGGGCCGATCTCCAGGCGATCTGCGCATCGGCAGACGACCTGCCGATCGAAGACGGTTCGATCGATCTCGCCGTCTCGAGCGCGGTGTTCCTCCACATGGGAAAGGGGTTCGTGGCACGCGCAGTCCGCGAGATCGCGCGCGTCCTCAAGCCGGGAGGGGCATTCGTGTTCGACAGCTGTTTTCCCGAACGCGCTCAATCCGTCCAACTGGCCGCCGCGTCTCAAACCGCGTCGACTACGTCACCCGAACGCCATGAAGTACTGGCGGAGGCACGAGGTCGAGCGGCTCCTCGCGGAAAGCGGCCTCTCGGAGCGTGCCGGCGGCTACCGGCTCGAGCCGACGAGCTTCGCCGTTCTCCCGAAGACGATCGGCGCGGTCGAGATCCCGCTCGCGCGTCGCGTCAACCGCGCCCTCGGTTCGCCGAAGTCCTGGACCGACTTCCTCGCCGTCTCGTTCAGCGCGTACAGTCCCGGAGCAATCGCCTCATGAAGAGCTCGTCACCGGCGGCTCGGGCTTTCTCGGCTCGCACCTCGTCGAGCGGCTCCAGGCCAAGGGGCACGACGTGACGTCGCCGCGGCAGGCCGAGTACGACCTGACGCGCTGGGACGACACCGAGCGCCTGTTCGCGGCCACGAGCCCGACCTCGTCTTCCACCTCGCCGCCCAGGTGGGCGGCATCGGCGCCAACCGCGCGAGCCGGGGCGGTACTGGTACGCCAACCTGATGATGGGCGCGCACGTGCTCGAGCTCCGCCGTCTCCGTGACGTCGAAGCTGGTGACCCTCGGGACGATCTGCGCGTACCCGAAGTTCACCCCGGTGCCGTTCCACGAGGAGGACCTCTGGAACGGCTACCCCGAGGAGACGAACGCCCCTTACGGCATCGCCAAGAAGACGCTCTCGTCGAGCGCAGGCGCTACCGCGAGCAGTACGGCCTCGAACGCGATCCACCTGCTCCCGGTCAACCTCTACGGCCCGCGCGACAACTTCGACCTCGAGCCTCGCACGTCATCCCGGCGCTGATCCGCAAGTTGCCCGGGGGCGACGCGACGAGGTCGTGCTCTGGGGCGACGGGACGCCGACGCGCGAGTTCCTCTACGTCGAGGACGCGGCCGACGGGTTGCTGCTCGCCGCCGAGCGGTACGACGGGGCAGAGCCGTCAATCTCGGGACGGGGCAGGAGATCTCGATCCGCGAGCCTGGCCGAGCAGATCGCCGAGCTCACCGGTTCGACGGCGACTCGCGTGGGACACGACCAAGCCGAACGGCCAGCCTCGCCGGCGGCTCGACGTGACGCGTGCCCGCGAGCTGTTCGGGTTCGAGGCTCGCACCGAGCTCCACGACGGGCTCGCGCGCACGATCGCCTGGTACCGCGAGCGCGGGTCTCGCGTCCGACTCGTCCCGGTGGTGAGCCAGCTCGGCCTGACGACCCCTCCCTGGCTTGGTCGATCCTCCTCGTCGCGGCCGCCGAGGTTGCGACCGCCGCTATCGCGGCGACCGCCGACCGGAGGGGCGTTCGCCGTGGTCGTGGCGCTCATCCTCGCCCCGGTCGCCGTCTGGGCGATCGCGGGATCGCCGAACGCATCGCCGGGCCGCCCCTCGGCACTCGCGGCCGCAGTCTCTATGTCGTGCTCCCGTTCGCGGGGCGCTTCCTGTTCTCGACCAGTTTGTCGACGTCTACAAACACCAGTCCTGCCGGCGTTCGTCGGGCTCAGCTCACCGCGTGGTTCGCGCTCGGGGTCGCGATGGCCCTCGTGATCGTCTGGCGCCCCTGCGGCCGGTGGGATCGCGGGCTGGCCGCACTTGTCGTCGCGCCGTGCTCTGGATCGACACCGACTGGACGACTCTCTACGACAACCTCCACGAGACGACCTGGAGCCCAACGCTGGTTGCGCCTTCCGTTCGCCTGCCTGCTCGCCGTCGGGCTGCGCTCACCGGCGGTCGCCGCTCTGCTGGGCGGCTACGGCTTCTTCATCCTGAGGGGTGCCGACGAGACATACGGCGACGGCGTTTTGGCCCCGCTCGCAGCCGCGATTCCCGCAGCAGCCCTGCTGGTTGCGTCGCTGGGGTTGCTGGTGCCTCGGCTTCCGGCGCTGCTCCGCACCGGCTCCGGCGTCGACCCTCGTTGAGCCCTCGAGCAGCGCGAGCGCGCTGGGCGAGGATCACGTTCTGGTCGGAGAGCCGCGAGATCACCGTCGAGTAGTGCAGCAGCACGACGAGCACGAAGAGCAACGCGACGGCGAAGAGCACGGCCGGCGGGTAGCGCGACGCCGACCCACCCGGCGATCGTGTTCAGCCCCCCGCGCCAGACCGAGAGCACGAGCAGGACGACGGCCGTCAGCAGCCACAGCAGCGCGTAGCGCTCGCGCAGCCGGCGCGAGCGGATCAGCTCGAACACGACGACGAGCAGCAGCACCGAGGCGAGCGCGCCGCGATCGAGACCTTGAGCGGGGTCATGGCCGGCGATCATCCGCCTCCGACCGGGGTCGCGCGTGCCGCCGGAACAGCCCACGAAGACGGCGAGCAGCACCTTGACCATGTAGTAGATCGAGCGCAGCGCGGTGATCGACGAGCTGCCGTGCTCGCGCTCGCGCATGCTACCGGCACCTCGGCGAGCCGCAGCCGGTGCTTGTGCGACCATCACGATCGCCTCGACCTCGGGGTAGTCGTGCGGGTAGTCGCGCGGCGAACAGCGCGATCGCCGCGGCGGTTGAGCGCCGGAAGCCCGACGTCGTGTCGGTGACCGTCTGGCGGGTGATCAGCGAGACGGTGCGCGCGAAGATGCGGATCCCGATGCGGCGCGCGACGACGAGCGGTAGCCCGCCGCGCCGGTGAACCGCGAGCCGACGCAGATGTCGGCCTCGCCCGGCACGACCGGCGCGAGCAGCTTCGGGAGCTGCGCCGGATCGTGCTGGCCGTCGCCGTCGATCTGCACGGCGAGCTCGTACCCGCTGCTCCCACGCGTAGCGGTAGCCGGTCTGCACGGCGCCGCCGATGCCGAGGTTGAACGGCAGCCTGAGCACGTGCGCGCCGTGCCTCGGCGGCGACCTCGGCCGTGCGGTCGCCCGAGCCGTCGTCGATCACGACGACGTCGAACTCCGGGTCGAACGCGCGGATCTCGTCGACCACGCCGCCGATCGCTCGCCTCCTCGTTGAACGCGGGGACGATCGCGATCCTTCTTCACGCCGGGCACTCGACCCCGAGGCAGGTCGAGCACCTGGCGCGCGCGGTGCCGATACGTGTGCTCGTCGAGGACGCGTTCGCGCGCACGGCGGCCGAGCTCCTCGGCCTGTCCGGGGTCGGCGAGCAGCTCCCGATACGCGGCGACCGCCTCGTCGGCGTCGTGCGACGACGATCAGCTCCGAGCCGGGCTCGAACCAGCGCTCGATCCCCTCGTACGGGTTCGAGACGATCGCGGCGCCCGACGAGGCGAGCTCGAACGGCCGGCACGACGACGACGCGTAGACGCTGGCGTGCGAGCGGCGGGTGATGCACAGGTTGACGCGCGCCGAGGAGATCGCGCGCGAGAAGGCGTTGAACGGCACGTCGCCGATCTGCCGCGCGGCCCGATGTCCCCTGGAAGTCCCGCCCGCCGAGGGCGAAATCGACATCGGGCAGCCGGCGCGACGGCTCGCCGACCATCGCCTGGACCCACTCGCGCCGGAACTTGTCGCCGTAGCCGTAGAAGAAGACGTCGAGCTCCTTGTCGACCGGCTGCGGGCGCGAAGAACTCGGGATCGGCGCCCCAGAACACGGCCTCGGCGCGCCTCGCGCCGAGCGCGAGCAGCCGCTCGAGCGCGCCCTCGGAGTTCGAGAGCAGCAGGTCGTACTCGGACGGATCGGCGTCGTGGTACCAGTTGAATCCGGTGTCCATCCCGCCGAACTCGGGCAGGCTCATCGGCGCGTCGCCGTCGTAGAACACGACCGGAATGCCGAACCGCGTGCGCAGCGCCGTCGGGATGCCGCGCAGATGCGCCATCGGGACGGTGAAGACGACACCGCGTCGGGACGCTCGCGCTCGACGAGCGCCTCGAGGTGCCGGCGCCAGCGCGGCGTGACCCACCGCCAGATCACCTCGCGGGTCATCCTGTCGGCCGACGCGTCCTCGGGATCCTCCTCGGCCCGACGCAGGTAGCGGTCGCCCTTGAGGCGCGCGACGGTGTCGCGGGCGCGCGCGAACGACTCGCCCTCGAGTAGGTCGGGTTCGGCGCCGTGCGCCACCAGGGCGACTCGACCGGCCGGCCGCGGTACGGAGTGACGACGAGGTCGACACCCTCCTCGTACAGGCCCTTCCACAGCTGCCACCACGCCGGGGTGCAGCCGTAGCGGAAGTCGAGGTCGATCGCCGAGGCGACGGCGAGGATCTTCGGCGCGCGCACGTCGAGCCCAAGTGTGGCAGACCGAGGTTACGGCGACGTAAGCGCTGCTTCGGGTTCTGAAATAGAGCTGCTTTCCGTCCGCAGACGGCGTCCGGCCAGCAGCCGAAAGTCGGTCGCGACGATGGCGCACCATCCAAGCGGGCCAAGGATGGTTAGCTCTCTCGGTGGGCGCCGGCGACCCTCCGCGCACGCGTGTCGTCCTCCGTCTGATCGCGGCCGAGCGCATTCTGCGCGGCCTGCTTCTGCTCGCCGCAGGTGTCTATCTGCTGTTTCATCTCTCCACCGACTTCGGCCAGCTCGCGGAGCGGATCATCCGCAGCATCGACATCGATCCGCGCCAGCACTTCTTCCACGGAATCATCGCGCGCTTGCACGGCCTCCACGCGCACCAGCTGCGGATCGCCGGCATCGCCGCACTCGGCTACGGAGGACTGGAGCTCGTCGAGGGTGTTGGGCTATGGCTCGATCAGCTCTGGGCTGAGTACCTGACCGTGATCGCGACGTCGCTGCTGATCCCGTTCGAGCTGTACGAGCTCGCTCTCCACCCGACGTTGTGGAAGGCGGGCGGATCCTGATCAACGTGCTGATCGTGATCTACCTGGCCCGGGCGCTGCGTCGACGACTGGCAGCGGAGCCACGGTGACACAGATGTCCCTCTGAACGATGGATGGGCCGGCACCCACCCGAAGCGCCGGTGTCTTCGCACGCCGGAGCACCGAGAGTGCGCGGGGTGGGAGACGAGGAGGTTGCAAGGTCGAACGACCTGGAGCGCGTCCGCGCGCTGCTCTTCGGCGACCTGCCGGTCGAGGAGGGCTGGGAGCGGATCGCTGCCGCGATCGCGGGCGCGGCCGACCCGGAGCGCCAGCAGGCGATCGAGCGCATCGCCTCGGGCGACCTGAGCGGCGACCTGCTCGAGATCCTGCGCCGGCTGCGCGACGAGAACGAGTAGCGGCGCGTCAGTACGCGCCGCGGCGGCTCAGGATCGCCGCCGGGGTACGGAAGAGAATCGAGATGTCGAGCCAGATCGACCAGTTCTCGAGGTAGTAGAAGTCGAGTCGCACGAGGTCGTCGAACGCGAGATCGGAGCGCCCACCGATCTGCCAGAGGCCGGTGATGCCAGGCAGGACGTTGTAGCGGCGGCGATGCCAGCCCTCGAGCCGCTCGTAGTCGCGAACGGGAAGCGGCCGCGGGCCCGACGAGCGACATCTGACCGCGCAGCACGTTGATCACGTTCGGGACCTCGTCGAGCGAAAACCTCCGGAGCACGCGACCGACCGATGTCACACGCGGATCGCGGCGGATCTTGAACAGCGCACCTGTCGCTTCATTCGCACGCTCGAGCTGCTCCTGCTGCCGGTCGGCGTCCGCGACCATCGTGCGGAACTTGAGCATGCGGAACTCCTGCTCGCCCAGGCCGACGCGGGGATCGGCGTAGAACACCGGCCCGCGCGAGGTGAGCTTGATCGCAGCCGCGATCACCACCCAGACCGGCAGGCCGACGACGACGATCAGGGCGGAGACGACGAGGTCGAAGCTGCGCTTGAGCGTCCAGTCGGCGCCCGCAAAGATCGGCGGCCGCAGCTCGAACAAGGGCACGCCGAGGCCAGGGACGTACTCGCCCCGCTCGACGAGCAGCTCCGTCGTGCGCGGTGCGATCCGCACCTTGACCGCCCGCCTGTGCGCAGCGTCGACGATCTCGAGCAGCCGTTCCTCCGCGATCCCCATGTCGGCGACGATCACGTCGTCCAGGTCGTCGACCGCGAAGATGGCATCGTCCAACGCATCGGGGTCGAGCTCGCCGACGAACTCGTACTCGATACCGGCCTGCGCGGCGCCGAGCCCGGAGCGAAGGCGCTCGCGCTGCGTGGCCGTTCCGACGAGCACGGCGCGACGGCGCACCCCGGCCGCACGGAGGATCTCGCCGGTCAGTTGCTCGTAGCTGGCGCGGAAGAGCGCGATCGTGGCGGAGACGAACAAGGCGCCGACGACGTAGAGCCCGAGCGTCGTCACGTGCTGGCCGCTACCGAGCGCGAACGCGAGCGACAACGCGGCGACGAGGAAGACGGCCCCGACCACACGTCCGACGCCCTCGCGCAACTCCCGGCGCGCGTAGAGGCCGGCGCGCCAGAAGACGAGGATCAGGACGAGGATCAGGAACGGGAGCCAGTTCGTCTCCTGGTCCCAGATCAGCCCCCAGAGCACTGGATGCGGGTCGACGACGAACGCCCGCACGGCGAGCGCGGCGTAGAGCCCGATGATCAGCCCGCCGACGTCCACCGTCACGAGCGCGAGCACGCTCGCACTGCGCCTGATCAGTTTTTGGAACGGCGCGCCGGTGAGCAGGTACGGCTTGCCCGAGCGGGCGTCCTCGGAAGGCCGAGCGCCGACAACGCGCTCCGGACTGACGCCGTCGCTTCGTTCCGGCAGTGCCACGCGCCGATCGTACCTCGGACCGCCGTCGTCTCCAGAGGACGCGCTAGTTCGCCGCGCGCGTCACACTTCGGCGACGACGTGGTAGTTCGCGATCAGCGATCCCTGCCGCGTATCGCGCAGCTTCGGGTTCGTCGCGTCCGCGGCCTCACCCGCGCGATGGAGAGCCCAGACCGCGCCCGCGGCCGACCGGCGTCTCGCCGAGTCCGGCCTCTACGTAGTTCGAGATGAGCATCGCGAGGGTGGAGCCGGTGCCTGCGGCGGGCTCGATCGAGAGACTCGACCAGTCGCCGTTCCGCTCGAACAACAGGCGGAGCCCGGTGTGCGTCCATCGCCAGTGGTCGTTCGGGGACGGGTGATACCACTGCACGCCGTGCGTCGACGCCAGCACCCGCCCGCCGGGCCGGGTCACGCGCCGCAGCTCTGCGACCGCCTGCGCCGGGTCGTCGGAGTGCTCGAGGACCTGCGTGCAGAGCACGACGTCGAAGCTCGCGTCGTCGACCGGCAGGTGCTCGACGGCGCCGACGAGGTCGGCGATGGGGTTCTCGACGACGTCGACGCCGACGTACTCCGATGCGATCGGCGCGAAGAACGGGTAGTACGGCTTGACGCCGCACCCGACGTCGAGGATGCGCAACGGGCTCGCCGCTCGCAGTTCCTCGATCTGCGCTCCGAGCCAGCGAACGAGCGCCGAGCGCACCACCCAGGTCGAGGACGACCTGCGCGGGTTCCGCCGGTTCGCCCCCGGCCAGGGCTCGGGAAGCGGCGGCATCGCTAGTGGGGAAGGTTCGCGAACGCCGCGAACGACGGCTTCTTCTTCCCCCCGATGGTGATCAGCCCCGACTGCCAGCCGCCGAGGTTCGGGTCGTCCTTGAGCAGGAACCAGAGCATCATGTCGACACGCGGATTCTGCTTCGCGATCGCGAAGGCCTGCTTCAGGTAGAGCGCCTGCTTCGCCCAGGAGACCCCGAAGAGCTTGTCCGGTGGGTTCGTCTGGTAGCCGTACTCGGTGATCCAGATCCGCTTGTTGCCGTAGAGCTGCGTCACGACCTTGATCAGGTCGTTCAGGTTGCCGAGCGTCACCGCCGTTGCCGGGGCGCCGCGAGCCCCGACCGGCTTGGTCGTCGGCTGGTCGGAGGGGCCCGCGTAGTACGGATGGTGCGCCCACGCGTCGAAGGTCTTCAGCCCGGCCTTCTTGACCGCCCGCAGGAACGCGATCGGCGACACCGAGGGCCGAGTGCTTTTCGGGTTGTTGTTGCCGCGGGGAGCCGTGACGCCGCAGGCGACCCGCTCACCGGAGACGAGCGCCCCGTGCACGCCTTCGTAGACGGCGTTGCAGATCTTCGCGTAGTCGGTCGCGCTCTGGATCGCATAGCCGCCGGCGATGCGACGGTACTGCGGGGACAGGAACGTCGGGTTGTTCGGCTCGTTCCAGGCCGTCCACTCCTTGACGGCGGGGATGATCTCGCCCGTCGTCGCCCGTGAACGTGCCGCTGTAGCGCGTGGCCGCGGCGTAAGCGAAGTTCCGGAGGTCGACGGCGTTCTTCGGGGCGACGTTCTTCGACTGCCTCCCGCTCTCCCAGGTCGGCGTTCCGTAGACCGAGAAGAGAACGTGGATCCCGTACGTGTGCGCGTAGGCAACCGTCCGGTCGTAGAGCGCCCAATGGTACGCAGGGTCGTCCGGGTTGCGCGGATTCGGCGGGGCGGTGCTGCGCGACGCCGTACGGGCCGCCCCAGTAGAGGTTCTCCCGGATCTCCTGGACGTGCAGCTGGTTGAGCAGCGAGAACGTCTCGGGAATCGGGCCGTAGAGCGTCTGCGCCTCGTCGTAGATGCCGACACGCATGTACCGGGACGCATCCGCAGGCGTCGCCGTCGCCGCGGTGAGGGCTGCCGCGGCGATCGAGACGAGGACGACGACCCCAAGCCGCGCCCGCATCAAACGACGGCCGACTCCTGCCCCATCGCCGCGAGCCAGCGGCGCAGCCCTTCCTCGAGGTCGACCTCGGGCGCCCAGCCGAGCACCTGACGCGCACGCGTGATGTCGGGACGCCGCACCTGAGGATCGTCGGTCGGCAGCGCCTCGAACACGACCTCGCTCGACGAGCCGGTGACCCTGATCACCGTCTGCGCGAGGTCGAGCATCGTCAGCTCGTGGTCCGGGTTGCCGAGGTTCACCGGCAGGTGCTCTCCGCTCTGCGCGAGCAGGTAGAGCCCGCGGATCAGGTCGTCCACGTAGCAGAGCGACCGCGTCTGTGACCCGTCGCCGTAGACGGTGAGCGGCTTGCCCTCGAGCGCCTGGTTCAGGAAGTTGACCGACGCACGGCCGTCGTTCCTGCGCATGCGCGGGCCGTAGGTGTTGAAGATCCGCGCGATGCACGTGTCGACGCCCTGCTGGGTGTGGTACGTCATCGTGAGGGCCTCGGCGTATCGCTTCGCCTCGTCGTAGACGCCGCGGGGGCCGATCGGGTTGACGTTGCCCCAGTAGGTCTCGGCCTGCGGGTGCTCGAGCGGGTCGCCGTACACCTCGCTCGTCGACGAGATCAGGAAGCGCGCCCGCTTCCACTTCGCGAGACCGAGCGCGTTGTGGGTCCCGTAGGAGCCCACCTTCAGCGACTTCAGCGGGGCCCGGAGGTAGTCGACCGGGCTCGCGAGGGCGGCGAGGTGGAACACGAAGTCGACCGGGCCCTCGACGTGGATCGGCTCGACGACGTCGTGATAGACGAACTCGAACCCGTCGTTGCGGAGATGCGAGATGTTCTCGAGCGTCCCCGAGTCGAGGTTGTCGACGCAGACGACGCGGTGCCCCTCGGTGGCCAGGAACTCGCAGAGGTGGGAGCCGAGGAACCCGGCCCCGCCCGTCACCACGGAGGTCGGCATCGGTGCAATGTACTGCCCCGGGCGGAACGCGCCACGGCTCCTTACGGACCCTTTGCAACCGCCGCGTGCCCCACCGGAGGTGCGCTACGGTGCCCGGTGGACGTGCCCTCGTCCCGCCCGGGGCGCCTCGCGGTGCCTCGGGTCCCCCGGGGAGGTCTCGCTCGAGCCGCATGGGCGAGGCCTCCCTCTTTACGTCTCGGGGCGCGCCTAGCGCAGGTCCTTGTTCGACTCCATGTCGAACCACATGGCGAAGAGCGTGAACTGCGTCCCCGAGATCAGCAGGAGGGCGACGAGCACGATCGTCGCGGTCGGGATGCCGTGGCCGGCGAACCGCAGCGCCGTCTCGACCACGCCGAGTGCCAGTCCCGCCACCGTCATCACGAGGCCGAGGCTGTAGAAGAAGACGAGCGGGTGGAAGTCGCGGATCACGTATTTCTCGCGCAGCCGCCAGAAGAACCCCTTCCACAGCAGCCACGAGATCCGCGGCACGACGCGGCGGATCTTGATGCCCGAGCGCTCACCGACGCCGTAGATCGGCCGCGACGGGAAGTCGCGGACGCGCGCGTTCCATACGTTCAGGTGAACGAGCATGTCGTTCGGAAATCCGTACCGCGTGTAGATGCGGTCGAGGTCGAGCAGCGCGAGCATGGGGCGCGACAGGACCGTGTAGCCCGCCTGCGAGTCGGCGATGTGCCAGTAGCCCGACGCGATCTTGGTGAGCAGGCTGAGAACGGCGTTGCCGAGGTAGCGGCTGCGCGGCATCAGCTTCCAGGCGCTGCCCGTGAAGAGCCGGTTCGCCTTCGCGTAGTCGAGCTCACCGCGCACGACGGGCAGCGCGAGCACCTCGAGCTCGTCGGGATCCATCTGGTTGTCGCCGGCCATCACCGCGACCGCGTCCATGCGCGTGGCGAGTGCCCGCTTGTAGCCGGTGACGATCGCCGCGCCGACGCCGAGGTTACGCTCGTGCGCGATCACTTCGACCCGCGGGTCGCCCACGGAGCCGGCCACGTCGGCGGTCGCGTCGCTCGACGCATCGTCGATGACGTAGATCCGGTCGACGAACCCCGGTATCCCTTGCAGCGTCGCGGCGATCAGCGCCTCTTCGTCGTGCGCGGGAACGACCACCGCGACGGTCTTGCCCTCCAGCACGTCAGAAGAGGCGGACGCGGACGAGCACGCGCAGCGCCTTGAAGCCGTCGCGCCAGGTGATCTTCTTCCCCTCGGCGTACGTGCGGCCGTAGTAGGCGATCGGCAGCTCGTAGATCCGCAGGTCCTTGCGCCGGCAGAGCCGACCGGTGATCTCGGGCTCGATCCCGAAGTCGTCCTCGCGCAGGTCGAGCGAGCGCAAGACCTCGATGCGGAACGCCTTGTACCCGGTCTCCATGTCCGACAGCGTGGTGTTGAAGAGCAGCCCTGTGACGACGCTCAAGAAGCGGTTTCCGACCAGGTGCCAGAAGAGGTACGCGCGCTGCGGCCGGCCGCCGGAGAGACGCGAATCCGTAGACCACGTCCGCGTGCGCCCTGCTCGATCGGCGCGATCAACGCGGGCACCTCGGCCGGGTCGTACTCCATGTCGGCGTCCTGGATCACGACCACGTCACCGTCGGCCTCCGCCAGCGCCCGGCGCACCGCAGCCCCCTTGCCGCGGTTCGGCTGGGTGACGGCGACAAGGTTGTCGAGCTCCTCGTCGAGACGCTCGAGAATGGCGGGAGTGTCGTCGGTCGAGCCGTCGTCGACCACGACGATCTGCTTGTCGAGCGGCAGCGACTCCACGCGCCGGACGACTTCCTCGAGCGTTCGCTCCTCGTTGTAGACGGGAACGAGGAACGAGACCTTCATGCCGGCTGGGCGCGGCCGCTGCGCGCATCGCCGACGATCGCCGCGATCACGCCGAGCAGGAGCCCGATCAGGGCGCCGATCACGATCGAGCTGCCGTGGGAGTGCGCCGAGGACTTGACCGCCTGGGCCGTCGTGACCACCCGCGCGCTCTCGACGCTCTGTGAGAACGCAAGCTGCGTCTGCGTCGAGGACAGCTGGTTGAGCAGGTTGCCCTGGCGCTGCAGCGCCGTGTCGAGCTGCGTGATCAGCGTCAACTTGTCGAGCGCATTGAGATGCCCGGCGGCGATCGCCTTGTCTGCGGCCGCGATCCGCTGGTTGATCGACCCCAGCTGGGTCCGAGTCGTCTTCAGGACAGTGCGGTACGTCGCGATCTTCGTGCCGACGTACGGCGCCGTGGTGCGCTTGACGACCAGTGCCGACAGCGCGTTCGCCGCGTCGGCAGTCTTCTCCGGCGAGGCGCCGCGCACGCTCAGCGAGACCAGCGGAGTCGCACGGGTCGCACCTGCACCGGTCGCCGAGCCGACCTGGGCGACGGACACGTGCCCGCGGAGCGCCCCGTCGGCCAGCCCCGCGGACCGCTCGGCGGCCGACTGGGCCGAGGCCGAGGACGTGATCAGCGCGATCGCCCGCGGGTTCGAGTAGAAGCCGTTGACGACGGCGCCGCCCGGCGAGACGGGCTGACCCAGCGAGATCAGCGCCGCGGCCTTGTAGTCGCTCCCGCCGCGGAGCGAGTAGAGACCCCCGAGGATGCCGCCGACGACCACGCCGACCACGGGCAGCCACCACAGTCGGACGACGGCGCGGCGCCAGCGTCCGAGATCGACCTCGCGCTCGGCGTCGAGATCGGGAGTCGGAGCGGCCGTCATCGAGCGGCGACTGTAGCCGACGCCCATTCCCACTGTCTCGCGAGGCCTTCCTCCAGCGAGACCGTCGGGCTCCAACCGAGCTCCGCCCGGATCCGGCTCGTGTCGGCGGCCGTGCGCCGCTGGTCGCCGGGGACCGCGCTGGTGCGCCGGACGTCGAGCGTCGTTCCCGCAAGCTGCTCGAACAGCTCGATCGCCTCGTTCATCGACGCCTCGAGCGCACCGCCGACGTTGTACGTCCCGGTGCCGCCGGACATCGCGCGGATCGTCGCGTCGACCACGTCTCCGACGTACGTCCAGCTGCGCGACTGCGACCCGTCGCCGTAGAGCTCGAAGCGCGTCCCCGCGGCGAGGGCGAACGCGATCCGGGTGAACGCCATGTCGGGCCGCTGGCGGGGGCCGAAGGCGTTGAAGTAGCGCAGGACGACCGCGTCGAGGTCGTACGACCGGACGTAGGCGTCGAGCAGGTGCTCGCACGCGAGCTTCGTCACGCCGTACGGCGAGAGCGGATGCGGCGGCTCGTCTTCGGGCGTCGGGAACCGCTCGGGCGCGCCGTACACCGACGACGAGGAAGCGAACACGATCCGGACGCCGGCCGCGACGGCGGCCTCGAACACCCGCTGCGAGGCGAGCACGTTGCGGCGCACGTACAGCGGGAAGACGTCGCCGAAGCTGCGGACGCCCGGCTGGCCGGCGAGGTGGAACACGCCGTCGAGGCCGCCGAAGTCGACCGGGCCCTCGGCGAGGTCGACTCGCCGGACGTCGAGGCCACGCGCGTTCTCGGCTTTCAGCCGGGGGTCGTAGTAGTCGGTGAAGCAGTCGAAACCGACGACGTCGTGCCCGGCCGACTGCAGCGCCTCGGCGAGCTGGGAGCCGATGAACCCGGCCGCACCGGTGACCCCGTAGCGCACCGGCGCAATCTACCGCCGGCTCTCGACGAGCCCGTGGACTCGCGTGTAGCCGACGAGGTAGAGGCGCTCGGAGTCCGCCACGACCGGGGTGTACTTCCCGTCCGGGTACGTCCACAGCCGTGCGCCGGTGCGGGCGTCGAGCGCGTACGTCGTCCCGGCGAGCGTCGCGAAGTACACACGCCCCGCGATCACCGTCGCCGAGCCGGAGATCGGGCCGTCCGCGGTGAACTGCCACTTGACGTCGCCCGTCGCGGCGTCGAAGCAGGTGAAGCGCTGCGAGTACGAGCCGGCATAGACGCGGTCGCGCCACACGGCCGCCGACGAGTAGACGTAGCCTCCCGTCGACTGCGACCACCTGAGCTCGCCGCTCGTCGCGCCGAACGAGTAGACCTTGCCGTCCGTCGAGCCGATGTAGACGCGACCGTAGGCCGCCGCCGGAGTCGCGTAGAAGTGGCCGATCCCGCCGAAGCGAGGTTGCGCGCTCGCGCGCCAGAGGATCCGCCCGGTCCGCGCCGCGAGCGCGTAGACGTGGCCCGAGTAGTCGCCGACGAAGAGGCGGCGTCCCGAGATCGCGACACCGCCCTTCACCTGGCCGAGCACGGTCGTCGACCAGAGCCAGACGTCCGGTGTGCTCGTCGAACGCGTAGACCTTGCCGCTCCAGTCGCCGACGTAGACGCGGCCGCCGACGACGACCGGAGACGACTCGGACGGCGCCAGCTGTCGCCGCCAGAGCACGCGGCCGCCGTGCGAGTCGAACGCGATCAGCGCCCCCGTGAGCGACGAGCTCGGCGGCCGGTTGCACGGCGGCCCGTTGAGGAACGACTCGAAGACGATGTGATCGTCCACGGCAGGCGACGCGGCGACGCACCGGTGCGAGTCGTAGTGCCAGCGGAGCTTCCCGGCGGCGCCGTCGACCGCGAAGACCGTGCCGGTGTTGTTGGCAAGGAAGAGTCGACCGTACGCAACCGCGGGCGGGAACTCGACGAGCGTGCGCGCGCGGAACGTCCACGACGGTCCGGAACGGCGGAGCCAGCGAGATCCCGTTCCCGAACCGCGTGCCCTCGGGATCGTGGCCGTAGACGGGCCACGCGATCCCGGGCTCGACCGGTTTCGGGGGCGGCGGCTGGGTTGGGACGAACTCGACGGTCGAGGAGCCCTCGATGTCGCGTGAGGCGTGCTTGAGGTGGAGGTACCACCCGCCCGCGGCCCCGGCCGCGACCACGACGATCGCGACCGCCGCGAGCAGCAGGCGGCGCCTCAACGCCGTTCCACCGCGAAGATGCGCGAGTAACCGTGGAGCAGCAGGCGGCGCCCGCTGCCCGCGACCGGGACGTACTGGCCGTGCGGGAAGTCGAGGACGATGCGGCCGCTCGCGGCGTCGACGCCGACGATCCGGTGCGCGAACGACCCCGCGTACGCAACGCCGTCGACCACGACAGCGGCGCCCGAGATCGGCCCGCCCGTGCCGCGCGCCCAGAGCGTCGCGCCGGTGCGCGCCGAGACGGCGTAGAAGACGCCGTTGTACGACCCGAAGAAGACACGTCCGTGAGACACGGCCGGCGAGGAGTAGACGTAGGAGCCCGTGTAGCGGCTCCACAGGCGCCTGCCGCCGACCGAGAAGGCGGTCAGCGACCCGCCGGTGGAGCTCGGCACGAACACGCGCCCGTCGGCGACCGCGGGCGTGCCGTACACGCGCCCGTTGACCGACGCCGCGAAGCGCACGCGCACCCGTGCTCGCCGAGAGCGCGAGCAGCCTGCCGCAGTAGTCGCCGACGTAGAGCGTGTCGCCGGCGGCTGCGGCCGACGACGTGATCTTGCAGCCGTCGTAGTGGCGCCAGCGCACTCGGTGCGTCCGCAGATCGAGCGCGGTGACCACCCCGTTCCACGTGCCGAACACGTCGATGCCGTCCGGCAGCACGACGGGCGACGACTCGATCGGCGAGCCCGCCGCGTAGCGCCAGAGCAGGCGCCCGTCCGAGCGCCTAAGCACCTGCACGTCACCGTCCATGCCGTGGACGACGAGCTCGTCGCCGTAGACGGCGGGAGAGGACGCCATCTTCCCGTGCGGCGTGTCGTGCCTCCAGATCACGGTTCCGTTTCGCATCGAGATAGCCCGCACGGTGCCGCCGGCGTTCGCGACGTAGGCGACGCCGTCCGCGACGACCGCCGGGAACTCCACCAGCGATCCGAGCCCGCGCGACCAGACGACGCGGAACGGTGGCCGCAGCCGGATCGACGACTGCGCCTGTGTGCGCTCGGGGCCGGCGCCGTACATCGCCCACTGCAGCGAGCGGCGGTAGATGCGGATGGTCGACTTAGGGTGAGTCGTGAACGAGAGCCGCACGGCGCGAGCGCCGTACCCGGCCTTCGCCGCGACGGTGACGAGCGCGCCGCGCCGGAAGAGCGGGAGGCGCGCGACGCCGTGCCGGTTGCTCGTCGAGGTGAGCCGCCCGATGCTGACGCGCGCACCGCGCACGCGCGTGCCGAGATCGCCGTCGACGACGGTCACCTGCACGCCCGTCCTGTCCTGCTGCGGACGGGTCTCGAGCGACGACGCCCGTCTGGCCGCGGTCCGACCGTGGTCCGACCGCGGGGTCCGCGAAACGGCGTCGTCGTGCGAGGCGCAGCCGGCGGCGAGCGCCGCCAGGACGATCAGGGAGGCCGCGCGCCTCACGCTTCCGGCGTGACCGCTTCCTCCGCCTGCTCTCGCAGCGGCTCGAGCGTGCCGCCTGCGTCCTCCAGGATCACCTGCGAGAAGTACCGGGTCATCACGACCCCCTCGCGGAAGTCGCCGAACCGAGGCTCCGGCCGCTCGCCGTTCGCAAGCGCGAGCGCCAGCTCCGGGTAGCGGGAGCCGGCCGCGGTCGGCAGCGGGAAGCCGCCCCCGAAGCGCGGGTTCACATCGGTCACCTCGAGGCGTCCGTCGGGTTCGCGGAAGCACTGCACGTTCGCTGGACCGATGATGCGCAGCGCCTCGGACACCCTCCGTCCGTGCTCGATCAGGTCGGCATCGGCGATCGTCATCCCCTTGATCGATTCGCCGCCCTTCGACTCGATCATCGTCCGCGGGATCGCGGCCAGGCAACGGGCCTCGAGGTCGCAGAACACGTCGATCGAGTACTCCTCGCCGAGGCACTCGGACTGCACCATCGAGTCGGCCTTCGTGTAGCGCAGGAAGAACTCCAGCTCGGCGCGATCCGTTGCCCGGTAGATGTGCCGCGAGCCGAACCCGCGGCGCGCCTTCACGAGCACCGGGAAGCGCGCATCTTCGGGCACGTCGCCGGGCAGCCACGTCGGCGGCGTACCGATCCCTTGCTCCTCGAAGAAGAGGTGCGCGCGGTACTTGTCGGCGCAGCGGCCGATCGCCTCGGGCTCCGGGACGAGCACGACGGCTCCGGCGAGCTCGTCCCGGTGCTCGGCGAGGACGAGATGGTCGAGGTCGGTGAGCGGCACGATCAGCCGCACGTCGTGCAGCTCGACGAGGTCGCGCAGGGCGGAGACGTAGCCGGGGTCGTCGACCCGAGGCACGATCGCGCGGCGGTCGGCGTGGTGAAGCGCGGGCGCGAGGGCGTCGACGTCGGCCGAGATCGTCGTCGCCCCGGCGGCTCGAAACGCGGTGACGATGTCGACGCGCTGGCCGGCACACGTGAAGAGAACCGCGGTCACGAGGGCGCAGCGTAGCGAGGCCGCGCCGGGACACCGGCCACCACCGAGTCGGCGGCCACGTCACGCGTTACGACTGCGCCGGCGCCGACGAGAGCGCCTTGCCCGATCGTCACGCCACCGAGGATCACCGCGCCGGACCCGATCGAGGCACCGTCCTCGACCCGGACCCGGAGGAGCGACCAGTCGTCTTCACTCGCCAGCTCACCGGCTGCGTTCGTCGCGCGCGGCTGCTTGTCGTTGACGAAGAGCACGCCGTGGCCGACGAAGACCTCGTCGCCGATCTCGACGCCGTCGCAGACGAAGGAGTGGCTGGAGATCTTGCACCGCTTGCCGATCACCGCCCCGCGCTGGACCTCGACGAACGCACCGATTCGCGTCTCGTCGCCGATCGAGCAGCCGTAGAGGTTCGTGAACGAGTAGACGACGACCCCCTCGCCGAACTCGACGTCGGCGATCAGCCGGAACGGCGCGTCGTTCGCCGGAGCGGCGCTCACACGGCAGCCTTCACGATCGCCGCCACCCGCTCGACCTCTTCCGCCTCGAGCTCCGGGAACATCGGCAGCGAGAGCGCGGATGCCGCCCACGCCTCGGCGGCCGGGAACGCGCCGGGGCCGTGCCCCAGCGAGGCGAGCGCAGGCTGCAGGTGCAGCGGAACCGGGTAGTGCATCCCGCTCGCGATGTTCGCGTCGCTCAGTGCCTCGCGCACCCGGTCGCGCGCCGCGCTGCGAATCACGTACAGGTGCCAGACGGGATTCGCCCAGTCGGCGACCGGGGGCGTGGTCACGGCGTCGTCGAGCAGGGCCGTGTACGAGGCCGCGTGACGCCGCCGCAGCTCGTTCCAGCCGTCGAGGCGCCGCAGCTTCACGCGCAGCACCGCGGCCTGGAGCGTGTCGAGGCGCTCGTTCCCTCCGATCGCCACGTGCTCGTACTTGCGGCTCTGGCCGAGATCGCGGAGGACGCGGATCCCGCCGGCCAGCTCGTCGTCGTCGGTGACGACGGCTCCGGCGTCGCCGTACGCGCCGAGGTTCTTGCCGGGATAGAAGCTGAAGGCGGCGATGTCGGCGAGGGAACCGCAGCGCCGGCCGCGGTACTCGGCGCCGTGAGCCTGCGCCGCGTCCTCGACGAAGGCAAGCCCGTTCGCGTCGCAGATCGCACGGATCGCATCCGCGTCGCACGGATGCCCGAACAGGTCGACGCCGACGATCGCCTTCGTGCGCGGCGTGACCGCGGCGGCGGCCCGTTCCACGTCGAGCTGGCCGTAACGGTCGCAGTCGACGAGCACCGGGACGGCCCCGAGCCGCACGACCGGGAGCACCGAGGCGATGAACGTGTTGGCCGGCGCGATCACCTCGTCGCCCGTGCCGACGCCGAGCGCCTCGAACGCGAGCGCCAGCGCAGCCGTCCCCGACGACACGCCGACGGCGTGCGCGACCGAGCAGTAGCCGGCCCACTCCTCCTCGAACCGGGCGACCTCCTCGCCGAGGATGTACTGCGTCGAGGCGATCGCGTCGATCACCGCGCGGTCGACCTCCTCCTTGATCGAGGCGTACTGGCGCTTCAGATCGACGAACTGGATCGGCTCGGGCACCGGCGGAGCGTAGCGGCGTCAGGCGGACGTGCCGGGATCGCGCCAGCCGCCCGTCGCGCCCTTGTAGGTGCCGCCGAAGAGGGCGAGCGGTGTCCGGAGCAGGATCAGGAGGTCGGTCTTCCAGTCGCGGTGGCGGACGTACCAGAGGTCGAGCTCGATCCGCTCGGCCCACGGGAGCGTGGCGCGCCCGTGGATCTGGGCCCAGCCGGTGATGCCCGGCTTCACGTCGAGCCGGTGGCGCTGGCGCTCGTCGTACCGGTCGACCTGGTAACGCAGCGTCGGACGGGGGCCGATGATCGACATCTCGCCGCGCACGACGTTCCAGAGCTGCGGCAGCTCGTCGAGCGACAGCCTGCGGAGCACGCGGCCGACGCGGGTGATCCGCTCGTCCCCTCGATCGACGGCCGCCCCGGCACCGAGCTTCTCGGCGCCGACGATCATCGTCCGCAGCTTCAGCAGCTCGAAGTCGACTCCGTCCTTGCCGACGCGCACCTGCCGGTAGAGAACCGGTCCGCCGTCCTCCGCCTTCACCGCGAGCGCGGCGAGCGCCAGGACGGGCGCTGCAACCGCGAGGCCGGTTCCGGCGATTGCGACGTCGAGCGCGCGGTTCACCGCGTGCCCTCCGCCGCCTCCCACGTCGCGGGCACGCCGCGCCGCAGGTAGTTCCACAGCGAGACGAGCGTCGCCCAGGTGACGAGAACGTAGTAACGGGCGATCCCGACTCCGACGGCCGCGGCGAGCAGCAGGCCGAGCTGCACGGCGAGCACGGCGTCGTACAGGGCTCCACTTCCGATGAGCGCGACCGACGCGGCGAGCAGCACGACGTGCAGCAGGCCCGACGCGTAGCGGAGGTGACGGTGCGAGACGAGCTCGAGCACGTAACCCGGCGGCTGCCGGCGGAGCATCTTCCCGCGCAGGACGATCAGCCAGCAGTGCTCGAACATGCGCACCTTGCGCCGGTACTCGGTCTCGTTCGTCGGCGTCGCGACCTCGAACGCATGGGCGTCCGCGGCGTAGACGGCGCGCCGACCGTTCTGCACCATGCGGTACGGCAGCGAGAGGTCGTGGCCGTACCGCGGGTCGACCTCGACGTAGTCGGTGCGACGCAGGGCGTAGATCGAGCCGTTCCCTCCCGTCACCGACAGGAGCCGCGACTCGGCAGCGCGCACACCCATCTCGTAGCGCCAGTACACGCCCTCCTGGTTCCGCCCGTCGCCGCCGACGATCCTGAGCTGACCGCAGACGTAGGCGACCTCGGGATCGGCGAACGGCCGCACGAGCCGCCGCAGCGCGTCGGGCGCCCACGTGGCGTTGGCGTCCGAGAAGGCGACGAGCTCGCTCTCGGTCTCGCGGACGGCGCGATCCTGCGCGGCCACCTTCCCCCCACGCTCGTTCGAGATCACCTTCACGCCGGGGAACTCGAGCGCGATCGCCTCGGTGCGGTCGCTCGAGGCATCCGACGAGACGACGATCTGCAGGCGGTCGGCCGGGTAGTCGAGCTCGAGCAGGTTCTCGATCCGGCGCGCGATCACGGTCTCCTCGTTGTAGGCGGCGATGATCACCGTGACGGTCGGAAGCGGCTCGTCAGCCGCGTCGCGGAGCCGCCGCGGCGTGAGTCGCGCGAGGCCGACGGCGAGCAGCGGATACCCGACGTGCGTCCACACGAGCGCGGCGAGCGCTGCCCAGAAGACGACCGCCACCGCGTGCACCGGCCCGATAGTACGTCCCGCGACGTCAGGCGCCGAGCGCCGCGCGGTAGGCGTCGACGAGCTGGGCGGCCGCAACCGGGGCAGAGAACTCGGCGGCGGCGGTCGCCGCGGCGGCCGCGCCGCGCCGGGCGCGCTCGCCGGGGTCGGCGAGCAACCGGGCGATCGCCGCCCGCAGCCCGTCGACGTCACGCGGCTCGACGTGGACGACGCCGTCGCCCCGCAGGTCGGCGAGGCCGCCCACGCGCGTCGCGACGACGGGCCGCTCGTGCGCCATCGCCTCGCGCGCGGCCAGCCCGTAGCCCTCGCGTCGCGACGGCGAGCAGAAGACGGCCGCGCGCTCGTAGTAGCGGCCGAGCTCGGACGGCGGCGACGAACCCGACCGCCTCCGGCACCCGGTCGCGGAGGGGCCCGTCGCCGACGATCACACGGGGCATGCCGCCGGTCGCCTCGACGAACTCGAGGATCCCCTTCTCGCCGCTCAGCCGGCCCGCATAGAGGACGTGCGGCGGCTCGTCCGGCTCGCCGGCTCCCGGCCGGGAGCTCGACGCCGAACGGGATCACGCGCACCTCCCGCGCGCCGAGCGCGGCCGCCTCGGCGGCGAGGAACCCCGAGGCGGCGATCACGAGCTCGCGCCCGGCGCACGAGCGGCCGGGCCACGGCGGACGCATGCCGGAAGAGCTCGACGTCGGTCCCCCAAACCTGCAGCACGTACGGCTTGCCGGTGGCGATCGCGCGGCAGCGCGGAGGGGATCCAGTGCGCGTGCACGAGGTCGGCGCCGCGCGCGGCCGCCCGTGCCGCGCGCGCGTAGGCGGCGACGAAAGCCGGCACGAGGCCGACCCTCCACGGCGAGCGCCGCAGGTTCTGCGCGATGCCGTCGCCGTAGGCGAGGCCGAAGTCGGCGAAGTCGGACGGGCGAGACGACCGCGACCTCCACTCCCAGCCCGCGCACCCCGCGCACCGCATCGGCGACGAACCGTCCCGCGACGTCCGACTCGTCGCGCGGATACGACGTCGTCAGGACGACGACCTTCATTCGCGCCGCGCGAAGACGACCGGGATCGAGAGCGCGAGCGCCGTGAACGCGTAGAAGTAATAGAACTGCATCGTCAGGTAGAACGCGTTCGCCGCGAGCGTCCCGACGAGCGCGGCGGTGCAGCCCCAGGCGAGTGGACGGACGCGTGCGGCCAGCGGATCGCGGGCGGCGGCGAGCGCACGGCCGAGCGCGCGCGCCGCGCGGAGCCGCCTGAACACCCACACGAGGAACAGGGCGAAGACGAGCGTCCCGACCAGGCCCGTCTCGACGATCAGGGCGACGTAGTACGAGTGCGGGCCCCAGTTCGTCTTGCCGGTGACGAACTCGTAGTAGACGGAGAACGTGTTCAGTCCGAGCCCGAACAGCGGGTCCACGTGCAGGACGTGCGGGATGAACGAGTAGACCTGGAAATGTGCGTTCTCCGAGCCGCCGCTCGTCTGCACCCGCGAACGCAGCACCGTCTCGAAGAAGCTGCGGCGCGAGAGCACGACCGCGAGCAGGAGCGCCGAGCGCAGCGCCGACGGGCACGAGCAGCTGCGGCGAGCGCAGGTAGCGCCGGTACGGCACCAGCAGCACGAGCGCCCCGACCGCCAGCCCGAGCAGGCCGCTCCTCGACAGCGTCGTCGCCTCGACCACGAGCAGGAACCCGATCGTGAACATCAGCCACCGCTTCGCCCGGTGGCCGCGCTCGAGCCGCAGGTAGAGCGGCGTGAGCACGAGCAGCGGCACGATCAGCATGATCCCGAGGTGGTTCGGGTCGCCGGTGACGGCGTTCGGCCGGTAGACGTTCGCGCCGTTGATCGCGCCGTAGACGTTGATCTGGCTCGCCCCGCCCGTGATCGGAGACAGCACGGACGCGTCGAGGTTGCCGCCCCGCCGCGCGTCCAGCAGCTGCAGCACGCCGTACGCGGCGTTCGCGACGAACCCGGCGCTGAACCACACGAGTGTCCGCCAGAAGTAGCGCTGGCCGCGACGCGACAGCCAGACGACCGCGGCGGCGAGGAACAGGAAGTGGATCAACCACTTCGTGAGCCCCTTCCCCCACTGCGCGAGCGCGTCGGAATCCGAGAGGTCGAAGTAGCCGAGCAGGTAGACGACCACGAACAACGCGAAGAACCCGAGCAGAACCGCGCGTCGTGTACGGGACCCGCGGCCTCCGGGTCGTCGCGGCGAACGAGACGAGGAAGCCGATCGCGAGGATGTCCGCGAGCGAGACGGTGCCCGCGAACGTTCCAGTGCAGCTTCTCGAACGTGACGCAGAACACGCTGGCGAGAAAGAGGAAGCTCGTGACACGTCTCAGCACGTGACGCTCTCCAGCACACGCGCCAGGTCCTCGACGCGCGAGCGCCTGGCGACCTTGCGCCGCCACTCCTCCGACAGCGGCGGCCCGTCGAGCGAGCCGGCCTGCCAGCGCGCGTGGAGGCCGCGCAGCGCCTCCTCGATGCCGTCGACGTCCTCCGGCGCCCACGACCTCGCCTGCCGACGCGGCGCGGATCAGCTCGGCGGCGGCGCCGTCCGTCGGAACGAGCGGCAAGGATCGGACGCTCCGCGGCGAGGTACTCGAACACCTTCCCGGACAAAACGCCCTTGCCGCGCCCGCCCGCATCGGGGATGAGCAGCAGGAGCGCCTCGCTGTCGCGCTGCAGCTCGAGCGAGCGGCGCCGCGGCGCATACGGGATCAGCTCGAGGCGGTCGCCGAGCTCGAGCGTCTCCGCCCATTCGCGGTCGGTCGAGCGGAAGTCGCCGACGAACCGCGCGACGATGTCGAGGCCCGACCGCTGCAACGCGGTCAGGAACGGGCCGTGGGTCGCGCTTCCCGAAGAACGACCCGGTGTGGGTGATGCGGAAGCGCGTCGACGGATGGTGCTCGAGGCCGGCGAAGTCGTCGAAGTCCGAGCCGTTCGCGATCGTCGGTCACCGTTCCCGCGGGAGAGAGCGCGCGCATCTCGTCGGCGATCGCGTCGGACACGCAGACGATCGCGTCGGCCGACCGCGCGACGAGTCGCGCAACGGCGTGCTCGCCCGACTCCTTCGCGCGCACGAGCCGTGACTCGGCGCGGCGATGCGGGTGCGCGACCACCGAGTCGCGCAGGTCGGCGACCCACGGGATGCCGGCCGCGCGCTTGACTGCCGCTCCGACGAGATGCACCGAGGACGGCGGCGAGGTGGTGATCACGACGTCGATCCCTTCGCGCCTGGCGATCCGCACCGCCGCCGGGATCGCCGTGAGGTTCCAGCTGACGTTCTCGTCGGGGACGAGCAGGCGTCGGCCGGCGAGCTGCGCCTGCTTCGAGAACCGCTCGAGCCCACGCGTCCCGTGCAGCTCCTCGGCCGGCTTGCGGCCTTTCGGACCGACGTAGCGGGCACGGTGGACCCACGCCAGCGTCGGCGGCTGCAGCTCCTCGTCGCGGTGGATCCACTTCGGATCGTCGGGCGCCAGGACGTGCGTCTCGACGCCGAGCTCCGGCAGGTGCGTCGCGAACTTCAGCGGACGCTGCACCCCTCCGCCGCCCGCGGGCGGGAAGTACATCGTCACGAGCAGCACCTTCATCGCGTCCGATGGTAGAAAGCCGCCGCGCCCGAGACGAGCTTGACTGCGCCTGCGGCCCATAGCACGAGCGCGAGCGGGACGGCGACGAACAGGAAGCGAGGGTGCAGGGGCGTCAGCTTGTAGAACGTGTAGAAGACTGCGGTCACGAGGACCGCGGCGCCTAGGACTGCGCCGACGAACCGATCGACGAAGAAGGCACCAACGACGATGATCGGCACGATCGCGATCAACACCGACGGGTGCCAGAGCAGCGAGCTCGTCCAGGCGCTCCGCGCATAGGCGAGCTCGAAGGGATGAGCGGGGTAGACCGGCGGATGCAGGCGCGGATACCCCTTCGGCCAGAAGAGGATCAGCGCGGGAAGGAAGGCGAGGCCGCCGGCTGCCGCGATCAGGGCGCGCCGGCGATCGCGGTGCGCGAGGAGCGCCAGGATCACGCAGGCGGCGATGAGGCCGTTCGAAACCCGCACGAGCGCCGCCAGGCCGAGTAGGGCACCCCCGGCGACGGCATCCACGTCCGAGCCGGCTCGGCGCAGAAGAACGACGAGGCCGGAGACGACGAGCGCGGTCGAAAGCGGCTCGGTGTACATGGAGAGCCCGAGCAGAATCTGCCAGGTGCCGTTCTGGGCGGATCGATGCTGCGGGTCGAGGAGCATGAGCACGGGCCACGCGGCGACCAGGCCTGCAGCGAGTAGGGCGACCGAACGCCTGTCCGTGGCGAGTCGGCCCAACGCGTAGGTCATGGTGATCGTCACCGCGTTGCAGATCAGGGACAGCGTCAATCCGAATCCGTAGGCAATGTTCGGATCGAGCGGCAGCCCGGCGGCTCGGTAGGGCAGGACCGGCACGCTCCAAACCAGCGGCCAGCCGATCTCCGCCGCGCTGGTGAACCGGACCCGCTCGACGAGCACGGCCGCGATCAGCCCAGACGCCCACACCGCCGCGAGCGCGCGGGGGACGGCGCTCCGGACGCGCACCCACACCACGACGAGCGTCGTGCAGGCCAGGAACGTCAACGGCAGCACAAGCCGGCCCTCGCGCTGCCACGTGTTGAGCAGCTCGCGGACGGCCGAGTAGTAGCCGTATCCGTCTCCCGCCAACGGGTTGTAGCGATATCGCGGGAACCCGGGAAGCGCCGGTTGCGGCGAACGGACTAGGACGAGGAGCGTCAGCAAGACCTCGAACACGAGAAAGCCCGCGATGACTGCCGCGTCCCCGTTCCACCGCAGCCCGCGACTCTTCACCCCGGCAGACGATAGAGGCGGCCGCCGCGGATCGCCCACGTCGCGCCGTAGCGCCGCGCAACGCGCGGGTCGTTCGTGCGGACCCAGCGGCGTACCGCGGCCGCGCGGCCGCGTGGGTCGTTGGCGACGGTGTCGGCGACATGGACGATCGGCAGCGCGACGACGTACACCGGCGCGGCGGCAACCACGCGGTAGCTCTCCTGCACGGGCGCGAGCACGATCGCGCCCTCGGGCACCCGCGCGCGGAGCTCCTGGGTCAGGCCCGGCGAGAGCGCAGCGCGATCCTCCGTCACCCGCGGGCTCCAGTGCCAGGCACCGTGCACGAGCACCGGGAGCACGAAGCACGCCATCGCAGCAGCGCCGAGGTCGTAGCGCTCCGACAGCCCGGGACGGCGGATGAGCAACCCGAGCGCGAGCGCCGCCGCGCCTCCGAACAGCGCGATCCAGGTGGCGAGCGCCGGGCCGCCGTGGTGAAGGCCGTAGTCGAAGTCGCCGGGCCACAGCCGCTGCAGGACGAGCCCGCCCGCGAGCGCCGCCGGCAGCACGAGCACGTTCTGGGCGAGCACCGCGAACACGCCGACGAGGGCGAACGCGAACGGGAAGAACCCGGCCGCACGCCGCGACTGCGAGAGCGAGACCGCGTCGGACAGGTGCACGAACAGCCACGGGACCTCGAGCAGCACGAGCACGAGCAGTCCCCCACCGAGTGCGAACGCCGCCCAGCGGCGACGCAAGGCAAGACCGGCGAACGGCACCAGGATGAGCGCGGCAACGGCGACGGCGCCGCTCCGCCCGAACACCTCCGCCGCGAGCCGATAGTGCGAGTCGCTCGAGACGACCAGTTGGTCGCCGTAGTGCTGGAGCGCCCGCGCGCGCTCCGTCGCACTGGGGTCGTGGGAACGGGTCTCGTCGATGATCGGCCGCAGCCAGAGCAGAGCGAGCCCGACCGGGACGAGGGCGGCGGCGAAGGCCGGCGCCCACTCGCGCCATAGCCTCGGACGGAGCAAGGCGTAGCCCACCAGCGGCACGAGCAGGAAGAGCGCGTAGGTGGGGTGCACGAGCGCGAGCGACCCGAACACGACGCCGAGCGCGAGCCGCGTCAGCCAGCCGGGCGGGGAGAAGAACAGCGCGATCGCCGCCGGCACGTAGAGCTGGCGCGCCGCCGTGGCCGGCTGGGCGAGCTGCGCGAACGCGCCGCCGTGGCCCGCCCCGAAGGCGAACAGCGCAAGCGTGGCGAGCAGCGCCGACCCGCCCGCCGCCGCCGTTCCGAACACTGCGACCCCCGCCTCCCACGCGACCGCGCAGGCGAGCGGGGCGAGCACCGCGGGGGCATGGCGGATCACCTCGCTCGGATCGACGCCGGAGACCCACGAGAGGAGCGCGACGAACCCGTGCCAGAGCGGGAACGCGTAGCCGGGATGGAGCCCGCCGTCCTTGAACTCGTCGACCGTCCTCAGGTGCAGGTCGCCGAGTGAGACGAGCTTGCGCACACGCGCCTCGTGGAACAGCCCGTCGCCGGTGACCGGCCCGGCGACCCGCCAGAGGAACCAGCCGAGGACGATCCCGACCAGCCAGGGCCACGGCGATCCCCCAGGCGCAGCCGGCGCACGGCGAACCGCGTGGACGACGATCGCGGCGACGAAGATCGCGGCCAGCACGATTCCGGCGAGCCTGATGTTCGCATGGACGGCGAAGACGATCGTCCAGGCGACGAACACGGACGCCGTCGACCACGCGAGGAGCGCGGCCGCCGAGCGCTGTCCCAGCGCCCGCGCAACCGCGGCCCCGGGGGCCAGCACGACGATCGTGCCGAAGACGAGCCGCAGGTACTCGGTCATCCCGCGAGCAGCGAGTCGACGTCGCCGGACGCGAGGAACCGCGCCCCGTCGCGGTAGTTCGCGCCCCGTTCACCACGGAAGGCGGCGCCGCGCAGGCGCAGCGACCAGAGCAGCATCCGGCGCGCCCGCTCGGCCTCCGCGTCGCCCTGGTGCTTGGCGAGGTAGCGCAGATGACTCCGCAGGTTCTCGACGTACATGCGTCCACCGTGCGTCGCGCCTCCGACGTGAACGACCTCCGCCCCGGGGAAGAACAGCACGCGCCAGCCCGCGCGCCGGAAGCGCGTCAGCCAGTCGACCTCCTCGCCGAACATGAAGAACGCCTCGTCGAACAGGCCGACGCGGTCGGCCGCCTCGCGCCGGACGAGCAGCGCCGCGCCCGAGAGCCAGTCGACGTCGCGAGGCTCGTCATGCGCGAACCCGCCCACGTAGAGCGGGTTCAGGGCCGGCGAGCCGGGCGCGAGCTTGCGGATGCCCAGGTACTCCGTCGACAGACGCCAGACGGTCGGCTCCGCGCGCACCGAGCGCTGCAACGTGCCGTCCTGGTTCACGAGCCTCGGGCCGACCACCGCTGCGGCCGGGTGCGAGTCCGCGAACGCGACCAGCCGGCCGAGCCCGTCGTCGAGCACCCAGGCGTCCGAGTTCAGCAGGAACCAGTAGCGGCCGCCGGCGGCGCGCATGCCCGCGTTGTTTCCGCCGCCCATGCCGACGTTCGCCTGCTCGATCACGTGCACCTCGGGAAAGCTCGAGCGCACGAGCTCGAGCGTGCCGTCGGTCGAGCCGTGGTCGACGACCACGACCTCGTACGCCCGAACCGACTCGAGGCACTGCTCGAGCCATGGCAGCGCGTTCAGGGTGACGACGACGACCGAGACGTCAGCTCGAGCCATCGGGAACCGCCGGCGCGCGGCGGACACCCTCCCAGAGCAGCACGGCGAGCCCGGGCAGCGAGAGCACGAGCGTCAGCAGGAAGAAGAGGAAGCCGCACGCGAACGCCGGATCGGGCGGAACGCCGAGCTTGCCGAGGAAGCTGACGAAGAACGCCTCACGCACCGCCAGTCCGTTGATCGTGAACGGCACGAGCATCACGAGGAAGAGCAGCGGCCCGAGCACGATGTACGGCAGCGGCGAGAGCTCGATGCCGACGGCGCGCCCGGCCGCATAGATCGAGAGGATGCGCCCGATCTGGACGATGAGCGTCGCGAGGACCACGAGCAGGAGCGTGCCGAGGTGGTCGCGATAGCCGTGGACGCCCTCGTAGACCGCGCGCAGGATCCGCTCGACGCGGAGCCGGCGCGCGAGCGGCACCGCAAACGTGAGGTGGCGGCGGACGCGGCGCGAGAAGAAGACGACGCCGGCGACGAGCGTCCCGACGATGAACAGGAACTCGATCCAGAGGTACGCGCCGATGTCGTAGCGGCCGATCGCGAGCAGGAAGCCGATCCCGGCGAGCAGCAGGGTCACCGCCCCGCCGAGCGCGCGCTCGAGCAGCACCGAGCCGGTGATCGGCGAGATCTGCCCGGGGTGACGCCGGGCGGTCTCGTAGATGCGCGAGGCGTCTCCGCCGACCGACGTCGGGAGCACCTGGCCGACGGCGTACGAGACGAAGTACGCGCGGTTGAGCCACGAGAAGCTCTCGTCGATGCCTCTCGCGCGGAGCAGCTGCTGCCAGCGCCAGACCATCGGCACGATCGTGATCAGGATGAGGAACGCCGAGAGCGCGACCCAGGCGGGGCTCGCGTTGCCGATGATGTCGAGCGTCTTGCGGACGTCGATCTTCAGCAGGATGTAGCCGACGGCGAGCGCCGAGACGACGAGCGTCGCGGCCAGGCGGACGCGCCGGTTCACCGCGTGAACCGCTCGTGAACTCGGTGCAGGGCGGCGATCGCGTCGCCGACGTCGGCGTCCGAATGCGCCGGCGAGAACGGCAGCGAGAGAACCTCGGCTCCCGCACGCTCGGTGACGGGCAACGGCGGCTGGTGCGGAGCGAGGCGCTCGCGGTACGCACTCAGCGTGTGGACCGGCAGGAAGTGGATCGACGTGCCGATGTTCTCGTCGGCGAGCGCGCGCTGGTAGTCGTCGCGGGTTGCCCCCGCGCCGTCCGGATCGACGCGCACGACGAACAGATGGTTCGCGTGCAGGTCGCGCGGGTCTCTCCCGACGGCGGTAATGCCCTCGAGCCCTGCGATCCCGTCCTCGTAGAGCGCATGGTGACGGGCGCGAATCTCGGCGTGGCGCTCCACCTTGTCGAGCTGCACGAGGGCGATCGTCGCGAGCACGTCGGAGAGGTTCGCCTTGTAGCCCGGAACGGCGATGTCGTAGAGCGACCCGTGGCTGCGGCGCATCACCCGCAGGTCGTCGAGCGCCCCGGCGAGGTCGTCGCGCGTGGTCGCGATCAGGCCGCCTTCGCCGGCCGCGATGTTCTTGGTCGCGTAGAGCGAGAAGCAGGTTGCGTCGGCGATCGAGCCGACCTTGCGGCCGCGATAGCGCGACTCGGCGGCGTGCGCGGCGTCCTCGACGAGCGGAAGGCCGAGCGCGAGCAGCGGATCGAGGTCGGCCGGCTGGCCGTACAGGTCGACCGGGACGATCGCCTTCGTCCGTTCGCCGACGAGCTCGCGCGCCCGTTCCGGGTCGATGCAGAGCGTGTCGTCGCTCACGTCCGCGAACACCGGCGTGGCGCCGCAGTGGACGATCACGTTCGCCGTCGACGGCCACGTGAGCGAGCTTGTGATCACCTCGTCGCCGGGCCCGACGCCCAGCGCGACGAGCGAGAGGTGGAGCGCGGCGGTGCACGACGAGACGGCGAGGACGTGTGGCACCTCGAGGTACTCGCGCATCCGCTGCTCGAGCTCGGCCGCCCGCGGGCCCGACGTCAGCCAGCCCGAGCGCAGCGTGTCGGCGACCGCGGCGACCTCCTGCTCGTCGACGGCGGGCGGCTGAAAGCTCAGGAACGTCGCGCGGCGCGTCGTTTCCACGCGCGCAAGGGTACTGCGTGCCAGGCCAACGGATCCGCTGGCGGCCGCTGATACGTTCGCCCGGACTTGTCCGATACGGCATTCGACCCGATCCGGGAGACACATCGTCGGAGGACCCGCGCGATCCGAGCGTTGGCGCTTCGGTTCTTCGAGACATTCATCGGCCGTCGCCTGATCGGCGAGCTCGCGGTCGAGAGGCCCGGGATGTTGTGCGGCGCCGTGGGGGCGGCGATGAGCCGGCGCTCGCGCTTTGCCAATGTCGCGGTGTGGCCACGCGGGCTCCTCGGCTTCGAGGATGTCGCGCCGATCGTGCTCTCGAGCAACGCAGCGAACCGTGGCATCGCCTCCATGCGGCTCGACGAGGTCGCCCACCTGTGGCGCCTCGCGCGGCAGAGCGGCCCCGGCACGCTCATCGAGATCGGCCGAGAGCGCGGTGGTAGCACCGTCGTTCTTGCGGCCGCCATGCACCTGGAGGCGGTCTTGATCTCGTTCGACCCGCAGACGAAGCAAGGCGACCGCGGTCGCACGTTCGACGACGAGCTCTCCGTTGCGCTGTCGCGCTATGGACTCGACGAGAGGGTGAAGCTCCTCGTCGAGGATTCACACACGGCGACCCCACCCGAGGGCGAATACACGCTCGTCCTCATCGACGGCGACCCCAGCCTCGACGGGACGCGGGCGGACTTCGAGCGATTCGGACGGCGGGTCCGCTCAGGGGGACACGTGCTGTTTCACGATGCGGCGCCGGGCGGGCCGCGGCACGCCACGTTGAGCCCGCTGTTGACCGAGATCGAGGCCGACGCCGAGTTCGAGCGACAGCCGGACGTGGGGACGTTCGCCGATTTTCGGCGTTGCCCGTCCTAGGCGTTCCTCACGGGCCATCTCGGCGGAGCTCAGCAAGCGGTCTCCGGTACTTGAACGCGCTGAGCGCGTCGTAGCCCCCGCGCAGGAAGTCCCGCCACGACCTCGCCGACTCGTCGAGGGACAGCGCGGCCCGTCCGACCAGGAGGGGATCGGTCGTCTTCGACCAGAACGCAGGGACGATGCTGAACGCCGTCTCGTACCCGGCCGAGCGGATCGCGTCGACCGACCGAGCAGACATGTGGAGAGGGCTGCCGAACGGGTATGCGAACCAGCGGACCGGTCTCCCCGTCGTGCGCTGCAGCACGTCCTTCGGCTCGGCGATCTCGGCGCTGAAGTCGGTGGTCTCCCTCAGGTCCGGATGCGAGTGCGTGTGACCGCCGACGTCGAACAGCGGGTGCTCCGCGAGCTCGGCGACGTCGGGCGAGCTCATGAACTCGAAAGTGCGGCTCCGCCTGAGGCCATGGCGCGAGAAATCGGCCGCGGCCTCGCCGTGGAGGTCGAGCGCCCCCGTCGGAACGAAGAACGTGCCGGCGAGGCCCAGGTCGTCCAGGACGCGCGCCGCGACCGAATGGTGCTCCTTGAGGCCGTCGTCGAAGGTCAGCACGATGTTGAGGCGCTCACCGTCGAGCCGGTCCCGGCCGAACGCTACGGCGAGCGGCACGACGGCGCAGCTCTCTGCGATCCACCGGAGTCGTTCGCGTAGCTCCTGTTCCTGCTCCTGAGGCGTGTCGTGGAAGGCGAGTACGCGGATGCGCGGCCGCTCGCGAAACGTCAGCTCGGCGACCGGCGCCGCCGCCCCGATGAGCGCGTCGCGCACCGCCTTCTTCGTGTCCACGTCGCGCCTGCTCAGCCGAGCTCGCCGACGTGCCGCAGATCAAGCACGGCGCCGGTCTGCGGGTACGTTCGCTCGCACGAGCGGCACGTGAATCCGCGCTCGCCCTCGGTGAGGTCGCCCGAGCACGCCGGGCACCGGAGGATGTCGGCCACCGACCCCGGCTGCGACGAGGGCGTCGCCTCCGCGACGCTCTGCCGTCGGAGATCGACGAAGTGCATCGGCGCCAGGTCGAACCGGCCGAGCGAGGCGTCGGCGACCGTCTCCACGGCGGCGAGCGGCCGGAGCGCGCGCTTCGTCCGCTCGAACAGCAACCGGCTGAAGAACCCCGTGCCGTAGGTCTCGCCCACTTCGAAGCCCGCAGACTCGGCGAGGCGCGAGAACAACTTCGGGTGCGTCCCGAAGAGCAGCTGGCCGTAGTGTTCGTGATCCTCGCGTAGGCTCCGCCGCCCGTACCGCATCATCCGAAGCGCGTTTCGCTTGTTCGAATACTCGAGCGCGACGTGCGACTCGGGCTTCATCACACGGGCGAGCTCCTCGAGGAACAGCTCCGGATGCGCCATGTGGTGGAAGGTCCGGTTGCTCAGCCCGACCGAGAAGACCGCGGGGCGGAAGGGCAGGTGATAGGCGTTCGCCGCGACGAAGTGGACGTTTGGGCGGTCGCCGTACGTCTCCGCGGCGATCTCGAGGAGGTTTACGGCGTAGTCGACCATCACCACGGCACGATCCGGCTGGTCGTACACCGGATAGAGACGCCCGTACCCTGCGCCGAGGTCGATCAGCCAGCCCGGGTCGGGCGACAGTAGGCGCTCGATCAGGGCGGTCTCGAACTGATCCTCGAAGTCGGACCGCGCACCGTGCGCCCAGACCGTCCGGTAGTCGCGCTCGTTGTAGTCCTTGATCACCTCGCGCGAGGGAGCGCCGGCACTCATCGCGCCACTCTAGCGAGGCACCACCCGGGCTCAGGCAACGCGCGCGGGCTCAACGCGAAACGCAATCGCCGCCGCCGCACGGTCGGCGCGCCCGATCGCCTCATCCCTCGAGTCCCCGACGACGAGCACGGCGCCGGCGCGATCCGAACCGCGTCGGAGCGGCCCCTGCACGAAGCCGGGCTCCCGGTAGATCCGAACGCGCCTGACGCCCTCGAGCGCGGTCGGCACGTCGACGCCGGTCAGGGCGCCCGGCGGCGCGACCAGGAACCGGGTGACGGCGCCGCCGACCAGCAGGGCGGGCACCGGCGGCGGCACCTGCCGACCGAGCGCAGCGTCGATCGCGAGGTCGTTCAGCGGCACGCCGGTCGCAGCCTCGACGAGCTCGGCGTCGTGCCCGCCGCCCAACCGGGCCGCGACCTCGATCACCCTGGGGCCGTCGTGCGCGATCCGAAGCTGGATGTACGACGGGCCGGCGCTGATCTCGAGCGCCGCCGCCGCCCGCTCCGCCACCGCGGCCGCATCACGGCCGCTCTCGCTGGGCCAGACGTGTGCCAAAGCGACGCCGAACGCGGGCGGCTCGGCGACGATCCTGTCGGTCACTGCGAGCGCGTGGTACTCGCCGCTCGCCGAGAATCCGATCACCGTCACCTCGGGGCCCGGCACGAGCTCCTCGACGAGCGCAAGGTTGGCGCGCGACTCGCGGCGCGCCGACGTGAGGGCACGCTCGAGCTCGGACTGCCCACCGACGAGCGCAAGCCCGCGCTGGCCCTGGCTGTCGGGGGCCTTGACGACGCACGGGAACGTCAGCTCCGGTGTCGCATCACCCGCAGCCACGACGTGCCACTCGGGCTGCGGCACGCCCGCCTCGTCCAGCCGCTCGCGCTGCCGGAGCTTGTTCGTCGCCAGGGCAGCCGCCCGGGGAGTCACCGGATGCGGCAGCCCGGCGCGCTCGGCGATGCGTGCGGCGACTCCGATCGGCCAGTCGGTTCCCGGGCTGACGATCCCGTCGATCGCGAGCGCGCCAACGAGGCGTTCGATCGCGGGCTCGTCCTCGATCGAGAGGATGCACCGGCGGTCGGCGAGCCGAAGCCCCGGAGCCGACGGATCGCGGTCGACGACGGCGAGCCACAGGTTGCGCGCCTTCGCCCGCTCGAGCAGCCCGAGCTGTGCCGGCCCTGCGCCTAGGACGAGAAGGCGCGGGCTTCGCGAGCGACGATCGCCCTCCACCACGCCTCATTCTCGCGATACCAGCCGACGGTCCGCTCGAGGCCGTCGGCGAACGACGTGCGAGCGCGCCATCCGAGCAGGCGCTCGGCCTTGTCGGTCGAGCCGATGTGGCGGTCGACCTGGCCCGGCCGCTCGGCCACGTTGCACGTCAGCGACCGCGGCTTGCCGAGCACGTCGAGAACGATCTCCGCAACCTCGACGACCGGGATGTCGACACCCGTCGCGACGTTGATCACCTCGCCCGCGAGCTCGTCGATCGGCGCGGCGATGACGCGCTCGATCGCCTCGGCGTCGTCGCCCACGTAGAGCCAGTCGCGGGACGCGTGGCCGTCGCCGTGGATCGTCAGCGGCTCGTCGGCCAGCGCCTGCGTGATGAAACGTGGCACGAGCTTCTCGGGATGCTGCCGTGGGCCGTAGTTGTTGAACGGCCGGACGATCACGATCGGCAGCTCGTAGGTCGTCCAGTACGCGTAGGCCAGGCGGTCGGCGCCGGCCTTCGTTGCCGCGTACGGCGAACGTGGGTTCAACGGATGCGTCTCGTCCATCGGGGCGCACTCCGCCGTCCCGTACACCTCCGACGACGAGATCAGGATGAAGCGCTCGACCGGCTGCTCGCGGATCGCGTCGAGCAGGATCTGCGTCCCCTCGACGTTGGTCGTGACGAACTCGGAGGCGCCGTCGGCGATCGACTTCTCGACATGCGACTCGGCGGCCGCGTTGACGATCACGTCGACACCGCCGACGAGCTCGCGAACGAGCGGCGCGTGCCGGATGTCGCCGTGCACGAACGAAAGGCGCGGGTGGCTGAGCACGTCGGCGAGGTTCTCGAGGTTGCCGGCATACGTGAGCGCGTCGAGCGTCACGACCTCGTACGGGGTCGCCTCGAGCAGGTGGCGGATGAAGTGCGACGAGATGAAGCCCGCACCCCCCGTGACCAGCACTCGCTTGCTCACAGCTCCTCCTCGATCGTGTAGAGCGGTCTGCCTTCCACGTCGCGCTGGATCCGCCCGAGCGACTCGCCGATCAGCGCGAGAACGAAGCCTTGCACACCGAGCACGGCCACGATCCCGGCACCGGCGAAGAGCGGCCCGGGAAAGTTCGCGTTCGCGATCCAGTACGCGACGCCGTAGACGCCGAGCGCCGCCGCGGCCAGAGTGCAGACCACGCCGAGCGTCACACCGATCCACTGCACCGGCTGCGGCCAGAACCCGGCGACGACGTGCAGCGCGAGCCGCACCAGGCGGAGCGGCGAGTACCGCGACCCCGAGCGCGCCGGCGCATGCGAGACGTCGACCTCCTCGACCGACACCCCCGTCGAGAGCACGAGCGCCTTCGTGAACTTCTGACGTCCGATCGCGCCGAGCAGCGGCACGATCGCCTCGCGCCGGTAGCCGTTGTACGCACAGCCGAAGTCGGAGATGTGAACACCCGTGAACCGCCGCAGCAGCCCGTTGATCACCCGGCTCGGGACGGTTCGGCCCGGCGAGTCGCTGCGGGCGACGCGGCGACCCGACGCGACGTCTGCGCGTGCGAGTGCCGCGAGGAGCTTCGGCAGGTCCTCCGGCTGGTTCTGCAGGTCGCCGTCCATCGTCACGATCGACTGCCCGCGAGAGCGGGCGAGCCCCGCATGCATGGCTGGGTGCTGCCCGAAGTTGCGCTTGAAGCGCACGGCGTGGACACGCGGATCGCGGCGATGCGCGGCTCGCAGCCGCTCGAAGGTGCCGTCGGTCGATCCGTCGTCGACGACGATCACCTCCCACGCCCGACCATCGAGCGCAGCGCTCGTACGATCGAGCAGCTCGTCGATCGCCCCTTCCTCGTTCAGGACCGTGACAACGATCGAGACGTCGGGCTCGGTCGTCACGACCGCACGTCCTCGACGACCTCGAGCACGCGGGTCGCCCACGTGTCGACCGAGTGGCCGGACTCGACTCGCCGGCGAAGCTCGAGACCGGTCTCCTCGCGCACCGCTCGCGGCGCGGCGGCGAACTCGATCAACGCCCGCGCGAGATCCCTTGGGTCGTGGGGCCGGAAGTCGAGGCGCAGCGGAAGACCATCGAGATACGCGGCGAGCGCGGGGTTCGAGGCGATGACCGGCACCGCGCACGCCGAAGCCTCGTAGACGACCTTGTCGAGCGTCTGCGTCTCGTGGCCGCTGTCGGCAGCCGTGACGAGCGCGTCGGCCGCGGCCAAGAGGAAGGGGATCTGCTCGCGGGAAAGCGGCTCGGCGAGCTGCGCCCGGTCGGCAAGCACCGGGCTCCGCTCGATCCGCGCCGCGAGGACGGCGCGATGCGCGCGCTCCTCGTCCTTCGTGCTCGGCCCCCGGATCTCGAGCCGCGCGTCGAGACCCTGCTCCACGGCCTGCTCGAAGCCGTCGAGCAGCGTCGCGTAGCCCTTCCACGGCGCCGTGCGCCCGAGCGCGAGCAACCGCAGCGTCTCGTCGCCGTGCAGCCCTCCGTTGGGCTGCGCGAAGCGCTCCAGGTCGATCCCGTGCCCGATCGGGCGAAGTTTCGAGCTCTGCATCGGATAGGAGGCGCGGTCGACGCTGAGCGCGGCAGCGCACAGGCGGTCGGCGAGCCTGAGCGACCAATGCCGACGCCAGTGCGCGTACCAGAGCAGCATCGGGACGCCGCGTGCGCGAGCGAGCGGCGCGGCGAGCACCAGCAGCAGCGCGAGCATGTGCACGAGCACCGCGTCCGGTCGCGGATCGTCGGAGCGCATGCGCGACGGCCCGCTCGTAGCGCGCGCCGCGGCCAAGGCGGGAACCGGCGCCGAACTCCGAGAACGTGACGTTCGCGGGTAGGTCGTGGCTGCGGACCCGATCGGCGACCACCCGCACCTCCTCGCAGCGAAGCGCGAGCGCGCGAACCCAGTCGACGGCGACCGCGAGATTCGGGTCCTCGCTGTCGATCGTCTGCGTGACGAAGACGAGGCGCATCCTCAGCGCCTCGTCCCCGCGACCGCGCGGTCGACGAGCGACCGAACGCGTGCCGCGTAGTCGTCGGGCGACGAGTCCCAGTCGCGGTAGCGGAGACGCGCCGCCGCACCCATCCGCTCGGCGAGCTCACGGTCTGAGAGCACCTCGATCAGCGCCCGCGCGATGTCGTCATCGTCGAGCGGGTCGACGAGGAGGCCCTCGACGCCGTCGTCCACAACGTCGGGGATGCCGCCGACACGGCTCGCGACGACACCGCGGCCGCGGGCGAAGCTCTCGATGAGAACGCGGCCTAGGCCTTCCGAGCGAGACGGGAGCACGAGGCAGGTCGACTCGTCCATCAACCGAGCGACGTCGGCCGGGGCCAGCTCCGGATGGTGGACGATGGTTTGCGGGAAGTCGTCCTGCAGACGCGCGACGACGTCGTCCAGCGCTCCTCTGCCGACGATCACGAGCCGCGCCTCGGGGAGCGCGGCTGCCACCTCGTGCCAGGCCCGCGCGAGTGCGTCCACGTTCTTGTTCTGCTCGAGCATCCCGACGAAGAGCGCGGACGGCCGATCGGGGAACGGGGCAGGCTCGCTGCTCGTGAAGATCGAGAGATCGATGTAGGCCGGGAACGACTCGAGCGGAGGGACACCGGCCTCACGCTCCGCGAGCTCGGCCGTGTAGGGCGAGAGCGCGCGCAGCGCGTCCGCACGTCGGAGCGCATAGCGCGCCGACCAGTCCGCGAACGGGGCCAGGAGCAGGCGGACGCGCGATCCTTCGAGGCGCGTGGCCGCGCGCCAGTCGCCGTGGGTCTCGATCACGAGCGAGGGCCTGTTGCGACGCCGGCGGAACGATAGGGCGACGAGCACGAGGAACCCGATGTACGGGCTCTCGGCGATCACGACGCTCGGCTTGAAGCGACGGACGAGCGACGCGATGCGGAAAGGGAGCGAGCCGTAGAAGGCGAGCGAGTCGAGCGGCCCCGGCCATCTCCGTATCAGCAGCACCGATCCGGGCGCGACGACCGTGCGCCGGATCGGTACGCCTCGCTCGGCGCGCGCGAGGACGCAGTAGTCGAGCTCCTCGCGCAGCGCGGCCAGCGTCGAGTCGGTCGAACCTTCGAACGGCGCACCGCGCGCCGCGTCCGCCACGATCAGCACCCTCGGCCGCTCCCCCGGGATCGCACCCGCGTCGCGAAGGGATGCCTCGACGAGGCTGCGGACCTGAGCGGCGAACTCGGTGGGCGTCGTGTCCCACTCGCGGTATCGCTCCGCCGCCGCCGCGCCGAATCGTTCGGCGAGCTCCCGGTCGGAGAGCACCTGCACGAGCGCCTCGACGAGCTCGCCGCTGTTCTGGGGGTCGATGAGCCGCCCCTCGACTCCGTCGCGAACGAGGTCGGGGATGCCACCCACCCGGCTCGCGACGACACCGCGCCCACGCGCGAACGCCTCGATCACTACGCGCCCGAGTCCCTCGGAGCGCGACGGAAGCACGAGCACGGTGGCCGCGTCGAGCCGCTCGGACACCCCGTCGGGCGACAGCTCGGGCACGTGCTCGACCTGTTCGGGGAGCTCGGCCGCCAGCTCGTCGATCACAGCGTGCCGCGCGCCCTTGCCGACGAGCACGAGGCGTGCCTCCGGGAGCCGCGCGGCCACTTCGCGCCAAGCGGCGGCGAGACCATCGACGTTCTTGTACGCCTCGAGCATCCCGACGAAGAGCGCCGTCGGACGCCCGGGCAACGGTTCGATCGGGCGCGCCGTGAAGGCGGAGAGATCCGTGTACGTCGGGAACGACGCCGCGACCGGAAGGCCGCGCACCTCCTCGACCAGCGACTCGGTGTAGCGCGAAAGGGCGCGAACGGCGTCCCCGCGACGAACCGCCGCGCGGCTGATGTAGTCCGCGAAGGGCGAGACGACTTTGCGCTTCGGCGAGCCGTAGAGCCGTGTGAAGGTCCGCCAGTCGCCGTGCACCTCGAGGATCACTTGCGGACGGCGGCCGCGGGTGAACCAGCGCCCCATCATCGATGCTGCGCCGATGTACGGATCGCTCGCGATGATCGCGTCGGGCTCGAAGTCCCGGATCTGACGCCGAACGCGGAACGGCAACCGCAGGTAGAACAGCAGCCCGTCGAGCCGCCGCGGCCGCGCGGGAGCGACGAGCCGGAAGCGCTCGTCGGTGACCGGGCTGCCAGGGGCCGCGGAGGCGAGCACCCGGTAGTCGATCTGCCGCTCGAGCGCGTCCCACTTCTTCGCCAGCCACTCCGGAAGCGGCAGCGTGTACCGGTTCCGCCCGACGAAGAGGACGCGAGGTCGCTGGGGATGGGCTTCGGTCACGCTACGGCCTCGCCCAGAAGCCGCTCGAGCTCGCCGTAGACCCGCGTCCGCGAAAGGCCGGCGACGGAGCCCGCGGCCGCACCCGCCAGGCGGTTCCGAAGCCCGACGTCCGCCACCAACCGCTCGATCGCACCCGCGAAGGCGTCAGGAGAGCCCGGGGGCACCAGCAGCCCGTTGACGTCGTCGTGGACGACCTCCGGCACGCCGCCGACGCTGGTCGCGACGACAGGGGTCCCGACGGCCAGCGCCTCGACGGCCGCATGAGGGAGGTTCTCCCACTCGCTCGAGAGCACGGCGGCCCAGGCCGTCCCCAGGGCCTCGAGCACGTCCGCCCGCGGCCGCGCGCCGAGAAATGTGACACGCCCGTTGAGACCGACGTCGTGTGCACGCCGCTCCAGCGCGGCACGTTCGGGGCCGTCGCCGATCACGACCAGGTGCGCCTCGGGAACGCGGCTGATCGCGTCGATCGCGACGCCGAGCGCCTTCTGCCGTGTCAACCGCCCCGCGTAGACGAACGTGTTCGCTTGCGGCTCGGCATTCGTCGGAGCGACGTCGGGCGCCGGGTTCGGCACGACGAGCACCTTGCCTGGATCGACGCCGAACCCACGCGCGATCCGCGCCAGGTATTCACTCGGCACGACGATCGTGTGCGCCTTCGCGAGCGCGACGGTGCGTGCTCGTCTCAGCGCGGACAGCGTCTTGCCGGGGGCTTCCTGGAACTCCTCGAGCGTGCCGCGGAAGCTCCCGTACCGGTATGCGCGCTCGTAGGCGGGGTCGGAGACGAGCTTGGCGACCAGCGGACGTCTCGCAGCCGTCGCGGCGGCCGCGGCGGCCGCATACGTCGCCGAGGCGTAGATCACGTCGGCCCGGCGGCCGCGCTCGGCGCCGCGTGCGGCGAGCATCGAGTAGCGGATCGGGAAGGGATAGCGGCGGGAGACGGTGTCGACCGGGCAGGGCAGCTCCGTCGGGGGGCCGTCCGCCATCGTGACGACCCGGACGGTGTGTCCGGCGGCGACGAGGAAGCGCGCGAAGTCGGGGCCGTGAGTCGCGGGACCACCGACGTCGGGTGGCCAGATACCGGGGAGCAGAAGGATGTGCATGCAGTACCGGCCCGGCCCGTCAGATGCAGCCCGCGCTGGAGTCGCGCGTATCATAGGCGCGTTCGATGACCCGCCTCCGGCATGAAGAGCCGCGGCTGCCGGGGCGCGATGTTCCTTTCCTGGTGCTGTGCGTCGCCCTCGCGCTCAGCCTCGTGCGCTCGATCAACCAGCCCGAGCTGACCGTTCACCTGTTCGGTAACTCGCTGACGTTCGTGCCCGCCGACGTGGCGCTCGCCACGCTCGCCGTCCTCTGTGTTCAGCGGCTGCTCGACCGCCGCAGCCTCCCCCGCCCGGCGCGTGCAATCACCGCAACGGGTGCGGCGTTCGGCGCGTGGCTGCTCCTGTCGTCGGCCGTCTCCGGCGGTGCGGCGTTCATCGGCGCGGCGAAGCTCGTCGAGTACGGGTTGCTGGCACTCGGCCTGATCCTCTTCGTGACCCGCCGGCAGCAGCTCTGGCTGCTGTTCGGCGTGCTCGTGCTCGTGAACGCGATCGGCGTCGCGAGGGCGCTGTACGACTTCGCGCACCACCCGGGCTCGCGCCAGGGCGCGTTCCTCGGCGAGCACGACCTCGCGGCCCTTTCGACGATGACGCTGGCCGGAGCGCTCGTGACGCTGTACGCGCCGCGCTCACGCGGATGGTGGTTCGCCGCGGCCGGCCTGGTCGGGGCGATCGGCATCACCCTCGGGGCGGCGCTCGCACAGCTCCTGGGCCTGTATCTCGCGGTCGCCGCGATCCTCGGGCTGGCGGCGCTGCGCCGCTCGGTCTCGATGCGCGCGGTCCTCGTGACGCTCGTCGTGACCGGGGCGGTGACCGCCGGGACGCTGTCGCTCCGCTCGGGTGAGCTCGGTTTCCTTCAGGCGTGGTTCGGCTCGAAGAAGCCGGAGACACCGGGCCAGTACGCGGGAAGCTGGAGCCAGCGGCTCATCTTCGCGTACATCGGCGGTCGCATCTTCGTCGACCATCCCGTGCTCGGTAGCGGCTGGTACGGCCTGATCCCGCCGAAGGTGTACGCGCGGTACGTGCCGGATGCCCGCCGCCGGTTCCCCGACCAGCCTCCGCGCTACTTCCCGTCACCTCCGGCGAACTTCATTCCCCAGCAGACCTACGATCAGGTCCTCTACGAGCTCGGGATCGTCGGCGCGGCGCTCTTCCTCGCGCTGGCGGTGGTGACGATCCGAACGGTGATCTCGGTCGGCCGCAAGTGGCCCCGGCATCGAACCGACGAGGGTCTCGCCTACCTCCCCGCCGCCTGGGTCGCCTCGCTGGCCGGCGCGCTGGCGGGCGCCGCGCTGTTCGGCGGCATTCCGATGACCGCGATCTTCTGGTTCACGCTCGGCGTCGCGGCGCTCGCGCCGTCCTTGATGCCGCCGAGCGGCTCGGCGACTATCGCGGCGCCCTGATCGATGCCCGGTCGCACGCTCCGTATCGTCCACGTGATCGCACGCCTGAACGTCGGCGGCGCCGCGCTACATGTGCTCCAGCTGGCATCCGAGCAGCGGCGGCGCGGCCACGACGTGCTCGTGGTCGCGGGCACGCTCGCGACGGGTGAGGAGTCGATGGAGTACCTGGCCGACGAGCTCGACGTCCGGTTACAGCGGTTGCCGGCGTTGCAGCGTGAGCTGTCGCCGCGGAGAGACGTAGCCGCGGTGCGCGAGCTCGTCCGGACGATTCGCGCCGAGCGGCCCGACGTCCTGCACACGCACACGGCGAAGGCCGGTGGCGCGGGTCGGGTCGCGGCTGTTCTCGCCCGCAGAGCTCGACCTGCGGTGGTCGTGCACACGTACCACGGCCACGTGCTCCACGGCTACTTCGGCCGAGGCAAGGAGACCTTCTACCGCCGGCTCGAGCAGGCACTCGCAAGGATCTCGTCGCGGCTGATCGCGGTGAGCCGAGAGGTACGCGACGAGCTCGTCGAGCTGGGCGTGGCGCCTGCGTCGAAGTTCGAAGTGATCCCGTACGGCTTCGACCTCTCGGACCGCAGCGTCGCAGGCGCCGGCGAACGGACGCGCATGCGGGCGGCGATCGGCGCCGGCGACGAGACGTTCGTCGTCGGCTGGGTCGGGCGGTTGACGGCGATCAAGCGGCCGCTCGATCTCGTGCGCGTTCTCTCAGCACTCGTCGAGCTCGAAATCGACGCCGTGCTCTGTATCGTCGGCGACGGGCCCGACCGCGCCGAAGTCGAGCGCCTCGCGCGCGCGCTCGGCGTGTCCGACCGGTGCAGCCTGGTCGGCTACCAGAAGGACCTCCCTGCGTGGTACGCGTCGTTCGACGCGTTTTGTCTGACGTCCGCAAACGAGGGCACACCGGTCGCGGCCATCGAGGCGCTTGCATCCGGGAAGCCCGTCGTGGCTACGCGGGCCGGCGGCACCGAGACGGTCGTCGACGACGGCGAGAGTGGCTTCCTCGCCGGAATCGGCGACGTGGGCGGTCTTGCGTCGCGACTGGCCGAGCTCGCGCGTGACCCGGAGCGTGCCGAGCAAATGGGACACGTCGGGGCCGAGCGGGTGCGTGAACGCTTCGGCCTCGATCGCATGGTCGACCATGTCGACCGCCTCTACGAGAGCCTCCTCCCACGGTGAGGGTCGTCCATCTCCTGAAAGTGACCGGCATCGCCGGCGCCGAGCAACACTTGCTCCGGCTGCTGCCGGCGCTGCGAGAACGCGGTGTCGATGCGCGTTTCGTCGGCCTCGAGGTGGCGGGATCCGACGCCGAGCGGCTCTACAGCCGGCTCGCCGACGCAGACGTCCCCGCCGGGCGCATCCGCTGCACTGGCGACGTGAACCCACGGATGGCGCGCGACGTCGTTCGCACGCTGCGCGCCCTCCGGCCCGACCTGCTGCACACCCACCTCGTGCATGCCGACGTCTACGGCGGCCTCGCGTCGCGTCTCACCCGCGTGCCGTTCGTCTCGACGCGGCACAACGACGACCGCTACCAGCTCGGGCCGTTCCGGTACGTCGACCGGGCCTTCGCATCGGGTGCGTCGCGGCTGATCGCGATCTCCGAGGCGGTCCGGCGTTTCCTCGTCGACGCGGGATTCCCGGACCGGAAGTTCGAGACGATCCGCTACGGGCTCGACGAAATGCCGTCGCTCCCGTCGGAGATCACGCCGGCCGAGGCCGACGTCCCCGAAGGCGTGCCGCTCGTGCTGGCGATCGGGCGCCTGATCGAGCAGAAGGACCACGAGACCCTTCTGCGCGCCTTCGCACGCGTGCACGAGCGGGTGCCCGGCGCACGGCTCGCGATCCTCGGCGACGGGCCGCTCCTCGCGCCGACCCGGGCGCTCGCGAGCGAGCTCGGGCTGGCCGGCGTCGTCGTCCTGCCCGGGAGGCTCGAGACGCGCGACTGGCTCGAGCGGGCCGACGTCTTCGCGCACAGCTCACGCTGGGAGGGCTTCGGGATCGTGCTGCTGGAGGCGATGCTCGCCGGGCTGCCCGTCGTGGCGACGCGCGTGAGCGCCGTGCCCGAGATCGTGGTCGACGGCGAGACCGGTTTGCTCTCCCAGGCCGGCGACGCGACGGCGCTGGCAGCGTCGCTCGAGGCGCTCCTCACTGATCCCGCCCGAGCCCGAACGCTCGGCGACGCCGGGCTCGCGCGCGCCCGCAGCGAGTTCTCGGTCAGCCGGATGGCGGACGCGACGCTCTCGCTCTACGAGCGCCTGTGACGGCCTGTTCGAGCAGCAGCGGCGACAGCACGGCGGCGAAGAGCAGCGGAGACATGATCACGCGCCGGGCGGTCGTGTTCAGGTCGTAATCGAACGGCAGCGACGTCGCCCAGTACACGATCACGAGCTCGACGAACGACAGGGCGAGGGTCGCGAGCACCAGCAACGGGCCGCGCCGCGCGCCGCCGTAGACCCAGGCGAGGACGGCTGCGACGAGAGCGAGCGGGAGCAGCGCAAGCCACGACGTCGGGTCGAACGCCTCTCGGAGCAGTCGCACGACGGAGGTCGGGACACGACCGATGCGATCGAGGTGGAGGGCGCTGCCCGCGTAGTAGTTGGTCAGGTGGTGACTGCGCGCCCAGAGGCGCCAGGGCACGATGCCGACGAGCGCGACTGCCCCGGCGGCAAGCGTGAGCAGGGCCGTGCGCCACGCACGGCCGAAGACGGTCAGGACGAGGACGACGGCGAAGAGCGTGCCGACGAACAGCGCACCCTCGTTCTTCGAGGCAACTGCAGCCGCGCCGAAGATCGCGAGCAGCGCGAGCGCGCCGACGTCCTCCTTCTCGAGCCAGATCCACGCGAAGAGCCCGGCGAGGGAGAAGAAAACGGCGAGCGGCACGTCGGCGAGCGCATAGGCGGCCTGGATTCCGAGCGACGGCGCGACGACGACGGTCGCGACGAGCGCCCACACGAAGATCGCGCGCGCGCGCGGCAGCAGCAGCTCGAACAGCGATCCCGCGTACGCGACGATCAGGAGGAAGAACTGGACGTGGAGCACCTGCGTGGCGAACCCGCCCATGAAGCGGAAGTCGATCGCCTCGAGCGCCGGCACCAGGATCGGATAGTCCGAGTTCGGCGCGGTCGTCTCGAAGTAGTGGGCGTTCAAGCCGTCGAAGAGGACGAAGGACTTCGCCTTGGGCGTCCATTGCGCCCACGCGTCGTACGCCCACAGCGGCTGGAACAGCAGATCGATCCCGAGGACGACGAGGAACGCCGCGAGCAGCACGAACGCCCACCACGGCGTGGCGACGGGACGCGCGGGCCGGACCCTCTGGTCGCGGACGAATCCCAGGCCGGCCAGAACGCCGCAGAGCACGACCACTTGCCAGAGCTCGAGCGACGCTCCCGCGATCAAAAGGAGCGTCGAGAGCACCCCAACGGCGGCGACGCCCACGAGGTACGCGGTCGCGGCGCCACCGAGGCGAGTCGTCCGTGACGGCGTGGCGACGCAGGCGGTGCACGCCCCAACCGGCCGCCCAGAGGCAGAGGTTCGCCAGGCCGAGCTGCACGACGTCGCCGGTCACCGCTGCACGCGGGCGAGGTAGTACGTGTGCGGCGACGGCCCGCCGTCCGTGACCTGCTTGCTCACAGAGGCGATCCGGACGCCGAGCGCGCGCGGGTCGCGGTCCCAGGAGAGGATCCACTGCGCCTGCGCCGGGCTCGCGACCTGGGTGCGAGGAAGCAGGCTGTAGCCGGCCCACTGCGTGAAGGCCGTGATCTGACCGCCGACGACCGGCGAGGCGACGACCGCATATGTCCCGCCGCGCGGAATGCGCCGCCCGAGCGCTTCGATCACCTGCGGGTCGACGTGCGCGCTCTCGCCCCCGGCGCGCTCGGCCTCGGCACGCGTCAGCTTGCTCGTGTAACGCACGTCCTGCACGATCCGCCAGGCCACGAACGGCCCCGCGGCGACGGTTGATCCGAGCACGAATGCGACGAGCGCGGTCACCGCCGTCCCGGCGTCGGCTCCGGCGAGCGTCGGTCGCAGACGGCGCCACACGAGAATCGCGACCCCGGCGCCGACCAGGAGGCCGAGGGCCAGCAGCGCCGACCCGACGCGTCCAGGGTGGGCGGGAAGCGCCAGCATCCGGGCGCCGAGTGTAGTTCGCTTAGCCTTCGCCGATGCTCACGGTCTCGCTCGTCACCCCGTCGCTGAACCAGGCGCGGTACCTCGACGAGGCGCTTCGCTCGGTGCTCGACCAGGGCGATCCGGCGTTGGAGTACGTCGTCGCGGACGGCGGGTCGACCGACGGCTCGGTCGAGATCATCGAGCGGTTCGCGGATCGGCTGACGGCGTGGTGGTCGGAGCCCGACGCCGGGCACGCCGACGCCGTCAACAAGGGATTCGCGCGGACCAGCGGCGAGATCATGGGCTGGCTCAACTCGGACGACCGACTGTTCCCACACGCGGTCGAAGTGGTGCGCGAGCTGTTCCAGCGCTTCCCCGAGGTGCAGTGGCTGACGAGCGGCTTTCCCGTGACGCTCGACGAGCGCGGCCGGCCGGTGCGCGTCGGCCGCACGAACGGCTTCGCCCGTGACCCGTACCTGCTCGGCCTGAACGGTGTGCGTTCCTGGTCGCGCTCGTACTTCGTCCAGCAGGAGTCGACGTTCTGGCGGCGTGAGCTCTGGGACGCCGCCGGGGGCGCGCTTGACCGGTCGTTCGAGCCGGCTGCCGACTTCGAGCTCTGGACACGGTTCTTCGGCCATGCAGAGCTGTGGACGGTCGACACGGTCATCGGTGCCTTTCGCATCCACGATGCACAGCGGACGGCGTCGCAACTGGACGCGTATCGGGCTCAGGCGCAGCGCGCGCTCCCTCCGACGACGTCCGCGCGCCTGGCCGCCACACGTGCCACGGCGAAGCTGCCGGCGGGGGCGAGACGGCGGACCGGGATCGGATGGCGCGCGCCGGTGATCACGTGGAGCAGCCGGCTGCGCGACTGGCGGACGACCACACGGCAGGTCCCGTGAGCGCCGGAAGCGCAGTCAACCGCCTTCTCGCACCGCTCGGGCTCACGCTGCAGCGCACACCGGGGCCGGGACGGGCGACGGTGGAACGGGCACTCGGGCGCCTGCCCGAGCTTGGCCTCGACCCTCGGACCGTGATCGACGTCGGCGCCGCGTACGGCGACTGGAGCGAGCTGGCCGGACGGCTGTTCCCGAACGCGCAGCTGTTCCTCATCGAGCCACTGGCCGAGCTCGCGCCGTTCCTCGAGCAGCGGCAGCGCCGGCTGCCTCACGCCACGGTGATCGCGGCGGCGGCCGGTCGTGTCGCCGGAACCGCGACCCTGCACGTGCACGCCGACCTCGTCGGCACGTCGCTCCGAGTCGAGCCGGAGCTCGGTGCGACCGAACGCGAGGTGCAGGTGGTGACGATCGACGACCTCGTTCAGCGGCAGGGCGCCGAGGGACCTATCGTGATCAAGCTCGACGTCCAGGGTGGTGAGCTGGACGTCCTCGCGGGCGCAGCCGCGACGCTCGGTCGAACGGAGCTCGTTCAGCTCGAGACCCTCTTGTTCCCGTTCTACGAGGGCGCGCCCGATCCCACAGAGGTGGTGTCGTTCATGCACGACGCCGGCTTCGTCGTCTACGACGTCGTCGATCTCGGCTACCGACCTCTCGACGGTGCGCTTTCCCAACTCGACCTCCTGTTCGTCCCGGAGGCGAGCGCGCTCCGGCGACACGGCGAGTACGCGACAGCCGAGCAACGGCGTGCGAGCGACGACGCGCTCCGCGCGTTGTTCGACCGGCGACAGCGGGAGCTCGAGAGATGAGGTTCTCGCTCGCGATGCCGACGCGGAACATGGCGTCGCACATCGGCGCGGCCGTGGACTCGGTGCTGGCACAGACCAGCACGGAGGTCGAGCTGCTCGTGCAGGACGCGTGCTCGACAGACTCGACTGCAGGGGTGCTCGCCGCCCGTGACGACCCGCGGTTGAGCATCGTCCGCGAGCCCGACGACGGCCAGGCGGATGCGATCAACCGCGGCCTCGCGCGCTCGACCGGAGAGGTCTTCGGGTGGCTGAACGCGGACGACGAGCTCGAGCCCGGCGCGCTCGAGCAGGTCGCCGCGGTCCTCGAGCGCGAGCCGGGAACGTCGCTGGTCTACGGCCGCGGCGCGTACGTCGACGGGGCCGGCTCGCGGCTTCGCCCGTACGACGTCCGCCCCTTCGACGCGCGCCTGCTGTTGACCCGCGACTACGTCTTGCAGCCGGCCGCGTTCTGGCGGCGCTCCCTGTGGGAGCAGGTCGGCCCGCTGGACACGACGCTCAACTGGGGCTTCGACTGGGACTGGTTCATCCGCGCGAGCCGCGTTACGTCCTTCCGCTTCCTCGACACGGAGCTCGCCCGCTATCGGATCACCGGCGAGAACAAGTCGCTCTCGGGCGGGGCGGAGAGGCAGGAGGAGCTCGCGAAGATCGCTCGGCGGCACGGCGGGGCGCGCCAGCCCACCTACCTCTACTGGCGCTTCACGCTCCTCAAGCGCCGAGTGCCGTTCGTGGCCCCGCTCGAGCCACTGCTCTGGCGCCTGTTTCCGGGCAGGATCATGGCCTGAGCGGGACGAGGTGCCGGAACAGCACCCAGGTACCATCTCGACCCGACCGGAGACCGTTCCCGTCGTACCCATGCGACCGATTCACGCGCTGCAAACCGAGGCCGGCACGACGGTCATCCGGCCCACCTCGGGGTGGGTCCCCCCGAGGTTCGGCGAGCTGTGGCACCACCGCCAGCTCCTGTACTTCCTCGCGTGGCGCGACCTGAAGGTCCGTTACGCACAGACGCTGCTCGGCGCGGTGTGGACCGTGTTCCAACCCATCGCCCTGATGGTCGTCTTCACGCTCGCGTTCCAGCGCGTCGGCAAGGTGAAGACCGAGGGCGTGCCCTACCAGGTGTTCGTCCTTGCCGGGCTGACGTTCTGGAACTTCTTCTCCAGGGCGGTCACCGTGGGCGCCGACAGCCTGACGGCGAACGCGGCGCTGGTCACCAAGACGTCGTGTCCGCGCCTCGTCATCCCCCTCGCCTCGCTCGTCTCGGCCTTCGTCGACTTCGCGATCACGCTCGCGTTCTTCTTCATCTTCGCCGCCTGGTACGGGACGTACCCGACCTGGCGGATCGTCGTGCTGCCGTTCGCGCTGCTGCTCGGCGTCGGGTTCATCGCCGGTTTCGTTCTGCTGCTGTCCGCGCTCAACGTGCGCTACCGCGACGTCCGGCAGGCGCTGCCGTTCCTGATTCAGATCTGGCTCTTCCTCAGCCCGGTCGCGTACCCCATCAGCCTCCTCGGTCCCCGCGCGGCGCGCCTGCTGACGCTGAACCCGCTCGTCGGGATCATCGACTCGGTGCGCTGGTCGCTGATCGGGACGAACGGGCCGTCGCCCGCGGCACTCGCGTTCGCGATCGGGATCTCAATCGTGACGCTCGTCGTCGGGCTTGCGTACTTCGCGCGCGCAGAGCGGACGATCGTGGACCTCGCGTGAGATGACGGACGTCGCGATCAGCGCGGAGGGGCTCGGGAAGCGGTATCGCATTCGCGAGCGCGTGCAGGCCACCACACTCGCAGAGTCCGCGAGGACGGGCCTCGCAGTCGCTGCCCGCCGCGTCTCGAAGCGCAGGCGACTCGAGCGGAAGGACTTCTGGGCTCTCCGCGACGTCTCGTTCCAGGTCGACCCCGGCGAGATCCTCGGCGTGATCGGCCGGAACGGCGCAGGGAAGTCGTCGCTGCTGAAGATCCTGGCCCGGATCACCGAGCCCACCGAGGGAACCGCGGTGGTGAGAGGAAGGGTCGGATCACTGCTCGAGGTCGGGACGGGCTTCCATCCCGAGTTGACGGGACGCGACAACGTCTACCTCAACGGGGCGATCCTCGGTATGCGGCGCTCCGAGATCGCGCGCAAGTTCGACGAGATCGTGGAGTTCTCCGGTGTCGAGCAGTTCATCGACGTCCCGGTCAAGCGGTTCTCGAGCGGCATGCACGTCCGCCTGGCGTTCGCGGTCGCCGCATTCCTCGAGCCGGAGATCCTCCTCGTCGACGAAGTCCTCAGCGTGGGCGACCAAGCGTTCCAGGAGCGCTGCCTCGGACGCATGCACGAGGTGACGAGGGACGGACGCACGGTGATCTTCGTCAGCCACAACCTGGCTGCGGTTCAGTCGTTGTGCGACCGGGGCCTCCTGCTCGACGGCGGGCGCGTCGTCTTCGAGGGCACGGTCGGCGACACGATCGAGCACTACCTCACATCGATCGCGACGACCTCGCAGGTGTCGGTCAGAGAGCGCCAGGATCGACGGGGCACCGGTGCGCTCCGCTTCACCGACGTCGCCGTGACCAGCTCGGCGGCGGGGCCGGTGCTCGTCGGCGGCGACGCCGAGATCGCGCTCGGCTACGAGTCCGACGCCGAGCCGAGACACCTGTTCGTGTCGATCGCGGTCGCAGGGCCGCTCGGAGAGCCGCTCTTCCTGTGCTCGAACGAGCTGTCGGGTGACGACCTCGCGAACGCCACCGCGATCGGCACGTTCCGGTGCACGATTCCGAAGCTCCCGCTCCAACCGGGCCGCTATTCGCTGAACGTCTTCGCGCAGCTCAACGGCGTGATCGCCGACTGGATCGAGCACGCCGCCTTCTTCGAGGTGATCGACAGCGACGTGTTCGGGACCGGCCGGCTGCCGCCCGCATCGCACGGTCCGCTCGTGTTGCAGCATTCGTGGTCGGCCGAGGCGGCCGAGCGGGATGCTGCGACCCGTGCGTCGGCCTCCCACGGCTAGCTTCGAGGCGCGACCCGACGGCGAAGGTCGGCGATCAGCCGCGGGTCGCGGCGGACGGTCTCGTGCGGGTCCGGTGGGAGCAGGAAGCCGATGCGCGCGAGCGGGAGATCGCGGACCAGTGTCGTGACCACCGCGGCGACGTCGTCGGGGCTCGAGTCGAGCGGCAGCATCCGGTAGCGGTAGAGGAGGTCGCGTGCGTCGGAGCCGCGGGCGAGCAGTGACTGGCCGACGTTGCCGATTCGATCGTCCGGCACGAGCTCGACGAATGCAACGGCGTAGGCGGACGGAAGCAGCATGTTCGACCCGTGCACGCCGACGACGACGTCGGACACTCGAAATCGCTCGCACCACGAGCGCTCGACGGCCGCGTCCGGGACGATGGCGCGCAGATCGGTTGCCGGAGCGAGGCGCTCGGGTGCCGGCTGCCCGACGCCGGTGACCGCGATGTCCGCGCGCTCGAACTCGTCCAGCACGAGCTCGGCCAGGCGTGCGATCCGGCCCTCCTGAAGGTGCCTGCGACCGCGCCCGTCGCCCCGCCAGTGGCGATCGTCCCGCCAGACGAAGGTGATCCTCGGCTCGTCGGGCGCCGCCTCGATGACGTCGACGACGCGAGGGACCAGACCGGTGAAGCGCTCGATTGCGTAATCGGCGGGCCGGGGATGCGGGAACGCGAGGCTCAGATAGGCCGCCTCGAAGGGCTCGAGCCGACGCCTCAGCTCGGCGGCGAGCGAGTCGTTCCACTCGGCGCCGCGCGCCAGGGGGAGGTCGACGGTCCAGACAGCCGCGGCGCCGGGAGGAGCGAGCCAACGCAGGAACCGCGGCACGAGAACGACGAGATCGAATTCGGGCTCATGGTCGAGGTAGTACTGCGCGTTCAGCAGCTTGAGCAGCGAGTGCCCGTACAGCCCGTCGAGGCAGTCCAGGAGAACCGGCCGCTCGAGGGGACGGAATTGCTCGACCTCGATGTCAACGGGCGACGACTTGCGCTCCGCGTAGGAGCGCCGGAGGAGCTCGGCGAACCACGGGACCCCGGCCGGATCGTTCACGTCGCCGGTCGCACGGTCGAGCAGCATGGGGTACTGGAGACCGAACCCGGAGGGCAGGTCGCCGTAGTACAGCCGGCTGCAGCCGGGGCAGCTCAGTTCCGCGAGGGTTCTCATCCCGGGGACGTACCAGCCGTCGACGCTCAGCTCTCGACCGCAGGACGGGCAGGCGAACCGCACCTCCGGAACCGGATGGAGCCGGATCATCGAGGCATCGCGACGTGCATCGAGAACGCCGCCGTCTCGACTGAGTCGCCACCAGGGAAGACCGGATCGCGCCCGACGAGATTGCGGAGCGAGTAGCCGCATGACGCGAGATAGGTCGAGATCGAGCTCGGATCGACGCCGTACTCCAGCGTCGTCGCCCCGAACTCGAACACGCAGCACCCGATCGCGCGCGCCCGCAGAAGACGCTCGCTCCCGTGCAGCACGTCGAGCTCCGCACCTTCGACGTCGATCTTGAGCAGATCGATGCGGTCGATTGCCCGCTCGTCGCAGTAATCGTCGAGGCTGACCGCCGGAACCTCGCGCCGCCCCACCGGCAACACGTCTGCCCCTCCCTTTCTCACCGGCCTCGATGCAACCGTGTTCCACGAGAGATGCTCCTCGTCGTAGAGGTTCAGGACGATCGACTCTGTCCGCTCGGCGACAGCGATCTTGTTGAGCACGACGTTCGAGCGACCCAGGGCGGCCACGACGGCCCGGAGCCGCTCGTACGCCTGATCGACGGGCTCGAACGCGTGCACCGAACCGGCAGGTGTGACGAAGTGGGAGAACAGGGTCGTGAGCTCACCGACGTTCGCGCCAACGTCGAATACGACCATCCCCGGACGGAGATACGAGATGTAGAAGGTGTACTCAGCGCGCTCCGCGTCGTGGTACGACGCAGGCGGGTGGCGCCGCCTCACGAGGAACGCCCCGCCGGTCGCCGGAACCAGTAGCAACCAGTTCCCGACCGAGGCGCCCATCTCTCGACGAACTCGTTGCCGTAGATGTACCGGCTCTCACATAGCTCGAACGAATCGAACAAGGCAACGAACGACTCCTCCGTGAACACGCGGTGGGCGTTGAAATGCACGCGGCTTTCGACATCGATCGGCACCGAGACGTAGAGGTCGCCGCCCGGGGCGACGATCCGCATCAGTTCGGCGACCGCGCGCTCCGAGCCGCGCGGGTCGAGCACATCGCCGTACCGCCCGAGGCCAATGTGCTCGACGACGCACAGGGACGACACAGAGGGGATGCTCTCGTCTTCGAACGGCAGATCGAGGATCGATCCGTGCCGGAAGCGAAGCGACGGGAGCTCGACCGGGAGAGGCCGCAGGTCGACCATCATCAGTGGCACGACCTTCGATAGCAGCGCGACGAACTTGTAGTGGGACCCCACGTCGACGTGCTCGACGGGCCGCTGCCCGACGATCCGCTCGAACGCCCACGCGTCCTGGAAGAAATACGTCGGTTCGACCGGCGTCTCCCCCGTGTCATCGCCGAGGCACGGGTACAGGTGGCGGAGCGACACCGCGTCGGCCCCGGCGAGGCGGCGATAGTCGTGATACGAGCGCCAGAACCGGAGCCACGCGTCGAGGTTTCGGGGCGACTCCGCGCCCAACGAGCGGACGCGGCGACGAGCCCGCCGCAGCATCCAACGGGCCTCGCGAAGACGGTCGGCGACGCTGCGCTCGATGGCCTGGGGGACGGGGCTGAACAGGACGAGACAGTATCCCCGCAGGATCGAGGCACATCCGCTGTTGTCATCGGCGACGGGGCGGTGGCTGGTTAGCTTGACCCGATGCGGCTACTGATCGTCGACACGTACTACGAACCGTTCCTGCGGCAGCACTACACCGGCCGGCCCGAGCTCGCCGGCAGCGCGTATGCCGTCCAGTGGCGCGCGCTGATGGACAGGTTCTTCGGCACTGCCGACTCTTACTCGCACTACCTCGAGCTGCTCGGACACACTGCGCATGAGCTCGTGGTCAACTGCGCGCCGCTGCAGGCCGCCTGGGTGTCGGAGCATCCGCGCGGCCCGAGGAGATTCTGGGCGGGTCGACGGCCGCCGATCGACGCGCTCGACGCACAGGTGGCCGAGTTCCAGCCGGACGTGCTCTACGTGCAGGACCTCTCCGTTCTGCCGCGCGACCGGCTCGAGCGCCTCCGACGGCACGCACCGCGAATCGTCGGCCAGATCGCGAGCAGGCTCCCGACCGACGACCGGCTCGCCGCTTACGACCTGATCGTCACGTCGTTCCCCCACTTTGTGGAGCGCCTCGATTCGGCCGGCGTCCCGAGCGCCTACCTGCGGATCGGGTTCGATCCCCGCGTGCTCGATTGCGTTCCAAAGGACCGCCGCACTGCCACCGGTGCCGTTTTCGTCGGGGGGCTGTCCCAGAGTCACCACGACCGCGGCAACGCGGTTCTCGGACGCGCAGCCGCAGAGCTTCCGATCGACTTCTGGGGGTACGGCGCGGAGACGCTCCCCGATGGCTCCCCGATCCGCATCGCCTACAAAGGCGAGGCTTGGGGCCTCGACATGTACCACGTGCTCTCGCAATCGGCAGTTGCCCTCAACCGCCACGTCGACGTCGCCGAAGGCTTTGCAAACAACATGCGCCTCTACGAGGCGACCGGAGTCGGAACGCTTCTCCTCACCGACTCGGGGCGGAACCTCTCCGATCTGTTCGAGCCCGGGGCCGAGGTCGAGACGTACGCCGACGAGGCCGAGCTCGTCGAGAAGCTGCGCCACTACCTCTCAGCCGAGTCGGGGCGAGAGGCGATCGCCGCCGCCGGTCAGGCGAGGACGCTTCGTGACCATACGTACGCTGTTCGAATGCGGGAGCTGGAGGCGTTGCTCGCCGCCCGCCTGTCGACGCCATGAGAAACGAGTTCTGCACGCTCTTCGACGCCGGCTACGCCGTGCGCGGGCTCGCGCTCTACCACTCGCTCGCGCGCGTGTGCGAGGAGTTCCGGCTGCGAGTGTTCTGCATGGACGACGAGACGAAGGCGATACTCGACCGGCTGGCGCTGCCGAACCTCGTCACCGTCTCGCTCGCGGAGCTGGAGGCGCACGACCGAGAGCTCCTCGCGGTCAAGCCGACCCGTGGGCGCGTCGACTACCTGCTGACGGCCACACCCTCCGTCTGCCTCTACACGCTCGAACAGGACCCCAACGTCGAGTTGATCACGTACCTGGACGCCGACCTGATGTTCTTTCGGGACCCAGCGCCGCTCTTCGACGAGCTGGGCGAAGACTCCGTCCTGATCACGCCGCACCGGTACCCGCCGCGACTCAAGCGCTACGAGGCCATGAGCGGCATCTACAACGTCCAGTTCCTCCCATTTCGACGCGACGAGCGCGGGTTCGAAGTGCTCCGCTGGTGGCGGGAACGCTGCCTCGAGTGGTGCTACTTCCGCTACGAGGCTGGGAAGCTCGGCGACCAGAAGTACCTCGACGACTGGCCCACGCGCTTCCGAGGGGTTCACGTCCTCGAGCATCCGGGCGGTGGGCTCGCCCCGTGGAACGCCGAGAACTACGACCTCGCGCGGGCAAACGGCAGCGTGACCGTCGACGGACGGCCGCTGATCTTCCATCATTACCACTCGCTTCGCCTGTACTCCGGGCTTACGGCGCTGAGACGGCATGGGTTGTTCGCGAGCTCCTACAACTACACCGCCGCGGAGGTGCCTATCGTCTGGAAAACCGGCTACTCGCTGAGCGACGAGCAGCGCAAGCTGCTCTGGGAGCCGTACGTCCGGGAGCTCGGTCGCGCACTGGCCGAGATCCGCCGCGTCCAGCCCTCCTTCGCGCGCGGCTTCGAGCATCGCAGCGGCATCAAACTGGCGGGCCACGCCGTGGCGCTGCGCGCCGAACGGGCACTCGAGCGGGTCCCGCGGACGTCATCGTCGCTCACCGACAGCTGGAAGGACGCGGGTGTTGCCCGCCAGATGACCGAGCTGACTTCGGACGAGCTCGAGCACACCGAGGGCGTGCCGGCGTTCGGCGTCTTCCTCGAGGCGATCGGCTCCATGGCGGAAGAGCTCCGACTGCCGAAGCCGGCGCGTCTGTTGGACGTGGGTTGCGGCACTGGTCACTACAGCGAGCTGCTCGAACGCTTCTTCCCGGGCCGGTTCGACTACACGGGATGCGATTACGCTCCGGCGATGATCGAAGCCGCCCGTGCGCGATGGCCCGAACGAACCTTCGTCGTCAACGACCTCTTCGACAACAAACTCGACCTTGACGCCTTCGACGTCCTGTTCGCGAGCGCGCTCGTCGACGTCGTTCCCGACTGGGAACGCGCGCTCGACATCCTGCTCGGGGCGACCGCGCCGCATGTCCTCCTCCACCGTCAGCGCACGACCGGGGGGACGTCGACCGTGCGGCGCGCGGCCGGCTATCCGGGCCAGAAGACCTATCGGACGTACATCAACGTCGCGCAGCTCGAAGCGATCGCCGTACGCCACGGCCGCGAGATAACGCGGCAGTTCCCGGTCGACGACGAGATGCAGAGCTTCGTCATCTCGAGGACGGACAGCCTTGATCGCGCCTGAGCTGGCCGAGGTCTTCGCGAACAAGCGCGTGCTGATCACCGGGGGCCTCGGGTTCATCGGCTCGACGCTCGCGCGAGAGCTCGTCGCGGCCGGCAGCAAGGTGGTGCTCGTCGATTCGCTTATCCCCGAATATGGCGGCAATCTCGCGAACATCGAGCCGTTCGCGGACAGCGTGACGGTGAACATCGCGGACGTCCGCGACGAGCACAGCTTCCGGTACCTGATCCAGGACCAGGACTACCTGTTCAATCTCGCCGGGCAGACGAGTCACCTCGACTCGATGCGGGATCCGCACACGGACCTCGAGATCAACTGTCGCAGCCAGCTGTCGATCCTGGAGGCTTGCCGGCACCACAATCCCGACGTCAAGGTGGTGTTCGCCAGCACGCGCCAGATCTACGGGCGTCCCCGCTACCTGCCCGTTGACGAGTCGCACCCGATAGCTCCTGTCGACGTCAACGGCATCAACAAGACGGCCGGCGAGTGGTACCACCTGCTCTACGGCCAGTCGTACGGCATTCGCGTCGCGGTGCTTCGCCTCACGAACACGTACGGGCCGCGCATGCGTGTCGTCGACGCCCGGCAGACGTTTCTCGGCTACTGGTTCCGCCTGCTGGTCGGTGGCAATCCGCTCACTGTCTTCGGCGACGGAACCCAGCGCCGGGACTTCAACTACGTCGACGACGCGGTCCGGGCGTTCCTCCTCGCCGGCGCGGCTGACGAGGCGAACGGCCACGTGTACAACCTGGGTGCCGAGCCGGCGATCTCGCTGCTCGACCTGGCGCGGCTACTCGTCGAGGTGAACGGAGGCGGCGAGTACCACCTCGAGCCGTTCCCGACCGACCGCGAGGCGATCGACATCGGCGATTACTTCGCGAACTTCGAGTTGATCGAGTCGTCGCTCGGGTGGCGCCCGGCCGTCGCGCTGGAGGACGGGTTGTCCCGCTCGCTCGAGTTCTACCGCCTGCACGGCCAGCGCTATTGGTCCGACGCGTGAACGTCCCTTTCCTCGACCTCGCGCGGCGAACCGCGAGCGTTCGCGCGGAGATCGACGCAGCGATCCAGGGTGCGTTGACCCAGAGCCGCTTCGTGTTCGGCCCGCAGGTGGAGGAGTTCGAATCGGCCTACGCGGCGTTCTGCGGCGCGCACCACGCCGTCGGGGTCGCGTCTGGGACGGATGCGCTCGAGCTCGCGTTGAGAGCGGTCGGAGTCTCGCCCGGCGACGAGGTGATCACCGCCGCCAACACCTGCGTCCCCACCGTCGCCGCGATCGAGTCCGCCGGTGCTCGCCCCGTGCTCGTCGATGTCGACGACGCGACCTTCACGCTCGATCCAGCGAGGCTCGAGGACGTCGTCACGGAGCAGACGCGGGCAATCGTCCCGGTTCACCTCTACGGGCAGTGCGCCGACATGGAGGCGATCACGGCCTTCGCGAAGGCGCGCGGCTTGAAGGTCGTCGAGGACGCAGCCCAGGCACACGGAGCCGAGGCGGCGGGAGCGCGCGCCGGGACGCTTGGTGACGCCGCCGCCTTCAGCTTCTACCCGACCAAGAACCTCGGCGCATTCGGTGACGCCGGGGCGATCGTGACGAACGATCCCGATGTCGACGCCCGGGCACGCCTCCTCCGCAACTACGGAGAGGCGCGCCGCTACGACTCGGTCGAGCCGGGGCGCAACAGCCGACTGGACACGATTCAGGCGGCCGTTCTGCTCGCGCAGCTCCCGCATCTCGAGAGGTGGACCGAGAGACGTCGAGAGCTCGCGAGCCGATACCGCTCGCTCCTTGCGGACGGCGACATCGCGCTTCCCGTGGAGGCGCCTGGTCGAAGGCATGTCTACCACCTGTTCGTCGTGCGCACGGCGGAGCGCGAGAAGCTCCGGAAAGCACTCACCGCCGCCGGTATTGAAACGCTTGTCCACTATCCGCGGGCGATACACGAGCACCCCGCCTACACGCACCTGCGTCGTGAAGGGCTCGAGATCTCGGAGCAACTGTCGAACGAGATCCTGAGCCTGCCGCTCTACCCGGAGCTTCGTGAGAGCGAGCTCGAAGCCGTGGCGACTGCGGTCGTCGCCACGCGGCGATGACCACCGTCCACTTCGTTTATCCGCACCGACGGCGTATCTCCACCCCGAGCGCGATCGGACGCAAGGTCGGCGAGCGTCTCGAGTGGCGCGGGTACGAGGTAGTCCACTACGACATCGACGAGGCGCGGGTGATTCGTCCCGGACACGACGACGTCCTACTCGGGCACCCGCACGAGGCGCCGTGGAGCGTCTTCCGCCGCAGCGCCGCCCGCAGCGGCTGGCGACGGAAGCTCCTGCTCATGCCGTACGTCCACGTCGACGACTACCACGTGTCGCTCGCCGACCCCGTCGTGCGCAACTGCGACCTCTTCCTCGCGATCACCGGATCGACGTGGTTCGAGACGGTGCCGTCGTCGATCGCGGCGCATTGGCTGCCCAAGATGGTGCACGTCGATCTCGCGGTCGACCGAGCCGACTTCCCGCGGGTGAAGACCAGCTTCAACCCCCGGGGCCGGCGGCGGTTCCTCTACATCGGGCACACGGGCTGGTACAAGAACACGCCCTATCTCACGGAGCTGGCGCGCCGGCTCCCCGAGTCCGAGTTCGCGTGGATCGGGAGCGGAGAGCCCGGCATTCCCGGGCTGCACCGCTTCGGCCGCCGCGACTTCGCCACCGACGAGGCACGAGCCCTCGTCGCGGAGCACGACTTCCTGCTCACGGTCGGCGTCGGGGATGCAAACCCGACGACCGTGCTCGAGGCGATGGCATGGGGCCTCATTCCGGTCTGCACCCCGAAGAGCGGCTACGCGGGCCGCAGTGGCATCGTCAATGTGCCGGCGGGCGACGCCGAGGCGGCGGCGTCCGTGCTCCGGCTGCTGCAGGAGCGACCGGAGGCCGAGCTGCTTGCGCTTCAGGCCGCGAACGACGCCGACCTCGACGGCCACTTCAACTGGGACCGGTTCACCGACCAGGTCGTCGCGGCGATCGAGTCGACCGACAGCCCGCCGTGTCTACCGGTCGACCGCGCGACCGCGGCGCGGCTGCGTCGGCTCTCGGTCCGGCGGCAGGCGTCGGTACTCGCGCCCAGCCAGCTGCGCTCGAGCGTCCGCGCTCTCGTCGCCTCGACCGGGGCGGGCCAACGGCTGCTCGATGCACGACGAGCGCGCAGCCGCCGAGATAACCGAGGGTCGTTCTCCTAGACTGCCCGCCGTGTCCGTCTCGGCGGTGATCCCGCATCGCAACAGCGGCGACTTGCTCGAGCGGTGCGTCGACGCGCTGCTCGCCGCACGGGGCGTCGACGAGATCGTCGTCGCCGACGAGGCGTCGACCGACGGGAGCGTGGAGCGGGTCGCCGACAGGCCGAAGGTGCGGGTGGTCGAGTCCACTCGCCGCGGCTTTGCCGCGGCGATGAACACCGCGATCGAGGGAGCAACGGGCGACCGTCTCCTTCTCTTGAACAGCGATGCCTTCGTCCGTCCCGACACGGTCGAGCGATTGAGCCGCCGCCTGGACGAGAATCCTCGCCTCGGGCTGTGCGGGGCCGCGCTCGTCAACCCCGACGGGACACGCACGAAGACACACACCGATCTCTTCACGCTCTTTCGAGCGATGATCGACACGCTCAACATTCGTCCGCCGATCGAGCAGGAGGGCCGCGGTCTCGTACGCGTGCAGGCGGTGTTGCCGACGTGCGCGCTCGCGCGACGCGAAGCCCTCGAGCAGATCGGCGGCTTCGACGAACGGTTCGTCTTCTACTACGAAGACCTCGACGTCTCGCTTCGGCTTGCGCAGGCCGGCTGGGAACAGGCGATCGACTGGGACGCCGAGGCCGTGCACGTCGGCGGCGGGTCGACGAGCGCCGGCGCCCACCAGCGGTGGTTCGCCCAGTACCACAGGAGCCGCGTTGTCTATATGCAGAAGCACTATCCGAGAGGCTGGCGCGTCTACGCTGTGTTCTGGGCGACAAAGGCGTCCGTCCACGTGCTCACGTGGACGGCGCGCGCTGGGTTCAATCGGGTTCGCGGGGACCGCGATCGCGAGGAGCTCGCGCGCGAGTGGGCACAGGCGTTCCGCGCGAGCATCTGGCCGGCGCCGCGTTCATCGCGCGAGCCGGCGGATCACGTCGGCCAGGCGGCCGGCGAAGGCACGCGTCGTGAATCGCTCGTCGACCGCCTCCCGCGCTGACCTGCCGAGCTGCTCCGCGAGCCCGCGGTCCGCTGTCACACGTTCGATCGCGCTTCGCAACGCGGCCGGATCCTCGGGGGGAACGGTGACCGCCGTCTCATCGGGCGCGACGTAGTCGCGGAGCGTCGAACGCTCCGTGACGATCACCGGACGCGCCGTCGCCATCGCCTCGAGCAACGCGATCGTGCCGGAGTTCTCGGTGCCGTGACGATGGCCCTCGCGGTGGATCGGAACCACGGCACAGGACGCTCCCGCGTACAGCTCGCGCACCTCGGCGGGGGAGATATCGAGCCGCACGTCGACATTCGACGGCAGCTCGATGCCCGCCAGGTTCTCGTGCTTGGCGACGATGACCGCTCGGAGAGGCAGGCCCTCGACGGCACGCACGAAGGTCTGGTAGTCGCGGGCGAGGTCGCGTCCGACGGTCAGGACGTAGCCATCTTCCGCAAGCGGTGACGGCTGCCAATAGCCCTCGTCCACACCGAGCTGCGCGACATGGACCTTCGCCGCGTCGACTTCCATGAGCTCGATGAGCCGTGATCTGCCTGCGTCGGATATGCACACGACACCCGCCGCCGAACGCACAGACGCCTTCAACATCCGGCGCGCAGGCGCCCGGCTGCGCTCGTACGTCGCGCAGAGGTGGTAGCTGATCACGAGCACCGGCGGGCGGCCTCGCAGCCTTGCCATGTACGGGAACACGCGCGCGAGCGGTGTACAGACGAGGTCCGCGTCGCCGAGCTCCCAGGGAAGCGTCAACTCACGGACGTTCCACGTGATGCGGTGAATCAGGCCGGAGCGTCGGTCGACGCGGCGTAGCGAAGGGTTGTGAATCGACGCGTCGATCCCGTGCTCGTGCAGGTGGTTCTGGCCGAGCAGCGACGTGTCCGGCGCCTCTCCACGCGCAAGCCGCTCGAGCAGAGCGGTCCGGGAGTTCGGGTAGACGAAGATGACCTTCACGTCGTAGCCCACATGCACACAACCGTAGGCCATCGCACGGGGCTCCGATGGCGTTCCCTAGACTGCCGCGCGATGCAGAGCGTCCGGCTTCGTCGACTCGTGACCGGCCCTCCGCCCGGGCCTGATCGGATCCTCTTCACCAGCATCTGGTTCCGGCACCACAACAACCCGCGCTACGCCGAGCTCCTTCCGCGCCTCTCGCGACTCGACCGCTACCTCTTCGTCCTGTCGGATCGGCGCATCCCGCGCGGGCTGGAGTTCAGAGCGCTCCGGTCCACGCGGCCGGCATGGCACCGGCTCGTGCTCGGCGTGGCATCCCGCCGGTATCACGGCCTGTTCACCGCCGACAACGAGCAGATCGCGCACTTTCCCGGCCCGATCGTGTCGGACGTCGACGACCCCTTCTACACGCCCCGCGAGGTCCAGTTGCTCAACCGGCCGAACGTCGCCGCGTACGTCGTCACCGCCGAGCGCGCGGCTCGCCGCTTCGAGGAGCTCGGGGTGCAGACGCCGTGGCACGTGATCCCTCAGGGCGTGAGCCTCGCGTCCGTTTCAGAGTCGGGCGTGGAGGCGGTGCGCACACTCCGCCAGAACGGCGAAGTCGTGGTCGGCTACATGGCCGCTCACCTCCTGAGCGCAGGCGACCGCGGCGGTGAGAGCCCGCTCTACAACGTCGACCACCTGCTCGAGCTCTGGGACGAGATCCACGCCCGCGAGCCGAATGCCCGGCTGTGGCTGCTCGGCGGTGCGAGCGAGCGCGTGCGCGCACGTTGCGCCGGCCGCGACGACATCGTGCTCTTCGGGCGCCTCCCGCGCGACCGCGTCCTCGACCACGTTGCGAACTTCGACCTCGCGCTCTACCCACGCACCGCCGACCAGGGCATCCAGGCCGCGAAGGTCGCCGAGTACATGGGCCTCGGTGTGCCGACGGTCTCGTACGACTACGAGGTGACGGCGGTGCTGCGCGAGACCGGGGCCGGCGTGCTCGTCGCGGAGCCGCGCGACTTCGTCGATGCCGTCGTGCGCCTGGCAGGCAACACCGAGGCGCGCGGTGCGCTCGCCGACGCCGCCGCCCGCGCAGGGCACGAGCTCGACTGGGACGTGCTCGCGCGTCGCTACGAGACCGAGATCCTCGACCGGTACATCCCGCGGCGCTTCTAGGACTCGGTCGACGCGAGCGTCGGTCGTCGCCGCTCGAACCGGAGCCGGCTCGCCACGAGCGCCCGCTCACGGGCGTCGAGGCCCAGGAACCAGACGGTGGGAGTGAAGACCGCAAGCCAGAGCAGTCCGACGGGAACCAACGCGAGCAGCGTTCGCGGATCGAACCACCGACTGAAGATGGCGAAGACCAGGACGGCAGCGAGCAGCGACGGCAGCACCGGCCGCGCGGCGGCTCTTCCCATCGCGCGATACGTCGGCCCCGACGACCGGCGCACCAGGTGTGGAATGAGCACGATCGCCGCCGCTGACTCCGTGACGAGGGTGGCCAGCGCGACGCCCCAGATCCCGACACCACGAGCGAGGAAGATCGAGAGGACGAGGTTCGCGCCGACGACGGCGAGCAGGATCGTCGACAGGCGCGGCTGAAGGCCACGGGCCATCAGGTACTGCGAAAGAAGCTGCGCCGGCTGGTGGACGATCAGTACGACGCCGAGGAGCGCGAGCACGGCCGAGCTCGGGCCCCAGCCTGGCCCGATCCAGCCGTAGATCAGCTGGTCGGGGATGAAGACGAGCGGCAGCGCGAGGAGCAGCATCAGCGCCATCCCGAGGCGGAGGCCGGAGAGCAGCAGGTGCCGCTGGCGCTCGCGCGCCTCCGCTCCCTCGAGCTCGGCGAACGCCGGGTAGAGCAGGTCGGTCGCACCCGTCCCGAGGCCCATGACGAGGCCGAAGACGCGCGACGGGACGCCGTAGAGCGCGGCGGCCTTCGCTCCGAGGACGATGCCGACGACGATCACGTCACTCGAGTAGGCCACCTTCGCGGAGAGGTGGATCAGGAAGTTGTGCCAGCTGAACGCGATCAGCCCGCGCACGCGGCCGCGGCTGACGAACGCGCGCCGAAGCTTCAGGAACGGCAACTCGCGCCGAAGCCAGAGCAGCGGCGCACTGAGTCGAACGAGCGTCGCAACGAGCGTGATCGTCGCCAGCAGGACGATCCCGCCGTGCCACGGGAGGATCGCCGCCACGAGCACGAAGTAGACGACGAGACCGGTCAGGTTGCCGAGGTTGACGATGTCGTAGCGCTGCTGGCCGAGCAGCAGGTTGTTGAAGAGACCGAGCGGGAAGCGCGCCGCCACGCCCGCGACGACGAGCAGCGTTGCGGCGCGCGCGGGGCCGACGAGGTCGGACGGGATCGAGATCAGGTACGGGACGACGACCGCAAGGACGATCCCGGCAAGGACGCTCACCGCGCCGATCACCGCGTAGACGACGAGGCCGACCGAGGCGAGCGAGCTGATCTCCTCGGGCGTCTGCGCGCCACGGGCATGGGCGCCGAAGCGGACCACCGACGGCCCGACGCCGAGATCGAGCAGCGCGACGAAGATCGTGATCGAGCCGATGAAGACCCACAACCCGTAGGCGTCCTTGCCGAGCGCATGCACGATCACCGGCGTCAGGACGAGCGCGGACAGCACCGACGCGCCGTAGACGACATAGGTCGAGACGAGGTTTCGCCGAAGCAAGCGCATCGGGTGCGCCGCCATCGTAGGGACCTCTCGTCCGTAGAGTCCGCGCGAGATGTGGTCGCCCGGTCAGGTCGTGCTCCGGCGCGAGGTGCTGAACGACGGCCGCGCCTGGCTCGTCGCGCCGGTGGTCGTCGTGCGCGACGAGTCGGATCTGCTCGCGACGTACCTGGCCGAGGGCACGCCGTTCGACTTCCCCGAGGGGGACTGGCCGAGCGCCGACGGCCGCCACCCGTGGCACGGGCGCGGACGATGGCAGGGACACGGCCTGCTGATGCTGCAGCGCCCCGGCGACGCGTACGCGATCTGGGTCTTCTGGCACGGCCCGGAGCGCGAGTTCAGGGGGTGGTACGTCAACCTGCAGGAGCCGTTCCGCCGCACCGCCGACGGCTACGACACGCAGGACCTCGAGCTCGACATCTGGGTGCCGCTCGACGGCGACTGGCAGTGGAAGGACGACGAGCTGCTCGACGAGCGCGTGCGCGAGGGACGGTTCACGGCCGGCCAGGCCGCGGAGATCCGCGCCGTCGGGCGAAGCGTGGCCGCGGATCTCGACGCCGGCCGGCGCTGGTGGTCGGACGACTGGGCGGGCTGGACGCCGGACCCGTCCTGGTGACACCGCGTCGAGGGCCGACGCTCGCCGGCTTCGGAGCGCTCGGGCTCTTCTGGGGAGCGTGGGCCGCGGTGCTGCCCGACGTCCAGGAGGGCGTGGGGGCGTCGAAGGGAGCGCTGGGGATCGCCCTCTTCTTCGTCGCCGTCGGCTCGCTGCCCGCGATGCTTCTGATCGCAGGGCCGGCCGTCAATCGATTCGGCGGCCGCGCGGTCGCGTGGGCGTGCGCGGCCTTCGCTGCCGCGGCCGTCCTTCCGGGGCTCGCCGACACGCTCCCGGGACTGGCTGCCGCGCTGGTGCTCACGGGCGCCGCGTCCGGCGTCCTCGACGTGGGCATCAACGCACAGGCGGCGCGAATCGAGACCGAGACGGGGCGCCGCCTGATGCCGCTCGCCCACGGCCTCTACTCGACCGGCGTCCTCGTCGGCGCCGTCGTGGCAGGGATCGCGAGAGGAGCCGGGGCCGGGCGCGAGCCGATCCTGCTCGCGGTGGCCGTCTTGATCGGCGCGACCGCCTTCCTGCTCGGACGCCGTCCCGAGCCGCCCACGCCCGGAGCCGTGCACCGGGCGAAGCTCGGTCGAACCCTGCTCGTGATCGGTCTCGTCGGCGCAACGGCGTTCGTCGTCGAAGGAGGCATCGAGAGCTGGAGCGCGATCTTCCTCGAGCGACAGCTCGATGCCTCGCCCGCCGTCAGCGGCCTGGGGCCGGGCGTGTTCGGCGCGTCGATGGCCGCGGGACGTTTTCTAGGCCAGGCCGCGACCCGCGTCGCCGACAGCGCGCTCCTCGCCGGCGGCGCGTTGACCGCCGCCGTCGGGTGCGTCGTGGTCGCGCTGGCACCCGGCGCGCCGCTCGCGCTCGTCGGATTCGCGCTCGCCGGTGGAGGGATCTCGCTGAACGCCCCGGTGATCTTCGGAGCCGCCGGGCGGAGAAGGATCGACCCGGCCGGCTCGGTCGCAACCGTGACGACGCTCGGCTACCTCGGCCTCTTCATCGGCCCGCCGCTCGTCGGAGGGGTGGGTCAGGCGACGAGCCTCCCCGCGGCGTTCGTTGCGCTCGCGGTGGTCGCGGCCGCCGTTGCGGCGGCCGCGACCCGGCTCCGCCTCGACGCCCCCTAGGCGGCAGCCTCGAGCGCCGGCTGGACGGCGACCTGCTCCGTCCGCCGCGGCCGCTTGATCGCGAACGCGGCGATCGCTCCGACCGCGACGACCGCTGCGCCGACGTAGACCGCGATGCTCATCCCGTGTACGAAGGTCTCGCCGGTGCGGTACCCGCCGTACTGGGCGAAGATCGACGCCAACACGGCAACGCCGAAGACGCCGCCGAGCTCGCGGATCGCGTTGTTCGCTCCGGACGCCTGGCCCTCCTCGACCCGCCGCACCGACGAGAGCACGATGTTCGCGACGGGAGCGAAGAAGAGCGCCATCCCGGCACCCGACAGCGCGAACGGCACGATCAGATCGGCGTACGGCGTCGTCGGAGACGACACCGCCGCGATCCACGCCAGGCCCGTCGCCTGCAGCGTGAGCCCGACACCCATCAACCGGTTCCCGCCGAGCCGATCCGAGAACGCGCCCGCCAGCGGCGAGATGAGAATCGGCATCGCCGTCCAGGGCAGGATCCGCAGCCCGGACTGGAGCGGCGAGTACCCCTGCACCGTCTGGAAGAACTGCGACAGCAGGAAGATCGAGCCGAACATGCCGAAGAACATCAGCAGGCTCGAGACGTTCGCGAGCGCGAACGTCCGGTTGCGGAAGAACCGCATCGGCAGCATCGGCTGCCGCGTCCGCAGCTCCCACAGCACGAACAGGGCCGTGACGATCGAGCCCGCCACGAGCGTGCCGATGATCTGCGGCGACCCCCACCCGAGCGAGTTGCCCCGCACGAGCCCCCAGACGATCCCGAACAGCCCCACGCTCACCAGGCCGAGGCCCGGGAGATCGAGCTTCGACGCCGGGCCGTGGCTCTCGTCGAGCCGCGCGAGCGCGAGCGGCGCGAGCACGAGCCCGATCGGGACGTTCAGCCAGAAGATCCAGTGCCACGAGATTCCCGACACGACCGCGCCGCCGACGAGCGGCCCGAACGCGACGGCGAGCCCGCTGATCCCGCCCCAGAGGCCGAGCGCCAGCCCGCGACGCTCCTTCGGCACGCCGGCAGAGAGGATCGTCAGCGTCAGCGGCATCACGATCGCACCGCCGACGCCCTGCACGGCACGGGCGACGTCGAGCATCGTCGCCGAGGTCGCGAGCGCCGCCCACGCAGACGCGAGCGTGAAGATCGTGAGACCGATCGCGAACATGCGGCGCCTGCCGAAGCGGTCGCCGAGCGCGGCACCTGTCAGGAGCAGGACGGCGAACGTCAGCGTGTACGCGTTGACCGTCCACTCGAGCTGCGACAGGGACGCGTGCAGATCGTGCCGGATGACGGGCAGCGCCGTCGTCACGACCAGGTTGTCGAGCGTGACCATGAAGAGCGCGACCGAGGTGATCACGAACGTCCAGATCATGTTTCGTTTGTGAGTCATCACTTACCCCCTCTTGAAAAAAACACGTCTATTCCCCGCGCGCCCCGTCGATCAGCCGCTGCGCCCACGACTCCGGCGGGTCGCCGGCGTGCGTCGAGGCGAGCACGTTCATCAGCATTCCCTTCGCGAAGAACGAGGCGACACGGCCCTCGTCGAGCCCGGACACCCGCTCGACGTACGTGACGAGGTCGCCGTAGCCGTTCCGGACGACGGCCCTGATCTCGGGGTCGCCACAGGCCGCGTAGGCCTGCATCTGCGCCCGCAGGTAGACGCTGTCGCCCTGCAGCAGCCCTTCGTAGGCCTTGCCGATCGCTTCCAGCGCCGCCTCGCCGCGCTTGCCCTCGGCCGCCCGCTGGAAGATCTCGAGCGTCTGCCGGAAGCAGCGGGCCTCGACGGCGGTGAAGAGCTTGCGCTTCGTCCCGAACAGGCGGAAGACGTAGGGCTGCGAGATGCCTGCCCGCCGGGCGATGTCCTCCGTGGACGAGCCGTGCAGGCCCTTCTCGGCGAACTCGACGAGCGCCGCATCGAGGATCTCCTCCCGGCGCTCCTCCTTCGTCTTGCGTTCGGTCACCACGACCATGGCCGCTAGGTTAGTGATCACTCACAAGCTTGTCAAGAGCACTGGCGACCCGATCGAGGTCGCCCTCGGTGAGGCGGGTGTGGAACGGGAGCGCGAGCGCCCGCTCGAACACCCTGGTCGCGCCGGGGAAACCCCCCTCGGCCCGGTAGGCGCCGAGCAGGTTGAGCGCGTAGGTGCCGATCTGCGCCTCGATGCCCTGCGCGCGCAGGTCGGCGAGCACGCGGTCACGGTCGTCCAGCTGCACGACGTAGGCCTGCCAGCCGTGCACGTCGCCCTCGTCCGCCTCCGGCAGGAGGAGCGGCAGGTGGCGCAGGCGCTCCGTGTACCCGGCCGCGATCCGCGCGCGTTCCGCGAGCAGCTCCCCGAGGCGGCGGATCTGCGGCAGCCCGACCGCGCACAGGATGTCCGACAGCCGGTAGTTCAACCCCGGTGCGGGCATGTCGGGCGGCGCGAGCGAGCGCCAGCCGTGATTCCGCATCTGCGCAACGGCGTCCGCGATCGCGGCGTCGTTCGTCGTCACCGCACCACCCTCGCCGGTGGTGACGATCTTGCGCGGATGGAAGCTCAGGCAGCCGAGCAGGCCGAGCCCGCCGCACGCGCGCCCACGCCGCCGGGCGCCGAGCGCGCCGGCCGCGTCCTCGAGCACCGGCAGGTCGGGCAGCTCCTCCAGGCGCGCCGGACGGCCGAACAGGTGCACGGCGAGCAGCGCCTTCGTGCGCGGCCCCACCCGGACGCGCTCGGGGTCGACGTTCATCGTCTCGGGGTCGACGTCGACGAGCACGGGCCGAAGGCCCGCGAGCGCGACCACGTTCGCCGTCGCCGGGAAGGTGTACGCGGGCACGAGCACCTCGTCGCCCGGCCGCAGGCCGAGCGCGAGCACCGCGACGTGGAGCGCCGCGGTCCCCGACGAGACGACGAGCGCGTGCTCGACCTCACACGCGCGCGCGAGCTCGTCCTCGAACTCGCCCACCTTCGGGCCCATCGTCAGCATGCCGCTCTCGAGGACGCCGGCGACCTCGGCGAGCTCGGCGTCGCCGACGTCGGGCCAGCCTAGGCGGAGACGGGGAGTCTTTCCCGGTACCACGCGATCGTCTTTGCCAGGCCGTCGTCGAGCTCGACCCGCGGCTCCCAGCCGAGGAGCTCACGCGCCTTCTCGACGTTCGGGATCCGAAGCTCGACGTCGGCGTAGTGGAGCGGCTGGAAGACGATCTCGCCGTCGTAGCCGACCAGCCTCCGGATGCGGAGCGCGAGGTCGTAGATCGTCACCGCCGACCGCGGGTTGCCGATGTTGAACGTCTGGCCGACCGCCTCGGGTCGCTCGAGGCACGCGAGCACGCCCGTGACCATGTCCGTGACGTAGCACCACGCACGGATCTGCGAGCCGTCGCCGTGGATCGTCAGGTCGCGCCCGGCGAGCGCGGCCTCGATGAACGCCCGGATCGCGCCGCCGCCGATCTGCCCGGGCCCGAAGACGTTGAACGGGTGCACGGTCACGGTCTGAAGGCCGAGCTCGTCGTGGTATGCGTGCGCCATGTGCTCCCCGGCGAGCTTCGAGACGGCGTAGGTCCAGCGCGCCTCGCCGACCGAGCCGATCGTCGACACCTGGCCCTCCTGCACGCGGAAGGCATGGGTGCCGAACACCTCGCTCGTCGAGAAGTCGATGAACCGCTCGACGCTCGCCTGCGTCGTGAGCGCCGCCTCGAGCACGTTGTAGGTGCCGATCACGTTGACGCGCATCGTGCGCACCGGGCTCTCGAGCACGGTGTCCACGCCCGCGATCGCCGCGCAGTGGACGATGTGCGTCGCGCCCTGCGCGGCCTCTGCAACGGCCTCGGCGTCGAGGATGTCGCCCTGAACGAGCGTGAAGTTCTCGTGGGCGGCGAGCGCGTTGCCCGTAAGCGCGTCGCGATGGAGGTTGTCGAACGCGACGATCGTGTTCGCGTCGACGAGCTCGCGCGCCACGGTCGTGCCGATGAAGCCGGCGCCGCCGGTGATGAAGATCCGCTTGCCCTCGAGCGCCATCGCGGCAAGCGTATCGTTGCGGCCTCGTGGATCCGCCGCTTGGAGCATGGCTCGAGGCCACGTCGGGATCGGACGAGGACTTCGTCGACACCCTGTGGCGCACGACGCTCCGACGGCCGGTCGAGCCCGAGGTTCGCATCGACGCACTCGCCCGTCTCGATCGCGGTATGTCGCGTGCGGCGCTGCTCTCCGAGCTGGTCACGTCGACCGAGTTCGAACGCGTGCGCCTGCTCGACGACGGCGTCGCGTGGGCGGCGGCGCAGCGGCGCGCGGGCGAGCGTCCGCGCGAGCTGACCGCGCCGCCCGGCACCGACGAGCGCCCGATCGAGATCCCCTGGTGCCTCGCGCGTTACGGCGGGCGAGCCGCGTCTGCTCGACCTCGGCTACGCATTCGCGGAGCCTGCCTACCTCGCCGGGCTGGTGGCGCTCGGCGCAGCGCGAGCTGGTGGGCGTCGACCTGGTCGCGGCCGAGGTGCCGGGCCTCGACGAGCGTGGTTGCCGATCTCCGCGAGCTTCCGTTCGAAGACGGCTCGTTCGGGGTCGCGATCGCCGTCTCGACGCTGGAGCACGTCGGCCGGGACAACTCCCAGTACGGCCTCGCGGCCGAGCAGGACGACGGCTCGCTCGACCGCGCGCTCCGGGAGCTGCGCCGGGTGCTCGCCGCCGACGGACGGCTGCTGGTCACGCTGCCGACGGGACCGGGCGAGCTGCTTCCCGAGCAGGCCGTGCTCGCGCCGGGCGAGTGGATCGCGCGCTTCGAGGCCGCCGGCTTCCTCGTCTGGGAGGACGAGCTCTACGAGCTTGGAGGGGACGGATGGCGGTCGGTCGCGGCCGTGTCGGCGGATGCCCGCTACGGCGTCCGCGGCCCGGGCGCCTCGGCGGTGCTATGCGCCGAGCTACGCCCGAGCACCCTCACAGCCCGGATGCGCCTCGGGATCCGCGACCGCCGGTACCCCGACGATGTCCGGCGCGTCACCGGCTGACCGGCGGACCACGACGGCGACGAAGAGCAGCGCACCGAGGCTCAACCCGCCGGCCAGCGCGATCCACACGCCGCTGTTCCCGTACCGCTGGAAGATGGGGCCCACCGCGAGGCGGCCGAGCGGCGCACCGATCCCGCTCGCCGTCAGCACCGCGGTCAGCACCTTCGCGCGGATCGCCACCGGCGGGCGGGTCGTGAGGATCCCCATGAGCGGTGCGTTGATGGTCGGAACGAAGAAGCCGCAGACGAGAACCGACAGGCAGACGACCGTCCACGGGACGTCCGCCGCGATCACCCAGAGCGGGAGGGTGGCGAGGACGATGCCGACGCACGCCAGACGGAGCGGTGGCAGGAAGTCGAGCAGCTTCACGACCACGACCGACCCGATGATCGCGCCGACCCCGAAGGCGGTGAAGACGTAGCCGGCGACGTGCGGGCTCTCGTCGTAGCGCGTGAAGGCGAGCAGGGGAACCGCCACGGCGATGGCGTTGGCGGCGCCGTCGAGCACGACCACCGTCAGGGTGATCGGGCCGAGCAGGCGATCCTTCGCGAGGTAGTGCACACCCGCGAGAACGCCACGGCTCTCGTCGTCGGCGGGCACACGGCGTCCCGCGTGGACGAAGAACAGCACGACGACGAACGCGAACCCGAAGGTCAGGCCGTCGACCACCAGCAGCGACGGCGCGCCGAACCAGGCGATCAAGGCCCCGGCGATCGCCGGCCCGATCACGATCGGCAGCTGGGTCGCGCCGCCGAACAGACCGGATGCCTTCGAGACGACCGTCTCGTCGTCGCCGTAGAGCTCGGGGATGATCGTGCGCTGCGCGCTCAGATAGGGCGCGATGAACACGCCGAGCGCGAACACGATCGCGAGCAGCAGCGGGAACGTGAGAAGGCCCGCCGAGTGCAGCACCGGCACGAGCAGGATCAGCGGCGCCCGGACCGCGTCTGCAACGAGCATCGAGACACGCGAGCCCAGCCGCGAGACCACGGACCCGCTCGGGATCCCGAAGAGCGCCATCGGCAGCACCTCCGCTGCGAGCACGAGACTCACCCGCGTCGCCGATCCGGTCGTCACGAGCACGAACCACGGCAGGGCGACGAAGGTCATCGCGCTTCCCGTGCTCGACACGACCTCCGCGAGGAGCAGCGCCCGCAACGACGGGTTCCGCATCAGCACAGCGCGAGATAATAGTACGACCGTACGTTTTCGTAAAGTGGGCCCCGACGAATGCCCAAGATCAGCGACGACCAGCGCGCCGAGCGGCGCCGCCAGATCCTCGACGGGGCGCGGGCCACGTTCGCGCGGTACGGCTACGAGGGCGCGACCGTTGCCCGGCTCGAGCGCGAGATCGGTCTCTCCCGCGGCGCGATCTTCAACTACTTCCCGAACAAGTGGGCAATCTTCTACGCGCTCGCCGAGGAGGACCAGGAGCGCGGCATCCGCCTCTGGATGGAGCACGGGTTCGGGGCGGTGCTGCGGCAGATGGCCGATGAGGCGCCCGACTGGCTCGGCGTCTACTTCGAGCTGATCGGGATGCTCCGCACCAACCTCGATCTCCGTGACGAGTGGGCGAACCGCACGCCGGGGCTGAACCGGCAGCTGATCGAGCAGGTGGAGGAGATGCAGCGTCGCGGCGAGCTCCGGAGCGACATGCCGACCGACTCGCTGCTGACGTTTCTCTCCCTCGTGCTCGACGGGGTCGTCGTCCACGTGACCGCCGGGTACTCCCTCGACACCGACTCGGTGCTCAAGCTGGTGAGCGCCGCGATCGCACCCCAGTAGCATCGCGCCGTGAGAACCGTGCTCTTCGTCGGCGCCGGCCGCCACCAGCGTCGGGCGATCGCGCAGGCGAAGGCGATGCGGCTTCGGGTCGCAGCCGTGGATCGCAACCCCGACGCCCCCGGGCTCGCGAACGCCGACATCGCCAAGATCGTCGACTTCGCCGACGTGGCGGCCGTCCTGAAGACGACCAAGCGGCTGCGCCTCGACGGCGTCCTCACGGTCAGCGCCGACCGTGCCGTGCCGGTCGTGGCCGCGGTCGCAGAAGCGCGCGGGCTGCCCGGGATCGGGACCGATACGGCGCACCTGATGACCCACAAGGTGGCGATGAGGCGGCGCCTCGCCGACGCGGGCGTGCCGCAGCCGCGCTTCGCCGCCGTCCGGAATCTCGCCGAGACGCGGCGCGCCGCCGACGCCGTCGGCTTCCCCGCGGTCCTGAAACCGGCCGACTCGGGCGGCCAGCGGGGCGTCTTCCGGGTCGACTCGCCGGACGACGTCGACACACACCTGCACGAGGCGCTGGCCGCCTCTCCGTCGGCCGAGGCGATCCTCGAGGAGTTCGTCGACGGCACCGAGCTGAACGGGATCGTCGTCGCGCGCGAGGGCGAGACGATCCCCTTGACGCTCTCCGACCGGCTGCGTCCACCCGGGATCGGCTTCGGCGTCGGCTGGATCCACGTCTACCCGCCGACGATCCCGCCGGGGCAGCTCGAGGAAGCCGAACGGATCGCGGCGCACACCGTGCACGCGCTCGGGCTGCAGACGGGCATCGCGTTCCCGCAGCTGATCGCCGCGCCCGACGGCCGGGTGATCGTCGTCGAGTGCGCGGCGCGCATCCCGGGCGGCCAGATGGCCGACCTCGTCCGGGTCGCCGTCGGCGTCGACCTCGTCGACCTGCAGGTCCGGATGGCGCTCGGCGACCCGCTTCCCGACGAAGTGGTTCGGCCGCAATTCAGCCAACCGCTCGCGATCCGCTTCCTGACGGCGCAGCCGGGGCCGCTCCCGACGGGACGGGTCGCGCGGGTCGGATCGCTCGACAAGGTGCTCGCGTTCCCGGGCGTCGTCCAGGCCGAGGTGTACCTGCAGCAGGGCGAGGTGATCAGGCCCGTCCGGCTCGACGGCGATCGCCGCGGCTACGTTCTCGCGACCGCCAACACGAATCTGGAGGCCCTCGAGCGCGCCGAGGCGGCGGCGCGACTACTCGACGTGGAGGTCGAGTGAGACGTAGGCTCGACGGAGTCTCACAGGGAGCGGAGGTGCCGGCTTTGCCGGCGCCGGAGCGGGAATGAGCTGCGACTTCTCGCTGTCCCACTATCGCGACCTGCTCGCGGCGGCGCGCGAGGGCGGCTACCGGTGGGCGGGCTTCGACGTCCCGCCGGGCGCAGGCGATCTGATCCTCCGCCACGACGTCGACCTGTCGCTCGACGGTGCGCTTCGGATGGCGGAGCTCGAAGCGGCGGAGGATGCGTGGTCGACCTGGTTCCTGATGACGCGCTCGGTCTTCTACAACCTGGCGTCGAGCGAGGGCGTGCGAGCGATCGAGCGCCTGCGCTCGCTCGGGCACCGGGTCGCACATCACGCGGTCTGGCCCGACATCGACCTCGACGAGCGCTTCGACCGGGTCGTCGCGTGGCACAACCCGGACCCCGAGTACATGCGCGCGGCCATCGACGGTGCGACCAACGTGATGGAGGCCACGTTCTTCGATCCCGACCACTACCGCTCCGATTCCAACCAGCACTGGCGCAACGGCTGTCCGCATGCACAGCTCGCCGCCGGGGAGTTCGAGTGGCTGCAGCTCCTGACGCATCCCGAGATCTGGGCCTTCGAAGGGGCGACGATGCGCGAGACGATGGAGTCGATGCTCGACGCCGACCGCGCCGCTCGCCTCGAGCACCTGCGGCAGGACAGAATCGAGCTCGGATGAAGCCGATCACGGTCATGGTGACGGCGTCGGGCGCGCCGGGGACGGCTGCCCTCCTCCACGCGTTGCGCGGAAACGGAGAGCGCGAGGTGCGGCTCGTCGGCACCGACATGAGCGAGCGCTCGGTCGGCCGTCACCTGTGCGACACGTTCCAGCTCGTGCCGGCCGGCTCCGACCCGGCGTTTCCGGAGGCGACGCTCGAGATCGCGACGCGTGAGCACGCCGACGTCGTCCTGCCGCAGTCCTCGTTCGACCTCGAAGGCCTCGCCGAGCACATCGGCCGGTTCCCGATGCCCGTCCTGGTCTCGAGCCCCGACACGATCCGGCGGTCGAACGACAAAGCGGCCACGTACGACCTCCTGCACCGGCTCGGTCTGCCGGCGCCCGAGTTCCGGCGCGTGAACGGCGCAGCGGCGGTCGAGGCCGCCGCGCGGGAGCTCGGCTACCCGGGACGGGCGGTGTGCTTCAAGCCGGTGTTCTCCTCGGGATCGCGTGGCTTCCGCATCCTCGACCCGACGGTCGACCGCGCCCACCAGCTCCTGCACGAGCGTCCCGGGTCCGTGGCGATGCGGCTCGAGGAAGCGGTCGAGCTGCTGCCGGACGAGGGCGGCCCGGATTTGCTCGTGATGGAGCTCGCGACGGGCGGGGAGCGCACGATCGACGGGATCGCGAACGGCCGCCGCGTCGTGCTCGGGCATCCGAAGACCCGCGAGGCCATGCGCGCCGGCCTGGCGATGTACTTCGTCACGCTCGACGACCCCGAGCTGATGGCGCTCGCGGACAAGGTCGTCGCCGAGCTCGGGATCGAGCACTTCTTCAACATCCAGCTCGTCGGCGACTACGTGATCGAGATCAACCCGCGAATCTCGACGGTCGTGTACCAGGAGGATCTCAACCTCCCGTACCTCGGCGTGAAGCGAGCGCTCGGCGAGATCACGGACGACGAGCTGCACGCTCTCGCCGGGAGAGCCCGCCCCGGCCGAACGGCGCTCCGCTACTTCGACCAGCTCGAGTTCGACGCCGAGACATGAGCCGCACCGGACCTGGCCAGTTCCCAGGGAAGGGTGACAAGAGCGTGACAACCTCAACCGAATCATGCGATTTGCAGGGCGATCGTATGGCGGATTGGGGCATGGCCCGTCGCCCGAGAAGGGTGACGGAACCGTGACGGAAGCTCCACGACTGCGCGTCACGCACTGCCCCGTCAACATCGCCGGGATTCCATGGGAGAACGTCTGCGCGCTTCGCCGGCACGGCGTCGACGCTCGCCTCGTCGTGTTCGAGCGGGGCACGCTGCACCCCGAGGCGGACTGGTCGCTCGACCGGCACGGCGGGCTCGCCCGCCGGCTCGCGACGCAGGCGTCTGCCTTCGCGCGGCTCGCGCCGCGCACGGACGTCTTCCACTTCTATTTCGGGCTCACGCTCCTCCCGAAGTCGGTCCAGTTCCCGCTGCTCCGGGTGCTGCGCAAGCGGAGCGTCTTCCACTACCTGGGGTCGGACATCCGCGGCAAGTTGCCGGCCGAGCTCGCGTACGGGAAGCGCGCCGACGCGGAGATCGTCGGAAGCTATGACGCGTTTCGCTGGGTCCCGGAGGCGCACGTCATCCCACCCGGTCTCGATCTGCGGCCGTTCACGCCCGTCCCGCCGAGCGATCGAGCACGGCCGCTCGTCGTCCACGCGCCGTCGAACCGGGAGAAGAAGGGGACCGCCGACGTGATCGCCGCGTGCGCGGAGCTGCCCGTCGACCTCGACATCGTCGAGGGCGTGCCGCACGACGCCGCCCGCGAGCGCTACGAACGGGCGGACATCGTCGTCGACCAGCTCAACGCAGGCTGGCACGGCGTGTTCGCGCTGGAGGCGATGGCGCTCGGCAAGCCGGTCGTCGCCCACCTCAAGCCCGACGTCGTCGAGCGAAGCGCGGCCGGCTACGGCGTGCGGATCCCGATCGTCCCCGCGACCGCCGAGACGCTCGTCGAGGCGCTGCGCCCGCTGGTCGAGCAGCCGGCGCTGCGGCGGGAGATCGGCACGGCGAGCCGCGCCTACGTCGAGCGAGTCCACGACATCGACCGGGTCGCCGACCGCCTGCTCGACCTCTACCGTTCCCTGGCCGACACATGAGCCTCGCCAGAGAGATCCGCCGCCTCGCCCACCACTCGGCCGTCTACGGCATCGGCGGGCTCGTCGCCCGCATCCTCGCGACCCTCCTCCTGCCGCTCTACACGCACTTCCTCACGCCGGCGGCGTACGGCCAGGTCGAGATCATCACCGCGGCTACCGCGGTCTTCGCGATCGTCCTGCAGCTCGGAATCGGAAGCGCGTTCTTCCGCTTCTACTTCGATGCGAAGGATCCGCCGGCGCGGCTGACCGTCGTGCGGACATCGTTCTGGTTCACGATGGGAATGGCGACGCTCGGTCTCGTCGTCGCGTTCGTGTTCGCCGAGCAGCTGAGCCACCTGCTCGGGCTCGGCGACCACGCCTCGCTGGTGCGCGCCGGAGCGGTCGGGTTGTGGGCGCAGACGAACTACCAGCAGCTCACCGCGCTCTTCCGGGTCGAGGAGCGGTCGGTCGCCTACGCGATCGCGAGCGTCGCGAACGTGCTGATCACCGTTGGAGCGATGGTGCTGTTCGTCGCGGCGTTCCGGTGGGGCGCGATCGGGCTGATCGTCGGGAACTTCACCGGCACGCTGATCGTCTACTTCGCGCTGCTCGCCTACCGGCACGAGCAGCTCGGCCTCGAGCTCGATCGCCGCCTACTGCGGAGGATGCAGGCCTTCGGGATGCCGCTCGTCCCGGCGGCGCTCGGTCTCTGGACGATCAACTTCGTCGACCGCGTGTTCGTGTCGTGGTTCAAGGGCAACGCGGAGGTGGGCGTCTACTCGGCGGCGGTGAAGATCGCGTCGGTGATCACGTTCGTGCTGATCGCGTTCCGCACGGCCTGGCCGGCGTTCGCGTACTCGATCGACGACGACCGCGAGGCGAAGCGGACGTACGCGTTCGTCCTGACCTACCTGCTCACGCTCGCCTCCTGGGCGGCACTCTGCCTCGGCGCGCTCGCGCCGTGGTGGACGCGCCTCCTGACCGCCCCCGACTTTCAACGCGCGCAGGAGGCCGTCGGGCTGCTCGCGTTCGCGGGCGTCGTGTACGCCGGCTACACCGTCCTCGCGATCGGCAGCGGACGCGCACGGCGCACGCAGCTGAACTGGGTGGTGACCGGCGTGGGCGCCGCGGCCAACATCGCGCTCAACTTCTGGCTGATCCCGACCTGGGGGATGGTCGGCGCCGCGATCTCGACGCTCGCCGCCTATGTCGTCCTCTTCATCGGGATGACCGCGTACGCGCAGTCCGTCTACCCGGTCGCCTACCAGTGGCGCCGCGTCGGGACAGCGGTGGGGGCGGCGGTCGCGCTGAACGTGATCGCGCGCGCGGCCGGGCTCTCCTTCGGCCCGTCGCTCGCCATGGTCGCCGTCTATCCGCTCGCGCTCGGGCTGCTCGGGTTCTTCCTGCCGGCCGAGCGAACGCGGCTGCGCCGGCTCGTGCCGCTGTAGCCGTCGCGCCTAGCGGGCGCGGAAGCGCTTGACGCCGAGGCCGATCGCACCGGAGGCGACGAGCGCGATCGCGACACCGCCCAGGACGAGCAGCGGCACCGGCACTCCGCCTCCGCTCGAGGCCGGCTGCGCCGCCGTCGGATTGGCGGTCGTCATCGCGCCCGGCTCGGGCGAGCTCGGCGCGGTATCGGCGGGCATGTGCGGGTTGGTCGTGGCGTTCGGGTTGGTCGTGGTCGATGACGGAGTCGACGTGCCCGGCGTGGTCGCCGAGACCGGCGCGGACCCGCCGACCTGCGCCGGCACGTCCTGCCCCTGGCCCCGCTTCACGGCGGCCTGCAAGGCGAGCCGGATGTCGTCCAGCATGCTCGAGTAGACGCCGACGTCCGCCCTGCCCTCGGCGTGCTTCAAGGCGTCGCGGTAGCAGGCCAGCGGATAGGTCGAGGCGATCTTCCCGTCGGCGTACCAGTCGGCGTAGATGCGGTCGCGGCACGGCGTCTTGGCACTCGCCGGCAAGGCGGTGACGCCGGCCGCCACGGCCAGCGAGAGCACAGCAAGCACGAAGGCGACCCGCCTCATCGCGACCATGTTCCCCTACGGGGATCAAGTTCCACCTTACGTCGCGTAAGACTTTCGTTAAGAACAGAGGAATCAGGCGATGAAACAGGCGTCGTGGCACGAGCCGGCGACGTCGATCACGCGCCGGAGAGCTCCGTGCACGTCGAGCACGGCGAGCGTGCCGCGGTCGAGCGACGCCGTCAGGACGAGCCCGGGGCCATGCTGCACGTTGTACGAGCCGCGCGGGATCGCGGTCGTGCGAAGGACGCGACCGTCGAGCGACTGCACCTTGAAGGTGCCGTCGTCACCGCTCGTGACGTAACCCACGTTCTTCGAGAAGGTGACGTGCTGCGGCGCCGCGTCCGCCCCGTGCTGCGAGCGGAGCCGGCCGTGCGCATCGAAGATCGCCGTCTGGCCGTGCTCCCCGGACGTGACCCAGACGCTGCCGTCCGGAGCGAAGCCGACGTCGTGGCTGAGGAACGGCGTCGCCACGGTCGCGACGTGACGCGGACGCGCCGGGCCCGAGACGTCGACGACCGCCACCTGCCCCGCGGCCGAGCCGAGGCCGACCCAGAGGCGACGGCCCGCGTGGTCGAGTGACAGATGGCGCGCCCAGCCGCCGAGACGCGCGCGCCCGAGCACGCGGCCCCCCGGGACGTCGAGCGCCGTCACGCTGCTCGAGCCCGAGTCGGTCACGAACGCGTGCCGGCGATCCGGGTGCGCGGCGACGTACCGGGGCTCCTCGAACCCGTGCAGCACGTGGTGCACGCGCCGTCGGTCGACGACGGAGACGGCGCCGGCGGCGGTGTGGCAGACGACAGCGAGCTCACCGACCTGCTCGATCGCCCGGGGGTCAGGAGGCGTCGCGACCGAGCCGACGACGCGGAGCGACGCGAGGTCGACGAGCGCGAGGCGCGACTCCGCGTCGCACGTGACGAGCGCGTGCGGCGCCGGGGCAGCGAGCGCAGCCGCCTCTCGAAGCGCGAACGGTGCGGCGGCAGCGACCGCGAGGAATCGGCGACGGTTCACTCGCTCACTACGTGGCAGGCCCCGCACGAGGTCCGCCACACTGGGCACATGAGCCACCCCGACCTCGAATCGGAGCAGGCGTACGTCGACCGCGCCTACATGCACCTCGAGCGCATGCGCGCCGTCGTCGCCCAGGCGGCCGACTCGGTCGACGGCGAGGTCGCCCAGGCGGCGATGGACGCCTGGGCCGCCCGGCGGCTGAAGACGTTCGCCGACGCGGAGCGCGGGCTCGTCTTCGGCCGGCTCGACTTCGAGCAGCTCCTGCGGCCCTTCTACATCGGCCGCCGCTGGGTGCACGACGAGGACCTACAGCAGGTCGTCGTGAACTGGCAGGCGCCGGCGGCGCGGCCGTTCTACACCGCGACACCGCAGGACCCGCACGGGGTGACGCTTCGGCGCCGCTTCCGCACCCAGGGACGGCGGGTGCTCGAGCTCGCGGACGAGTCGCTCGACGGCTCGATCGTCGACGGCGCCGCCGTCGGCGATTTCCTGCTCGAGGAGCTCGGGCGCAGTCGCGAGAGCCACATGCGCGACATCGTCGCCACGATCCAGGCCGACCAGTACCGCCTGATCACACGCGACCCGTCACCGCCGCTCGTCATCCAGGGCGGTCCGGGCACCGGCAAGACGGCCGTGGGGCTCCATCGGGCATCGTGGCTCCTCTACACGCACCGTGACACGCTCGCCCGGCGCGGCGTGCTCGTGGTGGGGCCGAACCCCACCTTCATGGAGTACGTCTCGCACGTGCTCCCTGCGCTCGGCGAGGAAGCCGTCGAGCAGCGCGCGATCGGCGAGCTCGTCGACGGCGTCGAGCCGGAGCTGGTCGACCCGCCCGCGGTCGCCGTGCTGAAGTCCGACGTGCGGCTGGTCGACGTCGTGCGCCGGGCGGCCGAGCTGCGGCTCCAGTCGCAGCCGGAGGAGCTCGCGATCAGGCTCGAAGGGTCGTTTGTCTGGGTGCGCGAGCGCGAGGTCGGGGAGCTCGTCGCCGCGGCCCGCGCCGAGCTCGGGTCGACGGCGGCGGCACGCGAGCGCTTCCGCATGAGCCTGCTCCGGCGCCTCTACGAGGAGTACGGCCGCGTCCTCGGCGCCTACGCCGTCCGCTCCTTCGACGAGGTCGAGCGTGCGGTCCGTGGGCACGGCTACCTCGACCGCGTGGTCAAAGCGGCCTGGCCCCTGGTACCGCCCGACAAGCTCGTGCGCTCGCTCCTCACGTCCCCCGCGACGCTCGCCGCCGCGGCAGAGGGCATCCTCGCGCCCGACGAGCAGAAGCTGCTCAGGCGCCGCGGCACGGGCTGGTCGGAAGCGGACGTCCCGCTCCTCGACGAGGCGCGCTCGCTTCTGGACGCGCCGCCACACGCCTACGGCCACGTGATCGTCGACGAGGCGCAGGATCTCTCGCCCATGCAGCTGCGAATGGTCGCGAGGCGTGCGCGCGACGGCTCGCTCACGATGCTCGGCGACGTCGCGCAGGGAACCGGGACGGTCGCGTACGCGAGCTGGGACGAGGTGCTCCCGCAGCTCCCCCACGGCGACGAGGCCGGGGTCGAGGAGCTGCGCCACGCCTACCGTGTGCCGAGCGAGATCATGGAGCTGGCGCTCCCCCTGCTCGATCACATCGCTCCCGACGTCACGCCGCCCATCGCCTACCGCACCGGAGCGGCGCCACCGCGCGTCCACAGGGTCGCCGAGCACGAGCTGCTCGCCGCCGCGTACCGGGAGGCCGAGAAGCTCGCCTCGGAGGACGGCCTGCTCGCGGTGATCGCGCCGGACGAGCTCACAGCGCAGGTCGACGCGGACGGCCTCTGGGACGGTGTGCCGTTGCTGACGCCCCGTCGTGCGAAGGGTCTCGAGTTCGATCACGTCGTCGTCGTCGAGCCGGCGCTGATCGCAGCACACGAGCAGGGGCTCCGCGAGCTGTACGTCGCCCTGACGCGCCCGACGAGGACCCTCGTCGTCGTTCATGCGCGGCCGCTTCCGGCCGAGCTCGGCGTTACGTGAGGTAGTACACCGCGAGCGTCACGCCCAGCGCGAGGCCGACGATCACGACGAGCGCCAGCACGATCGCACCCAGCACGATCGGCAGCGTCGCGGGCTCGTAGCCCTCGCGGGCGATCTCCTCGAGGTGATGCTCCTCCGCGACCAGCTTGTCGACGAAGGTCGTCATGTCGGAATCGTTGCAAACGCAGGCCCTCGCCCGCATCCGCGGTTTCCACGGATGCATGCGGTCCGGACGCCGTTCTCACGTTCGCTGCACAGCGGCGCCTGCCGTGGCAAGGCCGTCTGCGTCATCGAGGCGAGGGCCGGATCGCCGTCCCGGCCCACTTCCAGCGTCCGGCGCGGCTCCTGACGCCGAGACCGGCACGCCGCACTACGCTTCCACACGTCCGCTTCACAGGGGAGGAGAAGAATGAACACGATCAGATCAGGCGCACTCGCAACGGCGACGGTCGCCGCGACGGTCGCTGCCGTGCAGGCGTCCGCGCAGCCCACCGTCGTCCGAAACGCGCACAGCGTCCATGCCGCCGCACTACTTGCACGAGTGAACGTCGCCGCGAGCGAGTTCAAGTTCGTGCTCAGCAAGAAGACCGCGAAACGGGGCCTCGTCGCGTTCAAGGTCACCAACGTCGGCAAGCTCCAGCACGACTTCTCCATCCACGGGCGGAAGACCAGGCTGCTCTCCCACGGCCAGTCGGCGACGCTTCGGGTCACCTTTCTCCGCAAAGGCCACTACACGTACACGTGCACCGTGCCCGGACACGCCGCCGCCGGGATGAAAGGCGTCTTCACGATCACCTGAGCCGCCCGATGTGCAGGCATTTACGTGCCTGCCGAACTTGAGAACGAACGCCAGAAGGGCTCCGCCTCACGCCACCGCCCGGTAGACCCGGAACACCTCGGCGTACTCGCGGTTGACGTTGATGCCGTGGATGCGCGCGACGCTTCTCACGTAGTCGGCGTTCGCGTAGCGGCGGTGCTGCTGCGAGGCGTACTTCTCGAGCGCGGCGACCTTCCGCTCGACGTGCGCCTCTTCGAGCGCGATGTACGCCTGGTAGGCGAAGTCGAAGTTGTTCCAGGGGATCTCGTAGCCGAGGATCGTCGTGCGCTTGAAGGCGCGCAACCCCTCCTCGGCGATCGTCCGGTGATCCTGGTGGACGTCGTGCAGCGACGGCTGGAAGACACAGTCCGGCCTCCAGTCGTTCCAGAGCTCGATCAGCAGCTCGAGGATCTCCTGCCGGTGGTCCGGGAACGTGCGCACGTCGAAGTCGTGCACGGTCAGCTGCTCCTCGGGGATGCCGAGCTCGGCGGTCGCCTCGCGCACCTCGCGCGCGAGCGTGTCCGGTGCAAAGCCGTCGGGCAGGGAGCGCGTCGCGATCGAGAACGCGACGTAGCGAACCTCGGCGCCGGCCTCGACGAGCCGCGCCATCGTCCCGCCGCAGCCGAACTCGCCGTCGTCGGTGTGCGGCGCGAGGACGAGCGCGCGCTCGACGCCGCCGATCACGCGGGCTCACCGGCCGGCACGTCGGCACGTGCACCGACGACGATCAGCGCGAGCAGCCCCCAGAACGTGGGGTCCTCGAACAGCGCGTTGTAGAAGAGGCAATGCACGAGAATCGCGGTCAAGGCTAAACCGAAGCCCAGTCGCGCCGTTCCCTCGAACGACGGCCCGATCCGCCGGAACGCGGTGAAGAGCGCGACCCCGACGAGCGCGAGCAGCAGCGCAAGCCCGACGAAGCCGGTCTCAGCGGCGACCGTGATCGGCGTCGTGTGCGACGCAGCGGCCTTCGGCTCGCGTCCCCGCAGTCCGTTCGCCTCGGCGTACGCGCGCTTGAAGCCGCCGACCCCGACGCCGAGCACGGGATGGTGCTGCGCGACCTTCAGGCCTCGCGTCACCAGGGTCGAGCGACCGCTCGTCACGTGCGAGAGCGACGACGACGTCTTTCCCTGGACGCGATGGCGGAGCTGCGGCGAGGCGGCGACCGCGACGATCAGGACGGCGGCGGCGATCCCGAGCAGCCAGAGGCTGCGCCGACGCCAGATGAGGATCGCCGCGACGGTCGTCCCCACGAGCAGCGCGAGGTAGCTCGACTGCGAGAACGAGGGAAGCAACCCGACCCAGGTGATGCCGAGCGCCAGCGTCGCGGCGACCGCCCACAGCGGGTCGCGAGCGTTCCTGCGGAGGACGACGACGAGCCCGGCGAGGATCGCGATCACGAGGAACCGCCCGTAGATCGACGGGTCGTAGAAGACGGAGTTGACGCGGTAGAACCAGCCGCTCGGGGCGTACGCGTTGTCGACCTTGACCTTCGGGTTCCAGAAGATCTGGCGCTCCTCGTACTGGACGATCCCGATCGACGCGAAGAGCACGGCCATCGCGGCGAGCTGGACGTAGAGCGTGAGCACCCAGCCGCGTGACCACCGAAGACGCGCGAGCACGACGGCGATCAGCCCGAACGGCAGGACGAAGAAGAGGAGCTCGATCGAGCCCTGGCGAACGTCCTTCGTCCACAGGATCGACGCGCCCTCCCACGCGACGAACGCCGCGACCGGCCAGGCGAGCGGCCCGAGCTCCCGCCCGCCGTCGCCGTCGTCGTAGAGCTGCCAGGCGAGCGCGAGCGCCGCGACGACGACGACCCCGTAGAGCGGCAGCAGCAGATTCGCCTGCGTGGAACCGACGTGCACGGGGATCCGCGCCGGGACGCAGGCGAGCGTCGCAACCGCCAGCAGCCACGGCACGCGGAGCACGACCCATGTGCCGGCGGCCGCCGCGGCAAGCCCGACGACGGCTGCGGCCGCGAGCACGCGGTGGTGCCCGGAGGGCGCGAGATAGGCGGCGAGCCCGACGCAGCCGATCGCCCATCCGGCGAGCCCCGCGACGCGCAGGTCTCGGCGCGAGGCGACGATCAGGACGGCAAGCCCCCCGGCGCCGATCGCGCCGGCGGCCTGGGCGAGCTCCGACGTCATCTCACGACCACGGCCGCCCGGTCGGCGTGATCGCCGACGAAGACGTACAGGAAGGAGACGCCCTTCGCGGCCGGTGCCCGGAAGTGGAGCGTCCCGCGCGGCTGCACGCCCGAGCGGCCGCGCAGCCGCCAGCGAACCCTCGGCGCGTCGGTCGAGACGCGGATCGCGAAACGCTGGCGCGGCCGGACGTCGACGCGCGTGCGACCGAGCACCACGTAGCGGACGTGCGCGATCGCGAACGGGTACGGCTTCGAGACGTTGCCGGCACGGTCGCGCGCCGCGACCGTCAACACGTACCCCCGCGGACCTGCGCGGACCGGCCGCCCGTTGAGCTTTCCGTTCCACGTCAGCTCGCCCACCGTGCGCTGCGAGCGCGTGAACGCGACCCTGCTCCCGTCCACGTAGAGGATCGCGTTCGCCGGCTCGCTGATCGTGTACGGCACGCGGAAGACGTCCCCGTGATGGTCGCCGTCCGGGGAGAGGACCGGATACTGCGGGCGCTTCACCTTGATCACGGGCGGAACCGTGTCGAGGCGAATGGGATTCGGCAGGACGATCGTCCGGTGCGAGCGCTCGAGCCTCACGACCGGCATGTAGACACCGTCCGGCTCGGCGGTGCCGTTGTCCGAGAGCCCGTCCCACACGAGGTTGACCTGCGCCCCGCGGGCGAAGGTGCGGGGGTGCAGCAGCGTGCTCACGCGGTTCCCGCCAGCGTTCTGGATCCACGCCTCGACCCGCTCGCGCGAGCGCAACCGGAAGGAAATCGTCGCGACGGGAGCCTTGCTGCCGTCCGGCGAGAAGACCGGCACCGGGACCTGCGTCCCGTGGATCGGCGAGCGCTCGAGCTTCGCGCCCTCGGTGATCGCGAAGGCGACGGCGGTTGCCGCGAGCAGGGCGAGAACGAGTGCGCTCGACAGGGCCCGGGCCACGCCCGGACGATTCTAAGCGGAGCCTTCCGCCGCGACCCGGCGCTGCTGCAGCTGGCGCAGCGACCAGGCGACCGCCGCGAGCGCCGCGACGGCGATCGTCGCCTCGATGATGATCGTCGCGCCGGGCAGCTCGACAAGCTTGACCCCTGAGAGCATCAGGACGATCGCGAACGTCGTTCGCAGCATGCGGTCCGGCACCTTGATCGAGAGGTTCGACCCGAGCAGGACGCCCGGGATCGAGCCGACGAGCAGCCACGCGATCGCGTGCATGTCGACGTTCCCGTGGAGCAGGTAGCCCGCCCCGGCGATCCAGAGCAGCGCCGCTGCATGGGTGACGTCCGTGCCGACCATCTGCGTCGCCGAGAGCGGGAAGAGGAAGAGCATGAAGAGGCCGAAGAACGTCCCTGAGCCGACCGAGGTGAGGCCGACCACGAAGCCACAGCTGGCGCCGATCACCACGGCCACGATCTTGTCGCGCCGGCTCAGCCGGAACGGCCCGTCGCCGACGTCCCGGTGCGGATCGACGAACGTCCGTGCGAGGAAGCCGATGCCGCCGAGGATCAGCGCGACGCCGATCACCCTGGTCATCGTTGCCGCCGCGGCGTCCGAGAAGGAGTTTGCGAGCTCGACGCCGACGAGCGCGCAGGGCCCCGATCCGAGCAGCATCCATGCGGCGAGCGGCAGGTTCACGGTGCCGAGGCTGCGATGCCGCATCGCGCCGAAGCTCTTGAAGACCGCCCCGTGGACGAGGTCGGTGCCGACCGCGGTCTTGGGGTCGAAGCCGAAGATGAGGATCAGCATCGGCGTCATCAGGCTGCCTCCGCCCATGCCGGTCATGCCGACGAGGACGCCGACCAGGAGGCCCGCGATCACGAACTGCCAGTTCATGCGTGGGTCGCCGCCCGTCCCGGCTCGGGAGGCAGCGGGCACGAGACGAACGGGCGGCCGGAGAGCCGGCACGCGAGCTTGTACGCCTCGCAGCCCGTGCAGAACCCCGTGGCCGCCGCCAGCAGCGCCAGCGCGGCGACGAGCAGTCCGAGCACCGCGCCCACCAGCGTCGCGCCCGCGAGGTAGGAGAGCGACGCGGCGGCCAGCACGGCCAGGCCGACCATGTTCGCCACGCGCGGCGGACGGGCGTCCTCGAGCGGGCCTTCGCCGAACCGCGGCTGAACGAGCGCGAAGTACGCGACGCACGGCAGGCAGTACCGCCGGCCGAACGTCAGGCCGACCGCGAGCTGGAGCGCAAGCAGCGCCAGCAGCCACCACCAGCCGAGGGCGACCGCGAGCAGCGAGAGCAGGCCGATCACCAGCTGGTTCGTCCGGGGGGCCCGGGAGTCGATCACGTCGGTGTCGCGGTACGGATGCGCGCGGCGCGTCACGTCAGGCGATCGCCTCGACGACCATGCCGGCGCCGACGGTGTCGTTCGTCGACTCGTCGATCAGGATGAATGCGCCGGTCGCCCGGTTGCGGGCAAACGGATCGACGGCGAGCGGCTCGGCGAGCCTGAGGCGGACGACGCCGAGGTCGTTGAGCTCCAGCTTCCCCGGAGACGGGCGATCGGTGAGGGTCTCGATGTCGACGACCGACTGCACCTCGGCGACGAGCGCGCGCGCGGTGCGCGTCGTCTGCTTGATCGCGAGCGTGGCGCGCTCGGCGAGCGGGCGCTCGCTGAGCCAGCAGAGCCGGGCGACGAGCTCCCGCGCGACCACCGGCGCCCGCTCCGGATCGGCAAGAAGATCGCCGCGCGAGACGTCGACGTCGTCCTCGAGCCGGATCGTCACGGACTGGCCGGGCACGGCTTCGTCGAGCGGACCCTCGGCGTCCTCGACCGACGCGACGCAAGTGCGGTGGCCCGAGGGCAGGACGACGACCTCGTCGCCGGCGCGCCAGACACCGCTGTCGACAGTTCCTGCGTAGCCGCGGAAATCGTGATGCTCGTCGGCCATCGGCCGGATCACCCACTGGACGCCGAAGCGGCGGTCGTCGCGGTTGCGGTCCGAGGTGAGCTCGACCGTCTCGAGATGCTCGAGGAGGGTCGGTCCCGCGTACCACGACATCGCCTCGGTGCGCTCGACGACGTTGTCGCCGCGCAGCGCCGAGACCGGGATCACGACGACGTCGTGCAGCGACAGCCGGTCGCCGAGCTCGGCGAGGTCGCGCACGATCTCGTCGTAGCGCTCCTCGGAGTAGTCGACCAGATCCATCTTGTTGACCGCGAACGTCACGTGCGGCAGCTCGAGCGTCGCGGTGATGTACGCATGGCGGCGCGTCTGCTCGACGACGCCCTTCCGCGCGTCGACGAGGATCACCGCGACATCCGCAGTCGAGGCGCCGGTGACCATGTTGCGCGTGTACTGGACGTGCCCGGGCGCGTCGGCGAGCTGGAACCGCCGCCGCGTCGTCACGAACGAGCGGTAGGCGACATCGATCGTGATCCCCTGCTCGCGCTCCGCGCGCAGGCCGTCGGTGAGCAGCGCAAGGTCGACGTAGTCGTGGCCGCGGCGCCGCGACGCGTCCTCGATGTGCTCGAGCTGGTCGACGAGGATCTGCTTCGTGTCGTAGAGCAGCCGGCCGATCAGCGTCGACTTGCCGTCGTCCACCGAGCCGGCGGTCACGAGCCGCGCCAGCTCGGTGTCCATGAGCTGTCTAGAAGGAGCCTGGTGCGCCCCGCGTAGGGATGCCATCAGAAGTAGCCCACCTTCTTCCGGTCCTCCATCGCGGCCTCGGAGACGCGGTCGTCCGCACGCGTCTCGCCCCGCTCCGTCACCCTCGTCGCCGCGATCTCGTCGACGACGGCCTCGAGCGTCCCGGCCTCCGACAGCACGCCGCCCGTGCACGTCATGTCGCCCACCGTGCGGAAGCGGACCGAGGCGCTGAACGGCTCCTCGTCGGGGAACCGCTCCACGAACTCCGAGACGGCGTAGAGCATCCCGTCGCGGCGGAACACCTCGCGCTCGTGCGCGAAGTAGATCGACGGCAGCTCGAGCCCCTCGCGCGCCACGTACTGCCAGACGTCGAGCTCCGTCCAGTTCGAGATCGGGAAGACCCGGATGTGCTCGCCCTTCCGGATGCGCGCGTTGTAGAGGTTCCAGAGCTCGGGGCGCTGGGCGCGCGGGTTCCACTGGCCGAAGTCGTCGCGGAAGCTGAAGATGCGCTCTTTCGCGCGCGCGCGCTCCTCGTCGCGACGCGCGCCACCCATCGCCGCGTCGAAGCCGTGCTCCTCGATCGCGTCGAGCAGCGTCGTCGTCTGCAGCTGGTTGCGCGAGGCTCTCGGCCCCGTCGCGTCGACCACACGTCCGCGGTCGATCGACTCCTGCACGCTCGCGACGACCAGTCGCTCGCCCAGCTCGGCGACGCGGCGGTCGCGGAACTCGATCACCTCCGGGAAGTTGTGACCGGTGTCGACGTGCATCACCGGGAACGGGAACCGCGCTGGGCGGAACGCCTTCTCCGCCAGTCGCAGCAGCACGATCGAGTCCTTCCCGCCCGAGAAGAGCAGCACCGGGCGCTCGCGCTCGGCGGCGACCTCGCGCATGATGTGGATCGCCTCGCTCTCGAGCTCGTCGAGATGCGAGAGCGTCCTCGTCGACGCCGCGACGGTCACGCCAACTCCTCCACGTGCAGGCCGCACTCGGTGCGGTCGGTGCCGGCCCAGCGGCCGTCGCGGCCGGCGCCGGGAATCGTCGAGTGCGTGTCGCCGATCGACTCGTACCCACGGTCGTGCAGGGCGTTGTACGGGAGGCCGCGCTCCCTGATGTACGTCCAGCAGTCATCGTCGCTCCAGTCGGCGAGCGGGTTCGCCTTCCACAGCTCGTGCGCTGCGTCCCAGCCGAGCTTCGGCGCATTCGCGCGCGTCGGCGACTGGTCGCGCCGCACGCCCGTGACCCACGCGTCGAGGCCGCCCAGAGCCCGAACCAGCGGCTCGACCTTGGCAACGGCGAGATAGAGATCCGGCTTGTGCTCCCACAGGTCGTCGCCGTGCGTCGCGGCGAGCTCCTCGCGGCTCGGTCCCTCGAAGACCTCCACCTTCGTCCCGTACCGTTCCTCGACCGAGCGCCAGAGCTCGTGCGTCTCCGGGAACAGGTAGTGCGTGTCGATCGCGAAGACGCGCGCCTTCGGCTCGATCGCGAAGAGCATGTCGAGGAGAACGCTCTCCTCCTTCTGGAAGGAGCACGCGAGCGCGACCTTCCCGGCGAACTCGCGCAGGCAGAGCGCAAGCACCTCCTCGGCGCTCATCGCCTCGACGGCGTGCTCGTCAGGAAGCGTGAACGGGCTCACTGCCACCGAGCAGCACCTCCTTCAGCGTGTCGCCGCGCAGGCCGAGCCGCAGCGTCTCGAGCGGGATCACCTCTTCGGGTGGGATGTTCCCGAGGTTCACCGACGGGCCGAACTGCTTGACGAACCAGGCCTGTGCAGCCTTCGTCGGCGCCTCGAAGACGATGTTCGCCGGGCCGACGACATTCGCGATCTCCGCGATCAGGTCGGTACGCATGCCGCCGGACGAGTCGAAGATGCCCGCCGTGCCGCCCTCGCGGGCCTCGGTGATCACCTTCCAGGCGCCCGCCTCGAGCTCCTCGTTCAGCCAGCGCGTCCACTTGTCGACCGTGAACTCCACCGACGAGTCCTTCGACCCGACCTCCGAGAGCACGGTGAAGTCGCGCGCGAAGTCGGCGATCAGCTCGAGCTTGCGCTCGCGGGGGATCTCGATCGTCCCGTCGGAGATCTCGACGTGGTCGAGGCCGAGCTCGCCGAGCCAGCGCTTGTAGTCGTCGAGCCGGCCCCGCGCGTACACGACCTCGAAGAACGTGCCGCCGATCACGACCCGCTTGTCGCGGAGCACATCGAGCTTCTGCTCGAGGTTCCCGGTCACGTACGCGGTGCCCCAGCCGAGCTTCACGATCGAGATGTGCTCGCCCGCGACGTCGAGCAGGTCCTGCCACGCACGTGGGCCGAGGCCCTTGTCGAGCACGTGGGTGAGGCCGACGTGGCGGCCCAGTTCCAGATCAAAGCTTGGCATAGAGATCCTCCAGCTTGGCGCGGGCACGGGCCTGTACGTCGCGATAGAGCGAGCCGCCGTGGGCGTCGATGCCTACGGTGAGCGGCCCGAAGTCCTTGACCCGGAACTTCCAGAGGCACTCGGGCATCAGCTCCTCCCAGGCGACCTCTTCGATCTCCTCGATCTGCGTCGTCTCGAGCGCAGCCGCGCCGCCGACGATCGCGAAGTAGACCATGCCGAGCCTGCGCATCGGCTCGATGGCCTCGTCCGGGAAGCCGCCCTTGCCGCAGATCGCGCGAGCGCCGTACTGCTCACCGAGCGGCTCGGTGAAGCGCACCATGCGCGCGCTCGTCGTGGTGCCGATGCAGATCTTCTCGTACTTGCCCCTGCCTTCGGAGTCACTCCCGACCTTGCGCACGTTCGGGGCGGTGTGCAGGAGGAACGCGCCGCTCAGGTCCATCGGCGGCTCGATGCCCTGGTCGAAGATGCGGATCTGCGTGCGGTCGCGGATGCCGATGATGTGGCCCTGCACCGTGACCTCGTCACCGGCGCGCAGCTCGAGGATCTCCTGCGGGTCGGAGATCGGGAAGGTGACCTCGTGGACGGCCATCTCTCACGCCTCCCGGTCGTACTCGACGTCGCCGGACGCGCTGATGTGCGCTGAGGCGCGCCGCGCCGCCCAGCACTGGTAGTTGACCGCAACCGGGTTCAGGGTCATGTGCGTGTCCGCGTGCTCGATGTGGCACTGCAGGACGGTCACGTCGCCGCCCAGGCCCATCGGGCCGATCCCTGTCTCGTTGAGCAGCCCGAAGAGCTCGTCCTCGAGCTCGGCGACGATCGGGTCGGGGTTGCGCGTCCCGATCGGGCGCATGATCGCCTCCTTCGCCAGGTGCATCGCGTAGTCGGCCGACCCGCCGATCCCGACGCCGACGATGCCCGGCGGGCACGGCTTGCCCCCCGCGCCGACGATCGACTCGAGCACGAACTGCTTGATCCCCTTCACGCCGTCGGCGGGAACGCACATCTTCAGGAAGCTCATGTTCTCGCGAGCCCGAGCCCTTGGGCACGCACTTGAGGTGTAGTTCGTCCGAGTCCGTCTGCGAAATCCCAGTGCACGATCGGCAGCCGGTAGCCGATGTTCGGGCCGGTGTTCTCGCGCGTGATCGTGTGCACCGCGTTCGAGCGCAGCGGGTGCTCGACGGTCGCGCGGGCGGTGCCGCCGCGCAGCGCCTCGTAGATGCGCGCCGGATGCAGCGGGAAGTGCTCGCCGACCCGCGCGTGGTAGACGGCGATTCCGGTGTCCTGGCAGACGAGGTTCTTCTCGCTGTCGGCCACGTTCACGTTGCGGTGAATCACCTCGAGCACGCGCCGGCCCGGGACCGACGTCTCCTTCTCGCGCGCCGCGGCGAGCGCGTCGCGCAGGTCCTGCGGAATGTCCTTCAGCGCCCACACGTAGAGATGCGCGGCCGCATCCTCGACCGAGTGCTGAAGCTCTGTGGAGGTATCGATGCTCATGCCGTTGCTTTCTCGGCCGCCGCCTTGCCCGCACGCCGTCCGAAGACGACGCATTCGAGCAGGCTGTTGCCCATCATTCGATTGCGTCCATGCGTGCCACCCGCGATCTCGCCGCAGGCGTACACGCCCTCGAGCGTCGTCGCGCCGTCGGTGTCGATCACGAGGCCGCCGTTCTGGTAGTGCAGGACGGGATACGTGAGGATCCGCTCGCCTAGCGGGTCGATTCCCGCACCGCGGTAGCGGCGCAGCATGTACGGCAGCGACACCTCGGCGTCGTCCTGCGCAATTCTCGTCGTGTCGAGGTAGACGGCCGGTCGGCCGTCGGACGTCTCGACACCGCGGCCCGCCTCGACCTCGTCGAAGATCGCCTGGCTGACCGTGTCGCGCGGACCGAGCGAGTCGGTGAACTCCTCGCCCTCGGCGTTCAGCAGCACCGCGCCGTACGCGCGCGTCGTCTCGGGGATCGAGTAGCCCTGCATGTTCGGCGGCCAGGCGCCGCCGTTCGGGTGGTACTGGAGGGCGTCGAGATCGCGTGACTCGGCCCCGAGCGCGAGCGCGAGCTGTGTCACCTCGCCCGTCGCGTTCGGGTGGTTGGTCGAGAGCTCGCCACGGCGCTCGGCCTCGGCGTAGCAGCGGCCGCCGGCCGCGAGCACCACGGCACCCGCCTCGAGCACGTGCTCGCCGCAGACGGCACGCCAGCCGGCGTCGGTCTCTGCGAGCTCACGCAGCGGTGCGTTCGTGAACGATGACCCGCTGCCCGCCTCCCAGGCCTCGCGGAGCTGCTTCGTGATCGCGTGGCCGGTGCGGTCTCCGACCTGCAGCAGCCGCTTGCGGGTGGCCCCGCCGCAGCGCGCGAGCCGATAGCCGCCGTTCGAGCGTGTGAACTCGACCCCGAGCGACTCGAGCCAGCCGATCGCGGACGGCGCCTCGCCGGTCAGCACGCCCACGAGCTCGAGGTCGGCTGTCTCGTGCGAGGACGCGACGATGTCGGCGGCGTGCTGCTCGGGCGAGTCGTCGTCGCCGAACGCGGCCTGGATCCCGCCCTGGGCCTTCGAGGAGTTGTTCGCCTGCAGCGAGCCCTTGGTCGCGAGCGCGACGCGCGCACCCGCGCGCTCAGCGGACACGGCGGCGGCGAGGCCCGAGGCGCCGCTCCCGATCACGAGTACGTCAAATGTCGGGACGGCCGTCTCCACGGCCAACAACCATACCTGAGATTAGCCTGGCTTATGGCAGTTGGCCGTCGTCCCGCCGAGGGGCGGCGAGGGCGGCGATGAGGAACGTCTCCAGGCGGCCTTCGTCGAGCACGGCCGAGACACGGCTGTCGCGCGCTCCCGTCGTGGGGTCGCGGACGACGCGGCGACGCCCCTCCTCGTACACGCGCACGACGAGACCCGGATCATCGCTCTCGCGCGGACGCTCGCCGGGTGCGGCGACCGAGACGCGGGCGAGCTCTTCGGCGCCCTCGAGCAGGACGTGACGGTGCAGCCCGTGCTCGCCGATCAGGATGTCGAGCGTCGCCGGGCCCTCGATTCGCAGGGCACCGGCGCCGTCCCCGGCCCGCGTCGCGTCGCGGCCCGTCCTCGCCGCCCACGCCTCGTACATCGCGAGCAGGTGCCCCGCCCACGGCGTCGCGTCGGCCCCGATCGGGACGACGCGTACGACCGCAGCGTCGCGCGCGCCTCCGCCGGTGGCCGCCGCGAGCTCGAGGCGCACGACGACGAGTTCGTCCGACATCTCGTTCACCGCGCGCGGAACCTCGTTCACGCGCGCACGGTGACGCGTCTCACGCACCCGCCGCGCCATCTCGGCGAGACCCACTGCGCGGTTGCACAGCGCCTCGAACCGCCCCACGACCAGCTCGAGCCGATAGATGCGCTGGAGCGTCTCGCGAGCGGCGACCGGATCGTCCCAGAACGAGGTCTCGTTCGAGGCCCGCACGAGTGCGGAGATCTCGGCGCGAGCTTCGCCGGCGGACCGGGCGGCGGCGTCGTCGAGCAGGGCGGCGGCGAACTCAGCCGCCAGACGCTCGCTCCTCGCGAAGTTGGTCTCGCCCTTCGCCGGACGAGCGCGCCGCGGCCCTTCCGGCTCGTCCCGGCTCGTGCGCTCGATCGAGACGGCGACGTGGCCGTCCACCAGCCGGACACGCACGAACTCGTCGGGCGTCGGCCGGCGATCGACGAGCAGTCGGGCGAGCGGCTCGATCACCGAGCGCTCGATCTCGCGGTGGAGGGGGCGCGCGCCGTAGCGTGGATGGAAGCCGGCCGCGGCGACCGACCCGACGACCGCGTCGTCGACCTCGACGCGGAGCTTCCGGCGGACGATCCCCTCTCGCGTCAGCAGCCGGTTCCAGCTCGAGCCGGGCGATCTGCTCGACGGTCGCGGCCGCCAACGGGTGGAAGACGACCACCCGATCGATGCGGTTGAAGAACTCCGGCCGGAAGAACCGCTCGGCTTCCTCGACGTATCGGTCCCCCGTGACGCCCGAGTCGCCGCCGAAGCCGAGTGCGGCCGATCGGCTCCGGCTCGCCCCCAGGTTCGAGGTCATGATCACGATCGCGCTCCGGAAGTCGGCGACCCTGCCGGCCGCATCCGTGAGACGCCCCTCGCCGATCACCGCGAGCAACGCGTCGAAGACCGACGGGTGCGCCTTTTCGATCTCGTCCAGCAGCACGACGCAGAAGGGCTGCTCGCGAACCCGCCGCGTGAGCTCGCCCTCGCTGCTTCCCCACGAGGTCCCGACCAGGCGTTGCACTGCGTCCGGGGACGCGTACTCCGCCATGTCGAAGCGGACGAGCCGCTCGCGGCTTCCGAAGAGGAACTCGGCCAACGCCTTCGCGAGCTCGGTCTTGCCGACGCCGGTCGGTCCGACAAAGAAGTAGGACGCGAGCGGCTTCGAGGGATCGCTCAGCCCGGCCTTGAGCACCGCGACGAGGTCGGCGACCGTCGACGTCGCTCTTGGCTGGCCCAGCACCCGCTGCTCGAAGTGCTCCCGTACTTCCGCCATCCGAAACTGGACGTCGTCCGAGAGCAGCGCGAGCGGAAGCCCGGAGCGCCGGGCAAACGCGGCCGTCACCTCGGCGCGCCCGAGGCTTGACGCCCCTTCCGGGCGCTCCCGCACCGCGTCCTCGACGAGGCGCACGGCCTTTCCCGGGAAACCGCGGTACGGCTCGAAGCGCCGCGTGAGCTCGACCGACGCGTCGACGCCCGCCGCGTCGACGGCCACTCCGGCCGACGCTCCGAGATGGGCCGCCGCCGCCGCGACGATCGGACCGACCGCTTCCGGCCCGGGCTCTTCGACGTCGACGCGGTGGAACACCGCCACGAAGCTGGGCTCCTGACGCTGAGCGGCCGAAAGCTGATCGGGCGTCGACTCGCAGATCAGCGTGATCTCGCCGCTCTCGACGTACGGGCGGAGATAGCGCGCGAGCCCGCTGTCGCTCTTCGACCAACGCCCGGCGTCGATCACGCCCATCGGGTCGCCCATCGCCACAACCGCGCCCGAGGACGCCGCCTGGACGAGCTGCCGGGCCCGATCCTGCCACTGCCCGATGTACTGGGCGCCAGCTATCAGCTCGTTCGCGCTCAGGCGGAAGACGCGCCGCCCGCGCAGCGACTCCGGACATGCGCCCGTCGCCACACGCCGCGCGATCTCGTGGACGAGCGCCGACTTGCCGACGTCGGGCGGGCCGACGAGAAGGACGCTCGACCGCCCCGGCGCCCCGAGCGTCTCGAGCACGCGCTGAACCAGCTCCTCGCGCCCGTCGATGCGCCCGTCCTCGCGGCGCGAGAGGTCGACGCCGAGCTCGTCGAGGATCTCCTGGGCCCGAGTGCGCGACGTACGCACGCGATCGGAGCCGCGAGGGCCGTCGACCTCCGGCTCGTCGACCTCTACCTCGAGGATCTGGATCCGGGAGGACTCCGGCTCGTCGGCGTTCAGCACGTACTCGGGCAGCCAAGACCGCATCCGTCCGCGCGATGCCTCGGCGACGCGCGCCACGAGGCCGCCGACCGCCCCGTCGGCGGCGGCGAGCTGCAGGCCCGGGATCGCGGGCGCGTACCCGACCATGAGTGTCCGCCCACGTACGACGCGACGGACGACAACGATGCCGATCGCGATCTCGAACGACGCCCCGTCCGTCTCGGCGACCGGGAACGAGACGACCGCACGGTGCACGCTCGCGTCGGGCGCCGCGAAGAACGGAAGCCGGTCGATCGGCTCGAGGGTCGCGATCCGATCCTCGAGCGACGGCAGGAGCAGCGCCGTCGCCCGCGCGAGGGTCGGCGCATCCAACGCGAGGTCGACGAAGGGAATCGGCGTGACGAGGACACGCTCTTCGTCCTCGCGCACGTGCAGGGCGACGGATGCCTTCACCTCGCAAGATCGTAGAGCGGACGGTGCCAGGCACCGAAGTGCCTGGCACCGTCACCGCCTCGTCAGTCGACCGGAGCCGGCTGCGGCGCCCGTCCCTCGACGCCGAACGTCGGCAGCCACTCGAGCGACCGCGGCAGGTACCAGTTCCAGTCGCCGAGCAGCTTCATCACGGACGGCAGCAGCACCGCCCTCACGACCGTCGCGTCGATCAGGATTGCCGCCGCGAGACCGAAGCCCATCTGCTTGATGTCGATCTCGTGCAGGCTGACGAAGATCGCGAAGACCGCGACCATCACGATCGCCGCGCTCGTCACCGTCGACGCGGTGCGCTTGATGCCGGTCGCCACCGCCTCGTCGGTCGGCATGCCGCCGTCGACAAGCTCCTTGATCCGGCTGAGGATGAACACGTGGTAGTCCATCGAGAGCCCGAACAGGATCACGAACATGAAGAGCGGCAGCCACGATGCGATCGCGCCGTTCGAGTGGAACCCGAGCAGCCCCTCCGCCCAGTGGTTCTGGAAGACCAGCACGAGCAGCCCGTACGCGGCCCCGACCGAGAGCAGGTTCAGCAGCACCGCCTTGATCGGGATCACAATCGACCGGAACGTGACGAGCAGGAGCAGGAAGCACAGCGCGAGCACGAACGCGAACACGATCGGGATGTGACCTTCATCTGGTTGTTGAAGTCGTGCGTGCCCGCCGTCTCACCCGTCACCGGAGCGACCACGCCGGGCACGGCGCCGATCGTCGTCGGGATGACGTGATCGCGGAGCGTCTGGAGCGCCGCGACCGACGCGCCGTTGTCGCCGTTCCCCTGCAACGGGATCGACACGACCTCGACCGTCTTCGCCGGGTTGACCTTCGTCTCGATCGGCGTCGACATCTGCCCCGATGCGAGCGCGCGGCGCTGCAGTTCCGCGATCCCCGCCTGCACCTGCGGTGACGTCACGTCCTTCGCCTTGACGACCACCTGGGCGGGCGTCTGGGCACCGGGGAACGCCTTCTGGATCGCCTCGTACGTGCGAACGATCCCGATCGACCTCGGCAGGTCGGTGAAGCTCGGCAGCTGCGTGTGCAGCTGCAGCGCCGGCACCGCGAGTGCAGCAGGAACCCTGCCGAGACGATCGCGGACAGCCACGGCCGCCGCACGACGCGGTCGAGCACGAGCTCCACAGCCGCGACTCGCCGGGGTGCGCCGCGCGAGCAGCGGGATGCGCCCCTTGTTCACGCGGTCGCCGAGCTTCGAGAGCAGCGCCGGCAGGATCGACAACGACCCGATCAGCGCGACCGCGACCATCAGCATCGCGCCGACCGCGAACGACGTGAAGACGGCGTTGCCCGTGAAGAGCATGCCCGCCATCGCGATCAGCACGGTCAACCCTGAGATCAGCACCGCATGGCCCGACGTCGCCGCGGTGCGCAGCAGCGCCTCGCGGTGGCTCGCGCCTCGCGCCCGCTCCTCCCGCTCGCGGCGGATGTAGAACAGCGAGTAGTCGACGCCGACGGCCATGCCGATCAGCAGGATCACCGACTGGTCGCGTCACCGGCCGCGACGACATGGCTGGCGATCGACGACAGACCGATCGTCGCGAGCACGCCGGAGAAGGCGAGCAGCACCGGCAGCCCCGCGGCAACGAGCGCGCCGAACGCGAGCAGCAGGATGATCAGCGTGACCGGCAGCGACGAGAACTCGGCGCGCTGGAAGTCCTTGCCGATCGTGTCGCGAGCACGTGGTTGGCGCTCGCCTCGCCGAACTCCTCGACCGTGAAGGCCGGGTGGCTCGCCTGGACGCCGGCTACGGCATCGAGCACGGGCGCGACCTTGTCCTGCGCCTTGTCCTCGTCACCGCGGATCTCGAACTGGACGATCGCCGAGTGGCCGCCCTCTGCGACCTGCGCGCGATTCGCCGGATCGAGCGGCGTGCGTACGCGCGCGACGGCCGGCTGCGCCGAAACCGTGCGCACCACCTCGTTCACCGCGGCGCGGAACGCGGGATCGTTCACGGTCTGCGTCTTCGACTGCACGAGCACGCTCTCGCCGGCGTGACCGGCGAAGCCGGCGTCGTCGAGGATCTTCTGCGCGACGCGCGTGTCGCCCGATGCAGTGTCCGCTTGCTTGAGCGCCTTCTTGCCGACCGCGCCGCCCACGACGACGGCGAGCACGCAGAAGACGAGCCATGCGCCCAGTGCCGTTTTCCAATGTGCCGCGCTCCAACGACCCGCGCGCGCAGCGAGATTTTGACGTTTCATCATCCTCTCCTCCGTCGACAAGTCCACCGCGTCAACGGTGACCGACCCCTCTTGCCGAGAACAGCCGGTTGCCCGGCGTCCTACGGTAGAGCTGCCACTACTTCTACCGAGGAGCCCGTCGTCCGCGAGGACGATTGGCGGTCGCTCACCAGACGGATTCGAACAACGCGCGGATCTCCGCCGGGCTCGCCTGCTTCGGGTTGGCCTGGTTGCCGCCGCGCACCGCAGTCGCGTCGGCCAGCTCGCCCAGATCCTCCTGCGGCACCCCGAAGTCGCGCAGACGCTCGAAGCCGCCCGCGCGCGCGAGCTCGCGCGATCGCTCGACCGCGTCGCCGCCGATCGCGTCGCCGAAGCGCGAGATCTCGGTAGGCACGGAGGACACGGTTGAATTCGAGCGCCGGCGGCAGGCAGAGCGCGTTCATGGCGCCGTGCGGGAGCCCGTAGCGGCCGCCGACCGCCTGGGCCATCGCGTGCGCGAGCCCGAGGCCGGCGATGCCGAGCGCGTGCCCGGCGTGCATTGCGCCCGCGAGCAGCTCGGCGCGCGCGGCGAGATCGCCGCCGTCGCCGAGCACGTGCGGAAGCGAACGGGCGATCAGCCGTGCCCCCTCGAGCGCCTACGTCTCCCTCGTCCGTGCGGCCGCGCACGTACAACGCCTCGGCGCAGTGTGCGAGCGCGTTCAGCGCAGTGCCGGCCGACACGTCGCGGGGCAGGTCGAGCGTCAGCCCGACGTCGTAGACGATCCCGACGGGACGTGCGCCGGCGCCGCCGCCCTGCATCACCCGGTCGGACGAGCGCACGCCGAAGAACGTCGTCCACTCCGCGCCGGAGTAGGTCGTCGGGACGCTCACGAGCGGCAACCCCGACGCGGCCGAGGCCGCCTTCCCGGTGTCGATCGCCGAGCCGCCGCCGATCGCGAGCACGCCGTCGGCGCCCGCGGGGACCTCGACCCGCGCCGACGGCACCTCGCTCCACCATGCGACGTGCGGGACGTCGAGCGAGCGCCAGCGCTCGCTCGCGATCACGAAGGGCCGTTCGATTTCGGCCTCCTCCACCACCTCCGGCAGCCTGCGAAGACCCCACCGCACGATCACGGCAGGCGGCTCCTGGCGAAGTCGAGGAATTCCCGGGCCGCCGCGTCTCCGACCGGCCCGCGGCGCGGACGAGCAGCACCTCGCGCTCGAGCTCGAGGCCGGCCACGGTCGCCTCGGCCAGCGTTCCGGCCGCGAGGTCGTTCTCGATCGAGAGCCGCGAGATGAAGGTGACGCCGTAGCCGCCGCGCACGGCGCTCGTTACCGACTCCTGCAGGCCGAGCTCGAGGCGCACGCCGAGATCGCGCAGCCGGACGCCGGCCCGCCGCCGAAGCTCGTCCTCGATCAGCTGGCGCACGCCCGCGCCGTCCTGCATCACGATCAGCGTCTCGCCGCGGAGCTCGTCCAGGCTCACCGTTCGACCGGCGAACGGATGATCCGGCGGGCAGGCGAGCGTCAGGTGTCGCGGAAGAAGGGTGCGTGTCGACGCCGCGGTGCTTCGGCGCGGCGCCGACGACACCGAGCTCGAGCGTCCGGTCGGCAACGCGCTCGACGACGGTCTGTGTGTCGAAGACGGAGAGCGCGACGTTGAGCTCCGGATGCTGCGCGGCGAAGTCGCAGAGCAGGCGCGAGAGCACGACGCCCCCCGGGCCGGTCGACGCGCCGATCTCGAGCGTCCCTGGAGGTCGCCCTCGACGCCCTCGGCGAGCTCGTTGACGAGGTCTTCCTCGAGCGAGAGCAGCCGCTGGGCCCCGCGGTAGAGGCGCACGCCGGCCTCGGTCGGCTCGACGCGCCGACCCGAGCGGTCGAGCAGCTGCAGCCCGAGCCGCTTCTCGAGCGCGCGCACCTGCAGGGAGACCGCCGGCTGCGTCACCCCGAGCCGCTCGGCGGCCTGCGAGAACGAGCGGCGCTCGACCACCGTGCAGAACGCGCGCAGCTGCCGCGTGTCCATAACGAGAGCTTATACGTTGGCTGATCGTCGATCAGGAGGCGACGGCCTTGCGCCGCCGCGCGACGATCCAGCTGTCGATCGCGAGCGTGACTGCCAGCGTCGTCAGGGCCGCCACGACGGCGCCGTAGACGGACGCGAACCCGAGTAGCCCGACGGCAGCGGCGGCGGCAACGGCGATCGCGTAGGCGCCGCGGAGAGCCCAGGCCGAGAGGGGCTGCGTGGCCGGTCGCCGCGGCGGAGGCTCCTTGAGTCGGAGCACCTCGGCCTCGGCGTCGAGCCGGCGGTCGCGCTCGCGCCGGGCCGCGGCTCGGGCGTCGTCGAGCGCCGCCCGCAGCTCCGCGAGCAGGGCCACGTCCAGCTTCGTTTCGGCCTGCGGCGTCGGCGCCTGGCGGACAGGGACCGGCAGATCCGAGACGACGGGACGCGAGAGCCGGAGGCCGAACCACGGTCCCGCCTCGCCTTCCTCGAGCTGCCAGCCGGCTTCCGCGAGCTCTGCCTTCAACGTGTCGAGCGCGGCCAGCGCCGCCTCCGTCGGTTCCGGCGGGGCCGGCGATCGCCACCTGATCGCCGGCGACTCGGCGATCAGCACCCCGGCCGGCGCCGAGCCGCCATAGGCCTGAAACCGGCCCTTCACGTATCCCCTCCACCAGACGATCTCGCAGCGCTCGAGCTCGCAAGACGGAGCCTTCGGTGTCACGCGGCGAGCCTCCTCAGCTGCACGTCGTCGGATGAGGGTCGTGTTGCTTCGCGCGGAAGACCGTCTGCGCGACCGTTGCCGTCTTGAAGCGGACGACGCGAACGGTCGTGCGCCCGGTCAACGTCGCGTACGTCCCGGCGTCCCTGCGGACCGGAAGGCACTCGATCGTCGTCACGCCGCCACGTCGCGCAACCGCGCAGCCGACGTTCGTGCCGGAGATCCGGACCGTGTCGCCGACGTGGAGCAGAGTCGGGGCCGCGTCCGCGCCGGCCGCCCGCGACGCCCCGAACCAGACGGCCGCACCGCAAGCCGAGAGAACGACGACGACAAGCGCGATCCGCGCCATGGTTACCTCCTCGATTCGAGCTCGTCCGTCACCGCGACTGCAGGCGCCCCACCCGCCAACGGATCCCGAGGACGACGGCGTTGACGACCGCGAGCATCGCGACGACGATCGCCTTGAGGATCGTCCAGGGCGTCTTCGTCACGGATGCCCCGAGCACGCCGCCGATGCGGAGCAGCGGCGGGAAGGGAGGGACCGACCCGCCGCGGACGTGCCGCGAAGGTGTCCTCGCGCCGTTCGCCGCGGCGGGGCCGGCGGCATTCGAGCCGGCCGCGACTCCGGACGCACCGGCCGGAGCCCGGAGATCGGGGCACGGCAGGACGCGGAACCGCGGGAACGGGAACCGCGCCAGCTCGGCACAGGCCGCAGCGAAGACCGACGAGCGCGCCGCCCCGGCGATGCCGAGGCCGGCGAGCGCGAGCAGCGCCGCGATCCCGCCCGCTGCCGCACCCGGGTTCTTCGCGACCGTCGACCAGACCGAGCCCGACGGGGACGCGGTCGCCGTCGGCACGGGCCGGAGCTCGGGGACGACGGACGGGACGCCGCGGACGGGCGACGCCGCGGCGGTGAACGGTACGAGCCGGGGGATGGTCGACACGGGGGCGGGACGCGGTCCGATCGCCGACCGGGACGGCGATGGAAGCCCGGCCGTGTGAACCGATGCCGGGGCGCCCGAGACCGAGACGGCGACCGGGCTGCTCCCGGACGTCACGGAGCCCACGGCTAGCGGAAGCGCCGGGGCCGGCACAGCCGCCGAGGCGGAGACGGAGCCGCGGTTCGGAGCGGAAGGAGTGGTGAGCGTCGCAGCGGCCTGCGCCTGCACGCCGCCGTTCGAGCCGACCGTCGCCGACACGGCGGCCTTGGGCGCCGCGGCGTTGACGTGGGCGGTCACGGTGGGCGAGGTGGAGGCCGAGACCGAGGCCGAGGCCGCGGGTGTCGAGACGGTCGCCGCGATCGGCGTGCTCGATGGCGGCACCGGAACCGTCGCGGACACGGACACCGGCGGCAGCGCGACCTTCGGCGTCGTCACAGAAGGCGTCGTCACGGGCGGAGTCGTCACAGCGGGCGTTGTCACGGCCGTCGTCACGGCGGGCGTTGTCACAGCCGTCGTCACGGGCGGCACGGTCACCGAGACCGGAACGGTCGGCGTCGAGACCGCCGTCGTGACGCCGATCGTCGGGAGGATCGAGGTCGTGAGGCTCCCGATCGGCAGGCCGTCCCCGAAGGCTGCACCGGCGAACCCTCCGCACGCCAGGAGGGCCAATGCTGCCGCCGATGAGGCCTTGCGCCGCAGTGCGCGTGCCATCTCGACCAAGCCATACCGCTTTCGGCGTTCTTTAAACGGCTCTAATCGGCCTGCCGGAACTCGAGCCGGTTGCCGAAGGGGTCGGCGGCGTAGAACCGCCGGAGGCCGGGGATCTCGTCGTCGTCGCGAACGGCGATCCCGACGCCCTCGAGCCGTGCGCGAAGCGCGTCGAGGTCGTCGACGGCCAGGCTCGGGTGCGCCTTCTCGGCCGGTGCGAACGGCTCCTCGACGCCGATGTGGAGCTCCTGCGACCCCGCCCGGAACCAGCACCCGCCGCGCGCGGCCAGCGCCTCCGGCTTCGGCACCTCCTCGAGCCCGAGCAGGTCGCGGTAGAACGCCCGAGCCGGGCCCTCGCACTCCGGCGGCGCCGCCACCTGGACGTGGTCGATCCCGATGACCGTCAACCCCTACGGTCTACCATCGACCGCGTGACGGCAGCGCCTCCGCGGCTCGAGGATACGCTCGTCCGGGGCTATTCCCGGCTCGCCGCCGACTCGCCCCACCGACGCATCGACGCCGAGCTCCGTGCGCTCGACCTGATGCTCGGCGTCGTGTTCGGGTTGCTCCTGCTGCCGTTCGCGCTGGTGATCGCGCTCGTCGTCCTGCTCACGACGGGACGCCCGGTGCTCTACCGCGGACGGCGCGTCGGCCGTGGCGGCCGCTTCTTCGAGATGGTCAAGTTCCGCACGCTCCGGCGCGGAGCCGAAGACCGGATCGGCCAGTACCTGGGCGAGGAGCTCGTGCGGCAAACGGAGGCAGAGCTGACCGGCGTCGGCCGCTTCCTGAAGGTGTCACAGCTCGACGAGATCCCGCAGCTCTGGAACGTGATCCGCGGCGACATGTCCTTCGTCGGGCCGCGGCCGATCAGGCCGCGCTTCTTCGCCGAGCTCGCCGACGAGCTGCCGGCGTACTGGCAGCGCCTCGTCGTTCGACCCGGGCTCACCGGCTTCGCACAGTTGCGTCGCGGCTACGAGACGTCGATGGCCGAGAAGCTCGCGCACGACCTCGAGTGGATCGCCGACCGCTCGGTGCGGCTCTATCTCCGAACGGTGGTGATGACCGCAGTACGCGTGGTGCGCCAGTCGGTCAGCGCCCTCTGGGGCAGCCGCTAGATGTGCGGCATCTGCGGGATCGCGGCGACCCGCGGGCCCGTCGACCGCGAGCGCCTCGCGCGCATGTCGGCGACGCTCGTCCACCGCGGGCCGGACTCGGAGGGAATGCACCTCGACGGCGGGATCGGGCTCGCGGCGCGGCGGCTCGCGATCATCGACCTGATCGGCGGCGACCAGCCGATCGCCAACGAGGACGGCACGGTCGTGGTCGTCCAGAACGGTGAGATCTACAACCATCTCGAGCTCCGGTTCGAGCTCGAGCGCGCCGGCCACCGGTTCGCGACGCGCTGCGACACCGAGGTGCTCGTGCACGGCTACGAGGAGTGGGGGGCGCGACTCTGGGAGCGGCTGCGCGGGATGTTCGCGGTCGCCGTTCACGACGCGCGCTCCCGCTCGCTCGTGCTCGCGCGCGACCCGTTCGGGATCAAGCCGCTCTACTACCGCGACGTCGCGGGCGAGCTCTCCTTCGCCTCCGAGCTCGACGCGCTGCCGTGCGGCGAGATCGACCTCGACGCGCTCGAGGCGTTCCTCACCTTCAACACGATCCCGGCGCCGCTGTCGATCTACCGCGACGTCCGCAAGCTGCCGCCCGGTCACGCGCTCACGTGGACGTGCGGGGCAACGACCGTCGAGCGCTATTCGCGGCCGGGGCCGCTGCCGACCCGCACCGGCGACGACGAGGCGGAGCTCGTCGAGGAGTGCCGCGCGCGGCTCCGCGACTCGGTGCGCGCGCACCTGATCGCCGACGTCCCGGTCGGCGTGCTGCTGTCCGGCGGCGTCGACTCCGGCGCATTGACCGCGCTCGCGGCCGAGGAGTCCGCCGACCCGGTGCGGACGTTCTCGATCGGTTTCGCCGAGGAGTCGTTCGACGAGCTCGCGGGTGCGCGCGCCGTCTCGGAGCGGTACGGCACCCAGCACCGAGAGCTCGTCCTCCGCCCGGACGCGGCGCTCCTGCTTCCGGCGCTCGCCGACACGTTCGACGAGCCGTTCGCGGACTCGTCGGCCCTTCCGACCTACCTCGTCTCGCGGCTCGCGTCCGAGGACGTGAAGGTCGCACTGTCGGGCGAGGGTGGCGACGAGCTGTTCGGCGGCTACTACACCTACGTCGCCGACCTGCTGGCCGGCCGCTTCGGGCCGGCGGTGTCGCTGGCGCGCCCGGCGATCGAGCTGCTGCCGTCGTCGAGCCGCAAGGCGAGCCTCGACTACAAGGCCAAGCGGTTCGCCCGGGCGGCGCACCTGCCCCCGCTCGAACGGCACCACGGGTGGAAGGAGATCTTCTCGGCCGACGCGCGCGCCGAGCTGACCGGGCGGCGGAGCGAGTTCGACCCGGTCGACACGCTGCGCGCGCGCTTCGCCGAGACGGAAGGGCACGAGCTGCTCGCTCGGCTGCAGGACGTCGACTTCGGCACCTACCTCGTCGACGACCTGCTGGTGAAGACCGATCGCGCGTCGATGGCCTGGTCGCTCGAGGTGCGCGTGCCGTTCATGGACCCCGTCGTCGCCAACTTCGCGTTCTCGCTGCCGACGCGGCACAAGGTCCGCGGCCTGCAGAAGAAGCGGCTGCTGCGGAAGGCGGTCGAGCAGCTGCTGCCGCGCGAGGTGGTGCACGGGCGGAAGCGAGGCTTCTCGATTCCCGCCGCCGCCTGGCTGCGAGGTGAGCTCGAGCCGTTCGCACGCGAGACCCTGTCGCCGGAGACGCTGCGCCGCCAGGGGTTTCTGCGACCCGACGCGATCGAGCGCCTGCTCGACACGCACGTGGCGCGGCGCGAGGATCTCTCGCGCCAGCTCTGGGGCGTGCTCGCGTTCACGCTCTGGTACGAGCGCCACGTCGAGGGCGTTCGGCGGGACGCGCCGCTCGAGCGTGTCGTCGCCGGTTGAGAGCTCCTAGACGACGTAGTCGACGATCGGCAGCGCGGGATCGACGTCGAGGCACGCCTGTAGGAAGAGCGCGGCGCCGACGTCGCCGGTCCACAACGTCGTTCTCCCCGCGCCGCGCCGCGCACGCCACCGGTCGACCTGACGGGACACGTGCATCGCGAAACGGCGCGCCCGCTCGAGCCAGAGCTCGTCCTGCGTGCGCGCGTGCACCTTGAGCAGCGCGAAGCCGCTCCCGGCCGTGCCGTGGCAGATCCCTGTTCCCTTCTCCATGCTCGGCGGCCCGGCATGCCAGACGAGCTCGCCGGCCGCGAGCAGGAGGTCTTCGTCGAGGAAGCCGCTCGCCGCCTCGGCGACGCCGGCGGCGCCGTGGCACCACTGCGTGCGGATCACGCCGTCGAACCCGACGAGATCGTCGCCCAGCGCGAGCGGCCAGTTCGCGAGCCCGCCCTCGACGACGGCCGTCCCCTCGAGCGCCGCGGCGCTCTCCGCCGGCAGCGCATCGGCGACGCCCGGCGGGAGCAGTTCGCCGCCCGCGAGCAGGATCTTGGCGTTCGAGGCGAGGCCGTGCGAGGCCCCCGGCGACTTGCCGTAGGGCGGGTAGGTCCAGAAGCCGTCGGCCTCGCGCCGGTCGAGCAGCACGGCGGCCGCGTCGCGCCACGACCTCGCCCAGCGTTCGTCCCCGGTCGCGGCGAGCATCGCGCGGGCCGCGACCATCGTCCCGGGTGATCCCGAGAAGAGCTCGTTCGTCTCGCAGGTCTCGTTCGCGACGACGCGCGCGTACAGCGCGTCCGCGTACTCGGCCGCTCCGAGGAGGCACGCGACGAGCAGCGGGCCGGTCTCCCCCATGAACAGGCTCGCGTGCGTCGAAACCGGCGGCTCGAGCCGCTCGTCCGTGTCCGGCGACCGGCGCCAGGCGTTGACGGCGGCCACGGCGACGCGGGCCGGATCGGTTCGCGGCTCGGCATGACCCCGGCGCCGCAGGACGTCGATGCCCCAGGCAGCGCCCGCTGCCCCCGTCGAGAGCACGGTCGCCGGAAGTTTCAGCTCACCGCCCCAGTCGTCCCACGCATCGACGGGCGGCCAGAGCTCGGTCTCGTCGTAGCGCTCGTCGGCGTCCGCGACGATCGCCCGGATCGCCGCCCGGGCACGGTCGGACGACCACGCGACGTCGTCGAGCCGCTCGTGCAGCTCGGGCGTGAACAGCGCCACGACGACGATCGTACGAGCACGACCCTGTAGCGTCGAGACGTGAGGGTCTGGGTCGATTTCACGGCGAGTGCGCACCCGCTCGTCTTCCGGCCGCTCGTCCGCCTCCTCGAAGCGCAGGGACACCAGGTGGAGATCACGGCGCGCGACTACGCGCAGACGCTCCAGCTGATCGAGTCCCACGGGATGACCGCGACCGTGATCGGCCATCACGGCGGCCGCTCCGCGGTCGGGAAGGCGCGCCAGATGCGCTCGCGCCTCAAGGCGCTGCGCGGGTTCGCCGGGCCGCGCGCCTTCGACCTGGCGCTCGCGCACGGCTCGCACGAGCTGACGATGACCGCGCACCGGCTGGGGATCCCGAGCGCGACGACGTTCGACTACGAGTGGGCGTGGCTCCAGCACCAGCTCGGCTGCCGCGCCGCGACGCGCGTCGTCGTGCCCGACTCGATACCGTCGGAGCGGCTCGCCCGCTACGGCGCCACGCCGCCGAAGCTGCAGCAGTACCCGGGCCTGAAGGAGGAGTACTACCTCTCCGACTTCGAGCCGGATCCGTCGGTGCCCACCGCATTCGGGGTCGACCCCGCGCGCGTGCTCGTGGTGCTGCGCCCGCCTCCCGACGTGTCGCTCTACCACCGCCACTCGAACCCTCTCTTCCCGCAGACGCTGGAGCACCTCGGCCGGCGCGACGACGTGTACGCCTTCGTGATCCCGCGCACCGAAGAGCAGCGCGACTTCGTGCGCACCCTCGCGCTGCCGTCGGTGATCGTTCCCGAGCAGGCTGTCGACGCGCAGAGCCTGATCGCGCTCTCCGACCTCGTCGTCTCGGCCGGCGGCACGATGAACCGCGAGGCGGCGGCGCTCGGCGTGCCGGTGTACACGACCTACGGCGGCCGGCTGGGCGGCGTCGACGAGGAGCTGATCCGCGCCGGACGGCTGCGCCCGCTGACGGATCCGCGCGCGCTCGAGCTGCGCAAGCGCGAGCAGGCGGCGGAAGCCCGCGTTCGCCGCGACCCGCAGGTGATGCTCGACCTGCTGCTCTCAGCGCTCGACTAGGACGGGGTCAAGCTCGAGCTCGGTGCTACCGCTCATTCGGCCCCGGCCGCGACCGCCGCCAGGACCTCGTCGCCGTAGCGCTCGAGCTTCGACGGCCCGACGCCCGCGATCCCGGCGAGCTCGGCGATCGTCGCCGGCCGGGTGTCGGCGATCTCGTGCAGCACGCGGTCGTGGAAGACGACGTAGGGCGGCACGCCGTCGTCCCGTGCGCGCTCGAGCCGCCAGGCGCGGAGCCGCTCGCCGAGCGGCGTCCAATCGACCTTCGGCTTGGGCTCGCGCGGTGTGCTGCGCACCGGTCGCGGCGCCTTGCCGAGCTCGCGGAGGAACGGGCTCGGCGTGCCGGACCAGGTGACCCAGAGGACGCGCTTCGCCCGCGTCAGCCCGACGTAGAAGAGCCGCCGCTCTTCCGCGACCTGCTCCGCGGCCCGCGCCTGGCGGGACGGCAGCTCCTTCGCCTCGAGGCGCGGCAGGAACACCGCCTCGAACTCGAGCCCCTTCGCGCGATGGAGCGTGAGCAGGTGCACTCCGCGCGCGCCGTCGCCGCCGGGGTCGAACCGGCGGCGGAGCTCCTCGACGAACGCCGCCGCATTGCCGTCGAAGGTGTCCGCAAGCGCGACGAGACGGGCGAGGTCGGTCTGCCGGACGAGCTCGCGCTCGCCGAGCGAGTCCGGCGGCTGCTCGAGCCAGCCGACAGCGAGCGCCGCCGATCGAGCCGCCTCGCGCGCGGGCGCTTCGCCGACGCGCGCGAGCCGGGCGAGCACCCGGCGGGCGGCGTCGCGGGCGAGCAGCGAGGCTCCCTGGAACGGGATGCCTGCCTCGTGGAGCAGCTCCTCGTAGTCGGTCAGCCGCGCGTTCGTCCGGCAGAGGATCGCGGCGTCCTCGAGCGGGCACTCGAGTGCGCGCAGCGCCTCGACGATCGCCGCACCCTCGTCGCGTGGTGACGCGAACGCGCGCAGGACCGGCTCCGGGCCGGAGCCGCGCGTCGCCTCGAGCACCTTCTCGACTCCGCCGAGCTCCGGCACGAGCCGATTCGCCAGCACCAGCACCTCCGGCGTCGACCGGTAGTTCTGCTCGAGGCGCACGACGAGCGCGCCGGGATAGCGGCCCGGCATCGTGAGCAGGTGCTCGGGGCCCGCGCCCGTGAACGCGTAGATCGACTGGTAGTCGTCGCCGACGACGCAGAGGTCGTCGCGGCCTCCCAGCCAATGCTCGAGCAACGTCTGCTGGAGCAGGTTGACGTCCTGGTACTCGTCGACGGTGAACGCGCGGTACTGCCGCCGGAACGTCTCGGCCGCAACGGCGTCGGTCTCGAAGAGCGCGATCGCGCCCTCGAGGAGATCCTCGAAGTCGGCCGTCCGCTCGCGTTCCTTGCGGCGCTCGTACTCCCGGTAGACGCGCAGCATCAGGTCCGGCGGGATCGGCGGCTCGTGCCCGCCGAGGCTCGCGAGGTAGCGATCGGGCGTGATGCGCCGGTTCTTCGCCCACTCGACCTCGGCGGCGAGGTCGGCCGCCGCGCGGAAGCGGTAGGCGCCCGGCAGCGTGTTGCCGATCTGCCGCAGCACGAGCGCCTTCGACGGAAGGATCCCGCCGATGCGGTCCGGCGCGAAGTGGCGGAGCTGGCGGAGCGCCGCTGCGTGGAACGTCCCGGCCCGGACCCGCCCCGCGCCGAGGGCCGCGAGGCGCGTCTTCAGCCCGCCTGCAGCCTTGTCGGTGAAGGTCACCGCCATCAGCTCCGTGGCCGCGAAGGCGTCCGTGGCGACCTGGTTTGCGAGCCGCCGCGTGATCGTCGTCGTCTTGCCCGACCCGGCGCCGGCGAGGATGCAGACCGGCCCCCGCACGGCTTCGGCCGCGCGGCGCTGCTCGGGGTTCAGCCCGTCCAGGACCTCCACCGGCGCACCGTAGCCGCGGCGGCGGAGGGAACTGTGACGGCACTGAAACTCAGTGCATCGTGTCTTCGAGGACCGCTTCGCCGCCGGTGCGCACCGGCTCGCGCACGATCGCGCCGAGCCGGGCGACGACGCCGAGCGTGTCGCCCTCGTCGAGCAGGCGCTCGAGCTCCGTGAGCTCGCCGTCGAGCCACTCGTGGTCGATCGGCGCATGCGCCGCGCGCATGATCTTCGGATGCGACGTCGGGCCGACGGCCTCGTCGTCGTTCCACAGCACCTCGTGGATCTTCTCCCCGGCCTGCACGCCCGTGAACGTGATCGGGATCTGCGACTCGTCCTTGCCGGAGAGCCGGATCATCTGCTGGGCCAGATCGAGGATCCGGACCGGCTCGCCCATGTCGAGCACGTAGACCTGGCCGCGGCCCCCCATCGCGCCGGCCTGGATGACGAGCGACGAGGCCTCCGGGATCGTCATGAAGAACCGCGTCATCTCCGGGTGACGCACCGTCACCGGGCCGCCGCGCTCGATCTGCCGGCGGAAGATCGGGATCACCGAGCCCGACGAGGCGAGGACGTTGCCGAAGCGAACGGCGACGAACCGCGTCTCGACCTCGGGTCGCCGGGCGAACGACTCGACGATCCACTCGCAGAGCGCCTTCGACTGGCCCATCACGTTCTTCGGGTTCGCGGCCTTGTCGGTGGAGATCAGGACGAACCGCTCGATCCCGGCGTCGACGGCGACCTCGACGAGCCGTCGCGTCGCGAAGACGTTGTTCGACACCGCCTGCAGCGGGTTCGCCTCGAGCATCCCGACGTGCTTGTAGGCGGCGGCGTGGAAGACGACCTGGGGGCGGTAGCGCTCGAAGACCTGCTGCATCTTCGCGCGGTCGCCGCAGTTGGCGAGCACGGGCACGGCGGCGGCGAAGTCGCGCTCGCCGGCGAGCTCCCGCTCGATCTCGAACAGCGCCGACTCGGCCTTGTCGACCAGCAGCAGACGTGCGACCCCGAGCCGCGTGAGCTGGCGGCACAGCTCGCTGCCGATCGAGCCGCCCGCGCCGGTGACGAGCACCGTCTTGTCGCGCACGTACCCGGCGACGGCGCCGAGGTCGACGTCGACGGCCTCGCGCCCGAGGACGTCCTCCACCTGCACCGGGCGGATCTGCCGCGCGAGGTTGAGATCGCCGGCGATCAGCTCGTGGAGCGCCGGCAGCGTCTTGACCGGGACCTTCTGCGAACGGCACGTCTCGACGACGCGCTGGCGAATGACGCCCGACGCCGACGGGATCGCGATCAGCACCTCGTCGGGCTTGTTGTCGCGGAGCAGGTGCTGCAGATCGTCGGTCGTCCCGAGCACCCGGACGCCGTGCACGCGGAGGTTGCGCTTCCGCGGGTCGTCGTCGACGAGACCGATCGGCGTGTAGTGCAGGTTGCGGTTGCGCTGCATCTCGCGGATCAGGAGCTGCGCGGCGTCGCCGGCGCCGACGATCAGCACCTCCTTGCCGTGGGCGACGACGCCGGTCTGCGGCCGCTCGATCAGCGTGCGGGCGAGCAGCCGGCTGCCGGCGACGAACGCGAGCAGCAGCAGGTAGTCGAGCGCGGCGACCCCGCGCGGGAGCCTCGAGGTCGTCTCGGGCGGGAACGCGTACAGCACGAGATACGTGAGCGCGCAGGCGACCGTGACGCCGCGGAAGAGCCCCCACATGTCGCGCGTCGAGACGTAGCGCCACCAGCGGTTGTAGAAGCCGAAGACCACGAACGTCGAGAGGCTGATCACGACGACGAGCGCGATCACGTCGAGATCGAGCAGGTGGCGGTAGTAGATCGGGGTCGACTTGTCGAAGCGCAGGAAGAACGTCAGGCGCCAGGCCGCCGCGATCAGGACGGCGTCGAAGACGAGCTGCCAGACCCGGTGCCGGTTGACCGGGAACGACTTCACGAGGCGACGGGCTCGAGCGCGCGCTCGAGGACGGAGACGACCCGCTGCTGCTGCTCGGCGCCGATGCCGGCCCAGAGCGGCAGGCAGAGGTTCTCGCGGGCGGCCTTCTCCGACTCGGGAAAGTCGCCTTCGCGGTGGCCGAGGTAGGCGAGCGCCGGCTGCAGATGCAGGGGCGGCGAGTAGTAGTACGCGAAGCCGATGTCGGCGGCGGCGAGCGCCGCCGTCAACCGGTCGCGCTCGGCCGAGCGCACGCAGAACTGGTGGTACACGTGGCCGGGCGCGTCGTCCGGGACCTCGACGATGCCGCCGAGCAGCTCGCGATACCGCGCGGCTGCGTCGCGGCGCTGCTCGTTCCAGGCGTCGATGTGGCGCAGGAAGATGCGGAGGAACGACGCCTGCACGGCGTCGAGCCGCGAGTTGTAGCCGACGTACAGGAACTCCTTCTTGGCCGCCGAGCCGTGGAACCGCAGCATGCGGAGGCGCGCTGCGACGTCGGCGTCGTTGACGGCGATCATGCCGCCGTCGCCGAGCGCGAACAGGTTCTTCGTCGGGAAGAAGCTGAACGTCGACACGATGCTCGTGCAGATCCCCGCCGCGCCGAAGGCCTGCGCGGCGTCCTCGACGATGGGCAGCCCATGCTGCTGCAGCTCGGCCACCGGCGCCGGCCGGCCGAACAGGTGCACGGGCACGATCGCCTTCGTCCGCTCCGTGATCCGGTGCCCGACGTCGGCCGGGTCGAGGTTGAGCGTGACGGGGTCGATGTCGGCGAAGACCGGCGTGGCGCCGCGCTGCGCGATCGCCTCGGCCGTCGCGTAGAACGTGAACGCCGGGCAGACCACCTCGTCGCCGGCGCCGACCCCGAGCGCGTCGAGCGCCAGCACGAGGGCGTCGGTGCCGTTCGCGCAGCTGACGCACTCGGCGGCGCCGAGATGCTCCGCCGCCTCGCGTTCGAACGCCTCGACCTCGGGGCCGAAGATGAAGCGACCCGTGTCGAGCGTCTTCGCGAACGCCGCCTCGAGCTCTGCGCGGAGCGGGGCGTACTGCGCCGCGACGTCGACGTGGGGGATCTTCACGACCGGTTGATGGTAGCCGCGCCGCCGCGACGAAGCCGCCTGAGCAGGAGCGCGGCGACGGCGAGCACGACGATCACGACGACCGCGACGTCGACGAAACGGAAGCCGTGGTCGAAGGTGTCCCAGCTCGCCCCGAGGGCCCAACCGATCGCCGCGAAGAAGAGGCACCAGATCCCGTTGCCGATCAGGGTGAGCAGGTTGTACCGCCCGAAGGGGCTCTCGAAGAGGCCCGCGGGGATCGAGACGAACGAGCGGGCGATCGGCGTCAGCCGCCCTAGGAGCACGGCCCAGGATCCCCAGCGGTCGAACCAGCGTTCGGCACGCTCGATCCGCTCCGGGCTCAGATGGACGAGCCGTCCGCGCCGCTCGAGGAAGGGGTGCCCGCCGCGGCGACCGAGCCACCAGCCGCCGACCGCCCCGAGCTGGTAGCCGAGCACGCCGGCCGCGACGACGGCGAGGTAGGCGCCGAGCCCGGTGGTCTCCCAGCCGAAGATCTCGAGCTGGTGGGTGAGCGCGCCGGAGGCGAGCGCGCCGCCGTACACCATCACCGCCTCGCTGGCCGCGGGGAAGACCGCGTCGATCGCCATCAGCACGAACACGGCCGCGAGGCCGTAGTCGGTGAGGAGCGAGGTCACCCGCCGACCCTAAACGCGAAAGTGGCCGAGAGGTCCGATGCGCCGACGTCGCTCGACGCGAAGACGTGCGCGACGTACGTCCCGCTCGGGGCACGCGCGCCGCCCGCAAGCCGGCCGTCCCAGGTGAGCCGCTGCGACCCAACCCCGAGTTGGACCGCCGGGAGCAGCCGCACCGTCACCCCGCGCATGGTCTCGATCCGGAGCCGGACCGAAGCGGCGCGACCGAGCGCGAAGCGAGCGGTCGCGCTTCCCTGAGCCGGCGCGACGGCGAGCGCGCGCAGCGTCGTGTCGTAGCGGAACGGGCGATCGATCGTCGAGACGCGGCCGAGGTCGTCGGTGGCGGTGACCTGCCAGTGCCAGTCGCCCTCGAGGTCGAAGCTCGAGTAGGACGTGTCGTACGTCCCGGGCTGGTGGGCGACGCCTGCTTCCAGCACGCGCGCGACTCCGTCGGGGCCGACGAGCTGTGCGGTCACGGTCGCAGGACGGACGAGCTTGTACTCGAGCGGCTCCGAGGTCGCGCCCGGGTCACCGTTCACGAGCGGGACCGGCGCGGGCGGCGCGTACACCCCGTAGTACTCGACGAGCAGCGCTTCGTTCACCGCCCGCTCGCCGCCGGCATCGCTCGGGTCGTTGAGCAGGTTGCCGTCGAACGCGGCGGTGACCGCGCCGCCCGACTCGACCGCGGACGCGGTGACGGCTCCCAGGCGCACGAGCGTCTGTGCGAGCTCGAAGCTCGTCATTCCGACGCTCGAACCCGGCCGGCCGCCGTCGACCGCGACGAGGATCACGCGGCCGTCGGCGAGCTGCCCGACCGCGGCGCGCGCAGCGCGCTGGCTCACCAGCGCGCTCGCGAAGTCCTCGCCCGACCGGAAGACCGCCTTCCCGGCCCGGACGAGCACCGGCCCGCCGCCGAGCCCGAACGTCACCCCCGCCCATTCGGGCTCGAGGATGAGCCGAACCGTCACCGGCGTCCCGACCGGCGCCTCCGCCTTCAGCGGCGCGACGGCCGTTCCGGCAGCCTGCAGCACGGCCCCGTCCGGGGGGATCGTCTCGCCTCCGCCGGCGCCGACGGCCACCACGGTCGAGGCGAGATCATTGCCCGGCGCCGGCGTCGGGAACGGCTCCAGGACGACCTCGGACGTGCCGCTCCCGCGCGGGACGGCCGCGCCGTACGCGGGCGTGAACAGCGAGACCTGGCTGCGACCGGGAGCCTGATTGACGAGCACGAGCGGCCGGCGCTGGCCCGTGCCCTTCCACGTCCCGACGAACGAGACTCGGTCGACGTGCAGGTTCCCGCCGGTGTCGATGCCGATCGAGGAGCGAAGCGGGAGCGGCGAATGCACGAGTGCGCCCCCCTGCAGGACGATGCCCGCCGGGAGCGCTGCCGAGCCGGCCGGGAAGTCGCCGTTGATACCCACGACGGTGGCCTGGGGCGAGAGCGCGCGCTCGATCCTCGTCAGGCGGTCACGCCCGCCCGCGATCGTGCCGCGGGCGAGCACCGGCGCGAGCGCGTACATCCCGTTCCCCTCGCCGGGGCGCGGCGCGGTGATCACCGTGAGCCCGACCGGGCCGTGGAGCGTGAACTGCACCGTGCGCTCGACGGTGACGCCGGGGAAGAGGGTGGTCGGCGCAGCCTGCGCTGGGGACGCGAGTCCCGCGCAGGCGACCGCGAGCACGGCGAAGCGACGGAGCATGACCCGACCCGAGGGTACCTCGGAGAGCGGCGAACTCCTGCGATAGTCCGACGCGATGGGGCTCGCGCACTGGGACGAGGTCGAGGCACGGCGCGGTGCGAACGGCGAGATCGACGCGACCTGGCAGCGCCTGGGCGCCGCCGCGGGCACCCGCTCCGTCGGCGTGAACCGCGTGCGCGTCGAGCCCGGGATGCTTCCGACGCCGCCGCACTCCCACAACGCTTCGGAGGAGATCTACTTCGTGCTCGCGGGCTCCGGGCTCGCCTGGCAGGACGAGGCCGTGCACGAGGTCGGGCCCGGCTCATGCGTCGTCCAGCTGCCGGACCACTTCGAGCACACGTTCCGGGCGGGCCCCGAGGGGCTCGAGTACCTCGTGTTCGGGACGCGCCATCCCACCGAGTTCGGGTGGCTGCCCCGCTCGGGCGCCGTGAGGCTCGGCTGGCCGTGGATCGAGGGCCGGACCGACGATCCCTGGGACGTCGAGGCCAAGGCGGAGCCGCTCTCGTTCGGCGAGCCGGCGCCCGTGCCGTCGAACATCGCCGTTCTGCAGGACGGCGATCGCTGGCGCGCGCTCGCAGCGGAAGCGGGAGCGGAGCAGACCGGCCTCAACTGGTTGCGGGTCGACGAGGGCCGGCTGAGCGGCCCGCCGCACTGCCATTCGGCCGACGAGGAGGTGTTCGTCGTGCTCGAGGGCGAGGGCACGCTCGAGCTCTGGCCGTCGCCGGTCGCCCGAGACGACGCGCGGCGGGAGGACGTCGCGGTCCGGGCCGGGCATGTGATCGCGCGGCCGCCGTCGAGCCGGGTCGCGCACGCGCTGCGCGGGGGGCCCGGCGGGTTGACACTGCTCGCATACGGGACGAACCCGCCCAACGACGTGTGCTACTACCCGCGCTCGAACAAGCTCTTCTGGCGCGGCGTCGGCGTGATCGGCCGGATCGAGTCGCTCGAGTACTCGGACGGCGAGCCCGCCGACTGGGACTAGAAGATCTAGGCTGGGCGGTATGAGCCGCACGGCGCTGGTCGAGGACCTGATGGACCGCTTTGCGCACGTGCCGCGCGAGGCCGTGCTCAAGGAGGACCTGCTTCGCACGGGGATCGCGTTCGAGGACTCGGCGCTGACCGACAATCTCGACGGCGACGTGAAGCCCAAGTCGTACTTCATCTTCTCGTTCGACCAGAAACCGCTCGCGTCGCTCGGCGAGGCCGCCAAGCGGCGCCCGCCGGAGGAGATCGCGCTGACCGGCGGCCCGTACGAGCTGCGGCGGACGATCGTCTCGGTCCGCGTCAACCCGGACTCGCCGTACCGCGCGCATCGCAGCGAGTCGGGCGCGCTGCGCCTGGCGCTCGAGGGCCGCGACGTCGCGGACATCGGGCTCCCCCCGATGCCGGAGTACTACCGCCACACGCTCGAGAACGGCAAGACCGTGATGGAGACGGCGCCGACGATCCAGTGGGGCTACCTCGTCTACCTGACCGTCCTGCGGCTGTGCCAGTACTTCGGCGCGAAGGAGGAGTGCGGCTTCTGCGACATCAACCACAACTGGCGCCAGCACAAGCGCGAAGGCCGGCCCTACACCGGCGTCAAGCCGGTCGCGGACGTGCTCGAGGCGCTCGAGCTGATCGACCGCTACGACACCGAGCGCGCGTCGAAGGCGTACACCTTGACGGGCGGCTCGGTCACGAGCACCGTCGACGGCCTCGCGGAGGCCGACTTCTACGGCCGCTACGCGCAGGCGATCGAGGAGCGCTTCCCCGGGCGCTGGATCGGAAAGGTGGTCGCGCAGGCGTTGCCGCGCGCGGACGTCCAGCGCTACAAGGACTACGGGATCACGATCTACCACCCGAACTACGAGGTCTGGGACGCACGACTCTTCTCGCTCATCTCACCGGGGAAGCAGCGCTACGTCGGCCGTGAGGAGTGGCACCGGCGGATCTTCGACGCGGCCGAGGTGTTCGGCGCGCGCTTCGTGATCCCCAACTTCGTCGCGGGCGTCGAGATGGCCAAGCCGTTCGGATTCGCGACTGTCGACGAGGCGATCGCGTCGACCACCGAGGGACTCGACTACTTCATGGGCCGCGGGATCACGCCGCGCTTCACCACCTGGTGCCCGGAGCCGACGACGCCGCTCGGGCGCGACAACCCGGACGGCGCGCCGCTCGAGTACCACATCCGACTGCTCGAGGCCTATCGCGAGACGCTCGAACGGCACGGCCTCAAGCCGCCCCCCGGCTACGGAATCGCCGGCGCGGGCCGGGCCGTGTTCTCGGTCAGCTCGTTCATGGACACGCTCGCTCCCGAAGAGGTCACGGTCGAGGAGGCGGTGCCCGCATGAACAGGATCTCGGTCGACGAGGCGCGGACGTTGTGGCAGGAGGCCTCGGACGACGAGCTGCAGCGCCTTGCTCAGGCCGCGCGGGCGCGCTTCCACGAGCCCGACCGGGCGACCTACATGGTGATGCGGATCGTCAACTACACGAACGTGTGCGTCGCGCAGTGCGATTACTGCGCGTTCTACGTCCTCCCGAACCAGGACGGCGGCTACGTGCTGTCGCGCCGGGAGGTGTTCGCCAAGATCGACGAGCTGCTCGAGATCGGCGGCGACCTGGTCGCGTTCAACGGCGGGTTCAACCCGAAGCTCCCACTCGACTTCTACTGCGACCTCTTCGCCTCCGTCCGCGAGCGCTACGGCGATCGGGTCGAGTTCTACGCCCTGACCGTCGCGGAATTCGTGTACCTCGCCGACCGGGCCCGGCTCACGCACGCCGAGGCTGCGGCGCGGCTCCGCGACGCCGGCGTCCACTGGGTGACCGGCGGCGGCAGCGAGGTGCTGACCGAGGACTTCCGCAAGCGCCACGCCAAGTTCAAGTACACGGTGCGCGAGTACCTCGAGGCCCAGCGCGCGATCGTCGAGAGTGGAATGCGGACGACGGCGACGATGGTGATCGGCTTCGACGAGACACTCGACGAGCGGCTCGAGCATCTCGAGCGCACGCGCGACTTCCAGGACGAGTGCCTCCGCGACGGATACGAGGGGCTGTTCTCGTTCCTCTGCTGGACGTACAAGCCGTACGGCACCGCGTTCGGCGGCCGCGAGCTCGCACCGGCGGAGTATCGCCGCCACATCGCGCTGTCGCGGATCTACCTCGACAACGTCCGCCACGTCCGCACGTCGGTGCTCACGCAGAACGAGGAGGCGTTCCGTGCGCTCGACTTCGGGGCCGACGACTTCGACCTCCCGATCGAGGACGAGGTGACCCAGAAGGCCGGGGCCCGGATCGACCTCGATCTCGAAGCGCTGCTGGCGATCCCGCGCTCACTCGGCTACGAGGTCTCGTACCGCCGGGCGGAGCGGCCACCGTCGGTTGTCGGTCGACCGGCCCGCGCAGTACCTTCTGCATGACGTCTCGAGGGGGGTTCGGCATGCAACGGAACGCCGCACTGGCCGTAGTCCTGGCGCTCGCCGCGCTCGCGGCCGGCTGCGGCGGGAGCAGCAAGTCGGCGAAGACCACGAGCGGCTCCAGCTCGACCGCCCAGACCACATCGAATGCCCAGACCACATCCTCGAGCTCGTCCAGCTCGAGCTCGTCGAGCTCCTCGAGCTCGTCATCGTCCTCCTCCTCGTCGTCGTCGGCGTTCTCCTCCTCGAAGAGCTGCAACCAGCTCCTCACCCTGAGCGTGAAGGCGTCGCAAGCGCTCGCGGCCCAGAGCACCGGCGGCTCGGCCGGCATCCAGAGCGAGACGAAGATCCTGAAGACGTACGCGAACGCCGCACCGTCGGCGATTCGCGCCGACCTACAGACGTTCGCCGACGCGTTCGCGTCGTACGCGCAGGCGTTGAAGAAGGCCGGCTACAAGGCCGGCTCGGTGCCGACCGCCGCGCAGATCGCGGCGATCGCCGGCGCGGCGAAGTCGTTCGGCTCGCCGAAGCTCAAGACGGCCGAGCTGCACCTCTCCGCGTGGGCGCACAAGAACTGCGGCACGCCCACGACGACGAACCCTTAGCTAGACGGCCGCCTCCGCGGGGGCGACGAAGCGGAGCTCGGGCACCTCGACCAGCTCGCCGACGTCGCGCGCGAGCTCGAGGAAGGTGTAGAGGCCGGCGCGCTCGCGCGGGCCGAAGCGGTAGCGGAGCTTCTCGAAGTAGCGCGCGAGGAACCCCGCCGGATAGCCGTAGCGCTCGGACGAGTCGAAGGCGAGCGCCTCCGGCTCCGCCCGCGCGGCGCGGACCGACGCGACCAGCGCGTCCTCGAGCTCCGGCAGGCCGGGGTGCGTCGGCTCGGGAGCCGCCCACACCGCGAACACCATCGGCAGACCCGTGCGCTCCTGCCACAGCCGTCCGAGGTCGTGATGCGGCGTCGGGTCCTCGAACGCCGACCGCAGCGCAGCGTCGCCGATCAGCAACCGCGCCTCGGCATCCTCATCGAGCGGAACGTGCTCGGCGTCCGGAAAGAGGACGCGGGTCAGCACGACCGACGTCGCCGACTCGGGCGTGACGGCGATTCTGCGCACCCGTGAGAGCGGCGTCTTCGAGATCAGCTGGATCGACTCGACCGCGCCCTCGCTCGAGACACAGAGGCGCGGCAGGAGCCGCAGCCGGTCGGCGGCGCGCGCGTAGGCGATCGAAGAGATCGGCGCGACGTCGAGCTCGCCCGCGATCAGTTGCCGGTTGAGCTCTGTCGGGACGCCGACGATCTCGTCGACGTCGGCGTCGAGCCGGTAGAAGATCGGCGCCATGTTCACGTAGCCGATGCGACCGAGCCTGATCGCCACTCGTCAGCCCGCCCGGTCCACGACGGCAAAGGTGAGCGCCTCGAGCTCCTCGCGGTGCGGCTCGGCCCGCAGGTGCGACCGCGCCTGGGCCGCGTACTCGAGCGCGGCGTCTCGCGAGCGCGCGAGCGCATCCGTCGCGGCGACGTGCACGAGCGCACCGTCCAGCGGCCCGCCGGCGAGCGCGCGCCGGACGAGCGGGTCCTGCTGCGCCGCAAGCAGCAGCGGCATCGTCGGGGTGCCTTCTCGAAGATCGGTGCCCGGGATCTTCCCCGTCTCCTGCGTCTGCCCCGCGCAGTCGAGGATGTCGTCGGCGAGCTGGAACGCGATCCCGAGGTTGACGCCGTAGGCGCCGAGCCGCTCCTCGCCGCCGGACCCGAGCAGGCACGCGGCCTCGATCAGCTTGGCCGTCTTCAGCCGGCAGCGCGCGATGTACGCGTCGAGCGTCGTGTCCGGGTCGTGCGTCTGGAGCCGCTGCATCGCCTCGCCGCGCGCCAGGCAGAGCGCAGCGTCGGCGAGCGTCTCGACCGCGCGGCGATCGCCGGTCTCGCCGAGCACCGAGAAGGCGCGCGCGTACAGATAGTCGCCGGCGGCCTTGGCCGCGTTCGCACCGAAGACGGACCAGGCGGCGGGCATCCCGCGACGCATCCGCGCACCGTCGACGAGGTCGTCGTGCACGAGGGTCGCCATGTGGACGAGCTCGACCGCGACCCCGGCGGCGACGCTCGGCTCCTCGCTCGCCGTGAGGAAGCAGAGCAGCGGCCGGAGACGCTTGCCTCCCGCCGCCAGCGCCTCGCCGGCGACGTCGCCGACAAGGCCCGGCCGCGCGGCGACGGCGCGCGCGAGCCCGGCCTCCACCTCCGCCATGTAGGCCGCGACGCCCGGGGTTGCGTGGACGGCGGCGAGCTGTCTCACGCGGGGTCCTGCGCCCGTGCGGCGTCGCCGGTGTGCAGCGCGACGATCGACGCGCCGAAGAGCCGGAAGCGCACGTTCTCGAACCCGGCCTCGCGGAGAAGGTCGCACAGCTGCTCGGCCGCCGGAAATCGCTTCACAGACGCAGGAAGATACGTGTACGCCGAGCCGCCGGGGAGCACCTTGCCGAGCAACGGCACCAGACGGTCGAACCAGAGCGAGTAGAAGTGCCGCGCGACGCCGCGCGGCTGCGTGATCTCGAGGATCGCGACACGTCCGTCGTCCTTGAGCACGCGGCGGAGCTCGCGCAGCGACAACTCGAGGTCGGCGACGTTTCGCACCCCGAACCCGACCGTCGCCACATCGAAGGTCCCGTCGGCGAACGGAAGCGCGAGTAGGTCGCCCTGCACCCAGTCGAGCGGTGCCTTGCGGCGCGCGCGCTCGAGCATGCGCTCCGAGAAGTCGAGCCCGGTCACCCGGCCCGCGCCCGCTCGCAGGTCGGCGATCGCAAGATCGCCGGTCCCGCAGGCCGCGTCGAGCACGCGGTCGCCGGGTCGCACGACGGCTTCAGCGGTGAGACGGCGCCACCGCACGTCGAGCCCGGCTGTCATGACTCGGTTCATCACGTCGTACACCGGCGCGATCCGGTCGAACATCGTGCGCACGGCGTCGGGAGCGAGCGTCATGCGTGACGTCCCCTGTGCCGTGAGTGGATGCCCGGGTCGCAAGCACCAAGCGATGCAAGGACGCAGGGAGCCTCGATAGCCGAAGCTATCGAGGCGACCGAGGACGCCGCAGCGCGCCGCGTGATTGCGGGCCGGGCGCCGCGAGATGGTGCAGGGGGCGTCACGTTTGCCCCCAGCGCGCGACGAGCGTCTGCTCCACGCCGAGCTGGTCGAGAATCCGGCCGACGACGAAGTCGACGAGATCGTCGACGGTGGCAGCGCCGTGGTAGAAGCCCGGCGCGAGGAAGAGGATCGTCGCACCGGCGCGCCGCAGGGTGAGCATGTTCTCGAGGTGGATCGACGACAGCGGCGTCTCGCGCGGGCACAGGATCAGCTTTCGCTCCTCCTTCAACGCGACCGACGCGGCGCGATGGATCAGGTTCTGCATCGCACCCGAGGCGATCGTGCCGAGCGTGCCCATCGAGCACGGGCAGATCACGTATCCGTCGACCTGAGCCGAACCGGATGCATACGGCGCGCGCCAGTCGTTCGGCTCGAACAGCGTCACCTGCGCGCCGGCGCCTTCGGTGAAGCGGGCGAGCACCTCGTCGCGCGAGAGGCGCGCGTCGCCGTAGAGCTCGGTCGCCAGCACCTCGATCGCCGCGCCGGACACGGAGACGCCCACCTCGCAGTCCGCCGCCGAGAGCGCCTGCACGAGACGCCTCGCGTACGGCGCGCCGGAAGCGCCCGTAATGCCGAGAAAGATCCGCACTGCGCCCTCAGGTTACGTCGCACGAGCGGCGCAGGACGCCGCTACTCGCCTACTTGCCGCCCTTCGACGCCTCGAGGAACGCCGCGAGCTGCGCGAGCCGTTCGTCGCCGAGGTCCTGGAACGACGGCATCGGCGATCCGGGATTGACGCACGAGGGGCACTTCAGGTGGGCGATCTGGAAGTCCACGCCCTTGCCCTTCGCCCCCTCGGCCGTGAGCTCGGGCGCACCGGCGAACCCGCCGCCGATGCCCTCGTAGACGTGGCAGTTGGCACAGCCGACGACCGCGAACAGGTTGGCTCCGGCAACCGCCTTCGGGTTGTCCTCGAACCCCTGCTTCTCCGCCCACGTCGGGACAAGCGCCTTCAGCTCGCTGCCGAGTGCCTCGTGCGCGGTCGCGCCCTTGTAGGTGAGCACGCCCATGGAGATGATCGCGAGCACCGCCGCGACCATCGCGACGGGCCGGCGCAGTGGGCGCCGCTCCGGCCGCACGTCGATGAACGGCAGCGCGAGCAGCAGGACGAGGCAGACCGTCGGGATGCCGATCGTGCCGATGACGACCGTCGGCGGCCACTTGAAGATGCGCAGCAGGTAGAAGAGGAAGTAGAAGTACCAATCGGGTCGCGGGACGAAGTTGATCGTCCCGGGGTCGGCCGGCGCGTCGTACAGCTTCCCGAGCCACCCCGGCTCGAGCGAGTGGTGACTGCCGGGCGTCGTCCACTTCCAGACGATCGCGAGCCCGGTGATCACGCAGACGACGACGAGCGACATCACGGTGTCGTGGAACATCGCGAACGGGTAGAACGGCTTGCCGCGCTCCTTGACGTCTTCCTTGTACTGCGCGAAGACGCGACGGCGCTCGATGACGCGGTCGCTAGCCACGCACGTTCTTCCGGGGCGACGGGGTGACGAGGCCTGCGCGCGCGCCGTTCGTCGAGACGGGCTCGAACGGCCCCGTGCCGGCGGCCTCCTTCGACCACGGCGGCGAGGCGACGCCGAGTCGTACGACGAGGTACAGGTGCAGTCCGATCAGCGCGAAGATCGCGCCGGGGATCAGCAGCATGTGGATCGAGTAGAACCGCGCCAGCGTGTCGGGGTTGATGTAGGTGCCGCCTTGCAGGAACTGCGCGAGGAAGGGGCCTAAGAAGGGCGCGGTGCCGTTGATGTTGATCCCGACCACCGTCGCCCAGTACGCCGTCTGGTCCCACGGCAGCAGGTAGCCGGTGAAGCCCTCGCCGAGGCCGGACGCGAGCAGCAGCACGCCGACGATCCAGTTCAGCTCGCGCGGGTACTTGTACGCGCCGAACAGGAACACGCGCCCCATGTGCAGGAACATGAGGATGATGAAGACGGAGGCGCCCCAGCGGTGCATGCCGCGGACGAGCCAGCCGGCCCAGACGTCGTTGGTGATGTGCTGGATCGACGCGTACGCCGTCTTCGGATCGGGCCTGTAGTACATCGCGAGGATCACCCCGGTGATCGCCTGCACCAGGAACGCGGTGAGCGTCGCCGACCCGAGCGTCGTGAACCAGTCGACGTCGCCGGGGACCTTGCGGAAGAGGAAGTACTTGGTGGCGCCGACGAGGCCCGAGCGCTCCTCGAGCCAGTCGATCGGATACAGGATCGCCCGCTGCAGGTTGCTCTGCTTGGTGCGCGTCGCCATCAGTGGGGCGGCTGCACCGGGTAGAGCCAGGACTCGAGCCCGTCGACGTGCTCGCCGGGGAACGAGAACGGCCACTTGTGGATCACGGCGGTGGCTCCGGTGCCGTCGACCTCCGAGACGGAGTACGGCTTCCCGATGAACAGGTGGCCGTTCCGGATCGAGAAGGCGTAGCGGTCGAGCGCACGCACCGGCGGGCCCGCCGTGCGGTTTCCCTCGGTGTTGTACTGGCCGCCGTGACACGGGCACCCGAAGCCGGCGATCGCGATCGTCGGGATCAGGGTGACGTCGCCGTTGTGCTTCGTCGCCGACTCGTCGAGGAGTCCGTTCGGCTGCACGGGGCACCCCAGATGCGCGCAGTGGTTGGTGAGGATCGTGAAGCTGGGCAGGCCGTTCAGCTGGCCGTTGTACCGCACGTACGCGGTGCGGCGGGAGACGGCGCCGGCCGCCGGATCCGTGTACCAGGTCGTGACGACGAACCTGTCCTGTGGGAAGTCGTCGAGCGGGCCGAGGTCGTGGTCCTTGTCGCCCTGCTTCAGGAACGCCGGAGCGACCATGAAGCCGAGCGCGGGCGCCGTGACGATCCCGCCGATCACGACACCGAGCCCGAGCGTCGAGATCTCGAGGAACTTCGACCGCGGGAACCGCTCCTCGGCCGTCGGCGGCGGCAGGGTCGGCGGCGGCTCGGACGGCGCCGCTGCGGCGGCGGCCGCCTCGGGCGCGAGCTCGGGCGCCTGGGCGAGCTCGGTGCCCTTCGTGAGGTCGCGCACCCAGAGAAACGCGAACGCGAGCGCGATCAGCGCGCCGAGCCCGGCGATCCACCACGAGACGACCAGCCCGACCAGGAGAACCACGATCCCGACGGCAAAGCCGACAGGCCACAGGCTCGGCCCCGGGACGTGCGGTTGGTCGTCGTGGTGAGGCTGCAACGGCTAGGTACGGATCTAACCCGGCGAGGCGGATGCCGGTCAACGTCGTAACAGGCTGCGCGAACTCTGCCGGATCGCACCGTTCCCTGCTCGGGGAACCGCGTCCAGGCCGTACTCGGCCCAGCGCGCGTCGACGAGCGCGCGCACCTCTGCCGTCATCTCGATCTCGGGCGGCCACTCGCGCGTCCCCTCGGCCGGCCCCTTCGCGGTCGCGTCGATCCCGATCTTCCCGCCCAGGAACTGCAGCGTGGGCGCGTGGTCGAGGTGGTCGAGCGGGCCCTCGCTGAGCAGCACGTCTCGCTTCGGATCGACGTTGGCGCCGGTGTAGAAGAGCACCTGGTCGTAGTCGTGCACGTCGACGTGCTCGTCGACGACGACGATCCCCTTCGTGAGGCTGAGCAGCCCGAGGCCCCAGAGCGCGTGCATCACCTTCTGCGCGTGGCCCGGGAACCGCTTGCGGATGGAGACGATCGCGAGATTGTGGAACGCGCCGGCGACGGGAAGGTCGTAGTCGACGAGCTCCGGCACCGTCATCTGGATCGCCGGCAGGAAGATGCGCTCGGTCGCCTTCCCGAGCCAGGCATCCTCCTGCGGCGGCTTCCCGACGACGATCGACGGGTAGATCGCGTCCCGCCGCATCGTCAGGGCGGTCACGTGGAAGACCGGGAACGGCTCCGCGGGCGTGTAGTAGCCGGTGTGATCGCCGAACGGCCCCTCGTCGACGAGATCGCCCTGCTCGACGTAGCCCTCGAGCACGATCTCCGCCGCGGCCGGGACCTCGACGCCGACGGTGACTCCCTTGACGAGCTCGACCGCGTCACCGCGCAGGAACCCTGCGAGCATGAACTCGTCGATGTGCTTCGGCAACGGCGCGCTCGCGGAGTACGCACTGATCGGATCGAGGCCGAGCGCGACCGCAACCTCGAGCCTGCCGTCCGAGAACATGAAGTCGGCGCGGCCGTCCTTGTGGAGCTGCCAGTGCATCGCCGTCGTGCGCGGACCGAGCACCTGCATGCGGTACATGCCGACGTTGCGGCCGCCCGAGCGCGGATCGTGCGTGATGACGGCCGGGAGCGTGATGAACGGGCCGGCATCGCCCGGCCAGCAGGTCATGACCGGCAGCAGGCCGAGGTCGACGTCATCGCCGCGCAGCACGATCTCCTGGCACGCGCCGTGACGTACGACCTTCGGCCGCGAGTCGGCGATCGACTTCAGCGTCTTCAGGCCTCGCACCTTCGCCGCGAGGCCCTCCGGCGGCTGCAGCTCGAGCACATCGGCGAGCTTCGCCGCCACGTCGTCGAGCCGCTCGACGCCGAACGCGAGGCACATGCGGCGCTCCGTCCCGAACTGGTTGATCAGGAGCGGCCGCTCGGAGCCCTTCGGCCGTTCGAAGAGGAGTGCCGGGCCGCCGGCTCTCACCGTGCGGTCGACGATCTCGGTCATCTCGAGGTGCGGATCGACCTCCGCGCCGACGCGCACGAGCTCGCCTTCCCGCTCGAGGAGCGCGATCCACTCCCGGAGATCGCGGAACGACATCTCGGACGGCTGCTAGAGGCTTGATGTGAAACGACGTGCCCGCGGGGATGCGCCAGACCAAGCGGATTGGACGGGGCGGGCGCAGCGCGTAGCGGTGGCTACGGGCAAGCCCGACCCGGCCGAGCCGCGCCGTGTCTGGTGCACCAGCCGTGGGTGCGTGAGTTTCACATCAAGCCTCTAGTAGGCCTGGCGCTGCGCGCGGCGGCGCGCGTCGCGCCGATGACCGAGCCACTTCGAGAACTGGCCGAGCGCGATCACCGAGCAGAAGATCAGTCCGACGATCAGCATGCCGAGGATCACGTTCTTGCCCTCGCTGGCGGCGTCGAAGATCACGCGGCGACTCTACCGGAGTGCTGTGCGAGCGCGCGCTCGACGGCCGGTGCAGCGGGCGCTCCGCCGAGCTCGCGCGTCGCCGCGACCCACGCGTCGCCGTCGCCGCCACCGCCGGCGGCATGAAGCGCCGCGCAGGTCGAGATCAGCTCGGCCATCACGGCGACCGCGGGGACGCCCCCGGCCTTCGCGATGCGCACGAGCCCGTGCGCGTAGAGGTAGTCGCCGAGCAGGATCGCCTCGTCGGCGTCGTGCGCGACGAACAGCCGGGGCCTGCCGTAGTGCATGAGGTAGGCCTCGTACGTCGTCTCGATGCCGAGCGCGAACGCCGGCGGCGCGAGCGACGAGAACACCGCCTCCGGCTCCTGCTCGGTGCTCGGGAGGACCGACCGCGCCCACAGCGGGCTCTCCTCCTGCGCCTCCTCGACGATCGTCGCGAGCACGTCCACGGGGTCAGCCTAAGAGTTGGAGGCCTTGCGGCGCAGGGAGTTCCCCGATGCCGAAGGCAGGGAGTTCCCCGATGCGTTGGCTGATGCGTCGAGCTAATGACTCCGGTAGGCGATCTCGAAGGGGGCGTGCTCTGTCCACCGGCGCGAGACAACTGCTGCATCACGTTCGTCGGCGTCGTCGCTGGGTGCTCGGGCTGGTCGTCGCGCCGGTGGCAGCTCTCGGGATCGTGATTGCCGTCGACCGAATCTTCTACTCGCAATCGACGCGCGTGTGCTCTGTCGAACCGACACCGTCGACGCGTCCGGCTCTGCAGCAGATCCTCGACGGTCTGGTGGCGCGCCCGTCCAGGCTCGCGCCGGGCGCGACGGCGTATGTTTCCGGGCCGCACGGGAGCTGGTTGGGGGCGGCCGGGGTTGCTGACACGAGCACGTGCGCACGGATGCCGGTGGACGCGCGCATGCGGCTGGAGAGCGTGAGCAAGATCTACACGGCGACGCTGATCCTGCAGCTCGCCCAGGAAGGGAGGCTTCGAGTCGGCGACACGGTCGCGAGGTGGTTGCCGGGGCTGCTCCCTTATGGAAAGCAGATCACGATCCGCGAGCTGCTGACGATGAGCAGCGGCCTGATCGACAACAACGACTTCACGAACGGGACCGACGCCGAGAAGCGCGCGTCCCTCGCCCGCGTCAAGGACGCCAAGCTACGGAAGCGGCTGCTCGTGACCGCCGACCTCGTCAACAGGAACCCGGCGGCGGTCGTCCCGGCGATGTTGTGGATCAGGTGGGCGGCCTGGCAGCCGCTCCTGTTCCCGCCGGGCACCTTGAGCCACTACTCCAACATCGGCTACGACATCCTCGGCCTGATCGCCGCCCGCGCAGGCAACAAGCCCCTGCGCATGCTCTACCGCAAGCAGATCTTCGAGCCGCTCGGCCTCCGTGCAACCGCCTACGACCCGCAGGGTCCGATCAGCGGTCCCCACGCCCACGGATACGGGATCGAGCCCGACGGCCCAGAGATCGACACGACCGACTGGCACTGGGGCGTCAGCGCCGAAGGCGGCATCGTCTCCAACGCCGAAGACACCGCCAGCTTCCTCACCGCCCTCATGCGCGGCACGCTGCTCAACCAACAGCAGCTCACGGCGATGGAGGGCGACAACCTCTGGAACGGCGGCGAGCCGAGCGGCTGCGCCGGGCACGCCTACGGCTGGAGCGGCGGCGGCAGCGGCTACAAAACCGACGTCTGGGTCAACGCCGGCGGCAGCCGCGTCGCCGTCCTCCTCCTCAACGCCCGGCACTGGGACACAGCCCAGCCCGCGGCCGATCTCGCCGCCCACGACGCCCTCACCCGCCTCTACTGCGGCGCCTGATTGCCGTCGCCACCCTCGCCTCGTCGCCTGACGCAGGCTCGTACCTTCATCGCGTTGAAGGTTCCAGGAGCTGCGCCACGGCGGTGTCCGCGGACCAGCGTTCGTACTCGTCCGGCGTCCAGCCGCGCAGCACGACGAGCAGCTGCCACACGTCGGGGTTGTTGAGCGCCCAGAGGACGTCCGCCGCGCGCTCGACGTCAAGCCCACGCCGGAGCGCCCCCTTCTCGGCCACGCTCGCTGCGACCGCCCGCTGGTTCTCCCGGTACTCGGTCTGGATGCGCGCCCAGAGCGACGCGATCTCTGCGTCGGAGGAGGCAGCGCTGCGGATCACCTCGAGCACGCCGCCGAACCGCTCCTTCCCGATCCGCGAGTTGTGCGCGTTCTGCCGGACCTGCTGCTCGGGGTCGGGCTCCGCGAGAAGCTCGCGGTACCACTCGCGCTCACCGACCGGCGTCGCCTCCTCGTCACCCCGCAGGCGCAGGTTCCAGAGCGCGCGCAGCACGCCGCCCTTCGTCTCGAAGGCAACGTAGACGGTCTTCAGCGAGACGCCCGCCTCGCTCGCGACGGCGGCCATCGTCGTCCCCGCGTAGCCGTCGCGGTCGAACAGCCTGCCGGCCGCCTCGAGGATCTCGCGCCGCGTCGCCGCCGCCTGCGCCTCCCGGCGCGGCGAGTGGTAGCGGCGCCTGCCGTCGGCGGCCTCGGTCATTTCGCTAGAGTAGCGATCACTTCAATACATCTACAATGAAACGAATAGAGGAGACGTGTCATGGAAACAGCAACGATCCACCCGGCGGGCACCGAGCAGCTTCGCGCCCACCTGCGCCGGCTGTGGGGCTCGGTCGCCGGCGCCTGGGAGGAGCACGCGGCCTATGCCGACGCGCGCGGCGCGGACGTCACGGCCGCCCTGCTCTCACTCGTCCGGCTCGCTCCGGGTGAGCGCGCGCTCGAGCTCGCAAGCGGCGCCGGCGGCGTCGGGCTCGCGGCCGCCGAGCTGGTCGGCCCGGCCGGCGAGGTCGTCGTCTCCGACGTGGCGCCGGAGATGACCGCGATCGCGAGGCGGCGCGCCGCGGCGCTCGGGCTCGCGAACGTGAGCACGCGCGACCTCGATCTCGAGTCGATCGACGAGCCGGATTCGTCGTTCGACGCGATCCTCTGCCGCGAGGGCCTGATGCTGGTGCCCGACCCCGCGCGCGCGGCGGCGGAGATCCGGCGGGTGCTCCGGCCCGGAGGACGCGCCGCCGTCGCGGTGTGGGGGCCGCGCGAGCGAAACCCGTGGCTCGGCATCGTGTTCGACACGGTCGGCCGGGCATTCGGCGAGCCCGTGCCGCCGCCGGGGATCCCCGGCCCGTTCTCGCTCGAGGACGCCGAGCGGCTGGCGAGCATCCTGGCAGGCGCCGGGCTGACGGCCGTCGAGGTGCGCGAGGTGGACGTGCCGTACCGGGCCGCCACGATCGACGAATGGTGGGAGCGAACATCCGCCCTCGCGGGGCCGCTCGCCCAGAGGCTGGCGGGGCTCCCGGAGCCGGCGCGGCGCGCGCTGCTCGAGCGCGCCGCCGCGGCACTCGAGCCCTACCGCACGAAGGACGGGATCGAGCTGCCCGGCGTCTCGCTCGTCGCCGGCGCGATCCGGGCCTGACCCGGCCTCACGCGACGGTCGAGCCGTTTCCGCCGCCGGCCGCGGCGGAGACGGCCTCGAGCGTGGCGTCGATCTCGGCGTCGCCGTGGGCGAGCGACGGGAACAGGCACTCGTACGGGCTCGGCGCGACGTAGACGCCACGCTCGACCAGGCCGCGGAAGAGCGCGCCGTACCGGTCGACGTCGAGCTTGGTGAAGCGGTCGACCGGCTCGAAACGCCCCGGGAAGAGCGTCAGCATCGCGCCCACCCGCTGCACGCGGCCGTGGGGAGCGAGCCCCTCGGCGAGACGGGCGGAGCGGCGCTCGAGCTCCGCGTACAGGCTCGGGTCGCGCAGCCGGCGGAGCACCGAGATGCCGGCCGCGGTCGCAAGTGGATTGCCGCTGAGCGTCCCCGCCTGGTAGACGGCGCCGGCCGGGGCGAGCTGCGCCATCAGCTCGCGGCGTCCGCCGAACGCGGCGAGCGGAAGGCCGCCGCCGACGATCTTGCCGAGCACCGTCAAGTCGGGGGCCACGCCGAATCGCTCCTGGGCGCCGCCGCGGGCGACGCGGAAGCCGGTGATCACCTCGTCGAAGACGAGCAGCGCGCCGGCCGCGTCGCAGAGGAGGCGCAGCGCCTCGAGGAATCCCCCGGCGGGCGGGACGCAGCCCATGTTCCCGGCGACCGGCTCGACGATGATCGCCGCCAGCCCCTCGCCGTAGCGCTCGACGGCCGAGGCGACGCCGTCGACGTCGTTGAACTCGCAGACGATCGTGTCGGCGGTGACGGCGGTCGGGACGCCGGGCGAGCTCGGGATGCCGAGCGTCGCGAGGCCCGAGCCCGCGGACGCGAGGAACGCGTCGGCATGCCCGTGGTAGCAGCCGGCAAACGTGATCACCCGGTCGCGGCGGGTCACCCCGCGCGCCAGCCGCAGCGCCGACATCGCGGCCTCGGTCCCGGACGAGACGAGCCGAACCGCCTCGACCGACGGGACCGCGTCGGCGATCTCGGCCGCGAGCTCGACCTCGGCCTCGGTCGCCAGGCCGAACGTCGTGCCGCGCTCGGCGGCCGCGCGGACCGCGTCGACCGTCTCGGCATCCGCGTGCCCGAAGATCAGCGGCCCCCACGACTGCACCCAGTCGCACAGCGTGCGTCCGTCGGCCGTCTCGATGTAGGCGCCGCGCCCTGCTGCGGCGAAGAGCGGCGGCTCGAGCCCGACCGACCGCATCGCCCGGACGGGCGAGTTCACGCCGCCGGGGATCAGGTCGAGCGCGCGACGCCAAAGCTCCGTCGAGCCTACGCCGGGGAGCCGCACGTCTGTCGAAGGAGGATCACAGCCAGCCCGCGAGCTCCTTGGCCCAGTACGTGACGACCACGTCCGCACCCGCGCGGCGGATCGAGGTCAGCGACTCCAGCGCGACCGCCCGCTCGTCGAGGTCGCCCGCCGCCGCGGCGGCCTTCAGCATCGCGTATTCGCCGCTCACGCTGTACGCGGCGAGCGGAAGGTCGAAGCGCTCGCGCACGGCGCGCACGACGTCGAGGTACGGCAACGCCGGCTTCACCATCAGCACGTCGGCGCCCTCGGCGACGTCCAGCTCACACTCGCGCAGCGCCTCGCGGACGTTGCCGGGATCCATCTGATAGCCGCGCCGGTCGCCGAACGCGGGCGCGGAGCCGGCGACGTCGCGGAACGGCCCGTAGAACGCAGAGGCGTACTTGGCGGAGTACGCGACGATCGGTGTCGTCGGCAGCTGCTCGCGGATCGCCGCGACCCGCCCGTCCATCATGTCGCTCGGGCAAACCGCGTCGGCGCCCGCCTCGACGTGCGATGCGGCTGTCCGTGCGATCAGCTCGAGGGACGCGTCGTTGTCGACCTCGCCGTCGGCGAGCACACCGCAATGCCCATGGCTCGTGTACTCGCACAGGCAGACGTCCGTGAGCAAGAGCAGCTCCGGGAACCGCGGCCGCAAGGCGCGCAGCGCGCGTTGCACGACCCCGTCGGCAATCCACGCGCCGGAGCCTTCGTCGTCCTTCTCCTCCGGGATCCCGAACAGGAGCACCGACTTGACGCCGAGCCGCACGAGCTCCTCGCACTCGCGCAGGATCCCGTCGACGGTGTGACGCCGGAGCGCCGGGAGGCGCTCGTTCGGTAGAGCCTCGGGTGCCACGAACAACGGGAAGACGAGGTCGTCGAGCCCCAGCGTCGTCTCGCGCACGAGATCGCGGAGCGCGGCAGTGCGGCGAAGGCGGCGAAGGCGCGTGACCGGGAACGTGCTCATCGGAGCCATGGTCGCACAGGCGTCATTTGCGGGCGACCGAGGGCGGCTCCACGATCTCGACCTCGACGGGAACCGCGTCGCCGGCCCACGGCTCGAGCGAGACGCGGTCGGCGAAGAACTCCCAGATCGCCCGACCGACCGCCAGCAGCGGCAGCGCGGTCAACGCCCCCGCGAGGCCGTAGATCTCCCAGCCGGCGGCGAGCCCGAAGATCACGAGCAGCGGATGCAGCCGCAGCGCGTTGCCCATCACGTTCGGGACGACCACGTGCCCCTCGATCTGGTGGATCCCGAGGAAGAGCAGCGCGACCCACACCGCCGACACCGGGTGCTCGACGAGCGCGAAGATGAGCGGCGGGATCGCCCCGAGCCACGGCCCGAGGTAGGGGATCACCTCCGTGAGCGCGACCCAGGCGCCGAACAGCAGCGCGTACTGCTGCCCGTTCGGGAACAGCCCGAGCGCGCCGAGCGCCCAGATGCCGATCCCGGCGCTCATCCCGATGATCAGGCTCAGCAGCGCCTGGCCGCGGACGTACGAGATCAGCGACCGCTCCATCGTCAGGAGCAGCGGGTCCTCGCCCGGTCGCGGCGGGAAGCGGCGGTCGACGATTCGCCCGAGCCGCTGCATGTCGAGCAGCATGTAGATCGAGACCACGATCAGCAGCACGGCGCTGAAGAGCGTCTTCCCGATCGAGACGGCGGCGCCTTCGACGAAGTTCACGATCCGGTTCGTGTACTTGCCGACGTCGCGTTGCCGGATCCGCCGCACGAGGTTGTGGCCGCTCTTCTGCACCTTGATCGAGCGCAGGTGGTGCGTGTTCAACCAGATCTGGAGCCGGTCGACGTCACGATCGGCGCTCGTCTGTCCGGTCGGGCCGTGACGATGCGTGAAGTAGTCGTTGAAGCGCGTTGCCGCAGTCTTGGTCTGGCCGACGACGGCCGACGCGATCGCAGCGATGACGAGGATCAGCGCCGCCAAGAAGCTCAGGTACACGATCGCGACCGAGACGCCGCGCGGCAGCCGCACCCGCTGGAGCGAGCGGACGATCGGGTCGAGCAGGAGCGCGACGAGTGCGGCGATCATGAAGAGGAAGACGATGTGACCCGCCGCCGTCGCGACGACCCACGCCAGCACGAGCAGCAGCGGCAGCCCGACCAGCTGGACCCAGCGTGGGACCTCGATCCGCGGCGGGCGCCCGGAGACGGTCACGTCGCCGATGCTACAGCCACCATCCGGCCGCTCCGGCCTCCCGCCTGGGACTGGACGTTCGAGGCTGACGGCGCGCTCGCGCTCGACGGTGCACTCTGGGACGACCGCGGGGTCTGGGACGAGCCGTCGGGGCGACGCTCTCTCCGCTTGGTGCACGGATCCCCGTTGAACGCACCGGGCGAGTCGGCTACCGTGCCCCCGATGTCGCCCCAGCCGGAACGTCGGCGCGGTCCGGGATCGCGTCACCGGCACCTGGAGCGCGAGCGCCGGTTGCGCCGCCTCGCCGTGCTCGTCACCGTCGCGGTCGTCGCGGTGGTCGTGGTGCTGCTCTCCGCCTTCGGCGGAGCGGCCGCCCCTGCCCCGCAGACCGCCGTCGCGAGCGCGTCGCGTCTCGTTCCGGCCGGCCCGCCGACGTTGCAGGTCGTCGCGAAGGTCGGGCTCCTCCATCTCCAGCTTCCGGTCAGCCAGTCGCGCGTGACCGCGATCGGCTACCAGGGAGGGAGCGAGGGCGCGGTGGCGCTCGACCCGATCGGCACGCAGGCGAACCAGGGACTGCTGCAGCGGCTCGCGCGGAAGATCATCGGAGCCTCGAGCGGCTCACCGCGCTGGTACCAGCTGCCGGGCGGCCTCGGCCCCAGCACGTCTGCTCTCGACGTCGGCGCGCCGAGCGGCACCGACGTGTACTCACCGGTCGACGGGAGCGTGATCGCGATCACGCCGGTCGTGCTGAACGGCGCGCGTCTGGGCTCGCGGATCGACATCCAGCCGACGGGCGCCGCATCCCTCGTCGTCTCGATCTCGCATGTCCGCGCCGATCCGGCGCTCTCGGTCGGGTCCACCGTGACGGCGGGCGCATCTCGCCTCGGCTCGCTCGCCGACTTCTCGCGCACCGAGCGTCAGGCGCTCGCGCGCTACACGAACGACTCGGGCAACCACGTCGTCGTCGAGGTTCGTCCCTCGGCGTCGCTCGCCGTCGGCTAGAAGCAGACACGCGTGCGCATCCTCTTCGTCGCCGACGTGTTCGGCGCCCCCGGCCGCCGCGCGGTCGAGGAGCGCGTCCCGGCACTACGCCGCGAGCTCGAGGCCGACTTCTGCATCGTCAACGGCGAGAACGCCGCGGCGGGGCGCGGGATCACGGCGAAGATCGCCGACCGGCTGCTCGCGAGCGGCGCGGACGTGGTCACGCTCGGCAACTGGACGTGGGGGCAGCCCGGCTTCGGCCCGTACCTCTCGGGCACCGACCGCGTGCTCCGGCCGGCCAACATGTCGCCGCGGACACCCGGGGTGGGGCTCGCCGTGCACGACGGCGTCGCGGTGATCAGCCTGCTCGGGGTCTTCTCGCTCGATCCGTTCGAGAGCCCGTTTCTCGCCGCGGACCGGCTGGTCGCCGAGGCACGACGCTCGACTCCGGTGATCGTCGTCGACTTCCATGCCGAGGCGACGAGCGAGAAGGTCGCGCTCGCGCGTTACCTCGACGGCCGCGCCACGGCCGTGATCGGCACGCATACCCACGTGCAGACGAACGACGCTCGAGTGCTCGCGGGCGGCACCGCCGCGATCACCGATGCCGGGATGACCGGGCCGCACGACTCCGTGATCGGAAGCGAGCCCGAGGGTGCGATCAAGCGGTTCGTCACGGGCTTCCCCGTGCGGCTCGAACCGGCCACGCAGGGGGTGCGCATCGAGGGGGCGCTCGTCGAGTGCGGCGACGACGGCCGCGCGCGGAGCTGCGAGGCGGTCAGGGTCGAGGTCGGGTAACCGGCACCGGCGGTCGCCCGGCCGGCCACGCGAGCACGACGAACAGCGCGACGAGCGCGAGGTTGCGCGCAAGCACGACGGCGGCGAGATCGAACCGCGCGACGTAGCCCCAGTAGCGCGCGGGGAACCAGACCTGCGTGAGCACGAGGGCCGCGGTGAGGAGGCCCGTCGCCGCATACCCGCGCCGGCCGCGCACGAGCGGCACGAGCGGCACGAGCCACAACAGGAACTGCGGCGAGAGCACCTTCCCGAACGCGACGAAGGCACACACGCACGCCGCCGAGTAGCGGAGCAGCCGCTCGCGGTCGATCGGGCCGCGCAGGAACGCGAACCACAACGCGACGATCGCGATCGCCTCCACCGCCGCGAACGACGCGGCGAGGACGCCGTGGCCGACGAGGTTCTGCGAGCCGTGCGATGTCGTGATGCGCGGATGCCCGAACGCCGTCAGCAGCGACGCTCCCAGGCTCTCGATCTGCAGCGGACGGTCGGCCTGCCCGCGGACGCTGTCGTAGAGGCCGTGCGGCGCGAGCACCGCGAACGGGACGACGGCGAGCGCGAAGGTGAGCGCGCCGACGGTCGACCGCGCGCGCGCGGCCGTGCACCGCCGACCACGCGAACGCCGGCGGAACGAGGACGAACGGCCAGAGCTTCGCCGCGACGGCGAGGCCGAGCACCGCCCAGCCGAGCCGGTGACGGCCGCCGAGCAGCGCAGCGAGCGCGCCGGTGGCGAGCAGCGCCGGCCAGTAGTCGTAGCGTGAGAGGACGAGCGCGCCCGCGAGCAGCGGCGAGACGGCGACGTAGAACGCCGCCGCGGGACGAAGCCAGGCGACGACGGCCACGAGCCCGAGCCCGCACAGGGCCATCAGCGCCTCGAAGGCCGCCCGGTAGTCGCCGAGCAGCGACGGCAGCACGAACACGGGGAGCGCGCCCGGCGGGTAGTCGACCGCGAAGTCGCGGTAGGGAACCAGCCCATGGTGGACGATCGCGTCGCCGTAGTCCCGGTAGACGGGCCAGTCGACCAGCTGGTCGTGGCCCCAGAACCAGTAGTGGACGAGCGCGTAGCAGACGAGAAAGAGCCCGCCGGCCGCGAACGTCAGCTCACGCTGCGGCCAGCGCCGGTGCGTGCTCGTCAACGACGACCTCCTCTTCCTCCTCGACCCGCGCCCCCGGCAGCGGCGCAACGAGCGCGAGACAGACGAAGGGGAAGAACCACGGCAGGTAGAGGTACGACCAGTGGGTCAAGACGGCCTCGAAGCCGATCAGGAGCACCGTGGTGAGCGCCGCCATCCGGAGCGGCGAGCGCATGCGCGGCCAGCGGGCGAACGCGATCGCCGTCACGACGAGAGCGACCTGGAGCACGCGCTGGACGAGATGGAGGTCGGGAATCCCGCGCGCGTGGTACTGCCGCCAGTCCCAGATCGAGAACGGCGACTCGCGGTCGACCTGGAACGCGATCGTCCGGTCGTAGAACACACGCGCCGCGTGAAGCGGCGACGGCTCGAGGAACAGGACGAAGAACACGACAAGCGTCGCCACGAGGAAGCCGACCGCGTAGCGAACGAGACCCCGCACGTCGAGCGCGCGCGGATAGCCGGACCAGAGCGGAACGAGGATCAGGGACGCGAACTTCGACCACCCCGAGACGGCGACCGCGGCGCCGCGCGCGAAGTCGCTCGTCAGCGCGAGGAACCCGAACACGAGCAGCGCCGGCATGATCGAGTCGTTGGTGTTCGAGCTCGACGCGTACTGGGAGAACGGCCACGCGACCCAGGCGAACGCGAGCGACGCCGCAAGTCGAGGGCCCCCGAGCCGGCGGCCGACGAGGGCGAGCCCGATCAGCGCGAGCGTGTCGAAGAGGATCGACGTCGCGTGCACGGCCGGCAGCCCGTGCCAGCCGGTAGTCGAGTCCCACTTGTGCGTCCAGCCGAATGCGAGGTAGCCGGGGATGTACGCGAGATACGCGACGGGCCCGTAGGTGTCGCCGAGCGCGTCGGCCGTCTCGCACTTGCCGTTCGTCTGGATGCGGTCGCGGATCTCTCCCTCCGAGTCGGACGGCCCGCACGGCTTCAGCGACCCCTCGGTCGGGAAGTGCCCGTACGGGCTCTCTCCGTGCCAGATGCGGTCGGCGCCGATCACGCCCGAGTAGCCGACGTCGATCACGTTCGAGTCGCGGACGTTGAGCCCCACGCGAAAGCCGGCGAGGAAGACCGTCGCGGCCGCGAGCAGCCAGACGGGCCAGACGGAGACCCCGCTCGGCGGGGTGTCGCTGCGGGCGACCCAGACGCAGCGGGCGATCAGCCAGAAGAACGCCGGATAGACGAGCGGGCCGGCGGCGAACACGTTCCCGTGGTTGAAGAACCAGAGCGAGACCGAGAAGGAGAGCAGGACGAGCAGGTCGAGGTTGCGAACCGACCGCAGGCGGCGCCAGTCGACGAGCCCGATCAGGAAGGCGGCGCAGAACGCGAGCCAGACCGGCGGGCTGTTGATCTTCTTCCCGCCGAACTGGCCGTCGTAGCCGCGCGCCATCCGCCACGCGACCTGCGGGCCGGTCCACGCCTCGACGACCGCCCCCGTCCCGTCGTCGACCTTGCCGGTGGCGACTTCGCCCGCGCGACCGGACCACACGTTCACCGTCCACTGGCCGTTCGCGAACGTCGCGTCGGTGACCGGATTCGGCGGATACCGCTCGAGCCAGTCCTTCACCTTGCCGTCCTGGAGGAAGAGCGCGATCGCCTGCTCCTTGGTCGTGTGCGTCTTCGTCGACGGCGCGGTCACGGCCGGCGCGACGGGGTTCGACGCGGTCGGGCTCGTCGCCGCCCCGGCTGCCGCTGCATGGAAGAGCGCGAGCGCCAGCAGCGCCGCCGCCCGGACGACACGGAGCCTCAGGGGCGAAACGACCAAAGTTTGTTGCCGAGGAAGTTGAGCGGCAGGACGAGCACGATCGCGATCGCCTGCGACACGATCTTCCCCAGCCCGAGCACGTCGAGGAAGACGACCAGCCAGAACTGGTTGACGAGCAGCCCGACGAACGCGACGACGAAGAAGCGCATCCCCTGGTACGCGAAGTGCCCGCGCTGGTGCGCGAACGTCCAGACGCGATTCCAGACGTAGTTGTTCGCCGCCGAGACGACGAACGAAACCACGGCCGCCTTGTGGGCTCCGATCCCGAGCAGCGCCGCGTAGACGACGAGGTTCACGACGTAGCCGGTAAACCCGACGACCGAGAACTTGGCGAGCTGGATCCAGTTGTGCGGGCTGCGGAGCGCCACCACGGCGCGGGCGGATGCGGACACCGCGCGCGAGGCTACCGAACACCCTCGACACCGCGGAGCGGCACGAACCGGACGTCGACCAGCCGCCGGGAGCTGAATCCGTCGCCGACCCGCCTGATCAGGGTCAGCCGCTGGCCCCGGCGGCCTCCGAGCGGCAGGACGAGCCGGCCCCTTTCGGTCAGCTGGCCGAGCAGGCTCGGAGGAACCTCCGGCACCGCGGCGGCGACCGCGATCGCGTCGAACGGCGCCTGAGCCGGAGCGCCGACGCTGCCGTCGCCGACGAGCACCTGGACACCCTCGTGACCGGTCGCGGCGAGCGCTGCGCGCGCAGCCTCGGCGAGCGAGCGGACGCGCTCGATCGACACGACCGATCCGGCGAGCTCGTCGAGCACGGCCGCCTGATAGCCGGAGCCCGTGCCGACGTCCAGCACGTGCTCGTCGCCGGCGAGCCCGAGGGCCTGGCAGATGCACGCGACGATGTACGGCTGCGAGATCGTCTGGCCGTGGTCGAGGGGAAGCGCGGCGTCGTCGTACGCCTGCGCGCGCACGTTCTCCGGAACGAACCGCTCTCGCGGAACGCGAGCCATCGCCTCGAGGACGCGCTCGTCGTGGATGCCTCTCCGGCGGAGCTGCCGATCGACCCAGGCCGGCTCGCTCACGCGGCGCGTGCGCCGGCCGTCCGGAAGTGGTCGACGAGGAGCGCCTTGATCCGGGTGATCGACTTCGGCGGTTCGCCGAGCCCCACCGTGAGCATCGGCACCTCGGAGTCCTCCGCGTCGAGCGAGCCGTGGCTGCCGCCGCCTGCGTGGTGCCGGCCGGCGAGGTCGACGAACTCGTATCCCGGCGCGGCCGAGACGAGCACCTCGCCCGCGTTCGGGTTGCGCAGGGCGGCGTCGGCGCGAGCCCGCCCGTCCGGGACCGCGTCGAGCAGCGCGAGATCCTCGTCGCCGTCACGCCGGGCGACGAGCGCACCGTCCTCGAGCCACACGACCGTGCCCGCCGACGGCTCGGCGTCCAGGCTCGTCGCCGCCCGGCGCGGATCCTGCGTGTACACCATCGCAGCGCGGTTGGAGGCGGTGACCAGGTCGTCGCCGACGCTGAGCTTCACGGTCGTCTCGATCTTCGACTGACCGTGGTCCGAGCAGACGACGAGCGCGTAACGGTCGAGGAACTCGTCAGGCCCGCCCGCCGCGTCGAGCAGCGCGCCGACGGCCGCGTCGCTTCGGCGGAGCGCGTCGTGCGCCGCGTCCGGGCCGTGGGCATGCGATGCGAAGTCGTAGTCCGGCAGGTAGTAGACGAGCAGATCGAACCCGTCGCGCGTGACGAGCCACCGGCCGACGGCGGCCGCGTACGCATCGATCGAGCCGAGCGACCGGTTGAGCACCGCGATCGGCGCGCCGGTCGGATCGCTCTCGTAGAGCGAGTAGAAGAAGAAGCGCCTCGGGCCGTAGACGGCCGGCGCGCCCGGGAACGCGGAGAGATGCCTGTGCGTCCCGCGGTAGCACGTGATGTTGATCGCGGCCGTGGTCAGCCCGTCGCCTTCGAGCGCCTCGTACACCGTCTCGGCGCGCCGCGACAGATGCTTCGCATTCATGTCGACGATCGTGTCGCGCAGACCGCGGGTGAGCCCGGCCGCGCGGAGCGCGCCGAACGACGAGCCGTACTCGACCAGCCGCTGCTCGCCACGGTGCCACCAGACGAGGTGCGGGATCTCGTGCGCATCCGGGAACGACCCCGTCGCGATCGACGCGAGGCAGACCGGCGTCAGCGAGGGAAACACCGACGCGGCGCGCCGATACTCGCCGTGCTCGGCGAGGAATCGCAGCGCGGGCGTCTCGGCGGCCTCGAACATCGCCGGCGTGAGCCCGTCGATGACCACGAGGACGACGGGCTTCGCGCGGCCCGGCCCCACCATCAGTCGCGCGCGAGCGTGCGGAGCCCGGCGTGCGTGTCGGGCGCGCGCCTGCGGAGCCGCACGCCGACGGCCGGCACGACGACCGCCTCGAGGTAGCCCACGATCGGGATGAAGGCGAGCGCCGCGCCGATCAGCGCAGCCGCGCCGAGCAGCGCAGCCGTCCCGCCGCGCGTGCCTCCGCGACGGAGCGTCCCCGCGACGAGCGGTGCGGCGCCGAACGACCCGCACGCCGCGCCGACGACACCGCCGATCGCCTCGCCGTAGCTCCAGAACGCGAGCCCGACCGCCACCGCGGCCACGGCCGCGACGATCGCGGCAATCGGCGCGCGGCGGAGCGCACCCTCGGCCGCGACCCCGAACGAGGTTCCGAGCCCGACCAGGACGCCGATCGAGTACCAGGCACCCATCGCGGGGCCAGTGTAGTCCCGGAGCGGCGGGCGTCAGTCGGGCCGCTCGAGCCGGCCGATCACGGCCAGGGTGAACGCCGCGGCGCGGGCGCCGTCGACGACGCGGTGGTCGAACGTCACGCTCACGTTCCCGATCGATCGCACCACGACCTCGCCGTCGCGAACGACCGGCCGCGGCCCGATCCGGTGCACGGCGAGGATGCCCGTCTCCGGGTGGTTGATCAGCGGCGTCACGAGGAGGCCGGCCAGCTTGCCCGCACTCGTCACGGTGAACGTCGATCCGCGCAGCTCCTCGGGAGCGAGCGTTCCCGCGCGCGCCTTCTCGGCGAGCGCGTCCACGTCGGCGCGCAGCTCGCTCACCGGGCGCGTGTCGCAGCCGCGGACGACGGGGACGACGAGCCCCACGTCGGTCTGCACGGCGACACCGAGGTCGTAGCGCTCGAGGTACACGATCTCGTCGCCTTCGAGCCGCGCGTTCAGCTCCGGGAACTCGCGCAGCGACTGCGCCGTCGCGCGCAGGACGAGCGGCAGCAGGACCGGCATCTCCACGTCGGTGAAATCGCACTCCTCGACGAACGTGACGGCGGGGATCTCGGCGTGCGCGCGCGCCAGGTGCTGGGCGATCTGGCGTCGCACGCCGCGCAGCGGCTCGCGGCGGCCCTCGGAAGCTCGTCCCGGGTCAGCGGAGGCCGCGGCGCGCACGTCGGCCTCGCTGATGCGGCCGCCGGGACCGGTCGGCGTGACGGACTGCAGGTCGACGCCGAGCTCGCCCGCGACCCGGCGCACGAGCGGCGTCGCCTGGACACGGCCGGCCGGCTCGGCCTGAGGAGGCGAGGCAGCCGCCGAAGGCGCGGCGCCGTCGCCCCCGATCACGACGAGCACCGTCCCGACCGGGACGACCTCGCCGGCGGCGACGAGGATCCGGGACACGGGCCCCGCGGCCGGCGACGGGATCTCGACCGTCGTCTTGTCGGTCTGGATCTCGACGAGCGGGTCGTCCTCGGCCACCTCGTCCCCCTCGGCGACCAGCCAGCGCGCAACCTCACCCTCGGTGAGGCCCTCGCCGAGGTCCGGCAGCTTGAACTCGTACGCCACGGGCGTGGAGGCTAGATGATTGATTCCCAAGTGCCGTGGACGCGGGGAGGAACTGCACCAAGCAGCGTGGACGACTCGACCGGTGGCAAGGCGTGATGCCTTGACGCCGGGCGAGGCGGGCGTAATGCGCCGCGTGCAGGCGCCCACCCGCGCCGCGCCGACTTGGGAATCAATCATCTCGCGACTACCGCCTCGGGCGCCCGATCCACGAACCGGCCGGGACGATGAGCACGCGCAGGCCGATGCCCGCGCGCCAGAGCGAGATCGCCTGCTCGGTCCCGTCGAGCGCCGGGGCCCGTTCGCGCGGGATGTAGCCGGCCTGCAGCGTCCGCTCGGCGTTCCAGACGCCGACGGCATTCGGGTCGTGCTCGTTGTCCGGCTCCGGCACGAGCGCGACCGGCAGCCCGGGGTCGAACGACCCGTCGAGCACCGCCTCCTCGCGAAACGACACGCCCGCGACCGGCACGACGACGATGCGAGGGTCGTCCTCGCGCACGACCGCTCCCGTCGCGGCGTCTCGAAGGAAGTAGCCCGCGCCGTCGCGGGACCGCTCGAGCCACAGCCGGAGCCGCTCGGTCAACGCACGGCGTCGTCGCGAAGGACGGCGTGCACCCCTTTCACCCCGTTGACGACCTGCGTGACGCGCAGGTCGACGACGACGCTCGCGAGCGCGTAGGCATCGCGCCGCTCCAGCGACAGCTCGCGTTCCATCAGGGCCAGCATCGACTCGACGGCGAGGGCGGCCGCCTCGTCGAGATCCTCGTCGACGCCGAGGGTGACCCAAGCGTCATGCGTCCGGACGACCGGCCCCGTCAGCGGCAGGTCGTCGCGCACGCCAAGCGTGAGCTCGACGCGCTCCATCGGGCACTCGATCGCCAGCTGACAGACCTCGCCGTCTCCCTGGCGTGCATGCCCGTCGCCCGCCGAGAAGAGCGCGCCGTCGACCGGGATCGGGAGGAAGAGCGTCGTCCCCTCGACCAGCTCGGTGCAGTCGAGGTTCCCGCCGCACGGCCTCGGGGGCGACGTCGGATGCACGCCGGGCTCGGCGGGCGGCATGCCCATCACGCCGAGGAACGGACGGAGCTCGACCGTCCGGCCGTGCTGGTCGCGGCCCGTGCCGGCGTCCGCGTCGAGGCGCCACCGCAGGAAGCGCGTTTCCCCGGAGTCGAGCCCGAGGCGTGTGTTCAGCCACGCCGGCCAGCCGCCTGCGTCGGTGAAGCCGTAGTCGCCGACGCGCAGCAGATCGACGGCGACGGCCAGCGTCTGCCCCGCGCGTGCACCCCGCACCTCGATCGGGCCGACGAGCGCGTGACCTTCGTCGAGCTCCGGGTCGCGTGGCTCGAACCGCCGGCGCGTCTCGGCCGGGCCGTCCTCGAGGCCCCAGCCGGCGTCGATCGTCGAGAAGCCGACGGTGTCACCCGAATCGACCACGAGCACCGGCTCCAGGTCACGCGAGAAATGCCCGTGCAGCGTGCGGCGCTCGAGCGGGATCGAATGGTTCACGAGACGAGCTTGCGCACCGCCGCCGCGACGCGCTCGACGGACGGCATGTAGGCATCCTCGATCGTCCAGTAGGGGTACGGGACGTCGTAGCCGGTGACCCGCAGCACCGGGCCTTGCAGGTCGAAGATCGCCTTCTCCGCGATCAGCGCGGCGAGCTCGGCGCCGAAGCCCGCGGTGCGCGGTGCCTCGTGCACGATCACGACACGACCCGTCTTCGCGACCGACGCGAGAATCGTCTCCTCGTCCAGGGGTCGCAGGGACCGGATGTCGACGACCTCGCAGGACGCCTCGCCCACGAGGGCGTCGGCCGCACGCTCGCAGACGGCAACCATCGCTCCGTAGGCGATCAGCGTGGCATCGGCGCCGGCGCGGGCGATGCGGGCGCGTCCGAGCGGGACGAGGTGCTCGCCCTCCGGCACCTCGCCGCGCGCCGTCCGGTAGACGAGCTTCGGCTCGAAGACGACGACCGGGTCCGGATCCCGAATCGCCGCCGCGAGGATTCCCTTCGCATCGGCCGGCGTCGACGGGATCGCGACCTTGATCCCCGGCGTGTGCACGTAGTACGCCTCGGGTGAGTCGTCGTGCAGCTCCGGCGCGCGCACGCCGCCGCCGTAGGGCATGCGAATCGTGATCGGAAACATCATCCGACCGCCGCTGCGCCAGCGGTAGCGGCCGACGTGCGTGATCAGCTGGTCGAGGCACGGGTACGAGAACGCGTCGTACTGCATCTCGCACACGGGCCGGAAGCCCGCCATGCACAGCCCGACGGCCGCGCCCAGGATCCCCGCCTCGGCGAGCGGCGTGTCGACGCAGCGCTCGGGCCCGAATCGGTCGCGGAGGCCCGCGGTCGCGCGGAACACGCCGCCTGCGCGTCCGACGTCCTCGCCGAGCACGAGCACGTCGTCGTCGCGTGCGAGCTCCGTGTGGAGCGCGTCGTTGACCGCCTCGACGAGAGTGAGCTCAGCCATTCCGGAGGGACGACGGCGGATCGACGTAGGCGTTGTCGAAGAGCAGCTGCTCGTCGGGCGAAGGCTCGGCCTCTGCGGCGGCGATGCCGGCGCGCAGCGCCTGCTCGGCCTCGGCTCGAACCGCGGCCGCGTGGTCGTCGGTGAGGATGCCCGCGCGCTTGAGGAACTCCTCGTAGCGGCCGACGCACTCGCGCGCACGCTCCTCTTCGACGCGCGCTTGGTCGATGTACGCGCTCGGGTCGTCGGCGGTCGCGTGCGGAGCCGCCCGGTAGTGCACGGCCTCGATCAGCGTCGGCCCGCCGCCGGCGCGCGCGCGGGCTACCGCCTCACGCGCCGCGCCGTAGACGGCGAGCACGTCGAGGCCGTCGACGCGCACGCCCGGGATCCCGTAGCCGACCGCCTTGTCGGCGAGCGACTCGGCCCGAGTCTGGGCCTCGATCGGCGTGGAGATCGCCCACTGGTTGTTGTTGCAGACGAACACCGCCGGCGCTCCCATCACGGCCGCGAGGTTGATGCCTTCGTGGAACGCGCCCTCGCTCGTCGCACCGTCGCCGAAGAACGCCATCGCGACCGTGTCCTCCCCGCGAAGCTTCTTCCCCCATGCGAGGCCGGCGGCGTGCGGGACGTGCGTCGCGATCGGCACGCAGATGGAGGCGACGTTCCAGTCGGCCGGCGACCACCAGCCCGACGGATGCCCACGCCACCACTGCAGGATCGTGGCGGCCGGCATGCCGCGCACGAGGCCGATCGCGCTCTCGCGATACGACGGGAAGATCCAGTCGCGATCCTCGAGCGCGAACGTCGCGCCCGCCTGGATGGCCTCGTGGTTCCAGAAGATCGCGTACGTGCCGATCCGTCCCTGACGGTGGAAGATCACCGAGCGCTCGTCGTAGGTGCGGAGCAGCACCATGCGCCGATGCAGCTCGAGCAGGTCTGCCTCCGCGAGACCGGGCGGGGGCCCGCTGCCGTCGAGCACCCGGCGCAGCTCGTTCACGGCCGCCATCGCATGCGCAAGCTACCGCTTCGCCGCGTCGAGCTGCTCGGCCTGCCAGGCATCCTGGTCGCGCATCGAGCCCAGGTTCATGCTGTGGCCGAGGCGGTACCAGCTCACCTTGGGGTGTCCCGGCGCCGCGTCGATCAGGGCGACGAGCTGCCGGTGCGGCACGACCTCGTCGAGCGTCCCCGCCTGGAAGAACAGGCGGGCGTGGGCGCGGCGGATCCAGTATGTCGTGACGTCGGTCCCGCGGCCCGCGACGATGCCGACCGTCTTCAACCGCGGCTCGTCGCCGGCGAGGATGGCGGCCGTCTGCGCGCCCAGCGAGTAGCCGACGAGACCGAGCCGCTCGGGGTCGACGTCGGGGCGCGCGGCGAGCAGGTCGAGCGCACGGCGCGCGTTGACCACGAGCGGCTTGAAGTCGAAGGCGTCGTTCGGCTGCGAGATCGTCATCGTGACGACACCGCGCTGGGCGAGGATCGCCGCCGGGATCAGGAAGTCCTCCCGGTTGCCACCGGCGCCGTGGAGGAAGAGCACGGCCGGCAGGCGCCCGTGCTTCCCGCCCGGGACGAGCACGAAGGCGTCGACGCGTCCTCCGCTCGCCCCCGTGAACGACAGCACGTGCACCGCCATCTGCTTGTTCGGGTGCGCCACCCCCGACTGCCGCACGGAGAGCGGTCGCGCGGCGTCGTACGCGAACGGATCGGCGGCCGGGCGTTTCGCCGTGTGCCCGCATCCGGCGAGCACGAGCAGGAGGAGCGCGCTACACGAGGACCGAGACCGCATCTCGCACCGCCTCGAACGTGGCCTCGCTGACGTCGCCGAGATCCTCGCCGTCGGCCTGCAGCGGCAGCGGGACGTCGCAGCGGACGACGATGCGGTCGAGGTCGTGCCCGTTCAGCACGTCGTCGGCCTCGAGCTGGCCGCGGCCGCGAACCAGGTACGTCACGAGCCGCGGCACGTCGCGTGCGCGCACGCGGGTCGGCGCGACGAAGTCGAGGCCGCCCTCGAAACGGGCGTCCGGGGCGACGTGAAGTGGGATCGAGCCGGCATACGAGTAGGGGTCGCAGTTGGCGACGAGGATGAACGCGGCGCGGGAGCCCCCGTCGACCTCGAGCTCCGGCTCCCACCGTCCGCGGCGCTCGCGCAGCATCCGCATCACCATCCAGCCGAACGCGAGGTCTCCCGGCCTGGCGCCGCCGGGCCGTCGTCCGAGCTCGTCGAGCCGCCGGACGGCCTCGGCGTCGAACCCGATGCCCGCCGAGAAGCAGAAGCGCCGCCCGTTCACCGCGCCGAGCGAGATCCGGCGGGTGCGTCCCTCCGCGAGAGCGTCGCGGACCTGGCGCGCCGCGTCGACCGCGCTGCGCGGTAGCCCGAGGGCACGCGGCAGCACGTTCGTTCCTCCGCCCGGGACGAAGCCGAACGGAACGGTGCCGTCCGCGCCGTTCAGCGCCTCGTTGTAGGTCCCGTCGCCGGACAGCACGAGGATGGCGTCGCTCGATCCCGCCGCCTGGGCCGCGAGCTCGGTGGCGTGGCCCGGATGCCGCGTGAACTCGGTCTGGACATCGAGTCGCCGGCGCAGCACGCGTTCGACGTCCGTGATCAGCTTCCCGGTCACATGTGTCGAGTAGGGGTTGACGATCAACGTCGCCCGCTTCACGCTCGCGAGCATGCCATGGCGGACCGCCTTGATCGTCCCGGTTCCCGAAGCCGAGCCGGCCGTCGCGTCGATCAGGATCGCCCACGACTCGTCGGCCGCGCTCGGCGTCCCCGCCCACGTGACGATCCTCGTGCCGTTCGCGGAGCCCGACGAGCTCGACGAGGACGCCGTCGCCGGCGTGCTCGCACCGTTCGACCGGTTCTCGTTCGTCCTCGACCGCGTCGAGCGGTTCCCGGAGGGAGTCGTGTGGCTGCACCCGGAGCCCTCGGACCCGTTCACGGCGCTGATCGATGCGTTCGTGTCGCGCTGGCCGGAGTACCCGCCGTACGAGGGCGCACACGAGACGGTGATCCCGCATCTGACGCTGAGCGAGAAGCCGGTCGAGGTCGACGTCGCACTGCCGATCGCGTGCGTGGCGCGCGAGGTCACGCTGATCGAGCTCGGGGACGACGGGCGCTGGGGCACGCGGCGCCGCTTCGAGCTCGGGACAGGTCAGGGCGTCGCGTAGCCGCGCATGCCGTCCAGCAGCACCGCGTAGAGACGGTCGGCGAGCGCGTCGACGTCGGCGCCCGGCTGCAGCCAGGCGTACGCCCAGTTCGCCGCCGAGAGGAAGAGGAGCGCGGCGGTCGCGACGTCGAGGTCGGTGCGGAGCTCGCTACCCTCGACCCCGTCGCGGAAGAGGTCACGGACCCGCTGTTCGTAGCGGCGGCGCTCGGCGACAAATGCGTCACGGCGCTCGCCGCCGAGGTAGCGCCACTCGCGCACGAAGACGGTGGCGACGTCGAGCTGGCTCGCGACGACGGCGAGGTGCGCGCGCAGCGCGAGACGGATCCGCTCGGTCGCCGGCGCGTTCGGCGGGACGCCGTCGAGTGCGGCATGGAACGCCTCGGCCCCCTCGCTCGCGACCGCCCAGAGGAGGTCCTCCTTCGAGTCGATGTGGTGGTAGAGCGAGGGCTTCTGGACACCGAGCTCGTCGGCCAGGTCGGCGAGCGACGTGCCCTGGTAGCCGCGCTCGGCGAAGAGGCGGGCGGCGATCCGGGTCAGCTCCTCGCGGCGCTGCGACATCTTCTAGACTGAGCCTAACGAACGGTCGGTAGGGAGGCTCGGGTGGATCAGCGGACGCAGGACTTCCTCGCGTACGTCCAGGACGGCGGGCAGGTCGAGGCGACGGACTGGCTGCCCGACGAGTACCGGCAGCGGCTCGTCAAGTTCATCGAGATGCACGCGAACAGCGAGCTGATGGGCGTGCTCCCCGAGCGCGAGTGGATCCTCAAGGCCCCGACGCTGCAGCGCAAGCTCGCGCTGACCGCGAAGGTGCAGGACGAGGTCGGGCACGCGCAGCTGATCTACCGCATCGCCGAGGACCTCGGCAAGCCGCGCGCGGAGATGTTCGCCGACCTGCTGTCCGGCAAGGCGAAGTTCCACAACGTCTTCCATTACCCGACCTGCTCGTGGGGCGATGTCGGCGTGATCGCCTGGCTCGTCGACGCGGCGGCGATCATCAGCCAGAAGGCGCTGCTCAAGTGCTCCTACGCGCCGTACGCGCGCATCATGCGGAAGATCTGTTGGGAGGAGTCGTTCCACATCCTCCACGGCCGCGACGTGATCCTGGCGATGATGACCGGGACGGACGCGCAGCGCGAGCTCGTGCAGGAGGCGTTGACGCGCTGGTGGCCTCCGCTGATGCAGTTCCACGGCAACCCGATCCCTCGCGACGAGGATCCGATGTGGATCTGGCGCATCAAGTCCCAGGGCAACGAAGAGGCGCGGCAGCAGTTCCTCGAGGGGTACGTCCCGCAGATCTGGGAGCTCGGCCTCACCGTGCCCGATCCGAACCTGCGGCGCCGCGACGACGGCGTCTGGGAGTACAGCGAGCCCGACTGGGACGAGCTGCGCTCGGTCGTCACCGGCCACGGGCCGCGCTCGCAGGACCGCCTCGCGTTCCGCCGCCGGCTGCTCGAGCAGGGGCAGTGGGTCCGCGACGCCGTGCTCGCCGCGTGATCTACGAGGTCTTCCGGCGCGAGCGGAAGGGGCAGCCCTTCGCGCATGCGGGATCGATCGAAGCGCCGGACGCCGCGTTCGCCGACGCGTGGGCGCGCGAGCAGTACGGACGGCGCGGCGAGTCGGACGCACTCTGGCTCGTCCCGCGCAGCGCGATCCACGAGATCACGGAGTGGGCCGACGAGTTCGATCTCAAGTACCGCCGCGTCGACGGCTACTCGATCAAGGCACGACTGAAGGAGGCGCGTGAACGGGCGGGCACAGCTTCTCCTGACGCTGGCTGACGACGAGCTGATCGTCGGCTGGCGGGACTCGGAGTGGACCGGCGTCGCGCCGACGCTCGAGGAGGACGTCGCGTTCTCGTCGATCGCGCAGAACGAGATCGGACACGCCCGCGCGCTCTACGAGCTCGCCGCGGCCGAGCTCGGGACCGACCCCGACACGCTCGCCTTCGATCGCGAGCCCGGCGAGTACCGCTGCGCGCCGCTGGTCGAGCTCCGGCTGCTCGACGACTGGGCTCTCACGATCGCGCGCCGCTACCTCTACGAGGAGGCAGACCGGCTGCGCATCGGCGCCCTGGTGCGCTCGGCGGACCAGGAGCTCGCGGGTCTCGCCGCGAAGATCGACCGCGAGGAGGTCTACCACCGGCTGCACGCGGAGCTCTGGGCAGCCCGCCTGCACGACGAGCCGCGCTTCGCCGCCGCGGTCGACGAGCTGTGGCCCTACGCGCTCGGGATGCTTCCACCGGAGCAGCGCCCCGAGCTCGCGCGCCGGATCGGGCGCAACGGCAACGCAAGCAACAGTCTGTTACACGGCCGGGAGCGCGGCGCCCACACGCCCGAGCTCGCGGAGCTGTGGCTGGAGATGACCGAGGTCCGGCGGAGCGTGCCGGGCGCGCAATGGTGACCGCCGAGCAGGTCTGGGCGGCGCTCGAGGAGATCCCCGACCCGGAGATCCCCGTGATCTCGCTCGTCGACCTGGGCGTGATCCGCGACGTCTCGGTCGACGGCGAGCGTGTGCGCGTCGAGCTGACGCCGACGTTCCTCGGGTGCCCGGCGCTCGAAGCCATGAAGCGCGCCCTCGCCGAGACGGTGACCGCGCTCGGCGGCGAGCCCGACGTCGCCGTGATCGCCGACGACTCGTGGTCGACCGACCGGATCACGCCCGCCGGCCGCGAGAAGCTGCGGGCCGCGGGCTTCGCACCGCCGGCGCCGCGCGCCGCGGGCGCGACCACCCTGGTGCAGCTGCAGTCCCGAGCGTTCCGCTGTCCCTACTGCGGCTCGACCGACACCCGGCTCGAGAACATCTTCGGTCCGACGCCGTGCCGCTCGATCCGCTGGTGCGCGAGCTGCCGCCAGCCGTTCGAGCAGTTCAAGACGATCTAATCCCGTTTGGCCGGAACGCCACAGCCGCGCGGGTTTGCGCGTCGCCGGGGCGAACTTGGTACCGGGACTTGGTACCCTCGGCGCACTGTACCACCGCAGGCGCTGCACCTCGTCGGAGACCGTCCTCGGCGAGATTGGCGCTGCGGCGAATGGGTCGCCGCTGAGCCTGCTCGGGTTGGCCTCTTCTTCGGCCGGCGGTTTCCACGGGGGCGCGATCATCCGCGCTCTTTGGGCGCGAACATCAGCTGCTTTGCCTATGATCGAGCCGTCGCTGCCGACTCATCCGAAAGGTGTGGACCTTCGCCGCGATCGTTCTGCATCGTCTCGGTACTGGATTCCGATGGGTGGGGTTCATCGAGGGCCGTTGCGAGGGACGCGGGTCCTGGGTCGGAGCGTCGCTCTCCCGTCAGCTCGGCCGCGCCGCACCTGAGCGTTGCGGAGCGGTTGCGCGGGGCAGGGCGGCGCGTCGCGGGGTGCCACGGTCCAGTCGCTCCGTGTTCGAGCCGGTTCACCGGCTCGACCCGATCGAGCTGCTCCAGCGGCAGGCCGATTGCGTGTTCCGATTGGTCCCGATCCGTATAGCCGGTTGCTGGCGGCGCCGTTTACGTTCTATCGGGGCGCGGCCCTGATTATGGCGGCCGACCTTGCTTCGACTCCGCGCTCCGGTCTCCAGGTGCAGTGCTGCGGAGATGCGCACCTTTCGAACTTCGGGCTGTACGCGTCGCCTGAGCGGCGACTGGTGTTCGACATCAACGACTTCGACGAGACGTTGCCTGGACCCTGGGAGTGGGACGTCAAGCGCCTCGCGGTGAGCATGATGGTGGCTGCGCGCAACAGCGGGTTCTCGGTGAATGCCCAGGAGCGGATCGTCCTCGACGCGGTCGCGGAGTACCGCACGCGGATGGCGCAGTTTGCAGCGATGCGCAACCTCGAGGTTTGGTACACCCGTTTTGAGATAGACGAGCTGATGCCGCAGCTCCGCTCGCAGGTCAAGGCAAAGATGCGCAAGCGTCTCAACAAAGTCGTCGCCAAGGCCGTGAGTCGGGATCACATGCACGCGTTCGCGAGGCTCTCGCAGGAGGTCGACGGCGAACGGCGCATTGTCTCTGAGCCGCCGTTGATTGTCCGGCTCGACGACTTTGCTGACACCGTGGAACGCGATCGGATCAGAGCCGATCTGAAGCGGCTCCTACGCGAGTACAGCCTCACGCTCCAGCATGAACGCCGGGCGTTGCTCGAACAGTTTCGCCTGGTGGATCTGGCACGCAAGGTCGTGGGTGTCGGCAGTGTCGGAACGGGCGCGTGGATCGCGCTCCTCCTCGGCCGGGATGGGCAGGATCCGCTGGTTTTGCAGATCAAGGAAGCGCAACTCTCGGTCATGGAGGAGTTCGTCGGCGCGAGTGAATACCGCAACTCGGGCGAGCGCGTCGTCGCCGGACAGCGCATCATGCAAGCGTCGAGCGACATCTTCCTCGGCTGGCTGAAGGTCGATCGGAGCATCTACGGCGGCGGCCGTGACTATTACGTTCGCCAGCTGCGCGACTGGAAGGGCTCGGCCGTTGTCGAGGCAATGGACCCGCGTGCGCTGTCCGTGTACGGGCAGCTCTGCGCGACGACACTGGCCCATGCCCACGCGCGCTCTGGCGACCGCATCGCGTCTCCGCCTACCTCGGCCGTGGCGACGTGTTCGACCGCGCGATCCTCTCGTTCTCCGAGGCTTACGCCGAGCAAAACGACCGCGACTACAAGACGCTCGGCGACGCCGTCGCGGCCGGCCGAGTTTCTGCCGAGCACGACCTGCACAGGGTCAGATGAATCTGCCGGGTGGATCCTCGAAGCCCCACATCCGGAGCGACGGGAGTACTCGAGACTCTCGGCGGCTTCAGGACGAACGTCACGTTCACCAACCGCGATAGACCGGCAACGCGAGGACTCTTTACCGAGGACGTGATGGTTCGGGCCCGTGCGGCGATCCGAATGCCGGCTTCGTCACTGTGCCCGGCTCACGGTTCGACCTACGCCGCGACCGCGCCCGTGACCTGTCGCTTCGTCGGCCATGGCTCGAAGGGTCGAGAGAGCGCCGACTCATGGTGATGCCCGCCCAGGGTGGCCAGGCAGGCTGCGACGAGGGCGACCTGCGTCTAACGGCGTAGCGTGAGCGTCGGGCCGGGACACTCACCCTCTCGGCGTGCGCACAGGCGCAGGTAGATGTCAGCCGGAACGCCGCGGCGGCGGCTCACCGTGACGCCGTCGCCGCACCTTGCGGCGATTCGCAGCCGCTGGGGCGAGCGTTCGGTTTCCGGGTGGCGCGCGGTCGCGGACAACTCTGACGAATTACCGCTGCATCGTCTTCGAGCCGCAGGACTACAGGTTCGCTGCGGGCACGAACAGGATCCGTGCCGGCTGCGTGTCGTAGCCTCGGAAGTAGGCGAGGAACAGCCCGTCTGTCGTCAGGAGCGCGCCGAGCGGGCCGTCCTGTCCGGGGAGGTCGACGATCCGGTCGTTCCCGCTGTCGAGCCGTACCAGGTGCAGCTCGATCCCGCTCGCGTAGACGGCGTAGCCGGCCCCGTCTGTCAGCAGCCTTGGGACGCCGGAGCTGCGGGCGAGCGGAAGCTGGTAGCGGAGGGTGCCGCTGTCCGCGTCGTAGACACGCAGCGTTGTCTTGGCCGCGACGCCGAGCAGGTCGCCGCCGATCCGTACCGTCCCGAGCGCGGGGATGCGCGACAGCATCACTCCGCCGGCGTCCATCTCGGCGAGGCCGGAATCGCCGGCGCGTACGTCGTTCCCGGCCGGCATCGGCATCGACCATCGTCTGCGGCGACCGGAACGGGATCGGCGCCCGTGCGGCGCCGTGTTGATCCGGCACTGCGGGCTGCCGACGTTGTTCCGGATCTCGAACACGATCTTCGAGTCGTCGCCGACGACCTGTCGATGCGATTCGCCAACCGTGTCCGGGGTCTCCTGTCCTGACGTCCAGCGGGCGGCCGCGGCGCCTCCGTCGTGCCGGGCCGCACGGCCGCCACGGTGTCGTTCCCATCGAGGTCGGACTGTGAGACCCACGCGTCGAGGGCCGGCGTGACCGCGTACGCGCCCGGTGGCCAGTCCTGGCAGGGGGTAGTGGTCGTGACCGTGCCCCCGGTCGAAGGCGTCCAGACGTTGAGCGTCGCCGACTCGGTCTCCGCGTCTGCGTTGCAAAGCACGTCCGCGCGTTATGTGACCCTGTCTGGGTTCCGGCGCGCGAGAGCCGGCCGTCCATGTCGAGAGCTCCAGCTCGCTCGTCGCGGTGAGCTGAAGCAGGTCTGGCGCGGGCGCCGGCGGCCGGAGGGAACAGTCCCGTGACGTCCAGTCGAGATCGATCTTCGCGAGCACGCTCGGAACGCGGTCGTCGTTGTCGGGATACTTCACGATCGGCTCGAGCCAGAAGTCCTGCCCACGGACGGGGAGGGGTGGCGGCCGTAGCGTCAGACCATTCGCGAACACCTTCTCGAGGACTCCACCCCTGTTCGTTGCGTCACGACGTTCAGACGAATCGACTTGTCGACGAATCTTGTCGAGCAAACGGTGCCCGTCTCGCGACCAGGTCGTCGCGCCTCTGGCGTTCCTGGCGACCACGCGCGCTGCGCCTCCGGTCGCCCGCACAAGCTCGAGTTTGTGGTCGGCGAGGAACGCGAGTTCTTTGCCGTCCGGCGACCACGCCGGGTACTGCCCCGCCGGGGCGAGGATCCGGAGGGGCCGCCTGTCGCATCGGCCGCGACGAGACGGTAGAGCCGGTCGACAGCGCGAGCTTGCGTCAGTCCGACAAGGAGAAGCCGCGTCCGTCGTCGCTGTCGGTGCGATACTCGTCCGACGATGCGACGCCAGTCTACACGCACAGCCCGCCGCAGCCACCCGACGCGATCCGTTTCCCGTCCCACCATGGATCGCGAACACCTTCTCGAGGACTCCCACCCTCCTGCCCCTCGACCCGATAGCTGCACGACCACATCTTCTCGAGATAGCAGCGGTTCCTTCGATCAAGGCTCTCCCGCCCCTCAGGCGTGAGCTTGATCAGTCCGACATAGGTGAACATAACTGCAAGCCTCTCCTTCGGCGTTGCTCACGTCCCGTTCTACCGGACAGCCTCGATCAGCTGCACCGGCGACCACGAGTCCGAACAACCTCGGCGCGAACTACCGACGTCGCTGCTCGAAACTACTGACGCGCCTCACGCAGCGCCCTGCACATCCAATGCTCCCTTCGACGTTGATGCCGCAGCCCACGCTGCCACATCGTCGGTCGCTAGTACGTCGCGCCCGGCTGAGGCCGGACGCACTCGATCCGCCGCCGCCCACCGTGCGGACGAGGAGCGCGTCGATGATCGTGTTGACGAGCCAGACGAGGATCGTCGCCCAGACGTAGTTCCAGAAGCCGTCGATGTGGAACCCGCTGATGATCAGCGTGGTGAGCCACAGCATGAGCATCGACACGAAGAACCACGCGATTCCGAACGTCACGATCGCGAGGGGAAACGAGAGCAGCTTCAGGATCGGCTTGAGGAACGTGTTCAGGAGCCCGAACACGAGCGCGGCCCAGATCACGGTCCACGTCGATCCGCCGAAGCTGACCCCGCCGAGGAGCCAGCCGACCACCCCGAGGACGACGGCGTTCATCGCCCACGAGACGAGGAACCAGCGGATCACCCGCCCGATGCTACAAGAGGCCCTCGACTAGAGAGCACTGCCCGACGGCTCGAGGCCGTCGGCATGCTCGTCGCGCACACGCGGCTCGAGCGCCGACTGCGCGATCACCTTCAGCGTCGTCACGAGCAGCGAGAAGCACACGTACGCGATCAGCACGATGATCCCGAGCTGCGAGTGGGCGAACAGGAGCGCGTAGCCGATGTACGGCGCGTGAAAGATGACCCGGTGCGCCTGCATGTTCCGCTCGAAGACGATCGCCCACGGATCGGCGATCGGGTTCGAGTCGCCCTTCGTCCGGTAGACGACATGCCCGTTCGACCGCTGGATCTCGATGATGCGGTGCGTCGCGATCCCGGGCGAGCCGAGCGGCTTGCGGAACGAGATCACGTCGCCGACGCGCAGCGACGACGGCGAGACGGTCTGGTCGACGACGATCGAGCCGACCGGGATCGACTTCGTCATCGAGCCGGTGACCATCACCATCGGCTGCAGTCCGATTGCGAGCAGCGCGACATATGCGGCCACGAGCGTGACGATCGCGACGGCGCCGATCTGCGTGACGAGCTTCCCGCTGCGCGTGACGATGCGCCGCATCAGAAGGTGCCGTTGCTCCCTGTGACGACGGTGGTCGACATCGGGTTGCCCGCCAGGTCGGTGACCGTGGCGCTCGGCGTCCACTGGAAGTTATCCCCGGCGTTCGGGCCGGTCCTCGTCGACCCGACGCACGTACCGAGCGTGACGGTGACCGTCGAGCCGCTGGCGATCATCGTCGAACCCGAGCAGGTCACGGTGCCTGTCACGTAGTTGGCGGTCGTGTTGACGGTGGCGAGGTTGGTCCCGCCGACCGTGAACGTGTCGTTCGAGCCCGAGTTCGTGAACGCCACGGTGACCGGAGTCGAGGCCCCGCTCCAGCCGGACTTGACCGTGCCCGGGTCGACCGGCTCGGAGAACGTATAGGTGATCGTGTCGCCGCTGTCGATCACGCGCCTCGTGCCACCGTTCGCGGCGACAATGTTCGTCGCGGTCGGAGTGACCGTGTCGCGGACGAGCGCGAGCGACTTCGTGGACGAGACGTCGCCGGTGTTGGCGGTGACGTACGAGCCCGCGGTCACGGCGCCGTCGACGAACGTCGCCGTGCTGAGGGTGGAGAAGACCACGGTGCCCGCGCCCGAGGTCGCTGGCTTACTGGTCGAGACCGTGTGGCTCGCACCGTCGGTCAGCGAGAGGTTCGCCGTGTCGGTCGCAAGCGACGTCACAGGCAGCGTCGCCTGGAGCTGCACCGCCGTCCGGTTCCCCGAGTTGACATAGACGACGCCTGTCCCCGCGTAGGTGTGGCAATTGGTGCACGTCAGGGTCGTGGGCGGCGCGGCGATCTCGACGGTCGTCGACTTGGCGCTCTCGGCGCCGAGCCAGCTGCCCTTCGTGGCCTGCGTCGTGTACTGCCAGCGCCCGACCGGCACAGCGCTCTCGGTGCAGGAGCTCGTGGCGACGGAGCCGCTGCAGCTCGCACCGATCGACTGGAGCGTCCCGGCCTCCGAGTAGCGGCGGACGCTGTACGAGACCGCCGCGCCTCCGACCGTGAGCGCAGTCCAGTTGAGCGAGACGTTCGGGTATGTCGAGATCGTGTGCGACGGGACCGAGCCCGCCGGGATCGACGTCGCCCTCGAGTAGCCGGCGCCGCTGCCGCTCGTCGCCCAGGAGGCCTCGGCGGCGCCCGCGATGGCGAGCGCCGCGACGAAGCCTCCCAGGACGAGAAGGTGACGCCGTACCTGCAAGGCGTCTAGCTGGTGGCCGTGAGCGTGACCGGAACCGTGAAGACCGCGCCCTGACAGCTGTTGTCGGACGCGTTCGACATCGCGACCTTGCCCGCGAGGGAGAAGGTCGCGGTCGCGCCGGCGCCGACTGACTGCGAGAGCCCGCTCGTGTTGGTGTAGGTCACGCCGGTCGACGCGTTGCACGCCGCGCCCTTGTCGGACGTGATCGCGCCGGCGCCGTTGACGGCCGTGACGGTGACGGGGAACGCGTTCGGGTTGGTCACCTTGACCCAGAGGTCGCCGGTGCCGCCCGGATAGAGCTGCGCCGTCGTCGACGCGGAGGCGTCGCCGAGCGTCAGGTTCTGGGCCGTGACGGCCTTCGCATAGCCGTTTCCGGCCGACGAGCCGACGGCCCAGGAGCCGAGGGTCACGGCCGCGGTGGCCAGCAGGACCAGCGCGGAGAGGGCCAGGGCGACCCTGGCCTTGTCCGCGACGACGATCTTCAGTGCTGCACGCAGTGTCATCGAACGGTTCCTAGCTCGTCGCCGTCAGGCTGACGGGGATCGAGAAGACGGCGCCCTGGCAGGCGGTGTCCGAGGCGTTGCTCATGTGCGCCGCGCCGGCGAGCGTGAACGTGGCCGACGAGTTCGCGGCGACCGCCTGCGACAGGCCGGTCTGGTTCGTGTAGGTGACGCCGGTCGAGCCGTCGCACGCCGCGCCCTTGTCGGACGTGATCGCGCCGCCGGTGCCGTTCACGGCCGTGATCGTCACGGCGAACGGGTTCGGGTTGTTCACCGACACCTTCACGTCGCCGTTGCCGCCCGGGTAGAGCGTCGCCGAGGTCGTCGCCGAGACGTCGTTGAACGTGAGGTTCTGCGCCGTGAGGGCCTTCGCGTAGCCGTTGCCGGGGCTCGAGCTGACCGCCCAGCTCCCGAACGTGACGCCGCCGGCGATGATCACCGCGACGAGCGCGAGCGCCATGGCAAGCCGCGTCCTGCTGGCAAGGATGATCGAGACTGCATCCTGCATCGAGTCGACTGCTCCTTTACTGGTCGGGTACGCACCGGAAACACCCCGCTGGCGGACAGCCGACGTCCAGGGCCGCAGTTGGTGCGCCTCCGCCCTATCGGCGGGAGTCGCCAAGCTGAAGCCGCGGCCTGCGCCCATACCGATTTCAATCCCGGCGCGACAGCGACGGCGAGCGTTAGGCTCGCGTCATGGCACTGGTACGGATCCTGTACTGCCCGGTCTGAGGCGGCTACGACGAGCGGGCCGCGAGTCTCGTGGCCGAGATCAACGGAACGGCGCACACCGCCGAGATGGCCGAGGGGGCGAAGAGCCAGTTCGACGTCTTCGTCGACGGGCAGCTCGGGTTCTCGAAGCAGCGCGCGGGACGGTTCCCCGAGCTCGCAGAAGTGCTCGCTCTCCTCCCACCGGACTGACGCTGTTCCGAACCAGCTTCTAACCTCACCTCAATCTGGCCCGCGCTACCCTCGTCGCCGATGCGCCTCGCCTGGCTCCTCCTCGCGCTGCCTGCACTCGCGGCGTGCGGCAGCTCGTCCGACGCAAAGACGACCCCGCCGACCACCGCCGCAGCGACGACGGTCACCGATGAGCGGCGCTTGTCGCAGGAGCAATTCACGAGCGCCGGCAACCTCGTCTGCCTGGACTCCGACCGCCGCGTCTACCGCCTCGGAGCCCTCTCGCGCGATCCCGCCGGGTGGGCGAAGACCGCGAAGGAGGCGCGGGTCGGGATCGCGGAGATGAAGAAGCTCCACCCGCCGCTCGCCGACCAGGCCGGCTTCGACCACATGCTCGTGCTGGCCGACCGGCTCGCCACCGGCATCCAGCAGGTCCACGACGCGCTGGTGAAGAAGAACTACGACGCGGCCAAGAAGGCGCAGTTCCGGGCGACGGCCGCCGACACGGCGATCCACAAGCAGGCGAGAAGGATCGGGCTCACGTTCTGTCAGCAGCTGCTGACGAACTGGCCGGCGTAGCCGCCGGTACCGGTGTCGTCGCGGCGAGCGCCGGATATCGGTCGGTGAGCAGCAACAGGTAGGCGAAGGTCTGCGCCTGGAAGCGCAGCGCGTAGGCGCCGAGGTCACGGAACCCTCTCGGATAACGGCCGACTGCGAGCGCGACGAAGTACCCGAGGAAAGCGACGATCGCGAGCACGTAGCCGAGAGCCGTCGCGAACACGTACGCCGGGATGATCAGGACGATCCGCAGGGCGGTCTTCCAGCGGGCCTGCGGCCGCGGCGGCGCGATCTCGAGGTCGACCGGGTAGGTGCCGCGCCATCCGCGGAAACGTGGAAACGGGTCGGCGACCAGATACGCATACGCGTACACGTGCGTCTGGTAGCGGACGAAGCTCGCGAGCCAGCGGTGCACGCGCGGCGGCGAGCTGCCGCGCACCAGCGTGATGCAACCAGTCGACGATCGCGACGGCGAACGCGACGTACGTCCAGAGCGGCGAGCACGAGGAAGTGCGGGAGGGCGAGCAGCCAGCGCAGCCCGACGGTGAGCCGCCACCGCTGCAGGTCGTCGTTGACGAGCAGCCGGACGGGATGGTGTACGCGGCCTCCGCGCCGCTGAACTGCGGCTCGCGCTTCTCGAGGAAGGCGGTCACGCCCTCGCGGAAGTCGCTCGTCGACGTCAGCTCGCGCCTGTGCCCGCGCCTCGAGCTCGAGCTGCTCGCGCGAACGTCGTCGTCTCGGCGGCGTCGAGCAGCCGCTTCGTCTCCCAGACCGCGCGGGTCGGCATCGCGGCGAAGAGCCCTGCGACCTCGGCGCGCGCGCTCGGCAAGCTCGTCGGCCGGGACGACCTCGGAGACGAGGCCCCACGGCGCGCGCCTCGTCGGCGCCGAGACGCCGGCCGGTCGTGAACCACTCGAACGCGCGCGCCGCGCCGAGCAGCCGTCGCGCGAGCCACGTGCCGCCCGAGTCCGGCGACGAGCCCGATCGCGATGAACGCGGGCACGAAGCTCGCGGCGTCGGAGGCGATCCGCACGTCGCAGGCGAGAGCGAGCGAGAGCCCGGCGCCCGCCGCCGGCCCGTTGACCGCGGCGATCACGGGCTTCTCGAGCGCGCGGATCGCGAGCACGTTCCGGTGGTAGTTCGCTCGCGCAGCCGTTCTCGGCGACGTCGTCGGCGCCGCCGCGAGCTCCTGCAGGTCCTGGCCGACGCAGAAGCCGCGGCCCGCCCCCGTGATGCACGACGGCGCGGATCGACGGATCGCGCGCCTGGCTCGAGCGCGTCGCGCGAGGCCCGCGTGCACCGCGGCGTTCAGCGCGTTGAGCACGTCGGGCCGGTTCAGCGTGATCGTGAGGACGGCGCCGTCGCGCGCTGGAGCTCGACCTCGGCCACTGCGGCAACCATAACGGCGGGCTACCCTCGGTCCATGGAGGCCGCGCGGCCCGTCGCGGACGAGCTCGAGGCGCTCGACGCCTACTCGCGCGTCGTCGATCTCGGTGAGCGAGCGGCTGCTGCCGTCGGTCGCGCACCTGCGCAGCGGGCGCGGCGGCGGCAGCGGCGTCGTGATCACGCGCCGACGGCTTCATCGTCACCTCGGCGCACGTCGTCGAGCGCGCGCGTCGCCTCGCGCGTCTCGTTCGTCGACGGCTCCGAGTACCGCGCGGAGGTCGCCGGCCCCGACCCGCTCTCGGACCTCGCCGTGCTCCGCGCGGAGGCCGACGCCCTGCGTCCCGGCCGAGCTCGGCGACGCGGGCGGCGCTCCGCGTGGGCCAGCTCGTGGTCGCGCTCGGGAACCCGCACGGCTTCGCCGGCTCGGTCACCGCGGGCGTCGTCTCGGCGCTCGGCCGCTCGCTGCCCGACCCGGACGGGCCGCGTCGTCGACAACGTGATCCAGACCGACGCGGCGCTGAACCCGGGCAACTCCGGCGGCGCGCTCGCGGACGGCTCGGCGCGCGTCGTCGGGATCAACACCGCCGTCGCCGGCGTCGGGCTCGGCCTCGCCGTCCCGATGAACGACACGACGCGCGCGATCGTCGCCGCGCTGATGAGCGAGGGCCGCTTCCGCCGCGCCTACCTCGGCATCGCGGGCGGCCGCGGCCGCTGCCGCCGCGCCTCGCCCGCGAGCTCGGCCGCCGCGCGGGCGTCGAGGTGGTCGAGGTCGTGCCCGGGCTCGCCGGCCGCCGCAGCCGGTCTCCGGCGCCGAGGATCTGATCGTGGCCGTCGACGGCCGCGCGGTCGCGAAGGTCGACGACGTGCAGCGCCTGCTCGTCGGCGACCGGATCGGCGGGCCGTCGGACTCGACGTCCTCCGCGGCGGGCGCCGGCTCCGCTCGAGCTCGTGCCGGTCGCGCGCAGGCTCTGGCGTACAGTCCCGCACCATGACCGACGCCTATTCGGCGTTCCCGAACCTCGAGCTCGACCGCCCCGCGGCCGGAGTGCTCCGGATCACGCTGCGCGCGCCCGGTCGCCTCAACGCGGTCAGCGGAGCGATGCACGCCGAGCTCGCGGCGGTGTGGCGCACGATCGGCGGCGACGACGAGACGCGCGCCGTGCTGGTGCGCGGCGCCGACGGCGCGTTCAGCGCCGGCGGCGATCTCGAGCTCGTCGCCGAGATCGCCGGCGACCCGGAAGCGCGGCGGCGCGTCTTTCACGAGGCGCGCGACCTCGTCTACAACGTCGTCGCCTGCCCGACGCCGATCGTCTCGGCGATGACCGGCCCCGCCGTCGGCGCGGGCCTGGCGGTGGGACTGCTCGCGGACGTCTCGATCGCGACGCCCGCGACGAAAATCGTCGACGGCCACACGAAGCTCGGCGTGGCGGCGGGCGACCACGCGGTGCTGGTGTGGCCGCTCCTCTGTGGGCTCGCCAAGGCGAAGTACCACCTGCTCCTGTGCGAGCCGCTCGACGGCGTCGAGGCGGAGCGGATCGGGCTCGTGTCGCTGTGCGTTCCCGAAGCGGAGCTCGACGACCGCGCGCTCGCGATCGCGTCCCGGCTCGCCGACGGTGCGCAGCCCGCGATTCGCCACACGAAGCTCGCGCTCAACAACTGGCTGCGTCTCGCCGGTCCGTCGTTCGACGCATCGCTCGCGTTCGAGTTTCTCGACTTCGCCGGGCCCGACGTCCACGAGGGCCTGGCCGCGATTCGCGAGAAGCGCCCGCCCGACTTCACGCGTGACTAGAGACTAATCGAGCGTCACGAACTGGACGTTCGGGCGCGGCAACCCGCGCTCGCGCGCGTCGGTTCCGGTCGCCGCGAACTCCTCGCTCCGCGTCGCCGCCTTGAATGCGTCCTGGTCGGGAAACTCCCACTCGGCGAGATAGCGATGGGTGGGATCGCCGAACGGCGAACCGAAGACCTTGCCATGGCGGAACGTGCCCCCGGGAACGCACTTGCAGAGCTCGGCGTGCGCTTCGTACTGCTGCGGGTCCGGCTCCTCGTCGTAGAGTACGAGCACTTTGACCACATCGTCCCCCTTCGGTCGAAGAGACCTTCGTCAAACGAACAAGGGAGCGTACTGATGCCCGGCAAGATCGTGCACTTCGAGCTTCCCGCGGCCGACGCCGACCGCGAGAGCGGCTTCTGGAACGGGCTGTTCGGCTGGGAGATCGGCGCCAGCGCGATGGAAGGCTTCGACTATCGGATGTTCCAGGCCAGCGACGACCAGGGCGGTGCGATCATGCCGTCCGACACCGCGGGCTCGGGCCTGATCGTCTACTTCGACACCGACGACATCGACGCATCGGTGGCGAAGGTGCGCGAGCTGGGCGGCTCGGCCGACGACAAGCAGCCGGTGCCGACCCACGGCTGGTTCGCGGCGTGCACCGACACGGCGGGGAACAAGTTCAGCCTCTGGCAGAGCGACCCCAGCGCCGCTTGACCTCGGCGGCCGTCGCCCTGACCGTGCTCGCCGGGCTCGCGGGCTCGATGCAGGTCGCGGTGATGGGCCGCTTCGGAGAGCGCGCCGGCGTCCTCGAGGCGCTGGCGTTCGCGACCGCGATTCAGCTCGTGCTCTCACTGGGGATCCTGCTCGTCGCGCGCGCGGGGATCGGCGGCCTCGGGGACGCGTTCCGTGCGCCGGTCTGGATGTGGCTGGGCGGAGTGATGGGGTTGACGGTCGTCTTCACCATCACGTTCGCCCAGCCGCGCATCGGCGCGACCGCGACGATCGGGATCCTGATCGCCGGTCAGCTCGTGATGGGCGCGTTGATCGACCGCTTCGGCCTCTTCGGCGTGACGCAGATCGCGATCTCGCCCGCGCGCGCCGTCGGCATCGCCCTGCTCGGAATCGGCGCGGCGCTCTCGCTCGTTCGATAGGGGTGTGGCCGGGGGAGTTGGCACGGTGAATGACGCGCGGCACGTGCCGCGAGACGCCCGTCAGTCGCCCTGCCCCACTCTCCGGCCGCGCCCCTAAACGTGAGCCTCAGGGCGAAGACGTGGACCGCGCTGGTCACGGTCTACGTGATCTGGGGCTCCACGTACCTGGGCATCGCGCTCGCCGGCAAGACGATCGCCCCGCTGTTCGCCGTGTCTACCCGCTTCGTCACCGCGGGCGCGTTGATGGCGGCGCTGGTCGCGCTGCGCGGCGGGTCGCTGCGCATCACACGGCGCGCACTCTTCTCGTGCGTCCTGATCGGCCTGCTGCTGCCGGGCGCGAACGCCCTGCTCTTCTACGCCGAGCGCAACGTGCCGACCGGGCTCGCGTCGCTGATCATCGCCTCCGTGCCGCTCTGGATCGTGCTGATGCGGCTGCTCGGCGGCGAGCGGCTCCCCTGGCAGGCACTTGCCGGCGTCGGGATCGGGTTCGTCGGCGTCGCGATCGTCGCGCGCCCCTCGGGCGGCGCGACGACGCTCGGCATCGTCCTCTGCGTCGCCTCGTCGCTGATGTGGGCGGGTGGATCGGTGCTGTCCGGGCGCATCGAGATGCCGAGCGACCCGTTCACGGCGACGGCCTACGAGATGCTCGCGGGCGGGCTGATCATGCTCGTCCCGGCCCTCTTCACCGTCCACGGCCTCTCACCGTCGTCCGAGTCCGTCGCCGCCTGGGTCTATCTCGTCGTCTTCGGGTCGATCGTCGGCTACAGCGCGTACGTGTGGCTGCTGGCGAACGCGCCGCTCGGAACGGTGTCGACGTACGCATACGTGAACCCGGTCGTGGCGATCGCGCTCGGCGTGCTGTTCCGCGGCGAGCAGCTGACGTGGGGCCTGCTGCTCGGGGCCGTGATCGTGGTCGCGTCGGTGGCCGCCGTCGTTCGGCAGGAGCCGCCCGCTGCGACGACGCTCGAGGAGGGCGTGCGCTCAGAGGCAGATGTCGTCGGGGCGAACAGGGACCCGCGCGAGCTCGCGACCCGTCGCGGCCCGGAGCGCGGCGACGATCGCCGCCGTCGAGACGACGGTCGGCGGCTCGCCGACGCCCTTGACGCCGTATGGAGCGTCCGGTTCGGGATCCTCGATCAGCACGGACTCGACGGGCGGCATGTCGAGCGCCGTCGGGATCAGGTAGTCGGTGAAGCTCGCGTTCGTGATCAGGCCGTCGCGCGTCTGGATCTCCTCCATCAACGCCAGGCCGAGCCCCTGCGCTGTGCCGCCCTCGATCTGGCCCTCGACCTGCTGCGGGTTGATCGCCTTCCCGATGTCCTGCGCCGCGCCGATCCACACGACGCGCGTCAGCCCGAGCTCCACGTCGACCTCCGCGACGACCTTCATCGCGCACGCGGCCAGCGCGACGTGTGCGCGCTCGCCGGTGATCTGGCCGGTCTCCGGGTCGAGCGGCGTCGTCGGCGGGTGGCGATAGATCCGCTCGACGTCGACCTCGGAACGGTCGCCGCGACGCTCGCGCTCCTCGAGCGCGGCACGGCAGGCGTCGCGAACCGCGCCGGCGGCCATCCACGTCATCCGGGACGCGGACGCGGAGCCGGACGAGCCGACGCCGGCGGTCCCCGGCGGCGCGAGCCGGACGTCATCGAGGCCGAGCTCCGTGCGGGCGACCTGCAGGATCACGCCGCTCACTCCCTGCCCGACCTCTGCGGCCGCGCAATGAACCTCGGCCGACCCGTCCTCGAGCAACCGGACGCGGGCGGCGCAGTAGTCGTCGAAGCCCTCCGAGTAGGCGATGTTCTTGAACCCGACGGCGAAGCCGACGCCGCGCCGGACGCCCTCGCCGCGCGTCGTGTTGCCCGCGCCGCCGGGAAGGCGCAGCGGGTCACGCGGCAACTCGTCGGCCGGCGGCTCCTCGAGAGCGGCGGCCGCGCGGATCAGCTCGGCGACGGGCAGCGAGCCCGCGATCACCTGCCCCGTCGGCAGCGAGTCGCCGGGCGCGAGCGCGTTCAACAGCCGCAGCTCGACCGGATCGATCGCGAGCGCCGCGGCGAGCTTGTCCATCTGCGCCTCGCCCGCGAAGCAGGTCTGCACCGCGCCGAACCCGCGCATCGCCCCGCACGGCGGGTTGTTGGTGTAGACGACCGTCGATGAGATCAGCGCGTTCGGGACGTCGTACGGGCCGAGCGCGAACGACGCGGCGTTCGAGCACACCGCGGTCGAGCTCGAGGCGTACGCCCCGCCGTCGAGCAGGATCCGCATGCGCACCGACACGAGCCGGCCTTCCTTCGTCGCGCGATGCTCGGCCCAGATGCGCGCCGGGTGCCGGTGCACGTGCCCCGTGAACGACTCCTCGCGGTCGTAGACGATCTTCACCGGCCGGTTCGTGTGCAGCGCGAGCATCGCGCCGTGGATCTGCATCGAGAGGTCCTCACGGCCGCCGAACGCCCCGCCGACGCCGCCCAGATGAACCCGCACCTGCTCGAGCGGCAGGTCGAGGCACGGCGCGATCTGGGCGCGGTCGACGTGCAGCCACTGCGTGGCGACGTAGATGTCGACACCGCCTTCGCCGTCCGGCACCGCGAGCCCCGACTCGGGCCCGAGGAACGCCTGGTCCTGGATGCCGAGCTCGTAGACACCGCTGACGGCGACGTCGCCCGCCGCGTCCGGATCGCCGTGGCGGATCACGAGCGTGCGCACGACGTTCGGGCGATCGTCCTCGCGGTAGCCGTGCCCGTGCGTCGGCCGCTCGGGATGCAGGTCGGCCTGCTCGGTCGCCCGCTCCATGTCGGCGACCGGCTCGAGCGGCTCGTACTCGACGCGGATCCGCTCGGCGGCGCGGCGCGCCTGCTCGGGGTGATCGGCCGCGACGACCGCGACGGGCTCGCCGTAGTAGAGGACGCGGTCGATCGCGAGGACGGGCTGGTCGGCGAACTCGAGCCCGTAGCGCTTCTCTCCCGGAACGTCGTCGTGCGTCAGCACCGCGTGCACGCCCGGCATCGCCACCGCGTCCGAGATGTCGATCGAGGCGATGCGGGCGTGGGCGTGCGGGCTGCGCAGCGTGTGCCCCCACAACATCCCCGGGGCGGACAGGTCGCTCGCGTACGCGAATTCGCCCTTCACCTTCGGGGGCGCGTCGAGCCGGGGGACCAGCTCGCCGATCTTCCCGACCTGCAGGCGGCGCGGTGCGGTCTGCGTCACTGCGCCGCCGCCCGCACGGCGTCGAAGATCTTGGCGTAGCCCGTGCAGCGGCACAGGTTCCCCGAGAGCGCCTCGCGGATCTCGTCGTCGGTGGGCGACGGATTCTGGCGCAGCAGATCGGCGGTTGCGACCACGAGCCCCGGTGTGCAGAAGCCGCATTGCACGGCGCCGGCGTCGACGAACGCCTGCTGCACCGGGTGCAGCTCGTCGGCCGCCGCGAGGCCTTCGACCGTGGTGACGTCGTGACCGTCGGCCTGTGCCGCGAGCACGAGGCACGCGCACACGAGCGTCCCGTCGAGCAGCACCGAGCACGAGCCGCACTCGCCCTGCTCGCACGCGTTCTTGGAGCCCGGGAACCCGAGCTGCTCGCGCAGGGCGTAGAGCAGCGACTCGCCCTCCCAGCAGTCCGCATGCTGCTCCTCGCCGTTGACGCGGACGGAGATCCTCATGCCCGCTCCGGCGCCGGCCAAGCCGGCACCTTCGCTCCTTTGACGGCTCCGTCGAGCCTACGCCTCAAATGAGCACCCGCTTCAGCGCGCGCTCGGTGAGCACGCGCAGCGCGTGGGAGCGGTAGCGGCTCGTTCCGCGCACGTCGTCGATCGGCGACGCGGCGCTCGCGACCTGCTCTGCGAACGTCGCCGCCTCCGCGCGGGGAGCGGTGACGAGCGCCGGCCGCGGCGACGCCGAGCCGAACGACGCGCGCAGCTCGTCGCCGGCCGAGACGGCGAGCGAGACGACTGCGATCACCATCGCGTTCCGCGGCCCGATCTTCATGAAGGTCTGCGGCGCCGCAGACGGCTGCAGCCAGACGGCGGCGATCAGCTCGTCCGGCTCGAGCGCCGTCCGCTTCACTCCGGTCACGAACTCGGTGAGGGGGACGCGGCGCGACCCGCGCGTCGAGGCGCACTCGACCTCCGCATCCTCGACGACGAGCGGCGGCAACGCATCTCCCGCCGGCGACGCCGTGCCGAGGTTCCCGCCGATCGTGCCGCGATTGCGGATCTGCGGTGACCCGACGGTCCGCGACGCCTCCGCCAGCGCCGGCAGCAGCGCGGCGAGCTCGCCGCGCATCGCCTCGGCGTAGGTGAGACCGGCGCCGAGCCGCACCTCGCCGTTCGAGCGCGACCAGCCGCGCAGCTCGTCCACTTCGTTCAGGTTGAGGATCGTCCCGGGTCGTTGGCGGTCGAAGTTGAGCCCCACCATCACGTCCGTTCCGCCCTGGATCGGCAGCGCGCCGGGGTGCTCCGACTTGAGGCGGAGAGCCTCGTCGAGCGAATGCGGGGTGAGGATCTCCATCGGCCGTGACTGTACGGTTTCACCCGCCGTGGCCGCTTCCCTCTCGAGACGCTTGACGGTCGCCCGGGGGGACGCGCCGGCCGACATCGTGATCCGCGGCGGCCGCGTGCTCTCGGTGTTCACGCGCGAGTGGCTCGACTGCGACGTCGCGGTCGTCGACGGCGTCGTCGCAGGGCTCGGCCGCTACGACGGCGAGGAGATCGTCGACGCGTCAGGTCGGTATGTCGTGCCCGGTTTCGTCGACGCGCACATGCATCTCGAGACGCCGAAGCTGCTCCCGGATGAGTTCGCACGCCTCGTGCTGCCGTTCGGCACGACGGCGGTGGTCGCCGATCCGCACGAGATCGCAAACGTGCTCGGCACCGACGGCGTGCACTGGCTGCTCGACGCCTCGGCCGGCCTGCCGCTCGACGTCTACTTCATGGCGTCGTCGTGCGTCCCCGCATCTCGGTTCGAGTCCCCGCGCCGCGCGCTGACGACGGGCGACCTCGACGCGCTGCTGCGCCGCCGCCGCGTGATCGGCCTCGCCGAGATGATGAACTTCCCGGGCGTGATCGGCGCGGCCGAGAGCGAGCTCGAGAAGCTCTCGCTCGCCGAGCACGTCGACGGGCACGCGCCCGGCGTGCGCGGGGCGGCGCTGCAGGCGTACGCCGCGGCCGGCATCGGCTCCGACCACGAGGCGTACACGGCCGAGGAGGGACGCGAGCGCCTGCGCGCTGGCATGTGGCTGCTGATCCGCGAGGGCTCGGCGGCGCGCAACCTCGCCGCGCTCCTGCCGCTGCTCGCCGAGTACGGGCCGAACCGCATCGCCTTCTGCACCGACGACCGTGAGCCCGAGCACATCGCCGAGGACGGCCACATCAACTCGATGGTCCGCGACGCGGTCGCGAGCGGCATCCCGCCCGAGGACGCACTGGTCTGCGCCACCCTCAACCCGACCCTCTGGCACGGTCTCGGCCGGCTAGGGGCCGTCGCACCCGGGCGCGCCGCCGATCTCCTGTTGCTCCCGGATCTCGAACGGTTCGTCCCCGACACCGTGCTCAAGGGCGGCCGGCCGGTCGACGAGATCCCACGTGCTCCGGTACCGGACTGGGTGCGGCACACGGTGCGCATCGGGGCGTTCGGCCCGGAGATGTTCCGCGTTCCGTGGGGCGGCGGCCGCGCCCGCGTGATCGGAGTCATCCCCCGCCAGATCGTGACCGACTCGCTCGTCGAGGAGCTGCCGGCGCGCGCGGGCGAGGCGACCGCCGACCCCGAGCGCGACCTCGCGAAGATCGCGGTGGTCGAGCGCCATCTCGGCACGGGGCGCGTAGGACTGGGGTTCGTACGCGGCTTCGGCCTGAAGCGTGGCGCGCTCGCCTCGAGCGTCGCGCACGACGCGCACAACGTCGTCGTGGTCGGCATGAACGACGCGTCGATGGCGGCAGCGGTGCGGCGGCTCGCGAACCACGGCGGCGGGGTCGTCGCCGTCGACGGCGCCGAGGTGCTGGCCGAGCTGCCGCTGCCGGTCGCCGGGCTCCTCTCCGACGCCCCGCTCGAGGAGGTCGTCGCCGCCTCGCACGCCCTGATCGCCGCGGCGAAGGAGCTGGGCTGCACGCTCGAGTCGCCGTTCCAGCATCTCGCCTTCCTCGCTCTCAGTGTCATTCCGAGCCTCAAGCTCACCGACCGCGGGCTCGTCGACGTCGACCGGTTCGAGCTCGTGCCGCTGGAGGCGGGGTGATCCTCGGCAACTGCCGCGTCGTCACGATGGACGACGCCGGCACCGAGCACGAGCGCGGGTGGCTTCAGGTCGACGACGGCCTGGTCACGGCGACCGGAGCCGGGACGCCGCCCGGAGAGTCAGAGGACCTCGGCGGAGCGATCGTCACGCCCGGCCTCGTCAACACGCACCACCACCTGTACCAGACGCTGACGCGCGCGCGTGCGCAGCAGGCCGACCTGTTCACGTGGCTGCGCGAGCTCTATCCGGTGTGGGCGCGCCTCGACGCCGAGATGGAGCACGCGGCGGCGCGCGCGGGGCTCGCCGAGCTCGCGCTCTCGGGCTGCTCGACCGTGTTCGATCACCACTACGTCTTCCCGCGCGGCGTGTCGGGCCTGATCGAGGCGGAGCTCGACGCCGCGTCCTCGCTCGGCATCCGCTTCGTGGCGGCGCGCGGCTCGATGGATCTCGGCGAGTCGCAGGGCGGGCTGCCGCCAGACTCGCTCGTCGAGGAGCTGGACGACATCCTCTCCGACACCGAGCAGCTCGCCGCGCTGGCGGACGGCGATCTCGTCGGCGTCGCGGTCGCGCCGTGCTCGCCGTTCAGCGTCACGACCCGGCTGATGGAGGAGTCGGCCGGGCTCGCCCGGCGACTCGACCTCCAGCTGCACACCCACCTCGCGGAGACGGTCGAGGAGGACGCTTACTGCCGGGAGCTCTACGGGTGCAACCCGGTCGAGTACCTCGAGCGCGTCGGCTGGATCGCCGGGGACGTCTGGTGCGCGCACTGCGTGCACCTCTCCGGCGACGACGTGGCCGCGTTCGCGTCCGCCGGCGTCGGCGTCGCGCACTGCCCCACGTCGAACCTGCGACTCGGCGCCGGCGTCGCGCCCGTGCGCTCGCTGCTCGACGCGGGCGTGCGCGTCGGGCTCGGGGTCGACGGCACGGCGTCGAACGAGCGCGGCGACCTGTTCGGTGAGGTCAAGCAGGCGCTGCTCGTCGCGCGCGGCCGGGACGGCGGCGGCGCGCTGACGGCCCGCGATGCGTTGCGGCTCGGCACGCGCGGCGGCGCCGACGTGCTGCGAAGAACCGACATCGGCTCGCTCGAGCCCGGGAAGCGGGCCGACGTCGCGATCTGGCGCACCGACGGGCTCGAGTTCGGCGGCGCCGACGATCTCGTCGCCAACCTCGTCCTCTCCGGGCCGCACCGTGTCGACACCTTGCTCGTCGGGGGTCGCTCCGTCGTCCGCGGCGGGTCGCTCGTGAACGCCGACGAGCAGGAGATCGCGCGCGAGCACCGGAAACAGGCCCGGAGGCTATGGCGGGAGTAACGCTTTCCACTCACATCCTCGACACCGAGCTCGGCGAACCTGCGGGCGGTGTGAAGGTGAGCCTCTATCGAGGCACTGACCTGATCTCGCTGCAGGAGACGGATGAGGACGGCCGCATCCCGAACCTGTTCGAGACCGACTTCGCCCCGGGCGAGTACCGGCTCGTCTTCCACGTCGACGGCGGATTCTTCGAACGGATCGAATTGACGATCGCACTCGTCGAAGAGCGTCACTACCACGTCCCGCTGCTGATCTCGTCCTTCGCGTGTGCGAGCTACCGCGGCAGCTGAGCGTCGACGAGCTGGCCGACCTGTTCGAAGGGCGGACGGCCCTCACCGAGCGGCTCGCGACCGTCGAGGATCCGCTCGCGCACGCCCGCGAGATCGCGCGCGCGTTGACGCCCGACGAGCAGGTCGCGGTGCTCGCCGCGCATCCGCAGATCGGCGCGCGCACGGGGCTCTCGAGGCGCTCCGCCTCCGAGCAGGGGACCGACGACGACCCAGCGGTGCTCGCCGAGCTCGCTGACCTCAACGCCGCCTACGAGGAGCGCTTCGGCTTCCGCTTCGTGGTCTTCGTGAACGGGCGGCCGCGTCGTGAGATCCTCCCGATCCTGCGCGAACGACTCGACAGGACCCGCGACGAGGAGCTCGCGACCGGCGTCGACGAGCTGGTGCAGATCGCGATCGATCGATGGCGGCACACGTCGTAGCGCTCTCCGACTACTGGTGGCAGTGGGGCAACCTGCTGTTCCGGTGGCTGCACGTGATCGCTGCGATCGCATGGGTCGGCGCGTCGTTCTACTTCATCGCGCTCGACAACCACCTGAAGGCGCCCGCCGATCCCGAGGACCGGAAGCGCGGGGTGGGCGGCGAGGCGTGGGAGATCCACGGCGGCGGCTTCTACCGGGTGGAGAAGTTCGTGCTCGCGCCCCGGCGCCTGCCCGAGCCGCTCCACTGGTTCAAGTGGGAGGCCTACACCACCTGGCTGTCCGGCTTCGCGCTCTTCATCGTCGTCTACTACGCGCACGCGTCGTCGTTCCTGATCGATCCGTCGGTGGCCGACCTCACTCCATGGGAGGCGATCGCGATCTCGGTGGCGGGGCTCGCGATCGCGTGGCTGGCGTACGACGGGCTCTGCCGGGCGTTCGAGAACGACGAGCTCGTGCTCGCGATCCTCGTGTCCGGCTTCATCTGCCTGTCGTCGTGGGCCGCCTGGAACCTGTTCGCACCGCGGGCGGCCTACATCCAGGTCGGGGCGATGATCGGGACGATGATGGTGGGCAATGTCTTCTTCGTGATCATCCCCGCCCACTGGGAGCTCGTTCGCGCGAAGGAGGCGGGGCGCGAGCCCGACCCGCGCTGGGCGCGTCGCGGCAAGCAGCGCTCCGTGCACAACAACTACCTGACGCTCCCGGTCGTCTTCGCAATGCTCTCGAACCACTTCCCGATCACCTACGGGCACGCGAACGGGTGGTTGATCCTCGTGGCGCTGATGGCGCTCGGCGCGCTCACGCGGCACTACTTCAACCTGCGCCAGCAGGGCCTCAACGTCTGGCCGATCCTCGGCGTCGCGGGTGCGGGCGTGCTCGCGATCGCGCTCCTGATCAGGCCGTGACCGGGTTCTTGCTCGTCGCGATCGTCGTGGTCGTCGCACCGGGACCGGACTTCGCGCTCACGCTGCGGAACACGGTCGCCCGCGGGCGTCGCGCCGGGGTCGACACCGCCGCGGGCGTGGTCAACGGGCAGCTGGTCTGGGAGATCGCGACCGTCGCCGGGCTCGCGGCCCTGCTCGTCGCCTCTCGGCCGGCGTTCGTCGCGCTGCGACTCGTAGGCGCGGCGTATCTCGTCTGGCTCGGTCTCGTGGCGCTCCGTGCCGCCTGGCGGGACAGCTCACCCGACGGACGCCGCACGCGCGGTGGATCGCCGTACCGGCAGGGGCTGCTGAGCAATCTCGGCAACCCGAAGATGGCGGTCTTCTTCACGAGCCTGCTGCCGCAATTCGGCACGTCCCCCGTCGAGCTCGCGGCGCACGCGCTCGTCTTCTCCGCCCTGACGCTCGGGTGGCTCTGCCTCGTCGCGTGCGCCGGTGCAGCGTTGCGCGTCGCGCCCGTCCGCCGGCTCATCGACGCGGTCACGGGAGTCGTCCTCGTCGCGTTCGGTGCCCGGCTCGCAGCGGGCCGCAGGTAGGTTCCCGGCGTGCTCGAGATCGTCGCGTCGGGAATGCGCTTCGTCGCGCGGTTCGAGGAGGAGCTTGCGCCGCAGACCGTCGCGGCGTTCCGAGGGATCCTCCCGTTCGACGACCGGATCATCCATTGCCGCTGGAGCGGCGAGTCGAACTGGATCCCGTGGGGCGACCGCGACCTCGGGATCGGTCCCGAGAACGCGACGTCGTACCCGCATCCGGGCGAGCTCGCGCTCTACCCCGGCGGGCAGAGCGAGACGGAGCTGCTGTTCCCGTACGGCTATTGCAACTTCGCCTCGAAAGCCGGACACCTCTGGGCGAATCACTTTGCGACGCTCGTCGAGGGCGAGGAGCAGCTGAAGGAGCTCGGCCGCCGCACGCTCTGGGAGGGCGCGCAGCCGATCTCGTTCCGCGAGCTCTGACGCGCAACGTCGACATCCGCAGTGCAGCGCCCGCGGATGCCGCTGCGATCGTCGAGCTCGGCCGGGCGATCGACCGCGATCAGATCGCGACGACGGCGTCGTTCCGCGCGCTGCTCGAGGGCCCGGCGCCGCCCACGACGGAGCGGCTGGTGGCCGAGGTCGGCGACCGCATCGCCGCCTGGGCGCCCTCCGGTGTGTACGACTCGGGGGCCGGATGGCTCTGGGTCGGCGTCGACGCGTCCTCCCGTCGGCGGGGAATCGGCGCGGAGCTCTACCGGCGCATCGAGTCGCGGCTCGCGGGCCTCGGCGCAACGCGGCTCGAGACGACGCCGAGCGACGACGGCGGCCGCGCGTTCCTGCTCGCACGCGGGTTCAGGGCGGCGAACGTCGTCCGTGCCTCCGAGCTCGATCCGCGCACCGTGCCGGCGCCCGCGGGGCACGCGGGCGTCGATGTCGTGCCGCTCGGCGCCGCGCTCCGCCACTGGGAGGCGCTCTTCCGCCTGTACGACGAGGCGCGCAGAGACGTCCCGTCGGAGACCCCGCGCCCGACGTGGACGCTCGACGAGTGGCGTGTCGAGACGGTCGACTCGCCGCTGATCGACCTCGAGGCGAGCGTCGTGCTGCTCGAGGAGCACGAGCCTGTCGCCGTCGCCTGGCTCTACTCCGACCGCGAGGGGCATCGCGCCGAGATGCTGATGACCGCGACTCGGCGCGACCGCAGGGGAAGAGGGCTCGCGACGCTCGCGAAGACCGAGTCGGCCCGCAGGGCCGCGCGGCTCGGCATCACGCGAATCGCGACGGACAACGACCGCGACAACGAGCCGATGCTCGCCGTCAACCGCCGGCTCGGGTTCACGGAGACCGCGGTGGTCGAGTCGTTCGCGAAGCAGCTCGCCTAGAGGCTTGATGAACCTCTAGCGTTCCCGCGATGGACGACGCCGAGGCGTTTGTCGCCCACTATGGGCTCGGCTTCGAGCAGGGCCGGTTGACGGAAGGCGGCGACTCGCTCGAGCTCGTCCGCACGCTCGAACTGCTCGAGACCGTCCTGCCGGCGGCACCGGCGGACGTGCTGGACGTCGGCGGCGGCGCCGGCGTCTACGCTGCCCGCCTCGCGCGCGGCGGGTATCGCGTGCAGCTCGTCGACGTCGTCCCGCTGCACGTCGAGCAGGCGCGCGCCGTCGCCGCCGAGCTGCCCGAGGCGCACTTCACCGCGAGTCTCGGCGACGCGCGCGATCTGAGCGGTTTCGCAGACGGGGCCCTCGACGTCGTGCTGCTGCTCGGCCCGCTCTACCACCTCACGGAGCAGAGCGACCGCGTACGCGCGCTCGCGGAGGCAAGGCGAGTCCTACGGCCCGGCGGGCTGGTCGCGGCGGCGGCGATCTCCCGGTTCGCGTCGCTCCTCGACGGGACCGTGCGCGGGTATCTCGACGACCCTCGCTTCGTCGCGATCGTCGAACGCGATCTGCGGGACGGGCAGCACCGGAATCCCGAGAACGTCCCCGAGTGGTTCACGACCGCGTTCTTCCACCGGCCGGAGGACCTCGTCGCCGAGATCGAGGCGGCGGGGCTGCGCCTCGAGCGCCTGGCCGGAGTCGAAGGGCCGGGAGCCTGGATCGGCCGCTGGCCCGAGCGGGCCGAGCTGGTCCTGCGGGCGGCGCGGCTCGCCGAGGACGCTCCGTCGCTGAGCGCGCACATGCTCGCGATCGCGCGCCGCTGACCACGCCGCGTCCCTGCCTACGGCACTGCGAGCGCGTGGGCGAGCACCCCGGCAAGCGGCCGCGGCGCACGATCCAGGTCGAGCGCCTCGACGAGCACGCGCGCGTAGTGCGCCTTGCGGCCGGAGCGGGTGCCGAGGAACCGCCGGAGCTGGGCGTGCGGATCGCGCCCCCGCTGGGCAGGTTGCCGCTGGAACGTCCGGAACGACGCGAGGTCGGACTCGGCTTCGAGAACCGCTTCGACGCCGCGTGCGCCGAGGCTGCGGATCAACTCGTCCTCGAGGTCGTCGACGCAGGTGTAGAAGCCCAGCCGCTCCATTCCGGCGCGCGTCAGACCGGACCCGAGCCCCGCCCGCTCGAGCGCGCGCCGGAAGACGGCCTCCTCGCCGATGTCGCAGAGCCCGGCCAGCCTGAGCCCACTGCGCCGCTCCGACTCGAGCTCGGCCAGGAACCGCCCGATCGCATGCGCGCCTCCGATACGCACCACCGAGACGCCCGCCGACTCGAGATCTCTCCTGTGACGCTCGGCCAGCGCCTCGAGCGCAGCCCGATCGCTCACGCCCTCGACGAAGACGACCCCCGTGATGCTCCTGCCGGCCATCGAGCCGGTATTTTCGCGACATGGTCGAGCAGCTTCAGATGCCGGCCGGGACGCTCGGCTTCCGCATCTCCGGGAAGCTGACCCGAGAGGAGTATTTCCGGCTCCTCGATCCGATCCGCGAGCAGCTCGAGCAGGGCGAACGCGGGCGAACGCGTGAGCTTCCTCGTCGCCACCGCGCCCGACTTCCAGGGTCTCGACCTCGGAGCGCTCTGGGAGGACGTCAAGGTCGCCGGCACCGTCGGACTGCGCTACCGCTCGTCGTGGGAGCGGCTCGCCGTCGTGACCGACAAGGACTGGATGCGGCACGGGGTTGCGGCCTTCGGCTGGGTGATCCCCGGCGAGATCCGCGTCTTCGACCCCGGCGAGCTCGAGCAGGCGAAAGCCTGGACCGGCGCGCGGCGCCGGCTAAGGCGTCAGTCGGTCCACCACCCCTGGACCATCTCGGCGTCGCGCGGATCGCTCCCGGCGCCGAACGCGAGGTACTCGACGCCGTCGGGGCCTGCCTCGACGTCGCGCATCGTGTCGGAGTCGAAGCGGATCGCGTCCCATTCGCCGAGCTCGACGATCTCGTCGCCGGCCTTGACACGGGCCGAGCCGCGTACGACGACGTAGACCTCTTCCTGATCGCCGTGCTTGTGCCCGAAGGGCACGCGGAAGCCCGGGGCGAGCTTCATCACGCTCAGCCCGAGGCTCTCGCCGCCGATCGCCGAGCGCGCGAAGCGCGCTTCGAGATCGCTCGACATCCCGAAGTTGGGCGCCTGGTTCTCGATCTCCTTCAGATTGGCCTTCGTGTATCCATTCATGGGCCGGTCCTACCACGGGCGTCGTCCTCGAAACGTGCGGGGAGCATCGCGGCGAGGCTCCAAGTCCGCGGCTCGCCGCGCAGCCGCAGCAGGACGCCGGGCTTCGCCGTGCGCTCGGCCGCGAACGCCTCGCCTTCGTCGCTCCCCAGATAGCGACCCGCGATCGCCGCGCGCACCGGCGTGACGTCGATCTCGGCGAGCTCGGCATCCCCGCGCACCTCGAGCCCGCGGAACGGCGGCACGGCTTCGAACACGACGAGGATGCACCTCGGGTCCCGCGCGAGATGGCCGAGCTTGACGTCGCCCTCGGCGATCACGACCTCGAACGCACCGTGGTAGAAGCGGAACCAGACAGGCGTGACGAGCGCGCTCCCGTCCTTGCGATAGGTCGCGAGCACGGCCGGAGACGGAGCGTCGAGCAGCGGCCTGGCGTCCTCCGTCCAGTCAGACGGCATCGTTCGGGGAGACTACGCGGGTCGGTACCGTCGGCCCTCCTATCCGGATCGCGCCGCTCGAGACCTTCGAGACGGAGCGCGTCGCCTCCGTGCTCGGCCTTGCGCGGCTCCGACAGGGCGACGGCTTCTACCTGGTCGCCTGGGAGGGCGACGACCCGGTCGGTCACGCGCACCTGGCGCTGACCGACCCGCCGGAGCTCCAGGACGTCTCGGTGCGGCCCGAGCGCCGTCGGCGCGGGATCGGATCGGCGCTGACGGAGGCCGCCGAGCGCGAGGCGGCGGCGAGGGGCTTCGACCGCATGAGACTCGAGGTCAGCGCCGGCTCCGACGCCGCCCAGGCGCTCTACCGGAAGGCGGGCTACGCCGACTGCGGCGTCGCGCCCAGGCGCGTGCAGGGAACGGTGATGATCCGAACGGGCCCGCTCGAGGTGGACGACACGCTGCTCACCTGGGAGAAGCGGCTTGGGGAGGCTTGATGTGAAATGTCGAACGCCTGTGGCTGGTGGCTGAGACACATCGCATCTCGGCCGGGTCGGGCTTCCCCGTAGCCACCGCTACGCGCTACGCCCGCCCCGTCCAAGCTGCTCGGTCTCAGCCATCCCCACAGGCATCCAATTCCACATCAAACCTCCCAGCCCGGCGTGTCGAAGCCGGGTAGCGTGCCGCCGCCCTCGAGGCAGAGCGCCAGGTAGAGCGCCGCGCCCGGATCGCCCGTCCAGAGCGAGTAGCGGCCGCGGCCGTGCACGCGCCGGTCGCGCTCGACCTGCGAGGCGGCGTGCATCGCGAATGCGCGCGCCCGCCGCAGCCACTTCTCGTCGCCCGTGCGGCGAAACAGCGCCAGGAACGCGAGGCCGTTGCCCGCCGTCCCATGGCAGAGGTTCGCGCCCTTCGCGAGCGGACCGGCGAGCCAGGTGAGCTCGCCGCCCGCGAGCAGGAGCCGCTCGTGCTCGTCGTCGCCCGGAGCGATCGCGGCGAGGCACGCGACCATTCCGGGAGCCCCGTGGCACCACTGCAGGCGGATCCCGCCCCTGGCCGGAGGCGTCAGCTCCTCGCCTGCGCCGGGCGGCCAGTTCGCGAGGCCGTCCTCCTCGATCGCGAAGCGCTTGAACGTCTCGCTCGCCCGCCGGTGCAACTCGCGGTCGGGCTCCGCCGCAAGCGCCGCGACACAGCCCGCGAACCCGTGCGCAGGCCCGAGGTACTGCACCTCCCCGCCGTAGAGATCCTGCGTCCAGAGCCCGGTCTCGTCATCCCAGGCGTCGCGCAACGCGTCGGCGCTCTCGCGCCAGAGGTCGTCCCGCCCGATCCAACGGGCCGCGAGCAGCGTGCCCGGGCTGCCCCACATGAACTCGCGGTGGGTGTCGCCCGCGTTCGCGGCGACCAGCTCCGCGATTCGCTGTTCGACGTCGGGCGAGGGTCGGAGGCGCCGCCGGACGAGCAGGATGCCGGTCTCGCCCATCCAGAAGCTCGGCGCGTGCGCCCACCGACCGAACTCCGGCTCCGCCCGGTAGCCCTCGAGCAGCCGGTCGAGCGCTGGCAGGTAGTCGCGCACCGGATCGATCAGGCCGCGCTCCTGCAGCAGGTCGAGCGCGTAGACGACGCCCGACGCGCCGAGGTACACCGTCGCCCACGGGCCTGCGTCGTCCTCGTCGCTGTCCCGCTCGTGAGCCGGCCATGCCGGCCCGCCGCCGAACGCCCTGTCGCAGTCGGCTCCGATCTCGCGAATCGCCGTGCGCACCGCGTCCTGGTCCCACGGTGCGTCGACGAGCTGCTCGTGCGCCTCGGGCCAGTGGAGCATCAGCGTTCTTCGCGCGCGTACGGCACGCCGAGCGCGCCCGATGCGGAGGATCTCGCCCGCATGCAGCGTGAGCGTGACGTTCCGGAGCGCCGAGCCGCCCCCGTCGCCGAGGGCGGAGAGGTTCGCGACCTCGAGACCGGGGCCGCCGTCCCACCGCTCCCTCGGGACCCGTTCGATGTCCGCGACATCGCCGCCGACCACCAGCGACGCTGGCGAGACGTCGATCCCTGCGTCTCCGCGGTGGCGAGAGGGACGAATCTAGCCGAGGGCGTGGCTGGACTCCAGGCGCTCATGCAGGGGCTCCCGCACAGGCTCGTCCGCGCTCCACGGGAAGGTGATCCACTGGTCGGTCCGGCGCCAGACGTACTCGCACCGGACGGCTGACCGGGGCTTCTCGTAGAGCACGGCGCACCGCACCTCGGCCACCTTGTCGGCGCAGAACTGCTTGACGAGCTTGAGCGTCTCGCCGGTGTCGGCGACGTCGTCCGCCACGAGCACGCGGGTGGTCTCGAAGTCGACGAGCTCGGGCACCGGCGGCAAGATCATCGGCATGTCGAGTCGCTCGTCGACGCCGGTGTAGAACTCGACGTTCATCGTGAAGGTGTTCTTGACGCCGAGGGCGTAGCCGAGCGCGCCCGCGACGAGCAGGCCTCCGCGCGCGATCCCGAGGATCAGGTCGGGCCGGTAGCCGTCCGCGACCACTGCCTCGGCGAGGGCACGCGCGCCGCCGCCGAGCTCGCCCCACTCCATGACCTCGCGCGCGCTCAACGGAGCGCGAGCCTATCGAGTGCGGCGGTGAGCACGTCGACCGCCAGTGCGATGTCCTCGTCGCTCGACAGCTCGTCCGGGTGATGGCTGACGCCTCCGTTCAGGCTGCGCACGAACAGCATCGCGGTGGGGACGCCCGCAGCCGCGAGCACCATCGCGTCGTGGCCGGCGCCCGAGATCAGCTCCGGGGCGCCGGGCGCCGCCAGCCGCAGGGCGTCGAGCGGCGGCCCGGAGAACTCCACCGGCTCGAGCCGCCACGTGGGCTCGAAGCCGATCGCCGCGATCAGCGCGTCGAGCTGTGCGAGCGCCGGGGCCCGCGCGTCGACGCTCACCGTCACGCGCGCCGGGACGACGTTGACCGCGTTCGGCTCGACCTCGACGGCCCCGACGGTGGCGACCGCCCCGTCGCGCGCGGCGTCGCGCACGTGCAGGACGAAGCGGGCGGCCGCGACGAGCGCGTCGTCGCGCGCGTCCATCGGCGTCGTGCCGGCGTGATCGGCCTTGCCGGTGAACGCGACCCGGCCGCGTGCCTGGCCGGCGACGCCGATGACGATCCCGACGGGCTCGCCGAGCCGCTCCAGCACCGGCCCTTGCTCGATGTGGAGCTCGACGAACTCCTCCGGCAGCTCCTCGAGCCGCCGGCTGCCCATCGGTCCCGTCTCCTCGGCCCGGAACGCGACGACCGCGAGCGGCGCGTCGGTCAGCCGCTCCGCCGCTTCGATCGCGGCGACCACGCCGAGCGCCCCGTCGAAGCGACCTCCGGTCGGCACAGAGTCGAGGTGCGAGCCGGCCCAGACCCGAGCGTCCCCCCGCCGGCCGTGCAGGTTGCCGGCCCCGTCGACGTGGGTCTCGAGCCCCGCGGCGCGCATCCAGCCGGCGGCCAGCTCGTGCGCCGCGTCCTCTTCCGGCGAGTAGCCGGCGCGATGCTGCGCGATCGCCGCGATCTCGCCGAGCCGGTTCATGACGCGCATCAGCGCGCCAATGCTCGCAGCACGCGCCAGCCCGCGAGCGGGAAGAGCGCGACCACCGCATACCCGACCCGCCAGGAAGTCGTCGCCACGAGCGCACCGAAGAGCCCCGGGTACGCGGCGCCCGGGATGTTCAGGAGCGTCTGCTGCAGGCCGATCGCCGAGCCGCTGCGTCCCTTGCCCGCCAGCTCGACGGCCGCGGCGAACGAGAGGCTGTTCCAGCTCATCGACGCGACGCCGGCGGCGACGAGCACGGGCACGAGGAGGCCCAACGGCGCCGCCACGAGGAGGGCCGTGAGACCGACGAGCGCCGCCGCGGTGAGCGCGATCGTGCGGAGCGGGCCGACACGCGATGCGCGGACGTCCGACCAGCGCCCTGCGCCGATGCGCCCGCCGATCGCGAGCAGCTGCATCACGGCCAGCACCGCTGCGGCGGCGCTCGCCGAGACCCCCCGGCTCTCGTGCAGGAACAGCACAGCGAACCCGGCGACGCAGAGCTGGGGCGCGAGGACGAGCGCGCTCCCGATCGAGAGCGTCCAGATGCGCCGGTCGCGAAGCGGGCCCGGCGTGACGACGACCGCCGCCGCATCCGTCCCCCTGCCTTCGCGCAGCACGAGCCCCCCGACGAGCGCGCCCGCCAGGCACGCGAGGCCCAGCGTGGCGAAGCCCCAGGCCACGCCGCCCGCGCGGACGACCGGCGGCAGCGCGATCGCGACCAGGAAGCCGCTGATCGGGATCGCCGTCTGCCGGATCCCGAGTGCGAGCCCGCGTTCGGACGGAGCGAACCAGTTCGTCACGGCACGGCCGCTCGCGGACTGAACGCTCGCACCCGAGGCGCCGGCGGCCGCGAGCAGGAGCAGGAGCGCCCAGAAGCCGTGCGCGGCAGCGGCGCCGAGCAGGAACGCGCCGCAGCCGACGAGACCGATCACGAGCACGACCCGCTCGCCCACCCGGTCGGCGGCGAGCCCCCACGGGATCAGGCTCACGACCGATCCGACGAGCGACCCCGAGATCAGCACACCGGTCTGCCCGAGCGACAGGTGGTAGGTGCTGCGAAGCGCCGGCGCCATCACCGCCACCCCGAACCAGATCGCCGAGTAGGTGGTCTGGGCGAACGTGCCCGCGCCGAGAACGGCGAAGCGGTAGCGCGACCGCGAGTCCGCGGTGGTTACAGCTGGAACGGGTTGATCGGCCGCGAGCCGGTGTACGTGACCACCGATTTCGTCTCGAGATAGAGATCGAGCGTCTCGACGGCGAGCTCGCGGCCGAAGCCCGACTGCTTGTAGCCGCCGAACGGGATGCCGGGGAACGTCGTGTACGGCATGTTGATGCCGACCGTGCCCGACCTGATCCGTCCGGCCAGACGGTGGCCGCGGGCCGGATCGCCGGTCCAGACCGTGGCCATCAGCCCGTACTTGACGTCGTTCGCGAGCCGGACCGCGTCCGCCTCGTCGTCGAACGGGATCACGGTCACGACCGGCCCGAAGATCTCCTCCTGGGCCGCGCGCAGGTCGTTCGTCGCCGGGGCGATCACGGTGGGCGGATAGAAGGCGCCGGGGCCGTCGCCGATCGAGCCGCCCGTCGTCACCTCGATTCCCCCGCCGCGCGCCTCCTCGACGAACCCGTGCACCTTCTCGCGGTGCGTGGTCGAGATCAGCGAGCCCATCTGCGTCTCGCCGTCGAGCGGATCGCCGACGCGAACCTTGTCCGCGAGCCGCGTCACCTGGTCGACGACCTCGTCGTAGATCCCGCGCTCGACGAGCAGGCGCGACCGCGCCTCGCACGACTGGCCGGCGGCGTAGAAGATCGCCCAGACGCTGGACGGGATCGCGTTGCCGAGGTCGGCGTCCGCGAACACGATGTTCGGGCTCTTGCCGCCGAGCTCGAGGGTCACGCGCTTGATCGGGTCGGACGCGAGCCGCATGATCTCGCCGCCGGTGCGCGTCGAGCCGGTGAACGCGACCTTGTCGACCTCCGGATGCCGGACGAGGTACGAGCCCGTCGTCGGGCCGTCACCGGTGACGATGTTGACGACGCCGGGCGGGATACCGACCTCGGTTGCGAGCTCGGCGAGACGGAGCGCCGTGAGCGGCGTCTGCGGATCGGGCTTCAGCACGACCGTGCACCCGGCGGCCAGCGCCGGCGCGAGCTTCCAGGTGGACATCAGGAGCGGGTAGTTCCACGGGACGATCTGGGCGCAGACGCCGACGGGCTCCCTGAGCGAGTAGAAGAGCAGCGACCCGCCGATCGGGGCCGAGCGGCCTCCGATCGAGGCGATCGCGCTCGCGAAGAAGCGGAACTGCTCGGACGCGCCGGCGAGCTCGGCCTTGACCGACGAGATCGCCTTGCCGACGTTTCGGCTCTCCAACTCGGCGAGCTCACCGCGGTTCGCGACGATCGCGTCCGCGAGCGCGTGCAGCAGTCGCGAGCGCTCGGTTCCCGAGGTCTTCCCCCACGCTCCTTCGAGCGCGGCGCGCGCTGCGGCGACGGCGCGGTCGACGTCCGCCTCGCCGCCGATCGCGGCGTGCGCGAGCGGCTCGCCGGTCGCAGGCTCGCGCAGCTCGCGCAGCTCGCCCGAGGCGGCCTCGACCGACGCTCCGTCGATGTAGAGGCCGTACTCGGTCGCAACCGCCACGGTCGGAGCCTATCCCGCAGCGAGCAGGTCGCCGACCCGTACGTGCTCGGTCAGCAGGCGGCGGAAGCGCGCCGGATCGCCGTTCACGTAGGCGCGGCAGAGCGCCTCGCCCGCGGTGTACGTGATCGTGTACGCGCGCCACGTCGGGTCGGTCACGAAGCGGACGCTGTGCGCGGCCTGCTCCGGCGTCGCGAGCCGCCAGCGCTCGATGTAGCTCTGGGCCTCCCCGGCCGACGCTCCGTCCTCGTGGATCAGGAGCGCCGCGTCGACGCTCGTCGTCCCGAGCGGCTCGAGCGCCCTCGAGATCCGCTCGGTGAGCTCGACGTCGATCTCGATGCCGTGCCGCTCGAGGACGTCGGAGGCGCGGCCGCGCGACTCGTCGTCGAGCACGACGTCGGCGCCTGCCTCGGCGATCCCTTCGCTGAGGAGCGCCTGAGGCGTCGGCACGAGCTGCAGTCCCTCCTCGATCGCACCGCGGTCGCGCAGCAGCAGCTGCTCCTTGAGCGCATGCTCCGTGTGGTGCCCCGGATACACCTCGTGGGTCGCCAGGCGGATCAGGTCGTAGCCGGTCGTCGGCACGTCGAGGTTCAAGACGACCCGGCTCCGGAGGTCGCCGAGGTAGTAGTTGAACGCCCACCACGGCTCGTCCTGCACCGGCTCCAGCGTCAGCTGCTCGCCGACGGGCAGCGGCACGATCGCCTCGGTCCGCTCGCGGAGCAGCGGCAGCAGGTCGTCGAGCACCGCGAGGGCGAGCGTTCCGTCCACGAGGTGGCGCGTCCGCCACGCCTGCCGGCGCGCGAAGAGCGACCCATCACCCGGGAGCAGCTCGTCGAGCTCGGCGTGCGCCGCCTCGTACACGCCGGGGTCGGTCATGACCGGGCGAACGCCGTAGCACTGCTCGACCTCGTCGCTGTAGGAGATGTCGTCGCCCGCGAGCACGCGCGAGTACGTGGCGCAACCTCGAACCTGATCCCGCAGCCAGCCGTCTGGGAGCTCGCGGAGCAGGGCTTCCGCGTCGGCCTGGAGCTGCGACGCGTCGACGACCGGCTCGCTGTCGGTCTGCTCCTTCAGCTCGGCCGGGCCGTAGTACGAGTCGACGAGCCCGTCGACGTGGCGACCGAGACGCAGGCCGAGCTCGAGGTAGCGCTCGGCGTGCGTCACGCCGCGACCTCGAACAGCGCCGCCTGTCCCTGCCCCACGCCCACGCACATCGTCGCGACGCCTCGCCCGCCGCCGCGGCGCCGGAGCTCGTGCAGCAGGCTGACCACGAGGCGCGCCCCGCTCATCCCGAGCGGGTGGCCGATCGCGATCGCCCCGCCGTTCACGTTCACCTTCGCCGCGTCGAGCCCGAGCTCGCGAACGACCGCGAGCGACTGCGATGCGAAGGCCTCGTTGAGCTCGACCAGGTCGAGGTCGTCGGGGGTGAGCCCGGTCCGCGCGAGCAGGCGCCGCACGGCCGGCACCGGGCCGATGCCCATCACGCGCGGATCGACGCCGGCGACCGCCGAGCCGCCGAACGCGCCCACCGGCGGGATCCCGAGCTCCGCCGCCCGCTCCTCGGAGGCGATCACGAGCGCGGCGGCGCCGTCGTTGATCCCGGACGAGTTGCCCGCGGTCACGGTGCCGTCCGGCCGAAACGCGGGCCGGAGCGCCGCGAGCTTCGCGGCGTCCGTATCGGCGCGCGGGTGCTCGTCGCGCTCGAGCTCGCCGGCCGGGACGAGCTCGTCGTCGAAGCGGCCGGCCGCCGCGGCGGCCGCGTAGCGCTGCTGCGAGGCGAGCGCGAAGGCATCCTGCTCCTCGCGGGTCACGTGCCAGCGTTCGGCGACGTTCTCGCCGGTCTCGCCCATCGACTCGAGCGGGAAGCGCTCCGCGAGGCGCGGATTGGGGAAGCGCCAGCCGAGCGTCGAGTCGTAGAGCGTCCGGTCGCCCCGCGGGAAGGCACGGTCGGGTTTCGCGGTCACGAGCGGGGCGCGGGACATCGACTCGACGCCGCCGGCGACGAAGAGGTCCCCGTCGCCCGCGAGCACCGCGTGGCACGCGCCGACGATCGCGGCGAGCCCCGACGCGCAGAGGCGGTTCACCGTCACCCCGGCGACGGACTCGGGCAGGCCGGCGAGCAACAAGGCCATGCGGGCGACGTTGCGGTTGTCCTCTCCCGCCTGGTTCGCGCAGCCGAGCCACACGTCCTCGATCTCCCCGGGCGGGACGCCGGCGCGCTCGACGGCGGCGCGGACCGCGATCGCGGCAAGGTCGTCGGGACGTACGCCCGCGAGACCGCCGCCGTGGCGCCCGACCGGAGTCCGCACCGCGGACAGAACGACCGCTTTCACGCGCTCACGAGCTCCGGTTCGCGGCCGAGCAGCCGGGTGACGGCGGCGCGACCGCGCTCGCCCATGTCCAGGGTGAGCTCGTTCACGTACATCGCGACGAACTCGTCGGCGGTCTCCGCGTCGATGCCGCGACCGAACTCGCGGGCGTAAGCGAGCGCCTCCTCGCGATTCGCGAGCCCGACGTCGATCGCCTCGCGCAGCACCGCCGAGACGTCTTCGCGGCGCTCGACGTCGCGGCGCACGGCGACGAGCCCGAGCGGGAGCGGGAGCCCGGTCTCGTCGCGCCACCAGACGCCGAGGTCGAGCAGCTTCCGGAGACCCGCGTCCGCGTACGTCAACTGTCCTTCGTGGATGAGGAGGCCCGCGCGCGCCCGGCCCGACACGACCTCGTCGAGCACGCGGTCGAACGAGACGTCACGTGTTGCGATGCCGTCGCCGAGCGCGAGCCGCAGGACCCTGGTCGCGGTGGTCAGCGGCCCCGGCGTCACGATCTCGATCTCCCGCAGCTCGTCGAGGGTGAGCTCCTCGCGGGCGACGACGATCGGCCCGTAGCCGTCGCCGAACGACGCGCCGTGCGGGAGGAGGAGGTAGCGGTCGCTGACGGCGGGATACGCGCCCGCAGAGAGCGCGGTGACCTCCAACCGTCCGTCGAGCGCCCACTCGTTGAGCGTCTGGATGTCGGACGCGACCGGCTCGAGCTCGAGCCCGCGCGTGTCGACCTTGCCGGCCGTGACGGCCCAGATCATGAACGCGTCGTCGGGGTCGGCGCTGTGTCCGACGTGGATCCGCACGCGGCCACGTTACCCTCCTCGCAAATGGCGAACGTCCCACTGTCGGAGGCGATCCAGGATTACCTCAAGACCGTCTACAAGCTCCAGACCACGGATGGCCACGTGACGATCGGCGCGGTCGCGAAGGATCAAGGCGTCTCGCCGGCATCGGCGTCGGCGATGGTGAAGAAGCTCGCCGCGCTCGACCTGCTCGAGCACGAGCCGTACCGCGGCGCCCGCCTGACCCCGGCCGGCGAGCGCGTGGCGCTCGAGGTGATCCGCCATCACCGCCTGATCGAGCTCTACCTCGCCGAGACGCTCGGCCTGGACGTAGAGGACGTGCACGACGAGGCCGACCGGCTCGAGCACGTGATCTCGGAGGAGCTCGAGTCGCGGATCGACCGTGCGCTCGGGTTCCCGACGCACGACCCGCACGGCGATCCGATCCCGGACGCGAACCTCGAGTGGCCGGCGGAGCAGGCTAACGCCGGTCCCGAAGGCAAGCCGACTCACTGACGCCACCGGCTCGTCGGGCTTCGCCCGGCGGGAGCCGCCGACGGCCGGTGGCGTCAGCGTCCGAAGAAGTAGCGCTCTAGGGGTTCGAGCAGCTCCTCGCGCCGGAAGGCGCGGACGCGGCCGCCGCCGCCGTCCTCCTCGGAGACGACGACGTCGTCCTCGAGCGTCGCGTTCGCGAACTGGAGGCAGTCCTCGAGCTCGTGGCCCTCCCACACGTAGTCGTCGGCGCGCGCCTCCTCGGTCTCCCGGTGCTGCGGGTTGACGATCCGGCCGACGGCCCAGATCGCGCCGGGGCGGCGTTCGATCCAGATCACGACCCGCTCGTCGCGGCCGGCGTCGTCGCGACCGTCGACCACCCGTTCGGCGAAGCGCCCGGCCTGCAATGGGGCCTTCACGGCGGCGACTATACAATCGCTTCGTGGGTCTCGTGGATCAGATCCGGGGGGCGTTCTCGTTCCTCTCGTCCAGATCCCAGGCCGAAGACCGGATTGCCCAGTACGTGATCCGCGAGCATCATCGCGGCCGGGCGCTCGACGAGATCCTCCAGGACAACTACGTGACGAACCGCTGCACGCCGGAACAGATCAAGCGCGTGCTCGATCGTCCCGAGGTCTTGCACGCCGTCGGCGACGACGTGGCGTCGTCGGCCAAGGGAACCGTCTCCGGAACCTAGAGGCTTGATGCGCATTGGGGTGCGGCGGGATGCGCCTGACCAAGCGGATTGGCGACGGCGGGCGCTGCCCGTAGCCGAGGCTACGGGCGAGCCCGACGGGGCCGAGCCTGCGCCGTGCCAGGCGCACCATCCGCGGGTGCCGTATGCGCATCAAGCCTCTAAAGCGCGCGTCCGGCGCCGTGCTCGCGGGCGAGCGCGACCACGCGGGCCGCGGCCGCGAGGTCCCACGCGGCGAGGCCGTTCGACTTGAAGACCACGATGTCGTCGTCCTGGGCGCGGCCGGAGAGCTCCCCGCCGACGACCTCGTCGAGCTCGTGCACCTCGAGCCAGTCGAGCACGCCGCGCTCGATCGGCTCGGCAAGGTCGCCCGCCTCCTCGCGGGACTGCTCGCGCGAGTCGCAGCAGACGAACGCAGCCCGTTCGAGCACGACGTTGTCGAGCTCACGATAGGAGAGGTCGTTCGCGCCGACCGCGCAAACGAGCGCGCCGGGCTCGAGCCACTCGCCGCGCAGGACCGGATCGGTGGAGGTCGTCGCGGTCACGACGACGTCGCATGCGGCGGCCTCGCGCGGCTCCTCGGCGGCGTCACAGCCATGCTCGGCGCAGAAGGCCGCGACACGCGCCGCGTTGCGCCCCTGCACGAGAACCCGTTCGAGCTGCGGCAGCGCGTCGCGGAGCGCCGTGACGTGGCCGGCCGCCTGCCTGCCGTTGCCGAACACGCCGAGCGAGCGCGCGCCCTCGCGCACGAGACGTGACGCAGCGACGGCCGACGCCGCCGCCGTGCGCAGCCGGCTCAGCTGCTCCGCCTCGACGATCGCCTCGAGCGTGCCGTCGAGGGCGAACAGGACGACGAGGAACGGCGTCCCTGCTGGAGCCCAGGCGTAGGTCTTCAGGCCGGCGTAGCCGAGGCCCCGATCGACGCAGGGCATCACGGCGAACTTGCCGTCGGGGAGGCCGAGGTTGATGCGCGTGCGGTTGTCGACCTCCCCGCGCGCAAGGCGCACCAGCGAGCCTTCGACGGCCGCGAATGCGTCGGCGGGCGTGAGCAGCCCCTCGACCTCGGCCTCCGTCAGGTAGAGCGGCATCGCCCGGATGCTAGGGGCGCCGCCGCACGGGCGCGGCATGATGGATGCATGGCGCCGACGCCGATCGTCGCCTCGGACCTCCCCGCGATCGTGCTGGTGGTCGCGTCGACCGTGTTCGTGGTCGTCGTCGTGATCGGGATGCACGTGTGGGGCGCGATCCAGGACGGCCGCGAGGAGAAAGCGTTCAGGGAGAAGCAGGCTGAGCGAGACGCGAGGGGCCCGGTCGACCCGGGCCCCCCGTGACCGGTGAGCGTCAGCCCCTCGACGCGAGCTGGATCAGGCGCGCGAGGCGCTTCACGTCAGGCGATCCGAAGCCGGTCGCGAGATCCCAGCCCGACCGGGCGTCGTACCCCGGGACGGTCGTGTCGAGATCGGCGTTGCTGCCGATCGTCACGTCGTGGAAACCGCCGAACGGCAAGGGCGCGAGCGTGTACAGCAGCGGGTTCATGAACCCGAGCGAGTGGTGGGTCAGCTCGTCGAGATCGGCGACGACGCCGGCCCACTGCGGTGCTCCTTCGCTCGTCCCGCCGATGAAGTACCACCCCGCGTCGGGTAGGAACGACAGGTAGATCAGGATTCCCTGGCACGGGTCGGCGATCCACGAGACGTCGGGCATCCCGCGATGACCTGCGAGCGTTCCCTGGATCGTCCGAGGCAGCGTGCGCTGGTACGCAGGCTGGCCGAAGACCTGGCTCACGCCGCCGCCGCCCGCGCCGCAGTAGCCGAACGGCCCGACCGGCTCGCCCCAGACCGTCTCGTACTGGTAGTTGCCCTGGTCGTCCGCATACAGGCTCGTCCCGCCCACGGCGGTCACCCACGGCGAGGACGCCGGGTAGCCCACGGCCGGATACGGGTACAGGTCGAAGTTCAGGTCGGCATTCGTGCTGCCGGTGTCGCCCGACGACGCGATCGCTGTCACGTGCTCCTGGGCCGCACGCTGGTACAGGCTCTCGAACGTCGAGATCACCTGCCGGCCGGCCGGGTCGAACAGCGTGTTCTCGGTGGCTCCCCAGCTCTGGGAGATGATCTGCCCGAGATGATTGTCGAGGGCGTACTTGATCAGCGCCGCGAACTCCGGCATGCCCTGAACGCCTTCGGTCTCCGAGACCGGGCTGGTGAGCACGACGATCCGCGCGTTCGGCGCCATCGCGTGCGCCCACTCGACGTCCAGCGTCGTCTCGGCAGCCCAGCCGACCATGTCGCCGTTCGACGGGTCGAATGGCACGGTCCCGAGCGGATGGAGCACGGTCAGCGACGGCGGGGCCGGGAGCCCGTAGCCGGCATCGAACGCCGCGAGGTCGTTCGCGAGCGTCGGACTGCCGAACGAGTCGATGATCACGATCGACTGCCCGTCACCGTCGTCGCCTGCGCCGAGCAGCGAGTCGACGCCGTAGGCGTGCCGGATCTCCTGCGGGCTGTAGCACGGGGCCCCGTCGAAGATCGCCCGACAGAAGTCGTCGGTCGGCGGTGCGTCACCCGTCTTGACGAACTGCGTGTGGACGCGGACGTTCGACACCGCGAGCGCACCGATGTGGCCCGCATGACGAACGCCGCCCGAGGTTGCCGCCGTTCCCAGGAACAGGACCGCGGCCGCAAGCGCAACACCGAGTAGAGGTGTGCGTCCGAGGAACATGGTTCGGTCTCCTCCCTCCCGAACGCGCGCGCCCGGTGCGCGCGACGGCCGAACTTACCACCCGGCGTCCTTCCTAGTCGTCGGCGCCGCCGTCCTCGATCGGTCCGTGCCGGGGGCGGATGGTCCAGGCCGGCGCGGCGGGGAGGTGCACACGGGGCGTGAGCCGTCCCACCGGCTCGCTCCGATTCGTCGTGCGATCGAGGAGAAGCACGTTGAGCGTGATCGCGGCGGCCCCTGCGGCGACCACGACGAGGGCCCCGAAAAGCACAACTCGCAGACGGTCGGCATTCATGCGGACAACGCTAGCTCCGCCAGCGACCGGCGCAATGCCGCCGCATCCGCGGGTCTGTTCGCGTAGATCCCGGCGTGCGTGCTTCCGTCGGCTCCGAGGTGGCGGGCGGTGAACGCGTCGTCGGTGCCGTCGAGCTCGACCGTGTCGCCGGGTTGCGAGACGCCGACGATCTGGAGGCGCAGGCCGAACTGGTCCGACCACGCGTACGGCGCAGTAGGTCTGGGCGCCGGCAGGCCGAGGATCCGGTGCGCGGCCGCCACGCCGTCGTGTGCCGCCGCGGTCCAGTGGCCGGAGCCCGCCACGTCGCCCGCGAGGTGGAGGCCGGGGACCGGAGCGGCCGGCAGGAGCTCCCGCGCCGGCTCGACGCCGACCCCGACGACCACGGCGTCGACGCGAACGTCGGTGCCGTCGTCGAGGCGGACCGCCTCGACCCGGCCGCCTGCGTCGGTGTGGAAGCGGGCGACGGAGGTGCCGAGCCGGACGTCGACGCCGTGTGCGCGCCAGCGCGCGGCGAGCATCAGCCCGACCTCCTGGCCGAGCACGCGCGCGAGCGGCGTGGGGGCTGCCTCGACGATCGTGACTCGGACGCCAAGCGCGGCCGCCGTCGAAGCGACCTCTGCGCCGACGAGGCCCGCGCCGACGATCGCGAGGCGTGTGCCGGGAGCGAGCGCGCCGCGCAGCCGGCGCGCGTCGGCGAGGGTGCGAAGCTCGTGTACGCCGGAGGGCTGTCCGGCCGCGAGGCGGCGCGGGCGGGCGCCGGTGGCGAGCACGAGGGCGCCGAACTTCAGCGCGCATCCACGACGCGTCTCCGCGCGACGCCTGGACGGGTCGATCGAGTTGACTCGGTCCGCGAGCAGGAGCTCGACCTCGTGCTCGTCCCAGAACGTGGGCGGGCGCAGGAGCAGCGAGGTCTCGTCGCGGCTGCCGGCGAGGAATTCCTTCGAGAGCGCGGGCCGCTCGTACGGCGGCACGGGTTCCTCGCCGACGAGCACGACTCTGCCCGGGAACCCGTGCGCGCGGAGCGTCTCCGCCGCGCGGGCGCCGGCGAGCCCGGCGCCGACGATCACGACGGTGCCCGGGCTCACGCCGCCTGCTCCTCGACGACGGTGATCGCACCCATCGGGCACTCGAATGCCGCCTTCTGTACGGCCGGATCGTCGGTCCGGCCGATCCGGAGCGAGACGACCCCGCCCGGGTCGAGCTCGAAGATGTCGGGAGCGAGCTCGGCGCAGGTGCCGAAGCCGCTGCAGAGAGAACGGTCGATGACGACCCGGTACATCAGCTGCTCCTTCCGTGAGCGAGGTGGTGAGATCGCCCGGCAAGCTGGGCGAGTGCGCGGTAGGCGGTCGCGAACGCGACCGCCCCTACCGCGCCGAGGTAGAGGCCGAAGGCCCAGGGCCGAGACGAGTCCGAGCCGGCAAGCAGACCGTGGGCCGTGCCGAGCACGAACACCGCGTACGTCGCCCAGTGCAGGAGCCGCCAGTTCCGCATGCCGATCCGGCGCCGCAGCGGAAACGAGGCGACGATCACCACGGCGAGCTCGGCGGCCACCACGCCCCACGCGACCGCGACGGGCCGGTACGAGGAGAGCCCGGGGACGAGGAGCGCGGCGATCGGGATCCGCACCGTCCGGTCGAGCACGAGCGCGAGCCCGTGGAGCCCGATCATCCCCAGGCCGAGCAGAGCGAGGAAGCGATGCACGTCGGCGACCGCCGCCGGCCTGACGGCGCGTCCGAGCGCCCGCGACCTGAGCGTGAGGCCGGCGAGCACCGAGCCCGTGAGGAGGACGTACGCGGTGAGCCCGGCGGCGCGGGCGAGGAGCCAGAACGTCGGATCGGTCTTCATGCCGCGAGCGCTCCGGAGAAGCACGTGCGCCCGTCCGCGGTGACGAGCACGGCCGCGAAACCCGCGGCGCCGGCCTCGGCGAGCGCGCCTTCGGAGCCGGCGAGGAAGAGCGACTTCGCCGCGACCTCGGCCGCGACGGCATCGTCGGCGATCACGGTCACGCGGAGGAGGTCGCTCTCGGCGGGGTTTCCGGTTGCCGGGTCGATCAGGTGGTGGAGCTCCCGGCCCCCGCGTCGCCAGCGTCGCCGGTCGCGGCCCGACGTCGCGAGCCCGCCGCCCGTCAGCTGCAGCGTCAGGAGCCCATCGGCGGTCACGACCCCGACCGGCCAGCACCCCGCGCGGATCGCGATGTCCCCACCGGCGTTGACGAGGCACGGGCCGGCGAGCGCGAGCAGCTCGGCGGCGCGCTCGGCCGCGTAGCCCTTGCCGATACCTCCCAGATCGACGTGCACGCCGGGGTCGAGCTCGATGCGGCTTCCGTCGAGATGCACGCCGCGGGCGGCGGCGACGACGGCGCGTGCCGCGGGCTCCTCGGAGTCGGCCGGGACGAGCTCGAACGAGCGGTCGTACCCCGCCGCGACCAGGGCATCGTGCACGGTCGGGTCGAAGCGCCCGCCGGTCTCACGGCGCGCGGCGAGCGCCAGCTCGAGCACCCGGCAAAGATCGGGCCCGGCGTCGAGGCGGCGCTCGCGGTTCAGGCGCGAGAGCTCGGATTCGGGACGAAACCGGGAGAGCACCGCCTCGAGCCGGTGGAACTCGGCCTCGGCGAGATCGAAGGCCCAATCGGGCACCCGCGGCGCGTCGACGAGCAGCTCGATCTCGGTGCCCATTGCGTGGAAGAAGCGCGATTCGATCATGACGTCCTCGTGATCGTCAGCGGCGGCAGATTGACGACGCGCACCGCCGCGGCCGCCGACGAGACGCTCGCGGAGCGTGCCGCAGCGATCTGCGAACGGCGCAGGCCGAGCTGGACGCGGTACGTCTTCCAGCGCTGCGCGACGAGCTGCCGGACGAGCACCGCCTCGTGTCTGAGCCGTGCCTCCCGCGCGGAAAGCGCCGCGACCCGCGCATCGCTGCGGGCAGTGCCCCACGGGTGTGCGGCGACGAGCGCCCAGACGAGGAAGAAGGTCGCGAGCGAGCACGCGAGGACGTACAGGCGTCCGGTGTGACTAGTCATCGCTGCCGCCGTCGCCCAGCTCGTAGCCGTCGTCGCCGTGGTGGGTGTGCCTCACGACGACGACCGGCGGAGGTCGGTGATAGACGATCCGAGGCCGGCCTGCTGCGGTCGTCTTCGACACGGCCGGCAGCGCGGGCGGTTTGCGGGCGAGCGAGCGCCGCAACGCCGCCTCGTAAGCGTCGAGCCGCCGGGAACGCGCGCTCAGCGACGCCGCGGTCGCCTGCCGGGCGGTGACGCCGAGCGAGGCCGTCCGCGTCGCGGCGAACGTGCCGAGGATCATGGCGAGGCCGAGCAGGCCGGCGATCACGATGATGTTGAGCTTCCGCATCGGGCACCTCCTGAAGTCGATGCCTCGACGGTACGAGGTGCCCTGCCAGGGCCGGCCCAGGGGGTTTCGAGTGTTCGGTAAGGCCGTTGCCAAGATTCGGCAAAGCCCCGATGGCAGTCGTATCGAGCCCGGCGATCATGCGGGCATGCGGATCCTGCTGGTGGAGGACGAGACCGCGATCGCCGAGCCGCTCGCCGAGGGGCTCGCACGCGAGGGCTTTTCGGTCGAGCGCGCGGCCACGGCCGCCGAGGCGCTGGCGGCTCCCGCGGCCGACCTCGTCTTGCTCGACCTCCGACTCCCCGACGGGGACGGCCTCGACGTGTGCCGGCAGCTCCGCGAGCGCTCAGACGTGCCGATCATCGTGGTCACGGCGCGAGGCGAGGAGGCTGACCGCGTCGTCGGGCTCGAGCTCGGTGCAGACGATTACGTGGTCAAGCCGTTCGGCCTGCGGGAGCTGATCGCGCGGATCCGTGCCGTGGCACGCCGGACCTCGGCGCGGCAGACGGCACACTCGCCCCTCCGAGTTGGAGACCTGGAGGTCGACGAACGCTCGCGCCGCGCGGTGCTCGGCGGGCGCGAGCTCGAGCTGACCCCGAAGGAGTTCGACCTCCTCGCCGCCCTCGCACGCGACCCCGGGGCGGTGGTCGACCGGCGACGTCTGCTCCAGGAGGTCTGGGAGACGAGCTGGCTGGGGTCGAGCAAGACGATCGACGTCCACGTGGCGTCCCTGCGTCGCAAGCTCGGCGATCCGGGCTGGATCGAGACCGTCCGCGGAGTGGGCTTCCGCCTGCGCGCAGCGTGACCCGCAGACTGCTTCTCGGATACCTCGGCATCACGATCTTCGTGCTGCTGGTGCTCGAGGTGCCGCTCGGCGTGCAGAACCAGCGCAGCGAACGGCGGGATCTCGAAGCCAGGGTGACGCGCGACGCCACCGTGCTCGCCCAGGACGCCGAAGACGCGGTGCAGTCGCGGAGGGCCTCCGAGCTCGCCGCCGTCGCCCGGGTCGCCTACTCGTACGGGCGCACAACGGGAGCCCGTGTGGCGATCGTCGCGCGGGACGGGCGAGTGCTCATCGACACGAGCAACCGCATCGCGGGCGCGGAGAGCTTCGCCTCTCGGCCCGAGATCAGGGCCGCGCTCAAGGGCCGCTATTCGGTCGGACAGCGCTTCTCGCAGACACTTCACCGCGAGTTGCTCTTCGTCGCCGTTCCGATCGCATCGGGCGGCACCGTGCACGGCGCGGTTCGGATCACGTACCCGACCTCGACCCTCGATGCGCGCGTCCGCCGCTACTGGGTACTACTCGCCGGAATCGCGCTGGTCGTGCTGGCCACGGCTGCACTCGTCGGCGCGGCGCTCGCGCGCTTCGTCACCCGCCCGCTCGCCGGCCTCGAGCAGGCCGCGGCGGCCGTCGGCGCAGGCGACTTGACCGCGCGAGCACCCGAGAGCGGCGGCCCGCCCGAGGTCCGCTCGCTCGCGCGCGTCTTCAACGCGACGGTCGCAAAGCTCAGCCAGGTCATGCGCGCTCAGGAAGAGTTCGTCGCAGACGCCTCGCACGAGTTGCGCACCCCTCTCACAGCGCTCCGGCTACGACTCGAGAACGGCGACGCCGCAGGCGCGCTGCCCGAGGCGGAGCGCCTCTCGGCCCTCGTCGATGGACTGCTCGCGCTCGCGCGCTCGGACGCCGGCGCAACGCCCGCCGAGCAGCTCGACGCGGCGGCCTTCATCCGCGACCGCGCCGAGACGTGGCGCCCGCTCGCCGACGATCGCGAGGTCCGCCTGGACGTCGTGGTGGAGGGGGCAATCGGTGTGCGCGCCGGACGGACGCGGCTCGTCCAGGTCCTCGACAACATCGTCGCGAACGCGCTCGACCACGCGCCCCGCGGAACGGCCGTCTCCATCTCGGCACTCGAGGCTCCACCGTGGGTCGAGCTACACGTCCTCGACCGGGGCCCGGGCATGACACCCGAGCATCAGGCCCGAGCCTTCGACCGCTTCTGGCGCGCTCCGGCCAGCCGGAGCGGCGGCTCGGGCCTCGGCCTCGCGATCGTCCGCAAGCTCGTCGAGGCCGATCAGGGAGAGGTCGAGCTCATCACGCCTCCCGACGGCGGCACCGACGTCGTAGTGCGTCTCCGACCGGCGTGAGGCGGCCGCGGTTCGTCGGGCGCGAACCGGTGCCGGGCAGCCGGTGCGCGACTGCCCGGCGAAACGGTTTCGAGCCCTCACCGCGGCGACTCGATCTCTCCGGACGAAGAACGCCCGGAAGACGACGTGTCCTTGGATGCGGCCTCGGTCTTGCCGTCGCGATGGCGGCCACGGCTGGACCTGTCGCTCGAGGCGCTGTCCCGTGCGGAGTCGGTATGGGCCGCGCGAGGCGGGGGCTTGACCGGATGGGATGAGGCGGCGAATGCGGCGCCGGTGCCCGCGAGTCCTGCGAGCGCCAGCGCCGTGAGGCCGGTTGCAGTGAGCTTGCGCATCATGTCGATCACTCCTGTCTACGTGGTTGACGATGCGCTCTCACTTGTACGCGTGCGTCGGCAAAGCCCGGGACAAGGGCGGGCGAGTCATCGGCAAAGCGCGAACCAGGAATCGGTGAAGGCGTGTCGTCCGGGCCGGTCGTGGGACGGCTACCCGCCGCCGCCGATCGGGGGCGAGTTCTTGAACGTCGCGGCGAGACCGGCGATCAGCCTCTGCTTGTCGGCGTGGGAGAGCTTGGCCTTCGGATGCATCAGTGGGTAGAACCACGGCGGCATCGATCCCCCCGAGATCGCCTCGGCGACGTCGCCGGCACCGTCCTGCGGCTTGTCCCATTCGCTGAAGTTGAGCGCGGAGCGTCCACCGTCGACGTCTCGCTGCGTCAGCCACGAGACGGGCGCTACGTTCGAGTACCACGGCCAGGTCGTGAGGTTCGAGTGGCAATCGAAGCAGGCCCGTGCGGCCAGCTCGCGCGTCTGCGGCGAGTTCCAGCTCGGCTCGGCCGTCGTCGGCGGATTCGTATGCGACCTGCCATACGGGACGGCTTGCGCGAGCAAGAAGAGGGCCGCGGCCCCGCCCGCGATCCACAGCAGCCACCGGGCCCGACGCTTCGGCCGGCCCCCCGGCGGGGCCGGCGGCGAGTCCGGCGGCGACTCGGGCGGTTCGGCTACGTCGTGCTCTGACCGCAGTGTCATCCCGAGCGATCATGGGCCGTCGAGCGCTTCGCGGCATCCGCGACTGTGCGCACCGGCCGGACGGAAAAGTACGGACGCCGAACCTCGCTGTGGTAAGTCCGCAAGGCGCCGTGCGGAAGGCCCGGATGCCGCGTTCGCCTCCACGGGGCATGTTTTGGGGCGAAGACGAACCTTCTGAGCTGGTCGTCGAGGAGGCTCCGGTGTGGGGTAGTCGCGGAGGTCGGGGTGAGGCGATTCTTCGCCGGTCGCGGCAGTCGGTCGCGCCCGCGGCGCTCGCCGGCGTCGTCGGTGGGCTCGCGGCGTGGGCATTCGGAGCGCCGGAGGTTGCCGACGGGCTGTGGGCTGCCACGACCGCGTTGCTGCTCGTGCCGCTGACGGCGTCGGTCGTTCGCTCGCTGCTGCGCGGTGACGTCGGTGTCGATGCGATCGCGCTGGTGTCGATGGCCGGGGCGCTCGCGCTCGGCGAGTACCTGGCGGGCGCGGTGGTGGCGTTGATGCTGGCCGGCGGCAACGCGCTCGAGGAGCGGGCGAATCGCAGGGCGGCGCGTGAGTTGACCTCACTCATCGAGCGGGCGCCACGAAGCGCGCTGGTGAGACGGGGCGACGGCCTCGTGGAGGTGCCCGCGGAGCTGGTCGTCCCCGGTGATCGTGTCGTGGTACGCGCCGGTGAGGTGGTGCCGGCGGACGGAATGGTCGAGAGCGACGAGGCGATCGTGGACGAGTCGGCGCTGACCGGGGAGCCGCTGCCGGTCACGATCGAGCGCGGTGGGCAGGTTCGGAGCGGCACGGCGTGCGCGGGGACTGCCTTCGAGCTGACGGTGCTGCGGCCGGCAGCGGAGAGCACCTACGCCGCGCTCGTTCGCGTCGTCGAGGCTGCAGGGAGCGAGCGTGCCCCGTTCGTGAGGCTCGCCGACCGCTACGCGGCCTTCTTCCTACCGGTCACGGTCGTCGTCGCGGGTGTGGCCTGGGCGATCTCCGGCGACCCGGTGCGCGCGCTGGCCGTGTTCGTCGTCGCGACGCCCTGCCCGTTGATCCTCGCGGCGCCGATCGCCCTGATCTCGGGCCTCTCTCGCTGCGCCCGCGGCGGCGTCGTCGTCAAGGGCGCTGCGACGATCGAACGTCTCGGCAGAGCCCGCTCGGTGCTGCTGGACAAGACCGGCACCGTCACGCTCGGCCGGCCCGAGCTGCGTCGGGTGGTGCCGCTGGACGGCCTCGCGGCCACGGAGACGCTACGGCTCGCGGCGAGCGTGGATCGGCTTTCGTCGCACCCGCTCGCGAAGGCGCTCGTTGCCGGCGCCGAGGCCGAGGGGCTTCGCCTCGAGGTCCCGCGAGACGTGGCCGAGTCGTTCGGGCGCGGGGTGGAGGGGGACGTGGGCGGCCACCACGTGCTCGTCGGCAGCCGGCTTTGGCTCGCCGAGCACGGCGTCGAGGCGACGCTGCCGGCGCAGGTGGACGGCGACGCGAAGGTGCTGGTCGGCGTCGACGGCGCCGCCGCCGGGGTCGTGCTGATCGGTGACCGGTTGCGCGCCGACGCCGATCGTCTGGTGCCCCGCCTCCGAGAGGTGGGAATCCGCCATGTCGCGCTCGTCACGGGTGACGCGTCTGCGGTTGCGCACGCAGTCGGGGAGGCGCTGGGGGTCGATCGCGTGTACGCGGAGCAGACACCGGAGCAGAAGCTCGACGTCGTCCGCGCGCTCCAAGCCCGCCCGGAGCTGCGCTCGATCGTGATGGTCGGCGACGGGATCAACGACGCCCCGGCACTCGCTCTCGCAGACGTCGGTGTCGCGATGGGCTCGGCAGGCGCAACCGTGTCCTCGGAGACAGCCGACGCCGTCGTCCTCGTCGACCGCGTGGACCGGGTCGCCGACGCGATCTCGTTCAGCCGGCGGGCGCTCTACATCGCCCGCCAGAGCGTCCTGCTCGGAATCGGCGCCTCGCTCGTCGCGATGGGCTTCGCAGCGCTCGGCTTCCTGCCTCCCGTCGCCGGCGCCCTCGTCCAGGAAGGAATCGACGTCGGAGTCATCCTCAACGCGCTACGGGCGCGAGCAGGTTGATCAGCGTTCGGCTCAACGTGGCGTGAGCTCGTAGACCGCGTTGCTGTTCTCGCCGCCGATCACGACGATCCTGTCGGCGAGCACGACAGCGGCCGGCTCGGCGAGCCCTTGCGGGAGGCGGGCTGCAACGGTGGTCGTGCCGGTCTGCGGGTCGATTCTGAGGACGGTGGCGTCCGGCGCTCCCGTGGCCGTCTTGCCGCCGATGAGGTAGAGCGCGCCGTGGTAGGCGACGAGCGCTCCGTACGCCTCCGGCGCCGGAAGGAGCCCGATGCGACGGACGGTGCCGGACATCGGGTCGACGCGGTAGGTGACTGCTGTCTCGCCGCCTGTTGTGAGGCCGCCCGCGACGTAGATGCGATCGCCGAGCGCGGCGACGCCCGCATAGCGGAGACCTGTCGGCAAACGGGCGACCGTCGTCGTCTTGCCGCCGCCGTCGTAGCGGAGGACTGCGCTTGCGAAGCGCGCGCCGGTGTAGCCGCCGACGAGGTAGGCGTGGTTGCGGACGACGGCGGCGCCAAGGTCGGAGAGGGGCTCGTCCAGTCTGGCGGCGAGCGCAGCGGCACCGGTCCGTGTGTTCACGCGAACAACGGTGTCGGTCGAGACCGCCTGGCCGCCGCCGAAGACGTACGCGGTCCCGCCGAGGAGGGCTGCCGCCGCGTCGTGGCCGGCGATCGGCAGGCGCCCGACCGGGCGCAGCGCGCCAGGGGTCCCGAGCAGGATCTGGTCGGTCGAGGAGCCGCCCCTGAGGCCGCCGGCAACGAGCATGCGGCCTCCTGGGAGGGCGACGGCGCTCGCGCGTGAGAGCGCGTGCGGCAGCGAGCCGACACGGCGCACCGGCGCCGGCGCCACCGCCGAGCCGGGCGGCTGCGCGTGTGACCGGGCGGGGGCGGCGGCGGTGACGACGGCTGCGCCGGCCCGTGGAACAGCCGGCAAGAGATCGAGTCCGTCCGGCTTGTTCAGGAAGCCGGAAGCGGTACCGGCGACGCCGTCGTGGCCGTACGACCAGACGATTCGCTTGGTCCTCGGATCGATCACGATCACGCGGTGGTGCCAGTCGTCGGTGACGGCGATCATGCCGTTCGGCCAGCGAACGGCGAGCGAAGGGCGGTCGAGCGCGCCGGGCCCCGAGCTCGGCCCGTACGTCCAGACGATCCGTCCGGAGGCGGTGATCTCGTCGACGCGGCCCGGGGTGTCGAAGCCGGCGACGAGGATGTTCCCGTCCGGCAGCAGCTGGGCGTCGGATGGATAGGTCGTGGGTGTACGCACGGTGTAGAGGAGTCGGCCCGAAGCGCTGATCCGGTCGACCCAGCCGCCGATCTCGGTCACGAGCACGCCCCCGTCCGGCAGCGGCGTGGCGCCGTTCGGTGAGGAGAGGCCCTGCGGTGGGTCATGGCCGCACGAGCCGGCTCGGCCGAGCTCGCGCACGACCCTGCGGGCACGGTCGACGAGGAGGACACGGCAATTGCGGATGTCGGCGACCATGAAGAGCCCGTTCGGCAACAGGTAGGCGTCGTCCGGATTGGACAGGTAGCCCGCGCCCGAGCCGGCGACGCCCGCGTGGCCGTACGACCAGACGATCCGGTGGCTGCTGAGGTGGATCAGGCTGATCGTCTGGTTGAACTCCTCGTTGATCGAGATGCCGGTGTAGTTGGGCGTGAAGAACGCGTCGTCGGGGTCGTGGAACGATTGCCCGGGTCGGATGTCGCCGGGCCGCGGGAACTCCCAGACGACTCGCTTGGCCGGCGAGACGAGCAGGATCCGGTTGTTGTTGCGGTCGGCGATCAGTACGTATCCCGGAACCGGGCCGGGCTTCACGGACGGCAGGCCGAGGACGGTCTGCGCGGGAGTCGGAGCCGGAGCCGGCTTCCGCGAGGTCCGGGCCGCGGGAACGCCTGCCCGGCGTGGGACATGACGCGCCGGCCGCGACCCGCCCGTCCCGACGAGTGCGTAGGCGGCGGCCGCGAGGGCCCCGGCGACGAGCAATACCGGCGCGATCAGTCGGCGTGCGCGACGACCTTCGCGCCGACTTCGCGTCGGCCGCGGCGGTCGAGAGACGGGCGAGCTCATCGTGGGGTACGGACTATCAGGAGGGCGAGGGTCGGGCAGGCGTCGACCGCCCGATGAGCGTGCTGCTCGAGCTCGGGTCCGATCGGCGCCGGATCGACGATCGGGTAGCCCCAGTCGTCGAGCGAGATCCGCTCGGGGAAGAGCTCCGCGCAGAGGCCGTGGGCGGCGCAGGTAATCGGGTTGACGCGGAGCGTGCTCGTCACCTCGATCGCCGCGCCGGTAAGACACGCGCGGTGCGGCGGCTGCACCGGCGGTGGCGGAGATGGTGTCCGACCTCGTCCGCGAAGATGTCCAGCGCCGAGGAGACGAGGCGTGCCGCGCCGTCGGGGTGGCGGCACGCGCCGCGACCCGCGATCTGTCCGAGCCAACGCCCGAGCTCGGGACGAACGTCGCGACGTCCTGGACGCACAAGCTGCTCGAGGGCGCCGGCGATCGCCGCCAGGCCGTGGACGCAAGGGCCGCACTGGCCGGCGCTCTCGTCTGCGAGGTAGCTCGCGATGCGTGCGGTCTCGACGAGCCCGCACGCCGAAGCCGGCAGCACCACGATCGCCCCGGCCCCGAGCGATGCGCCGGCTTTTTTCAACCCCGCTTCGGAGAGGACGAGGGCGTGAGCCTGGTCGGGACTGAGCCAGGTTCCGAAGTAGCCGCCGACGAGGTAGGCGAGAGGTGTCTCGGTCGGGCCGCCGGCCCGCGCGACGACGTCCACGAGCGTCGAGCCGAGCGCGAGCTCGTGGACGCCCGGCCGGCGGACGGCGCCGGTGACGGTGAGGAGCGCAGAGCCGGGTTCAGCCGGTGTTCCGATCTCGCGGAACCAGGTCGCCCCGAACCGTGCAATCAGCGCCACGTGCGCGAGGGTCTCCGCGTTGTTGACGAGTGTCGGCGCACCGCCGACACCGCGCTCGAACGGCCGCGGCGGCTTGAAGGTCGGCTTCCCCGAACCGCCGTTCAAGAAGTCGACGAGCGCGGTCTCTTCGCCGGTCACGAAGCCGTGGGGTACGGCCACGAGCCTGAGCGAGGTTCGGCCGTCGACGCCGTGGCGTTTGCGAGCGGCCATCGCCTGCGAGAGCGCCGCCTGCTCGGCCACGGCGTCGGCCGCGACAGCGACGACTGTCTGGCGGGCGCCGAGTGCGGCCGCGGCCGCCGCGGCGCCGTCGAGGACGAGGTGCGGCGCGCGGCGCACGAGCGCCTTGTCCTTGCCGCTCACGGGCTCGCCCTCGGTCGCGTTCACCACCACCACCGGCCGGCCCCGCCCGGCGGCGACCGCCCGCAGCTTCTGGCCCGTCGGGAAGCCGGCGCCGCCGCGGCCGCGTAGCCCGCTCGCTTCGACGGCGGCAATCAGGTCGCCGCGCCGCGTTGCCGGAAGCGGGCCGAGGCGGCCGACGTGCTCCTCGAGTGAAAGAGGCACGTTCGGACGGAGGCCGGCCAGCAACCGCGGCAACCCGGCAGGTGGCGGTGGGCGGCGCTCGAGCGCCCTGGGGGCCGCGACGCTCATGCGCGCGACCCGTGCAGCGCCCCGGTGACCGTCCCGTTCGCAGGATCGAGGTCGAGCACGAGCACGAGGTCGAACGTGCCGACCGAGCCGGCCGAGACCTGCGCGGCGACGCGGTTGCCCTCGAGCCCGATGATGCTGCCCCGGAAGACCGGCGAGCCGGCCGCGGCGAATGCGACGCCGCTTGCGGTCATCGACACGCCCCCTTGCTCGCTCGGCACACCCTGGAGCGCGATCCGGAGCTTCCCTCTGACGCCGCCGTGCAGGACGGTGTCGATCCGGATCGTGACGAGGCCGCTCCCGTCGCGACCCTGCGTCAGACGGCCGGCGAGGCGGCCGTCGAAGGTGCGCGGAAGGCTCGGCGCCGCCGCGACCCCGCGCGCCGCCGTTGCGTGCGACCGGAGGAGCGCGGTCGGGGTGCCGGCGCGCGCCGCCCAGCCGTGCCGGGCGGGACCGCCCCGGTACCAGACGAGGATCAAGAGCGGAATCGCGAGCGCAACCGCTCCTGCGGCCAGTCGTAGGCCCCCGCCTGCCGAACCGCGTGCGACACGGACGAGCACCGAGGCCGCTACGGCCGCGATGGAGCACAGGGCGAGTACCGCCAGCCAGCCGGAGCGGGCGTCGCTTCCGGTCCCGAGCGAGTGCACGAGCGCGAGCGGCCACGAGCAGTACGCGAGCCAGTGCGTCGTCCGCCAGGTGCGATAGCCGATGCGCGCGCGCAGCAGGCTGGTGAGGACGACTGCGATCAGAAGGTCGCACGCGAGCGTGCCGAGGCCGAGCCAGATCGGCCGGTAGGCGGAGATGAACGGCAGGACCGCGTCTCGGAGGCCGATCGGCGTGTAGCCGTCGGCGATCGTCGTCACGACGTGGACGGCGAGGAAGGCGACCGCGAGCAGTGTCACGTTCCGGTGCAGGCCCGCGACCACAAAACGCGGCATGCGGTCGCTGCGCCAGCGAACGGTTGTGAGCACACCCAGGCAGACCGAGAGGGTGACGAGCAGCAGCGTGACGACGCCCGAGCCGCGCGTCACGTACCAGAACGGGCTCGGCGAGGCGGCGAGGAGCCCGCTCACGCCGCTTCCGCCTCTTCAGCCGGCCAGCCGCCGACCAGGGCGGCGGAGCCGTCGACGCCGACGAGGCGCGCCGGGAGCCCGACTGCCTCGAGCCAGGCCGGAGCTGCTTCGCCGAGAACGATCGCCGCCGTGCTCGCAGTATTTGCCTCCACGCACGAACGGGCGGTGACCGTCGCCGTCCGCCACGGCGTGGAGGCAGGACGTCCGGTGCGGGGGTCGACGATGTGATGAAGCTCGCCGGCCGTCGTGTCCCAGCGACGCACGGCGGTCCCGGAGGTCGCGAGCCCGCCCACAAGGAGCGCGATCGTCTGACCCGGCGTGTCGAGCGGAGCGGCGTGGTCGTCCGCGATTCGTATCGGCCAGCCGCCCGGCGGTGCCTCCCCGGCGACCGCTACGTCGCCGCCGAGTGAGACGAGCACGCCGCCGGCCGTCAGGTCGAACACGGCGGCCGCGATGCGGTCGGCTGCGAGCGCCTTGGCGGTCGCGCCGAGGTCGAGCTCGGCGCCGGCGGGGACTCGAACGGTCCGGCAGCGCTCGTCGAGCACGACCTCGCGCCAGTCGCCGGCCTTCTCGAACGAGGGCCGGACGAGCCTGCCCTCTCGAAGGCGAATCCGAGCGAAGGCGGCGTCGTAGCCGGCGAGCCGTAGCGGTCGCCCGATCGTCGGGTCGACGAGCCCCCCGGTCGTTTCCGCCGCGCGGATCGCGACGGAGACCGCGTCCCAGAGGAGCTCCCCGACCGGCACGGCTGTGCCGGCGTTGCGGTTGAGCGCCGCGAGCTGCGAGTCGTCGCGGAAGCGGCTGCACGCCAGGTCGAAGGCGCGCAACCCCCTGACGAGCACGGCGCGCGCGGCCCGAAGCGCCGCCGGCTCGCTCGTGGCGAGCACCGCCGTGGTCCCGAGGGCGCGGAGGGAAACCGTTGCGAGCGGGCTCACGAGCCGCCAGACACGACGATCGGCGGCGCCTCCGACGCGCTCGGGGCCGGGACGGGAGCCGCGGCGGCGGGGTCGACGCTCCCGACCGGGGTCGTCGGCGAGGGAGCAGGCACACGCGGGATGCCTCGCGGAACCGTCGCCTCAGAGGCGCTGCGGAGGACGGCGCGGGGGTGGGTCGCAGACGCAGCGACCCCTGCGAGCAACCCGCCGACGCCGGTCGCCCCGGCGATCGCGGCGACTGTCAGCCGGCGCAGCCTGGCGGCGGCGGCATCACGGGCGGCGATCGCGTGCCGCTGCGAACGGATCTCGGCCATTGCGCTTCCAGGCTCGCACGACGAGATGAGACGGCGATGAGCCGAGACTAAGAGTCAGGTTAGAACCGCGGCGGGCTCCGGTGCCGGCTCGAGCGCGATCCAGACGTCGGCGCCCCCGCCGACGCGCTCCGAGACGCCGGCGCTGCCGCCGTGTGCGGAGGTGATCAGCTCGACGATCGCGAGCCCGAGGCCGGTGCCGCCGGGGCTCCGCGCGTCGTCGCCGCGGCTGAACCGGTCGAACGCGCGGCCCGCGAACTCGGGCGCGAATCCGTCGCCCTCGTCGGTCACGTGGAGCTCGACGCGCCCGCCGCGCCGAACGATCGAGAGCCCGACCGCGCCGCGGCCGTGGAGGAGCGCGTTGTCGACGAGGTTCCCGATTGCCTGCTCGAGCCGCGCCGGGTCGACGTCGAGCGCGGCATCCTCGCCCGGCTCGACATCGAGCGTCCGCCCGAGCTCCGCGGCGCGGCCGCCGAACCGGTCGGCGACGTCGGCGAGCACACCCTGAGCGGAGACGCGCTCGCGTCGGATCGGGAGCGAGCCCTGGTCGGAGCGAGCGATGAGCAGCAGATCCTCGGCGAGACGGGTCAACCGCTCGGTCTCCTCTGCGGCCGAGCGGAGCGCGTGCTCGAGCTCCTCCCGCGAACGAGGGCGGCGCAGCGCGAGCTCGAGCTCCGTTCGCAACAACGCGAGCGGCGTCCGCAGCTCGTGGCTCGCGTCGGCGAGGAAGCGACGCTCGTGCTCGAAAGCAGCCTCGAGCCGGCCGAGCATGTCGTTCAGCGTCTCGGCGAGTCGCGAGACCTCGTCTCGGCTTCCGGGCACGGGTAGCCGGCTGCCCGGAGTCGAGGCTGTGATCTCGGCGGCCCGCCGGCGCATCGCTTCAACCGGGCGTAATGAGGCGGCGGCCAGTCCGTAGCCGGCGATGATCGCGAGCAGGAGCGCCGCCGGTGCTGCGAAGAGGTACTCGACGCGAAGGCGGTGCAGCGTCTCGTCGCGTGCGCTCAGCGAACGGGCGAGCACGAGCACCGCCCGCCGGCCGCCGGCACCGGTCGGCTCCGCGAGCAACCGCCATTCTCCTCTCAGGCCGGGAATCTCTCGCGTCGAGCGGAGCGCGTGCCCGGCGAGCGCGCGCTTCAACTCGTCCCGACGGAGGAGCGCCGTGAGACTGCTCGGCGTAGATGTGACGAGCTTGCCGTCGGCGCCGACGACCTGCGCGACGGTCGCTCCGACCGGCGCGTCGCGGTCGAGCAGCGGTTTCCCGCGTCGGAGGTGCGAGATCGATTCGACGGCCTGCGAGCGCAGGTTCTGGTCGACGTTCGTAAGCAGCGCACCGCCGACACGGACGTAGACGAACGCGCCCGCGCCGGCGAGAACGAGCGCCATCGCGAGCGCGAAGGGAAGCGTCAGCCTGACTCTGATCGGGAGCGAGCCGATCACGCGTCGTCCGTGCGTAGCCGGTAGCCGACGCCCCGGACCGTCTCGATCGAGCTGCGTGCGAACGGCCGGTCGATCTTCTGTCGCAGATATCCGATGTAGACGTCGACGACGTTCGAGCGGCTCTCGAATGCCATGTCCCACGCTCCGTCCAGGATCTGCGCGCGCGAAAGCGTCTCGCCCGCGCGTCGCATGAACAGCTCGAGCAGGGAGAACTCCTTGCCGGAGAGCTCGAGCTCGATCTCGCCGCGCCAGCAGCGATGGGCCGCAGGGTCGAGCCGAAGGTCGTCGACCTGCAACGTCGTCGGCCGCTCTCCTGGTGCTCGGCGGACCAGCGCGCGCAGGCGCGCGAGCAGCTCGGCGAACGAGAACGGCTTCACGAGGTAATCGTCGGCGCCCGTGTCGAGCCCCTCGATGCGGTCCGCGACCGCGTCGCGGGCGGTCAGCAGCAGCACCGGGGTCCAGACGCCGCGCGAGCGGAGCTCGCGGCAGGTCGCGAAGCCGTCGAGGCCGGGCAGCATCACGTCGAGCACGATCGCGTCGTACCGTCTGGCGCTGGCCATCCACAAAGCCTCCTCGCCGCTCGGCGCGAGATCGGCGGCATGCCCTTCCTCCCCGAGGCCGCGCTTGAGCAGCCGCCCCATCTTCGCCTCGTCTTCCACCACCAGCACCCGCATGTCCCGATTGTCATCTGTCTGGATGAGCGAAGCATGAGACTCATCGTCGTCTCATCCAGACCGCGTTCACTGAGGGCATGGCCTCGACCGGCGAGCTCGGGACGGCCCGGCCGCGGGCCGCCGGCGGCAGCGCCCGGGCCGCGCACCGCTTCACCGGCGGCGCCGAGGGAAACGCGCGTCTGACGGCCGTTGCCGCCGGCGCATTGATCGTGCTGCTCGCGGTCGAAGGCGCCACGATCCCGTTCCTGCGCCCCTTGCTCACCGTGCACGTCTTCGTCGGCATGTTGCTGCTCGGACCACTGGCGCTCAAACTCGCCAGCACCGGCTATCGGTTCGTCGGCTACTACACCGGCCGCCGTGACTACGTCGCGAAGGGGCCCCCTGCACCGCTGATGCGCGTCCTCGTCGCGCCCGTGCTCGTCGCCTCGACGCTGACCCTCTTCGGCACCGGTGTGGCGCTGATTGCAGTCGGTCCGCCCGGCGGCGCGGTGCTCGGCCTCCACAAGGCGAGCTTCGTCATCTGGTTCGGCGCGATGGGAATACACGTGCTCGCCTACGCCCATCGCGCTGGGCGCCACGCGTTGGCGGAGTGGGCGCGGCGCGACCGGCTGGGTGGCACTTGGCTACGCGTCGCGCTCCTGGTCGCCGCACTCGCGCTCGGGCTCGCTGTCGCATTCGTCACGGTCCCGCTTGCAGGATCATGGGTGCACTCGGCTGCCGTGCGCTGGGATCGCTGAGACGGACCTCACTCGTGCCCGAGGCAACTGACAGGGTGCACCCGTGGAGATCTTCCTGGAGACCGAGCGTCTGACGTTGCGTCGGTTCACGGAAGGGGACGTGGACAACCTGGTCGAGCTGGACGGCGATCCCGAGGTGATGCGCTTCATCACCGGGGGTCGGGTAACCCCGCGGGACGAGATCCAGAACGAGGTGCTGCCTGCGTTCCTCGACTACGAGCATTCGGCCGGATACGGGTTCTGGGCCGCGATCGAGAAGTCGACCGAGCGGTTCGTGGGTTGGTTTCATCTGCGACCGGCTGAGGGTGCACCGCCGGGCGAGCTCGAGCTGGGCTACCGGCTGCGCCGTTCAGAGTGGGGGAAGGGCTATGCGACCGAGGGCTCGCGTGCGCTCGTGCACGTGGGCTTCGCCGAACTCGGCGCCGAGCGGATCGTTGCTTCCGCGATGGTCGTGAACGTCGCGTCGCGGCGGGTGATGGAGAAAGCAGGCCTCAAGTTCGTGCGCGTCTTTCACCAGCCCTGGCCCTACAGCATCGAAGGCGAGGAGGAAGGCGACGTCGAATTCGCGCTGCTCAGGTCGGAGTGGGAGCAGCGACCGTCCGGGACGGATCGGTAAGGGTGCCCATCCGGCGCTGCGCACCTCGCCCAGGTTGCCCTCGGACGGCTTCCTGCGATACTCGCCCAAAATGATCGTCCAGCCAACGGGTGCGGCGCTGCTGAGTGACACCTCTGGCGGCGGCTTCCCGGACGCCAACACATTCTGCGTCGGTGCGCGAGGTCACCCGCTGTTCGTGCCCGACGAGGCGGTGGCGGTCGCCCGGGCGCCGGGCCGCTTCGACGTCGAGCCGCTCGCCGCCATGGGGGCCCGTGAATCGCGCCTCATCATCGACCTCGTCAAGGATCTCGCCTCGAGCGGTCGGATCTCGATCATCGTGATCGACCACAACTACGCCCACCTCTTCGAGCTGTGCGATCGCATCAACGTCCTGCAGGGCGGCCGCATCACCATCGACCAGCCGGTGCACGAGACGTCGCTCGAGAAGCTCACCGAGCTGATGGTCTCGAGCTACCGCAGCCAGCTCGAGGAGATCTCGAGCGATGACGCCTGAGGCGCTCGGACACCTCGAGGTCTGGCTCCTCACCGGGAGCCAGGAGATGTACGGGCCGGAGACGCTGCGGCAGGTCGAGGCGCATGCGCGAGAGATCGCAACCGGCCTCGCCGCACAGCCTGACGTTCCGGTGCGCGTGGTCTACAGGGACGTCGCCACAAGCCCCGGCTCGATCCGGCGCGCGGCGCTCGACGCGAACGCGGCGGACACGTGCATCGGCGTGATCGCATGGATGCACACCTTCTCGCCGGCGAAGATGTGGATCGCCGGGCTGAGCGCGCTGCAGAAGCCGCTGCTCCATCTCCACACGCAGTTCAACCGCGACCTGCCGTGGGCGGAGATCGACATGGACTTCATGAACCTGAACCAGTCGGCGCACGGAGACCGCGAGTTCGGGTTCGTCGAGACGCGGATGCGTCTGCGCCGGAAGACCGTCGTCGGTCACTGGCGCGACCCGGAGGTCGCGGCGCGCGTGGGCGTCTGGGCGCGTGCGGCCGCCGGCTGGCACGAGGCGGAATCGCTCCGGGTCGCCCGCTTCGGCGACAACATGCGCGAGGTCGCGGTCACCGAGGGCGACAAGGTCGAGGCGCAGATTCGGCTGGGCGTGGCGGTCAACGGCTACGGCGTGGACGACCTCGCGGACGCGGTCGCAGCGGTTTCCGAGGCAGAGGTCGACCGTCTCGTCGCAGAGTACGAGGATTCGTACGAGCTCGCTTCGGCTCTGCGCGCCGGCGGCCCGCAACGGGAGTCGCTGCGGGACGCGGCGCGGATCGAGGCCGGCCTGCGGGGGTTCCTCGACACGGGCGGGTTCCGGGCGTTCACCGACACCTTCGAGAACCTCGGGCGCCTCACGCAGTTGCCGGGCATCGCAACGCAGCGGCTGATGGCCGACGGCTACGGGTTCGGCGCCGAGGGAGACTGGAAGACGGCCGCGCTCGTCCGCATCGCGAAGGTGATGAGCACCGGCCTCGGCGGCGGCACCTCGTTCATGGAGGACTACACGTACGACCTGTCGCCCTCCGGCGCGAAGGTGCTGGGCGCGCACATGCTCGAGGTTTGCCCGTCAATCGCCGCGGAACGGCCCTCGTGCGAGATCCACCCGCTCTCGATCGGCGGCAGGGCCGATCCGGTGCGGCTCGTCTTCACGGCGGCGCCCGGCCCGGCGGTCGTCGTCGGGATGCTCGACCTCGGCGACCGGTTCCGGCTCGTGCTGAACGAGGTCGAGCTCGTCGAGCCGGAGGAGGACCTTCCCCGGCTGCCGGTGGCGCGGGCGCTGTGGAAGCCGAAGCCGGACTTCTCCACCGCCGCCGAGGCGTGGCTTCGCGCCGGCGGCCCGCATCACAGTGTCCTGTGCCGGGCGATCGGCAGCGAGGCGTTCGCCGACCTCGCGGAGATCGCCGGGATCGAGCTGCTCGTCATCGACGAGACGACCCGGATCCGCGACGTCGCCAACGAGCTCCGCTGGAACCAGGCGTACTACCGGCTCGCCGGAGGGCTCTAGTGCAGCACGCGGAGCTGCGGGAGCGCGTCCTCGAGGCGAACCTGGCGCTCGGCCGCGCAGGGCTCGTCGTCCTCACCTTCGGGAATGCGAGCGCCGCCGACCGCGACGCGAGCGTGGTCGCGATCAAGCCGAGCGGGGTCTCCTACGACCGGCTCACGCCGGCTGCGATCGCCGTCGTCGACATCGAGAGCGGCGCCGTGGTGGACGGCCGGACGCGGCCCTCGTCGGACACGCCCACCCACCTCGTCCTCTACCGCGCCTGGCTCGACGTCGGGGGCATCGTTCACACGCACTCCTCGTTCGCCACCGCGTGGGCGCAGGCGGGCGAGGAGATCCCGTGCTACGGAACGACGCACGCAGACCACTTCGACGGCGCCGTCCCCGTCACGCGCCCGCTGACCGCCGCGGAGATCGAAAGCGACTACGAGCGGGCGACGGGGGAGGTGATCGTGGAGACGTTCGTCCGCCTCGAGCTCGAGCCGCTCGACCGGCCGGCCGTTCTCGTCGCCTCTCACGGGCCGTTCGCGTGGGGCGCCTCGGTGGACGAGGCGGTCGAGAACGGGATCGCGCTCGAGGCGGTGGCGGCCGGGGCGCTGCGCACCAGACAGTTGCGAGCCGACGTCCCTCCGATCGGCGACGACCTGCTCCGGCGGCACTTCCGTCGCAAGCACGGGCCGACCGCCTACTACGGGCAGACAGGTTGAGGGCGCTCCGGCTGCACGCACCGAACGAGCCGCAGCTGCACGACGAGCCGGACCCGTCGCCCGGCCCGGGGGAAGTGCTCGTGCGTGTCTCCGCCGTGGGTCTCTGCGGCTCGGACCGTCATTGGCTGCTCGAGGGCGGCATCGGCGACGCCCGGCTCGACCATCCGCTGGTGCTCGGGCACGAGTTCGCGGGCGTCGTCGCCTCCGGCGCGCGCGAGGGCGAACGCGTTGCCGTCGATCCTGCCGTCCCGTGCGGGGCGTGCGATCTCTGTGCGGCTGGGCTCGAACACCTCTGCCCGGCCATGCGCTTCGCCGGCCACGGTTCGACCGACGGCGCCCTGCGCACGCTCCTCCCGTGGCCCGAGCGCCTCGTGCACGCGGTGCCGGAGACGCTCACCGACGTCGAGGCCGCACTCGCGGAGCCGCTCGGCGTTGCGCTGCACGCGTTCGACCTCGGGCATGTCCGTCCCGGGGCCGGCGCCGGCGTCTTCGGCTGCGGGCCGCTCGGACTCCTCCTCGTGCAGCTCCTGCACATGGCGGGCGCGTCGCCGATCGTCGCCACCGACCTCCTCGCGCACCGCGTCGCGGCAGCCGAGCAACTCGGCGCGACGCACGCCGTCCTCGCCGGAGGGGTTGCCCTCGACGAGGGCCTCGAGGTCGCCTTCGAGGCAGCGGGCGACGACGGCGCCGTCGACGAGGCCGTCGCCTCGCTCCGGCCGGGCGGACGCCTCGTCCTCGTGGGCATCCCCGACGACGACCGCACCTCCTTTCCCGCGTCGGCTGCGAGGCGCAGAGGCCTGACGCTGCTCCTTTCGCGACGGATGAGGGCGGCCGACCTCCCGCGCGCGCTCCGGCTCGCAGCGGAGGGGCGTGTGGATCTGGCGCTGCTCGTCAGCGGCCGTTACGCCCTCGACGAGTGGCCGGATGCCTTCGCAGCGCTGAGCGAACGCCGCGGCCTGAAGGTCGTGATCGAGCCGTGAGCGGCCGGTATGCCCTCGGCATCGACTTCGGGACCGAGTCCGGCCGCGCCGTCCTCGTCGATTGCAACGACGGCTCGGAGGTGGCCACCTCCGTCTACCAATACGCAAACGGCGTCCTCGACGAGCGGCTCCCCGACTCCGACGTCGAGCTGGAGTGGGAGTGGGCACTGCAGGATCCCGCCGACTACGTGCGCACGCTGAAGCACGCCGTGCCGGAGGTTCTCGACGGGATCCGGCCGGAGGAGGTCGTCGGGGTGGGCATCGACTTCACCTCGTGCACGATGCTCCCGACGACGGCGGACGGGACGCCGCTGTGCGAGCTACCCGATCTTCGCCTCCGCCCGCACGCGTGGGTGAAGCTCTGGAAGCACCATGCCGCACAGCCGGAGGCGGACGAGGTCAACGCCGTCGCGAGGGACCGAGGCGAGCCGTGGCTGTCACGGTACGGCGGCAAGATCTCGTCCGAGTGGTTCTTCCCGAAGGCGCTGCAGATCCTCCACGAGGATCCGGAGGTGTACGCCCGCGCCGGGCGCCTGATCGAGGCCGCCGACTGGATCGTGTGGCAGCTCACGGGGGTCGAGACGCGCAACAACACCACCGCCGGCTACAAGGCGATCTGGTCGAAAGCCGACGGCTTCCCGTCACGGGACTACTTCGCGGCGCTCGACCCGCGCTTCGCGAACGTCGTGGACGAGAAGATGTCGCGCCGGGTCGATGCCATCGGCGGACGCGCAGGCGGCCTCGGCGCGCGCGCCGCAGCGTGGACGGGGCTGCTGCCCGGCACGCCGGTGGCGGTCGCGAACGTCGATGCGCACGTGTCCGCTCCCGCCGTCGGCTGCATCGCACCCGGTGAGCTCGTCGTGATCATGGGGACGAGCAACTGCCACATTCTGCTCGGCAACCGTCTCGCCTCGGTCGAGGGGATGTGCGGCGTCGTCGAGGACGGTGTCGTGCCCGGCCTCTTCGGCTACGAGGCGGGCCAGTCGGCCGTCGGCGACATCTTCGCCTGGTTCGTCGAGAACTCGGTGCCGCCGCAGGTCCACGAGCTCGCGCGTGAGCGCGGCGCGGACGTGCATGACGTTCTGGAAGAGCAGGCGGCGGCGCTCGCGGTGGGCGAGAGCGGCCTGCTCGCGCTGGACTGGTGGAACGGCAATCGCTCGGTGCTCGTCGATGCGGATCTCGCGGGGCTCGTCGTCGGGCTCTCGCTGTCGACGCGTCCGCACGAGGTCTACCGCGCGCTGCTCGAGGCGACCGCCTTCGGCACGAGAGTCATCGTCGATGCCTTCGAGGGCGCGGGCCTGCCCGTCGACCGGATCGTGGCCTGCGGGGGCCTGCCTCATCGCAATCGGCTGTTGATGCAGATGTACGCGGACGTGCTCGGGCGTCCGATCGGCGTGGCCGCGTCGCAGAACGCGCCCGCGCTCGGCGCGGCAATGTTCGGTGCCGTCGCCGGGGGCGCACACGGAGCGATCGGGGAGGCGTCGGAGCGGATGGCGGCGCCTGCCGCCGAGACATACCTCCCGGACGACCGGAGCCGGCACGGCTATGAGGCGCTCTATGCGGAGTACGTGCGCCTCCACGATCTCTTCGGCCGCGGCGGCGACGACGTGATGAAGACGCTGAAGCGCATTCGCGACGAGACGAAGCACGCTGCCGCGACTGCGTCGAGTCGCGAGTCGTCGAGTGCATGAGGGTCGGACGTGCACCAGGGCGTGTCAACCTGATCGGAGAGCACACCGACTACAACGACGGCTTCGTGCTGCCCGTAGCGATTGACCGCTACACGAGCGTCGCGGCACGTGAGCGCCCCGACAGACGCGTCACCGTCGAGGCGACGGACCTCGGCGAAACGGACTCCTTCGACCTCGACGAGGTCACGCGAACCGCCACCTGGGCCGATTATGTTCGTGGGGTTCTCAAGCTGCTCGAACGGACCCAGGGGGTCGATCTCGTGATCTCCAGCGACGTCCCGCGTGGAGCCGGCCTCTCGTCCTCCGCCGCGCTCGAAGTGGCTGTCGGTCGCGCCCTCTCCGACCTACCGGGGCCGGAGCTCGCGGTACTCGCACAGCGAGCGGAAAACGACTTCGTCGGCGTGCAATGCGGAATCATGGATCAGTACACGTCTGCAAACGCGCGCGCAGGCCACGCGTTGCTCCTCGACTGCCGCGACTTGAGCTGTCGGCACATCCCGATACCTCACGAGGTCGTCATCGTCGTTTGCGACAGCCGGATGGAGCGTCGGCTCGCCAGGTCCGGCTACAACGACCGTCGGGAAGCCTGCGAGGCAGCGGCAAGACTGCTCGGCGTTCGCGCCCTCCGCGACGCGAATCTCGAGGACGTCGAAACGCTGCCGGCGCTGTTGCGCAGACGTGCGCGGCATGTCGTCAGCGAGAACGAACGAACACTCGCAGCGGCCCGCGAGCTCGAGAGCGGCGACCTCGAAGCCGTCGGCCGCTTGATGGACGAATCGCACAGCAGCATGCGCGATGACTTCGAGATCGTTCCCCCGTTGGTCGACGCAATCGCCGCCGCTGCCCGCGCAGTGGACGGCTGCTACGGCGCACGTCTCACGGGAGCGGGCTTCGGTGGCTGCGCCGTCGCCTTGGTCGAAACAGGAGCCGTCGACGGAGTTCGAGCAGCTGTCGAAGCGCTCGGGGCAGTCGCCTACACTTGCGCCGCCGCCGACGGGGCAAGCCTCGCCTGCGGATGACCAACCGTCAGTCCGCCGGGGTCGATCAGGCGAAGCCTGAAGATGGCAAATGCGCCCGATATGCATCTTTCCCTGCAAAACGGAGGGCCGTGACTCACGTCGTGACTCACGGCGACGCACCTACTCGTCGCCTGCCGTTCACGACCGACTAACTTCGCGCAGAAACGGCCGTATCGTCTCGGCGAGTTCCTTGGGGCGGTCGTGGTAGGCCCCGTGCCTGCCCGGCGTAGTCACGACATCTGCGCCGAGTCGCTTGCTGAGCCGCCCGGCGACCTCGGCGAAGAAGTCGTGGCTGTCCGCGCTCACGACCAGCAGCACAGGGACGGCGATGGCGGCTAGCGCCTGGTCGTCCGGCATGGACCGCTCGTAGGTGCCGAGCTCAACGTCGAAGAGAGTGCTGGCGCTGGCACAGAGCCGTTCTCGGAGCGCGGGGGAAAGCTGTGTCCACGCGTCGTCTCCGGCGATGTATTGCCAGAACCGCTCCACCGCCAAGTGATGTCCGCCTTCGGCCATCGACTGCCGGACGACTTCTTGCAGTGGGGATCGGACCACGTCGAAGTCGTCGAGGACCGCGTACACCCCTGGTTCGTGCAGGACGGCACCGCGCACCATCGCGGGGTGGCGGGTCAACATCCAGAGTGCGAAGTTCCCGCCGCTGCTCGTTCCGAAGACCGCCAGCGGGCCGACCGCCAACGAATCGACCAGGGCCGCCGCATCATCGGCCTGCTCCACGGCCGACGTCGTCGTCCACCCTGCCGGAGCCGGACTCCGGCCGTTCCCACGCCGGTCGTAAGTGATGACCGTGAACTCGTCGGCCAGGAGATCGGCGAGCGTGTCGAAATGACCGCCGTCGCCGGTCGCCCCCATGATCAAAAGAACAGGCGGACCGCTGCCGCGGACCTCGTGGTAGAGCTCGGCACCGTTGACGCTGACCATCGGCATCGCAAGGCTCGCTGGGATCTTAGACATGCCGCTCCTTGGGCAGATCCGCGCCGCGACAGCAGGGCACGTCATCGTGCGCTACCCGTAGCGGCCGCGGGCACTAGAGGTGGAGCGAGCGGGACGGGCGGGGGCGGCGCCTGCCGGAACGCCTCCCGCACCCAGCGATCGCCCGCTCGACCTCGGCGGGACGGGCGAGCGCCGGGACGTTGTCGATCGACACCTGCGCCGCCACCGTCAGAGCACGTCCCGCAGATTGACGCCGAGTTCGGCGCGGTTCGTCACCAAGTGCGCTGCAGCTCGGAGACGCTCGTTGATCTGCTCGTTCGTCGACGGGCGCGCGACGTGCGCAGCACCGCCGCCGCGACCGATCCCGATCGAGCCTTCCTGCTCAGCGAAGCGACGCCGCTCGTGCAACACCGTCGCGCCGCGCAAGCGACGAGCCTGCCCCTCGCTCAGCCCGTACTCGCGACCGACCGCGACCTTCACGTAGTCGAGCGTCTCATCGTCGTGCCGTGTCGCCCCGGCAGCATCGGGTGCTGCCATGGCGCAGTTCACGCCGGACACGAACGAGCGCCAGGCTCGCGACGGGGCGACGTCGAGCGTGCGTAGCCCGGAACCGTCCGAGCGCGTTACTTGCGATTCTGTCGCGCCTCGATCTTCTGGTTCATCCACGCTTCCATGGCTGCGATCGACGCTTGTGCGTCTTCGCTGAACAGCGGCGCGTCGCCGGTGGGAATCTGATCGGCCCCAGCGGACGCGATCGCGACGAGTTCCGCGAACAGCGCGGCCATCTCACCGTTGGTCTTGCGCCGAAAGTGGACGACGGACTTCCCTCGCCCGTCGACCGGTTCGAGGCGACCGTTCTTGAGCATGTTGCCCGGCGTGAGTGAGAGCGCGTTGATCGTCGGGACGTCGACGGTTCGACGATCCGTGCCGAGCGCGCCGCGACCGATCTTCCCGGTAGCAATCAGCGTTAGCGTCATCCCGTCGAGGGCGACGTCACTGCCGTAGGCATGAACGTTCATCCTTCGCGCGGACCGTACCACCGTCGGCGGCGATTTCTCGCGCCGCTGGGTGTCGCGAGTCTACGACGAGAAGCCCCTGCGACGTCTGCAGCGTCCGGGGGCGTGGCGACGAGGGGAGTAGCCTCCCGCCGCGCCGCTCATCGTGACGACGATCTGCGTGCGCTGCGTCAGTCGTGAGTCACGATCGCGGCGTGACTCAACCGCGTGACTCAGACGCTCCGGATCGGGCTGTCCGGGACCGCGCATCGCTGCAGCGACTCCCCGCTCTGGCCTGCAGGAAGCCGCTGCACCTTGCGAGGTTCTGACTCGTCCAGTCGTCGTCTGTCGCTACGTGTCGCGACTGGGGATGCAATGCGCCCGGCATGATTCGAACATGCGACCTCTGCCTCCGCAGGGCAGCGCTCTATCCCCTGAGCTACGGGCGCGAGGGAGCGGTCAGTGTAGCCGTGCGGTTGCCGAGCCGATGCGCAGCTCGGCGTCGTCGGGCACCTCGACGCGCACGTAGGCGAGCGCGAGCCCGGGCACCGCGCTCGTCACCCTGCCGACGTCCTTCCCCTCGTAGGCGACCGGCGTCTCCGCGTCCGGCACGTCCCCGTCGACGTCGAGCACCCGCAGGCGACGGTTGACCTTGCCGCGGTGGCGCTGCCGCGCGACGGGCTCCTGTCCCGGGAAGCAGCCCTTGCTGAACGAGATCGCGCGCTCGTCGAGTCCGGCCTCGGCGGGGAGCACCCGGTCGTCGAGCTCGCTGCCGAAGCGTGGAGTCCCGGCCGCGATGCGGCGCCGCTCGAGCTCGCCGTCGTCGAGCGTCGGTGAGACGGCGGCGTCGAGCACCTCGAACGCGGTCTCCCCATAGTCCCGGTTCTCGATTCCCTCGGCGACCGCCGCGAAGACGAGCGTCGAGGTGTGCTGCTCGAGCTCGATCTCGCACTTCGCGGCGAACCGGTTCCGCGCCAGATGGTCGCGCACGACCTCGCCGAGCTCGGGCTCGGTGAGCAGGAGCACGTCGTCCACGCCGCGCCGCCACACGAGCAGCGGCGCGATCACGCGCGCCTTGGCGGTGAGCAGCAGCGCGTCGACGGACCCGGTCTCCGGCACGTCGTTCGTGAGCAGCCGGTCGAGGTACGCGACCGCATCCGGGCCGCGCACGGCGACGTAGGAGCGCGCGCGGCGGGCAGCAGGCGTAACGAACGGCACTGCTACCTAGACTAGAGCGCATGTTCAGGTCGCGGGCGGAGCGGAAGGTGGTCGAAGCGGGCTACGACCCCGCGCGTCTACCGCCCGGCCAGTACCTGACCGAGAAGTGGCCCGTGCTCCACGCGGGGTCGGTCCCGCAGTACCCCGACCTCGCGACGTGGACCTTCCGCGTGTTCGGCGAGGTCGAGAACGAGGTCGAGCTCTCCTGGGAGCAGCTCAACGAGCTGCCGCGCTCGGGCAACACCCAGGACATCCATTGCGTCACCCGCTGGTCGCGCTTCGACGCGAGCTTCGAGGGCGTCCACTGGCGCGAGCTCGCCGCCCTTGCGAAGCCGAGGCCGTCGGCGGCGTTCGTGATCGCCCATGCCGAGCACGGCTTCACCTCGAACGTGCCGCTCCGGTTCCTCGAGGACGACGACGCGCTGCTCGCCACCCGCGCCGACGGCGAGCCCCTCACCCCCGACCACGGCTACCCGCTTCGGCTGGTGATCCCCGGCAAGTATTTCTGGAAGAGCGCCAAGTGGCTCCGCGGCATCGAGCTGTCGTCGGTCGACAAACCCGGCTTCTGGGAGCGCTACGGATACAACAACAACGCGGACCCGTGGAACGAAGAGAGGTACGGTTTTTGAGAGGTCGAAGCGCGTAACGGTCGCCGCCGGAGGCCGGCTCAGCCGGCCGGGAGGCGAAGCGCGCTCGCGCGAAGACGCGCGGCAAAGGGAGGGATGGGCTGGGGAAGGGAACCGTAGGTTCTCTTCCCCATATACGAGAAGAGGCGCCGGGGGAGGCGCCTCTTCAAGGGGATTGGGAGGGTGTTGACCTGGTGATCGGTGGCCGACGGATCGAGACCGATCCCTC
>CAVPSK010000008.1:0-100727 GCA_963708355.1 uncultured Thermoleophilia bacterium | reverse complement strand
ACCGCGGCGATGAACTCCGGCAGTCCGCCGCCGGCCGCGCGGAGCATCTCGCGGAGCCATTCACGAGCGGCGTCGTGGCCCGCCTCCGTGATCCCGTAGACGACCCGGTCCGGGTATCCCTCTCGCTCGACGGTCTGGTGGACTTCGACGAAGCCGAGCCGGGCGAGACGGTCGAGGGTCTGGTAGAGGCTCGCCCGCGCGCGCACGTTGACGACCCGGTCCGTTGCCCTGCTGCCGGAGCAGCTTTGGGATGCCGTAGACGGTGCTCGGTTTGTTGACCAGCTGCCAGAGCACGATCAGGCCGAGCGCGGAGTGCTTGGCATTTTCATAGACACCGCCTTACTAGACAGATTATTACTAGTCAACCAAAAGCCAGGTTCTCCCCACCCGTTCGAGCGGCGAACCGCCCGCCGAGGTCGCGCGAATACGCTCGACGCGCCGCTCCGGGCGCGACGAATCTCGACAGAGGAGGAAGACACGATGAGCGGTACGACTCGGGCACAGTTCCTCAGCCGCGGCGCCAAGGGCGGAGTCGCCCTGGTCGCCGGCGGATCGGTGCTCGCGCTCGCGCAGGGCACCGCGTTCGGCGCCGCCTCCACCGACGCAGACATCGCCAAGCTCGCGGCCACGGCCGAGCTGCTCGCGATCGACTTCTACACGCGGGCGATCGCGTCGAAGAAGCTGAAGGGCGACGAGCTCGGCTACCTCGCCGTCCGCGATGAGCAACGAGCGCGCCCACTACGCCGCGCTCAAGGGCGTGCTGAAGTCGGCGACCCCCGCCGGGCTGAAGTTCAAGTACCCGGGCGGAGCATTCGGCTCGCGGAAGAGCATCGGCAGCTCGGCCAGGCGCTCGAGACCGCGTTCGTCGGCGCCTACATGGGCGCGGTCACCGCGTTGAAGAGCAACGAGCTGAAGGGCGTCGCGGCCGAGATCGGCGCCTGCGAGTCGCGCCACCTGAGCGTGCTCTCCAACATCGCGGCCGACCAGATCGCGCCCGCACCGGACCTGCCCAAGGTTCTGACTGCAAAGCAGGCCACCGCCGCCGTCACGCCGTTCCTCGCCTAGCCGACCGAAGATCGGGAGCGGATGCGAGGGGCATCCGCTCCCGAGTTGCTTCATGCGCCCGGCGCCTTGTCGAGGAAGCCGAGGACGCTGGCGATCCGGCCGTCGTCGTTCGTCACCGCCACGTCGAAGCCCTCGGCGATCGACTCGCCGCCGGCGGCGGGGACCAGCTCCCAGCCGAAGCGTGCGACGTTGTGGTGGGCGTCGACACCGTCGAGAAGCCGGAAGACGTGCGCGGGCGCCTGCTGATGCACCATTCCGATCAGCGCCGAGATCTCGTCGTGGCCGGTGACGGCCGCGAGTGGATCGACGTAGCTCCCGTCGTCCGCCCACACCGTCTCGAGCTCGGCGCGGCGAATGTCGGGATCACTTTCGTTCCAGGCTTCGAGATAGCGGCGAACGAGGTCGAGTGCTTCGGGCATGACTGCTCCTTTCCGAATCGTGACGCTTCGAGCGTGCACGTCACTCCGCCGAGCGTCCATGACCTCGGAGGTAATGCCTCGGCGCCGCGCGCGCTCTACGATCGAGTGCATGGCAACCGTCGCGACCAGACCGCCGGTCGGCGACCTGCTGCGTGAATGGCGCCGACGCCGCCGGCTCAGCCAGTTCGAGCTCGCCCTCGAGGCAGGCGTTTCGAGCCGCCACCTGAGCTTCGTCGAGAACGGCCGCTCGCGACCGAGTGCGCGGATGGTGCTCCAGCTCGCCGAGCGCCTCGACGTGCCCCTGCGCGATCGCAACCGGCTGCTGCTCGCCGCCGGCTACGCCCCCGAATTCGCCCAACACGATCTCGACGCCCCGGAGATGGGACCGGTGCGCGACGCGCTCGAGCAGCTCCTGCGCGCGCACGAGCCGTACCCGGCGCTCGTGATCGACGCGCACTGGGGCCTCGTTGCCGCGAACCGCGCGGTCGAGCATTTGATCGAAGGTGCCGCCGCGCATCTGCTCGAGCCACCCGTGAACGTGCTGCGGCTGAGCCTCCACCCGGAGGGTGTCGCACCGCGGATCGTCAACCTCTATGAGTGGCGTGCGCACCTGCTCGAGCGGCTCGCCCGCGACGCCGTCGCAAGCGGCGACGCGGCGCTCGCGGCGTTGCTCGACGAGCTCGAGAGCTATCCGGCGGGCGAGCCCGGGACGTCCGTGGATCCAGCCTTCGCCGACGTCGCCGTTCCGCTGCGCCTGCGACACGGCGACGGCGAGCTCGCGTTCATCAGCACCCGCACCACCTTCGGAACCGCGATCGACGTCACGGTCGCGGAGCTTTCGATCGAGTCGTTCTTCCCCACCGACCGAGCGACGGAGGAGACGATGCGATCGCTCGTCGCTTGCTAACCCAGCGGGAGCAGCGCACCCTCGTGCTCGAGGAGATAGCGCTTCACGTGGAGCCCGCCGCCGAAACCCGTGAGCGAGCCGTCGGCGCCGATCACACGGTGGCAGGGCAGGACGATCGGCAACGGGTTGCGGCCGTTGGCAGCGCCGACGGCACGCGCGGCGTCGCCGGCCAGCCCGAGCCGGCGCGCCTGCTCCCCGTAGCTCACCGTCTGCCCGTATGGAATCGACGCGAGAGCGAGCCAGCAACGACGCTGGAACTCGGTTCCTTGGAGCTCGAACGGCAGGTCGAACGTCACGAGCTCGCCGGTGAAGTAGGCGGCGAGCTGCCGCCCGGCCTCGTCGAGGACAGCCGACCTGCCCTCGGCGCGGATCCTGCGCCCTTCGAAAATCAGGGCACGCAGGCCGGCGTCTGACGCGACCAGGCCGAGCGGCCCGATGGGACTGTCGACGACGCTGCTTGCCATCTCATGAATCTAGAACCCGGAAGAGGGGCGGCGTGTGAGATGGAAGCTGAGCGTTGGCCTAAAGAGGCCGAACCAGATGAGCGACTGTGCCACGCGAGCGTCATTCTGGTTCGACCTCTAGGCCGCGCCGCCGAAGCGAGAAAGGAGCAGGCCGATGGAGATCACGAGAAGCAGCCTCCCCACGACCCCGGGCCCGGCCGACTGGTTCACCGGCTCGGTCTACGTCGACGCGGTCGCGGCGCCGTCCGAGCAATCGCGGATCGGCGCGGCATGCGTCCACTTCACACCCGGTGCAGGGACCGCCTGGCACACGCACCCGCACGGTCAGACGATCTGGGTCACCGAGGGCGTCGGCCTCTGCCAGCGGCGCGGCGGCCCGATCGAGGTGATCCGCCCCGGCGACCGTGTCTTCTTCGAGCCGGGCGAGCACCACTGGCACGGCGCCGCACGAACGCGCTTCATGGCCCATGTCGCGATGCAGCAGGCAGACGACGCCGGGAACGTCGTCAGCTGGGGCGAACACGTGGAGGACGAGGAGTACGCGCAGGCGCCGGACGTCTGATCAGCCCGCGGGCCCCGGGTGCTGTCGACGGGCTGCGGACGGAGGGTCGCGGCCGACCCTGGCGCTAGGTTCCGTCCGTGGTCGTTCGAGCGCATGACCGCCCCCGATAGTGGGAGGAGTCGCCGCAACACTCGCTCTGCTCGCGGCTGTCTGCTTCGCGCTGGCCGCGACGCTCTGGCAGAAAGCGACGGTCAGCCTGACGGGAGTCTCGATCCGGCGCCCGACGTCGATCCTCGTGATCCTCACGCACGGGGTGTGGCTGCTCGGCCTCGTCGCGCAGATCGTCGGCATCGTGCTGCAGGCGGCCGCGCTCGATCGTGGCCGCGTCTCGATCATCCAGCCCCTGCTCGTCACGACCGTGGTCTGGGCGCTCCCGCTCGGCTACTTCCTCACGCAGCAGACGGTCGGCATGCGCGAGATCACGGGTGCGGCGATCGTCGTCGCCGGGCTCGCCCTCTTCGCGTACTTCGGCGATCCGGCGGCCGGGGTGAACAACGCGCCGGGCGCCGACTGGGTCGCCTCGATCCTCGTGATCTGCGCGGCGTGTGTCGCCCTGCTCATGTTCGCGAATCGCGGCAGCCTGTCGACGAGGGCCGCGCTCCTCGGCGCGGTCGCAGTCTGCTCTACGGGCTCTCCGCGACACTGATGAAGCCGGTCGTCGAGAACCTGCACACCAGGGGTCGGCGGCGTGATCTCCGGCTGGGAGTTCTGGGTGTGGGCCGCCGCAGGGATCATCGGCTTCGTGTTCCAGCAGCTCTCGCTCTCGACCGGGCGGCTCGTGCCCTCGGTGGCGGCGGTGTCCGTCGCCAACCCGGTGGTGAGCGTTCTGCTGGGAGCGCTCGTCCTGCAGGAACGACTCTCCAAGGAGCCGCCGTGGCACGCCGTGGCTGCCGTCGGCGCACTCTGCATCGCGCTCGTCGGGTCGGTCGTGATCTCCTCGGCGAGAGAAGAGGCACGAGGGGGCGGGCAACGGACGCCCGAGGCGCGGCCGGCGGTCGTGGAGCACCTGGCGGGCTGAACGGGCCCGCTGCGCTCGGCGTCAGCCGGGCAGCGCGATCTCCGCGGGAAGGACCGCCGGAGCGTGGTCGTGCTCGAGCTCGTCCCGGGCGAGCGCGTCGAAGTACACGTAGCTCGTCGCGAGCGAGACGAACGGCATCGCGAGCGCGTAGACGACGCCGGCCACCACGTTCAGGAGCGCCAGCGGCGCATCCGTGGCCAGGATCAGCAACGCCCCGAGTAGCGGCCCCGCGGCGAACGCGATGAGGGCGCCGACGCCGACGATCGAGGCGACCCTGAACCAGCGGCCGGCCACGAGCCCTGCGCTCCGGCGAAGCCCGCCGAGCCCGGACTGCCCCTCGAGCTCGACGACCTGCGCGAGCAGCAGCCAGCGAACCGCGAGCCACAGCGCGACGGGGATCAGGACCGCCGTCAGGTTCAGTGCCAGGCAGACGACGACCGCGACGACGATGCCGCGGAACAACGGTCGTAGCTTCGTGAGAGCGGCGCGGTAGGCCTGAATCGGACCGACCGCACGGCCGGCGTCGAGCTCGATCAGCGCACTGGCCGTGGCTGCCTGAACGATCCCGAAGCCGAGCAGCGCGAACGTCGTTCCGATCGCGACGAGGAGGAACAGGACCGCTCCGGCGGACTCGCCGGTGACGTCGATGCCGATCAGGCCGAACCCGCCGAGCACGAAGCCTGCACGACGGAGATGACCGCACCCAGCGGGATGAAGAGGACGCCGATCCCGAGGAAGAGCCGCGCGTGCCCGACGTACATCCGTCCGGCGGCCGAGAGGATCTGACCCCACGCGCGTCGGCGGGCGAGGCGGAGCGGCGCACTGGGCGCCAGCGCGTCCGGGTCAACGCGAACACGGCGAGCGCCGCGAGCACACCGAGAAGAGGATCGTGAGCGACGGGTTTCGAAGAAGGCTGACGAGACCGCGCGAGCCGGTCGCGACGGCCGAGCAGAAGAAGTCCGTTGCCCCGGTGCCGAGAACGCCGGCGGTGGGCACCGCATAGCTTCGATCACGCCAGCTCTTCGACCACTGATCGGCTCCGCCCACTGCGTCTTCAGGTTCGGCCCGGTCGGGCCGTTGAAGAATGCCTTCTGAAGCTCGCCCCACCGCCCCTGGAAGGCGATCCACGGGAAGCGCCGCGTGGCGGCCGCGGGATCGCTCGGGATCGTCTCGACGATTGGCAGCACTTCCCTGTGCGGCCCGCGCGTGTCGTCGCAGCCGACGCCCGCGTCCGCGGAGCTGCCGACGTAGAGCGCCTCGGTGTACTTGTTCGCATGCGAGCCGGCACCCGGGAGACGACCGGATGCGTCCCGTCGACGAGCTGGAGCTTCTCGTCGCCCCAGCTCGCGCTCTCGGCTCCTTCGTGTGAGCTGTATCCGACCTGCACCGGCTTCGACGCGAGCGCCGCGCGCGCATTCGGGGCGTCGAAGTTCGAGCTGAATCATCTCCAGTCGCCCTCGTGCAGGTTGTTGAAGTGGTTGAAGGCGTAGAAGAACCAGTACTGCAGCGCGAGCTTGCCGGGGCTCGTCGGATCGGTGGCGACGTGCGCGTAGACGGTCGGCTTCGTCCCCTCCGAGATCAGGCGCGCCCACCGCTCGTAGCCGCAGCCCGGGTCGAGCGGATTCGCCGGGGAAGTCGAGGTGGTACTCGTACCGGCCGACGAGATCCTTCGCGGTCGGGCCGATCTTGACGAGATCGAACCGGTTCCAGGGCCGCGCAGCGCGACCGTCGCTGGCCGAACAGCGCGTTCACGTCGATCGGCTCGTACGGCTCGCCGGGGCCGCACTCGTGCTGCTGCGCGACCAGCCGGACGACGGGCGCGTAGCGCTTGGCCAGCGCCTGTTCGTCTCCGAGCGCGGCGGCCGCAGGCGCGGTGCCGACGAGAGCGAGCGCCGTCACAGCGAGGAGGAGATAGAGCCGCGTGCGCACGCGACGACGTTCGACGCGTGACGACCCGAACCTCGTCCTGGGACGCCGGCACCTCACCGGACTAACGCCGAGGCAGGAGCGCGCGGAGGTCGTCGATCGTGTCGGCCTCGTCCGCTTCCTTGTCGGCTCGATACCGCTTCACGCGCGCGAAGCGCAGCGCGACGCCGCCCGGGTAGCGCGTCGACGACTGCACCCCGTCGAGCGCGATCTCGACGACGAGCTCCGGACGGACGAGCACGGCGATGCCCCGCCGCTCCGTCTCTCGCTCGAGCAGCTGCTCGGTCTGCCAGGCCAGGAGCTCGTCGGTCATCCCCTTGAACGTCTTGCCGACCATCACGAAGGTGCCGCTGCGCGGGTCGCGGGCGCCGAGATGCAGGTTGGAGAGGCGCCCGGTTCGCCGCCCGTGACCCCACTCCGCGCCGAGCACGACGAGGTCGTACGTCCGCACGGGCTTGACCTTGCGCCATGTCTTGCCGCGCCGCCCCGCAGCGTACGCCGATGCCGCATCCTTCACGACCACGCCCTCGTGCCCGGCGCGGAGCGCGTCGTCGAGTACGCGCTGGGCCTCGTCGGCGCTCGCGGTGAAGATGCCGGGGATCTTGAGTGTCGGCGCAATCGCCTCGAGGCGGGCGCTTCGTTCACGCAACGGTGTGTCGAGGAGATCGTCACCGTCGACGTGCAAGACGTCGAAGAGGAACGTCGCGATTCCCTCCGGCTCGGCCTGGGCGTCGATACGGGCGACCGTGTCCTGGAACGCGATCGGCCCCTCGTCGGCCATCCCGAGCGCCTCGCCGTCGAGCACGACCCGGCGCACCGGCAGCTCGCGTACCGCAACGACGATGCCGGGGAGCGCCTGGGTGATGTCGTTCAGGTTGCGCGTGTAGATGCGCACGTCGTCCCCGCGACGGTGGATCTGGATGCGAATGCCGTCGAGCTTCCATTCGACCGACGACAGCTCGAACCCGGCAACGGCCTCCGCGACGGTGTCGGCGCCCGACGCGAGCATCGGCAGGACCGGCTGGAAGAGCTCGAGACCGACCGCGGCCAGCCCTGCTTCGCCGTCGCCGAGCGCGATCTCGGCGGTGCGGGAAAGGTCGCCCGAGAGCATCAACGCCCTGCGCGCGAGCTCGGCTGGTACCTCCGCGGCTTTGGCGACCGCGTCGACCATGATCCCGGCGAGGGCGCCTTGTCGGAGCTCTCCGGTGAGCAGCTGCCGGATGAAGTCGCCCTCGCCCTCCGTTGCGCGGGCGAACAGATCGTCGAGCAGCCGGCTCCTTGCCCCGACGGATCCGGTTCCGGTCGTTTCCCTGATCCCGTCGAGAGCACGGTCGAGGTCGTCGACCGTGAGCGCTTCGCGGTCACCGGCGACCGGCTCACGGCGGGAGATGCTCGCGTAGCCGATCCCGATCCGTCCTTGTCGCGGGACACCCGAGAGCAGGGCGGCGACGATCGGCACCTCGGTGGGCTCGAGCCTGCGAAGCAGGTCGGCGAGGATCGCGACCTTCGCCGAACGCGAGGTTGTGTCGCCGACCTCTCGCGATGCTCGCACCACCTCCGCGAGCAGCGTCACCCCGGGAGCATCGCACGTCGGCGGCGCCCCGCCGATCTCGTGCAGTCTTCGAGGACTGCTTCGAGAGGAGACGAGGATGCCCGATCACGAGGTCCTGAGCCGCGAGGAGTGGGCCGCCGCTCGCGCGGAGCTGCTCGTACGCGAGAAGGAGCACACACGGCAGGCGGACGAGCTGGCGCGGCAGCGGCGGGAGCTTCCGTGGGTCCGGGTCGAGAAGGACTATCGGTTCGAGACCAGCGGCGGCACACGCACGCTCGCCGAGTTGTTCGACGGCCGCGGCCAGCTGCTCGTCTACCACTTCATGTTCGGCCCGAGCTATCAGGCGGGTTGTCCGACCTGCTCGTCGATGGCCGACGGGGTCGACGGCGCGCTCCCGCACCTGCATGCCCGCGACGTGACGATGACGTACGTCTCGCAGGCACCGTTCGAGCGGCTGCACGCATACAAGCGGCGGATGGGCTGGAACATGCCGTGGGCGTCGTCGGCCGGCGGCGATTTCAACTTCGACCTCGGCTACTCGCGCACCGAGGAGCAGACGCGCAAGGCGATCGCACCGATGCTCGAGGCCGGGGCGCCGCCGATCCTCGACCACAACGCGAGCTCGAGCGGCACGGACGTCACCGGGTACCTGACCGAAGGCCCGGGCTTCAGCGCCTACGCTCTCGAGGATGGGATCGTGTACCAGACCTACGCGACGACCGCCCGCGGGCTCGAGTTCCTGATGGGCTACTACGGCATCCTCGACCGTGCGCCGCTCGGCCGCGACGAGGGTGACTCGTCCCAGCTCTGGATCCGCCGCCACGACGAGTACTAGGGCTCGCCCGGACGGTCGCGGTCCTACGCTCCTGGCAACGGCGCGGATCGGCTCGAGCCGAAGGCGTACTCCCAGAACTCGCGCATGAGCGGCGGCGGGGTTGGCCCCGCCATCTGCACCTGCGTGAGCAGTACGCCGGTGGTGCCCGTCGACGGGACGATGTGCGCGGTCGTGCCGGTGCCGCCGACCCAGCCGTAGCGGCCGTCGGTCGCGACGGAGCCGCCGAAGCCCCAGCCGTCCCCGTCGAGGAACAGCGTCGACGCGTCGCGCTGGGCCCGCGTCAGATGGTCGGTCGCCATCAGCCGCACCGACTCCGGCGAGAGGAGCCCGCCGCCGTTTGCGAGCAGCATGCTCCCGAACCGGTGCCAGTCGGCGAGCGTCGAGACCAGCCCACCGCCGCCCGACGGAAAGGTCGGCGGGCTCTTCCAGAGAACGTCGTCGACCGGCATCTCAGGGGACGTGTGATAGGGCGGCAGCCGGTCGAGCTTCCCGGCGGGGACGTGAAAGCCCGTGTCGGTCATCCCGAGCGGCTCGAAGATGCGCTCCGCGAGGAACTCCGGCAGGGTCTGCCCGGATACCCGGGCGAGCAGCACGCCCTGCACGTCGGAGCACGTGTTGTAGAGCCAGGTCTCGCCCGGCTGACTGACCATCGGGATGTCGGCGAGCGTCGCCAGCCATTCGTCCGGCGTCTCCTTCGGGCCGAACACGGGCAGCCGCTCGAAGAGCTCCATGACCGCGGGCAGCGAGAAGTCCGTCGGGAATCCCCAGCCCGCGCGGAACGTCAGCAGGTCCTCGACGCGAATCGGCCGTGCTGCAGGAACGACGTCGTCGAGCTGCGCGTCGGGCGTGCGAACGACCTTGGGCGAGGCGAGCTCGGGCAGCCAGCGTTCGATCGGGTCGTCGAGCGTCACGCGGCCCTCGTCGACGAGGAGCATCACGCCCGCGGCAGTGATCGGCTTCGTGATCGACGCGATGCGGACGATCGAATCCGCCTCGAGCTCGCCCGCGCTAGCGATCTCGACCTCGTCGCGGACGGCGACCAGCGCGGCGGCGCCCGGCGTGCCGCCGTCCTCGACAGCCCGTGCGACGAGATCGTGCAGCGACGTCATCGACCAGTCAGACCGTGCGGCCGACAGCAACTCATCGGCGCCGTCCTCGAGACGGTCAGTGGATCACGATCGTGACTGTGCGCCGACCCCACGCCTGAGCCATCGCGAGCGTGGGGAACCAGAGGTCGACTCGCGCTCCGATGATCGCCGTGCCCACGTCGGCGGCGATCGCCTCGCCGTAGCCGGAAATCGTCATCCGGGTGCCGAGCGGGATCAGGTTGGGGTCGACCGCCACCGTGCCCCATGCAACGTGCAGCCCGCTCGCCGTGTACCCGGGCAGCGAGTACGCAGTGGCGCTGACGGTCAGGCTTCGACCGGAGAGGGAGGGCAGAGGCACGGGCGGCACGACCGGGGCCGAGATCGCTTGCACGTCGGCCGTCTGCGCGGCCGCAGGCTGAGCCTGGGCGGTCAGGTTGCGCTGCGCGGCGAGCTGGGCGAGGTACTCGCGGCGAGCGGCGAGCGCAGCGAGGGCTGCGGCGCGCGCCGCTCTCGCCTCGCGTGCCGCCTCGACGAGGGCCGCCTCACGACGGGCGAGCGCCCCTTCGGCCTTGTTCGCTCGTGCTTCGATGGCGGTCAACTCGACGACGATGCGATGAGCGTCGTCGCCGAGACGCGAGAGCCCGTCCAGGCTGCTGAGCGCCTCGTCGAGGCTCTTCGCCCCGAGGAAGACCTCGAGCGGCTCGACGTCGCCCTGCTCGTACAACGTGCGAACCGCGACGCCGAGCTTCGCCCGCTCGCGTGACATCCCTCGTCGGGCAACCACGGCCTGCTGCTTCAGGACGGCGAGCTGAGCACGAAGCGCGGCGATGCGCTGGTCGAGCGTGGCGATTCGGCCCTGCGCAGAGAATACGGTTCGATCGAGCGACGAGACGTCTACGGCCGTCGAACCTGCGTCGGCTCCGAACGTGGGCAGGCGCTCGGCATTCGACCCACCATGCTTGAGCGGATTCGCGACTCCGATGGCGGGAAGCGCCAGGAAGGCGGTCCCGAGAATCGCGAGCGCGACAACGCGACGCCGCGACGTCTGTGCCTGCCCAAGCACCCGCGGACCGTACCACACTCGAAAAAGGAGTGACGCGGTTTGCATAGAAATGTAGCGGGTTTCGAGCAACCGCCGCGGATGCGTATCCTTTGCAGCCGAGCTCGCCTCGTTCGAGGGGATCGAAGGCTACTCCAGTGCAGTTCGTCCGGCAACAAGCGATCGCGATCGCGGCTCTGCCGCTGCTTGCGCTGGCCGCACCTGCGGCGAACGGCTCTTCGGCCCCACATGCTGCGGCGAAACCGCTCGAGCGGCCGCTGCACGTGACCTTCGTCGGCGACTCGGTCTCCGCCGCAATCGAATACACGGCCGCCGCGCACGCTCGCCTTTCGCGCGGGCTCGTTCTGCGACTCGATCTGAAGGTCTGCCGGCGTCTCGTGCAGACGGGCTGCTCCTATCAGGGCACGACTCCGACCACGGCGCTGCAGGCGATCGACTCCTACGGCCGGTCGCTCGGCGACGTTCTGATCGTCGATGTGGGCTACAACGAAGGGTCGCAGGGCTACAGCTCCCGCATCGACGAGATCATGCATGCCGCTCTACGGCACGGCGTGCGCGGCGTCGTCTGGGTGACGCTGCGAACGTCGAGCGCCAGCGTCTACGAATCGATCTACCGTTCGACGAACACGGAGATCAAGGCCGCCGAACGACGGTGGCCGGAGCTCGTCGTCGCCGACTGGAACGCGTACGGCTACGGCAAGTCGTGGTTCGGCTCGGACGGGCTTGCACCTCACGTCCACCGGCGCGATCGCACTCGCCGGCTTCCTGCGCCCGTACGTCTTCCAGGCCGCATGAGCGAGAGCAAGCCGCGTTGCCGCGGCGACCGCCGCCGCTCCTAGCGCCGCATCTTCGACGGATGATCTTCCCGACCGCGACCTTCACGATCTTCTTTCTCGTCGTCATGCCGCTGTCGTGGCTGACGATGCCGTACGTCCGCCTGTGGCGCATCTTCATCATCGGTGCGAGCCTCGTCTTCTACGGGTGGTGGGACTGGCATTTCGTCTTCCTGCTGATCGGCTGCACGCTCTGGACGCACTTCTGGGCAATCCGGATCTCGCGCGAGCAGCGGGGGACAGCGCGTCGGGTGTTTCTGATCGTCGCGCTGACCGGCCTGCTCGGGACGCTCGGCTACTTCAAGTACTTCGACTTCTTCGTCAACTCGTCGCACAACCTCGCGCACACGCTCGGCTTGGGGATACCGGACTGGACGAGGACGATCGTGCTGCCGGTCGGCATCTCGTTCTACACGTTCATGGCGATCAGCTACGTCGTCGACGTCTTCCGGCGCGACCTCCGGCCGGTGGGGCTCGATCGCTTCGCCGCGTACCTCACCTTCTTCCCGCACCTGGTTGCGGGGCCGATCGTCCGCGGTTCCGAGCTCCTCCCGCAGATGCGGACGCCGCGCGACCCGCGGTCGATCGACTCCGGCCGTGCGTTCTTCCTGATCGGGACCGGGCTCTTCAAGAAGGTGGTGATCGCCAACTACCTCGCGACGCACATCGTCGACCCGGTCTTCGCCGTTCCCGGAGCGCACTCGTCGCCGGAGATCCTGATCGCGGTTTACGCGTACGCGGTGCAGATCTACGCCGACTTCTCCGGTTACACCGACATGGCGATCGGGCTCGCGCTCCTGCTCGGCTTCACGTTCCCGCTGAACTTCAACTCGCCGTACGCGGCAGGGTCGGTCCAGGACTTCTGGCGCCGCTGGCACATGACGTTGTCCCGGTGGCTGCGCGACTACCTCTACATCCCGCTCGGCGGCAACCGCAAGGGGAGGTTCCGCACGACCGTGAACCTCATGATCACGATGCTGCTCGGCGGCCTCTGGCACGGCGCCGCCTGGACGTTCGTGATCTGGGGCGGCATGCACGGCGTGGCACTCGCGACCGAGCGCGCCTTCCGGGAGCGCCGCGGAGCACGCCGCGAGGGATCTGCCGATCGCTACATCTGGCTGCGGCGCCTTGCGACCTTCAACTTCGTCTGCCTCGCCTGGATCTTCTTCCGGTCCGACTCGCTCTCACTCGCGTGGCAGATGATCACGGGCCTCTTCACACGCTGGGGGCAGCCGGCGCCGCTCGTGACGTTTGGTGTCGTCGTCTGGATCGTCGTCGGCATCGCCACGCAGTACCTTCCGGCGCGCATCCCGCAGGGCGTGATGGCGAGGCTGAGCAGGCTGAACCTCGCATGGCAGTCGCTCGCTCTCGGTGCCACACTGATGCTCGCGAACGCGATGGGCCCACAGGGAGTCGCGCCCTTCATCTATTTCCGCTTCTAGACCAGTGATCACCAGACGCCGCCAACCCACTCTCCCGTCCGGGCGGACGGCGGCGGAGCGAAGCGAGCTGCGCCGGCAGGCGCGGCGGCTGCAGGAAGCCGTCGACACACCGAAGCGGAGACGGCTCACGTCCGCTTGGCGCGCCTTCGCGATCGCCGTCGTCGCCGTGGTGATCGGCTTGCTGCTCGACGCGCCCGGGCTCCACAAGTCCGCCGTCAACCAGCCCGAGGGCTGGCAGCGCTCCGTGGCCGTCGAGCTCACAGGGAAGCTCGACCGCATCAGCCATGCGGTCTATCTGGACCGGCCGAGGGCGGAGCTCAAATCGGCGCTCGGCCGCGCACAGGACGACCGGATCGACACGAGCATCGACATCCCGACCGTCGCCGCATCGACCTCGGTCGCGCACGAGCCGCGCCCCGGCGCCTCGACGGCCGCGGGCGGCGAGACTGCGACGCTGCCGCCCGCGAAGCTGTCGTTCTCTCCGGCTCACCCGCTCCGGCTCTGGATCGCAGGCGACTCGCTCGTGATCAGCCCGGGCTACGCGTTGCTTCGCGCCGTCGACCATGCACGCTCGATCAAGAGCGTCGGCGCTATCGACGGACAGATTGCGACGGGGCTCGAGCGCCCGGACGTCTACAACTGGTTCACCGCCATCAGGGACAAGCTGAAGGAGCTCGAGCCCTCCGTCGTCGTGCTCTCGTTCGGCGCGAACGACGACAAGGGCTACATGACGGGGCTGCCCACGGGCGTGACGGTCGCTGACTTCGGCGACCCCGCGTGGGAGCACGAGTACGCGCGGCGCGTCGCGGGCGTGCTCGACCTGATCAGCCGCACCGGCGCATACACGGTGTGGATCGGGCTTCCGTTCACGCGCGACCCGGGCCAGTCCGCGCGCTTCGAGCGGATCAACGCGATCGTCGGTCGGGAGGTCGTGAAGCGCCCGAACACCGCCGCGTTCGTCCAGACCGACCTGCTGATGGCCGGACGCACCGGCGGCTTCGCGCAGTACCTGAGGTTGAACAACGGCGAGACGATCGATGCTCGCGCGCCCGACGGCGTCCACTTCTCGGCCGACGGAGGGGCGATCGTCGCCGAGCAGGTCGTCGAGCAGCTCTATCGGAGGTTCGACCTGACGAGCTGGCGCAAGCACGGCGCGACCGGGGCGACCGCAACCGCCTCTCGCTGAAGTGGTGCCAGGCACCTCGGTGCCTGGCACCGGGTCGACTCGCCGCGATTGACCCAGTTGAGTCTGTGCGGGCCTGCTCGGGCGCTCCGATCATGGAAGAGGCCCCGTGATGATGCGCGCCTCCTTCGCAGTCCTCTCGCTGGTCCTCCTGCTTGCCGGCTCCACCGGCACGGCCCGTTCGAGCGTCTCCCAGTCGGCGCTCGTCGTCGGCGACTCGCTGACCGTGGGAGTGGAGAACAGGCTGCCGGCGTACCTGCGCGGGTGGAATCTCCGGATCGACGGGCGCGTGGGTCGGCCGATCGCCGAAGCAGCGCGGATCGTCGGGCACGTCCCGCGTCTCCCGGAGCGCATGGGCTTCCTCCTCGGCACGAACGACGACCCTGACGGACGCGCGTTGCTCCGCGAGCTGCACTTGTTGCTGCAGCGCCTGCCGGCCCGCGGATGCCTGGTCACCGCGACGATCGCCCGTCCGCCGGTGGACGGCGCCGGCTATGCCCGCGTGAACGCGAGCCTCCGGAAGCTCGCCCGCGACGACGCGCGCCTTCGTGTCGTCGACTGGGCGCGAATGACGGAGCGGCATCCGGGCTGGCTCGTCGCCGACCCACTGCACGTGCATCCGACGGATGCCGGGTACCACGCCCGCGCGCAGGCGATCGCGGCGGCGCTGCGCACTTGCTCCTAGAACATATCCTGCGCTCGTGCTGGACTCCGCGAAGCAACGCGGGAAGCGGATCTCCGGGCGCATCGGCGAGCACAACCTGACACTGGTCGCGGCCGGCGTCGCCTTCTACGGGTTCCTCGCGCTCGTGCCGGCGTTGATCGCGTTCGTGTCGATCTACGGGCTCGTCGCGGACGAGAGCGACGTCGTGAGGCAGGTCGAGGATCTCGGCAAGTCGCTCCCGGTGGAGGTGCGCAACTTCCTCGTCTACCAGCTCACGCAGATCGTCAATGCCTCGAGCGCCGGCGTCTCGATCGCGGCGCTGATCGCGATCGCGCTCGCACTGTGGAGCGCGTCGTCCGGGATGGCAGCGCTCGTCACGGGCCTCCACATCGCGCACGAGCAAGACGAGCCGAAGGGCTTCGTCAAGAAGCGTGGAAAGGCGCTCGCGCTCACCTTCGGCGCGATCGTCCTGCTCGGAGTCGTCCTGTTCGTGATCGTCGCCGTGCCTGCGCTGATCCGGCATGCAGGGCTCGGCAGCGCGGGCGAGTGGGTCTTCGGGATCCTCCGCTGGCCGTTCCTCGCGGCCGTGATGGTCGCCGGCATCGCGTTGCTCTACCGGTTCTCCGTGTCGGACGCCCCGCGCGGATGGTTCGGGCCCGCCAGCCGCGGCGCGGTCGTCGCGACGGTCGGCTGGATCGTCGCCTCGGCGCTGTTCGCCGTCTACACCGCCAACTTCGCGAGCTACGGCAAGACGTACGGCGCGCTCGCGTCGATCGTCGTCGTGCTCCTGTGGTTGTGGCTCAGCGCGCTCGTCGTGCTGGTCGGCGCCGAAGTCGACGGCGCCGACCAGCACGACGGTTAGGGCGGGCGTCAGTCGCGCGACATCGCCGCGGCGAGATCCCCTCCTCCTCTGGCGTACCGGCGAGGAAGCAACTCTAGAGGCACCGCGCCGATGAGTTCTCCGCTGCTGCGCCGTCCTACCTTCGTGTCATCCGGTCGTCGATCGAAGGAGCTGAAATGAGCCTGCCCAACGTCGTGTCGCGCGAGGAGTGGCTCGCCGCACGCACTGCACTACTCGCGCGCGAGAAGGAGCACACGCGCTCGACCGACGCGATCAACACCGCGCGCCGCAACCTGCCGATGGTGAAGATCGAGAAGGACTACCGCTTCGAGGGCCCGAACGGGCCCGCGTCGCTGCTCGACCTCTTCGCGGGGCGGCGCCAGCTGGTCGTGCAGCACTTCATGTTCGACCCGGGCTGGGAGGACGGCTGCCCCGGTTGCACGGCCGGCGTCGACGAGATCGCGCCCGGCCTGCTCGAGCATCTCGCGGCGCGCGACACGACGTTCGTGCTCGTATCGCGGGCGCCGATCGCGAAGCTCGAGAACTACAGATCGGCCCGCGGCTGGAGCGTCGACTGGTACTCGTCGCACGGCACCGACTTCAACTACGACTTCAACGCGACGATCGACCCCGCCGTCACGCCGATCCTCTTCAACTACCGCGACGCCGACGCGCTCGAAAGCGGCCCGCACGAATGGGTGCTCGCGCGCGAGAACCATCCGATCGAGATCTCGGGGTTCAGCTGCTTCCTCCGCGACGGCGACGACGTCTTCCACACGTACACGACGTTCGCCCGAGGCACCGAGCAGGTCGGAAGCGCGTACGGAATCCTCGACCTGACGGCGCTCGGGCGGCAAGAGGAATGGGAGGAGCCGAGAGGACGCGCGGGCGAGGCCGGCCCCGCCGACCCGAGCTTCGGCGGCTTCGCGGCCTAGCGCTCAGTCGCCGGTCCTCGGGGTCGCGCGGCCGCTGATATGCAGGAGACGGGTCCCGTCGGGCAGCGTCACGAAGCGGACGGGGTGCCATAGCCCCGGCGCCGCAGGGTGCTGGGTCAGGAACAGGTCGTCACCCTCGACCGCGAGGGGCAGCGGCAGCTCGATCGGGTCCGGCGCGAGCTCGGAGCCGAGCCCGGTGATCGTCTGGACGGCGGCGATGCCGCCGTCGCGCTCGAAGACGCGGATCGACGCGCCCTCGCGCTCGTAGACGCCGACGTACTCGGCGGCATCGACCGGCAGCGGAGGCTCCGGCGGCACGGACTCGGCCGGCAGCTCGACGCCGGCGAGATCGGAGAGCAGCTGGCCGAACGTGTCGCGGAAGAGGGCGATCGCGTTGCCGCCGTTCGTGAGCAGCGCGACCGCGACGCCCGCGTCGGGGACGACGCGCAGGAACGCCGCCTGTCCGATCGTGCCGCCGTCGTGCCCGAGCACGCTGCGGCCGCTCCAGCCGAAGATCGACCAGCCGAGGCCCCAGTGGCGCGACGAGAGCCCGTCACCCCCACTCGGAACCTCGATCTGCGGCACCTGCATCGCGCGCACCGACTCCGCCGAGAGGACCTGCACGTCGTCGGCCGTGCCGCCCGTGAGGTGGAGCCGCGCGAACTGCACGACCTCGGCGGCCGTCGAGCAGATCCCGCCGGGAGCGCCGGCGGTGCGCGGCAGCCCCCACGCCGACGCGGTGTGCAGCTCCTGGCCGGGCGGCTCGACGTGACCCATCGCTGCGCGGTAGCGCAGGACGTCCTCGGGCAAGGTCGCCGTGTGCGTCAGCTTCATCGGCTCGAACAAGCGCGTGCGGATCGCCGTGTCCCAGACCTGCCCCGTCGCCACCTCGATCACGCGGCCGAGCAGCGAGAACCCGGTGTTGCAATACGACATCGTCGCCCCGAGCGGATGCACCTGGCGGAGAGACGCGCAGGTCAGGACGTACTTCTCGAGCGCGTCGTCGCCGCGTCCGGTGTCGGCGAAGTGGTCGCCGTCGATGCCGCTCGAATGCGTAAGCAGGTGCCGGATCGTGACCGCCTCGGAGACGCTCTCGTCGGCCACCTTGAACTCGGGCAGGTAACGGCGAAGCGGCGCGTCGAGCTCGACGAGCCCCTCGTCGACGAGTTGCATGACGACGGTGGTCGTCCACACCTTCGTGATCGAACCGATCTGGAAGAGCGACTCCGCGGTCGCCTCGACGCCGGTGTCGACGTTCAGCACGCCCGAGGCGACGGTGCTGACCTCGTCGTCGGAGAGCACGGCGAGCGAAGCGCCCGGGACGCCGTGCTTCGCGCGGGCGTCGTCGAGGAGTTGCTGAAGGGACGTGCTAGCGATCGCGAGCGACATGGAACTGCTCCTCTCTGGCAGGGACGGCCGCGGCGCGGCCGGGCGACGTAGATGCGAAGTGGCAGAAGGTTCGATGGGGCCGGCCCGCGGCGCCGTCGCGTGGGTCCTCGTCGATGCAGATGGTTCGCTCGGGAGCGACGGCGGGGCCGATCGGGCAGCGCGGGTGGAAGTGGCAGCCGGGCGGCGGACGATGCGGATCGGGTGGATCGCCGAGCTCGACGTCGGCGGCGGTCTCACCGCCGCGGCCCCGAGACGCGGCACGGCGCGCAGCAGTGCCTTGTGTACGGATGCCGCGGATCCGAGACCACGGTCTCGGTCGGCCCGATCTCGACGATGCGCCCCAGGTACATCACGGCGAGGTGGTCGCTGAGGTAACGCACCGTTGCGAGGTTGTGCGACACGAACATCATCGAGATCCCGAGCTCGCCCCGCAGCTCGCGCATCAGGTTGAGCACCGCGCTCTGGACCGACACGTCGAGCGACGAGGTGATCTCGTCGGCGATCAGCACCTCCGGCCGCGCCGCAAGCGAGCGCGCGATCGCGACGCGCTGCCGCTGACCGCCCGAAAGACGGCTCGGGTACCGGCGCGCGAGCTCGGGGTCGAGGTGGACGAGCTCGAGGTAGTGCCTCACCTGCTCGCGGCGCGCACCGCGCCGCGCCCCACCGCGGCCCGCGCCTGCCGCCTCGCCGATCGCCTCGCCGACCGTCATCCGCGGGTTGAGCGACCCGAACGGGTCCTGGAAGATCATCTGCACCCGCCGGCGCCGGTCGACGGCGCGGCCGCCGTGCCGCTTCGGAACGGGGGCGCCGTCGACGAGGACCTCGCCGGCGGCGATCGGGACGAGCCCCGAGAGCGCGCGTGCGAGCGTCGACTTGCCGGATCCCGACTCGCCGACGAGGCCGACCGTCGCCCCCTCTGGCAGCTCGAGGTCGACCCGGTCGACGGCGGTCAGCCCACGCTCGCCCTGCCCGAAGCGCACCGTGAGCGCGCTGGCCGCAAGCGTCGTCACACGGCCACGTCCTCGACCGCGACCCCAGCCGAACCGGCTGCGCCGCGCTGGAGCGGATGCCAGCAGGCGACGCGGTGGGTCGCGGAGCGCTGCTCGAGGGGCGGCATCAAGTCCTGGCAGCGGCTCGATGCGCGCGGGCAGCGTGGAGCGAACGGGCAGCCCGGCGACTCGTCGTACGGGGACGGCGCGCGCCCGGGAATGCTCGCGAGTGGCTGCGTGCGATCGGACTCCATCGTCGGCACCGAGGCGACGAGCGCCGCGGTGTACGGATGGGCCGGTCCGACGACGAGCGTCGCGACGTCGAGCTCCTCGACGATCCGGCCCGCGTACATCACGAGCACGCGCCTGCACAGCTGCGAAACGACTGCCACGTCGTGTGAGATCACGATCGCCGCCGAGCCGCCGGAGGTGCTGACCTCTCGCAGCAGCTGCAGGATCTGCTGCTGCACGGTGACGTCGAGGGCGGTCGTCGGCTCGTCGGCGATGATCAGCTTCGGCTCGCTCATCAGGCCCATCGCGATCACGGCGCGCTGGCGCATCCCGCCCGAGAACTCGTGCGGGTACTGGCGCACGCGCGCAGCGGGATTGGCGATGCGGACGGAGCCGAGGCGGTCGACGGCCCGCTGCGTTGCGGACGATCTTCGAAAGCCCGTCGTGCACCTCCGACACCTCGGCAAGCTGTCGGCCGACACGCAAGGCGGGATTGAGGGCTGACATCGGATCCTGGTAGACGACCGCGAGCGAGCGGCCGAGCAGGCGCCGCCGCTGCGAATCGCCGAGCGTCCGCGGATCCTGACCGAAGAGCGTGTAGCGCGCAGTCGTCATCTGGGCCGCCGCCGGGAGCAGGTCGGCGATCGCCATCGCGGTCAGCGTCTTGCCGGAGCCCGACTCTCCGACGATCCCGACGATCTCGCCCGGCGCGACCTCGAGGCTGACCGCGCGCACCGGCACCGACCCGCCCGGGAACGAGACGGTCAGGTTCTCGACCGCGAGCACGTCGGCGACCGGGATCCCACCGCCGTCGCCCGCGGTCGGCTCCGCCGGCGGGGGGACAACGCGAAGCTCGGAGCGCTTCCACCCCACGATTCCACCGCCGGCAGCCGCCTTGGCGAGCACCTCGCCGAAGAGCACGAAGCTGAGCGCGCCGAGCGTGATCGCGATCGCTGGGCCGAGCGCGACAATCGGTGTCACGTAGATCCGGTCGAGACCCTCGCTCAGCATCCGGCCCCAGTCGTACCGAGGCGGCTGCACGCCGAGGCCGAGGAAGCTGAGCCCTGCGAGCGCGAGCAGCGCGTCGCCGGCGGCGATCGTGGTGGTGATCAGGAGCGGCTCGGCGATGTTCGGGAGGATGTGGCGGCGCAGCAGGCGATCGCGCCGCACGCCGAGCATCCGCGCGGCAGCCAGGTAGTCGGAGCCGGCGACCGACGCCGACAGCGTCTGGCTCAGGCGCGCGAAGTACGGCGCCAGCGCGATCCCGATGCCGGCGACGGCGCCGCGTGCTCCGACGCCGACGACGGCCGCGACGAAGATCGCGACGAGCAGCGTCGGGAAGGCCACCGACAGGTTGATGAACCCGCTCACCGACCTCCCGATGCGACCGCCGACGAGCGTGGGCACGGCGCCGAGCGGGATGCCGATGATCGCGCCGAGGCCCGCGGCCAGGAGGGCGAGCGTGACCGACAGGCGCGTCGCGACGAGGACGCGGTAGAGGATGTCGCGCCCGAGCGCATCCGTCCCGAGCGGGTGCGCACGGCTGGCGCCCTGCGAGGCCGCCAGGATGTCGATGCGGGCGGCGTCGTCCGACCACAGCACCGGCGCGACGATCGCGAGCACGACGATCGCCGCGAGGCCTAACGACGCCGCGACCCCGACCGGCGTGCGGAGCGCCTGGCGAAAGCGGCTCGTCGACGGCTCGCTCACGAATCGAGGATCGTCGAACGCGGATCGATCACGCCGAGCGCGATGTCGACCGCGAAGTTGGCGAGCAGGACGACGGTGCCGAACACGACGGCGAGCGCCTGCACCGTTGGGAAGTCCTTCTCCGTGACCGACTGCACGAGCGTGGTGCCGAGACCGGGCCACGCGAAGATGTTCTCGACGAGAACCGTCCCGGCGACGAGGCCGCCGAGGAGTAGGCCGGCGAGGGTCAGGGTCGGCGTGAGCGTGTTGGGCAGCGCGTGACGGACGTAGACGATGCGTGCGGGCAGCCGCTTGCCGCGCGCGGTCCGGATGTAGTCCTGATCGAGGACCCGGAGGCCTTCGACCCGGACGATCCGGGAGAGCGCGGCGATCGGCGCGAGCGCGAGCGCGGCGACAGGCAGCACGTACGAGGACACACCGGCGCGCCCGGCGACGGGGAAGATGTGGAAGGTGACGGCGAAGAGGTAGACGAGCCCGACTGCGAGCAGGAACGACGGGATCGCGGCGAGGCCCCCGGCGGTCGCGGTGAAGCCGAGCTCGAGGCCGCGACGCCGGCTGTCCCGCGTGAGCGCGGCCATCAGCACGCCGAGCGGGACGGCCACGAACACCGCCACGAGGAACGCGATGCCGGCGAGCTTGAAGGTCGCTGGGGCGCGCTGCTTGATCACGTCCGTGACGCTCTCGCCGGTCGTCATCGACGTCCCGAAGTCGCCGTGCAGGACGTTGCGGATGTAGTCCACGTACTGCGTGACGAGCGGCTTGTCCAGCCCGAGCGCGGCCTTCCGCGCCGCCACCAGGCTCGCGGGCGCGGTCGGGCCGAGCGCCGCCCGGACGGGATCGCCCGGGACGAGGTGGATCATGAAGAACGTCGCGGTGAGGAGCAGCGCGAGCGAGACGAGGAGCCGCGCGGTGCGACGAACGAGGTAGGCCGACCGTGTTCGGCCGGCCCACCAGTTCCGTTGCGCTCCGATCGAGGCGGGAGCCGCCGTCACCTCACTTCGACTTCGTCAGCCGCAGGCTGGTCGGCTGCGGGCCCTGCAAGCCGATCGTGAAGGTCACACCCTTGCCGTAGCTGGCCGAGGTTGTGACGGCCAGCGGCGCGAGGTCTCCGGCCTTGAAGAGCGCCCGCTCGCCGTCGAGCCAGAACTTGCAGCCGGCCGACCCGACACGACGGGTCGCCCGCGCGACCGCCTGCTTGTAGCCCGCGTTGGCGATGCCGGCGAAGTTGATGCCGTGCGGCGGCGTCGGGCCGGCGAGGAGGGACGTGAACTGGGCCGGATTGGCGACGCCGATGGCGATCAGGACGAGGTCCCAGTCGCCGGTGCCGAAGATCTTGCCCTGCAGCGCCGCGGTGCTCTGACCGTCGAGCGTGACCTTGACGCCGGCCGCGGACAGCTGCTGCTGGACGAGCTCAGCCGCGGGAGCGTACCCAGACCCGGCGTCGGTCGGGTAGAGCACCTTGATGCTGACGCCGCCGAGCGCGGACTTCGCGGCCGAGGGGTTGTTCGACGGGACGGCGCCGGCGACGGAGTTGCCCGCGCACGGCGTGAAGTTCTGCAGCGAGAGCTGGGTCATCTTCAGGCCGCGGCCGCTCGTCACGACCGTCCCGATCTGGTTGAGGTTGAGCGCCTGCACGAGCGCCTTGCGGACGGCCGGGCTCGCGGCGGGATGCCCTGCGTTCTCGTTGAAGAAGAGCTCGTTCGGTTGCGCAGGCGAGACGATCTTGAAGAGGTCGGTCTTGTCGAGCCGCGCGCGGTCCGGCCCTGCGATCGACGCGAGGTTGAGCCCGCCGCTGAGCAGGAGGTTGGAGGCGGTGGTCTCGTTCGTGATGACCTTGAGCGTCACCTTCGCGGGCAGCCCGTCGACGGCGGTCGAGGCACCGTTCGGCCCCCACGTGTAGCCCTTGCGTACCTGGAACGTGTAGTGGTCGCCGGCGACCGCGTCCGTGAGCGAGTACGGGCCGGTCCCGTTCGTTCCGTGCGCGAGCAGGCTGCGGTCGGCGAGCCCCTTCGAGCAGATGAGCTGCACGAGCGCGAGGCCCTGGAGCATGAACGGCTGCGGCGTCGCCGACGTGACCACGACGGTGCGCGCGCTGTTGTTCGCGGTGACCGTCGCGCCGACCGGAACGAACAGCCCGAGCAGCGGCGACTTGTTCGCCGGGTTGCCGACGAAGTCGAGGTTCTGCTTGACCACCGACGCCGTCATCTTCGTGCCGTCGGCGCACGTGACGTTCTGCTTCAGCGTGAACTCGACCCGCTTCGGCGACACGACCTTCCACGACTGCGCCACGCCTGAGGCGACCTTGCCCGGGCCGGTGAGGTTGACAAGCGTGTCGTAGGCGAACGAGTCGACGAACCGCGCCGCGGAGAGGAGCGTCAGCTGCGGGTCGAGGCTGCCGGGATCGGTCCCGACCGACAGGTTCACCGAGCCCGACGGGCCCTTGGCGCGGTGCGCCGAGGAGCCGACCGCCGAGGTCGTGACGGACAGAAGGGCGGCTATAGCCGCGATCACCAGAAGCATGTGCTTGCGCATCGCCGACCTCCCTGTCGACTCGGAAACGGTTTCGAAGTTGTGACGTCGTGCAGTGGCGAAAGTTTTCCCGCGGCCCGGACCGGCGACATCGTGGTCGCGGACAAGAACCGACGGGACCTTCGTGGCGCCCGACGAGACGGCTTCGTCAGCCGACCTTCGGCGTCGCACGGGCGCCGAAGTGCATGTACAGCTCGCCGGTCTCGAGCTCGTAGAACGTGACCGGCGTCCAGGTCTGCGCCTCCGGCTCCCGCACGGCGAACAGGCCGTCCGAGACCGCCGTCATCGGGTACTCGTGCACCGGTCTCCGGCACGAGCGCGGCGAGCGGGCCGGTGAGCTCCGTCCGCAGACCGGCTCGCCCGTCCTGCTCGAGCACGTCGAGGCGTCACGCTCGCCCGCTCGTACGTGCCGAGGTACGGCGTGAGGTCGACCGACGCCGGCTCGGCGGGCGGCGGAGCGGCCGCGGCATCGCGACCCCGGCGAGCTCGGCGAAGATCTCGCGGTACAGATCCTCGTACAGGTCGCGGGTGTTGCCACCGTTCGTGAGCAGCGTGACCGCCAGGCCTTCGTCGGGCAGCACGCGCAGGAACGCCGCCTGGCCGAGCGTGTTCCCGTCGTGCCCGATCAGGCGCTGGCCGTCCCAGCCGAACCGGATCCAGCCCGATGCCCCACGAGTCGCCGAGGATGTACTTGTCCGGCACGTCGGCCTGGTTCGCGGTCATCGCCGCGGTGCTCGCCTCGCTGAGCACCCGGGTGCCGTCGGCGGCCGCGCCGCCGTTCAGGTGCACCCGAGCCCAGCGAGGACGTCGCCGACGGTCGCGCTGATCAGGCCCGGCCGGGCCGACCGAGCGCGGCAGCCCCCATGCCGAAGGCGCCCGCGTCGGCTCGGCGCCCGGTCGCCGACGTGACCGACGGCGGCGCGGTGCAGCATCGCCTCCTCGGGCAGCGTGCCGGTGTGCTCGAGTCCGAGCGGGCGGATCAGCCGCTCTTGCGATCGCCGCGTCCCACGTCCCGCCCGTGAGCTTCTCGATCACCCGCCCCGCGAGCGAGAAGCCGGAGTTGCAGTACGACCACGTCGCGCCGAGCGGATGGTTCTGCGCCGCCTCGTCGAGCAGCGCGACGTACTTCTCGAGGCAGTCGTCGCCGCGGCCGGTGTCGGTGAACACGTCGCCGTCGATCCCGCTGGTGTGGGTCAGCAGGTGGCGCATGGTCACCTGTCTTCGTCACCTCGGCGTCGGCGAGCCGCAGCTCCGGAAGCACGTCGACGATCGGCGCGTCCAGGTCGAGCTTCCCCTCGTCGACGAGCTGCATCACGACGGTCGCGGTCCACACCTTGGTCATCGAGCCGATCTGGAAGACGGAGTCGGTGGTCGCCTCGACGCCGGTCTCCTTGTTCAGGACGCCGTAGCGCGCCTCGACGACGTCGTCCTCCCGGCCCGGGCGACGCGCAGGATCCCGAGCGCGGCGCCGGGCACCCTGTGCCGCTCGGCCAGCACCGCGAGGCGCCGCTGCCAGTGGGCGGCGTCGAGCCGGCGCGCCGCCCGTCGCCGGCGTACTGCTCGACCCAGTCGACCACGCGCTGGTTGACGTCGATCCGGTGCGACGGCGTCCGTCGAGCACGAACAGTGGGACGCATCCGGATAGAGCACGAGCCGGCTCGCGACGCCGCGCTCCCGGAGGGCGGTGTGCCACTGCTGCGCCTGGCCGACGGGGCAGCGGACGTCGGCGGCGCCGTGGTAGATCAGCGTCGGCGTACGACCTCCTCGACCCGGTCGAGCGGCGACATCGCCTCGTAGCGGTCGCGCGAGTCCCACCACGGCGCCCCGAGCTCGAGCTCGGAGAGGAAGTGACCGGCGTCGGAGGTGCCGGACATGCTGACGAGGTCGCTGACCACCCCGCCGGCCACCGCGGCCGCGAAGCGGTCGTCGCGGCTCGTCAGGTAGCACGTCATGTAGCCGCCGTAGCTGTAGCCGGTGACGGCAAGCCGCTCCGGGTCGGCGACGCCCTCGGCGACGAGCTGGTCGACCGGCTCGAGGAAGTCCTTCGCGTCCCGTCGCCCCAGGCGCCGAGCGCGGCGGTGTAGAACTCCTCGCCGTACCCGTCGCTGCCGCGCGGGTTGAGCAGCAGCACCGTCCAGCCGCGCGCCGCGAGCTCCTGGTGGTAGAGGTGCCACCCGTCGGCGACGCCGTTCCAGGAGTTGTGCGGCCCGCCGTGGATGTCGAGCAGCAGCGGCGAGGGCGCGGCGGCCTCGGGTCGCGGACCAGCCAGCCCTGCACGACCGTGCCGTCGGAGATCGTGAACTCGCGCTCCTCGCGCGGGTAGAGCTCGATCTCGGCCGTTCTTGCCGTGCTCGGTCAGCACGGTCTCGGCGCCCGTCGCGAGGTCGACGGTGACGATCTCGCCGAACGACGTCGCGGTGGCGAGCACGACCGCGGCCTTCGCCGCCCGCGACGGAGAGCGCCGAACGTACGCGCGGCGCCGCCGACGACCGGCCGCGGCGCGCCGCCGCCTCGCCGACCGCGTAGAGGTGCGTGCAGCCGCGCTCGCGGGCGCAGAAGACGATCGTGCCGTCGCCGGCGACTGCGGGCAGCCCGCCCGGGTAGCCGGAGCCGCCCGGCATCACGTTGCGGTCGAGCGGCGCCGCCAGGTCGTGACGGGCCGCCGTCGAGCGGCACGCGCAGCAGGCTGGCATGTCCAGCGGCGCGCCCGGTCCAGCCGACCGACGATCAGCGCCGAGCCGTCGGCGGTCCAGGCTGACGGCCCCGCCGACGCCGTCGGCGAGGCCCGCGAGCTCGGGCTCGGCGGCGTCGGGCTCGCGTCGACGATGTAGAGCGGCGCCCGGTACCGCAGGTCGGCGTCGGGAGCCGTCGCCGCCGCGAACGCGAGCCTCGCGCCGTCCGGCGACCACGCCGGCTCGCCGGCGTGCCAGTCGCCGCTCGTGACCTGCCGGCACTCCTTCGTCGCGAGGTCGAGCACGTGAGGTGCTTGCGCATCGTGCGCAGGAACCCGGCGCCGTCGGCCTGGTAGTCGAGCCTGTCGGTGACGATCGGTCCGGCCGCGCGCGCTCGGCGCATCGTCCTCGTCGGGTCGCGTGCAGGTCGACGGTGCGGCGAACGCGAGCTTCGAGCCGTCCGGGCTCCAGACCGGCGAGCCGGCGCCCAGCGGCAGCGTCGTCAACTGCTCGGGCTCGCCGCCGTCGGCGGCGAGCAGCCAGATCTGCGCGGGCCCGTCCTTCGCGCGCAGGAACGCGACCGGCGCCGTCGGGGACCAGGCGGGCGCGGAGTCCGAGGCCCGCGCGTGAGCCGCACCGTCTGGCCGTGAGCGCGACGAGCCAGAGGCGCGCCGTCCGGTCCTCCTCGGCGTCACTCGCGGACGACGTAGGCGACCGAGTCCCGTCCGGCGAGAGTGCTGGCTGCTCGGGATCGCGAGCTCGGTCAGGTCGTCGATGCGCTGGCGTCGGGTCACGGCCTCGATCACGGGGCGTCGGGTCGAGGGTCGCGGCGCGTCGTCGCGGACGCCACCACCCCTGCGCGCTCGGTCCGCGCGACAAGAGGAGCTCCTCGCAGGAGATCCTGCACCAGCGCGGCGACGAGCGCGGCGCGCTCGGCCATCGCGCCGACCACACGTACTCGTCCTCGCCGTGGGCGTTGCCGCCGACCGCGCCGAGCCCGTCCAGCGTCTCTACGCCCAGCCCCGCGATCAGGTTGCCGTCGGAGCCGCCGCCGACGGACGCCTCCTCCAGCGGCGGCAGCCCGAGCCCGCCCGCAAGCTTCTGGCGCGGCGGAAGAGCGAGGCCGATGCGCGGGCCGAGGGGCGGCGGTGGCGGCCTCCGGCGACGCGGGCCGTACCGGCGTCACGGGCCGCAGCGAGGCGAAGCCGACGCGACGCGCTTTGCCTCCGCGCCCGTGCGGAACCGGACGTCGATGTGCGCGGCCGCGTTCGCCGGCACGGTGTTGGCGGCGTCCCCGCCGTGACGAGCGTCGGCGTCACGGTGGTGCCGAGCGCGGTCCGGCGAGCGCGCTCACCGTCAGCACTGGTGGGCGAGTTCCACGGTCGCGTTGACCCCGCGTTCCGGATCGAGGCCGGCGTGCGCGGCCCGGCCCTCGGCCCGAGCTGGTAGAGCGCGACGCCCTTGCGTTCCGTCTTGAGCGCGCCGGCGGCGCTCGGCTCGAGCACGAGCGCCGCCGCGCGCCCGCCGCCTCGCACTCGATCAGCGGGCGCGACGATCGGCGAGCCGAGCTCCTCGTCCCCGGTGAGCAGCACGTCGACCCCGTCCAGCGACTCGAGCGCCGCCAGCGCGGCAAGCGGAGCTACGACGCCGGCCTTCATGTCGAAGCCCCCGGGCCGGTCGCCTTCCCGTCGCGCACCTCGAACGGCCGGCGGGCCAGCGTTCCGACGGGCCAGACCGTGTCGAGGTGCCCGATCAGCAGCACGCGGTCCGCACGGCCGAAGCGCCAGCGCAGGTGCACGCGCCCGTCCACCTCGCAGCGCTCTCGGGTGCACGGGTGCCGAGCAGCCGTGCCGCCAGCTCGTCCGCGACGTCCGCGCACGCAGCGCACGCGACCGGGTCGGCCGTGGGCGACTCCGCCTCGACGAGCGCGCGGAGCGCGTCGACCATGTGCGGCGTTCGCTCACGCAGTGGCACCAGGAGTCGCTTCCCCCACGCGGGGACGATGGTTTCCACTCCCCCCCCCCCCCCCAAACGAAAGTTCCGTCCTGCAGCTTCGTGCGCTGTGACCAGGCCTGGACCCAGTCGCGTGGAACCATCGATGCGTGAGCCGGACGAGGTCGACACCCTCGACGCCGCCCGCTGGAGCGGGCCGTCGCCCCGCAGCCCGCGCTGCGGCGCACAGCGCGGGCGTCGACGTTCGGGTGCTCGACACCGTCCCCGAGTTCGAGGCGGCCTCGCGCCTCGTCTCGCGGATTCGGCATGACGACGCTCATCCGAAGGCGCCGGCGAGCCTGCTCAAGGCGCTGGCGCACGCGGGCAACTTCGTCGCCGGCGCATGGACGCCGACCGGCAGCTCGTCGGGATCTCCCTCGGCTTTTTCGGCTTCGAGGACGACGAGTTCCATCTGCACTCGCACATCACCGGCGTCGACCCCGAAGCTCCAGGGGCAATCGGTCGGGTTCGCCCTGAAGCAGTTCCAGCGCACGTGGGCGCTGGAACGCGGGTGCCACACGATCTGCTGGACGGCCGATCCCCTCGTGCGCATGAACATGGTTTCTTCAACCTCGTCAAGCTGGGCGCGACGATCGTCGCCTACCACGACGACTTCTAATGGCCCGATCGTCGACGGCCTACTTCGTTGGCGAGGAGACCGACCGCGTCGTCGTCCGCTGGGACCTCACGTCCGACCGTCTGCCCTGCGGACGGCGCCGCCGCGTGCCCCGTCGGCTGAGCGAGGGATGCCTGATCCGCGTGCTGGCCGCGACGGTGGGCCGGTCCTTCGATCTCGCTGACGCGCCGGGGAGACACGCTGCTCGCCTGGATTCCGGAGGACATCGTCCGCCTCCGCGAGTCCGACGCGGCCCTCGCGCACGCGCCTGGCCGTTGCGCCCTCCGCGACACGGTCGGGCGTTGGCTCTCCGCCGGCTTCTCCGCGGAGGCGATCACGCTCGACGCTTGGTTCGTCCTCACGCGATGCGGATCGAGGCCGTCGAGCTGCGCCGGGTCCGGCTGCCGCTCGTGCGCCCTTCCGCACCTCGTTCGGCACGCAGCGCGACGCGACGTGCTGCTCGTGCGCGTGATCGGCCCGACGACGGCGACGGCTGGGGCGAGTGCGTCGCGATCGGCCGAGCCGCTGTACTCGTCCGAGTACGTCGACGGCGCGCAGCGACGTGATCGCGCACCACCTGCTCCCGCGCCTGCTCGCCGGCGCGGACGTCGCGGCCGACGACGTCGCGACAGTCCTCGGCCGCGTCCGAGGGCCATCCGATGGCCAAGGCCGCGCTCGAGATGGCCGTCCTCGACGCCGAGCTGCGCGCGCAGGGCGTCTCGTTCGGCGAGTACCTCGGCGCGGTGCGCGACCGCGGTCGACTGCGGTGTCTCGGTCGGCATCCACGACGTCGATCCACGACGCTGCTCGACGCGGTCGACGGCTACCTCGACGAGGGCTACCGTGCGCATCAAGCTGAAGATCGAGCCGGGCTGGGACGTCGAGCCGGTCGCGCGCCGTCCGCGAGCGCTTCGGCGACGATCGCTGCTGCAGGTCGACGCCAACGCCGCGTACACGCTCGGACGACGCGCGCACCTGCGCCGGCTCGACGAGTTCGACCTGCTGCTGATCGAGCAGCCGCTCCCCGAGGACGACATCGCGGCCACGCCGTGCTCGCCAGGTCGTTCGCACGCCGATCTGCCTCGACGAGTCGATCATCTCGGCGCGCGGCGGCCGCCGACGCGATCGCGCTCGGCGCCTGCCCGATCGTCAACATCAAGGCCGGGCCGGGTCGGCGGCTACCTCGAGGCGCGCCGGGTCCACGACGTGTGCGCGGCGCACGGCGTCCGGTGTGGTGCGGCGGCATGCTCGAGACCGGGCTCGGCCGCGCGCCAACGTCGCGCTCGCCGCGCTGCCCGGCTTCACCCTGCCCGGCGACACCTCGGCTTCCGACCGCTACTTCGCGGACGGACATCACCGAGCCGTTCGTGCTCGAGGACGGGCAGCTGCCCGTGCCGCCGGGCCGGGTCTCGGCGTCGCGCCGATCCCGGACGTGCTCGAGCGCTTCACGACCTCCGTCGAGATGTGTCGTCCTTACCGAGTAGAGGAACTCGCAGCTCGATGACGAGCCGCTCCTCCGGGTTCGGCGAGATCGACGTCGAAGATTTCGACGAGCCGGCGCATGCGATAGCGGAACGTGTTCGGGGTGGACGGAGATTCTCTCCGTCGCAGCGTGCGCGACGTCGCCGAACGCACTCGAGGACGCGCGCAGCGTCCGCGCGTAGGCGCGTCCCGTGCTCGGCGTCGTGGGCGACGACGAGCTGGGCTTGCCCCGCGTGAGGCTCGGCCGGTCGACGCTCACCGCGCGCAGCTCGAGCAGGATGACCCCGTTCGTCCTGCATCGGTCGATGGTGGCGACGGTCCGGCCCTTCGTGGTCCGTGCGGAGCACGGTCAGGACGTTCTCGACGTCGCGACGCATTCGCGCGACGTCGTGCACGCTCTCGACGGCCGGGCCGATCGCTGCGAGCAATGCCGTATCCCGAGCCGCCGCTCGGCATGTGTCCTGGATTCGTTGCGTGAGCCTGACGAGCCCCCGCTCGGCAGGTCACCCCCTTGCAGCAGGACGTGGACGATGTGCCCGAGGGCGACGGCGGCGACTGGCGGCTGTCGCCTCGCAGTGGACTACGCGAGTCGACGAACCGCTCCCGCTGCAGTTCCCCGATCCCGGGTCGGCGTTCGCGGGCTGGAACGCGAGGAGCGAGACGGGCACGAGGCGAAGCCGAGGCGGGCGGCGCTCCGTCGATCCTCCACGCCCCTCGAGGACCGCCAGCACATCTCCGCGCGCAGGCGCCGTCGACGTCATGGGCCGCCGCGCCTGGATCACGTGCGGCACGGCGATCCGCGCCGCCTCTGCAAGGGCGTGCTCGGACTCCTCGTCGAGCCGCCCGGCTCGTGGATGACCCCGATCATCCGATCGTCTCGTGCCGGCGCGGATCGCTACGGCCGAGCGCGACTTCAGGTCGTCCACCTCCGCCGCCCGCCTTCGAGGATCCGGCGCAACTCGCTCCGTTCGCCGTCATCACGCCCGGCGTGGCCGGCACCTCGCGGTACAGCGTGCGCATGCCCGGGAGTCCGGGACCTGGCGCCCGAGGATCGAGCCGGCGCCCCGCGTCGATCGGCTGGTCGCCCAGGGTCGAGTACCCGAGCACGCGGCGGCGGGTCCTCATCGTCACGGCGCCGCCGACGATGCCTGCGATCGCGTTCGCGAGCGCGAAGAGGTCTCCGAGCGGAACGCCTGCGATCCCGCGTCTCCTGGCGGTAGCGAAGCGGCTGCGTTGAGCAACGCGTACAGCTGCGTCCATGTCATCTCCTCGGGGACCGAGAGCACCGCTACGCCGTGCGAGCCCGTCCTCTGCCGGCTCCGACGGCTCCAACTCGTCTTGAAGACGACGGCGGCGGCGCCGCGCTGGGATGCCGCCCCAGCAACCGTTCGCCCTCGGAGGTCCCCGGCGCACGCCGACGGCGAGCACGACGGCGTCACGCGAGATCCGTTCGTTCGCCCGAGCGTAGATCATCGGCTCGCCGACGAGCACGTCGATCCCGCCGCGCGCCGCCACCACCTGGACGACGTCTCGGCCGAGGTTGTCGAGCAGTCCTCTCAGCGAGGGCGGCTCGTCCGGCCGACGGGGCGGGCGGGTCCTCGCCGGCGTGCTCCGGCTTAGAAGCCCTCACGGGATGAGGCTCGTTGATCCGTGTGAGGTCTTCTCAAGGGAGCGGGCCACGCCGAGACGCTAACGCCAATGGCGGAGCTTCGCCCCGACGTGGCGACGATCGAGACGACGGCCTGGGCGCTCGAGTCGGCGCCGGGCATCGACCTACCGGCCGGGAGCTCGGCGAGCGCGACCTTCGCCGACGGCCGCGTCGCCGGGTCGACGGGCCTCAACCGGTTCACGGCGGAGTACACGCTCGAGGGCGACCGGCTCGAGCTCGGCGTGATCGCCTCGACGAGGATGGCGTGCGCGCCGCCCCTCCTGGCCCTCGAGCAGGCGTACGTCGGCGCGCTCGGCAACGTCGCTCGCTGGCGGATCGAGGGCGACGCCCTCGCGCTCTCCGACGAGCAGGGCACCGAGCTGCTGCGCTTCGCCCCGGGCGAGGCGACGCGTTACGGGTAGCTCACCACGGTGACCGGGACGTCCGGGTTGGCGATCGTCGACGACCCGCCGGTGTTGTTGACCACGTTCAGGATGCCGCCCTTCCCGTCGCTGGGTCGAGGAAGATCGTGAGCAGATCGTGGAGGCTCGACGGCCGGCAGGGTGGCGGGACCTCGAACGCGTTCGCGGCGAAGATGTCGACGCCCTGGTTGAAGAAGCTGTAGCTGCCCATGCCGTAGCCGCTGAAGCTGGTCACGCGCGTCGGCGACCTTGAAGGCGGCCCAGCCGTCGACACCGGGAGCCTCCATCCACGCCGCCTGGCTGGGCGGGTCGTAGGGCATCTCGTTCTGGAAGAAGATCGTCCCTGCCGTTCTCGCCGTTCCAGATCACCTCGTACTTCTGGTAGTGCTCGACGAACAGGCCGTACGCGGTGACGTTGTCGCCGTTGACGATGACGCCGGTGTCGGCGGTGTTGGCGGTCCAGCCGACGCCGTTGCCGTGGTCGGCGCGCCAGGCCCAGATGTCGTCGAGGATGACGTTGTCGCTGTTGACGACGAGGCTGGTCGTCGCCTTGCCCGGCGTCGCGCCGCCGATGCGGAAGAACACGTCCTGCAGCGGAGGTCGGGTCGGCCGGGTCGCTCTTGTGCGCGTGCGGCGTGCCGACCTGCAGCAGCACCGGCGAGTTCATCGGGCCGGCGTCGAACATCAGCCCGGCGATCTTCACGCCCGTCACGTCGGCGACCGTCATCGTCGCCGACGCCGTTGTGCGGGCACGAGCGTCGGGAAGCCGAGGCCGAGCACGACGGTGTCGGCGCGCTTGACCTTGATCGTCTGGTCGAGGTGGTAGACGCCGGGCGTGAAGATCAGGTTCTGGCCGCGGGCGAGCGCGTTGTTGATCGCCTGCGCGTCGTCCGTCGGCCTGGCGATGAAGAAGTCGTCGATCGGGATCGACGCGCCGGCGGTCGGCCCGCCGTCCCAGGTCGTGCCGACGGAGTTGCGCTGCGCCGACGGGCACGAAGACGTTGTAGTGCCCGCTCGGAGTCCACGTACAGGTACGGCGCCTCGCGCGTCACCGGGCTGGTCGCGAGCGTCGTGTACGGGCCGCCGCACGACGCCTGCGCGGGGAAGCACTGGGCGGGCGCGCCCACGACGCCGGAGAACACCTGGTTCCAGACGCCGTTGGTCCAGCCGTCGAGCGTGCTGTTCCTGACCAGCCACTGCTGCTGCGAGCCGTTGATGACGGTGCTGCCGTCGAACGCTCGAGTCGGCGATGAAGCCGCCGCTCGCGAACGACGGACCGGTGCAGTAGTCCATCAGGGTGGTGAGCCCGTTGACGTGGACCCGGCGCATCGGCGCGGCCTGCGACACGGCCCAGAACTCGCCGGTGTAGCAGCCGAAGTTCGGGGTGGTCACGTTGATGGTCAGGTTCGACAACGAGCGCCAGAAGTTGTTCAGCGCGATGCAGCTGCCGTGCGTCGCACTGGTTGCGGACGTAGATGGACCCGTTGATGACGACGTCGCTCGGCGAGCGGCCGAGGCCCGCCACGGCTGGTGTAGTAGCCGACCTGGAAGTTGAGCGGGTCGGCGGCCGTGCCATAGGTGCCGGGCTTGAACAGCAGCGCATAGCGCTGCGTCCCGAACTGGTTGGGCACCTGCTGGTTCGCGATCGCGTCGACCGTCGCCTGGATCTGGCTCGTCGGCATGCTGGGGTCGAAGATCTAGACGTTCGGGCCGAAGTCGGGCTGGGCGGGGGGCTTGCCGCGGCCGCTCCGCCGGCCCCGAGGACGAGGGTCGTCGCGATGACGGGCAAGAAGGCCGAGGCGAAGCGAGGCGATCGCTGGCATGGGCAAACCCACCTTTCGATGAGCTTCTGGCCGGGCACCGACGATACAAAGTCCGCTCTCGACGCGCCGGTTCGTGCTCAACGCACGAGACCGACGAGGCGCACGCCGATCGTCGGGAGGTCGCCCGCCGCGATCAGTTTCTCCTCGGCGGGCCGCACGGCCTCGCCGAGGCCGAACCGGTACAGGTAGGGGCCGCGCCAGCGCGTTCGCAGCTCGAACTACGGGTCGAGCACCCCGCGAAGCCGCTGCAAGGCGTGCACCTCGCGTCGCCGCCTCGCGATCACCTCGGCGGGCGAAGAGGTGCTCGTCGAACCCGAGCGCTCGCCGCTGCGCGAGCCACCACTTGGCCGCCCCCGCTCGTCGAAGTGGTCGATGTCGAGCTCGTCGACGAGAAGCACCGCGCGCGGACCAAGGAGCCGTGCCAGGCGTGCGCACGATTCCTCGAGCGGATCGACGTGATGCAGCGACACCACCGCGACGGCGGCATCGAACGACGCGCCCGGCTCGTCGAGCTCGCGGAGCGGAATCGGCAGGACGTCCGGAGTGCTCGCCTCCGGGTCGACCGCCACGACCGAGTAGCCGGCCGCCGACAGGCTGCGGGCCAGGTCGCCGCTCCCTGCTCCCACCTCGAGCACACGCGCCGGCGCAGCCGGCAGGTTTGCTAGCACGAAGGTCTCGACGTCCTCGGAGAGCATGGGCTGAATCGTGTCAGGGCCGGCTGTTTTTTTTTTCACGCTTCGCGACGGCCGGATCCAGGAGGTGCACGACTACATGGACACGCTCTATGCGCGCGACACGGCCTTCGGCCCCTGACCCGCGGCCGCGCCGGTCAGGATCACGGCCACCCGCGTCCCGGGTAGCTCGCCTCCGTGGCGAAGCAGCGCGGCGACTCCCGCCGCGCCGGCCGGCTCGACGAGCAGCCCGAGGCACTCGGCGATCAGCGCGACAGCGCGGCGCAGGTCGTCGTCGTCGACCAGCACGATCTCGTCCACGAACGCCCTGACGCGGGCGACCGACTCCGGGATCGGCTCGCGAATCGCGATCGCGGTCGCGATCGTGCCGTCGCCGTCCACCGCGATCGCGCGGCCGGCCGCGAAGCTCCGCGCCATCGACGGCGCCCCGCTCGCGCAGACCCCGACGATCCGCGTCTCCGGCGAGACGCTCTTCAGCCAGCACGCGACACCCGAGATCAGCGCACCGTCGCCGACCTGGACGAGCGCGGTGTCGAATGGGCCGGCAGACGCGAGCTCGACGCCGATCGTGCCGGCGCCCTCTGCCATCGCCGGCTCGCGCCCGTCGACGACGAGGAGTCGATCGTCCTCCGCGGCCGAATGCCTTCGCGCGGCCGACTCCGGATGGTCGCCGACCTCGACGTGCGCACCGAGCGCGCGCATCCGGGCGACCTTGCCGGCCGGCACATCCGGCGAGACGAACACGTCGAGGCTCGTCGACCGCGCCCGTGCATGGAAGGCGAGCGCCTGCCCGAAGTTGCCGGCCGTCGAGCACACCCAGGTACCGGCGGGATCGAGCCGGTCGACGAGCACCGACGCGCCGCGCGCCTTGAAGCTCCCGATCGGGTTCAGGGTCTCGACCTTGACGACCACCTCGCGTCCGAGCACCTCCGACAGGCGAAGGTCGACGAACTGCGGCGTCCCCCGGAAAACCGGGTCGATCCGAGCGACGGCCGCGTCTATGCGGTCCGGCCGCAGGTCGATCTCGTGCTCGCTCACCGCCCAGGATCATGCCTCGGCGAGGCGCGGAAGCTGCGGCGCGCGCCCCAAGGGGGAGGACCCAAGGCCGCAGAATGCGGAGTAGGCACGCGCCGCAGCTTCCGGGTACATGCCCGAACGCCGCGCAATCAATCCTCCTGGCGGCCTAGAGGCTTGATGTGAGACATCAAACCTCTAGCCGGTCGCGAAGGGCGGCAGCGGGATCCGGCGCGCGCACGAGGCGTCGAGCCCCGCTGCGGTACCGCGGGCGACGAACCGGGCAACGAGCGCCGGCAGGCAGCCGCGGTCGACCACGCCGTGCCCGCCTCCCGGGACGACGACGAGCCGTCCGTTCGGGAAGACACGGCGCCACCCGCGGATGTTCGACACCGGGTCGATCGGGTCGGCATCTCCCGCCAGCAGGAGCACGGGCGCATGGATGACTCCGTCCGCGCGGACGTCGTCCGGAACGCTCCCCCTGGGAACCACACGACACGCGCTCAGGAAGAGCCGGGCGCGCGCGAGTGATGCGTCGACGAGAAAGCTCCCCGACCCCGTCGCGCCCGGTCGGGCCGGGGTCGAACCCAGCCCACGGCTCGGAGCACAGGATCACCCAGAAGGCCGCGAGCTGCGCGCGTGGGTCGAGGTCGGCGCCGAGATCGGCGGCGTAGGTCCGCGCGAGCGGTACGTAGTCGCCCCGCGCGGCGGCGTGGATCATGTAGGGGATCAACGCGGCGTCCTCCGGCGCCCGCAGCAAGGCGGCCACGGTCGATGCGACGTCGTCGGGGCGCAGCACGACCGTGCCCAGGTCGGTCGTCACGCGCCGCGGCGGGCGGTCGAGCAACTCGGCGAGCTCTTGCCGCTCGTGCGGGAAGGCGCGGCGGCAGGTGGGCGTCGCCGCGCAGCGGGCGAGCTCCATGTCGAGCGCGCGCTGCGCGTTCCGCGCCGACCGCTCGTAGAGGCTCACGTTCAGCAGCGACGCGCCGTCGAGAACCGCGCTGCGCACCGAATCCGGGTACCGGCGGAGGTAGACCTGCGCGAGCGTCGCGCCGTACGAGCCGCCGAACAGGTCGATCCTGCGGTAGCCGAGCGCGCGTCGCGCCGCCTCGAGGTCGTCCGCGGCGGCGCCTGGTCGTGTACAGCTGCGGATCGCCGCCGAGACGAGCGAAGCAGCGTCGAAGGTACGCGGTCACGAGCGCCGCGTCGTCGGCGGGCACACGCGTATGTGGGCAGGCGATCCGGTTCGACCCGCCCGTGCCACGCTCGTCGACCATGACCAGGTCGCGATCGCGCCCGACCTGCGCGAAGATCTCGTTCACCTTCACCGCCGAGTCGGTGGCGGCCCCGCCCGGGCCGCCCTCCAGGTAGAAGAGCGCGCCCGCCGGCGGCTGTTTCGTCGCCGGGATCATGGCGACGCGCAGCGCGATCTTCCGGCCGCTCCGGTCGAGTGGGTCTTCCGGCACCGAGAGGCTCCCGCAGCGGGCGGCGATGTGACCGCCGTAGCTGCACGGGACGAAGTGCACCGAGCCCCGCTCGTCCCGCCATAGGTGCGTGCTCAGGGCAACACCCGCCGCCACGGCCCCTGCGACGAGCGCGGCCGCAAGGACAAGCAACCGCTTCGACGAGCGGCGCCGACGCACGCCGTCCCGCGCGTCCCACAGGCGCAGCCACGGCGATTCGCTCTCGGGTGGCTTGCTCAAGCGAGCCGACCGCTCACGAGCGCACCGCAGGCACGCGGCCGCCGCCCAGGCGGGCCTCCGCGACGTCCTCCCCGGCCGCGTGGGCGACGGGGTGCCCGGTCACGGTGGCGAGGAAGTCCTCGCGCTGCAGGGCGAAGAGGTGCGACACCGAGGTCGCGACCACGGTTGCAGTGCGCGGCACGTTGCGCAGGAGCGCGATCTCGCCGAAGTAGTCGCCACGCCGCGCGGTCGTGTGCGCGCCCCCGGCGTCGATGTCGAGCTCACCGTCTCCCACGATGTAGAAGCGGTCGCCTGGTTCGCCGGTCCGGATCACGACGTCGCCCGCCTGCACCACGGCCTCGAGGAGCTGCGACGCGACGCGCTCCTTCGCCGCCACCGACAGCGGTGCGAACATCGGCACATCGTCGATCAATGCGAGCTGCGGGTTCGCGACGACCCCACGATCGATGGATGCGAGGCGCCGGTACGACGCAAGCGCGAGCAGCGGCAGAACGGCGCCGACGACAGCGAAGGCTGCGCTCACACCGAGCAGGTGGACGATCAGAGGGCCGGCGACGGAGCCGAGCGCAACCGCTCCCATCGCGAGACCCCAGAGGACCCCCAGCACGCGCGTCAGCTGCTCGTCGGGGACGATCCGCTGCAGCAACGTGAACACGGCGACATCTTCGACGCTGTTCGCCGCGCCCACGACCGCCAGGAGCGCGATGGCTCCCGCGAGCTGCGGCTTGGGAGCGATCAGGATGATCGGAGCGCCCCAGAACACGAGCGCCAACCCGAAGACGACCGCAAGCCGCCGCCCCTCGAGGGTCATCGCTGCGAACGCTCCGAGCAGGCCTCCGACGCCGATCGCAGCCGTCATGTAGCCGACCGCGCCCGCGCCCGCATCGAGCACCTCGAACGCCGCAGCGACGATCAGGACGTTGAGACAGCCGCGGACGAACGTCTGTGCGGCGACCATCCCGACGAGCAGGCGAGCGTCGGCGTCTCGCCAGACGAAGCGCAAGCCGGTTCGGACCATGCGCCAGGCGCCCCCGTCCTCGCGGCCGCGAAACTCGATTCGGCCTTCGACGCGGACGCGCCCGAGCAGGATCGCAGCCGCGAGCAGCGCGGCCGCGGCGACCACGAACACGACGCCCGCATCCGTCAGCGAGATCAACAGGCCGGCCAGGAGCGGCCCGATCAGCGTGCCGAGACTCTCGACCGTCGACGTCGCCCCGTTCGCGGCGATCAGCTCCGCCGGCGTTCGGGCGAGCGAGGGCAGCAGCGCCTGCAGCGCCGGCCGATACAGCGTGGCGACGAGCCCGAGGACTGCGGCGAGCCCGAACACGAGCACCCGTTCGCCGGCGTAGAACGCGATCGCCGAGCCGGCAAGCCCGACCGCGCCGAGCAGCGCCAACGCAAGCAGGAACCGCTCGCGCCTGAAGCGATCGCCGAGCGAGGCCGCGAACGGCGCGATCACCGCAGCCGGGAGCAGTCGGACGAGCCCGGCGACGCCGACCGCACGCGTCCCGCCCTGGTCGTAGGCGTAGACGCCGAGCGCGACGAAATGCGCCCACTCGGCGGCGATCGCGGCGCCCCAGGCGAGCTGCACGCGACGCACGTTCTCGTTGCGGAGGGCGCCCGTGAGCGCCGAGATCATCCGGCCGACCGTCGGCATCGACAGATGTAAGCGCCCCGCCCGGCGCGAGACAAGGCCGAGCTAGGTCTGCTGCTCGAAGCGGAGCGTGATCAGCGCGCCGGCGTGACGCACGTGCTTCACCATCAGCTCGCGGGCCCCGTCGGCGTCCCGCCGCTCGATCGCCGCCAGGATCTCCTCGTGCTCGTGCACGTTCTCGGCCAGCAGCGTCGTGCTCTCGCCGAGGACGGTTCGCGTCAAGTCGCGCGGGAAGTTGCGGTGCAGGTGGGTCAGCGTCGCGACGAGCACACCGTTGGCGGCGGCGTCCTGGATCTGCTGGTGGAAGCCGTCGTTCGCGTGACGCCAGTGCTCGATCTCCTCGATCGGAACCGCATCGAGCCCGCCGTCGGACCGCGCCTGCAGGAGGCGCTCGAGCGTCTCCGAGAACTTCTTCTGGATCTCGTGGAGCGCATCGAGCTGCTCGTGGTGGATGCGCTGGGCGGCGAGCTCCGCAGCGAGCCCCTCGAGCTCGGCGCGAACCTCGTACGCGTCGCGGATCTCGCGCGCGGACGGAGCACGGACGAGTGCACCGCGGTGCGGCTGCACCTCGACGAGCCCGCTCGCCTGGAGCTTGCGCAGCGCCTCGCGCACCGGCGTGCGGCTGACGCCGAACTCCTCCGCGAGCGCCTCTTGCCGGAGCCGCGTCCCGGACACGAGCTCGCCGCTGATCACGCGCGCCTGCAGCGTCGCAGCAAGCTTGTCGACGAGCGCGCGCCGCTCATCGGTCGCCTGGCTCATGCGCTCCCCTTCATCCGGAGCCCGTCCCGGACAAGCCGCAGCCCGACCACGCCGACGAACGCGGCGAAGACGATGCGCAGCGTGGAGGCGGGCAGCGCCAGTGCGACCGACGCTCCCAGCACCGCGCCGACCGAGCCGATCACGCCGAAGCGAAGCGCGAGCCCCGGGTCGCCGACACCGCGACGGCGCAACGCGAGCGTGCCCGCGATCGCGGTGGGCAGGATCACGAGCAGCGAGGTCGCCTCAGCCTCGTGCTGCGACAGGCCCGCCGCGAGCGTCAGGAACGGCACCATCAACGTTCCGCCGCCGACCCCGAGCAGGCCCGAGGCGACTCCCGTCAGCAGCCCGAACACGATCAGGGCGGCATAGAGCGTCGGCCCGCTCATCCCCGCTCCCGGCGGCGGCGAAGCCGCCGCCTCCGCTCCCTGATGAGCTCCGTCGAGCCTACGCTCATCCCCGCTCCCGGCAGCGGCGAAGCCGCCGCCTCCGCTCCCTGATGAGCTCCGTCGAGCCTACGCTCATCCCCGCTCCCGGCAGCGGCGAAGCCGCCGCCTCCGCTCCCTGATGAGCTCCGTCGAGCCTACGCTCATCCGCGCACGACCATCAGGACGCCGACGCCGAGGAGGAACAGCCCGAAGATCACCTTCAGGAGCCGCTCGTCGATCCGCGCGAGCATCCCGGCGCCGAGCTGCGCGCCGGCGATCGAGCCCGCGGCGAGTGCAAGCGCGGGCCCGTACCGGACCTCGCCGGCGATCCCGTACGTCGCGATCCCGGCGATGCTGATCGGGATGATCGCGCCGAGCGAGAGCGCGTGCGCCTGGCGCTGGCCGTAGCCGGCCCAGAAGACCAGCAGCGGCACCATGACGATCCCGCCGCCCACGCCGAGCAGGCCGGACAGGAGCCCGCCGACGATCCCGATGGCGACCAGTTCACGATCGACCCGCAGGCGACGCCCGCGCGCCCCGTCGTTCGCAACGCTCGCGAGGGTGCGCATGAAGCGCCGACCCTAGCGCATCTGTATCCACTTGACCAGCAAGTGGATCCAACATATGGTTCCCGGTTTCTACACCAGGGATTCCCCAGGCCCCCGAAACGGAAGGACGCAATGCGATGACCCGCATTCGCTTTCGGACCGCCCTCCTCGCAGGTGCGGCGGTCTCCCTCATCGCCGCGGCGGCCGCCACAGCTGCGGTTGGCATCCACCATTCGGCGACCAAGGAAGGGGGCACGCTCGTAGTCGGGCTGACGGCGGGCGAGCCCGATGCGCTCGATCCGACGCTCGCGCGCACCTTCTCGGGTCGCGAGGTCTTCCTGACGTTCTGCGAGAAGCTGTACGACCTGAATGCGAAGGCGCAGATCGTGCCGCAGCTCGCCTCCGCGCTTCCCACGATCTCCAAGGACAAGCTCACCGTGACGATCCCGCTGCGGACGGGCATCAAGTTCAACGACGGCACGGCCTTCAACGCCGCGGCAGTCGTGAAGACGCTGCAGCGCGACCAGACGATGACGGGCTCGGCCCGTGCGAGCGAGATCTCGCCGGTCTCGTCGGTCGACGCTTCGGGGGCCTCGAAGGTGATCATCCACCTGAAGACGCCGTACTCGCCGCTCACCGCACAGCTCGCCGACCGCGCCGGGATGATCATGTCGCCGGCGCAGCTCGACAAGCTGGGAGACAAGTTCGCGACGAACCCGATCTGCGTCGGCGCGTTCACGTACTCGAACCGTGTGGCGGGCGACAGCATCACCGTCACGAAGTCGCCGAACTACTACGACAAGAAGGATGTCCACCTCGACAAGATCGTGTTCAAGGTCGAGAACGACGCCGCAGCAGCCGCCGCCGCGCTGAAGGCCGGCGACGTGCAGGCCCTCGACGGGACCGACTCGACCCAGCTCGCAGGGATCCGGGCCGACTCGAAGCTCCGGATCATCAAGCAGACGGGCCTCGGCTACCAGGGGCTGACCGTCAACATCGGCAACAAGAACGGCCTGTTGAAGGGGTACTCGAACGTCGGCACGCCGATCGCGTCGAATGCAAACCTGCGGAAGGCGTTCGAGGAGGCGATCGACCGCAAGGCGATGAACAAGGTCGTCTTCGGGGGCACGGTCCTGCCCGGCTGCGGGCCGATCTCGCCTTCGAGCGCCTGGTTCGACAGCTCGATCAAGTGCACGCCGTACAACCCGACCGACGCGAAGAAGCTCGTCTCGGCCTCCGGCGTCTCGAATCCGACTGTGCACCTCATGGTGCCGACGGGCTCCGTGGCGCTCCGCCAAGCGCAGTTCCTGCAGGCGGAGGAGAAGGCGGTCGGCATCAACGTCGTCATCGACTCGACCGACTTCGTCACGTCGCTCTCGAAGGCCGATGCCGGCACCTACGACACGTTCCAGATCGGGTGGTCGGGCCGCGTCGATCCGGACGGCAACATCTTCCAGTTCGTCGCGACGAGCGGCTCGCAGAACGACAGCGGCTACTCGAACCCGCGGCTCGACTTCGTGCTGGCGAACGCCCGCAAGGCGGCCACGCTGAAGGCGCGGGTGACGCTCTACCGGGTCGCGCAGCAGATCATCATCAACGACCGGCCCTTGATCTACCTGTACCACCCGGTCACGCGGGCCAGCGTGCAGACGCAGCTCACCGGAATGCACCTGTACCCGGACACGCTGCTCCGCGTGGCGAACGCGGCGTACAAGTAGCCACTACGTGGTGAACGCATGACGATGGGCGGCTTTCTCCTTCGCAAGGTGGGAGCCGCCCTCATCGTGCTCGTGCTCGCGAGCATGCTGGTGTTTCTCGGCGTGCGAGCGATCCCGGGCGATCCCGCGATCGCGCTCGGCGCAGAGAACCGCGACCCGGCGCTGATCGCAGCGATCCGCCACAAGTACAAGCTCGACGAGCCGCTGCCCGTGCAGTACGCGCACTGGATGTGGCTCGCCGTGCACGGAGATCTCGGCGTCGACCAGCGGCAGCTGCCGGTCGCGAATACGATTGTCAACCGGCTGCCGATCACCCTCGAGCTCGCGTTCCTGAGCGTCCTGGTGGCCGTCGGCATCGGGATCCCGGCGGGGGTGATAGCCGCGACCCGGCGCGGCAAGCCGAGCGACTACGCGGTCACGTCGGGGGCCCTGATCGGGCTCTCGGTGCCGCATTTCTGGCTCGGGCTGTTGATGATCGTGTGGTTCGCGGTCGACCTACACTGGCTGCCGGCGAGCGGCTACGTCTCGATGAGTCATCCGATCGGCAACCTCGAGCACATGGTGATGCCGTGCATCGTGCTCGGGCTCGGGTTCGCGGCGATCCTCATGCGCCAGATGCGCTCGTCCATGCTGAGCGCGCTCGGCGCCGACTACGTGCGCACCGCGCGCGCGAAGGGACTGAACGAGTCGGCGGTGATCTGGCGCCACGCGCTGCGGAACAGCCTCATCACCGTGACGACGGTGATCGGCCTGCAGCTCGGGGCGCTCATCTCCGGGGCGGTGATCACCGAGACGATCTTCGGCATCGCCGGCTTCGGCCGGCTCACGATCGACGCGGTCAACCAACGCGACTACGCGCTGATCCAGGGCGTCGTGCTGGTTGCGGCCTTCGGCTACGTGTTCGTGAACCTGCTCGTCGACATCGCCTACTCGCTGCTCAATCCGCGGATCAGGGTCGCAGGAGCGCGCGAGTGACCACCGTCGACGCACCCGTCGCGCTGCCGAACCCCCGCGCGAGGCGGCGCCGGCTGCTGCGCAAGCGCTTCCTGCGCCGGCCGATGGCGGTGGCGGGGCTCGTCGTCGTGCTCGCGTTCGTCGTGGTCGCGATCTTCGCGCCGCTGCTCGCGCCGTACGACCCGTCGGCGACCGACTTCAACGCGCTCCTCGCCCATCCGTCGTCGCAGCATCTGCTCGGCACCGACGAGCTCGGCCGCGACGAGCTCTCCCGGCTGATCTGGGGCGCGCGGGCCTCGATCCAGGCGGGCGTCTTCGCGACGATCCTCGCGATGGTGGTCGCGGTGCCGATCGGGCTCGTCGCCGGCTACTACCGCGGCTGGACCGACACGGTGATCGCGCGGCTGACCGACGTGCTGCTCGCGTTCCCGTTCCTGATTCTCGCGGTCGGCCTCGCCGCGATCCTCGGGCCCTCGCTGATGAACGCGACGATCGCGCTCGGCATCGCAGCGATGCCGGGCCTCATCCGGGTCGCCCGCGGCGAGGCGCTGGGGCTCCGCGAGGAGGACTTCGTCCCGGCGGCCGTCGCGAACGGCGCGAACGACCTGACCATCATCTTCCGCCACATCCTCCCGAACATGACGAGCACGCTGATCGTCCAGGCGACGCTGACGATCCCGGCCGCGATCATCGGCGAGGCGGTGCTGTCGTTCCTCGGCCTCGGCGTCCAGCCGCCGACACCTTCGTGGGGGACGATGCTGCAGGACGCCCAGTCGTATCTCGCGCAGGCGCCGCGGCTGGCGGTGTACCCGGGGCTGGCGATCGTGATCGCCGCGCTGGCCTTCAACGTGCTCGGCGACGGGCTGCGAGACATCTTCGATCCGCGAACGACGCGCTGATGGCCGCACCGCTGCTGGACGTGACGGACCTCTCGGTCCGGTTCGAGACCGACGACGGCCCCGTCCATGCCGTCGACAAGCTCTCGTTCACGCTGGCGCACGGCGAGGTGCTCGGCATCGTCGGCGAGTCGGGCTGCGGCAAGAGCGTGACCTGCATGTCGCTCGTGCGGCTCCTGCCCGAGACCGCGGTGATCAGCGGCAGCGTCCTGTTCGACGGCACCGACCTGCTCGCCCTCTCGCCGCGCCGCCTGCGCCAGGTGCGCGGACGGCAGATCTCGTTCGTCTTCCAGGAGCCGATGACGTCGCTCAACCCCGTGATCAGGGTCGGCCGGCAGATCGGCGAGGTGCTGGAGAAGCACCTCGGCCTGTCCGGGCGCGACGCGCGCGAGCGGACGATCGAGCTGCTCCAGCTCGTCCGCATCCCGGCGCCGGAGCGGCGGCTCGACGAGTACCCCCATCAGCTCTCCGGCGGGATGCGCCAGCGCGTGATGATCGCGATGGCGCTGGCGTGCGATCCCAAGGTGCTGATCGCCGACGAGCCGACGACCGCCCTCGACGTGACGATCCAGGCGAGCATCCTCGACCTGATGCGCGACATCCGGGAGCGCCTCGGCACCGCGATCGTGCTGATCACCCACAACCTCGGGGTGGTGGCCGACATCGCCGACCGCGTGCTCGTCATGTACGCGGGGCGCAAGGCCGAGGAGGCGCCGGTCGCCGACCTGTACGCCGAGCCGCAGCATCCGTACACGATCGGCCTGCTGAACGCGATCCCGCGGCCGTACGAGAGCGAGGACGCCCGCCGCCGGCTGCGCGAGATCCCCGGCCGAGTCCCGTCGCTGCGCGAATTGCCGACGATGTGCGCGTTCGCCGACCGCTGCCCGCGCGCAGACGAGTTGTCGCGGACGAGCATCCCCGAGCTGCGGCTGGTCGCGCCCAACCACCTCGTCGCCTGTTTCCATCCGGGGCCGGAATGAGCCGTAGGCTCGACGGAGGCTCACAAAGAGCGGAGGTGCCGGCTTTGCCGGCGCCGGAGCGGGCTATGAGACGTAGGCTCGACGGAGGCTCAAAAGAGCAGAGGCGCCGGCTTTGCCGGCGCCGGAGCGGGAATGAGCACGAACGGAGAGCATCCCGCGCTCGAGGTCCGCGACCTCGTGAAGCACTTCCGTAGCGGCGGGGGAATCACGGGCGGAGGCGCGCTCGTCCACGCGGTCGACGGCGTCTCGTTCGAGCTCCGGCAAGGCGAGTTCCTCGGCCTGGTCGGCGAGTCGGGGAGCGGCAAGTCCACGGTTGCGAATTGCGTCATGCGGCTGATGGAGCCGACCTCGGGCGCGATCCGGCTGAACGGGACCGACATCACCCACCTCTCGCGGCGGGGGATGAGGCCGCTCCGGCGCGAGCTGCACATGGTGTTTCAGGACCCGTACTCGTCGCTCAACCCGCGGATGACCTGCGGCGACATCGTCGGTGAGCCGCTGCGGCTGCACCGGATCGCGAGGGGACGCAACCTCGACGCGCGCGTCAACACCACCTTCGAGACGGTCGGCCTGCGCAGCGAGCTCCGCTTCCGCTACCCGCATGAGCTCTCCGGCGGTCAGCGTCAGCGCGTCGGGCTCGCCCGTGCGCTCGTGGTAGGGCCGAGCGTCCTGGTCGCCGACGAGCCGGTCTCGGCGCTCGACGTCTCGGTGCAGGCGTCGATCCTCAACCTTCTGCGCGACCTGCAGCACTCGATGGGCTTCTCGTGCCTCTTCATCACGCACGACCTGGCAACGGTCGAGTTCCTCTGCGACCGCGTCGCCGTCATGTACCTCGGGAAGCTCGTCGAGGTCGCGCCGCGCGCGGAGCTCTTCCGCGCCCCGCAGCATCCCTACACGCAGGCGCTCCTCTCCGCCGCCGTCGTCCCCGATCCACGCGTGCAGCGTGCACGTGAGCGCGTGCTGCTCGAAGGTGACGTCCCAAGTCCGCTGGCGCCGCCTTCCGGCTGCCGCTTCCGGACGCGCTGCCCGCTCGAGCCGCGATCCGCGCCGCGCTCGACGGACGAGGAGCCGCCGCTGCAGGAGTTCGCCCCCGAGCACTTCGTCGCGTGCCACCTGGTCGCGCGGGGCCGGCCGGCTCCACGCCTCACCGACGACGCGGCGAGTATCGTCGCAGCCGGATGAGCTCTCAGGCGCGCCCCGAGCTCCGCGGCACCTTCGGCATGGTGTCGTCGACGCACTGGCTCGCCTCCGCGGCGGGGATGGCCGTGCTCGAGCAGGGCGGCAACGCGTTCGACGCCGCCGTCGCGACGGGCCTGACGCTGCAGGTCGTCGAGCCGCACCTGAACGGCCCCGGCGGAGACCTGCCGGCGCTGTTGTGGCCGGCCGGGCGCGACGAGCCGGTCGTGCTGTGCGCGCAGGGCTGCGCGCCGCGCGCCGCCACGATCGCGCACTATCGCGACGAGCTCGGCCTCGCGCTCGTTCCCGGCACCGGGCCGCTGGCCGCCGTGGTACCCGGCTCGTTCGGCGGGTGGATGGCGATGCTGCGCGACTACGGCACGCTGCACCTGCGCGACGTGCTGCGCTTCGCGATCGGCTACGCCGAGCATGGGTATCCGCAGCTCGCGCAGGCCGCCCGGGCGATCCGCGGCGTCGAGCAGCTCTTCCGGGACAACTGGACGACCTCGGCGCAGGTGTACCTGCCGGTTCGGGAGGCGGGCACGCGCGCACGCAACCCGATGCTCGCGACGACGTACCGGCGGCTGCTCGAGGAGGCGGAGTCGAGGAGCACGGACCGCGAGGAGCAGCTGGAGGCCGCGCACGACATCTGGTACCGGGGCTGGATTGCGGAGGCGTTCATCCGTTTCTCCGCGCTTGCATGGCTCGACAGCTCGGGGACGCCGCATGCCGGACTGCTCGCCGAGGAAGACCTCCGCGACTGGCGGCCGCGCTACGAGCGTCCGCTCTCCGTCGACTACCACGGCGTGACGGTGCTGAAGGCGGGACCGTGGAGCCAGGCGCCCGTCTTCCTCCAGCAGCTGCGCCTGCTGGAGGGGTTCGGGCTCGCGGCGCTCGGGCACGGCACCGCCGAGTACATCCACGTCGTCACCGAGTGCGCGAAGCTCGCCTTCGCCGACCGAGAGGCCTGGTACGGCGATCCCGACTTCGTCGACGTCCCGCTCGACACGCTGCTCTCGCGCGAGTACGCGGAAGAGCGCCGCGCGCTCGTCGGCGACGAGTCGGCGGGCGCGCTCGAGCCCGGATCCCCCGCCGGCCTGACTCCGCGCCTGGCGACCGTCGACGGCAAGCGGGAGCAGCTCGAGGCGGCGGGAGTCGGCGAGCCGACTCGCGGCGCCGTGAAGGGCGACACCGTGCACCTCGACGTCGTCGACGCGGCCGGCAACATCGTCTCGGCCACTCCGAGCGGCGGTTGGCTCTGGGGCGCGCCGGTGGTGCCGGAGCTCGGGTTCTGCCTGGGCACGCGCGCCCAGATGTTCTGGCTCGAGGAAGGGCTGCCGAACTCGCTCGCTCCGGGCAAGCGCCCGCGGACGACCCTGTCGCCGACGCTCGTCGCCTCGGGCGGCGAGCCGTATCTCGCACTCGGCACACCGGGCGGCGACCAGCAGGACCAGTGGACGCTGCACGCGCTGCTCGGCCACGTGCACTTCGGGCTCGACCTGCAGCAGGCGATCGAGGCGCCGAACCACCACACCGAGGCGTTCCCGAGCTCGTTCTACCCGCGGGAGACGAGGCCACGGCATGTCGCAGTCGAGGACCGCGCCGGCGAGGAGACGCTGGACGGCCTCCGCGCACGTGGGCACGAGGTCGAGGCATCGCCCTCGTGGTCGCTCGGCCGCGTCAGCGCGGTCGGGCGCGAGCCGGACGGGATGCTGAAGGCGGGCGCCGACCCGCGCAGCGCGCAGGCGTACTCGGTCGGACGTTAGAGGCTAGGAGAGAAGGAACGCGGCGACCGCGCGCCGCCCGACGTCGCTGGCCGCGCGCGACTGCACGGAGTGCCCGGCGCCGGGCACGACGACCAGCTTGCCGTGCGTCGTGAGGGCGAGCTGCTTGCGTGCCCAGGCAAGCGGTGTCGACAGGTCGTGATCGCCGTTCACGAGCAGGGTGGGCACGACGAGCTTCCCCCGCGGCAGCGGCGTCGGCGGCGTGGGCGCCCAGGGCAGACACTGGCGGACGAAGCCGTTGCCGGACGCGGTCGCCGCGTCGAACGGGTACAGCGCCGACGCCGACAGGCGTGAGACCGCGGCGCGTAGCTTCGCCACGCGCCCGGCGAGCGGCGACGCGGAGTCGCCCCACGGATAACGCCAGTCCGCGCAGAGCGCGCTCGCGTGCAGCCCCTGGTCGAGTGCCTGCGCCGGCACGCCGGCCTGGTTCGCGGCGGCGGCCGCGAGGAAGAAGTCCAGCAGCTTGCGGTCTCCCATACGCGCCTCGTGCAGCGCCGCGGGCACGTCCCAGTCGGTCCTGTAGGTCGGGTCGACGATGCTGTCGAACGTCAACGCGTCGAAGAGCTGCGGCCCGAGGTGGTAGCTCCGCACGTCGGCGGCGAGATCCGCGACGCAGCTCTTGCCGCACACGCTCCCGAGCACGCGCCGAACGGCGGCGAACTCGTCGACGCCGAGATCCGTCTCGCCGACCTGAGGCACGACGGAGTCGAGCACGAGCTTGCGCACACGGCTCGGATGCACGAGCGCGTAGCGCTCGCCGACGTACGTGCCGTACGAGATCCCGTCGAGCGACCAGGAGTCGGCGCCGAGCGCCCGCCGCAGCGCCTCCATGTCCGCAACGACGTCATCGGTACCGAAGAACGCGCGACGAGCTCCGAGCCGCCGGGAACAGGCGCGAACGGAACCGGCCGTCGGCGGCGTCAGGTCGGAGCTTCCCATCTCGGCCTGGAGCGCCGAGCAGTCGAGCGCGCCCGCGCCGGTGCCGCGCTGGTCGAAGACGACGATGCGGTACTGGGTTCGCTCAGCGCCGAGCGCGCGGGCGACGAACCGTTGGAGGATCGGCAGCCCCGGCTCACCCGGCCCGCCCGACAGTACGAGGAGGACACCGCGCGGCGCATCACGGTTGTCGGCTGCACCGACCTGGAGATGCAGCGTGCCGGGCGTGCGCCCCGTGCGGTCGAGCGGGACCTCGAGCGTCGAGCACGTGAACCCGGCGGCGCCGGGGCACGGGTGCGCGTCCTGGAGCGCGGGACGCGGCGGCGAGGCGAAGCCGCACGCCGCCAGCCCGGCTGCTGCGACCACACCGGCGGCAAGCCGAGCGCGCATCCAATCGCATGGACGTCGCAGCGTGCGGGTTGTTAGCCGTCGTGCCCCGTTCGAGCGATGCGGCCTCCGACTACCCGGCCTACGGTGAGCGCGTGATCGTGCCGCCGCGGATCACACGCACGCTGGTGCTCGCCGTCGTCGCGATGGTCCCTGCCGCGGTGGCACAAGGCAGCTCGGTCCCGGGTGCGCCCCTGTGCCCGATGACCCCGGCCAACTCCTTCTGGCACGCCGACGTGTCCAAGCTTCCGGTCGATCCACACTCGGCGGCCTGGATCTCGAGCATCGGCGCGACCGCAGGCCTGAAGGCGGACTTCGGCTCGGGCACCTGGGACGGTGGGCCGATCGGCATCCCCTTCACGACGGTGCCGGACACGCAGCCGAAGGTGCCCGTTTCGTTCGACTACGCGGACGAGAGCGACGCGGGCAAGTACCCCGTTCCGCCCGACGCGCCGATCGAAGGCGGCTCGGGCTCGACCGGCGACCGGCATGTTCTGATCGTCGACCGTGACGCCTGCCGGCTCTGGGAGCTCTTCGACGCGCACCCGCAGAACGGCGGAGCGTCATGGACGGCCGGCTCCGGCGCGACGTGGGATCTCAACTCGAACGCGATGCGCCCGCTCGGCTGGACGTCGGGCGACGCCGCGGGGCTGCCGATCCTGCCCGGGCTCGTTCGCTACGACGAGGTCGCCGCCGGCGAGATCGACCACGTGATCCGGTTCACGGCGCCGCGCACGCAGAACGCCTACGTCTGGCCGGCGAGCCACAAGGCGGGGAGCGGCACCTCGACCGACCCGCCGATGGGCGCCTGGCTCCGGCTCAAGGCGAGCTACGACATCAGCCACTTCTCGGCCCAGAACCAGGTGATCCTGCGCGCGCTCGAGAAGCACGGAATGATCCTCGCGGACAACGGGTCGCCGTTCTTCATGAGCGGCGCGCCGGATTCGCGCTGGAACAACTCGGACCTGAACGCGCTCAGGTCGATTCCCGGCTCCGCGTTCGAGGCGGTCGACGTCTCGAGCTTGAAGGTCTCGAGCGCCTCCTATGCCGTCGCAGGCGCTCCTCCGCCTCCGCCTCCTCCGCCTCCGCCTCCGCCTCCGCCCGCACCGCCGGTCACGACGACCACGCCGGCGCCGGCGCCGCCTCCCCCGGCGGGCCCGGCTCCCCCGCCGTCGAACACGCCCGCGTCGTCACCGCCGGCCGCGGCGAAGTCTCCTGCGCAGCCCGTCTCGACGACCGGCTTCGAGACCGATCTCGGCGGGTGGAAGAAAGGGAACGGCCTGACGACGCTGGCCCGGTCGTGCGCGACGGCGCACGGCGGCCGCTGCTCGGCGGTGCTCGGCCGCCGCGGGAGCTCGGGAACGGCGTCGCTCGACGCACCGCGCGTCGTCGCGGTCACGACCGCGGGTGCGACCTACGTCGCGGCACTCTGGGTGCGCGCGCCGGCCCACCGCCTCGTCACCCTGCGGCTGCGCGAGCAGCGCGGCGGCACCGTCGTGCGCTCGGAGCTCGTCACCGTGAGCGGGAACGGCCGCTGGGAGCGCATGGTCGTCAGGTGCTCCGCCGCCGGCGACGGGTCGCTCCGCCTCGACCTGCTCGCGATGTTGACGAATCACACGAAGGTCTACGTCGACGACCTGTCGGTCACGTCGGGCTAGGCCCGCGGTCTCAGAGCAGCGGCGAGAGCCCGGCGAACACGGCCGCCCGCGCGCGCTGCCTGGCGCCCGTGAGCCGTCTCCCCCGCGACGAGCAGGCCACGGCAGGCGCGCTGAAGCGCTGCTCGAACTGCGCGGCGAGCTCCTCCGATCGAAGCTCGAGGTCGATCTCGAAGAACCGCTTCAGACTCCACGCCTCGAGGTTGCAGGTGCCGACGAGCAGCTCTTCGTCGTCGCGCACGAACGCCTTCGCGTGCAGCATGGTCGGGTACTCGAAAATGCGGACTTCGACGTCGAGCAGTGCCGCGTGGTGGAACTGCTGCGCGGCCGCGCAGGCCCAGTTGTTCGCGTTCGCGGGAACGAAGAGACGCACGCGAACACCGCGCTCGGCCGCGCGCTCGATGCGCTGGATCATCCCTCGGTCCGTCACGTACGGGTTCACGACGTCGAGCGTGCTGTTCGCCGTCTCGAGCACGCGCGCGATCGCATCGGTGATCGGCCTGTACCGGCCCGGCGCGTTGTGCAGGACGCGGGCGGGAATCGCGTGCGGGCCGGCTTCGAGCGGAGGGAAGAGGACCCCGAGCTCGGTCGCCGGGATCTCGCCGCCGAGCCAGCGGACGCTCGCGACGAAGACGAGCTGGAGCTGGGCAACGACCGGCCCGGTGACGCGCACGAAGAGATCGTGGAAGCGGCCGTCCTGGAAGTGGTCCTCGATCCCCGCTCCGCCGACCCACCCGATGTGACCGTCGACGATCGTGACCTTGCGGTGGTCGATGTGCCCGAGCCCCGGAAGGTTCCAGGTCGTCGCGCCGCCACCGCCGAGCGGCCCTGCGGACACACGGGATTGCATCGCGCGAACGACGCAGATCTGGATGCCCGCCGCTCGGAGCCGGTCGTAGAGGACGCGCGAGCCGCGCTCGGGATCCGAGCCCTGCTTGTCCACGACGAGCCTGACCGGGACGCCGTCCCGCGCCTTGCCGATCAGCGCCTCGGCGAAGACATCCCCGACGGCTCCAGGCCGGAACCCGAACTGGTCGATGTGCACCGACGACGAGGCGGACTCGATGTCCTCGAGCATCCGCGGGTAGAAGGAGCTGCCCTCGACGAGCACCTCCGCCGACGAGGCGCTGCTCTCGAAGAACTCGAGCGCGAGGTCGGCCCGCGCTGCCGGTCGCGTGAGCAACCGCTCCGCGTGCTCCGGGATGCGCTCGTCGGGTACCGCTATCGGCCGACCGGGGCTCACTGCGAGAGCATCCCATCACCTGGACGGCTGTTCCCGTTTGATCAGCTTGAGCTTGGCGGCGTGCCCCGGCTCGCGTTCGATCGTGTCCACGACCACGACCTCGAGCCCCGGGACAACCGCGCCCGCGTCCGCGAGCGACGCGAGCATCTCCGCGCGGACCCGCGCCGGCACATCCGCCGGCGCGTCGCGCTGCACGACGATTCGGACCTGCAGCCCTGTGTCCATCTGGACGACCTGGTACTGGCGAACCTCGCTCATCGACGCGAACGGTGCGCGCAGGCGGTACGGATGGACGGCGACGTCTCCCCCGTCGGCGCGTTCGAAGTGGAGGATGTCGTCGCTCCGGCCGTCGATGCGCGCGATCCGACCGAACGGCAGGCCGCTCGAGTCCGGCGCGTCGGGCAACGTGACCGAGTCGGAGATCTCGTAGCGGATCAGCGGCTGCGTCCGGTTGACGAGATTCGTGACGAGCACCTTGTACCCGGGAACGCCGGGAGGAACGGGCGCGCCGCGCTCGTCGACGACCTCGACGACGGCGAGATCGTCGAAGACGTGAAGGTCTGGTCGCGGCGGCGCGCTCGACGCGAGGTAGAGCACTTCGGTCGACGCGTACACCTGAGTGGCCTCGATGCCCCAGGCTGCGCGGAGCGAGCTCGCCGCCTCGTCCGTCAAGACCTCCGAGCTGACACCGACGATCCGTGGGCGGATCTCCAGCCGGCCGGCGAGCTGCTCCCCGGCGAGGAGCCCGGCGATGCTGGCATATCCGAGGATCGCGTCGGGCTGGTACGCGTTCAGCGCGTCGACCATCTCGGGCAGGGACGTGAGCACGGTGAGCTCGGGCGTGCCCGTCCGTGCCGAGCGAAATGCGACGAAGAGCTGCCGCGTGATGTGGAGCAGGCTCGGCGCGCCGATTGCGACGAGACGGGTCTCGGGTGTGATCCCGACACGAGCGAACACCCGGAACGAGGCCGCGACCCAGTGATCGAACTCGTCCCGGGTGTACACGACGAGCGCGCGGAGACCGGACGTGCCAGAGGTCGAGAACGCGAGGTACTTGCCGAGATATGGATCGCCGCGCTCGGCGGCGAGGTGCTCCTCGAGGTCTGCGAGCTTGATCCTCGGGTCCGTGACGATGCGATCGAACTCGTCGACGAGCGTCTGCTTCGGCAGCGTCGGCAGCCGGTCGAGCTCGATCTCGTCGGCGGTCACAGCACCGAGTGCCTCGCGGTAGTAGGGCGACCTCGCAACGGCGTGTGCGACCAGCTCGCGCAGCCGCTTTCGCTGCAGGTCGAGAATCTGCGCGCGCGACCAGCGGTCGCGCGCGACGATCTGCGCGCCCAGGGCCTGCAGTGCGCGCATGTCGGTCTCGCTGTGAACCAACGTCATTCCGTTCTCCCCACCGGAAACCTCGTCAGGCCCATGACGTACGCGGTGTGAAGCTCGACGAACCCGGTTGCGGAGACGCTGTCCGGCGCGAGCAGGCGGTCGAGCGCGATCCCGCGAGCGAGCGCATTGGAGCCGCGCGCGATCTCTTTCGCCGGGATCGCGAACGTGACGCCGTGCCGGTCGCCCAGCTCCGAGATCAGGCCCGAGATGAGCGCGAAGAACTGCTCGCGCCGGTCTGCGACCGCCTCGCGGAGCGCCGGCCGGCGCGACGCGTGCCCCCAGAACTCGAGCAGGAGCGGCGTCCATCGAGGCTCGCCGAGGTCGGCGGAGACCATCGACCAGCCGACCGCGCGATAGCTGTCTTCGAGCCGGTCCTCGTCGAGGACCACGGCGCGCAGGACGTTCGCGCGACGCTCGAAGTGCGCGTCGAGCACCGCGAGGAACAGCTCGTCCTTTCCGACGAAGTTGGAGTAGACGGCTCCCTTCGAATAGCCGGCGCGATCGGCGATCTCGTCGAGCGACGCTCCGTGGAAGCCGCGCTCGAGGAAGACCTCCCGGGCCCGCTCGACGAGCACCGAGCGGGTCTGCTGCTTGCGCTCGGACTGGGTGAGTCGCATTGCATACCAAGGGTATCAACATACTCTTGGTATCGCGAGCATTTGGGCGCAGGGCCAAATCGTCCTGCAGAACGACGCCGAAATCGTTCTTCCTCCCGTTCCGCACGAGACCGGCCGCCCCTAGCCTCGGTGCATGGCGGGTGAGGAAGGGAAGCCCTCGCGAGGGTTCGCGTGTCGAGTGCGATCGGCCGCGGTCGCCACCGGGTGGGTGTTCGCGGCCGCACTGCCGCTGATCGGCCTCGTGTCGCTGCTCCTCCGGTCGCGACTCGACCCCCACTTCGAGAACTACAGGGCGCACTTCGTCGTGTTCGGGACGGTGGGGGTGCTCGCACTCGTGCTCGGCTACGCGGCGGGCGAGGCTGCCAACCGGCGGGGGGATGCGCGCGTGCTGCTCCTCTCGCTGGCGTTCATGGCGACCGGTGGGTTCATGGGTCTCCACGCGATCGGCACAGCGGGCGTCCTCTTCTCGAAGGAGCACGCCGGGTTCCAGGTGGCGATCCCCGTCGGGCTGCTCGTGAGCGCGGTCTTCGCGTTCGGATCGGCGTTCGTCGACGTTCGCCCCGGCATCGCCAACTGGCTGATTCGCCGGCGGACGCCGCTGCGGGCCGCGGTGCTGCTCGCGATGGCCGGGTGGTTCGCCTGGACGGTCTCCGACCTGCCGCCGCTGCAGGGGCCCGACAGCGAGGCTGCGCGCGGCAGCTTGCTCACCTCGATGGCGGTCGTCGGGACGATCATCTACTTCGTCAGCGCCGGGCGTTACTGGCTGATCTTCCGCGACAGTCGCAAGCTGCTGCCGGCGGCGGTGATCGCCTGCTTCCTCCTGCTGGCCGAGGCGATGATCGGCGTCGCCGTCACCGGCGAGCGCAAATGGCACGCGAGCTGGTGGGAGTGGCACGGCCTGATCATCACCGCGTACCTGATCATCGGCCTGGCCGCACGCCGCGAGTGGCGCGACGAACGCTTCCGCCACCTCTACTTGTCGTCGACGCGGGAGCGCCGGCAGGAGATCAGCGTGCTCTTCGGTGACCTCGTCGGGTTCACGACGTTCGCCGAGCGGGCGACGCCCGCCGAGGCCGCGGCCGTGCTCAACGCGTACTGGGGCGTGGCCGCACCGCTGATCACCCGCGAGTTCGGCGGCGAGCTCGAGAAGTTCATCGGCGACAGCATCGCGGCGACGTTCAACAGCCGCGGCGACCAGCGCGACCACGCGGTGCGCGCGGCTCGTGCGGCTCTCGCGCTGCAGGCGCGTCTCGCGGCACTCGCCGAGCAGCATCCGGACTGGCCGCAGATGCGCGTCGGCGTCAACAGCGGCGAGGCCGTGCTGCGCGAGATCGGAGGCGACGGTCACGTCGCGTACCCACTCGTCGGCGACACGATCAACACGGGCTCGCGGCTCGAGAGCCTCGCGCCGGCTGGTGGTGTGCTGATCGGCGCCGAGACCTACGGCCAGCTTCCCGACGGCGCGGTCGTCGAGGCGAAGACCGGGTTGCGGATCAAGGGCAAGGAGGACGTCGTGCACGCCTACGTCCTGCTGGCGCTGCCGTAGGTCTGCGTCCTACTCGGGGAAGTTCTCCGGGTGGAAGGCGTACGCCCACATCGAGGTGGGCTCGATGCGCATGAAGACGACGCCCTCTCCCCACTCGAACGGGCTGGAGTCGTAGATGTCGCGCCAGACCGGCTCGATCTCCTCGACGCCGGCATCGCCGCGGCCGATGATCGTCGCGCGTCCGTGGACGACGATGCCGACCGTGTCGCCGTCGACGTGGGCGGCGCTGCACGCCGGGTTGGCACGCAGGTGGCGCAGTCGGGCGGCGTCGCCGCCGGTCGACACGGTGAAGCGGCCGTGGATGAAGACGCCGTCGAGCGGCGCGACACGCGGCTCTCCTCGTTCGTTCACGGTCGCGAACGCGACGTGCTTCGTTCCCTGCAGGTAGTGCGTCACCTGGCGCGCGTTGAGGCGCCGCTTCTCGCTGACGATCGACGCGAGGTGCGGATTGGCCCGGCTGAACGTCCGGTCGATGAGCGCCTGCAGCTGCTCGATCTCTCGCTCGGACTCGAACACGCTCCCGGAAGTATGGGCCGCGCGTCTGGTGCGCGCGGCCCATCACATCCGGTGACTCAGGCGACCGCTTCCTCTGGATAGCCCTTCCACCGCGCGCAGAGCGCGTAGAGGACGATCACGTTGAGCGAGATGATCACGAGCGCCCACAGCGGGTATGCGCTCGCGCCGAGCCAGCTCAGCTGGCCCAGGATGTTCAGGCCCACGACGATGATCGTGAACCAGCGCGCCCAACCGGCCCCGGTCCAGAGCCCGAAGCCCGCGATCACCAGGATGATGCCCCAGATCAGCATGATCCAGCCCCACGTCGTCGTATCGAAGACGATCAGCTGGTTCCCGTGAATCACGTAGTAGTTGTTGCGGATGATCGCGATCAGGCCCTCGAAGAAGTCGAGGACGCCGACGATTAACATGATCACCGCCGCGAACACGATCCAGCCCGACATCGGTTCTTTCACCGTTACCTCCTCCTGCGTTTGACGCCTCCCCGGGAATTCGTTAGGGGCGCTTCGACGTCCCCGACCGTACTCCTACGAACGCTCTCGGCCTAGGGCAGACCTAGAGCGCCGGGTCGATCAGCTCGCTGAGGTCCGACACGACGCGATCGGCGCCCTCCTGGACGAGCGCGGCGGTGCGGCCCGATCGATCGACGCCGATCACGCGGTGCACGCCGGCCGCACGCCCCGCGTCGATGCCGGAAAGCGTCGTCTCGAAGGCCGCGACAGCGGCCGGCCGGACGCCGAGCAACCGGCAGGCGGCGAGCAGCGAATCGGGCGCGGGCTTCACCTGCAGCTGCTCATGCCGGATCACGTCGCCGTCGACAACGGCGTCGACGAGCCCGGCGAGCCCCGCACGGCGGAGGATTGCGTCCGTGTTCGCACTCGCCGAAACGACCGCGCAGCGCAGCCCGGCCTCGTGCGCGACCTCGAGGAACCGCGTCGAGCCTTCGAAGGCGCTCACGCCGTCGGCGTCGAGCCGTCGCCGCAAGGCGTCGTTCTTGCGGTTGGCCAGGCCCTGCGCAGTCTCGACGCCGGGTTGGTCGCTCGCACTGCCTTCCGGCAGCCGAATTCCCCGGCTCGCGAGAAAGGCGTGCACTCCCTCGATCCGAGGCCGCCCGTGGATGTAGCGCTCGTAGTCGTGCAACGTGTCGAACGGCCTCCACGGGCCGAAGCGCTCGCCCGCGCTCTCGTGATGCCGCGCGAGCAGCGGGTCGAACGTCTCTTGCCACGCGGCCGCGTGCAGCGCCGCGCTCGCAGTGAGGACACCGTCGAGGTCGAAGACGCAGGCGCTCACGGCTCCGTCCAGACCGATCAGCTCGGGCCGCGCCCGAGGCCCGGTCAGATGCCGGTGCACCGTGGCGCGCGTCAGCACGGCGACCTGTTCGAGCAGGTGCTCGGTTTCGCTGCGCTCGCGCACCAGCCCGCGGGCGCGCGCCTGCAGCTCGTCGGACGGGAACTGCAGCTCGCGCCGGTTGCGGCTCAGGGTGACGAGGGCATCCTCGGCCGCGTCGAGCGCAATCCGCCAGTGGCTGCCGAGGGCGTCGAGCGAAGTCGCTGTCAGGTCGAGCTCCTTTCGCTGTGAAGCGTCGCGACCCCCAACCCGGGCGGCATCGGGAAATACGCTGAGCCGCTTCAGGGGCAACTACGACCCCGGGCCGCGCCCGCGACGAGCGAGCGCCTGTCCGGAGCTGAGCTGCCAGCGAAGACTAGACCGCGCGGCTCGCCTGGTAGCGATCGCGCGCGAAGCGTCCCGAGTAGGTCATGACATCGAGGAGCACCCCGAAGCCGACCAGCAGCCAGCCCGCGCCCGAGACGCCGTGGACCGGCCCCCACACGAGAACGTACGCCAACGTCGTCCACGGGACGAACAGCAAGCCGAGCAGCGGCCAGACCCACGTCGAGAATGCCGCCTGCACACGGTCGCCGAAAATCCACACGAGCACGAAAGCGAAACGGGGACCGATGAAGAACATCGAGAGCGCCAGACAGCACATGGCTGCGGAGTCTTCTCGATCGACGACCCGGTTGTCAATCGCCTGACCTTTCGGCGCGCGAGGCGGTAGGCTCGGGCCTATCACCGCCTGGATCCCCACCAAACGGCTCGCCCTGCTGCCGCTGCTCGCGGCGCTGACGTTGCTCGCCGCCGGGTGCGGGAAGAGCAGCAAGCCGGAGACCGCGACCGAGTGGGCGAATGACTTCTGCTCGGCGGTCTCGACGTGGAAGGACTCGCTCACGTCGACCGCAACCTCGCTGAAGGGCGGGAACCTCACGAAGGACACGATCCAGAACGCGTTCGATGACTTCAAGTCGGCGACCAAGACGTTCACCGACGACGTGAAGGATCTGGGCAAGCCGCCGACCGACGCGGGCGATCAGGCGAAGCAGTCGGTCGACAACTTGACGAGCGAGGTGAACGACCAGGTGCAGAAGGTGCAGACCGCTGTGGACGACACCTCGAGCGTCAGCGGCATCCTGAACGCGGTCACGGTCACGAGCTCGGCGCTGTCGTCGATGAGCACCGACGTACAGTCGACGCTCAGCGACCTGAAGCAGCTGCAGCCCGGCAGCGAGCTCCAGACCGCGTTCCAGCAGGCCGACAGCTGCAAGGGCCTGACTACGACCGGCTAGCGACCGGTCCCACGCGTTCGACAAACCGACTCGAAAAGGGGAGCCCCATGTCCGATCAACCCAGCGAGACGCCTGTTCTCGACCTGCTGGCCGAGATGACCGCCGCTTCGATCGAGGCGACCGACCTCGACGAGCAGACGCTGATGCTCGTACGCTTCGCCGCCCTCGTCGCCGTCGACGCGCCGCCTGCGTCCTACCTCATGAACATGGGCGCCGCGGCCGACGCCGGCCTGACCGTGGACGACGCCCGCGACGTGCTCACCGCGATCGCGCCGATCGTCGGCACGGCGCGCACGGCGGCCGCGCTCGGCAAGATCGCGCGGGCGCTCGGCCTGGCGATCGAGCTGGCCGAGCTCGACGACGAGACGGCGTAGCCCGTCGGCGTCTCGACCGGCGCCAGAGCAGCCGGTGCAGCGTCCGCGTCCGGCAGGCCGCGGACGATCGCCAGAGAGTCGCTGAACGCCTCGATGCGGCCGAGCGGCAGCTCGTACGACGGCTGCGCCGGGTCCGAGCTCACGGCGAGGCACGGTCGGATGGGATCCGACGTACTCTCCGAGTCCTGAGTCGTCCGGACTGGCTTGACGCGTCGGACCTGCGCATCGGCCTCGGCTGCATGCGCCTGTCGACCGACGAGGGTCGCGACGAGCAGCGCGCGGTCGAGACGATCGCCGCGGCGGCGGAGGCAGGCGTGACCGTCTTCGACACCGCGCATGCGTACGGACGCGACGAGACGGAGCTGGGCCACAACGAGCGGCTGCTCTCCCGGGCGCTCCGCGGCTGCGGAGCCGGCAAACGCGCCCGGATCGTGACCAAGGGCGGGATGGCCCGCACCGGCGGCGGTTGGATCGCGGACGGCCGCGCGAAGTCGATTCGCCGCGACTGCGAGGCGAGCCTCGAGGCGCTGGACGGGCTCCCGATCGATCTCTACCTCCTGCACGCGCCCGATCCCCGCACGCCCTGGGCGACGTCGATGCGCGCTCTCGGCCGGCTGCTCGACGACGGGCTCGTCCGACACGTCGGCGTCGCGAACGTCAACCGCCCGCAGCTGGACGAAGCGCTGGCACTGATCCCCGTCACCGCCGTCCAGGTCGCGCTCAGCCCGTTCGTCGATCGCGCGCTTCGGGGTGGCGTCGTCGAGCGGTGCGAGGCAGCTGGTATCGCCGTGGTCGCGCACTCCCCGCTCGGCGGGAGGGAACGGAGCGGACGGCTGGTGCGCGATCCGGCGCTCGCCGGCGTCGCCGCGGCGCACGCCGCGACGCCGGCCGAGGTCGCGCTCGCGTGGCTGCTCGCCCTGTCGCCAAACGTCGTTCCGATCCCCGGCGCGCGTCGCGCGGAGACCGCGCGCTCCGCGGCGGGCGCGGCCGGGCTCGCGCTGAGCGCGGCCGAACGGCAGACGATCTCACGCGCGTTCGGGATCAGCCGCCCCGCCCGCCGGAAGGCTCCGACGGCGGGGGACGACGCGGAGGTGGTGCTCGTGATGGGCATCCCCGGGGCGGGCAAGACGCGCGCCGCCGAGGAGCTCCTTTCCCGCGGATACGTTCGCCTCAACCGGGACGAGCGCGGCGGCTCCCTGCACGAACTCGCCGAAGCGCTCGACGACGCGCTGTCGTCCGGAACGCGCCGGATCGTGCTCGACAACACGTATCTCACGCGCGCCGCGCGGAGCCACGCGATCGAGGCTGCGATGCGACACGCGGTGCCCGCACGGTGCGTGTGGCTGGACACGCCGCTCGCTCACGCGCAGGTGAATCTCGTCGAGCGGCTGCTGGACCGGTTCGGCGCCCTCCCGTCGCCGGGGGAGCTGCGAGTGCTCGCGCGGCGCGAGCCGGGGCTTCTCCTGCCGACCTCCCAGATGCGTGCGCTTCGCGAGCTCGAGCCGCCGGCCCTCGACGAGGGCCTGAGCGGCATCGACCGCGTCGCGTTCGTGCGTGAGCCGAGCGGCGCTCGGTTGCAACCGGGCGTCTTCGTCGTCGCCGCCGCGGGGGCCGAGCACGGCTGGCGGACGCAGCTCGCCGACGACCAACGCAACGCGCCGCATCTCGTGTTCGACTGGAGCCCGGACGGCCGGAGCGACACGCTCGATTCGGCCGTCGAGCAGCTGACGGCGAAAGTCGACGCGCCTGTCACCGGCGCGCTCTGCCCGCATGCAGCCGGGCCGCCGATCTGCTGGTGCCGACCGCCGCTCCCCGGGCTGCTGCTCGCGTTCGCGCGCACGCACGGCATCGACCCGTCCCGCTCGCTGCTCGTCGGCACCGGCCCGGCGCACCGGACGCTCGCGACGACGCTCGGCGCGCGCTACGTCGACAGCTAGCGCGCAGCTTCTTCTTCGACCGTCCGCTCTGCGGTCGGGACGATCTCGAGCCGCGCGTCCGGGATCGCGTTGCCGCTCTCGACCGACAGGCCGTACGTCCCCGCGGCCAGGCGCGCCTCCGCCCGCTCGACGGCCGCGAGCTCCGAACGCAGCCGGTCGGCCAGGCCCTCGTCGAGCTCGTCCTGGTAGAGGTCCGACGCGAGGTTGGCCGGGTCGAACTCGTCGGCCGGCTCGCTGTCGTCCTCGGGCCGGAGGCGCCGCAGCGCGCGCTCGATGCGCGCGCGCTCGGCGCTCAGCAGCTCGCGTGCGCGATCCGGATCCACGCACGCACGTTAACCGAGCCGGTCAGGCGGCGCGCGCGAGCGCCGGCTCGGCCTCTTCCGGGACGTCGACCTGCTGCGGCTGCGGGCGCTGCCGGCGTGCGAGCAGGTTGTTCGCGACGAGCGCCGAGATCGTCAGTGCCGCGCCGGCGAGCTCGACGGCACCGGGGCGGTAGCCGCGCGCGATCTCGATCGCGAACGTCGTGACGGGGATGAGATTCCCGAAGAGCACGGCGTTCTGCGGGCCGATCAACCCGATCGCCGCATTCCAGGTGAGCACCGCGAGTACCGCTCCGGGGATCGTCAGGTACAGAAGCTGGGGCGTCACCGACCAGAGCTGGTCGCCGGTCGGCCACTGAACTGCGCCGGTCGCGACGGCGATCGCGGTCGCGGCTGCGAGGGTGATCCACCCGAGCGCTGCCGTCAGCGCCGTGAAGCGGAGCGCCGAGAAATCGGAGAACTCGGCCGCGCCGAGCCCGTAGAGCACGAAGCTGAAGACTCCAGCGAACACGAGTGCGTCGCCCCAGCCGATCGAGCCGTCGACTATCGAGGCCGGGTCTCCCCCGCTGATCACGAGCGCGACGCCGGCGAGCGCGACACCGAGCAGCACGAACGTCGTGGTCGAGGGCCGCGTACGTGTCCGCCGCCAGAGCACGAGCGCGGTGAGCAGGGGCGCGAGCGCCACGATCAGCGACGCGCTCTGCGGCCGCGAGTGGGCGAGCCCCGTGTACGCGAGCAGGTTGAAACCCGCGAAGCCGAGCGTGCCGAGCCAGAAGAGGCGACGACCGCGGCCGTCGAGCCGCAGTGCGCTCCATCCTTCGACGATCACAAGCAGCGCGACCCACAGCAGCACGGCGGCCGCGTAGCGAATCGTCGACAGCGGGAACGCGTTGATCGTGCCGAGCGCCGACTTCCCGACGACGAACTGACCACCCCATGCGACCGCCGTAGTCGTCGCAAAAAGTGCACCCAGCAGCGACTTCCTAGACCCCATCTGACCCCCTCCACTCGCTACCGAGGGTCCAACGAGGAGCAACGGGTGCCTATTTCCGGCCGACCTTCATGCCATTGGCTATGCGTACCGCTGATCGAAGCGTTAGCGTAGGCGACGATGGCTGCGACGAATGCACCCGTGACGCGGCAGCAGCCGTCGTCCTGGCACCGCTGGGTGCCCTGGGTGCTGGTGGTGCTCGCCGCCGTGATCGCCCTCGTATCCGCACTGAACATCTGGGTCAAGCGGCAGGCGCTCGACACCAACAACTTCACGAACGCGAGCGTGCGGCTGCTCGAGGATCCGGAGGTCCGGTCCGCGGTCTCCGTCTACCTGGTCGACCAGCTCTACCAGAACACCGACGTGGCGGCGGAGCTCCGACAGCAGCTGCCTGCGCAGCTCAAGGGGCTCGCGGCGCCGATCGCCGGCGCTCTGCGCCAGCTGCTCGTCCGCGCCGCCGACACGCTGCTCAGCAGGCCCCGCGTGCAGGAGCTCTGGAAGCAGGCGGTCATGCGGGCACACAAGTTATTCATCGCCGTCATCGACGGGAAGAAGCAGATACTCCAGAACACGAACGGGAACGTGGTCCTGAACTTACGACCGATCGTCCAACAGCTCGCGCAACAGGGCGGCCTGGTGGGCAAGGTCGCCGCACAGCTCCCGCCCGACGCCGGTCAGATCACGATCATGAAGGGCAACCAGCTGAAGACGGCGCGGACCGCGGTCAAGGTGGTTCGCTTCCTCAGCTACTTCCTCTTCTTCCTCGTGCTGGCGCTCTACGCCCTGGCCGTCTACCTGGCGACCGGCCGCCGCCGGCAGGTGCTGCTGGGGGTGGGGGTGAGCGCGATCGGCGTCGGACTGATCGTCCTCATCGTCCGCCGCTTCGCCGGCAACTACCTGATCGACGCGCTGACCAGCAACCCGGTCCAAAAGCCGGCAGTGTCAGTCGTCTGGGCGGTCGAGACCGAGCTGCTGCGCAACGTCGGGATCAACGCGCTCATCTACGGGTTCTTCGTGATCCTGGCCGCGTGGATCGCGGGCCCGTCGCGGCCGGCACGGTGGTTCAGGCGCATGGTCGCGCCGACGGCACGCAACCATCCGTGGGTCATCTACGGCGCCGTGGCACTCGTCCTGCTGCTGATCCTCATCTCCGGCCCGACGGACGGCCAGCGCGTGTATCCGCTCCTCGTGGTGTTCGCGTTCGCGTTCGTAGGGGTCGAGGTGCTCCGGCGGCAGATGCTCGCGGAGTTCCCCGCAACGCAAGCAGCGACCTGATTCCGGAATTTCGCCTGCCGCCGGCCGCGGCACCACAGCTCGAGAGTCGATGGGTCCGCGCCGACCCACCCTGGTCCGCAAGTCTTTGGCCACCGTGACTTCGTGAGGAGGTTCGTCTGACATGACAGCGACCACCGACACACATCTACCGGCGCTCTCGCCCCACGCCCACGAGGAAGACCTGGCATCCCAGGACGTGCTGATCGAGGTCGTGCGGGCCCTGGAGCAGCAGCTCTGGATGGTTCGCGTGCAGCTTCAGTCCTGATGCCGATCTCACGCGGCTTCCATGGCAGGCGCCGGAGCGAGTCGGAGCCGGAACGCGTGCCCCCTGGGCAGTACGTCACCGACGACTTCCCGGTGCTCTCCGCCGGGCCGACTCCGCACCGCACTCTCGAAGAGTGGAGCTTCACCGTGGAAGGTGCGGTCGACGCCCCGCTGACCTGGAGCTGGGACGAGTTCGGCGAACTGCCGAGCGAGACCGTCACCGTCGACATCCATTGCGTGACGAAGTGGTCCAAGCTCGACACGGTCTGGACGGGCGTCTCGCTCGACACGTTGCTCGACGGCATCGAGACGAGCGCCGAGTACGTGCTCGCATTCAGCGACGGCGGCTACACGACGAACCTGCCGCTCGAGGATCTGCTCGACGGCAAGGCCTGGATCGCCTACCGCTTCGACGAAGCGCCGCTCGATCCCGAGCACGGCGGCCCGGCCCGGCTGCTCGTGCCTCACCTCTATTTCTGGAAGAGCGCGAAATGGGTGCGCGGGCTCGAGCTTCGCGACCACGACGAGCCCGGCTTCTGGGAGGGCTACGGCTACCACAACTACGGCGACCCATGGAAAGAACAGCGCTACGCGGGCGACTGAGCTGGAGGCAGGCGCGCGTCGTCGACCTCCTCGACGAGACCGCGAGCGTTCGAAGCATCGTGGTCGAGCCGCCGGAGTGGCCGGGCCACCGGGCCGGCCAGCACGTGGACGTGCGGCTGACGGCCGAGGACGGCTACCAGGCGCAGCGGAGCTATTCGATCGCATCCGCGCCCGAGGACGACCATCTGACGCTGACGGTCGAGCGGCTCGACGACGGGGAGGTGTCGCCGTACCTGGTCGGCGAGCTCCGAGCCGGCGACGAGCTCGAGCTTCGCGGTCCGATCGGCGGCTACTTCGTCTGGGAGGAATCCCTCGGCGGGCCGCTGCTCCTGATCGCCGGGGGATCAGGCGTCGTTCCGCTCAGAGCGATGCTGCGCCACTGGTGGGCCGTCGCGAGCGCGGTCCCCGTGCGCCTGCTCTACTCGGCCCGGTCGCTCGGCGACGTCATCTACCGTGACGAGCTGATGCGCGCCGCGACGGACGGAGTCGACATTCGCTTCACGCTGACGCGAGCCCGCCCGGAGGGCTGGACCGGCTACGACCGGCGCATCAACCGCGAGCTCCTCGCCGAAGTTGCTTGGCCGCCGGACGACAACCCGCTCGTCTACGTGTGCGGGCCGACCGGGTTCGTCGAGACCGCAGCCGGGTCCCTCGTCGACCTCGGCCACGATCCGCGCCGGATCAGAACCGAACGGTTCGGGCCGTCATGAGCGCACGAGAGGAGGAGGGTTGATGGAGGCGCTCGACGGGAACGCGATCGCCGGATCGCTCTACGAGATCTTCGGCGCCGAGATGACCGACGCCGCGTGTGTCTGCGCACACTGCGGCGCCGAGCGCCGGGTGGCGGAGCTCATGGTCTACATGCGCGGCCCGGGCACCGTCGTCCGCTGTCGCAGCTGCGAGGCCATCGTGATGACGCTCGTCGAGATCCGCGGGATCACGTGCGTCGATCTCCGCGGCCTCGCAATGCTCGAGCAGCCGGGGTGATCTCCGCTAAGTTTCGGTACATGATCTTCAGGTACCGAAGCTCTTTTGGGGAGAGCACGCGTTGAGCGCCGCCCCCACGGCCGACCGGATCGAGCCGCACGTCTGGCGGATCGCGTTCGTCGTCGTGATCGGATCGATCATGTCGATCCTCGACACGACGATCGTCAACGTCGCGCTCGCGACGCTGGGGCGGGACCTCGGAAGCTCGCTCGCCCAGATCCAGTGGGTGATCACCGGCTACATGCTGTCCCTGGCCGCAGTGATCCCGATCACCGGATGGGCGGCGCGGCGCTTCGGGCCCAAGCGCGTCTACCTCCTCTCGCTCCTCCTCTTCACGGCCGGCTCCGCGCTGTGCGGCCTCGCGACCTCGTCGACCGAGCTGATCCTGTTCCGCGTGGTCCAGGGAATCGGCGGCGGGATGATCCTGCCGATCGGCCAGCTGATGATGGCCCAGGCTGCGGGACCGCGCCGGATGGGCCGCGTGATGAGCGTCGTCGCGATCCCGGCGATGCTGGCGCCGATCTTCGGCCCGACGCTCGGAGGGCTGATCCTCGACAACGCGAGTTGGCGGTGGATCTTCTACGTCAACGTCCCGATCGGTGTCGTCGCGTTCGCGGCGGCACTGCGCGCCCTGCCGACGGGCGAGCGAGCGCCGACCAACCCACTCGATGTCCGCGGTCTCGCGCTCATGGCCACCGGCCTGCCGTTGCTCACCTACGGCCTCGCCGAGATCGGTGCGACCGGGAGCTTCACGACGACGAAGGTCGTCGTTCCGCTGTTCCTCGGCCTGGCGCTGATCGCCACCTTCGCCGTCCACGCGCTGCGCATTCCGAACCCGCTGCTCGATCTCCGCCTGTACCGGCGCGCAACGTTCGCATCCGCGTCGATCGCGATGTTCTGCCTCGGGGCCGCGCTCTTCGGCGGGATGGTCCTGCTGCCGCTCTACTGGCAGCAAGTCCGGCTCGAGAGCGTTGTTGCAACCGGCCTGCTGACGGCGCCGATGGGCATCGGCATGGCGCTCGTGATGCCGCTCGCCGGGCGCCTCACCGACCGTTTCGGAGGCGGGCTGCTGGCGCTCATCGGTGTGATCGTGACCACGCTCGCGACGATCCCGTTCGGTCTGATCGGCGCCCACACGCCGATCGCATGGCTCGCGGGCGCGATGGTCGTCCGCGGCATGGGCGTGGGGTTCGCCTTCATGCCGGCGATGTCGGCGGCGTTCGCGTCGCTGCGGCCGCAGGAGCTTCCCGACGCGACCCCTCAGCTGAACGTGCTGCAGCGGGTCGGCGGATCGATCGGCACCGCACTCCTCGCCGTCGTCCTCCAGCGCGCGCTCGCGGGGACGCACGGCCTCGACGCCGCCGCCACGGCCTACGGCACGGCCTTCTGGTGGTCGGCCGGGTTGACGGCGCTCGCGATCGTGCCGTGCATCGTGCTGATGCGCGCCGAGCGCGCCGCGAGGGCGGAGCAGTCGAGCGCGCAGAGCGGCGCGCTCGCACCCGTCGCCGCGAGCGAGGCCGCGTGACCAGGACCGCCGCCCCACCGCGGACGGGTGCGCGCGACGAGGCGCTCACCCGGCTCGGCGCGGCCTTCAAGGGAGTGACTGCGGCGACGCGTCGCCTGCGCGGCCGCGAGACGCATCGCCCCGGTGAGCTCAGCTTCGCGCAGTACCACCTGCTCTTCCATCTCGCGGAGCAGGGGCGCCTGTCGACCGGTCAGCTCGCGACCGCCGCCGAGCTCGTGCCGGCCACCACGACGCAGATGCTCGACCGCCTCGGGCGGAGCGGGCTCGTCGAGCGCGTGCGCTCCGAGGATGACCGTCGCATCGTCACCTGCGCGCTCACGCCGCGCGGCCGGAAGGTGGTCTCCGAGCGCCGTGCGGAGATGGAGCGCCACTGGCACGACACACTGGCAGCGTTCTCGGCGGCGGAGCTCCAGACGGCGGCAGACGTGCTCGAGCATCTGCGCACGATGCTCGACGACCTCGAGCGGTCCGGAGCTCAGCGGCCGCGCTGAGCGTCGAGCCCGGCGTCGACGACGTCGACGAGGCGGGCGAAGCTCTCGTCGAGGTCGAGCGGAATGGCGAAGCCGCCGCCGGCTTCGAGCGACACGAAGCCGTGTAGCGAGGCGCGCAGGATGCGCGCGGCATGGATGGCCGCATCGCCCTCGAGCTCGTAGCCGCGCAGGACAGCGACCACGACGCCGACGATCGCCGCCGCCGCCGCCTCCCAGTCCTCGTCTCCGGCGGTCGGCGCACGCTGGAACGCCGCGTAGCAACCCGGATGCTCGAGGGCGTAGCGGCGATAGACATCGGCTGCCGCACGAAGCGCGTCACAGCCCGCCCGCCCGGCGACGGCCGCCTGCATCGCACCCGCGAGCTCCCTCGACCCGCGGATCGCGAGTCGGCGGCGCAGGTCGCCGAGGCCGCCGACGTGTGCGTAGAGCGACGGTGGCCGCACGCCGAGCTCGGCCGCAACGCGGGCCAGCGACAACGCGTCGAGCCCATCCGCGTCCGCGAGGCGGCCCGCCGCATCGACGACCGCGTCGGAGTCGAGACCGGCGCGCGCCATCAGCGCTCCGCGTGCGCGATCGCGCGATCGATCGCGGCGGCAGGGTCGCGCGTCGCAGGCCCGTGCCCGACGAGGAGCAGCGACGGCCGAAGGTGGCGCAACACACGGGCCGAGTCGACGTCCTGCGCCCGATCCCAGGTCGCCATGGCGGCGAACGGGAACCTGAGCTTGAAGTGGCTCGTCACCGCGAGACCGCCGTACGCGGTGAAGACGTCGCCGGCGATCAGCGAGCCCGTACGCGTGTCGAGGTACGCGACGTGCCCCGGAGAGTGACCGGGCGCGGCGATCACCTCGAGGCTGCCGACGCGGTCGCCGGGGGAGAGACGGGTGTCGGGAACGGTCGCGACCTCGGGCCAGCTCCCGGGCAGCTTGCCGTCGGGCTTGTCGCCTTCGAGGATGCGCGCGTCGATCTCCGGCACGAGGACTTCGACAGCATCCCCGAGGCGCGCCTTGAGCGCGTCCAGCGATCCGACATGGTCGCCGTGGCCGTGCGTGACGGCAATCCGGCGGATCGGCGCCCCCACGGCCGCGGCTGCGGCGAGCAGCGCCTCGCCGGCCCGCCCCATCGTGGTGTCGACGAGCGTCAGCCCGTCCTCCTCGCGGACGAGGAACGCGTTGACGAAATGCGCACGTGTGAGCTGGGTGATGTGGGCGCTGACGGTGCTCGCCTTCATGGCTCTCCCTCTGATCTACGTGACTTAGTTTATTACCTAATGATCGTAGGTTAGCGAGGAAGCGTGCATCCGTCAACCCCAGGTTCGAGGAGCGCCCCGAAAGCCACCGGCTCGCGGAGGAGCGGGAATCCGTCCAGGCGCCGACGACCCGCGCGGGCGAGCCGGTTACGACTGTCGCATCAACCACGGGAGGCTCGACATGAACGGCAGCAAGCGGTTCGACAGACGGCTCGGTTGGGCGGTCGCCTCGCTCGTCGGCGCGATGGCTGCCGACCTCGCGGAGACGCTCGTCGATCCGGCGAACAGCGGGAACGCGACGACGATCTACGACGCCGCGCTCCGGAGTCACGGCGCGATGGTGCTCTCGGCGGGGCTCCTGCTCCTCTCGAGCGTCTTGATCGTGCCCGGCGTGATCGGCGTGGTGCGGTCGCTCGGAGGCCGCGCAGTGTGGCTCGGCCGCGCGGCGCAGACCTTCGCCCTGCTCGGGGCGATCGGGCACGGCGCGCTGGCCGGCGTCTACCTGATGTGGGCGTCGATCCCGGGCGGCGAGGCGAGCCGCGCGCAGCTGATCGACGTGATCGACCGGATGAACAACTCACCGTCACTCGTGATGATCTTCCCCCTCTTCGTCGCGTTCCCGGTGGCGTTGCTCTCCACCTACGGAGCAGCCGTGCGGGCGCGGACGGCGCCGAAATGGGTGCTGGGCGCGGCCGTGGCGGCCCTCGGGCTCGCGATCGCGCATCCCGTCTCTGATCGGTTCTCGACCTCGGCCGCGCTGGTCTGCCTGATCGCCGCCGCCGCCGGCCTGCTCGCCGGGCCGTCGGGTTCGAGATCCGCGGCTAGCGGGGACGGGCTCCTGACGGCATCGGCCGCGTGAGCCCTCGAACGCGGTGCTCGAGTCGGTGCCAGGCACCAAGGTGCCTGGCACCGATGAGTTGGCACCGATGAGTTCTCGGCTGTCGGTCCGTCCAACGGTGGAGACGACAGAGAGGAGACTCGAGATGTTGACACCGTGCCTGTGGTTCGACACCGAAGGCGAAGAGGCGGCGACCTTCTACACGTCCGTCTTCCCGAACTCGAAGATCACCGAGATCGCGCGCTACGGCTCGGCCGGCCCGCGCCCCGAGGGCACGGTAATGACCGTCGCCTTCGACCTCGACGGTCAGCCGTTCCTGGCGCTGAACGGCGGCCCGGAGTTCACGTTCAGCGAGGCGATCTCGTTCATCGTCAACTGCAAGGACCAGGACGAGGTCGACTCGTACTGGAACGCGCTGTCCGAAGGCGGCGAAGAGGGCCCGTGCGGGTGGCTCAAGGACCGCTTCGGCGTGTCGTGGCAGATCGTCCCGGAGGCACTACCGAAGCTGCTCAGCGATCCGGACAAGGAGCGCTCGCAGCGGGTGATGGCCGCGATGATGCAGATGAAGAAGATCGAGATCGACGAGCTGGAGCGCGCGGCGGCGCTTGTCTAGGGAGGTTGCAGCCCGCGCTGACCGGAGCCGGACGGCCGTGTCTAGGCTCCAGGGAGACACACGAGAGGAGCGCATGTGACGACGAGCGATCAGCAGCTACCCGTCCCGCAGTCCGTCCTGGCAGAAGAGAAAAGAATCGCCCACTCGGGCGCGCTCGCCCGCATCGCCGGAGCGTGCGCGCGCCACCCGCGGCGAGTCGTCTTCGGATGGCTCGGGGTGTTCGTCGCGCTGATCGCCCTGAACGCCGCGTTCCACGGCCACCTCATCAACGACTTCAAGATCCCCGGGTCGGATACCCAGAGGGCGACCGACCTGATCGACGCGAAGTTCGGCGGCCAGAAGGGCGCCGCCCTGCGCGTCGTGCTCGCGGCCCCGAACGGGCAGCGCATCGACACCGCCGCGCGGACGGCGGCGATCGGGCGGATGCTCGGTGCGAGCAGCGCGTCGCAGAAGGATCTCGCCGAGAACCCGAAGGACGTCTCCGCGATCACGAGCCCGCTCAAGGAGTCGAGTCAGCTCTCCGACAACGGGCAGATCGCGTTCTACGACGTGCAGTTCGATCGCACCGGATTCGAGCTGCCGCGGTCGGGCATCGTCTCGCTCGAGGACCAGCTCCGCTCGATCGCTCAGCCGGCGGGCGTGCAGGTCGAGTTCACGGGCGAGGCCGAGAGCGCACCGCCGACGCAGGGCCTGAGCGACATCATCGGCCTGCTCGCCGCTTTCGTGATCCTGATGGTGCTGTTCCGCGCGCTGGTGCCGACGGTGATCCCGTTGCTGTTCGCGATCGTCGCGGTGATCGGCGCGTTCCTGATCCTGTTCCTCGCAGCGCGGCTGACGCACTTCAACACGATCACGGAGATCCTGGTGCCGATGATCGGGCTCGGGGTGGGCATCGACTACACGCTGTTCATCGTCACGCGCTTCCGACAGTTCCTGCACGACGGGCTGTCGCCGCAAGATGCGGCGGCCGCCGCCGGCGCGACCGCCGGGCGAGCGGTGATCTTCGCCGGTGTCACCGTCGCGATCTCGATCACCGGCCTCGCGCTGATCGGCCTCGACTTCATCACGAAGCTCGGCATCGGCAGCGCGCTCGGCGTGCTGACCGCGGTGCTGCTCGCAAACTCGCTGCTGCCGGCCGTGCTCTCGATGCTCGGGAACAAGATCGACCGCGGCCGCCTGGGGCTGCCGATGGTCGACGAGTCGCGCGAGGGCCAGCAACGGACGCCGGTCGCCCGCTGGGGCCGCTTCGTGACGCGCAACGCGAAGGTCGTGCTCCCGGTGACGCTGGTGGTGGTGCTCCTGCTTGCCTCACCGGTGCTCGCGGTGCGACTCGGCCTGGCCGACTCCGGCACCGCGCCGAAGGACCAGACCACGCGGAAGGCCTACGACCTGCTGTCGACGGGCTTCGGCCCCGGCTTCACCGAGCCGATCCCCGTCGTCGTCGACATCCAGTCCGACCACGACGCCCCCGCCAAGCTCGAGGCGGCGCTGAAGCAGGTGCCGGGGCTCGCGAGCGTCAACAAGCCGATCTACAACAAGAAGAAGGCCGACCTGGCGTCGGTCGCGATCATCAACACGTACGGCAAGTACAAGCCGCAGGACTCGAAGACCGACGACGTCGTCTCGCAGCTCCGGCACACGGTGATCCCGCAGGCGCTCGAGGGCTCGAGCGCACACGCGTACGTGTCGGGATCGAACGCCGCGTTCACCGACATCGGCAATCGGATCTTCTCGCACTCGCCGTGGTTCCTGCTCTACATCATCGGGATCACGTTCCTCGTGCTCGCGATGGCGTTCCGCTCCGCGGTGATCGCAATCAAGGCCGCGCTCACGACGCTCCTGTCGGCCCTCGTCGGCTTCGGCGTGCTCACCCTCTTCGTACAGCTCGGTCACGGCATGGGGCTGATCGGGCTCGACCGGACCGGCCCGATCGAGAGCTTCGTGCCGCCGATCGCGTTCGCGATCCTCTTCGGGCTCTCGATGGACTACGAGGTGTTCCTGATGAGCCGTGTGCGCGAGGAGCACGTCCACGGTGCGAAGACCGTCGACGCGGTCAGAGGCGGCGTCGCCGGCGTCGGCCGCGTGATCATCGCCGCCGGTTTGATCATGTCGTCGGTGTTCTTCTCGTTCTTGCTCGCGCCGGACCGCGTGTCGAAGGAATTCGGGCTGCTGCTGGGCGTCGCGATCCTCACCGACGCGCTGATCATGAGGCTCACGCTCGTGCCGTCGCTCCTGGCCGTGCTCGGCGAGCGCTCGTGGTGGATCCCGGCCTGGCTCGACAAGCTCCTGCCGAACATCACGATCGAGCCGCCGGGCGAGCGGCCCGCGCCCGCGAGACGTGCGCCGCAACCCGCGACCGAGGCCGAGTTCTAGGAAGGCTGCGACTCGACGAGCGCGGCTTCGAGCTCCTGCCGTCCCCGGCGGCGCGCGCCGCTGCCGGGGACGAGCAGCCCCGCGAACGTGCACACGACGAGGAAGCCGGTCGCCATCACGAACGTCTCCTCGAAGCCGGTGACGGTGGGCACGCCCGCAACCGTGTGACCCTCGATGAACGTCGCGGCGAGCTGGCCGCCGAGCGCGCCGCCGATCGTCCGCATCACCGTGTTCATGCCGCCCGCAGCGCCGGTCTGCTCGGGCGGGACCGCCTGCACGATCAGGTTCCCGAGCGCAGCGAACGCCAGCCCGATCCCGATGCCGAGGAGCGCTGCGCTCACGAGCATGTCGTACGGGTAGTCGTGAGCAGTCGCGATGAACGCGAAGGCCGCTGCCGTGATCGCGGAGCCGACGACGAGGGCGGCCTTCGAGCCGAAGCGCCTCGCGATCGCTCCCGCCCCGAACCCCATCGCGACCATCCCCAGCGTCGAGGGCAGGAGATAGAGACCGGACTGCACGACCGAGGCGCCGTAGCCGAAGCCCGTGCTCTTCGGGAGCTGCGCGAACTGTGGGAAGACGACGAATGACGAGTACATGCCGGCGCCGAGCAGGAATGCCGTCAGGTTCGTCGTCCAGACGCCGCGGATGCGCATCATCGCCATGTCGATCAGCGGGTTCGAGCTGCGGACCTCGTACGCGACCCACACGGCGCAGAGCAGGAGCCCCAACGCAAGCAGGCCGAGCGTGCGCGGTGACGCCCAGCCCCAGGTGGTCGTCTCGCTGACCGCGATCAGCACGGTCGAGATGCCGGCGCTCATCAGCGCGGCGGCCGTCCAGTTCGGGCGGCCGGGCATCCGCACCGGCGACTCGGGGACGAACCGCCACGTGCAGACGCCCGCGACGACGATCACGAACAGCGGCAACCAGAACAGCCATTGCCACGCGAAGTGCTCGACGATCAGCGCGCCGACCACGATCCCCACGCCCGCGCCGATGCCGAGGATCGCGGAGAGCAGCCCGATCGAGCCCGCCACCTTCTCGGCCGGGAATTCGTCGCGGACGATCCCGAACGAGAGCGGGAAGATGCCGCCGCCGACGCCCTGGATCACCCGCGCGACGATCAGCACTCCGAGCGACTGCGACACGGCGGCGAGCAGCGTGCCCGCACCGAGCAGCACGAGCGTCCAGACGAGCACGCGCTCCTTGCCGTAGATGTCGCCGAGCCGTCCGAGGATCGCCGTGCCGACCGACGCGGACAGGAGGTAGCCCGTGAGCAGCCAGGTGATGCCGGTCTCGCTCGCTCCGAGGTCGTGCTGGATCGTCGGCAGTGCGGGCACGACGGCCGAGCTCAGGACGGCGTACGCGAGCCCGCCGACGGCCAGCACCGCCAGCGTGAGGCTCGGGCGGAGGCGCTCGGGGTCGGCCGCGCTCACCGTCCGACGGTAGCGGAAGGGCTCACGCAGCCCGCCCGCTACCGCCCGGCAGGGGCGCCCTGCGTCGCGAGCTTCACGACAGCGCGGCCGGACAGTCCGACGGCGAACACGACGACGCCGGCGAAGACCGCCGAGAGCGGCAGCGAGACCACGAGCGTGACGCAGCCGACGAGGCCGGCGACGTTGAGCCAGCGCGGCCAGCGCCGGTGCTCGCGCGGCTGCGTGTACGCCGACGCGTTCGCGACCGCGTAGTAGACGAGCACGCCGAACGACGAGAACCCGATCGCCCCGCGTAGGTCGGTCGAGACCACGAGCACCCCGACGACCGCCGCGACCAAGAGCTCGGCGTGGTCCGGCACGCGATGGCGCGGATGCACCGACGCGAGCCAGCGCGGCAGGTCGCCGTTCCGGGCCATCGCCATCCCGGTGCGCCCGACGCCCGCGATCAGCGCGAGCAGTGCGCCGAGGCTCGCAACCGCGGCGCCGACCCGGACGACGGGAACGGCCCACGCGGCGCCGACCGCCTTCGCCGCCGTCGCGAGCGGCGTCGCGCCGGCAGCGAGCGCCGCGGGGCCGGCCGCGGCGAGCGCGGAGATCCCGACGACGAGGTACACGACGACGACGATCCCGAGCGCGAGCGGGATCGCACGCGGGATGGTGCGCTGCGGCTCGCGAACCTCCTCGCCGAGCGTCGCGATCCGTGCGTAGCCCGCGAAGGCGAAGAACAGGAGCCCTGCCGATTGCAGCAGCCCGTGCACGCCGCCGTCGTCGAGTGACGAAAGCCCGCCGATCCGCCCCGCGCTCGCCTCCCCGCTTGCGAGGATCGCGCCGACGACGATCAGGAGCGCGGCGAGCGACCCGGCGACGAGCACCCGGGCGAGGCCCGCCGTGCGCGAGATCCCGTGGTAGTTGGCGGTCGTGAGCGCGACGACCGCGGCCAGCGCCGCGAGCCGCTGCGCCCAGGCCGGGCCGGGGACGGCGTAGGCCGCGAAGGTCAGCGCCATCGCGGCGCACGACGCCGTCTTCCCGACCACGAAGCCGTACCCGGCGAGGAAGCCCCACCATTCGCCGAGCCGCTCGCGTCCGTACACGTAGGTGCCGCCGGACGTCGGGTACTGCGCCGCGAGCTGCGCCGACGCCGTCGCGTTGCAGTACGCGACCGCGGCCGCGATCAGGAGCCCGACCACGAGCCCGCTCCCGGCCGCCTTCGCCGCCGGCGCGAACGCCGCGAACACGCCGGCGCCGATCATCGAGCCGAGGCCGATGACGACGGCGTCGAACGTGCCCAGCCGGCGTGCGAGCGGAGTGGTCACGTCACGTCACGTCACGTCACGTCACGTCACATCGCGGCGCCGACGCGGCGCGCCGCGTCGGCGAGCTCCTCGTCGGAGACGTTCGGCAGCACGTCCTCCCAGAGCGGAAGCATCATCCCGGACGCCTCGACCATGCCGAGCGGCCGCGGCAGGAACCACACGTGGAAGTGCGCTCCGCCGTCGCCCCAGCGGTAGAGGTGCACGCGCCCGACCTCGCCGAGCGACAGGACCGCCCGCTCGACGCGCGCCGCGACTCTCCCGAAGTCCGCTTGAAGCTCGTCCGGGAGATCGGCGAACGAGTCCACGTGCACGCGACTCGCGAGCCACACGGCGCCCGGCAGGCTGCCGCCGACCGGCGGATGGAGCGTCCAGTTCTCGTCCGACCACACCGCCTCGGTGGTCTTGCCGCCGCAGATCCCGCAGGGCGGCCCGCCGGGCTCGCCACGCCGCAGCGGCTCGGGAATCGTGCGCTCGCCCGGGTCGCGCGGGACGAGCGGCTCCTGGTACGGGAGGGTCATGGTCATCGTCGCTCCTTTCGTCTCTTCGCTCCGGTGCGTTCCGGCGCGATGCCGTTCAGCACGACGCCGACGACGCGCGTCTTGGCAACGTCCGCGGGCCACTCGTGGCGACCGCGGAGGTGCACGTACGGCCACGCGACCGCATTGAACGCGACGTCCGCCGCCGCGACGACGTCGTCGATCGGCGCGATCGAGCCGTCGGCTTCGCCCTCGCGCAGGAACCGGATGAACGGGTGCAGGTAGTCGGGCGGCTCGCCCGGTGCCGGGTACTGGTGGAACGCCTCGTCGGTCGCGAGCATCAGCGGGAGGTGGCGGTCGAGCAGGTCGCAGAGCGCCTCGAGCGAGCGCTGGAGCCGCTCCCGCCCGGTGCCGCCGGCGGTGAGGATCGGGTACATCGTGTCGCGGAAGTCCGCGGCGAGCTCGCCGACGAGCGCCCCGAGCAGGTGCTCGCGGCGGAGGCCCTGGCGCCACAACGTGGTGCGGGCGCGGCCGGCCACCTCGGCGACCCGTTCGAGCGTCAGCCCCCGCCACCCCCGCTCGCGGAGCACCGCGATCGTCGCGTCCCGGAGGACGCCGTCGACGACCGGGCCACCCTCGTTGTGCATCACGCGCGAAGCGCTCATGCAACATGAGTGTTGCACAGCGTTGCCGACACTGCAAGAACCGCAAGCAAGTAACAGGCTGTTACTTGCTGGTGATCGTCGAGTTGTCGAACGCTCGCGTCCCGCCCGGGCTGGCGATGACCGTGTTGTCGCCGACTTCGGCCTGCGCGTAGTAGTGCGCCTCGATCGCCACGCCGGCCCGCGCCTCGTCCCCGTTCTGATCGACGCTCGTGCCGGCGACGACGTTGTGCTTGATCTCGCACATCGAGTGGTCGAGGCAGAGGATGCCCACGCCCTGGGCGCCCTCGACCTGGTTGCCACTCGCCATGTCCATCGACATCTCGCCCAGCACGATCCCGCGCAGCGACGTGCCGATCACGTGGTTGTCCATCACGTCCACCTCCGCGGAGTGCGTGACGATGCCCTCGCGGACGCCGGCGATCGTGCAGTTCGAGACCATGCTCATCCCGCGGCCGACCGAGTAGGAGATGTCGATTCCCTGCACCCACGCGCTCGCCGGGTCGGTGACGGTGCAGTGCTCGATCATCACCGACGAGTTGCGGACGTGGATGCCGTCGGACCCGGACCTGATCACGCGCACGTGGTCGAGCAGCACGTGCTTCGCGTCCTTGATGTCGATGCCGTTCTCGCCGCCGACCACCGTGACGTGGCGCAGCTTCACATGGCTCGAGCGGATGACGATGCCTCCGCGAACCGTCCCTCCGACCAGCGTCTCGGCGTGGTCGATCAGCACCGGACCGCGGACCGTCCCGTGGAGGCGGACCGTGGGCGCCCTCGTCGCGTACGCCGCACCGAGTGAGAGCACGACGACCACGGGGACGGCGACGGCAGTCAGCACGCCCGGCCGCCGGAGCTCTCCGCCGGCTTCCGCGTAGCTCAGCTGCAGGCGCGGCAGCGCCGCGTGCGAACAGAGCTGCGCGCTCGTCCACGCGATCGCGTAGAGCACCAGCGCCAGGTCGAGCGGCGCCTGGATCCCGAGCGCGCGCACTACCAGGTACACGATCACGAGCTCGAGCGCTCCCAGCGGCACCGCCAGCCAGCCGGGCTGGTAGGAGAGCACGCGGTCGTAGAGCGCGGCGTCGAGCACGATCCCGACGAGCAGCATCACCGCAACGAGCTCGATCGCCCACCAGCGGTGCAGCGCGATCGCGACGAGCAGCGCCGGCAGCGCGGCGACCAGCCGCGTCTCGATGCGTCCTCTCAGCGTGTACGACACACGTGCTCCAGGAAACGGCGGGCCGCGTACTTCGCACCCGCGATCGTGTCGCCCGCGGGGAACGCCCACTGGCCGGCGACGCCCGCGATCGACAGCGTCCGCTCGCCGGTGAGCGCCGGCACCGTCGAGTCGGGCGCCAGCACGATCCAGCGGTCGTGAACCTCGAGCTCGTGCTCGTCGACGAGGCGGGACAGCAGGGGATCGTTGCGAAAGCCCCGCCTGAACCCGGTGGCGGCGATCACCTGCTCGGCGCCGTTCAGCTCGGCCGCCACCCGGAACCGTCCCTCGGCGGCGGCCTCCGCGAGCACGGCGTCGAAGCGATCGTCCTCCGGATACGAGGGCGTGCCGAGCTCGCGCAGCAGCGCGGCGCGCCGCTCGGGCGGTGTGCGGTGGAACGATGCGAGGCCCCGCCTCGAGAACAGCGGGCGCGGGACGTTGAGCGGGCGCCGGAGCGGCTCGCGCCTGCGCACCGAGACGACCTCCGAGCCCGCGTCGAGCGCGTTCGCCCACTCGGTCGCCGCCGCCATCCCGGCGCCGACGATCGTCACCTTCGCGGCGTAGTCGTGCGGCTCGTACGCGTGGACCACGCGCGAGTCGCCGGCCAGCCCGTCGGGAAGCGCGAGGCCGGGATGCCCCGTCGCGACCAGCACGTGCGCAAACGGCCCCACGCCGTCGAGCTCGAAGCCGCCGTCCACGGCGGCGACGCATGTCACCTCGCGTCGCGCGAAGCTCGCATCCCAGCCCGAGCGCGCGCGAACCTCCTCCGCGTGCGCCAGGAAATCGTCCACCGTCGGGTGGTAGCCGCTCGTGACCGTCTCGAGCAGCGGGCGCGGCGAGCGCGCCCGCCAGGCGGCACGCAGCGCGAGCCCGGGAAAGGCGGCCGGCGCGAGGTGGCCGTCGGACTCCGAGCGCATGCGCCGCTGGCGGATCGACGCGGCACGTCGCCGCCACGGTCCCGTCGGGTCGTCGTGCGTCCCGAAGACGGCGATCTCGCCCACGGCGACGCCGCCGTGGCGCAGGGTCGCGAACGCGGCCAGTGCCACGAGCCCGCTGCCGACGATTGCGCACCGCTCAGCCACGACGAGCGGGGCCGTCCCCCGCCCTGCTCATTTCACCGAGCCGGCGAGCAGGCCCTGTACGAAGTAGCGCTGGAAGGCGAAGAACACGGCCAGCGGCACCAGCAGCGAGATGAACGATGCCGGTGCGATCAGATCGATGTTGGCGCCGAACTGGCGCAGGTTGCTGAAGATCGCGACGGTGATCGGCTGCACGTTCTGCCCGAACGTGAGCGCGACGATCAGGTCGTTCCACGTCCAGAGGAACTGGAAGATCGCGAGGGACGCGATTGCCGGCAGGCCGAGCGGCAGTACCAGGCGCAGGAAGATCCGGAGCTCGGAGGCGCCGTCGATGCGCGCCGACTCGAAGATGTCGCGCGGGATCCCGACGAAGAAGTTTCGCAGGAGGAAGATCGCGAACGGCAGCCCGAACGCGGTGTGGAAGAGGATGATCCCGAGCACCGTGTCGTACAGGCTCAGGTGGTTGTACAGCGTGAACATCGGGATCAGCGCCATCTGCAGCGGGACGACGAGGAGGGCGATCACGCAGATGAAGATCCAGTCGCGACCGGGGAACTCGAGCCACGCGAACGCGTACCCGGCGAGCGAGCCGATCACGACCACGAGCAGGGTGTTGCCGACGGCGATCTCGACCGTCGTCCAGAGCGCGTGCGTGATCGCGTGGTTGTGCAGGACCTGGCGGTAGTTCTCCCAGGTCGCGAGGCTCGGCTTCGAGAAGACCTGCCACCAGCCCTTCACGGTGAAGGCCTGGGCGGGCAGGATCGAGGTCAGGAAGAGGCCGAGCGTCGGGATCAGCCAGAGCAGGCCCAGCACGATCAGCAGGAGCTGGACCGGGGCCTTGAGCGTGAAGCGCACCACCTTCGCGCCAACCGTGTCGCGCTCGGAGACCTTGGCCTGCTGCTGGATCGCGACGTCTGCCATCTCAGTGCCCCTAGATGTCGCTCCGGAAGCGCTTGATGTTCAAGAGCAGCACGGGCACGACGAGGACGAAGAGGATGACCGCGATCGCCGAGCCGGTTCCGAAGTCGTTGACTCCGCCGAACGACGTGCGCCACATCGCGAGCGCGATCACGCTGGCGGCGTTCTGCGACGACCCGGGAGCGAGCGTGATCACGAGATCGAAGATCTTGAGAACGTTGATGATCATCGTGATGAACACGACCGAGAGCACGGGCGCCAGCAGGGGCACCGTGACGCGTCGGAAGACCTGCCACTCGGTGGCCCCGTCCGTGCGCGCTGCCTCGAGGATGTCTCGAGGCATCGCCGACAATCCTGCTGCGATCACGACCATCGCGAACCCGGCCCAGATCCAGATGTAGGCGATCATCAACGCCGGGGTGATCAGCTTCGTGCCGAGCCACGCGTAGCCCGCCCACGGTTTCGCGAACGTCTGCGCCGAGATCCCGGTCTTGTACGTCCCCGGCGGCACGCCCTTGAAGACGATGCTGCCGTTGTCGGCCGACGGCGCGGTCTGGATCACCTTGCCCTCGCTGTTGACGAGCTGGACGGTCACGCCCGGAATGCCGAGCTCTCCCGGCTCGACCACGCCGGGCTTGCCGCCGCCGGGCTTGAAGTCGCGCCACACGGTGCCGGTGATCTCCCCCGGCCCGGCCTTCGACGTGACTGCCTGCTTGGCCCCGGCCGGCATGCCGTCGGGAGGGATCCCGGTCAGGCCGAGCAGTGCGACGCCGCCGGGATGGAGGGGCGTCGTCAGCTTCATCCCGCTCGACGCCGACCCGGTGAGCGCAGGCGTCGACGGCTGGGCGTCGGAGAGCACGCCCGGCGGGTTGACAGCGTCGACGACGACGCGTCCGAGGGCGTTCACGGCACCGAGGTTCGGATCCTGGAGGTACATGATCCGCCAGGTGACCCCGGTCGCGAAGGCGGAGATCGCCATCGGCAGGAAGACGACCGTCTTGAACGCGACCGACCAGCTCACGCGTTCGGTCAGCACGGCGAAGATCAGCCCGACCGCCGTCACGAACGCGGGCACGACGGCAACCCAGATCAGGTTGTTCTTGATCGAGTTCAGCAGGACGTTGTCGAGGCTGAACGGGACGAACAGCGACTTGTAGTTGTCGATCCCGACGAAGTGGTTGAAGCCCGACAGCCCGTAGAAGCTGCGGATGATCGTGTAGACGGTCGGGTAGACCATCCACACCCCGAGCAGCAGGAGGGCAGGGAGCAGGAACAGGGTGCCCGTGACGTAGCGGCGCGCTCCCGGCCCTCTCGGCTCCGGCGGAGCCGCCTGGACCGGCGGCTCCGCCGTGATGCTGCCCGAGGTCAATGCAGCCCCGCTCCTACTTCCCCTTCTTGTATGCGGCCGACGCCGCCGATTCGAGCTTCGACGCGATCCCGTTCACGTCCGTGGGTTTGCGGAGGAAGTTCTGGAACAGCCCCCACTCGCCCTGGCCGACCGTCGCGCCGAACGACGCCGGCTGCTGGTCCGACATGTCGAACGCGACGTTCTTGGCCTTGGCGATCGCGACCGCGGTCGCGCGCGTGGTCGCGTCCGGATAGACGCTCGCCGGCATCTTGGTGTTGCCGGTCGCGAAACCACCCTTCTTCGCCCAGGCGGCCGCCGCTCCCGGCGAGGCCAGGAACTGCACGAACGCCTGAATCGCCGGGTTGTTGCGGAACGCGACGATCGTGTCGCCGCCGATCACGACCGACGGAGCCGAGCCGTTGATCGACGGGAACGGGAACTCGGCGTAGTCCGTGCCCGGCTTCGCCTTCACCGTCGCGACACCGGGGACGAAGTCGCCCTCCATCACGATCGCCGCCTTCGGCGGGTTCTGGAAGACGTTGTTGACCGAGGTCGGGAAGTCCGTCTGCACGGCGCCCGAGGTCCCGCCGGCCATGTCGGCGGAGGTGCCGATCACGTCCGCCATGGTCTTGAGCGCGGTCTTGACGCTGGAGTCGGTCCACTTGATCGTGTGGGCCGTCAGCTGCGCGTACTTGGCCGGACCTGCCTGCCGGATGTAGATGTTCTCGAACAGGTCGGTGAGCGTCCAACCGTCGGCGCCGCCGATGGAGAAGGGCGGAACGCCGGACGCCTTCAGCGTCGAGGCGGCCTTCGTGAACTGCGGCCACGTCGTCGGTGCCTTGACGCCCGCCGTCTTGAACGAGTGGACGTTGTACCAGACGGTCGACTTGTTGCTGGCCTTGAAGACGAGCCCGTAGATCTTCCCGCTGAAGGTGCCGAGCTTGATCCACGAGGACGAGAAGTTCGCGTTCAGCGTGTTGCGCGCGAAGCCGATCGGCTTGAGTGCGCCCTTGGCCACGAACTGCTTCACGAGCCCCGGCTGGGCGATGTCGGCCATGTCGGGAGGATTCCCACCCGCGACGGCCGTCGAGAGCACGGTCGGGAGGTTGTCGCCCACCGGCTTGTAGTTGACCTTCACGTCCGGGTACTTCTTGTTGAACGCCTTGATCACGTCACCGAAGGCGTTGGCCTCCGCACCCGTCCAGACTCCGTCGAACGTGATGCTTCCGGAGACAGCCGAGGTCTTGCCTGCCTTCGCGTTACTCGCCCTCGACGTGCTCCCGAGCACGGCGGCGAGGACGATGAGCGACACGATCGCCAACGCACCTACGAGGCGAATCGAGCGACTGCTCACGATGCGGCTCCTTTCTCTGACTGGTCGTAGATCCCGAGACTCGTCTCGGGATCGAAGAAGTGCAGGCTGGTCGTGTCGACGACCGCCTCCACGGGCTGACCCTCGCGCACGCGTGCACGAGGCTCGAAACGCCCGACAAGCAAGGCATGGGGGGTCTGGATGCCGCTCTCGGGATTCTCGCCCACATCCTGGGCAAGTTCCTTGATGTCCTCCGTGAGCGCCGAGTGGGCGCCCTCGATCGTGAAGTGGACCATCAGCTCCGAGCCGAGCGCCTCGCGGAGGACGACGGTGCCGCGCAGCCGCCTGTCGGCCGGCGCGCTCGGCTCTTCCGCCGCGTCCTCGAGGTCCTCCGGACGGATACCGAGGATCACCGGACGGCCCTCGTAGCTCTGCAGCGCAGGCCTGCGCTGCAGGATCTCGCCGTCGAGCGCGATCCGCTGGTCGGCGACCGAGACTGCGAGGCCGCCGTTCGACTTCTCGATTCCGGCCTCGAGCAGGTTCATCGCCGGCGACCCGATGAAACCGCCGACGAACAGGTTGACGGGATGGTCATACAGAGTCTGGGGATCGTCGACCTGCTGGATCTCCCCTTTCCGCATCACCGAAACGCGGTCGCCCATCGTCATCGCCTCGACCTGGTCGTGGGTCACGTAGATGGTGGTGACGCCCAGGTCGTTCTGGATCCGCGCGATCTCGGCGCGCATCTGCACCCGCAGCTTCGCGTCGAGGTTCGACAGCGGCTCGTCCATCAGGAACGCCTGGGGCTCGCGGACGATCGCCCGGCCCATCGCCACCCGCTGCCGCTGTCCGCCGGACAGCGCCCTCGGCTTGCGCTTCAGGAAGTCCTCGAGGCCGAGCAGATGGGCCGCTTGCTGGACACGCCGGTCGACCTCGTCCTTCGGGATCTTCTTGAGGCGCAGGCCGAACGCGATGTTCTCGTACACCGAGAGGTGCGGATAGAGCGCGTAGCTCTGGAACACCATCGCGATGTCGCGATCGCGCGAGGGCACGTAGTTGACGGTGCGCTCGCCGATCTTGAGGACGCCCTCGGAGATGTCCTCCAGCCCGGCGACCATCCGGAGCGCCGTCGTCTTCCCGCAGCCGGACGGCCCGACGAGGACCATGAACTCTCCGTCCCGGATATCCAGCGTGATCTGGTTCACGGCACGGGTGCCGTCCGGGTAGATCTTGCTCACACGATCGAACGAAACCTGGGCCAGGGCAACCCCCAGACAGTCGAAGATGAAGCGGGTAGGAGTGTCGATCTTACGCCCGTGCGGCGGGCCGATGCAGCAACTAGGACGCGGTTGCGAGAACGAGCGTATTTCCGGCCGGGTCCGACACGGCCGGAACGCCGTCGAGATCGCGAATCGCCAGCCCGCCGCGCTCGACGCGCGTGACCACGCGGGCGCGCTCGTCGGCGTCGGGAAGCACGATCGTCGCGTGCCGCAGCGACGCCGTGCCCGCGGGAGCTGGGGACGCCCCCGCGCTCTCCCACGTGTTGGCGCCCACGTGATGGTGATAGCCACCCGCGGAGAGGAACGCCGCCTGGTCGTGCAGCTGCGCGACCAGGCCGAAGCCGAGCACGTCGCGGAAGAACGTGACCGTCTCCGGGATCGACGCCACTCTCAGGTGGATGTGGCCCATCACGGTTCCCGAGGGAAGCCCCTCGAACGGCTCCGAAGCCGGATCGTCGAGCTCGCCCAGCAGCGAATCGGTGTCGAGCGGACGCGTGGTGAGCAGCTCGCCCGCCTTCCCCTCCCACTGCGCCCGCGGGCGGTCGGCGTAGATCTCGATCCCGTGGTGATCGGGATCGCGGAGGTACAGCGCCTCGCTCACCGCGTGGTCGGAGAGGCCGGTCAGCGCGACCCGGTCGCGGGCGGCGTGGGCGAGCCACCGCGCCAGATCGACGCGCGTGGGAACGAGCAGCGCGAAGTGGAAGAGCCCGGTGTAGCCGTCGGCCGGCGCCGCCCCGGGCTCCTCGACCAGCACGAGCAGCTCGACCGCGCCGGCTCCCAGCGAGGCGCGGCCGCCGGCCCGCTGGAGCACGTCCAGCCCGATGCTCGTCCGGTAGTAGTCGAGCGACCGGTCGAGGTCCGAGACCGTCAGCTCGACCGTCCCCACGGTCGTCGCCGGCGCGATCTCCTCGACGGTCGCCACGAGAAGATCGTCGCACAACCCACGCTGTCGTCGCCCACGTACCCTGGCTTCGATCGAAGCCGACGTCCACCACCACCACGACCACCCGGCGGAGTCGCTGAACCGGACCGCCGTCCGCGCGACCCTGCACTGCCTCACGGGCTGCGCGATCGGCGAGATCCTCGGGATGGTGATCGCCACGGCCGTCGGCCTCTCGAACGCCGCCTCGATCGCGCTCTCGATCGTGCTCGCGTTCTTGTTCGGCTACTCGCTGACGATCGGGCCGATCGTGCGTGCGGGCGTGCCGATGCGGAAGGCGACTCGCCTCGCGCTCGCGTCGGACACGCTCTCGATCACGACGATGGAGATCGTCGACAACCTCTTCGTCGCGATCGTGCCCGGTGCGCTCGCGGCCGGCCTGACCGACTCGCTGTTCTGGTGGAGCCTGCTCGTCAGCCTCGTGATCGCGTTCTGCGCCGCGGTGCCGGTCAACCGCTGGCTGATCGCACGCGGACGTGGTCACGCGGTCGTGCACGAGTTCCACCACCACTAACCGGTGCCAGGCAACACGGTGCCTGGCACCGGTTCAGTGCGACTCAGCCGATGATCGACATGGTGACCTGCGTCACCTTGGTCTTCACACGGGTCATCGAGATCTGGCCACGGGCATTGAGATAGTCGCCGGTCCCGCCCGTGATGGCAGCCACCTGGATGCGCTTCCCGGGGACGATCTCCCCGGCGAACGCCACCTGGCCGGCCGGCAGCTCGTCGTACCCGTCGCACTGCAATGCCGCGGCGCGCCCGACGTCGATCACCGTGCAGGTCGAGCCGAAGGTGCCCAAACGCCGGCCGTCCTGACCGACGAGCCGGCCGCCCGAGATCCGCACGTCGCCGACGCTCAGCCCCGGGCGCCCACGGTCGAGCAGGTGCTCATGGGTCGTGAGCGCGCTGAAGCGCAGCGTGGTCGGCTGGTCGCCGGCAGCGTGCGGCACGGTGATCGCCGCCGTACCGAGCGCCCCGGTGACGACGAGCGTCTTCGCGAGGCCAAGCATGTCCGCCTCGCCATTCTGATCGCACCGACCGGGACGGGCCGCAGTTCAACGGTCGAGCCGGGCCCGGCCCTTCCCCACGAAGGCCGGGCCCAGATCGGTGGGGACTAGCCGTACCCGTAACCGCCGGTCGTGGTGCCGTCGTCGGTCGTGGTCGGCGAGGTGGTCGTCGTGTGCGTCGTACCGGTCGTCGGCGCCTTGACCAGCGTGCCGGCCGGGCTGACCGCGAACCAGATGTGCTCGACGTCCTCCCCCTTCGTATCGCCGCGCTTCTTGTCGTCCGCAAAGCGGTAGAGGGCGTAGCCGTTGTACGTGACCTGGATGCTGCCGTCGGGACGCTTGATCGTCCCGAGCTTCGCCTGCTTCACTCCGGTGCCCGCCGTCGGCTTCGTGCCCTGCTTGATCACGAGCGGCGGCCAGAACTTGGCGCAGGAACCCGTGCACGCGATCTTGCCGCGCTTCTCGGCGGTCATGTGGTACAGCGTGTGCCCGCTCGCATTCACGAGCAACGCGCCGTACTTGGCATTCGCCGCCGAGCTCACCGTCCCGCTGTGTGCGGTCGTTGCCGCGAACGCGACCGCGACCCCGGCACCGAGCGCTGCGAGCATCGCCAACGGCAACGCGCGCCGTACAAGTCGAGTGGTCATCTGTCGCTCCTTGGTTTCGTCGGGTTCGTCTGCCTCCAATACGGAGCGCCTTCCGCTTCGGTTTCGTCGAGTGGGATGATCCGCGCAGATGAGCGGGGTGCCGCTGCCGCGTGGGACCGTGACCTTTCTCTTCAGCGACATCGAAGGGTCGTCGGATCTGGTGAGGCGTCTCGGGAACGACGCCTTCGCGGCCGTACGGGGCGACCACCGGCAGCTGCTGCGAGACGCCTTCGCCGCGCACGGCGGGCACGAGATCGACACGGCCGGCGACGGGTTTTTCGTCGCGTTCGACAGTGCCCGCGAGGCGGTCGCAGCCGCGGTCGACGCGCAGCGCTCGGTGTCCGCGAGCACCTGGCCGACGGACGCAGAGGTCCGCGTGCGGATCGGACTGCACACGGCGGAACCGCATCTGAGCGACGACGGGTACGTCGGAATCGGCGTCCACCGGGCGAGCCGCATCTGCGACGCCGCCCGGGGAGGGCAGATCCTCGTCTCGAACGCGACCGCGGGGATCATCGACGATGCCGGGCTCGACGGCATCGAGCTCGTCGACCTCGGCACGCACCGGCTCAAGGGATTTCCGAACGACCAGCGCCTGTTCCAGGTGACGGTCGAGGGGCTTCCCTCCGACTTCGACCTGCCGCGCACCGACGACGCCGGGGCGCCGGGCATCGGCACGTTCCTGATGACCGACCTTTCCGGATTCGCGCGCGTCATCGCACTCCTGGGAGACGAGGGCAGCACCTCGTTCGCCGGCGACTACTTCCTCCGGGTCGGGGCCGTCGTGGAGGCGAACGACGGCATCGTGCTCGAGCGCGGCGGGGACAACATGCTCGCCGTGTTCGCGAACGCCGGAGCCGCAGCACACGCCGCGCTCGGCATCCGCGACGCGGTGGCCGACCTCCGGCCGCCGGAGGATGAGCTCGGCGTCGCGATCACCGTCCACTCCGGGCGCTGGTCGGGCGATCCCAGGCGCGTCGCGGCGTCGACCGCGCTCCGCCGGCTCGGGCTGCTCGCGCGGATCGCCGAGCCCGGTCAGCTGCTCGTCTCGCAGACGACGGCCGCACTCCTCGAGGGCGAGAGCGGCATCCCGGCCCTGCGCGACCTCGGCGAGCGCACGATCCCGGGGCTGGAGGAGCCGGCGCGCCTCTACGAGCTGGCGTGAGCGGCGACGAGATCGGGAACAGGACACGATCGACGATCACCTGAAGGAGGCCCCATGAGCCACGTGGTCGCACAGCTCGAACAGATCGACGAGATCACCGACGGTCGTCAGCCCTGGCGGCCGGTACGGCACCACTTCGGCATCACGGCGTTCGGCATCAACACCTGGACCGCTTCGAACGCGGGCGACCGGATCATCAACGAGCACGACGAGTCGGACCCGGACGCGCAAGAGGAGCTCTACCTCGTGATGCGGGGACATGCGACGTTCGAGCTCGAGGGCGAGCGAGTGGACGCACCCGCCGGGACGTTCGTCTCCGTCCAGTCCGGTGTAAAGCGAACGGCGTTCGCCGAGGAGCCCGGGACGACGCTCGTCGCGATCGGCGGCACGCCGGGCACAGCGTTCGAGCCGGACGGCTGGGAGACCTGGGCGCCGTTCCATCCCCTCTATGCGGCGGGCGAATACTCCGACGCCGCCGATCGCGCGCGCGAGACGATCGAGTCCCAGCCCTACGCCGACCCGCTGTACAACCTCGCGTGCTGCGAGAGCCTCGCCGGCCGCCCGACCGACGCGGTCGAGCATCTGCGCCGCGCGATCGAGCGGTCGGAACGGCTTCGCGACCTCGCCAAGGGCGACTCGGACTTCGACCCGATCCGCGACGAGCCCGCGTTCAGGGAGCTCGTCGAGGCCTAAGCAGCCGTAATCGCGTCGAGCTGCGCGCGCAGCCGGTCGATCTCGGCGGAGTGCTGCTGGATCTCCGCGGCGGAAGCGCCGCGGAGATCCAGGAGTGCACGTACGTGGACGAGACCGGTGAGCTGCAGCGTCAGGTCGTCGCGACGCCGCTGGAGCACCTCGGCCGTCATGCGGCGGCCTCCAGCTCGAGCGCGCCCTCGGGCACGACCCCGCCCTCGGACATCGCCGGGTTCGACTCCAGCATGATCGCCGAGAGCACCGCGCCGGCCGCGGCGAGCGCAGCGAGCACGTAGAAGGCGATGCTGAAGCCGTGCGTCAGCGCAGCGCCGTTGAACGCGCCCGTCCCGACGTGATCGCTGACGTAGTGCGAGGTGAACGTCGTGGCGATCGTGGTCGCGAGGGCGACGCCGATCGCTCCGCCGATCTGCTGGTTGGTGTTGATCAGCCCCGACGCGATGCCCGCGTCCGACTGGTCGACACCCGTCAGCGCGCCGATCGACATCGGCACGAACGCGAGCGCAAGCCCGAGGCCGCTGATGATGAAGGCCGGGAACAGATCGACCCAGTAGTCACCGTGCACCGGCAGCCTCGCGAACAGCACCAACGCGACCGTCGACAGGGCGAGCCCCGCCGGCAGGACGCGGCGGACGCCGACCCGAGTGACGAGCGCCTGCGCGACCGCGGAGAAAGCAACGATCGTCAGCGTCAGGCCGATGTACGCAACGCCGGTCTTGATCGCCGAGTAGTGCAGCACCTCCTGCATGTAGAGCGTCAGCAGGAAGAACTGCGAGAAGATCGCTCCGCCCATCAGCAGTCCGGCCACGTTCGAGCCCGTGAGCGTCCGGAGACGGAAGATCCGCAGCGGCAGGAGCGGCGCCTTCGAGCGCAGCTCGACCACGAAGAACCCGGCGATCAGGATGCCGGACGCGGCGAGCAGGCCGATCGTCTCCGGTGTGCCCCAACCGTGCTGCGTAGCGCGGGTCATCGCATAGACCAGCAGCATCAACCCGCCCGTGATCGTGCTTGCGCCGGCGAAGTCGAAGTGGCGGTGCTTCAGATCGGCGCGGCTCTCCGAGACGAGCCACGGCGTGACGGCAATCACCAGGATGCCGACAGGGACGTTGATGAAGAAGATCCACGACCAGCTGAGAGCGCTGGTCAGGGCGCCGCCGAGGAGCACGCCTGCCGCACCGCCGCTTCCCGACGCCGCGCCCCAGATGCCCAGGGCGAGGTTGCGCTCCCGGCCTTCACGGAACGTCGTCGTGAGGATCGACAGGGCTGCCGGCGAGAGCAACGCCGCGCCGAGGCCTTGCAGCGAGCGGAACGCGATCAGCGATCCCTCCGACCAGGCGAGCCCGTCGAGGAGCGAGCTGACCGTGAAGACGACCAGTCCGATGATGAACAGCCGCCGGCGCCCGAGCAGGTCGGCGAGACGGCCGCCGAGCAGCAGCACGCCACCGAAGAAGATCGAGTACGCCGTGATCACCCACTGCAGGCTCTCCTGCGAGAAGTTGAGATCGGTCCGGATCGACGGGAGCGCCACGTTGACGATCGCAACGTCGAGGACGACCATGAACTGGGCGGCCACAACGACCGCGAGCACCAGCCACTTCGTGCGCGCGCGCTGGTCTTCAGCCGCCTGCTCTGCGAGAATCTGAGAGCTCATTCGTTCTTTCCCCCAATCGTTTACTGGTTCCACGATAGCAACAGCCAACGCTTGGGCGCTACACTTATTCCCGATGACAACAATTGCCCCTATCACAAAGCTCCCGCAGGACCTCCGGGTACCGGGAGAGCTGCTCAAGAGCGACGGTTTCCTGCTGGCACGGCTGGGGTTCGCGATCAAGGCGCAGGCCCTCGCCGCCTTCGAGGAGGCGGGCTTCGACGCCTACCACTACAGCCTCCTCGCCTTGCTCGACGAGGGAGCCCGGCAGACGCAGGCGACGATCGCAGACGTGCTCGGAGTCGATCGCAGCCAGCTCGTGGGCATCCTCGACGCGCTCGAGAACCGCGGCCTCGTCGAACGGCGCCGCGACCTCCAGGATCGCCGCCGCCACGTCGTCAGCCTCACGCCTGCCGGCCGCCGGCAGCTGGTCAAGCTGAGGGCGATCGTGCGCCGGGTCGAGGAAGAGTTCTTCGCCCCGCTCGACGAGGAGCGCCGGCAAGCGCTGCACACGGCCCTGCTCGGGCTCGCGTGCTACCACGACCCGCGCTGCACCCCGATGCAAGACCTCACCTGACGCCGGCTTGACGCATATCGGCCGCGTCACGCTGCTCGTCGCGGTAGCGCTCGTCGCGGCCGACTCGGCGATCGTCGTCCTCGCGCTGCCCCAGCTCCTGATCCGCTTCGGAGAGACGATCCCGGACACGGCGTGGGTGGTGACCTCGTACAACCTGGCCGCCGCGATCGCCGGGGCGGTGGTCGTCGTCGCCGCTCACCGCATCCACACGCGGCCGGTACTGATCGGGGGGCTCGCCCTGTTCTCGGCGGCGACGATCGGCTGCGCGGCATCGACATCGCTTGCGATGCTGATCGCGCTGCGCGCGGCACAGGGCGTCGGCGGCGCGCTGACGCTCGCCGGAGCGCTCGCCGAGCTCGGCGCCGCCTGGTGGGCCGCTGCGGCCGCGATCGGCGCGGCGGCCGGCCCCGCGCTCGGCGGCGCGCTCACCGAGATCTTCAACTGGCGTGCGATCTTCGTCGCGCAGGCGCCGGTCGCGATCGGCGCGCTCTTCGCAGCGTTCGGCGTAGCGAGCATCCCGCTGAGCGCGCGCGGGCTCGGCCGGCCGTCGTCCAACGTCGCGCTGGCGCTGATCTCCGGCGCGCTCGTCGGCGCGCTGTTCCTCGCGGTCGTGCTGCTCGTCGTGGGGCACGACCTTTCCCCGCTGCGCGCCGCGGCGGTGGTCACGCTGCTGCCCGTCGCGGCGCTGATCGTGCGGCGTTTTTTCCCGCAGTTCCCGCTCGAGGCCGGCGTGCTCGTCCTCGCGGGCGGGCTCGGCCTGCTCGCGCTGGCACCCGGGTCGCTCGCGGTCGTGGCGGTCGGCCTCGCAGCCTGCGGCGCCGGGCTCGGCGTGTGCCTGCCTCCGACGACGGAGGAGGCAGGGCTGACCGGGGTCGCGTCGCGCCACGCAGGAGTCGTGCTGGGGCTGCTGCTGCTGGCGCCGATCCTCTCCAACGGCGTCAATCACAACGCCGACGTGGCGAAGACCGACGGGATCGTGCTCGTCGTGAAGGCGCCGATCCCGATCCTCGACAAGATCCCGCTGACGATCGACCTCTACCGGGAGCTGCGCAAGGCGGGGCACGGGAGGCTGCCCGACTTCACCAGCGCCTTCGACAAGGCGCGCAGCCGCGACAACGACGCCGCGGACAACCTCACTGCGCTCCAGCGGGCGCTCGACGACGCGCAGCAGGACGCGATCGCGCGCGCGTTCAAGCGCCCGTTCGCGGTCGCTGCGATCCTGGCGCTGATCGCGCTCGTCCCGCTCGCGGGGCGCCGCCTGGCGAGCCGCCCACCGGCACACGGTGACATGATCGCGAGCTAGACAATGGCGACGGTGCGCGCTGTCGAGCGGCGGATCTTCAAGGTCGAGGGATTTCGCGTGGTCATCCGGCACCTGGACGGCCGCGACGTCCGCGGCGACCGCGAGCACCTGCCGGGGTATCCGTTCGGACGCGCGATGAAGAACCGCGGCAACGTGACCGACTGGAAGCGGCGCCGCTTTCAGCCGACGTATCCCGGCTTCGAGGTCGACGTGATCTCGGAGGGCGGCGACCGCGTGCACGGCGGGACGCTGCTCGGCACCGTGCGAGACGGCTACCTTGATGCCTAGATGAGCGCGACACGTGACGAGCTGCGCGCGGTCCAGGAGCCGCTCAAGCAGCAGTATCGGGAGGACCCGGCGTCGGCCGTGGTCACGCTGACGGCGTCGGGGGACCTCGACCAGGGGATCGCCTGCTCGGTCCAGACCGGGCGCGCTCTGGCCGAGGCGGGCCTGCACCCGGCGAGCGGCGGCGACGGCAGCCTCGTCTGCTCGGGCGACATGCTGCTGCAGGCGCTCGTCGCGTGCGCGGGCGTGACGTTGCGCGCCGTCGCCACGTCGCTCGAGATCCCGGTCGCCGGGTCGGTGCACGCCGAGGGGGATCTCGACTTCCGCGGGACCCTCGCGGTCGACAAGGAGGCGCCGGTCGGCTTCACGGCGATCCGCCTTCGCTTCGACCTCGAGAGCGACGCGACTCCGGAGCAGGTCGAGACGCTGATCCGCCTCACGAAGCGCTATTGCGTCGTCCTGCAGACGCTGACCGACCCTCCGGCGATGACCGTGTCGCCCGGGACAGGTGTGTAGCGCGTCCCCCAAAAGGGGTAACGACGCAAAGTCGGTCTAAGGGTCTGCGAGATGCGCGCCGATGGAAACAGTGTCATGGGGAAGCCAACTGTTCTCGTAGTCGACGACGATCCGCTCCTCTGCGAGCTCCTGCGCGCGACCTTCGAGCTGGAAGGGATCGAGATGCGCGAGGCGGGGCACGTGATCGAGGCGGAGAAGACGATCGCCGCGCACCTGCCCGACGCGATCGTCCTCGACGTCGGCCTTCCGGGCGTGGACGGGCTGTTCTACTGCGAGCGCCTGCGCGAGAGCCCGCGCACCCGCAAGGTGCCGATCGTCGTGATCAGCGGGTCGCGCGAGGCCGGCGTCTCCGCGCTCACGGTGGGCGCGCAGGCGTTCCTGGCGAAGCCGTTCGATCCCCTGCAGCTGCTCAGCACGCTCGAGCGCCTGCTCGGCATCGATCCGCTGCAGCGGGTCGTGGCGACGAGCACCGACGAGCCCGCGGTGATGAGCGACCTCCGGCGGCTGATCGCGATCGGCCAGCGCCAGCACGAGCTGCTCGAGACGTCGTATCGCCAGACCGTCGAGGCCCTCGCCTCGGCGCTCGAATCCAGAGACTTCGGCACGATCGCGCACTCGCAGCGCGTGACCTCGTACGCGACCCGGCTCACGATCGAGCTCGCCCCGGCGCTGATCGACGACACGAGCCTCGAGTGGGGGTTCCTGCTGCACGACGTCGGCAAGATCGGCGTCCCCGACCGGATCCTGCTCAAGCGCGGGCCGCTCGACGAGGAGGAGCGGCTCATGATGGAGCAGCACACGAAGATCGGGGAGTCGCTCCTGGCGCACGTGCCGCTCCTGCACGGCGAGGGGCTCGGCGTCGTCCGCTCGCACCACGAGCGCTGGGACGGCACCGGATACCCCGATCACCTGGCCCAGACGGACATCCCGCTCGGCGCCCGGATCTTCGCGGTCGCCGACGCGCTCGACGCGATGACGAACGACCGCGCCTACCGCGATCGGATGTCGTGGGACGACGCGTTCACCGAGCTGCGCAGGGGAGCCGGGACGCACTTCGATCCCTCGGTGATCGACGCGCTCACCGTCTGCGAGCCGGATCTCTTCGCGACGCACAGCTCGGTGCTCGCAGCTGCGGCTTCCTAGCGGCTTCGCGCCGCCGCGAACCGAAGCGATGCCTGGTACAGGGCGGCCGCCGCGAGCCGGACCTGGCGCGATGCTCGAAGCAGGGCACGCGCGTCGGTCGCCGACGCCGCACGCGTGAACAGCTCGGCGGCGTTCGAGAAATGGCGGCAGGCCAGATCGAGCTCCGACGCGACGCGACCGAAGCGCGGGGGCGCCTCGCCGGCGGCCGCCACCATCTTGTTGCAGCCGCCGAAGTCGGTGTAGGCGACGAGCAGGGCGAAGAGGTCCGACTCGTCGTGCAGCGCGCGCCGGGCGGCCTGCAGGCCACGGCCGGCGGGAGCGACAACCGACACGTCCTCGTTCAGCTGGTCGATCACGCCCGACGTGTTGGTCACCCACTCGCGGTCGGTGGCGACCGCAGAGACGTGCTTGCCCGGCGCGTTTCCGCAACCCGCCAGGCCCGCCGCGACGAGCGTCGCGCCGGCGACCGCCGCCCCGCGGGCGAGCCTCAGGTGCACGGACCCGATGCTCCCATACGTAGGGTGTCGGGATGACCAACGCAACCATCCAGACGAATCACGGAACGATCCAGCTCGAGCTCTACGGCGGCGACGCGCCGAAGACGGTCGAGAACTTCACCAAGCTGTCTCGCGACGGCTTCTACGACGGCGTGATCTTCCACCGCGTGATCCCGGACTTCATGATCCAGGGCGGCGACCCGACCGGCACGGGCTCCGGCGGGCCGGGGTATCAGTTCGAGGACGAGTTCAACGATCGCAAGGTAGAACGTGGCGCCCTGGCGATGGCGAACGCCGGCCCGAACACGAACGGGTCGCAGTTCTTCATCGTGACCGCCGATGCGTGCCCCTGGCTCGACGGCAAGCACACGGTCTTCGGAAAGGTGACCTCGGGCATGGACGTCGTCGACGTGATCTCGCAGCTCCAGACCGACGCGCGTGACCGTCCGCGCGAGGACGTTCGAATCGAGTCGGTGGCGATCGAGGAGGCGGGCTGATGACGCGCCTCGGGGAGGAGTCGCAGGTCGAGGTCGTCTGCCCGCACTGCAAGAAGCCGTTCAGCGCGGAGCTGATCGAGGGCGACGCGGAACGCTACCGCGGTTTCAAGTGCCCGCACTGCCGGCTCTTCGTCCCGGCAGCGCGGACCGACAGCTAGACGCAGTCCCGGAGCGCCTGCGCTTCCGGGAGGCCTTCGAGCTTCTTGAGCGTGTTGTTCTCGATCTGCCGGATGCGCTCGCGCGTGACACCGAACGCCTTGCCGACCTCTTCGAGCGTGCACGGCTGGCCGCCGGTCAGCCCGAAACGCAGCTCGATCACCTGGCGCTCGCGCTCGGGCAGCGCGTTCAGCGCATGCTCGATGTCGGAGCGGCGAAGCGTCAGCGACGCCGCCTCGTCGGGCGTCTCGGTGTTCTCGTCCTCGACGAAGTCGCCGAGCTCCGAGTCCTCCTCCTCGCCGATCGGCTTCTCGAGCGAGACCGGGTGCTGCGCCATACGGAGGATCTCGCGCACCTCGTCGGTCGTGATCTCGAGCTCTTCGGCGATCTCCTCGGGGCGAGGCTCGCGCCCGAGGCGCTGGACGAGCTGGCGCTCGATGTGGACGACCTTGTTCAGCTTCTCGACCATGTGCACGGGGATGCGGATGGTGCGAGCCTTGTCGGCAATCGCCCGCGTCACCGCCTGGCGGATCCACCAGGTCGCGTAGGTCGAGAACTTGTAGCCCTTGCGGTAGTCGAACTTCTCGACGGCCCGGATCAGCCCGAGCGACCCCTCCTGGATCAGGTCGAGGAACGAGAGCCCGCGGCCCAGGTACCCCTTCGCGATCGAGACGACGAGGCGAAGGTTGGCCTCGATCATCTGCGTCTTCGCGATCATGTCGCCGCGCTCGATCCGCTTGGCCAGATAGACCTCCTGATCCGCCGTCAGCAGCGGCACCTTCCCGATCTCCCGCAGGTACAACCGCAGCGAGTCGAGCGAAGGCTCGACGGTGAGGTCGAGCTTCGGTGCGTTCTTCGGCTCCTCTTCCACGAGCGGTTGCTCGTGCGGCAGGCGCTTGTGTTCCTCGCCCTCCACGAGCTCGACGCCGTGGTCGATCAGGTACGTCGTGAAATCTTCGACCTGTTCCTTCGTGAGCTCGACCTCGTCGAGGCCCTTGACGATCTCGTCGTAGGTAAGGAAGCCCTTCTCCTTCCCGGTCTCGACGAGCTTCTGCAGTTCCTCGACCTCGGGGAGCGCAATGTCGACAGTGAGCACCTGAGCACGACCTCCGGCTTGACGCGGTTGACGGGGTACAACCAACGCTGAGCCGGCGCTCTTCCACCGTCCGGCTCACCCTCTGACGCGCGTGACTCTACACAAGGATTCACCGGACCGGGATCGAATTTTCTCAGGTTGGTCACATGGCCCATGACCCGCGACTAGGCTCGGCGCGATGACCGTCCTGCTCGCCCTGCTGCTCGGCCTCGCTCACCCGCCCTCGGCGTACCTGCAGACGGCCTCCGGCAAGGTGCCGCTGGCGGTCTCGTCGTGGTGCTGGGGGCAGCGCTGCGGTGCGCCGATCGCGAAGTCGGCGAAGCAGGCGATCGTCCGCCGCGGAACGACGATGCGGCTCGAGCTGGGGTTCGTGCCGACCTCCGTGAACGTGTCCGTGGTCGGCCGCCCGGTGAGCGCCACACGGAGTGGCCACGAGATCCGCTGGCGCGCGACGCGCGCCGGGGGGCTCTCGGTGCGGGCCACCGGCGGGCGCGGCTGGGTCGTGTACGTCGGCCGGATCGCCCTCCGCGGCTAGGCGGCCTCCACCCCGGCAGCGAAACGGCCGGCTCGAGGCCGGCCGTTCTCGGGTCTCGCCACAGAGGTGATTGCCGTCAGCCCCCGGGGAGAGTTCCAGTACCCCGTATCGGCAGAAGAGGGGGATGCCTTTAGGGGTTCCTTCGTCTGAATCGCCCGGGGGCCCCGCCGCATCGGGCCCCTCGGATGACGGTCGCACTCTGTTCGAGCGCGCACGCTTGATGCATCACCCTTTCGTAGTTGACTGCGCCGCTTGACTACGCTCGGGAGCCGTGACCTCCGGCTTCGTCGAACGACTGCGCGAAGGACCGCCGCTCGTCGGCGACGGCGGCATGGGCGTGCTCGTCTCGGCGGCGGTGTCCGGGCTCCGCTGCCCCGAGGAGGCGAACCTCCGCTCGCCCGAGAGCGTGATCTCGCTGCACCTCGGCTTCATCCGGGCGGGCGCCGACCTGATCGAGACGAACACCTTCGGCGCCAACCGCCGCAAGCTGCGAGGGCACTTCCTCGAGAACGAGGTCGCCGCGATCAACCGCGCCGCGGTGAAGCTTGCGCGCGAGGCGCGCGAGATCTCCGGGCGCGACGTCTACATCGGCGGGTCGATCGGCCCGCTCGGCGACCTAGGCGACCGCGAGGACGACCGGGGCGCGCTGTTCGCGGAGCAGGCCGAGCTGCTCGAGGGCCGCGGCGTCGACCTGTTCATGCTCGAGACCTTCTACGACCTCGACGAGCTGCTCACCGCGATCGACGCGGTCCGCTCGATCTCGTCACTGCCGGTCGTCGCGCTGCTCACCTTCGACCAGGACGCCGAGACCCTCGGTGGTGTCGGCGCGGCCAATGCCGCGGCCAGGCTGCGGCCGCTCGGCCTCGCGGCGATCGGCGCCAACCACGGGGCGGGGCTCCAGGCCGCGCTCCGCGCCCTCGAGGCGATGGGCGTCGACGACACGCCGCTCGCCGCGCTCCCGAACGTCGGCCTGGCGTCGATCTCGGCCGGACGCGTCGTGTACCCGCACGCGACGCCGGACTACTTCGCCGATTTCGCCGCCCACGCGGTCCGCCTCGGGGCGCGCCTGATCGGAGGCTGCTGTGGCACGACGCCGACGGAGATCGCGGCGATTCACGCCGCGATCGTCGACCGGCGCGAGCCGACCGCGCCGATCGTCGTCCGTCCGCGCGAGCGCGTGCCGACGCAGGTCGCCGAGCCGGGCGAGACGACGCTCCAGCGGATGCTGCGCGAGCAGGAGTTCGTCGTCTCGGTGGAGCTCGACCCGCCGCGAGGCGGGAACGCGGCGAGCATGCTCTCGGTCGCACGGCAGCTCGCAGAGTCGGGCGCCGTCCATGTCGTCGACATCAACGACAACCCGATGGCGCGCGCCCGCATGAACGCGCTCATGGCGGCGGTCGCGATCGAGCGCGAGTGCGGCATCGAGACGATCCCCCACGTCACGCCGCGCGACACGAGCGTGATGGGCCTGCAGTCCGCGTTGCTCGGCGCGCACGCCGAGGGCGTTCGCAACGTGCTGTCGGTGACCGGCGATCCGCCCGAGGTGGGCGACTACCCGGGGGCGAGCGGCGTGTACGAGGTCGACTCGATCGGCCTCGCCCGCGTGATCTCGCACCTGAACGCGGGCAGCGACGCAAACGGCCGGGAGATCGACGCTCCCACGTCGTTCTTCACCGGCGTTGCCGTGAACCCGGCGGCGGACGACCTCGAGCTCGAGCTCGACCGGTTCGCGCAGAAGATCGAGGCCGGCGCGCAGTTCGCGATGACCCAGGCGCTCTTCGACCTCTCCTACCTCGAGTCGATGCTGGAGCGGCTCGGCGGCTCGAGCCCGATCCCACTGCTCGTCGGCGTCTTCTACGTGCGCAGCCACCAGCTCGCGCTGCGGCTCCACAACGAGGTGCCCGGGATCGTCGTGCCCGAGCCCGTCCAGGAGCGGCTTCGCGTCGCGGGCAAGGAGGCGCCCGCGGTCGGACGGGAGCTCGCGAAGGAGCTGATCGAGGGGTCACGCTCGCTTGCAGCGGGCGTCTACGTGATCCCGCCGTTTCGCCGCCCCGAGGCGGCCCTCGAACTGCTCTCAGCAGGAGCCGGTCGACACAGGGCCGTGGGCCCGCCCGAGCGCCCGGCGGATCGCCGACGCCGGAACGCCGTAGCCCGCGCCGCCGCCGACGCGCGCGGCGAAGATCGTCGCCTCGACGTCGCCGGCCGCGTTCACGGCAGGCCCGCCCGAGTTGCCGTGGCGGATCAGGCCGCTCACCGCGGTCACCTCGCGGAGCGAGCCGTTCAGGAGGACGTCGGCCGTGCTGCCGATCCGCCCCGGCCGCGCGTCGAACGGGCCGTTCTCCGGGAAGCCGAGGATCGCCACGCCGTCCCCGGAATGCGGGTCGGCAAGGCCGAGCGGCGCCGCACCCAGCCCGCGCACGCGGAGCACGGCGACGTCGTGGCGGCGGTCGACGACGAGCGGCTGGGCGACGTGGCCCGCCGCAAGGATCCCGCTGGCCCCCGCGACGACGTGCGCGGCCGTGACGACGAGATGCGGGCGGGCAACCCAGCCCGAGCCCTCGACCCCGAGCCCGCAGGCCGTCGCCGTGATGCGCACCACGCTCGACCGGGCGACGCGCACGCCTGCCGACGCGAGCACGCGCCGATCGGGCGGGATGCTCGGCGGCGCAGGGCCGACGATCTGCTCGAACGGATCGAACCGCGCGAAGCGCGCGCAGCAGCTGCCCGGGCGGCGCGACCTCGTTGACGCGCCGCAGGATCTCCGAGGACTGGACGTCGCGGCGCAGCGTCGTCTGGCCGGGCAGCTGCAGTAGCGCCGCGCCCGCGACCCACACGGCGGCGAGACCGAGCGCGAGCCCGGCGACGAGGCCCCCGATCGAGTCGAGCACCCGGAGCGGCGGCACGACCGACAGCCCGCCGCGCGCGAACGAGCCGGCGATCGAGGCGACCCCCTGGAGCACGAGCGCACCCGCGAGCGCCCCGCCGAGAGCGACGAGCGGCGTGTACGGCGAATGCGATCCCTGCTCGAACAGGCGCGGCGCGAGCCGCGAGCCGATGACCGCACCGGCCGCGAGCCCGCCGAGCGAAAGCGCCGTCGCGACCAGCCCGCGCTTGAGCCCCGCGAGCGCCGTGATCGCGATCACAGCCAGGACGATCCAGTCGACGCGGTTCACCCTTGGAGGTTAGGCGGGTTCCGGTGCTTCCCTCGCCCCGGCTACACTCCGCCGCGAAACCGGGGGCGTAGTTCAGCTGGTTAGAACGCCGGCCTGTCACGCCGGAGGTCGCGGGTTCGAGTCCCGTCGCTCCCGTCTTCGAAATGCCTGCAAATGGAGGTATCCGTCGCCTGGCGATTCGATAGGCCAATGACCACGCCGGCGGTCGTGCGCAGCATTCCCAGTAAGTAGCTCACCTGGAAGGGTCTCGGGCAGCAGATAGGCAGCAGAGACCTGTCACAGGTGCGCCTACATAGGGAGACACCTCGTTCCGCCACCGCTCGACCCCTCCGTGCCAGAGAGGAGGTCAATCGCCCACGGTTGAGCGGAGCCGTCGAAGGTCCAGAAGTGCTTCACCCCCACTCGCGAGTGCGCTTCCGTTGCGGCCTTTCGGCGCGATCCCCTCAG
>CAVPSK010000007.1:0-29959 GCA_963708355.1 uncultured Thermoleophilia bacterium | reverse complement strand
CGTCATCCTCGAGGAGGACGCCGGACGCGCCGCCCGGTGAGTAGAGAGCTCTGGGTCTCCCAACCTCTTGGCGCTGAGGCGAAGGTGGAGTCGCGAATCGAACCTGGTCCGCCGGCGGCGAACCGGGTTCGCTCTCTCCGGCTCAGCTCGTCCCCTCCAGCTCGGTGAGCCGGGCCCGGACGCGGTCGGCCATCACGAGCGCGTCCTTGCGCTCGAACTGCTCGAGCGACCGCCGGAGCGCGGCGGCCGCCTCGTCGTCCCGGCCGCCGAGCCGGAGCACCTCGGCGAGATCTGCATACGCGAATCCCAGTCTGTCGATCTCGTGCGTGACCTCCAGGAGCTCGACCGCCGACCGCGCGAGCAGCTGCGCCTCCTCATGCGCCCCTCGCCGCGCGAGCACCTTCGCTCTGACGCCGCGCCAAGGGGTCTCGAACCACATGCCGGGTGCGAGCTCGGCGGAGCGCGCCGACCATGCATCCGCTTCGTCGAGGCGGTCCAGCTCGTAGAGCGCTTCGGCGAGGACCGCGGCGGAGCCGGCGAGATACTGGAGCTCCCCGAGCTCCTCGTGCAGGCGGCAGCCCTCTGCCGCGAACTCGGCGGCCGCGGCCGGGTCGCCCGCCAGGAGCTCGATCGAGGCGGACTCGAAGGCGACGAGGTTGGCGAGCAACAGTCCCCCGCCGCGGTCGGCCTGCTCCGCGCGCGCATCGGCGATGATCCGACGCGCCTCGTCGAACCGACCGACCCGTCCCAGGGACCAGCCCCGGTACGCGCGGAAGAACTGATCCGACCCGGCTCGGGCCTCGTGCTCGTCGAGCCAGGCGAGCAGCTCCGAGGCGGGAGTGGTGCCCATGAACCGGACCCACGCTCGGTCTCCGAGCAACTCCGCCGGATCGTGGCCGGCCCGATCGGCATGCAGGGATGCCTGGTCGAAGGCGTGGACGCCGTCGTCGAAACGTCCCTCCGCCATGGCGACGCTCGCGATCGCCGCCTGGCCGAGGTAGAGGGCGAGCTGGTCGTCGGCCTGCTCGAAGAGCGGCAGCGCCTCCGCGACGAGCCCTGCGAGGTCGGTCGTGTCCTCGTCGGGGTGGACGTCGAGGCGGATCCTGGCCGCCTGGATCCGTGCGCAGAGCTCGCCGACGCGATTGCCGCCGGCAGCGGCTCGAGCCGCGAGCGCGTCGGCGCGCCGCATCGCCTCCTCGGTCCTGCCGGTCCAGACGAGGACGTCGGCCAGCGCGCTCTCGACAGCCAGGTCGATCTCCGCCGCAGGGACGAGCGACGCGGCGCGTTCGAGCAGTCGGCTCGCGGCGGGGAAGTCCTGGCGGCGGGCCGCCCGCAGGCCGGCGTTGGTCAGCCGCCGGCGTGCGGCGCGCGTGATGCCGTCGTCGTCGGGGAGCCCGAGCTCGGTGCGGTAGCGGACAGCCTGATCGAGGTGGTAGCCGACCAGCTCGTCGATCTCCACCAAAGCGGCTGCGTGGTGCTCGAACCAGGCCGCGAGCTGCGCGTGGCGCTCGGCCCGGGCGGTCTTCGGCAGGGTGTCGTAGGCGGCGTCGCGGATCAGCCCGTGGCGGAAGCGAAAGCCGTCTTCGCCGGCGAGCTGTGCGCGCTCCGGCCGGATCAGCTCCTTCCGCACCAGCGCGGCGAGCCGCGGGGTGGCGTCGGTTCCCGTCTCGGCGAGTGCCTGCACGGCCCCGCGGTGGAAGATCTCCCCCTCGACCGACGCATGCTCCAGCACGCTGCGCTCACCGGGCTCGAGCTGGTCGAGGCGCGCCGCGAGCAGCGCCTTCAGCGTCGGCGGAACGACGACCTCGATGCCGCCGCCGTTCGTCATCGCCAGCATCTCCCGGATGAAGAGCGGATTGCCCCCGGCGGTCGCAGCAATCCGCTCGCGAAGCTCGGGCTGCATCCGACTGGGGATCAGCGCGTCGACGAGCTCGTCGGCGAGCGGCTCCAACCGGATCGTGACGGGCCACGTCGGCCGGCGCTCGACCAGCTCGGGTCTCGCCATACAGAGGAGCAGGATGGGCGCGCCCGTCGAGAGCAGCGCGACGTGCTCGATCAGGTCGCGGAACGTCTCCTCGCCCCACTGGATGTCGTCGAACACGACCACCAGCGGCCGCTCGGCAGCGGCGTGCTCGAGCGTCTTCCTGAACGCCCAGGCGATCTCGTCGGGCGACGAGGTCGAGTCGACCTCGCCGAGCAGCACCCGGACGGCGACCGCTGCGGCGTCCTCCGGCGGCGACACGCCGAGTTGCTTGAGCACCTCGACCACCGGCCAGTAGGTGATCCCGTCCCCGTAGGGAAGGCACCGGCCGCGGACGATCCACGCCTCGAGGGGCTCCAGCGCCTCGGCGACGAGGCGCGACTTGCCGACTCCGGCCTCGCCCACCACCGTCACGAGCACGCAGCGCCGCTCGGCCCGGGCGCGCTCCCAGGCATCACCCACGAGGCGCACCTCCTCTCGGCGCCCGACGAAGGGCATGTCGTGGCGCCGTTCCGGCGCCTCGCGCACGGCACGGAGCCTGAACGCCGGGACGGGCTCCGGCTTGCCCTTCAGGTGGAGCGGCTCGACGGGCTCCACCTCGACCGCGTCCTCGACAAGCCGCAGGGTCGGCCGGCCGATCAGGATCTCGCCCGGTGGCGCCGCCTGCTCGAGCCGTGCGGCGACGTTGACCGCGTCGCCGGTGGCGAGCCGCTCCTCCGTCCCCGTGACGACCTCGCCCGTCATCACACCGATCCGCCCGGTGAGCCCCAGCGTCGGCAGAACCTCGCGCATCTCCACCGCTGCCCGCGCCGCGCGCAGCGCGTCGTCCTCGTGCGCCACCGGGACGCCGAACACAGCCATGACGGCGTCGCCGATGAACTTCTCGACAACTCCTCCGTGCCGCTCCACCACCGCCGCCATCCGCTCGAAGTAGCGCGCGAGGAGCTCGCGGTAGGGCTCGGGGTCGACCGCGTCGCCGAGCTCGGTCGAGCCCGTCAGGTCGCAGAAGACGACGGTCACGATGCGACGCTGCGGCTGCGCCTGCGCGGGTCCCGAGGTGAGCGCCGCCCCGCACTGCTCGCAGAACCTCGCGACTTCGCGATTGGCGTGCCCACAGTTCGGACAGACCGGCACGTGCTGAGGCTAGCTCCCGTCGCGGCGCCTCGACGATCGGCCGGCAAGCGGGTAAAGCGGGCGGTGTCGTCCTACACTTCGCGCGTGGACCTCGTCCGCGACGCGATGCTGGCCGACCCGCTCGCCCTCGGGGACGACAGGAGCGCGCGCGATGCCGGGGAGGCGCTCGCCCGGCCGGATGTTCGCGCCGTCTTCGTCTGCGATCCGAGCGGCCGCCTGGTCGGGGTGGTCACGCGCAAGACGCTCGTGCGCGAGGTCGTCGCGGCCGGCCTGGACCCGGGCACGACGAAGCTCGGCCAGATCGCCGAGCCGCCGAACGCGACGATCGAGTCGACGATGCCGCTCGCCGACGCGTTCGCCTACGTCGAGGAGGAGGACTTCGAGCGCATACCCGTCGTCGAAGACGGCCGGCTTGTCGGTGTCCTCGCCCGTGTGGTCGTCCAGCGGCGCCTCGCCGAGGACGACCCGCCCGACGACGGCGCCTAGAGCCAAGCGCGACGCTATGCCGCCGCGAGACTGGGGGTGGCCTCGGCGAGCAACGCAGTGAGGGCGTCGAGGAGGCCGTCGCGCACGTCGTCGTCGGCGAGCCTGCCGTCCTCGTCGAACTTCTCGGGCGCGTGGCCGACCGCGAGCTCGATGTCGGCGACGCGGGCGCCCATCGCGCCCAGGACCTTCGCCAGCTCGGCCGCCGCCCACACGCCGCCGAACGCACCGGCGCTCGACGCGATCACGCCGACGGGCTTGTTCCGGAAGGCGTTCGTCGCGAGCGGCCGAGACGCCCAGTCGAGAGCGTTCTTGAGCACACCCGGGATCGACGAGTTGTACTCGGGCGTCGCGATCAGGACGGCGTCGGCGTTCTTGACGAGCGTGCGGAACGCCTCGACCGCCGGAGGGCCCGGGACGCCGTCGTCATCCGCGTCATACGGCGGGATCGACTTGAGGTCCTCCCAGATCGCGATCTCGACGCCCTCGGGGGCCTCCTCCTGGAGTGCCCGGAGGAGGCCCGTGTTGTTCGAGTCGCGGCGCAGCGAGCCGCTGATCGCGAGGACGTGCAACTACCCCTCCTGGCCCACCAGCGTGAGGTCGGCCGTGAGCGTGACCTCGCTGCCGAGGGCGGGCTCGCCGGTCGGGAGCGGCATGTTCCAGTTCATGTCGAAGGCGGTGCGGTCGATCGTCGTCGACAGGTCGAGGCCGACGCGATCCTTCCCGAAGTGGTCGACCGCGGGGCCGACGATCGTGCCGCGCAGCGTGGCCGGCTTGGTGATGCCCTTGATCGTGATCGTGCCCTCCACCTCGACCTCGTCGCCGTCACGGTGCAGGGTCGCGGTCTCGAAGCGCACCTCGGGATGGCGCTCCGCGTCGAAGAACTCGGGCGAGAGCAGATGCGCCTCGAGGTTCTCGTCCTTCACCGTGATGCTCGAGATGCGGGCATTGCCGGACAGCTTCCCGTCCGACAGGCTCGCCTCGAAGTCGGTCACCTCACCACTGAAGGTCGCGACGGCGTAGGGGACCTCGAACGCGACCCGCGAGTGCACGGTGTCCGCGTGCCACGTGCCGGTGGGGACTCCGGTTGTGGCCTGCTGGGTGATGCTCATTGTGTCCTTCCTCCTAGAAACTTGATTACGCAACAACACTAGCAGTAACGCTTGCGCGCACAAGTTTCTTCCCGCAGGCTAGCAACAGGTGTAGGCCCCGGCCGGCGCCGGGCCTTCGCCGGGCGAGGAGAGGGCGGCCGCCTCGAGCACCGCGCCCGAGAGCAGGTCGCGCCGCCCGGCGTCGACCCGCTCGGCCCCGAGCGCCTGTACGAGCTCGCGAAGGATCAGCGCCCCCATCACGATCACGCCGCTCCGGTCGGGCTCGAGCAGGAGCCCGCGCCTCGCCGGTTCGGGCAGCGCGGCGAGCCGCTCGAGCTCGCGGTCGACGTCCGCCGGCGTGAGCGTCGCCGCCCCGCGGAGCGCTGCCAGCTCGGCCGTCGTGCCGTCGACGCCGAGCAGCGCTCGTGTCGTCCCCGGGACCGGAGGGAGCGCTGCGCGAATTGCGGCCGCCGCGGCGTCGAGATCCTCGCCGAAGCGCTCCGTGAGCCGCACGCTGCCGATGTCGATACTGCGGCTGAATCCCGGCGAGACGAGCTCGGTCGACCCGCCGCCGATGTCGGTGACGAGCGTTCCGGGCTCGAGCGGCCCGACGCCGAGGAGCGTGAGCGCGGCCTCCTCCGCGCCGGTCAGCAGGCGGGTGGCGAAGCCGTACGACCATTCGACCTCACCGAGGAACGCCTCGCCGTTCTCGGCGTCGCGGACGGCGCTCGTCGCCACCGCGAGCACGGTGCCCGCGCCGAGCGTCTCGATCTCGCGCCGGAAGTCGGTGAGCACGTTGCGGACCCGCGCGATCGGGAGCGGCAGGAGGCGGCGGCGGGCATCGACGCCCTCGCCGAGCCGCGTGATGCGCGTGTGGCGGACGATCTCGCGGACGTCGCCGTCCTCGACGTCGGCGACGAGCAGGCGCGTGGCGTTGGTGCCGAGGTCGATCGCGGCGACGCGCGTCACTTCGACGGGACCGCACCGCGCACGGCGCCGAGCGCGGCCCGGAAGCGGTCGATCTCGGTCCGGAGCACGGCGAGCGGGCCCAGGTCGTTCCGCAGACGGTCGCTTGCGGTGCGCATGCGCAATTGCTGCGCCTCGAGGCGGGCGAGCGCCGCTTCGGCTGCCGCGGTCCGGACCGCAAGCTGGGTGGTCGCCTCCGCGAGCACGCCGCCGAGCGCGCGCATGTCGCGTCGCAGGCGAATCCCGCGAACGATCAACACCGCCGACGAAGCAACGACTGCGACGGCGGCGACGGCGAGGGCGATCCAGAACACGGTCTCGATGCCGGCGATCGTAGCCGTGTGCGCCTCCGCCGAAGCGCGTGCGGGGACGGCGTTTCCGCCCACCGGGTGGTACAATCGACGCCACGCCGCGGGGTGGAGCAGTCAGGTAGCTCGCCGGGCTCATAACCCGGAGGTCGCGGGTTCAAATCCCGCCCCCGCTACTGCTGAGAGGCGCCGGAAAGGGCGCCTTTCGCGTTGTACGCCAGGGACGCGGTGTCTGCCTCACTCGATGGCGCGACGACGGCGTTTCCCGGGGGCGTGCGGTTGCGGCGGCGCTCCGAGGAAGCGGAGCAGTTCGCCGACGGTGTGGTGGCGGTGCCGTGGGTGGCGGAGCGGCAGTTCTTCGTCCACGTCGTAGCGGTTGCGGCGTCCCTCTCGGATCTTCGTCAGGTAGCCGGCCTCGACGAGATCGTTGACGATCTTCGCGGCCGTTCGCTCGGTGATGCCGACGGCGCGGGCGATATCCCTGAGGCGGCTCGTACGGTTGTGCGCGATCGTCTCGAGCACGTGCGCATGGTTCGTCACGAACCGCCACCGGTGGTGATCGTCGCGGGAGGCCGCTCGCATCGATCGCTCGACGAGCGTCCCTACGAGAAGGGCGGTTGGTCGAGCGCCTGCAGCAGCACGGTCAGCAGCTGTGCGACGGTCATCGTCGCCAGGCGCGCCGTCTGTACTTTCCGCTCGCCGTCGATGCTGTAGCGGTTTCGACGGCCGACACGCGTCTTCGTCAGGTAGCCCGCCTGTTCCAGCTCACCGACGATCTGCGCTGCCGTCCGTTCTGTGATCCCGACGGTCTCGGCGATGTCTCGCATGCGGGCATTCGCGTCAGCGGCGATGCAGGCGAGGACGTGGCCGTGATTGGTGACCAAACGAGGCGGGCGATCTCCTGAGCTTGACTTCATGTGTTTACTCACTATAGTTGCACTTCCGGCATCAGAACTCCCCTTTTCGAGGGGTTGAAGGGGGTTGAGGCGGGCATGGCAGCCTCCGTTCAGAGCGAGAATGTCGCTGCACGCGCGGGCCGTTGGAGCGCGAGGCACTGGAAGACGGCAGTCTTCGGCTGGCTGGGGTTCGTCCTTGCAGCATTCGCGTTGGGCAGCGTGGTCGGGACGAAGTCGCTGTCGGTGAACGAACCGGGGCCGGGCGAATCAGGTCGCGTCCAGCAGATCCTCAACGACGAGTTCGAGCAGCCGGCGAAGGAGCTGGTGCTCGTGCAGAGCGCTTCGCTCACGGCGAGGAGCTCGCAGTTCCACGCCGCCGTCGGCGACGTGATGCAGCGGCTGAAGGCGCAGCCGAACGTGACCAACATCAGCTCGCCGTTCGCACCGGGCGAGGCGGGCCGGATCTCGGGTGACGGGCGCTCGGCTCTGGTCGAGTTCGACATCCGGGGCAAGTCGGAGGACGCGATGGACAAGGTCGCGCCGATCCTGGCGGCGGTCGCGGACGCCCAGACTGCCCATCCGGAGTTCACGATCGAGGAATTCGGGGACGGGAGCGTCTCCAAGGGGATCAGCGACCAGTTCGGCAAGGACCTGCTCAAGGCCGGGGCTCTCTCGCTTCCGGTGACCCTGGGGATCCTGCTGATCACGTTCGGGGCGCTCGTCGCCGCCGGGATCCCGCTGCTGCTCGCCCTGACGTCGGTGATGGCCACGATGGGGCTGCTGGCGTTGCCGAGCCAGGTGCTGCCGATGGACGACTCGGTGAACGCGGTCGTCCTCCTCATCGGGCTCGCGGTCGGAGTCGACTACTCGATGTTCTATCTCAAGCGTGAACGCGAGGAGCGTGCCGCCGGACGGTCGGAGTCCGCGTCGATCGAGGCTGCGGCGGCGACGTCGGGCCGGTCCGTGCTGATCTCGGGTGTCACGGTGATGGTGGCGATGGCCGGGATGTTCATCAGCGGCGACAAGACCTTCAGCAGCTTCGCGGCGGCGACGATCCTCGTCGTGGCGATTTCCGTCGTCGGCTCGCTGACGGTGCTGCCCGCGCTGCTGTCCAAGCTCGGGGACAAGGTGAACAAGGGCCGCGTGCCGTTTCTGCGCAGTCCCGACCAGCGCGTCGGCGAGAACCATTTTTGGGGCGCGATCCTCGGCCCGGTCCTGCGGCACCCGCTCATCTCGGGGCTCTTGGCGGCCGGCCTTCTGATCGCGCTCGCGGTGCCGGCGTTCCGCCTGCAGACGACCGTGAACAGCACCAAGTCGTACCCGCGGTCGCTGGCGGTGATCAGGACCTACGACAAGATCCAGAAAGCATTCCCCGGCGAGGCGCTCGCCGCGCAGGTCGTGGTCCAGGCCCCCACAGTACGCTCGGGTGCGGCCCGGAGCGCAATCGACGAGCTCAGGCGCCGCGCGCTCGCAAGCGGCGAGATGTTCCGGCCGATCGAGGTCGACGTCAACCGCGCGGGCACCGTCGCCGTCGTCTCGATCCCGGTCGCCGGCGACGGCACGGACTCTGCTTCGAAGCACGCTGTCCACACGCTTCGCGACGACCTCGTGCCGGCGACCGTGGGTCGGCTCCCCGATGTCGACGCCGGCGTCGGCGGAATGACGGCGCTCTCGATCGACTTCGAGCAGCAGTTCAGGGAGAGGACGCCGTATGTGTTCGCCTTCGTCTTCGCGCTGACCTTCGTGCTGATGCTGCTCGCCTTCCGCTCGATCGTGATCGCGGTGAAGGCGATCGTGCTCAACGCGCTCTCGGTCGCCGCCGCCTTCGGCGTTCTCGTGCTCATCTTCCAGGACGGGGTCGGGCGCGGACTGATCGGCGCCTCGTCCGGCGGAATCGTGTCGTTCATGCCGATGTTTGTGTTCGTCATCCTGTTCGGGCTCTCGATGGACTACCACGTCTTCATCATCAGCCGCATCCGCGAGGGCGTCGATCACGGCATGTCGACCGACGAGGCGGTCGAGCACGGGATCAAGACCACCGCCGGGGTCGTGACGAGCGCCGCCGTCGTGATGGTCTTCGTCTTCTCGGTCTTCATCACCTTGTCGTTCGATCTGCTCAAGCAGTTCGGCGTCGGATTGGCCGTTGCCGTCCTCATTGACGCGACGATCATTCGGGCGGTCTTGCTTCCGGCGAGCATGAAGCTGCTCGGCGACTGGAACTGGTACCTCCCCAGTTGGCTCGAATGGCTGCCGCGCGTCGCCGTGGCGAGCGAGCTCGAGCCGATCGCCGAAGGACACCCGGTACCGGCCGCGAGGTAACGGCGGGAGCGTCGAGGAAGCTCTCGAGGGAGGCGAGCAATGAGCGCGGGTCGCGTCATCCTCATAGTTCTCGGCAGCGTCGGGGTCCTGTTCGGGCTCGCCGTTCTGGCAGGGGGAGGCTTCCTGCTCTGGGCCGATCGCACGCAACGCGAGGACGGCTACCTGACGACGCCGACCGAGCGGTTTGCGTCGTCGACCTACGCCCTGACACGCACGCGACTCGAGATCGGTGGTGAGGGACCGGGCTGGCTCCTGAATGACAGCTGGTTCGGCAAGGTTCGAATCCGCGGCGAGAGTCCCGGCGCAAAGATCCTCTTCATCGGCATCGGGCCGGAGCCGGCCGTCGCCAGGTACCTCGGAAGCGTCGCCCACGCGAGTGTCCAGGACATCGACTTCGATCCCTTCCGAGTGAAGTACCTTCCGATCGCGGGAGGCGCGCCGCAATCGCCGCCCACCGAGCAGCGCTTCTGGGCGGTCTCCGCATCCGGGGTGGGAACACAGACGGTGACGTGGAAGGTGCGCGAGGGCGACTGGTCGGTCGTCCTGATGAACGCCGACGGCTCGCGTGGTGTCGTTGCCGACATCGACGTCGGCGCCAAGCTGTCGTTCCTGCTCTGGGTCGCGATCGGGTTGTTCCTCGGCGGCGTGCTCGTTGTTGGTGCCAGCACGGGGTTGATCGTCCTTGCCGCGCGCACGCGACCGCCACCGCCCGGGTCGCCGGTGCCTCCTACGGCGGGCAGCGGATCAGCAAGTGCGGCGGCGCCCGAGCCTCCCGACCGATCGACAGAAGAGCCGACGCCCAGCTGAACGCTGTGTCGTTGATCGGTGAGCGGTCACGGGCCCAGGTCGGGGCCCTGCGGTATCACGGCCAGCGAGTTGTCCGGCACGACGCGCACGTGGCGCCACGGCAGACATCGCCCGTCCATGGCGGCCGGGCTAGTGACCCACCTGCGTTGGCCGTTCTGGATCAAGTGGATCTTCGGGTCGTGCTGCTCCTTCAGGAGTGTCCCGTCGATCGGCACGGTGCGGAGCTTCCCGGTCCCGTTTGGAGGGATGACACCCACGCGACTCCAGTCGAAGCCAAGGGCAAAGAGCGTCGGAGGATCCGGAATCCAGAACTTCGCACCTCCGTAGACGACGAACACCTCCGGACGGTTCCACTCGCGAACCACCGTCCCGTCCACCGGGGTGGAGGGAAGTTGGGCAAAGGGAACGGCGGCGAGTGGATCGAACGCGTCCAGGTATCTGATGCCGTTGATGACGATGGAATCGTCAGGGATGAAGTCCGTCCCTCCGAAGACGACACGAAAACCCGCGCCGTCTCGCATGAGGGTGCGGTCCGGAAACGCGACAAGTGGATAGGTGGGCTGGGGAGTCTGGCTTCCCCACCGTCCACTGCCGGCCGTGTCACTGAACCACTTGAACGTCACCGTGCAACCGCCCCAGAAGTCCCAGAAGTCCTGGGGCGGGAAGCTGTAGAGGGCGGTTCTGCCGCGCGGCCAGGCGAAGTATCTGCAGAGCACCACCGTATCCGTGCCCACCCCGCAACCTCGTCCCGGTCCCCACGCCCGCGTGATCGTCATCGAGGACGCCAGGCCGAGGCTCGAGCTGCCGACCCGGTCGGAGAAGTTGTTGTTGAAGATGTTCCAGGCCTGGATCTCCTTGCCCTCGGTCAGGGTCGACGAGAACACGACTGTCATCTGGCAGCTCGAGAGAGCGGGGTTCCGTGCGACGTCGATCTCGATCCCGTCCCACGCGAGCGCGTATCCGTAACGGTGCGGGCCCGGTCCGGCCGTCCGACGCGGATCGAGCACCGGATAGATGCTGTTTGGGTCGAGGTAGTTCGTGGTGACGCAAATGGTCACTCTGCCGCCTCCGCGCGCGCGACCCGGTCCCGAACGAGCGCTCGAATCGTCTGGTGCAGTTCGTCCTCGGCCTCCTGATCCAGCTGGAGGCCGTGTAAGGCAATTGCGATTTCGTCGTCCGCGCCGGACACTCGGGGCGCTTGCGTTCGAACCGTCTCTCGGGCGGAAGCTCGACGCTGCATGAACCCCTGAACGAGCAGGCCGAGGTCTTCGGCCAACCCCATCGCAGCCGCGTCCGAGACACCATCACCGGTGAGAGAGATCCGAACCGGGACGTCGGCCGCGCTCGCGAACGGAGCCGCTTCCTCGAGGTGATCGAGGCTGCCGACCGTTCCGTCCAGTGGCATGGCCTCGTCCGACGGAGAGTCGGCCACGAGACCACCTCCTTTCGCGCTGGTGACGATGGGTACGAGCCCGCTTCGCATCGTACCGCCCCTTCGCGCAGCCGTCAGCCGGCGGCCGTTTTCTATCCTCGAAGCGTGGCCGTGACGATGGACGACGTGTGTGCGTTCGCGGCGACGCTGCCGAGGAGCAGCGAGGCTCTCGTCCGCGGTCGCGTGAAGTTCCGGGTCGGGCGCATCGTCTTCCTCGCGTTCTCGAAGGACGGGACGGTGATGGGATTCGGCTTCCCGAAGGCCTGGCGTGCCGCGCTCGTCGAGGCCGAGCCCGAGAAGTTCTCGATGCCGAGCGAAGGGGACATGCGCTACAGCTGGGTGCACGCGCGGCTCGACCGGCTCGACGTCGACGAGATGCGCGACCTGGTCGAGAACGCGTGGGCGCTCTGCGTGCCGAAGAGCGTGTCGGAGAAGTACGCAGCCGCGCAGGGCTACGACGTGGCGCGACGCTGAGACGCGATTCGAGAGGCGGCGCGCTAGGGTCGGGGCCGATGAGCGAGCACCTGGAGGGCTCGTGCTCGTGCGGAGCGGTTCGCTACCGGCTCACCTCGGAGCCGCTCTTCACGCACTGCTGTCACTGCTCGAACTGCCAGCGGCAGACCGGCAGCGCCTTCGTGATCAACCTGCTGATCGAGGCAGATCGGGTCGAGCTCCTCGCGGGCGAGCCGAAGCCGGTCGACGTCCCGCGCGACGACGGGAGCACGCAGCGCATCCACCGCTGCCCCGTGTGCGAGGTCGCGCTCTACAGCGAGTACGGACGGCCCGAGATCCTCTTCGTCCGCGCCGGCACGCTCGTCGAGCCCTCGCGCGCGCGCCCCGACGTCCACATCTACACCAGGTCGAAGGTCCCGTGGCTCACGCTCCCGGAGTCGGTGCCCGCGTTCGAGGTCTACTACGACAGCAAGCAGCTGTGGCCGGCGACGAGCCTGGAGCGGCTCCGCGTGGCGTTCGCGGCTCCGATTTCCTAGCGCATGCCGCGCGCTGCTTAGCGACGTGCGAGACTCCCGCGCGTGCGCGGATGGTCGAAGCTCGCCGGTCTCGCCGTCCTCTTCGTCGCAGGAGCGCTGCTCGCGGGCGCCGCGACCGCCGACACGACGACCGAGACCACGACCGAGACGACGACGACGACCGAGACGACGACGCTGCCTGCGAGCACCGTCGTGACGACGGCGACGGTTCAGCAGACGACGACGCGCCGGGTGTTCGTGACGACGTCGCCGACGACCACGTCCTCGGAGTCGAGCTCGAGCGGCGGAACGCCCACCTGGGTCTGGGTGCTGCTCGGAATCGCCGGCGCGGTTGCGCTCGTGAGCCTGATCGCGCTCCTGCTCCAGCGAGGAGGCGGGAAGGGCGTGCCGACGGCGGAGCGGCGGCGGCGACTCGACGGCGCCGTCTCGAGCTGGGCGATGCAGGGCTGGGCGCTCGAGAGTCAGAGCGCGGACTCCGCCGTCCTGCGGCGTGGCGGCGAGGTGATGGTCGTCACCGTCGATCCCGCCGGCAACGTCAGCACCCGTCCGCTCCCGAACGAGCCCCAGCCGTAGCCCTGGGCGGGTTACGCGGCCCGCGCCTGTCGCGCTATTCACGGTGCCAGGCACCGAGGTGCCTGGCACCGTCTCACGCTGTTCCGCACGACTAGTCCGGCAGCAGCGGCATCGTGTAGCCGCGGTCGCGGCCGAGCAGCACGGCACGCGTGATCGCGTCGGCGCCGAAGCGGTCGCGCACCTCGTCGACCGCGGCGTCGAGCGCCTCGAGATGGCGTCCGTCGAACGGGAGCAGCAGCTGGACGTCGCGCGCGTCCTCGAGGTTCGCGATCGCAAGCCCCACGAGCGTGAGGCCGCGCTGCTCGAGCGTCGGCAGCGTCGCGGCGGCGAGCGACCGCGCCGTCTCGAGGATCGTCTCGGTGCTCGCCGTCGACTGCGGCAGCGTGCGCGAGCGCGTCGCCCGCTTGTAGTCGTCGAAGCGCAGCCGCAGCACGACCGTTCGGCCCACGCGCCGCGCGCCGCGCAGGCGCCGTGCGATCCGCTCGGTGAGCGCGATCAGATCCGCGTCGACCGACTCGGCCGACCACGGCGAGCGGCCCCGCGCCCGTTGCGACCCGATCGAGCCGCGTCGACGGCGCGCGTGTACGGGCCGCGGATCGCGGTTCCAGGCGAGCGCGTGAAGCTGCCGGCCGGACGCGCGCCCGAGCAGGGAGACGAGCACCTCCTCCGACAGCCCGGCGACCTCGCCGAGGGTCGTGATCCCGTGAACCCGCAGCTTGCGCGCCGTGACGACGCCGACGCCCCACAGCCGCTCGACCGGCAGCGCGTGCAGGAACACGAGCTCGTGCTCGCGCGGCACGACCAGCAGCCCGTCCGGCTTCGCCACGCCGCTCGCGACCTTCGCGAGGAACTTCGTGCGCGCGACGCCGACCGTCAGCGGTAGGCCGACACGCTCGCGCACCTCGCGCCGCAGCCGTGCTGCGATGCCCGCCGGGGTGCCGACGCTGCGCTCCATGCCGCGCACGTCGAGGAACGCCTCGTCGATCGACACGCCCTCGACGAGGGGCGACGTGTCGTCGAACACCTCGAACACCGCCTTGCTCGCCGTGGAGTAGGCGTCGAAGCGCGGTCGCACGACTGCCGCGTCCGGGCACAGATGCAGTGCAGCGCGATGGCCCATCGCGGTCCGGACGCCCCGGGCCTTCGCCTCGTAGCTTGCCGCCAGCACCACTCCCATCCCGACGATCACCGGGCGACCGCGCAGCCCGGGGTCGTCGCGCTGCTCGACCGAGGCGAAGAAGGCGTCGAGATCCGCGTGGAGAATCGACACGAACACATGTTCGCACACGGAACGCGTAGGTATGGCCGCGTGCAGATCGGCAGCCCCGGCGAGCCGGTGACCCGCATCAGCCGGGCCGCTCCCGACCGCGTGGAGGTCCGCGGCCGCGACCTTGCGGGCGACCTGATGGGCCGTCTCGGCTTCACCGAGTACTTCCACCTGCTGCTGACCGGCGAGGAGGCGAGCGACGACCAGCGGTTCTTCCTCGACGTGCTGCTCGTGTCGATCGCCGAGCACGGGCTCATGCCGAGCAACGTCGCGGCGCGGATCACGCTCGCCGCCGACCCGGAGTCGCTCCAGGGCGCGGTCGCCGCCGGCATCCTCGGCGCCGGCCCGGTGATCCTCGGTGCCGCCGAGCAGTGCGCGCGCATGCTCGAGGACGCGCAGGCGCGGGTGGCGGGCGGCGCGGCACCCGCCGCGGTCGCGGCCGAGGCGGCGCGGGCCGTGCACGCCGCCGGCGAGCGCATGCCCGGCTTCGGCCATCCGTTGCACCGGCCGGTCGACCCTCGCGCCGAGCGGATCCTCGCCCTCGCGGACGAGCGCGGCGTCAGCGGTCCGCACGTCGCGCTCACACGGTGCCTGCGAGACGCGGTCGCGGCCGAGTGGGGGAGACCGCTCCCGGTGAACGTCTCGCTGCCGATCGCCGCGGTGATGCTCGACCTCGGCTATCCGGCCGCCGTCGTCAAGGCGGTGCCGATCCTCGCGCGCACCGCCGGGCTGCTCGCCCACCTGGCCGAGGAGCGCGAGCACCCGATCGGCTTCCTGCTCGCCGCCCGTGCCGAGGAGGCGATCGACTACCGCGATGGATGACGTCGAACGGCTGCCGTGGGCGGAGCAGCGGGCTCTCGACGACGCGAGCTACCGCGCCCAGATCGCCTATCTCCTCGACCACTCGCCCTTCTACCGGCGGAAGCTCGCCGGCGTCGACACCGGCGGCGGCCTCGACGCGATCGCCAGGCTCCCGCTCACGGAGAAGGACGAGCTGCGCGCGACGCGCACGGCGGAGAACCCGATCGGTGAGCACCTCTGCGTCCCGCCGGGGGAGATCGTGCGCATCTATTCGACCAGCGGTACGACCGGGTCGCCCAGCCACATCCCGCTGACCGCCTCCGACCTGGACAACTGGGTGACCGGATCGGCGCGAAGCTACGCCGCCTCCGGCCTGCAGCCGGGCGACCGTGTGGTCACCACGTACAACGCCGGGCCGTTCGTGGCCGGCGCGGCGCTGGACGCATTCGGGCGGATCGGCGTCTGCCACGTCCCGGTCGGCACGGGCAGCAGCGAGCGGCTGCTGCTCGCGATCGAGCAGCTGCGGCCCGACGCGGTCGTGCTCACCCCCTCGTATGCCGAGTACCTGCTCGAGCTCGGCCGCCTCCGCCCGTCGAGCGTTCGGCGGATCCTGGTCGCGGGCGAGCCGGGCGGCGGCGAGCCGGCCTTTCGCGCGAAGCTCGAGGACGGCTGGGGCGCACGCGTGACCGAGGCGATGGGCATCGGCGACATCGGGCCGTCGCTCTGGGGCGAGTGCGAGCAGCAGGAGGGGATGCACCTCGGCGCGCGCGGGTTCGTCCATCCGGAGCTGATCGACCCCGACACCGGCGAGGCGCGCGAGCTCGCCGACGGGGCGACCGGCGAGCTCGTGCTCACGCACCTGCAGCACGAGGCGGCGCCGCTGCTCCGCTTCCGCACGCGCGACCACATCGAGATCTGGACGAGCCCGTGCCGGTGTGGGCGCACGGCGCCGCGTGTGCGGTGCCTCGGGCGCACGGACGACATGCTGATCGTGCGCGGCGTGAACGTGTTTCCGGCCGCGGTGCGCGAGGTCGTGAGCGGGTTCGTCCCGGACGTCAGCGGGCGCATCCTCGTGCGGCCGGCGGCGGCCGGCGTGAAGCAGGAGCCGCCGCTGCCCGTGGCCGTCGAGCTTCCGCCCGACGCCGCCCCGGACCCTGCGCTCTCCGGCGCGATCAGCGCGCGACTGCGCGATGTGCTCGTCGTCCACACGGAGGTCGAGCTCGTCCCGTGGGGCAGCCTGCAACGCAGTGACTACAAATCCAGGCTCGTCGAGCGAGTGACGGGGGACTGAAGCCGCCTCGGCGTCCGCAGCAGGTGCGCGTACGTCTTGAGGAGCGTCTCGGCCCGTTCGCCGATCCTGGCGGCGACGACATGCACCGGCACCCGTTCGAGCAGCATCATCGTCGCGTGGGTGTGGCGCTTTCGGGAGAGGGCTACGGGGCCTGGTCGTTCCTGCTCTCCGTCAACCGATTCCACGGCCACACGCCGTCGATCTCCACGTCGAGTGAGAAGCTGAGCAGGATCCGGATCAGGACGATGATTCCGAGCACGGTCACGCTCTCGAACGTCTGATCTACGACGACGGTGCGGACGATGTCCGCGACGATGAGCACTTCGAGCCCGAGCAGGATGGATCGGCCGAGATTGCGGCGAAGCCGTTCGTACGACCCCGCTCTTCTCGCGTCTGTGGCTGCGTCGCCCAGAAACGCGAGGAACGCGCCGAGCCCGCCGATGACCATGATGCCGCTGCCGACCGTCTCGACCACCTTGACGACGTCCGTAATCCACTGCTCGTAGGTCACGGGCGAGAGGCTACTCCAGCAGGCCGAGATGCCCTTGCTGGGGGCCGTTTCGCGAGCGCGAAGCCAACGACCGCGACGGGCGAATGCCGTGGGACGACCAGGTGGAAGCTGAAGTGCAGGCCGTCACGGAGCCTGCTGGCGACGGCACGCCGAGCGCGAAAACCCTGCTCTGACACACTCGCGGCTACAGGTCGGCACCTGCCCGTCACGATGGCCGTGGAAGACGAGGTTCAGTTCTTCGGCCGCAACGTCAGCAACACGACCTCCGCCGACGGCCTGGAGTCGACCAGCGTCAACGCAGTCTGGTCGAACCCCTCGCCGAAGAGCTTCCGGCCGCGGCCGAGCAGCACCGGGAACACCATCAGCCTGAACTCGTCGACGAGGCCGTTGGCGACGAGCGTCTCGACAAGCTGTCCGCTGCCGGCGACGAGGATGTCGCCGCCGGGCTCCGACTTGATGCGTGCGAGCTCCGCGGCGACGTCGCGGTCGATCACCGTCGTGTTGCTCCACGTCGGGTCCGTGAGCGTCGTCGACACGACGTACTTGCGCATCGAGTTCATCTTGTCGGCGAAGCCCGCCTCGTCCGTCCGGTCCGGCCACGCCGCGGCGAACCCCTCGTACGTCTTGCGGCCGAGCAGCAGCGCGTCCGCCTCCATCAGCTCGTCCAGCTTGAACTTGTCACCCTCGGCGCCGCGGTCGAACGCGAACGCCCAGCCTCCGCGCTCGGTCTTCTCCGATCCGCCGGGATCCTCCATGACGCCGTCGAGCGTCACGAACTCCGAGACGACGAGCTTGCCCATGACGTTCCTCCGATCCGAAGACGACAGGTTTGGGTCTTGTGACCGCTGCGTCGCGAGAACCTCATCGCGAGCACGCGGCTTGACTCTAGGATGACCGGCGTGGAAGGGTCGACGACTGCGACACCGGCGTTCGCCGAGGTCGAGCAGCACCGGCGTGCGCTGACCGCGTACTGCTACCGCATGCTCGGCTCGCCGTTCGAGGCCGAGGACGCGGTGCAGGACACGTTCCTGCGCGCGTGGCGCAGCCTCGACCGCTTCGAGGGCCGCGCGGCGCTCCGCTCGTGGCTCTACAAGATCGCGACGAACGTCTGCCTCGACATGCTGGCCGGACGCGAGCGGCGCGCGCGCCCGATGGACCTCGGCCCGAGCGTCGAGCCGATCATTTCCAACCTCAACACGCTGCCCGAGATCACGTGGATCGAGCCCGTGCCCGACGCGCTCGTGCCGCTCGACGGCGATCCGGCCGCGGAGCTCGAGCGCCGTGAGACGATCCGGCTCGCGTTCGTCGCCGCGCTGCAGCACCTGCCGCCCAGGCAGCGAGCCGTGCTCATTCTCTGCGAGGTGCTCCGCTGGCGCGCCGCCGAGGTGGCGGAGCTGCTCGAGACGAGCGTCGCGTCCGTGAACAGCGCGCTCCAGCGCGCACGCGCGACGCTCGAGACGGCCGAGGTCGGCGAGAGCGGCCCGGCGGTGCTCGATGCCTCCGCGCGTGAGCTGCTCGAGCGCTACGTCAAGGCGTTCCAGGACTACGACGTCGGCGCGCTGACATCGCTGATCCGCGAGGACGCGACGCAGTCGATGCCGCCGTACGACATGTGGATCGCGGGCCGCGACGACGTCCTCACGTGGTGGTTCGGGCCGGGGATCGGATGCAAGGGCTCGCGGCTCGTGCCCGTCGCAGGCGCGAACGGCTCGCCGGCCTACGGCCAGTACAAGCCGTCGCCCGACGGCGGCTACGAGCCGTGGGCGCTGCAGGTGCTCGAGCTGGGCGACGGCGGGATCGGGGAGTTCACGTTCTTCCTCGACACCGAGCGCATCTTCCCGCTATTCGGGCTGCCGTCACGCCTCGACGCGTAGTACGTCTTCCAGGCCCATGAACGCGACAAGCTCGACGAGCTCGCGCGACGCGTGCCGCAGGTGGATGCGGCAGTTCCGGCGCTTCGACGCGAACTGCAGCCGCGCGAGCGCGTCCACGGTGACCGCGTCGTTCCCGACCCCGCGGACGTCGCAGACGAGGTCCGACGCCTCGTTCTCGGCGAGGAGCGCGCAGACGCGGTCGCACAGCCCGGGCAGGTCGGACCGGGCGATGGGGCCGCGGATCGCGAAGACGGTCGCGCTTCGCGCGGGTGGGGCCATCGAGCTAGTGACCGCCGTCACGCGCCGGACTCATCGGTCGGCGTGCGATGACTTCTCGACGCGAGCCCGGTCGAAGTCGGTATGAGTGAATCCGTGAGAGACAACCGCCGCCGCTGGCTCGCCCTCTACGTGCTTTGCCTGGGCGACCTGATGATCGTGCTCGACACCACGATCGTGAACGTCGCACTGCCGTCGATCCGCGCCGATCTCGGGTTCACCGAGACGTCGCTCGCGTGGGTCGTCAACGCATACCTGCTCACGTTCGGCGGCTTCCTGCTGCTCGGCGGGCGCCTGGGCGACCTCTACGGCCACCGCCGCCTGTTCCTGGCAGGCGTCTCGCTGTTCACGATCGCCTCGATCGCGTGCGGCCTGTCGACGGACAAGGGGCTCCTGATCGCCTCGCGCGCCGTCCAGGGTCTCGGCGGGGCGGTCGTCTCGGCGGTCGCGCTCTCGCTGATCATGGGGCTCTTCGCCGAGCCGGCCGAGCGCGCGAAGGCGATGGGCGTGTTCGGCTTCGTGATGGCCGGCGGCGGCAGCCTCGGAGTGCTGCTCGGCGGCGTCCTCACCGACGCGCTCAGCTGGCACTGGATCTTCCTCGTCAACGTGCCGATCGGCGTCGCCGTCTTCGCGCTCGCACTGCGCCTCGTCCCGGCGGCGCACGGGAGCCTGCCCTCCGGCGGGCTCGACGTCGCCGGCGCGGTGACCGTCACGGCGGCGTTGATGCTCGCCGTGTACGCGATCGTCAACGGCAACCAGGCCGGTTGGGGCTCGCTGCAGACGATCGGGCTGCTCACGCTCGCCGCCTGCCTGCTCGCGGCCTTCCTGTGGATCGAGTCGCGCGTCGAGGCGCCGCTGATGCCGCTCCGGCTGTTCCGCCTCCGCAACGTCGCGACGGCGAACGTCGTGGGCGTGCTCTGGGCGGCGGCGATGTTCGCGTGGTTCTTCCTCTCGGCGCTGTACCTCCAGCTCGTGCTCGGGTACAGCCCGCTCAAGGTCGGCCTCGCGTTCCTGCCGGCGAACATCATCATGGGCCTCTTCTCACTGGGGCTGTCGGCGAAGCTCGTGATGCGCTTCGGCTTCCGGATCCCGCTCGCCACCGGTCTCACGATCGCCGCGGGCGGCCTCGCGCTCTTCGCGCGCGTGCCGGTCGACGGAAGCTTCGTGGTCGACGTGCTGCCGCCGATGCTCCTGCTCGCCGTCGGCGCCGGGATGGCGTTCAACCCCGTGCTGCTGGCCGCCATGAGCGACGTCGCGCCGGAGGAGTCGGGGCTCGCGTCCGGTGTCGTCAACACCGCGTTCATGATGGGCGGCGCGGTCGGCCTCGCTGCGCTCGCGAGCCTGGCGGCGTCGCGTACGAGCACGCTCACGGCGTCGGGGGAGAGCGAGCTTCAGGCGCTCGTCGGCGGCTATCACGCCGCGTTCCTCGCCGGCGCGCTCTTCGCAGTCGCAGCCGCCGCGGTCGGCGGCGTGTTCCTGCGCACGCGCACGGCGGCGGTCGCGCACGAGCTCGAGCCTGCCGTCGAGCGGGCCGCTTAGGCTCTCAGATCTTCGGGCGGTGGCGGTCGACGATCGCGACGCAGTCGACGCCGCGGGGGAGCGTCCCGTACGCCCGGCCGCCGTCGCCCCCGAGCCGCGTGGCGCAGAACGCATCGGCGACCTCGGGCGGCGCGTGTCGCACGAGCAGCGACCCCTGCAGGCACAGCGCCGCGAGCTCGACGATCCGGCGCGCGCGCAGCTCGAGCTGGTCGGCGTCGCGGAGCTCGCGGCGGAGCCGGGTGATCCCGGCGTCGAGGTGCTCGTCGCCGCCGGCCGCGAGGGCGATCTCCCGGAGCAACGCATCGACGCTCTCGCGCTCGCGCGCCGCGGCCCGGAGGAGATCGAGCGCGTTGATGTTGCCCGCGCCTTCCCAAAGCGAGTTGAGCGGGCTCTCGCGGTGCAGCCTCGGGAGGACGGAGTCCTCGACGTAGCCGTTGCCGCCGATGCACTCGAGCGCCTCGGCGACGAGCGGCGGCGTCGTCTTGCACACCCAGTACTTGGCCACCGCCGTCGCGATACGCCTCAGGACGTCGTCGCCCTCGTCCACGGCTCGCGCGAGCCGCAGCGAAGTCGCTGTCGACGCCTCGGCGTCGAGGCAGAGGTCGGCGAGCACGTTCTGCTGGAGCGGCTGCTCGATGAGCAACCTGCCGAAGACGGAACGGTATGCCGCGTGATGCGTCGCTTCGGCGACAGCGCGGCGCTGCAAGGCCGTCGCACCGAGCACGCAGTCGAGTCGGGTGAACGCGACGGCCTCGATGATCGTCGCAACGCCGCGGCCCTCGTCCCCGACCCGCATCGCCCAGGCGCCGCAAAGCTCGATCTCGGCGGACGCGTTGGAGCGGTTGCCGAGCTTGTCCTTGAGGCGCTCCAAACGGAACGCGTTGCGCGTGCCGTCGCCCAGCACGCGCGGCATGAAGAAGCACGTCAGGCCTTCGGGCGCGTACGCCAGCACGAGGAACGCGTCGCACATCGGCGCCGAGCAGAACCACTTGCTGCCGTGCAGCGCGTAGGCGCCGTCGGAGAGGGGCTCGGCTCTGGTCTCGTTCGCGCGCACGTCCGAGCCGCCCTGCCGCTCCGTCAGCGTCATGCCGGCGAGCGCGCCCGCCTTCGCTGCCGCAGGGCGAAGCTCCGGCTCGTACGCACGTGAGACGAGCCGGGGCTCCCAGGTCGCGGCGAGCGCGTCCTCGGCACGCAGTGCAGGCACCGCGGCGTACGTCATCGACAGCGGACAGCCGACGCCCGCCTCCGCATACGCGAGCGTCATGAACCGCGCGGCGCGCGCCACGTGTGCGCCCGGGTCGTCCTCGGCCCACGCAGCCGCGTGGAGGCCGTGCTCGACTCCGAGGCGCAGGAGCTCGTGCCACGCCGGATGGAAGTCGACCTCGTCGCCGCGCAGCGTCGGCGGGTGGGCGTTCGCAAGGCGCCCGAGCTCGAGCGCGTCGCCACCGCACAACGAGCCGAACGCGGCGCACGCGGCCTCGTGCGCCTCGCCGCCCTCGCGGCGAAGCGCCTCGACCAGCGCGCGGTCCTGCGCGAAGAGGTCGTAACCGGCGAGCGGCGGCGGCTGGTTCGCGGCGAGAGCTCCGGACGACGTCATGTGACGATCATGCGCGAGCCCGCGACGTCGTACGTCACGACGAAGTTGCGGAGGAACGCGTTGCCGACGAGGCCGTCGTGGATGATCCGCTGGAACATCACCTCCGGGTCGGTCTTCGAGAGCTCCGGAGCGCTTGCAGGGTGGATCGAGCCGGCGAGGCGCGTGAACGAGCGGACGTAGGAGTGGCCGGTCTCGTCGACCCCCTCGACCCTGCGGACGTCCGCGGCCCGGAGGTCGACGCCGAGCGGTGCGGCCAGCGCCTCGTCGAGGATCAGCGAGTCGCTGCCCATGTCGACCTCCGCCGAGATCTCGCGTCCGTTCGGCAACACCAGCGCCATGAACACGTCGAGGCTGCAGCCTTCGTCTTCGAGCTTGAGCGCGACAGTCGTCCCCACCGAAGCGCGCGCCGCGAGCGACTCCGGTGTCTCCACGACCACGACGCTGCCTTCGTAGTCGACCGTGAACGGCGCGTGCCGGAAGAACTCGAGCGAGAGGAAGCCGTCGAGGTCGCCGAGACCGTCGAGATCGAGGACGCCGGCGACGAGCTCGACCCGGCGCACCGGCCCGAAGCGGAGCTCGGGTAGCGTCACGAGCGGGACGGCGACCTCCTGACCCGACATCCTCCGCCCGGTGTACGAGCGTCCGAGCCTCGTCGCACCGAGCGTGTCTGCGAGCGACTCGCTGACGAGGCTCACGCCGATCCCCGTGTCGAGCACGAAGCGGCCGGACGCCTCGCAGGCGGCGGCGGGCACCGTGACCAGATGGGACCGCCACTCGAACGGGATGCGGTCTATTGCCTGCCCGCCTCGCGCTGGGCCCGCCGCAGCGCCTCCAGGCGCCGACGGTCCTGCTTGGTCGGCCGCGCCCCGAGATCGGCGCCGAGCGGCGCTGCGAGCTTGCGTTCCGCGGCCTTTCGCTCACGCTCCGCCCGCGACTCCTCGGTCTCCTCGTAGAGCGTCGCCGCCACCTTCGCCGGGCCCCGCTTGTCGGCGAGCGCACGCACGACGAGGGTGAAGCGGATCTGGCCGACCTGGACCTCGAGCGTGTCGGAGGCCCTGATCTCCTTCGCAGGCTTGACGCGGCTGCCGTTGACCTGCACGCGGCCGCCGAGCACGGCCTCGGTGGCCGCCCCGCGGGTCTTGAAGAACCGGGCCGCCCACAGCCACTTGTCGATGCGCACCTGCTCCACTCGAGCTCGAATCGGATGATCGCATCCACGAGAACCGATCCGCGTCCGGGCGCGTAACAGCCAGAAGGGGGTCAGCCGACCGAAGGAGGCATCAATGCGTTCAACTCCTCTGCTGCGGCTCGCAGGCGTTCTCGCAGCGCTGGTGATCACACTCGTCGTCACCGCCGCCGCAGGCGCCGTTTCAGGCGGGTACGTCGTCAAGCCGCTCGTCTCCGACAACGGTGTGCCGGGAACGATCACCGACCCGCACCTCGTCAACGCCTGGGGTCTCACCGCCGGGCCGACGACGCCGTGGTGGGTCGCCGACAACGGTGCCAACGTCTCGACGCTCTACCAGGGAACGGGAGCGATCGTGCCGCTGGTCGTCGACGTGGGCGAGGCGCCCACCGGCACCGTGTTCAACAACACGACCGGCTTCAAGCTCTCGAACGGCAACCCGGCCCGCTTCCTCTTCTCCAGCGAGGCGGGCGTGATCTCGGGCTGGAACGGAGGGACGAAGGCCGAGACGATCGCCGACCTGTCGCCGGGCGACGCCGTGTTCAAGGGGCTCGCGATTGCGGCGACGAGCGCCGGGCCGAGGCTCTACGCGACGGACTTCGAGAATCGCCGCGTCGACGTGTTCGACGGCTCCGGGCATCTCCTGCGCGAGTCGTACTTCTTCTTCCACGACTACTTCCTGCCGAGCGGCTACTCGCCCTTCGGCATCCAGGTGATCGGGTCGCGTCTCTACGTGACGTATGCGAAGACGCAGCCCGGGAGCGACGACGAGGCGCACGGGCCGGGCCTCGGCTTCGTCGACGCGTACGACCCCGGGACGGGCGCGATGCTCCAGAGAGTCGCCTCGCGGGGCGCGCTGAACGCGCCGTGGGGGATCGCACAGGCGCCGGCGGCCTTCGGGGCGGCGGCGGGCGACCTCCTGATCGGCAACTTCGGGGACGGTCACATCAACGCCTACCGGCTGACGGGGAGCCTCTTCGGCGCCGTTCCCGACGGCTCGCTGAACGATCCGTCTGGCGACCCGATCGCGATCGACGGCCTCTGGGCGCTCGAGTTCGGAAACGGCGCAGCCGCCGGTCCGACCGACAGCCTGTTCTTCACCGCGGGGCCGAACGACGAGTCCGACGGGCTCTTCGGCTCGATTCGCGTCGCACCGCAGACGTAGGGCCACCGCATCGTGGGCGGCGTGTCGCCCGGCACGCCGCCCACGGCGCTACGGGTGGGTCCGCGAGAATCGCCCCATGTCGCTCGATCTGCTCGACGCGAGGCTGATCGCGACCCTCGCGACGCTCGCCGACGACGGCAGCCCGCACCTCTCGGCGGTGTGGTTCCTGCGCGACGGCGGCGACGTGCTCGTCGCGACCGGTGGTCGTACGCGGAAAGCCCGAAACGCCGAGGCGCGACCGGACGCCGCCGTGCTGATCCACGGGCGAGGCGAGCTGCCGCTGCGCGGGATCGCGGCGTCGGGTCGGGTCGCGGTGATCCGCGGCGACGAGGCGTGCGCGTGCAACGAGCGCGTCTGGCGCAAGTACCTGACCGAGGACGGCCTCGATCATCCCGAGGTCGGCCGGGAGATGGCCGCGCACGACGACGTGACGCTCCGCTTCACCCCGACACGATGGCGCTCGTGGGGAACGGACGCCGACTTCGGCGGCGCCTTCGAGCTGCCGGGGCTCGTGCTGCCTCTAGGTGATTGTCACCCAGCCCCGACCGATCGTTAGGCTTGTGGCCGCGATGGAGGTCTCCGAGCGACTCGAAGAGGCGGCCCCGCCCGAAGGACGGGCCGATCGTGAGCTACAAGGCGTCTACCGCTACTACGAGCTGGCGAAGCGCGCGGAGTGGCAGGTGCGCGACCTGCCGTGGGGGGAGATCCCGCCGATCCCGGAGTACAAGGGCTCGCCGCAGAAGCTCGCGCGGCGCCGTGACCTCTGGCGCTCGGTCGTCACGCAGCAGCTGCAGGCCGACGAGCTCGCGGTCGAGATGGCGGCCCAGCTCTTCTCGATCGCCCCCGACCACGACGCGAAGCTCTACTACACGACGATGGTGCAGGACGAGTCGCGCCACACCGAGGCGTGGCTCCAGCTGATCCACGAGGCGGGCGGGATGGCCGAGCGCGATCCGTACCTCGACCGGCTCGCGCACATGACCCTCGACGCCGACACGCTCGAGGAGAAGGTCTTCCTGATGCAGGTCTTCTACGAGCGGCTGATCATCCCGCGGTTCCGGATGATCGCGCGCTCGTCGCGGGGCACGGTGCTCGAGGACCTCTGCAACCGCCTCGCGATCGACGACGGGATCCATCACGGCGCAGGCATGGCATACGAGCGCGTGCTGCTCGAAGGCGCCGGGCGGGGCATCCAGGTGAAGCTGATCGACGCCGCCAACCGGCTGCTGCCGCTGTTCGCGCAGCACGCGCTCTGGCGGCCGAAGGCGAGAGAGTTCGTGGGGAGCCTGATGCGCGAGACCGACATCCGGATGCTCAAGGAGGACCTCGAGCAGGGCGTGCGCCTCGCGCGCTCGCTCGGGGTCGACGTCAGCGGCATCAAGCTTCCCTATTGAGAGACCGACAGTGCCCCTGACCGGAGGCTGCCTCTGCGGCGGAGTGAGGTACGAGATCACGGAGCCGCTCGTCTCGGCGACCTATTGCCACTGCACGCGCTGCCAGCGCCGCACCGGGACTGCCGCCTCGGCGCAGGCGCGCGTCGCACCGGGCTCGCTCCACGTTGTGCAGGGGGAGGAGCTCGTGCGTGAGTGGGACCCCGGCGACGGCGGGTGGCCGAAGTGCTTCTGCTCGGCGTGCGGCGGCGCGCTCTGGAGCCGCAGCCCCGCGGGAGAGCCGGTGTGGAGCGTCCGGCTCGGGACGTTCGACGGCGACCCGGGGATCAGGCCGCAGCACCGGCAGTTCGTCGCCTATGCGGCACCGTGGGAGCCCATCCCGGACGACGGGCTGCCGCGCTACGACGAGCGCCCGCCCGCCTGATGGCGCGCGCGCGATCGCGAGGGCGGCGGGGCGGCACCTCGTCCTCGGCGCTGCGCGAGCAGATCGCCGAGCTCGAGCGGGACCGCGCGCTGCTGAACGCGATCGCGAACAACGCGCCCAGCCTGCTCTGCCTCGTGAACGCCGACGGCACGATGCGGCCGTACGCCACGAACAAGGCGTTCGAGCGCACGCTCGGCTACGAGCCCGAGGAGACCGGCGGCGGATACTTCTGGGAGCGGTTCATCGTCGACGGCGAGCGCGCCGCCGCCCGCGACACGGTCCTCGAATCGGTGCGGACTCGGGCGGCCGCCCGTCGCGAGAGCCGCTGGCTGCAGCGGGACGGCACCCCGATCGAGGTCGAGTGGACGTGCACGCCGCTGCCGATGATCGCGAGCGGCCCCGCCTACCTGATCACCGGCGTCGACATCACCGATCGCAAGCGACACGAGCGTGAGGTGCGCGAGTCGAGATCGCGCATCGTGGCGGCCGCCGACGACGCTCGGCGGCGGCTCGAGCGCAATCTTCACGACGGCGCGCAGCAACGGCTGATCGCGCTCCTGCTCGACCTGCGCAATGCCCAGCGCGGGCACGTCGACCGTGACGAGGCCCTCGCGCGTGCGGTCGACGAGCTCGCGGCCGCCGTCAAGGAGCTCCGCGAGCTGGCCCAGGGCATTCACCCGTCGGCGCTCGGCGAGCGTGGGTTGCGTGCCGCGCTGCGGATGGTCTCCGCGCGGTCGCCCGTCCCGGTCGAGCTCGACGTCACGGAGACGCCGGTCGACACGCCGGTCGCAGCGGCCGCGTACTACATCGTCTCGGAGGCGCTGACGAACGTCGCGAAGTACGCGGAGGCCACGCGGGCCGCAGTGCGCGTCCGCGAGACGGGCGACCGCCTTGTCGTCGTCGTCGAGGACGACGGCCGCGGGGGCGCCGACCCGTATGCCGGGAGCGGGCTGCTCGGGCTCGGCGACCGCGTGATGGCGCTCGACGGCCAGCTCTTCGTCGACAGCCCGCCAGGCGGCGGCACGCGCATCCGCGCGGAGCTGCCGCTGTACGTCTTCGCCGACTGAGCAGGGCCCTGTCGGCCTCTCAGACCTGGAAGTTGTGCCAGGGAAGCGACGGGCGGCCCTTGAACAGGTCCAAGGCGCCGTCCTCGCGGCAGTCGGCGCGGTCGACGTACGAGGGCGGGTGGAAGCCGTAGTTCGCGAGCGTGAGGCGCGAGAGGCTGTATGCGTAGCTGGCGGGCACGCCGAGGTTCTCGGCGCTGACCCAGCTGAGCTGCATCGCGTAGCACTCGGTTGCGGCTTCGTTGCGCACGCCGAGGGCGTGGATCATCTCGTGGGTGAGCGTGTCGACCGCGTTCGCGGTGAAGCGGTTCGCATAGCGCGGCCGCTTGTAGACCAGTGTCTCCATCGCGTTGCAGATCCTCGGCGACAGCTGCAGCCAGTGCGGCATCGCGGGCGCCCAGAAGCCGAGCACCGAGTAGAAGTTCTCGGGGTTGTCCCCCGAGATCGCCTGCCAGTCCGCGGTGCCCCAGCAGGCAACCGCGATCGTCTTCGGAGCCCCGATCAGCTTCGAGAGCCCGTAGGCCGCCTTCGACAGCCGCGTCTGCTTGACGCTGGGGCCGGTGAAATGAGCGGACGAGGGCAGATAGGGGGCGTCGGAGAGCGCGTGCGCCGCGCCGCCGCCCGGACCTCCCCCGACCGGTGCGGTCCGGATGGTGAACGAGCGGGCAGGAGAGATCCACGTGGAGTCGTCCTGGGCGACGACGAGCCACCAGTAGTACGTCGCGCCGGGCCGGAGGCCCGCCGCCGCCGGGACGGCGCAGCTGGAGGTGCCCCCCTGCTGCGCCGTCGCCGAACAATGGGCATCGGGCGCCGGCGGAGAACCGTCGTCGAGATGGTCGGGGCTCTCCGACACGTAGACGTCGACGGGCACGTTCGCCGGCACGTGGTAGGAGAGCGTCGGCGTCGCCGAGGTGGCCGCGCCGTCGGCCGGGCTGACCTGGAAGACGCCGGTCGGTTGCGTGGGCGCCGTGACCGTGAAGCCGAACGGCCCCGAGACGACGGTGGTCCCGAACGGGTGGTCGGCGTCGGTCGCCTGATAGCTGAGGAACCAGTAGTAGTTGCCGGCGGGCAGCGCGTCCGCGTCATTGTTGTTGCCGTAGGAGCCCGGCCGGCACGTGTACTTCCCCGGCTCGCCGAAAGGCGTGGTCGGCGTGCATGAGCCGACCTCGTCGGCGGGGGTGCCGTCGCTCTGGAGCGCCGTCGACGTCGACACGTACACCTGCGCCGCCGAGTCGGTCGGGTCGAGGTAGACGAGGAACGTCGGCTTGACGCCGGTGGCGGTTCCAGGCGCGGGCTGCACGCCGTAGCCCGCCCACGCCTGGGCAGGCAGGAGAAACGCGCTCGCGCCCAGCACGAGCGCACACAGGCAGCGCCGCAGCATCCGGCAGAACATAGGGGTCCGTTCTGTCCGAGCATCCCCCGAAGGAGTGCACGTACCCGAGGCTCGTGACTCGACTAGGTTTGCGGCGTGTGCTTCGACCTCGACTCGGCGCCGCCGATCCCGGTCATTGCGGGCGCGGCGGTCTCGCACGAGCGGTTCGAGTTGCGGGCGGACGACGGCAATACCTTCGCCGCGTTCGTCGCGGAGCCCGAGGACCCGGCGCGTGTCGGGGTCGCGATCCTGCCCGACGTCCGCGGGCTGTACCGCTTCTACGAAGAACTGGCACTTCGCCTCGCCGAGCGCGGCTACGCGGCAGTCGCCTTCGACTACTTCGGCCGGACGGCGGGCGCGGAGCCGCGGGACGACGAGTTCGAGTATCCGCCGCACGTCGAGCAGACGACCGACGCGGGCGTGCAGGCGGACACGGGTGCCGCGGTCGCCGAGCTTCGCCGGCGGGGCGCAGAGGCGGTGTTCACGCTCGGGTTCTGCTTCGGCGGTCGCGCCTCGTGGATCGCCGCGGCGTCGGGGCACGGGCTGAACGGATCCGTCGGGTTCTACGGCAGCCCCACGCGTGAGCGCGGTGGGCCGAGCGCCGTTGCGCTCGTCGAGCGGATGACCTGCCCCGTGCTGGCGCTCCAGGCGGGCGCCGACGCGAACATCACCGCCGACGACAACCGCGCGTTCGACGAGGCGCTGTCGTCCGCCGGTGTCGACCACGAGGTCGTCGTCTTCGACGGAGCGCCGCACAGCTTCTTCGACCGCAAGCAGGAGGACTTCGCCGACGCCTCGGCGGATGCGTGGCAGCGCGTGCTCGACTTCGTCGAGCAGCACGCGTGATCCTCGCGGTCGACCAGGGAACGACGGCCACCACGTGCCTCGTCGTCGACGACGAGCTGCGCGTGCTCGGGCGTGGGACGACCGAGCTGCCGCAGCACTTCCCACGGCCGGGGTGGGTCGAGCACGACCCGGAGGAGATCTGGGCGACCGTGCTCGCCTCGGCGCACGCCGCGCTCACCGATGCCGAGCTTGCGGCGCCGGAGCTCGACACCGTCGCGATTGCCAACCAGCGCGAGACGATGCTGCTGTGGGACCGTCGCACCGGAACCCCGGTCGCCCCGGCGATCGTCTGGCAGGACCGGCGCACGGCCGACCGGTGCGCGCGCCTCGACCGCGAGCTGATCCGCGAGCGCACCGGGCTCGTCCCCGACCCGTA
>CAVPSK010000006.1:0-9042 GCA_963708355.1 uncultured Thermoleophilia bacterium | reverse complement strand
GCCGCGCTCGTGCGCGGACGCGCCGCTCTTCGCTAGATCTGATATGGCGCGCGTTTTGTCAAGTGCGCAGCGTGTATCGCCCAGTCGTTGACGGGGTGGGCGGGCTGCTTGGGTGGGCGTCGGGCGCGGCGGCGACGTGCCTGCGTCAGTCTGATCATGCGGGGGTTGGCTACCCCAGGTCCCTGTTGCGTCGCCGGCGTGCGCTGTCTAGAAGCGGGCGTGGCCGTGTTGGGTTGCCCATAGATCATTCGCGCGTGCCGGCAGCGTTTCGGCCCGGCGCCCACTCGAGCAGCGGCGGATTGTCGCTGGCGGCTACACGATGGCGGCGGCCCAGAGGAAGCATGCGAGCTCGCGCGCAACGGCAACGGCGGTGATGTTGCCGGGCTTGCCGCGCTCGCGGAGCCGGCAGTAGAGCCGGTGCAGCCGGCGCTGTGCGCGCAGCGCGACCTGCAGCACCTCGGCCGGCTGGCCGGTGCGTCGTTGGGCGAGTGCGACACCGACGCTCGGCTGGGGAAGGTAGTGCCAGGCGGCCTCGACCAGCAGACGACGCGCGATGCTGGAGCCGGTCTTCGTGATCGGGCCGCGCGTCTCGCTCTGGCCGGACTGGTTGAGCGAGGGCACGAGCCCAAGCCAGGCGGCGAGCTGGCCGGGCCGCCGGAAGCGGTGGAAGTCGCCGATCTCGAGGCAGAGCACCAGCGCGGTCAGGGTGTCGATGCCGCGGAAGCAGCGCAGCCGCGCAACCGTCGGCCACCACTCCCCCTCGCAGGCGAGCCGCGAGAGCCGCTCATCGAGTCCGGCCTTGCGAGCCACGAGGCCGTCGACCGCGGCGAGCGCGTCAAGATAGGCCAGCTCGGTCGCGGGCTCGTCGAACCGTTGCCGCTCAAGCCAGCGACGGTGTGTCTTCGTCCAGGCGCTGCCGTCGTAGACGCGACCGTGCAGAAGCAGCAGCTTCGAGACACGGTGACGGCAGCGCATCAAGTCCTGACGCACCTGCTCCCGCGCCCGCGCGAGATGGCGGGCAGCCTCGAACGCGACCGGCGGCACCGACACCGGCTTCAGTTGACCGGCCAACAGCAACCGCGCCAACAACTCGGCGTCCTTGCGGTCGGTCTTGACCCGATCACCGGACGGGCGCGGCGTCTTCGAGGGCGCGATCACCTCGACACGCACACCGGCAGCCTCGGCGGCTCGATAGAGCGCGAACCCCGTCGGTCCCGCTTCATAGCAACCATGCACTGGCTGCGGCAGCCCCAGCAACCACTCGACCACCTCGACGGCACCGCCGCCGAAGCGCCCGCGACGCAACTCGCCACTCGCAACGTCGATCGCGGCGGCATGGGTCGAGCGAGCGTGGACATCCAAGCCCACATAGGTCATCGTTTCGATCACGGCCGGACCCTCCTTCCGTTACATGGGGTCAGCCGGAGTCAGTCTCCGGCCAGACAAACCCCCGATCTGTAACCGGCAGGGTCCGGCCTTCGCACACTCGCGGCCACTCAGCCGCCATAGGGTCTAGGCGGCGCGCCGCCGGGCGCCGAGCTCGGCCACGGCGCCTTCACGCACGCCGGCGCGGACGACCTTCAGCGGCCTGCCGAGCTTCGCTTGCACCGCCGCGAGGATCGTCGCGCCGGCGGCGAGCGTGTCCGCCCGCGCAGGATCCACGTCGTAGTGGTCGATCAGGTCGACGCGCGAGGTGCGGCCGAGCAGGTCGACAGCGCCCGCAAGCTCGTCGTCACCCAACTGTCCGCCGACGAGGCGCTTGACTGCACGCGCGCTGCCGCCGACGGCGATCGCCGCCCGCGCGGGCGGGGGTGTCAGCGGCTCGAGGAGCCCGTCGACCTCGGCGCGCGCGCGCTTGAGGTGAGCCGGGCTCGGGGGGTCGCCGCCGAGCAGGCGGCTCGTGAGCCTCCGCGATCCGAGATCGATCGTGCCGCTCCAGACGATGCCCTCGCGGCCCGACCCGACGACGAGCTGCGTCGAGCCTCCGCCGACGTCGACGACGGTGACGCGCCGGCCGGGCGGCAGCCGCAGTGTGCCGAGCGCGCCGACGAACGCGAGCTGCCCCTCCTCCTGCGCGGACAGGATGCGTGCGCGCGCGGAGGTGACGTCGCCGATTGCGTCGAGGAGCTCGGGCCCGTTCGCGGCCTGCCGTCCGGGGCTCGTGATCAGGACCTCGACGTCCTCCGCCCCCGCCTCGCGCGCCGCGGCGACGAAGCGCGCGACGTGATCGGCGGTCTCGACGAGCTTCGACTCCGTGATCACGCCGCTTCGCTCGACGCAGGCCCCGAGGCCGAGCGTCGCGCGCAGCGAGAGCACCGGCTTGCCGTGGGCGGCGACGAGCAGGCGCACGGTATTCGAGCCGACATCGACGACCCCATACGGCACGTCCGAATGGTGACGACCCCACATGACGGCGCTTCAGCTAGCCGGGTCGCGTCAGTCGTCTCGCGCGCTCGCGCCTGCGCATGAACTGGGCCTGCGCCGAACGCCGGCGCTCGCCCTTCTTGCCCGAGACGCGCCGCCACGTCTCGTCGGACTGCAGCTCCCATGCGCTCGAGTTGTCGTTGAAGAGCGCCTTGAAGATCGCATCGATCTCCGCGCACGTGTGGGGCTCCTGGGCTGGTGTGACTACCTCGATGCGATGGTCGAGATTGCGCGGCATCAGGTCGGCGCTGCCGAGCAGGTACGTGCGCTCGTCGCCGGCCTCGAAGAAGAAGAGGCGGCTGTGCTCGAGGAACCGCCCGAGCACCGAGCGCACCCGGATCCGGTCGCTCAGGCCCGGCACGCCCGGGACGAGCGAGCACACCGCCCGCACGACGAGGTCGATCTCGACCCCCGCCTGCGACGCCCGGTAGAGCTCGTCGATCACGTCGGGATGCGTGAGGTTGTTGCACTTCAACCGAATCCGTGCGGGTTTGCCGGCCTGCGCGGCGGCGCCGACCTCGCGGATCAGCTCGATCAGGCGCTTCTTAAGGTTGAACGGCGCGACGAGCAGCTTCCGGAAGCGCTGTGGACGCCCGAACCCGGTGACGAAGTTGAAGAGGTCGGCGACGTCGGCGGCGATCTCGGGGTCGGCGGTGAAGAGCCCGACGTCCTCGTACGTGCGCGCAGTCGTGGCGTGGTAGTTCCCGGTCCCGATGTGCACGTAGCGGCGCAGGTCGTCGTTCTCGCGGCGCACGACCAGGGTCGTCTTCGCGTGGATCTTCATGTCCGGGAACCCGAAGACGACGTGGACACCCGCCTGCTCGAGCGAGCGTGCCCACTCGATGTTGCGGCGCTCGTCGAAGCGCGCCTTGAGCTCCACGACGCAGACGCACTGCTTCCCGTTCTCGGTCGCGTCGACGAGCGCGTTCGCGAGTGCCGAGTCCGCGGTCGTCCTGTAGACGGTGGTCTTGATCGCGACCACGTCCGGGTCGTGTGCCGCGGTCCTCACGAACGCCTCGACGCTCGTGGTGAACGAGTCGTACGGGTGCTGGACGACGACGTCGCGCTGCGCGATCTCCGCGAAGATGTCGTCGTTCTTCGGGCTCTGCAGCCGGCGCTGCGTGTGGGGGACCCACGGCGCGTACTTGAGGTCGGGGCGGTCGAGCGCGTACAGCTGGCCGACGTCGGCGAGGTCGAGCAGACCCTTCACCGGGTAGACGGCCGGCGGCGAGATCCCGAGCCGCGTCTCGAGCCGCGTCAGCATCGAGCGCGAGATCGAGCTCGACACCTCGAGCCGGACAACGGCGCCGAAGCGCCGCTTGCTCAGTTCGCTCTCCACGGCCTCGAGCAGGTCGTCGGCGTCGTCCGAGATCTCGGTGTCACCGTCGCGGGTCAGCCGGAACGCGACGCGCTCGAGCACCTCCATCTCGGGGAAGAGCGCGCCCAGGAAGTGGCCGATGACCGCTTCGAGCGGCAGCCGCAGGCCGCCCGTCCCGACCTGCACGAACCGGGGCAGGCCCTCCGGGACCTTCACGCGCGCGAAGCGCTCCTCGCCGGACGTGTCGTCGCGGACGACGACGCCAAGGCTCAGCGACAGGCCGGAGATGTACGGGAACGGCTGTCCGGGCCCGACCGCGAGCGGCGTCAGCACCGGGTAGATCTCGTGGTCGAACACGCGCTCGAGGTCGGCAAGCTCCTCCTTCGAGGCGTCGGCGACGGTGCCGACCCGGATGCCCTCGGCGGCGAGCGCGGGGCACAGGTCGTCGCGCCACAAGTGCGACTGGGCGGCGGAGAGGTCGAGCACGCGTGTGCGGATCTCGTCGAGCGTCTGCTGCGGCGTCCTGCCGTCGGGCAGCCGGCCGGTGAGCCCAGCGAGGACCTGGTCGTACAGGCCGGCGACGCGAACCATGAAGAACTCGTCGAGGATCACCGAGACGATCCCGCAGAACTTCACGCGCTCGAGCAGCGGCTCGGTCGGGTCGCTCGCGAGATCGAGCACGCGGCGCATGAGATCCAGCGCCGACAGCTCGCGGTTGATCAGCGCTTCGCTGGCGCTCGGGATCTCGGTGGTCGACACGGGGGACTCGGAAGCATTCCGGACGGACGGGGGGACCGGGGTTTCGATCTGGTGAAGCCGTCGCTCAGAGCGTAGCCGCGTATGCTGGCGCCGGTGCGCAACGACCGCCTCCTGGCCATTCTCGCCCTTGTCGCCGGAATCGTGCTGATCGTCGTCGCCGTCGTCTACTGGGCGCTTCCCGCGGACTCGCTCCCGTCCTTCTTCCCCGGTCACGAGGCCGGCTCCGACCACCACCACGTGAAGCACGGCATCGCGGCGTTCCTGCTCGGCGTCGCCTGCCTCGTCTTCGCCTGGTTCCGCTCAGGCCCGAAGCGGACGACGACGACGGCGTGATCGCCGCCCAGCTGATCTCCTACACCCGCGCGATCGTGCTCGGGCTCATTCAGGGCGTGACGGAGCTCTTTCCGGTCTCGAGCCTCGGACATAGCGTCATTCTCCCGAGCCTGCTCGGCTGGAACATCCACCAGAACGACCAGTATTTCCTGACGTTTCTGGTTGCAACGCACCTCGCGACGGCGATCGTGCTCTTGATCTTCTTCTGGCGCGACTGGGTGCGGATCATTCGCGGGCTCGGGCGCTCGCTCCGCGACCGCGGGATCGATCCGGCCGACAGCGACGCGAAGCTCGGCTGGCTGCTGGTCGTCGGGACCATCCCTGCGGGGATCCTGGGGCTCGCGCTCGAGCACGTGCTGCGCAAGGCGTTCGCGTCGCCGACCTCGGCCGCGATCTTCCTCATGCTCAACGGCGTGCTGCTCGCCGGCGCGGAGCTGCTCCGGCGCCGTGCGCCGGTGACGGCCGACGAGGACGACGTCCGCATCGCGCGCACGGTGTCCTGGCGGGATTCGGCGCTGGTCGGCTCCGCGCAGGCGCTCGCGCTCATCCCCGGCTTCTCGCGCTCCGGCGCGGCGATGGGCGGCGGGCTGCTGGTCGGCCTCTCGCACAAGGATGCGGCGCGGTTCGCCTTCCTGCTCGCCACGCCGATCATCGGCGCGGCCGCCCTGCTGAAGCTCCCCGAGCTGTTCGGGAGCGCGGGAAACGGGGTGCGGGGCCAGGCCCTCGCCGGCGCGCTCGCCGCCGCGCTCACCGCGTGGCTGTCGGTCCGTTTCCTGATGCGGTACTTCGAGACCCGCACCCTCACGCCGTTCGCGGTGTACTGCTTCGTCGCCGGCCTCGCCTGCACGATCTATTTCGTGTCGTAGGGCTGCAAAGAACCAGTAGCGATTCGGTGACCCGGCGCCGGAAGGTGCCGAGGTGCAGCGAAGATGGGTTCGTGACTGCTCTCATGCCGAAGGCGAGCCCGCTCCTGTGCGAGCTGCACGCGCACACCACGTGGAGTGACGGCGTGCTCGGCGTCCGCGCGCTCTGCGACCTGTACGGGCAGAACGGGTTCGACGTGCTCGCCGTCACCGATCACGTCACGCGGGAGCCCGGCCACGTCGACGCGGAGAACTTCGGCGCCTACCTGGCGGAGATCGAGTCGGAGGCCGCGCGCGCCGCGCGCCGTTACGGCCTGCTCGTCCTGCCCGGGCTCGAGCTGACGTACGACAATCCCGATCCGCTGCTCGCCGGGCACGCGGTGGCGCTCGGGCTCCGGTCGTTCGTCGAGGTCGCACGGGGTCTCGAACGTGCGCTCGCGTCCGCGCGGGCGTCCGGGGCGGCGCTCGTCGCCGCCCACCCGTACTCGCCGGCGGAGCTCGAGGGCGCGACGCGGGGCACCGCGGCGTTCGCGGCGCGCCCCGAGCTGCGGTCGCTCGTCGATCGCTTCGAGCTCTTCAACCGGCACACGCTCTTCGGCTGGGTTGCCGCCGCCGGCCTGGCGAGCGTCGCGAACGGCGACTTCCATCGCCTCGAGCATCTCGGCGGGTGGAAGACGATGATCCCGTGCGCCCACACCGAGCGCGGGGTGGTCGACTACCTTCGCTCGAGCCGCCCGACGTACCTCGTGCGCCTCGACGAGTCGCGCTGGCTGCGGGCTGCCTGAACCGGTGCCTGGCACCGGGGCTCAGCCGAAGACGATCAGCGCGATCACGCCGAGGCCGAGCAGGATCCCGGAGCCCACCAGGAGCGCGAGCAGGCGCTCGCCCAGCGGGGCGAAGCTGCCGCGGTCGATCGCGTGCTCGACGGCGCGCACCCGCTGCAGGCCGGTGACGACGAACGCGATCCCAAGGACGCTGAATGCCGCTCCGACAAGCTCGTAGGGCCACGAGGATGACGATGTGTGCTCCGGCAGGAGCTTTCCGATCCCGATGCCGACCGCGAGCGACGTCAGACCCGTGCGCCACCACGCGAGATACGTGCGCTCGTTGGCGAGCCGCGTCCGCCGCGTCGCGTCCTCGACGCCTGGTTCCCGCATCCGAGACGGCGAGTCTACGCGGGACGTCTACGCCGGATGCGACGCGTCGGTGAACTCGCGGAACTCGCCGGTCACGAGATACGCGACCTGCTCGCCGATGTCGACCGCGTGGTCGCCGATCCGCTCGACGCAACGGGAGACGACCAGCATGCGGAGGCCGTACTCGCGCTCCTGCGGCGAGTCGCCGAGCGACAGGACGTCCTCCGACGCGTTGCGGTTCGCGCGGTCGATCAGCTCGTCGAGGTCGACGAGGGTCTGCGCCTTCTCGGCATCGCGCGAGGCGAACGAATCCATCGCGACGCGGATCATCTGCTCGGCGCGTTGGCCCATGTCCTCGATCGAGCGGGAGATCGCCTCGTCCTCGACGTCGAGGTCGCCCATCAGCTTCGTCAACTTGGCGACGGTTACGCAGTAGTCGGCCATCCGCTCGAGGTGGAGGTTGACCCGGAGCACGGCGAGCACCAGCCGCAGGTCCGACGCCACCGGCGTCTGGCGCGCGAGCAGCGACTGCACGCCGGTCTCGATCCCGATGTAGCGCCGGTCGACCTCGTCGTCGAAGCGGATCACCTCGTCGGCGAGCTCCTGGTCGCCGCGCGCGAGCGCGTTCAACGCGGAACGGAGCGCACGGAGGACGAGGTCGCCTTCCTCCTGCAGCGATGCCTCGAGCTGCGAGAGCTCCTCGGTGAAGGAGACTCTCATCCGAAGCGGCCCGTGACGTAGCCCTCGGTGCGCTCGTCGGCGGGCTGCGTGAAGATCTTCTCGGTCGAGTCGTACTCGACGAGGATCCCGTTGCGGGACCCGTCGTCGTGCAGGTCGAGGCTGAAGAACGCGGTCATCTCGGCGACGCGCGCGGCCTGCTGCATGTTGTGCGTGACGATAACGAGCGTGTACTCGCGCTTGAGGTCGTGCATCAGGTCCTCGATCGCGGCGGTCGAGATCGGGTCGAGCGCGGAGGCGGGCTCGTCGAGCAGCACGACGTCGGGCTCGACCGCGATCGCGCGTGCGATGCACAGCCGCTGCTGCTGCCCGCCGGAGAGGCCGAGGGCCGACTTCTTGAGACGGTCCTTGACCTCGTCCCACAACGCGGCCCCGCGCAGAGCCCGCTCCACGCGCTCATCCATGTCTCCCGCCAGGCCGAGCTTCCTGGGCGCGAAGGCGACGTTGTCGTAAATCGACTTGGGGAACGGGTTCGGCCGCTGGAACACCATTCCGATCCGCCGCCGGACTTCCACTGGATCCACGTCGGACCCGTACAGGTCGACTCCGTGGTAGAGAGTCTTCCCGCCGACCTTGACCCCCGGCACGAGATCGTTCATTCGGTTCAGACAGCGAATGAATGTGCTCTTGCCGCAACCGGAGGGGCCGATCAACGCGGTGATCACGTTCTTGTAGATGTCGAGGTCGACGCCGGCGAGCGCCAGCGACGGCCCGTACGAGACGCTCAGGTCGCGCACGCCGAAGACGACCTCGCGCCCGGTAGCAAGGCGCTCGTCGCCCTTGATGTTCGCGGAGAGGTCCAGCGACGTGATCCTCGACGTCGACGACGCCATGGCGCGAGTGTACGCGGAACGGCTGGAAACGCCGGGTCGCGGAAATGTGAACATCTCGTGTCGGGACGGTGACGGGCTCCGCGACGTCTCGGAAACCTGGAAAGCTTCCGACCGGAGCCATGGACGTCTCGGCCGTCAGTCCGCCGCAGGACACCCTCGAGTCGCGGCGGTCGCTGGTCGACCGCCTCGGGGACCTCGCTCTGCGCTGGATCTCGGCGCTGGCCGCCATCGGTGTCATTGCGCTGATCGGCCTGATCATCTACGAGGTGATCAGCCAGTCTCGGGCAGCGTTCAGCGCCTTCGGGCTCGGCTTCATCTGGCACGAGACCTGGAACGCCGTCACCAACCAGTTCGGCGCGCTCGACTTCCTGGTTGCGACGCTCTACGTCACCAGCCTGGCGGTCTTGCTCGCCGGGCCCGTCGCGATAGCGATCGGCCTCTACCTGAGCGAGCTCGCGCCCAGCGGCGTGCGCGGCGTCGTCGGCTCGCTCGTCGAGATGCTCGCTGCCATCCCCAGCGTGGTGCTCGGGCTCTGGGGCATCATCATTCTCGGGCCGGTGGTGCACAACGAATTCGGCCCGTGGCTGAACGACGTGCTCGGCTGGACGCCTTTCTTCGCCACGAGGCCGATATCCGGC
>CAVPSK010000005.1:0-24855 GCA_963708355.1 uncultured Thermoleophilia bacterium | reverse complement strand
AGCCCACGAACTGCTGGGCCGCCAGTCGCACGAGCCCGTACGCGCGCCGGATGCGGCTTTCCCGCAAGCGATTCGCGGGGCCAACGGATGCGGATTCTGAGCTGGGCCGAGATCCTGCAGCTGTTCTCGACAAGAGGCAGTGGATGCTGCGCTTCTCGCATGTGAGCAAGCGGTTCGGTGCTGTGCAGGCGCTCGCTGACTGCTCGTTTTCCATCGGCCGTGGGCGGATGCTCGGCTTCCTCGGCCCGAATGGCGCCGGGAAGACAACGGCGATGCGCTCCGTCTTCGGCCTCGTCCAGATCGACGGCGGCGAAGTGCTCTGGGACGATGGGCCGATCGGGCTGGAGGAGCAGTCTCGTTTCGGCTACATGCCGGAGGAGCGTGGCCTCTACCCGCGGATGCCGGTCGGCGAGCAGCTCGCGTACTTCGGCTGCCTGCACGGGCTCGACGATCGCGCCGCACAGGCCGCGGCAGCTCGCTGGCTCGAGCGGCTCGGCCTCGAGGATCGCGCCGGTGCGAAGGTCGAGGAGCTCTCGCACGGCAACCAGCAACGCGCGCAGCTCGCGGCGGCGCTGCTGCACGAGCCGGAGCTGCTTGTCCTCGACGAGCCATTCGCGGGTCTCGACCCGGTCGCGGTCCAGACGCTTGCCGAAGTGCTCCGCGGCGAGGCGGCCCGCGGCACCGCCGTCCTCTTCTCCAGCCATCAACTCGAGCTCGTCGAGGAGATCTGCGAGGATGTCGCGATCGTCGACCACGGGAGGATCGTCGCGACCGGGGACGTGGACGAGCTCAGACGTGCCTCGCAGCGGCGCAGGATCACGCTCCAGCTCGAGGGCGCGCCGCCACAGTGGCTACCCGACGTCGCCGGCGTCGAACTGGTCGAGCGACGCAACGGCGACCTGCGGCTGCTGGCCCGCCGGGACGTCGACCCCGAGCACGTGCTCGCCGCCGCAGAACGATCGGCGCGGGTGCTCGAGTTCAGCTACGGACCGCCTACCCTCGCCGAGCTCTTCCTGGAGCTGGTGACACGATGAGCGGCCGGCGCACGATCACGCTCGTCGCCCGGCGTGAGATCCGCGAGCGCCTGCGCAGCAAGGTGTTCCTCATCTCGACGCTGGTGCTGCTCCTCGTCGTCGGCGGGTCGACGGCCCTGAACGGCGCCCTGTCGAAGAAGCCGACCTACCGGGTCGCAGTGACGACGCCGGCGCCGACCGGCCTTCTTCCGGCGCTCCAACGCGCAGCGAAGCCATTCGACGACGCGAGGGTGCGACTGCGCGTGGTCGCCTCGCCGGCGGCGGGCCGCCAGGCGCTCGAAGCCAAGCAGGTCGACGCGCTCCTGCTCCTGTCCGCTGACCAACTCGTCTTCCGGTCGAACGTCGATCCGAAGGCGGCGGCGGTGGCCGACACGGCAGTGCGCACGCTCCGCAACCACCTGCCGCCGGCACCTGAACTGACGACGGTGACCCTCCATACCGGGGAGAGGCAGACCACCGACGCCGAGACCGTGGTCGCATATGTCGGCTCCCTGCTCCTGCTCATGTCTCTGGCGGTCTACGGCCAGTGGGTCGTCACCGGCATCGTCGAGGAGAAGAACAACCGCGTCGTCGAGTTGATCCTCGCGACGACGCGTCCGCGCCATCTGCTCGCCGGCAAGGTGATCGGAATCGGGCTGCTCGGATTCGCGCAACTCGTGCTCGTCGCCGGTCTCGCCGCCACGCTGCTCGCCGCCGGCGTCTTCGACGCCCCGGCGGGGCTCGGCGGCAGCCTCGCGCTCGTCATCCCCTGGTTCGCGCTCGGCTTCGCGCTCTACGCCGTCGCCTACGCCGCAGCTGGCGCCCTCGCCTCCAGACAGCAGAACGCCGAAACAGCCGGACAGCCGGTCACCTACACCCTCCTAGCCGCCTACTTCGCCGGCTACATCGCGCTCAACGCCGACATGAACGGCCCCGCCGCGAACGTCCTCACCGTCTTCCCACTCACCGCCCCGCTCGTGCTCCCCGCCCGCAGCGCGCTCATCGGCGTCCCGCTCTGGGAACACGCACTCGCAGTCGTACTCGTCCTCGCCTCGATCTACGCGCTCGTCCGCTTCGCCGGCCGCGTCTACGGCCACGGCCTCCTCAACTCAGGCCCCCGCCTCGACCCACGCACCGCCTGGCGGCTTGGACGCGGGCGCTAACCCGAGTTCTGCGGGCGCACGACCAGAACTGAGCACCTCGCCTGATGTGCGACGCGTTCGGACACACTGCCGAGTGCCCGCAGGCCGTGCAGGCCGCGACTGCCCACCACCACGAGGTCGGCAGCCTGCGACGCGCCGACGAGCGCTGGGACGGGATGCTCGTCGACTGCCTCTGCGGACGCAAGGCGGAGCTGGACGCGCGCAAGGTCAACGCTCTTACCCCGCAGCGCAGTCACAACGCGCAGAGGCCTGTCGAAACGCGCCGCGAGTTGCCGCGCGGCGGCGAATGCAGTATCCGCGGCCTGCGAGCCGTCCATCCCGACGACGATCACGTCGGGAAAGCATTCGGGATTGCTCGCCGGACGCGCGAGCAGCACAGAGCAGGGTGCTTGGTGGAGCACCTCCCCGGCGACACCTCCGATCATGATTTCGGTGGCGCGGTGATGACCGTGCGATCCGATCGCGATCACCGTCGCGTCGACACGCTCGAGCTCGCGCAGTAACGACTCCGTGACCAACCCGTTGACGAACTGCCTGCGCGCGCGTTCGCCGAGTATCCGGACCGCGTCGTCGAGTGCCGACTCGGCGTCGCGTTGGAGTTGATCGGCAATGCGGGGCGCTCCAGGTCCCGCGCGGAACGCCTCGGTGAGATGGACAACGGCAATTGCCTCGATCAGCGTGGCTGGATCTGCGAGCCGGGCGGCCTGGCGGCACGCCTCGAGCCCCGACTCTGTGCCGTCAACCCCGACGACGACACGATGGAACACCGACTCGCTCGCCGGCCCTTCGACCCCGACATCTTCGGTGCCAGTCATGGTTCGACCTCCCGTCTAGCCTCTCGCGGCTCGGAGAGCGATCAAGATCACGCCCACAGGATGCCCTCCCGGGCAGTGAGCAGGATCACCGTCCGAAGTCCGCACGACGTTCGGGGGTGCTCGCCGACCGATAAGCCCTCACACCCACCGAGGGGCGCGTGGGCGGCCGCTTCAGGAAACTACCGATGCCTCGGCGGGAGATCCGGGCGATGCTGAGCGTAGAAGGAAGGTGGGTTCGATCATGGTCACTCCCACGCCAGGTCGCACTCCCCGCATGGCCTTGTGGCTCTGGTCAGGCACGAGCGGTGGGCACTGCTGTGGCTCCCGGTGTCCGTCTTCCCGGCGGTGTTCGCCTTGATGGTGCTCGGCGCGTGAAGGTTGCCCCGAACAGCGGTGCCGATGCGCGAGAGAACCCGGCTGTGCCGAGCTTGCAGGACGCGTGGCGGCGCGAAGCGAGTGCCGTCGTGGCGTCCCTGGGCACCGACGCGCGCCTGGGGCTGACTGCGGTAGAGGCGTCCTCGCGACTCGCGCGTCTTGGTCCCAACCGGCTCGAGGCGGCGGAGCGCGTGCCGGAGTGGCGGAAGTTCCTCGACCAGTTCGCCAACCCGCTGATCTACCTGCTGCTGGTGGCGGTCCTGGTCTCGTTGGTGGCGTGGGCGTTCGAAGGCAGCGAGGCGGCGCCGTACGACGCGATCGTGATCGGGGCGATCGTCGTCGCCAACGCCGTGCTCGGCTACGTGCAGGAGGCGCGCGCCGAGCAGGCGGTCGCGGCGTTGCAGCGGATGGCCGCGGCGACGGCGGGGGTCGTGCGCGACGGACGCATGGAGCGGATTCCGGCCGCGGAGGTGGTGCCGGGCGACATCCTGACGCTCGCTGAGGGCGACGCGGTCGCCGCCGACGGCCGCCTGGTCGACGCGGCGTCCCTGACGGTCGCCGAGGCCTCGTTGACGGGGGAGAGCGAGGCGGTCCTCAAGGACGCCGGCACGATCGCGGAGCCGGTCGGACTGGGCGACCGGGTGAACATGGTGTTCAGCGGCACCGCGATCGTGCGCGGCCGCGGCCGGGCCGTCGTGACCGCGACCGGAATGGCGACCGAGATGGGCAACGTTGCGCGTCTGCTCGGCCGTACCGAGGCGCAGGCGACGCCGCTGCAGCGGGAGATCGACCGGATCGGGCGCATGCTCGGGATCGCTGTGATCGCGATTGCGGCCGTCGTCGTCGGCGCGATCTTGCTCAGTGCCGATCTCCGAACGGCGTCGGATCTCGTGTCCGTGCTGCTCATCGGGGTGTCGTTGGCGGTAGCCGCAGTGCCGGAGGGGCTGCCGGCCGTGCTGTCCGTCGTCCTCGCGCTCGGCGTGCAGCGGATGGCGCGGCAGCGGGCGATCGTCAAGAAGCTGTCCTCGGTCGAGACGCTCGGGTCAGCGTCGGTGATCTGCTCCGACAAGACAGGAACGCTGACGAAGAACGAGATGACGATCGAGAAGGTCGTCACCGGCACGGGCGAGGTCGACGTCACCGGCAGCGGCTACCGCCCGGAGGGCGACCTGCTCGTGGACGGGCGTCCGCTCGACGACCCGGCCCTGCTGGACGAAGTTCGCGCGGTGCTTGCAGCCGGGAGCCTCGCGAACGACGCCCAACTGCTGGAGATCGACGGCGAGTGGACGATCCAGGGTGATCCCACCGAGGCCGCGTTTCTGGTCGCGGAGGCGAAGGTGGAAGGGCTGACCGAGAGACGCCGCGCGCGGTTCGAGCGCGTCGGCGAGGTTCCGTTCACCTCCGAGCGCAAGCTGATGACCACGCTGCAGGCCGACCGCGAGCGCGAGTTCGGCCTCGCCGCCGTTACGAAGGGCGCTCCCGACATGCTGCTCGCCCGTTGCAGCGAGGAGCGCGTCGGCGGCCGTGTGCGGCCGCTTTCCAAGGAGCGCCGGGACGAGATCCTCACGACGATAGATCGGCTCGGCGACCTGGCAATGCGAACGCTCGCGGTCGCCTACCGATCGCTGCCGGCGGACAAGCCTCCGCCGGAGGACGAATCGGTCGAGCGGGAGCTCGTCTACCTCGGCCTGGTCGGGATAATCGATCCACCGCGCCCGGAGGCCCGTCTCGCCATCGCCGACGCGCAGTCCGCCGGCGTTCGCGTGCTGATGATCACGGGCGACCACCCGCACACCGCGGCGCGGATCGCCGCCGACCTCGGGATCGCGCCCGCCGGCTCGCGCGTCGTCACCGGCGCCGAGCTCGAGACGCTCGACGACGACGCGCGCACGGCAACCGTCCGGGAGGTCCGCACCTATGCCCGCGTCGCACCGGAACACAAGCTGCAGATCGTCGAAGCCCTGCACGCGGACGAATGGATCGTCGCGATGACCGGCGACGGCGTGAACGACGCGCCCGCGCTCAAGGCCGCGGATATCGGGGTCGCGATGGGCATCGGAGGAACGGACGTCGCGACCGAGGCGTCGGACATGATCCTGGCCGACGACAACTTCGCCACGATCGTCAGCGCAATCCGCGAGGGCCGCGGGATCTTCGCGAACATCCGCAAGTTCCTGCGCTTCCTCCTCTCATCGAACATCGGCGAGGTCCTGACGATGTTCTTCGGCGTCGTGCTTGCCGGCTTGCTTGGGCTCGAGGACACCGGCGAGACGATCGCGGTGCCGCTGCTCGCGACACAGATTCTCTGGATCAACCTCCTCACCGATGGTGCGCCGGCCTTGGCACTCGGCCTGGATCCCTCGCCGGACGACGTCATGCGGCGACCGCCGCGCGGCCTCACCGACCGCGTCATCGACGCCGAGATGTGGGTCGGCATCGTCTGGGTGGGCGCGGTGATGGCCGCCGTGACACTGCTCGCCCTCGACCTCCGACTGCCGGGCGGGATCGTCGGGGACACGGGCAACGTCGTCGAGGCGAGGACGATGGCGTTCACCACCCTCGTCCTCGCCCAGCTGTTCAACTGCGTCAACGCCCGCTCGGACCGCAGGAGCGCCTTCCATCGGCTATTCACGAACCGATGGCTGTGGGGCGCGATCTCGCTCTCCGCTCTGCTCCAAGTGGCGGTCGTACAACTCCCGTTTCTCAACGACGCCTTCGGCACGACGCCGCTCGGGCTCGACGAGTGGGCGATCTGCGTGGGCCTCGCAAGCGTGGTGCTATGGGCGGCCGAAGCGAAGAAACTGCTCGAGCGCCGGGTCGCCGGTTAGCCTGCGAACTGCTGGGCGACGCCGCGGGAGCGGCCGACGAGCACGGCCCCGGCGCAGGCAAGCGCCAGCGCGAGCACGAAGAGCACCGGGTGCGGAGGCGACGACCCGACGGCGAGCAGCGGCGTGACCGCCGCCGGCACCGCCATCTCGAGCGAGAAGACGATCGGGATCGAGCGCGTCGCCGGCCAGAACTGGAGGGCCGTCATCTCCGCGAGCAGCGTCGCCCAACTCGCGAGCCCGACCGCCGCTCCCCACGCGACGCACTCGAGCCACCGCCGGTTGCCGAGCGCATCGACGACGAGCGCGGTCGCGAGCCCGACGGAGGCCCAACCGAGGCCCGCGGCAATGCTTGTCTGAAGTCCACCCGCGAAACCGGCGGCGCGCAGCGCGAACGGCGCCGCGGCGATCAGCGCGAGCGCGACCCCGATCGCCCACGTCCCGCCGGTGGTGAAGGACGTCGACTCCGTCGGCCCGGCCCACGCGAGGATCGCGACGGCGACGACGATCGCGGAGGCGCCGGCAATCTCGACCGCGCCGACGCGCTCGCCCAGCATGCGCGACGCGAGCACGAGCAGGACGATCAGGCCGAGGCCGAGCGCCGGCTGCACGAGCGCGACCGAGGCCAAGGCGAGCGCCGCCGCGGAGCACACCCAGCCGACGACGCCCGCGCCGCTCCCGAGCAGCCAGAGCGGGCGGCGCAGCAGGCGGGTGATCAGGCTCGCGCGCAGCGCGGCCGACGCCGGCACGCGCCGCGCCTCGAGAGCCTGCAGCGCCGAGGCGCCGCCGTAGAGCGACGACGAGATCATCGCGAGGACGACGGCGGCGAGTTCGCGCACGGGCGCACACTACGATCGTTTGCTCGATGACCGTCGGCATCGCGCTCCTCACGCTCGTGCCAGGCAGGCTCGGCGGCAGCGAGACGTACGTGCGGGGCCTGCTCGGTGGGCTCGCGCGGGTCGGCGAGCTCGACTACCGGGTGCTGCTGCCGCCCGTGGCGCCGGACGCCGCCGAGGGGCTCGATGGAGACGTCGCGGTCGAGTACCGCCGCGCCGGAAGTGCCCCCTCGCGGCTCGCAGCGATGGCGCTAGCCGCCGCGCGCCCTGGCCCGCTCCGCGCGCGACTCGCGGGCACGGAAGCCGTCCACTATCCGCTGACGATCGCCCTGCCGACCGTCGACCGTCCGTCCGTCGTCACCCTCCACGACGTCCAGCATCTCGACCTGCCCGAGCTGTTCCCACGGGGCGAGCGTGCGTTTCGTGCCGTCGCGTGGCACCGGTCGCTCCGGCGCGCCGACCGCGTGATCGCGATCAGCGAGTTCGTTCGCGACCGGGCGGTCGCGAAGCTCGGGCTCGACCCCGCGCGCATCCGGGTCGTCCCGCTCGGGCTCGATCACGAACTGCTGACGCCGGGGGACGCGCGGGAGGGGTTCCTTTATTACCCCGCGCGGGCCTGGCCGCACAAGAACCACGCGAGGCTGTTCGCCGCGTTCGCCGAGCTCCGCCGTGAGCGTCCTGACCTGCGGCTCGTGCTCACCGGGGGCGGCGACCTCGGCGACGTCCCCGCCGGCGTCGAAGCGCGTGGGCACGTCCCCTACCCCGAGGTGATACGGCTCCTGCAAACCGCCTCCGCGCTCGTCTTCCCGTCGCTCTACGAGGGGTTCGGGCTGCCGCCGCTCGAGGCGATGGCCTGCGGCTGCCCGGTCGCCTGCTCGAATGCCGGCGCTCTGCCGGAGGTGGTGGGAGACGCCGCTGCGCTCTTCGACCCGCGCGATCCGCACGCGATCGCCACGGCGGTGACGGACGTGCTCGACGCCCCCGGCGGCTGGGCGCGGCGCGGGCTCGCGCGTGCGGCGGCCTTCTCGTGGGACGCGACCGCGCGCGGCCACGACGCCGTCTACCGCGAGCTGAGCAGCCGGTCGTAGGCGGCCGCGAGCCGTTCGGCTGCAGCCTCCGTCGAGTAGGCGTCGGCGAGCGCCGGCGGCCGCTCTCGCGCCGGCGGCCGGTCGACCACGCGCCGGAGCTCATCGGCGAGCGACGCCCAGTCGCCCGCCGGGAAGGTCGAGCCGGCGCCGCGCAAGACCTCGGGGATCGCGCCGGACGCGGCGGCCACGATCGGAACGCCGGCCGCGGCCGCTTCGGCGAGCACCATGCCGAACTGCTCCTCCCACCACTCCGTCGCGAGACTCGCCAGCACGAAACAGGACGCCCCCGCGAACACATCCGGCATCTCGTCGTAGGGAACGTGGCGACGCCATTCGACGAGGTCGGCGACACCCAGGTCACGCGCGTAGGCGTGGAGGCGTTCCTCCTCCTCCCCGGCTCCGACGACGAGTGCCCGGCAGTCGCGGCCGCCGTCCCGGAGCACCGCGAGAGCGCGAAGCAGATCCTGGTGCCCTTTCTCCCACACCAGACGGCCGACCGAGAGCACGAGGTGCTCGGAGGGCGGCTCCCCGGGACGGAAGCGCGTCGTGTCGATGCCCGGAGGCGCCACCTCGATGCGCTCGGCCGCCACGCCCTCGAGCAGCAGCGCGAGCCGGGCCCGCTCGGTGGCCGCGAGAAAGAGGTCGACCCGAGGGATCGTCTCGCGGCGGTAGCGGCGGCCGCGGAAGCGCCGGTAGGCGTCTCCGAACGGGATCGTCTCCCACACCGTCAGCACGAGCGAGAACCCGAGCTCGTCGCGCAGCATCGCCGGGCCGTGCGAGTAGGGCACGCCGATCTCGGCGGCATGCACGATGTCGGCGCCGCGCAGCACCTCGGCGAGTCGCAGGTAGCGGTCGCCCACGGCCAGCGTCGCAAGATCACCTGCCCGCCCCCTCGGCAGCCGCTCGCGCACCGACCCAACGCGCTCGACCGGAAGCTCGAGACCCGAGACGTCGTAGGCGTTCGCGCCGGTGACGAGCAGGCCCACGTCGAAGCGCCCCCGCAGCAGCTCCCAGGGACGGAGGTCCCACGGGTTCGCCGAGTGGCCGCGCAGGAGGACGACGCGCGGCAGGCTCACGACGGGCGGAGCGCTTTCAGAAGCTCGGACGGCACCGCGCGGAGTGCCGCGGCCGCGACGATGAACACCGCGACGCTCGCGACCGCGTGCACGAGCCACGGCAGCGGCACGAGGAGAACGGCGAACGCCGGCAACGAGGCGAGCACGACCCGCGGCGTGAGACCGGGCCGCGGCGCGACCGCCCGGCGGGCGCGCCACAGGAAGAGATAGACCAGCGCTGCCAGCCCGGTCTCTGCCACCACGGCGGCGACCGCTGCGCCCTCCGCCGACCAGAGCGGGATGAAGATCGCGCCGAGCGCGATCACCAGTACGAGCGCGCCGGTGTTCGCCCAGGTGAGCGACGCCTGACGGCGGAGCGAGAGCAGGCCGAGCTGCCAGGTCTGCCCGACGAAGACGGGAATGAGGGCGAACGCCTGGATCTGCAGCACCGGCACGGCGTCGCGGTAGGCGTCGCCGCCGAGGAACGGGATCGCCCACGGCGCGGCCGCCACGATGGCGAGCACGAACACGATCGAGATCGCGAGCGCGACCTCGGTCATGCGCTGCAGGCCGAAGCGGAGCCGATCGTCGTCGTCTCGCCCCGCCACCGAGAGCAGCGGCAGGGCGCTCGACAGCACGAGCAGCGGCAGCGAGAAGAGCACCGCGAAGATCTGGAACGAGGTCGCGAAGAGACCGGTTGCCTTCGACGTCGCGAGTAGCGACGTCATGATCATCAGCACGCGGAAGTAGACGACGTTCATCGTCAACGCGACGGCGAGCGGGAGCGCCTCGCGCACGAGCCCGCGCGCCGTCGCCGCATCGAGCCCGGGGACGAGGCTGCGCCGAACGCGGATCACGAGCGGCGTCACCGCGATCAGCACGAGCCCGACCGGGATCTGTGCGCCGAGCAGCGGCACCAGCGTCGCTCCCGCGACGACCAGCAGGAGGACGACGACGAACCCGAGCGCGGCCCGCGCGAGCTCGAAGAGCGCGACCGTCCCGAGCCTGAGCTCGACCGAGAGCGGCAACATCATCGTCGCCTGCGTATTCACGAGCGCGACGCCGAGGCCGCCGAGCAGCGTGCCGTAGACCATCGTCCGGTCGTATGCGATCGCCGCGAAGACGGTCGCCGCCAGGATCCCGAGCGGGGTGATCGCGAGCCGCAGCGACACGAGGTTGCGCTGCAGCCGGGTCGCCTCGTCGGGCTTCGCCAGCGCGAGCTCGCGGCTACCTACGGCCGTGAGGCCGGCGTCGCTGATGCCGCTGACGATCCCGAGCAGCGCAGCGACGGTGCCGTAACGGCCGAAGCCGTCGGTGCCCAGATGGCGAAAGAGGAGCGCCGACGTGCCGGCCGCGAAGAGCGCGCCGCCGAAGTACGCCGTGCCGCGGAACAGCCCCCCACGGATGACACGGCCGCCGGCCTCCGGCGAGCTCAGCAGGTCGGTCGCGCCTTGCGCCACGCCGTCGAGGTTTGCATATCGTGCGGCGTGCGAGCGACCGTCGTGATCCCGACCCGGGACGGGCGGACGCTCCTCGCGGAGACGCTCGCGAGCCTCGAGCAGCAGACGATCGACCACGACGTGGTGGTCGTCGACAACGGATCTCGGGACGGGACGGCGGAGCTCGTCGCCGAGCGTTTTCCGCACGTGCGGCTGCTCTCGCTCGAGACCAATCTCGGCTTCGGTCGGGCCGTCAACCGCGGCGTGGAGCTGGTCGAGACGCCGGTCGTCGTGCTCGTCAACAACGACGCCGTCTGCAAGCCCGAGTTCCTCGAGCGTCTCCTCGAGCCGTTCGCGGACGAGCGCGTCGGCATGGTTGCCGGCGTCCTGCTCCAGGACGAGGCCCAGGGGCTCGTCGACTCTGCCGGGATCGAGCTCGACCCGACGCTCCGTTCCTGGGACCAGCTCTGGAACCGCCCGACGAGCGAGCTCGGCCGGCCGGCGCCTCCGGTCGGGCCGTGCGGGGGCGCGGCCGCCTACCGTCTCGACGCCTGGCGGGCGGTGGGCGGGTTCGACGAGGCGTTCTTCGCCTACTGGGAGGACGTCGACCTGGCGCTGCGGCTCCAGCTCGCCGGCTGGCGGTGCGCCCGGGCGGAGGGTGCCCGGGCGCTCCACAAGCACGGCCAGACGCTCGGCGCTGCCTCGCCTGCGCAGCGCCGGCTCGAGGCGTTCGGGCGCGGCTTCGTGCTCGCCCGCTACCGCGTTGGCTCGCTCGGCCCGCGCACCCGGTTCGAGATCGCCGCGCTCGACTGGCCGGTGCTCCTCGTCCACCTGGTCGCGCGTCGCGAGGCCGGTCCGCTCAAGGAGCGTCTACGCGGCCGACGCGAGGGGCTCGACCGGCCGCCTCTCAGGCCGCCTGTCGAGCTCGCCCGCGTCTCCTTCCGGGAGGCGATCGGCCGGCAGGCGAGGCAGCTGTCGCTCCGCCTCTCGGGCGGCCTGCCGAACCACTTCCGTCAGTCCGGCGCCCGCGCGAGCGCCGACCACTGATAGACGAGGAAATCGGCACTGAGCCCGCGCGTCAGCCGCTCTGCCGCCCTGCCCGCGCGCGAGAGCGGCGCATGCGCGGTGCGCTCGACCGACCAGCCCGAGGCTTCGAGCAGCGCAACGAGGTCGCGTCGCGTCAGCCAGCGCAGGTGCGTGCTGTCGCGATGGCCCCACTCGGTGTAGCCGAACGTCCCGCGCACGACGAGGTCGCGCACGAGCGACACGTGCCGTGCGTTGGGGACGCTGACGTGCAGGAGCGCGCCGGGCGCGGCGACCGACCTCAGCCCGCGCAGCACGTCCTCGGGCGTCGCGAGGTGCTCGAGCACGTCGTACGCGAGGATCGTGTCGAACGCCGTGTCGAGCTCCGGGAGCTTCGCGCCCACGTCCCCGACGAGGACCTCGTCGTAGACCTCGCGCGCGCGCTCGGCCGCGTCGTCGTCCAGCTCGATCCCGACGAGCCGCGTCGCGCGCGGTCGGATCGCCCGCCCGACACCGCCGGAGCCACAGCCGACGTCGAGGACACGACCGAGCGACTCCGGCAGGAGCGCGACCAGCTCCGGCCGCGCCTGCTCGTAGTAGGAGTCGGGCTTCGCTGACGGATCCTTCATACCCGTTGAGTACGCTAACCGCCGCATGACCCGGGACAACCAGGCCTGGAGCGAGGGCGCGCTGGAACAGGTGCGGAGCGAGTTCGCCGACGCGTTCGCGGGCCGCACGTGCCTCGTCACGGGCGCCGACGGCTTCATGGGCAGCCACCTGACGGAAGCGCTCGTTCACATCGGCGCCAGGGTCGTCGCGTTCGTGCGCGCCACCTCCTCGGGCGCGCTGAACAACATCGGGCACCTGCGTCGCGATCTGACGGTCGTCTTCGCCGACCTCACCGACAAGACATCGGTCGACTACTGCATCCGCGATCACCTGCTGACCGCGGACGACCGGCCGTACGTGTTCCACCTCGGCGCCCAGGCGCACGTCGGCGAGTCGTGGCACCGGCCCTACGAGACGGTGATGGCGAATACCGTCGGCACGTTGAACCTCCTGCAGTCGATGGTCGACCACGGCGTGACGCTCGAGAAGTTCGACACGGCGGGGACGTCGGAGGAGTACGGCAACGTCCGGGAGAGCGTCGCGCACCATCACGACTTCGACGAGCTCGGCAGTCTCATCCTCCACGAGCGCTCGCCGATCAACCCGAAGTCGATCTACGCGACGGCGAAGGTCGCCGCCGATTTCCTGACGATGAACTATCACGACGCGTACGGCATCCCGGGTGTCGTGACGCGCATGTTCAACAACTATGGCCCGCGCCAGAACCCGCGCTACGTGACCGGCACGATCATCACGCAGGCGCTCACGCGGCCGGAGATCGAGCTCGGCGCGCTGGAGCCGCTGCGCGACTTCTGCTTCTGCACCGACGGCGTTCGGGGGCATCTGACCGTCGCCGCCCGCGGTGTCCCCGGCGACGTGTACGTCTACGGGCAGGGCGAGAACATCGCGATGCGCGACTGGTGCGACCTGATCCTGCGGGTCGGACGCGAGCACGGCTTCTGGGGCGACGACCGCCAGGTGGTCGTCGACGAGCGCCGGCTGCGTCCAGGCGCGACCGACGTGATGGCGCTGCGCGTCGGCTACGAGAAGCTCCACCGCGAAACCGGCTGGGAGCCGAAGGTGTCGTGGGAAGAGGGGATCCTGCGGACGATCCGCTGGTACGCGGAGCACAGGGCTGCGTGGGTCGGTCGCATCGACTGGCTGGCCGGCGCGCCGGTCGCGGGGGCATGACGGTCGTGAAGACGCTCCTCACCGGCGGCTCCGGCTTTCTCGGCTCGCATCTCGCGGAACGCGTTCAGGGGGACGGCCATGACATCTTCGTGCCGCGCCGCGTCGACTACGACCTCACGCAGTGGGACGACGCCGAGCGCCTCTTCGCAGACGTCGAGCCGGAGCTCGTGTTCCATCTTGCCGCCCTCGCAGGGGGGATCGGCGCCAATCGCGCGGAGCCGGGACGTTTCTGGTACGCGAACCTGCTGATGGGCGCGCACGTGCTCGAGCTGAGCCGCCTCCACGACGTCCGCAAGGTGGTGATGCTCGGGACGATCTGCGAGTACCCGAAGCACACGCCGGTGCCTTTCCGCGAGGACGATCTGTGGAACGGCTACCCCGAGGAGACGAACGCGCCGTACGGGATCGCGAAGAAGGCCCACCTCGTCGGGGGCCAGGCGTACCGCGACCAGTACGGCCTCGACGTGATCCACCTGCTGCCCGTCAACCTCTACGGCCCGCGCGACAATTTCGACCTCGAGACCTCCCACGTGATTCCCGCGTTGATCCGCAAGATGACCGCAGGCGACTCGCGCGTGACCCTCTGGGGAGACGGGACGCCGACGCGTGAGTTCCTCTACGTCGAGGATGCGGCGGACGGGATTGCAGTGGCGGCCGAGCGGTACAACGGGCGCGACCCGGTCAACCTCGGCTCGGGCGGCGAGATCTCGATCCGAGAACTTGCCGAGCTGGTCGCGGAGCTGACGGGATTCGACGGCGAGATCGTGTGGGACACGACGTCGCCGAACGGCCAGCCGCGCCGGCAGCTGGACGTCACGCGGGCCCGCGATCTGTTCGGCTTCGAGGCGACCACATCGCTGCGTGCGGGCCTCGAGCGCACGATCGCGTGGTATCGAGACAGCGTCGCCGCCCCGGCCTCTCTCTGAGGGTGAAGCACCTCGAGCTGAAGACCGCGTCGTGGCTCGTGGGCGCGCTCGCGGCCGCGGCGGTCGCGGCGACCGCACTGCTCGCGGCAACCCGCCCGACCGACGGAGCGCTCTCGGTGCTCGTCGCCCTCGCGCTCGCGCCGGTCGCCGTCTGGTCGATCGTCGCGATCGGAGAGCGGCTGGCGGGCTCGGCGTTCGCAGCGACGGCTGCGGTCGTCTACGTCGTCCTGCCGTTCGCCGCGCGCTTCTTCTTCTACGGCCCGTTTGTCGAGATCTACAAACACGCAATCGCGCCCGCGCTGGTCGGCCTGCACTCGACCGGCTGGTTCGCGCTCGGTGTCGCGCTCGCGCTCGCCGTCGCCGTGGCGCCGCCCCGGCCTGCGGCCGTCGGCGGGCTCGTCGCGCTCGGTGTCGCTCTCGTCCTCTGGGTCGACACCAACTGGACCACGCTCTACGGCAACTTCCACGAGACCACATGGAGCCCGACGCTGATCTCGCTGCTGCCGTTCGCGTGCGTGCTCGCGGTCGGCCTGCGTTCTGCGCCGCTGGCGGCGGCCCTGGGCGGCTGGATCGGCTTCTTCATCCTCCGCGGCGCCGACCGATCGTACGCAGACGGCGGGTTCTGGCTCTCGCTCGCGGCCGCCACTCCCGCAGCGGCCCTGCTGCTCACCTCGCTGGGCTTGCTGGTGCCGCGGCTTCGGCCGGCGCGCGTTCCTGCTCCGCCTCCGGCATCGACTCCTCACTGAGCCGCTGCTCGAGCAGCGCGACGCGCTGCGCGAGGATCACGTTCTGATCGGAGAGCTTCGACAGCACCGTCGAGTAATGCAGCAGCACGGCGAGCACGAAGAGCAGCGCGACGGCAAAGAGGACGGCCGGAGGGTAGGTCTCCACGCCGACCCACCCGGCGATCGTGTTCAGGCCGCCGCGCCACGCCGAGAGGACGAGCAGGACGACGCCCGTCAGCACCCACAGCAGCGCGTAGCGCTCGCGCAAGCGGCGCGAGCGGATCAGCTCGAACACGACCGCGAGCAGCAGCACCGAGGCGAGCGTCGCCGCGATCGAGACCTTGAGCGGTGTCTGGCCGGCGATCATCCGCCCTCGACTGGGGTCGCACTCCGCCTGAACATGCCCACGATCACGGCGAGCAGCACCTTCGCCATGTAGTAGATCGAGCGCAGTGCGGTGATCGAGGAGCTGCCGTGCTCGCGCTCGCGCATGCTCACCGGCGCCTCGGCAAGGCGCAGGCGATGCTTGTGCACCATCACGGCCGCCTCGACCTCGGGGTAGTCGTGCGGATAGTCCTGTGCGAACAACGCGATCGCCCGGCGGTTGAGCACCTGGAACCCGCTCGTCGTGTCGGTCAGACGCTGGCCGGTGAGCAGCGACACCGTTCGCGCCAGGATGCGGATGCCGATCCGCCGCACCCCGGAGGACCGGTAGCCGTCCGCACCCGCGAACCGCGAGCCGACGCAGACGTCGGCTTGGTCCCCGAGCACGACCGGCAAGAGCTCCGAGAGCTGCGCCGGATCGTGCTGCCCGTCGCCGTCGATGCGCGCAACGATGTCGTAGCCGCCGTCGAACGCGTAGCGGAAGCCGGTCTGGACGGCGCCGCCGATGCCGAGATTGAACGGCAGTCGCACGACGCGTGCTCCTCGCCGCGCCGCGGCCTCCCCGGTGCGGTCGCTCGACGCGTCGTCGATCACGACGACGTCGAACTCCGGGTCGAACGCGCGAATCTCGTCGACCACGCCGCCGATCGCTCCCTCCTCGTTGTACGCCGGGACGATCGCGAGCTTCTTCACGCGGGCACCCCGACTCCGACGGCGGCGAGCAGCTGCCGCGCGCGATGCCGATACGTGTGCTCGTCGAGGACGCGCTCGCGGGCGCGGCGGCCGAGCTCCTCGGCCTGTGCCGGGTCGGCGAGCAGCTGCTGATACGCGGCGACCGCCTCGTCGGCGTCCTCGACCACGATCAGCTCGGAGCCGGGCTCGAACCAGCGCTCGATGCCGGCGTATGGGTTCGAGACGATCGCGGCGCCCGACGACGCGAGCTCGAACGGCCGGCACGAGGACGACGCGTACACGGTCGCGTGCGAGCGGCGGGTGATGCACAGATTGATGCGGGCCGCGGAGATGGCGCGCGAGAAGGCGTTGAACGGGACGTCGCCCATCACATGCGCGGCTCCAATGTCCCCTCGGAAGTCCCGTCCACCCAGGGCGAACTCGACGGCCGGCAGCCGTCGCGACGGCTCGCCGATCATCGCCTGCACCCACTCGCGGCGGAACTTGTCGCCGTAGCCGTAGAAGAAGACGTCGACCTCCTTGTCGACGGCCGCCGGCGAGAAGAAGTCGGGATCTGCGGCCCAGAACACGGTCTCGACGCGCCGCGCTCCCAGGTCGAGCAGCCGCTCGGACGCACCCTCGGAGTTCGAGATCAGCGCGTCGTACTCGGACGGATCGGCGTCGTGGTACCAGTTGAAACCGGTGTCCATCCCGCCGAACTCGGGGAGGCTCATCGGCGCGTCCCCGTCGTAGAACACGACCGGAACGTCGAAGCGCTCGCGCAGCGTCGTCGGCACGCCGCGGAGGTGCGACATCGGGACGGTGAAGACGATCACGGCGTCGGGACGCTCGCGCTCGACGAGCGCCTCGAGGTGCCGGCGCCAGCGCGGCGTGACCCACCGCCACACGACCTCGCGGGTCATTCGGTCGCCGAACGAGTCGTCGGGGTCCTCCTCGTCCCGGCGGAGGTAGCGGTCGCCCTTGAGTCGCGCCACCATGTCGCGGGCGCGCGCGAACGACTCGCCCTCGACGTAGGCGGGGTTCGGAGCCGTTCGCCACCAGGGAGATTCCACCGGCCGGCCGCGGTACGGCGTGACGACGAGGTCGACGCCTTCCTCGTACAGGCCCTTCCAGAGCTGCCACCACGCAGGGGTGCAGCCGTAGCGGAAGTCGAGGTCGATCGCCGAGGCGACGGCGAGGATCTTCGGCGAGCGCACGTCGAGCCCAAGTGTCGCAGACCGAGGTTACGGCGACGTAAGCGCCGCCTCGGGTTAGGAGATAGGGGGCGGCGAAACGCCGCCTGCCGTGGACACCCTGCTCTGTTGTTCGAGTGCCGCGAGCCGTTCGCGGGTGCGGTGGGCGAGTGGGACGAGCTGTTTGCGTTCGTAGCACTCGAGTGCTTCGCGGAGCGCGTTGGCGGCTTGCTCACGGCGACCGGCGGCGTCGAGGACTTCGGCCAGGTCGAAAAGCGCGTCGCCTTGCGCGGGTAGCGCGTCCGTCTCTCCGAGCATCTCGACTGCTTCGCGCGCGAGCGGCTCAGCCTTGGCGTGTTCGCCGCGGCTGGCGTGGACACGCGCCTGCACCTGCCGCCAGAGGGCCTGTGCGCCGATGTCGTGCTCCTCGACAGCTTGGCGACCCAGCCGTGCCGTCTCCGCGGCCTCGTCGTAGCGGCCGAGCGCGCACAGCTCACGTCCGAGCATCGGCGCGTAAGTGGAGAGGAAACCAAGCTGCCCGCTGGCTTCGAGCCACTCGCAGACGTTCGTCAGCCGCCGGCTCGCGTCCTCGTGGTCATCGGCGAGCGTGGCGATCTCGGCCATGATCCAATCGCCAACCCAGCTACCGGCCTGTTCGCCGTAGCGCGCATACGACTGCTCGGCGAGCGGCCAGGCGTCGTCGAAGCGGCCGAGCATGGCGAGAAACCATGCGCGGCAGAGGGCCGACACCGGCGACGGCGTCTCCTCCAGCCGCTCGAGCATCGCCAGCGCCTCGTTCGCTGGCCGCGGCCCGGCGGCAAGGGCCGCCTCGAGAAACGAGATGTTCGGCGACTGCCAGCGGCCGGCAAGCCGAGCGTGGCGGAGCGCCTCCTCGCTCGCCCGCGCCATGTCCTCGAGTCGCGAGCGTCCGTTCGCGACCCCGAAGCCGAGGACGTTCCAGACATGCGCCAGCCCAGCGTGGTCTCCCGCCTGTTCGAGCAGCGGCAGCGCTCTGAGCGCGAGTGCCTCGAGTTCATCCGGCGAAGTCGGTGTCAGCTGCCCTCGATAGAGGCCGGCGACCGCGCTGGCAAGGGCCTCAGCGGCCGCATCGTCTGCGGCCGCCGCCCGCTCCGCTGCCTGCTCGGCGACCGATGCCGCTTGTTGCGGATCGGCCAAGAACGCCTGGGCGAGGTCGAGCTCCAGGTTGACGTCGAGACGCAGCGACCGCGTCAGCTCGAGCGCCCGCGCGAGCAGCCTGGCCGCCGCGCGATCATCGGAGCGCCAAAGGGCCCGCCGACCGGCGGCGGCCAGTCGATCACCGGCACGCAGCGAGAGAGCAGGGTCGGACTGCCCGAGCTCATCTCGGTAGCGGACGGCCTGCTCCAGGTGGTAGCCGACGAGTTCGTCGAGCTCGACGAGGTCGCGACCGCGATCTTCGAGCCAGGCCGCGAAGCGGGCGTGCAGGTCGGCACGGACACCCTTGGGGAGCGCTTCGTAGGCGGCGTCGCGGATAAGCAGGTGGCGGAAGCGGTAGCCGTCGTCGCCTGCGAGCTGGGCGCGGTCGGGGTGGACGAGCTGCCGTCGGACGAGGGCGGCGAGCCGGATCGTGACCTGCGTTTCTTCGGGTGCCAGCGCTTGGACGGCGCCGCGATGGAAGATCTCGCCCTCCACCGAGCCGCGCTCGAGCACCCGGCGCTCGGGTTCGTCGAGCTGGTCGAGGCGCATCGCCAACAGCGCCCTGAGCGTGGGAGGCACGTCCACCTCTACATGGTCGGCCGCCATCGCGAGCATCTCCGAGATGAACAGCGGGTTGCCGCCCGCCGCCTGCGCGATCCGCCCGCGCAGAGCGCCGCTCACCGCATCGCCGATCAGCGCGTCTGCTTGATCCGGGGCGAGCGGCTCCAAACGCAACGGGGTTGGCCAAGAGGAGCGACGCTCGATCAACTCCGGCCGCGCCATGCACAGGAGCAGCAGCGGTGCTCCGGTCGAGAGCACTGCCATCGACTCGAGCAGGTCGAGAAAGGTCTCCTCGCCCCACTGCACGTCGTCGAACACACATACGAGCGGGGCCTGCTCCTCGAGCAGCTTGCGGAACGCCCACGCAATCTCGTCCCCGCTCGTCCCGAGATCCGACTCGCCGAGCAGCGAGCGGATGGGCGCAGCAGCGAACGGATCCGACGGCAGCACCGCCAGCTGCTTCACGATCTCCACTACCGGCCAGTAGGTGATCCCCTCCCCGTACGGCAGACAGCGACCCCGCACAGCCCGAGCTCCGATCGTTGCCAGCGCCTCTGCCACCAGCCGCGACTTACCGACACCGGCGTCGCCGACCACCGTCAGCAGTTCGCAGCACGACTCGGTCTGCGCCCGCTGCCAGGCATCCGTGATCAGCGCGAGCTCGCGCTCACGGCCGACGAACCGGGACGCGTGGCTGCGCTCCGGCGTGTCCAGCACCGCGACGAGCCGGAACGCTGGCACCGGCTCTGCCTTTCCTTTCAGCTCGAGCGGCTCGACCGGCTCCGCGACCACCGCGTCGCGGACCAGCGCATGCGCCGCCTCGCCGATCAACACCTCGCCCGCAGCTGCAGCCTGCTCGAAGCATGCCGCCACATTCACCGCGTCCCCCGTTGCAAGCCGCTCCTCGGTACCGGTCACCACCTCGCCGGTGTTCACGCCGATCCGCCCCCTTAACCCCAACGCCGGCAACGCATCACGCATCTCCACCGCCGCCACGGCATGCCCGCAACGCATCGTCCTCATGCGACACAGGGATTCCGAACACCGCCATCACCGCGTCACCGATGAACTTCTCCACCGTCCCGCCATGCGACTCCACGATCGCCTTCATCCGCTCGAAATACCGCGCCAGTAGCGACCGCAACGCCTCCGCATCCAGCCGCTCGCCCAGCTCAGTCGAACCCGCCACATCACAAACACCACCGACACCGTCTTGCGCATCTCACGCCCAGCCGCGGATCGTGCGTCAAGCGGGGCGGCGCAATACGGGCAGAACGAAAGCTCGCCTGCCGGGAGCTCCTTCCCACAGGAAGAACACGTCGCCACAAGCGGAGCCTACGGCCTGCGCTAGCCAGAGCCCGTCCGGGCGCGTGTGGTACGGCCATAGCCGATCGCCCGCCTCAAGCTCGTACATGCTTCCCCGATGAGCTCGGCGCCGATGCGCGCCCCGATCCAGGCGTCCTTCGAACGCCAACCTTCCCGATCCTCGACACGATCCCAGTCGTCTCCGTGGAGGTTGAAGATCTTCATCGGGAGAAACCAGCGAACGGGTGATCGAGGCAATCTCACCCCAGCAACCCTGAGGGGGCTCCGGCCGAAGCGGGGCCGCAACGAGCGGGGCAGCATCCAGCGGGCCGAGGATGCTTAGCTCCCTGAGTGGGCGCCGGCGACCCTCCGCGCACGCGTGTCGTCCTCCGTCTGATCGCGGCCGAGCGCATTCTGCGCGGCCTGCTTCTGCTCGCCGCGGGTGTCTATCTGCTGTTTCATCTCTCCACCGACTTCGGCCGGCTCGCTGAGCGGATCGTCCGCAGCATCGACATCGATCCGCGCCAGCACTTCTTCCACGGGATCATCGCGCGCTTGCACGGCCTCCACGCGCACCAGCTGCGGATCGCCGGCATCGCCGCCCTCGGCTACGGGGGACTGGAGCTCGTCGAAGGTGTCGGCCTGTGGCTCGATCAGCTCTGGGCTGAGTACCTGACCGTGATCGCGACGTCGCTGCTGATCCCGTTCGAGCTGTACGAGCTCGCTCACCACCCGACGATGTGGAAGGCCGGCGGGATCCTCGTCAACCTGCTGATCGTGATCTACCTGGCCTGGGCGCTACGTCGACGACTTGCAGCGGGGCCACGGTGACGGCCGGGACGGGCTCTTCAACGCCGCTTACGTGTTGCGCGTCGAAGCGAGCCAGGCGCAGATGTCCCCTGAACGATGGGTGGGCGGCACCTACCCGAAGCGCCGGTGTCTGCGCTCGCCGGAGCATCGAGAGTTCGCCGGGTGGGAGACGAGGGGGTTGCAAGGTCGAACGACCTCGAGCGCGTCCGCGCGCTCCTGTTCGCCGACCTGCCGGTCGAGGAGGGCTGGGAGCGGATCGCCGCTGCGATCGCGGGCGCAGCCGACCCGGAGCGCCAGCAGGCGATCGAGCGGATCGCCTCGGGCGACCTGAGCGGCGACCTGCTGGAGATCCTTCGCCGGCTGCGCGACGAGAAGGCGACGAGGACGAGTAGCGGCGCGTTCAGTACGCGCCGCGGCGGCTCAGGATCGCCGCAGGGGTGCGGAAGAGGATCGAGATGTCGAGCCAGATCGACCAGTTCTCGAGGTAGTAGAAGTCCAGCCGCACGAGGTCGTCGAACGCGAGATCGGAGCGCCCGCCGATCTGCCAGAGCCCGGTGATGCCCGGCAGGACGTTGTAGCGGCGGCGGTGCCAGCCCTCGAGCCGCTCGTAGTCGCGAAGGGGAAGCGGCCGCGGGCCGACGAGCGACATCTCGCCGCGCAGCACGTTGATCACGTTCGGGACCTCGTCGAGCGACAGCCGTCGAAGCGCGCGCCCGACCGACGTCACGCGGGGATCGCGGCGGATCTTGAAGAGCGCTCCGGTCGCTTCGTTCGCGCGCTCGAGCTGTTCCTGCTGCCTGTCGGCGTCCGCGACCATGGTGCGGAACTTGAGCATCCGGAACTCCTGCTCGCCGAGGCCGATGCGGGGATCGGCGTAGAACACGGGCCCTCGTGAGGTGAGCTTGATCGCCGCCGCGATCACCACCCAGATCGGCAGACCGACGACGACGATCAGGGCGGAGACGAAGAGGTCGAAGCTGCGCTTGAGCGTCCAGTCGGCGCCCGCAAAGATCGGCGGCCGCAGCTCGAACAGGGGAACGCCGAGGCCGGGGACGTACTCGCCCCGCTCGACGAGCAGCTCCGTCGTGCGCGGTGCGATTCGCACCTTGACCCCCCGTCTGTGCGCAGCGTCGACGATCTCGAGCAGCCGTTCTTCGGCGATCCCCATGTCGGCGACGATCACGTCGTCGAGGTCGTCCACGGCGAAGATCGCATCGTCCGACGCATCGGGGTCGAGCTCGCCGACGAACGCGTAGTCGATCCCGGCCTGCTCCGCGCCGAGCCCGGACCGAAGGCGGTCTCGCTGCGCAGCCGTTCCGACGAGCACGGCGCGACGGCGAACTCCGGCCGCGCGCAGGATCTCGCCCGTCAGCTGCTCGTAGCTGGCGCGGAAGAGCGCGATCGCGGCAGAGACGAACAGGGCGCCGACGACGTACAGCCCGAGCGTCGTCACGTGCTGACCGCTTCCGATCGCGAACGCGAGCGACAACGCGGCGACGAGGAAGACGGCGCCGACCACACGTCCGACGCCCTCGCGCAACTCCCGGCGCGCGTACAAGCCGGCACGCCAGAAGACGAGGATCAGAACGAGGATCAAGAACGCGAGCCAGTTCGTCTCCTGGTCCCAGATCAGCCCCCAGAGCACCGGATGCGGGTCGACGACGAACGCCCGCACGGCCAGCGCGGCGTACAGCCCGATGATCAGCCCGCCGACGTCCACCGTCACGAGCGCGAGCACGCTCGCACCGCGCCTGATCAGCGTGTGGAACGGCGCACCTGTGAGCAGGTACGGCTTGCCCGAGCGGGTGTCCTCGGAAGGCCGAGCGCCGACAACGCGCTCCGGACTGACGCCGTCGCTTCGTTCCGGCAGTGCCACGCGCCGATCGTACCTCGGACCGCCGCCGACTCCGGAGGACGCCGCACGTTGGCCGCGCGCGTCACACGTCGGCGACGACGTGGTAGTTCGCGATCAGCGATCCCTGCCGCGCATCGCGCAGCTTCGGGTGGCTCGCGTCCGCAGCCTCACCCGCGCGTTGGAGAGCCCAGACTGCGCCGCGGCCGAGCGGCGACTCGCCGAGTCCGGCCTCTACGTAGTTCGCCATGAGCATCGCGAGGGTGGAGCCGGTGCCTGCGGCGGGCTCGATCGAGAGACTCGACCAGCCTCCGTTCCGCTCGAACAACAGGCGGAGCCCGGTATGCGTCCAGCGCCAGTGGTCGGTCGGGGACGGGTGGTACCACTGCACGCCGTGCGTCGACGCCAGCACCCGCCCGCCGGGCCTGGTCACTCGCCGCAGCTCGCGCACCGCCTGCGCCGGGTCGTCGGAGTGCTCGAGAACCTGGGTGCAGAGCACGACGTCGAAGCTCGCGTCGTCGACCGGCAGGTGCTCGACGGCGCCGACGAGGTCGGCGATGGGGTTCTCGACGACGTCGACGCCGACGTATTCCGATGCGATCGGCGCGAAGAACGGGTAGTACGGCTTCACGCCGCACCCGACGTCGAGGATGCGCAACGGAGCTCGCCGCTGCAGCTCCTCGATCTGCGCTCCGAGCCAGCGAACGAGCGCTGAGCGCACCACCCAGGTCGAAGACGACCTGCGCGGGTTCCGCCGGTTCGCGCCCGGCCAGGGCTCGGGGAGCGGCGGCATGCTAGTGGGGAAGGTTCGCGAACGCCGCGAACGCGGGCTTCTTCTTCCCCCCGATGGTGATCAGTCCCGACTGCCAGCCGCCGAGGTTCGGGTCGTCCTTGAGCAGGAACCAGAGCATCATGTCGACACGCGGATTCTGCTTCGCGATCGCGAAGGCCTGCTTCAGGTAGAGCGCCTGCTTCGCCCAGGAGACCCCAAAGAGCGTGTCCGGCGGGTTGGTCTGGTAGCCGTACTCGGTGATCCAGATCCGCTTGTTGCCGTAGAGCTGCGTCACGACCTTGATCAGGTCGCTCAGGTTGCCGAGCGTCACGGCCGTCGCCGGGGCGCCGCGAGCCCCGACCGGCTTGGTCGTCGGCTGATCCGAGGGGCCCGCGTAGTACGGATGGTGCGCCCACGCGTCGAACGTCTTCAACCCGGCCCTCTTGACCGCCCGCAGAAACGCGATCGGCGACACGGAGGGCCGCGCGCTCCTGGGGTTGTTGTTACCGCGCGGCGCCGTCACACCGCAGGCGACCCGCTCGCCGGAGACGAGCGTCCCGTGCACGCCGTCGTAGACGGCGTTGCAGATCTTCGCGTAGTCGGTCGCACTCTGGATCGCATAGCCCCCCTTGACCCGAACGTACTGCGGGGACAGGAACGTCGGGTTGTTCGGCTCGTTCCAGGCGGTCCATTCCTTGACCGCGGGGATGATCTGCCCGTCGTCTCCCATGAACGTGCCGCTGTAGCGCTTGGCCGCGGCGTAAGCGAAGTTCCGCAGGTCGACGGGGCTCTTCGGGGCGACGTTCTTCGACTGCCTCCCGCTCTCCCAGGTCGGCGTTCCGTACACCGAGAAGAGAACGTGGATCCCGTACGTGTGCGCGTAGGCGACCGTCCGGTCGTAGAGCGCCCAATGGTAGGCAGGGTCATTCGGGTCGCGCGGATCGGCGGGGCGGCGCTGCGCGACGCCGTACGGGCCGCCCCAGTAGAGGTTCTCCCGGATCTCCTGGACGTGCAGCTGGTTGAGCAGCGAGAACGTCTCGGGAATCG
>CAVPSK010000004.1:0-280964 GCA_963708355.1 uncultured Thermoleophilia bacterium | reverse complement strand
AAGCTTCAGCACGAGCGTTCCCTGGTCGCCCGTCAACGTCAGCGTCGGGTCGTCGACCTCGACCCGCTCCCCGTCGTGCGTGACGAACACCTGGCTCCAGCAGCAATACGAGCTGACCCCCGAATCGCGCGCAAGCGGCCCTTTTGCGAGCGGCCTCAGGACGAACGAGTCGACGCCGCTTCGCGACGTGATCGCAACGTGCTGCTTCGTCGAATCTCCCGCCGCCGCGCCGACCGACGTCAGCGCGATCGCACTTGCAAGCCCAGCGACGATCATCCAGAGCGTTCTCCTCATCTTCCGTCTCCTCTCAACCGATGACGACATCGCACCGAGCGTGAGGCCGTGGCCTGAGGGCGGGCTGAGGCCCGGCTGAGGCGAGGCGTCAGCCGATGCAGGCGTAGTTGAGCGACGGCTCGAGCGTCACCCAAACGGCGCCTGCGCCGACGGCGATCGACGTCAGGCAGCTGCCGTCGTAGAACGGCGGGTCCGTGATCTGGATGACCTTGTCGACCTGGTACGTCGTCCCGTCCCAGCGGACGACCGTCCCGGTCGCGGAGTCGATGCTCCAGGTCGAGCCGAATCCGCCCGCATCGTACGAATCTCTCTTGAGCGGGCAGCAGTCGAGGTGATTCACCGCCAGCGTCCGCGGGTCGACCAGCGCGGTGTCTCCGCCGCGGTCCGAGAGCTCGACCCAGACCGCGCCGAAGCGGACGCTGGGGCGCCCCGCCCTCGTCCCGAGGTCGACCTTTCCGCTGACGGCCACCGACCGTGGATCGATGCGGTAGAGCATCGCCGTCGACGAGGCAACCGCCCAGACCGAGCCCAGGCCGAGCGCCAGACCGTCGACGTGGGACCCGGCCGGGAGGCGCGCCCGCCGCGTCACCTTGCCGGTCTGCGGGTCGACCCGGAGCAACTGGTCCGCACGTGCGCCACGGACGAGCGCCCACACCGCCCGGTCGCCGACCGCGACGGCTTCCGGACGGCCGTCGAGGACGTAGTCGCGCCTACCGCCGCCGACGCGAACGCGTGTGAGGAGGAATCGATTGTGGCCGTCGATACCAACGATCCACGCTCCTTCGGGGTCGGCGGCGAGCGCGGGCCCGGTCCGCGTGCTGAGATCGGTCGGGATCGTGGAGACTGCGGTGCTGTAGCGCACCCGTCCGGCGGCGGGGCCGATCTCCGAGACGGTGCCGGCCGCTCGCGCGTACACCCAGACGTGCCTGCCGGCGACCGCGACCGCCCCTGGGTAGAGGTTGACGTCGATCACCCGGCTGACCGTGTTCGTCGTCGGGTCGATCCGCACGAGCGTGTTGTCGTGGGCCTGGGGCGCGGCGGTCTTCGAGCCGCCGTGCGTCAGGACGACAACGGTGACGGCTACGCCGGCCGCGGCGATGATCGCCGCAACCGCCAGCGCCCAGATGCGACGCCGAGAGCGAGCGGGACGCCGCAGGCCGAGGGCGTCGTCGGCGGCGGCGGCGCAGAGCGCCACACGTCGCGATAGCGGTCCTCGGGCTCCTTCGCCATCGCGCGCGCGATCACGCCGTCGATCGCCTCGAGGCAGGTCGGTGTTGTGCCTGCTCGCCTCGGGCGGCTCCTCCTCGAGATGCGCCCAGGCGACCGCGAGCCGCGAGCCCCGCGCGAACGACGCGCTCCCCCGTCAGGCACTCGTAGAGCAGGCAGCCGAGCGAGTAGACGTCGGCGCGGCCGTCGATCGGCCCGCCTCCGAGCTGCTCGGGCGCGAGGTAGGCGGGCGTGCCGATCGAGCGCCCGTCGCCGACATCCGCGCCTGCCTCGTCGAACCGCCGGGTGAGACCGAAGTCCGCGAGGTAGACGTGCTCCGTCAGCCGTCGAGCAGGACGTTCGACGGCTTGACGTCGCGGTGCACGAGACCCCTCGCGTGGGCGGCGTCGAGCGCCGCCGCGACCTGGCGGCAGATCGCCACCGCGCGGGCCGGCTCGAGCGCGTCCCTCGGCACGGAGGAGCGAGCCGAGGTCGGTGCCGTCGACGAGCCGCATCGCGAGATAGAGGCGGCCGTCGACGTCGCCGGCGTCGTAGATCGGGACGACGTTCGGGTGCTCGAGCGACATCGCGAGCTCGGACTCGCGGGCGAAGCGCTCCCGGAAGCGCGTCGTCGCGCGCGAGCGCCGGGAGCGACCAGCTTCAGCGCCACGGGCCGTTTCAGCCGCAGGTCGTACGCCCGGTAGACGACGCCCATGCCGCCGCGGCCGATCAGCTCCTCGATCCGGTAGCCGAGGAAGTCCGTCCCGATGTCCACAGGCGGGTGGACGCTCATGGCTTCGCCGTGGCGCAAGCGTACGCCCCGGACGCGCAATCTCATACGCGGCGCTGAGGCTCCGCTGAGCCTTCCCTGAGGCCGCCGTCCCGGTCATAGTCGGGAGCCACGCGATGGAGTTCCGGATCCTGGGCCCGCTCGAGGTCGTCGACCGAGGCCACCCGCTCGCGCTCGGCGGCACCGAAGCAGCGCGCCCTGCTCGCGTTCCTGCTGCTGACGCCGAACCAGCCGGTGTCCGTCGACCGGCTGATCGACGCGCTCTGGGGAGCCCGACCGCCGGCCGCACGCGGCGAACGCGCTGCAGTACCACGTCTCGCAGCTGCGCAAGCTGCTCGGCGACGACGAGGTCGTCGTCACCCGCGAGCCCGGGTACCTGATCCGCGTCGAGCCCGGACGAGCTCGACCTGCTGCGCTTCGAGCGGCTCGTTGAGCGAAGCCGAAGAGCGCAGCGCCGCGCGGTGCCGTGCGCCTGCTGACCGAGGCGCTCGGGCTGTGGTCGCGGAGAGCCGCTCCAGGATCTCGCCGACGAGTCCTTCGCACAGGCGGAGATCCGGCGGCTCGAGGAGATGCGGCTGGCCGCGCTCGAGCAACGGATCGAGGCGGAGCTCGAGCTCGGCCGCCACGCGCAGGTCGTCCCGGAGCTCGAAGCGCTCGTGCAGGCCAATCCGCTCCGCGAGCGCCTCTGCGCCGCGCTCATGCGCGCGCTCTACGGCGCCGGCCGGCAGGCGGAGGCGCTCGACGTCTACCGGAGGACGAGGCAGACGTTCGTCGACGAGCTCGGAATCGAGCCGTCGCCCGCGCTGCGCGAGCTCGAGCGCTCGATCCTGCAGCAGGATCCCGGCCTCGCGCTCGAACAGGGCCCGGCCGGCCCGCTCCGGGCGATCCTGGTGCTCGCCGAGGACGAGGGTCGTGTCGACGACCTGCTCTCGATCGCGGAGCCGCTCTCCGCGCGCCCGGACCGTGAGCTCATCCTCGCACGCCTGCTCGTCGGTCCCGGGGAGCTCGGAGAGGCGACCGCGGCGCTCGCCCGGCGGCGGGACGCTCTCGCCGCACGCGGCATCTCGTCCCGCGTCGCCGCGTACACCAGCTCACAGGTCGGGCCGGACGCGGCACTGCTGGCGGCGGAGCAGCAGGTCGACCTCGTCCTCCTGGAGGCGCCGGCCGAGCTCGTCGCCGGGAACGGGCTCGACGAGCGTCTCTCGGCGATGCTCGAGCAGACACCGTGCGACGTCGGCCTGTTGAGCGGCGATGCGCTGGCGGGTGTCGGGCCGATCGTCGTCCCCGTTCGGCGGCGCCGACCACGACTGGTCGGCAATCGAGCTCGCAGCGTGGCTCGCGACGTCACTGCAGACAACGCTGCGGCTGCTCGGCACCGAGGCCGATGCTGCTCAGGGCCGGCGTGACGCGAGCCGGCTGCTCGCGCGGGCGTCGCTTCTCGTCCAGCAGGTCGTCGGCATCGTCACCGAGCCGGTCCTGATCCCGCCCGGCGAGCGCGGCGTCGTCGAGGCGGCCTCCGACGCGCGCCTGCTCGTCGTCGGCCTCTCCGACCGCTGGCGGGTCGAAGGGCTCGGCACGGCTCGAGCGGCCGTCGCCGCCGAGAGCGGCGCACCCGTGCTGTTCGTACGGGGCGGCCTCCGCCCGGGCGGGCTCGCCCCAGCGGAGACGGTCACGAGGTTCACATGGACGCTCGGGTCACAGCCTGCCGCGGCGGGGCGGTGAGCGGGCCCGGCGCCGTCGAGCCCTCGATGTCTCGCATGCCGGGGATGAACAGCGCCCCGAGCGTGGCGGCGCCTCCGATCAGCCCGGCGCCGACGAGCGTCGCGCGGACGCCGACCACCGACGCGACCGGCCCGGTGATCGCGAACGAGACCGGGAGGAGGCTGATCGAGATCAGCCAGTCGAGGCTCGACACGCGGCCGAGCAGGGCGCCGGGGACGTGGCGCTGCTTGACGGTCGCCCAGATGATCGTGCCCGCCGCCTCGAGCGCGTTGAAGAGCAGGCAGGCGATCATCAGCTGCGGCACGGTTCGGCCGAGCCCGTAGCCGACCACCGCCACCGTCGCGAACGTCCAGCAGAGGTACATCCAGGTGATGTCGCGCCGGGGCTGTCCGCGCTGCCCCATCACGAACGCCGCCCCGACCGCGCCGATACCGCCTGCCGCGAAGACGAGACCGAGCTCGGTCGCCGATCCGCCGAGCAGGTTCTTGACGACGTACGGAACGAGCGCCTCGGTCGGGCCGAGGAACGCGAGGTAGGCGATCGCCGCCGACAGCAGCGTTCCCCACAGCCAGACGTTGCCGCGCACGAAGCGCCACCCGTCGTTCAGCGCCGCGACGGTGGAGACCGGCGCCGCTCGCGAGACGGCCGGCCGCAGCCAGACGACCGTCGCGCCCGAGACGAAGAACGACGCTGCGTCGAGCGCGAACGCGGTGCCCGCCCCGAGCGAGCCGATCAGCAAGCCGCCGAGCGCCGGCCCGACGAGCCGCAGGGCGATCGGCCGCACGAACTGGTCGAGGGCGTTCGCCTGGGGCAGGTCGTCGGGGTCGACGATCGTCGGGACGATCGCCTCGAAAGCAGGTGTGAAGAACGCAGCGCCGACGCCGTAGAGCGCGACGATCGCGATCAGCATCGCGAACGTCAGCGAGTTGGTGAACGCGAGCGCCGCGAGCAGCCCGACCACGAGGCCGCGGCCGACGTCGGCCGCCACGAGAATGCGGCGGCGGTCGAAGCGGTCGCTGATCACGCCGCCGAGCAGGAGGCAGGCGATCGTCGGCACGGTCATCGCAATGCCGACGACCGAGAGCGCCGTCGGCGTGTTCCAGAGCGAGAACGCGGTCCACGCGATCGCGACGAGGAAGATGCCGTCGCCGACGAGCGACGTCGTCATCCCCGCCCAGAGCAGGCGAAAGTCGCGTGAGCGGAGCGGGCGCAGCAGGCCGACGCGAGATGCGCCGCCGGGGCGGTCGAGCCCCTCGAAGTTATGCTGCATCGGAGTCGAACTGCGGTGCGATCGACTCGCCGTGGTTCTTCAGGTAATCGTCGAGTGAGTCGTGCGGCATCGGGCGCCCGAACAGGAAGCCCTGGCCCAGCACGAAGCCGAGGTTCTGGAGCGAGTCGATCTGTTCGCGATGCTCGATGCCCTCCGCGACGACCTCGAGCCCCAGACGGTCGCCGATCGCCATGATCGCCGCCGCGAGCCCGTTGTCGTCGATGCCGCCGCCGAGGAACGACCGGTCCATCTTGATGATGTCGACCGGCAGCCGGCTCAGGTAGCTGAGCGACGAGTAGCCGGTGCCGAAGTCGTCCATCGCGATGCGCACGCCGAGCTCCTTCAGGCGGTGCAGGCGCTCGGCCGCGTTGTCCGCGTCGGCGAGCATCACCGTCTCGGTCACCTCGAGCACGAGCGTCGACGGCGCCAGGCCGGTCTCCTGCAGGATCGCCGCGACGTCCTCGACGATGCCCTCGGACTGCATCTGCTTGACCGAGAGGTTCACGCTCATGCGCAGCGGCTCGGGCAGCGGGAAGCGGCGCTGCAGCTCGACGGCCTTCTGGCACGCCTGCTCGATTACCCATTTCCCGATCGGGACGATCAGGCCGGTCTCCTCGGCGAGTGGGATGAACTGCGCGGGTTGGATCAGGCCGCGGGTCGGGTGGTGCCAGCGCAGGAGCGCCTCGACGCCGTAGTCCCCGCCCGAGCTCAGGTGGACGACCGGCTGGTAGTAGACCTCCAGCTGGTTCTGCTCGAGCGCCTGCTCGAGCTCGGCGCGCAGCTCGAGGCGCTCGACGACGCGCTCGTGCATCGCGGGCTCGAACAGCCGGTAGCGCCCCTTGTTGTCGCGCTTCGCCATGTACATGGCGACGTCGGCGTTGCGGAGCAGCTCCTCCGCGTCCTGGGAGAGCAGGTCCTCATCGCTGATGCAGATGCCGACGCTCGCCCGCGGATACACCTGCTTGCCGTCGATCTCGGTGGGCGCTTCGAGCTCGCCGAGCAGCCGCTCCGTGATCAGCGCCGCCTCGTGAGAGCCCGAGACGCCGTCGAGCAGGATCGCGAACTCGTCGCCGCCGAAGCGGGCGACCGTGTCGGCGGGGCGGATCCCGCGCTCGAGGCGGCGGGCGACCTCCTGCAGGATCGTGTCGCCGGCCTGGTGCCCGAGGCTGTCGTTGACGGTCTTGAAGTCGTCGAGGTCGATGAACATGACGGCGATCAGCGAGCCGTTGCGCACCGTGGAGCGGAGCGCGTGCCCCACACGGTCCGCGAAGAGGGCGCGGTTGGCGAGATCCGTGACCGGGTCGTGAAACGCCTGGTGGGCGAGCTGTTCCTCGAACGCCTTGCGCTCGCTGACGTCGCGGCTGTTGAGCACGATCCCCTGGATGTGCTCGTCCTCGAGCAGCTGGGTGTGCTGCACCTCGAACTGCAGCCAGCGGCCGTCATGGTGCTGCAGCGAGCAGTCGAAGGTGTGCGACTCGGAGCCCGCAGCGGAGCTCCGGCCGGCCACCCGCTCGAGGCGCGACCGGTCGGCGTCGGCGAGCAGGCGGTCGAAGCGCTCACCCTCGATCTCCTCGACCGCGTAGCCGAGCACGCGCTCGATCGACGGGCTCTGGTAGGTGACGACACCGTCGCGGTCGAGCACGGTGATGAGGTCGCTCGAATGGGCGACGAGCGAGCGGAAGCGGGCCTCGCTCTTCTGCCGGTGCAGGTTCTCCGCCAGGGACGCGGCTTCGAGCGCCAGCGAGACCTGCGAGGCAAACGCCTCGAGCGAGTCGAAGATGTCGGCCTGGACGACTGCGAACGGGGTCTGGACGACGATCGCGCCCTGGTCCTCGTTGCGAACGGAGAGCCGGACGACGAGCGTGCTCGCCCCATCGCCGAGACCGAGCGACGCGAGGGCCTGCTCTGAGGGCGAGGCGACGACGACGTGGTGCCGCGGGCTCCGCTGCACCTGCACCCAGTCGGCGGCCTCACGCGAGATCTCCCACCGGCCGGCGCCGTTCGAGGCGGCGACCTGCGCGCCTTCGGGCGTCCAGAGGACGAGCCGGACCTTCGCCGTCGGCCCGACGATCTGCGCGGTCGAGGCGGCGATCTCGTCGTTGACGCTCGCGCGTCCGACCGCCTCTACAAGAGCCAGGCCGGCGTGCCGCAGCGCGAGCTCACGCGCGGTCGCGCGCTCCTCCTGGCGAACGAGACCGGCCATCCGCAGCACGACGAGCAGGAAGAGAATCGCCGATGCCCCGATCACGACGAGCAGGTCGGTGTTCCCGAGCTCCTCCGCGAAGTGGATCCCCGGTGCGATCAGGCACGCGAGCGCGAGCAGGGCGAGACGCGTCGGGGTGAGTCGCACCCGTGTGTCGGAGGCGGGCTCCTCCAGGCCCCGCATCGACGGGTGCAGTGCCGCGGCGCCCCAGAGGATCAGGTACGAGAGCCACCCCAGGTCGTAGATGACCTGATGGTTGTAGGTGCCGGCGAGCAGCGCGTAGTTGTACGCGCAGTCGGTCGCGAGCAGCGCGATCGTGCTCGTCACGAGCAGGTAGAAGGCCGGGCCCTTCGCACCCGCCTGCACCGCGAATCGGATGAGCGCCCCCAGCAGCAGCACGTCGCCGAGCGGGTAGGCGACCGAGACCATCTTCGCGAGGACGGTGAGCCCGGACAGATGGAGGTTCGGCGCGACGAGGAACACCCACGACAGCAGCGCGAAGCCGACGGTGAGGATCAGCGAGTCGACGACCGCAGCGCGATCGCGTCCGTGCGGATCGCGGCGGCGAACGAGCAGCATCAGACCGGTGAAGAGAGCCGGATAGACGGACAGGTAGATGGCATCGCCGGCCGACGGGAAGCCGACCGTGCCGCCGAGGAGATCCGGGTAGGTGTAGGTGTAGAAGTCGCCGGCGACGTACAGCGTCTGGCCGACGAGCAGCAGCGACCACGCGAGCCGCGCCTTGGGGCGGTGGATGGCGATTCCCGCCGCGATCGCGAGCAGCGACGAGACGCCGATCACGTTCACGACGATCGCGTAGCCCTGGAACGGAGGCACGAACAGGTACGCGGCCGTCAACGCGGCCATCACGGCGATGTACCAGGCCCAGAGCGTGCGACGTCCCGGGAGCAAGCGGAGGGCGACCGTCATGCCGCCTGCTTCGCTGCGGGTTGGAGGTCGAAGGCGTTCGTGAGCCGCCCGAGGACCTCGATCAGCTGGTCGACTTCCGCGTCGCTGTTGGCTGCGGTGAGCTGAACGCGGAAGCCGACCTCGCTCCGAGGGACCAAGGGGTAGGCGGCGAGCGTGACGTAGATGCCGTTCTCGAACAGGAACTTGCCGACGTCGCCGATCTGCTCGGCACGGGCGAGCGGAACCTCGACGATCGGAAGGCCGTGGCGGTTCGGCGTGCGCGCGCCGAGGCGGTCGAGCGCGTCGAGGACGCGCCTCGTCTTCGCCCACAGATCGGTGCGCAGAGCGTCTCCCCGCCGGTCGTTCACCTCGAGCCCCGTCAGCGTCGTCGCGAGCGAGGCGACAGGCGACGGGCCGGAGTAGAGGTAAGGCGGCGCGGCGGTCTTGAGCAGCCGCTTCATCTCGGGCGGGCAGGCGATGAAGGCGGCGAGCGAGGAGTACGCCTTGGAGAGTCCGGCGACCAGCACGATGTTCTCGTAGCTCTCGCCGAAGTAGCGGACGATGCTGTTCCCCCGCAGGCCGTACGGCGTCGGATCGCCGTCGTTGCGCTCGCCGATCACGCCGAAGCCGTGCGCGTCGTCGACGTACAGAATCGCTCCGTGCTCGCGCGCGAGCGCTGCGTAGCGGCGGAGGTCGGCGACGTTGCCGGTCATGCTGTTGACGCCGTCGATGCAGATGAGCCGCGCGTCGGACTGGTCGCTGCGAAGCAGCGCCTCGAGCTCGTCGAGCGAGTCGTGCTCGAAGCGCTTCAGCGTCGCGCCGCGAAGCGTGGCGAGCTCGGCGCCCTCGTAGACCGTCTTGTGGGCACGACGGTCGACGAACACGGTGCCGCTCGCTGCGAGGAGCGGGATCACGGAAAGATGGATGAGGGTGATGGTCGGGAAGACGAGCGTGTCGGCGGCGCCCGTCAGCTGCGTCAACCGCTCTTCGATCTGCTCGTAGAGCACCGGGCTTCCGAGCAGCCGTGACCAGCTGGGGTGCGTGCCCCACTTGTCGACGTAGCGCGGGATCGAGTCGATGACCTCGCGGTCGAGGTCGAAGCCGAGGTAGTTGCACGAGGCGAAGTCGGCGAGCCACCGGTCGCCGATTCGGATCATCCGACCGTCGATCTCGTCGATCACCGCGTCGGTCATCGGGTTCGACCGCTCGAGCTCGGCGAGATCCGAGCACGCCGCGAGCCAGCGAGCAACCCAGTCGTCGCTCACCCTCCGACGGTCTTTGCGCCGAGAGCCCACCGCAGCCATCGGCCACCTATCGGCGCTGTGCAGGGAAAACTTTACGGATCGAAACTCATAAGGGAGGCACGCTTCGGGTCTCCCCGAAAACCCTCACCGTTTTCACACGCCAGGTGATTGATTCCCAAGTGCCGTGGATGCGGGGAGGGACTGCACCAAGCAGTTTGGACGACTCGACCGGTGGCAAGGCGTGATGCCTTGACGCCGGGCGAGGTGGCCGCAATGCGCCGCGTGCAGGCCCCCATCCGCGCCGCGCCGACTTGGGAATCAATCATCTCGCACGCCGCGCGCCCGGCCGGAAGAGCAGAACGGCCGCCACGGGAAGCACGAGAAGCGCGAGCCCGACGGCGATCAGGACGTCGCGGGTCGTCGAGCGCCGCGACCCCTCCTCGTCGAGCCGCACGCCGTCGGCCGCGGCCAGCTCGGTGACTGCCCGCGTCGCAGCCTGGGCGAGGCCGGTCGGCGTCCGCGTGATCGGGATGCGGGCGAGCAGGGCCCGGTCGGCCGCGGTGTCGTGCTTCGGATACGCGAAGCCGAGGCCGTTCGGCATCACGATCAGCAGGCGGCCCTTGTAGAAGTAGGTGATCTCGGCGGACAGGAAGCGGGCGTACGGGCCTGGCTTCCGCCACAGCGCGGTGACCGAGCCGAGGTCGTAGGGGCTCCAGATCACCGCCACGCGGATCGGGAAGCCGCGCTCCGTCACGTCCCGAACGGTCTGTGCCAGTTGTGCCTGCGCCTGTTGCGAGATCCTTCCGTCGATCGGCAGGAACAGCTGCTGCTCGATCAGGTAGTCGCTCGCCGGGTCGCCGTCCGCACGCGCCGGCGAGGCAGCGCACGCGAGGACGAGTGCGAGCGCGGCGAGCACCGGCGCGGCGCGTGCGCTCGGCCGCACCGTCAGGAGGGCGCGGCCCCGAGCCCGGACAACCGCTCCTGCAGCGCCTGCTTCGCCGCGGCGTCGCCGACCTTGTCGGCGACTCTCAGCGCGCGTCGCCACAGCTCTTCGGCCCGCTGGTTCGCATCGAGCGCCGCCGCCCGGTCGCCCGCCCGCTCGAGGTAGAACAGCGCCTTGCGGGCGTCCTCGCTGCGTGCGTAGTGATGCGCGATCACCTCGTAATGCGTCTCGAGGTCGTCCGCGAACAACGTCTCGAACGCGGTCGCAACCGCGCCGTGCAGCGCCCGCCGACGCGACGTGGGAAGCGTCGAGAGGCACGCCTGCCACAGCAGCCCGTGCCGGAAGATGCACTCGGCCTCGGGATACCGGCGAAGCTCACGGACGATGTCCGCGCGGACGACCTCCGTCAGATCGTCATCGATGCTGTCCGAGCCCGCGATGTGCTCGAGCACCCGGACCGGGAAGCTGCGCCCGATCACCGCTGCGAGCTGAGCGAGCCGGCGTCCGTTCTCGGACAGCGAGTCGATGCGCGCGAGCAGCAGGCTCTCGAGGGTCGGAGTCAGCACTCTCGGGCGCGCGGTCGGTCGGTGCCCAGGTGTGAGTCGGGAGCGAGCCGGCGTTGTCGACGAACGCATTCAGGAGCTCCTCGAGGTAGAGCGGGTTTCCCTCGGCGGCGGTGACGATCAGACTCGAGCTCCGACTCGCCCAGCCCTTGGCTCCGCCGCAGACCCGTGCAGCAACCGCCGCGCCGCCGCGTCGTCGAGCGGTTGCAGCCGCAGCTCCGTCGTTCGGTGAGGATAGTCGGCGAGGGCGTGCAAGCGCGTCTTCCAGCCCTCCGAGGCCGGGTCGATCCGCAGCGTCATCAGGAACAGGAGCGGCGCCTCGTCCACGAGCTCGAACAGCTCGTCGACGAGCTGCCGCGAGGACGGGTCCTCCCAGTGGATGTCCTCGATCACCGCGACCACGGGCCCCTGCCGGGCCAGGCTCCCAAGCCACGTGCGGTAGGCGCGCCGGATCTCGCGCGCGAGGTCCGACGGCGACGTTCGCGCGAGCCGCTCCTCCCCGGCCGGGTCGACCCTCAGCGAGAGCACGCGCGCAAGAAACGGCAGTACGTCCGGGATCTGCGCGGCCGGCAGCAGCCCGAGCTTCGCGCGCAGCTTCGTCCAGACCGAGAGCTCGGCCTCGCCGTCCTCGGCGCCGATCCAGTTCCGCAGGATCTGGATGAACGGGCCGTAGATGACCTCGGTCCCGTACGAGAGGCAGTGGCCCTCGAGCCACGTGACGCTCGCCGGAGGAGCGCCGCCGCTGCTCGGCGACGAGGCGCGTCTTCCCGAGCCCGGCTTCGCCGAGCAGCACGGCGATCTGGCCCCGTCCGTTGGCGAGCTCCGCCAGGATCCGTTCAGCTGGGCGAGCTCGGGCCCCCGGCCGACGATAGGCGTGTCGACGCTCGACTGGAGTGCCGCCTGGGCGGCGATCAACCGCCATGCGCTGACAGGCTCCTGGCGGCCCTTCACGCTTACGTCCCCGAGCGGCTCGAGTGCGAACGTCCGGATCAACGACTTGGCGGTCGCCTCCCCCACGACGATCTCGCCGGGCTCGGCGAGTCTGCAGCCGCGCCGCGACGTTCGTCGTGTCGCCGACCGCAACCGGCTGCGGGAGTCGCCGCCGACCAGGCCAACCGCGACGGGACCGGTGTTGATCCCGACCCGCACGTTGAAGTCGGAGATCTGCCACGAGCCCTCGATCGCGCGACCGTACTCCTTCACCTCGGCGACGATCCCGAGTGCGGCGCGTGCCGCACGCTCGGCGTCGTCCTCGTGAGCGCGCGAGGCCCCGAAGAACGCGGCGATCCCGTCGCCCATGTACGCCTGCACGAAGCCGCCGTACTGCTCGACCGCCCGCGTCATCCGCCCGACGAACTCCCCGATCACGAGCTTGACCTCGTCCGGGCTGAGGCGCTCGCCAAGCGTCGTCGAGCCCACGATGTCGGCGAAGAGCGCCGTCACGGGCCGGAGCTCGTCGTCGGCCGAGACGCCGGCTCCGGCCTGCTCCGGCCTCGGCCGTGTGCGCCGCGCCGCGTCCCCGGGGACGTCGCGGCCGAGGGCAGGTGCGACCACGGTCCTTGCGGGCCCGGACGGCTCGACCGCGATCTCGAACGACGCGGCGCCGACCTGCACGACGTCGCCGCTCGCGAGCACGCGTCGGCCGTCGATTCGCTCGCCGTTGACCCAGGTACCGTTGAGCGACCCGAGATCCTCGATCTCGAGACCGCCGGAGAGAGGCCGGATGCTCGCGTGACGGCGCGAGATGAGCGGGTCGTCGATCGTCAGGTCGGCATCGACGCGGCCGACCACGACCTCGGCGTCAACAGGGATTCGCTGCCCGGCGAGCGGGCCCTCCTGCATGATCAGGGAGGGCACGAGGCAGAGCCTACCGCTGGCCCGTGATCTTCTCGATCGTGTTGAGGCAGGCCTCCTCGCCCACCTTGGGGCGGCACTTGCCGAGGAAGTCCTTCACCGGTGTCCACCAGCTCGCGAAGGTCGTCGGGGCGCGGCCCGGCTCGTGCGCAGTCCCGACCATGTCGACGTGATCGTCGCTCCCACGTTTTTCGTGCGTCCACACGATCACGTAGTTCCCGGACTGGTCGATGAAGCAGAAACGGCGACCACCGAGCTTCCCGGTCGAGTGCACCCAGAATTGTTCCCCGGCCGGGTTGGTGCCGCACTTCGCGAGCGGCTCGTTCTGTCCGGTGCCGCCGCGGGCCGTCGTGAGCTCCTTCTTGTAAGCCGCGAGCATCGCCTGGGAGCCCGGATAGAAGGAAAGCTGGAACGTGTCCGGGTCGGAGACGGACGCGGTCGCCGGAGACGTGCAGTCCTCCGTCTCGAGCGCGCCCGGTGACGGATCGGCGGCGGTCTTGCAGATTTTCGCGATCTGCGTCGGGACGAGCACCGCAAGCAGGGTGTCGGACGCGGCGCCGGCGCCGGCGGCGTCGGTCGTCGTCACGGCGGTCGAAGTGGCGCCGCTCGCCGTCTTCGAGTCGTTGCCGCCGAGCAGCAGGGCGCCCAGCAGGATCGCGAGCCCGATCAGCGCGGCCACGGCCGCTGCGATCAGCCACGAGCGGCGCGAGACGCGCCCGGTTCGTCCGCCTCCGCCGGACGAGCTCGCGGGGGCTGCCGCCGGGGTGCCCGGGCCCCGCTGGAGTCGCGGCTGGGTCGGGGGGCCTGCTCGCGAGCACCGTTTCGCGCGCCCGTTCCGGCGCCGCGCCGGTGTCCGACCCGCCGCCCGAGGCGAGCGCCTGCTTGAACGCGGTCGCGAACTCGGTCGGCTGCGCGTAGCGATCGTCCTTCGACTTCGCCGCGGCCTTCGCGATCGTTTCGTCGACCTTCGTCGGCAGGTCGGGCCGCTTGTCGGTCACCTTCGGCGGCGGCTCGAGCAGGTGCGCGTACATCATCGCGACCTCGGAGTCCTTGTCGTACGCCGGGGCAGCCGTCAGCACCTCGTACGCCACACACCCGAGCGAATACACGTCGGCCCGCCCGTCGAGCTGCTTGCCCTCGATCTGCTCCGGCGACGCGTAGTCCGCGGTGCCGACGAACAGTCCCGTCCGCGTCAGCCCGGCGGCCGCCGTGCTCTTCGCGACGCCGAAGTCGGAGAGATAGATGTGCGCCGTCCCCTCGACCCCGGCGTCGTCCGCGACCAGGATGTTCGCCGGCTTCACGTCTCGATGGACGAGATTCTTTCGTGGGCGGCATCGAGCGCAGCCGCCACCTGGCGACACGAGCGAGGCGGCTTGGGCGGCGGCCATCGGCCCGTCCCGCTTGAGGCGTGTCTTCAGGTCGGCGCCGTCGACGAACCGCATCGCGATGTAGAGGACGCCGTTCTCTTCCCCGGCCTCGTAGATCGGGATGATGTTCGGGTGCTCGAGCGATGCCGCGATCCGCGACTCGCGCTCGAACCGCTCGCGGAAGCCCTCGTCCTCGCTCAACTCGGGCGAGAGCAGCTTGAGCGCCACCGTCCGGCCGAGGCCGATGTGCTCTGCCTGGTAGACGATGCTCATCCCGCCGTGCCCGACCAGGGCGATCAGGCGGTAACCCGCGAACTCCTCGCCGATACGAGGGATCCAACTGACGCTACCCATCGATCCTTTCTAACAGCCTGCAAATCCGATTACTACCCGTTGGCACCCGGCCGCCTCGAGCTTTCCGAGCGAGGCCGGCACGGCTGCTATGCGTGGGCGTTTCTCAGCCCTCGAATGACTCGAGGCGGGCGATCTCGTCCATCAGACGCTCCGTGGCGATCCGGGCGGCCTCGCGCAGTTCGACGCCTTGCAGGTCGTCGAGGGGGATGGGCGCGCCGTAGGTCACCACCAGCGGCCCGAAGCGCGCCAGCCGGTCGGATCCGCGCACCGCCGCCGGCACGAGCGGCACACGGGCGCGCAAGGCGATTATCGCCGCGCCCAGGCGCGGCTTCACCGCGGTTCGCTTGCGCAGCCCCTTCCGTCGCCGCGTACCCTCGGGGAACATCACGACGATGTGCCCCTCGCGGCACAGATCGACGGCGGTGTGGACCGCCTGGACGTCTGCCTCTCCGCGGCGAACCGGAAAGGCCCCGCCCCACTCGAGGAGCACCTTCATCGGCCACCAGAAGAGCTCGGACTTGGTCATGAAACGCAGGTAGCGGCGAGGGAAGAACGCCGCGCCGAGCGGCCACGGATCGAAGTTCGAGACGTGGTTCGAGGCGAGCACGAAACCGCCGGACCGCGGCACCTGGTCGAACCCGCGCGCCTTATAGCGATAGAGCCAGTAGACGACGGGCCAGCTCACGCAGCCCGCAAACAGGTAGAAGCGGCTCGGGCGCAGACGCTCGAGTTCCGTCACGCCGACGTCGGCCGGCACCGAGGACGGCGCGTCGGTCACTTGGCTCGAACGTTACAGGTGAGCCGGGAAGCGTCCAGAACGTCAGCCGGCGACCGCAAACCAGCGCACCCAGCCCTCCTGCTCCGGCGTCTCGACCGCGCGCGCGTCGTAGTTTTCCCTGACCCACGAGACGGCGTCGTCGGTGTCCACGCCGGCGAGCGTCGCCATGCACGCGAGCACCGTGCCGGTGCGCCCGAGCCCGCCGAGGCAGCCGACCTCCACCTCCTCGCCCCGCCCCGCGCGGGCGAAGGCGGCGCGGATCTGCCCCGCCGCACGGATGCCGTCGAGCGGAAGGCCGAAGTCGGGCCAGTCGACGTGCTCGGCCGGCCAGTCCGGCCGCCAGCGCCGGTCGAGGTAGAGCCCGAACGACGGCGGAGGCTCGTCGTCCGCGCGGGCGGCGAGCGAAGATGCGCGGATGCGCGTCCCGTCGGGGAACGTCACGACCAAGGGCCATGACCTCTAGCAGAACCGCCGGCCAGGCGGTTGAGATCGAGACGCCCCACGGGCCTGCGCGCGCCCACCTCCACCCCACCGCCGAGCCGCGCGGCGCCGTCGTGCTCGGGCACGGCGCGGGCGGCGGCGTGAGCGCTCCCGACCTGCTCGCCGCGACCGACGCGTCGCTCGCCGCGCAGTTCACGGTCGTGCTCGTCGAGCAGCCGTATCGCGTCGCCGGCCGAAAGAGCCCTGCGCCGGCGCACCAGCTCGACGCCGCCTGGCTGGCGGTCGTCGATCACCTCGGAATCCTCCTGCCCACCGGCCTGGCGCTCGTGACCGGCGGCCGCTCCTCCGGGGCGCGCGTCGCGTGCCGCACCGCCGCGGCCGCCGGCGCGATCGGCGTCGTCTGCCTCGCCTTCCCGCTCTCGCCGCCGCGCCGCGCCGGCGGAGCGCCTGCGCCGAGCCGGCTTCCCGAGCTCGACGCGGTCCCCGTCCCCACACTCGTCGTCCAGGGGGTGAACGACCGCTTCGGGATGCCGCCGCCCGGCAACCTGCGGACGGTCGCCCACGTGCGCGGCGATCACAGCCTGCGCAGCGACGCACCAGCTGTCCGCGAGGCGGTCGGCTCGTGGCTCGAGCGCCTCCGCGCGCGTAGCATCGCCGGATGAGCTGGGACGAGCGGCTGTCGGAACGCTACGACGAGTGGGCGGCCCACATGACCGCCGACGTGCCGTTCTACGTCGAGCTTGCGCGCGGCGCGGACGGCCCGATCGTCGAGCTCGCGGTCGGGAACGGGCGCGTCGCGATCCCCGTCGCCAGGCGACGGGGCGGCGGGTGATCGGCGTCGACACGTCACCGGCGATGCTCGAGCAGGCGCGCTCCGCCGCCGCCGACGCGTCGGTGGAGCTCGACCTGCGGCTCGGCGACATGCGCGAGCTCTCGCTCGAGGAGCCGGCCGCGCTCGTCTACTGCCCGTTCCGGGCGCTGCTGCACCTGCCGACCTGGGCCGACCGCCGCCGCACCTTCGAGCGCGTCGCAGCGTCGCTCCGGCCCGGTGGGCTCTTCGCGTGGAACGCGTTCGCGTTCGACCACCGGATCGCGGCCGAGCTCGACGGCTCGCACCGGGACACACCGGTGCCGCACACGCTCCACTACGCGTCGGCGACAACCGCATCGACATCGTGCTGGACACCGGCGGGACGAGCTCGCTCTGGTGGGCGACGAAGAACGAATGGCTGGGGCTGATCGACGTCGCCGGCCTCGAGCTCGAGGCGCTGTACGGCGGCTTCGAGGGCGAGCCGCTCGAAGAGACGAGCGGCGAGTACGTCTTCGTGACGCGAAGGCCCTGAAGGACGAGAACAGGTGCCAGGCACCGTGGTGCCTGGCACCGACGGCGACGAAACCCCGCCCAGCCACCCCAGCACGTCGCTCCCCCAACCCACCGTCCACTACACCTCACGTCCCCCACATTTCGCAGCTCAGCTCGTCGTCGCCCCCCCGATGTAGTCGTACGTGCGGCGGCAGCGATACAGCCACACGCCCTTCAGTCGCCCTAGATCCACCCGGTCAACTCGCCGGTTGCCCGGGACGTTCCTCCTCGAGCTCGAACTTCGCGTGCACCGCACGCACCGCGGCCTCGACGTCGTCCTCGGAGACGACGCACGAGATGCGGATCGGAGAGGTCGAGATGATCGCGATGTTGATGCCCGCATCCGCCAGCGCGTCGAACATGTCGGCCGCGACACCCGGATCGGACTTCATCCCGGCGCCGACGAGCGACACCTTGGCGATCCGCCTGTCGGCCGAGACGCCGCGGGCGCCCATCGACGTAGCCGTCTCGTTCAGCACCGGCAGCGCCCGCTCGAGGTCGTCGCGCGGCAGCGTGAAGGAGATGTCGGTGTGCCCGGCCTCGGAGACGTTCTGCACGATCATGTCGACGTTGATGCCCGCCGCAGCCAGCGGCCGGAAGAGCGACGCCGCGATGCCGGGACGGTCGGGCACGGCCGCGATCGTCACCTTGGCCTCCGACGTGTCGTGGGCGACGCCGGAGACGATCGCGCGTTCGAGCATGTCCTCCTCCTTGACGATCCAAGTGCCGTCGCCGTCGTGGAATGACGACCTGACGTGGATGGGCACGCCGGCGTTCCGGGCGAGCTCAACCGACCGCAACATCAGCACACGGGCCCCGCACGCGGCAAGGTCGAGCATCTCCTCGTAGGAAAGAGCGGCGAGCTTGGCGGCGCCGGGCACGATCCTCGGATCGGCGGTGAAGACGCCGTCCACGTCGGTGTAGATCTCGCAGACGTCGGCGTGCAGCGCGGCGGCGAGCGCGACCGCCGTCGTATCCGAGCCGCCGCGACCGAGCGTCGTGATCGCGCGCCCGCTCGAGATTCCCTGGAAGCCCGCGACGATGGCGATCTTCCGCTCGGCGATCGCGGCGCGGACGGGATCGACCCGGATCTCGACGATGCGCGCCTTCCCGTGCTCCCCGTCGGTGACGATGCCGGCCTGGTCGCCCGTGAACGACTCGGCCGCGAGCCCTAGCTCGTTGAGGGCGATCGAGAGCAGTGCGATCGAGATCCGCTCGCCCGCCGTCAGGAGGACGTCGAGCTCGCGCGGATTGGGCGAGCTCGAGAGCCGGCGGGCCAGCTCCAGCAGGTCGTCGGTCGTGGCACCCATCGCCGACACCACCACGCAGACGTCGGTGCCGGACTCCGCGGTCGTGGCGATACGGCGCGCGACGTTCGCGATCCGGTCGGGATCCCCGACCGAGGTCCCGCCGAACTTCTGGACGACGAGACCCACGTCGATACTTTATCTTTTGAAGTCTCTCCCCCCCCCCGCGTATCCGGGGTTTCGTTCCGAGGCGGGGCGGCGCCGACGGCCGTGACCCCCGGCGGCCCCCCTTCCTGCCCGGCCGAAGCCGGGGACCGGACGCCGCCATTCCAGTCCCCGGGATGAAATGCTGCCGCCGGACGCCTACTAAAAACCCGCACAGCAGGGTTTATTGCGCCCAGTTCGCCTCCCGGCTCGGCGCCAGGGACCACATCTAGCGGGCGCCGCTCCTGCTCGATTCGCGCCTCCTCGATGGCAGGGCCGACTCATCCCGTCCTCGACGGTTCGGCGTCTTCTCTCCGCAGCGGCATGCCCCCTCGCTGGATCGCGTCCGCGGCGGCGCCGACACCGCCAAGCCACCGAACAAGCCAATCGAGAGGAAGTAAAGGGCGAGGATCACAATCCACTCCCACATACGGACGATGTTATCGCCGTCTGCTGGTGCGCGACGAGCCGTTCCAGCGCCGTCGAGCGGTACGCCGTGCCCGCGGCGGCTCTGTGCCAGGGGCCCCATCTGCTACCGATCGTAGTAAAGATGTTTTCAATGCCGACAACGCGAGCAACTCGGAGAACGGCAGCAAGGCTCAGTTCGTCGCCACCTAGCTGGACCCGGCGTGGTGGCGCGCCCGGACGAGCGAGCCGCGGAGGCCGACCCGTTCCCGTAGCGCGGAGGTCCGGCTGGCGCTCCGCCGCTACCTCGACGGCGAGTGGAGGCGAGACGGTCATGAGCGGTCAGTACCGAGGCTGGCGTGCGGCTTAGAGTCGACCAGAGCGCTCGCCGGCGTGTGATGGCGAGGCAGCGCAGCGCAGGAGCCCCGATAGCTGAGCTATCGGCGACCGGACGCGGCGAGCGCCGCCCAGCGCGCCGCGCGCACAGTCGCTCATTCTGGTTCGGCCTCTCAGCTTCGTCACGCCATCGCCGGCGCTACGGATCCGCCTCGAGCGTCGACAGGCCGGGGTTGCGCGCCGCGAGGACGAGCGAGCGGAGAGGAGCGTGCTTGAGGTAGTGGTCGAGGAACGCGATCGTGACGCGCTCGACGATGCGCAGCTGGGCTCCTGGCTCGTATACGGGGGCCGGTGCGAGGCGCCGATCAGGAGCACCAGGAACTTGGGCCGCGCGGCGAGGCGGTAGTACGCCAGCGTGTTCCCGGGCGCGTTGATGGTGTCCGCTGTGCCCTGCATGGCGAGAAGCGGCGGACCGTTGCCGGGGAAACCCGGCCATCCCTGTCATCTCGGCGCCCGAGAGGATGATCGCCGCGCGAACCCGCGGGTCGCGGTAGCGGCTGTCGTAGGCGACGGCGAGCGCCGTCACCGCGCCGTCCGAGTGCCCCGCGACCGCGATCCGGCGCGGATCGATCCGGCCGTAAGCACCCCGCCCGGACGGGTGTCGAGCGCGAGCAGGCGCGTGATCACCAGGCGCATGTCGGCCGGCTGGTTCACGAGATCGGACTCGTTCGGCCCGCCGGGCGCGTTCGCGTTCCCGAGCGGAAAGACGGGTGCCGCGACGACGTACCCGGCGCGCGCCCACGCGTCGAGCAGTGGCGCGTAGTCGTGCGGGGTCAAGCGCGAACCCGTGGCCGAAGACGACGAGCGGATACGGCGCGTGACCCCGCGTCGGGATACGCACGTAGGTCACGAGCACGCGCGGCCCAGACGTGCCGTTGCGGAAGTACGCCCGGCGGGAGTGGTCGACGAATCGCAGCACGCGGAGCCGGAACGCGGGTTGACGGTCCGACGCAAGCGCCGCTGACGCGAAGCCGGCAGCCACGACGGCGAGCGCAAGCACGGCGCCGGCGGGACGTCACTTGAGCGGAACGGTGACCGGGCCGGGCACGCGGCGGTACACGGCGAAGAAGTCGCGGTCGTCAGGGACGAGGTAGCGCGTCGCCGGCTGCTGGTAGTTCGGCACCACCTTGACCGGGTCGAGGCCGCCGCGGTGCGTGTAGGTGATCAGCGTCGGCCACTCCGGGTTGATGTCGAGCTGCATCGCGCGAACGGCGCCCGCCCGTTGCAGGATCCGGGCGAGCGTGGTCACCGTCTGGTAGTCCGCGGCGGCGTAGATCAGGTTGCCGTGGCGGTCGATCCCGGCGCCGGTGCGCCACACGCGGACCGCGTTGCCGAGCGTGTAGCCCCACTGCGAGCTGTCGTTCAGAGTCGGGTTGAGGCGACCGTGGTCGACGATCAGCGGCAGGCTCTGCCGCGCGAACGCGATCCCGCGCCCCGCCACCGGGCCGCCCGTCCACGCTCTTCACGTCGACGCGGCCGTCGCGGTAGGCGACGAGCGTCGCGAGGCCGTCCTTCAGCGGCTCGTACATCCATCCCGTCGATCGACGACCCGTTCTGGCCGTCGCGGTAGATGAAGCCGCCGTTGAACGTCGCAGCAGACGCCAGCGCTGATCGGAGGGCACCGACATCGGCCCGCGCACCGGCGCGTTCGGCGGCTCGTACCGGCCCGGGTAGAACGCGACAGACGTCCGCGTGTGGTCGAACCAGGCGACATACGCGACGATCCGCGGGTAGTCGACCTCGGTGCGGAACTCCGTCACGAAAACCGCCGGGCGCCCACGAACGATCGGGCCGGTGCCCGACCACACGCCCTCACCGGGCAGCGGATGCGCGAACACAGCCTTGATCCGCGGCGGCCAGCACTCGCGCGACGCGGTCGCACGCTGCCGCGCCGTCTTCTTCGCAGCCGGAGCCGCGGGCAGCAGCCGACGCTCGGCAGGCTCCTGAGTTGCGGGCCACCCTTCTTCGGCGCCTTCCAGCTGTAGTAGTAGTGCTCCACCTCGTCGACCAGCCAGTTGCCGTGATGGGCCCTCAACCACTCGACGCTGCGCGGCCAGAGCGGCAAACTCGACGGCTGCATCATCGTCGTCGTGTACGAGTAGACCACCGGCGCGAGCAGCGCCAAGACCACCACCGCCGCCACAAGGCGAACGCGCCGGCGCCGCTGCCGACGGCGACGATCGAAGCGCGGCGCCTGTCCGATCGAACCGGTCGAATCCAGGACACGCACCTTACGCGCACCCCATGAAAGGTTCATGAGACGCTTCGATACTCGGACAACTCGCTGGTTCCCCGGCAATTGGCAGGCTCCCAAGACTCTGTCTGCCTGGAACGAACAGGCCGGGTCGAGTTCGCCGACAGGGTTGCTACGCGTGTGCGGAGATGATGCCGCCTGCGACCTCGGGCGAGTCGGTCGCTTGCCAGTGCGCGTCGATAACCCGCCGTTCACCGCTCGCCAGATGACAAACGGCTGCGAAGCCGGTGGCGTGCACTTTCGTCACGTTGCCCTTGCAGAGCTCTCCGCTCGGGAGGTACTCCATCTGGAACGAGGTCTGCAGCAGCTTTCGCGTCGAGACGAGGAGGTCTGCACGCAGAAGCACGCGCTGGCGGCCACGGCCTTCGCCGGCCATCGACACAATCCCGCGAGTCACGCCGCCGAGTTGGGCCACGTGGCCGGTGAGCGTGTCGCTGAAGCTCGCGGCGTTCCACGGGTTCGGTTTGAACTGGAGTGGCCCCCGATCCAGACCGACGACCAGTAGGGCGGTGGACAGGCCGGCGACAGCAGCGAGCGGCGCAACGAGTGCACCGAAGCGGCGGCGGCCGACGCGCCAGACGATCGCGGCCGATACCGCGGAGACGGCCACGGCAAACGTGGCGAGGAGCCATGCCGTGCTTCGGTCTGTGCCGCTGCCGATCCCGTGGAGGCTCGCCGCGCCCCAGACAGCGAAGTTCAGATAGTGCGCGCGGCGCCATGTCGCGTACCGCAGCCTGCGGCGGTAGTGGTTGGTGACCGCGAGCGCGAGCAGCAGTTCGGCCGCGACGACTCCGAGCCCGACCCAGATCGGCCGGTATCGGGTCGTAAAAGGCACGACGAGGGAGCCGAGGGAGAACGGAAGCCAGGAATCGATCGCGACGGTGACGATGTGAATCGTGAGCAGGCTGCCGACAAGCAGGCCGCCGAAGCGATGGAGGTCTTCGACTGTGAACCTCGGCCAGCGGGCGAAGCTCTTCTTCGCTCCCATCGTGAGGCCGAGAAGCACGACGCCGCTTAGGAGCAAGTACGCGGTGACGCCGGCCGCGCGCGCCGCGTACCAGTCGACGGGATTCGAGGTCAGGTGCACGCGACCGGACGCTCGACGCTTCGCCGCCAGGAGCGGTTGAGCCGCGACGCCGCCGCCGGACACGAACCGCCCCGGGAGGCCCATCGCGTCGAGCCAGAGCGGCCCGGTGCGGCCGAGCAGGAAGGCCGTCTTGGCCGCGACGTCTGCGCCGATGCACGACGCTCCGCAAACGGTGACCTGCTCCCAGGGGGAGTCGCACGGACGGCCTGTCCGCGGGTCGATCAGGTGGTGCATCTCGCGTCCTCCGCGCACCCAGCGGCGGCGGTCGGTGCCGCTCGTCGCGAGCGCCCCTTGCACGAGGCGCACCGTTCCGCCGCGCGGGAGCGCAACGACGATCGCGCCTCGGGTCGCCAGGTCGCCGCCGGCCGAGACGAAGCCGTCGCCGGTCGATCAGGGCGAGCGCGTCGTCGACGGTTCGCCCCTTGACGACGCCGTTGAGGTCGAGCCGCACCCCTTTCGGCACGAGCACCGACGTTCCCTCGACCCTCACCGCTCGCCTCGATCGGGGCGCGGCCGCCGAAGCGGTCGGCCCGTCCACGAGCAGCGAGAAGTCCCGGTCGTAGCCGGCCGCCTCGAGCTCGCCACCGAACGTCGGTCGACGAGGCCGCCGCTCTCGCGCCTGGCCTCCAGGGCCATCCTGAGCATCTCCGCGAAGACCGCAGACACGCGCGTCGGAATGCCGGCCGCGTCGTTGACGCGGTTGAGTTCGCTCCCGGGCTGGAACCGGCTGAAGATTCGCTCGCGCTCGCCGAACAGCCGCTCGATCGCCGCGCGCTCCGACTCGCAACGCGCCGGCCACCACCACCGTGCAGCCCATCGACCTGGAACTCGTGCGTGGTCACGAGCGTCGCTGTCGTCGCGTCGGGCGGCGCGGTCGCCGGCGCCAGGATGCCGGCCTGGAGGAGGTTCTTGCGCACGACCTCGTACAGCGGCTGCGGGATCGCGAGCGTCTTGACGGGCTGCTTCGAATGGCCGGCGTAGCTGACCCGTGAGAGGCCCATCGCCGCACCCACGCCGACCGCGCCGCCGCGCCGATCCCGATTTTCGCGATGCGGGCGCGGCGACGCGTTGGAGCGAGGCGCGACGCCTCCGGGTCGGTGCTGAGCGTCGCAGGCTGCCGCGGCGGCACCGGCACCGCGCTCGCGGGCCGCTTCCGCGTCTTCGCACGCGCGCGCCTCGACTTGCTCATGTGTTCGGTATCACTGTGACCGGTGCAGATGAGCGCGCGGTGAGAGCCTTCCCGCCGGCGGCCTCAGACGCGTAGCGCGCGGTCCCGGCCGCACACCGTCGGCCTCGGGCGTTGCCCCTCCAAGAGCGCCGCGGGGCTACGGGGGGAACGGAGGGACCACCGCCCCCGGAACCCGCCTAGCCGAGCGGTTTCTCTCCTCTCCGCTCCTCCCGCATCCCCCGTGGCCGTTCCTTTATCTTTTGAAGGACTGTGACGGAGATCCGCATCCCCCCCGTTCTCCGTCCGGAGGCTGCAGGCCTGCGCTCGGTCGCGGTCGAGGCCACCACCGTGCGCGAGGCGCTCGACCGGCTCGTCGCCGAGTACCCGGCGCTCGAGGGCCGGATACTCGACGACGGAGCCGTGCCGAGCTTCCTCAACGTCTTCGTCGACGGCGACGACGTTCGGCTCCTGCAGGGGTTGGAGACCGAGGTCGCCGCGACCTCGACGATCCTCCTGCTCCCCGCAGTCGCCGGCGGTTCTGCGTAGCCGTTACGGCTCGGCCACCGGCCGCGGGTGGACGACGATCGGCCGGTGCAGCCGTGGCTGCCCCGTCGCAGCGGGCTGCGGCTGCTCCTCGGCGCCGTAGCCGCCCGGGACCGGCATGTAGAACTCGGGATAGCCCCACATCCCGTGCTCGGAGACGTCCAGGCCTGCCGTCTCGGCGTGATCCTCGACGCGGATGCCCCAGACCTTGTGCATCGTCCAGAGAACGCCGAACGACGCCGAGAACGTGAAGACGCCGACGGCGGCGACGCCGAGCAGCTGAACGCCGAGCTGGTGGAACGAGCCCGTGTAGACGAGGCCTCCCGTGCCGGTGCCGAGGTTCTTCGCGAGCAGCGGCACCGCGAAGAGCCCGGTCGCGAGCGTTCCCCAGACGCCGGACATGCCGTGCACGGCGACCGCGCCGATCGGATCGTCGATCCCGACCCGCTCGACCGCGATCACGCCCACGACGGCGATGACACCCGAGACGAGGCCGATCACGATCGCCGCCCACGGCGCGACGAAGCCCGACGCCGCCGTGATCGCGACGAGCGCGGCGATCACGCCGTTCAGCATCATCGAGATGTCCGGCTTCTTGAGCACGAGCCACGCAGTCGTGATACCGCCGAGCGCGCCCGCGGCCGCCGCGATGTTGGTGGTCAGCGCGACGTAGGCGAAGTAGCCGAAGCCGCCGTAATCGACCGACAGCGTCGAGCCCGGGTTGAAGCCGAACCAGCCGAACCAGAGGATCAGCGTGCCGAGCACCGCGTACGGCAGGTTGTGGCCCGGGATCGCGTGCGCGCGGCCGTCCTTGCCGAACTTGCCCAGCCTTGGGCCGAGGATCAGCGCGCCCGCGAGCGCGGCCAGCGCCCCCTGGTAGTGGACGACCGTCGACCCGGCGAAGTCCTGCATGCCGAGCGAGAACAGCCAGCCGTGCGGCGACCACACCCAGTGCGAGACGACGCTGTAGATCAGCGTGAACACGATCCCGAACGCGAAGTAGACCCACAGCTTCGCGCGCTCGGCCATCGCGCCCCAGACGATCGCGAGGGACACGCCCGCGAAGACGACCTCGAAGAGATAGCCGGCCGCGCCCGGGACCTCCGAGAACCAGTCGAACGGCTTCTGCCCGACGGACGTGAGCTCGCCAACAGACGGGAAGAAGCCGGCCGTGCCGATGAGACCGTTGCCGTCGCCGAACGCGATCCCGAACCCGACCGCCCAGTAGACGAGCGAGGCCAGCGCGAAGATCAGCACGTTCTTGCCGGCGATGTGGCCGGCGTTCTTCATACGCGTCAGGCCCGCCTCCAGGAAGGCAAATCCGGCCTGCATGAACATCACGAGCACCGCCGCGAGGACCACCCAGATCGTCGACGCTGCGATCAGCAGGTCGTGGTTCTTGATCACGTTCGCCCACCTCCTCCGTGTCTCGAAAAACAAAAAGAGGCCCCGGAGGGCACGCAGATTCGCGTGCACCTCCGAGGCCTCGATGCCTCTCGCGGCCGCCGTCGGCGACGACCGGACGCCCCAACACTACACAAAGTGAAGGACGACATCTAGGTTCCCCGAATGGCCGACACCGCCGCACCGCTCCGCCGCGACGTCAGGCTGCTCGGGACGATCCTCGGAGACGTGCTGGTCGAGCAGGAGGGCGCGTGGCTGCTGGAGCTCGTCGAGCGAATCAGGCGTGCCACCCGCCACGCCCGCCGGGACGGCAGCGTTGCCACCCCGGAGCTGGTGAGCGGGCTCGAGCCCAACGCGCAGGCGCTCGTGCTGCGCGCGTTCGGCCTCTACTTCCAGCTCGCGAACCTCGCCGAGCAGCACCACCGGCTCCGGCGCCGTCGCGAGGATGCGCACGACGGGCGCGTCGCCCGCGAGTCGCTCGAGGACGCGTTCCGGCAGCTCGCGCCCATCCCGCACGAGGAGCTCGCCGAGCGTGCGCGCGGGACATCGATCGAGCTCGTGCTCACGGCGCACCCGACCGAGGCGACGCGCCGCACCGTGCTGCTCGCGCACATCCGCATCGAGGCGCAGCTCGTGCAGCTCGACGATGCGTTGCTCTCCCCGGCCGAGCGGCGGGCGGCCGAGCGCCGCATCGCCGAAGAGGTGACGCTGTTGTGGCAGACGGACGAGGTGCGCCACGACCGGCTGCGCGTGACCGACGAGATCCGGCACGGCCTCTGGTTCTTCGAGCACAGCCTGATGGGCGCGGCCACCGATCTCGTCGGTGAGTGGCGCGAGCGCCTGCCGGAAGCGCCGCCGCCGCTCTCGTTCGGGACCTGGATCGGCGGCGACCTCGACGGCAACCCGGCCGCCGGCCCGCAGTCGATCGACGAGGCGCTCGAGCGCGCCCGCGCGCTCGCGCTCGCGCAGTACCGCGCGGAGGTGCGGACGCTCGCGGTCGAGCTCGCGTCAGCGCGGTCGCTCGTCGAGGTCTCAGCCGAGCTCGAGGCGTCGCTCGAGCGCGACGAGGCGGAGCTTCCGGGTTACGCCTCCGACATCGGCGCGCGCAACGAGCTCGAGCCGTACAGGCGCAAGCTCTCGTTCATGTGGTGGCGGCTCGGCAACGACGGTTACCAGAGCGCCGACGAGCTCCTCGCCGACCTGCGCACGATCCGTGCGAGCCTCGCCGCGAACCGCGGCGCGCGCATCGCGGACGGGGGCGTCGCCCGGCTCGAGCGGATGGTCGAGATCTTCGGCTTCCACGTCGCGACGCTCGACGTCCGGCTGCACGCCCGCGAGCTCGCGGGTGAACGGGCGCGGGAGGCGGTCGACGCCGCCGAGGCCGCGCGGCGGCGGCACGGGCCGCGGGCGATCGACACGCTGATCGTCTCGGGAGCCTCGAGCGCCGCCGACGCGCTCGGCGCCGCGGCCCTGACGACCGAGCTGCTCCAGGTGGTGCCGCTGTTCGAGACGATCGACGACCTCGAGCGCGCGCCGGACATCCTCGACGAGCTGCTCGGCGACGAGCGGTTCGCGTCACGCGTCGCGGCGAACGGCGGTCGCGCAGAGGTGATGGTCGGCTACTCCGACTCGGGCAAGGACGGCGGCTACCTCGCCGCCCAGTGGGCGATCTACCGGGCGCAGGAGGAGCTCGCCGCGGTCGCTGCGCGCCACGACGTCGAGCTGACGATCTTCCACGGCCGCGGCGGCAGCGCCGGGCGTGGCGGCGGCCCGACCCACGCGGCGATCGCCTCGCAGCCGCCCGGCCACCCGCCGGGCCGCGTGAAGCTGACCGAGCAGGGCGAGACGGTGTCGTTCAAGTACGGGCTCGAGGGTCTCGCGCACCGGAACCTCGAGGCGGCGCTCGCCGGGACGCTGCTCGCGACCTTCCCGGAACGCACCGCGGCGCCCCCGTCCGCGGACGATCGCGAGGCGCTCGACCGCCTCGCAGACTCGTCGCGCGCGGCCTATCGCCGGTTCGTCTGGGACGACCCCGGTTTCGTCGGGTTCTTCCGCGCCTTCACTCCGGTAGCGGAGCTCTCGCTGCTCGAGATCGCGTCGCGCCCGGCGCGCCGGCCGAACGACGCCGACTTCCTCTCCTCGCTACGCGCGATCCCGTGGGTGTTCTCGTGGACGCAGAATCGCGTCCTGCTGCCCGCGTGGTTCGGCTGCGGCATCGCGTTCGCCGAGCTCGGCGCAGCGGCGCTCCGCGATCTCTACCAGCGCGTCCCCTTCTTCCGGACGGTCGTCGACAACCTGGAGATGACGCTCGCGAAGTCGAGCCTGCCGATCGCGCGCGGCTACCTCTCGCTCGCCGCCGACCCGGCGCCGTTCGAGGTGATCGTCGCGGAGCACGAGCGCGCGGTCGCGGGCGTGCTCGCCGCGACCGGCGTCTCGCGGCTGCTCGAGCGGCAGCCGGTGCTGCGCCGGTCGATCGACCTGCGCAACCCGTACGTCGACCCGATGAACGCCGTCCAGGTCGAGCTGCTGCGGCGCTACCGCGCCGGAGACGAGGCGGCGCAGCTGCCGCTGCTCCGCTCGATCGCGGGGATCGCGGCCGCCTTACGGAATACGGGTTAGCTCGAAGCGCGGCGTGTATCTCGCTTCGAACGCATCGATCGCGTCGGCGCGCTTGAGCGTGCGAGCGATGTCGTCGAGCCCCTCGACCAGCGTCTCCTGCGAGTGGGCGTCGAACGGGAACGGGAGCTCGAGGCCGTCCGGGTGCGTGACGACGAGGCGCTCGAGGTCGACGGTCAGCTCGTTGCGCCGCTCGACTGCTTCCCGCAGGCGCGCGATCTCGGCCGGCTCCATCGCGACCGGCGCGAGTCCCGAGTTGACGGCGTTCGTGCGGAAGATGTCGCCGAAGGACGGCGCGATCACCACGCGGAAGCCGAAGTCCTCGAGCGCCCACGCGGCATGCTCGCGCGAGGAGCCGCAGCCGAAGTTCCGGCCCGCGATAAGGATCGGCGCGCCGCGGCTCTCCGGCCGGTTCAGCACGAACTCCGGGTCCTTCGCCCAATCGAAGAACAGGAACTCGCCGTACCCGGTGCGTTCGATCCGCTTCAGGAACTGCTTCGGGATGATCTGGTCGGTGTCGACGTCTGCGCGGTCGAGCACGACAGCAGGGCCCGTCACCGAGCGCAACGCGTTCATGAGAGCTCCCGCACGTCGGTGAAGCGGCCCTCGAGCGCCGCTGCGGCGGCCATCGCCGGCGAGACGAGGTGCGTGCGCCCGCCGGCGCCCTGCCGGCCCTCGAAGTTGCGGTTCGAGGTCGAGGCGCAGCGCTCGCCCGGCTGGAGGATGTCCGGGTTCATGCCCAGGCACATCGAGCAGCCGGCGCGCCGCCACTCGAAGCCGGCCGACTCGAACACGTCGCGCAGGCCCTCGTCCTCGGCCTGCCGCTTCACCTGCGCGGAGCCGGGCACGACGATCGCGTTCACGCCCTCGGCCACGCGCTTCCCCGCGACCACCTGCGCGGCCGTGCGCAGGTCCTCGATGCGCGCGTTCGTGCACGAGCCGATGAACACCCTGTCGATCGCGATCTCGACGAGCGGCGTGCCCGGCGTCAGGTCCATGTAGCGGAGCGCCCGCTCGACCGCCTCGCGCTCGTCGGGATCGGCGTACTCGCCCGGGTCGGGAACGACGCCGTCGACCGGCGCGACCATGCCGGGGTTGGTGCCCCACGTGACCTGCGGCTTGAGCGCGGAGATGTCGACCGTCGTCGTCGCGTCGAAGACCGCGCCCTCGTCGGTCGCGAGGGCACGCCAGTCGTCGAGCGCGCGCTCCCAGGCGGCGCCGGACGGCGCGGCCGGGCGGCCCTCGAGGTAGGCGAAGGTGACGTCGTCGGGCTCGACGAGGCCCGCGCGCGCGCCGGCCTCGATCGACATGTTGCAGATCGTCAGGCGCCCCTCCTGCGAGAGCGCGCGAATCGGCGCGCCCGTGTACTCGAGGACGTGGCCGCGGCCGCCCGAGACGCCGAGCTGCCCGATCGCGGCCAGCACCATGTCCTTGGCCGCGAGGCCGAACGGCAGCTCGCCCATGAACTCGACCTTCATCGTCCGCGGGAGCGCCTGCGGCAGCGTCTGCGTCGCGAGCACGTGCTCGACCTCCGACGTGCCGATCCCGAAGGCCAGCGCGCCGAGCGCGCCGTGGGTCGACGTGTGGCTGTCGCCACAGACGATCGTCATTCCCGGCTGCGTGAGGCCGAGCTCGGGGCCGATCACGTGGACGATCCCCTCGCGTCCGCTGCCCGTCCGGAAGAGCCGGACGCCGAAGTCGTCGCAGTTCGTGCGCAGCGCGTCGAGCTGGGCGCGCGCGAGCGGATCGGTGATCGGGCCGTCGAGCGTCGGGACGTTGTGGTCCATCGTCGCGACGGTCAGGTCGGGTCGCCGCACGGGACGGCCGGCGACGCGCAGCGACTCGAACGCCTGCGGGCTCGTGACCTCGTGGACGAGATGCAGGTCGACGTAGAGCAGCGACGGCCCGTCGCCGGTCTCGGCGACGAGGTGCGCGTCCCAGATCTTGCGGAACAGCGTGCGCGCGCTCATCGCTCGGCCTCGGCGGCGTAGGAGCCGAAGAGCCGCAGCTCGCGCGTCTCTGCGCGCAGCTCCCTGAGCGCGGGCCGCACCGTCTCGTCGAACACGTGCCCGTCGAGGACGACGTCGAAGCGGTAGCGCCACGGTGAGTTCGGCAGCGGCCTCGACACGAGCTGCACGAGGTTCACCTCGTTGCGCGCGAGCGGCTCGAGCGCGTGGAAGAGCGCGCCCGGCCGGTGGTCGGTGACGAACGACAGCGCCGTGCGCCAGCGCCCGCCGTGGGCGATCTGCGTGTACGGGGCGAGCACGACGAAGCGCGTGAACGCGCCGGGAGGGTCGCCCACGTCGTCAGCGACCACCTGCAGCCCGTACTCCTCGGCCGCCTCGGGGCTCGCGATCGCAAGCTGCGCCGCGTCACCCGCCTCCGCCACCTCGCGCGCCGCGTCGGCCGTCGTCGCCGCCGGGATGCAGCGCAGGTGAAGGGCGGACAGCAGCTCCCTGCACTGGTCGAACGCGGCCGGATGCGAGCGGAGCGTCGTCGCGCCGTCGAGCGTCGAGCCGGGAACACCGAGCACGCAGTGGCGAATCGGCAGTGAGGCCTCGCGGATGATCGAGAGCGGCGCCTCGTACAGCAGGTCGTGCGTCTCCGCGATCGGGCCCATCAGCGAGCTCTCGATCGGGAGCACGCCCAGCGAGACCTCTGCCGACACGGCAGCGTCGACGACCGCGGTGAAGCTGGGGAGGCCGATCACCTCGACCGCGTCGGGCACGAGCACGGCGGCCGCGGCGCCGGTGTGGCTGCCGGCGGGCCCCGGGTAGCCGACGGTGACCCTCAACCGGCCTCCACGGCCGCCTGCGCGGGCAGCGCAGCGAGGACGGCGTCGCCGAACGACTCGGTCGTCGCGTCGCCGCCGAGGTCGGGCGTCGGGTGCGAGAGGAGCGTCGCCTCCACCGCAGCGTCGACCGCCACGGCGAGGTCGCGGCGCGCGAGCGCGTGCTCGAGCAGGAGCGCGAGCGAACGGAGCATCGCCGCCGGGTTGGCGCTGCCGGTGCCGGCGATGTCGGGCGCCGAACCGTGCACGGGCTCGAAGATGCCGGGGCCGCCGTCGCCCAGGCTGGCCGACGCCGCCAGACCGAGCCCACCGGTCACCGCCGCAGCGACGTCCGAGAGGATGTCGCCGAAGGTGTTCTCCGTCACGAGCACGTCGAAGCGGTCGGCGTCGGTGACGAGCTCCATCGCGGCGCTGTCGACGAGCGCGTGGCGCAGCTCGACGTCCGGGTAGGCGGCCGCGACCTCGCCGACGACACGCCGCCAGAGCCGAGAGGTGTCGAGCACGTTCGCCTTGTCCACCGAGACGAGCGAGCCGCGCCGGCTTCGCGCGAGCTCGAAGGCGCGGCGCACGACGCGCTCGATCTGCGCGGGGTGGTACTCGCACGTGTCGAACACGGTGCCGTCGTCGAGCACGCCACGACGACCGAAGTAGAGGCCGCCGACGAGCTCGCGCACGATCAGCATGTCGATGCCGGCCGCAGTCGCTGGCCGGAGGTTCGCGTAGACGTCGAGCTCCTTGCGGATCCGCAGCAGGCCGGCCTCGGGCCGCACCGCGCCGCCGTCCCACTGCGGCCCGCCGACGGCACCGAGCAGCACGGCGCCTGCCTCGCGGCACGCGGCGAGCGTGTCGGCGGGCAGCGGATCTCCGTACTCGTCGATCGCCGCGCCGCCGAACGGCAGGCGCACGACCTCCACGTCGACGGGCAGGTGCTCGAGCACGCGCACGGCCTCGTCGAGCACGTCGGGCCCGATCCCGTCGCCGGGCAGGCAGGCAATGAGTTCACTCGGCATCGGCGACCTCCCGCTTCACCAGATCGAGCACGAAGCGGTGCAGCTCGACGAGCCCATCCTCGGACAGCGGGCCGCTGTTCACGCGCTTCAGGTACTGCGCGAGCCACGCCTCGCGAGCGGGATCGAGGAACGCGATGCCGCGCTGCGCCTTGTAGCGCCGCAGCTTCTCGACCGCCTCGATGCGCGCGTTGACGATCCCGAGCAGCCGCATGTCGAGCGACACGATCTCGTCGCGAAACGAGGCGATCACGGGGTCGATCGCCGGAGCCTGCTCCGGCTGTGTCATACGGCGACCCCCAGACCCGCGAGCAGCTCGTCGACGTCGGCCGCGATCTCGATGCCCTCGCGGACGGGCACGACGCTCGGCGTCTTCAGGCCGGTGCCGGTGACGAGCACGACGACGGAGTCGTCCTCGCCGATCGCGCCTGCGGCCGCGGCGGCGCGCAGGGCGCCGACGGTGACCCCGGCGGCGGTCTCGCCGAAGATGCCCGTGGTCGAAGCGAGCAGCGCCATGTTGGGGCCGACGTCGTCCTCGGGCACCGCGTAGACAGCTCCGCCCGAGGTGCGGGCCGTCGCGTTGGCGAGATCGCCGTCGGCCGGGGCGCCGATCGCGAGCGAATGCGCAATCGTCTGCGGCCGCACCGGCGAGACGGGCCTCTCCTCCGCGAACGCGGCGGCGACCGGCGAGCAGCCCTCCGCCTGGCCGCCGTAGAGGCGCGGGCTCTCGCCGTCGACGAGGCCGAGGCGCCGGAACTGCTCGAATCCCTGCCACAGCTTCGTGAACAGCGAGCCCGAGGCGATCGGCGCGATCACTGCGTCGGGCGTCGTCCAGCCGAGCTGCTCCGCGATCTCGAACGCGAGCGTCTTCGAGCCTTCCGCGTAGTACGCGCGCAGGTTGACGTTGACGAACGCCCAGTCGAGCTCGCCGGCGAGCTCGACCACGAGCCGCGAGCAGTCGTCGTAGCTGCCGCGGACGGCGTACATCTCCGCGCCGTACGCCGCCGTCTGCAGCATCTTCTCGGGCTCGACGGTGCTCGGATAGAGGACGACGGAGCGCATCCCCGAAGCGGCCGCGCGTGCGGCGACGGCGTTGCCGAGATTCCCGGTCGACGCGCAGGCGAGCGTGTCCGTCCCGAGCTCCGCCGCCTTCGCGGCGGCGACCCCGACGACGCGGTCCTTGAACGAGTGCGTCGGGTTGGTGTGGTCGAGCTTCAGCCACACCTCGCCCACGCCGATCGCGTCGGCGAGCCGCGGGGCTCGGAAGAGCGGCGTGAACCCGGGGCCGGCGGCCGCGTCCGGCGGCGGCTCCACCGGGAGCAGCGCGCTGTAGCGCCACAGCGACCGCGGTCCCGCCTCGATGCGCTCGCGCGTCGCGCTGCGGGCGACCTCGTCCCAGTCGTAGACCGGCTCGAGCGGCCCGAAGCAGCGGACGCAGGTGCCACTCGCGACCGCCGGATACTCCGCCTCGCACACCCGGCATCTCAACGTCTCGACCGGCACGGCGCCTCCTTTCCCGATCCCCGGGCTGCGACCGCAGGCGACGGCGCCTCGAGCTCGCCCTGCGCCCGGCGCTTCGAGGCCGGCCTCGCGGTCGGCCCGGGGGTCGGATCCTTGAACAACCTCATCGTGCCCGCGCGCCCTCCGATGCGGAGCCGACCGCCGCTGCGTACTTCGCGAACACACCTGATGTGTACCGAGGCGCGGGTGTCTGCCAGCGCCCGAAGCGAGCCGCCAGCTCGTCCTCCGGAACGTCGAGCGTGAGCTCGCGGCGCTCGACGTCGATGACGATCGCGTCGCCGTCCTGCACGAGCGCGATCGGCCCGCCCCGGAACGCCTCGGGCGCGATGTGGCCGACCATCAGCCCGTGGGTGGCGCCGGAGAAGCGGCCGTCCGTGATCAGCGCGATCTCGTCGCCGAGCCCCTCCCCCACGAGCGCCGCCGTCACGTGCAGCATCTCGCGCATCCCCGGCCCGCCTGCAGGTCCCTCGTAGCGGATCACGACGACGTCGCCGGGCCTGATCGCCCGCTCCTTGACCGCGGCGAAGCAGTCCTCCTCGGAGTCGAACACGCGGGCCGGGCCATGGTGATGAAGCCGCTCGTGGCCCGCCAGCTTCACGACGCAGCCGTCGGGCGCGAGGTTGCCGCGCAGGATCGCGAGGCCGCCGCTCGACTTCAGCGGGTGATCCCACGAGACGACGACGTCCTGGCCCGGCCGCTCGTGCGCGCCGTCCGCGACCTGCCGCAGCGTGCGGCCGTCGACGCCCCTGGCGTCCTCGTTGACGACGCCGGCGCGGACGAGCTCCCGCGCGACGAGTGCGATGCCGCCGGCGTGGAACAGGTCGGTGGCGACGTAGCGGCCGCCGGGCTTGATGTCGGCGACGATGGGCGTGCGTGTCGAGATCGTGTCGAAGTCGTCGATCGACAGCTCCACACCCGCCTCGGCCGCGATCGCGAGGAGGTGCAGGACGCCGTTCGTCGAGCCGCCGGTCGCTGCGATCGCAGCGATCGCGTTCTCGAACGCCTCGCGCGTCAGCACCTGCGACGGCCGCGTGTCCGACTCGACGAGGCTCATCGCCAGCTCGCCGGCCTTCACAGCCGTCTGCGGCTTGCCCGGATGGGTCGCGGGGACCTCGTTCAGGCCCGGCGCGCTGACGCCGAGGAAGTCGAGCGTGGTCGCCATCGTGTTCGCGGTGAACTGCCCGCCGCACGCGCCCGCGCCCGGGCAGGCGGCGCTCTCGAGCGCGTGAACCTCGCCCTCAGTGGCGTTGCCGGCAGCGTGCGCGCCGACGACCTCGAAGACGTCCTGGATCGTCACGTCGCGTCCGCGGTAGCGGCCGGCCGCGATCGAGCCGCCGTACAGCACGAGCCCGGGCAGGTCGAGGCGGGCGAGCGCCATCACGGCCGCGGGGATCGTCTTGTCGCAGCCGACGATGCACACGAGCCCGTCGAACAGGTGGCCCCGCGCGACGAGCTCGATCGAGTCGGCGATCACCTCACGCGAGACGAGCGACGCGCGCATGCCGGACGTGCCCATCGACACGCCGTCCGACACGGCGATCGTGTTGAACTCGAGCGGCGTCCCGCCGGCGTTCCGGATCCCCTGCTTCACGTAGCCCGCAAGCAGCCGGTGGTTCAGGTTGCAGGGCATCGTCTCGATCCAGGTCGTCGCGACGCCGACGAGCGGGCGCGCGAGGTCGGCGTCCGTGAAGCCGGCGCCCTTCAGCATCGCGCGCGCCGGCGCGCGGTCGACGCCGTCGGTCAGCGCGGCGCTGTGGCGCTTGGCCGGGCTGGTCGGCCCGTAGACGCTCACGTCAGCCTCGCCCCCTCGCGAGCGACGGCCAGCGCGAGCACCCTCGAGTCGCCGTCGAGCGACCGCTCGAGCTCGTGCGCGACCGCGGCCGCGTGCTCCGGCCGCGCCCAGACGACCACCGACGGCCCCGAGCCCGACAGCGTCACGCCGACGGCGCCCTCGGGCCGGTGCGCGTGCAGCGCGCCGAGCAGCGGAGCATCCGCCAGCCGGTACTGCTCGTGGAGGCGGTCGGCGAAAGCCTCGGCGAGCAGCTCGGGGTCGCCGGCGGCGATGCCGGCTCCGAGCAGCGCCGCGTGGGCGGCATTCACGGCCGCGTCCTCGTGGCTGACGGTCGACGGCAACCCGTTGCGCGACTGCGCTGTGCTCGTGCGCGTCGACGGCACGACAACGATCGGTGCGAGCGGAAGGTCCGGTGCGACGCGGGCGACACGCCGCTCGCCGTTTCGCACCCACGTCAGCGACACGCCGCCGAGCAGCACCGCGGCGAGGTTGTCGGCGTGGCCCTCGAGCGCCTCGCCGGCCCCGAGCAGCTCGGCGGGAGCGAGCTCGCGGCCCGCGGCCGCGGCGCCGGCGACGAGCCCGAGGGCGATCGCGGCCGCGCTCGACCCCAGACCGCGCTCGAGCGGGATCCGGTTGACGAAGCGGAAGGCGTAGCTGTCGACCGGTCGGAACAGGCCGAATGCCCGCAGGGTGAGGTGCCGGTCGTCGCGCGGCAGCTCGTCCGCGCCTTCGCCCTCGATCTCGACGACGAGCCCGCCCGGCGACTCCTCCACGACCATCTCGTTCCAGAGCGCGAGCGCGGCGGCGGCAGCGTCGAAGCCCGGGCCGAGGTTCGCGGTCGAGGCGGGTGCGACGGCGCGGATCGTCACTCGAGCTCCTCGAGGATCGCGTCGAGCGTGGGCTCGACAGGGGCGCTCGAGCCCTGGTCGACTGCGTCCGTGTCCTTCAGGCCGTGGCCGGTGAGGATCGCCACCGCCACCTGGTCTGCGCCGAGCCCGAGCCTCGCGAGCGCGGCGACGCCGGCGGCCGACGCCGGCTCGCAGAACGTTCCCTCCTCGGTCGCGAGCCGCCGCCACCAGGCCGCGAGCTCGTCCTCGGCGAGTGTCACGACCTCGAGCCGGCCCGCCTCGACGAGCGCGGCGACCTCGTCGGCATGCGCGGGCTCGGCGATCCTGATCGCCGACGCCCAGGTGGACGCGCGCTCGCCCGCCTGGCCGACGACGATGCGCGACGCCGCGCCCGCCTCGGCAAGGCCCGCGGCGACGGCGGTCACGTTCCCGCCGCCTCCGAACGGCAGCGCGACCACGTCGGGCACCGCTCCGAGCTGCTCGACGATCTCGTGGGCAACCGACTTCTGACCCTCGATGCGATCCGGGTTGACCGAGTTCACGAGCACGAATCCGTCGCGGCCGCCGAGCTCACGCGCCAGCCGGAGCGCGTCGTCGAAGGTGCCGCGGATCTCCAGGAGGCGCGCGCCCGCCGCGCGGGCCTGCGCCCGCTTCGCGAAGCGGTGCTCCCGGCGGGCGTCAGCACCACGGCCTCGAGGCCCGCGCGCGCCGCGTACGCAGCGGCGCTGGCCGCCGTATTGCCGGTCGACGCGCACACGACCGCGCGCGCGCCTGCGCTCGCTGCGCGAGCGACCGCGACCACCATGCCGCGGTCCTTGAAGCTGCCGGTCGGGTTCGATCCCTCGCACTTGAGGTGCAGCTCGAGCCCGAGCGTCTCGGACAGCCGCGCCGCGTGGACGAGCGGCGTCGAGCCCTCGCCGAGCGACAGGGCCGGAGCGAGCGCGGTCACGCCCACCCGAGCTCCGTGACGCCGCGCTCGGACACCACCGGCAGCGGCAGCGAGCGGTCGTGCACCTCGGGCAGCTCGCCGAGTGCGCCGAGCGCCTCGGACAGCGCGCCCACACGGGCCTCGTGGGTGACCACGTGCAGCGCGGCGCCGGTGCCGTTCGGATGCTGCACGAGCCGGGCGATCGAGATGTCCCGCTCGGCGAGCGCGTCGGCGACGCGGGCGAGCGTGCCCGGGCGGTCCTCGACCGACAGCCGGAAGTAGAACGGCGAGCGGCTGTCGCCCGCGGGCAGCTTCGGCAGCTGTCGCCATGCCGCGTCGTTCTGCAGGAAGCCGGTGCCCATCGTGCCGAGCACGCTCGTGATGTCGGCGATGACCGCCGACGCGGTCTCGAGCCCGCCTGCGCCCGGGCCCTCGAGCGTGATCTCGCGAATCGCGTCGCCTTGCAGCATCACCGCGTTGAACGCGCCGTCGACCTTCGCGAGCGGATGCTGCCGGTCGACGAGCGCCGGGGAGACGTGCACGTCGAATTGCCCGTCGACGAGCCGCGCCGTGCCGACCAGCCGGATCACCATGTCGAGCTCGCGCGCGGCGGCGATGTCGAGCGGATCGATCTCGGTGATGCCGGAGAAGTCGACGTCCTCGAGGTCGACACGCGAGTTGAACGCGACCGTCGCGAGGATCGCCATCTTCGCGGCCGCGTCGGCACCGGAGACGTCGTCGGTCGGGTCCGCCTCCGCGAACCCGCGCTCCTGCGCCTCGCCGAGTGCATCGTCGTACGTCTTGCCGCCCTCCATCTCGGTGAGGACGAAGTTCGTGGTGCCGTTGACGATGCCGAGGACGCGATGGACGTTCGTGACGACGAGCGCCTCGCGCAGCACCTTGATCACCGGGATGGCGGCACAGACGCTCGCCTCGAAGCGCAGCTGCACGCCGGCCTTCGACGCGGCGGCGAACAGCTCGGCGCCGCGGCGCGCAACGAGCTGCTTGTTCGCGGTCACGACGTGCCGTCCGCGCCGCAGCAGCTGGAGCACGTAGTCGCCGGCCGGCTCGAGCCCGCCCATCACCTCTGCGACCACCGCGATCGACGGGTCGTCGAGGATCTCGACGAAATCGTCGGTGAGCACGCCGCCGGCCGGCGAGTATTCACGCTCCTTCGCGGGTCGCGCACCAACGCCTTCACCACGCGCAACCGGTGGCCGGTGGCGCGTTCGATGTCCGCCGCCGAGTCGGTCAGCAGACGGTTGACGGCCGCCCCGACCGTTCCGTAGCCGAGCAGGGCGACTGGGACGTCAACCGACGCCATGGACCTCCGCGGCCTCCTCGCGGACGTTCAGCGCGCGCAGGCGCGCGCCGACCTGCTCGAGCTGCGTCTCCGCGAGCTTTGCGCGGTACTCGTCGAGCACGGGCTGGCCGCGGTCCATCTCGGCGATCCAGTCCTTCGCGAACGAGCCGTCGCGGATCGCGGCAAGCACCGCGCGCATGTTCTCGCGCACGTGCTCGTCGACCACCTTCGGGCCGACCGCGTGCGAGCCGTACTCGGCCGTGTCGGAGATCGAGTAGTGCATCCGCTCGATCCCACCTTCCCAGATCAGGTCGGTGATCAGCTTCAGCTCGTGCAGGCACTCGTAGTACGCGATCTCGGGCTGGTAACCGGCCTCCACGAGCGTCTCGAACCCGAGGCGGATCAGCTGCGTGACGCCGCCGCAGAGCACGGTCTGCTCGCCGAACAGGTCGGTCTCGGTCTCCTCGGCGAACGTGGTCGTGACCATGCCCGCGCGGGCGGCGCCGAGCGCGGCGCCGTAGGCGAGCGCCAGCTCGAGCGCGCGGCCGCTCGCGTCCTGCGCCACCGCCACCACGGCGGGCGTCCCGTAGCCCTCCTCGTACAGCCGGCGCACGATGTGGCCCGGGCCCCTTCGGCGCGACCATGATCACGTCGTGGCCCGCCGGCGGCGTGATCCGCCCGTAGTGGACGTTGAAGCCGTGCGCGAACAGGAGCGCCGCGCCCGGCTCGAGGTTCGGGGCGACCTCCGACTCGTAGAGCGTCGGCTGCGCGCCGTCCGGGACGAGGAACGCGACGAGCTGGGCGCCGCGAACGGCGTCGGCGAACGACGCGACCTTGAGTCCCGCCTCCTCCGCGGCTGCGCGCGAGGCTGCTGCCCTCCCGCAGCCCGACCTCGACGTCGACCCCCGAGTCGGCGAGGTTGAGCGCGTGCGCGTGCCCCTGGCTGCCGTAGCCGAGGACGGCGACCTTGCCGTCGAGGAGCTCGATGTTGCCCGCTTTCAGGATCTCGGCCATATGTGCTCTCGCTTTCTTTCGTTTCAGACTTGGACGGACGGACCGGAGGTATGTGTCGAGGCGCTCGGGCGGCGGAGGCCGACGCGTCCGGTGCGAACGAGCTCCCGCACACCGTACGGGCGGACGAGCTCCTCGAACGCCTCCACCTGGTCGGGGCGGCCGACGAACTCGAAGGTGATCGCCTCGCGGCCGATGTCCGCGACGCGCGCCCCGGCGATCTGGCTGAGCGCGACGAGGTCGGCGCGACGGTCCGGCGCGACGGTGACCGTGATCAGCGCGAGCTCCCGCTCGACCGACTCGTCGGGCTTGCAGCTCGGTGACGCGCAACACGTTCACGAGCTTGTGCATCTGCTTCTCGATCTGCTCGAGCGAGTGCTCGCTGCAGTCGACGCGCAGCGTGAGTCGGGAGATGTCGGGCCGCTCCGTCGGCCCGACGGCGAGGCTCTGGATGTTGTAGCCGCGCCGCGAGAAGAGCTGCGAGACGCGCGCGAGCGCTCCCGGCTTGTTCTCGAGGCGCACGGAGATCGTGTGCGAGGTCATACCCTTATCTCTTCGTCAGGCGCCTCGATCACGTCGACGGCCGCGGCCCCGGCGGGCACCATCGGGTAGCACTTCTCCTCCGGGTCGCAGCGGACGTCGACGACCGCGCTGCGACCGGCCTCGAAGGCGGCGGCAAGTGCGCCCTCGAGCTCGTCCTCGCTCTCCACCGCGAAACCGGCGCACCCGTACGCCTCCGCGAGCTGCGCGTAGTCCGGCACCGCGTGCGTCAGGTGCGTTTGTGCGAACCGCTCGTCGTAGAACAGCTCTTGCCACTGCCGCACCATCCCGAGCCAGCCGTTGTTGATGACGACGGCGACGATCGGCAGCCGCTCGAGCGCCGCGGTCGCCAGCTCCTGGCACGTCATCTGGAAGCAGCCGTCGCCGTCGATGCACACGACGGTCGCGTCCGGGCGTGCGGCCTTCGCGCCGATCGCAGCCGGCAGCCCGTACCCCATCGTCCCGAGGCCGCCCGAGGTGATGAACGACCGCGGCTTGTCGCACACCAGGTACTGCATCGCCCACATCTGATGCTGCCCGACGCCGGTCGTCCAGACGACGTCCTCGTCGCGCGCGGCGGCGAGGTCGCGTAGCGCTTCGATCGCAGTCTGCGGCTTGAGCACGCCGGCGGCCTTCGCGTAGCGGTACGGGAACTGCTCGCGCCAATCCTCGAGCTGGCGCAGCCACGGCTCGTGGTCGTGCGCCCGGCCCTCCATCAGGCCCTGCAGCTCTCCGCGGAGCTCGGCGAGCGCCACCGACAGCGGTCCCACGACCGGGATGTCGGCGTGGCGGATCTTCCCGACCTCGGCCGCGTCGATGTCGAAGTGGATCACCTTCGCGCCGGGCGCGAACGCCGACACCTTGCCGGTGACACGGTCGTCGAAGCGGGAGCCCACCGCGATCACCAGGTCGGCCTTGTTCAGAGCCCAGTTCGCGTACTTCGACCCGTGCATGCCGGGAGGGCCGTAGTTGAGCGGGTGGGAGTCGGGCAGGCAGCCCTTCCCCATCAGCGTCACGACTGCCGGCAGGCGGGCCGACTCGACGAGCTCGAGCAGTTCCGCGCACGCGTTCGCGTTCAGCACGCCGCCGCCGGCGTAGACGATCGGGCGCTCCGCCGCGGCGACGGCCGCGGCCGCGTCGCGCAGCTGGCGCGGGTGCACCTTGCGCGGCGGCTTCCAGCCCGGCAGGTCGACCTCGTCGGGGTAGTCGAACTCGAACTCGGCCTCCTGCACGTCCTTCGCGATGTCGACGAGCACGGGGCCCTGGCGCCCCGTTCGTGCGACGTGGAACGCCGCCTTGAGCACGTGGGGCAGCTCCTCGACGTCCTGGACGAGCCACGAATGCTTGACGATCGGCATGGTGATGCCGGTGGCGTCGATCTCCTGGAACGCGTCGGTGCCGATCAACGATGCGCGCACTTGGCCGGTGATGCAGACGAGCGGCGTGGAGTCCATCCATGCGTCCGCGATCGGCGTGACGAGGTTCGTCGCGCCGGGGCCCGACGTCGCGATCGCGACGCCGACGTTGCCGGACGCGCGCGCGTAGCCCTCGGCCATGTGGCCGGCGCCCTGCTCGTGGCGGGCGAGCACGTGCCGCACGGATGTCCCGCGCGCGATCGCGTCGTAGGTCGGCAGGATCGCGCCGCCGGGAATGCCGAAGGCGACGTCGACGCCCTCGAGCTCGAGCGCGCGCAGGATCGCGTCGGACCCGAGCATGCGTCCCTTCCTCGTCACCGCCAGTCCTCGTCGAAGTGCTCGACGTCGGTGCGGGCACGCGGCAGGAGCTGGATCACGGCGTCCGTGAACGAGCGCGTGTCGCGCGGCGCCCGCTCGCTGCCGCGCGCAGCCTCGCCGACGGCGCGCTCGAGCGTGCGTGACGAGGAGCGGTGCTCGAGCCCCTCGGCAAGGAGCAGCGAGGCGGTCAGCAGCATCCCGGTCGGATCGACAACGCCGAAGCCGGCCACCTCGTCCGTCTCCGAGGAGCCGGGGGCGAACACGCCCGGGCCTTCGTCGGGGAGCCAGGCATGGGCGACCGACGCCTCCGTGCCGGCGAAGTGCGCCGCGGTGTCGACGACGGCCGAGTAGAGCTGTGCCTCGGCGACGATCACGTCAAGCTCCTGCGGGCGCTCGCGGAGGCGGACCAGCGTCTCGCCGAACCCGGCCTGCTCGACCTCGAGGCCGTCGTGGACGCTGCGGACGCGCGCGGTCGCCCTCCGCCAGGCGGCGGACTCGCCGACGGCGAGGATGCGGCCCCGACGCGCGGCCGCACAGCTGAAGGCTCTGTCGAGCGCGATCGAGTTCGCCCACTCGTCCACTGGCGCGACCACGACGAGATCGCGGGCGGTGCCGAGCACGACCCTCGCGACGCGCGAGGCGAGCTCGAGGTCGGCCTTCACGCCCTCGAGCGCGGGCTCGTGAGCGGACGCGACGAGGATCGCATCGGCGCTGCGATAAGCGGCGCGGGTCTCGGCGGGAAGCGGGTGCCCGGAGCGCGTGACGCCCTCGCCGGCAAACGGCAGGTGGACGTCGTCGAGCGCCCAGCCGTGGAGCTTGGCGACCCCGTCGAGGGCGCGCGTCGCCGCGGCCATCAGCTCGGGCCCGACGCCGTCCCCGGCGAGGCAGGCAACAGTGTTCATCCGGTCTCCTCCTTTCGCTCAATCGATTCGCCCGCGAGTCGGCGGGCGCACGTCTCCCGGTTGGGAGTCGGCGTATGCGGCGTCCAGGGCCGCGTGAGCGAAATCTCCCCCTAGCGGGGGAGAATGACGAAGATCGAAAGAATGACGAGCCCGACCATGACCAAGCGCGCCGCGACGGGCGTGCTCAGCTCGACTGCCTGGGCTCCACGACTCATCGTCCGATGAGTGTGCCCGCGCTCCCTTGCGTTGTCAACAACAAGATGGGTGGCGTTGCACATTCCGCGCCGCTGCCACTATGCTTTCGGAAGTGATGGAGCTCGGGCAGCGCGTCTCTTTCTCGGCCGGCCGCACGTTTGCCGGCCTGATCGCGCTTGCCCTCCTTCCCCGGTAGGGGAAGCGACGACGCGACATATCCGTGCCCGCGTAGCCCGCAAGCCGGGATCAGTCCGTCCACTCGAGGAGCGCTTCATGCCGATGCCGTACTGGAAATACCGTCCGTATCCGACCGTCGACCTGCCCGACCGCACGTGGCCCGACCGCGTGGTCGACCGCGCGCCGATCTGGTGCTCGACCGACCTCCGCGACGGCAACCAGGCGCTCGTCAAGCCGATGGACTCGGCGCGGAAGCTCCGCATGTTCGAGCTGCTCGTCCGGCTCGGCGTGAAGGAGATCGAGGCGGGGTTCCCGTCGGCGTCGAAGACGGACTTCGACTTCATCCGAAAGCTGATCGACGAGGACCGCATCCCCTCCGACACCACGGTCGCCGTGCTGACGCAGGCGCGGCCCGAGCTGATCGAGCGGACGTTCGAGGCGATCGAGGGCGCGCCGCGCGCGATCGTGCACCTCTACAACTCGACGTCGGCGACACAGCGCCGCGTCGTCTTCCGCCTCGACGAGGACGGGATCGTCGAGCTCGCCGTCCGCGCGACCGAGCTCGTGAAGGAGCTCGCCGACGAGCGGGTCATGTTCGAGTACTCGCCCGAGAGCTTCCACGGCACGGAGCTCGAGTTCGCGCTCCGGATCTGCGAGGCCGTGATGGCGACGTGGGAGCCGACGCCCGCGTCGAAGATGATCGTCAACCTGCCGACCACGGTCGAGGCGTTCCCGCCGAACGTGTACGCGGACCGGATCGAGTGGTTCCAGCGACACGTCTCGGCTCGGGACAGCATCGTGCTGAGCGTGCACCCGCACAACGACCGCGGTACGGCCGTCGCGACGGCCGAGCTCGGGCTGATGGCGGGCGCCGACCGCGTCGAGGGCACGTTGTTCGGCAACGGCGAGCGCACCGGGAACGTCGACCTCGTCACGCTGGCGATCAACCTGCTCACGCAGGGCGTCGACCCGCGGCTCGACCTCTCTCGGCTCGACGAGGCGCGCGCGATCGTCGAGGCATGCAACGAGCTGCCCGTGCATCCGCGTCACCCGTGGGTCGGCGAGCTCGTCTACACCGCGTTCTCCGGCTCGCACCAGGACGCGATCAAGAAGGGGATGTACGCGCAACAGCGCTCCGAGTCGGAGGCGTGGGACGTACCGTACCTGCCGATCGACCCGGCCGACCTCGGCCGCAGCTACGAGTCGATCATCCGCGTCAACTCGCAGTCGGGGAAGGGCGGCGTCGCGTACCTGATGGAGACGGAGCACCACCTCGAGCTCCCGCGCGGGCTGCAGGTCGACTTCGCGCAGAAGGTGCAGGCGCTCACCGACCTGCGCGGCGACGAGCTGACGGCCGACGAGCTGCTCGAGGCGTTCCACGAGCACTACCTCGCGCCGGCTGCACCGTACGCCCTCGAGCGGTACACGCACACGAGCGCGGAGACTCACTCGGGCAACTCAGACGAGATCGTCGCAACGGTCGTGGCCGACGGCGCGGCGGTCGAGGTCACGGGCACGGGCAACGGGCCGATCGCCGCGCTCGTCGACGCGTTCGAGCGGCACTTCGGGATCGCGGTCCTGATCCGCGGCTACCACGAGCACGCGATGTCGGCGGCCGCCGATGCGACCGCGGCCGCGTATATCGAGGCCGACGTCGACGGCGACCTCGTCTGGGGCGTCGGGCTGCACCCGAGCATCGTCACCGCGTCGCTGCGCGCGGTCGTCAACGCCGTCAACCGCGGGCTCGCCGCCCGCCGGGCCGTCGAGGAGGCGACGGCGGTCTTCGACTGACTAGAGGCTTGATGTGAAACGACGTGCCGGCGGGGATGCGCCAGACCAAGCGGATTGGACGGGGCGGGCGTAGCGCGTAGCGGTGGCTACGGGCAAGACCGACCCGGCCGAGCCGCGCCGTGTCTGGTGCACCAGCCGTGGGTGCGTGAGTTTCACATCAAGCCTCCTAGCTGCGCGCGGCGACTGCGCCGGCGTGCGACTCGTCGACCATCCACGAACGGCCGAAGCGGCGCATCTCGCGGATGATCGGCAGCAGCGAGCGGCCCTTCGAGGTCAGCTCGTACTCGACGCGGGGCGGCGACTCGGGATAGCTCCGGCGGACGAGCACGTCCTCGCGCTCGAGCATGTCGAGTCGCTCGGAAAGCGTCCGCGGGCTGATGCCGGGACACGCGTGCTCGAGCTCCATGAAGCGGCGCGGTCCCTCCGAGAGGTCGTGGACGATCAGCGCCGTCCACTTCGTGCCGATGATCTCGGCGGTCGCCGCGACGGCGCAGCTGCCGTCGTGGACCTCGTTCATCGTGCGCCGCATCACGTCGAAGTCTAGCTTGGGCGTCCGTTCGTAGCTATCGAAACGAAAGTGGCCCCGGACGACGCTTCGTGCACGCTCGAGGCGCCGTCGAGCCAGCTGCGAACGGCCTCGGCGCACCTCCGTCCCTCGGCGATCGCCCAGACGACCAGCGACTGGCCGCGCCGCGCGTCGCCCGCGGCGAACACGCCGTCGGCCGACGTCGCATGACGCGGCGCCGCCGCGTTGCCGCGGCCGTCACGCTCCACGCCGAGCCCCTCGAGGAGCGCCGGCTCGGGCCCCAGGAAGCCCATCGCGAGCAGCACGAGCTCCGCGGGCCTCGACTCGTCGCTGCCCGGCACGGGCTCGAACGGCGGCGAGCCGCTGTTCCGCTGCCAGTAGATCCGTTCCACGCGACCGTCCGGGCCGGAGAGCCGCGTCGTCGAGATCGCGAAGTCGCGGTCGCCGCCCTCGGCGAGCGCATAAGAGGTACGCAGCTTCATCGGCCAGAGCGGCCAGGGCGTCACGTCGTCGGGGCGCGAGGGCGGCGGCTCGCCGAGCAGCTCGATCTGCGTCACCGACGCGGCGCCCTCGCGATGGGCGTGGCCGACGCAGTCGGCGCCGGTGTCGCCGCCGCCGATCACGACCACGTGGCGGCCCGCGGCGGTGATTCCGGCGGGCGACCCGTGGGGCGCGCGCGCCCGGTCGTAGAGGTAGTCCATCGCGAAGTGCACGCCGTCGAGCTCGCGGCCCGGCACCGGGAGATCGCGGGGCACGCGCGCGCCCGTGGCAAGCACGATCGCGTCGAAGCGGTCGCGGAGCTCGCTTGCATCCAGATCCACCCCCACATCGACGCCGAGACGGAACTCCACCCCCTCCGCCTCGAGCTGCGCTACGCGGCGCTCGACGAGCCACTTCTCGATCTTGAACTCCGGCACGCCGAAACGAACGAGACCGCCGGCGGCCTCGTCGCGCTCGAAGACCGTGACGCTCTCGCCCGCACGGGCGAGCTGCTGCGCGCAGGCGAGGCCGGCGGGACCGGAGCCGACCACGGCCACCCGCCGACCGGTGCGCACGGACGGCGGCCGCGGCGCGATCCACCCCTCGTCCCACGCCCGGTTGACGATCGCGAGCTCGATCTGCTTGATCGAGACGGCGTCGCCCTCGTTGATCTCCAGCACGCACGCCGCCTCGCACGGCGCCGGGCAGAGCCGGCCCGTGAACTCGGGGAAGTTGTTCGTGCGGTGGAGCTGGTCGATCGCCTCGCGCCAGCGGTCGCGGTAGACGAGGTCGTTCCAGTCGGGAATCAGGTTCCCGAGCGGGCATCCGTGATGGCAGAACGGCACGCCGCACTCCATGCAGCGTGCCGCCTGCTCACGGATGTCGACCACTGGGAGTGTCCCGACAAACTCGCGGAAGTCGCCGATGCGCGCGCGGGGGTCGCGCTCCGGCGCCGGCCGCCGCCCGTGCTCCATGAACCCGCGCAGCTTGCCCACGGCTACGCCGCCGCCTCGGTCTCGCGGGTGAGGAAGCCGACGCCGCCGGCCGAGACGGCCTCGGCGAGCGCGCGCTTGAAGTCGTGCGGCATCACCTTCACGAACCGCGACGCCGCCGCGCCCCAGTCGGCCAGCAACCGCACCGCGACGGCCGACCCCGTACGGGCCGCGTGCTCGGAGACCAGCAAGAGCAGCGTCTCCTCGTCGTCCGCGTCGAGCGGCTCGAGCTCGACCAGCTCGGGGTTGCAGCGCGATGCAAACGTGCCGTCCTCGTCGAGCACATAGGCGATCCCGCCGCTCATCCCGGCCGCGAAGTTGCGCCCGGTCGGGCCGAGAACGACAACGCAGCCGCCGGTCATGTACTCGCAGCCGTGGTCGCCCACGCCCTCGACGACGGCGCGCGCACCGGAGTTCCGGACGGCGAAGCGCTCGCCGGCGAGGCCGCGGAAGAACGCGCGGCCCGCGGTCGCGCCGTAGAGCACGGTGTTGCCGACGATCACGTTTCGCTCCGCGTCGAAGCCGGCGTCGTCGGGCGGGCGCACGGCGAGCACGCCACCGGACAGCCCCTTCCCGGCGTAGTCGTTCGCGTCGCCGACCAGCGTCAGCTCGACGCCCGGTGCGAGCCATGCGCCGAACGACTGGCCGGCCGAGCCGTCGAGGCGGATGCGGATGGTGGCCGCGGGAAGCCCGGCACGGCCGTGCCGCTTCGTCACCGCGTGCGAGAGCAGGCCGCCGACCGTGCGGTTCGAGTTGCCGAGCGCAAACCGTCCCGCGAACGGCTCTCCGCGCTCGATCGCGGCGGACGCCGCCTCGATCAGCTCGTAGTCGAGCGCGCCCGGCAGCGGCGATTCCTGAGCGCACGTGCGGCGAAGAGGCGTGCCGGCGGGCGCGTCGGGGACGCGCAGGACGTTCGCGAGATCGATCCCGCGCGCCTGCCAGCGCGCGATCGCCTCGTCCGGCTCGAGCAGGTCGACGCGCCCGACGAGGTCCTCGAACCGCCGGAGACCGAGCTGCGCCATCAGCCGGCGCGCCTCCTCCGCGACGAAGAAGAGGAAGTTGATCACGTGCTCGGGACGGCCGCGGAAGCGGGCGCGGAGGTCCGGATCCTGGGTGGCGATCCCGACCGGGCAGGTGTTGAGATGGCAGGCGCGCATCATCACGCAGCCCGTCGCGATCAACGGCGCCGTGGCGAACCCCATCTCGTCCGCGCCGAGCAGCGCGGCGATCACGACGTCCCGGCCCGTCTTCAGCTGGCCGTCCGTCTGCACCCAGATGCGCGAACGGAGATCGTTGAGCACCAGCGTCTGCTGCGTCTCGGCGAGCCCGATCTCCCACGGGATCCCGGCGTGCAGGATCGACGAGATCGGTGACGCGCCCGTGCCGCCGTCGTGGCCCGAGATCAGCACGTGGTCGGCGTTCGCCTTCGCGACGCCTGCGGCGACGGTGCCGACTCCGACCTCCGCGACGAGCTTCACCGACACGCGTGCCTCCGGGTTCGCGCAGCGCAGGTCGTAGATGAGCTGCTTCAGATCCTCGATCGAGTAGATGTCGTGGTGGGGCGGCGGCGAGATCAGCCCGACGCCGGGCGTCGTCAGGCGGACGCCCGCGATGTACGCGTCGACCTTGTGCCCGGGCAGCTGGCCGCCCTCGCCGGGCTTCGCGCCCTGCGCCATCTTGATCTGCAGCTCGTCGGCGTTCGTGAGGTAGTCGATGTTCACGCCGAAGCGGCCCGACGCGACCTGCTTGATCTTCGAGCGCCGCTCGTCGCCGAAGCGCGCCGGATCCTCCCCGCCCTCGCCGGTGTTCGACCGGCCGCCGACGCGGTTCATCGCGACTGCGAGCGTCTCGTGCGCCTCACGCGACAGCGAGCCCAGCGACATCGCGCCCGTCGAGAAGCGCTTCACGATCTCGGACGCCGGCTCGACCTCTTCGAGCGGGACGCCGCCGTCCTCCGCGAAGCGGAAGCGCAGGAGCCCGCGGATCGTCGACGCCCGGGCGGCGTCGGCGTTCACGGTCGCGGAGTACTGCTCGTACGTCTCCCACCCGCCGTGGCGCACCGCGTGCTGCAGGAGCGAGATCGTCTCCGGGCCCCACTGGTGGTGCTCGCCGCCGGCGCGCCACGCGTACAGGCCGACGACGGGCAGGAAGGCGTTCGCGTCGCCCGGGTACGCACGCGCGTGCCGCGCCAGCGCGTCGACCGCGAGCTCCTCCAGGCCGATGCCCCCGATCCGCGACGGCGTGCCCGTGAAGTATCGGTCGACGAGCTCCTGCGAGAGCCCGACCGCCTCGAAGATCTGCGCTCCGCAGTACGACGGGACGGTCGAGATGCCCATCTTCGAGATCGTCTTCAGCAGGCCCTTGCCGATCGCCTTGATCGCGCGCGCCCGCGCGTCGGCGCGCGTCAGCTCGAGCAGCCCCTGCTCGACGAGATCGTCGAGCGTCGCGAGCATGAGGTACGGGTTCACGGCCGCCGCGCCGTAGCCGACGAGCACGGCGACGCTCTGCACGCTGCGCGGCTCGCCCGACTCGACCACCAGCCCCGCCTGCAGGCGCGTCCCGGCGCGAACGAGATGGTGGTGGACCGCCGACGTGGCGAGGAGCGACGGCAGCGCGACGCGATCCGGGCCGACCGCACGGTCGGAGAGCACCAGGATGTTGGCGCCGTCCGCGAGCGCGGCGTCCGCCTCCGCGCAAATGCGATCGAGCGCGGCCTCGAGCCCGTCGGGCCCGTCGGCCGCCGGCCACGTCGCGTCGACGGTCGCCGCCCGGAACACGTCGGACTCCACGGCGCGTAGCCGCTCGAGCTGGCCGTCCTCGAGAATCGGGTTCTCGATCACGAGCTGACGTGCGTGCTCGGGCGTCTCTGCGAGCAGGTTGTGCTCGGAGCCGACCAGCGTCTGCACGCTCATCACGACCGCCTCGCGGATCGAGTCGATCGGCGGATTCGTGACCTGCGCGAACAGCTGCTTGAAATACGAGTAGAGGAGCGGGTGGCGCTCGGACAGGACGGCGAGCGCGGTGTCGTTGCCCATCGACCCCACGGCCTCCTCGGCGTTCGCGGCGAGCGGCGCGAGCATCACCTTCATGTCCTCCTGCGTGTATCCGAACGCGAGCTGCAGGCTCCGCAGCGGCTCGGCGAGCGGACGGCCGGCGCGCAGCGGCAGGTCGGCGAGCCGCACCGACTCGCGCTCGAACCACTCGCGATACGGCCTCCGCACGGCGACCGACCGCTTGAGCTCCTCGTCGGGGACGATGCGCCCGGCCTCGAGGTCGATCAGGAACAGCTTCCCGGGCTGCAGGCGACCCTTGCGCACGACCTCGGCCGCCGGGACGTCGAACACCCCCGCCTCGGAGGCGAGGACGACCCAGCCGTCGCTCGTCTGGAGCCAGCGGCCGGGCCGAAGGCCGTTGCGGTCGAGCGTCGCCCCGATCACGCGGCCGTCTGTGAACGCGAGCGCCGCCGGGCCGTCCCACGGCTCGAGCAGGCAGCCGTGGTACGAGTAGAAGCCCGCGAGCTCGGCCGGCACGTCACCGGGACGATGGGCCTCGGGCATCATCATCAGCAGCGCGTGCGGCAGCGACCGCCCGGCCAGCACGAGCAGCTCGAGCACGTTGTCGAACGTCGCGGAGTCCGATCCTCCGGGCCGGACGACCGGCAGCACCTTCTCGAGGTCGTCGCCGAAGAGCTCCGAGCGCAGCTGCGACTCGCGCGCGCCCATCCAGTTCGCGTTGCCGCGAATCGTGTTGAACTCGCCGTTGTGCGCGACCATGCGGTACGGGTGGGCGAGCTCCCAGCTCGGGAACGTGTTGGTCGAGAAACGAGAGTGGACGAGCGCGAGCGCACTCGCGACCTCGCAGTCCTGCAGGTCGAGGAAGTAGCGCCGGAGCTGGGGCGCCGTGAGCATCCCCTTGTAGACGACGGTTCGCGACGAGCAGCTCGGGACGACGAGCTCCGGGCCGGCGGCCCGCTCGGCGACGCGCCTGATCACGTAGAGCTTCCGCTCGAACGCGTCCTGGTCGCCCGCGAGCACCTGCGACGCACCGACGAACAGCTGGCGGATCCGCGGCGCGTGCAGCTGCGCGGTCGCCCCGGCCTCGGCGGTGTCGACGGGCACGTCGCGCCAGCCGATCACCCTTTGCCCCTCGGCGCGCACGGTGTCGACGAGGAGCTGCTCGAGCTCCTCCCGCCGGCGGCTTCGCTGCGGCAGGAAGCAGACCATCACCCCGTAGTGACCCGGCGACGGCAAGTCGAGCCGGCGCGCCAGGAACGCGTGCGGTAGCTGGATCAGGATCCCGGCGCCGTCGCCGGTGAGCGCGTCGGCCCCCGCCGCGCCGCGATGCTCGAGCCGCTCGAGCGCCTCGAGCGAGCGGTCGATCACCTCGTGCGTCGGAAGCGCGTCGAGCTTCGCGACGAAGGCGACGCCGCACGCGTCGTGCTCGTTCGCCGGGTCGTAGAGGCCCTGCGCCTTCATGCCCTCCGCCCCTTGACTTCAGCTAGTCCGGCGGGGAGCGGTGGAGATTCGCCGGCTAGCCCTGACGCGGGCGCGCGAACGTAAGAATGCGCTTCGAGACGACAAACGTGCGCGCGGCGTCAAGCATGGCTTCAAACAGTAAAGCAGGCGCGCCGGACGCGCAAACTCGCGATAGTTGTCCGGTGCCTCCGCAGACGCGCTACGCAAAGTCCGCCGGGGTGAACATCGCGTTTCAGGTGGTCGGCGAGGGACCGACCGACCTCGTGTACGTCCCGGGGTGGGTGTCGCACGTCGAGTTGTCGTGGGAGCTTCCGGGCCTCGTCCACTGCTTCGAGCGGCTCGCCTCGTTCTCGCGCCTCATCCTCTTCGACAAGCGCGGCACCGGGATGTCGGATCCGGTCCCGGAGCGTGACCTGCCGACGCTCGAGCAGCGGATGGACGACGTGAGAGCCGTGATGGACGCGGTCGGCTCGGAGCGAGCGACGGTGTTCGGCTCCTCGGAGGGCGGCAACATGAGCGTCCTGTTCGCGGCGACGTACCCGGAGAGGACGAACGCGCTGTGCATGTTCGGCTGCTTCGCCAAGCGCGTCTGGAGCGGCGACTACCCGTGGGCGCCGACGCCCGAGCAGCGGCAGCGAACCTACGAGTACGTCGAGCGGAACTGGTCGGGCGGGATGGACGTGGCCGACATCGCCCCGAGCCTCGACCCCGGCGGCCGGGAACGCCTCGCGAGCTACTTCCGACGCTGTGCCAGCCCCGGAGCGGCGCTCGCCCTGCTCAAGATGAACACTGCGATCGACGTGCGGGACGTCCTGCCCGCGATCCGGGTGCCGGCACTCGTCATGCACCGCACCCACGACCGGGAGACCGACGTCGAGGAGGGCCGGTTCCTCGCCGAGCGCATCCCGGGCGCTCGGCTCGTCGAGTTTCCCGGCGAGGATCACCTGTGGTGGACGCAGGCCCCGGACCCGATCATCGACGAGATCGAAGAGGTCGTCACCGGCGTTCGGCCGCTCCCCGAGGCCGACCGGGTGCTCGCGACCGTCCTGTTCACCGACATCGTCGGCTCGACCGAACGGCTCCGCGAGCTCGGCGACCGGGGCTTCGCGGAGCTCGTCGCGCGGCACGACGCCGCCGTGCGCCGCGAGCTCGAGCGCTTCCGCGGCCGCGAGATCGACACCGCGGGAGACGGCTTCTTCGCGACGTTCGACGGGCCTGCACGCGCGATCCGCTGCGCGCTCGCAACGAGGGACTCCGTGCGCGAGCTGGGGCTCGAGATCCGGGCCGGCCTGCACACCGGCGAGTGCGAGCTGCAGGGTGACAAGGTGCGCGGAATCGCGGTGCACACAGGCGCCCGGGTGGCGGCGCTCGCCGGCGCCGGTGAGGTGCTGGTCTCGTCGACCGTCCACGACCTCGTCTCGGGATCGGGCATCGCGTTCGAGGAGCGAGGCGAGCACGAGCTCAAGGGACTGGGCGCGCGCCGGGTCTTCGCCGTTACCGGCGCGTAAGGCCCGGCGCGCACACAACGTCGTGGCACGGGTGCCTGGAGGTCCTTTCAGAAAGCAGGGACCGGGACGGCGGCCGCGAAAGCGGTCGCTGTCTTGGTCGGCTGCGATCGTGGGAGGGCGTATGGGGTGGGAGCCGTGGCGGGTGTCGGACGGGTTGTGGGGGCGGGTTTCGCCGTTGTTGCCGGTGCTGGAGCGTCGCTATCGCTATCCGGGGCGCAAGCGGGTCGACGATCGTCGCTGTTTGGAGGGGATCTTGTTTGTGTTGTTTTCAGGGTTGCCGTGGCAGGCGGTGCCGGGCGACGTCGGGGTGTCGGGGGTGACCTGTTGGCGGCGGTTGCGCGAGTGGCAGCAGGCGGGGGTGTGGCAGCAGTTGTTGTCGCTGTTGCTGTGTGAGTTGGAGCAGCGCGGCGCCGTCGATTCGGCGCGGCTGATCGTCGATGCGAGCATCGCGCCGGCGAAAAAGGGGGCTCCGAGACGGGGCCAAGCCCGGTGGATCGCGGCCGTACCGCAACCAAGCGGCATCTGATCACCGACGGCGGCGGGCTGCCGCTGGCCGTGTCCGTGACCGCGGCCAACGTCAACGACTACCACCAGCTGCTGCCGCTGCTCGACCAGGTCGCGGTCTCAGGCAGCGGCGGCGAAGTGCTCGCCGACCGCGGCTACGACGCCCAGGCGGTGCGGGACGGGATCAGCGAGCGCGGCCTGCGCGAACGGGTCGCGCGGCGCAACCGCCCGGGCCAGGGACGCACACGCGACAGCCAGGCACGGGAACGCTCCGCGATCGAGCGCACCTTCGCCTGGCTGTCGTACCTGCGCCGCCTCGCCACCCGCTGGGAACGACGCGACGACCTCTACCTCGCCTTCCTGATACTCGGCTGCGCGATCGTCTGCTGGCGCCGACTCAACCGCGCATCGTGAAAGCAGCTCCTGGCACCAAAGTGCCAGGCACCTTCCTCGGCGACGACCGTAAGCTGCGCGACACCTTGCTGACGCCGCTCGACGAGCTCACCCTGCTCGACTGGAAGCGCCGCGTGTTCGAGCTCTACGCGGCGATCAGGGCCGATCCGGATCCCGAGCGCGCGTGGGGCAACTGGCGCGAGGCGCGGGACGAGCTCTTCCGCTCGCACCCGCAATCGCCCATCCCGGCCGATGAGCGCGCGTCGTTCGATGGTCTGCCCTACTTCGACTACGACCCGTCGTTCCGCGTGCTCGCGACGATCGAGCCGGCCGAGGCCGTGCTCCGAGAGATCGCCACGTCGGGCGAGCAGCCGTACACGTTCCGGCGGTTCGCGTACGGCCGCTTCGAGCTCGCCGGCGAAGAGCGCGCACTCGCGCTCTTCTGGCTCGAGGGCTACGGCGGCGGCGTCTTCGTCTCGTTCGCGGATGCGACGAGCGGCCGCGAGACCTACGGCGCCTGCCGCTATCTGATCGACACCGTCAAGGGCTCCGACCTCGGTATGGACGACGGCAAGGTCGTGCTGGACTTCAACTTCGCCTACAACCCGTCGTGCTCGTACGACCCGCGCTGGGTGTGCCCGCTCGCGCCGCCGGAGAACCGGCTCGGCGTGGCCGTCAAGGCCGGCGAGCGCGTCTAGACGGAGAGGTCGACGGCCACCGCGACGAAGAGCAGCGCCAGGTAGAGCAGCGAGAAGTGGAAGAGCAGCGCAGCTCGCCGCCGGGTCGCGTGCGCACGCAGACGAAGGGCGAGCAGGACGAACGCCGCTCCCAGCACCACGGCTGCGACCAGGTAGAGCCGCCCGAATGCCCCGGCCGCAAACGGGACGACGCTCGCGGCGAGCAGACCGAGTGTGTAGACGACGATCTGGCGCACCGTCTCGCGCTCGCCGCGCACCACCGGCAGCATCGGCACCCGGGCCGCCGCGTACTGCTCGCGCAGCAACAGCGCGAGCGCCCAGAAGTGCGGCGGCGTCCACAGGAACACCAGTCCGAAGAGGTAGAGCGCGGGCAGCGCGAGACTACCGCTGCCCGCGGCCCAGCCGACGAGCGGCGGCACGGCGCCGGCGGCTCCGCCGATGACGATGTTGAGATGGGTCGAGCGCTTCAGCCAGCGCGTGTACACGATGACGTAGAAGAGGTTCCCGGCCAGCGCCAGGAGCGCGGTGAGCAGGTTCAGGGCCGATGCGAGCAGCACGAAGGAGAAGGCGGACAGGGCGAGGCCGAACTCGAGCGCGCGGGCGGGAGGAACGCGTCCAGCGGCGACGGGTCGCCGCTCCGTTCGTCTGCCCATCAGCCGGTCGATGTCGGCGTCGAGAAGATGATTCAGCGCGGACGCGCCACCGCAGGCGAGGCCGAGCCCGAGCATCGCCGCTCCGAACTTCGCCGTCCCGGGCCACCCGTGCGCGCCGCCGATCATCCCGCACGCGCCGGTGAGCAGCAGCAGCGACATGATCCGCGGCTTGGTGAGCGTCACGTAGTCGCGCCACGGGCCGGTCGGGGCCGCTCTGCCGCGGAATGCGAGACCGGCGACGGCGGCCGTCGCCCCGAGGGCGAGCGCGGCGAGCAGCACGTGGAGCTCACGCGGCGCCGGGGCGGTGGCGGCGGCAAGGAAGAGCACGAGCGCCGCTGATGCCGGCGCGAGCAGCCGTCGCTGCACCTGCCACGCTGCGGCGACCAGCGCGCACAGCGGCGGCACGGCGACGGCCGCCAGCAAGCGGTGTGCGATCGGCGGCGCCGAGGCACCGGATACCACCGCGAGCACCGCCCCGGCCAGGGCGACCAGCGCGGTCAGCCGCAGCCAGGGACCGCTCACGTCTCCTGCGCGAGCAACCGCAGATCACCCGCCAGGGTGCCCGGGGGGAAGGGCAGCAGCAGCCCGACCCGCTCGTCGCCGCGGCGGTCGATGACGTACAGCGCCGTCGAGTGGACGATGTCGCCGGCGACCGGCTGCACGGTGATGTCGTACGCGCGCCAGACGGGACGCAGCCGCGCGGGGCTCCCGAGGAGCCACGAGGCCTGATCCGGGAGGTGCCACTTCCTGAGCGCGGCCGCCGCGGTCGCAGGGGTGTCCCCTGCCGGGTCGACGCTGACGATCACGACGCGGGGTCGCACCGCAACCGGGAGATGGCGAATCGACGCGGCCACGAGACGACCCTCGATCGGACAGGCCTGCTTGCAGAGCGAGTCTTCGAACATGAGCACGACGGCCCGCCCACGCAGGGCCCGAAGGGTGACCTCCCGCCCTCGCTGGTCACGAAGCGCAAAGCCCGGCGCGGCGCGCCGGGCCGCGGCCCAGGTCGCCTGCCCGTGGAGCGCCGTCGGTGCCCGCGTCCGTGCGGCCGCGGTTCGGACGTTGAGCCGCCCGTGCAACGCGAGCCCGATCGCGATACCCACGACGGCCGCAGCTGCGACGCTCGTGATCCAGAGGCGCCGCATCAAGCGCCTATCGCTGCTCCCCGCGGCGTCGGAGGGACACCACCCACCAGACGCCGATCGCCACCAGCAGCGCGAGCGGCAGAAGCAGCGTGAGCAGCGAGCCGGTGAGGAAGGAGTCGACTGTCATCAGATCTCTCCCGGTCGAAGGTCGTCGGTGTGGAGCACCGCCGGACGGCGGCGGTCGGAGGTCGGCACAAGCCAGCTGGAGACGGCGAACAGCAGCGCGATCGTCAGCGGCACGGATCCCGGGACCCACATCACGCCGGCCGCGAGCTGCTGGTCGGCGAGCGCCGAGAGGCCTCCCGGACGATTGGGCAGGGCCGCGTACCCCGCGTACAGGGGTGCGTTCGCGAGGCCGATCGCGACGGCGAGCACCCAGCTGACGAGGATCGCCGCTGTCGCGTACACGGCACGTCCGGCGGGGCTGAGAGCCGGCCCCGGGGTCGGGACCAGGTGCGCCCAGAAGAGCAGCGCAGTTCCAAAAAAGAGCGCGTGCTCGAGGTCGTGCACCGGGCCGTCCCGCAACGTGAGGTCGTAGAGGACCGGCAGATGCCACGCCAAGAGAGTCACGTTGAAGAGCACGAAGGCCGGCAGGGGCGACGACAGCCAACGAGCGGCGACCCGCAGGGGCCGAAGCCTCTCACCGGCGAGCATCGCGCGCGCAACGGGCCTGCGGACCGCGAGCGGAACGGGGCGCACGATGCGCGGCCACGGCCGTCCGAGGAGAAGCAGCGGCGGCGCGACCATCATCAACAGGACGTGCTGGACCATGTGGACCCAGAACAAGGTGTCCGCATAGGCGTCGACGGGTGAGTCGATCGCGAGCGCGAGCGTAAGCAGCCCGACATAGAACGCCGCTCCACGGCCTCGCCGCGACGCACTGCCGGGGCGCGAGCTCGCCCGGCCTCCGAGGAGATAGAGGACACCGGCCGCCAAGACCGCCGCGAGGGGCCATTCCAGCGGCCAGTTCGAGGCGCGCACGAGGAACATCGCCCTAGAGGAGGTAGAGGACGATCCAGGCGATCACGGCCAGCCCCGCGAGGAAGAGCGCGTAGAACGAGAGCGCCTCGAGCTCCGGGCGTACCAGGACGAGCGGGTTCTCGATGTCCGGTGCCGTCCGGTGGGCATCGCCAGAGGCCTGTTCGGCGGCACGCTGGTACTGCGCGCCGCGGTAGCGAAAGGACGTCGCGAGCGTCGTCTCCAGCCAGTAGAGGAGGCCGAGCACGAAGAGGGCCTGCATCCCGGTCCACCCGACGAACACGCTCGCGTAGCCGCCGTCCGTCGGCCCGAACCCCTGGATCGACCACTCGACGATCTGCAGGGCCAGCGCGGCCACCAGGACGACCGCCGCGATCGCTCCCTTCACGCGCCAGGCCGGCCGTCGCTCGGCGCGGTGGTCGGCAAGGCCGAGCCGGAGCAGCACAGCCGCGACGACGACCCCCAGCGTGATCAGGGCACCGAGCGTCTGCGAGGGGTCGACGTGCTTCGGCCGGAACAGGCCGTACGAGTTGAGCGACCGGAGATAGAAGTACGCGAACAGGAACGCGAAGAAGAAGAACGCCGTCGCCGAGGCCCAGATCCGCGATCCGACCTTCAGCCCTTCGCCCATCAGCTCGGGCGGCTCGCTCTCGACCACCGAGTAGTCGGTCGCGTGGCTGGCGAGCTCGCTCACTGCGTGTGCCTCGCAGGGGTCAAGGCCGGACGGGTCGGCGCGCCCGCTCCTTCGCCGTACGGATACGGATCAGGCCCGAACGTCGGGATGCGGTCGAAGTTGTGCACCGGTACCGGCGACGGAAGCTGCCATTCGATCGACTTCGACCCCCACGGGTTCGTCCCGGCCGGCACCTGCGCGAAGAACTGCGACCAGATGAAGTTGGCGAGGAAGATCAGCATCGAGAAGCCTAGGACGAATGCGGAGACCGATACCCAGTCGTTGGCCCCCTGGAGGTAGCCGGCGTACGTCACCACCCGCCGGGGCATGCCGAGGAAGCCGATCACGAGCAGGGGGCCGAACGTCGCGTTGAACGCCACGAACATCAGCCAGAAGTGCACCTTGCCCCAGGTCTCGTTGATGGCGTAACCGGTCATCTTCGGGACCCAGTAGTAGACCGCCGCGAAGAACGTGAAGATGAGCCCGCCCATGATCGTGTAGTGGAAGTGGGCCATCGAGAAGAAGCTGCCGTGGGTGGTCACGTCGCTCGGCGTGTCCGAGAGGAACACACCCGAGAGTCCGCCGATCAGGAAGTTGAAGATCCAGGCGAGGCAGAAGAGCATCGGCACGGTCAGCCGGATGCGTCCGGCCCAGAGCGTGCCGAGCGCGCAGACGAAGATGAACCCCGTCGGTAGCGAGATGAGCTCGGTCGAGAGCATGTAGAAGGGCCGCACGTCGGCGTTGATGCCGCTCACGAACAGGTGGTGCTGCCAGACGAGGAAGCTGAGCAGCGTGATCCCGAGCAGCCCGCTAACGGCGAGCCGGTAGCCCCACAACGGCTTGCGCGCGAAGACGGGAAGGATCTCGAGCAGGATCCCCATCCCCGGTAGCGCGAGGACGTAGACCTCCGGGTGCCCGAAGATCCAGAAGAGGTTCTCGTAGAGGTAGGGGCTTCCCCCGGTCTGCGAGTTGAAGAAGCCGGTCTGCGCGGTGCGGTCGAGCGCGACCATGAGCAGCGTCGAGATCAGCACGGGCGCCGCGAGCACCATCAGGATGGAGGTCGAAGCGGTCGCCCAGACGAAGATCGGCAGCCGGCTCCAGGTCATGCCGGGAGCGCGCATCGTCAGGATCGTGACGAGCATGTTGAGCCCCAGCAGCGCCATCGACAGCCCGACGAGGGCGAAGAACGCGATGTAGGCGTCCATGCCGAGGTTCGCCTGGTCGGCGAGCGGCTCGTAGCCGGTCCAGCCGGTCGGAAAGCCGCCAAACGCGAAGGCGGTGACCAGGATCACGCCGCCCGCCATCAGAAGCCAGAACGTGAGCGCCTCGATGCGCGGGAATGCCATCCGCCGCGCTCCGATCAGGATCGGGACGAAATAGTTCGCGAACGGGCCGAGGATCCCGCTCGTCATCATCCCCATCATCATCGTGCCGTGGAGCCCGACGAGCGTCAGGTAGTTGTTGGCGTTCCAGGCATGTTCGTTCGGGGTCAGCAGCTCGACGCGGATGAGCATCGCGTTGAGGCCGCCGATGAAGATGAAGGCACCGATCCCCGCGAGGTACTGGATGCCGACGACCTTGTGGTCGGTGCAGAGGCCGAAGTAGCGCCCGACGCCGCCGGTCTCCTTCTCGCGGATGCTCGGGGGCTTCCCGAGCAGACGTTGCAGCGGATAGTTGGCGAACCCGAGACCGACGAGGAAACCGACGACCCCGACGAAGTAGCCGACGAACAGCGCGATGTCGTTCTGGTTCGTGTCGCCGAAGTAGTCGAGGCTCTTCCCGGTGACCTGACGGCCGAGCCACCGACCGGCGTAGAAGCCGACGATCCCGAGCACGATGCCCGTCAGGAGGTTGAAGCCGATGAGGCGGCGGAGCTTCATCCTGCGCGCGCGGTCGGGTCGGGGTTGTAGGTCGTCGAGTACGGCGGCAGCTCCTTCGTCACCTCGCGGAACCGACTTTGCTGCTGCGTGATCCAGGATGCGAACTGCTCGCTCGTCACGACCCGGCCGGTGTCGAACATGTAGCCGTGCCAGAGGCCGCACAGCTCGGCACAGCGAATGTCGAACGTTCCGGTCTTCCGCGCCTTCGCGTACGCGACGTTGTCCACGCTCGGGTTGGCGTCGGCCTTGACCCCGAGCTGGTAGGCCCAGAACGAGTGGATGGCGTCGAGGGACGTCACGTGGAATGCGATCTGCCGGTCGACCGGGATCTCGAGCTGGGCGGTCTCGACGCCGCCGTACGTCGGGTAGCGATAGGTGAACTCCCACTGCTGTGCGATCACCTGAACCGGCAGCGCCCCGCCCGGCTTCGTGATCGGGCTCGGGCCCTGTCCGCCGCCCGAGCCGTTGGCGAACAGCTCCGCGGTGCCGAAGATCGCGAGGAAGAGGACGGCGATGGTGGTCGCCGCCAGCCACGCGATCTGAAGGCGAATGTGGCCACGGATCGGAGCGCCTTCGAGCAGCTCCCCCTCCCCTGCTCGGAAGACCGTGAGTGTGTAGGCGAGGTAGACGAGGATGAACATCGTGAACGGCGTCATCACGACGAGGAGCACCGTGTTGTCGAACACCTGCGAGTTCGCCACGTCCGTCCCCTTGCCGGGCGGCATGTTGGGCCCGAGCACCCAGATCACGAGCGGGAGCGCGATCAGCGTCGCGATCGCCGTCAGGAGCGCGATCCTGAGGGTGTGACGCCTGTCGCGGGCGGCGGGGCTCGGCTCAGACGACATTGATGAACCCGTCCATGTAGCCGATCGTCTGCATGGGGCCGCCGAAGCCGTAGACGAATCCCGCCGCGCACGGAACGAAGCACTGCCAGCGGTACTTCCCCTTCTTTCCCGTGCGGAAGGTGAAGGTGATCGTGCGGTGCGCGTTCGAGAGGCTGCAGGGCGCGTAGTCGCACTGGTTCTTGGCGTCGTCGGGGACACCCTGGAGCGGCACGAGCACGCCGAGCTGTGGAATCGCGAACGTGTGGGAGGCGTCGTCCGGGTTGATCCGGCTCATCGACTTGCCGTCGACCGTGAACGTCCCGCCGACGATGCCCCGGGCCTGTGAGAGGAACGGATTGCGGAGCCCGCTGTTGCCGTCGTACTGGTACACGGTCACGTGCACGACCGCGTGCGCAGGGAGGGTCCACACAGTGGTGCGGTGCCAGACGCCCTGCTCCTGGATCAGGTACGAGACCCAGCTCGGGTTCGGCGACAGCTTCGGGCCGACGGCGGCGACCGTCTGGAGCGTCAGGTCCACGCTGGGAGCACCGGCCGCCTGCGCAACGGCCGGCTGAAACGGCGCCGGCCCCGAGGTCAGCCTCACGACATAGAACGTGATGAGCGCGGCCGCGACGAGAACCGAGACCGCGAGCACCACGCTCTTGCGGGCCGTGACGCTCACGGCACAGGCATATATCGGTGGGCGATCTGTCCGTAAAGCTTCGTGACCGAAGTGTCATTCCCGTGTCATCGCGCGGTCATCTCTTATGGGATTCACAGCGTGGTCCCAGCCCGCTCCGAGGACGCTCGGCGATCGTGCCGTCCATGACACTCACCTCACTCATCACGCTGAACGCGATTCTGGGCGGGCTGGTCGCGTACGGAATCGTCTGGCTCCTCGCTGCGGGCATCCACACAGATGCCGCCGCGCGGCGTACGCGGGAACGGGCACTCGCCGGCCCTCGGAGCCGTACCGAGCCCGACCGCATCGCCGCGTAACTCCAAGAGCGTTATAGACTCGCCGCGACGCGGCGATGAAGCTCCTGGTCATCGAGGACGAGCCTCGGATCCTCGAGTTCCTTCGACTGGGGCTCGAGGCCGAGGGCTTTGCGGTCGACGGCGCCGAGAACGGTGCCGACGGCCTTCGTCTCGCGCTCACGGAGCTGTACGAGCTCGTTGTCCTCGATCTGCTCCTGCCGCGACTCGACGGGTTGCGACTGCTCGCCGAGCTACGACGCGAGCGGCCCGACCTGCCGGTGCTCGTGCTGTCCGCGCGATCCGACCTCCCCACGAAGCTGCGGAGCTTCGACCTCGGTGCGAACGACTACCTGTCGAAGCCGTTCTCGTTCGACGAGCTCGTCGCGCGCGTCCGCGTGCATCTCCGCCGCAGCCGCGACGGCGCCGAGGGCTCGAACCTCCGCGTCGGCGACCTGCAGCTCGATCTCACCCGGCGCAGGGCCACGCTCGGCGCCACGGCTACCGACCTCTCCGACCGCGAGTTCCGGCTGCTCTACCACCTGCTTGCGCACGCGGGCGAGGTCGTGAGCCGGGAGCGACTCCTGTCCGAGGTCTGGGGGTACAGCTTCGACCCCGGATCGAACGTCGTCGACGTCTGTGTTCGGCGCCTCCGCAAGAAGCTCGGCCCCGCGTGGCCGATCGAGACGGTGCGGCATGCGGGCTACCGCCTGGCCACGGCCTGATCTGCTCGAGCTTGGCTGGGCCGTGCTCTCGGCAGGCTGCCTCGCTGTGATGTTCCTCTCTCCGGCGTGGGAGACGATCCCCTTCCACTTCATCTGGATCAGCCTCACGCTGTTGTACGGCTTCCGCGTGTGGCCGCCGACGACGACGGCCCTCGTGCTCGGCGCCGTCGCGATCGGAACCGGGGCGTCGATCGCGGCCGACGCCTTCGAAGGCATCCAGCTCTGGGGCGAGCTGTTCGAGGTGCCGCTCATGTCGGCGATGTTCCTCGCGATGGTCTGGCACGCGCGGCGACGCGCACACGCGATGGCGACCGTCGAGGCTCTGGCAGACGAGCGTGCATCGCTGCTCGAGCAGGAGGAGCGCCTCCTCCATGACGTCTCACACGAGCTGCGCACGCCGGTGACGATCGCCCGCGGCCATCTCGAGCTGCTGCAGCGCCGCCTGGACAGGGACGCGCCCGAGCTGGACGTGACGTTCGACGAGCTGTCACGGATGGACCACATCGTGGAGCGCATCCTGCTGCTCGCTCGTGCCGAGCATCCGGACTGGATCGTGCGCACACCGATCCCGCTCGTCGCCTTCCTGGAGGACGTGCTCATGCGGTGGGCCGGAATCGCGCCGCGCGCGTGGCAGCTCGGCGAGACCGTCGATGTCACGGTCGAAGCGGACGAGACCTGGCTTCGAGCCGCGCTCGACGCGCTGCTCGAGAACGCCGTGCAGCACACGGACGACTACGGCTGCATCGCGCTCTCGGCCCGGGGTGACCGGGACTGGGTCGTGATCACCGTCGACGACGACGGCCAGGGGATCGAGCCCTCCGAGCTCGACCACGTCTTCCAGCGCTTCGCCCGCACGGACGAGTCGCGGTCGCGGCGCGCCGGCGGAGCCGGGCTCGGGCTCGCGATCGTGGCGGCGATCGCGCGAGCCCACGGCGGCTCGTGCGCCGCGGCGAACAGCGAGGGGGGCGGCGCGGTCTTCGAGCTCCGGCTCCCGCTCCTCCACGCCTCGCACGCCGACCGGGAGGAGGCACCCGGGCCGAGGGTGGGCCTTCCGGCCGGATCTGCTTCAATCGGCAGGTGACCGCGCTCTACCGCAAGTACCGGCCCCAGACCTTCGCGGAGGTCGTGGGCCAGGAGGCGGTGGTGCGGACGCTCTCGAACGCGATCGAGCAGGACAAGGTGCGCCAGGCGTACCTGTTCGCCGGCCCGCGCGGGACGGGCAAGACGTCGCTTGCCCGCATCCTCGCCAAATCGATCAACTGCGCGCACGGGCCGAGCGTGTCGCCCGACGGCACGTGCCACTCGTGCGTGGCGATCGCCGCGGGCACCTCCCTCGACGTCGTCGAGATGGACGCCGCATCGCAACGCGGGATCGACGACATCCGCGAGATTCGCGACCGCGCTGCGCTGCAGCCGGTCGAGGGCCGCATGAAGGTCTACATCCTGGACGAGGCGCATCAGCTCACGGATGCGGCGTGGAACGCGCTCCTCAAGCTGATCGAGGAGCCGCCGCCCCACCTGCTCTTCGTGTTCTGCACCACCGAGCTGCAGAAGGTGCTGCCGACGGTGCGCTCTCGCTGCCAGACGTTCGTGTTCGAGCGCCCCCGGCTGCCCGAACTCGTGCGGAAGCTCCGGTTGATCGCCGACGCCGAGGGGATCGACGTGCCCGATGCCGCGCTGCACCTGCTCGCTCGGAGCGGACGGGGCGCGTACCGCGACGCCGAGTCGACGCTCGACCAGCTCGCATCCGCGACGGGCGGCAGCATCACCGTGCAGGAGGTGCTGCAGCTCCTCGGCGCGGTCGAGGACGAGGTGCTGTTCCGGCTCTGCGACTTCGTGGTCGACCAGGACACCGCCGGCGCATTGACGTTCCTCGAAGAGCTGTCCGAGCGCGGGCAGGACACGGGAAGGCTCGTCACCGACCTGCTCGAGCACCTGCGCCACCTGCTGCTCGTCCAGCACATGGGCGAGGTGCCCGAGTCGCTGCCGGTGACCGACGAGGCCCGCGAGCGGCTGCGAGAGCAGGCGAACCAGCTGCCGGCCGCCGCCGTCGTGCGCCTGATCGACCTGCTTGCGGTCGGGGTCGACGACATGCGCCAGGGCGGCGACCCGCGGCTGCCGCTCGAGCTGGCGCTCGTCAAGGTGACGCGCCCGGCTGCGGACCTGTCGCGGGAGTCTGTCGCCTATCGCCTGGAACGCCTCGAGGCCGGCGCGCCGCCGGCGCGCCCGGTGAGCGAGGCGCCTGCCGCGCCGTCTGCCGCCGAGCCGAAGCCGGCGCCGGCGCCGCAGCCCGAGTCGACCGCGCCGGTCGAGCTCGGCCAGGTGCAGGAGGCGTGGCGACGCTCGATCCTCCCCGCCGTCGAGGAGCGGTCGATCCCGATCGGCAAGACGCTCGCCGAGGCGCATCCCGCAGGGCTGGCCGGCGACACGCTGACCGTCGAGTTTCCTCGCACCGCGGCGTTCCACCTGCGGCTCGCGGAGGATCCGAAGAACGCGGCGATGCTGCGCGAGGCGCTCTACGAGGTGACGGGGCGCAAGCTCGCGGTCGCGTTCGCGCTCGGCGAGCGCGAGGAGACCGAGGCCGAGGATTCGCCGGAAGCCGAAGAGGACATTCTCGAGCTGATGAAGAGCACCTTCGACGCAAGGGAGCTGGAGGAATGAGACGTAGGCTGGACGGAGTCTCACACCGGCGTAGTCTCGACGGAGCCGGGAAGGAGCTGAGGCACCGGCTTTGCCGGTACCTCAGCGGGACGGCGGAGGCGCCGGCTTCGCCGGCGCTGGAGCGGGAATGAGCGGATTCGATCTCGATGCCCTGATGAAGCAGGCGCAGGAGATGCAGGAGCAGGTGGCCAAGCTGCAGGAGGAGGCGGCTCACGAGATCGTCACCGCCACCGCGGGCGGCGGCATGGTGAAGGTCACAGCGACCGCCGGCGGCGAGATCAAGCAGATCGAGATCGACCCGAAGGCGATCGACCCGAGCGACCCGGAGCTGCTCGGCGACCTCGTCACGGCGGCGGTCAACGAGGCGCTCCGGAACGGCCAGGCGCTCCTCTCCTCGAAGCTCGGCGAGGCGATGCCGCCCGGGCTGAGCGGGCTCCTCCCCGGCCTGTAGCAAACCGGCCCAGCCGATCCGGCCGGGCACAATTGGGGCGTGTTCAGCCCGTCGGTCGAGAATCTCGTCGCGCAGCTGACGCGCCTGCCGGGCGTCGGGGCGCGAACCGCGCAGCGGCTTGCGTTCCACATCCTGCAGCGGCCGGAAGAGGAGGCGCTCGCGCTCGCGGGCGCGCTGCGCGAGGTGAAGGAGCGCGTCCGCTTCTGCCGGGAGTGCGGGAACCTGACCGAGGAGGAGCGCTGCGGCATCTGCACCGACTCGCGCCGCGACCACACGGTCATCTGCGTGGTCGAGCAGCCGGTCGATCTCGTGTCGCTCGAGCGGACACACGAGTTCCGCGGCCTCTACCACGTGCTCGGCGGCGCGCTCAGCCCGCTCGACGGAGTCGAGCCCAGCGATCTGCGCATCGACGAGCTGCTCGGGCGCGTCGAGGCGAACGGCGTGCAAGAGGTCGTCCTCGCGACGAACCCGAACATGACGGGAGAGGCGACGGCGGCGTTCCTGGCGGATCGTCTACGCGGACGTGTCCGCGTCACCCGACTCGCGAGCGGCCTCCCGGTCGGGGGCGATCTCGAGTACGCCGACGAGGTCACGCTCGGCCGAGCCCTGACCGGCCGCCGCGAGATGTGACGCGTCGCGCCTCCCGAGCGCGACGTCCACGGCGAGCGCGAGGAAGCGCTCGCTGCGGTAGGCGATCCAGAAGCAGAGCGCCGCGACCGGCAGCTCGGCGAACACCGCCTCGAGGACCGCGGCGCGCGTCTCGGAGCCGTGGCTCTCGAGCACGATGTCGAACCACGCATCCGTGACGAGGAGCGTCCCCGTCGCCGCCGCGAACGCGGCGACCCACGGCGACCGCCGCCACGCGGCGATCGCCGTCCCGACGAAGCAGGCGGCCAGGCCGATGTCGAACCCGGTCCAGGCGACGTCCCAGCGATGCGTCAGGTGTTCGGGCGGCAACGTCGTCGAGAGCCAGATCGCCCACGGCACGAGACCGACGCCGATCAAGCCGAAGACCGGGACGATCCACTCGCGCAGGGTTGTCGGGCGATAGCGCAAGGCCTGCCTACACTGTCGCAAAATGGCGATCACCGAGTACGAGGCCGTCCCGACGCTCGAGCACGCGCCGCCCTCGCCGGGCGTCGTGGTGATGAAGTTCGGCGGGACGTCGGTCGGCGACACCGAGAAGCTGCAGCGCGTCGCCCGGCGGCTCGTCGCCGCCCGCGAGTCGGGGAACCGCGTCGTGGCCGTCGTCTCCGCCATGGGCACGCAGACCGACGAGCTCCTGACGCTCGCGCATCAGGTGTCCGCCGACCCGAAGCCGCGCGAGCTCGACATGCTGCTCTCGGTCGGCGAGCGCATCTCGTGCGCGCTCGTCGCGATGGCGATCGTCGACCTCGGGCACCGCGCGATCTCGCTGACCGGCTCGCAGGCGGGCATCGTCACCGACTCCTCGCACACGAAGGCGAAGATCGTGGAGGTCCGCGCGCGCCGAATCAACGAGGCGCTCGACCGGGACGAGATCGTGCTCGTCGCAGGGTTCCAGGGCGTCTCGGGCGAATCGCTCGACGTGACCACCCTCGGCCGTGGCGGCTCGGACACAACCGCCGTCGCGCTCGCTGCGGCGCTCGGCGCGGCGGCCTGCGAGATCTACACCGACGTGCGCGGCGTGTTCAGCGCAGACCCGCGCCTGGTCCCGGAGGCGCGCAAGCTCGACCGGGTCAGCTTCGAGGAGATGCTCGAGATGGCGTCGTCGGGCGCCGGGGTGATGATGGCCCGCTCGATCGAGATCGCGCGCACGCACAATGTTCGTCTCAACGTCCGCTCCTCGTTCGAGGACGACGGCGGGACCTGGATCACGGAGGAGGATCACCCGTTGCTCGAGAAGGCGCTCATCTCGGCCGTGGTGCACCAGCGCCAGGAGACGGTCTATCGCGCACGCGGAACGACGCCGGCACGTCTCTTCGCCGCGCTCGCCGACGCGAACGTCAACGTCGACACGATCCTGCAGGAGCGCGCCGACGAGGTCGTCTTCTCGGCTCCGCCGGAGGATCGCGTGGCGGCCGCGCGCGCGCTCGACGGGCTCGGCGCGCGCTGGGAGGCCCGCGACGACCTCGGCAAGGTCTCGATCATCGGCGCGGGCATGAAGAGCCACCCGGGTGTCGCGGCGAAGACGTTCGCGACGCTCGAGCGCGCGGGGATCACGCCGGCGATCGTCTCGACGTCGCCGATCAAGATCGCGTGCCATCTCGACGCGGCGCAGGTGGAGACCGCCGTCCGCGCGCTGCACGAGGCGTTCGAGCTTGGCTGAGCGGCCTCGCATCGGTGTTGTCGGAGCGACCGGCGCAGTCGGCACGGTGACGCTCGAGCTGCTCCGAGCGCGTGGCTTCGAGCACGTTCGCGTGTTCGCGTCGGCGCGCTCGGCGGGCACGATTCTGGACGGCAGAACGGTCGAGGAGGCGACGCCCGAGGCGCTCGCGCGGGGAGACGTCGACCTCTTCCTCTTCTCGGTCGGGACGTCGGCGTCGCACGAGCTCGTCCCGCACGCCGTCCGCGGCGGCGCCGTCGCGATCGACAAGTCGGCCGCCTACCGGCTCGAGCCGGGCGTGCCGCTCGTCGTCCCGGAGGTGAACGGCGGGCGGGCAGCGGCGAACGACGGCATCGTCGCGAACCCGAACTGCTGCGCGATCCCGCTCACGTGCATCCTCAAGCCGCTGCACGACGCCGCCGGCCTCGTCCGCGTGCGCGTCGCGACCTACCAGTCGGTCTCGGGGGCCGGCGCGCAGTCGATGGAGCGGCTGCGCAACGAGCCGCAGGACGAGCACGACCTGCGCATGGACTGGTCGTTCGACGGCGAGGAGTTCGAGGAGGAGGCCAAGCTGCGCGACGAGACGCGGAAGATCCTCGAGCTGCCGGATCTGCCCGTGCAGGCGACATGCGTGCGCGTGCCGGTGATGGTCGGGCACGCGGAGGCGGTGTGGATCGAGCTCGAGGACGAGCTCACCGCCGACCAGGCGCGGCAGCTGCTGGAGGCGGCGCCGTCGGTGCGCGTCGAGGAGGTGCCGTCGCCGGGGAAGGCGCGCGGCGGCGACGAGGTGCACGTCGGCCGCATCCGCCGCGACCCCACCGTCGAGCGTGGCCTCGCGCTCTTCCTCGCCGCCGACAACCTGCGCAAGGGCGCGGCGCTGAACGCGATCCAGATCGCCGAGCTGCTGCTCGGCGGCCGCGAGCGCGCGGCCGCGTAGCCCTCGTCCTGGTCTGACCGCGGTCAGACCGTGGTCTGACACACGAAACTGTCACGACGTGTGACGGAAGCGTGAAAAGCCGTGCTAAGGCGGGGGTGCCGGCACCGGCTCGGGGACGCCGAACGCGTCCTTCACGACCCGCAAGACCTTCTCGCGCGTTCCCTCGACGACGGGCTGCAGGCCGCCGAGCTCGAGGCGTGAGAGACCGACGCGTCCCGCCGAGCGAATGACGTGGAAGCCGAAGTCGGCGAGGAAGTCCTGCGGGAACACCGTTCGATGCACACGAAAGCGCTCGTAGCTCGACTCGCCCTCGGAGTACCGGTACGAGAACGCCTCGAGACCGCGGAGCCCGCGCTCGCGGGCCTCGCCGATCGCCGTGAGGAACAGCGACTGCAGCACCCACGGGCTCGACGGATCGACGAGATAGGCGCAGGCGACCAGCATCGCGTCGCTCGACGGCGGCCCACCCGGCAGCTCGTACGCCCGCGGGAACGCCTCTGCCGGCCCGTACTGCATCGACGCGAGCACGCGCCCATCGGCGTCGTAGTACACGGTGCCGAACGCGCCGAACTCGAGCTCGACCTTCTCCATCCACCGGTCCTTGTCGACACCGCGACGCCCGCGCGACTGCCACCACACGCACTCATGGCACACGGACGGCGCCGTCTCGAGCGTCAGCTTCGTCAGTCCCGCGAGCTGCGTCATCAGGGGCGGGCGACGTCGTCGACGACGACGTGCACGGCGGTCGCGCGGACGTCCGCCATGCGCTCGAGATACGCGAGCACGCTGCGCTGCACCTCCGCCGCGACGCTCGGGATGTTCGCCCCGTAGTCGACGACCACGTGCACCTCCACTTCGCCGTCCGACACCCGCGCCGCGCGCCGCTGCTTCGTGTGCACGCCCGACACCTCCGCCGCCGCGTCGACGGCGTACCGAGCCAGCACTTCGGACGAGATCACGCTGTGGCCTTCCACGGCTCCTCGTATCGTAGGACGAGCTCGGTCGCCTCGGGACGGGCGAAGAAGCGGAACGGTACGAACGTCGTCCCGAGACCCGGCGAGACGTGCATGACCGTGCCGCCGCGGCGGAAGACGCCTTGCGGGTATCGCGCCCGGGGATGCGCGAGCAGGAGCCTGCCCCCGCCGTACGGCAAGGCGATCTGGCCGGCGTGGAGGTGACCCGCGAGGATGAGGTGCCAGCGGCCGGGCGGGGCGAAGTCGAGCACGCGCGGGAAGTGGCACAGAAGCAGGCGAAACGGCGCGTCGGACGGCTCGAACCCGCTTCCGCGCAGGCGCAGCCACGACCGGGGATCCACTCCCGCGACCTCGACCCGGCAACCGCGCAGCTCGACCTCGACGCTCTCGTCGCGGAGCAGCCGATCGGTGGCGAGGTCGTCGAACGAGACCGGCTGCGAGAACGGGTCGCGGCTCACCGCGTGGTCGTGGTTGCCGAGCACGACGAACGGCGAGTCGAGCTGCGCCAGCAGGAACTGGAGCAGCGGCATCCCGCGTGGCCGCGAGACGAGATCACCGGTCACGCAGACGAGGTCGGGATCGCGCTCGGCCACCCACTCGACCGCGCGCTCGACCGCCACCCGGCCCCGGGACGGGACGCCGAGGTGGAAGTCGGACAGGTGCGCGATGCGGACGCCGTCGAGCTCGCGCGGCAGCCCCGGCACGGCCAGCTCGAGCACGCGCAGCCGGGCCCAGCCCGCCTCGAACGCACCCCAGCCGAGGGCGGCGAGCGCGGCCGCGCCCGCGACGCCTGGAAGCCTCCCTCTCAGGCCTGGAGCTTCTCGAGCACGGGCTTCACCGAGACCACGTGCCGCTTGAACTTGAGCTCCGACTCCTCGAGGCCGGCGGCCACGCCGACGAGCTGCGAAAGGTGCAGGATCGGGAGCTTGAAGTCGCGGCCGGTCGCCGCCTTCAGCTTCGACTGCCAGGCGTCGAGCGAGAGATGGCAGAGCGGGCACGGCGTCACCATCGCGTCGGCGCCTGCCTCGACCGCCTGCTCGATCGGCTGGATCAGCTCGCCGAGCGCCGTCTCCTCGCGGGCCTGGATGATCGGGAAGCCGCAGCACTTGATCTTGGCCGGGTAGTCGATCGACTCACCACCGCACGCCTCGATGATCCGCTCGAGCGACCACGGCCGGTCGGGATCCTCGAAGCCCTGGATGCGCGAGGGACGGAGGATCTGGCAGCCGTAGAACGGCGCGATCTTGAGCCCCTTCAGCCCGCGGTGCGCCGCGCCCTTCAGCTTCTCGTACCCGTCACCCTCGGCGATCTCCCAGAGCAGGTGGCGGACGTCGACGTCGCGCTCGTACGCGGGCACTCCGACCGCGACGAGGTTCTCGTTGACGCGCGCACGGACGTCGCTGTCGCCCAGCAGGATGAAGTTCGCCTGCCGGAGATTCAGCGTGCAGACGTTGCAGACGGTGAGCAACGTGTCGACGCCCTCGGCTGCGGCGTACGACAGGATGCGCGCGTTCAGGTGCAGGTAGTAGTCGGGCTCGGCCTCGTGGATGTCGCCGGCCCCGCAGCAGGTGACCGACTCGAGCTCGACCAGCTCGAGGCCCACCTTCGGTGCAAGCGCCTGCGTCGCGTAGTCGAGCTCCTTCGCGGACAGCGACGCGAGGCAGCCCTTGTAGTACGCGACCCGCCTCAACGCGGCGGTCTCGGTCATGCGGGCGCACCCTCCTCGTCGGCGATGTACGGGCGCGGGAAGGCGCCCGGCCTGGCGTAGATCTCCTCGAGCGGCTCGTTGGCGCCGTGGCCGTGCGCGAGCTTGCCGAGCGCGTGCTCGCCCTGGACGATGCCGGCGAAGCCGGCGCGCCCCTCGTGCCGCAGCAGGTCGTGCAGCCTCCGCGCCTCGCGCACGTCTTTCGCGACGTGAGGCGGCACCGGCGGCGGCACCTTCCCCTTCGTCGCCAGGTCGAGCGCGAACCTCGTCTGCTTGATCGCTGCGGCGATGCCCTGGGTCTTCGGCACGAGCTCCGTCTCCCGGAGCCAGCCGGTCGTCTTGGCCGAGACGACGAACCACTTCGCGTGCTTCGCGCCCATGTCGCGATCGATGCCCTCCTTCATCGACTCCGCGCCGAGCTTGGCGATCGCGTCGCGCGGATCGACGCCCTTCGGGCAGCGCTCGTTGCAGAAGTAGCAGCGGGTGCACTCCCAGATCCCGTGCTCGTCGTTCAGCGCCTCGAGACGCTCGATCTTGTGCCCGTCGCGCGGGTCGCCGACGAAGCGCATCGCTTTCGCGAGCGCCTGAGGCCCGAGGAAGCGCGGGTCCGACTCCATCGCGTTGCACTCAGACACGCAGCAGCCGCAGTTGATGCAGAGCGACTCCTTGTGGATCACGTTCATCCGCTCCTGGCGAATCAGGTTCTCCCGTCCGCCGGGCGGCTCGTCGTAGCCGGGGCGCAGGAACGGGTCGACGCTCATGAACTTGTTCCAGAACGGCGTCATGTCGACGACCAGGTCCTTGACGATCGGCAGGTTGCCCATCGCCGAGATCACCGGCACGTGGCCCGCCTGCGCAACGTCGTACATGCGCGTCTTGCACGCGAGCACGGCCGCGCCGTCCATACGCATGCCGCACGAGCCGCAGATCATCATCCGGCAGCTCTTGCGGTACGCGAGCGTCCCGTCGTGCTTGTCCTTGACGATGTCGAGGCAGTCGAGGAGCGTCGCCTCCTCCGGCGCATCGACCTCGTACTCGGCAAGCTCGCGCTCGCCCGTACGCGCATTGAAGCGCCAGACCTTCAGGCCGACCTGCATCAGTACGTTCGCTCCATCGGCTCGTACTCCGTCACGCGCACCTCCGAGTAGCCGAGCTGCGGAGCGCCGTCGACCCACCGCGAGATCGAGTGCTTCATGAAGTTCTCGTCGTCGCGCTTCGGATAGTCGTAGGGGCGCGCATGCGCGCCGCGGCTCTCCTTGCGCGCGATCCCGGCCTGCACCATGCACCACGCGAGATCGAGCATGTTGCCGAGCTCGATCGTCTGGGTCAGGTCGCTGTTGAAGACGTCGCCCTTGTCCTCGATCACGACGCCGCGCTCGTATCGAGCGCGCAGCTCCTCGATCGTGTCGAGCTGCTCCAGCATCTGCTCCTCGCGGCGGAAGACGCCGAAGTTCTCGAGCATCGACGAGCCGAGGTCGTTCCGGATCTGCCACGGGCGCTCGCCTTGCTCGACGTCGAGCAGGCTCTGGAGCCGGCGCTCGGCATCTGCCTCGGCGCTCCGCGGCACGTCGATCGTCGTATGCGAGAGCGCCCATTCCGCGGCTGCGCGGCCGGCGCGCCGCCCGAACGTGATCGTCTCCATCAGGGAGTTGCCGCCCAACCGGTTCGCGCCGTGCACCGAGACACACGCGACCTCGCCCGCGGCGTAGAGCCCGGTCAGCTCGGTCGCGCCGTCGTTGTCGGTCTCGACGCCGCCCATGTGGTAGTGGGCGCCGGGCCGCACCGGCACCGGGTCGTAGATCGGGTCGACACCGGCGAACGTCATCGAGAGCTCCCGCGAGCCCGGCAACCGCTCGATGATCCGCTCGGCGCCCAGGTGGCGCATGTCGAGGAAGACCGAGCCGTCGATCCCGCGCCCTTCGTCGATCTCCGTCTGCTCGGATCTCGAGACGACGTCGCGCGAGGCGAGCTCCATCGCGTTCGGCGCATAGCGCTTCATGAAGCGCTCCCCGTCCTTGTTGATCAGGTACGCGCCCTCGCCGCGGCACCCTTCCGTGAGCAGGATCCCGGTCGGGTACAGCGTCGTCGGGTGGAACTGCATGAACTCCATGTCCTTGAGCGGCAGGCCGAGGTGCAGCGCCATCGCCGCCCCGTCGCCCGTGCACGCGTACGCGTTCGTGGTGGTGCGGTAGATGCGTCCCTGGCCGCCGGTCGCGAGCACTACCGTCTTGCCGCCGACCGTCTTCAGGCCGCCGTTCAGGAGATCCCAGCAGATCACGCCCTGGCAGCGCCCGTCGTTCTCGACGAGCTGCCACGCAAAGTACTCCTCGTAGACGGTGATGCCGCGCTTCACGAGCTGCTCGTAGAGCACCTGGATGAGCACGTGGCCGGTGATGTCGGCGGCGAACACCGTGCGGGGCGATCCGGCGGCGCCGAACGGCCGCTGGGCAAGCTTGCCGTCCTCGCGCCGCGAGAACACCGCGCCCCAGTGCTCGAGCTGGTAGATGTCGCCGGGCGCCTCCCGGCAGAGGATCTCGATCGCGTCCTGGTCCCCGATGTAGTCGGAGCCCTTCACCGTGTCGAAGGTGTGCGACTCCCAGGAGTCCTCGCCGGCGTTTCCGAGCGCCGCGTTGATGCCTCCCTCGGCCGCGCCCGAGTGGCTGCGGGTCGGGTGGAGCTTCGAGATCACGCCGACGTCGGCGCCGGCGTCGTGGGCCTCGATCGCGGCCCGCATCCCGGCGCAGCCGGCTCCGACGAGCAGGACGTCGTGCGATGTCTCCACGTTGTCGGACGCTAGCGGAACGGCCGGACCAGGCGTCCGGTTACGCGGGCTCCGACTCGACGATCCAGAGCGGCGCGTCGGCGCACTCGATCCGCTCGGCGCCCTCCACCTCGGTGAGGCTCGTGCGCACGAGCCTGACCCGACCGCCGTCGCGGTCGAGGACCGGGCCCTGCGGCCCGCGCGAGAACGCGAAGTTCCAGGCGCGAGCCTGCCGGTGGACGTCGGCGGCGGGCTTCGAGAGATCGACGAACATGTACTCGTCCTCGAACAGCGTGTAGTACTCGCCGCCCGGCTGCGGGTCGCCGCGGTCGCCGGCGGCGAGCCGTGCGAACGCGACGGGGACGAGCTCGAAAGCGGCGGCCGCGAACTTCGAGCTCAGCTCCTCGAACGACCACTCGTCGTCGAGCGGGATCGGCGCCTGGGCAAGCATGTTCCCGGTGTCGAACTCCTCGTCCATCAGGTGGTAGGTGAGGCCGATCTCGGTCTCGCCGTTGCGGACGGCCCACGCCACGGGAATCGGGCCGCGGTAGCGCGGAAGCAGCGACGGGTGCCCGTTGACGATTCCGAGCCGCGGCACGGCGAGCGCGTCCGGCGGAATGCGCCACGGGAACCCGGTGCAGATCGCGACGTCGACGTCGTACGCGCGGAGCAGTGGGGCGAGCGAGCTCCGGTGCGCCGGGAAGACGAGGTCGATCTCCGGCGGCGACTCGAGGAACGTCCGCGTCAGAAACTCGCGCACCTGCCGGGGCGGCTCCTGGTCGGGCCGGGCCCGACGGATCGCGATGTGGACGACGGGCTCGTGCCCGAGCGCACGGACGATCTCCGAGTAGCCCTGGGCGGCGACCGCGACCTGCGAGATGATCGCGACACGCCAGGGCGCGTCCATCACGCGTCGGGCTTCGGGCCGGCCGCGCGGATCGACTCGTCGACGTCGCCGAAGCGCGCCTCGAAGTTGTCGACGAACATCTGCGCGAGCCTGCGCGCCCCCTGGTCGTAGGCGTCGGAGTCGCGCCACGTCGAGCGCGGGTCGAGCAGCTCGTCGTCGACGCCCGGCACCGAGACCGGCACCTCGAAGCCGAAGACGTCGTCGTGCCGGAACGGTCCCGTCGTCGAGCCCTCCTGCGAGCGCGGCGGCGAGCATCACGCGCGTCGCGGCGATCGGCATGCGCCTGCCCTCGCCGAACGGCCCACCGGTCCAGCCCGTGTTCACCAGCCATACCTTCGCGGCGTGGCGGTCGAGCCGCTCGCCGAGCAGGCGCGCGTACACGGCCGGCGGCTGCGGCAGGAACGGCTGGGCGAAACAGGTCGAGAACGTCGGCTGCGGCTCGGTCACGCCGATCTCGGTGCCCGCGAGCTTGGCGGTGAAGCCCGAGAGGAAGTAGTAGAGAGCCTGCTCGCGCGAGAGCCGTGCGATCGGCGGCAGGATCCCGAACGCATCGGCGGTGAGCAGGACGACCGAGCGGGGGTGGCCCGCCTGCTTCGACCGCTGCGCGTTCGCGAGCAGCTCGAGCTTGTATGCGGCGCGTGTGTTCTCGGTCTTCGAGTCGTCGTCGAGATCGAGCAGGCCCAGGTCGTCGACGCCGACGTTCTCGAGCACGGTGCCGTACGAGTGCGCCGCCTTCCAGATCACCGGCTCGGCCTCCGCCGAGAGCCGGATCGTCTTCGCGTAGCAGCCGCCCTCGATGTTGAAGACGCCCGACGATCCCCAGCCGTGCTCGTCGTCTCCGATCAACCTGCGGGCGGGATCGGCGGACAGCGTCGTCTTGCCCGTGCCAGACAGGCCGAAGAACACGGCGACGTCACCCGCGTCCCCGACGTTCGCCGCGCAGTGCATCGGGAAGACGCCCACGAGCGGCAGCCGGTCGTTCATGACGGTGAAGATCGACTTCTTGATCTCCCCCGCGTAGAACGTCCCGCCGACGAGGACCTCGCCACGCGACGGGTGCAGCACGACGAACGTGCCCGTTCGCGTCCCGTCGACTTCGGGATCGGCTTCGAGCTCGGGCGTGTGCAGGACGAGCGCCTGCGGCTCGAAGCCGTCGCGCTCGCTCGGCGCGAGGTCGATGAACATCGTCCTCGCGAACAGCGCGTGGTACGGGTGCGCGGTCACGATGCGGACGCCGATGCGGTGAGCCGGGTCGGCGCCGGCCCACGCGTCGACGACGTAGAGTGTGCCGGCGTCGCCGAGCCGCCGCGTCACCTTCTCGCGCAGCCCCTCGAAGTGGTCCTCGGAGAGCGGGGCGTTGACCTCTCCCCACCAGATCCGCTCCTCCGACGCCTGCTCACGCACGATGAACTTGTCCTTCGGGCTTCGCCCGGTGTGGAGGCCGGTGTCGACCACGAGCCCTCCACCCTCGGCGAGGCGCCCCTCGCCGCGCGCGAGCGCGTGCGTGTAGAGCAGCGCGATGGTCGGGCTCGGGTAGACGCGGCCCGTCGCGTCGATCCCGTGCTCGGCGAGACTCACCCGGCCTGGCAACTCCGTGGTCGTCATGGACGAAAGCCTATGGTACGACCTTCGAGCGGCCCAGATGATTGATTTCTAAGTGCCGTGGATGCGGGGAGGGACTGCACCAAGCAGTGTGGACGACTCGACCGGTGGCAAGGCTTTATGCCTTGACGCCGGGCGAGGCGGCCGCAATGCGCCGCGTGCAGGCCCCCACCCGCGCCGCGCCGACTTGGGAATCAATCATCTAAATCTGCCACGCGCCGCCGCGCAGCACCGGCACGCGCTCGCCTGCGGCCGTCACGCCGTCGACGTCGAGCTCCGGCGAGCCGATCATGAAGTCGACGTGCGTGCCGCTTCGGTTCACGCGGTCGACGTCGTCGCCGTCGACCGCGAACGGGAAGCCGTTGCCGAGCGCGATGTGGCTCGCCGCGTTCTCGTCGAGCAGCGTGTCGTAGAACACCGTCTCGAGCGGCCCGATCCTGCCCTCGCCGTCGACGAGCGCGAGCTCGCCGAGCCGCGTCGCTCCCTCGTCGATCTCGACGAGCGCGCGCAGCGCCTCCGCGTTCACGTCGGCGGTGATCTCGACGGCGCGGCCGCCCTCGAAGCGAACGCGCAGGCCGCGGATGATCGTGCCGTCGCGCAGCACGAGCGGCATCGAGGCGGTGACCACCCCCTCGGTCCGCTCCGGGTCGGGCGTGGTGAACACCTCCTCGGTCGGCAGGTTCGGGATGTGCCGCAGCCCGGCGGCGGTGTGAAAGTCCGCGCACCACCAGATGTGGGTCGGGAACATCCCCACGCGCAGCTCAGTGCCGGGCCCGCGTAGCTCGATCGCGTCGAACTTGCGCGCGGCGAGCCGGTCGGCCGAGCTCCGCAGCGCAGCCATCCGCTCCTCCCAGGCCTGGGCGGGATCCGGCTCGTCCAGCCGCAGGACGTGCTCGAGCTCGCGCCACAGCGTCTCGAGCGCATCGTCGTCGGCGAGCTCCGGGTGGACGAGCTTCGCCCAGGCCGGGTGCGGGCAGGGAACGATGCACCAGTTCGTCGTGCGGTCGCCGACGATCTTCGGGATCTCGCTGAGGTACGGCAGGTGGTCGCGCCCGGCGAGGGCCGGGTCGAGCCCGTCGAGCAGGTTCGGGGCGGTCGGGCCGGTCGTGCTGACGCGCGCGCCCCGCTCGTCGGCGTGCGCGACCATCCGCCGCCCGTACCACGACGGGACGAAGGCGAGCGTCTCGGGATCGGCGGACTTGATCCGCGCGCGCTTGACGTGTGGGTCGAAGTACCAGACGTCGACGAACCGCGCCCCGCGGTCGTAGGCCTCGGCGGCGATCGCACGCGCGAGCGGCTCGTGGCCGAGCTCGGCGTTCACGAGCACCGTCTGCCCGGGCTGGACGTTGGCGCCGTGCACGGCGAGCCGGGCGAGCGGCTGGAAGCGGGCGGGATCCACCGGGAGGCGATCCTACCGCCGGCCCGAACTAGCAGGCAGTGACGGTCGAGCAGGCGACGGCGCGGTTCCTGCAGGCGGCGGGGATCGCCGACGCGACCCGGCGCGCCTACGCATCGGACCTGCGCGAGTTCGCCGGGTGGTTCGGGCCCGACTCGCCGATCGAGGACGTCGACCTGCGGGTGCTCGCCGACTGGACGACGGAGCTCGGACGCGCCCGCAGCGGCGGCAAGCTCGCACCTGCCACGATCGCACGCAAGCTCGCCTCGGTGCGCGCGCTGCTTCGCTTCTCGCTTGGAGCCGAGCGCGCGCCCGGCGTCTCCCTCGCCCCCCGACGGCCGCGCCGTCTTCCCGATGCGCCGAAGCCGCGCGAGGTGGACGCGATCATCGCCGAGCTCGCCGACGACGGCGCCCTCGCAAGCCGCAACCGCGCGCTGGTCGAGCTCGTCTACTCGGCCGGGCTGCGCAGCGCGGAGGCGGTGGGGCTCGACCTCGGCGACGTCGACTTCGAGCAGGAGCTCGTTCACGTTCGACGCGGCAAGGGCGCGAAGGACCGCGTCGTGCCGCTGGGCGAGGAGGCGGCCGCGCTCGTCGCCCGCTACCTCCATGACGCGCGCCCGCAGCTTGCGCGCGGAGCCGAGAACGCGCTGTTCCTCTCCGCGCGGGGGCGCCGTCTCGATACCTCGACGCTCCGCCGGCTGGTGCCGCATCCCCACCGCCTGCGCCACGCGTTCGCGACGCACCTGCTCGAGGGCGGCGCCGACCTGCGGACCATCCAGGAGCTGCTCGGCCACGCGTCGCTCTCCACGACGCAGATGTACAGCCATGTCGATGCGAGGCGGCTGCGCCGCGTCTACGACCATGCCCACCCGCGATCCTGACGTCGAAGGCTTCCTCGCGCTGCTGACCGCCAGCCGCGCGCCGGCGACGGTCGCCGCGTACCGTCGTGACCTCGCCGGGCTCGGTTCGGCGCTTCGGAAGCCGCTCGCGGACGCTCACGTCGACGAGCTCGAGCGGTGGGTGGCGCAGCTCCGCGCCGACGGTCTCGCGGGGACGACGATCGCGCGGCGCATCGCAGCTGCGCGCGGCTTCTACAAGCACCTCCAGCTGATCGGCCGGCGCGAGGACAATCCCGCTGCAGCGGTCTCGCTGCCGAGGCGGGCGCGCACGCTGCCGAAGACCCTCTCACCCGGCGAAGCGGAGCGCCTGATCGCGGCGGCCCACGGCACGCAGCCGCGCGACCTCCGCGATCACGCGCTCGTCGAGCTGCTGTACGGCGCGGGGCTCCGCGTGTCGGAGGCGGTCGGGCTGGGCAAGGCGGGCGTCGACCTCGACGGCCGGCTCGTGCAGGTGGTCGGCAAAGGCGGCAAGGAGCGAATCGTCCCGGTCGGGCGGCCTGCGGTCGAGGCACTCCGTCGCTACCTCTCGCGCGGCCGGCCGTACCTCGACCGCAGGCATCGTCCCGAGCTGTTCCTGAACGCGCGCGGTGGTGCGCTCACGCGCGCAGGGGCTTTCCTGATCCTGCGCCGGCTCGCTGAGAAGGCGGGGCTCGACCCGCACCGCGTGCACCCCCACTTGCTGCGGCACTCGTTCGCGACGCACCTGCTCGAGGGTGGCGCCGACCTACGCTCGGTGCAGGAGATGCTCGGGCACGCCGACCTGTCGACGACCGAGCTCTACACGCACGTCTCCGACCGGCGGCGGCGGGCCGTCTACTTCGAAGCGCACCCGCACGCCCGGCGCCGCGACACCTGATCTCGCAATCCGGTGCCTGGCGCCAGGCACCCGTTCTACGAGCGCGACTTGCGGCGCAGCTCCTGCGCGACCTTCGCCGCCGCCTGGCGCAGCTCGCGCGGCTGCTCGTCGTCCTCGGACAGGCTCGCGAGGATCTGGATCGTGTCGGGACGCGCCGATCCGTTCCGCAGCGCCGCGACCGCGAGCCGCCGGACAGCTTCGTTGCCGTCGTTCGCGACCACCTCGTGCAGCAGGCTGCGCACGTCGTTGACGACGCCGGGATGGTCGCGCGACAGCAGCTCGAGGGCGAGCAGCGCCGAGCCGCGGACCGCGGGGCTGTCGTCGGTGAGGCCGCGGCGGAGGAGCTCGATCTTCGCGCGGAACCGGAACTGCCCGATCGCCCGGAACGCGACGGCCCGCTCGCGAGGGTCGCTCGAGCGCGCGGCGGCCTCGAGGTCCTCGTCGAACCGGGAGCGCAGCTGCGCCAGCTCGCGCTCGTTGCCGTCCGTCGCGAGCGCGTCGGCCTGGACCGCCGCCTCCGCAAGACTGCTCAAGGCTCGCTGAGCGTTCGTGCAGCCGGGCCGATGTAGACGGCCGACGGGCGAAACAGCCGCCCGGTCCGCTTCTGCTCGAGGATGTGCGCCGACCAGCCGGCCACGCGCGAGCACGCGAACATCGCAGGCGCGAGCGGCGGCGGGACGTCGGCGATGTCGAGCACGACCGCCGAGTAGTACTCGACGTTGGTCTTCAGCGGCCGCTCCGGATGACGCTGCTCGAGCTCGGCGAGGGCGGCCTCCTCGAGCTGCTCGGCGATCTCGATCTGCGGCGACCCGAGCTCCCGGGCGGTCTCCTTGAGGATCCGCGACCGCGGATCCTCGGCACGATAGATGCGGTGGCCGAACCCCATGATCCGCCTGCCCGAGTCGAGCGTGTCCTTCACCCACTTCTCGGGGTCGCCCATCGCCGCGACCTCCTCGAGCATGGGCTTCACGTACGCGGGAGCTCCGCCGTGCAGCGGTCCGGACAGCGCGCCGACCGCCGACGAGAGAGCCGCGCCGCAGTCGGCACCGGTCGAGGCTGCGATGCGCGCGGCGAACGTCGAGGCGTTGAGCCCGTGCTCGGCCGTGCAGATCCAGTACGTGTCGATCGCGCGCACGGCCTTGGGGTCGGCCTCGCCCCGCCACTGCAGCAGGAACTTCTCCGCCGCCGTCGCACCCTTGGCGACCACGTCCGCAGCGACCTCGTCCGTCCGGCCGTCGGCGAGACGCGCCGAGCGCGCGACGATCCCCATCATCTGCGCCGAGATGCGGCCGAGATCCTCGCGGGCCTGCTCGTCGGAGATCTCGTTCAGCTTGCCGAGCTTCCACACGCCGGAGAAGCGCGCGGTCTCGGCCTGGAGATCGGACGGCGCGTTGCCGGTCAGTCCGCCGGGCTCGTACCGCTCCGGCGACGGCATGGCCGAGTCCAGGTCGTCGTCGACGAGCAGCCCCCAGACGCGCTCGTACGGATAGCGACCCACGAGCTCGACGATGTCGATGCCGCGATACCGGAGCTGGCCGCCTTCGCGGTCGGGCTCTGCGATCTCGGTCTCGACTGCGACAACGCCCTCGAGGCCGGGCTTGAAATCGCTCGTCGTGCTCACGCGGCGTTGACAGTACCGAACGGGGCGCGCTCATCGGATCGGTAGGCTCCGGCGCGGCCATGGCGCACCGCGTGACCCTGATTCCCGGCGACGGCACGGGGCCCGAGCTGACCGAGGCGACTCGCCGCGTGCTCGAGGCGACGGGCGTCGCGTTCGAATGGGACTTCCGCCAGGCCGGAGTCGACGTGATGGCCGACACCGGCACGCCTCTGCCCGAAGAGACGCTCGCGTCCGTGAAGGAGAACAAGGTCGCGATCAAGGGCCCGATCACGACGCCGATCGGGACGGGCTTCCGCTCGGTCAACGTCGCGCTGCGGCATGAGCTGGGCCTCTACGCGTGCCTGCGCCCGTGCAAGACCTATCCCGGCGTGCGCACACGCTACGAGAACGTCGACCTCGTCGTCGTCCGCGAGAACACCGAGGACCTCTACGCCGGGATCGAATACGAGGCGGGAAGTGACGCGGCGAACCGGGTGATCGCCGAGCTGAACGGCCTTCAGCCGAGGCAGATCGCGGCCGGCTCCGGGATCTCGGTGAAGCCGATAAGCCGCGAAGGCTCGGAGCGCATCATCCGCTTCGCGTTCGACTACGCGCGCACACACGGCCGGCGGCGCGTCTCGTGCGTGACGAAGGCGAACATCATGAAGTTCACCGACGGCCTCTTCCTCGACGTGTTCCGGCAGGTCGCGCCCGACTACCCAGAGATCGAGCCGTGGGAGAACCTCGTCGACGCGGTCTGCATGGGCCTCGTGCAGCGGCCGGAGGAGTTCGACGTGCTCGTGCTCCCGAACCTCTACGGCGACATCGTCAGCGACCTGACCGCCGGCCTGGTCGGCGGGCTCGGCGTCGCGCCCGGCGGGAACATCGGGACGGAGGCCGCCGTCTTCGAGGCCACGCACGGCTCGGCACCGAAGTACAAAGGCCAGAACAAGGTCAACCCGACGGCGATGATCCTCTCCGGGAAGCTGATGCTCGAGCACCTCGGCGAGGACGACGCGGCCGCGCGGCTCGAGCGCGCCGTCGCCTCGGTGATCGCGGAGGGCAAGCGCGTCACCTACGACCTCAAGCCGTCGCGCGACGATCCGACTGCCGTCGGGACGAGCGAGTACGCAGACGCGATCATCGAAAAGCTGGAGGCATCGTGAGCGAACGCAGCAAGGTCACCATCGTCGGCGCGGGCGCAACCGGCGCGACGTGCGCCGAGGTGCTCGCACAGCGCGATTACGCCGACATCGTGCTCACCGACATCAAGGAAGGACTACCGCAGGGCAAGGCGCTCGACATCAACCAGATGGCGCCGATCCTCGGCTTCGAGGCGAACGTCACGGGCACGAACGACTACGAGGCGACGGCGGGCTCCGACGTCGTCGTGATCACGGCCGGGCTGCCGCGGCAGCCCGGGATGAGCCGCGACGACCTCGTACAGACGAACGAGAGGATCGTGAAGTCGGTGACCGAGCAGATCGTGGCCGGCTCGCCCGACGCGGTGATCATCGTCTTGTCGAATCCGCTCGACGCGATGTGCCACGTCGCGAAGAACGTGTCGGGCCTGCCGAAGCAGCGCGTCTTCGGCCAGGCGGGGATCCTCGACACCGCGCGCTACCGCACGTTCGTCGCCTGGGAGACCGGCGCGTCGGTCAAGGACGTCCAGGCGCTCGTGCTCGGCGGGCACGGCGACCAGATGGTGCCGGTGGTGTCGGCGACGACGGTCGGCGGCGTCCCGCTGCGCAGGCTCGTCGGCGAGGACCGGATCCAGGCGATGGTCGAGCGCACCGCCGGCGGCGGGGGCGAGGTGGTGAAGCTGCTCGGGACCTCGGCCTGGTACGCGCCCGGGGCGGCCTGCGCGCAGATGGTCGACGCGGTGCTGCTCGACGAGAAGCGCGTCCTCCCCTGCACGGCGCTGCTCGAGGGCGAGTACGGGATCGACGGCCTCTACATGGGCGTGCCCGTCAAGCTCGGGCGGGCGGGCGTCGAGGAGATCCTCCAGCTCGAGCTCGACGACGCCGAGCAGGCGGCGCTTCGGAAGTCGGCCGACGCGGTACGCGAGGTCGTCGGCGTGCTGGCGACGTAGTCTCGCGCGCGTGACGAGACGTGCTCTCGGTGTCGTCGCGGCCGTGCTGGTCGCGAGCCTCTTCGCCTGGGCGGTCGTCGTCGAGCAGACGCGCGGGATGAACATGGGCCCGAGCGCCGACCTGGGCGGCTTCACGTGGTACCTCGGCCTGTGGGTCGCGATGACCGCGGCGATGATGCTGCCTTCGGCCACGCCCGCGCTCCTGCTGGTCGACCGGCTCTCACCGCGCGCGACGCCGGGTTTCGTGGCCGGCTACCTCCTCGCCTGGGCCGGCTACGGCGTCGCCGCCTACGTGCTCGCGCGCGCCGCCGTCGACGCCGGCCTCGCCGACTGGCGCGCAACCGGGCCGCTCATCGCCGCCGCCGGGCTGTACGGGCTGACGCCGCTGAAGCGGGCGTGCCTGCAGCGCTGCCGCAGCCCGCTCCAGTTGCTGCTCCGCCACGAGCGCCTTCCGCCCCTCGGTACCGGGATCGTCCACGGCGGCTACTGCGTGGGATGCTGCGCCGGGCTGATGGTCGTGCTGTTCGCCGTCGGGATGATGAGCATCTTCTGGATGGTCGTGATCGCCGGCGTGATCGCGGCCGAGAAGGCCGCGCCGTTCGGCGAGCGGCTCGTGATCCCGATCGCGCTCGCTCTCCTCGCCACCGGTGCCTTCGTGACGGTCGCATGAGCGTAGGCTCGACGGAGCTCAACAGGGAGCGGAGGCGGCGGCTCCGCCGCCGCCGAGAGCGGGCATGAGCGTAGGCTCGACGGAGCTCAACAGGGAGCGGAGGCGGCGGCTCCGCCGCCGCCGAGAGCGGGCATGAGCGTAGGCTCGACGGAGCTCAACAGGGAGCGGAGGCGGCGGCTCCGCCGCCGCCGGGAGCGGGCATGAGCGTAGGCTCGACGGAGCTCAACAGGGAGCGGAGGCGGCGGCTCCGCCGCCGCCGAGAGCGGGCATGAGCGTAGGCTCGACGGAGCTCAACAGGGAGCGGAGGCGGCGGCTCCGCCGCCGCCGAGAGCGGGCATGAGCGTGCGCTTATGAGCTGGCGGCTTGCCGGCCGGTACTTCGAGTCGTGCAACTGCGACGCCGTCTGCCCGTGCCGGATGACGGACGGGATCCCCGGCGGGCGCTCGACGCACGGCGTCTGCTACGGCATCCTCGGCTGGCTCGTCGACGACGGGCAGGCCGACGGGCTCGACCTCTCCGGGCTCGCCGCGGCGCTGCTCATGCACTACGCCGACGACGAGCCGCAGTCGCCGTGGACGATCTCGCTGCTGCTCGACGACCGCGGAACCGACGAGCAGCGAGGCGCGCTCGAGCGGATCCTGCTCGGCGAGGCCGGAGGCGACCACGTGCTCCGGCTGCCGTGGGTGAGGAAGCCCCGGCACCTGGTCGAGATACGGCCCGGGACGATCACGCTCGAGCACTCGCCGGACACCTACCGGCTCGCGGTCGCCGAATCGGTGTCGCTGATCGCGACGCAGCCGGTGGCCGACCAGGACACGATTCGCTGCGGGATCCCCGGCTACGAGCAGCCCGGAGTCGAGCTGGTCGCCGACGCGTTCGTCGTCGACGCCGCGCCGTTCGGCTGGGAGCTCGCCGGAAACTGCGCGTTCGCGAGCCGTTTCGACTACCACGGATAGCAACCCCGGCGCGGTACCTTGCCGCCGAATGGACCTCGGCCTGCGTGGGAAGACGGCGATCGTCTGCGGAGCCTCGTCCGGGCTCGGCCTCGCGGTCGCCGAGGCCCTGGTCGACGAGGGCGCGAACGTCTCGATGTTCGCGCGGCGGCGCGACGAGCTCGAGCTTCACGCGAACCGCCTGGGCGCGCTCGCCGTACGGGGAGACGTGACGAACGCCGCCGATCTCGAGCGACTCGTCGAGCGCACCGTTCAGGCGTTCGGCGGCGTCGACGTGCTCGTCTGCAACTCCGGCGGCCCGCCCGCCGGACAGCCGAGCCAGATCGAGGACGCCGACCTCGAGGCGGCATTCGAGCTGCTGCTGCTTCCCACGGTCCGGCTCCTGCGCCTCACCCTGCCGCACCTGGAGCAGAGCGCAGCCGGCCGCGTCATCTGCATCACCTCCGGCGCAGTCAAGGAGCCCTCCGACAACCTCGTGCTCTCGAACACCTTCCGCCCCGGCGTGACCGGCTGGGCGAAGTCGCTCTCCCGCGAGCTCGGCGCCAAAGGGATCACCGTGAACTGCATCGCGCCCGGCCGCATCGACACCCCGCGCATGACCGAGCTGTACGGGCCCGGCGGCCCCCCGCGCACCGACCTCGAGAAGATCCCGCTCAGGCGGCTCGGAACGCCGCGCGAGTTCGGCGACGTCGTGTGCTTCCTCGCTTCCGATCGCGCCGGCTACGTGACGGGCACCACGATCACGGTCGACGGCGGAGCGTCCCGCTCGCTGCTGTGAGACGGCCGAAAGTCACTCCCGGCCGTCTGCTGACAGTCGGCCTCGTGTTGCTGGCCGTGGTGCTGGCACTCGCGCTCATCCCCTCGCAGCAGTACATCTTCCTGCCCGACCGCGCCCACGCCGTCGCACCGCTCGTCGACGTCCCGGGCGGCCGCGCGCCCGCGAGCGGCAGCGTCTACTTCGTCGACGTGATCGTGCGCAAGGCGACGCTGCTCGAGCGGATCTTCGGCGGCCTCCACCACGGCGCCGACCTCTACCCGGCCTCGGCGGTCGAGCCGCCTGGCGTGAACGACCGCGCCCGCCAGCGGATCGACCTCCAGGACATGCACCGCTCGCAGGAGATCGCCGCAGCGGTCGCGCTCAAGGCCGCCGGCAAGAAGGTCACCCTCCGCTCGACCGGCGCGTTGATCGACGCGGTCGAGCCGGGACTGCCTGCCGCGGGCAAGCTCGAGCCCGACGACGTGATCACCGCGATCGACGGCACCCCCGTGAGCGGTCCGCGCGATGTTTTCAACGAGATGAGCGAGCGCAGCGTCGGCGACACCGTGCGCTTCACGGTGCGGCGCGGGCCGCAGACGCTCGTCGTTCCGCTGCAGACTGTGCCTTCGCCGACGCCGCCGCGCCGCGCCGTCGTCGGAGTCGTGCTCGAGCCCGCGATCGACGTGCACCTGCCGATCCCGGTCCGGATCGACGCAGGCAACGTCGGCGGCCCGTCCGCCGGCCTCGCGTTCGCGCTCGGCGTGCTGTCCGAGTTGAAGAAAGGCGTCCTGCACGGCCACCGGGTCGCGGCAACCGGGGAGATCTTCCCGGACGGCTCCGTCGGCCCGATCGGCGGCATCAAGCAGAAGACGATCGGCGCGCACGAGGCCGGCGCCGACGTTTTCCTCGTCCCGGCTGGGGAGAACGCACGCGACGCCCGGAAGGCTGCCGACGGGCTCCGGATCGTCCCTGTGAAGAACTTTCCACAGGCGTTGCACGCGCTGGCGACACTGCCCGCAGCGGCCTCCTGAGACGCTTGTTCGGGCCCGCCCGAAGTCGCCGGAAAATGCACGTTTTCCGTTTGGACAAGCCCTTTCCGGGGTTCGGAGGTCGGCGTAGGATGCCGCTCCCGAGGTAGGCAGGCCCCGCTCCCTCGCGCCGCCCCGTCCCCCCGTCAAAAAACGAGGATCGCCAGTGACCCCCACCAAGGACGCTCCGACCTGCAACGACTGCTACTTCCGCCGGAACGGCCTGTGCGCGATGAGCCCGGAACGCGTCTGCCCGACCTTCCGTGCGGCGACCCTGACCCTCCGCCCGTCCTTCCAGCCGAGACTGCAGCCGGTCGCGGTCGCCGTCTCCGCGTAGAGGCTTGATGCGTATTGGGGTGCGTGCGGGGATGCGCCTGACCAAGCGGATTGGACACGACGGGCGCTGCCCGTAGCAGTGGCTACGGGCGAGCCCGACGGGGCCGAGCCGCGCCGTGTCAGGCGCACCATCCGCATGTGCCCGTAAATGCGCATCAGGCCTCTAGAGTCCAGCCGGACGATGTCTGGCGTGCAACCGAGCCTCGAGCCGTCCGAGCAACCGCGCAAGGGCGGTCGCACCAGGGAATCCTTCGCGGCCGTCCGGCTGATTGTCGCTGCGCTCGTCGCGCTCTATGCGGTCGCGTTCATCGTCCTCAACACGCATTCGACGAAGGTCGACTTCGTGTTCGGGTCGACGAACGTCTCGGTGATCTGGGTGATCCTGCTCTCGCTCGTGATCGGCGCGGCGCTCGGCGTGCTGGTGCTGCAGCTACGCCGCCGACGTCAGCGCAAGAACTGACGCGAGCCGGTCGACGCCCTCGGCGATCTCGCCGGTCGACACAAAGCTGTAGGCGAGGCGGAGCGAAGACGCGTCGGCGCCGAAGTCTGTGCCCTTGACGAACGTCACGCCCGCCTGCTCCGCCCGCTCGAGCAGCTCGCCGCTGTCCATCCCGTCGAGCGTCAGCCAGACGAAATAGCCGCCCTCGGGGCGTGAGATACGAGCCTCGCCGAGCCTGGCGTCGAGCGCGGCGAGCATTGCGTCGCGCCTAGCGCCGAGCAGCCCGCACACGCGCTCGAGATTCGGCTCGAACAGGCCGCGTGCGACGAACTCGTACGCCGTCGCCTGCCCGAGCAGCACCGGTGTGATGTACGTGCTGGTAGCACGAGCCGCGACGTCCGCCGCGAGCTGCTCCGGCAGCACGAACCAGCCGACGCGAAGGCCCGGGGCGATCGTCTTCGAGAACGACGAGCTGTAGGCGGTCTCGCCGCCCGAGAGCTCGAGGAGCGACGGCAGCGGGTCGCCCTCGAAGCGCACGAGGCCGTACGGGTCGTCCTCGAGCACGAGCAGGTCGTGCTCCCGCGCGAGCTCGACGACGCGCCGGCGGCGGTCGAGACCGAGCGTCCGCCCACTCGGGTTCTGGAACGTCGGGATCACGTAGAGGAACGCCGCGTCGCCGGCCTCGAGCTCGCGCTCCAGCGCGTCCGGATCGAGCCCTTCGTCGTCGCAGGCGACAGGGACGATCTCCGCACCGAGCTCACGGAGGATCTTCAGCGGCCGGTCGTATGTCGGCCGCTCGACGAGCACACGACGACCGGGCGCGAGCCGTTGTGCAAGGAAGACGAAGCCTTGGAGCGATCCGTTGGTGACGAGGATGCGGCCCGGATCGACGTCGTGGCGGGCGGCCAGCCACTCCAGCAGGGGCCCGTACCCGGGCGAGGGGCCGTACGACAGCACCGTGCGACCGTCGCGCTCCAGCACCGAGCGCGCACAGTCGGCGAGCTCCTCGACCGGCAGGCACTCCGGCGCGGGCACGCCGCGCGCGAACGAGATCGTCCCCATCGACCTCAGCCTACTGACCGGAACGTGAACACGATGTCGCCGTCGCCCGGCTCCTCCGAGAAGGGGCAGCGGGCCGCGAGCACCTCGCGCCAGAACAGCAGCGCCGCCTCGTTGCCGTCGACGACCTCGAGCTGCCAGCTGCCGGAGAACGAATCGAGCACCGCACCCGCCGCGGCACGGCCGACCCCGCGCCGCCTGAACGGAGCCGCCACGAAGAACTCCGCGAGCCTCCAGTCCCGGTCGGGGCGCTTGCGCGGGAAGTCGCCGCCGCCCACCCACGCGAACCCGGCGGCCGCACCGTCCTCCCGGATCAGGAACGCCGCGCAGTGCTCGCGCCCCAGGAAGTCCTCGATGTAGCTGGGCTCCCACCGCGCGTCCGCATCGAGACGGTAGTGGCCGGTCCACTGCGAGAGGTCGTGCAGATACAGCGGGTAGAGTCGACGCAGCGCGTCGCGCTCGCGCTCGCCGGAGACGCGCCGAAGCTCCATGCGCACAGCCTAAGCGGACTCTTAGTTCCAGCGGTGACAATTGGTGCGTGAGCTCGCGAATCCTCGTCGTCGACGACGATCCCGCCGTCCGGGCGGCGATCGCGCGTGCGCTCCGCGTCGACTACGACGTCGACGAGGCGGCCGACGGGTCGGAGGCCCTGTCGCGTCACGCCGCGACGGCGGCCGACGCGATCGTGCTTGACCTGTTGATGCCCGAGGTCGGCGGCCTCGATGTGTGCCGGTCGCTGCGCCGGCGCGGCGACGCGGTACCGGTGCTCGTCGTGACCGCGCGCGACGCGGTCTCCGACCGCGTCGAGGGGCTCGACGCCGGCGCCGACGACTACCTCGTCAAGCCGTTCGCCGTCGAGGAGCTCCGTGCGCGGGTGCGCGCGCTGCTGCGGCGCGCCGGCGGCGGCGACGACGAGCTCGGCTTCGCCGACGTCCGGCTCGATCCGTCGACGCGCGAGGCGTTCAGGGGCGACCGGCGCCTCCAGCTCACCCGCACCGAGTTCAACCTGCTCGAACTGTTCCTGCGCAACCCGCGGCAGGTGCTCACGCGCTCGCAGATCTACGAGCGCGTCTGGGGGTACGACTTCGGCGCCACCTCGAACGCGCTCTGGGTCTACGTCGGCTACCTGCGGCGCAAGCTCGAGGAGGGCGGCGAGTCACGCCTGCTGCAGACCGTGCGCGGCGTCGGCTACGCACTCCGGGAAGAGCTGTGAGCCGTCTCTCGTTCCGCGCGCGCATCGCGCTGCTGACCGCGCTCGCGATCGCGGTGACCGTCGCAGGGGCGTCCTTCGCCGTCTGGGTGATCGCGAAACACGAGCTCTACTCGCAGCTCGACGCGACGCTGTACACGCAGGCTGCGAGCGGCGGCCGCGGGCCGTTCGGCGGCGGCAACGCCTACACCCTCGTGATCCACCCCGACGGGGACCGGACCGGCCAGCTCGCGATCCCGGTGACGCAGCAGGCGCTCAAGGTCGCGAGCGGGAAGTCGGGCGCCTACTTCGCGAACACCACGATCCAGGCAGTCCGTTGGCGCGAATGGGTCGCACCGACCCCGGGCGGCGGCGCGATCGTGACGATCGCGCCGCTCGGGCCGACGAGCCACGCGCTCGCGCGCATCCGCTTCTGGATCTTCCTCGTCGGCGCGATCGGGATCGCGATCGCCGCGGGGCTGGCCGCCCTCGTCGCGACGGCGGCGCTGCGACCCGTTCGTCGGCTGACCGCAGCGGCGGAGAACGTCGCCTCGACGGGGAACCTGAACGAGCGCGTCGACGTCAAGTCGGACGACGAGCTCGGCCGTCTCGCGACGCAGTTCAACGCGATGCTCGCGGCGCTCGAAAGCTCCGTCGGCGCGCAGCGGCGGCTCGTCGCGGACGCCTCGCACGAGCTGCGCACGCCGCTCACCGCGGCGCGCACGAACGTCGAGCTGCTCCGCGAAGGGAAGCTGCCCGAGACCGAGCAGGAGCACGCGCTCGACGAGGCGGCAATCGAGCTCGACGCCCTCACGAAGCTCCTCGCCGATCTCGTCGAGCTCGCGCGGGGCGAGGAGCGCAAGCTGCGCCTCGAGGACGTGCAGCTCGACGACCTCGTCGCCGCGAGCGTCGAGCGCGCGCAGGCGCGCGCGCCACAGGTCACGTTCGTGACGGCGCTGTCGCCGACGCACGTGCAGGCCGATCCCGTGCTGCTCGAACGCGCCGTGTCGAACCTGCTCGACAACGCGGTCAAGTACAGCCCCGCCGGCGCGCCGATCGAGGTGGCCGTGCGCAGCGGCGAGGTGATCGTCACCGACCACGGCCCCGGCATCGCCGAGGAGGACCTGCCGCGCGTGTTCGACCGCTTCTATCGCGCCGCCACGGCCCGCTCGAAGCCGGGCGCCGGCCTCGGGCTCGCGATCGTGCGCGAGGCGGCCGAGGCGCACGGCGGCACGGCGACGGCCGAGAGCTCCTCGACCGGCGCCCGCTTCAGGCTCGCGCTGCCGACGACGGCCTAGGGAGAGGTCAGGCCGCTGCCGGCTCGCGGCGGCGCTTGCGCTCGACGAGCTGGTCGATCCGCGTCTTCGCGATCCGCAGGATCTGCTCCTCGTGCCCGGTTGCGACCCGCCCGGCGGCGATATCCGCGTCGAGGTGCCACTTGAGGTCCGCGAGGAGGGCGTCCTCGAGGCCGCAGATCGACCGGCCTTCCTCGTACGCGACCTGGCCCAGGGTGCGCCCGTTCGCGAGGCGTGCGCGCAAGCTCCCGCTCGTCGAGACCGAGATACCTGGCCGCCGCGGCGATCGGGCCGCCGTGAAGCGCTCGGGGGATTCGCTGCTCGTTCACGGTTCGCTCCTTCCGGTCGGCGCCTACCTCTCCGGCAATCACACCTCCCGCGACCAAGAAGGTTCGCAACACCGCCCAAGAAGTTCCCAAGAATTGGATTGACATGTGACTAAACGGTCACGTATTCTCCGACGGTGCACGACGACGACCGCGTCTTCAAGGCACTGGCGGATCCGACCCGCCGCCACCTGCTCGACCGGCTCTTCGAGCGCGACGGCCGCACGCTCACCGAGCTCGAGTCGGACCTTCAGATGACCCGCTTCGGCGTGATGAAGCACCTCCGCGTGCTCGAGGACGCCGGGCTCGTCGTCACCCGCCGCGCCGGCCGGGAGAAGCACCACTTCCTGAACCCGGTTCCGGTGCGGCTGATCCACGACCGCTGGATCGACAAGTACACGGAGCGCGTCGTGTCCGCGCTCCTCGACCTCAAGAACGACCTGGAGGAGACAGCATGAGCACGATGACCCAGACGACCGTGCAGGTCTATCAGTTGTTCATCAAGGCGACCCCGGAGCAGATCTGGAAGGCGATCGTCGACCCCGAGCTGACGTCGAAGTATTTCTACGGTTCGCGGATCACGATCACGCCGGAAGGTCGTGTCGCGACGAGCCCGGACGGCTCGGAGTCCTGGGGCGACTCCGAGGTGCTCGAGTGGGACCCGCCGCGCAAACTCGTCCACGGCTGGCAGTCGGCGTACGACCCCGAGCTCGCGAGCGAAGCGACGAGCCGGGTGACCTGGGAGATCGAGTCCCAGGACGGCGGCCTGACGAAGCTGACGCTCGTGCACGACCAGCTCGAGGGCGCGCCGAAGACCGCGGAGAGCGTCTCCGGCGCCGGCTGGATGATGGTGCTGAGCGGCCTCAAGACGCTGCTCGAGACCGGCGAGCCGCTCGCCGGGTGAGAAGTGCCAAGCCGGTGCCTGGCACGGAAGTGCCAGGCACCGGCTGTCGGTTTCGGGTTACGGCAGGAAGTAGTTCGGGTTCGGCATCTTGAACGTCCTGTCGGCGAACCCGCCGTTCAGGTCGCTGAACTGATCGCCGAAGTTGGCGACGATGTCGTAGCCGAGGTCCTGCTCGATGTGCTTGCGCGTGAGCGTCTTGTAGTCGGTCGTGTTGCAGCCGGTCGCCGTGTCTCCGGCGCACGGCAGCAACCACGGCGCGTCCGTCGCGTAGGTCGCGAGCGGTGGCTTGAGGAAGAGCGCCGTCGGCGTCGGATAGTGGTTGTGGATCGCCGGCGGCGAGGCCGTGTTGTCGGAGGTCAGGTTCCCGAGCGTGGGCGCTCCCTGGCTCGTGGGCCTGCCGGTCAGGAAGATGATCGCGTACCCGAGCTGCTTCGCGCCGGTCGTCATCTGCACCATCCCCGGCACGGCCGGGAAGAGCTCACCGTTCACGAAGGTCGCATTCGTGGTCGGGTTGAACGCCCAGTTCGAGAAGATCTCGTAGTTGTACGTCGCAAGCGTCGTGTCGTCGACGTCGAGCACGATCGCCTTCTTCTGGCGACCGACCGGCGGGTTGCCGCGCAGCGTGAGCCATGCAGCCCCGTTGGCGGCGACGATCTGCGCCTCCTTCGCGTAGTTGCTGTCCGGCGCGAAGTTGCCGCTGCCGAGCGGATCGCCGTAGTAGTTCTTGATCTGCTGCTTGAGGACGTCGACGTTCGTGACGTCGTCGGCGTACTGCGGAGTGATCGTCTGGATCGCCGGGCCGGTGGCAGCCTGCGAGACCGCCACCGTGACGACGACGGTGGCCGCGATCGCGAGCAACACGACCCACCGAGTCCGCCGCAAGCCCTTGAGCTTCCTCACGTCGTACCTCCCCCTTCTGTCGGTGTGTTCCCGTGCAGCGCGACCATAACGCGGCACCGGGGCCATTTGCGCGGGCTAGGAGCGCGCTGCGGCGACGACCAGCTCGGCGACCTCGGTCGGGGTCGTGCCGACCTTGATCCCGACCGCCTCGAGCGCCTCTTTCTTCGCCTGCGCCGTGCCGGACGAGCCGGAGATGATCGCGCCGGCGTGACCCATCGTCTTGCCGGGCGGCGCCGAGAAGCCGGCGATGTACGAGTACACCGGCTTCGACATGTGCTCCGACGCCCACCGGGCCGCCTTCTCCTCCTCGTCGCCGCCGATCTCGCCGACGAGGACGACGAATTCCGTCTCCGGGTCGGCCTCGAACTTGGCGAGGATGTCGACGAATCCCGAGCCGACGACCGGGTCGCCGCCGATCCCCACGATCGTCGAGTTGCCGAGCCCGCGCTGCGCGACCTCGTGGCCGATCTGGTACGTCAGCGTCCCGGAGCGCGAGACGAGCCCGATGTTGCCGGCGCGGAACACCTGCGCCGGGATGATCCCGACGTTCGCCTTGCCGGGCGAGAGGACGCCCGGGCAGTTCGGCCCGATCAGCGTGACTCCTTTCGGCCTGATGTACGTGTAGACGCGCAGCATCTCGTGAGCCGGGATGTGCTCGGTGATGCAGATGACGGTCGTGATCCCGGCGTCGACGGCCTCGTAGATCGCGTCGGGCGCGAACCGCGCGGGCACGAAGGTCATCGAGGTGTTCGCACCTGCTTCCGCGACGGAGGCGGCAACCGTGTCGAAGACGGGAATGCCGTCGACGTCCTGACCGCCCTTGCCCGGCGTCACCCCGGCGACGACGTTGGTGCCGTAGTCGCGGTTGCGCAGGCCGTGGAACCGCCCCTCGGAGCCCGTCAGCCCCTGGACGACGAGGCGAGTTTCGTTGTCGACGATGATCGCCATCAGGCCGCCTTTCGTCCGCGCAGCACGAGCGTCGGGAGCTGCATAACGCCGCCGGCGACGCGGTCTCCGAGCAGCTCGCGCACACGCGCGGCCTCGTCACCCTCGCAGCCGACGCGCGCGAGCCACGGTTCGATCTCGAGCGACCGCTGCATGAAACGCTCGTCGGCGACCTCGAGCCCGGCGAGCTCGAAGAACGAATGCCACTCGGCGACACCGTAGTTGCGAACGTGGCTCGGGTCGCGCAGGCGGTCGGCCTGCTCCGACGCCTCGCTGACGAATGTGTTGTCGCAGATCACGACGCGCTGCTTCGCAACCCTCGCCATCTCCTTCACTGCCGCCTGGACGTCGGCGAAATGGTGTGCGGCGAGCCGGCAGGCGACGGCGTCGAAGCTCCCGTCGGCGAACGGGAGCGCCTCCGCGGGCGCGGTCGAGTCGGCCTTCATCCCGGGCGCCGGGTCGACCGTCACGACCGTCGCGCCGAGCTCGCGAAGTCGCCGGGCGACGTGGCCCCCGCCGGTCGCGACGTCGAGCACGGCGACGCCCGCCGCAGGCTCGCACCACTCGATCACCAGGTCGAGGTCCTCGCCCGACGCATGGACGGAGCTCGTGCGGTAGGCCTCCGCCCGATCACTCCAGACGTCGGTCATGCAGCCAGCTCCACGGCGGTCCGGGCGGCATCGAGCATCGTCGGCGCGACGTGGACGTTCGGCGGCGCGGCGTCCCGGAGGATCGCGAGTCCCTCCTCTGCATTCGTGCCGTCGAGCCGGACGACGATCGGGACGTCGAGCTCGATCCGCTCGAGCGCCTCGAGGATGCCGCGCGCGACCTCGTCGCATCGTGTGATCCCCCCGAAGATGTTGAAGAAGATCGATTTCACCTGCGGGTCGCGCGCGATCACCTCGAGCGCATCGACCACGCCCTCGGCGTCTCCGCCGCCGCCGAGGTCGCAGAAGTTCGCCGGCTTGCCGCCCGCGGTCACGACTACGTCGACGGTCGACATCGACAACCCGGCTCCGTTGCCGAGGATGCCGACGGACCCGTCGAGCTTCACGTAGGTGACGCCTTTCTCGCGCGCAAACGCCTCGAGCGGATCGGCGGCGCTCGTGTCCCGGAGCTCGGCGATGTCGGGATGCCGGTAGAGCGCGCTGTCGTCGACCGTGAACTTCGAGTCGAGCGCCTTCACCTCGCCCTCCGGGGTGACGATCAGCGGATTGATCTCGCAGAGCATCGCGTCGCTCTCGACGAAGCAGCGATAGAGCTGCTCGATGATCGCCGCGATCTGCTTCTGCTCGCCGGGATCGCCGACGTTCGCGCCGTAGACGAGTCGCCGCGCGATCCAGGGCTGGTAGCCCTCCAGCGGATCGATGTGCAGGCGAACGAGCGCATCCGGGCTGTTCTCCGCGACCTCCTCGATCTCCACGCCGCCCTGCGTCGTGAACATGAACAGCGGCCGCTTCGCGCCGCGATCGAAGGTCACCGAGAGGTAGTACTCCTTCGCGATCTCGGACGCCCGCTCGATCCAGAGCTTCTCGACGACGTGGCCGCGGATGTCGAGGCCCAGGATCTCGCCGGCCTTGGCCTCCGCATCGCTCGCGTCCTCCGCGAGCTTGACCCCGCCCGCCTTCCCACGGCCGCCCGTCAGCACCTGGGCCTTCACGACCACCTGGCCGCCGAGCTCGTCGGCGGCCGCTCGGGCCTCGGCCGGGGTCGTCGCCGTCCGCCCTTCGGAGACCGGGATGCCGAACTTCCGGAAGAGCTCCTTGCCCTGGTACTCGTAGAGGTCCATCGGCCGCGCGGCACTCTACCGGCGGCCGCGCAGGAGCCGTCGCTAGTCTCGATCGCATGGACGCGATCACCGTCTCCGACCTCCGCAAGCACTACGGCGACGTGCAGGCGCTCGACGGCGTGTCGTTCGTCGGTGCGCGAAGGCGAGGTGTTCGGGCTGCTCGGCCCGAACGGCGCCGGCAAGTCGACGACGGTGCGCGTGCTCGTCACCCTCACGCATCCCGACTCGGGAGCGGCGTCGGTCGCGGGGCACGACGTGCTGCGCCGCCCCGACGCCGTGCGGCGTGCGATCGGCTACGTCCCGCAGGACTCGGGCGTCGACCAGTTCGGGACGGGCCGCGAGAACTTGATGCTGCAGGGCCGCGTGCAGGAGATGAACGGACGCGACCTGCGCAGCCGCGTCGACGACCTGCTCGAGCTCGTCGGCATCGCCGACGCGGCCGACCGCATCGTCAAGACCTACTCGGGTGGCATGCGCCGCCGGCTCGACATCGCCCTCGGCCTCGTCCACCGGCCGCGCGTCCTCTTCCTCGACGAGCCGACCACGGGCCTCGACCCCGAGGCGCGGGTCGCGATGTGGTCCGAGGTCTCCCGGCTCGCCGAGGCGGAATCGCTGACGATCCTCCTCACCACGCACTACCTGGAGGAGGCCGACCAGCTCGCCGACCGGCTCTCGATCGTGTCGCAGGGCAAGATCGTGGTCGAGGGGACGCCGGTCGAGCTGAAGGCGGGGCTTCGGGGCGACGCGGTGCACGTCGAGCTCGTCGACTCCGAGGTCGATGCCGCGAAGCAGGTGCTCGCGGGCGTCGGAGCGCGTCCCGAGCAGGTCGTCGACGGTCGCACGATCGTCTCGCGGGTGTCGAACGGCGGACGGGAGCTTCCGGGGATCCTCTCCGCGCTCGAGGCCGCCGGCATCTCGGTCGCGTCCGTCTCGCTCTCGCGGCCCTCACTCGACGACGTCTACCTCCACTACACCGGCCGCGACTTCGGCTCGGAGGACCGCGGCGAATGACCGTGCTGCGCGACACGTGGTTCATGACCGTCCGCCAGGCGCGCAACCTGATGCGCGAGCCGATCTGGATCGTGCTGCTGCTCGTGCAGCCGATGGTGTGGCTCGTTCTCTACGGCCAGCTCTTCCGCAACGTCACGAAGCTCGGCGGCTTCGGCACCGGCTCCTACATCACCTTCCTCGCGCCGGCGATCGTCGTCATGAACGCGTTCTTCGGAGCGACGTGGAGCGGGATGTCGATGATCAACGATCTCGACCACAAGGTCGTCGAGCGTTTCCTCGCGACGCCTGCCTCGCGCTTCTCGATCGTGCTGTCGCAGATCGTGCGCTCGGCGCTGACCGCGGCGATCCAGGCGGTCGTGATCCTGCTCGTGTCGCTCGCCCTCGGCGTGCGCATACACACCGGCGTTCTCGGCTGGCTGACGATCATCCTCGCCGCGATCCTCGTGAACAGCGCGTTCGCCGGCGTCTCGCAGGCGATCGCGCTGCTCACCCGCCGGGAGGCGACGATGATCGCGGTCGCGAACTTCATCGGTCTCCCGCTGCTCTTCCTCTCGACCACGATGATCGCGCGGGCGCAGATGCCTGAATGGATGCAGACGGCAGCGAAGTTCAACCCGGTCGACTGGGGCGTCCGCGCGGCCCGCGAGGTCGTGCTGCCGGACACGACCTGGTCGACGGTCGGCTGGTACCTGCTGCTGCTGCTCGCGCTCTCGGCCGCCACGGCCGGCTGGGCGACCTGGACGTTCCGCGCCTACCAGCGCTCGCTCTAGTCCTCCTAGTCTTCGGGCGCCGCGCCGTCGAGTCCGATCGCGCAGATCGCCTGCCCGATCGCGACCGGCGCGCCGACGCTGACGGCGACGCGGCTCACGACGCCTGCCCGGTCGGCGGTGATCTCGTTCTCCATCTTCATCGCCTCGACGATGCACACGACCTGCCCGGCCACGACCGCCTCGCCGTCCACGACCTTCACGTCGATCACGGTCCCCTGCATCGGACTCAGGACGAGCCCCGAGCCAGACCCCGCCGCGGCGGCCCCCCGCTCGCGTCGCCGCCGTGCAACCTCGCGGTACGGCGGCTCGGGGACGGCGGCCCGAACGCGGACGCGCCGGCCGTCGATCTCGACCTCCGTCGCCAGCTCCGACAACGCGCCGTCCGAGGTACTCGCTAGCCTTGTTGCCGGATGAGAAAACTGCTTCGCCTGTTCCGCCAGCTCTTCCGACTCGACGATGCCGTCGCACGTCTCCCCTGCGCGAAAGCACGGATGGGTGAGCAGCGCCTGGTGGAACCCGAGGAGCGTCTCGACGCCGCCGATCTCGTACTCGGCGAGCGCGCGCAGCATCCGCCCGATCGCGTCCTCGCGATCCGCGCCGAGAACGATCAGCTTCGCGATCATCGGGTCGTAGAGCGGCGAGACCACGGAGCCCGCCTGGACGCCGGAGTCGACACGGACGCCCGGGCCCGACGGCTCCCGGTAGGCCGTGATCCGCCCCGGGGACGGCAAGAACCCGTTCGCGGCGTCCTCCGCGTTGATGCGGCACTCGATCGCGTGCCCGCGCAGCCGAACCTCCTCCTGCGTGAGCTCGAGCGGCTCCCCGGAGGCGATCAGCACCTGCGCACGCACGAGGTCGATGCCCGAGACGAGCTCGGTGACGGTGTGCTCGACCTGGATCCGGGTGTTCATCTCCATGAAGTAGTAGGAGCCGTCCGGCGCCAGCAGGCCTTCGATCGTCCCGGCCGAGCGGTAGCCGGCTGCCCTCGCCGCATCGACCGCGATCGAGCCGATCCGCGAGCGCAGCGTCTCGTCGACCGCGGGCGACGGCGTCTCCTCGACCAGCTTCTGGTGGCGCCGCTGGATCGTGCAGTCCCGCTCGCCGAGGTGAATCACGTTGCCGTGCGCATCGGCGAGCACCTGCACCTCGACGTGTCGCGGGTCCTCCAGGTACCGCTCGAGGTACACGGACGCGTCGGCGAAGTACGCGCGGCCCTCGCGCTGCGCCGACTCGAATGCCTGCGCCGCCTCGTCGCCGCTGCGGACGACCTTCATTCCCTTGCCGCCGCCTCCGGCCGCCGCCTTGATCAGCAGCGGGTAGCCGAGCTCCTCCCCCAGCGCGACCACCTCGTCGGCCGAGCCGACGGCGTCGGTGCTGCCGGGGATGATCGGAACGCCGGCGGCGCGCATCGCCTCGCGGGCCCGGGTCTTCGACCCCATCAGCTCAATCGCCGCGGGCGGAGGCCCGATCCAGACGAGGCCCGCCTCCTCGACCGCCTTGGCGAATCCGGCGTTCTCGGCCAGGAACCCGTAGCCGGGATGGACGGCCTCGGCGCCCGAGCGGGCCGCGGCGTCCAGCAGCTTCTCGACGACCAGATAGGACTCGGCCGAGGTCTCGCCCCCGAGCGCGAATGCCTCGTCGGCGAACCGCGGATGCAAGGCGGTGCGGTCGACGTCCGAGTACACAGCGACCGAGGCGATTCCCAGGTCCCGCAGCCCTCGCAGGATGCGCACAGCGATCTCGCCCCGGTTGGCGACAAGCACCTTGGCAAACACGCCCGTATTCTCCCTGCCGATGGGGCTCGCCGATCAGCTGACCATTGCCCGCGCGCTCTCGGCCCCGATCGTGGTGGCCCTGTTCGCGATCCCCTTCTCCGGGCACGACTACTGGGGCACGGCCGTGTTCTGCGTCGCGATGGCGACGGACTGGTTCGACGGCCGGATCGCCCGGCGGGCAGGTCGCACGTCGCCGTTCGGCTCGCTGCTCGATCCGGTCGCGGACAAGCTGCTCGTCCTCTCGACGCTGATCGTCTTGCTGGGCGCGCACGTGTTCCCTGCCTGGATGGTCGCGGCGATCGTCGCCCGCGAGCTGCTGATCAGCGGGCTCCGCCAGGCGGCCGTGGAGCGGGGCATCGTGATCGCGGCCCGTGACCTGGGCAAGCTGAAGACCTGGGCGCAGGCGATCGCCGCTGCGGTTGGCGGTCTTGCCGCGGCCGGCCTCTTCGGAACCACCGTGGCGTGGTGGGCGCTGCTGGTGGCGCTGGTCCTGACGTGGGTCTCGGGTCTCGACTACGCGCGGTCGGCGCCGCGGCTGTTCCGCACCGCGACGCCCGCCTGAGCTGCGCCGTCCGGATCGAGCGCCTCGTCGATCCCGGCCTGCCACCAGGCATCCGGCGCGCCGTGTCCATCGGCAAGCAGCTCGACGACCAGCCGGGTGATCGCCGGCGGCTGCTCGGGGTCGAGCTCCAGCGCCATCGGGGGAGGCTATCCGGGCCTCCCGCGAAGGAGGCGGTCACCCGTTCGAGGGATTCAGCCTGCGCTGTCGGTGGTTCCCCCGTCCGGGTGATGTCCCGGCCGGGTGCCGAAGGCCAGAATCGAGGCTCGATGCGGCAACTGCAAAGAAGGATGTGTCTCATGCTTCAGTGGAACGCCAAGCTCTTCTGCCTGATCGTCGTCCTGGTCGTGCTCGCGGCGATCCTCGGCAACGCATCGTGCGACTCACTGAACTTCACCTGGTAACCGGTCCCGTGATCCGGTGACCGGTCGGGCACGCCCTCCTGCGCGGCTGCTCGCGGTCGTCATCCCGGTCTCGGTCGTCGGCATCGCTGCGTACCTGGCAGCGACCGCGTGGTTCGTGCACTCGCAGGCGTCCACCACGACGCTGATCGGAGTCGCGGCGTTCCTCGCGGCGTCGACGCTCGCGGAGCGCTTCCCCGTTCCGGTCGAAGGCGCCGATGCGAACGGCGTGTCGCTCGGCTTCGTCTTCGCCGTCGCCGGCCTGGTGCTGTTCGGCTGGGCGGCAGGCACCTTCATCTATGTGACGGCGCCGACGTTGATCGCGCTCCTCGAGCACAAGCCCGCGATCCGCACCGCCTTCAACGCCGGCGTCTTCGGGATCGTGGGAACGATCGCGGGCTCGATGCTCCAGCTCGTCGACGGCACCGGCCCGGCGGACCTCCTGCTCGAGGTCACGCTCACCGCCGCGGTGCTCTACACGGTGAACATGCTGCTCGTCACCGCCGCGATGTCCGCGTCGGGGTCGGAGCTCGGCTACGTCCGCCTGATCCGCTCGAACGTGCGCTGGACGATCCTGCCGTTCGCGCTGATGGCGTCGACGGCGCTGATGCTGATCGTGCTCTGGCAGCGGACGCCCTATCTGTTCGCGGCGCTGGCGGGTCCGCTTGCGGCGATCTCGCTGTACCAGCGTTCGACACACCGCGTGCTCAGCGCGGTCCGGCTCTCGCTCACCGACCCGCTCACGGGCCTCGGCAACCATCGTCATTTCCACGAGCGGTTCGAAGCGGCGATCGCGACCGCACGCGAGCGCGGCACACAGCTCTCGCTCTGCCTCCTCGACCTCGACGACTTCAAGCAGGTCAACGACCGCTTCGGGCACCCGGCGGGGGATGGCGTCCTCTCCAAGGTCGCGGCCCGTCTGCGCTCGGGCGGCGAGGCGTTCCGGCTCGGTGGCGACGAGTTCGCGCTGCTGCTCCCGGATGTCAGCGAGCCGATGGCGCTCGCGACCGCCCAGTCGATCGTCACCCGCCTCGGCGCGGCCGAGGTGAGCCCCGGCGGCGGCCTCACCGTCAGCGCGGGAGTCGCGACGTTCCCGCAGCACGGACGCGACCGGGACACCCTGATCCGGGTCGCCGACGGCGCGCTCTACTGGGCCAAGGAGCAGGGCAAGAACCAGGTGCGGCCGCCGAGAGAGGTGGGCGACGCGGCGACGCTCGGCCTGCTCGGGGCAGGCGACCAGACTGCGCGCGTGCGCGCGGCGGCGTCGCTCGCGCGCGTCGTCGACGCGCGCCACGCCGACTCGGGCAGCCATTCCGAGCGCGTGGCGCTCTTCGCGGGGAGAATCGCCGAGCAGCTCGGGTTGCCGGCGGAGCAGGTCGAGCTGACGCGAATCGCGGGGAGCCTGCACGACCTGGGCAAGCTCGCGATCCCCGAGGAGCTCCTGCGCAAGCCCGGTTCGCTGACCGGCGAGGAGCGCCGCGTGCTTCAACGCCATCCTCAGATCGGCTACCGGATGCTCGCCAGTCTCGGCGTCGAGCCGATCGCCGACTGGGTGCTCCACCAGAGCGAGCGCTGGGACGGTTGCGGCTATCCGGAGGGGCTCTCGCGCGACGCGATCCCGTTGGGCTCACGGATCGTGTTCGTCGCCGACGCGTTCGACTCGATGACGTCGACCCGCCCCTACCGCCCGGCGCTGCGTCGTGCCGAGGCGCTTCGCGAGCTCGAACGGTGCTCGGGATCGCAGTTCGACCCGGAGGTGGTCGAGGCGTTTCTCGAGACGGTCGAGCCCCGGCCGCTCGCCACGGCCTGAGACCGGCTAGAGCGGAATGTTGCCGTGCTTGCGCGGCGGCCGGCGCTCGCGCTTCGTGATCGCGGTCTGCAGCGCATCGATCAGCACCGGCCGCGTGCGCCGGGGCTCGATCACGTCGTCGACGTAGCCGCGCTCCGCGGCGGTGTACGGGTTCGCGAACCGCTCGCGGTACTCGGCGATCAGCTCCGCGCGCCGAGCGGACGGGTTCTCGGCCTCCGCGAGCTCGTTGCGGAAGATGATGTTGACCGCGCCGTCCGGCCCCATCACGGCCACCTCGGCGGTCGGCCATGCGAAGTTGAAGTCGGCGCGGACGTGCTTCGAGCTCATGACGTCGTACGCGCCGCCGTACGCCTTGCGCGTGATCACGGTGAGCTTGGGGACACTCGCCTCGCAATACGCGTAGAGCAGCTTCGCGCCGTGGCGGATGATCCCGCCCCACTCCTGCGCCGTCCCGGGAAGAAAGCCCGGCACGTCGACGAACGTGACGAGCGGGATGTTGAACGCATCGCAGGTGCGCACGAAGCGTGCCGCCTTCTCGGACGACGCGATGTCGAGCACGCCGGCAAGCGCTTTCGGCTGGTTGCCGACGATGCCGACGCTGTACCCACCGAGGCGGGCGAAGCCGCAGACGATGTTCTCGGCGAAGAGCGGCTGCAGCTCGAGGAACTCGCCGTCGTCCACGACTGCAGTCACGACGTCCTTGATGTCGTATGGCTTCGTCGCCTCGTCCGGGATCAGCTCGTCGAGCTCCGGCGCCTCGCGGTCGGGCGGATCGGCCGGCGGATCGTACGGGGTCGGGTGAGCGTTCGACTGCGGCAGGAAGCTGAGCAGGTAACGCGCATCCTCGAGCGCCGCCTCCTCGTCGGCCGCCGTCAGATGAGCCACCCCCGACTTGCTCGCGTGAGCCGTCGCGCCGCCGAGCTCCTCGAAGCTCACCTCCTCGCCGGTCACCGTCTTCACGACGTCGGGGCCGGTGATGAACATGTAGGACGACCCCTCGACCATCAGCACGAAGTCGGTCATCGCCGGGGAGTAGACGGCGCCGCCGGCGCACGGGCCCATGATCAGCGAGATCTGCGGGATCACGCCCGACACCTGGACGTTGCGCCAGAAGATCTCGGCGTAGCCCGCCAGCGACACGACGCCCTCCTGGATCCTGGCGCCGCCGGAGTCGTTGATGCCGATCACGGGGCAGCCGTACTTGGCGGCGAGGTCCATGACCTTGCAGATCTTCTCGGCGAACACCTCCGACAGCGAACCGCCGAAGACCGTGAAGTCCTGGCTGAACACGAACACCCGGCGACCGAAGATCGTCCCGTGGCCGGTCACCACCGCATCGCCGTACGGGCGCCGTTCGAGCATCCCGAAGTTCGACTCGCGATGACGGACGTACCGGTCGAGCTCGACGAACGAGCCGGGGTCGCAGAGCCGCTCGGCGCGTTCGCGCGCGAGCAGCTTTCCCTGGTCGCGCTGCCTCGCGACCGAGTGCTCCGACCCGGCGTGCCGCGCCTCCTCACGGAGCTCGGACAGCCACTCGAGCTTCTCGCGGGTGGTCGCGTGCACGCCCGGGTCCTCCGCCTTCGCCATGTGGGCGGAGCCTAAAGGCGCGGGCGGCACCGGGGTAGCATCGCGGGATGCGCGTCAAGGAGTTGCGTCTCGCGCTCACGGTCGCCGACTACGACGAGGCGCTCGCGTTCTACCGCGATGCGCTCGGGCTCCCGCTGCTCGAGGTCTGGACCGAGCCGGACGGCCGGGTCGCGCTGCTCGAGGCCGGGCGGGCGACGCTCGAACTGCTCGACGCGGCGCACGCCGCGGCGGTCGACGAGATCGAGGTCGGGCGGCGGGTCGCCGGGCCCGTGCGCGTCGCCCTCGAAGTCGACGATTCGCCGTCGGTCGCCGAGGCGCTCGAAGCCGCGGGCGCCGAGCGGATCGGCGGCCCGATCGACACTCCCTGGCGTCATCGCAACGTCCGGCTCCAGGCGCCCGACGGGATGCAGCTCACCCTCTTCTCGGTGCTCGACGACGAATGACGCTCGATCGCGCCACCGTCTGGCCGTACGACGACAAGGGCCGGCCGGGCGATTTCTTCTACCAGCGTTATGCGCACCCGACCGGCGCCGCCGCCGAAGCGGTCCTGGGCAAGCTCGACGGCGGCGAGGCGCTCCTCTTCGGCTCGGGAACCGCGGCCGTGACCGCGTGCGTGTTCGCGTTGACGAAGCCGGGCGCGACGATCGCGCTGGCGCAGGGCGCGTACTTCGGCACCGGCGTCGCCTTCTCGGAGTTCTCCGCCTGGGGACTCGAGGTCGTCGAGTTCGACCAGACCGGGCCGGCGCCCGCGGGAGCCGACGTCGTCTGGCTCGAGTCACCGGCAAACCCGCTGCTCAGCGTCCCCGACTGGGAGGCCGCGCGCCGCCATTCCGGCCTCGTCGTCTGCGATGCAACCGCGTCGACGCCGGTCTTCCTGCGCGGCCTCGACGAGGGCGCCCACCTCGTCCTCTACTCGGCGACGAAGTACCTGACCGGCCACCACGACGCGCTGCTCGGCGCGATCGTGACGAGGGACGAGCCGACGCTCGCGCGGCTCCGCGAGCTGCGCAGCCACCTGGGCCTGAGCGCGTCCCCCGACGCGGCGATGTCGCTGCTCAGGGGGCTCAAGAGCCTCGAGCTCCGCATGCACCGGAGCACCGACACGGCCCGCGTGCTCGCGGCCCGCCTCCGCGAGCATCCGGCGGTGCGCGTCGTCCGCTATCCCGGGTTCGGCGGCCTGATCTCGTTCGACGTCGCGGGCGACCCGGTCCCCGTCGAGACGGCGACCCGCCTGATCGCGAACCAGACCAGCCTCGGCGGCGTCACGTCGTCGATGGAGAGCCGACACCGCTGGGAGGGCGATCGGATCCCGGTCGGGCTGCTGCGGCTCTCGGTCGGGCTCGAGGACGCCGACGCGCTCTGGGCCGACCTCGAACAGGCCCTGGCAAACGCCTAGCGCCTAAGCCGGAGGAGGGACTCGAACCCTCGGCCACTGATTTACAAGACCAGCGCTCTACCAGCTGAGCTACTCCGGCGAAGAGCCCATTGTAGAGTCGCTCTCCGTTGCCAGTTCTGCAAACTGATCGTCCGACGGGTCGCGGCAAGGTGACGTCGTGCAGCATCCGAAGGACATCGGCGATCGTTCAACGCTCGCCATCGTGCTCGCACTCCACTGCGCGGGCTCACGACGTACCTGCCGTTCGGCGAGAACACGCGGTGCGACCTCATTGTCGATTATGCGGCCCGCCTCTCCCGCGTTCAATGCAAGACCGGCCGGCTGCTGAACGGCAGTGTTGTGTTCAGAACGTCGAGCAGTTACTGCATCACCCCAATCCCAAGATCCACAGCCGGTCCATATCACGGCGAGATCGACGAGTTCGCAGTCTTCTGCCCGGAACTCGGGAGCGTCTACCTCATCCCGATCGAGGATGTCCCGACCGATTGCATCGCGCATCTGCGCGTCGACGCGGCACGCAACAGCCAGGCGCGACCGCATCCGCCGCTGCCGCGGACTACGAGATCGCGCGCGTCGAGCTGTACTGAGCTACGCGAGGACCTGCCGGCCCTGCTGGTGCGTGATGATCTTCCGCTTCACCCGCTGGAGCGCGTTGTCGATCGTCTTCGTGTCGCAGCCGAGCTCCGCCGCCATCTCGTCGTACGACGAGCCCTCGAGGTAGAGGCGTAGCGCGTCCGCCTCGAGCGGCGACAGCGTCGTCGACAGGCAGCCGACGAGCGACTGCAGCTCCTCCGTCGAGATCACCTTGACCGCGGGCTCGTGGACGTGGGACGCAGGCAGCGCGTCGCCGAGCGCGCACTCGCCTTCGGACTCCTGGCCGGCCGGGGTGTGGCTGAACGAGACATAGGTGTTGAGCGGGGCGTGCTTGAGCCGGGTCGCCGTCTTGATCGCCGTGATGATCTGGCGGGTCACGCACAGCTCGGCGAACGACCGGAACGACGTCTCCTTGTCGGGGCGGAAGTCGCGAACGGCCTTGTAGAGGCCGACCAGGCCCTCCTGGATCAGGTCGTCCGAGTCGCCGCCGGCGAGGAAATAGGAGCTCGCCTTCAGCCGCACGAACGACGTGTAGCGCCGGATCAGCTGGTCCATCGCGGCGGCGCTGCCGTTGGCGGCCTTCAGCACGAGCTGCAGATCCTCAAGCTCTCGTTGAGCTTTGTGGGGCGATTTCTGTGCGGTGGCGGTGCGGACGGACATGGCGGCGTACCCCCGATTTGGAAGGCTTTATGGGCTTCGACTCCCGTCCTGCACCAACGAAGTCTCACCCTGAGGTTGAGGTGAATCTAGCAAGGACCCGCAAGGAGCACAAGCCCCATTTGCGGGGGTCCCGCTTACTCGCCCCTGCGGAGCCGTTCCAGGCGCGTCCGCGTCTCCTCGTCGAGCTTGCCGGCCAGCCCGCCCGGAGGCGCCTCCGGCAGGGCCGGCGCCGGCAGGTCGCGGAAGAACGTCCGGGAGGAGAGCTTCTGCACCTCGATGCCCGCGGCCGCTGCGACCGTCGTGTCGCTGGTCACCAGCACGACCCGCTCCCGGCCGCGGTGCTCGGCCGCGAGGCGCTCGAGCAGCGTGTCCGCGTGGGCGGCAAACCGGATCTCGAGCGGCCCGCGCCGCAGGTCGGTGCCCACGCCGTCGAACACGAGCACCCCTCGCGCCCCACGCTCGGCGACGAACGAGGCGAGCGCGTCGCCGAGCTCGCGAGCATCGCCGAACGGGCCGGCGTGCAGCAGGTTGTAGCCGTCGAAGAGATACAGCGTCGAGTCAGCCACGCTGCCGCTTCGCCTCGTACAGCAGGAGCGCGGCGGCGACGCTGACGTTGAGCGAGGCGACGGCGCCGGCGAGCGGAGCGGCGACCAGCGCGTCGCAGGTGCGCCGGACGAGCGGGCGCAGCCCCTTGCCCTCCGCCCCGAACACGAGGGCGAGCCCGCCCGAGAGATCCGTCTCCCACATCGACGGCACACCCTCCTCCCCGGCCGCGCCGTAGACCCACAGGTCCGGGCCCTTGACCTCCTCGAGGTAGCGAGCGAGGTTCGGGACGACCGCCAGCGGCAGGTGCTCCACCGCGCCGGCGGAGGCCCGCGCGACCGCAGGCGTGACGACGGCGGAGCCGTGCGCGGGCACGACGACACCGGTGGCGCCGGCGCCGTCGGCGCTCCGGCAGACCGCTCCGAGGTTGCGCGGGTCGGTGACCCGGTCGAGGACGGCGAGCAGCGGCCGCTCGGTCCGGGCGAGCTCGTAGCCGTCCGCGTAGCGGTACGGCTCGGCCAGCGCGAGCACCCCCTGGTGATCGCGCGTCCCGGCGCGCTCGGTGAGCTCGCGGTCGAGCTTCAGCTTCGCCCCGGCCTCGGCGAGCCACGGCTCGGCGCCGAGCGCGCGCTCGGTCGCCCAGACCTCGAGCACCTCGCGGCGGCCGCGCAGCGCCTCCCGAACCGAGCGCCGGCCGTAGACGAGGTCCGGCGTCACGGACGGCGCACGAGCGTGAAGCTGCCGTCGGGCTCGTCGCGCATCTCCCACCCGGCAGCGGCGAGCTCGTCGCGCAGCCGGTCGGCGGTGGCGAAATCGCGCTCGGCGCGCGCCTGCTGGCGCCGGTCGGCGAGCCCGGAGACCTCCGCCGTCGGCGCGTCGCGCTCGGCGAGCGACTCGAGGCCGAAGACGGCGAGCCCCCGGCGCAACGGCTCCAGCCGGCGGGCGGACGCCCAGCCGTGCAGCACCGCGAGCGCCCGCGGGGTGTCGAAGTCGTCCTCGAGCGCCTCGCGAAACTCCGACCAGTCGGCGTCGGCGCCGTCCGCCGGGGGCTGGGTGAACGCGTTCCGGAGCGTCTCGGTGCGGGCGGCGGCCTGCGCCATCGTCTCCTCCGAGAAGTCGATCGGCTTGCGCCAGTGGCCGGCGAGGAAGAAGACGAGCAGCGCCTCCCGCCCCCACTCGTCGATCGCCTCGCGCAGCGTGGTCACGTTGCCGAGCGATTTCGACATCTTCTCGCCGGTGAACCGGAGCATGCCGTTGTGCGCCCAGATCGACGCGAACGGATGCCCGAGCGAGCGCGACTGCGCCACCTCGTTCTCGTGGTGGGGGAAGACGAGGTCGAGACCGCCACCGTGGATCTCGAACGCAGGCCCGAGCAGCTCCTCGGCCATCGCCGAGCACTCGATGTGCCACCCCGGCCGGCCCCGGCCCCAGGGCGACTCCCACCAGGTGTCCTCGGTGCCGGGCTTGTTGCCCTTCCAGAGCGCGAAGTCGCGGCCGTCCTCCTTGAGCGGATTCGGCTCCTGCTCCTCGACCTGGTCGGGGCGCTGGCCCGAGAGTCGGCCGTACTCGGGGAAGCTCGCCACGCGGAAGTAGACGTCCCCGTCGACCGGGTACGCGTGGCCGGCCGCGATCAGCGCCTCGATGAACTGCACGATCTGGGGCACCGACTCGGTCGCCTTCGGCACGTGGTCGGGCTGCCCCAGCCCGAGGTCGCCCGTGTCCTCCAGGTACCAGGCGGTCGCCTTCGCTGCGAGCTCGGCGCTCGCGCCGGGCGCGGCGTCGTAGATCTTGTCGTTGATGTCGGTGATGTTGTGGACCAGCGTCGCCTCGTAACCGGTGGCGCGAAGCCACGAGCGCAACCACATCCCGACGAGAAACGGCCGCGCGTTGCCGACGTGCGCCCGCGCGTACACGGTCGGGCCGCAGAAGTACATCCGGACCGGTCCCGGCGGCGGCGGCAGCTCGACCGGCGAGCGCGAGAACGTGTCGTAGAGGCGCATCGATCTAGGTTAGTTGCGCCCGGCGGATCGCCTCGTCGCGCGGCAGCGCGCGCACCACGGCCCAGAGCTCGGGACCGCGTTCGCGTCCCGTCAGCGCGACGCGGAGCGCGCGGAGGTCGCCGCCGACCGCTTTGAGCTCGCGCAGCACGCCCCTTGCCGAGTCCCTGTCCAGCACGTCGGGAAGCGGCGACCGGAGCTCGACGAACCGTTCCAGCGTCTCGGGGCTCGGGCTCGCGCCAGCAGGTAGCGGACTGTTACTCGGTGGTTCCAGGACGCTCTCGGCGAGCGCCCGCGCCTCGACGAGGTCGTGGGCGCCACGCAGTAGCGGCGCCGCCTCGAGCGGGACGCCGGCGCGCGCGGCGAGCTCGTCGTCGTCGAGCGCGCCGAGCATCTCGGTCGAGAGCGACCGGATGCGCTCGAGATCGAGGTGGACGTCGTGGCGGGGCAGGCCGAGCTCCTCGAGGTAGGCGCGAACCGCCTCGGCCGGATACCCGCTTTCCCGGAGGGAGGCGACGGTGGCGCCGGCGGCGCGCTTGGCCAGCTTGCGCCCGTCGTCGCCGACGACGAGCCCGTGGTGGATCACCTCGGGCGGCTCGAAGCCGAGGGCGCGGTGCAGCGCGGCGTGAAGGGCCTCGTTGGCTCGATGGTCCGAGCCGCGGATCACGTGGGTGATCCCGAAGTCGTGATCGTCGACGACGCTCGCGAGGTGAAAGGTCGGCGAGCCGTCGTCACGCCACAACATCACGCCGTCGAAGCGCTGGTCCAGGCCGGCCGAGCGTGCCGCTTCGAGGTGCCGCTCGGCCCGCTCGCGCTGCCGGACCGGCCCCTCGTCCCAGGCGATCCCGAGCCACTCGAGGTCGGCGAGGATCGCCGGCTCGCCGCCCGGAACGTTGCGCGACGGATCGGTGTCGTCGATCCGCAGCAGCAGCCAGTCGCCGAGCCTGCGATTCGCGACCGCGCTCAGCGCATTCCCGACGTGAAGCGTCCCGGTCGGGCTTGGGGCGAACCGGACACGCTTCACAAAGCCACACTAGTTGCCGATGAACGACAACGATGGGCCGTTCGGTGATCTCACTCTGCGCCGTCTTCGGCACGATCGCCGGCGGGTTCGTGCCCGCTCTCTGGGGCGACTCGGGGATCTCGCTCGCAGGCGTCCTGTTCGCCGGGCTCGGCGGCGTCGCCGGCCTCTGGGTCGGCGTTCGTCTCTCAGAGTAGGAGGCCGACGAAGCCCGTCGGCATCCCCGACGGGCAGACTCATGCCAGTGGCGAGCATTTCGTATGCCGGCTTTGCCGGACAGGTTCGTGCTGCGGCGGCCTACCTGCGGGCTCACCGGAACCTGTCGATCGGGCTGCAGATCGCGATCGTGGTCGCGACCGTCCTCTTCTGCACGTGGGCGGTCCGAAGCGAATGGGCCAAGGCCGCGCCGCTGCTCAGGCACGCGCGTCCCGGCTACGTCGCACTCGCGTTCGCCGCCGTCGCCGCCTACTACCTCGTCTTCATCCTCGGCTGGATCAGGATGCTGGCCGCCTGGGGGATCGACGTCGTGTATCGCGTCGCGCTCCGCGCCGAGATGGTCTCGATGCTCGCGAAGTACCTGCCGGGCGGCATCTGGACACCCGCGGCGCGAACCGTCGCGCTTCGCCGCTCGGGCGGCGTGACCGACACCCCCACCGTGCTCGCGTCGATCCTCGTCGAGGCGGCGCTGTCGGCGATCTCGGGGGTGATCGTCTTCGTCGTCAGCCTGGCCTGGGTTCGCGGGGTCGACGCCCCGCTGCTCCCGCTCGTCGCCTTCGCGATCCTCTGCGCGCTGCTGCTGCACCCGCGGATCTTCCGGCCGCTCGGAGATCGCCTTCTGAAGCCGTTCGGCGCCGACGGCGTCGACCCGCTGCCCTTCCCGCTGATGCTGAGCCTGCTGCTCTTCTACTGCGGCACGTGGCTGATCGGCGGCCTCGCGGTGTACTTCCTGCTCCGCTCGCTGGGCTCCGATCCGGGCCTCGAGACGATTCCGTACCTCGGCGGCGTGTCGGCGGTCGGAGCGATCGTCTCGGTGCTGGCCGTCTTCGTCCCGTCCGGGCTCGGGGCGAGGGAGGCGTCGATGTACGGGCTGCTGCTCGCGGTCACGAGCCCGGGAGCCGCGCTCGGCGTGACGCTCCTGAACCGGCTCGCGATCACGCTCGTCGAGTTGCTGCTCTTCGGCGTCGGTGTTCTGAGTTGGCGATCACGGAGCCGCGAGAGCCCTGCGCCCGGGTAGCGTGCGCCCGGTGAACATCGGCATCTATCTCTACGAGCAGTCGGAGGAGCTCGACTGGGCCGGTCCCTGGGAGGTGCTGTCGGCGTGGGCGTTGCGCTGGCCCGACGACGGCGTGAGCGCCTTCACGATCGCCGACTCGACCGAGCCGGTGCTCTGCGCCAAGGGGCTACGCGTGCTGGCCGACCACACCTGGGAGACCGCGCCGCCGGTCGACGTGATCCTCGTCCCCGGCGGGAACTCGACCGGGCCGAGCGCCGACGAGGCGCTGCACGAGAAGCTGCGTGCGATCGCCGCGCGCGGCGGCCTGCTGACGAGCGTCTGCACCGGCTCGTTCGTGCTCCAGGCGGCGGGCGCGCTCGACGGAAAGCCGGCCACCACGCACTGGGGATCGGTCGAGCGTCTGCGCGACCTCGGCGTGGACGTGCGCGACGAGCGATTCGTCGACGCCGGCGAGGTGATCACCGCCGCGGGCGTCTCGGCCGGGATCGACATGGCCCTCCACCTGGTCGCACGGCTGCATTCCGTCGACCGGGCACGCGAGGTGCGCCGCTACATCCAGTACGACCCCGAGCCGCCGGTCTAGGCGAAAGGCTCGATCCCCCAGGCGGTCGTCGCCGAGTCGCCCGGCTCGAGCCGGATCAACGAGTCGCCGCTGCGAAACGCGTTCGGCGGGCAGGTCATCGGCTCGATCGCGAGGCTGCGGCGCGCGACGTCGGGCAGCGGGTCCCCGGAGAAGACCATCAGGTAGGGGTAGCTCTCGTCGACCCAGAGCGTGAGCGAGTCGCCGCTCCGCGGGTCGTCGATCCGAGCACGGGCGAGCCCGTCGGTGTCGCGCTCCAGCTCGGTGAACGCGTTGTCGAGGACGGTTGCGCCGATCACGCGCGGCTCGCGGAAGTCGAACTCGGTGCCGTCGACCGCCTCGGATCGCTCGGGCAGCCCGCGGGTGTCGGAGACCGCCACCACCCGGCCCGGGATTCGCAGGACGAGCGGGTCGACGACATCCGTGCCGAGACGCAGGTACGGATGCGCGCCGCAGCCGTAGGGCGCGGCCGAGTCGCCGACGTTGGTCGCCGTCGTGCGCACGGTCAGTCCGCGCTCCGACAGCTCGTAGGCGATGGCGAGGTCGAGCGTGAACGGATAGCCGGGCTGTGGGTGAAGCAGGTGCCGCAGGACGATCTGGTGCGCCTCGCGCTCGGCCGCCGTCCACACGGCCCAGCGCACGAGGCCGTGGATCGCGTTGTGCGCGCTCGGCTCGGTGAGGGGCAGCCGGTGCGTCCGTCCGTCGAACTCGTAGGTCCCGTCCTCGATGCGGTTCGGCCACGGAAGGAGAAGCTGGCCGCGGCCCGAGGCGCACATCGCGTCGCGCGCGTATCCGTCCAGCAGCTCGCGGCCGCCGACGGCGTACGACCGCAGGCCGGCGCCGACCTCGACGACGACCAGCCGCTGGTCCCCGGCGACGAGCTCGAACTGCTCGCCGGAGGGCGCGAGCGTGGCGGCCGCGCTCAACCGAGCCGCTCGAGCAGGTGGTCTCCGACGCGCATGGAGTTCGCCATCGCCGTCAGCGCAGGGTTGACCGCGCCGATGCTCGGGAACACGCTCGTGTCGACGACGTAGAGGTTGTCGAGCTCGTGCGCGCGGCAATCGACGTTCAGCACCGACGCCTTCGGATCGCTCCCCATCCTCGCCGTGCCCGCCTGGTGTGCGCAGCCTGCAACCGGGATCTCGTTCTTCATGTAGGCGAAGCGGTGGATCAGATGCCCCTCGTTCAGGTCGAGCGGCCCGAGCATCGACCGCAGCTTGTCGTACAGCCGCTTCTTCGCCTCGGCGTTCGTCTCGCTGTAGCTCACGGTCACCTTGCCGTCCCCGTCGACGCTCACCCGGTTGTCGGGCCTCGGCAGGTCCTCCGTCGAGAGCCAGAAGTCGATCGCATGCCTTGCGACGCGCTCGAGCGTCCACTCGGGTGCCAGCTTCGTCTCGCCCGGCTTCTCGCCGTGGAACATCGGCGCCTGCGACTTGCCGACCATCTGGATGTTCCCCAGCGGGAACTCGAAATCGTCGCTGCCGAAATAGAAATCGTTCAATCCGAGCGTCTTCTGGTACACGGTCGGGTTCTCCTCGCGCGAGAGCGCGAGCACCGCCACGCTGTCGTGGAACATGAAGTTGCGCCCGACCTGGTCGGAGCCGTTGGCCAGCCCATTCGGGTGCTTGTCGTTCGCCGACGCCAGCAGGAGGCTGGCGGTGTTCGCCGCACCGCACGCCACGACGACCACGTCGGCGGTGAACGTCTCCGCTTCGCCGTCGCGCTCGACGACCACGCCCGTCACGGCGGTCCCCGCCTCGTTGGTCTCCAGCTTCACGGCTTTCGAGTTCGTCAGCAGCGTGACGTTCGGATGCTCGAGCGCCGGCCGCACCGAGATCACCTCGGCGTCCGACTTGGCATGCACGACGCACGGAAACCCGTCGCAGTTCGCACACCGGACGCACGCGCTGTACGGCATGTTGGGCTCGTCGAGCATGATCCCGCACGGCGCGTGGAACGGATGGTGGCCGGCCTTCTCGAGCGCGTCCGACAGCTGCTGGATGCGCGGCTCGTGCGAAACGGGCGGATGCGGGTAGGGCGCGCTCGCGGGCGGCTCGGTCGGATCCTCTCCGCGCGCCCCGTGCACCTGGTACAGCTGCTCCGCCTGCGTGTAGTACGGCTCGAGCTCGTCGTAGCCGATCGGCCACGCCGGCGACACCCCGTCATGGTGCTGCAACTCGCCGAAGTCCTCCTTGCGCAGGCGGTAGAGCGCAGCCCCGTAGAGCTTCGTCGCCCCGCCGACGAAGTAGTGCACCTGCGGCTGGAACGGCTTTCCGGCCTTGTCGTACCACGTGTCGGCCGAGACGTAGCGGTTCTCCACGAACACGTCTTGCGCCAGCCAGTTCTGCGGCTCGCGCGGGAGCCAGTCGCCGCGCTCGAGCAGCAGGATCCGCTTGCCGGACGGAGCGAGGTGCCGGGCGAGCGTCCCGCCGCCCGCGCCCGTCCCGACGATGATCACGTCGTAGGAGTCCATGCTCAGTACTCCGCCATCATCTCGGGAACGATGATCCGGATAGCAGCGTCCATTAGGGCGAGGTGCGAGAACGCCTGCGGGAAGTTGCCTAGATGACGGCCGGTGTCGGCGTCGAACTCCTCGGCGTAGAGCCCGAGCGGCGATGCGATCCGGAGCAGCTTCTCCATCAGGTCGCGGGCCCGCTGCAGCTCGCCGACGATCGCCAGCGCCGATACGAGCCAGAACGAGCAGATCAGGAAGGTGCCCTCCTTCCCGGAGAGCCCGTCGTCGGTCTCGTCCGTGCGGTAGCGGAGGACGAACCCGTCCTCGGTCAGGTTCTCGGCGATCGCGTTCACCGTCGCACGCAGGCGATCGTCGTTCCCCGGGAGGAAGTCGAAGATCGCCGCGAGCAGCACCGACGCGTCGAGGGCGTCCGTGTCGTAGTGCTGCTTGAGGACACCGTCGCCGGTGACCCCGTGCTCGAGGATGTCGGCGCGGATCTCCTCCGCCGTCGCGCGCCATCCCTGCGCGCGGTTCGGGTCGCCGCGGATCTCGGCGAGCGACGCGGCGCGGTCGAGCGCAACCCAGCACATCAGCTTCGAGGAGACGTAGTGCTGCGGCGCACCACGCGCCTCCCAGATCCCCTGGTCGGGCTCGCGCCAGACCTTGGTCGCGCATTCGGCCTGCGACTCGACGAGCGGCCAGAGGCGCCGTGGGAGCCGGGAGCTCCTCCGCGTGTGCATGAGGATCGAGTCGAGCACGGCGCCGAAGACGTCGTTCTGGCGCTGGTTGAACGCGCCGTTGCCGATCCGCACCGGACGGGCGCCCGCGTAGCCGGACAAGTCGTCCCGCGTCGACTCTGTCAGGTCGCGGCGGCCGTCGATGCCGTACATGATCTGCAGCGACCCGTCCTCGGTCGGCTCGACGTCGGCGACGAACTGCATGAACTCGTCAGCCTCCCAGTCGAGGTTGAGGTAGTGGAGCGCCTGGAGCGTGAACGTCGTGTCGCGCATCCACGTGTAGCGGTAGTCCCAATTGCGCTCGCCGCCGGGCGTCTCCGGCAGCGACGTCGTCAGCGCCGCGACGGTCGCGCCGGTCGGCATGTACGTGAGGCCCTTGATCGTCAGCGCGGAGCGCTGAACCGGGTCGCGGAACCGATGGTCGGGGATCCGCGCGCGGCCGAGCCAGGCCCGCCAGAAGCGCACAGTTGTGTCCAGCCGTTCCGTGGCCTCGTCGACGTCGGCCGGCGTGATGAGCTGCTCTGCCCAGGACAGCGCACAGAAGGCGCGGTCGCCGGGAGTGAGCACGTGACGCGCGCGAACCCTGCCGCCGCCCTCGATGCCGAGCGCCAGGTCGGTACTCAGCCGGACCGTCTGACCGGCGCCGCTCGCGTCCGCAGAGCCGTCCCCGGCGAGTGCCCATTCGGCCGGAACGCGGCCGTAGTCGAAGACGGGCTCGCAGATGAGCTCCACCTCGACGTGGCCTTCGAGGCACTCGACCGTTCGCACGAGCATGTGGTCGCCGTCGTCGTCGGCGGGCGGGCGCGTGTGCGGCGTGATCTCGTCAGCGTGGCCGCGCGGCCCCATCGTCAGCGCGTCGCGCACGACGATCCACCCGGCCGGCGTCTTCCAGGTCGTCTCGAGGACGTTCGTGCCCGGCTCGTAGATACGCGAGGTCGGGTGCGTGATCCCGTAAGGGCCGAACCTGAACGAACCGGCCTGGCGGTCGAGCAGGCTGCCGAACATGCTCGGTGAGTCGAAGGCCGGCGCACAGAGCCAGTCGATAGCGCCGTCGGACGCGACCAGCGCTCCGGTGTGGCAGTTCGAGAGGAACGCATACTCGGCGATCGGGGGGAACGGCGACGGAGCGGCCGCGCTCTGGGCGCGGGGCTCCGTGTCGGGAGCGGCGGTCATGTCGTCAACCATGGCTCGTGCCACTTGCCGAAACCCTCGACGAGGTCGTCGGCAGCCGCGGGGCCCCAGCTGCCGGGCTTGTAGCCGTGGACCTTCGGGGGCGCGTCGAGCAGCGGCTGCATGACGCGCCATGTCTCCTCGACGGCGTCCTGGCGAGTGAAGCGCGTGCTGTCTCCGACTAGCGCGGCGTGGAGGAGCACCTCGTACGGCGTCGGCCCTTCGCCGCCTTCCTGCGAGAACTCGATGTCGAGCTCGATCGGCGCCGAGCCCACCTTGTCGGCGCGATGGGCGTCGACGACGAGCCTGATCCCCGTCGTCGGGTCGAGCTTCACCACGACCTGGTTGGGCTCGGGCCGGTTGGCGAAGTTCGCGAAACCGAGCCGCGGCGGGTGCTTGAAGACGAGCCGCAGCTCGGTCTGCGTCGCCTTCAGGCGCTTGCCCGTGCGGATGAAGAACGGGACACCGGCCCAGCGCCAGTTCTCGATCTCGAGACGGAGAGCGGCGTACGTCTCCGTGGTCGAGTCGGGCGCAACGCCGTCGATGTTCAGGTACCCGTCGTACTGCCCGCGCACGTAGTTGGCCGGGTCGGCCTCGACCACCGAGCGGAACAGTGCGAGCTGGGCGTCCTTGATCGTCGCGGGGTCTCCACGCGACGGCGCCTCCATCGCGCAGGCCGACACGACCTGCATGAGGTGGTTGACGACGACGTCGCGCAGCGCGCCGACCGGGTCGTAGAAGTGGCCGCGGTCCTCGACGCCGAAGTCCTCGGCCATCGTGATCTGAACGGAGGCGAGGTAGTTACGGCTCCACACCGGTTCGAGCATGGAGTTCGCGAAGCGGAGGTGGATGATCTCCTCGAGGCCCATCTTCCCGAGGTAGTGATCGATCCGGTAGAGCTGAGACTCGTCGATGTACTGGTGCAGCTCGTCCGCGAGCGCGATCGCCGACTCGCGATCGTGCCCGAACGGCTTCTCGACGACCACGCGAGCCGTCTTCGTCAGGCCGGCCTCCGAGAGGCCCTTCACCGTCCGGCCGAACAGGAACGGAGGGATCTCGAGATAGAACACGGGCTGCTCGGCGTCCTTGATCGCCGCGCCGACGCGTTCGAACGTCGCCGCTTCGCCGAAGTCACCGGAGACGTATGACAGCCGCCCCGCGAAGCGGTCGAACACGTCGCGGTCGAGCTGCTCGCCGGTGTTGACGATCGACTCGCGCGCGCGATCGATCAGCTGATCGACCGACCAGTCGTCGACCGCCACGCCGACGATCGGGCAGTCGAGCAGCTTGCGCTCCTCGAGCCGGTAGAGCGACCGGAAGGTCATCACCTTGGCGAGGTCGCCGGTGATGCCGAACACGACGAACACGTCTGCCGGTTTCGTGCCGCTGGCGGCCCTCGCCGCGCTCGGCTCGGCCAGGGCGGTTGCTGGGGTCATACGGCACTCCTCTCGTTTCCGGGCTCGTCCGCCCCGACGGTGATCCGGCCCGCGCGTTGGTGCGTAAGCGCGGCGCCGGCCCAGTCGACCACGGCCTTTGCGCGGTCCTCGTTCGTCGGCAGCAACGCGAGATGCACGCTGCCCCAGGCCAGCTGCGCGGCCTTTCCTTTCATCGTCCGACCACCGAGCATCTGCACGACCGCGGCGCCGCGCCCGATCGTCGCCATCGTTCCCTTGTCCTTGTACTTGAAGGGCTTCGGCTCCTTGCCCGCGACACGACGCGCGATCGTCTCGCCGGCGTGCTCTCCGGACTGCAGCGCCACCGAGCCCAGCTGCGGGAGGACCTGCTGCGTCTTGGCGTCGGTGATGGCTGCGATGTCGCCGAGGGCGTACACCTCGGGGTGAGTCGAGAGCGTGAGCTGCGGGTCCACGCCGATCCGATTTCCGCGTTCGAGGTCGAGCCCGAGCGTCTCGACGAGCGGGTTGCCCACCAAACCGGCACCCCAGACGAGCGTGTGTGCGTCGAGCACCGTTCCCGACTTGAGCGTGACTCTTGTCGGAGAGATTGATCCGACCGCGTCTCCGACGAGGACCTCGACCGTCCGCTTCGCCAATGCCTTCTCCGTGTAGGCACGGATGTCGTCCTTGAACATCGAGAAGAGCTGCGGCCCGGCCTCGACGAGGATGATCCGCGCCTTGTCCTGCGGGATTTCCGGGTAGTCCTTGGCGAAGGCGCCGCGATAGAGCTCGGCGAGCGCACCGGCGGACTCGACTCCCGTGGGGCCTCCGCCGACCACCACGATGTTCAGTGCGCCGTCGTCGACCAGCTCGGGGTTCCGGTCCGCATCCTCCCACTTCCGCAGGACGTGGTCCTTGAGCCGCAGGGCATCCGCGAGCGTGTACATCGGAAAGGCGTGCTCCGCGGCTCCCTCGGTGCCGAAGAAGTTCACCTTCGCTCCTAGGGCGAGCACGAGGTAGTCGTAGGAGAGCGGCGCCATCTCGGAGAAACGCACCTCGCGCGCGGCGAGGTCGATGGCGGTCACAGTTGCCGTGTGTACCGAGGCGTTCTCTTGCCCGTGGACGAGATCACGCAGCGAATGACCGACAGCGGTCTGCTCGAGCAACCCCGTCGCGAGCTGATAGAGGAGCGGCTGGAACGTGTGGTAGTCGTGCTTGTCCACGAGCACGACCTCGACGTCGGCGTCCTTCAGATTCCGGGTTGCGCCAACCCCTGCGAACCCTCCGCCGAGAACGACGACGCGCGGCCGCCCGCCCCGGCCCTCTCCGGCTGTTGGCGCCATCTGCCCAGTCCACGCTAGCCTCGAACCGGATACGACTCATCACCCCATGAGGGTGAAGCTCCGACCCTCCGGAGCGTGCCGCTGTGACGGTTTCGTCACCCTCGCCCGGGAACGAGACGTGTCCCGACGGAACGCGCGCGACGACGCAACCGAGCGGTGCCGGCGGGTTTGGGGACGGAATGCGACGGTATCGTCACCCTTCCCTGGCGACGGGACGTGTCCCCGGCGGCCGCGGCTCGGCCGGGCGCTGCCGTACGCTCTCGCGGTGGACGGGCTGCTCCTGGCATGGTTTCGGGAGAACGGTCGCTCGCTGCCCTGGCGGGAGACGACGGATCCCTACGCGATCCTCGTCAGCGAGGTGATGCTGCAGCAGACCCAGGTCGAGCGCGTGATCCCGCGCTGGCGACGGTGGCTCGAGCGCTGGCCGACCGTCGACGCCCTCGCGGGCGCGTCGGCCGCCGAGGCGATCGTCGAGTGGCAGGGCCTCGGCTACAACCGGCGCGCCCTGAACCTGCATCGCGCCGCGGCGCACGTCGCCGCGCACGGCTGGCCCGAGGACCTCACCGAGCTTCCCGGCGTCGGCCCGTACACCGCGGCCGCGGTCGGCAACTTCGCCTTCGGCCGCGACGTGCTGCCCGTCGACACGAACGTGCACCGCGTACAGGAGCGGACCGGCTTCGAGTTCGCTGCTACGTGCGCACAGGCGCTGTTCGACCTCGGCGCGACCGTGTGCCTCGCGCGCGTCCCGCGCTGCGGGGCCTGCCCACTCGCGCCGCGCTGCCCCTCGCGCGGCTCGCGCTACGAGCCGCTGCGCAAGCAGGGCGCGTACGAAGGCTCGTTCCGGCAGCGCAGAGCCGCGACTCTCCGCGCCGTGGCGGCCGGTTCACAGCCGAGCGACGACGACGCGCTCGCGTCCCTGGCGCGCGACGGCCTGGTCGTGTTACGCGACGGAGCGGCGTCCCTGCCCGTATAGCCGCTCGGCGGCCACCGCGACGGCGAGAGCGGGCAGGTCGGTGGCGAGGCCGTCGACGCCGAGGTCGATCAGGTCCGCCATCGTCAGCGCATCGTTCACCGTCCACGGCACGACCCGCACACCGACGGCGTGCGCGCCCGCCACCAGCTCGCGCGTCACGAGATCCGACCGCGGCCCGAGAGTGCGGGCGGACGTCGCCGCACGGAGCGGCTGCTCGAAGAGGAAGGTGGTGGGCGTCGACGGCCGCAGCTTCGACACCTCCGCGACCACGCGCTCGTCGAACGACGCGATCGAAACGCACGCGAGCAGGGGGCGGAGCGCGCGCACGAACGCGTCGGCGTCCGGCGTCGCGGGCGGGAGGCACTTCGTCTCGAGGACGACTGTCGCGTCGCCGGCCGCGGCGACGAGGTCAGCCAGACCCGCCGCCGACGCATCGGAAAGATCGGTCTCGTGCGCGGCGACGAGCCCGGCGGGCCCGAGCCCGACGTCGATCTCGACGGAGGACGGCCCGGCCGCGAGCAGGCGCCGCAGCGTGAGCAGGTCGTTGGCGCGATGCGCCTGGATCTCGAAGCGCATGTCGACAACCTGCCGGGAGAATTCGTCGGCGGGGGTCGCGGGACCGTTGAACGGTGGTTACGACTCGGTGGACGGCGCGAGCCGATGCCGCATCCAGATGTTCGGCTCGACGTGCACCCCGATCCCGGCCCGCACGCGCAGCGGAGCGAGCATCCCGGGAACGACGTAGTCGCCGTCGTCCGGGAGCCGCATCTCGGTCCACTCCTCCCACTCCGCAGCCGGGGCCTCGATCCGCATCGACTCGGGCGCCGCGGCGAGGATCTCGCCGCCCGCGCGCTCGTGGATGCGCACCCACGGGTCGAAGTGCGTGCCATCGTCCCGCCGCCAGACGACGTAGCGCTCGATCGGGATCAGCGGGTAGCGGTCCTTGAGCGTCGGGCGCACCGGCGCGATCAGGTCGCGAAGCCCGTGCGAGCGGCCGGCGTCGCGCATCGCATCGATCATGCGCGCGGCCAGCCCTCCGCCGCGCCGCTCGGGCAGCACCGAGATCGCGAGCGCGGCGAGGCAGTCGTGCGGCCTGCCGCTCTCGAACGAGCGCTCGAACACGTCGTCCCATCCCGGCGGCAGGTCGCCCGCGGTGCCGTCCCACGCGAGCGGCAGCGAGTGCAGCTCCGCGACCAGCTCGCCGTCGTCGACCAGCCCGAGCTGGAAGTCCGGATGCTCGGGGACGAGCCTGCGCCAGTAGCGCGTGCCCGTCTGGTTGTGGTGCATGAAGACCGGGAACGTGCGGGCCGACAGCGTCTCGAACCGGATCTCGTGGAGATCCGGGCGATCCGCATAGCGGACGAGCTCGATCACGCGCTCGTGAGCAGCGCCACCGCGTGCGCCGCCAGTCCTTCCGCGCGCCCGGTGAAGCCGAGCCGGTCGGTGGTGGTCGCGCGCACGTTGACCTCGCCGCCGCCGACCGCCGCAGAGAGCCGCTGCCGCATCTCGTCCCGACGCGCAGCGATCCGCGGTTCCTCGCCGATCAGCACGCAGTCCGCGTTGACGAGCGCCCACCCGGCTGCCAGCACCTGCCGGTAGGCCTCGGCGAGCAGATCGAGCGAGGACGCGCCGCGGTAGCGCTCGTCACCCGACGGGAACAGCGACCCGATGTCGCCGAGCCCGGCGGCGCCGAGCACCGCGTCGACCAGCGCGTGCGCGAGAACGTCGCCGTCCGAGTGCCCCGCGAGCCCGCGGGGATGGTCGAACGTCACGCCGCCGAGCACGAGCGGAACGCCGTCGGCGAGCGCGTGCGCGTCGACGCCGATGCCCACGCGGAATGTCATCGGAGCACCTCCGGGAGCTCCGCCAGCGAATCGATCCGGATCGCACCGGCCGGCGTCTCGTGGAGCAGGCCCCACGGCCCGCGCCGGACGTGCACCGCCACGAGACCGGCGGCGAGCGCCGGCAGGACATCGTTGTCGACGCGGTCGCCCACGTACGCGATCCTGCCAGGCTCCGCGCCGGCCTCGGCGACGACGCGCGCGAAGAACGCTGCGGCGGGCTTCTCGACGCCCCAGCGCGCCGACGAGCCGACGAAGTCGACGTGTGGGCGCAGCTGCTCCTCGGTGTCGCGCGGCGTGTTGCCGACCGCACCGACGACACGGCCGCCCTCGCGCAGCGCGTCGATCGCAGGCAGTGCGTCCGGGTAGAAGTCGCCGGCGTCCGGCCGCCAGACCGCGGCGGGCGGCTCGACGCCGAGCGCCGGCCACACGTCGTGGTGCGAACGCCCGCGCGCGACCAGCCCGCCGAGCACGCCCATCAGCGTGAAGCGCGGGACGCCCACGGCGTCGGCCGCCTGCTCCCACATCCGCGTCTCGTCGATCAGCGTCTCGCCGACGTCGAAGACGACGGCGGCTACAGCCACGCCGCGACCCGTTCGAGGTCGGCGGGCGTCGTCACCTTGAGCAGCCGCTCGTCGCCCTCCACCACACGAACCCGGCCCCCGTTCGCCTCGACGAGCGAGGCGCAGTCGGTAGCTTCCCTGCCGGCGGCGATCGCGCTCCGGAGCACGGACGCGACGAACGCCTGCGGCGTCTGCACCGTCACGAGCTCGCTCCGCACGAGCGTCTCCGCGACGACACCGCCGGTCGTCCGCTTCACCGTGTCGGAGACGGCCACGCCCGGAACCGCCCCGTCGAACCCTTCGCGGAGCGCCTCGAGGAGCCGCGGCACGACGTCGTCGGGGAGCAGCGGCCGCGCCGCGTCGTGCACGACGATCACCGCCGCGTCGTCCGGCACCTCGGCCACCCCGGCCCGGACGGAGGCCGCCCGCGTCTCCCCGCCGGTCACACACGCCGTCACCTTGGACGCGCCGACCTCCTCCGCGAGCAAAATCGCCGGCTCCTCCCAGCCTGGAGGAGCCACCACGACGACGCCGTCCACCCACTCGCAATCGTCGAGCCGCCGCAGCGGCTCGGCCAGGAGCGGCAGGCCGCCGAGGCGCACGAACGCCTTCGGACGGTCGCCTCCGAGCCGTTCCCCCCGCCCGGCGGCGACGAGAACGGCCCAGACGCTCATCGAGGTGCGCTGCCTACGCGGCGGCTGCGGTCTTCTTGGCCGGCGCCTTCTTGGCTGCCGGCTTCGCCGCCGTCTTCGCAGCGACCGCGGGGCGCGCCGCCGACTTCGGCTTCGCGCCTTCGGTCAAGGTCTCCTCGAGCCACTCGAGGGCCTCGTCCTCGGTCATGTTCTTCGCGTACATCAGCTCGGAAGCAAGGATCTTCTTGGCCTTCACGTACATCTGCTTCTCGCCGGTCGAGAGCCCTTTCTCGCCGTCGCGCAGCGCCAGGTTGCGGACGACCTCGGCGAGCTCGTAGATGTCGCCGGTCTTCATCTTGTCGCGGTTGTGCTTGAAGCGCCGATTCCAGTTCTTCGGCATCTCGGTGCCGCCGGAGGTCAGGTACTTGACGACCTTCTTGACCGCCTCCTCGTCGATCACCTTCCGAAGCCCGACGCGCTCCGCGTTGTCGGCCGGGACGTTGACGGTCATGTCGTTGTGCAGGATCTTGATGGTGAGGTACTCGCGCCTCTCGCCGAGAACGTCCTTCTTCTCGCGCTTCACAACCGTGCCTGCACCGTGGTGGGGATACACCACCTTGTCGCCGACCTTGTACAAACTGGCTCCTCTTTCCGTCTGTAGTCGCGAAAGTGCCGGTGGCCCTGAAGGCTCCACCGGCGCGGAACGACAGGGTATCACGTTCGTCCGAAAACCGCCACGTTTGCAGGGCTTTTGCTGGAAAATCCCTGCTCACGCCGGGTTCTCGACGAGCCCGGAGTGAAGTGCACGCCGGAGCGTCTCGGCGCCGGCCGCCGCTCCGGGCGTGCCCGCCGGCGCGAGCACCGAGCCGAGCCCGAGCTTCCGGCACTCCTCCACGCGCCGCTCGGCCTGCGTCGCCGCCCGCAGGCGGCCCGTAAGGCCGATCTCGCCGAAGGCAGCGGTGCCCGGACGCACCGGTGCGCCCTTCGCCGCCGAGGCGATCGCGAGCGCGATCCCGAGATCGCCGCCGGGCTCGTCGATCCGCACGCCGCCCGCGACGTTCACGAAGACGTCGGCCCCGCCGAGCGGAATGCCCGCGTGGCGCGCGAGCACCGCCACGATCATCGCCAGGCGCTTGGGGTCGACCCCGGTGCCGACCCGGCGCGGCATCGCGAGGTCGCTCGGCGAGACCAGCGCCTGCACCTCGAGCAGGAGCGGCCGGGTTCCCTCGAGCGTGCACGTGACCGCCGCCCCTATCTCCCCCGGCTCGGAGCGCCCGAACAGCTCCGACGGCTCGGGGACGCCGACGAGCCCTGCGCTCGTCATCTCGAAGACGCCGATCTCGTTGGTCGAGCCGAACCGGTTCTTGACCGCGCGCAGGACGCGGTGCGCCCGGTAGCGGTCGCCCTCGAACTGCAGCACGCAGTCGACCAGGTGCTCCAGCACCCTGGGCCCCGCGACCGCGCCGTCCTTGGTCACGTGGCCGACGAGGAACACGGCCACGTCGTTCACCTTGGCGACGCGCAGGAGCCGGGACGCCGCCTCGCGCACCTGCGAGACCGACCCCGGAGCCGAGCCGACCTCCTGCGACCAGAGCGTCTGCACCGAGTCGACCACGCAGACGTCGGGCCGCTCCGTCTCGAGCGCCTCGCAGACGAGCTCGAGCTCCGTCTCGGCCAGGATCTGGATCTCGTCGCAGCCGCCGAGCCTCGCCGCGCGAAGCTTGACCTGCGCCGCCGACTCCTCGCCCGTGACGAGCAGGGCCCTGCGGCCCGTCGAGATCGCGCCCAGCGCACTCAGGAGCAGGGTCGACTTGCCGACGCCGGGCTCGCCGCCGACGAGCACGAGTGACGCGCGCACGAGCCCGCCGCCGAGCACCCGGTCGAGCTCCGGGACGCCGGTCGGGATCCGCTCGGCGTCCTCCGCGACGACGTCGACGAGGCGAAGCGGCGGCCGCCGAGGCCCGGCGGCGTGGGCACGCCGTCCGGTGCCGCGCGCGGGAAGCGTCTCGGCCACCATGGTCCCGAACTCGCCGCAGCCCGGGCAGCGCCCGAGCCAGCGGCCCGAAGCCGTGCCGCACTCGGTGCACGCGTGCTGGACGGCCGCCGCCTTCGCCACGCGATGACGGTAGCGGGGCCACCCGACGGCGCCTGTGCCGGCTCTGGAACGATCCATCCCCATGCGCTACCGCCGCCTCGGTGAGAGCGAGCTCGTCGTCTCCGAGATCGCCCTCGGCTCGTGGCTCACGTACGGAGGCGGCGTTCCGGACGAGCAGGCCCGCGCGTGCGTCGACGCGGCGTTCGAGGCGGGCATCAACTTCATCGACACGGCGAACGTGTACGCGCTCGGCGCCGCCGAGGCGTTCCTCGGTGAGGTGCTCGCCGCGCGGCCGCGAGCGTCGTACGTGCTCGCGACGAAGGTCTACTTCCCGATGGACGACAGCGGCGAGAACCAGGGCCTGTCGCGCCGCCAGGTGCTCAAGCAGATCGACGACTCGCTGCGGCGCCTCCGCACCGACCACGTCGACCTCTACCAGTGCCACCGCTACGACCGCGCGACGCCGCTCGAGGACACGATGGAGGCGCTCACCGAGGTGGTGCGCGCCGGCAAGGCCCGCTACCTCGGCTTCTCGGAATGGTCGGCGCGCCAGATCGAGGACTCCCTCGAGCTCCACCGCTCGCGCGGCTTCGAGCGCTTCGTCTCGTCGCAGCCGCAGTACTCGCTGCTCTGGCGCGAGCCGGAGCGCGAGGTGATCCCGCTGTGCCGCCAGAACGGGATCGGGCAGATCGTCTGGTCGCCGCTCGCGCAGGGCGCGCTCACCGGGAAGTACCGTCCGGGCGAGACGCCGCCGTCGGGCTCGCGGGCGACGAGCGCCCGGATGGGGCGGCTCATGGGCCGGTGGCTCGACGACGACGTGCTCCGCCGGGTGCAGCTCCTGCTCCCGGTCGCGGCGCGCCTCGGCATCACGCCCGCGCAGCTCGCGCTGGCGTGGGTCCTGCGCGACGACGGCGTCGCGTGCGCGATCGTCGGCGCGTCGCGGCCGGAGCAGGTGCACGAGAACGCGGCAGCGTCGGGCGTCGTGCTCGACGAGGCGACGCTCGCCGAGATCGACGGGATCCTCCAGTAGATTCACGTTCGTGTCGCGCCCAAGGCTGCGCCCACAGGGCGAGGTGGTCGAGCGCTGCCGTTCGCTCCAAACGGAGGTCCGGGCCGGCCTCGCCCATGCCGACGGGGGCTCCCGCGAGCTCGAGGTGGTGGAGGCGGTCTGGCACGGCGAGGCGCTCGGCACGCTGCTCTGGACGCTCGAGCTGGCCGAGCTACCGCCGTACGATCGGCCGTTCGACTCGCACGCCGTCGCCCTGACCGCCCTCGAGGGAGCGCAGCAGCGAGATGCTCTAGACGTCGACCTCGAGCGCCAGTCGGCTCGGCTGTGGCACTGGCGCGCGCGCACGACCGCGCTCCAGGCGTTGGACGACGTCGAGCTTCCGCCGCGGTACGCGTCGTTCGACCAGCTGATCGCCGCGACCGCGATGCGCGGCTTCGAGCAGGAGCTCCTGCCCGCGCCGATGCGCGGCGACTTCCCCGCATACGGGAAGGTCTACCGCCATCTCTCGCCGGAGCAGCTGGCGGAGGCGCAGACGATCGCGGCGGAGCGCCACCACGCCCTCAACTGGGTCTGCGGGCTCGGGCGGCAGTGGGACGACGTGCCGCTCGACACCTGATAGTCGATTCTCTATTGTGGCTGGCATGGATCGCCTCGAGCGGTACGCCGAGCTGATCGTGCGCGTCGGCGTCAACCTCCAGCCGGGGCAGACGCTCTTCGTGAACGCGCAGGTCGAGCATCTCGAGCTCGTGCGGGCGCTCGCGAAGGCCGGGTACCGCGCAGGCGCCCGCTACGTCGACGTGCGCTACACCGACCAGCACGTGCGGCGCGCGATGATCGAGCACGCCGCAGACGAGGTGCTGACCGACACGCCGGCCTGGATCGTCGAGCTGGCGACGGCGACGGGCGACGGCGGAGCGCTCGTGATGGTCGCGGGCGACCCGTACCCCGAGCTCTTCGCCGACCTCGACCAGGAGCGCGTCGGGCGCACCCGGCCGAAGGCGATGCTCGACGTGCTCCACAAGGCGCAGACCGCACGCACGCTCAGCTGGACGATCGCCGCGTTCCCGAACGAGGGATGGGCGGAGCAGGTGTTCGGCGAGCCCGACGTCGAGCGGCTCTGGGAGGCGATCGCCGAGACCGTCCGCCTCGACGAGGACGACCCGGTCGCCGCCTGGAGGCGGCACGTCGAGCGGCTGCAGAGCCGGTGCCGCCAGCTCGACGCGCTCGACCTCGACAGCGTGCGTTTCACCGGCCCGGGAACCGACCTCACCGTCGGCCTGCTCTCCGCGGTCGGCTGGGAGGGCGGCGGCATCGCAACCGTCTCCGGCGTCGAGCACATCCCGAACATGCCGACCGAGGAGGTCTTCACCGCGCCGGACTGGCGCCGCACCGAGGGCACCGTTCGCGCGACGAGGCCGCTGGCCCTCGGAGGCACGGTCGTGCGCGACCTCGAGCTGTCGTTCGAGCGCGGCGAGGTCGTCGACGTACGGGCGACCTCCGGCGCCGACGCGGTTCGCGGGCAGCTGTCGGTCGACGAGTACGCGGGCCGCCTCGGCGAGGTAGCGCTCGTCGACGGGACGTCGCGAGTCGGTCAAACGGGGCTCACGTTCTTCAACACGCTCTTCGACGAGAACGCGACGTGTCACATCGCGTACGGCACTGCCGTGGTGTTCGGCGCGGAGCAACTCGAGGGCCTCGAGCCCGACGAGCTGCGCGCCCGCGGTGCGAACGTCTCCAACATCCACACCGACTTCATGATCGGCGGCCGCGAGGTCGACGTCGACGGCATCACGCGCGACGGCCGGACGGTGCCGCTTCTCCGGGAGGACACGTGGCAGCTCCAGAGCTAGACGAGCGCCTCGAGCGCTATGCAGCCGTCGCCGTGAACGTGGGCGCGAACGTCGGCGAGGGACAGAACCTGTTCATCGGCGCGCGGCTCGAGCACGCGCCGCTCGTGCGCGCACTCGCACGCCAGGGATACGCTGCCGGCGCGCGCTACGTCGACGTGCAGTACGTCGACCAGCACGTCCGTCGCGCGCTGATCGAGCTGGGGCCGGACGAGATGCTCGACCACTCGCCGCAGTGGCTGGTCGAGCGCTACGAGGCGATGGCAGGGAACGCCGTGATCGGAACGACGGGCGACCCGGAGCCACACCTGCTCGCCGACCTCGACGGGGAGAAAGTCGGCCGCGCGCGCATGAAGGACGTCGCGCGCGTCGCGATCCGCCAGCTGAGCGAACGAACGGTGAACTGGACCGGCGTCGCGTACCCGAACGAGGGCTGGTCACAGGAGGTGTTCGGCGAGCCGGACGTCGAGCGGCTGTGGCAGGCGGTCGCGTTCTGCACCCGCCTCGACGAGCCCGATCCGGTGGCTGCGTGGCGCGAGCACATGGACCGACTCGAGCGCCGGGCGGAGGCGCTGAACGCGCTCGGTCTCGACCGGCTCACCTATCGCGGGCCGGGCACGGAGCTCGAGCTCGGGCTGCTCGAGCGCTCGCGGTTCTGCAGCGCGCTCTTCCATACGGTCGACGGGCGCCCCTACGTCGCGAACATGCCCACCGAGGAGGTCTTCACCACCCCCGACGCCCGGCGGGCCGAAGGCGTCGTCACGTCGACCAAGCCGCTCGCGCTCGCGGGCGAGGTGATCGAAGGGCTCCGCGTCACCTTCGCCGACGGGCGCATCGTCGACGTCCAGGCCGAGCGGGGCGCGGACGTCGTTCGCGGCCAGCTCGCGAGCGACGAGAACGCAGTTCGGCTCGGCGAAGTGGCTCTCGTCGACGGGACGTCGCGGGTCGGGCAGACGGGGCTCGTCTTCTTCGACACGCTCTACGACGAGAACGCGACGTGCCACATCGCGTACGGTGCGGCCGTGGCGGAGGGGCATGCCGGCGGGGAGCCCGACGAGGGCATCAACGAGTCGACCGTCCACACGGACTTCATGATCGGCGGTCCCGAGGTCGACGTCGACGGCGTCACGCGCGACGGCAAGACGGTGCCGTTGCTTCGCGACGACGTGTGGCAGCTGCCCGAGTGACCGGGTCTCGCGAGCAGCGCTACGCCGAGCTCATCGTCCAGGTCGGCGCGAACGTGCAGCGCGGCCAGCTGGTCGACGTGATCGCCGGCCCCGAGCACGCGACGATGGTGCGCGAGGTCGCCCGCGCCGCCTACGCGGCGGGCGCACGGTACGTCGACGTCCGCTACGCCGATCCGCACCTGCGCCGCGCCCTGATCGAGTCGCCGGCCGGCGACGACGTGCTCTCGTGGACGCCGCCCTGGCTGCTGTCGCGCGAGCGGACGATCGGCGACGAGCGTGCGGCCGTGGTCGCGTTGCGCGGAGACGCCGAGCCGAACCTGCTCGCCGATCTCCCCGGAGACCGCGTCGGCAAGGCGCGGATGGTCGAGCTCGCGGCCGAGGTCTCGCGGCAGACCAACGAGCTGCTCACCAACTGGGTCGTGGTCGGCGTGCCCAACGCCGGCTGGGCCGAGCAAATGTTCGGCGAGCCAGACCTCGAGCGACTGTGGTCGCTCGTCGAGCGCTGCGTGCGCCTGGACGAGCCCGACCCGGTCGCCGCGTGGCGCGGCCACGTCGCCAAGCTCGAACGCCGGGCGCAGTCGCTCAACTCGCTTGCCCTCGACGCGCTCCGTTTCCACGGCCCCGGCACCGACCTGAGCGTCGGCCTCTTGCCCGAGTCGCGCTGGATCGGCGCCGAGTCGAAGACGGCCGCGGGCATCGCGTACGTCGCGAACATGCCGACCGAGGAGATCTACACCACTCCCGACGCCCGCCGGACCGAGGGCGTCGTCTCGGCGACGATGCCGTTCTCGCTGAACGGCGCGATCGTCCGGGGCCTCAAGGTCAGGTTCAGCGAGGGGCGGATGGTCGAGATCGAGGCCGAGGACGGCGCCGACGTCGTCCGCGGCGAGCTCACGACGGACGAGCGCGCGGCCTTCCTCGGGGAGGTCTCGCTCGTCGACGGAAGCTCGCGGATCGGCCAGACCGGGCTCACCTTCTTCGACACGCTGTACGACGAGAACGCGACCTGCCACATCGCCTACGGATGCGCATACGCGGAGGCCGTGGAGGGCGGGATGATCGAAGGCGCGAACGACTCCTCCGTGCATACCGACTTCATGATCGGGGGCCCGCAGGTGGCCGTCGACGGCCTCACCCGGGACGGCCGAACGGTGCCGATTCTCCGGGACGACCTCTGGCAGCTCGCCCCCGACGGCTAACTCGGGGCTATAGCTCGGACGAGGGATTGCCGATACCGGGCGTGTGGATGCGTCTGCCATCTCGTCACGCCTGATCGGCTCGTTCATCGTCGAGAAGGGCCTCATCACCGAGGAGCAGCTCGAGCTCGCGCTCGACGAGCAGCAGTCGAGCGGCCGCCTGCTCGGCGAGATCCTCGTCGAGCGCTGCGGCGTCACCCGCGAGGCCCTCGAGAGCGCCCTCGAGAGGCAGCGCGCGGCGAACGAGGCGGCGGGCACGCAGGAGGACAGCTACGCGAACGCCGCCGTGCGCGAGCTCCAGGCGATGCTCGACGCGTGGGGCAGCGACGAGGAGCCGCCGAAGAAGCCGATCGGGCAGATCTTCGTCGAGCGCGGGTTCATCACGAGCAACCAGCTCGAGGACGCGCTCGAGGAGCAGAAGTGGAGCGGACGGAAGCTCGGCGAGATCCTGATGGCGCGCGGGGACGTCTCCCGCCTCCGGCTGTGGGACGCGCTCGAGGAACAGGCGGCGAGCTTCGACACCGGCCCGCCCACCGGCTCCACGCCACAGCCCGAGCCCCAACAGCCTTCGTCGCTCCTCAGCGAGACCGAGACAGCGGGACTCCGCGCCGCCCTCGACACGCTGGCCGCGCAGGTGGCCGAGCTCGGGATGCCGGACGAGTCCTGGAGATCCGAGCTGCAGGCCGTGACCGAGCGTCTCGACGCGAGACTCGAACGCCTCGAGCAGCACTCGACAGGCCCGGGCCCGGCAAGCTCCGAGCTCGACGACCTCCGCAACGAGCTCGCCGGCCTCGCCGCCAGGCTCGAGGCCCTGCCGGCGCCCTCGAACGAGTGGCGCGACGCGGTCGCCGCGATCGCCGCCCGGGTGGACGAGCTTTCCGACGACAACCGCCGCGCCGACGAGGTCTCGGCGCTGACCGGCCGCCTCGACGGGCTCGCCGCCGCACTCGCGGCCGAGTCCGAGCGAGTCTCGGAGGCCGTTGCCAGCGCAGCCTCGAAGGAGCAGACGGCCGCTCTCAGGCAGGAGCTGGACTCACTCCAGCACCGGATCGAGCAGCTTCCGCCCCCGACGGGCGACCTCGAGCTTCTGACCGAGCGCGTCGACCGCCTCGACCACCTGCGCCGTGAGGTCGAGGAGCTGCGCGCCGCCGTCACCGTGCTGCCTGCCCCGACCGGCGATCTCGACGCGCTCGACCAGCGCCTCGCGAGGCTCGCCGACACGGTCAACGCCCACGTCGACCGGTTCTCCGCCAACCTCGCCGAAACGGCGACGCGCGAGCAGACCGATGCGCTGCGCCACGAGCTCGACGGGCTGCGGAACCGGATCGACGACCTTCCGGTGGTGAGCGGCGACCTGGAGCTCCTCACGGAACGAATCGACCGGCTCGACCACCTGCGCCGGGAGGTCGAGGAGCTGCGCGCGACGGTCGCCGCGCTTCCGGCCCCGACCGGCGATCTCGACGCGCTGGAGGAGCGCGTCGCGAGCCTTAGGGACGGCGTCAACGCACAGGTCGACCGGGTTTCCGCCAGCCTCGCCGGCACGGCGACGCGCGAGCAGACCGATGCTCTGCGCCACGAGCTCGACGGGTTGCGGAACCGGATCGACGACCTCCCGGTGCTGACCGGCGACCTGGCGGCGCTCGTCCAGCGTGTCGACCACCTCGACCAGGTTCGCGGTGAGATCTCGGAGCTTCGCGCGGCGATCGCGACGGTTCCGGCCCCGGCCGCTGACCTCGAGGCGCTCGAGGAGCGTCTCGAGCGCCTCGCCCAGAACGTCGGGGCCCATGTCGACCGTTTCTCCACGCGCCTCGCCGAGACGGCGACGCGCGAGCAGGCGGACGCGCTCCGTCGCGAGCTCGACGAGGTTCGAGAGACGCTCGGATCCCTCCCCGAGCCAACCGGCTGGCACGACCCCGTCTCGCAGCTTGGCTCGCGCGTCGACGATCTGGCGGCGGGCTCGACCGAGGCCCGCGACGCGCTCGGGCAGCTATCCGCCCGGTTCGACCAGCTCGCGTCCGAACTGTCGGGCGTCGCATCGGTCGACCTCGTCGACTCGCTCCGCCACGACCTCGCGCAGCTGCGGCACGCCTTCGACAGCTCGCCCGACCCGAACGAATGGCGCGAGGCCGTCACCGTCATCGCTCACCACGTCGACGAGCTCTCCGACCTGCGGAACGGGTGGCGCGGCGAGGTCGACCGGCTCGCCGGCCGTGTCGAAGAGCTTGCGGGCCGGTTCGCCGACACAGCCGACGCCGGCCGCGTCGAGGCGCTGCGCGGCGAGCTCGACGGGCTGCGCGGAGTGATCGAGTCCATCCCGGTCCCGAGCGACGAGTGGCGCCACGCCGTGGCCGCGCTCGCGGTCCAGTTCGACGACGTGCGCGCGGCATCGGACGAATGGCGCGGCGCCGTGGCGGCGCTCGCGGTTCGCCTCGACGCGGTCGACGAGCCGTCGCACGAATGGCGCGCCGAGCTGACGCCGCAGCTCGACCGGCTTCGAGAGCGGGTCGGCCGCCTGGAGCACGATCTGGCGGGCACGGCCCCGGCCGGCGCCGTCGAGGCGCTCACCGACCGGCTCGATGACATCGCCCAGCGCCTCGAGAAGAACGAGCGCCGGCTCGAGAAGCTCGCGCGCCGCGCCGAGGAGCTCGCACCGCTGCACCGCGTCGAGGGCCTCATCGACGCGATCGCGGACACCGCGGGCAAGCAGAGCGCGATCCACGAACGGCTCGACGGCCTCGACGCCACGCTGTCGGAGACGCGCACGCGCACCGAGGCGATGGAGCCCTTCGCCGGGCGAGTGCGGGAGCTCGAGCACCGTCTCTCCAACGTCCGCGACGAGCTCGCCGAGGCGGCCGCCGACCAGTCCTCCGCCCACGCCGAGGCGCTCGAGGCGATGCGGGACGAGCTCGCCGAGCAGGGCCGGCGGACGCGGGAGGCAGCCGAGGCGCGCGACGCGGAGAACGGCGCGGTGCAGGCCCGCCTGACGCACGTCGAGGTGTCGCTCACCGACGCCAACACGCGCGTCGCGGCGCTCGAGCCGCTCCAGGCGCGTCTCAACGAGCTCGAGCTGACGCTCGCCGAGGCGACCTCGGCCGAGGCCGCCGCCCGCAGGTCCGACCTGAACGCCGTCCGCTCCGAGATCGCGGCCCTCGGCGGCGAGCTGGCCAAGAGCCTGGCGCAGCTCACCGAGCGCGACGAGCAGGACGAGGCAGCGATGCGCGCGACCGCGCAGGCGATCCGCGACGGGCTCGCCGAGCTGGGGCGCCGCCTCACGGCTTCCGAGGAGGCCTACCTCGAGAGCGGGCGCGGCCTGCGGCGCTCGATCGAAGGCCTCGGCCTCGCGATCTCCGCGGCAGACGGCCATCTCGCCCGCTCGCTGGAAGAGGGCGGCCAGACCGCCTACGTCGCCTTCGTCACCACCGAGGAGGGCTACCGCGTCGTCGACTGCGAGGGCGCGCCTCCGTTCCTCGGCCAGGTGATCGAGCTGCCGGGCCACGAGGGGACGATGCTGCGCGTCGCCCGGCTCGGCCGCTCCCCGCTCCCCTTCGACGACCGCCCCTGCGCCTTCCTCGAGCCGGTCTCGTCGGCGACCGGCTGACGAGAGCCGGTGCCTGGCACCGAAGTGCCAGGCACCAGTTCGACTACTCCGCGGTGATGTCCTCCGGCGGCGCGTCCGGGGCGGCGCTGACGCCGATCACCTCGGGCGGCGACGGCGGCACGACGGTGATGTCGACCTCCTCGTCGTTCTTCCGCGCAACGAGGATCGTCGAGCCGGGGACGAGCTCGCGACCGAGCACGTAGTCGGCGAGCGGGTCCTCGATGTAGCGCTGGATCGCCCGGCGCAGCGGGCGGGCGCCCATCGTCGGATCCCACCCCTTGTCGACGAGCAGGTCCTTCGCCTCGTCGGTCAGCTCGATCGTGACCTCGTGCTCCGCCATCTGAACGCGCAGGCGGTTCATCAGCAGGTCGACGATCTGCAGGATCTCTTCCTTCGTGAGCTTCGGGAAGACGATGATCTCGTCGATGCGGTTCAGCAGCTCCGGCCGGAACACCTTCTTCAGGTCGCCCATCACGCGCGTCTTCATGTCGTCGTAGGAGATCCCCTCCTCGTTCGACAGGGTGAAGCCGAGCGAGACGTTCTTCGAGATCGATGCCGAGCCGATGTTCGACGTCATGATCACGATCACGTTCCGGAAGTCCACCTTGCGCCCCTGCGAGTCGGTCAGCTTCCCGTCCTCGAGGATCTGCAGGAGGATGTTGAACACGTCCGGGTGCGCCTTCTCGATCTCGTCGAACAGGATCACCGAGTACGGCTTGCGGCGGACTGCCTCGGTGAGCTGGCCGCCCTCGTCGTAGCCGATGTAGCCCGGAGGCGAGCCGACGAGCCGGGACACGGCGTGCTTCTCCATGTACTCCGACATGTCGATCTGGATCATCGCGTCCTCGTCGCCGAACAGGAACTCGGCGAGCGTGCGCGCGAGCTCGGTCTTCCCCACGCCTGACGGGCCGAGGAAGATGAACGAGCCGGTCGGGCGCTTCGGGTCCTTGATCCCGGCGCGCGCGCGCCTGATCGACTTCGAGACCGCGATGATCGCCGCGTCCTGCCCGATCACGCGCTTGTGCAGCTCGTCCTCCATGCGGACGAGACGCTGCGACTCGGCCTCGGTCAGCTTGAAGACCGGGATCCCCGTCCACATCGAGACGATGTCGGCGATCTCGTCCTCGCCGATCGACGGCTGCTCGGTCTGCTCGGAGTCGCGCCACTGCTCCTCGAGCTCGCGCTTCTTCTGCGTGAGCTTGCGCTCCTTGTCGCGCAGCGAGGCCGCCTTCTCGAACTCCTGGTTCTCGATCGAGTCTTCCTTGTCCTTGCGGACCTTCTCGATCTCGTCCTCGAGCTCGCGGTAGCGCGGGGGTGCGGTCATCGTCTTGATGCGCATGCGCGACGCGGCTTCGTCGATCAGGTCGATCGCCTTGTCGGGCAGGTGGCGGTCCTGGATGTAGCGGTCGGCGAGGGTCGCCGCCGCGTCGAGCGCCTCGTCGGTGATCTTGCACCGGTGGTGGGCCTCGTAGCGGTCGCGCAGGCCGCGGAGGATCTGCACGGTGTCGTCGGTCGACGGCTCGTCGACGCGGATTTGCTGGAAGCGCCGCTCGAGCGCCGCGTCGCGCTCCAGGTACTTGCGGTACTCGTCGAGCGTGGTCGCGCCGATCGTCTGCAGCTCGCCGCGCGCGAGCGCCGGCTTGAGGATCGAGGCCGCGTCGATCGCGCCCTCGGCGGCGCCTGCCCCGACGAGGTTGTGGAGCTCGTCGATGAACAGGATGATGTCGCCGCGCTGGGTGATCTCCTTCATCACCTTCTTCAGGCGCTCCTCGAACTCGCCGCGGTACTTCGAACCGGCGACGAGCGCCGCGAGGTCGAGGTTGTAGATCTGCTTGTTCTTGAGGATGTCCGGTACCTGGTTGCCGGCGATCCTCTGGGCGAGCCCCTCCACGACGGCGGTCTTGCCGACGCCCGGCTCCCCGATCAAGACCGGGTTGTTCTTCGTGCGCCGCGAGAGGATCTGCATGATCCGCTCGATCTCCGTCTGCCGCCCGACGACCGGGTCGAGCTTGCCCTCCGAGGCGAGCTTCGTGAAGTTCCGGCCGAACTGGTCGAGCAGCTTCGAGCTCTTGCCCTTCTCGCTCGCAGCGCCGGCGGTGCCGCCCTGGCGGCGGCCCGGGCCGGACAGCATCCGGATGATCTCGTTGCGGATCTTCTCCGCGTCCGCGTCGAAGTCGAGCAGGATGCGGGCGGCGACGCCCTCGTTCTCCCTGACGAGTCCGAGCAGGATGTGCTCGGTGCCGATGTAGTTGTGGCCGAGCGACAGCGCCTCGCGCAGCGCCAGCTCGAGCACCTTCTTCGCCCGCGGCGTGAACGGAATCTGACCGGTGGTGACCTCGTCTCCCTGGCCGACGATGCGCGCGACCTGGGCGCGGACCTCCTCCACGGTGATGTCGAGCGACTCGAGCACACGCGCCGCGAGACCTTCCTCCTCGCGCAGCAGACCGAGCAGGATGTGCTCGGTACCTATGTAGTTGTGCTTGAGCGCCCGCGCCTCGTCCTGCGCGAGTACGACGACCTGGCGGGCACGCTCGGTGAACCGTTCGAACACTCAGGAACCTCTCTCTCGCCGCTATGGCGGCGCACTCGGGTCGTGGGCTTTTCCGAGGGCCTCATCGTACTCGCCCTTCCGGGTGTGCGGTCGGAATGGGCGCGTTTGCGTCAGGAGGGTTCGATCGCGACGGCCGCCGGCAGCGCCGACACCTCCATGGGCCGCGCACGCGCACGAATCGCCTGCTGCAAGGCAGCGTCGAGGCGCGCCTCCGCCGGTTCACCCGTGCCGACACGCCACACGCGGACGCCGTATGCGCGAGCGGCAAGGATAACGACGAGCACGCGGAGCCGGTCGCGCGTCGGAGGCGCGCCGCGGCGAACGTCGTCGTCGACCACGATCAGGCACTCGGCATTCGCGGAGCGCCTCGACGAACGCGGCCGTCCCGGCGGGCGTCTCACCGCCGCCCCGTGCCCGTCGCGACGAGCCTCAAGGCGCGCCCGAGCGCGCGCGGCCGTCGAGGCCGCGCGGGCCGAACAGGTAGCGGCCGATACCCTCGACCTTCGCGTGGCCCAGGTCCGAATCTCCCGGCTCGAGCAGGAGCACCGGCTCGAGCGCAGGGACGAGCGCGATCCTGTCGAGCGTTTCCTGCAACCCGGGCGAGCGGCCCGCGATCAGCACCCGGCGCCTCCGACGGACGGTCAGCTCCACGCGCAACGGCCGGTCGAACCAGCGCACGCGCTCGTGCACCAGGTCGACCTCGAGCAGGTGCCTCCCCGGCTCGACGGGCGGAAGCACGTGAAGCGGCAGGGTCGCGCCGTCGCCCGGCAGGAGGTCGGCCGGCAGTGCTGTCCGAATCCCCTCGACGCCGTCCCAGCGCGAGCCGAGCGTGATCGCGTGGTCAGCGCAGCGCCAGATGCAGTCGCCCTGGTTGTCGATGCGAATGTCGATCGTCTGCTGAACACCGCCGATCAGCTGCGGCACGGGACCGACCAGCGAGATCGACGCGTCGTACAGCGTCGGCGGGTGAGGCGGCCCCGGCCATTCGCGCTCGACCGCGGCGGGCGACGGCTCCTCGACCGGGACGCCTTCGACGCGACGGGCAGGAGCGAGAAGCACTCCCTTGATCGTCGCGAGCTCGCGCGGCGGCACGTCGGTCAGCTCGAGCTCGCCGTGAAGCTCCGGGACGTAGAGGCCGGTGTTGTGAGAGAACGCGCCGATGCGCATCCCCCGCCGGGCCCGCTCGTATCGGAGCGCCTTTCGCTGCCGCTCCTCGCGTGAGGCGAGCGCCGTATCCAGATGCCAGACGGGCGCCGCGACGAACCGCGCCGGGCCCGTGCAGGCGACGGGTCGGTGGAACTGATCGGTGAACGCGAGCGAGCGGTCGTCGGCCCTGAACAACCGCAGCTGGTACTCCGTGCTCCACGGCGGCTCCGCGAGGTACGTCGTCAGGTCGGGGTACAGCCACCTGCGCGCGACCCAGCAGTGCGTGATGTCGCTCCGGGCCGTCAGGCCGCGCAGCTCCCGCAGCAGCTCGGCGCTCGGCACCTCGTCGTCGTCGATGTTGAAGACCCAGTCGCCTGCGCACTGGCGGATGAGCCACGCGATCGGGCGGTCGGCGGGATCGGCGTCGGAGAAGAGCAGGATCCGGTCGGCCACGGCTCCGAGCAGCGCGGCCGACGCGCGGGCGCGGGCGTCGACGCCGACGACGATCTCGTCCGCGATCGGCCGGAGCAGCCCGAGGATCGCCGCGAGGCGTGGAAGGAACCGGCCGCCGGTGAGGCAGCAAACAGAGAGGCTCGCGTGACTGGGCCGCACGCCCGCCCACTCGTCCTGCCGCTGGACGAGTGCCGTCGTCGTCACACTTTACTCACGCTTTACATTCTGACGCGCTCCCGGCCTCCTGCCTAGATGGTGCCCGCGGCGTCAGGAGCGGAGCGCCGGGAAGAGGATCACGTCGCGGATCGAGTCCTTCCCGCCGAGCACCATCGCGAGCCGATCGATTCCGAGGCCGAGGCCGCCCGTCGGCGGCATGCCGTAGCTGAGCGCCTCCACGTAGTCCGGGTCGCCCTGCTCGGCCTCGACGTTCCCGCCCGCGCCCTCCTCCGCCTGCATCGCGAACCGCTCTGCCTGCTCCTCGGCGTCGTTCAGCTCCGAGAACGCGTTCCCGAGCTCCATCCCGCCGACGTAGAACTCGAACCGCTCGGTGATCGTCGGGTCGTCATCGGTCGAGCGCGCGAACGGCGAGAGCTCGATCGGGTAGTCGTAGAGGATCGTCGGTGTGATCAGCCGCGGCTCGACGTAGGCGGTGATCGCCTTGTCGACGAGCTGGGCCCAGGTCCGGTCCTGTGCGACGTCGAGCCCCTGTGCCGCGAGCCGCGTCTTGAGCTCGTCGAAGTCGCGCGTCCAGAGGCCCGCCTCCTCGAGCTCGTCGACGAGCCTGACGCGGCGCCACGGCGCCTTCAGGTCGACTTCGTGCCCCTTGAAGACGACGCGCGTCGTGCCGAGCGTCTCGTTCGCCACGAATTCGACGAGCCGCTCCATCCGCTCCATCGTGTCGCGGTAGTCGGCATAGGCCTCGTACCACTCGAGCTGCGTGAACTCGGGGTTGTGCTTGTAGCTGACGCCCTCGTTGCGGAAGTCCTTGCCGAGCTCGTACACCTTCTCGAGGCCGCCGACGATCAGCCGCTTCAGATAGAGCTCGGTCGCGATCCGGAGGTAGAGATCGGCGTCGAGCACGTTCGAACGCGTGACGAACGGCTCGGCGAACCCGCCGCCGTAGCGCGGCTGCAGCACGGGGGTCTCGACCTCGACGAACCCCTCGTCGTCGAGGAAGCGCCGCACGGCCGTCACGACCCGTGTCCGCAACATGAAATCAGCGCGCACCTCGTCGTTCATCAGCAGGTCGAGATAGCGCCGCCGGTAGCGCTGCTCGACGTCCGTGAGACCGTGGAAGGTGTCGGGCAGCGGCGCACGGTTGCGGCTGAGTAGGACGAGCTCGTCGACGATCAGCGACGGCTCGCCGCGACGGCTCTTGGTCGGGTGGCCGACCGCGCCGACCACGTCGCCGAGGTGGACGCTCACTTCGCCGGTCCGTGCCTGCGGGCAGAGCAGCTGGATCCGCCCGCTGCGGTCGACGAGATCCAGGAAGACGAGCTTGCCCATGTCCCGCCGCGCCAGCACGCGACCGGCGAGCCGGCGCGACTCGGGAGCCTCGACCCCGGGTGAGAGCGCGTCGGCCTCGGCGCGCACGTCCGCGATCTCGTCCCGGCCGGGAAATCGCTTCGGCGGCGTCATGGGCGCTTGACCATAGCCCAGGCCCGCGGGCCACCCTGGGGCGTCTCGTCCTCCCGCTCCACCTCGAAGCCGTGACGGGCGTAGAAGGAGATGTTCGCCTCGTTGTTCGTCAGGAGGACGGCCGGGAGGCCCGCGCGCTCGGCGCCCTCGACCCCGGGCCGGAGCAGGGCGCTGCCGACGCCCTGCCGCTGCTCGGCCGGGTCGACGCCGATCCCTGCGAGGTACCAGTGCGGCCCCCCGGCGACCTCTACCCGCATCGTCTCGACCGCGCGCCCGTAGGCGAGGAAGACGCCCGTCGTGCGGCCGAGCCGCGCCGGCGTCATGACCAGCGCCCGCAGGGTCGCCGCGATCCGGACCGCCGGGCGGCCCGGCGGCAGCCAGCGCGCGGCCCCGCGGACGCGGCCGGCGGTCGACCACACGTCCGCCGCGGTGACGTCGAAGCCCGCCCGGAAGAGCGGCGGCAAGAGGCGGGCGCGGCGGCCCGCCTCCGGGATCAGCCAGACCCACGCGGGGTCGTCGAGGAACGCACGGGCGAGCACGGCGCTCGCCTCGCCGTAACGCTCCGGCTCGAGCCGCACGATCTCCACGACCGGCGACCCTAGTCGGCTGCCGCCGATCAGGCGGCTTTGATCTCGAGGATCTTGAACTTGAGCGCGCCGCGCGGCGCCGAGACCTCGACCACGTCGCCCTTCTTGTGGCCGATGATCGCCTTGCCGACCGGCGACTCGTTCGAGAGCTTGTTCTCCGCCGGGTTCGCCTCGGTGGAGCCGACGATGTGGTATTCGAACGTCTTGTTCGCCTGCATGTCGCGCAGGCGCACCTTCGAGCCGACCGAGACCGAGTCCTTCGAGATCTCCTTCTTGGTGATCACGCGCGCCGACAGCAGCCGCTCCTCGAGCTGGGCGATCTTGTGCTCGAGCATCGCCTGCTCGTTCTTGGCGTCGTCGTACTCCGCGTTCTCGGCGATGTCGCCGAACTCGCGGGCCACACGGATCCGCTCCGCCACCTCGCGGCGCCGTTCGCCGCGCAGATGGTCGATCTCGCTCTTCAGCTTCTCGTAGCCCTCGGGCGTAAGGATGACTTCTTTCAACTGGCCTCCTGACCCGTCGAAAACGGGCGCGAATGGTAGCCATCGGGCCGGGAGGGGCGCAAATGCCCCGGGCTACCATTCACGAGCCGTGAACATCGACCTCGCCGAGCACTGGTGGATCGGGGCCGTCGAGATCCCCGGGCGCCTCGTCCTGGCGCCGATGGCAGGCGTCAGCGTGCAGGCATTTCGCCGCCAGGGACGCCGTTTCGGGGCCGGCCTCGTCTGCTCGGAGATGGTCTCGGTCGCCGGGATCCACCACCGCAACGAACGGACGCTCGGCTACCTCCGGGTGGGCGCCGACGAGCGGCCGCTCGCGATCCAGATCTTCGGCTCCGACCCGGTCGCGATGGCCGAGGCGGCGCGGTTCGTCGAGGCCGCCGGCGCCGATCTCGTGGACATGAACTTCGGCTGCCCGGTGAAGAAGGTGACGAAGACGGGCGCCGGCGCGTCCCTCCTCGACGACCCCGACCACGCCTGCCGGCTGGTCGAGGCCGTGGCCGGCGCCGTCTCGCTGCCGGTGTCGGTCAAGATGCGGCGCGGTGTCTCCGACGGGTCGCGGACCTGCCTCGAGGTCGGCCCGCGCCTCGTCGAGGCCGGCGCGTCCTCGCTGACGCTTCACCCCCGCTCGGCGAAGCAGATGTACACGGGGACCGCCGACCACTCGCTGACCGCGGAGCTCGTCTCGCTCGTGGACGTGCCGGTGATCGCCTCGGGCGACATCACCTCGCGCGCCCGCGCGCAGTCGGTGCTCGCGACGACCGGCGCGGCCGCCGTGATGGTGGGCCGCGCGGCGCAGGGGAACCCCTGGGTGCTCGCCGAGATCATGGGCGAGGAGCGCGAGCCGTCCCGCGAGGAGGTGGTCGCGGAGCTCGTGCTGTTCATGCGCGAGACGGTCCGCGAGCTCGGCGAGCAGCGGGCCTTCGGGTTCCTGAAGAAGTTCTACGGCTGGTACCTCGGCCACGGCCGCTTCCCGCGCCCGTTCAAGCAGGAGCTGGTGATGCTGCCGTCGCTCGCCGAGGTCGAGGCGCGGCTCTTCGCCGCTGCCCCGGGAGGACGGCTCGTGCTCGAGCGGCTGCTCCGCGAGCTGCCCGACCCCGCCGACGAGGTCCTGCTCGACTCGCTCCCGATCTCGATCTACGGCGGCGGCTGACCAGTGGGGGAAACCATGTTTCCCCCACTAGCCCCCTTCTTCTTCGCGCGACACCGCTGAGGCCCGCCTGGCCTCCCGCCCGGCCGAGCCGGGCTCCGGCCGCGGAACCGCCTGGAACCCTCAGGGCCGGTTCCGTTCCCAGACGAGCCGCAGGCCCTGGAGGGTCAGCTCGGGATCGACCGCAGTGATCGTGCGCGTGTGGGGCGCGATCAGGTCGGCGAGACCCCCGGTGGCGACGACCGGCGCTTCGGCCGCTCCGAGCTCGGCTCGGATGCGGTCGACGATCGCGTCCACCTGGCCCGCGAAGCCGTAGACGAGGCCCGACTGGAGGGCCGCGGTCGTCGTCTGGCTGATCACCCGCTCGGGCGCCGTGAACGGCACCTTCGGCAGCCGCGCGGCGCGTGCAAAGAGCGCGTCCATCGACACCTCGATCCCGGGAGCCAGCACGCCGCCTGCGAACTCGCCGGCGGACGAGACGACGTCGAAGTTGGTCGAGGTGCCGAAGTCGACGACGACGGCCGGCGCCCCGTAGCGCTCGCGGGCGGCGACGGCGTTCGCGATCCGGTCGGGGCCGACCTCGCGGGGGTCGTCGTAGCGGATCGGGACGCCGGTGGACACCCCCGGCCCGAGCACGAGCAGCTCCGAGCCGGCCCAGCGGTCGGCGAAGGCCTGGTACTCGGCGACGAGTTGCGGGACGGACGAGCAGAGGACGATGCCGTCGAGCGCGTCGACGTCGACGAAGGCGCGGAGCATCACCGCGAGCTCGTCGCCCGTGTGCGAGCGGTCGGTGCCGACCCGGAACTGCTCCGTCAGCCGGTCACCGTCGAACAGCCCGAACACCGTCTGGGTGTTCCCGACGTCGATCGCGAGCAGCATGGCCGACGTTAGCGACCGGCTGGTTATCCCCCCTCAGAACGCGGCATCGCCGCCGAGGCCGGCTCGCCGGCCGGGAGGCGACGCGCGGGCGACGGCACGCGAAAGGGAGGGATGGGCCTCGGGAAGGGAACCGTAGGTTCTCTTCCCGATTTGATGTCTTCGATCTCGCTGCGGCCCTCGCCGATGCGCTTGGCGAGCGCCTCGGCGGTGAGGACGGGCTCGTCGCCTTCCCCGCGCAGCTCCTCGATCGTCACGTCGCTCGACGTGTAGACCTCGGCGCGCGGGATCATCCGGGTCGGCCGGTTCTTGTCCCACACCCAGACGTCCTCCATCCGCACATGGAAGAACGGATAGCTCGGCTGCGGCACGTACTGGAGGTCGAGCTTGTTGCACAGGTACGTGGCGTCCTGCGTCAGCACGCAGTACCGGAAGAGGCCGAAGACCGCGCTGTACTCCTTCTTCAGGCGGAGCTCGGCCTCGGCCTCGAACTCGTCAAGCTCGTCGAGGTGGCTCACGCCCCCGATTGTATCGCCGCCAGAGCGTCCCGGACCGTGCCGTTTCCGGGGATTTCCACCCCCGGTGCGAGCTCGGCGAGCGGGCCCAGGACGAAGGCGCGCTCGAGCAGGAACGGGTGCGGCACGGTCAGATCGGGCTCGTCGATCGTCTCCCCGCCGAAGAGCAGCAGGTCGAGGTCGATCGTGCGCGGCCCCCACCGTCGGCCGTCGCGAACGCGGCCGAGCCGGCGCTCGACGTCGAGGAGCAGATCGAGCAGCGCGCGGGCGGACAGCTGCGTCTCGAGCTCCGCGGCCGCGTTCAGGAACCTCGGCTGATCCTCGAGGCCCCAGGGCTCCGTCTCGACGACGCTCGACAGCCGCCGCGCCCCGATCAGCTCGGCCGCGCGCCTGATCGAGCCCTCGCGGTCGCCGAGGTTCGAGCCGAGGCCGACGTAGGCGGTCGTCACGGCCGCTCGACCGTGACGGCGCTGTGTTCGACGACGAAGCCGGCCGGCCGCACGTCGGGCTTCCGAACGCGCACGGTCAGGCCCGCCGGGCGGAAGCGCTCGACGAGCGCGTCGGCGACGGCGTTCGCCAGCGCCTCGAGCAGGTCGAAGCGCCGCTCGTTGACCTCCGCGACGACGCGTGCGACCTCGCGGTAGTCGACCGCGTCGGCGATTCGATCGGAGGCGCCGCGCTCGCCCACCTCGAGCGACACGTCGTAGAGGAAGCGCTGCCCGTCGCGCCGCTCGCGCTCCTCGACGCCGTGGAGGCCGTGCAACTCGAGCCCGGCGAGCTCCACCCTCATATCCGCTCCGGCGCCGGCCGAGCCGGCACCTCCGCTCCCTGTGAGCCTCCGTCGAGCCTACGGCTCAAACCCCGCTCCGGCGCCGGCCAAGCCGGCACCTCCGCTCCCTGTGAGCCTCCGTCGAGCCTACGGCTTCATCCCCGCTCCGGCCCCGCCACCACGGCGTGCGCGGCGGTAAGCGCCTCGACATGCTCGCGCACGTCGTGGGCGCGGATGATCGTCGCCCCGCGCTCGTACGCGGACACGGCCGCCCCGAGCGACGCCGAGGTCGACCCGGTCGTCGCCCGCGGGTCGCCCATGATCCGGCCGAGCGAGCTCTTCCGCGAGACGCCGACGAGGATCGGCCGGCCGAGCGCGGCCAGCTCGTCGAGGCGGCGGAGCAGCTCGAAGTTGTGCGCGACCGTCTTCCCGAACCCGATGCCGGGATCGAGGCACACGAGCTCCTCGCGGACGCCGGAAGAGACGGCGAACGCGAGCCGTTCCTCGAGGAACCGCTTGACGTCCGCGACCACGTCTTCGTAGACGGGGTCGTCCTGCATCGTCCTGGGCTCGCCGAGCATGTGCATCAGGCAGAGGTAGCAGCCCGTGTCGGCGACGACGCCCGCCAGCTCGGGGTCGCCTCGCAGCGCCGTGACGTCGTTGATCAGCTCTGCGCCCAGCTCGAGCGCGCGCCGTGCGACCGCCGCCTTCGACGTGTCGACCGAGACGGGGGCGCCGGCGAGGTCGACCAGCACGGGCTCGATGCGCTCGAGCTCCTCGCGCGCCGAGACGCCGGTCGAGCCCGGCCGTGTCGACTCCCCGCCGACGTCGACGATCGCCGCGCCGGCGTCCAGCATCCCCCAGGCGGTGGTCACGGCCGGCTCGGTGCGCAGGTGCACGCCTCCGTCGGAGAACGAGTCGGGCGTGACGTTGACGACGCCCATCACCGACGGCCGCGGGAAACGCTCTTCGATCGCCGGCCTGGTTGACACCTCCGGATACTTTCGCGGGTGGACGGCAGTTGGCGCTACCTCGGCCTGATCGCCAGACGGCTGCGGTGGTCGATCACCGGCGCCGTCGCCTCCGGGCTCGCCTGGCAGGGCGCAGCGATCGCCACCCCGCTGCTGGTCAGGTACGCGGTGGACACCGGCATCGTCGACGACGACCCGAGCGCGCTCTGGTGGGCGTGTGCCGGGATCGTTGCGCTCGGCGCCGTCGAGGCCGTCTCCGGCGCCTTCCGCCACGTGTTCGCGATCCGGAACCGCGCGCGCGCCGACGCGGAGGTGCGCGACGCGATCTTCCGCCGCGCGCTCGAGCTCGACTCCCACTACCACGACCGGGTCGGGGCGGGCGACCTGATCTCGCGCGCGTCGAACGATGCCGAGCTCGTGGCGCGCGCATTCGACTCGATCGGCCACACGATCGGCTACGTCCTGACGATCGTGGGAGCGTCGTGCGTCCTGCTCGTGCTCGACTGGCGCCTCGCGCTCGCGGTGCTCCTGCCGCTCCCACTGTTGAGCGTCGGCTTCGGACGCTACTCGAGGCGCTACGCCGAGCGGACGAAGATCAACCAGGAGGAGCTCGCGACCGCAACCGCACTCGTCGAGGAGTCGATCGCAGGCGTTCGCGTGGTCAAGGGGCTCGGCGCCGAAGCGGCGCTGTCCGCCCGCTTCAGGCGACGCTCCGACGACGTCGTGCGCACCGCGCTCGACGTCGCGAACGTCGATGCGGTCTTCCTACCGGCGCTCGAGGCGCTCCCGCTGATCGGGATGCTCGTCGTCCTCTGGTACGGCGGCCACCAGGCACTCGACGGCGACATCACCATCGGCACCTTCGCGGCGTTCGGGTTCTACCTCGCGCTGCTCGTGAACCCGCTGCGCACGATCGGGCAGCGCGTGGGCACCGCGCAGCGGGCCTCCGCCGCGTCCGCGCGCGTCGTCGACGTCCTGCGCGCCGAGCCGGTGGTCGTCGAGGCGTCCAAGCCGCGCTCGTTCCCCGGCGACGCTGACGTCCGCTTCGAGTCGGTTCGCTTCGGCTACGACCGCGGGCGGCCGGTGCTCGACGGCTTCGACCTCTCGATCCCGGCCGGCACCTCGCTCGCGCTCGTCGGCGCCACGGGATCGGGCAAGTCGACCGCGGCGGCGCTGCTCGCCCGCTTCTACGACCCCGGCGCGGGCCGCGTCACGATCGGGGGCGTGGACGTCCGCGAGCTCAAGCTGGACGACCTCCGCCGCGGCGTCGGGATCGTGTTCGAGGACGCGTTTCTCTTCGGCGACACGGTGCGCGGCAACGTCGGGCTCGCCGCGCCGGACGCGCCCGACGAGGACATCGAGCGCGCGACCCAGCTTGCCGGCGCCGAGGAGTTCGTCGAGCGGCTGCCGGAGGGCTACGAGACGATGCTCGGCGAGCGTGGCTACTCGCTCTCGGGCGGACAGCGACAGCGAATCGCGATCGCGCGCGCGATCCTCGCCGATCCGCAGGTGCTGATCCTCGACGACGCGACGTCGGCGGTCGACGCGACGAAGGAGCACGAGATCCGCGCAGCGCTGGCGCAGGTGATGCGCGGCCGCACGACGCTGGTGATCGCCCACCGGCCGGCCACGATCGCGCTCGCCGACCGGGTGGCGCTCGTCGAGGCCGGGCGCGTGACCGAGCAGGGGACGCATGCCGAGCTCCTCGCGCGCTCGGCGCGCTACCGCTCGCTGCTCGCGCTCGTGGCACGGGAGGCGGCGTGATCCGCGAGCAGATCGGCCCGATCCTGCGCCCCCACCGCAGGCTGATCCTCGTCGCCGCGGTCGCGATGATCGGAGCGACGGCGGTGTCGCTCGCCGCGCCGCTCCTGACCAAGGTGGCGATCGACCGGGGGATCGAGCAGGACGACGCGACGGTGATCAACGCGGTCGCGCTCGTCTACCTGGTGCTCGTGCTCGCGCGCCCCGTGCTCGAGCGCGTGATCGTGCTCGCCAGCGCCCGGGCCGGCGAGCGCTTCCTCGGCGATCTGCGGGTCGCCGCGTTCGACAAGCTCCAGCAGCTCTCGCTTCCGTTCTTCGAGCAGACGCGCACGGGCGTGCTCGTCTCGCGGCTCACCAACGACGTGCAGACGCTGACCACGTTCACGCGCATGGTGCTCGTGGAGGTGGTGGGCTCCGTCCTGCTCTTCGTGGTGACGCTTGTCATTCTCGTCACGCTCTCGCCGGAGCTCTCGCTCGTGATGCTCGTCTCGGTGCCGCTGCTCGTGTGGTCGTCGCTGCGCTACGGGAAGCGCTCGCGCCCCGCCTTCCTCGCGCTCCGCGACCGGGTCGCCGAGACGATGTCCGAGCTGCAGGAGGGCCTCACCGGCGTGCGCGTGCTGCAGTCGTATCGGCGCGAGACGGACCGCTACGCCTCGTACCGCGTGCGCTCGCGGGCGCAGGTCGCCGCGTGGCGGCGGATCTCGCTCGTGAACATCGGCTTCTTCCCCATGATCGCGTTCGCGCAGTCGCTGGCGCTGGCCGCGGTGCTCGTCGTCGGCGGCTACCTCGAGCGGAGCGGAAAGGTCTCGGTCGGGACGATCGTCGCGTTCGGCCTCTACCTGATCTCGTTGTTCGATCCGATCGCCCGGCTCGGTGACTGGTACACCGAGTTCCAGTCGGGCCGTGCGGCACTCGCGAAGATCGCCGCCCTGCTCGCCGAGCCGACGAGCGTCTCCGGCGGCGTCGAGACGCTCCCCGCGACGGGCGAGCTCGCAGCCGCCGGCGTGACCTTCGCGTACGACGGCAAGGCGCCGGCCGTCGCCGGCATCTCGCTCGCCGTCGCCGAGGGCGAGCACCTCGCGCTCGTCGGCGCGACGGGCGCGGGCAAGTCCACGCTCGCCAAGCTGTTCGTCCGGTTCTACGACCCCGACGAGGGCGACGTCTCGTTCGCCGGCGTCGACCTGCGCGCCGCGACGCTCGAGGGCATGCGCCGCCGCATCGTCTTCGTGCCGCAGGAAGGGCACCTCTTCTCGGGGACGATCGCCGACAACGTGCGCCTGGCGGCGCCCGAGGCGACCGATGACGAGGTGCGCGCGGCGCTCGAGGTGATCGGCGCGCTCGACCGCTTCGAGGGCCTCCCCGACGGGTTGGAGACCGATGTCCGCTCGCGCGGCGTGAGGCTGTCGGCAGGCGAGCGTCAGCTGGTCTCGATCGCCCGCGTCGCGCTCGCCCGCCCGGCCGTCATCGTGCTCGACGAGGCGACGTCGGCCCTCGACCCGCGCACCGAGGCGGCGGTCGAGCGCGCATTGGCTGCGGTCGCCCGTGACCGCACGATGGTGACGATCGCCCATCGCCTCTCGACCGCCGAGCGCGCCGACCGCGTCGCGCTGCTCGACGGTGGGCGGCTCGCCGAGGTCGCCTCGCACGACGAGTTGGTGGCGCAGGGCGAGCGCTACGCGCGGCTGTGGGCTTCCTGGCAGGCCGGTCTCGGCACGGCCACGGCGGGAGCCTGAGCAGCGGCCGGGCCCGCCCGCGCGGGCCGCTGCACGAGCCAGAGCCCGGCGAGCACGATCGCCCCGCCGACGACGAGGCCGGGTCGAAGCGGCTCGCCGAGCACGACGATCGAGGATGACACCCCGAACACGGGGACGAGGAGCGTGAACGCCGCGGTCCGGGCTGCGCCGAGCCGCTGCACGCCGTCGTAGTAGAGGACGAACGCGAGCACCGTTCCGAGCGGCGCGAGGTAGAGGAGCGCGAGCCATGCCGCGGCGTCCGCGTGCGCGAGCGAGCCCCAGCCGGTGATCGAGAGCGGGATCAGAATCAGCGTCCCGAGCGCGGACGCGTATGCGGTCGCGAGCAGCGGGTCGAAGCGCGCGGTCGCGGACGGGCCGAGGATCGTGTAGACCGCCCAGCAGACCGCGGCCCCGAGCAGGAGGAGATCGCCGGCGAGCCGGTCGCCGCCGACCGCGCCCGTCGGGTCGACGACGACCAACAGTCCCACCAGCGCGATCGCGAATCCGGTCGCGACACGGCGCGTCGGCCGCTCGCCGTGGAGGCGCCACGCCAGCAGGGCGGTGAGCGCCGGGATCAGGCCGGGCACGAGGATCGCGCCGTCGCTCGCCGGCGTCCGGTCGAGGCCGACCAGGAACAGCGCCTGATAGCCCGCGATCCCGGTCAGCCCGAGCGCCGCGATCAGCGGCAGGTCGCGGCGCGACGGCAGCTGCAGACGGCGTGCGCGGGCGACGGCGAGCGCGAACAGGAGCACCGTCGCGAGCACGAACCGCGCAGCCGCGACGGTGAGCGGCGGCAGGTGGTCGACCGCGATCTTGCCCGCGGGCCACGTGCTGCCGAAGAGCGCGGTGACGAGCACCATCTGGGCGAGCGCCGCCTTGCGTGCGCCTTCCACGGTCGTGGTCAACGAGGCGTGCAGCTCGATCCTTCCGCGCCAGGCGCCCGGCACCGCCCGGGCCGGGCGCCTGGAACCCGTGCCGCGCTACGCGTTGCAGCCGTCCGGCTCCGCTGCAGGCGCGTTCGCTGCCGCGTTCTTGGGCAGCCCGAGGTACATCGCGTACACGGTGACCGGTGTCTTCGTGTCGTTGCGGGCGAGGTGCACGTGCCCGGCCGGCTCGACGAATGCCTTGCCCTTCGAGACCGTGAACGGCTTGCAGCCGCCGACCGACGGGTCGAACACGGTGAGCGTCCCGCTCTTCACGACGACGGCGACCGGGGCGCCGTGCGTGTGCCAGCCGAAGCTGCCGCCGGGCTGGATCGTGATCGCGTTCAGGACCATCGCGCCGGCCTTCGTGTGGATCGTGGTCGCCGGCATCGAGCCGTAGCTCAAGACCTTGGCGGTGATCGGCACGCCCCCGCCGAGCGACGGGGCGGCCATGACGAGCACCGCAAGGGCTGCGAGACCGAGCAGCTTGACCTTCATAACTCCTCCTTCGACGTGGTTCGAACGACCTCGTCACGGAGGCTAGGACCGGCGCATTTGCGCGCCCTTTGCCGCGCCTTTGGCCGCGCCTTAGCAGCGCGAGGGGGCTTTAACTCGCTTCGGGCTCGGGCGGCTGCATGGCGGCGCCACCCGGAAGCGGGAACGGCCGCGGCTTCGGCTGCGGCCGCCGGTCGGGCTCTGCGGCCGGCTCGGGTTCGGCGGGCTCGGGCGGGAAGACCGCGTCCTGGGACTCCCCTGCGAGCAGCCGCTCGAACTGGTCGCGGTCGATCGTCTCGCGCTCGATCAGGATCTGCGAGATCCGGTGGAGGTCGTCGATGTGCTCGCGCAGCACCCGGTTCGCGACGTCGTGGCCCTCCTCGATGATGCGGCGGATCTCGTCGTCGATCTCGCGGGCGACCTCGTCGGAGTAATCCGGCTCCGCGCCCATCTCGCGGCCGAGGAACGGCATGTCGTGGTTCCGGCCGAGCACGCGCGGGCCGAGCTTCTCGCTCATCCCGAAGCGCATCACCATCTGCTTCGCCGTCGCCGTCACCTTCTCGATGTCGTTCGCGGCTCCGGTCGTCACCTCGTTGAAGACGAGCTCCTCCGCGGCGCGGCCGCCCATCGTCATCGCGATCTGCTCGAGCAGCGCCTTGCGCGTGGTCAGGTAGCGGTCCTCGGTCGGCAGCGAGATGGTCAAGCCGAGGGCCTGCCCGCGCGACACGATCGTGATCTTGTGCACCGGGTCGGTGTTCTCGAGGAAGTGGCCGACGAGCGCGTGCCCCATCTCGTGGTAGGCGGTGATCCGCTGCTCCTTCTCGGAGAGCAGGCGGGCCTTCTTCTCCGGGCCCGCGATCACGCGCATGATCCCCTCCTCCAGCTCCTCCTGCTCGATCACCTTCTTGCCGCGGCGCGCGGCCAGCAGGGCGGCCTCGTTCACGAGGTTGCGGAGGTCGGCGCCGGTGAAGCCCGGCGTGCCGGCGGCGAGCGAGTCGAGGTCGATCGCCGACGCGAGCGGCTTGCCCTTGGAGTGCACCTCGAGGATCTTCCGGCGGCCGTTGCGGTCGGGGCGGTCGACCACGATCTGCCGGTCGAAGCGCCCCGGGCGGAGCAGCGCCGGATCGAGGATGTCCGGCCGGTTGGTCGCGGCGATCAGGATGATGTTGTCCTTCATCTCGAAGCCGTCCATCTCGACGAGCAGCTGGTTGAGCGTCTGCTCGCGCTCGTCGTGGCCACCGCCGAGGCCGGCGCCGCGATGGCGGCCGACCGCGTCGATCTCGTCCATGAAGACGATGCACGGCGCCGCCTGCTTCGCCTGCTCGAAGAGGTCGCGCACGCGCGAGGCGCCGACGCCGACGAACATCTCGACGAAGTCCGAGCCCGAGATCGAGAAGAACGGGACGCCCGCCTCGCCGGCGACTGCGCGGGCGAGCAGCGTCTTGCCGGTGCCGGGCGGGCCGTACAGCAGCACGCCCTTCGGGATCGACGCGCCGAGCGCCTGGAACTTCTTCGGGTTCTCGAGGAACTCCTTGATCTCCTGAAGCTCCTCGACCGCCTCGTCGACGCCCGCGACGTCCTTGAAGCCGATCTTCGGCGAGTCGGGCGCCATGCGCTTCGCACGCGACTTGCCGAAGCTCATCACCTTCGAGCCGCCGCCCTGCACCTGGTTCATCAGGAAGATCCAGAAGCCGATCAGCAGCAGGAACGGCAGGAAGCTGCCGATCAGCGCCATCCACGAGAAGCCGCCGGTGCCCTTGGAGTCCCACAAGACCCCGCGGTTCTGCAGCAGGTCCTGGAACTTGATCTGCGCCTGATCCGAGGCGTAGTGGACGGTGGCGTGCTTCCCGTCCGTGTACTTGAGCTCGATCGCGCGCTTGCCCGGATTGAACTGCGCCGATTCGACCGAGCCGCTCTTCACGTCGGCGATCGCCTGCGACGTTGTCCGCTTCTGCGCGTCGTGGCTCGTCTTCAGCAGCGTCTGGCTCGCCAGCCAGACGAGGACGACGATCACGATCAGGGGGAAGAAGGCGCTACGAAGGAACCGGTTCACGTTGAATCTACGCTCAGGGTAGCCGCTCGGATTCTTCCCGGGCCTTCACGATAACCCTTCCTCATACCAGGGCGGTCAAACGCCTTCCGGCATCAGCTCGGGGCGCAGGACGCCGACGTAGGGCAGATTGCGGTAACGCTCGGCGAAATCGAGCCCGTAGCCGATCACGAACCGGTTCGGGATCTCGAAGCCGACGTACTTGACCTGGACCTCGATCTCCCGCCGCTCGGGCTTCGTCATGAGCGCGCAGATCTCGAGGCTCGCCGGCTCCCTCGACTCGAGGTTGCGGAGCAGGTACGAGAGGGTCAGCCCGGAGTCGATGATGTCCTCGACCACGAGCACGTGGCGGCCGTCGATATTGAGGTCGAGATCCTTCAGGATGCGGACGACGCCCGACGAGTCCGTCGACGCGCCGTAGCTCGAGATCGCCATGAAGTCGATCTCGCACGAGACCGAGATCGTGCGCATCAGGTCGGCCATGAAGAAGACGGCGCCCTTGAGCACCCCGACGAGCAGCAGCTCGCGACCGGCGTAGTCGACGGAGATCTCGGCGCCGAGCTCGCGGATGCGCGCCTGCAGCTCCTCCTCGCCGATCAGGATCTCGCCCACGCCGGCTTCGACCTCAGTCGCCGACACGGCTCGCGGTCACCCCCTCGCAGTCGACGATGCCGGGCACGCACACGACCTCGTCGCCTCGGACGACGAGCGGCCAGCCTTCCCGGTCGGAGCGTGGGATCTTCGCGTCGACGAACACATCCTGGATCTTTCTCGCCCGCCCGGCAAGGCGGTCGCCCGGGCGCCACCCCCGTACCTTGAGCCCGGGCAGGCGCGACTCGATGCGCCACCGGCCCCACGTGACGGAGCCGTCCAGGATCGCGGGCCCGCGCTCGAGCCAGAGCCGGTCGTGCTCGCGCACCGCCTGCACGCCGCGTCCGAGGTCGACGCGCCTCGACCCGACCGGCGCGTCGAGCAGCTCCTCGAGGGCCGGCGGCAGCGTGCGGCGCCTGTCGAGCGCGCGCAGGACGTTCTCGCGCGCGCCGGGATGCACTCGCTCGAGCAGCGGCACGAGCTCTCGCCGGATCAGGCCGCGGGTCGTCGCCCCGTTCGACGAGTCCTCGCGCCAGCGCAGGCCGCGTTCGCGGCAATAGGCGCGCGTCTCCTCGCGCCACACGCAGAGCAGCGGGCGAACGATGCCGTCCGCGCGCCCGGCCTCGATCCCGCTCGTCGTGCCCCGCGAGGCGAGCCGGTAGAGGATCGTCTCGACCTGGTCGGAGAGCGTGTGCCCGGTCGCTCGCAGACGCTCGGAGCGGAACGAGTAGCGCGTCTCGCGCAGCCCCGCCTCGGTCGTGGGCCCGGCGGCGCGCACGACCTCGGCGCCGAACCGCTCGACGCACCAGCGCGCGTCCTCGTCCGACTCGGCGCCGCGCAACCCGTGGTCGACGTGCAGCGCCGAGACGCGGTATCCGAGGCGGCCGAGCGCGTCGTAGAGGCACGTCGAGTCCGCGCCGCCCGAGACGAGGCAGAGCACGTCGCCGCCGGGAGCGACCAGCTCGTGCTGCCTGATGTGCGCCTCGATCCGGTCGAGCAGCTCCAAGAGCACAGTGTTGCAGGAGCTCAGTCGTCGAGCGGGCGCCGGCGCGCGAGCACCGACGCGACCTCGAGCGCCGCCCAGCGCGCGATCCACGCGAGCACCACGATCGAGACGAATGTCTTGAAGCCGCGCCTCAAAAGAGCACGCTCCGGTACTGAAGCTCCTGCTTCATCCCGACCGACTCGTAGAGGCGAATCGCGGGCAGGTTCTCGGAGCGGACGAACAGCGTCACCACCGGCGTCGTCTGCAGCAGCAGCCTGATCAGGTCGGCGAGCCCCCGGGCAGCGTCCCCACGGCCGCGCGACTCCGGGTCGACCCAGACCTGCTGGAGCTGGACCGCGTGCGGCGTCCAGGCGGACGCCTCCGCCTTGAAGCGGATCACACCGTCCTCGAGCCAGAGCCACGAGCGCCCCTCGTCCACCTGCGCCGCCGTCCGCCACCGGAACGACTCGGCGTCGACGGTGAGCGGGTCGATGCCGAGCTCCAGCTCGTGCGCTGCCGCGCAGGCGGGGAAGAGCCGCGTGACGTCTGCGGGCGTCGCGAGCCGCAGCCCGGTGCCGCCCGCGGGCGGCGGCTCGCGCATCGTGTACACCGGCTGCCCCGGACGGTCCTCGCGCGGCGTCGGCAGGCGCGCCGCCGCCGCATCCCAGAGCTCCGACACCGCGCTCTGCTCCCCGATCAGCATGCGCAGCTCGGACCGAGCGGCGAGCTTGGCGAACACGCCGCAGCCGCTGCCGGACGGGACGATGTTCACGCCCGAGTGGCACAGGGCGGAGATGCCCTGCCCGCGCGTCGCCACCGCGGCGAAGCGGCCCAGCCCGCGGCGCGCGACGTCCTCGAGGAAGACGCGCTCGACCGGCGAGGCAGCGCAGAAGTCGAGCACCTGCCGCGTCGTCGGCTCGAAGGGTCGCATCGAAGGTGTTCTATAGAGTCCGGCGCCATGCCGATACACATCCGCGCCGAACCCGGCGAATACGCAGAGGCGGTTCTGCTCCCCGGCGACCCGCTCCGGGCGAAGTACATCGCCGAGACCTATCTGGACGACGTCGTCCAGCGAAACTCCGAGCGCGGACTGCTCGGGTACACCGGCACGTACGAGGGCAAGCCGGTGTCCGTGCAGGGGACGGGCATGGGTTGCCCCGGCGCGACGATCGTGTTCGAGGAGCTGATCCAGCTCGGCTGCAAGAAGCTCATCCGTGTCGGCACGTGCGGCGGGCTGCAGCCGCACCACGCGCTCGGCGACCTGATCGTCGCGCTCACGGCGGTGCCCGCCGACGCGACGGCGTCGCATCTCGTCGGTAACGAGCCGCACTGCCCCACCGCCGCGTGGAGCCTCGTCCACGGCGCCGTACATGCCGCCAAGGAGCAGAACCTGCCGCTCCACGTCGGCCCGATCGTCTCGAGCGACCTCTTCTACAACCCCGACCAGGGGCAGTACGAGCGCTGGTCGAGCCGGGGCGTCCTGGCCGTCGAGATGGAGGCGGCGGCGCTGTTCACGCTGTCGGCGCTCCGCGGCGTCGAGGGCTGCTGCCTGCTCACCGTCTCCGACATCGTCGTCGAGGGCGAATTCACGAGGATCAGCGACGACGACCTCCGCGCGGCGGTCGACCGGATGACGCGCATCGCGCTCGACGTCGCCGTCTCGGACTGAGCGCCCCGTCGGTCGATGCCCGGCGTCGTCTTCCTCGTCAATCCCGCGTCGGACAACGGCCGCACCGGACGCCGTTGGCCCGAGCTCGCGCACCGCGCGGCGCGCCTGGGGCTCGAGGGCGAGACGCTCTTCTCCGAACACCCGGGGCACCTGATCGCGCTGGCCGCCGACGCCGTCGACCGCGGCGCGTCGCTGGTCGTCGCCGTCGGCGGCGACGGGACGCTGAACGAGGTCGTGAACGGGATCGCCCAGCGTGACGTCGACCTCGCGACGATCCCGCTCGGCACCGGCATGGACTTCGGCCGCACCTACGACCTCCCCAAGCGCTTCGAGGACGCGGTACGTGTCGCGCTCGACGGGGCGACGCGCGTCGTGGACGCCGGCCGCGTCTCCTACCGCACGTGGAGCGGCGAGGACGCCGAGCGCTGGTTCGCGAACGTCGGCACCGTCGGCATGAGCGGCGCCGTCGCCCAACGCGCGAACGGCATGTCGAAGGCGTTCGGCGGCCGCGCCACGTTCTTCTACGCGCTCACGCGCGTGTTCCTCTCGTGGGAGAACACCGAAGTCACGGTCACGGCCGACGGCAGCGAGCGCCGGGGCCGGATGCACGACGTGATCGTCGCGAACGGCGTGTGGCACGGCGGCGGGATGAAGCTCGCCCCCGACGCCGAGCCCGACGACGGCCTGTTCGACATCGTGCTGATCGGCGACGTCTCGAAGGCCGACTTCCTGACGACGGCACCGAAGATCTACCGGGGCGGCCACGTCACGCACCCGAAGGTGGAGATCCTGCGCAGCGCTCACGTCCGCGTTGACGCGGCCGAGCATCTCCCGATCGAGGTCGAGGGCGAGCAGGTCGGCACGACGCCGGCGGCGTTCGAGCTCGTGCCCGCGGCGCTGCGAGTTCGGGTCCCGAGCTAGCCGGCCGTCGGGCCCGTGCCGGCGGATGTTTCCGGCTTGGGCTTCGCAGCACGGCGCGACCGCTTCTCGAGCGCCGCGACCCGCTTCTCGAGGGACACGACCTTCTCCTCGAGCGCGTCGATCCCGCGGATCTTCTTCGAGAGCTCGTCCACGCGTTCGCGCAGCTGGTTCGCGCTCTCGAGCACGCGCGAGGCGGCGGGGTTCTTCGAGGCCCGGTCGAGCATCTCCTGAAGGGACGGGAGCTGAGCGAGGGGGTTCTTGGTCTCCGGCATGTCGCCCTAGACTACGTGCTTCCCGGAGCGCATGAGCCGGTAGTGGCCTGCCCGGCACTGAATCTACGCTCCCAGCGTGATCGTCGCGCACCTCGATCTCGATGCGTTCTTCGCCGCCGTCGAGGAGCTCGAGGACCCGGCGCTCCGGACGCTGCCCCTGATCGTCGGCGGCGACCCCCATGGACGCGGGGTCGTGGCGACCGCGAACTACGTCGCTCGGGGCTTCGGGATCCATTCGGCGATGTCGTGCGCCGAGGCGCTGCGCCGCTGCCCGCATGCGACGTTCGTGCGCCCACGGCACTCCGTCTACCGCGACTACTCGCGTGACGTGTGGAGCGTCGTGCGCGAGATCGTCCCCACGGTCGAGCAGACGGGCATCGACGAGGGATACCTCGACCTCGGCGGGGTCGCGCCGCGATTCGAGGACGCGCGAGCCGTCGCGGGCGCCGTGCAGGGCGTGGTGCGGACGCGCACCGGCCTCTCCTGCTCGCTGGGCGTCGCGAGCTCGAAGGTGGTCGCGAAGATCGCCTCCGACCGGCGCAAACCGGGAGGGCTCACCGCGGTCCGCCCGGGCCGCGAAGCGGCCTTCCTCGCCCCGTTCCCGATCCGGCTGCTGCCGGGCGTGGGGCCGCGCGCCGAGGAACGGCTCGTCGCGGCCGGCGTGTCGACGATCGGCGAGCTGGCGGCGCTCGAGGACGACGCGTTGCGCCCGGTGCTCCGCGGCAAGGTCGGGAAGGAGCTTCGAGACCGTGCCCGCGGCATCGACCCGAGACCGCTCGAGGTCTCCGTCGAGCGCATCTCGATCTCCAACGAGGAGACGTTCCCGCAGGATGTCGGCGACCCCGAGCGGCTGCACGACGAGCTGCAACGGATGGCGGTGCGCCTGGCCGAGCACCTCGAGCGGCGCGGGCAGGTCGCGCGGACGATCACGACGAAGCTCCGCTATCCGGATTTCTCGATCCGGACGCGCTCGACCTCGCTCCCGGTCGGGACGGACGACGCCGGCCGGATCGGAGAGCTCGCCTGTGGCCTGCTCGACCGGGCGCTCCGCGACCGCCCGGGACCGCTCCGGCTCGTCGGGGTCGGCGTGTCGGGCCTCGTCGACCACGTCCAACTCTCGCTCCCGTCCGGCGTCTGAATTGTTACCGGAATGACGCAGATTGCTCAGCCTCGAGGGCCGTTCTGCCGATTACGGTGAGAGAGATGACGACGACACCCGAGCAGCCGGACCCCCACAAGCACGTCGCGGAGCGCGTGCACGTGCTTCAGCTGCGCGCGGGCGTCCCGTACGAGGTCGAGCGGCAGGTGTGCGCCGCCTGCGAGCGCGTCCTCGACGAGAAGCCCCTCAAGCGCGCCGCGGCGTAAGCGTCGAGGCAAGGCCCGTCAGGGTCTCGCCTGCCCCTGCGTGGATGACGACGTCCGCGCGCCCGTCATAGGGCGTCGGGTCGCGGTTGACGACGGCGAGGCGGCCCCCCGCCGCCAGGACATCGCCCGGGAGACCGGCCACCGGCCAGACCTCGAGTGACGAGCCGACCACGAGCAGGCAGCCGGCCCGCGTCGCAAGCTCCGCCGCGCGCCCGACCTCTTGCTCGGGCAGGAGCTCGCCGAACATGACCACGTCCGGCTTCAGTGGGCCGCCGCAGTGCGCGCACGTCGGCAGCGGCAGCCGGGCGAGCGCCTCCTCCATCGGCACCCTCCGCCCGCACGCGGGGCAGCTCGCCGTTCGCAACGAGCCGTGCATCTCGACGACCTCGCGCGAGCCCGCACGCTCGTGCAAGCGGTCGACGTTCTGCGTGATCACGGCGATCACGATGCCGGCGCGCTCGAGCTCGGCCAGGGCGAGATGGCCCACGTTCGGCGCGCACGTCGGCGAGCAGACCGAGCCGTCGCCCGTAGAACTCCCAGGCGCGGGCGGGATCGCGTCGCCAGCCGTCGATCGACGCGACCTCGAGCGGGTCGTAGGTCGCCCACACGCCGGTGGGGCTGCGGAAGTCGGGGATGCCGCTCTCCGTCGAGATGCCCGCGCCCGTCAGGGCGACGCAAGGCGGGTTGGCCCGAATCAGTTCTGCGAGCATGGCGACGTCGTGCACGGATTCAGTTTCTCAACCGACATCCGCGTGCGGTTCGCGGAGACCGACGCGCAGGGCATAGCGCACAACGCGAGCTACTTCGTCTGGTTCGAGGTCGCGCGCGTGGAGTACCTGGAGGAGTTCGCGCACGGCTACCAGCGCCTGCGCGACGAGGGAGTCGAGGCGCTGGTGCTCGAGTCGCACGCGCGCTACATCGAGCCGGCCGTCTTCGACGATCGCCTTGTCGTCTACGCGCGCTGCGTCGACGTCAAGGGGGCGCGCTTCCGCTACGAGTACTCGATCCGGCGTGGAGACACCGAGATCGCCGACGGGTGGACGGCACACGCGACCGTCGACGCGAAGACGCTGCGCCCGACCCGGATCCCGCCGTGGCTGACCGCGGCGATCGCTAGCGCGGAGCAGTCGGCGCCGTATCCGTCTCGGCCGTCGCTCCCGGCGGCGTAGCCGCCTTCTTCGGCTTCGGCGGCTTCTTGGTGCCGACGCGGACGAGCTTCGGCTCGGCGCGGTAGTACGACGACCACGTCTGGTCGGACATCAGCTTCCCGGACGGGGAGAACACCTTCCGCTCGACGCTCGTCGACTGCGCGGGAACGCCCGGGTCGTCGACGACGGTCTGTCCGACGAGGAGAGCCGGATCGTCGGTCTTCTCCACCGGCGGCGGCGAGACGACGCGGAGCGGCTGCGCCTCGGATTCGACGCGGCGGTGCTGCGGCGTCCCGTACAGGGCGACGGTGAGCGACGACGAGCTCACCCAGGTGCGGAGGAGCAACCAGCGCCCCGTGTCGTTGACGAACTTGAGGTCGACGTCGGGGTAGTTGACCGTCGCATCGCGGCCGAGCGGGTAGTGGGAGATGTAGAGCGCGTGGTTCGTCCGGGCCGCGATCGGCAGGCCGGCCTCGAAGGCCGCGTTGAAGACCGTCGTGGAGACCTGGCAGACGCCGCCGCCGAGGCCGGTCTCGAGCTCGCCGTTGATGATCACCGGAGCCTCGCGGAACCCCTTCGCCGCCGACCGCTCGCCCGTGGTCTGGTTGAAGGAGAAGGCCGCGCCGGGCGCGATCAGCTTCTTGTCGACGAGGTGCGACACGAGCTGGACGTTGTGGATCCGGTTCGCGTCGCCTCCGAAGAAGGTCTCGTAGGCGCCGACCGTGCCCGTGATCCCGAGCGCCGTCGCCTGAGCGGTCGTGCGCGAGGGAGCCTGCTCGCTGACGGGAAGCGCCGCGACGCGCCTCGCTAGGGCGTGTCGCCGCGGCGAGGATCGCGTTGGCCGCCTTCGTGACGTCGAGCGTGATGCCGGGCTGCGCCGGGACGACGCGCACCGAGCCACCGGCGCCCACCGCCCAGTCGGCGTCCCGCGGTGAGCGATCGACCATCCGGCGGAGGCGCTCGAGCTCGGCCGTGGCGGCGCGGCCGCCGAGGCGCAGCTTGCCGGGATGCGACAGGTCGAGCATGGTCGCGATCCGCCACCGCGGCAGCTTGAGACGCGTCGGGCCGACCGTGAGCGACACGGGCGCCGACACCGCGAGCGCGGCGGAGCGGCGAACGGACGCCAGCGACGCTGCCGTGACGTCGGGCGGATCGACCCGCACCGGCAGCACGACCGGATGCCGCTCGAACGAGCCCAGGGAGCTGACGAGCAGCGGCCCGGCCGCGGCCCGGTCGAGCACCCGTCCCGTCTCTCCGGGAGCGACGCTGAACTCGAGCCCGTGGCGGACGAGCCGCGCGTTGCGATGCGGGGTGTCGATCGCCTTTGCCATGAGCCCGAGCTCGTAGGCGACCGCCGACGAAGAGGCGCCGGCAGTGGACGAGGCCTCGGCCGGGAAGAGGCGCAGCTTGAGCCGCCGGAAGCCTCGGACGAAGCCGAAGCCGTCTCCACGGCCCGCCGCCTCGTCGACCGCCTTCGCCCAGTCGACCCGGACGCCGAGCTGGGCGGCCGTCACGGAGAAGCTGTGGGCGCCCGAGGTGAAGTGCACGGGCACCCGCGCGACCTGCTGCCACTTCCGTTCGAGCGTCGCACGCGCCTCGGCGCGGCTTATCCCGCCGACGTCGACGCCGTCCACGCGCGTGCCCGCCGCCAGCTTGTGCGGCGAGCCCGCGTAGAGCAGGCCGAGGCCCAACGCCGCGAAAACGGCGAACAGGCACAGCCACGCCACACGGACGCGGAACCGCTTGCGCGCTGCGGCCCGGCGGCGCGCGCGAATTGCCGAGGAGGTTGCGGCCACGGCCGCCGCATCCTAGCGGTGATGGGAAGAGAACCTACGGTTCCCTTCCCATGGCCCATCCCTCCCTTTCGCGTGCAATCGCGATCCGTTGGTGCGCCTCCCGGCCGGCGAAGCCGGCCTCCGGCGGCGACTCGCGCGCCTCAACAGCTGATCACGTCAAAAAACGAAAAGCTCGACGCCGCCTGAGACGTTCAGCTCGATCCCGGTGATGTAGGCCGCCAGGTCGGAGCACAGGAACGCGATCGCGTTCGCGATGTCCTGGGGGTCGCCCGGCCGGCGGAAGACCGTCCGCTTGGCGATCCGCTCGTTCATCGCCGGATTCGCCATGTGAAATGCCTCGGTGCCGATGATGCCGGGGACGATCGCGTTGGCGGTGATTCCGTACCGGCCGCCCTCCATCGCGAGTGTCTTCGTGAGGCCGATGATCCCGGCCTTCGTCGTCGAGTACGACGCCTGGCCGAACCCGCCGAGCGTGCCCGCGACCGACGCCATGTTGACGATCCGGCCGAACCCCCGCTCCTTCATGTGCGGCCAGGCCGCCTGGGCGCAGTTGAAGGCGCCGGTCAGGTTGACGCGCAGGTCGCGCTCCCACAGGCTCGGCTGCTGGTCGGGGAACTGGCCGACGTGGTCGAGCGTGCCCGCGTTGTTGACGAGCAGGTCGAGCGAGCCGAGCTCGTCGACCGTCCGCGCCACCGCGGCCGCAACCTGCTCGCGATCGGTGACATCGCACTTCACGGCGAGCGCCCGTCGGCCGAGCGATCGGATCTCCTCGGCGGTCGACTCGGTGTGCACGAGGCCCTGCTGGCGCGCGACCTGCGCGAGCGGGCCGTAGGCGTCGGTCTCCTCCGAGAGCTCCGATTCGACGAGCAGGTCGGCGATCACCACGTCGGCGCCGGCGCGCGCCAGCGTCAGCGCGTCCGCGCGGCCGAGGCCGCGCGAGCCGCCGGTGACGAACGCGACGCGCCCGCCGAGATCGATCTCGAGAGCCACGGGTCGCGACTCTACCCGCGCGGGAGAAAGATCTCCTTGGCGATCACGAGGCGCTGGATCTGCGACGTCCCTTCGTAGATCTGGAAGAGCTTCGCGTCGCGCATCAGCTTCTCGACCGGGTACTCCTTCATGTACCCGTAGCCGCCGAAGATCTGCACGGCGTCGGTCGTCACCTTCATCGCCGTGTCGGCGGAGAAGCGCTTCGCGAATGACGAGTGCAGCGTCGCGCGCTCGCCGCGGTCGATGAGCCACGCCGCCTGCCACGTGAGCAGCCGCGCCGCCTCGATCTCGGTCGCCATGTCGGCGATCATGAAGTTCACGCCCTGGTGCATCGCGATCGGGACGTCGAAGGTGACCCGCTCCTTCGCGTACTCGACCGCGTGCTCGTAGGCGGCCTGCGCGACGCCGACGGCGCCGGCCGCCGTGCCCGGCCGCGTGAAGTCGAGCGTCTGCATAGCGATCTTGAACCCCTGGCCCTCCTCGCCGAGCCTGTTCTCGGCGGGCACGACCACATCCGTCAGCGCGAAGGCCGAGGTGTCGGTGGCGCGCTGGCCCATCTTCTCGAGGTGCTTCTCGATCGTCACTCCCGGCGTGTCCATCGGGACGACGAACGCGGACATGCCGCGGTGGCCCTTCGACGGATCGGTCTTCGCGAAGACCACCGTCCAGGCCGCCCGGCCGGCGTTCGTGATGAACGTCTTCGACCCGTTGAGGACGTACTCGTCGCCGCGCCGCTCGGCCGTCGTGCTCATGCGCGCGACGTCGGAGCCTGCGCCCGGCTCGGACAGCCCGAAGGAGCAGAGGATCGGCGCCTCGAGCAGCGGCGGCAGCCATCGCGCCTTCTGCTCGTCGCTGCCGGCGATGATCACCGGCCCGGCGCCGAGGCCGTTGGCGCTGATCGACGTCCCGATCCCGGAGCAGCCCCAGTTCAGCTCTTCGCCGACGAGCATCCCGTCGAAGGCGGCCAGGCCCGGCCCGCCGTAGGCCTCCGGCACGTGGAGGTTCATCAACCCGAGCGAGTGGGCGAGCGCGATCACATCGGCGGGATGCTGGGAGCGCTCGTCGTACTCCGCCGCCTTCGGGCGGATCTCCCTGGTCGCGAACTCGCGCGCGAGCGCGCGGAGCTCCTTCTGCTCGTCGGTCAGCGCGAACGAGACACCGGTCGACATCGCCACCGTGGCCATGCGGGCTTCCTCCTTGACACAGGCCGGTGCCTGGCACCGGTTCTTGATTGACTAGTCAGTCAAGAACCTAGCGCTGCATCGTTAGGGTCGCCAGCACGCACATGGGCAAGATCTACGAGTCGATCGACGACAAGCTCGCCGGGTGGATCGGACGCCAGCGCCTGTTCTTCGTCGCGACGGCGCCGGCGGCGGGCGGGCACGTGAACGTGTCGCCGAAGGGGCCGATCGACACGCTCCGGATCGTCGACGGGCGCACCGTCGAGTACGTCGACCACGTCGGGAGCGGGGCCGAGACGGCCGCCCACCTGCGGGAGAACGGCCGAATCTGCCTGATGCTCTGCGCGTTCGAGGGGCCACCGCGCATCGTCCGCCTGCACGGTCGCGGCGAGGTCGTCCCCGCGGACGATCCCGCCGACGGCGTGCGCGGCGTCGTGCGCGTGCACGTCGACCGCATCTCCGACTCGTGCGGCTACGGCGTCCCGCTGATGGACTACGCCGGCGAACGCACGCAGCGCGAGGCGTGGTTGCGGCACAAGGGCGCGGACGGCCTGCGCGACTACGTGCGCGAGCGGAACGCCGAGTCGATCGACGGCATGCCCGCGTTCTCGGCTCATCTAGGCTAGCCCCGTGGACTTCGAGCTCACCGACGAGCAGCGGCTGATCCAGGACACGGTGCGTGCGTTCGTGGACGAGCGCGTGCTGCCGGTGGCGATCGAGAACGACATCGAGCACAAGCTCGACCTCGAGCTGATCGAGGGGATGGCGGAGCTCGGGATCCTCGGCATCGTGATCCCGGAGGAGTACGGCGGCGCCGGGCTCGACTACGTCGCCGAGGCGCTGGCCTGCGAGGAGATCGAGCGCGGCGAGGCCGCGTTCCGCACGCTCATCTCCGTGCACGTCGGCCTCAACTCGCTGTCGCTGCTCAAGTACGCGAGCGAAGAGCAGAAGCAGCGCTGGCTGACGCCGCAGGCGAAGGGCGAGAAGCTCGCGTGCTTCGGGCTCACCGAGCCGGGCGCCGGCTCCGACGTCGCGGCGATGCGCACGACCGCGCGCCGCGAGGGCGACGTCTACGTGCTGAACGGCCAGAAGAACTGGATCTCGTACGCGACGGTGGCCGACCACGCGCTCGTGTTCGCGAAGACGGATCCGTCGGCGGCGCACAAGGGGATCAGCGCGTTCGTGCTCGAGAAGGGCACGAAGGGCTTCACCTCCCGCGACACCGAGAACAAGCTGGGCATCTGGGCCGGCTCGACCGGCGAGCTCTTCTTCGAGGACGTCGAGGTGCCGGCCGACAACCTGATCGGCGCCGAGGGGCAGGGCTTCGAGATCGCGATGCACTCGCTCGACCAGGGCCGCTTCACGGTCGCGGCCGGAGCCTGCGGCGTCGTCCGCGCCTGCCTGGAGCGGAGCGTCGAGTACGCGCGCGAGCGCGAAACGTTCGGACAGGCGATCGGCCGCTACCAGTTCGTCCAGGACATGATCGCGAGCATGGTGCTCGGTTACGAGACGTCGAAGCTGCTCGTCATGCAGGCGGCGTGGATGAAGAACGAGGGCAAGCGGAACACGCGCGAGACGTCGCTCGCGAAGTGGCACGCCACGGAGTCGGCGTTCGAGGCGGCGCACCTGGCGATCCAGGTGTTCGGCTCGTACGGCTACTCGGCCGAGTACGGGATCGAGCGGTACTTCCGGAATGCGCGCGCGCCGATCATCTACGAGGGCACGACACAGATCCACAAGATGATGCAGGCCGAGCACGCGCTCGGGTACCGCAGGCTCAACGGTCGGAACGGCGACGTCTCGCCGCTCTGCTCGTGGGCGCCGGCGCTGTCGCCGGTGCACGCGACCGCGTAGCGCGCGCGACGTGGAGCGCGCCGAGGTCGTCATCGCCGGCGGAGGCGCGCTCGGCGCCTCGGTGGCGTGGCACCTCGCCGAGCTCGGCGTCACCGACGTCGTCCTGCTCGAGCGCGAGACGCTCGCGTCCGGCTCGACGTCGAAGTCGGCCGGAGGCTTCCGGATGCAATTCGGCGACGAGCTCAACGTGCGGATCGCCCTCCGCTCGCTGCGCGAGCTCGAGGCGATGGGCGACGAGATCGAGCTGCGGCAATGGGGCTACCTCTTCCTGCTCGACCGGCCCGAGGACGTCGAGGCGTTCCGCTCGGCGCTCGCAATACAGCAGGCGCTGGGCGTTCCCGCGAGAGAGCTGACGCCAAACGAGGCGCAGGCGCTGGTGCCGCAGCTCGAGCTCGAAGGGGTGCTCACGGCGACCTTCTGCGGCCTCGACGGCTACTGCTCGCCGGAGGGCGTCGTGCAGTGGTACGCGCGCGGAGCGGCCGAACGTGGCGTCCGCATCCGCCAGGGCTGCTCGCTGACGGGGGTTCGCGTCGAGCGCGGGCGCATCGAGGGCGTCGAGACGTCGAGCGGGTCGATCGCGACGTCGACGCTGGTCTGCACGGCGGGAGCCTGGTCGGCGGACGTCGCGGCGCTCGCCGGGGTCGACCTGCCCGTGCAGGGGCAGCCGCGGCACATCTGGTTCTCGCCGGCCGACGGCGGGCTCCCGCAGGAGCTGCCGCTGACGATCGACTTCTCGACGAGCTTCTACTTCCACCGGGAGGGGCAGGGGCTCGTGTTCGGCGGGAAGGAGCCGTCGCTCGAGGACGTGGCGGAGCATGCCGCGCGGCGGCTGCCCGTCCTCGCCGACCTGCCGATCGCGTCCTCGTGGTGGGGCTACTACGACGACTCGCCGGACGCGAACGCGCTCGTCGGCGAGAGCGACCGCGTCGCGCGCTTCCTCTACGCAACCGGGTTCTCGGGCCACGGGTTCCAGCAGGCGCCCGCCGTCGGCGAGCACATCGCGGAGCTGATCGCGGGCCGGCCCCCGACGCTCGACCTGTCGGCGTTCGACGTCGGCCGCTTCGCCCGCGGCGCCGAGCGCCGCGAGACGGTCGTCATCTAGCTCGAGCTAGAGCTCGCCCTCGTAGTAGTCGACGGCGTCGTCGAGGCGCCAGAGCTTGCCGGGCGGCCAAGCGCCGACCTTGTTCGAGTCCGGGTAGAACGCGATGCCCAGCTCGCTCTTCGTCGACAGCATCCCCACCCTGACGGTCTCCGACGTCCGGTTCGTCACCTTGTGGGCTCCGTCCTCACCGGTCGGGAAGCAGACGGCATCCCACGGGCCGAGCTCCTGCTCACCGCTCGGCGTCCGCAGCGTCGGGCGGCCGACGAGCACGATCAGCCACTCCTCGTCGCTCGCCTCCCAGTGGTACGGGCAGATGCTCTGGCCGGGCGGAAGCTCGTAGACCGACAGCCCCAGCCGGTCGGCCCCGACCAGCGGCCCCACGCGGCCGTAGGCGGTGCCGTAACCCGGCGGATCGTCGTCGTCCCGCGTCAGGTCGAGGTCGAAGAGGTTGACGTCCTTCATTCCCCGTCCCAGTAGTCGACCGCCGAGTTGCGGCGGAAGTTCAGCCGGTCGTCGTCCTGCGCGGGCCGCGTCCCGAGCTTGTCGGAGTCCGGGTAGACGGAGATCGTAGGCTGGGTGCCCGTCGAGAGGATCAGGACGCGGCCCGGCCCGACGATGTCGTGCGCACCGCCCGAGCCCGACGCGAAGCACAGCACGTCGCCGAGCTGCAGCGTGCGCTTCCCGTCCCGCGTCCGCACCGTCGGCGACCCGCCGACGACGATCAGCCATTCCTCGACGCCGTGGTGGTAGTGGTACGGGAACGAGCGCTCGCCCTCGGGAAGCTCGTAGACCGAGCCGCCGATCCGCTCGGCGCCGATCTCGTCGGCGACGCGAGTCGTGCGGAACCGCCAGCCCTCCTTGTCGCGCTCGTTGCGGAGCGGCCCGTCGACGAGGTTGTAGACGTCTGCCATCCGCTCAATCCTGCCGGAAGCCTGTTGGGTGGCAGCGGGATAATCGGCGGCGTGGCACAGCTCACCGGCACCCTCGTCGTCGACCTGACGCGCTATCTCCCCGGCCCCTACGCGTCGCGCGAGCTGCTGAGGCTCGGCGCGCGCGTGGTGAAGATCGAGCCGCCCGACGGCGATCCGCTCGAGGCCTCGACGCCGGGCTGGTACCGCGCGCTCAACGACGGCAAGGAAGTGCTCACGTGGGACGCGCGCACGGAGCCGCAGCCGTCCGTGCTGGCAGAGGCCGACGTCGTGCTCGAGGGATTTCGCCCCGGCGTCCTCGAGCGGCTCGGGGTGCAAGTCCCCGAGTCGGCGATCCTCTGCTCGCTCACGGGCCACGGCGCGTCCGGCGGGCGCGCGTCGCATGCCGGGCACGACCTCAACTACATGGGCTACGCCGGCGTCCTCGCCGACACCGCGCCGGCCCTGCCGCCCGTGCAGGTCGCCGATCTCTGCGCGGGGGCGCAGGCGGCGGTGATCGAGATCCTGGGCGCGCTGCTCGAGCGCGGCCGCACCGGGCGCGGCGCGCGGATCGTCATCTCGATGACGGGCGGCTCGCACCGGTTCGCCGCACACCGGCTGACCGGCGAGCCGATCCCCCGGCTCCTGACGGGAGGAGCGGCCTGCTACCGGATCTACGAGACCGCGGACGGGCGCCACCTGACGGTGGCGGCGCTCGAGCCGAAGTTCTGGCAGCGGCTGTGCGAGCTGCTCGCGCGGCCCGACCTGGTCGGTCGCGCGTTCGAGCCGGAGCTCCCCGAGCTCGAGCAGCTGTTCCGCACGAGAACGCTCGACGACTGGCTTTCGCTGCTCGAGGGCCGCGACACCTGCGTCGGGCCGGTGCTCACCCTCGAGGAGGCAGCCGAATGGTTACGCGGTGATCAGGCGCAGCCGCCGGCCGGCGTCGAACACGAGTCCGAGCGCGGCGAGCAGCAGCAGGATCAGGACGAGCCCGGCGATGAGGAATCTGAGGCGCATGAGGGCCACAGCTTCGGAGCGGGCGCTTAAGCGCCGCTTGGCGACGGCTTAAAAGAACGCTAGCCGCGCGCGGAGACCAGCCGGCCCTGCAGGTGCCACGCCGCGAGGGCCAGCACGCAGGCGGCTCCCGCCGAGATGGCCAGCGCCTGAGCCGCCACGCCGAAGGCGACCGCGTCCTCGGTGCGGACGCCCGAGGCGGCGAGGATCGCCGCGCCGGCGCCCGCCTGGACGGCCGCCCCCGCGGGCGCCACCGGAAGGACGGCGGACGCCGACGAGGCGCACACGAACGCGAGGGCGAGGGCGAAGTCGGTGCCGAGGCCGAGCGCGGCGAGCAGGACGAAGATCGCCAGCGCCCGGAGGGCCCAGGAGGCCGCGACCGCTGCCCAGGCGTGGATCGCCTCGCGCCGGCCGGTTGCGTGCTCGCGGACGAAGGCGGCGAGCCGGTAGCGCGCGACCGGGCGCAGGCCGGCCAGCCGCGGCAGGCCGAGCACGACCGCCGCGGCGACCACTCCCGCGGCCGCGACGACGAGCAGGCCGAGGCGGAGCCATCCGCCGACGTGGGAGACGAGCGCGGCGGCGTAGGCGAGCGGCGCGAGCGCGGCGCTGTCGAGCAGCCCGAGGACGAAGATCGAAAGCGCGACCGCCCCGAAGCTGGCCCGTCGCCGCCGGCAGCGCCTGACGACCGCGACACGGATCACCTCGTCGCACCGTCCCGGCAGCGCGATCCCGCCGACGGACGCGGCGCCGCCGGCCGCCGCCAGCGTCAGGAAGGCAGGCCGCTGCTCACCGGAGAAGAGCCGCTGCCAGCCCCACGCCTTCGCCGCGTAGGCACCCAGGAAGATGACGCCGGCGAGCGCGACCAGCCAGAGGTTCGCGCTGCGCAAAGGCCAGCCCGTGTGCGCGAAGTGGCGCACGACGAGCGCGCCGACGGCGAGCGCGACGAGGACGAACAGCAGGTTGAGAAGACGGCTGGGCCGGAGCACGTGAATCAGAATGATCGGCGGGAGGGGGCGCCTCCCGCATCCCTCACCTTGTAGCACCGTCCTCCCCCGGCCGGGGGAGCATGCGGTCGCTGATGCCTGCCAGGGCGTTCGTCAGCTCGCTCGGGATCACCCACACCTTGTTCGCGTCGCCCTGCGCGATCTGCGGCAGCACCTGCAGGTACTGGTACGCGAGGAGCTTCGGGTCCGGGTCGCCGTCGTGGATCGCCTTGAACACGGTCCCGATCGCCTCGGCCTGCCCTTGGGCGGCAAGGATCGCCGACTGCTTCTGGCCTTCCGCCTTGAGGATCGCCGCCTGCTTCTCGCCCTCCGCCTGCAGGATCTGCGACTGCTTGACGCCCTCGGCCTGCAGGATCGCGGCGCGCTTCTCGCGGTCAGCGCGCATCTGCTTCTCCATCGTGTCCTTGATCGACGGCGGCGGATCGACGGCCTTCAACTCGACGCGATGGATGCGGATGCCCCACTTCCCGGTGGCCTCGTCGAGGATGCCGCGTAGCTGGTCGTTGATCGAGTCGCGGGAGGTGAGCGTCTGCTCGAGGGTCATCCCGCCGATCACGTTCCGGAGCGTCGTCACCGTCAGCAGGTCGATCGCGTTCACCGGATCGTTGATCTCGTACGTCGCCGACTTCGGGTCGGTGATCTGGAAGTAGATGACCGAGTCGATGTTGACGACGAGGTTGTCCTGCGTGATCACGGGCTGCGGCTCGAAGGACACCACCTGCTCGCGCATGTCCTGCAGCTGGCGAACGCGGTCGACGAAGGGGATGACGATCGTGAGCCCGGGCATCAGCGTCCGCGAGTAGCGGCCGAGGCGCTCGACGACGCCGGCCCGCGCCTGCGGGATCACGCGGATTGTCCTCGCGAGCGTGACGAGGATGAAGAGCACGATCACGGCGAGCACGATCAGGGCTGCGAGAGTTCCGCTCACACCGGCCTCCTATTCGGACACGAGGGCGGTCGCCCCCTCGATCTGGATCACGTCGACGCTCTTGCCTTCCTCGACCACCTCGCCGTCGAGGTACGTGCGCGCCGACCACTCCTCCCCGCCGATCCGCACGCGCCCGCCGTGCGCGTCGATGCGCTGCGTCACGATCGCCTTGCGGCCGACGAGCGCGTCGGTGCCGGTCCGCGAGATCGACGGCATGCGCAGGTGGCTCTTGGCGATCGGGCGCAGGAACGCGAGCGAGGCGATCGACGCGACGATGAAGACGATCAGGCTGAGCACGAGCCCGCCGCCGACCAGCGCCGCGAGCGCGGCAACCCCGGCGGCGAGCGCCAGCGGCCCGAGGAAGAACAGCCCGGGCGTCAACATCTCGCCGATTCCCGAGCAGGACGGCGATGATCGCCCAGATGAGCCACTCGGGCATCTAGGCACAGCGTAGAGGGCACGGACTACAGACCGAGGGCCGCGGGGAGGGCGGCGAGCCCGTCGAGGCGGTCCGGCCGGTCCGGGTAGCGGCGCTCGCGGTCGACGAGCAGGGCGCGCATGCCGACCGCCTGCGCGCCGTCGATGTCGTCCTCGACCGAATCCCCGACCATCACCGCCTCGGCCGCGGCGACTTCGAGGAGCGCGAGCACCTCCAGGAAGATCGACTCGTGCGGTTTCGTCTTGCCGTGGACGCGCGAGGTGAGCAGCGCGTCGACACGGAGCCCGTGGTGGGCGACGAAGACATCGAGGTCGCGCGCGGTGTTGGAGAGCAGCCCCACCTTCAGGCCGCGCCCGCTGAGCTCGTCGAACGCCGCGAGGACGTCGGGATAGAGCTCGAAATGGGCGGCGTGCTCCCAGGCCCGGGTCATCTCGACCGCGGCCGCATGGGTGTCGCCGACGCCGCCCATCCCCTGGATGATCCGCTCCGTGAAGAGCACCCACAGCTCCTCGTCGTGGTCGAGCTCGGGGTGCCGCTCGAGCGTCGCGAGCGCCGCGCGCCGCGCGTCGTCGTGACGGCGGGGATCGAGCGTCAGGCCGTACCGCTCGCCGACACGCCGGTAGCCCTCCGGCCCGAGATCGGGCCCGGGCTCGGCGATCGTGAAGTCCACGTCGAAGACGACGGCGCGAAGCGGGGCCACGCCGCGACGATAGCCGGGTGACCGCCCCACCCGAGACCGCGCTCCGGGCGTTCGGCGTCTCCGGCGCCCGGCCCGTGCGGGGCCGCCCGCACGTGTGGGTGGCGGGCGACGCGGTGCTGAAGCCGCTCGACCTGCTGCCGGACGAGCTCGCGTGGCAGGCGGGGGTGCTCGGCTCGCTGGACGTCGACGGGCTCAGGCTCGCCCCGCCCCTTCGAGCGGGCGACGGACGACTCGTCGTCGACGGCTGGACCGCCTGGCGGCACGTGGACGGGGGCCACGAGCCGGGCCGGTGGCCGGAGGCGATCGAGGCCGGCCGCCGCCTGCAGCGGGCGCTCGCCGACCTCGACCGCCCGGCGTTCCTGGACGCGCGGACGCACGCCTGGGCGATCGGTGACAGGGCCGCCTGGGGCGAGGTGCCGCTGGAGCCGTGGCTCGGAATCCGCCACGTCGCGCGCCTCGCCCCGCTCCTGCGTCCGGTCACGGCCGAGGCGACGCTGATCCACGGCGATCTCACCGGCAACGTCTTGCACGCGCCGGCGCTGCCGCCCGCGATCATCGACTTCTCGCCGTACTGGCGCCCGCCGCCGTTCGCCGACGCGATCGTGGTCGCCGACGCCCTCGTCTGGGAGGGCGCGGACGAGTCGCTGCTCGAGGCCGTCGCCGGCGTCCGTGACTTCGGCCAGTACCTGGCACGAGCCCTGATCTGCCGGCTCGTCACCGAGCAGGAGGCACGGGGAGCGGCGGGCGAGCGGCCCTACGACCGGGCCGTCGCGTTGACCCTCACGCTGCTCTAGAGAACCGACCGCCCGCCGCTCCGTAGACGAAGCGAGGCAGCGCGCGGGGGAACCATGGGTTCCCCCGCGCTAAATCGGGGTGCCCAGATTTGAACTGGGGACCTCTCCGACCCGAACGGAGCGCGCTACCAGGCTGCGCCACACCCCGCGAGGCGCGTACAGCGTAGACGAAGGTCGCATCCGTCACACGGTTCGATTATCGTGTGGGCATGAGCTTCGTCGGCGCAGGAGGGATCGAGTGAAGATCCCCTCCTGCGCAGTCAGAGAGCTTCTCGGACCAGGCTCGCCAGCGCTCAGCGCGGCGGGCTTTTTTGTTGTCACCGACGACCGCGACCGAGATCTTCGAACGCGACCGAGAGGAGCGGCATGGCCAACCACCTGACCCCGGAAGAGCTGTCCAAGGAGGTCGGGATCGACCGCGACGAGGTGATTCGCATCTGCCTCGAAGAGCATGTGCCGATCTACCACGGGAAGATCGACAAGACCCTGTTCCAGGCGCAGCTGCAGGCGCTCGGCGCCCTGCCCGCCTCGCACTGACGCCCGGACTAACGCCTTGAGGAGCCCGCCGCGCGCTTCCGCGCCGCGGCGGGCTTCTTCTTTGCGCCTGCCGCCTGCGCGTCGGTGCCCGGCTTCTTGTCCGCCGCCGCGACGGAGGCGCGGAGCGCCGCCATCAGGTCGATCACCGGCGTCGGCTCGGGCTCGGGCGGGACCTCCCACTCCTTGCCCGCGAGCTTCGCCTCGAGCAGCTCGCGCAGCGACTCGCGGTACTCGCTCCGGAGCTCCTGCGGGTCGAACGGGGCCGAGAGCGAATCGATGATCTGCCTGGCGAGGTCGAGCTCCGGCTTCTTCACCTCGGCGCCGGAGACGGCCGCGTCGATCTCGGCGTGATCCTTCACGTCGGCCGCGACGAAGAGCGTCTCGAGCGCGAGCGCGTCGCCCATCGGGCGGATGAGGCACAGCTTCTCCTTGCCGGCGAGCACGAAGCGGCCCTGCGCCGCGACGCCGGCCTCCTTCATCGCGTCGAGCAGCAAGACGTACGGCCTGCGCGCGGCCTCCGCTGCCGCCGGCACGAGGAAGTACGTGCGGTCGAAGTAGATCGGGTCGACCTCCTCGAGCTTCACGAACCGGCCGATCTCGATGCTGCGCGAGGTGTCGTGCTGCTCGATCGCCTCGAGGTCTGCGTCCTCGACGATCACGTACTGGCCCTTCGCGACCTCCCAGCCACGCACCAGCTCGTCGGCGGTCACCTCACGGTCGTGGAACTCGCACCAGCGCTTCTGCTTGATCGGCGTCTCGCACTCGCGGTGCAGCATCCGGAACGAGACATCGGACTGGCGGGCGCTCGGAGCCGTCGCCGGGGCGAGCCCGACGGGGATGTTGACGAGGCCGAAGCTGATGGATCCGTTCCAGGTTGTCCGCATCGTGCAGGTGAAATCGTAACCGGGACCGGCCGGATTCGCGCCGGGGGACCGATTCCCTCCCGCGCGGAGCCGACTACATTGCGAACGAAATGGCCGGCGAGCGCACGATCGCGAGGCTCTGGACGGACGCGGTGCTCCAGAAGCGCACCGGGCCTGCCTACCTGCACGAGGTCGACGGCGAGTGGCGGGAGGTCGCCTGGGCCGAGGCCGAGCAGGCCGTCGAGGAGCTCGCGAACGGCCTGCTCGCGCTCGGTGTCGAGAAGGGCGAGGTCTTCGGGATCATCGGCCGCACGTCGCTCGAATGGGCGCTGTTCGACTTCGCGCTCGCGCTGGTGGGCGCAGTCGGGGCTCCGATCTACGCATCGAGCTCGCCGCGCGACGTGGACTATCTGTTGCGCTTCTCGGACGCCGTCGGCGTGCTCGTCGAGGACGAGGAGCAGCGGGCGAAGGTCGCGGACGTCGACCTGCGCCACGTGATCGCCTTCGCCGAGCTCGATTCGCTGCGCGCCGACGGCCGCGCGTTCGCGGCGGCCCGGCCGGACGCGCTCGCCGAGCGCGCCGCCTCGATCGACGAGGACGACCTCTTCACCTTCATCTACACGTCGGGCACGACCGGACCCCCGAAGGCGTGCATGATCCGGCACCGCAACTACTACGCCATGGTGCAGAAGGGCGACGAGCTGCCCGAGCGCCTGACCGGTGCGGGCGACGTGATGCTGCTCTACCTGCCGCTCGCCCACAACTACGGGCGACTGCTCCATCTCTCGGCCGCCTACATCGGTTACACGATCGCGTTCCTGCCCGACCCGTTGCAGGCCGCCGTCGCGCTGCCGCGCGTGCGCCCGACGATCTTCCCGAGTGTCCCGCGCGTGTACGAGAAGATCCACTCGGCCGTGATGGTGCAGTTCGCCGAGCTTCGCGGCCCGCAGAAGCGGATCGCCGACTGGGCGCTCGGCGTCGGCCGGCGCGTGTCCCGCCTCCGACAGGCGGGCAGGCCGGTTCCGGCGACGCTGGCCGCGCAGCACCGGCTGGCCGACCGGCTCGTCTACTCGAAGATCAAGGAGCGCCTCGGTGGACGGCTTCGCGTCGTGAACTCCGGCGGAGCGCCGCTCTCACGCGAGATCGCCGAGTTCTTCCACGCGCTCGACGTGCTGATCCTCGAGGGCTACGGCCTGTCTGAGGTGACGACGGCGGCGACGGTGAACCTGCCGAGCGCGTACCGCTTCGGGACGGTCGGCAAGCCGCTGCCCGGCGTCGAGCTCCGGCTCGCGCCCGACGGCGAGATCCTCATCCGGTCGAACACCGTGTTCGCGGGCTACTACCACGACGACGAGGCGACCCGGCAGACGATCGACGACGAGGGGTTCGTGCACACGGGCGACGTGGGCCACATCGACGACGACGGCTTCCTCGTGATCACCGACCGCAAGAAGGACTTGATCGTGACGTCGGGCGGGAAGAACGTCGCGCCGCAGAACCTCGAGAACGAGCTCAAGGCCCACCGGGTCGTCTCCCAGGTGCTCGTGGTCGGCGATCGCCGTCCCTACGTGGCCGCGCTGGTGACGGTCGATCCGGAGGCTGCCGACGGGCTCGACGAGGCCGGCATCCAGGACGCGGTGCAGAGGGCCGTGGCGGCGGTCAACGCCGACCGCTCGCGCTTCGAGCAGATCAAGCGCTTCCGGATCCTCCCGCGCGATTTCAGCATCGAGCACGACGAGGTGACGCCGACGCTCAAGCTGCGGCGCAAGGTGATCCTCGAGCACTTCGCGGACGACGTCGAGGCGCTGTACGCGCCGGAGTCCTAGAACGGTGCCAGGCACCCCGGTGCCTGGCACCGGGCCTCGGCGGCTCTAGCTAGAGAATCCGCCGGGCGCCGACGTAGGCCGCCGAATACCAGCCCTCGCCGAGGCTGGAGATCTTCACCACGTCGCCGGTGTGCGGGGCGTGGATGAACTGCCCGCCCCCGATGTAGATGCCGACGTGCCCGAGCCCGTCGAAGAAGACCAGGTCGCCGGGCTCGAGCTGGTCGCGCGAGACCGGCACGCCCATGCCGTAGAGGGCGTAGGACGAGTGCGGAAGGGAGACCCCGACCTGCGCGTAGGCCCACATCACGAGCCCCGAGCAGTCGAACCCGCCGGGCGACGAACCGCCCCAGACGTACGGCGTGCCGAGCTCCGACATCGCGACCCCGACGACGCCGCCGTGGGTCGATGGAGGCGCGACGATCGTGTCCGACTGCGGCGCCACGGCCGAGACCCCGACGATCGTGTCGGCCACCTGCTGCTGCCGGGCCTGGTGCTGCGCGACGATCCGCGCCTGGGCCGCACGCGCCATCTGCAGCTGCCTCGCCGCTTCGGCCGCCTGCAGCTGGGCGATCTGGCCCTTGATCGACGAGAGCAGCCGCTGGCTTTCGGCGATCTTCGACTCGATCGACTGCTTCGCCGCCGCCCGCACTGCGACGAGGTGCTCCTCCTGGGCTCGTTCCTCCGCCAGCTTCCGCTTGTGCTGGACGACCGCGTGCCGGAACTGCGTGACCTCGGCGAGCACCCGCGCATCGAGGTGCGTGACGTTCTTCGCGCTGTCGATGCGCGTGATCACGTCGTCGAGGCTCTTCGCGCCGAGGATGACCTCGATCGTCGAATCCTGCTCGGTCGTGTAGAGCGACACGAGCCGCTGGCGGACCATGCGCTGGCTCACGTTCAGGTTGTGCCGCGCAACCCGCAACTCGTACGCGTTCTCGCGCTGGTTCCGCTTCGTCAGCGCGAGCTGCGTGGTCGCTGCATCGTACTGCGAACGCGCACGCTCGAGCGAGTCGGACAGGCTCTGGAGCTGCCCCATGACAGCCTGTGCCTCGGCGCGTTTCGACCCGATCGAGGGGTCGGCGACCGCCGGAACCGCTGCCACGAGAGCAACGCAGATCCCGACGAGAACGTACGGCGCCTGCCCCAATCTACGGATAACGACCCCCTGGGCGGGGGCGGGACGGGCGCACCGGGAGGGGCCGGTACGTCACGAGTCGGGGAGGCTAGCAATGTTTTCGGACGGTCGTCAACCGAGAACGTGCGCGAAACTTGAGCAAATCTGCACGAAGTACCCACTCCTTGCCGGAGGCTGTGGTACGGTCAGCCCCCGTTCATGGGCCGGACGCACCATTGACCGACCACGCCTCACAGGTGATCGAGACACCGGACACCAGGGAGCACGTCAGCCCACGCGTTCTGCTCGTGGACGACCACGACCTCTTCCGGACCGGGCTGCGCAAGCTCTTGTCCGAGCAGGGCGTGCAGATCGTCGGTGAATGCGACGACGGGGAGAACGCGCTCCGCGCGATCCGCGAGCTCGCGCCGGACGTCGTGGTGATGGACCTGAACATGCCCGGCGTCGGAGGCGTGGAGGCGACCCGGCAGATCGCGATGATCGCGCCGCTCACGCGCGTGCTCGTGCTGACGATCTCCGACCAGGACGCGGACGTGCTCGAGGCGATCCTCGCCGGCGCGTGCGGCTACCTGCTCAAGGACTCGTCGATCGACGATCTGATCGCCGGCATCAACGCGGCGGCGATCGGCGAGGCGCTCGTCTCACCGGCGATCGCAGCGAAGGTCCTGCAGCACGTTCGCGCGACCGGCGCCGGCAGCCGGGAGGCCGAGCTGATTCGCTCCGAGCTCTCGCAGCGGGAGATCGAGGTGCTGAAGCTGATCGCAAACGGCAAGGACAACGCTCACATCGCCGCCGATCTGCACATCAGCCCGAAGACCGTGAAGAACCACATCTCGAACATCCTGATGAAGCTGCAGATCGAGAATCGCATCCAGGCGGCAGTCGTCGCGGTGCGGTCCGGGCTCGTCTAGTTAGGAGGACTTGGCGAGATACAGGTTGTGCCGCCGGGCCGCGCTGGACGCCCCGTGGCCGCGTCCTCGGTCGCGCCGATAGCTCAACTATCGGCGACTCCCTGCGTCCTTGCCACGGTACGCCCATCGCACCCCTGCGACGAACGGCATCTCGCCAAGCCCTCCTAGCGAATCGCGTCGGCGTGCCGGCGGAGCTCCGCGAGCGCGGAGCGAAGGCGCGTCAGGTCGCCGGCGTTGCCGTCCAGCCGCTCGGCCACCGACGAGAGCTCGTCGGTCTTCGTGCGCGTGTCGCCGACGTTGAGCTCGCGCGCGAGCTCGGTGAGCCGCCGCTCGAGCCGCAGCCGCTCGCCCTCGAGCGTCAGGGCGTGCGCGTAGCCGTCCGTGAGCGTGCGCTCGATGCGATCGAGGTCGCGCTCGGAGGCGTCGATCATCGTCGTGATCTGTTCGAAGAGCTCGGTCATGGGCAGGCGGAGGGGGCCGCCAGTCGATTGTTCGACGGCTGCCGTGGTTCGACAAGGGCCGCGGGACCCATCTTTCCGGGTGCGCAGGCCCAAGCTCGCCGCCGGCTCGGTCAAACTGTTCCCCGGACGATGCGCACGCTCCTCGTCGCGACCACGATTTCCCTGCTCCTCGCGCCTTTCGCGCCTGCAGCGCGGCTGCCCCTGCCGACGCGGCTCGCACACGCGCTCGAGGTGCCGTCGCTGACGACGTCGACCTCCGGCGCGATCGCGATCGACCTCTCGTCGGGCGGCGTCGTGTTCGAGCGGAACGCCGACACCGCACTCGCGCCGGCATCGAACGAGAAGCTCCCCGTGACGTTCGCCGCGCTGCGGACACTCGGGCCGGCGTACCGGTTCCCCACCGAGGTCCTGGGCCGCGGCCGGCTGGTCGGCCGCACCTGGCAGGGCGACCTCTACCTCAAGGGCTACGGCGATCCCTCCCTGACCTCTGGCGGTCTCGCTCGTCTCGCAGCCGCGCTCGAGCGGCAGGGCATCAGGCACGTGTCCGGACGCGTGCTCGGCGACGAGAGCTGGTTCGACTCGCGCCGCACCGCCCCCGGATGGAAAGCGGCGTTCTTCGTCAACGAGTGCTCGCCGCTCTCGGCGCTCGTCGTCGACCGCGGCGTCTACGACGACCGCATCGCGCTGCGGCCGGCCGTCGCCGCCGCAGGCCGTTTCCGGCAAGTGCTGCGGCGGCACAGGATCACAACGGGGATGGTCTCCGTCGGCACGGCGCCCGACACCGCCGTTCCGCTCGCCCGCATCGCGTCAGCACCGCTGCAGCAGATCGTCACGTTCATGGACCGCGAGAGCGACAACTTCACCGCGGAGATGCTGCTGAAGCAGCTCGGCGCGATGCAGGGAACCGGCGGAACGTCGGCAGCCGGCGCGGCGGTCGTGGTCGACGCGCTCAGCCAGGCTGCGATCCCCGTGACCGGCGTCCGCGTCGTCGACGGCTCGGGCCTCTCGCTCGACGACCGGATCACCGTGCGCACGCTCGGCGCGCTGCTGCTCGCCGCGTGGAACGACCCGTCGATGCGCTCGGTGCTGTGGGGGGCGCTGCCGGTCGCCGGCATCAGCGGCACGCTCAGGAACCGGCTGCAGACCGCGCCGGCCCGGGGCGCCGTTCGCGCGAAGACCGGCACGACGAACGAAGCCTCGGCGCTGTCGGGCTACGTGCGCTCCCGCTACGCGTTCGCCGTCCTCGAGAACGGCAAGCCGGTCGCGTACTGGTCGGCCCACAAGGCCGAGGACCGCTTCGTGACGGCGCTGGCCGTCGGCCCGTAGAAGCTCTCCGGGCCCGGTCGTAGACTCGTCCGAAAGATGGCCGAGCTCCCGAGCGGGACCGTCACCTTTCTCTTCACCGACGTCGAGGGGTCGACGCGCATGCTGAAACAGCTGCGCCAGGAGCGGTACGGGCAACTCCTGACCGACCACCGTCAGATCCTGCGCGCCGCGTTCGCGGCTCACGGCGGGCAGGAGGTCGACACTCAGGGAGACGCCTTCTTCGTCGCGTTTCGCCGGGCCGCCGACGCGGCGCTGGCGGCAGCCGCGGCTCAGCGCGGGCTCGCCGGGCATCTCTGGCCGGAGGGCGCGGACTGCCGGGTGCGGATGGGGATCCACACGGGCGAGCCCGGCGTCGGCGACGAGGGGTACCACGGGCTCGGCGTTCACCGCGCGGCGCGGATCATGGCGGCCGGGCACGGCGGCCAGATCCTCGTGTCGCAGGCGACCTGCTCGGTGCTCGAGGACGACGAGCTCCCGGAGATCCGGATCCGCGACCTCGGGCAGCATCGCCTCAAGGACCTCGACCGGCCGGAGCACATCTACCAGCTCGACGTCGAGGGCCTGCCGACCGATTTCCCGGCACTGCGGACGGCAGAGGCGCCGACCGCGTACAGCGGGCGCGAGGACGAGCTCGAGCAGGCCGCACAGGCGGCCGTCTGGCGCGCACGCCTGCGGAAGCGGAACCTGGCCGGCGCTGCCGCCGCGGCGGTGCTCGTTCTCGGCGGGTTGGCCGCGCTCCTCGTCGGCCTGTTCGGCGGCTCGGACACAGCGCACGCGCTCGCCCAGGTCGACTCGAACGCCGTCGGGCGGATCGACACTCGGTCGACGGGCATCGTCGACGAGGTGCCGGTCGGGTCGACCCCGAGCCACATCGCGGTCGGCGAGGACGCGGTCTGGGTGACGAACACGGACGACAACACCGTCTCCCGCATCGACCCGGCCACGAGGAACGTCCAGACGATCGCCGTCGGGAACAGCCCGAGCGGGATTGCAACGGGCGGCGGGGCGGTCTGGGTCGCCAACGGCCTCGACGGGACCGTGTCGCGGATCGACCCCGGGACGAACACCGTCGTGCAGACGATCGGCGTGGGCAACGGCCCGGTGGGGATCGCCTACGGAGCGGGCTCGATCTGGGTTGCCAACACCGGCGACGGGACGATCACGCGAATCGACGCACGCAGCGGCAGACCGGGGAAGCCCTCGCCGGTCGCCGCAACCGAGCTGGCCTTCGGCCGTGGAGCGCTCTGGGCGAGCCAGCGCGCCGCGAGTCGGGTGGTCCGGATCGACCCGAGGTCGGGCAGCGTCGTGCAGCCGATCGCCGTTGGCAACGGGCCCACCGGCATCGCCGTCGGCGACGGCTCGGTCTGGGTGGCGAACACCCTGGACGGGACCGTCACCCAGATCGACCCGGTCACCTCCTCGGTCGAGCACGTCATCCCGACCGGGAACGGCCCGGCCGCGGTTGCGGTCGACAGGCACGGAGTCTGGGTGAGCAACCAGTTCGACGGGACCGTGGCGCGCATCGACCCGCGCACGGGTCAGCGGATCGACTCGATCCGCGTCGGCAACCGCCCGCAGGGGCTCGCGATCGCAGGGGGCGATGTCCTCGTCGCCGTGCGCCAGTCCGGCGCCGGCCATCGCGGCGGCACGCTGACCGTCCGGATGAACAGGGGCCTCGACTCGATCGACCCGGCGGTCGCCTACGACACGACGTCGATCCCGATCCTGCGCATGACGAACGACGGCCTCGTCGCCTTCAACCAGGCCGGCGGGCTCGCAGGGACGCAGCTCGTGCCGAACCTCGCGGTCTCGCTGCCGACGCCGACCGACGGCGGCAAGACCTACACCTTCCGGCTCCGGCCCAACATCCGCTACTCGAACGGAGCACCGGTGAAGGCCGACGACTTTCGCCGGGCGTTCGAGCGCGACTTCGCCATCGGCAAGCTGGCGGTCACGTACTACGACGGCATCGTGGGGGCGACACAGTGCAAGGAGGCGCCGAAGCACTGCGATCTCTCGCGCGGGATCGTCACGGACGACGCGGCGAGGACCGTGACCTTCCACCTCGTCGAGCCCGACCCCGAGTTCCTGTACCAGCTCGCTCTCGAGTTCGGGTACGCCGTCCCGGCGACCACACCGCTCACCGAGACGCACACGAAGCCCCTGCCGGGGACCGGCCCGTACATGATCGCGGGCTACCGGCCGGACCACCGACTCGTCCTCCGGCGCAATCCGTACTTCCACGAGTGGTCGAAGGCGGCGCAGCCCGACGGCTACCCGGATCGGATCGTGTTCGCGATCGGCGGCACACCCGACGCGGCGATGAACGACGTGGTCGCAGGCGAGGCAGACGCCTTCAGCACGGCCCAGTCGGAGACGCCGCCGTCCGCGAGCCGCCTGGCCGCCGTCAAGCTCCGCCACGCGAGTCAGGTGCACTCCAACCCGCAGCAGGCGACGATCGCGCTCTTCCTCAACACGCGCCTCGCACCGTTCAACCGGCTCGCCGTGCGCAAGGCGATCAACCTCGCCGCAGACCGGGCGGCAGCCGTCGAGGTTGCCGGCGGCTCGGACGTCTCGCAGGCGACGTGCCAGATCCTCCCGCCCCACTTCCCGGGGTACCGTCCGTACTGCCCCTACGGGAAGGTGCCCGATCTCGCGCGGGCGCGGGCGCTGGTCGGCGCCTCCGGCACCAAGGGCATGAAGGTGAAGTTCTATTCGTGGGGCGACATCGGCGGGCTCGGGCCCTACGCCGCGAGGCTCCTACGCTCGCTCGGCTATCGCGTCTCGATCAGGACGCTCGGCGGCACGGGCACGTTCTTCGCGACGATCGCGGACTCCCGCACGCACGCCCAGATCGGGACGACCGAGTGGATCACCGACTACCCGACCGCCGGGGGCTTCTTCAATCCGATCTTCACGTGCGCCTCGTTCCAGCCTGCGACGACCGCGAACTCGAACGACTCCGAGTTCTGCGACCCGCGCATCGACCGGCAGATCGCGCAGGCGTTGCGCCTCGAGGCCACCGATCCCGACGCGGCCCGCCGCATCTGGGAGCGGGTCGATCGGGAGACCGTCGACCAGGCGCCGTGGGTGCCGCTCGTCAACCCGAAGGAGATCGACATCCTCTCGAAGCGCGTCGGCAACTACCAGTACAGCCCGAACGGCTACGGGATGATGTTCGATCAGCTCTGGGTGCGCTAGGGCTAGCGGGCGATCTCCCAGATGTGGCCGCCCGGGTCGCGGAAGCTCGCCGTCCGGATCCCCCAGGGACGGTCGATCGGCCCGTTCAGCAGCTCGACCCCGCGCGCCTCGAGCCGTTCGCACGTCGCGTCGACGTCGTCGACGCCGAGCGTGAACTGGAAGCGCACGCCGGCGTCGCGGGATGCGACCGTTGCGGGCGCGACCAGCAAGGGCGCTTCGCTCGCCTGCAGGAGGTTGATCAGCGTCTCGCCGAACTTGAAGACCGCCGAGTTCGGATCCTCGTAGAACACCGGTAGCTCGAACGTCTCGCCGTAGAACCGCTTCGCCTCGGCGAGGTCCTCGACGAAGAGCGTGATCGCCGCGATCGGCCCCGGCCATCCCCGCCGTGCTTGTTGCCTGAGTCGGTTCTTCCACCTCGGTCTCCCTTCGTCGTCCTCCGCGGTCAGCTCACTTCGTTCGACGGCCGGGCGCGCCGAAACTCATCGCGACCTCAGGACGCTCCTCGAGCGACGGGTCGGCAAGGAGCGCCGCGAGCTCGCCCTCGGTCCGCAGGGCGACGCCGGCCTTCTGGGCCTTCGCCACCTTGCTGCCGGGAGACTCGCCGACGAAGACGGCGGTCGTCTTCTTCGAGACGTTGTCGGAGACGTTCGCGCCGAGTGCCTCGAGGCGCTCGCGCGCCTCCTCACGCCGCAGCAACTCGAGCGTCCCGGTGATCACGTACTGCTTACCGGTGAGCGGGCCCTCCACCGGCCGCTCGTCCTCCCCCGCCTCGAAGCGCAGACCGAGCGCCCGCAACTCCTCGACGAGCCGCAGGTTGCCCTCGTCGGCGAACCACTCGGCGATCGCCTCGGCGCGCTCGGGGCCGATCCCCTCGCACTCCATGATCTCCTCCTGCGACGCCGACGCGAGTCGATCGACCGCGCCGAAGTGGCGTGCGAGGCTCTGCGCCGTCACCCAGCCGACGTCCGGGATGTTCAGGCCGAACAGCACGCGGCTGAAGGGGACATCTTTCGACGCCGCGATCGCGTTGACGACGTTCGTGGAGGAGACCTCGGCGAAGCCGTCGAGTGAGAGCAGCTGCTCCCTCGTGAGCCGGTAGAGCTCGGGCAGCGAGCGCACGAGGCCGAGGTCCCACAGCCGGCGGACGAGCTGCTCGCCGACACCGTCGATGTCCGCTGCGGCCATCACCCAGTTGTTCAGGGTCTCGAGCCCGCGAGAGGGACAGGCGCGATTCGGACAGCGGTGCATCGCCTCGCCCTCCGGCTTGACGATCGGCGTGTCGCAGAGCGGGCAGCGCTCGGGCATCCGGAACGGCTTCGTGCCGCGCCGGTGTGCGCCGGCCGGGCCGACGACCTGCGGGATGACGTCGCCGGCACGCTGCACGATCACGTCGTCCCCCTCGCGGATGTCCTTGCGGTTGATGTCCTCCTCGTTGTGGAGCGTCGCGCGCGAGATCGTGACGCCGCCGACCTCGACCGGTGTGAGCACCGCCCACGGATTGAGCGCGCCCGTGCGCCCGACGCGGATCATGATCTTCTCGAGCCGTGTGGTCGCCGTCATCGGCGCCCACTTGAACGCGCGCGCCCAGCGCGGGCGCGAGTGCAACGCGCCGAGCATGCGCTGCTGGGCGAGGTCGTCGACCTTGATCACGATCCCGTCGATCTCGTAGTCGAGCTCGGCGCGCCGGCGCTCCCAGGCGGGGCACGCTTCGGCCACCGCCTCGGGGTCGTCCAGGCGCTCGGCGAACGGGTTCGTGGGGAAGCCGTGCGCGCGCAGCCACCCGAGTGTCTGCCAGTGCGTCGTCAGCTCGACGCCGTCGTGAGCGCCGACACCGTACGCCCAGACGGAGAGCGGTCGCTGTGCGGTGATCGAGGGGTCCTTTTGCCGGAGCGACCCGGCCGCGGCGTTGCGCGGGTTCGGCGTCGGCTTCTTCCCTTCCGAGACGAGCCGTTCGTTGAGCTCTCGGAAACCGGAGAGCGGCATGTAGACCTCGCCGCGCACCTCGACGAGCTGCGGCACGTCGTCGCCGAGCAGCCGGAGCGGGATCGAGGGGATCGTGCGCAGATTCACCGTCACGTCCTCTCCGACCTCGCCGTCGCCGCGCGTCGCGCCGCGTACGAACACCCCGTTCTCGTACGTCAGGTTGATCGCGAGCCCGTCGATCTTCGGCTCGAGGACGTACGCCACGGGCTCGTCCGAGTCGAGCCGCTTGCGGACGTCGTCGACCCACTTCGCGACCGCCTCGTCGGTCGTCACCTTCTCGAGCGAGCCCATCGGCGTCAGATGCCGCACCTTCTCGAACTTCGACGACGCCGGCGCGCCGACGCGCTGCGTCGGAGAGTCGGGTGTGACGAGCTCCGGGTGCTCCTGCTCGAGCGCGACCAGCTCGTCGTAGGCGCGGTCGTAGGTCGCGTCGTCGACGGAGGGCTCGTCGAGGACGTGGTACTCGTAGAGCCACCGCGTGAGGGCGTCGCGCAGCTCGGCGACGCGCGCGGTCGGCGCGGCGGGCGCGCGGCTAGAGGACATCGAGGAGCTCCTCGGCCCGGTCGACGACGACGTCGGCGTCGCCGAGCGCCGACCGGTCGTGGATCCCACCCCACGCGACGCCGACGGCGAAGAGGCCGGCCGCGCGCGCCGCCTGCATGTCGTAGGGAGAGTCGCCGACGTACGCCGCCTGCGCCGCCGGCACGTCGAGCCGGGCCAGCGCGAGCAGCAGCGGCTCCGGATCGGGCTTGTGCCGCTCGGTCTCGTCGCCGCCGACGACCATCTCGAAGAAGTGGGCGAGCGGGAGTCGGGCGAACGCGAGATCCACGGTCGCGCGCCGCTTCGCGGTGACGATGCCGAGTCGATGGCCGCGGGCGAGCAGCGTCTCGAGCGTCGCCTCGATGCCGTCGAAGCCTGCGAGCGTGTCGTGCAACGGCTCGTTGTGCTCGCGGTAGACGCGCACGAGCTCGTCGGTTCGGCCCGGCGCGATCGCCGCCATCTGCGCCTCCAGCCCCGGCCCGCCCACGTGGGCCAGCAGCTCGGCGTCGCTGTAGTCGCGTCCGAGGACGGTCTGCGTCGCATGCCGCATCGACGCAAGGATGATCGGGCCCGAGTCGACGACGGTGCCGTCGAGATCGAAGAGGACGATCGGATGGCGCACGGCCTCTACTTGTATCGAACGCCGACCAGGTGGAGGCCGTGGGGCGGCGCGGTCGGCCCGGCCTCGTCCCGCGGCCGCCCGTCGAGCAGCGGGTCGAGCTCGACGCCGGCCAGCATCGTGCCGACGAGCGTCCGGACCATGTGCCGCAGGAACGAGTCGGCGGTGATCTCGAAGGCGATCAGATCCTCCCCGAGGACGGTCCATCCGGCGCGCTCGACCACGCGGACGAAGCTGTCGTGCTGGGTGTCCGTGGGCGTGAACGCTCGAAAGTCGTGCTCGCCGACCAGCACCTGTGCCGCCGCGTCCAGTGCGTCGACGTCGACAGGGCGCGGGTGCCAGAGCGCACGGCGGCGCCCCAGCGCGGGCCGCTCACGTCGCCGGTCGACCCGGTAGCGATACGAGCGCGCACGGGCGTCGAAGCGCGCGTGGAAGCCGTCGTCGGCGCGCTCGGCGAGCACGACCGCGACGTCGGCCGGCAGCGCGGCATTGACCGCCTGCGCGGCGCGCTCGGCCGGCGGCCCGCCGTCGACGTCCACCGAGGCGACGTTCGCAATTGCGTGCACGCCCGCGTCGGTTCGGCCGGCGACCGCAAGCGCCGCGCAGCCGCCGTAGGTCGCAGCGATCGCCTCCTCGACCGCGCCCTGAACGGTGCGCCGCCCCGGCTGCGCCGCCCAGCCCGAGAAATCGGTGCCGTCGTACTCGAGCGTCAGCTTGAGCCGCACCGTCAGGCGCTCCTGACCGCTCTTGTAAGGTGCTCCATATGCTCTATCTACTTGTGACTAGTCGGATACACTCTACGTCGTGACGGTCGAGCAGCATTTCCTCCTCCAGCGCGTCCAGCCGGCGATGATCGGGCTGATCGACGGCTCGCTGTCGACGCTTGCGCCGATCTTCGGCATCGTCTTCTACACGCACGAGCCGCACACGGCGTTCGTGGCCGGGCTCGCGACCGCGATCGGCGCGGGGATCTCGATGGCCTTCTCGGAGGGGCTCTCCGACACGGGCGAGCTCACCGGGCGCGGGAGCCCCGCCGTCCGCGGCACGATCACCGGCGTCGGGACGTTCATCGGCGGGATCCTGCACACCCTGCCGTTCCTCATCCCCGACTACCGCGTGGCCGTGACCGCAGCGGCAATCGTCGTGGCGCTCGAGCTGGTCGGCCTCGCCGTGCTCCGCTGGCGGTTCTTCGAGACGAGCTTCGGGCGCTCGCTGCTCGCGGTGTCGATCGGAGGCGCCGTGATCGCGATCGTCGGCGCCCTCATCGGGACGGGAGCGTAGGGACGAAGCAAGTGCCAGGCACGGAAGTGCCTGGCACCCGAACTACTTCTCTTCGTCCTCCGCGGGAGGCTCGGCTTCGGCGACGGGCTCGGGCGCCTCCTCGGCGCCGTCGGCCTGCGCTTCGCCCTCCTCAGCCTCGGCCTCTTCAGCCTCCGCCTCCTCGGCCTCCGCGTCCTCTGCCTCGGCGGTCGGCCTCCTCGACGCCTCCTCGGCTTCCGGCTCGACGGTCTCGGGCTCCGGCTCCGCGACGGCGGTCGCGCGCTCCTCGCGCTGTGTCGTCACGTACTCCTCGTCGACCAGCTCGAGGTACGCCATCTCGGCCGAGTCGCCGGGGCGCGGGCCGATCTTGACGATCCGCGCGTACCCGCCGGGGCGATCCTGGAACCGCGGCGCCACGTCGGCGAACAGGCGGTGCACGACGTCCCGCGAGCGCAGGAACGACGTCGCCTGCCGGCGCGCGTGCAGGTCGCCGCGGCGACCGAGCGTGATCATCCGCTCGGCGATCGGCTTCACCGCCTTGGCCTTCGTCACGGTCGTCTTGATGCGGCCGTGCTCGATCAGCGCCCCCGTGAGGTTCGCGTAGAGCGCCTTGCGATGCGCGGCGTCGCGGCCGAGCTTCTTGCCTGTCCGCTGGTGGCGCACGTCTCCGCCTACTCGCTCCCGTTCGTGCTGCCGCCCCGCAGGGTCAGACCCTGGGCGGCGAGCGTCTCCTTGACCTCTTCGATCGACTTCTTGCCGAAGTTCGGGATCGCGGCGAGCTCGGACTCGGACTTCACGACGAGATCGCCGATCGTCTCGATGCCGACCCGCTTGAGGCAGTTGTAGGAGCGAACGCCCAGCTCGAGCTCCTCGATCGGGAAGTTCTCCATCCCGCCGGCGAGCGACGGAGCCGCCTCCCCAACGCCCTCACCGTCGCCGCCCGCGTCGCGGTACTGCTCGATGCGGTCGAGGTCGGTGAAGATCGCGAGCTGCCGGATGAGGATCTCGGCGGCCTCGGCGATCGCGTCTTTCGGCTTCGATCGACCCGTCGGTCGTGACGTCGAGGATCAGCTTGTCGTAGTCGGTGCGCTGGCCAACGCGCGCCGCCTCGACGTCGTACGAGACGCGGTTGATCGGCGAGAACATGGAGTCGACCGGGATCACGCCGATCGTGTGGGCCTGGCCCCGGTTGCCCTCGGCCGGCACGTAGCCGCGGCCGCGGCCGATCGTGAGCGTGATCTCGAGGCGGCCCTTCGACGAGAGGTTCGCGATCTCGAGGTCCGGGTTCAGGATCTCGAGGTCGGCGGGCGCCTCGATGTCGGCGGCGGTGACGACGCCGTCGCCGCGCTTCGTCAGCCGCACCTCCACCTCCGGCGACTCGCCGTGGAGGATGCAGACGAGCTGCTTCAGGTTGAGGATGATGTCGGTGACGTCCTCGCGGACGCCCGGCAGCGTCGTGAACTCGTGAGCGACGCCTTCGATCTTCACGGAGGTCACTGCCGCGCCCTCGAGCGACGAGAGCAGCACCCGGCGCAATGAGTTGCCGAACGTGTAGCCGAAGCCGCGGTCCAGCGGCTCGATCACGAAGACGCCGCGGTGCTCGGTGATCTCCTCGTGGGTGATCTTCGGGACCTGGAAATCGGTCGCGCGTACTGCCATCTTTTCCTTTCTCCCTGCTTGCTGGAAAAACTTCGGCCGGGCTCTACTTCGAGTAGAGCTCGACGATCAGCTGCTCCGAGACCGGCGTGTCGATCTCGGCGCGCTCGGGCCACTTGAGCACGGTGCCCTGCAGCCCGTCGTGGTCGGCCTGCAGCCATGGTGCGACCGCGGCCGTGAGGTCGGTTGCGTCGCGGACGATCTGCTCCGCGGTGGAGCCGGTCCGGAGCGTCACGACGTCGTCGGGCGTGACCTGGTAGCTCGGGATGTTCACCCGGCGTCCGTTCACGCGGAAGTGCCCGTGCCGCACGAGCTGGCGCGCCTGCGCCCGGGATGCCGCGAAGCCGAGCCGGTAGACGACGTTGTCGAGGCGGGTCTCGAGCATCCGCAGGAGGTTGTCGCCCGTGATGCCGCCCTGCTTGTTGGCCTTGTCGTAGTAGGTGCGGAACTGGTTCTCGAGCAGCCCGTAGTACCGGCGCGCCTTCTGCTTCTCGCGCAGCTGCAGCAGGTACTCGCTCTGCTTGATCCGGCCGCGGCCGTGCTCGCCCGGCGGATACGAGCGGCGCTCGATCGCGCACTTCTCGGTCAGGCAGCGCTCGCCCTTCAGGAAGAGCTTCATGCCCTCCCTGCGGCACTGCTTGCACTTCGGGGAACGATCGCGAGCCACTACACACGCCTCCGCTTCTTCTGGCGGACGCCGTTGTGCGCCTGCGGCGAGACGTCCTTCACACCGAGAATCTCGAGCCCGGCAGCCTGGAGCGAGCGGATCGCCGTCTCGCGCCCGGAGCCCGGCCCCTTGACGAACACCTCGACCTTCTGCAGGCCGTGCTCCATGCCCTTGCGGGCGGCGGCGTCGGCAGTCACCTGCGCCGCGAACGGCGTCGACTTGCGTGAGCCCTTGAAGCCGGCCGAGCCGGCGGACTCCCAGACGATCACGTTTCCTTCGTGGTCGGTAAGGGCGACGATCGTGTTGTTGAACGACGTCTTGATGTGCGCCTGGCCGATCGCGATGTTCTTGCGGACGCGGCGGCGCGTGCGACCTCTGGTCGCGGGTCTCCTGGGAGGCGCCACGCTACTTCGCCTTCTTCCCGCGACCGACGGTCTTCTTCGGGCCCTTGCGCGTGCGGGCGTTCGTCTTCGTGCGCTGGCCGTGAACCGGCAGGTTGCGACGGTGGCGCAGCCCGCGGTAGGCGCCGATCTCTGAGAGGCGCTTGATCGCCTGCGTCCGCTCGCGGCGCAGGTCGCCCTCGACCTGCACGTTGCCGTCGATGTAGTCGCGCAGCTTTGCGACCTCGTCCTCCGTCAGGTCGCGGACCTTCTCGTCGGGCGAGAGGCCGAGCGCCCCGCAGATCTTGAGCGCGGTTGGCTGCCCGATCCCGTAGATGTAGGTCAGCCCGATCTCGAGCCGCTTCTGGTTCGGCAGGTTCACGCCTGCGATGCGGGCCAATTCGCTCCTCTACCCCTGACGTTGCTTGTGACGCGGATTCGTGCAGATGACCATGGTGCGCCCGTGCCGCTTGATCACGCGGCAGCGCTCACACATGGGCTTGACGGAAGGACGCACTTTCATGACAAGAGAGGTCGCACAGGCATACGCCCGGCGACGCGGAACGTCATGGTACCAGGACCCTTGCCGGCTCAGTGAGCACGCGCGGGCCCTCCGCCGTGACCGCGACGGTGTGCTCGAAGTGGGCGGCGAGCGAGCTGTCCGACGTCGAGATCGACCAGCCGTCGGCGTGCAGGTAGACCTCCGGGCCGCCGGCGGTGATCATCGGCTCGATCGCGATCGTCATCCCCTCGCGCAGCTCCGGCCCGCGGTGCTGGGAGACGAAGTTGGGTACCTGCGGGTCCTCGTGCATCGAGCGGCCCACGCCGTGCCCGACGAGGCTCCGGATCACGCTGAACCCGGCGGCCTCCGTGACCTCCTGGACGGCACGCGAGATGTCCGAGATCACGTTCCCGACGACCGCCTGCTCGATCCCGGCGAATAGAGCGGCCCTGCAGGTGTCGAGCAGTCGCTGGGCCTCCGGCGAGATCGCGCCGACCGGGAACGTCCAGGCCGAGTCGGCGACGAACCCGTTCAGGGTCACCCCGACGTCGACCGACAGGATGTCGCCGCCGGTCAGGCGACCCGGCGCCCGGGATCCCGTGCACGACCATGTCGTTCGGCGAGAGGCACGTCGCGGCCGGGTAGCCCTTGTAGCCCTTGAAGGTCGGTCGGCCGCCGTGCGAGCGGATGAACTCGTCCGCGAGCTCGTCGAGCTCTGCGGTCGTGACCCCCGCCTGGGCGTGCTGCTCCAGCAGCTGCAGGGTGCCGGCGACGACGGCTCCCGCCCGGGCCATGGTCTCGATCTCGCTGCGGTTCTTGCGGATGATCATGCGTGCGCCTTGCCGAGGTGCTCGAGGGCCGCCTGTGTCTCGGCCCACACCTCGCTGATCTCCCGGCCCGCGTGAAGCGGCACCAGCCTTCCCGTCACCCGGTAGTGCTCGATCACGGGCTCCGTCTCCTCATGGTAGATGCGGAGCCGCCTCTCGATCGCCTCGGGCGTGTCGTCCGAGCGGTTCTCGAGCCCTGCGCGCCGGCGCAGCCGTTCGATCGCCTGCTCGTCGGGCAGGTCGAAGAAGAGAATCGCGTCGAGGTCGCGGTCGAGCGCGTGCAGCAGGGCGTCGAGCGCGCGCGCCTGCTCCAGGTTGCGCGGGAAGCCGTCGAGGACGAAGCCCTCCGCGGCGTCGGCGGCGCCGAGCCGCTCGCCGATCAGCTGAACCGTCAGCTCGTCCGGCACCAACTCGCCCGCGTCGAGGATCGGCGCCACCTGCTTGCCGAGCGGCGTCTGCTCGGCGATGGCGGCGCGGAACATCGCACCGGTCGAGATGTGCGGGACGCCGTACTCAGCGGCGATCAGCGAGGCCTGCGTGCCCTTGCCGGCGCCCTGGGGACCGAGGACGAGCAGGTTCAGCGCAGGCGTCACCTCAACCCTTCGTAGGAGCGCATCATCATCTGCGACTCCATCTGGCGCATCGTGTCGAGGGCGACGCCGACGACGATCAGCACCGAGGTGCCGCCGAGCGCGCGTGAGGTTGCCTGCGAGAAGCCGAACTGGTTGATGAAGATCGACGGCAGCACCGCGACGAGCGCCAGGAAGATCGACCCGGGGAGCGTCAGCCGCGTGAGCACGCGGTCGAGGTACTGCGCGGTCGGGGGGCCCGGACGGATGCCGGGGATGTAGCCGCCGTACTTGCGCAGGTTGTCGGCCTGGTCGACCGGGTTGAACTGCACGGCGGTGTAGAAGAACGTGAAGGTGATGATCAGCAGCGCCTCGACGCCGAGGTAGGTATAGGAGGACGGCGAGAAGTGCTGGTTGATGAACGTCTGCGACCCGGGCGCGAACGAGCTGATCGTCTGGGGCAGGGCCAGCAGCGCCGCCGCGAAGATCACCGGGATCACGCCGGCCATGTTCACGCGCAGCGGCATGTAGGTGGAGCCGCCCGACGTCTGCCGCCGGCCCACCATCCGCTTCGCGTACTGGATCGGAATGCGGCGCTGCCCCTCCTGGACGAAGACGACCGCGACGACGACCCCGAGGGCAAGCAGCGGGAAGAAGAGCTTCTCCAGCGGACCGCCGTTCAGCCACGCATTGATCCCGGCGGGCGCCGACGTGAGGATCGACGCGAAGATCAGCAGCGAGATCCCGTTCCCGATCCCGCGCTTCGTGATCAGCTCTCCGAACCACATCAGGCAGACCGTGCCCGCAGTCAGCGTGACGACGATCAGCACCAGGCGACCCGGATTCGCCGGCAGCGCGCCCTGAGTGTGGAACAGATAGGCGTAGCCGGCCGCCTGTGCGGCCGCGAGCACGACCGTGAGGTAGCGGGTGTACTGATTGATCTTGGCGTAGCCCGCCTCGCCCTCCTTCTGCAGCTGCTCGAGCGAGGGGATCACCACCGTCATGAGCTGCAGGATGATCGAGGCCGTGACGTACGGCATGATCCCGAGCGCGAAGATCGAGAAGCGCGAGAGCGCCGAGCCCGAGAACAGATTGAGCAGACCGAGCAGCGAGCCGCCGCGCCCGTTGAAGAAGTTCTCGATCTGGGCAGAGTCGACGCCCGGCGCCGGCATCCACGAGCCGAGCCGGTACGCCGCGAGGATCCCGGCCGTGAACAGCAGCCGGCGCCGCAGCTCCGGCACGCGCCAGGCGTTGGCGAGCCAGCTCAGCACTGCCTAGTTGTCCCCCTCCACGGCGGCGTCGTCGCTTCCGGCACCGTCGGCCGCCTTGGTGCGGCCCTCGGGCCGGCGCTTGAGGTTCTTCGGCTTGCGCTCCTTCGGCACGCGCAGCACGGTGAGCGTGCCGCCGGCGGCCTCCACCTTCTCGCGCGCCGACTGCGAGGCGGCGTGCACGGTGATCGTCAGCTTCTTCGTGAGCTCGCCGGAGCCGAGCAGCTTCACGTCCCGCCGGAGAGAGCGGATCAGGCCCTTCGCCTTCAGCGTCTCCGGCGTCACCTCGTCCCCCGCCTCGAAGCGGTCGAGGTCGCGGACGTTGATGCTCTGGACGATCGTGCGGAACGGCCCGATCGGCATCGCGTCGGCGGAGGTGTTGCCGCGCAGCTTGGCGGTGCGCATGCCGAGCGGCATCTGTCCGCCTTCGAAGCCTGCGCGCATGGCGTGCGAGCCGGCGCGCGACTTCTGGCCCTTGATCCCGCGGCCCGAGTAGCGGCCCTTGCCGGAGCCCAGGCCACGGCCGACCCGCTTGCGGGTCTTCCGCTCCTGCGCCGGCTTCAGGTTCGAGAGGTTGAGCTCGCCGGCCACGTCTTACGACTCCTCGACCTTCACAAGGTGGCGGACCTTGCGCAGCATGCCGTCGATCGCCGGGCTCGACTCCTGCTCGGACTGCTTGCCGATGCGGCCGAGGCCGAGCGCCCGGAGCGTGCCGCGGTGGCGCTGCGTCTGGCCGATCGAGCTACGCACCTGCGTCAGCTTCAGCTTCGCCATTCGCGCTCACCTCCCCTGTGTTACCGGGCTCCGCCGTCCCCGCCGGCTCCGCGGGCTCGGCGGGTGCCTTGTAGGGAAGCACCTCGCTGATCGACTTGCCCCGCGCCTTCGCGACGTCCTCGGGGCGCCTGAGCTGGCGCAGCGCGGCCTCGGCGGCCTTCAGCATGTTGATCGGGTTGGTCGTGCCGAGCGACTTCGCGAGCACGTCGCGGATCCCGCCCAGCTCGAGCACCGCCCGCACGCCGCCGCCCGCGATCACGCCGGTTCCCGGCGAGGCGGGGCGCAGCAGCACGCGCGCCGCATCGAACCGCCCGAGCGACTCGTGGGTGATCGTCTGGCCGTGCTTGGGGACGGTGAACATGTTCTTCTTGGCGTCGTCGACCGCCTTCGAGATCGCGAGCGGCACCTCACGCGCCTTGCCGTAGCCGACGCCGACGCGGTCGACCTCGTCGCCGATCACGACGAGCGCCGTGAACGAGAACCGCCTGCCGCCCTTGACCACCTTGGCGACGCGGTTGATCTCGACCACGCGCTCCTTCAGCTCTCTCGTCTCGGCAACGTCGATCAAAGCTGCAAGCCTCCTTCGCGGGCGCCGTCGGCCAGCGCCTTTACGCGACCATGGAAAAGGTAACCGCCGCGGTCGAACACCGCGCGCTCGATGCCCGCCTTCTTCGCGCCGGCGGCCAGCGCCTTGCCGACCTCGGTCGCCTGGGCGGTCTTGTCGCCGTCCGGCTTGCCGAGGTCGAGCCACGACGACGCGGCCAGCGTGCGGCCGGAGTCGTCGTCGACGAGCTGCGCAAAGATGCCGCGGTTCGAGCGGAACACGACGAGACGGGGCCGTTCGGCGGTGCCGCGGACCTTGCCGCGCACGCGCCGGTGACGGCGCAGCCGAGCTTCTCTTGTCGAAAGCCGCGAGCTCATGCTCTCTTCCCGACCTTCCGGCGGACGAACTCGCCCTCGTAGCGGATGCCCTTGCCCTTGTACGGCTCGGGCGGCCGCACCTTGCGGATCTCCGCGGCCGTCTGGCCGACGATCTGCTTGTCGATGCCGCGGACGACGACCTGCGTCGGGACGGGCACCTCGAACGAGATGCCCTCGCGCGGCTTCATGCGCACCGGGTGCGAGTAGCCGACCTGCAGCTCCAGATCCGTTCCGGACATCGCGGCACGGTAGCCGACGCCCTGAATCTCGAGGCGCTTCTCGAAGCCCTGGGTCACGCCCTCCACCATGTTCGCGATCAGCGTGCGCGTCAGGCCGTGCAGGGCGCGGTCCTCGCCGCGCTCGGTCGGGCGGGTGACGACGATCGTGCCGTCCTCCTGGCTGATCCCGATGCGTGTGGGGACGACCTGGCGCAGCTCGCCCTTCGGGCCGGACACGGTGACGCGGCCCGGGTCCACGGACACCATCACCCCGGCGGGCACGTCGATGGGCTTCTTGCCGATACGACTCATGCTGCTACCAGACGAAACAGATCACTTCGCCGCCGATGCCCTCGCGCTCGGCGGTGCGGCTCGTGACGACGCCGCGGGACGTGGACAGGATCGCGGTGCCCATGCCGCCGAGAACGCGCGGCAGGCGGTCCTTGCCGGCATAGATACGGCGACCGGGCTTGGAGATGCGCTTGAGGTCGGTGAGCACCCGCTCGCGGCCGCGCCCGTACTTCAGCTCGACGACGAGTGTCGGGTGCGTGCCGGTCTCGGCGACGTGGAAGTCGCGGATGTAACCCTCTTCCTTGAGGATGCGTGCGATCTCGACCTTGAGCTTGGAGTTCGGCATCTCCGCGCGGTCGTGCAGCGCCTTGTTGGCGTTGCGGATGCGCGTGAGCATGTCGGCAACTGGATCGGTGAGCATCAGTGTGCCGTTTCGTGAGTCCGGTGAATTACCGGGGAGTGGTCAGGGGTGATCTGGTGGCGCACAGTGGTCGTGCGCGTGCTGGCGGCACGCGTGCGGCCGCTGGGTGCCGCCAGGCGCGTCTGAACGCCACTGGAAACCATTGGATTTGCGTAACGGTGCACTAAGTTCCTCCTACCAGGAGCTCTTGGTCATGCCGGGGATCACGCCCTGGTGGGCGAGCTCGCGCAGGCAGATGCGACAGAGGCCGAACTTGCGGAAGACCGCGCGCGGCCGGCCGCAGCGGTTGCAGCGTGTGTAGTTCCTGACCTTGAACTTCTGCGGCCGCGAGGCCTTGACGATCAGTGACTTCTTCGCCATGTGCTCCTAGCTCCTCTGCCCATCGGCCGCGAACGGCAGGCCGAGCTCGGTGAGGAGCGCGCGCGCCTGCGAGTCGTCGACGGCAGTGGTCGTGATCGCGACGTCGAGGCCGCGAATCTGGTTGATGCTGTCGTAGTCGATCTCCGGGAAGATGATCTGCTCGCGGATCCCGATCGAGTAGTTGCCGCGACCGTCGAACGAGTCGGGGTTGAGCCCGCGGAAGTCGCGGATGCGCGGCAGCGCGATCGAGACGAGCCGGTCGAGGAACTCCCACATGCGGTCGCCCCGCAGCGTCACCTTGACGCCGATCGGCATTCCCTCGCGGATCTTGAACTGCGCGATCGACTTGCGGGCGCGGCGCACCTGCGCGCGCTGCCCGGCGATGATCGTCAGCTCGTCGAGCGCCGAGTCGATCTGCTTCGCGTCGGTCTTGCCCTCGCCGACGCCCATGTTCAGGGTGATCTTCGAGACCGTCGGCGCCTGCATGATCGAGCTGAGCTGCAGCTCGTCCTTGAGCTTCGACTTGAGCTCCTCGTTGTAGCGCTGCTTGAGGCGCGGCACGTAGGTCTCTTCGGTGGCCGCCATCAACGATCGATCTCCTGGCCGCAGCCTTCGCGCTTGCAGACGCGCACCTTGACCCGCTCGCCGCCCTTCTCTTCCTTGAAGCGGTACCCGATCCGAGTCGGGAGCTTGCACGTCGGGCAGACGACCATCACGTTCGACACGTTCACGGCCGAAGCCCGGTCGATGATCCCGCCGGGGATCATCTGCGCGCCGCCCATCCGGCTCGCGTCGCGGATCGGGCGCGGCTTCTGGTGCCGCTTCTGGATATTGAGGTTCTCGACGATCACCTTGCCGTCGCGAGGGCGTGCCTCGAGGACGCGGCCCTGTTTGCCGCGGTCCTTGCCGGTGAGCATCTGCACCGTGTCGCCCTTCTTCACCTTCGACATCTCAAAGCACCTCTGGAGCCAGGCTGACGATCTTCATGAAGTTCTTCTCGCGCAACTCGCGTGCGACGGGCCCGAAGATGCGCGTCCCGCGCGGGTTTCGCTGGTTGTCGATGATCACCGCCGCGTTCTCGTCGAACGCGATCAGCGTTCCGTCGTCGCGTCCGAACGGCTTCTTCGTCCGCACGACGACGGCCTTCACCACCTCGCCCTTCTTGATCGCGCCCTGCGGGGCAGCGCTCTTGACGGTCGCGGTGATGATGTCGCCGACGCGCGCGTAGCGCCGACGAGAGCCGCCCGCAACGCGGATGCAGAGTAGCTCACGGGCACCCGTGTTGTCGGCGACCTTCAGGCGTGTCTCCTGCTGGATCATCTCGCGCTACTTCGCCTTCTCGACGACTTCTGCCAGGCGCCACCGCTTCGTCTTCGACAGCGGGCGCGTCTCGACGATGCGCACCGTGTCGCCGATCCCCGCGTTGTTCTGCTCGTCGTGCGCGTGGAACTTGACGCTGCGGCGGACGACCTTCTTGTAGCGCGGATGGCTCTTGATCACGTCGACCTTCACGACGATCGTCTTGTCGCCCTTGTCGGAGACGACAACGCCGCGGCGCTCCTGGCGCTGGCCGCGCTCGCCCTCGGGCTTCGGCGTGCGGGTGATCGGCTTGCGCTTCGCGGCCGGCTCGCGCTTCGGGCGCGGCCGCTGGCGCCGCGCGGAGCGCGGCAGATGCCGCCGCGAGCGCGTCGGCTTCGCCGGCGCCTCGGGCTCAGCCCGGCTCGGTGCCAGGCACCTCTGTGCCAGGCACCTCTTCGGCGGCGCTCCGTTTCGGCAGCCTCGACCCGTCGAGGAGGTGCCTGGCACCTGCTCCTCGGCCTCGGGCGTCGCCTCCGCCTCGGCCTCGGTCGCGGGCACCGCCTCCTCGGCCGTCTCCTCGACCGTCTCTTCGGTGGTCTCGTTCTTCTCTTCGTCGGCCATCTAGCTCTTCACCTTCACGTTTCTCTCGTGCTGGGCGGTCAGGATGCGCGCGATCTCGCGCTTCGCGAGCTTGAGGCGCGTGGTGTTCTCGAGGGCGCCGGTTGCGGCCTGGAAGCGGAGATTGAACAGCTCCTGCCGCGTGTCGGCGAGCCGGTGCTCCAGCTCGTCGTCGCTCAGGTCGTGCATGTCCTTAGCCCGCAAAGAGATCACCGCCCTCGCGCGTCACGAACTTGGTCTTGATCGGCAGCTTCTGCCCGGCAAGGCGCAGCGCTTCCTTGGCGAGCGGCTCGGGCACGCCGGCCAGCTCGAACATCACGCGGCCCGGCTTGACCACGGCGACCCAGCCCTCGGGCGAGCCCTTGCCCTTCCCCATCCGGGTCTCGGCCGGCTTCTTCGTGAACGGCTTGTCCGGGAAGACGTTGATCCAGACCTTGCCGCCGCGCTTGATCTTGCGCGTCATCGCGATACGGGCGGCCTCGATCTGCCGGTTGGTGACCCAGCCGTTCTCGAGCGCCTTGATGCCGTACTCGCCGAACTGGACCATCGCCTGGCCCTTCGTCTCGCCACGACGGCGGCCGCGGTGGTACTTGCGAAACTTGGTCCTTCTCGGAAGCAGCATCAGTCGTCAGCCTTCTCTTCGGACTTCTCCTCGGTCTTCTCCTCGGCCTTCTTCCGGCGCGGGGCCGGCTTCTTCGGCTGAGCTTTCTCGGCCTCGGGAGCGGCCGGCTCGGCCGCCGCCTCTGGAGCGGTCGGCGCGGGCGTGGCCGCGGGAGCGGGCGCCTCCACGGCTGCGGCGTCCCCGGCGGGGGCGACCGTGGTCTCCTCGACGGGCGGCGCCTCCTGGGCCTGGGGCCGGCGGCGCGGCTGCGCCGAGGATCCGCGCGAGCGGTCCGAGGGCGGACGGCCCGAGCCGGCGCCACCGCCACCGCCACCGGCGCCGCGCCCACGACCACCGCCACCGCCACCGCCACCGGTGCGCTGGCCGGGACGGCCGCGACGGACGGGGCCGAGGCCCTCGCGATCCTGCTGGCGGCCGCGCCCCGCCTCGCGGGACGCCCCGAGGCCCTCGGTGACGCCGCCGCGACGGCGCGCAGCATCCTGGTCGCCGAGCCGCGTCTCGCGCGTCCCGCCCGGCACGCCGAAGCCCTCCGGCATGATCTCGCCCTTGTTGATCCAGACCTTGACGCCGATGCGGCCGGTCGGGGTCTTCGCCTCGACGAAGCCGTAGTCGATGTCGGCGCGGATCGTGTGGAGCGGCACGCGGCCCTCGGAGTACTGCTCGGAACGGCTCATCTCAGAACCGCCGAGACGCCCGGAGCACTGCACCTTGACGCCGGCGGCGCCGGAGCGGATCGCCGAGGCCAACGAGCGCTTCATCGCGCGGCGAAACGAGACGCGGTTCTGCAGCTGCTCCGCGATCGACTGCGCGACGAGCTTCGCGTCGAGCTCCGGGCGCTTGATCTCGTTGATGTTGATGTGCACGTTCTTCTGCGTCATCGCGTGCACTTCTTTGCGCAGTGCGTCCACCTCGACGCCCGACTTGCCGATGACGATGCCGGGGCGCGCGGTGTAGATGTCGATGGTGATCCGCTGCTTGTCCTTGCGGATCAAGATGTCGGAGAGGCCCGCGTGCGACAGCTTCTTGAGGATGTGCTCGCGTATCCGGATGTCCTCGATCAGGGCGCCTGCGAACTCCTTCTTGCCGACCATCCAGTTCGACTTCCAGTCGTGGATGACGCCGACGCGCAGCCCGCCTGGATGAACCTTCTGTCCCATTAGCCGTTCGTCTCCTTCTGGGCGACCTTGATCGTGATGTGGCAGGTGCGCTTGCGGATCCGCGCGACGCGGCCGCGGGCGCGGGCGCGCCAGCGCTTGATCGTCGGGCCCTCGTCGACGTAGGCGGCGGCGATCACGAGGTCGTCGCCGTTCCAGTGGAGGGCGGGATTCGACTCGGCGTTCGCGACGGCCGAGCGCAGGACCTTGTCGACCTCGATCGCGGCGGCCCGCGGCGTGAAGGCGAGAATCGTCCGCGCCTCGGGGACGGTGCGCCCGCGAATGTGGTCGGTCACAAGCCGCGCCTTGCGAGGCGACACGTGGACGAACTTGGCGACCGCCTGCACGGTCTGGGAGCTGTCGGTCACCGCGGCCACTAGCGCTTCTTCACCTGGGTCTTCTGGTCGCCGGCGTGGCCGCGGAAGTGACGCGTCGGTGCGAACTCGCCGAGCTTGTGCCCGACCATCTGCTCGGAGACGAACACCGGCACGTGCTTGCGGCCGTCGTGGACCGCGATCGTGTGCCCGACCATCTCCGGGAAAACCGTGCTCGAGCGCGACCACGTGCGCACCATCTGCTTCGACCCCGAGGCGTTCATCGCCTGGATGCGCCCGAGCAGGCGCTCCTCGATGAAAGGCCCCTTCTTCGAGCTCCGACTCATTTAACGCTTGTCCTTCCCGCGGCGACGGCCGCGAACGATCAGCTTGTCCGATTCCTTGTGCTTCTGGCGCGTGCGCTTGCCGAGCGTCGGCACGCCCCACGGCGTCACCGGGTGGCGGCCGCCCTTGGACTTCCCTTCCCCGCCACCATGCGGGTGGTCGACCGGGTTCATGGCCGAGCCACGCACAGTTGGGCGCTTGCCGAGCCACCGGCTGCGGCCGGCCTTGCCGCCCGTGATGTTGCCGTGGTCGACGTTGCCGACCTGGCCGACCGTGGCGCGGCACGTGAGCAGCACGCGGCGCATCTCTCCCGACGGCAGCCGAAGCGTCGCGTAGCCAGCGTCCTTGGCGACCAGTTGCACGCCGGAGCCGGCCGAGCGAGCCATCTGGCCGCCGCGGCCGGGCTTGAGCTCGACGTTGTGCACGAGCGTGCCGGTGGGGATGTTCTCGAGCGGCAGGGCGTTCCCCGGCTTGATGTCCGCGCCGGGGCCCGACTGCACGACCGACCCGACGCGGATGCCCGCCGGCGCGAGAATGTAGCTCTTGAAGCCGTCCGCGTAGTGCAGCAGCGCGATTCGCGCCGAGCGGTTCGGGTCGTACTCCACGGCGGCAACCTTGGCCGGCACGCCGTCCTTGGTGCGCTTGAAGTCGACGACGCGGTAGCGGCGCTTGTGCCCGCCGCCCTGGTGGCGGGTGGTGATGCGGCCGGTGTTGTTGCGTCCGCCCTTCTTCGTGAGCTTCTCGGTGAGCTTCTTCTCGGGCGTCGACTTCGTCACCTCGGCGAAGTCGGACACCGTCATGAAGCGGCGGCCGGGGCTCGTCGGCTTGAACCTCCGGACCGGCATTAGTGGTTCACCTCGTCACGTGAGTGGATGCTCGGCGTTCGAGCATCAAGCCAGGCAAGGACGCAGGGAGCGTTCGTGCCAGCGGGCACGGATGCGACTGAGGACGCCGCATGGCGCAGCGTGATCGGGCGCCGAGCGCCGGGAGATGTGACGTGGTGAGCCACTTAGAGCTGCGCTCCTTCGAAGATCTCGATCGTGTCGCCGGGCGCGAGCTGCACGACGGCCTTCTTCCAGCCGGGGCGCATGCCGCGGTGGAGGCCGCGCCGCTTCGGCTTCGCGGCCACCTTGACGACGTTGACGCGCTCCACCTTGACGCTGAACAGCTCCTCGACGGCCTGGCGGATCTGCGTCTTGTGCGCATCCGGGTGGACCTTGAACGTGTAGCTGCCGCGCGTGGTCGCCGCGTAGCTCTTCTCGGAGACGATCGGCTTGATCAGGACCTGTGAGGCGTGCACTACGACGAAGCCCTCCCGGTGACGACGGGCAGCGCGTCCTCGCTGACGAGCAGCGAGCGCGCCCAGACCACCGCGGCGACCTCGAGCTCGCCGGGCGAGACGACCGCGACGCGGTCGAGGTTGCGGAAGCTCCGGATCAGCGCCTGCTCCTCGGGCTGCGCGACGAGCACGAGCGGCGTCTGCAGGCCCGAGCCCTCGACGAGGCCCCTGGCCGTCTTCGTCGACGGCGCATCGAACGACGCGGCCGAGACGATCGCCAGCGTCCCCCCGTCGGCGTGACTCGCGAGCGCGGAGCGCAGCGCGGCCTTCGCCGCCTTGCGGTTGACCTTCTGGTCGTACGTGCGCGGGACCTTGGCGAAGGCGTGGCCGCCGCCGGTGAACTGCGGCGCGCGAATCGTCCCCTGGCGCGCGCGGCCCGTGCCCTTCTGACGCCACGGCTTCGCGCGGCCGCCCGAGACGAGGCTGCGGCTCTTCGTCGCGGCGGTGCCGGCGCGGCCGGCGTTCAGCTCGGAGCGAACCGCCTCGTGCACGAGGTGCGGCTTGATCTCGGCGGCGAAGACGCCCTCGTCGAGGGTCACGTCGCTGGCCTTCTTGCCGCTTGCGTCGAGCTGCGGTGCCTTCAGGGCGCTCCCCGCTCCGGCGCCGGCCGAGCCGGCGCCTGCGCTCTTGCGCGACTCCGTCGAGCCTACGTCCATCAGCCTCTCACCTCGACGAAGCCGTTCTTCGGGCCGGGGACGGCGCCCTTGACGAGCAGCAGGTTCCGCTCGGCGTCGACGTCGTGCACGGTGAGACCGAGCTGCGTGACGCGCTTGCCGCCCATGCGGCCGGCCATCTTGATGCCTTTGAACACGCGCGACGGCGTCGCCGACGCGCCGATCGAGCCGGGCTTGCGGATGTTGTGCGAGCCGTGCGAGCGCGGGCCCGAACCGAAGTTGTGACGCTTGATCGTTCCCTGGAAGCCCTTGCCGATGCCGATGCCCGCGACCTTGATCTTGTCGCCGGGCTCGAAGACGGCGACGGTGACGGCCTCGCCCTCGACCGCACCGTCGATGCCGCCGCGGAACTCGACCAGGCGCCGGTGCGCGGCGACCTTGAACTTCGCGAGATGGCCGAGCTCGGGCTTCGAGAGCTTGCGGTCGGCGACCTCGTCGAACGCGAGCTGCACGGCGTCGTACCCGTCGACGTCCTTGGTCCTCACCTGGACGACGGGGCACGGGCCGGCCTCGATCACGGTGACAGGGGTGACCCGACCCGTCTCCGGATCGAACACCTGCGTCATGCCGAGCTTCTTGCCGAGGATGCCTTTGGCCATCGTGTAACCGTTCCCTAGAGCTTGATCTCGATGTCGACCCCGGCCGGAAGATCGAGCCGCATCAGCTGGTCGATCGTCTTCGGAGTGGGGCTCAGGATGTCGATGAGGCGCTTGTGCGTGCGCACCTCGAAGTGCTCGCGCGAGTCCTTGTCCTTGAACGGGCTGCGGATCACGCAATAGACGTTCTTCTCGGTCGGCAGAGGGACCGGCCCAGTGATCGTCGCGCCGCTTCGCTGCGCGGTGTCGACGATCTGCTGGGCCGACCGGTCCAGCTGTTGATGGTCGTAGCCCTTCAGGCGGATCCGGATCTTTCCCTGTGCCATCGTTCGTTCGCTCTCGTCCGCTACTTCTGGATCTTCGTGACGACGCCGGCGCCGACCGTGCGGCCGCCCTCGCGGATCGCGAAGCGCAGGCCCTCGTCCATGGCGATCGGCTGGATCAGCTCGATCTCCATGTTCGTGTTGTCGCCCGGCATGACCATCTCCTGGCCCTCGGGCAGCTTGATCGAGCCGGTCACGTCGGTCGTGCGGAAGTAGAACTGCGGCCGGTAGCCGTTGAAGAACGGCGTGTGGCGGCCACCCTCGTCCTTCGACAGGACGTAGACCTCGGCGTTGAAGTGCGTGTGCGGGGTGATCGAGCCGGGCTTCGCGAGCACCTGGCCGCGCTCGACCTCCTCGCGCTTGACGCCGCGGAGCAGCGCGCCGGCATTGTCGCCGGCCTGCGCGAAGTCGAGCGACTTCTGGAACATCTCGAGACCGGTGACCACGGTCTTCTCGACCTTCTCGTGGATACCGACGATCTCGATCTCGTTCCCGACCTCGATCTTGCCCTGCTCGACGCGGCCGGTCACGACGGTGCCGCGGCCGGTGATCGTGAACACGTCCTCGATCGGCATCAGGAAGGGCTTGTCGACGTCGCGCGTCGGCTCCGGGATGTAGGAGTCCACCGCGGCCATCAGCTCGAGGATCTTCGGCGTCCACTCGGCGTCGCCCTCGAGCGCCTTCAGAGCCGAGACCTGGACGACCGGGATGTCGTCGCCGGGGAACTCGTACTTGGAGAGGAGCTCGCGCACCTCCATCTCGACGAGCTCGAGCAGCTCGGGGTCGTCGACCATGTCGGCCTTGTTGAGCGCGACGACGATCGCGGGCACCTCGACCTGGCGCGCCAGGAGGATGTGCTCGCGCGTCTGCGGCATCGGGCCGTCGGCGGCCGAGACGACGAGGATCGCGCCGTCCATCTGGGCGGCGCCCGTGATCATGTTCTTGATGTAGTCGGCGTGGCCCGGGCAGTCGACGTGCGCGTAATGGCGGTTCTCCGTCTCGTACTCGACGTGCGCGGTGTTGATCGTGATGCCGCGCTGCCGCTCCTCGGGAGCATTGTCGATCGACGCGAAGTCGCGCACCTGCGTGTTGCCGGAACCCGACTCGGCGAGCACCTTCGTGATCGCCGCCGTCAGCGTTGTTTTCCCGTGGTCGATGTGACCGATCGTTCCGACGTTGACGTGCGGCTTCGTGCGCTCGAACTTCTGCTTGGCCATCTGTCCTTTCCTTTGGCTTAGGTTGCCGAGCCCTGCTCGGTGATCTCGGTCGCAATCGACGCCGGCACTTCCTCGTACCGGTCGAACTGCATGGTGAAATCTGCGCGCCCCTGGGTCATCGAGCGCAAATCGGTGGCGTAGCCGAACATCTCGCTGAGCGGGACTGCGGCCTGGACCACCTGGGCGTTGCCGACGGGCTGCATGCTCTCGATGCGGCCGCGACGGGAGTTGAGGTTGCCCATGACGTCGCCGAGGTAGTCCTCCGGCGTCGTCACCTCGACGGCCATGACCGGCTCGAGGAGCTTCGGCTTGGCCCGCTTCATCGCCTCCTTGAAGGCCATCGAGCCCGCGATCTTGAACGCGCGCTCGCTCGAGTCGACGTCGTGGTACGAGCCGTCGATCAGCTCGACCTTGACGTCGACCACCGGGTAGCCGGCGAGCACGCCCGAGCCCATGGCCTCCCGGATGCCCTCGTCGATGGGCTTGATGTACTCGCGCGGGATCTTGCCGCCGACGATCTTGTCCTCGAACTCGTAGCCGGCGCCCGGCTCCTGCGGGAGCAGGTTGATGACCGCATCGCCGTACTGGCCCGAGCCGCCCGTCTGCCGGACGAACCTGCCCTGCACCTTCTCGGCCGGCTTCGAGATCGTCTCGCGGTACGCCACCTGCGGGCGGCCGACGTTCGCGTCGACGTTGAACTCGCGCTTCAGGCGGTCGACGATGATCTCGAGGTGCAGCTCGCCCATGCCGGCGATCAGGGTCTGGCCGGTCTCCTCGTCGCTGGTGACGCGGAAGGTCGGGTCCTCCTCGGCGAGCCGCCCGAGCCCGTTCGAGAGCTTGTCCTGGTCGGCCTTCGACTTCGGCTCGACGGCGACCGAGATCACCGGATCGGGGAAGGTGATCGACTCGAGCACGATCGGCGCGCTCTCGGCCGCGAGCGTGTCGCCCGTGGTCGTGCTCTTCAGGCCGACGCCCGCCGCGATCTCGCCGGCGCCGATCGCCTCGCGCTCCTCGCGGTGGTTCGCGTGCATCTGGAGGATGCGCCCGACCCGCTCGGTCTTGCCGGTGATCGTGTTGAGCACCCGGTCGCCCGCCTTCAGGCGGCCCGAATAGACCCGGAAGTACGTCAGCTTGCCGACGTACGGATCGGACATCACCTTGAACGCGAGCGCGCTGAAGGGCGCCTCCTCGGATGCCTGCCGCTCGGCCTCGCCCTCGGTCTTCGGGTCGATCCCGTGCACCGGCGGGACGTCGAGCGGGCTCGGCAGGTAGTCGATCACGGCGTCCAACAGGGGCTGGACGCCCTTGTTCTTGAACGCGCTGCCGAGCAGCACGGGGGTGATCTCGTCGGACAGCGTGCCGGCGCGGACGGCGCGCCGGATCATCTCCGGCGTGACCGAGTTCTCGTCCTCGAGGTACGCGGTCAGCACCTCGTCGTCGAAGTGCGAGATCGCGTCGATCAGCTGGTGGTGGTACTCGGCGGCCTGCTCGATGAGCTCGGCCGGGATGTCGGTGACGTCGAACTCCTGCCCGAGGTCGTCCTTGTAGACGATCGCCTTCATCTCGACGAGGTCGACCACGCCGCGGAACTGGTCCTCCTGGCCGATGGGGATCTGGATCGGCACGGGGTTCGCGCCCAGGCGGTCGCGCATCGACTGCACGGCGGCGAAGTAGTTCGCGCCGGTGCGGTCCATCTTGTTGATGAACGAGATCCGCGGGACCTTGTACTTGTCGGCCTGCCGCCAGACGGTCTCGGACTGCGGCTGGACGCCGGCGACCGAGTCGAAGACGGCGACGGCGCCGTCGAGCACGCGCAGGCTGCGCTCCACCTCGACGGTAAAGTCCACGTGCCCGGGCGTATCGATGATGTTGATGCGATGGTCGCGCCAGAACGCCGTCGTGGCGGCCGACGTGATCGTGATGCCGCGCTCCTGCTCCTGCGCCATCCAGTCCATCGTCGCGGCGCCCTCGTGCACCTCGCCCAGCTTGTGGGTGCGGCCGGTGTAGTAGAGGATCCGCTCCGTCGTCGTCGTCTTGCCCGCATCGATGTGGGCCATGATCCCGATGTTGCGGACGCGGTCCAGCGCCACTCTCGTCTCAGTTACTGCCAAATCTCTGCTCTCTTCCTCTGACCCTTACCAGCGATAGTGGGCGAAGGCCTTGTTGGCCTGCGCCATCCTGTACATGTCGTCCTTGCGCTTGAACGCGTTGCCCTGCTGCTCGAGGGCGTCGAGGATCTCGCCGGCCAGCTTGTCGGCCATGTGCTTCTCGCGGCGGTCGCGCGAGAAGGTGACGAGCCAGCGCAGCGCGAGCGTGCGCCCACGGCGCTGCGGCACCTCGACCGGAACCTGGTAGTTCGCGCCGCCGACGCGCCGCGACTTCACCTCCAGCACCGGGGTGACCGTCTTCACGGCCTGCTCGAGCACCTCGACCGGCGGCCGGCCCGTCTTCTCGCCCACCTTCTCCAGGGCGGAGTAGACGATCTGCTCCGCGACTGACTTCTTCCCGTCGAGCATCACGCGGTTGCAGAGCTGGGTGACGAGCTGGCTCTCGTAGACCGGGTCGGCCACGATCGGCCGCGGCTGGATCTCGGCGCGGCGCGGCATCAGCCCGCCGCCTTCTTGGCGCCGTACTTCGAGCGGCCCTGCTTGCGGTCGGCAACGCCGGAGGCGTCGAGCGCCGCGCGGATCACCTTGTAGCGAAAGCCCGGAAGGTCGCTGGTGCGGCCGCCGCGGACGAGCACCACCGAGTGCTCCTGCAGGTTGTGCCCCTCGCCGGGGATGTAGGTGCCGACCTCGAGCCCGTTCGTCAGCCGGACGCGCGCGATCTTGCGCAGCGCCGAGTTCGGCTTGCGGGGCGTGGTCGTCGAGACCCGCGTGCAGACCCCACGCCGCTGCGGCGCGCCCATCAGCGCAGGCGTCTTCACCTTCGCCTTCTTCTTCTCGCGGCCCTTGCGGATCAGCTGGTTGACGGTCGGCATGCTGAGAACGGGTCTCCTTGGGCGTTTCCGTGGCGGGGCACGGCGAACGCGGTCGTATACAGACGGATGGCCGGGGGAGCGCGCAGGGCACCCCCACCGAACCGGCGGGCATGGTAGCGAAACGGCTTGGATGCTGCAAACGAAAGGCCGCCCCAGCGGTTCAGACGGGCTCGAACAGCTCGATGCAGTTCCCGGAGGGATCCTCGACCAGGATCTGCCTGCCGCCCGGACCCTTGACGACCGCGTTGCGAAAGACGGCGCCCTGCGCGGCGAGCCCAGCAACCAGATCGTCGAGCCCCTCGACCGTCAGGACGAGGCGGTTCCAACCACCCGGCTCGGGCTGCGCACCGTCCGGCATCGGCCGAGAGGCGGATGCCCCGGGACCGGCCAGCCAGACCGTCGCATCGTCCCGGCTGACGATGGCCATGTTCGGTCCGAACTGCTGATCGACCACGAAGCCGAGCCGCGTCACGAAGAACTCGACCGACTCGTCGACGTCGTTGACGATGTACCTGACAGCCGCCGGCACGTCCGGAGTGTCGCAAACGCCCTCCGCCCGCGAATCAGGTGCCTGGCACCGAGGAGCCTGGCACCAGACGGTCTGTTCTCGCATGACCAGCACTGGTCATGCGAGGGCGCGGGTCGCCGGACGCCGAACAGCGCAAGGCGGGCACCGGCTCCGCCGGTGCCCGCCCAGCACGAAAGAAAGATGTCGGAGGGAGGGGCATCGGGGAGGGAACCGGAGGTTCCCTCCCCGACCACTAGTCGTCGAGCGGGCTGTCGACCTCGGGGACCTCCTCGGCCTCGCCGGCCTCGTGGGAGGTGACCGAGTCCGAGCCCGGCTCGCCGCCGAAGCCCAGGCCGAGCGACCCGAGCTCCGGGACCGAGCCGCCGTCCTGCCCGATCTCCTCGAGCGCCTGCAGGAGCGTGTCGCGCTCGTAGGCCTCGCGGACGATCGGCTCGGAGGGGGCGATCTCGATCGAGCGGTACCGCTTCAGGCCCGTGGCCGCCGGGATCAGCTTCCCGATGATCACGTTCTCCTTCAGCCCGAGCAGCCGGTCGACCTTCCCCTCGATCGAGGCGTCGGTCAGCACCTTCGTCGTCTCCTGGAAGGAGGCGGCCGAGAGGAACGACTCGGTCGCGAGCGACGCCTTCGTGATCCCGAGGATCAGCGGCTCGTAGGTCGCGAGCTCGCCCTTGGCCTTCTGCACCCGGGCGTTCTCGCGCTCGAGCACGACCCGGTCGACGAGCTGGCCGGGCAGCAGCTCGGTCTCGCCGGCCGACTCGACCCGCACCTTCTTCAGCATCTGCCGGACGATCAGCTCGATGTGCTTGTCGTGGATCTCCACGCCCTGGCCCTTGTAGACCTTCTGCACCTCGCCGACGAGGTACAGCTCGGTCTCCGTCGAGCCCTTCAGCGCGAGCAGGTCGGCCGGGTTCTGTGACCCTTCGTTGATCGCGTCGCCCGGCTCCACGACCGCCCCGTTCGTGACGAGCAGGCGGGTGCGCCGCGGAAGCTGGTACTCGACGGGATCGGCGAGCTCGCCGTCCTTGCCGACCTCGGTCGGATTGATCGTCACCTTCGGGCCGCGCTCGCTCGGCTCGACCTCGACCTGGCCCGCGACCTCCGCCAGCACGGCGGCGCCCTTCGGGTTCCGGGCCTCGAAGATCTCGACCACGCGCGGCAGGCCGTGCGTGATGTCCGAGCCGGCCACGCCGCCCGTGTGGAACGTCCGCATCGTCAGCTGGGTGCCCGGCTCGCCGATCGACTGCGCGGCGATGATGCCGACCGCGTCGCCGATCTCGCACATCTCGCCCGTGGCCGGGAAGATGCCGTAGCACGCCTTGCACACGCCGGTCTCGGCGCGGCACTTGAGCACCGAGCGAACCGGGACCTCGAGCTCGTCGCCGAGCTCGGCGGCAAGCTCCTCGAGCAGCGCGAGCGTGACCGTCGCACCCCTCTCGGCGAGCACCGTCTTGCCCGGCTTCCCGCTCGCGAGCGGCCGGTGGACGCCGCCCGCCAGCACCCGCCCGAGCAGCGACTTGTTGAAGCCCTCCGGCGTGCGGAGCGGGAGCAGAACATGGTCGTCCGTGTCGCAGTCGTCCTCGCGGACGATCACGTCCTGCGAGACGTCGACGAGCCGCCGCGTCAGGTACCCCGAGTCGGCCGTACGGAGCGCCGTGTCGGCGAGACCCTTGCGCGCACCGTGGGTCGAGATGAAGTACTCGAGCACCGAGAGGCCTTCCATGAAGTTGGCCTTGATCGGACGCTCGATGATCTCGCCCTTCGGGTTGGCCATCAGGCCGCGCATGCCCGCGAGCTGCCGGATCTGCTTGAACGAGCCGCGCGCCCCGGAGTTGGCCATCATGAACACCGGGTTCAGCTCGTTGAAGTTCTCCTGCATCGCGTCGGCGACGGTGTCGGTCGCCTCCGTCCAGATGTTGACGATCGTCTCGTGCCGCTCGTCGTCGGTGATCAGGCCCATGTCGTACTGGCGGTGGACCTCCTCGACGCGCTTCTCGTAGCCGCCCAGGATCTTCTCCTTGTCGGGCGGGATCACGATGTCGTTCTTCGAGATCGTCACGCCGGCACGGGTCGCGTAACGGAACCCGAGCGTCTTGATCGTGTCGAGCACCGGCGCCAGGGTGTGCGCCCCGTAGCGATCCGACAGCGAGAGCACGTACCGGTCGGTGTCCGGCTTCGCGAGCGTCTGGTTGACGAAGTCGTACTCGAGCTCCTCCTCGGGGGGCAGCAGCTCGTCGAGCGCCCGGTACACGGCCGAGTTGAAGAGCACACGGCCGGGCGTCGTCAGATGGAGCTCGCCGTTGAAGCGGAACTCGATCGGCTCCTGCAGGCCGACGCCCCGCATCTCGAGCGAGACCTCGATCTCGTCGGCCGAGTCGAAGCGCCGGGGCCGCGGGTTGAGCCCGGACGGCTCGAGCGACTGCAGGTCGTGCTCGGAGTAGGTCAGGTAGTACATCCCGAGCACCATGTCCTGCGTCGGCGTCGCGAGCGGGCGCCCGCTCGCCGGCGAGAGGATGTTGTTCGAGGAGAGCATCAGGATGCGCGCCTCGGCCTGCGCCTCCGCGGAGAGCGGCAGGTGCACGGCCATCTGGTCGCCGTCGAAGTCGGCGTTGAAGGCGTGGCACACGAGCGGGTGCACCTGGATCGCCTTGCCCTCGACGAGCACCGGCTCGAACGCCTGGATGCCGAGGCGGTGCAGCGTCGGTGCACGGTTCAGGAGCACCGGATGCTCGGCGATCACCTCTTCGAGGACGTCCCAGACCTCCGGCGTCATCGAGTCGACGTACTTCTTCGCCGCCTTGATGTTCTGGACGGACTTCCGCTCGACGAGCCGGCTCATGATGAACGGCTTGAAGAGCTCGAGCGCCATCAGCTTCGGCAGGCCGCACTGGTGCAGGCGCAGGTTCGGCCCTGCGACGATCACCGAGCGGCCGGAGTAGTCGACGCGCTTGCCGAGCAGGTTCTGGCGGAACCGGCCCTGCTTGCCCTTGAGCATGTCGGACAGCGACTTCAGCGGCCGGTTGCCCGGGCCGGTGACCGCGCGGCCGCGGCGGCCGTTGTCGAACAGCGCGTCGACGGCCTCCTGCAGCATGCGCTTCTCGTTGTTGACGATGATCTCGGGCGCACCGAGGTCGAGCAGCCGCTTCAACCGGTTGTTGCGGTTGATCACGCGCCGGTAGAGATCGTTGAGGTCGGAGGTGGCGAAGCGGCCGCCGTCGAGCTGCACCATCGGGCGCAGCTCCGGCGGGATCACCGGAACGGCCTCGAGGATCATCCAGTCGGGCTTGTTCTCCGACTTGATGAACGCGTTGACGACCTTCAGCCGCTTGATCGCGCGCTGCTGCTTCTGGCCCTTCGACGTCTTGATCGTGTCGCGGAGCGACGCCGCCTCGAGGTCGAGGTCGAGGTCGCGCAGCAGGTCGCGGATCGACTCCGCCCCCATGCCGCCGCGGAAGTAGACGCCGAAGCCGTACGGCGAGCCGAAGCGGTCCTTGAGCTCGCGGAACAGCTGCTCGTCGTTCACGACCATCTTCGGCTCGAGATCGCGGAAGAGCTGCCACGTCTGCTCGAGGCGGCGGACCGAGTCGACCGCAGCCTCGCGCGTGTCCTCGCGCCGGGACTCGATGTCGAGGTACATCTCGCGCACCTTGAGCGCCCACTGGACGAGCGCGTCGAGATCCTCCTTCTGGATCTTCCCGTCCGTCCGCAGGCACAGGTCGTTCGTCAGCTCGCGGATCTCCTGTCCGTCCTCCCACGAGTCGACGACGTCCTTCAGCAGGCCGTTGCCGAGGCCACGGGCCTTCTCGATGTTCTTCTGGTCGATCCCGGCGACGAGGTCGACGTCGTCGTCGTGGACGTCGGCGCCCTCGAGCTGCGCGTCGACGACGCGGTGGATGTGCTTCGTGATCGCGCCCTTCTTGGCGCCGGTCGCCTTCTCGAGCTCCTTCTCGAGCGGGGCGATCGCCGCGAGGATCTGCTCGGCCGCGACCGCGACCTGCTCGAGCTCGCGCGGTGCGAGCTTGCGGTCCTCGCGGATCGCCGCGTTGCGGACGAGCTCGCGAATCTTCTTCGAGTCCTCGGTCGTGATCTGCGGGACGAGCTCCAGGAAGAGCCCGCCGACCAGCTTGCGCGCGTCCTCGAGCGTCGGGAGCACCTGCTCCTCGGCCCAGGTCGCGAGCCCGCGGGTCCAGAAGTCGTCGTCCTCGTCGAAGCCCTTCTCGGCGCCGGCCGAGAAGTAGTCACGGCGGCGCTTGAGGCGCTTCTCGAGGTCGGCGAGCTGCTCGTCGCGGTCGACGTAGATGCGCTCGGACTCGGCCTTGACCTTGTCCTCGAGCCCGTTCAGGTCCTTCGCACGGGCCTCGTTGTCGACATTCGTGACGATCGACGCCGCGAAGTACAGGACCTTCTCGAGCTCGCGCGGAGCGATGTCGAGCAGGTAGCCGATGCGGCTCGGCACGCCCTTGAAGAACCAGATGTGCGAGACGGGAGCGGCCAGGTCGATGTGGCCCATGCGCTCGCGGCGCACCTTCTGGCGGGTCACCTCGACGCCACAGCGCTCGCAGATGATGCCCTTGTAGCGGACGCGCTTGTACTTGCCGCAGTAGCACTCCCAGTCCTTGGTGGGACCGAAGATGCGCTCGCAGAACAGGCCGTCGCGCTCGGGCTTGAGCGTCCGGTAGTTGATCGTCTCCGGCTTCGTGACCTCGCCCGACGACCAGTCGCGGATCTGCTTGCTCGACGCGAGACCGATCCGGATCGCGTCGAACTCGTTGATGTCGATCAAAGGTGTTTCGCCTCTTTCTTCTCGGTCGTCACAGTTCTTGGCGGTACAGCTCAGTCGTCCAGTTCGACTTCTTCGGTGGCACCGACGGGTGCGTCGAGCTCCTCGTCGCTCGGCTCCTCGCCGTCCAGGTCGACGGCGTTCAAGTCCTCGAGCGACTCGTCGGTCGGCAAGGCGAGCTCGCCGTCCGAGTCGACGCGGTCCTGACCCTCGTCGACCTCCTGCGCGGTGGGCTGGCGGGCAGCGGCGCGCAGCGAGCCCGGCGAGAGGTCGATGCCGAGCTCCTCCGCGGCGCGGAGCAGCTCGTCGTCCTCCTCGCGAACCTCGACCTCGCCGCCGTCCTCGGAGATGACGCCGACGTCGAGCGCCAGCGACTGCATCTCCTTGAGCAGCACCTTGAAGGACTCGGGGATCGACGGCTCGGCGATGTTCTCGCCCTTGACGATCGCCTCGTAGGCCTTCACGCGGCCGACGGTGTCGTCGGACTTGATCGTGAGCATCTCCTGCAGGGTGTAGGCGGCGCCGTACGCCTCGAGCGCCCACACCTCCATCTCGCCGAAGCGCTGGCCGCCGAACTGCGCCTTGCCGCCCAGCGGCTGCTGGGTGACGAGCGAGTACGGGCCGGTCGAGCGCGCGTGGATCTTGTCGTCGACGAGGTGCAGCAGCTTGAGGATGTACATGTAGCCGACGGTCACGTCCTGCTCGAACGGCTCGCCGGTGCGGCCCGAGAAGAGCCGCGCCTTGCCGGACGCGCGCCGGCCGGCGGGCGCCTTCGGGTCGAGCACGAACTTGATCGGGCTGTCCTCGCGCGAGGCCCACTCCATGAGCGCGTTGTCGACGTCCTCGACGGTCGCGCCGTCGAAGACCGGCGTCGCCACCGGGGTCGGCTTCGGCGCGTTGATCACGCGGCTCGCCGTCCCGTTGACGACCTCGACGCCGCCGCCCTCGAACACGCCGTGCGCGGCTGCCCACCCGAGGTGGGTCTCGAGGATCTGGCCGATGTTCATCCGGCTCGGCACGCCGAGCGGGTTCAGCAGGATGTCGACCGAGCGACCGTCCTCGAGGAACGGCATGTCCTCCTCGGCGACGATCTTCGAGATGACGCCCTTGTTGCCGTGGCGTCCAGCGAGCTTGTCGCCCTCGGAGATCTTGCGCTTCTTCGCCACGTAGACGCGGACGAGCTCGTTGACGCCCGGCGACAGGTCGTCGCCCCCGTCGCGCGAGAACGTCTTCACGTCGATCACGACGCCGCCTTCGCCGTGCGGCACCTTGAGCGAGGTGTCGCGGACCTCGCGCGCCTTCTCCTTGAAGATCGCGCGGATCAGCTTCTCTTCCGCGGTCAGCTCGGTCTCGCCCTTCGGCGTCACCTTGCCGACGAGCAGGTCGCCCGAGCCGACCTCGGCGCCGACGCGGACGATCCCGCGGTCGTCGAGGTTGCGCAGCGACTCTTCCGAGCGGTTCGGGATGTCGCGTGTGATCTCCTCGTCGCCGAGCTTCGTCGAGCGCGCGTCGATCTCGTACTCGTGGATGTGGATGGACGTGAGCACGTCCTCCTTCACGAGCCGCTCGGACAGCACGATCGCGTCCTCGAAGTTGAAGCCCTCGAACGGCATGAACGCGACGAGCAGGTTGGCGCCGAGCGCCAGCTCGCCGTGGTCGGTCGACGAGCCGTCGGCGAGCACCGCCCCGGCCTCGACCTTGTCGCCCTGGCGGACGATCGGCTTGTGGTGGATGAGCGTCCCCTGGTTGGAGCGCATGAACTTCGTCAGGTCGTACTCGTCGCGGGTGCCGCGGCCCTCGACGACGATCCTGGTCGCGTCGAGCTCGATCACTGCGCCGCCGTTCTTCGCGACGACGACGTCGCCCGAGTCGACGGCGGCCCGGTGCTCCACGCCGGTGCCGACGAGCGGCGCCTGCGGGATCATCAGCGGCACGGCCTGCCGCTGCATGTTCGCGCCCATGAGCGCGCGGTTCGCGTCGTTGTGCTCGAGGAACGGGATCATCGCGGTCGCGACCGACACGATCTGCGCCGGCGCGACGTCCATGAAGTCGACGTCCTTCGCGGTCGCGATCACGGCCTCGCCCTCGGCCGAGCGGCAGAGCACCTGCTCGTGCAGGAAGCGGCCCGTCTTCTCGTCGACCGGCTCCGAGGCCTGCGCGATCGTGAACATCGCCTCCTCGGCGGCGTCCAGGTAGACGATCTCGTCGGTGACCTTGCCGCCCGCGACCTTCCGGTACGGCGTCTGGATGAAGCCGAACTCGGAGACGGTCGCCATCGACGCGAGCGAGCCGATCAGGCCGATGTTCGGCCCTTCCGGCGTCTCGATCGGGCACATGCGGCCGTAATGCGTCGGGTGCACGTCGCGCACCTCGATCGGCGCCCGCTCGCGGGTCAGGCCCCCGGCGCCGAGCGCAGACAGACGGCGGCGGTGGGTGAGCCCGTCGAGCGAGTTCGTCTGCTGCATGAACTGCGACAGCTGCGACGAGCCGAAGAACTCCTTCAGCGCAGCGACGACGGGGCGGATGTTGATGATCGTCTGCGGGGTGATCGTGTCGACGTCCTCGGTCGTCATCCGCTCGCGGACGACCCGCTCCATGCGGTAGAGGCCGACCCGGAACGCCTCCTGGATCAGCTCGCCGGTCGTGCGCAGGCGGCGGTTGCCGAAGTGCTCGTACTCGTCGAGCTCGGTGCGAATCGGGTCACGCGAGAGCCCGATCGCGTCGGCGGCGAAGTCCTTCGACTCCTCCGGCACGCCGATCGCGTGCGGGAGGGCGACGAGCTTCTGGACGAGCGCGAGGATGTCCTGCGTCGTCAAGACGCGCGTCGAGTCGGGCACGTCGACGCCGAGCCGCTGGTTCAGCTTGTAGCGTCCGACCTTCGTCAGGTCGTAGCGCTTGGGGTCGAAGAACAGCGACCGCAGCAGGTTCCGCGCGTTGTCGAGCGTCGGCGGCTCGCCGGGGCGCTGCTTCTTGAAGACCTCGATGAGCGCCTCTTCCTCGCGCGTCGTCGGGTCCTTCTCGAGGGTATTGCGGATGAAGTGCGAATCGTCGAAGAGGGCGAGAATCGCCTCGTTCGTCGACGTGTCGAGCTTGAACCCGGTCGTCGGGTCCTCCGCCGGCAGCGCGCGCAGCAGCGTGGTGATCGGCAGCTTGCGCTTACGGTCGATGCGGGCGTAGACGACGCCCTTCTTGTCGATCTCGAGCTCGAGCCACGAGCCGCGGCTCGGCATGAGGTTCGCCGTGAAGACCTGCTTCGTGGCGTCCTTCGGCTCCATCAGGTAGGCGCCGGGCGACCGCACGAGCTGCGTGACGATCACGCGCTCGGTGCCGTTGATGATGAACGTCCCCCACTGGGTCATCATCGGGAAGTCGCCCATGAACACCGTCTGCTCACGGATCTCGCCCGTCTCCTTGTTGACGAAGCGGACCGTCATCGAGAGCGGAGCCTGGTAGGTCAGGTCCTTCTCGCGGCATTCCTGGATGGAGAACTGAGGCTCCCCGAACCGGTACTCGCCGAACTCGACGGCGAGTGTGCCGGTGTAGTCCTCGATCGGGGAGATGTCGTCGATCGTCTCCCGGAGGCCTTCGGCGAGGAACCAGTCGAAGGACTCCCGCTGGATGTCGATCAGGTTGGGGAGGTCGAGGACGTGCTTGAGACGTGAGAACGACTTGCGCGCGCGAGGCGCTGTGACCGTGTGGGCCAACGAGAACAGCCTCCCTTACTGGCTATGAAATGAGGAGCGGTGCAGCAGAAGCGGCGAAAAAGGCGTGCGGTGATGCGGTGTCCGGACGTTCGGCGCGAACCCACCACGTTAGCGGAGGCGGTCCTCTAGCCGCAAGCATGCGGCGAGGGCCTCGTCGGGCCGACACGGAAAAGATAGCAGAGCAGAGAAGCCTCGCGCGGCCTACCGGACGGCCGGGGCCGCAGGTGCCAAGACCCTGGGAAACCTGGCCCGAAGCCAAAACACCGGTGCCAGGCACCAGCGTAGCGAGCGCGGCAATCGCTGGCGCCGAGTCGCTGACAGAATCGCCGGCGATGCCCGAAAACCCGGTGTCCGAGCGCGTCGCCTCCTACCCGCTCCTCGAGGCGCTGCTCCACCGCCGCTCGCGGCGGTTCGCGCCCGGGATGGCGCTGGACGGCGGGCCGCTGACCTACGCGAGCGAGCGACCGGCGGCGCCGCTCACGCTCGACGAGCAGGCGGCGCTCGCGTTCGCGGCGTGCGGGATCACCGGACACGCCCTGGCGGACCTTCCGTACGCAGACGGCGCCGAGCCCGAGACGGGCGGCGGGACGATCATGATGAACCTGGTCGCGCGCACGGCGGCGAGCGGCGACGCCGCGCACGCCGATACCGTGTTCGTGATCGACGACGAGGGCACGTGGCTCCTCCGCCGCCCGCAGGATCACCCGCGGACGAGGATCCCGGAGCTCGTCGCGCTCGCCCGCGAGGGACGGCTGACCGAGCTGTACGAGGGCTCACGCGTGCGAATCGCTGACCACCGCGTCGAGATCCCGCGCGACGTGCGCTACATGCTCTCGCTGAACAAGTGGTCGGAGAACCGGCCGGGGACGACGTCCTTCCTGCCGATCGCGGAGCTGACCGCGTTCGCGATCAACATCGCACTGGTCCTGTTCGACGAGGACTTCTCGTACTTCGTCCTCGACGAGCGCAACTGGTTCCGGCCGGCCGGGATCGGGCGCTTCGCCCGCTCGAAGGGCGGGCCGCTCAATGACGACGTGCACGACGGCCGCGTGCTCACGCTCGGGATGCTCGAGAACCTCGTGCTCGAGTTCACGGCGATCGAGCAGGGCGGGATCGTGCAGAACCTCGGGCTGATGGCACAGGCGCTCGGGCTCGGCGGGTTCGCGCACTTCGCCGCGCACCCGTGGATCTGGGAGCGCGAGCTCGGCTTCCGGATGGTCGACCTGCCGACCTCGCGGATCACCGGCATGAACCTGCCGCTCCGGCTCGGGACACGCCTCCTCGGCCGCGACCTGCCGATCCCGACGCCGATCGGCCTCGAGCGCGGCGGCGAAGTGCTCATCCGGCCGTACTGCCCGCCCTGGTATCCGACGATGCGCGAGGCGGTGCTCGCATTCGTCGACTCGAAGTACGGGCCGGACGGGACGTTCCGCGCCGCCGACTCGACCGGCGCATGGCGCGACCCGGCTGCCGTCCGCGCCGGGATCGCGCCGTCCTCGGACACGGCGGTCGAGACCGCGATCGCATACTGCACCTACGTCTACGAGCGGTACGGCCGCTTTCCGGCGGTGAGCGGCCCGTTCCGGACGACGCTCGCGTATCAGGCCTCGCGGCTGGACCCCGACTTCTACGAGCGATTCTACGAGCCGGGTGTGCTGCCGTCAGACGCGCGTGGAACCGGTACGCCGCACCGGGAACGACGGCGCCAGGACGCCGGACGGCCGATCTAGACTCGGCAAGGTGCCTGCCTGCGCGGCCTGTGGCCACCAAAACCGGGCGGGAGCCCGTTTCTGCGACGCCTGCGGCGCCCCGCTCGCCGAGCCGGCGCCCGCAGGCGAGCAACGGAAGACGGTGACCGTTCTCTTCTCGGACGTCACCGGCTCGACGGCGCTCGGCGAGCGGCTCGACCCCGAGTCGCTGCGGGCGGTGATGGCGCGCTACTTCGACCTGGCGAGAACGGTCGTCGAGCGGCACGGCGGCACGGTCGAGAAGTTCATCGGGGACGCCGTCATGGCGGTGTTCGGCGTCCCGGTCCTGCACGAGGACGACGCGCTCCGCGCGGTTCGCGCCGCCGCCGACCTGCGCACCGGCCTGGCCGAGCTGAACGGGAGCCTCGAGCGCGACTACGGGACCAAGCTCGAGCTGCGAATCGGCGTCAACACGGGCGAGGTGGTCACCGGGACCGAAGAGCGGCTCGCAACCGGAGATGCCGTCAACATTGCCGCCCGCCTCGAGCAGGCGGCGCAGCCCGGCGAGATCCTGCTCGGCCCGGAGACGTGGACGCTCGTCAGGGACGCGGTCTCCGGCGCGGCGGTGGAGCCGCTCGAGCTGAAGGGGAAGGCCGCGGCCCTCACCGCGTACCGGCTCGAGTCGGTGTCGGCGACCGCCCCGTCTCGCCGCCTCGCGTCGGAGATGGTCGGGCGCACGCGGGAGCTCGAGCGGCTTCGTGCGGCGATGGCCCAGGCGGTCACGGACGGGTCGTGCCAGCTGTTCACCGTGCTCGGCGCCGCCGGCGTCGGCAAGTCGCGCCTCTCCCACGAGTTCCTCGACGGCCTCGATGAAGCGACGGTGGTGCGCGGCACCTGCCTCTCCTACGGCGAGGGCATCACCTACTGGCCCGTCGTCGAGATCCTCAAACAGCTGCTCGGAGCCGAGCCCGAGCGGCGGCTCGCCGAGCTCGGCCTCGACCGCGGCGCGGCGCACCCCCTCCAGGCCGTGCTCGGGGAGGGCGATCTTCAGACCTCGGGCGAGGAGATCGCCTGGGCAGTGCGGCGACTGCTCGAGGCCGAGGCGGGCCGCGCGCCTCTCGTCGCCGTCCTCGACGACATTCACTGGGGCGAGGACGCGTTCCTCGACCTCGTCGATCACGTCGCCGACCTGAGCCGCGACGCCCCGATCCTGCTGCTCTGCATGGCGCGCCCCGAGTTGCTCGACCGCCGGCCGAACTGGGGCGGCGGCAAGCTGAACGCGACGACCGTGCTGCTGGAGCCCCTCGCGGCAGGCGACGCCGAGAAGCTCGTCGAGAGCCTGCTCGACGGCGCCGAGGTCGATCATGAGCTGCGCAGCCGGATCCTCGGGGCGGCCGAGGGGAACCCGCTCTTCGTCCAGGAGATGGTCGGCCTCGTCCGTGACTCGCCCGACGGAAAGGTGACCGTGCCGCCGACGATCCAGGCGCTGCTGGGCGCCCGCCTCGACCAGCTGGATCCGACCGAGCGCGCGGTGCTCGAACGCGGCTCCGTCGAGGGGCGAACGTTCCATCGCGGCGCGGTGCAGGCGCTGTCGCCGACCGAGGCCGAGCTGCGCACGCCGCTGACGGCGCTCGTCCGGCGCGAGCTCGTGCGGCCCGACCGGGCGCAATTCCCGGGCGAGGACGCCTATCGCTTCCGGCATCTCCTCATCCGCGACGCCGCGTATGACGCGCTGCCGAAGGCGACTCGCGCCGAGTTGCACGAGCGCTTTGCGGCCTGGCTCGGCGAGCACGGCACCGACCTGATCGAGCTCGACGAGGTGATCGGCTATCACCTCGAGCGCGCGTATCGCTACCGCGTGGAGCTAGGGCCCGGTGGCCCGGACGCCCAGACGCTCGCCCGCCGCGCGGCCGGGCACCTCGCCGCGGCCGGACGGCGGGCCAGCTTCCGCGGCGATCTACGCGCGGCTGAGAGCCTGCTGGGGCGTGCGGAGAAGCTCTTCGCGCCGGGCGACCCGAAGCGCCTCGACATCCTCCCCCTCCTCGGCCGCACGCTGCAGGACACGGGCGATTGGGATCGCGCTCGGGTCGTCCTCGCGGACGCGCTCGCACGGACGGCGGAAGCCGGCGATCGCCGCAACGAGGCCGAGGCGACCATCGCGCTCGCCCACCTCGAGATGTTCACGGAGACACTCAGGAGCCACGACGAGGTACGGGGCCTGCTCACCGAACCGCTCCGCGTGTTCGAGGAGCTCGGCGACGAGGCCGGCCTCGCGCGGGCGCTCGGCCTCGCGGGCCAGTTGCGCTTCTGGGCGGGCGACTCGGCGGGGGCTATCGAGGATCTCGAGCGGGCGGCCGAGCACGCTCGCAACGCCGGCGACCGCGAGCAGGAGAGCCACTGTCTCGGCTACGTCTTGCTCGCAGCGCTGCACGGCCCGATGCCGGTCACCGAAGCGCTCGAGCTCTGCGAGCGGACGCGCGAGCGGCTGCCCGGCAATCGCCGGATCGACGTAGCCGCTCTTCGGTGCCGGATCAACCTCGAGGCGATGGCCGGCCGGCCCGACGTCTCACGGCGGCTCGTCGTCGAAGCGCACGCGATCGTCGAGGACCTAGGCCTCGAGGTGACGGGCGCCGCCGTTCGCTTCGAGGCGGGGCGCGCCGAGCTCTTCGCCGGCGACCCGGCCGCCGCGGAGCGGGAGCTTCGGCCCGGGCTCGAGCTGCTCGAGCGGATCGGCAACCACGGCCACTGGGTGACCGCCGCGATGGTGCTCGCCGACGCGCTGCTCGGCCTGAAGCGGCCGGCCGAGGCCGAGGCGCTCGCGGACAAGGCGAACGAGTGGGCGATGCAAGAGGACATCGACCCACAGATCGGCTGGCGGCGGATCAAGGCGAAGGTGCTGGCGCGGCGCGGCGAGCTCGCCAGAGCTGAGAGCCTCGCACGTGAGGCAGTCGAGATGGCCGCTCGCACCGACTACCTCGAGAACCACGCGCTTGCCCGGGCCGACCTGAGCGACGTGCTTACACGGGCCGGACGCCCGGCCGAGGCAGCCGCGGCGCTCGAGCACGCGCTCCGGCTCTACGAGGAGAAGGGCGTGGTCGTCGAGGCCGAGCGACTCCGCGCCCGCCTCGGAAGCTGAACCGGTGCCAGGCACCTAGGTGCCTGGCACCGGTTACCAACGGACCGCTACTTCAGCTCGACGCTGGCGCCGGCCTCTTCGAGCTGCGCCTTGATCTGGTCGGCCTCCTCCTGGTTCACGCCCTCCTTGACGGGCTTCGGAGCCGAGTCGACCAGGTCCTTGGCCTCCTTGAGGCCGAGACCGGTGACGGCGCGGACGACCTTGATCACCTGGATCTTCTGGCCGCCGGCCGCGGTGAGGACGACGTCGAAGGCGGTCTTCTCCTCCACTGCCGCGGCGCCGTCGCCCGCGACCGCGCCACCCGCGGCCACGGCGACCGGAGCGGCGGCGGTGATGCCCCACTCGTCCTCGATCTTCTTCTTCAGCTCGACGAGCTCCAGGACGGTCATGCTCCCGAGCTGCTCGAACACGGTGTCGACTGCTGCCATCTCTACGCCTCCTGGTCTTCCGTTGCTTCGCTGGATTCGGTCTGTGTCTCGGTCTCCGCCTCGGGCTCGGGCGTCTCCGCCTCCGCGGCGGGCTCCTCGGCCGCCGGCTCGCCGCCGCCCTGCGCCTGGAGCTGCTCGACGCGAGCGTCGATCAGCCCGACGAGGTTCTGGAGCGGTGCGTTCGCGAGCGCGACGAGGCTCGAGAGCGGTCCGATCACCGCACCGAGCACCTGGCCGCGCAGCACGTCGAGCGGCGGGAGCTTCGCGAGCTCCTCGACGTCCGCGGACGAGATCGTCCGCCCCTGCATGACGCCGCCCCGGATCTCGAGCACGCGCGTCTCTCGCGCCGAGTCGGCAAGCGCCTTCGCGACCGCGGCGGGGTCGCCGTCCGACTCGACGAAGGCAATCGCCGTGGGGCCTTCGAGCAAGGCGAGCAGCTGGTCGGCCCCTGCCGCCTCGGCGGCGCGGCGCGTGAGCGTGTTCTTGACGACCGAGAGCCGGGCGCCCTGCTCGAGCAGCTTGCCGCGCAGGCCGTCGATCTGGGGCATCGTCAGGCCGCGGTAGTCGGCGACGATCAGCGTGTCGGCGCTCCTGAGCTTCTCGGTGAGCTCGGCGACGACGCGTTCCTTGTCTTCTCTGTGCATCTCCCTCCTTGAACCAGTTCGGCCCACCTGAACGGCGGGCCGAGGTCGCTGGAGGGATCCAGCAGCACTTCGATCCGCCTCGGCTGGTCCTCTGCCTTTCGGCTGCCAGCTGTCTTCGGCGCGGGCGTTTGAGACTCGAGCTACGCGGTCGCTTCGACCTCGCTGAGCTCGTCGGCGATCCCACGCGTCACGGCCGGGTCGACGTGAATGCCGGGCCCCATCGTGGACGTGACCGTGATCTTCTTGATGTAGCGGCCCTTCGCGGCGGCCGGCTTCGCGCGCACGATCTCCTCGATCAGCGCCGCGTAGTTCTCGACGAGCTGGCGCTCGTCGAAGCTCCGCTTCCCGATCGGGATGTGGACGTTGGCGCCCCGGTCGGTGCGGTACTCGAGCTTTCCGGCCTTCGCGTCCTTGACCGCCTTCGCGACGTCGAAGGTCACGGTGCCGGTCTTCGGATTCGGCATCAGACCGCGCGGCCCGAGCACGCGGCCGAGCCGGCCGACGTTCCCCATCTGGTCGGGCGTCGCGATCGCGACGTCGAAGTCGGTGAAGCCCTCCTCGACGCGCTTCGCGAGGTCGGCCGCGCCGACGACGTCGGCGCCCGCCTCCTCGGCTTCGCGGGCCTTCTCGCCCTCGGCGAACACGGCGACCCGCGCCTCGCGGCCGGTCCCGTGCGGCAGCATCATCGTCCCCCGCAGCTGCTCGTCCGCGTGGCGGACGTTCAGGCCGAGATTCAGGTGAACCTCGACGGTCTCGTCGAACTTGGCGGCCGGAGCGTCCTTGAGCAGCCTGATCGCCGCGACCGGCGTGTACAGCTGCTCGCGGTCGACCGCCCCGCGCGCGTCGCGATAGCGCTTCCCGTGTGCGGACATCAGGAGTCAACCTCCACGCCCATCGACCGAGCCGTGCCGGCGATCACGAGCATCGCCTGCTCGATGTCCCGCGCGTTCAGGTCGGGCATCTTCGTCTCGGCGATCGAGCGGAGCTGGTCGCGGGTCAGCTTCCCGACCTTCGCGCGGTTCGGCTCCGCCGACCCCTTCTCGAGCCGCAGCGCCTCCTTGATCAGGACGGCGGCCGGCGGGGTCTTCGTGATGAAGTCGAAGCTCCGGTCCTCGTAGACCGTGATCTCGACCGGGATGATCCGGCCATTCTCCTGCGCGGTCTGCGCGTTGAAGGCCTTGCAGAACTCCATGATGTTGACGCCGTGCTGGCCGAGCGCAGGGCCGACCGGCGGCGCGGGGTTCGCCTGCCCGCCCGGGATCTGCAGCTTGATCAGCGTGAGGACCTTCTTCGCCATCTCTTCCCCTAGTCGAGTTTCTTGACCTGGTCGAACGAGAGCTCGGCCGGGACCTCGCGCTCGAAGATGCTCACGAGCACCTTCAGCTTCTGCTGGTCCGGATTGACGTCGACGATCTCGCCGTCGAAGTCGGTGAGCGGCCCGCTCGTAACCTTGACCGACTCGCCGAGGGAGAACTCGACCTGCGCGCGCGGCCGGTCGCCCGCGGCAGCTGCGCCGGTCTTCAGGATCCGGTCGACCTCGGGCTGCGACAGCGGGACGGGCTTCGAGCCCGCGCCGACGAAGCCGGTGACGCCGGGCGTGTTCTTCACGACCGTCCAGGCGTCGTCGTTCAGATCCATGTTCACGAGCACGTAGCCGGGGAGCACGCGTTTCTCGGCCTGCACCTTCTGGCCGTCCTTCGTCTCGATCACCTGCTCGGTGGGAACGACGACGCGCCGGAAGCGCGGGCGCTGCCCCATCGACTCGATCCGGTGCTCGAGGTTGGCCTTGACCTTGTTCTCGTGCCCCGAGTAGGTGTTGACGACGTACCAGCGGAACATGTCGCTATTGCCCCAGGAAGAGCTTCGAGACGACGTGCTTCCACACGAAGTCGTTGATGTACAGGTAGGTACCCACGACGAGGCAGGCGACCAGCACGACGACGGTACCCTGGATCACCTGGTTCTGGCCCGGCCACTCGACCTTCTTGAGCTCGGCCCAGGACTCGGCGACGAAGTTCGAGCGACGCCGCTCTTCGGGCGCGGCGGCACGCTGCGGCTGCGTGGCCCGCGAGCCGCTGCTGCGCTCGCGCTGCGCACGCCTCGCGGCGCGACGGTCTGACCCGAGCTCGGACATCTAGCGCGTCTCGCGGTGCGGTGTGTGGCTGCCGCACCAACGGCAGTATTTCCTGAACTCGACCCGGTCGGGCGTGTTCCGCTTCGACTTCATCGTCTGATAGTTCCGCCGCTTGCACTCGGTGCAAGCGAGCGTGATCGCAACTCTGACTCCGGTCTTGGCCATGTCTCTCTGAGAGGTCGGTGTGAGCCCAGGCACGCTGACGCACTGCCGTCGGGCCGCGGAAGTGTAGCGGGACCCGGCCGGAACGGCTCTCGTCCGGGGGAGGCCAAGTTGACCCATCTGGGGGAAGCGGCCCTCCGGCCGGGTCCGCTGACATGGGGCCACCAACGGCCCACGCGGCGCGCTCCCCCTTTCGCGCGCCAGCGGACTCGAAGGAATCCTTGCGCCAGACACCGCTCCTGCTTCTGCTCGTCCTCCTCGCCTGCGTCGCGGCGCGTGTCCCGCTCGCGGCAGGGGCGCGCCATCACGGCTCCCGCGAGCACGTGAGGCACGTCAAGACCGGTCACGAGCGGGCTCGCGGCACCCACAGGCAGTCGCACGGGGCTCACGCGCACCGCCGCCCGACCATGAGGCAGCTTCGTTTCGCCCGGATCGCCCGGCTCGAGGCCAGGGTGAACCACGAGCGCGCGAATGTCGTGAGGTATGCCCGCCGATTCCTCGGCGTGCCGTACATGTACGGCGGCTCGACTCCGACCGGGTTCGACTGCTCGGGGTTCACGCGGTACGTATTCGCGCATTTCGGCGTCTCGCTGCCCCACTACACGTACGCGCAGTTCGACCTCGGGCACTGGGTCTCCCGCTGGGCGCTTCGGCCCGGAGACCTCGTCTTCTTCAACGGCGTCGGCCACGTGGGCCTCTACATCGGCCACAACCGTTTCATCCACGCGCCGCACACCGGTACGAGCGTGTCGGTGGCGAGTCTCTCCGGCTCGTACGGCGGCAGCTTCGTCGGCGCGCGCCGCGTGCTGATGTAGAGGCTACGCGTCCTCCGGAGCCGGATGGTCGGAGAGGCGAAGCGTCGCAGAGCCGAGCCAGATCACCGCGAGCACCTGGAATGCGACCGCACAGGCGACCACCGGCCGTGAGCCGAACGTGTCGAACGCGGGCCCGGCGATCACGAGCGCCGCGGGCGCCCCGATCGCCGACGCGGTGAACATCGCGGTGATCACGTTCGGCCGGACGCGGATCGGCGGGCGCAGGGTCAGCAGCGAGTGGAGGGTCGGGTTGACCAGGCCGTTGCCGAGCCCCGACAGCCCGAGCGCCGTCGCGATCGCCCACGGCGGAACCGGCAGCGCGAGTGTGAACAGCGGCAGGGCCTGCACCAGGAGCAGCGCGGCGATCCGGCGCGGCGGCATTCCGTCGCGCGTGAGCCGGTACGCGGCGATGTTGCCGATCACCGCGCCGCCGCCCCAGGCGCCCAGGAAGAGACCGACGAGGCCGGCGTGCCCGCCGTAATGCGCGACGACCAGCACCGGCAGGCTGATGAAGATCACCTGAAATGCGCCGTCGCCGATCACGAGCGCGCCGCTGAACGACGCGAGCAGGCGGTCCCGACGCAGGTAGCGCAGGCCGTCGAGCAGCTTCGGCGCGGGCTCGTCGTCGCGACGAGCCCTGCGGCGGGGCGCCGGGACGAAGAGGGTGAGGAGCAGGAACGCGGCCGCGAACGTCGCGGCGTCGATCACAAGCACGTTGGTCGCCCCGATCACGCCGATCAGGACGCCGGCCAGCGGCGGCCCGGCAACGAGCGTGATCCGCGTCGCTCCCTGGAACAGCGCGTTGGCCTGGCCGACCGCACCGGGGTCGTCCTCGAGCAGCTCGGCCGTGATCACGCGCTGCGCGCCGCCGTACGGCGCGCTGAGCGCTCCGAGCACGAACGAGATCGCCACGAGCTCGGCGAACACGAGCGCACCCGCGACGTGCAGCACCGGGATGAGCAGCATCAGCGGCGCGCGCAACCCGTCGCAGAGCACCATCGTCTTCCGGGCGCCGAGGCGCGCGATCACCGATCCGGCCGGGATGCCGAAGATCACGTAAGCGGCGATCTCCGCCGCGACCACATAGCTCATCTGCTTGGCGGAGCTGGTCGTCAGCACGAACCACGGCAGCGCCACCGCGGTCATCTGGCCGCCGGTCGTCGACACCGTCTCGGCGGCGACGAGCGCACGGATCGCAGTGCTCCTGAGGACGCTCGATCCGCCGGTCGCCGCGTCCCTCTCGAGCGAGGCCTGCTCCACGGTCAGAGAGCATGCCCCGCTTCACAGGCCGTGAACCGTGCAGCTGCGTGCGGTGTCGGACCCGCGTCAGGTTGTTTCGACCGGAGCGGACGACTCTGCGCGGACGTACTGGTACGCGAGCCCGCCGGCGGATGCCCCGAGGACCGGCGCGACGATGTAGAGCCAGAGCGCATGCAGGTCGCCGGACACGAGAGCGGGGCCGAGCGAGCGCATCGGGTTCATCGACGCGCCGGAGATCGGCCCGCCGAACATGGCGTCGAGGCCGATCGTTGCTCCGATTGCGATGGCCGCTGCTTCTCCGACGGCGCGTGTGTCGGTCGCGACCGCGAGGATCACGAACATCAGGAAGGCGGTCATCACGAACTCGAAGAAGAACGACTGCGCCTGAGAGCCGGAAGGGAGCGTTGCGCCCACATGCGCGATGTTGCCGAGCGACGCGCGCAGGAGAAGCGCGGCGGTGACCGCACCGACGAACTGCGCGCCCCAGTAGACGACTGCCTTCGGCCAGGGGAAGTGGCGCGTGAGGGCGAACGCGAACGTGACGGCCCCGTTGAAGTGCGCGCCGGAGATGTGTCCGACCGCGTAGATCATCGCCATGATCACGAGGCCGAAGGTGATCGCGACTCCTACGTGTCCGAGTGCGTGCGTCTTCGCATCGACCATCACTGCGCCCGCTCCTGCGAAGACGAGCGCGAAGGTGCCGATGGCCTCGGCCACGGCGGCTCGGAGCAGCATCTACGAGGCGAGCAGCGTGCGGAGGGCTTCGAGCGACTCCGGCACGAGGCGGTAGTACGCCCAGCTGCCGCGTTGGTCTCGCTCGACCAGCCCGGCCTCGCGGAGCACGCGGAGGTGATGGCTCACCGTCCCCTGCGTGAGATCGAGCGGCTCGGTGAGGTGGCAGACGCACGCCTCGCCGTCCGGTTGCGCCTGGATCAGGCTGAGGATGCGGAGGCGCGCCGGATCGGCCAGGGCCTTCAACGGCGCAGCGAGCTGCTCGGCGTCCTCGGGGGACAGCGGCTCGGCCAGCAGGGGCGGACAGCCCGCGGCGATCACGGCGATGGTCTGCACACCGAGCACATTGACACGGATCAATGCCTCCTGCAAGATCGGGCATTGATGACTGTCGATGCGTTAGGAGGCGCTCGATGCCGGAGGTCCTCGATCCCGTCACGCAGCACCACGTCGATCAAGCCGCAGCCCGCCTGGCCGACGAGTTCAAGGGCGTCTTCTCCGAGGAGACCATCGCCCGCTACATCGCAGAGTCGCTCGACCTGCTCGGCCACTCGCGCATCAACGTCTTCGTCCCGGTGCTCGCGCACCGCTTCGCACGCGAACGGTTGCGCGCGCTCGGTCAGGTGGAGGGGAAGATGACCAAGGAAGCGCCCGAGGTCCTCTTCGTCTGCGTCCACAACGCCGGTCGCAGCCAGATGGCCGCCGGGCTCGTGAAGCTCAGGTCGCAGGGACGCATCCACGTCCGCTCGGCCGGGAGCGACCCGACCGATCGGATCAACCCCGCCGTGATCGAGGCGATGAACGAGATCGGCGTCGACATGAGCGAAGAGTTCCCCAAGCCGCTCACGGACGAGGTGGTGCGCGCGGCCGATGTCGTGATCACGATGGGTTGCGGGGACGCCTGCCCGATCTACCCCGGCAAGAAGTACGAGGACTGGACGCTCGACGACCCGCACGGGAAGGATCTTGCGACTGTCCGCCGCATCCGGGACGAGATCGACACGCGGGTCCAGCACCTCGTCACCGAGCTCACCGCGGCCTAGACCCGTGACGAGCCCGCACTGCCACTGCGGGCTAGGAGACAGTCGACGCCGAGCGTCGAGCGGATCAGGTAGCGGCGGGTGGGCTCGAACCACCGACCATGTTCGAGATGGAGGTGGGCTTCCGACTGATCGAGGCGCTCGCCGTGGCGAAGACGGCGGCTGACCGCTCGGCCAGGATCCTGAACGTCCTCACACTCGTGCTCGTGGCCCTCACCGCCGTGCTCGTCGTGTTCGCGGTACGCGGTGGCTGACCACCGGCTCAGCGGAGGAATGGGCGTACCGTCAGCGTATCCTCGGGTCGTGAGCCATCGCCCATCGTGGGTCGTCCTGGCTGTCGTGGTGATCTGCACAGCGGGGCTGGCTGCGGCTACAGGAGCGGCTCCAGCAGACATCAAGCCCACCCCCGACGACCTGAGAACGTGCGCCACGAGAGGTGACTCCAGTCGTCCGGCGAAGCCGCCCACGGGGGCGATCACAGTCGGCCCGCTCATGATCTGGCCGAGCGTTCGGCAACCGGCTCCGCCCGCGAACGGCACGGCGTGGCCGTATGTCTGGAAGGCACCGATTCTCGTACGCGCACGCGCTCGCGTGACGTTGGCGATTGCGCCTGAGACTGTTGGGAAGGCGGGGATGTGGAGGCACCGGGACGGGAGCTACGTCTCTACCGTGCGCTTCCTTGCGTGCCGTGAGCGTCAGCCTGTTCGCAAGTATCGCGGGACGGTGGGGAAGTTCACGCAGTTCCCCTTCGCCCTCGCGCTGACCATGCCGTCGGCGTGCGTCCCGATGGATGTCTGGGTTGACGGTGCGGACGGGCCGACTCGCATCGTGGTGCCGGTCGGACGCAGCACCTGCTGATCGACCGCCGCCGCCGCCGCCCTGACCTCGCAGAGAGCCTCACGACCACCGGAGAAGGGATCAGGAGAGACTGCGAGCGCTTCGTCCGTGATTTCCCCGATGCCGCGATCCCGGATGTGGCGACAATTTGAGCGGAGGTTGACGATGACGCGTAGGCGCGTGCTCCTGCTGATGGTCGCCGTGCTTTTGTCGGTGTCGGCGCTGCTCGCAATCGCGGTTCTGCTCGTCGGCCGCTTTGGGAGCACCGAGGGGCGGATTCTCGGATCCACTGCGCTCCTCGCCGGGTTTGGCCTCGTGGCGCTTCCGAGCGTCATCCTCCTAGACACTGAGCGGGCACGTCGACTCGCACTTGCGGGGGTGGCCTCTGCCGCACTCGCTTCGCTGCTGGCGCTCGTCGCCATCTGGAGCCGCTCGGACTCCGACACACTCGGGCGAACGGTGGGATCTGCGGCAGTGATCGCCGTCGCCTTCAGCCAACTTTGCGCTCTCACGGCGCGCCGAGAAACCGGCGATCCTGCCTCAGTGAGGCGGCTGTTCGCGGCGTCCTGCGCCACCGCGACGCTCGCTGCGATCCTTGCAGTCACCTTCGTATGGAGTAACCCCCACGGGACCCTCGCCCCGCGGGTCCTCGGTGCTGTGATCGTGCTCGACCTCCTGCTCGTCGCGCTCCAGCCGATTTTCGCGCGCGCCCGCCCCGGCGTCGTCGTGCATCGGTTCGAGGTCGTCCTCGTGTCAGGCGAGCGGGTAGCGGTCAGTGTGGAGGGTGGCGACGTCGCCTCGGCCGCGGCGCGCGCGATCCGCTCTGTCGAGCGTGAGCGGGGATCGGTAGTGGAACTAGACGTCAAGCGCGGGGACGCGACCGGCTCACGGAGTGATGCGCCCCGCTAGAGCGCCGATTCACATTCAGGCGTCATTCCGGAACTCAATGTCATCGTCGCCGTGGTGGCGGCGTCCGTTTGGTTTTTCAGACTTGGTCGGCGGCGGCTGACTCGATTCCGAATGTCGACTTGCGTCTGACCTTCCAGCGTTGTGTCGCCGCCGCCGACCGAGACCGTCGAGTGTGACCTGATAGGAGCGTGGCCTTGCGGCCTCGATTGAGGTCTGTCCGCTCACCGGTCGCCCCCAACGGCTGGAGGCGAAGACCATGATCGTGATCGGACTGGACGTGCACAAGCAGTCGGTGACAGCTGTGGCCGTCGACGAAGCGGGACGACCGCTCGACGAGGCCGTGATCCGGGTCGGCAGCGAGGAGCTGCTCGGCTGGGCCTCAGCGCTCGACCGGGAGCGTTTGTGGGCGGTTGAGGACTGCCGGCAGCTCACCGGCTGGCTTGAACGGCAGCTCTTGGGCGTTGGCGAGGAGCTGGTGCGGGTGCCGCCGAAGCTGACCGTCCCGGAGCGGCGGGCCGGACGCACTCGCGGGAAGTCGGACCCGATTGACGCGCGTTGGCGATCGCGAGAGCGGCGATCCGCGAACCCAATTTGAGCAGGCCGCGGCCTGACGAAGGCGTCTACCGGGAGATCAAGCTGCTGGTCGATCACCGCGACGACCTCGTCGACCAGCGGCGACGGACACAGCAGCGGCTGCGTTGGCATCTGCACCAGCTTGACCCGACCTACGAGGTGCCGTTGCGGATGCTCAGTCGCGGCTCGCATCTCGAACGGGTCGGCCGCTGGCTGGCGCGACGCGAGCCGGAGCTGCAGGGGCGGCTCGCGCGCGAGCTCGTCTCGACCATCCGCGGCTTGAACCGAACGATCGCGCAGCTCGACCGGGAGCTCGAGCAGCGGACAACCGAGGTTGCGCCGGCGCTGCTCCAGCTGCCGGGCTGCGCAGCGGTCACCGCCGCAAAGCTGCTCGCCGAGATCGGCCCCGTCGACCGCTTCCGAAGCGATGCACAACTCGCTCGCCACTCCGGCGTCGCACCGCTCGAAGCAAGCTCAGGACGCACGCAGCGCCACCGCCTCGACCGCGGCGGCAACCGCCAACTCAACGCCGCCCTCTACCGGATCGCGATCACCCAAGCCCGCTACCACGCCCCCGCCCGCGACTACCTCGAACGCAAACGAGCCGAAGGCAAAAGCCGGCGAGAAGCGCTCCGCTGCCTGAAACGCCTCCTCGTCCGCGCCGTCTTCAACACGCTGAAAACATCACCCGCCTTGACATACGAGCAACGCTGGCTCAGGCGAAGTCGCTGCTACTTCTCGCCGACCAACAAGGTCACCCGAGAGCCGCGAGCGACCTCGGCTCCCGGCGGGGGACTCTGCACGACAACCTGTCCAACAACACGGCTCCTTGGACGGAAGAGCACCGCTACCGGGCCAACACCACTCCCCTGCAAGACCCGGATTGCGTTCCCCGTCCTCAGGCGCTGGACGTCTGGAACGACGAGATTCGGCGCGGCCTTCGACGGGCGTAACAGCGCGACACCCAGTGCTCCTGCAGCAGCTCCAACGACCAGAGCGCCCCCACACCGACAAGACGAGAACGCGCACGTGCGAATCCTCTCAAAACACCGGCCCCGGCCACCGGTGACCACCGGAAGGGTGGGGTGAGAGGAGTCCCGTCTCGTTGGCAGCGCGTGTGGTGTGCTGTCTGCCGATGCGAGGCTCACGCAGCACACGGCCAGGAGTCCCAGACCTTGCGGGGGTGCGTGCTTCTGCCGGGGGTCGGGGTCAAGGTCGGAGGGTGACCGGAGCCGGATGGTCGCTGGTCTCGATGTCTGTACATCGCACTGCTGCCAGTACGCACGCGTAGCACCTCTGTCTGTATATGACCACCTGCCTCCACGGTCTGCGGCAGGGCTGCAAGGGCAGTGCTGATGCGGCTCGCAGCGACTCGGTAACGCGGCAGTCTCGAACCAATTGAGCCGCGAAGGCGTACTTGTGTCCCCGAAGACCGAGAACGCCTCTTCGGCCCGCAGACGCAGCCGCGGGGCCGCTACCGACTCGCTGCTCGGGCGCTTGCCAAGGCGATCACCCAGGCGGGCATCGCGTACGACCCCGAGAAGGAGCGCATCTCATTCCAGGCGTTTCGGCACGGCGTGGCGACGACACTGATTGGCAAGAACGTCGATCCGCAGACTGTTGCGGACTACCTCGGGGACGACGTGGCGACGATCCTCTCGACATACGTTCACTCGAACGGCGGAGCGGCGAACGTCGCGTCGATCCTGGAGGAAGTGGCAGCGTAAAGGAAAGAGGCAGTCGAGCCGAACATGAACACGAGACGATGAACTGGCAGATCTACACCGACGGAGCCTGGTCGCCTGACGGTCGCGGCGGGTGGGCCTACGTGGTCGTCAACGACAACACCGTGATCCGGCATATGCAAGGGTCGGCGCTCGGGGTGACGCATCAGCGCATGGAGATTCGAGCCGTGGCGGAGGCGCTCCTCGGCGCGTCCCGGGACACGGCAAGGGCAAGCACCCCTGGAACGACCTCGCTGACAAGCTCGCTGTCGAGGCAAAGGGCACGCCACTGCTGACGCCCTCTGTTACTGACTTCGTTACCGAGACACCGAAGGAGTCACGTAGGCCCCTTCTTCTTGGCTCAGATACACCAGTTGAGTAGCGGCGGGTGGGCTCGAACCACCGACCTTCGGGCTAGGAGACGGTCGACGCGGAGCGTCGAAACGGATCAGGTAGCGGCGGGTGGGCTCGAACCACCGACCTTCGGGTTATGAGTCCGACGCTCTAACCAGCTGAGCTACGCCGCCACGCGTGGCCGCATTTTACCAACGTCCTCCCGCGCCCCTAGCCTGGGACGGTGAGCACCGAGCGCTGTCTGCGCTGCGCGGGCGTGATGGAGTGGCGGCACGGCACGTGGCAATGCCCACGCTGCCGGTTCAAGCTCGGCTGCTGCGAGGGCGAGCCGCAAAGCTCGTGCGAGGCGACGGCTAGCCTTGCTTCGTGGCAGGCGAGCCCGTCATCGAAGCGCGCGCGCTGAGGCGCACCTACCGCACGACCACCGGAGTCGTCCGTCGCAAGCCCCTCGAGGTCGAGGCCGTTCGCGGCATCACGTTCGCGGTCGAGCGCGGTGAGCTGTTCGGCCTGCTCGGCCCGAACGGCGCCGGCAAGACGACCACGATCAAGATGCTGATCACGCTGCTCCTGCCGACGAGCGGCGAGGCACGCGTGCTCGGACGCGACGTCGTCACCGACGCGCGCGAGGTGCGCAAGCGCATCGGCTACGTGTTCGGCGGCGATCGCGGCCTCTACGAGCGCCTGTCGGCGTACGACAACCTGCGCTACTTCGCCGAGCTGTACGGCGTGTCCGGCGAGCGGCAGCGGAAGCGCATCCACGAGGTGCTCGACCTCGTCGGGCTCCGTGGGCGCGAGTCCGAGCGGGTCGAGGGCTACTCGCGCGGCATGCGGCAGCGACTCCACATCGCGAGGGGGATCCTCCACGACCCGGAGGTCGTGTTCCTCGACGAGCCGACGATCGGCGTCGACCCGGTGGGCGCGCGCGAGCTCCGCGAGACGATCGCGGGCCTGATCGCCGGCGGCAAGACCGTCCTCCTGACGACGCACTACATGTTCGAGGCCGATGCGCTGTGCGACCGGATCGCGGTGATCGCCAAGGGCCGGATCGTGGGCGAGGGGACGCCGACCGAGCTGAAAGCGGGCGTCGAGGAGGGCCGCGTCACCGAGATCGAGGTGTTCGGCGTCGGCGACGACACGCTCGCACGCGTTCGCGGCCTCGAGGGCGTCAGCGCGGTCACCGTCGAGGAGCGAGAGCAGGCGCAGCTCCTGGTCGTGCAGTGCGACGGAGAGCGCGAGGTGACCGCGCCGATCCTCGCCGAGCTCGACGGGCTCGAGATCGGGCGCATCTCCTCACGCGAGCCGACGCTCGAGGACGCGTACGTCGCCCTCGTCACCGGCGCGGAGTGATGCAGGCGGTCCGCGTCTTCTGGACGGGGTTCGTCCTCCACTTCAAGCACCTCTCCGCCTCACCGTTCATGCTCGGCACGGCGGCGGCGTGGCCCCTCGTCTACGCGACGCTCGCGTTCCTGATGTTCCGCGCGACGGACCAGGCGCCGTCGCTGCTCTACGCCGCGCTCGGCGCGGCCGTGATGGGCATCTGGTCGACCACCGCCACGAGCGCCGGCGGCGCAATCCAGCAGCAGCGCTGGTGGGGCGTGCTCGAGCTGCTCGTCGCGTCGCCGGCTCGGCTGATCCTCGTCCTCGCACCGATCACGGTCGCGATCGCCGGCCTCGGCGTCTACTCGATCGCCTCGACGCTGCTCTGGGGCCGTCTGCTCTTCGGGATCCCGGTGCACATCGAGCACCCGGCGCTCTTCGTGCTCTCGGTGCCGGCCGCCGTGCTCTCGATCGGGCTGCTCGGGCTGATGCTCGCCTCGACGCTGATCCTGTACCGCGCGGCGAGCGCGTTCTCGCAGGCGCTCGAGTACCCGGTCTGGACGATCACCGGCATGCTCATCCCGCTCTCGCTGCTGCCCGTCTGGATCCATCCGCTCTCGTGGGTGCTTGCGCCGACGTGGGGAATGCGCGCGGTGCGCCACTCGGCGCTCGGTGGGAACGTCGGCATCCCGCTGCTCGTCTGCGCGGTCCTGAGCGTCGTGTACACGGGCATCTCGATGCTCCTGCTCCACCACTTCGAGCGGCTGGCCCGCGACCGGGCGACCCTCTCGCTGACGTGACCACCTGGCTGCGCATCTTCTTCATCGGCGGCGCGGTCAGCTTTCGCGCGCTGTTCTCGTGGATCCGGCCGTCGGTCTACATCCCCACGCTCATCGTCGGACCGACCACGCAGATCCTCTTCTTCGCGTATCTCGGGCGCACTGCTCACCTCGAGTCGGACGATTGGTTCGTCGTCGGCAACGCCGTCCAGTCGGCGTCGCTCGCAGCGCTGTTCGGGATGGGCTTCGCGATCGACGGCGAGCGCTGGACGCAAACGCTCTCCGCCGTACTCGCGACGCCCGCGAGCCGGGCGGCGATCTTCCTCGGCCGCGCCGGACCGGTGCTCGTCAACGCAGCGATCACCGCCGCGACGGGCTTCATCGGCGGTGCGATCTTCCTCGGCTTCCGGATGCCGTGGAGCTCGGTGCCGGCGATCCTGTTCCTGCTCCTGCTCGCCTCGTTCGCATGCACCGGGCTCGGGATGGTCACCGGCGCCGTCGGGCTCCGCATGCGCGACGTCCCGATCATCGCCAACTTCACGATGGCCGTGCTGTTGATCTTCTGTGGCGTCAACGTCCCGCTCGACGCCCTCCCCGGCTGGATGAACGCCGTCGCGCAGTGGCTGCCGGTCACGCACGCGATCGAGGCGGCGCGGGTGGTCGCGACGGGCGAGCCGCTCTCGGCCGTTCGCAGCGACGTGGCGATCGAGCTCGCCCTCGGCGCGGGCTACCTGGCGCTCGGCCTCGCTCCTGATCCGCTTCTTCGAGCGCGAGGGCCGCCGGCGCGGCACGCTCGACCGGGCCTGACGCGAAGAATGCGGACGCTCCGCCTGCTGGCCTTCGGCTGGGTCCTCCATTTCCGGATGCTCTCGCAGTCCGCGTTCGACGGCTTCCTCGCGATCCTCTGGCCGCTCTTCTTCGCGACGGTCGCCTTCTTCATGTTCAAGTCCGGCCGCGGTGAGACCGCGCTCGAGCCGGTCGCGCTCGGCGCAGCCGTGATGGGCGTCTGGACGGCCACCAGCGTCTCGGCGTCGTCGGCGCTGCAGCGCGAGCGGCGGATGGGCACGCTCGAGCTGCTCGTCGCCTCACCGACGAACCTCGCGGTCGTCCTCCTGCCGGTGACGCTCGCGACCTCGTCGATCGGCCTCTATTGCATCGTCGCCACGCTGCTCTGGGCGCGCTTCCTGTTCGGCATCCAGGTGCCGATCGTGCACCTGGTGCCCTTCGCGCTCGGGATCGTCGGCATCGTCGTGACGGTCGGCTCGCTGGGCTTCCTGATGGCGGTCGCGTTCGTCCGCTCGCGGCGCGCCTGGGCGATCGGGGCCGTCACCGAGTACCCGATCTGGCTCGTCTGCGGCTTTCTCGTCCCGATCTCGCTGCTGCCCGACTGGGTCCGGCCGATCTCGTGGATCCTCGGGCCGACCTGGGGCATGCGCGCGATCCGAGCCGGCGCGTTCGGCGGCAACGGGCTACCGGACGTGGCGATGTGCTTCGCGCTCGCAGGGATCTACATCGCGATCGGCGTCGCGATCCTCGGCACCGTGCTCGACTCGGCCCGCCGGCAGGCGACGCTCTCGCTGACATGAAATCGCTGCGCGTCTTCTTCGTCGGCGGGCTGATCAGCTACCGCGCGCTCTTCGGCTTCCTCAGCCCGTCGATCTACATCCCGTCGCTCGTGCTGACGCCGATCTTCCAGATCCTGTTGTTCGCCTACATCGGCCGTGCGGCAGGCGCGAAGTCGGACGAGTTCTACGTGATCGGGAACGCGATCCAGTACGCGTCCGTGCCCTGCCTGTTCGCGATGACGCAGACGATCGCCGACGAGCGCTTCTGGCAGACGCTCGGGCCGATCCTGATCTCACCCGCCGGCCGGCTGCCCCTCTTCCTCGGCCGCGCGGTCCCGGTGATCCTGAACGCCGTGTTCGTCGCGGCGTTCTCGCTGCTCGTCGGCGGCCTGCTGCTCGGAGTCACGCTCGACGCCTCCGCGTGGGGACGGCTTGCGCCGGTGCTCGCCGTCGCCACCTTCTCCTGCACCGGGCTCGGCCTGATCAACGCGGGCCTCGGCCTCCGCGTCCGCGAGACCGCAGTGCTGTCGAACGTCCTCGTCGGCCTGCTGCTGATCTTCTGCGGCGCGAACGTCCCGCTGTCGGTGCTCCCGGACTGGATGGCCGAGATCGCCCGCGTCCTGCCGCTCACGCACGCGATCGAGGCGGCGCGCCTGGTCGCACGCGGCGCCTCGCTCGATGCGGTCGGTGGGCTCCTCGCCAAGGAGGCGACGATCGGCATCGTTTACACCGGGCTCGGGCTCGGGCTGATCCGCTACTTCGAGCTGCAGAGCCGCCGTCTCGCGACACTGGAGCGCATATGAGTCGTAGGCTCGACGGAGACTCGCAAGGAGCGCAGGTGCCGGCTTGGCCGGCGCCGGAGCGGGTATGAGTCTGCTGCGGCTGATCTGGACCGGGCTCTGGCTGAACCTGAAGATGCTGTCGACGTCGGGGTTCTTCCTGCTCACGTCCAGCGTGCAGCCGGTCATCTTCGCGACGATCGCCTTCTACATGTTCCAGGCGGGCGGCCGGGCCGGAACGCTGCTCTACGCGGCGCTCGGCGCCGGGATGATGGGCATCTGGTCGACCACCCTGTTCGCGTCGGGCGGGATGATCCAGTGGCAGCGCTGGCAGGGGACGCTGGAGCTCGGGGTGGCCGCCCCGCCGCCGCTTGTCCTTATCTATATGCCGTTCTGCTTCGCGAACGCGATCGTCGGCGGCTACTCGCTCGCCGCCACCCTGCTCTGGGGACGGCTGCTGTTCGGCGTCCCGCTCCATCTCGCGCATCCGCTCGAGTTCGCGATCGCGGTGCCGGCGGCGATCATCTCGCTCGGGCTCTTCGGCCTCGTGCTGGCGTCGACGTTCGTGCTCTACCGCTACGCGAACGCGATGTCGAATCTGCTCGAGTACCCGGTCTGGATCGCCTCGGGGCTCGTCTTCTCGATCGCCCTCCTGCCCGAGTGGACGCGGCCGATCTCCTGGCTCCTGCCGCCCTACTGGGGCATCCAGGCGATCCGCCACTCGGCGCTCGGCGGCCCGGTCTGGTTCCCGCTGCTGATGCTCGCCGTCCTCGGCGCGGCCGCGGTCGCGGTCGCCTCGGTGACCATGCACTGGTTCGAGTACCTGGCCCGTTCCCGCGCGACCCTGGCGCTGACATGAGGCAATGGCTCTCGATTTTTTTCGTCGGCGGGTCGATCGCCTACCGCGGCCTGTTCAACTGGATCCGTCCGGCGATGTACATCCCGACGATGCTCGGGAGCCCGCTGTTCCAGCTGATCTTCTTCACGAAGCTGGGCCAGTTCGCGCATGCGGAGAGCGCCGACTTCTACATCGTCGGCAACGCGACGCAGGTCTGCGCGATGTCGTCGGTGTACGGGATGACGATGGCGGTCGCGAACGAGCGCTCGTTCGGCACGCTCGGGCCGCTGCTCGCCACGCCGGCGAACCGGGCTGCCGTGTTCCTCGGGCGAGGACTGCCGGTGCTGGCGAACGGCATCCTGGTCTCGGCCTTCACGTTCCTCGCCGGCGCGATCTTCCTCGGCTTCCGGCCCGGCATCGACACGGTGCCCGCGCTCGCCGCCGTCGTCACGGTCACGGCGGCGTCGTGCACCGCGTTCGGGATGCTGCTCGGCTCGATCGGCCTGCGGGCGAAGGACTACTTCTTCGCGGCGAACCTCGCCTACTTCCTGATGCTGCTGTTCTGCGGCGTGAACATCCCGCTCGACCAGCTGCCGACGTGGATGAGCACGGTCGGACGCTGCCTGCCGCTCACGCACGGGATCGCAGCCGCGCGCGAGGTCGCGGCCGGCGCGTCGCTCGCCGACGTGAGCGGCCTCGTGCTGACCGAGGCCGGCATCGGCGTCGCCTATGCGATCGCCGGCTTCTTCCTCTTCCGCTTCCTCGAGCGTGAGTCGCGGCGCAGCGCCGTCCTCGACGCCTACTGACGAGCCACGTGATCCCGCGGCTCCTGCGCGACAACGTCGCGTTCCGTCGGCTCTGGGTGGGCCAGGCCGTTTCGATGATCGGCGACCAGATCTCGGAGCTCGCGCTGCCGCTGACGGCGGTGCTCGCCCTCGACGCGACGGCCGGGCAGATGGGCGTGCTGACGACGCTCTATCTGATCCCCAACCTGCTCTTCTCCCTGCACGCCGGGGCCTGGGTCGACCGGCGGGGCCGCCGACGGCAGCTGATGCTGGCGACGGACGTCCTGCGCGCGCTGCTGATCTTCACCGTCCCGATCGCGTACGCGTTCGGCCACCTCACCTGGCCGCAGCTCTACGTCGTCGCCTTCGGCACCGGCGCGCTGAGCGTGCTCTTCTACGTGTCGTTCAGCGCGCTGTTCCAGGCCGTGCTCCCGCGTGACGACTACGTCGAGGGGAACAGCCTCGTGCACGGCAGCCGCGCGTTCTCGTTCCTCATCGGCAACAGCCTCGGCGGGACGCTCGTCGCACTGCTCAAAGGCCCGTACGCGCTCGCGCTCGACGGCTTCTCGTTCCTCTGGTCGGCGTTCTTCCTGAGCCGGATGAAGGTAGAGGAGCCGCCCGGCGCACCGCCGGAGCACGGCGCGGTCGCCGCGGGTGCCCGCTGGATTCGCGGCAACTCGATCATCCGGGCGGAGCTGCTCGGCGTGGCGACGATCAACTTCTTCAACTTCATGTTCTTCGCGCTGTTCGTGCTCTACGCGACGCGCTACCTCGACGTCGGCCCGGCCACGCTCGGGATCGTGCTGGGGGTCGCGTCGCTCGGCGCCCTGGGGGGCTCCTTCGTCACGGGCAGGATCGGTCGCCGCCTGGGGATCGGCCCCACCTTCCTGCTCGGCTGCCTGCTCTTCCCGCTGCCGCTGGTGCTCGTGCCCGCCGCGGGCGGGCCGCACTGGCTCGTGATCGCCTGCCTGTTCACGGCGGAGTTCACGTCCGGCGTCGGGCTGATGATGCTGGACATCATGGCGGGGACGATCTCCGCGGCGCTGATCCCGCCGGCACTGCGCTCGCGTGTGTCCGGCGCGTTCATGGTCGTCAACTACGGGGTGCGCCCGCTCGGCACGACCGTCGCCGGGATCCTCGGCACGGTGATCGGCGTGCGCTCGACGCTCTGGATCGCGACCCTCGGAGCACTCACCGGGCTGCTCTGGCTGCTGCCCTCCCCGATCCCGTCGCTGCGCGAGCTGCCGGAGATGGCCGAGTGAACGGCGACCCGCTCGAGCTCTTCCACCAATGGGTCGTGGGGCCGGAGGTCGTGCTCGCGACCGCCGGCGCCGACGGCCGGCCCTCCGCCCGGATGGTGCTGCTCAAGGGAGCGGACGAGCGGGGCTTCATGTTCTTCTCCAACTACGAGTCGCGCAAGGGGCGCGAGCTCGAGGCGAACCCGCACGCTGCGCTGCTCTTCCACCGCAACGGGATCCAGGTGCGCGTCGAGGGCCCGGTGCAGCGCATGCCGGCCGAGGAGTCGGACGGGTACTGGGCGACACGCCCGGCCGCGTCGCGCCGCAGCGCCGCCGCGTCGAGACAGTCCGAGCCGATCGCCTCCCGCGAGGCGCTCGAGGAAGCGGTCGCCGTCCAGCCCGACGAGCCACCGCGGCCGCAGCACTGGGGCGGCTATCGACTCGTCCCGGAGTCGTACGAGTTCTGGCGCCACCGTGACGACCGGCTGCACGAACGTCACCTGTTCAGGCGACGCGGCCACCAGTGGGAGGTGCTACTTCTCCAACCGTGAAGGGGGTTTCTCTCGCCGCCCTCGGAGCCGCGCTCGTGCTCGTCGCCGCCGGTGCAGCAGCTCCCGCGCCGCCCACGCTCGGCGGCTGTCCCGTGTTCCCGTCCACGAGCCCGTGGAACGAGCGTGTCGACACGCTGCCGGTCGCACCCGACTCGGCGGCGCTGATCGCGTCGATCGGCTTCGACTCGCACGTCCACGCCGACTTCGGCTCGGGGCTTTGGGACGGCTCGCGCATCGGCATCCCGTACGTCGTCGTGCACGGGAAGAAGACGCCCAAGTCGCGCGTCTCTTTCGACTACGCGGACGAGAGCGACAAGGGGCCGTACCCGATCCCGGCCAACGTGCCGATCGAGGGCCAGCCTGCGAATACCGACGGCGACCGGCACGCGCTCATCCTCGACCGCGACACCTGCCGGCTGTACGAGCTCTACGCGCTCCATCGGCAGGGCTCGGGGTGGGCGGCCGGTTCGGGCGCGATCTGGACCCTGCGCTCGAACGTTCTCCGCCCTGCCGGCTGGACGTCCGCCGACGCGGCCGGCCTGCCGATCCTCCCCGGCCTCGCCCGCTGGGACGGCGACGCCTCCACCGGCGCGATCAACCACGCTCTCCGCTTCACCGCAGACCGCACGCGCAAGGCCTACCTTTGGCCGGCGCGGCACTACGCGTCGAGCGACTCCAGCGCGTCGTTGCCGCCGATGGGGTTGCGCGTCCGTCTCAAGGCGAGCGTGGACATCAGCAAGCTGCCGCCCCAGGCGCGCCTCGTTGCGACCGCGATGAAGCGCTACGGGATGATCCTCGCCGACAACGGCTCGAGCTGGTACGTCAGCGGTGCGCCGAGCCCGCGCTGGTCGAACGACCAGCTGCACGCGCTCGATCAGCTGACGGGCGCCGACTTCGAGGTGGTCGACGCCTCGAAGCTGCGCCGGTAGGACGGCCGCAGCGACACGGCGAACGTCGCGCCGCGGCCTGGCGCGCTCTCGACAGTCACCTCGCCGCCCATCGCGACCACGAGCTGGCGCACGATCGCGAGGCCGAGCCCGCTGCCGACCGGCCTGTCCTTGCCGATCTTGTCGTAGAGGTAGAAGCGCTCGAAGACGTGCGGGATGTCCTCGGCCGCGATCCCGGGCCCCGAGTCGGAGACCACGAGACGCGCGGGCTCGGCGCGGATCGTGACCGTCCCGCCCGCCGGCGTCTCGCGGAGCGCATTCTCGACGAGATTCGACGCGACCTGTAGCAGGCGGTCCGGGTCGGCCTCGACCCACGACTCCTCCCCCTCGGCGGCGAGCGCGACCTGGAACTGGAGCGCGGAGGTGTCGTGTCGCAGCGCGACCTCCCGGGCGATCTCACCGAGGTCGACGGGCTCGTTGCGGACGGAGAACGTGCTCCGGTTCATCCGTGCCAGGTCGAGCAGGTCCTGCACGAGGCGCTCGAGACGGCTCGACTCGATTCCGATCACCCGGGCGGCCTCGTCGGGGTCGAACGCCCCGTCGGCGAGGCCCTCGGCGTAGCCGCGGATCGCGGTCAGCGGCGTCTTCAGCTCGTGGCTGACCGAGAGCAGGAAGTTCCGCTCGGCCTCGCGCGATGCGGCGAGGTCGTCGGCGAGCTGGTTGAACGCCTCTGCGAGCGAGGCGAGCTCGGCCGTTCCCTCGGGCGGCAGCGGCTCGTGGCTCTCCTCCCCCGCGAGCTTCCTCGTCGCGACGGCGATGCGCCGGATCGGCCGGACGATCGAGCGCGCGACGACGAACGAGAGCACGGCGGCGAGAGCGACGCCGGCCAGCGCGGCGAGCAGCAGGTCGCCGAGGAAGGGGCGCCAGGCGGACGATGCGGCGCTCACCGGGCGCAGCAGCAGCAGGCCGCGATGCGGGAGCGTGCGATACGAGTAGAGCTCACGCTCACCCTGGTAGGTCGTGTGCCCGTCCGAGTCGCGGCCGACGTCGGGGACGAACGCCGCAAGGTGGTCGCGTGTGTCGACGATCACGCGGATCCCGGCCGAGAGCCGGTTCTGGTTCAGGTAGCTGACGTTGCGACGGCGCTCGGCTGCGAGGTCGTCGGCGCGGCGGGCGAGCGTCGCGGCCTGCGAGCGATCGACCTGACGGCGCGTGAGCGTCGCGCCGATCGCGATCGTCAGCGCGAGCGTGAGCGCGAGCGCGGCGAGCGTGACCCCGAACAGCCGCCCGCGCAGCGTCTTCATCGCGCGACGGCCTTGTACCCCGCTCCGCGGAGCGTTCGGATCAGATCGGGCCGCCCGAGCTTTCGGCGCAGCTGCGCCACGTGCACGTCGACCGTGCGCGTGCCGCCGGGATACTCGACGCCCCAGACGCGGTCGAGCAGCAGGTCGCGCGAGACGACGATGCCGCTGTTCGACATGAAGAACGCAAGCAGGTCGAACTCCTTCGTGGTGAGCTCGATCGGTGCGCCGGCGACCGTCACGTCGCGTGACTCACGGTCGAGCACGACGTCGGCGAGCGTCAGCGACTCCCTGCGCTCCTGCGGCTCCGACCGACGGAGAATGGCCTTCATGCGTGCGACGAGCTCGCGCGGCGAGAACGGCTTCGTGACGTAGTCGTCGGCGCCGACCTCGAGGCCGACGATCCGGTCCGGCTCCTCGTCGCGTGCGGTGAGCATGAGGATCGGCACCTGCGAGCGCGCACGGATGTCGCGGCAGACGTCGAACCCGTCGCGCCCCGGGAGCCCGATGTCCAGGAGAACGAGCCGCACCGGATGACGCTCGAGCTCGACGAGCGCCTCGTCGCCCGAACGGACCCAGATCACCCTGTAGCCGTCCCGAGTCAGGTAGCCGCGGACGAGCTCACCAACCGACGGCTCGTCCTCGACCAGGAGAACTGTCCCCGCCATTCCGTCGAAGCGTACGTCAGGCCCGCGACGTCATCGCGCCGTCACGCGAACGCGAACCGCGGGGCCTCCGTCGACCCGCAGCGTCTCGACCATCTCCTTGCGACGAAGATCGAGGATGGTTGCCGGCCGGCCGAGAATCGTGACGATCGTGTCGGCGGTGATCGGGATCGTCGGCATGCTGCCGTCCTGCTCGCGCAGCGTCAGCTGCGTGGTCGACACCTGCGCGATCCGGCCGCGGTCGAGGGTCAGCGTGTGCGGGACGCGCCGCACGATCACGTTGACGTCGGCGTGCGACCACCCCCCGGGGAACTTCGGGAACTTCGGCACCGGCTGCGGGGGCGCAGCCATTGCGGCGCCGGCGAGGCCGAGCACCAGGGCAGTCACCACGAGCAGCTTCATGCGCGAACTATCGCGCGATCCGGTCATTCCGGCGTTGCCCGCGTGTAAGCGGGACGTAAAACGAGCGCCGCCGGCCTTTCGGGCCGGCGGCGTCAACTTCGGTTCGATCGAAGCCGGTTCGGCGCTTGCGGTCGGTGGGTCAGTCGGCACCTGTCCCGACGCCACCCGTCAATGTGCCTTCGACCTGCGCCCGGCGATTGGTCGTCGCCGTCCAGCTTCGGTCTCGCTTGTTGTCTTCCTGCCGGATGATGCCGCCGCCGTCGGCCGGCACGCAAGTCCAGCGTTTACTCGTCCTGGACCAGACCACTCAGCCGTTCGGCCAGGTCGGCCTTCGTCTGCTCGAGCCGCGCCATGTCGTCAGCCATGCTCGCCGCGACCGAGCGGATGCGCGCCCGATCCTGGTCGGCCTTCGCGGCCGCAAGGGCGAGCTGTTCCTTCTGCTCGCGCAACTCCTGCCGCGTCTGCTCGAACTGTTGGGCGATACCCTGCACCTGGGTCTGGAGCGCGATCAGCGTCTCTGCCGCCGCTGCGAGGTGATCGGCGAGCGCCGTGACATTGGCCGCGTCGACGACGTCGAACGGGACTTGCTGTGTGGACGGAGCCGGCGCCGGCGGAGGTTGAGTCGGCGTGGCGTTCGCAGCGGGCGGGACCTCGGGCTCGGGCTGCGGCTCGGAGCCGGGCGGCTCCGCCGGCACATCGGCCTGCTTCAGAGGCTGCTCGGTCGCCGGTGCACCGTTGGTCCCGGCAGCGGCTGCTGCAGCCTCGGCGGCTTCGCTGAAGATTCGGCTCTTGAGGAGCGCGTCGAGCGACTCCGGCGCGACCAGCACGAACTTCGTGTCCGCGCCGACCATCTTCCTGATCGACTCGAGGCGCTTCTCACTCGGGTCGGCGACCGCCACCACCGGCCGGCCGGCCTCGATCCCGAGCGGAATCGCCCGCATCTCGCGGGCGTACTTCGGCTCGAGCAGGGTGTGAGCCTGCGCGTCGATCGTGAGGGCGTGGCGGGCGCGGAACTCGAGCTCCTTCTCGCCGGCCAGTGCCTGCGCCATCGCGACCGCTTCGGCGGACTCAGGCGTGTCGGGGGGGATCGTGACGGTTGTCGATGAGGACATGTCGCCGTTGTTACGTTTCGGGAACTGCATCGTCTTCGCGCTCTCTCCCCTGCGTCACTCGAAGGAGTGAACAGTGTTGGGCGGCTCGCGCCGCAAAAGGGGCGATCTCGGGAACTGCTGACGGGCCACCTATCGGCTCGCCGGAAGGCCGCCTTTAGCTTGCTTCACCCGCTCATCAGCTCTGCGACGTCTCTTGTCCGAGAGCCTCGAGGAACTTCGATGTCAGCGCCGGATCGAATTGTGTCCCGCCGCCGCGCCCGATCTCCTCGAGCGCGTGCTCCAACGACAGCGCCGGGCGCCACGGCTGCTCGTGCGTCATCGTGTCGAATGCGTCGGCGACCGCAAAGATGCGTGCAGGCAGTGGGATCTCCTCCCCGCGCTGGCCACGCGGGTAGCCGTTGCCGTCCCAGCGCTCGTGGTGCGAGCCGATCACCTGACGGCACATGCCGTCGAGCCCCGGGATCGTGGCGACGATCCGCTCGCCGAGCCACGGATGCTCGCGAACCTCGTCGAGCTCGGCCGGGGTCAGGGCGGTCCGCTTGAGCAGCACCGCATCAGGACGGCGAGCATCCCGATGTCGTGGAGACCGGCAGCCGTACTCGAAACGGTCGTCGTGAAGCAACGCCGGCGCGACCTTGTTCGCGAGACGAACCGCGAGCAGCGTGACTGCGCTCGGCGTGCTCGCGCGTCTCGCCGAACTTGCCGCGGCGGTAGTCGCGCAACTCGAGCGCCCGCATGAGCGCGTCGACGACGGCGGTCTGTGTGGTGCCGTTAGGGGAAACCGGATCGACCGCGTCACTCGCGCCGATCATCCTCGGTGAGGGAGTCACGAGCTCAGTTTCGGCTCGAAACCTGCGCTCCTTGAATCCCGAGATCGAGGCACCGAAGAACCCCTCAAGGGGGAGGGGATTGCAGCCGATAGCAGCGGCATGAACCTCGACGAACTGCTGGGCCGTGCGGTTTCGGCGGGCGCCAGCGACATCCACTTGAAGGTCAGTCAGCCTCCGATGCTGCGCGTCGACGGCGCGATCCGCCCGATGGAAGGCGTCCCGACGCTGACGACGGACGATCTCAACGCGCTCCTCCAGGTCGCGGGCTCGGCGGCCCCCACCGGCTCGCCACATTCCGCGAAACCGGCGAGCTCGACATCGGCTACGAGTCCGCCGGGAGACCGCTTCCGCGTCAACGCGTTCCGGCAGCGCGGCGCGATCTCGATCGCGTGCGCGTCATCCCGCGCGAGATCCCGACGTTCGAGACGCTGCACCTGCCGCCGGGCGTGCGCCGCCTCGCCGAGAGCACGCGGCCTCGTGCTCGTCACCGGCGCGACCGGCTCGGGCAAGTCGACCACGCTCGCCGCGATGATCGACTACGTCAACACGCAGGCACGCATCACATCGTCACGATCGAGGACCCGATCGAGTCTACATCCCGACAAGCGCTGCATCATCAACCAGCGCGAGATCGGGTTCGACACGATGTCGTTCGCGCAGGCGCTGCGCGCGCGCGCTGCGCCAGGACCCGGACGTGATCCTCGTCGGCGAGATGCGCGACTTCGAGACCGCCGAGACCGCGATGAAGGCGGCCGAGACCGGCCACCTCGTGCTGTCGACGCTGCACACCGTCGACGCGACCGAGACGATCAACCGCATGATCTAGTTCTTCCCGGCGCACCAGCAGCCGATGATCCGCTCGATCCTCGCGGGCGTGCTGCGCGGCGTGGTCTGCCAGCGGCTGCTGCCGCGCCCGAGCGGCGGCCGGATCGCCGCGGTCGAGGTCATGGTCATCAACGACCGCATCGCCGAGCTGATCCGCGACAGCCGCAGCCCGAGGAGATCCCGACGGCGATCCGAGACGGCACGTACTACGACATGCAGACGCTCACACAGCGCGCTGATCGACCTCGCGCATCGCGGGCTCGTCGACCGCGACACGGCGACGGACGCCGCGCCGAACGCGCACGACTTCCTGATCGCGCTCGACCCAGGCCGAGAAGGCCCGGGCGGCCGCGAACCGTCGAATACGCCCAGACGGAGTCCAGCCAGACGCGGCCCGATGGAGCCGCGGTCCGACGAGACGACGCAGGAAGAGGCCACGCCTCTCCGCAGCTCTCCGAGGCGCGGTTGACACTGGGCCGCTGCTGGCGGCGCTCGCGTTCCTTCCCGGGCCTCGCGGTCGGGAGCTTCCTGAACGTCGTCGCGGCCCGGGTCCCCGCCCGGCCGCTCGATCGTCGCCCGCGCTCGAGCTGCCTGTCCTGCTGCGCGACGATCGCCTGGTACGACAACATCCCGGTCGTCTCGTAGCTCCTCCTGCGCGGACGTGCCGCACGCTGCGGCGTCAGGATCCCGGTCAAGTACCCCCTCGTCGAGCTCGGCACCGCGCTCCTCGTCTCGGCTGCGTCCTCGAGTTCGGCGCCACGCCGCGACGCGCTCGTCTCCGCGCTCTTCTGCGCCGTCCTCGTCACCGTCACCGTCACCGACCTCGAGCGGCGCGTGATCCCGAACCGCATCGTGCTGCCGGCGGCCGCGTTCGTGCTCGCCGGCACGACCGCTCGTCGATCATTCGCCCCAGTGGGCGATCGCCGCCGTCGGCGCGTCCGGCTTCCTGCTCGTCGCGGCGCTCGCCTACCCGGGCGGGCTCGGCATGGGCGACGTGAAGCTCGCGCTCCTCCTCGGAGCCGCGCTCGGCAAGACCGCCCCCGGTCGGGCTGATGGTCGGCTTCCTCGCCGCGCTCGTCCCGTCGGCCGTCCTCCTCGCCCGCCACGGACAGGCGGCGCGGAAGATGGCGATCCCGCTCGGGCCGTTCCTCGCGTTCGGTGGCCTGGTCGCGCTCTTCGCGGGCGAGGCGATCCTGCACGCTACCTGATCGCTGATCGGGCAAGTGAGCACCTTCAAGGCAAGCCCTGCCCGCGCCGAACGGAAACAGAGATGTCGCGTCGACGACCGACGGCCCTCGAGTCGACGATCCGCGCCGCGTGGACGGGAGCACGGCACGGGGGGCGCCGTCGCGCCGGCCGACGATCTCGACCGCGCGCGGCAGCTCGCCGAGAGCCCGGCCTGCCGCTCGTCGACCTCGCCGTCACCGGCGTCTCGCCGGAGGCGACGAAGTGGTCCCGCTCGCCGTGCTCGAGCGCGTCGGCGCGATCCCGTACTCGTTCGACGAGAACTCGCTCCGGATCGCGCTCACCGACCCGGACAACGTCAACGGCGATCGACGAGCTCCGCCTCACGTCGCGCTCCCGGTCGAGTTCGCGGTCGCGCCGCTCGAGGACGTGATGGTCGAGGTCCGGCGGCTATCGCGCGCGAACGTCGCCTTCGCCGCGTCCTCGACGACGACTGCCTCCCGGTCGACGACGAGCCCGACGACCTCACGGCCGACGACGGCATCTCGGAAGGGCCGATCGTCCGGCTCGTGAACTCGATCATCTTCCAGGCGGCCGAGGACGGCGCCAGCGACGTCCACTTCGAGCCGCAGGAGGACGCTCTGCTCGTGCGCTTCCGCGTCGACGGCGTGCTCGTGATCGCGCAGCGCATCCCGCGGCAGCTCGCGCTCCGGCGTCGTCACGCGCCTGAAGGTGCTCGCGAAGCTCGACATCGCCGAGCGGCGAAAGCCGCAGGACGGCCGCATCACGCTCGGCGCCGGCGCCGCCGGACGGCTGCTCGACATCCGCGTCGCGACCCTGCCGACGGTCTACGGCGAGTCGGTCGTGATGCGCCTCCTCGACAAGTCGCGAGAAGGCGCCGACGCTCGAGGAGCTCGGCCTCGCCGAGGCGATGCACGCGCAGCTCGACGACGTCGTCAGCGCGCCGACCGGCGCGCTCCTCGTCACGGGCCCGACCGGCTCGGGCAAGTCGACGACGCTCTACGCGGCGCTCGCCGAGCTCAACAAGCCCGAGATCAACGTGATCACCGTCGAGGACCCGGTCGAGTACCGGCTCGCGGGAATCAACCAGGTGCAGATCAACACGCGCGCCGGGCTGACGTTCGCGACGGTGCTGCGCTCGATCCTGCGCTCCGACCCCGACGTGATCATGGTCGGCGAGATCCGCGACGTCGAGACCGCGAAGATCTCGATCGAGGCCGCGCTCACCGGCCACCTCGTGCTCTCGACGCTGCACACGAACGACGCGCCCGCCGCGTCACGCGCCTGGCCGAGATGGGCGTCGAGCCGTTCCTGACCGCCTCGGCGGTCTCCGCGGTGCTCGCGCAGCGGCTGATGCGGAAGCTCTGCACGAGCTGCTGCCGAGCCCTACCAGCCGAGCGAGGAGGAGCTGCGCGCCGCGCGGATGCCCGAGCACGAGTGGGACGAGCTACATGCAGCACACGCTTCCGGCGCAAGGCGGGCTGCACCCGCTGCTCGAACACCGGCTACAAGGGCCGCATCGGCGTCTTCCAGCTGCTGCGGATGACCGAGATCGCGAGTCGCTCGCCGCCCGGGCGCGAGCCGGACGAGATCGAGCGCGCCGCCACGAGGGCGGTATGCGGACGCTCTGGGCGGACGGGATCGACGAAGGTCGCGCGGGCGTCACCACGTTCGAAGAGCTCGCACGCGTCGTCTTCTAGAACTCACCCGCTCAGCGACGCGTAGAGCCGATGTCACGGGCCGGCGAGAAGAATCCCCCATCTCGGGGTGGTCCGGAGCCGAGATGCAGGCGATATAGCGAAGGCAAGTCCTCTTCCAAGGAGATCACATGAACCGCCTTCAGAGCGACTCGCTCGGACGAGGGCTTCACCCTCATCGAGCTCCTGGTCGTCATCATCATCATCGGCATCCTGCTCGCGATCGCCGTTCCGTCCTACCTCGCGTTCCGCAACCAGGCGCAGGACACCGCCGGTGAGGCGAACGTCCGCGACGCCGTCCCGTCGGCCGAGGCGTTCTTCGCCACCAACAACAACTACACCGGCATGGACGCCACGAGCTGAAAGCGATCGACAGCGGCTGTCCTCGTCCGTCGGCGTGACCCCCAACGGGACGGGCACCGGGTACTGCCTCTCGGCCCCCGGCCAGAGCGGCGTCACCTGGTACTACGCGGCCCGGGCGGCAGCATCGCCAGCACGAAGGCCGCGGCCTGACCGAACTGCTAAACCGGCACTCCTTCCTGACCGAGAGCGGCGGGCCAGATGCCCGCCGCTTTCGTTCCTCGGGAGCAATCGCAGTCGCCTCGAACGAGTGACTCGAGCGGCAGGTTCACCCATTCTCGGGTAGGCCGCGGGGCGATCGTGAGCGATATCCAGGAAGCCAATGTTGTCCGTCAAGGAGAATCACATGGATCGTCTGCGTCGGCGCCTCGCTTCGAGCGAGGGCTTCCCGCTCCTCGAGCTCCTCGTCGTGATCGTGATCATCGGCATCCTGCTGGCGATCGCGATCCCGTCCTACCTCGGCTTCCGAACCAGGCCACGGACACCGCCGGTGAGGCGAACGTCCGCGGGGCCGTCCCGTCGGCCGAGTCGCTTCGCCGACCAACAGCAGCTACACCGGCGTGACCCGCCGCGCTGAAGCGTCGACAGCGGACTGTCCTCGTCCGTCGGCGTGACCGTCAACGGGACGGGCACCGGGTCTGCCTGCTCGCGCTCGGCCAGAGCGGGGTCACGTGGTACTTCAGCGGCCCGGGCGGCAGCATCGCCAGCACGACGGCCGCGGCCGGATCCGACTGCTGACGCGGCCTCCTTCCTGGCCGAGCCAGCGGCGGGCCAGATGGCCCGCCGCTTTCGTTGTCTCGGGACGCGATCGGAGTCGCCTCGAACGAGTGCTCGAGCGGCAGGTTCACCCTTTGTGGGGTAGGCGCGGGCCGATCGTGGGCGATCTCCGGAAGCCAATGTTGTCCGTCAAGCAGAATCGCCTGGATCGTCTGCGTCGGCGCCGCGCTTCCGGTGCGAGGCTGCACGCTCGTCGAGCGTCCTCGTCTGATCGTGATCGATCGGTCCTGCTGGCGATCGCGGTTCCGTCGTACCTCGGCTTCCGCGACCAGGCCAGGTAACCGCCGGCTGAGGTGGCGTCGCGAGGCCGGCCCGTCGGCCGAGCGTACGCCGGCGACCCGCCGCCGTTCGCCGGACCGGACCACGACGGCGCTGACGGCTCGGGGCAGGCCGGCGCGAGCGTTGCCGGCGGCGATCGGCACGAACTCCTGCCTCCGCGCGCCCGGCCGGGGCCCGGCGTCGGTACTTCCGCCGGGCCGGGCGGATCGGGGACGAGCGGGCTCGCGCGGCTCCCTGAGCAGGGCACGCTGCGCTCGACGTAGATCGTCGAGCGGCGGGCGAGTGCGGCGCACCGCCTCCCCGTTCGAGCGACGCCGTCTCTCCGGCGCACCGGCGGAACTCCCCCTAAAGTCGCTCCGAGGCCTGCCAGGGACAGGTCACGCGCAGGGGGTGCCGATACCCACCGTTCGATCGACGATCTGCTTCGCGCGAGAAGGAGCTCGACGCCTCGGACCTCCATCTCACCGCCGAGTCGAAGCCGGTGGTCCGCCGCCGCGGCGAGCTCGAGCCGCTCGAGCACCACGAGGCTGCTCACCCCCGAGGACACGCGCGACCTGCTCTACCGCATCCTCTCGACCGAGCAGCAGAAGTGCTCGAGACGAAGCGCCACATCGACATGGCGTACTCGATCCCGGGCGTCGGCCGCCTCCGCGTGAACGTCTTCTTCCAGCGCGCGGCCTCGGCGCCGCGTTCCGGATGATCCCGACCGAGATCCAGTCGCTCGCCGAGCTCGGCCTGCCGCCGCACTCGAGGAGCTCGCCGACAAGCCGCGCGGGCTCGTGCTCGTCACCGGCCCGACCGGCTCGGGCAAGTCGACGACGCTCGCCGCGCTGATCGACCACATCAACCGCACGCGCTCCGAGCACATCCTCACGATCGAGGACCCGATCGAGTTCCTGCACCACCACCGGATGTGCATCGTCAACCAGCGCGAGATCGGCTTCGACACGACCCTCGTTCGCGCGAGGCGCTCCGCGCCGCGCTCCGCCAGGACCCCGACGTGATCCTCGTCGGCGAGATGCGCGACCTCGAGACGATCGCGACCGCGCTGACCGCCGCCGAGACCGGCCACCTCGTCTTCGCGACGCTGCACACCCAGAGCGCGCCGCAGACGATCGACCGCGTGATCGACGTCTTCCCCGCCGAGCAGCAGGACCAGGTCCGCATCCAGCTCGCCGGCACGCTGCAGGGCATCGTCACCCAGAACCTCGTCCCGACCGCCGACGGCCTCGGCCGCGTCGCCGCGCTCGAGATCCTGCTCCCGGACGACGCCGTCCGGAACCTGATCCGCCAGGGCAAGGTCGAGCAGATCTACTCGGTCATGCAGACCGGCACGAGCCGCGGCATGCAGACGATGGAGCAGTCGCTCGCCGACCTGATGCTCCGCGGCGTGATCACCCGCGAGGCCGCGCTCTCGCGCTCGAGCAAGCCCGAGGAGCTCGACGCCTGCTCGAGCGCGGCGTCACCCTCAACTCAGGCCGCTCCAGATGACGCCGGACTCGACTCGCGGAGGTATAACACATGGACCTGAAGAAGGAGATCAAGCTCTCCGACCTCTTCTCCCAAGGCGGCGCGAAGGCGAAGCCGCCGCACGGAAGCGGTCGGCGGCCAAGAGCGCCGCGCAGATGCCGACGGAGATCGTCGGCCTGAAGATCGAGCGCGGCGCAGCTCACGGCGGCCCACGTCGTCAACAACGGCGGCAAGAAGCTCGTGCGCTCGCACAGCGAGCCGCTCGCCGCCGGGATCGTGAACGGCGGCGAGGTCCGCGACCCGGCCGGGCTCGCGCCGCGCTCAACGAGTCTTCTCGAACAACGCTGCCGCGGCAGGGCGTCCGGCTCGGCCTCGCGAACACCCGCATCGGCGTCCGCGTGATCGAGATCACCGGCGTCGACGACGACGGCAGCTCGAGAACGCCGTCGGCTTCCGCGCGCACGAGATCCTCTCCATCCCGCTCGACGAGGCCGTGCTCGACTACCACGTGCTCGACGAGCGCGACGACGAGGGCGGCCCGAGCCACTCGGTCCTGCTCGCGATCGCCTACCGCGACTCGGTCGACCGCTACCTCGCGGCGACCGACGCCGCCAACCTCGAGCGTGGCCGGCATCGACCTCGACGCGTTCGCGCTCCTGCGCGCGCTCACCGAGCCGCGGGGGCCGAGCCGAGCCGCGCAGCGCGATCATCGCCGTCCGATCGACCACGACCTGACGACGCTCGCGTCTCGGACGGCAATCTGCCATTTCACCCGCGTCCTCGAGTGGGGCGGGATGAGCCTGACGAACGTGCTCTCGCGCGCACTCCGCGTTTCACCGGCCGAAGCCGAGAACGTGAAGCGGGCTCTATCGCTCGAGCAGGACGCGCGCGCCGCCCGAGGGGCTCACGGAGCAGCAGGTCGCAGAGGCGCACCGTGCCGTGAAGTCAGAGCTGCAGACGCTCGTGCGCGAGCTGCTCTCCTCCCTGCGCTTCTACCAGTCGCAGCCCGGATCGCTCGACATCGGCGAGATCCTCGTCTCGGGCGGAACGGTCGCCATCCCGGGCTTCGTCTCCGAGCTCGAGCGCGAGCTCGGCGTGCAAGATGACCATCGCTGATCCGCTCGTCCGCCTGGACGGCAAGAACGAGGCTCCGCCCCAGGTTGGATCGTTCGCAGTCGCCATCGGACTTGGAATCGAGGACTAACGATGAAAGCCGTCAACCTTCTCCCTGCCGACCACAAGCGAGTCAAGGACCCCGGTGTCGGGAGCCGCCTTGCGAAGCACCAGGTCGCGCTGGGCGCCACCGCCGCAGGGGTCGCCGTCGCCGCCGCCCTCGGCTTCGTCTACCACGACACCTCTCAGACGGTGACGTCGAGGCAGAGCCAGCTGGACACGCTTCGTGCAAGGACAGTCGCCGTCGCACAGCCCACCAACACGTCCGACCAGACGGTGCGCGCGCGTCTCACGCAGCTCAGTCAGTCCGACGCGATGCGCGTCTCGTGGGACGGCTTCATGTCGAACCTCGGGCGAGTGCTTCCGGAGGACGTCTGGCTGACCGGGATGCAGGTCGCGGAGACCGCGCCGGCGGCGCCGGGCGCCGTCCCCACTCCGTCCACGCCGAACCCCGCTCCGGCCCCGACGAGCGCGCCGACCGGCTTCACGATCACCGGTTACACGTATTCACAGCGCTCGGTGGCGCGGCTGATGCGCCGGCTGAAGATGCTGCCGTGGCTCAACCAGATCTCGCTGCAGAACAGCAACGTGGCAACCGTGGGCACGCACTCCGCTTTCCAGTTCACGATCGTCGGCGGAGTCAACGCGCTGCCCGCAAAGGAGGCGTCGTGATCAATCGCATTCGTAGCTCGCGCCGGGCGTCGGCACTCAGCGTGGCGCTCGTAATCGTGCTTCTCGCGGCAGCGGCGTGGTTCGCCGTGGTGGCTCCGAAGCGCAACGACGCCGCGAAGCTGAAGAACGACGTCGCCGACGCTCAGGTGAAGCTCGCGGAGGTCACCCAGTCCTCGGCCAAGACGAAGCGCCAGACCGCAGCAGCGGCGCTCCGGGCTCTGCCGGCCGATGCCGATCAGCCTGGTCTCCTCGACCAGCTGAATGCGCTCGGAAAGAAGTCGAAGGTCGTCGTCACGACGGTCACTCCAGCGCTGACGACCACGACGCCCGGGGCGCTCTCGCTCTCGGTCACGGTCACTGGGTCGTACTTCCACGTTCGCGACTTCCTCCACAACCTTCGCACCCAGGTGCGGTTCGGTAAGGACGGACGCGTGCTCGCGAACGGCCGGCTGTACGACGTTCAGTCGGTGAACATCCAGCAAAGCTCCGGCGCCTCGGCGCTCACGGCGCAGCTCGCTCTGACCGCCGGGATCTTCGCACCGCCTGCCCCGGCTCCCGCAGCGGGGACCACGACGACGACCGCGAGCGCAGCCGGCGCGGGAACCACCAACTGAGATGGCAGTCGCAACCGGAGCTCTCAGGAAGCGGCAGAGCCTCGAGGCCAAGGCAGCCGGCAAGGCGAAGCGGGACAAGTTGATCCTCATCGGTGGCAGCGTCCTGCTCGTCGCGGTACTGGCGTTCGAGCTGCCGAAGGTCCTCGGCGGTTCGTCGTCGACGCGCACACCCGCGCCTACGGACGTCGCAAGCCCACCGGCGGCGGCACCCGGCGTTTCCGCCGTGCCCGGGGCACCCAGCCCGGCCGCTGGCGGCGCGTGAGTTGAAGACCATCTCGCACCTGAGCCTGAAGAACCCGTTCACGCCCCAGCTCACGCAGGGCGCAGTGCCTTCGACCGGTACCGCTTCCTTCGGGAAGGCACCGGCCGTTCGTGCCTCGCACTTCAAGCTGAAGGATCCGTTCAAGGCACAGCTCGTCGTCGCCCAACCTTCGACGACGATCGCGCCGCTCGCGCAGCCGACGCACGCGGTCAAGCCGGTGCCGAAGTCGAAGCCGGCCGTGGCCGCTGCGCCGTATGGGTACGTAGTGATCCTACGGTCGCTCGACACCAAGGCCGCCGGGCTCAGCGAGGTCAGGCGGGCGCACGCCGCCGGCCTGACGAGCGCGGGACTCCTCTATTCCTCCGCGTACAGCACGCTTCGCCACGGCTACTGGGTCGTCTACCTCGCCAAGTACCGGACCTGGGACTCGGCGAACGCCGGCCTCCAGGCTGCGCGTGCACACGGGTACAGCTCGGCCTACCGCCGTCCGGCCCGGAAGTGACGCCGCCAAGCACCGCCGACCAGCTCCGATCGAGAGGGACCTGATGACATCTTTCGCCTACACCGCAATCAACGCCCAGGGGCTCGAGGCCCGTGGCGTGCTGCACGCGGCCGACGAGTCGGCGGCCAAGGATCAGCTCCGGCAGCGCGGCCTGCTCGCACGGTCGCTGTCCGAGCAGAAGGCCGCCTCGAACCGTGTCGCCAGCTTCTCGAAGATCAAGTCGAAGTCGCTTCAGGTCTTCTCGCGCCAGTTCGCGACCATGATCGACGCAGGCCTCAACATCGTCGCGTCGCTCGTCATCCTCGAGCAGCAGACCGACGACAAGACGCTCGCCGCCGTCATCCGTGAGGTGCGCTCGGACGTCGAGGGCGGAATGCTCCTCTCACAGGCGATGGCGCGCCATCCCAACGCTTTCGACCGTCTCTACATCTCGATGATCGAGGCAGGCGAGGGAGCCGGGCATCCTCCACACCGTCCTCGACCGGGTCGCGGTCCAGATCGAGAAGGAGATGAAGATCCGCCGCCGCGTGAAGGGGTCCATGATCCACCCCGATGGTCGTGCTGACGTTCGCGATCCTCACGCTCATCGGGATGCTGCTCTTCCTCGTCCCGGTCTTCCAGAAGATCTTCACCGATCTCGGAGGCGACCTGCCGACGCTCACGAAAGGCGTCGTCTTCGCCTCGAACGGCGTGCGCGGCTACTGGTTCATCCTCTTCCCGGCCGATAGGCCTGTCCGTGTGGGGCTTCAAGGCGCGCCCGCTTGTCAAGAAGACGCCGGCAGAGCCGGCCAGGTGCTGGGATCGCTTCAAGCTGCGCGTGCCCGAGAGGCATCGGTAAAGGTCGTCTTGAAGGTGACGATGGCGCGCTTCTCGCGCACGCTCGCGACGCTCGTGGCTGCCGGCGTCGACATCATCAAGGCGCTTGAGATCTCGGGGACAGACGTCCGGCAACTGGGTCGTCGAGTCGGCGCTCGCCGAAGTCCGCCTGCGAAGGTGCACCAGGGTGTTCCCCTATCGCCGAGCCGCTGATCGAGAATCCCGTCTTTCCCCCGCTCTATCGCAGATGGTCAAGATCGGCGAGGAGACGGGCGAGCTCCAGAAGATGCTCGACCAAGATCGCGGACTTCTACGAGGACGAGGTCGACACCTCGATCGCTCACTGACCTCGATCATCGAGCCCCTCATGATGATGGGCGTCGGCCTGATCATTTCCGGAATCATCGTGATCGCGATGTACATGCCGATGTTCAAGATGCTGCAGCTCGTGCATTAACACAAGGCGCAGAACCCCCTCACCCCCAACGACGACGGCGGCCTCGAGCCGCCGTTGTCGTTCTAGACTCGCGCCGTCGATGCGCTGACCGCGTCCGGGATCGCGTGCCGCATCCTGAGCGACGGCAGAGGCGGGATCTCGGCCAAGCTGTTCGAGGACGTGCCCGCGCACGAGCTCGCGGCCGCGCTCGGCGTGGGCTCCCAGCCCCTCGACGCGCCCTACGGCTGCCTGGTCGTGCGGGCAAAGAGTGCGACCGTCCTCTTGGACACCGGTCTCGGCTCGGCGTGCCGGCGGCGATCAGCTAGCGCCGCACGCGTGCACGGTGAGTTCAGACGCCGGGAGGGCGGGACGCCCACCGCCCTCCCGTGTCCCTCCCCACGCGAGAGGCCTGATCTCTAGAGGTGGCAGTTGCCCGGATCCGGCTCGTCGATCCGGCGTGTCGCATCCTTCGGCAGGAACTGCACGGCGATCGTCTCCGCCTGAACGCTGCCCTCGTTCCGAAGGATGTGCTCGTCCTTGCCGCCCGCATCGACGAACCCGCTTCCCGCTTGGTGAATCTCGCCTTGGCAGGCCGGATCGTCACTGTGGTAGTCGGTGATCGAACCGGCGACCACGAAGATCAGGCTCGGCCCCGGGTGCGAGTGCCAACCCGTGGTCGCGCCGGGCGGGAACTTGTTGTCCACGACGTAGAGATCCGACTGCCCGAACGTCTTGATCGACGACAGCCAGAGGTTCGGCCGTGACGTTCCCAGCGGCCCCGGCGTGACCGAGAGCTGATACCCGCTGAGGTTAAGCGAGTCGAACATCGACTTCGCCAGGATTGTGGTCGTCTGGCCGCCCGTACTGGGCGTCGCGAGCACGGATCCGGCGTAGAAGGCACCACCGACCACGACCGTCAACACCACCCACACCCACTTCGATCTCATCTCTCCTCCTTGTCGCTCTGTTGCCGACACTCGCGGCTGAACCTGAGGAAAGGCTGAGGCCCAGCTGAGGTCTTCGCAGATGCCCCGACATCGCCGCGATACGCCTGCACCGTCGCGAGCGCGTGCAGCCCGAACCGCTCCCAGACCCGCTCGCCCGCGTGGCGCGCCTCGTCGAAAATCGAAGCGTCCGCTGGGCGGGAGCGTCGGGCGACGTCGTCTCGTCCGGCGCCGACCTTGCGCGGTTCCTCGCGACGCTGCTCGGTGGCCGGTTGCTGCCGCCCCGGCAGCTCGCCGCGATGGAGGTCCTCCGCTCCCGCTACGGGCTCGGGCTCGCCGTCTACCCCACGCGGTGCGGGCCCGCCTGGGGCCATACCGGGAACCTGAGCGGGATCGTCACGGTCGCCTGGGGCACGCGCGACGGCCGTCGGCAGGCGGTCGTGATGGCGAACGCCTACCCGCTCACCGCCGCCGCGAATGCGGCGATCCGGCGCGCGGCCGAGGCCGCCTTCTGCGACCGCTGACGCCGGCCGTTCAAGCACGTTCCGGCGACTGCCGATAGAGCCTGAGGATGGATGCCGCCGTTCTTACCCGCGTGCCCGCAGGCGTGCGCGCGCGGACGCTCCCCGCCGCCGCGGTGCTCACCGTTCTCGTCGCAGCGAGCAGCGTGGTGCGCTTCCTCGTGCTGGCGCTTCGCCTGCAGACACCGGTTTACCTGCCGGACGAGTACACCTACTCGGCGCTCGCACGCAGCATCGCGGAGACCGGTCATCCGACCATCCGCGGGGTCTCGGCGCACTTTCCGGCGCTGCTCGAGCCGATCCTCGCGGCGCCGTTCTGGTTGACGCACGACCCCGGGCTCGCACTGCGCCTCACGCAGGCGGAGCACTCCGTACTGATGTCGCTCGGTGCGATCCCCGTCTATCTCCTCTGCCGCCGGCTCTCGCTCGGCACCGGGTACGCGCTCGCCGCAGCCGTCCTGACGCTCGTCTCCGCCGACCTCAGCTACGCGTCGTACGTGATGGCCGAGCCGGTCGCGTTCCCGCTCGTGCTCACGACGGTGTACGCGGCGGTCGTCGCGCTGGAGTCGCCGAGCCGCCGCATCCAGCTTGCGCTGGTCGGCCTGATCGCGCTGTCTACATTCGCGCGCCTCCAGCTCGTCGTGCTCGCACCGGTCGTCCTCGTTGCCGGGCTGATCGTCGTGCGCTTCGACCTGCGCCGCTTCGTCGCGAAGTGCGGCTTGCTGACGATCGGGCTCGCGCTCCCGGTCGTCGCCGCGCTCGCCGCCGGGCCGCAGCGGCTGCTCGGCACCTATCACGGCGTGCTCGACCTGCACGCGACCACCGGTACGGTCGCCCACCAGCTCGGTCTGCACCTGCTGCTCATCGTGTTCGTGTCGAGCGTCGTGCTTCTGCCGGGAGCGCTCGTGGCACTCGTGCAACGGGTGGTGCGGCCTGAGACCGTCGCGGAGGAGTCGTTCGCCTGGCTCACCGTCCTGCTGCGGCGCCGCCGTGGTCGCGCAGGCCGTCTTCATCGGCTCGACCGTGTCCGGCGGGTTCGGCGAGCGCTACCTGATCTACGTCGTTCCGCTGCTCGCCGCGGCCTTCGGCCTATCAGCGCGGCGCGGCGGCGGCCGCGTCGCCGTCCTCGGCCTATCCGCGTTCTTCGCACTGCTGGCGATGCGCTTCCCACTCACGCACTACACGGGTCGAAGCTCGGACTCTCCGCTCCTGTGGGCTGTCAGTCGTGTGCAGCTGTCGCTCGGCGCCGCGGATGCCGCGCTGCTCGTCAGCATCGTCGCCGTCGCGCTCGCGCTCGTCGCCGCAGCCGTCGGTTCCCGCCGCAGCGCCGCTACGGGGCGGCGCTCGCCGCCGCGATCGCCGTCCAGGCAGTCGTGGCCGGTGCAGCGGTCTCGTGGGACGTCGGCCTCAACGCCCAGGCACGCAACGGCGTCCTCCCCGCCGACATGCGCTGGATCGACCACGCGGCGACAGGGCCGGTGACGATGCTCGAGACGCCGGACTCGAATCGCGGAGCAGCCGACGAGCAGTTCCTCTGGAACAAGTCGCTCACACGGGTCGGCCTGCTACCCAGGGCGCTCGTGATCGACGCCTACGACAACCCCGCCGTCCGGGTCGCGGGCGACGGCAGGCTCAGCACCGTGCACGGCCCGGTCGCCGGAGCGGTGGTCGTCGACGGGAGCCGCACCTGGACGATGTTCGCCGGCGCCCGCGTCGCGGCGTCGACCTCGGCTCCGGTCACGCCTTACGTGCTCTGGCAGCCCACCGGGCCCTGCTCGCTCCGCCTCGCCGCCGAGGCGCGTGGAATCCGGCCCGACGGCTGGCTCACCGCCGACGGCACGGTGACAGTCTGGCCCGCGTCGCAGCCGCACCTGCTGCGGCTGCGGCTGCGGCTACCGTCACAGGCGGCGCCCGACACGATTCGCTTCCGCACGGGCGCGCTCACCCGCGACGTCACGATCCAGCCGGGGAACGGCGCGCACGATCTCGTTCCTCGTGCCGGGTCTCGGGCGCCCCTGGACGCTTCGCTGGAGCTGCGACCGCTACGCCTACCGCGGCGCCTATCGCGTGACTTTCTCCCGACCGCGCCGCCGCAGCTGATCGACGCCTAGGACCTTCCGAGCCCGTCAAGCAGGCGAAGGGGGATCCGCGCAACCCCGTGCTGCTCGCCCGGAGCCGCGATCTCGCCCGAGCAGCAGCCGCTCGACCGTGCGCCACACGAGCTCGCGTGCGCGCGACGCGCCACGACGCGCGCGGCCAGCGGTCGAGCGCGCTTCTTCAGCTTCCACGACGCGCGGTGGAGCGGCGCGAGCGCCGCGTCGACCGCCGCGTCGTACGGCGCGAGCGTCGACGTCGCGGCCGGCGAGCAGGTCGAGGATCGCGTCGGTCGCGAGCCGCGCGGAGACGAAGCACTCGTACATCCCGTCGCCGGAGACCGGGTCGATCAGCCCGGCCGCGTCGCCGACGAGCAGCGCGCGCTCGCCCGCGATCCGCGTCCCCGGCCGGCGCAGCGGCAGCCGGTGGCCGCGCAGGTCGTCGAGCTCGCTCGGGTCGAGGCCGTGCGCCTCGCACACGCGCGCGAGGTGCTCGCGGAGCCGCGGCCCCTCGCTCCTTCCAGGCGCCGACGCCGACGTTCACGTGGTCGCCCTTCGGGAAGACCCAGCCGTAGCCGCCGGGGATGTCGGCGAGCTCGACCACCGCGCGGCCGCGCGTACCGGCTCGCGGCGAGCCGCGTCGTAGCCGACGTTCCCCTCGAGCGCGACGCCGTGGACGATCCCGCCGCCGAGCCCGAGCGCGCGCGCGGTCGTCCCGTTCGCGCCGTCCGCGCCGACGACGACGTCCGCCGTCGACCCGCTCGCCGCCGACCGCGGATCACGCCGTCGTCGACCTCGACGTGCGCGCCCTTCGCGCACCTCGGCCCCCGCTCGCGCGCCGCGTCGAGCAGGAACGCGTCGAGCCGCCGCCGCTGCGTCATCAGATCACCGGCCGCGTGCGTGCGCGCACGACGGCCTCGCCGAAGCGGAACCGGAGCTCGACGACGTCGACCTCCTCCTCGACGACGGGCGAGGGGTCGACCGGGCACTGCCGCAGCGCCCGCATCGTCAGCCCGCCGCCGCACGGCTTGTCGCGCGGGAAGCGTCGCCCGGTCGGCGAGCGAGCACGGACGCGCCCGCGCGCCGCGAGCCGGTGCGCGGTCGTCGAGCCGGCCGGCCCGCCGCCGACGACGAGCACGTCGAAGCGCTGCACGACGCGAGGCTACAATGCGCGCGCGCTCCAGGGGGTGTGCCCGAGCGGCCAAAGGGAACGGGCTGTAAACCCGTCGGCTCAGCCTACGGAGGTTCGAATCCTCCCGCCCCCACTGCCTGTCAGAGCCGTTGGTCTCCGTTGGCGATGGACAACCCGGCGCGTTGTGCATGGCAACCGTGTCGACGAGGTCGTACGCGTCGGGTCGCGTCACGGGGGTCTGATTGACGGGCATGTTCACGGTGACGGCCTGGAGCCGGCCGGTCGAGCATACCGGGAGCGACCAGAGTTGCTGCCCGTAATGGACCCAAGGTTCGTGATGTAGTCGACCTGGAAGAGTGCGTCCGAGGGGCCGGAGTTGCCGGAGGTCGTTCGATAGATCGCGTAGCGGACCGAGCTACCTCCGACCGATGCCGAGCACCACTGGACGCCGTTGCTCAGGTTGGTGATGCCGGAGCACTGACCCTGGGTGCCCGCCAACCGGAGCGTGTACCCGGTCCCCGTCGGGTTTCCGAGCCAGTCCAGCGTCGGCTCAGCCTTGGTGCTGCTCGCGCAATGGATGTCCGTGCGCATACGCTCGAGAGGCCTCTCTGGCCGACTCGCTGCTCGTTCGCTCGCGCGGTCTGGTCCGTCATCGTCCTGGTCGCCGACGCGAAGCCGCTTTGCGAGCGCCCCCATGATGAGCGCTGAGCAGCGTCATGACGACGAGCAACTCGATCAGCGTGTAACCGGCCTGGGCCGGGAACCCGCGTGACGTCGAGAACTAGACGTGGTTTCCGGAGCAGACCCTGGTTTCGTCGCTGGCATCGCTCGGCTGCGTACCTCGATCGGGGGGTTGCGAGGGCCCTCAGAACCGCTGGAAATAAACGGTGACACGCGCATACACCCGTGACTCACTTCCTTGCCCGGTCTGGGTCCGGAATCGGTCAGCCCCTCATCCTCGGCGCGCCGTGATGTTCGCCCTCTCGCTCTCGATCGCGGCGGTCTACTCCTGTCCGACCTTGACGAGGGTCATTTCAACCGTGACCAGCAAAGCTGTGGGCCCTCTCGGACGCCGAGGCGGGCCTGCACAACGGGCTGGCGACGGTGACGAGTCTGACCCTGAAACGCCGTCGCCGTCGGGACGACTTATTCGTCGGGCGAGGTCCAGCTGGACAAGGGAACGTTTACGTGGACGGCAAAGAAGCTGCGGGCTCCGAGCCGCCCGAACGCCTTGCCGACGTGTTGGCTCGTGAAGGCAAACGCAACGTCGCCGACCGGGCAAGCGACCCATCAGCTGCAGCAGACGGTCGGCTGGATCTCGAAGACCACGACCACCCAGGTCGACGAGACACCCGTCTTCGGCTACGGCCTCTTCATCAGCAATCCGCGGGGTGACGCCAACTGCTTCACGATTTCCGGTGGCGTCAACGTGGAGCGCGACGTGTGGTTCAACGGCAGCTTTTGCCCAATGGGAACGCGAACCTCACTCCGGCCCCAGGGTTCGACAACAAGTACAGCGTCTACATCGGCGGGAACTACCTCGGCAGGAACAACACGAACATCGGGTCGCCCGCCCTCAAGTTCGCGCAAGCCGCCATCGTCGGGATCTGCAAGAAGCAGAACACGGTTCAGACCTGCAGCGATTCCGCGAACAGCAACGTCTGGGCGTATCCGCCCTACCTTGACCGGCTCGTCTCCGCTGCAGAAGCCTGACGTCAACGACCAGACAGGTCTACACCTACGGCACCGGGCTCGGGAAGGCCGGCGACCCGACCGTGAACTGGACGCCCCGACCTGCTCCACGGGATCGTTCATGTTCGACAACAACACGACGATGAGCACCGGTCTCCCGCAAACGACGCTCTTCAGCGGATCGAACTTCAGCTGCACGGTCAAGGACAGCTCCGGCAATACCGTCGGCACGCTCGCCTGGAACAACGTATCCAAGACCCTGACCGTCAACGGGACGATCTTCATCGACGGCGACATCACCTTGGGAGGTGGAACGGTCAACTACCAGGGGAACGGGACGATCTACGTCAACGGCTCGCTCAACGGCGGAGGGAACTTCTCCGGGACCAGCGTCTGCGGGCCCCCAAAAGCACCTCCCGTCGCAGAGAACGGCTGCCCGGGCCCGTGGAACTCCCTGACGACGATTCTCCCGCCGCCGGCACCGGGACGCTCGAGTTCGTCTCATCAACCCCCACAACGTCTCGACTCCGGTCAACCTCCAGGGCAGCGGTCACGAATGGCAGGTCACGCTCTTCGTCGTGAAGGGCTTCACGAGCAACGGCGGCACAGCCATCCTCGGCCCCGTGCTCGCGGACGGCGGGAGCATGGCCGGCAACACCGGGGTGAACGTTCCCCCGTACCCGCCCGTCAGCGCACCGACGTCGAAGTTGATTCCGGTCACTGCCGCTGCCTGGGGCGTGACGCCCGGCAACTGGAAGCAACTGAATAGAGACCTGCGAGCAGGTCGATCTCCATCCGCCGATGCCAGTCCTTCCGACGATCACTCGGCACAAGACCGTCGCCCGTCTTCGCGAGGAAGCGGGCCAGGGGCTGCTCGAGCTTCTCATCACGTTCACGATTCGAGCGTCGGCGTTGCAGCACTGCTCACCCTGCTCGCGGCAGGCTCCGTGACCATCCAACGATCCGACCGGAGCGGGACGGCGCTCACTCTCGCCGAGAACCAGATCGAGCTCTACCGCGGGGTCTCGTATCCCACATCCGTTTGTCGGCGACCGCGCTGGCGGCTGTCCCCGCCGGATCTCCGTACATCACGGCGCACTCGAGCGACGCCACCATTCCACCCGGAACCTCCGGCAGCCAGGTAATCGACACGACGAGCGGCAACCAGCCCTGCACCGCCGCCGACACGACCCTGTGCGCCCCGGTCCAGACCGTGACCGGGCCCGATCACCACAGCTACGAGATCGACACCTACATCACCGCGTGTCCAAGCGCGAGCCTCACCTCCTGCCCGACCTCGGCGGATCCCGTGACACAGGTGTTCGTCGTCGTCCGCGACGCGGCCAAGACGGGCTTGCCGATCGTCGCCCGCGACGCGTCGACCTTCTCGTCGTCGACGACTGCCACGAGCTGACTTCAAGCTCAGGCGGCTTGCTCGACCTCGGCCACCTCGGCGGCGTCCAGCCCCGGCTCGGCGGCGGGCCGCCCGGGTGTCGGGCGAAGCACCACGACCGTCACGGCGATGCCGACCAGGAGCAGTCCGAGGATCGTGTAGTACCCGATCTGGAAGCCGTGGTCGAGGGCGACGCCGCTCGTCGCCGACACTCCCGGCCGTGCGAGCACATAGTCGTGCGTCTGCGTCGCCGCGATCGCACTGATCGCCGCCAAGCCGATCGCACCGCCGATCTGTCGGCTCGTGTTGATCAGCCCCGACGCGACGCCGGCATCTGCGCGCTCGACCCCTGTCAGGCTCGCGATCGTGATCGGTACGAACGAGAAGCCCATCCCGGCGCCGCCGATCACGAACGCAGGGAAGATGTCCCAGAAGTAGTGGGCCTCTACCGGCAGGCGCGTCAACAGCGCAGCCGAGACGGCGAACAAGAGCAATCCGAACGTGAGCGTCCCTCGCACACCCGCGCGTCCGACGACGAGCTGTGCGACGTTCGACGTCACGACCACAGTGCCGGCGAACGCGACGAAGGCCAGTCCGCTCTGGACGGCCGAGTAGTGCAACACGTCCTGCACGTACAGCGTCAGGAGGAAGAACTCCGAGAACGCGACCGCGCCGACGATCGCCATCGTGACGTTGGCGGCCGAGAGCGTCCTGAGGCGGAAGAGCCGAAGCGGCAGCAGCGGTGAGGACGCACGCAACTCGATCACGGCGAACGCGCGACGAGCGCAGCCGAACCGACCAGCAGCACGAGGGTCGTAGTGGCGCCCCAGCCGTCAGTCGTCGCTCGCGTCAAACCGTAGACGAACAGCATCAGCCCCGCGGTGATCGTGAACGCGCCGGCGACGTCGAAGTGCCGGTGCCCCAGGTCGGCACGGCTCTCGCGCAGCAGCACCGGCGCGAGCAGAGCGGCAACCACTCCCACCGGGACGTTGATGAAGAAGATCCACGACCATCCGACATACGAGGTGAGCACGCCGCCCAGGAGCACTCCGGCAGCGGCCCCACTGCCGGACGCAGCTCCGTAGATGCCGAGCGCGAGATTCCGTTCGCGGCCCTCGGCGAACGTCGTCACGAGGAGCGAGAGCGCGGCCGGCGCCATCAGCGCACCCCCGAGCCCCTGCACGGCACGGAACACGATCAGCGCCGGCGCCGACCAGGCGAAACCACAGAGCAGCGAGCTGAACGCGAACAGCAGCAGCCCGAACACGAACAACCGGCGCCGCCCGAGTAGGTCGGCAAGCCTTCCGCCGAGCAGCAGCAGTCCGCCGAAGAAGATGGCGTACGCGGAGATCACCCACTGCAGGCCCGTCGTCGAGAAACCGAGATCGGACTTGATCGAAGGGAGCGCCACGTTCACGATCGCGACGTCCAGGATCACCATGAACTGGGCAGTGACGATGAGCGCCAGCGCGCTCCAGCGGCGGCGCTGCGGCAACGAGATTGCGTCGTTCACCACTGGTTCACATCCTTAATCGTTTGCCCAGTCAACGTTAACTGGACACAACGGGATCGTGGGCGCCGCTATTCCGGAGACATTCCTCCGCCCCTCAGCTCATCGCCTGATGGTCGCCGCACCGGCCGGCAGCCCGCCTCCCGGTGGTACCGGCGAGATGTCCCAGTCCACCTCGACGCCGTCTCGCATACCACGCAAGAACGCCGCGAAGCCCCCGTCCTCCGCGTGAATCGTGAGCCAGCGCGCGGGACCGTCGCCGGCCGTGCGAAACGAGTGCGCAACGCCGGGCGGCGCTGCGACGAGCCCGCCGGCGGAAACCGTGATCGTCTGACGCTCGCAGCCGATCTCGAACGTCAACTCACCTTCGAGCACGTAGAAGGCATCCGTGTGACCGCGGTGCACGTGCGGGCCGGCAATCTGCTCGCCCGGCACGCATCGCGTCTCGGTGACCGTCACCTGACCGCTCGCGACGAGGATGACGATCTCGCGCGCGGCGCTCTGCAGGATCACCTCACTCGCCATCGGGTGCCGGGGTCAATCCGTGCCGGCGCATCACGGCGCCGATCGCCGCGAGGTCGGGCGGACCACCGGCTGCTGCGTCGACGACGGCCGCGATCTCACGGAAGTAGTCCGCACCGAGCACGCCGGGAGTGACGATCGCGAGCGCCCTCGCGTCGGCGTCGCCCGCATTGTGGAACCGATGCACGGCGCCGCGGGGGATGAAGACGACCTCCCCCGCACCGACGTCGGTCGGCGTGCCCTCGATCGTCCACGTGAGAACGCCGTCGAGCCCGTAGATCGTCTCTTCATAGCCGTCGTGACTGTGCGCTGCCGGGACCTTCGCACCCGCGGGGACGGCGAACTCGAAGACCGCGAGCGACCCCGACGTCTGCCCACCCTCGAGCAGGAAGCGAATCGCCATCCCCCCGACCCTGATCTCTTCGTGCGTGCCCGTGGTCATCGTCGCCGCTCCTCGTGTCGAGTTGGTAAAGTGGCTTGACCATACATGTCCAAACCAGGGTCGTCAAGTCCTTTTACGAAACCGGCCGAAGCCCCGGAGGCGTTCGGGCCGCCGCTGATCGGCGCGCTCCTCCGCCTGCCCTGGGAATCGGTGCAACGGCACATGCTCGAGCGACTCCACGAGCGAGGCTTCGACGATCTCGACGCGGCGCACCTGAACGTCTTCCAGTATCCCGGGCCGCAGGGTGCGAGGCCGTCCGAGCTGGCCGCGCGGCTTCGGATCAGCAAGCAGGCCCTCAACTACCTGCTCGGCGAGCTCGAGCGACTCGACTACCTCGAGCGCAGGCCCGATCCCGACGACCTGCGCTCCAAGCGCGTCGCCCTGACCGCCCGCGGTGTCTCCGCGGTCGGCGTGATCCGCGAGGCCGTCGCCGAGATCGAGAGCGCCTGGGCCGAGCAGCTGGGGCCGAGGAGGTTCGCGCAGCTCCGCAACCTGCTGCGGGACCTCAACGAGCCTGCTTAGCATTCGATCGATGCTCGACGAGCTGAGGGAACTCGTCCGCATGGAGCACGACGACGCGGTCGAGTCCGAGCGTCTTCACCGCCTCGACTCCGAGGTGGGCGAGCTTCGCGAGCGCGCCGAGGCCGTGTCTCGCTTCTTCGCCGAAGAGCGTGAAGTCGATCGTCGCCTGCGCGCCGCGGCGGACGAGGCGCGTGCCGAGGCGGAGCGCCGCGACGCCGAGGTCGCAGCCGCGGAGGACGAGCTCGCGCGGGCGACGAGCGACGACGAGCGGACGCTCGCGGACCAGCGGTTGACGCGCGCACTCGATCATGTCGAGGTCGCAGCCCGTGCTGCGGAGCGTGCGGCCGAAGACCGGGCCGCGTTCGAGCGGGAGGTGGAGACGCGTACGCGCGAGGTGCCGCGGCTCGAGCGGCGGGCCGGCGAGCTGGCGGACGAGATACCGGGGTCGCCGGCGCCCGGCCACGACCTCGACGACTGGGCGTCGCGCGCGCACGCGGTGATCTTCGTCGCCGCCGGCCAGGTCGATGCGCGTCGCGAGCGCACGATTCGCGAGGCGAACGAGCTCGCGTCGTCACTGCTCGGGGAGTCGACGCACGGTTCGACGCCGGCGCAGGCGCTCGCACGCGTCGAGCGTCACTGGACGTCGTCGCCGGGCCAGGTGTCCGACAGGAGGTAACCCTCCGGGAACGGATCGTCCGGGTCGACGAACACCTGCGAGATCCCGGTGACGAACGCGCGGCCGGTGATCGTCGGGACGATCGCCGGCCCACCGCCGACCGAGGTCTCGGCGGCGATCCGGCCCGCGAAGGTCGATCCGATCGGCGACGCGTGGGTCATCGTGTCCCCCACGCCCATCAGCCCTCGCGCGTGGAGCACCGCCATCCGCGCGGACAGCCCGGTGCCGGTCGCGGAGCGGTCGAGTCGCCCCGGCGCGACGACGACCGCGTTGCGCGTGACGGCCCCGGCGCCCTGCCACGGCCCGGCGAGCTGCACGATGCTCACGCCGGCGATGTCGTCGTTCTCGGGATGCACGCACTCGAGCTGCTCGGCGGCGGCGGCGCGGATCAGCTCTCCGACACGGCTGAGCTCGCGCGCCTCCGCCGGCTCGAGCGCGAAGCCGAGTGCCTGCGCGTCCGCGATCGCGTACCACATGCCGCCGAATGCAACGTCGACGTCGATCGTGCCCACGCCGGGGACGTCGATCCGCGCATCGAGCTGGCCGACGAACGACGGCACGTTCGTGAGCTCCACGCTCTCGACGCGTCCGTCGCTGCATCCTGCGCGGACCTCGACGGGGCCGGCCGGCGCCTCCAGGCGAAGCGTCGTCTCGGGCTCCTGCAGCTCGATCATCCCCGTCTCGAGCAGGACGGTCGCCACGCAGATCGTGTTCGAGCCCGACATCGGCGGATACTCGGTCGGCTCCATGATGATGAAGCCGGCGTCGCAGTCGGCACGCGTCGCGGGGACGACGAGGTTCGCGTGCACGGCGACGCTGCCGCGCGGCTCGCGCAGCAAGAGTCGCCGCAGCGAGTCGTCGGCGCGCAGCGCCTGCATCTGCTCGAAGACCGTCTTCCCCGGCGGCGGCAGGACACCGCCCACGACGACGTTGCCGATCTCGCCGCCGGCGTGGCAGCCGACGACCGTGATCGTACGGCGGGAGCGCACTAGTTTGCGGCCGCGAGCTCGGCGCGGCGGCGCGGCCGCCGGACGCGAAGCTCCTCGGCGACGACATACGAGCCGACGACGAGCAGCGCCGCAAGCACCTGCGCGACAAGTCCCTCGACCGTCGGGAAGGCCGCGAACCACAGGCCCATGAAGCCGGGGAACGCCACGCCGAGCTCGTGCGTCGGAAGCCACCCGGCGAGCTGCAGCTCCTGAACGCTCTCGCCGACCATCACGAGCAGGACGAAGCCGAGCAGGACGCCCGTCGCGACGAGCATCCGCCGGTAGGGCAGGCGCTGCTGGAACATGAACGTGATCACCCCGACGGCGGCGGTGAGCACGAGCCCGAGTGCCACTCCCTCGAGCACCGTCCACGAGCCGTACTCGAGCCGCAGGTTCTGCAGGAAGAGGACGATCTCGAAGCCCTCGCGGTAGACGGCCGTGAAACCGAGCAGCGCGAGGCCGAGCAGCAGCCGGCGCTGTGCGCCGGGCATCCCCTGCAGTCGGCGTCGCCGACGGTTGTGGGCCGCTATCCAGCCCGTCCAGTACACCTTGTGGAAGAACCAGTTCATGACCACGAGGAGAACAGCAACCGCGAGGAGCCCCGTCGCCGCCTGGACGTCGAGCCCCGGGCCGCCGAGGGCGCCGATCACCCAGATCGCCGCGAACCACGTCGCGACCGACGCCGCGAGCGCGAGCCCAGCGCCGCCGGCGACCGGACGGCGAAGCGCGCGGTTCGGACCGACGAAGCTCGCGGTGAACGCGGCGAGGACGAGCACCGCCTCGAGCCCTTCGCGAAAGACGAGCAGCGAGCTGTCGACGACCACCGCGCCGTGCCCGAGCTGCGTTCCGGGCTCGGTCGGATCGGGAACACCCTGCGGGGCGGTGATCGCCTTCCACGACAGGGCTGCGATCGCCGCGCCCGCGACGACTGCCCAGGCCGCACGGCGGAGCAGCAGCTTGCGCTGGGCGAGCTCGTCGGCCGTCTCACACCGAAACAGCATCTGTAAGGGAGACCTTACAGCGCACCGGCTACCCTTCGCGGCCGGATGAGCTGGACAGGGACTCGTCGGCGCCTGCTCGCGCTCGCCGGCCTGGGCGCGGCCGCCTCGCTCGGTCGGGTGACGGATGCGTTCGGCGCGAAGCCGGTGCTCTCGCGCTTCAGCATCGACAACGGCGGCCATCCGTTCGCCGGCGACACCGGGCACCTGACGACGCTGGGTGCGGGCTCGGGCCGGGTCGCCGCTCGACTCCGCTTCGCGCTGACGCATCCGTCCGCTGTCTCGCTCGACGTCCTGCAGACGGGCCAGGGCGCGGCGTCCGAGAAGCCGGTCGCGGTCGGCAAGACGACGCTCGCCGAGCAGCACGTGTTCCTCCCCGCCGGCAAGCACACGCTCGAGTGGGAGCCACCCGCGACCCTGCCGGCGCGCACGTACATCCTCCAGCTGAGCGCGACACCGCGGCGCGGCGCGCACCGGAAGGTGACGGCGCGCGCGGTCGCGCGTGTGCTCGGCGTCGACGCGGCGTTCGCCGCGCGCACCGCAATTGCGGGCGACGCTGTCCCTCTCTACGTCCGCACGGACGCGTCGCACCTGACGGTGCAGATGATCAGGAGCGGCCTCGAGCAGGTGCCGACGTACTCGAACAACGACCTGAACGGCATCTCGGTCGGTTCCCCCGTCGACATCGACTGGCGCCCGAATCGCGACCACCCCGGCGCCTTCCCCGTGCAGCTCGACCCCACCTGGGGGCCGGGCATCTACTTCGCGCGCCTGCAGGCCGACGACGGCCGGATCGGGTTTGCGCCGATCGTGATCCGGCCGACGGTGCCGACGCACCGGGTCGCGGTCGTGATGCCGACCTCGACGTGGCAGGCCTACAACTTCTACGACGCGAACGGCGACGGCTGGGGCGACACCTGGTACGCGCGGTGGCGCACGATGCGCGTCGACGTGATGCGCCCGCACCCGAACCGCGGCATCCCGTACCGCTACCGGAGCTACGACCTCCAGTTCCAGCACTGGCTGACGCAGACGAACAAGCTCGTCGACATGTACGGCGACGAGGACATCGAGGCGTTCGCGGACGCGAACGCGCTCCGCGCGGCCTACGACCTGATCGTGTTCCCGGGGCACACGGAGTACGTCACCGGGCGCACCTACAACCTGGTCCAGGGCTACCGCGACCTCGGCGGCAACCTGATCTTCCTCTCGGCGAACAACTTCTTCCGTCGCATCGACCGGAGCCCCAGCCACATCAAGCTGATCGACGAGTGGCGCGATCTCGGGCGGCCCGAGGAAGCGCTGCTGGGCGTGCGCTACGTCGCCAGCGACCGCGGGCAGCGGCACGCTCCGTTCACGGTCGTCGGCGCCGACATCGCGCCCTGGGCGTTCTCGAACACCGGGCTCTACAACGGCGCCCAGTTCGGGTCGTACGGGATCGAGATCGACGCGCGCGGCCCGGCCTCGCCGCCGAACGCCCAGGTGCTCGCGACGATCCCGAACCTGTTCGGCGAAGGACGCTCTGCCGAGATGACGTACTACGAGCACCCGAGCGGCGCGAGGGTGTTCTCAGCCGGCGCGCTCAACTTCGGCGGTCAGATCATGCTCTGGCCGTCGACGCAGGCGCTGCTGCAAAACGTCTGGGACCGGCTCGCCTGACGGTCACGATGCGCGCGCAGCCCGACGCTCCTGCGTCGCCTCGCCGTCGACCTCCAACGTCTGGTCGAGCACCACGCCGTAATCGCGCTCGGCTGCTTCGCGACTGACGTAGCCGTCGAGGACGTCCACCCTGACACGCTCAGGGTCGCGCTCGAACGCCTCGCCGAAGCCGCCCCCACCGCCGGTCAGCAGGTCGACCACCGAGCCGGCGGCAAGCGGATGAGCATTCACCTTCAGCATCCGGCGCTCGTCGGGTCGGCCCTGGTTGATGATCACGTCGGGGCCCACGGCGTCACGCCCGCCGAACAGTCCCCACCCCGGCGTCACCGATCGGTCGAGCCAGAGATAGAGGAACGCTTCCGGCTCGACGTCGAAGCGGCGGAAGAGCCCGCAACCGCCCCGGAACCGTCCGGGACCGCCGGTATCGGGTCGGAAGCCATAGTTGCGGATCATCGCGGGGAACTTCACCTCGAAGACCTCGACCGGATAGTCCTTGAACCCCCCGTTGACGTTGTTGATCAACCCGTCCTGTCCGTCGCCACCCTCGAAGCCGCCCCAGCCGCCGGCGTGCGGCATCACGTGGAGGAACGGCGCGTCGGCGTTGCGGGGATCCTTGCCCGCGAGGAACAGGACCATGGAGTCACCGAAGTGCGCAGCCGCCACCTTGTCGGGAAGCACGGGTGCGAGCGCGGTGACGACGAGGTCGATCAGAAGACCGAGCGGCGTGAAGTACCACTGGCAGGCGGCAGGCTCGTGTGCATCGAAGATCGAGCGCTCCGGCGCCTTCACGTCCAGCGTGTGGAACGTCCCGCCGTCGACCGGCCGCTCCGGGCTGATCAGCAGCTTGAACGCGACGCGGCACGCCGAGACGGTCTGGGCGAAACCGCAGTTCACCGGCCCTTCCGTCTGAGGCGACGACCCCTCGAGGTCGATCGTCATGTGGTCGCCGGCGACGTCCACTCTCAGCTTCACCGGGATCGGCCCGTGACCGAGCCCGTCCTCGTCGACGAACCCCTCGGCGCGATACGTCCCGTCGGGAATGGCGGCGACCGCCTCGCGCTCGAGCTGCTCCGACTGACGGTAGATCTCCTCGCGCGCCTCGACATACGTGTCGTAGCCGAAGCGGTCGAGGATCGCCCGGAACCGTGCCTCTCCGGTGCGACAGGCCGCGACCTGCGCATTCATGTCGCCGACGAGCGAGTACCCGAATCGCCCGTTCCGGCGCAGGACGTCGATGATGTCCTCGCGTGCCTCACCGCGGTCGTAGATCCGCGTCGGCGCGAAGCGCATCCCCTCCTGGTAGATCTCGCGCGAGTCCATGGGCCCGCCGGCGTCCTTGCCGCCGACGTCGAGCCAGTGCGCGCGCGTCGCGGAGAACCCGACGAGCCTGTCGTTCCAGTGGATCGGGCCGAAGATCGTCGCATCGTTCAGATGCGTGCCGGTCATGTAGGAGTCGTTCATATAGAAGACGTCTCCGGGCCGGAAGGCGTCCCAGCCGAACATCTCCGCGGCGAGCTTCACGCAGATCTCGAGGTTGCCGAGGAAGAGCGGGAGGCCGAGCGACTGGCCGAGCACGTCACCGTGCTCGTCGAGGATGGCGACCGAGCAGTCCTTGCCCTCGTAGATGATCGGCGTGTAGGAGCTGCGGATCAGGGTGGCGTTCATGTCCTGCGCGCAAGACACGAACGCGTTGCGAATGATCTCGGTGGTGATGGGGTCGGCGCTCATCGCAGTCGCTCCTAGCTCGCTCGTGTGATCAGGAGATTGCCGAGGTCGTCGATCGCAGTGGTGTGCCCGGGAGGGACCACGGTCGTCGAGCTGTCCTCCTCGATCACCACGGGCCCGGGCCGGCTCTCTCCCGGCAGAAGGTGCTGCCGCAGCAGCACGGGCGTCTCGTGCGCGACGCCGTCGAAGACGACCGACCGTTGTCCGAGGACGGGATCGCCCGCGTCGACGGGGCGCCGGTAAGCGGGCGTCTCCGCGACGATGCGCCCCATTGCGGCGACGCGCAGGTTGACGAACTCGACCGGAGCCCCGGGGGTCGAGTGCCCGTACCGCACACGGTGCGCCTCGTGGAACGACGCGTCGATCTCCTCCAGCGAGACCGTCGTCGGCACCGGGACGTTGACCGTGTATTCCTGCCCGACGTAGCGCATGTCGGCCGAGCGGGCGAAGTACCGGTCGTCTGCGGCGATGCCCTCGGCTGCCAGCAGCTCCGAGCCCTCCTCCTCGAGGGCGACGAACGTCCCGGCGGGAACCGCGTCCTCGAGGCCGGCAAGAGGGCGGTAGAAGCTCCGGACGACGTCGTGGCGCATGTCGGTCTGCAACATCCCCCAGGCAGAGAACGTGCCGGGGCTCCAGGGAACGATGACCTCTCCGATCTCGAGCTCCTCCGCGAGCCAGACCGCGTGCATCGGGCCGGCGCCTCCGAACGCGACGAGCGAATACTCGCGGGGGTCGATTCCCTGCTTGACAGTGATCGTCCGCATCGCGTCCGCCATGCGGGCGTTGATGATCGCGAGCATCCCCTCGGCGAGCGCGGTCGCGTCGAGCCCCACCTGCGGGCCCACCGCCTCGAGCGCCTTCGCAGCTGCGGCCTCGTCCAGGCTCATGCGACCGCCCAGGAAGTAGCCCGGGTCGAGCCGGCCCAGGAACAGATTCGCGTCGGTGACCGTGGGCTGGCTGCCGCCGCGGCCGTAGCACGCCGGGCCGGGGTCGGAGCCTGCGCTCTGCGGCCCGACGCGGAGGCCGCCGGCCTCGAGCCACGCGAGCGATCCTCCGCCGGCGCCGATCGTGTGGATGTCGACGAGCGGCATCAGCACCGGCAGACCCTCGAGCTCGGTCTCGGTCGAGACGGTCGGCTGTCCGTCGACGACCAGGCTCAGGTCGAACGAGGTGCCTCCCATGTCGACGCAGAGCAGGTTGCGTCTCCCGGTCGCGCGCGCAAGCGCAGCGCCGCCGATCGTTCCTCCGACGGGGCCGGACAGGAGCGTCTGGATCGGCTCGGCGCGCGCACGTCTCGCAGTCGTGATCCCTCCGTTCGACTGCATCACGTAGAGCTGGCTCGCGACGTCGAGCTCGACGAGCTCGTGTTCGAGGGTGCCGAGGTAGCGCTCGACGCGGGGAGCGATGTAGGCGTTCAGGGTCGCCGACGACGCCCGCTCGTACTCCCTCCACTCGCGGGCGATCTCGTGCGACAAGGTGATCGAGAGATCCGGGAACTCGGCGCGAAGCCGGTCGCGCAGCTCCAGCTCGTGTACCGGGTTGACGTACGCGTGGATCAGACAGACCGCGACAGCCTCGACCTGCTCCTCTCTGATGCGCGCGAAGAGCCCGTCGAGGCTCGCGAGGTCGAGTGGCTTCTCGACCGAGCCGTCCCAGCGGAGCCGCTCATCGACCTCGACGACGTCGCGCCGCGGAACGAGACGTTCGGGCTTGTGGTAGCGCAGCGTGTACAGCTCCTTGCGGTCGTGCCGGGCGATCGAGTACGCGTCACGGAGGCCCTCGGTCATCACGAGCAGCAGCCGCGTGCCCTTTCGCTCCAGGAACGCGTTCAATCCGACCGTCGTCCCGTGCACGAGGAAATCGATCGCCGACAGCTCCGGCACGAACTGGCGAAGCCCCTCGAGCACGCCGTCGGCAGGGTTTGCCGGCGTCGTCAGGACCTTGCCGGAGCCGATCTGCCCTTCACCGCCGTCCTGCGACACGAAGTCGGTGAACGTCCCGCCGATGTCCATCGCCACGCGATACCCGCTCAACGTGCCTCCTCTTCCGCCTTGTTCACGACCGTGTAGATCCTCCCGGTGGGCTCGCCGTCGAGCAGCGGGAGCAGTTCTGCCGACAGCGCCGAACGCGCCGGCGCGCTCAGCCATCGCGCGTAAGCGTCCGCGTCATCCCACTCGGCGAGGACGTAGAACGGCGCGTTTTCCTCGACCGGCCGCAGGAGCGACCCGGAGCGAAATCCTCCGACCTCGGCTGCGAGCCGAAAGACGCCCCGCTCCTCGTAGAAGCGGATCACCTCGTGCTCGCGTCCCGCGAGGACCTGCAGCCGAAGCATCGAGACGATCATCGGGCGGCCCCGGTCCCGGCAGTCCCGAACGCCGCGTTCAACAACGCGTCCTCGGTCATCGCGTCGCCCTCGAGCTCGGCCACGAGACGTCCCTCGCGCATCACCAGCACGCGGTGGGCGAGACCGAGGACCTCTTCGTACTCGGACGAGATCAGCAGCACACCGACCCCGGAGGAGGCGAGCGAGTGGATCAGCTCGTAGATCGCGCGTTTGGCTCCCACATCGACCCCGCGTGTCGGCTCGTCGGCAAGGAAAACGGTCGGTGGACGATAGAGCCAGCGTGCGAACAGCACCTTCTGCTGGTTGCCGCCCGACAGTGTGCTCACTCGTGCGAGCGGCCCTGCCGCGCGCACGTCCACACGCTCCATGAGCGTTCGCGCGGTGCGTCGGGCCCGTCGCTCCGCGAGGAGCCCGCCGTGGCTGAGCGTCCCGATGTACGGCAGGACGACGTTGTCGGCGACCGAGCGCTTCATCCAGAGCCCCTGCGCCTTGCGGTCCTCCGGCAGGAGAACAACGCCGGCCGCGATCGCGTCGCGGGGAGAGCGAAGCCGCTCCGCGCGGCCTCGGACCTCGAGCTCCCCCTGATCTCTGCGGTCGGCGCCGAAGATCGCACGCGCGAGCTCCGAGCGGCCGCTCCCGATGAGCCCGGCGAGACCGAGAATCTCACCCGCCCGCAGCTCGAACGAGACGCCGTTGACGGCAGGCTCGCGTCGAAGATCTCGCACCGAGAGCACGACCGGGGCATCCGCGGGCGGCTCCGACTTGGAAGGGAAGGTCAGCTCCATGGTCCGCCCGAGCATCGCCGCGACGAGCTTCTCGGGCGACTCTTCGGCGCACGCGGACGTCCGCACGACCCTGCCGTCACGCAGCACCGTGACGGTGTCCGCGAGCTCGAGCACCTCCGCGAGGAAGTGGGACACGTAGACGACGGTCGCCCCGCGCTCGTGCAACCCGCGGACGATCCGGAACAGCTGCTGTGCCTCGTCGGTGGTCGACGCGGCGGTCGGCTCGTCCATGACGACGACCCGCGCGTTGCGCGCGAGGGCGCGAAGCACCTCCACCTTCTTCTGATCCGAGAGCGAAAGCGTGCGCACGAGGACGCCCGCCGGAAGATCGAGTTGGACCTGCTCGAGCAACTGCCGGTAGCGCACGCGCATCGCACGGCCGCGAACGAGCCCGGCGACGTCGGTCTCGGCCCCGAGGAAGATGTTCTCGATCACGGACCGGTGCGGGACGAGCGCACCCTCCTGCGTGATCACGGTGACACCGTTCTTGAGCGCGTTGCGGGGCGCGCGATAGTCGACCCGGTGCCCGTCGAAGCGCAACTCGCCCTCGTCGGGCCGGTGGACGCCGGCGATGATCTTGCCGAGTGTCGACTTGCCGGCGCCGTTCTCTCCGACGAGGGCGTGGATCGTGCCGGCCTCGATCGTCAGGTCGATCCCCGACAGCGCCTGCACGCCGCCGAAGCGCTTGCCGATGCCGCGCAGCTCGAGCTTCGCGCTCATCCGGCCCCCGCCGTGTCGAGACGGCCGGTGCCGGCGACGACGTGCCCCGCCTTGACGACACCCGCGATTGCTTCGGGCTCGAGCAGTCGCCGAAAGTCGGCCGGTTCGCGCGCGAAGGCCACCGCGTCGAAGACGAAGCCCGGCGCGATGCGGCCGTACCGGTCGGCGACACCGCAGAGCTCCGCGCCGCCGCTCGTCGCAGCTACGAGGACCTCTTCGACGGTGAGCCCGGCCTCCTGCATCAGCGCCAGCTCCTCGAGGTTCGAGCCGTGCTGCTCGCGGCTGATGTAGTCGGTGCCGATCGCCATCCGCACACCGTGTTCCTTCGCGATGCGAACGGCGCCTCCGAGCTCGAGGCCGAAGTCGAGGATCTTGCGGCACTGAACCGGCGTGAGGACGCCGTCCTGTGCCCACCGCAGGGTGTCGCGCATTGCCGAGAGGGTGGGCACGAGCCAGCAGCCCGCTTCGGCCATGCACCGGGCCTGCTCCTCGGTGAGGAAGCCGCCGTGCTCGATCGACCTCACCCCCGCTGCGACCGCGTTGTCCAGTCCCTCTCCGCCGTAGGCGTGCGCCGCGACGGGCTTTCCCTTCCGAGTCGCCTCGGCGACCGCGGCCTCGATCTCCTCCGGAGTGAAGTCCGCGACGAGTGGGTGGTCGTGATCCGAGACGAGGCCGCCGGTCGTGGCGAGCTTGATCCAGTCCGCTCCGGAGCGGATCACCTGACGCACGGAGGCGCGCATCTCGTCGACGCCGTCGACGACGAACCGCGGCTTTCCCGGGTAGTTCGGGACGAGGTAGGAGGGCGCGAGCTCGAGCCCGGCACCGGCGAGGAAGCCGTCGCCGTGCCCGCCGGTCTGCGAGATGAGGACGGTCGAGATCTGCAACGTCGGCCCGGGAACGAAGCCGCGCGCGATCGAGTCTCTGATTCCCGCGTCAGCGCCCGCGAGGTCGCGCACGAACGTGATGCCGCCCTCGAGCGTGACCCGCGCGTTCCGTGCGGTCTCGAGCGCCCAGCGGCTGACAGGCGTCGCGAGCGCCTCCGCGAGCGCGAGCGTCGACATCGAGATGTGGTTGTGGCAGTCGAAGATGCCCGGCACGAGCCACAGGCCGGATGCGTCGACCGAAACCGCATCGGCTGGCAGGTTCGTGCCGACGCCGGCGACGACGCCGTCCGCGACATGGACGTCGAGCGGCGCTCCGAAGCCGCCCTGCTCGTCCAGGACGAACGCTTCTCGCAGAACGTACGACCCGCTCAACCTGCGCGCCCGCCGGTTCGTGCACTGAGCAGGACCGCCGCGATCACGCAGGGCTCGCTCGATCGATTCGCCCAGCCGTGTGTGGTCGCCTGCTGCACGACGACGTCCCCTGCGCGGAGAGCGACCTCGTCGTCCGGCAGCACGAGCGTCAACTCGCCTGAAACAACGACCACGTAGTCGAGTGTCTCGGTCGCATGCAGGTCGATCTCGGCACCGGGCGCGTAGGTGACGAGACGAAAGGCGCTTCCCTCCGAAGGCGGGTCGAGCCGCCACTCGCGGTCGGCGGCGTCGACAGCCAGATGTGTCCCGGCCGGGGTCTCGTCCGTGATCCAGAGCTCGCCGGCCCGCGCGACGCCGAAGTCGACACTGACCGGTGGAGGGCCGTCGAAAAGGACGACGGCGCGGCCGGTGTCGCTCCAGCCCGTGACGACCCGCCGCGGCTCGGCGGTCATGCCGCGACCGCCGTTGCGCCGTTGCCGACGATGAATCCATAGTCGCCCGGTTCGACCGTCGTGAGCGCCTCGCGCACCAGCACGAGCAAGGTGGGCTCGAACGGCGCGACGATCGTCTCGAGCGTCTCGAACGTGTACGGACTGACGACGCGGGCGAGCTCCAGGCCTTCGCCGACAGCCTCGCCGAGACGGTCGGGGCCGTAGCTCGAGAGCATCAGACCACCGTGGTGCGGCTTCAGGTCCGCCAGCTCGTCGAACACCACCTGCTCGGGCGGAAGCTCCAGCTCCCCATCGAGCATGCCGAGGTGCTTCATCACGTTCCGCACGCCGCGGATTCCCTTGCACACGAACTCCTCGTTGCGCTGCTGGCCGCCGCCGAGCTCGACGATCAGTGCCGGCCTGCCGAGCGAGTCGGCGTACGCGGCGAGCGAGCCGGCGGGAGCGGTGCCGCGGAAGAGCAAGGTCGATCCGAATGCCTTCGCCATCTCGCCGTCGGAGCCGGTGTAGACGTAGTCGACCGTGGCGAGATTCCCGCCGGAATGAATGTCGATCAGGCGGTCGCAGCGTCCCACCACTTCCGAGGCGATGACATGCGCGAGCTGCTGAGTCAACGTGCCGTCCGCGTCGCCGGGGAACAGCCGATTCAGGTTGGCCGCGTCGATCGGCGTGTTCCGCTCGAGCGCTGCGAAGGCGTAGGAGTTGGCGACCGGAACGCCGAGCAGCCGGCCCGCGAACCGCTCGCCTTCGAGCGCGACGAGCAAACGGCGCACGACCTCGATCCCGAGCGGCTCGTCGCCGTGGATCCCGGCCACGATGCCGAGCGTGGGGCCGTCGATTCCTCCCTCGAGCTCGTGTCGCGTCAGGGCGAGCGCGTGGCCGTTCGCAAGCTTCGCCACCGGAGCGTGGAAGACCGAACGCCGCAGAACGTGCGTCGTCATTCTCCGCTCCGTCTCGACCACGAGTCGAATGCCACAGCGAGGATGATGATCGCGCCCTCGACGATCTGCTGGTAGACGGGGTTGACGTCGAGGAGGTTGAAGCCGTTTCCGATCATCGCGAGCAGGAGCACGCCGAGGACGCTGCGCCACACGGCGCCCTCGCCGCCCAGGATGCTCGTGCCGCCGATCACCACGGCCGCGATCGTGGTGAGCGTCAGGTCGCCGCCGGTATCCGCCTGACCCTGCGTGATGCGCGACGCAACCAGCACTCCCGCGATCCCGGCGGCGAGCCCGCTCAGGGCAAAGGTGGTGACACGCACGACGTTCACCCTGATGCCGGCCAGGCGCGCCGCCTCGGCGTTCCCGCCGACCGCGAAGATGTAGCGGCCGAGCGTCGTGCGGGTCAGGACGATCGTCGAGCAGACCGCGACGGCCGCGAACAGCCAGATCGAGTACTTCACCCCTGCGACCTCGTTGTTGCCGAGCGAAGCGAAGGACGGATCGGTCACCGTGACGAGGAAGCCGTTCGTCATCACCTGTCCGAGGCCGTAGAACATGAAGCTCGAGGCGAGCGTCGCGATGAAGGAGTTGATTCGGCCCACCGTGATCAGCAGCCCGTTGACGATGCCGAGCCCCAGGCCGAAGAGCGCACCGACGACCATCCCCTCCCAGACGCCGATGTGCGGGACGGTTTGAGCGGCGGCGACACCGCCGAGAGCGAAGATCGCTCCCACGGAGAGGTCGAACCCGCCGCCGATGATCACCAGCGTCATCGCGCACGCGATGATTCCGGCCGGCGCCGTCTGGTCGAGGATGTTGAGGAAGTTCGTCTTCGTGAAGAAGACGTCGCTCAGGAAACTGAGCGCGATGAACAGGGCCAGGAAGAAGACGACGATGCCGTAGTCGCGCACCGCCCCGGCCGTCTTGCGCAGTGCGTTCAGAAGCCGGAACCGGTTCGCAGTCGCAACGCGCGGCTCGTCGGCGGTC
>CAVPSK010000003.1:0-125551 GCA_963708355.1 uncultured Thermoleophilia bacterium | reverse complement strand
CATCATCCCGCCCATGTCGGGCATGCCGGCGCCGGCGCCCACCGGATTCTTCTCCGGGGCCTCGGCGACGATCGCCTCCGTGGTGAGGATGTTCTTCGCGATCGACGCGGCGTTCTGCAGCGCCGAGCGGGTGACCATGGTCGGGTCGGTGATGCCGGCCTTGACGAGGTCGGTGACCTCGCCGGTGTCGACGTTCAGCCCCTCGCCCGCCTTCGCCGTGCGCACCTGCTGGACGACCACCGAGCCCTCGAGGCCGGCGTTCGTCGCGAGCTGGCGAAGCGGCTCCTCGAGCGACTTGATGATGATCTGCGCGCCGGTCCGCTCGTCGCCGTCGAGCGACTTCAGGAGCTTCTCCTTGATCGCATCGGCGGCGTTCAGCAGCGCGACTCCGCCGCCCGGCACGACACCCTCCTCGAGGGCCGCGCGAGCAGCCTGCAGCGCGTCCTCGACGCGATGCTTGGTCTCCTTCATCTCGGTCTCGGTGGCGGCGCCGACCTTGACGACCGCGACGCCGCCGGACAGCTTCGCGAGGCGCTCCTGGAGCTTCTCGCGGTCGAAGTCGGAGTCGGTGTTCTCGATCTCCGACTTCAGCTGCTTGATGCGGCCCTTGATCGCGTCGCCCTCACCGGCACCGTCGATGATCGTCGTCGAATCCTTGTCGACGACCACCTTGCGGGCATGGCCGAGCTGCGAGAGCTTCGTGTTCTCGAGCTTGAGGCCCATCTCCTCCGTGATCACCTCGCCGCCGGAGAGGATCGCGATGTCCTCGAGCATGCGCTTGCGGCGATCGCCGAAGCCCGGCGCCTTGACGGCGACGGCCTGGAACGTGCCGCGCAGCTTGTTGACCACGATCGTCGCGAGCGACTCGCCCTCGACGTCCTCGGCCACGATCAGCAGCGGGCGGCCCGCCTGGATGACCTGCTCGAGCACGGGCAGGAGGTCCTTGACGGCCCCGATCTTCTGGTTCGCGACCAGGATGTACGGGTCGTCGAGCACGGCCTCCATGCGCTCGGCGTCGGTGATCATGTAGGGCGACAGGTAGCCCTTGTCGAACTGCATGCCCTCGGTGAACTCGAGCTCGAGGCCGAACGTCTGGCCCTCCTCGACGTTCACGACGCCGTCCTTGCCGACCTTCTCGATCGCCTCGGAGAGCACGTCGCCGATCTCGGTCGAGCGGGAGGAGACGGTCGCAACGCGTGCGATGTCCTCCTTGCCGGAGATCTCGACCGACTGGGACTTGAGGTTGTCGACGATCTGCTCGACCGCGGTCTCGATGCCGCGCTTCAGCGCCATCGGGTTCGCGCCGGCCGAGACGTTCTTGAGCCCCTCGCGGACGACAGCCTGGGCGAGCACGGTCGCCGTCGTCGTGCCGTCGCCGGCGACGTCGTTGGTCGCGGTCGCGACCTCGCGCACGAGCTGCGCGCCCTGGTTCTCGAAGACGTCCTCGACCTCGATCTCGCGGGCGATCGTGACGCCGTCGTTCGTGATCGTCGGCGCCCCGAACTTCTTGTCGAGGACGACGTAGCGCCCCTTCGGGCCGAGCGTCACCTTGACCGCGTCGGCCAGGATGTCGACGCCGCGCTGGAGCGAGCGGCGGGCATCCTCACTGAACTTCAGCTCCTTGTGAGCCATCTGGTTTCTCTACCCCTTCCCTACGCGACCGCTGCGCGATCGCCGACGACCTTCGCGAGCACATCGGACTCGCGCAGGATCAGGACTTCGTCGACACCGAGCTTGATCTCGGTCCCGCCGTACTTGCTGAAGATGATCTCGTCGCCCTCCTCGAGGTCCATGGGGATGTACTCCCCGTCCTCGTCACGGGCACCCGGACCGACTGCGAGGACGCGGCCGCGCTGCGGCTTCTCCTTCGCCGTGTCCGGCAGGACGATGCCGCTGACCGTCGTCTCCTCTTCCTCGAGGACCTCGACGATCAGCCGATCGCCGAGCGGCTTAAGGTTCATAGATAAGGACCTCCACCTGCAACTTGTACTCACAAGCTTGTAACACGCTTGTGCTTGCGGTTGGCACTCTACCGGCAGGAGTGCCAGCGCCGCAAGGGCGTCGGAGATCTCAGTCGCCGAAGCTAAGATCCGGGCGCAATGCGGCGTGAATTCTCGGCCGGCGCCGTGCTCGTCCGGCAGCTCCGCGGCGAGACGGTGGTCGCCGCGATTCGCCCGGGCGGCAAGCCCGCGGGCGTCTGGGCGCTGCCGAAGGGGCAGATCGACGCCGGCGAGACGGGCGAGCAGACGGCCCTGCGCGAGGCGACCGAGGAGACCGGGGCCCGCGGCCGGTCGCTCGGGAAGCTGGGCGACGTGCGCTACTGGTTCGTGTGGGAGGGCGAGCGCGTCTTCAAGGTCGTCTCGTTCTTCCTCGTCCGCTACACCGGCGGCCGGCTCGGCGACGTCCCGGAGTCCCACCGGCACGAGGTGGCGGAGGTGAGATGGCTCCCGCTCGGAGAGGCCCCACGGCTGCTCTCCTACCGGGGCGAGCGGCAGATGGCCGAGAAGGCCCTGTCCGTCCTCGCGAACGAGGACGTATGATCGGCGCGCGCCGTGCCCGCCTTTGCGCTGAACTTCTACTCGCCGATCGTGGAGGCGCAGCTCCGCTCGCACCGCAAGACGGCGACGATCCGCCTCGGCGACAAGTCGCGGAAGTACCAGAAGGGCATGATCGTCTCCGTCCTGGTCGGCGCCCGCTTCGGGCCGCGCCAGCACGTCTTCGACGCGGTCGTCGACAAGGTCGAGGTGAAGACGATCGACGAGCTCTCGCCCAACGAGATCGAGCACGACAACCCGGAGATCCGGCACCGCGACGAGCTCTGCCGCTTCCTCGGCCAGCTCTACAACCGCGAGGTGACCGGCGACGACACGGTCACGGTGATCCGCTTCTCGGCGATCAAGCCGAGCCTCGGGCTGTAGCAGCTGGGCTAGCGGCGGATCCGGATCCCGTTCAGCTCCGGCGCGCGGAGCGGCCCCCCGCACGCCTCGCAGTCGACCGCGAACGTCGAGGAGAACGGCGCCGAGCACGCGGGGCACCGGTGCAGGAGCTCGCCGCCGCACTCGGGGCAGCGTTCGGGAAGCTCGCTCTCGAACTCCTCGAACCAGCGTCGCGCAGCGCCGCAGTCGAGGCAGAACGCGCTCCAGTGCCCGAGCACTCCTCGGCGCTCCTCGCGCAGCCAGTCGGCGGCCTTCCCCACGCCACGACTGTAACCCCACGCGGCCGTTAGCATGCGCCCGTGGCGATCGCCCGCGTAGCCGAGCCTTCGGGCTCGCTCCAGGACGTCCGGGAGTGGGGCCTCGACCGCGAGGACCTGCTCCAGATCTACCGCAACATGCTGATCACGCGCGGCGTCGAGGAGCGCGGCCACATCCTCTACCGCCAGGGCAAGATCCCCGGCTCCTTCTACACCGGGCGCGGCAACGAGGCGGCCTCCGTCGCGATCGCGATGGCGATGGCACCCGACGACGTCGGCACGCCGCTGCATCGCGACATGGGCGTGCACATCACGCGCGGCGTCGAGCCGTGGCGCATCTTCGCGCAGTACATGGGCCGCGACGACGGCCCGGCGCGCGGGAAGGACGGCAACGTGCATATGGCCGACTCGCGGCTGGGACTGATCGCGATGGTCAGCCATCTGCCGGCGATGCTCCCCGTCGCCGTCGGCTGCGCGCTCGCGTTCCGCATTCGCGAGGAGCGGCGCGTCGCGGTCGGGTGGACCGGCGAGGGAGCGATGGCCCGCGGCGACGCGCACGAGGGCATGAACTTCGCAGGCGTGCGGCGCCTGCCCGTCGTCTTCATCTGCGACAACAACCAGTGGGCCTACTCGACGCCGACGCACCTGGAGTACGCCGTCGAGCACCTCGCCGACCGCGCAGCCGCATACGGGTTCGACGGCGTCGTGGTGGACGGCACCGACGTGCTCGCCGTCTATCGCGAGGCGAAGCGCGCGATCGAGAAGGCACGCGACGGCGGCGGGCCGACGTTGATCGAGTGCCAGACTCTGCGAATGGAGGGCCACGCGGTCCACGACGACGCGTTCTACGTGCCGAAGGAGCTGTTCGAGCAGTGGGCCGCACGCGACCCGCTCGAGCGCTACCGCGCCTGGCTTCGCTCGAACGCCGACATGAGCGACGCCGAGGAGGAGGAGATGACGGGCCAGGTGAAGCGCCTGCTGAACGATGCGCTGCAGCGCGCCGAGGAGTCGCCGCAGCCCGACCCGGCCGACCTGCTCGAGGGTGTCTACGCGGCGCCCGAAGACCTCGACACGCCGCACCACAAGTAGAGGCGACCTGAGATGGCAGAGATGACGTACCTGCAGGCGATCTCCGACGGCCTCCGGCAGGAGATGCGGCGCGACCGCCGCGTGTTCGTGCTCGGTGAGGACGTCGGCGTGTACGGAGGCGCGTTCAAGGTGACGCTCGGCTTCCAGGAGGAGTTCGGCAGCTGGCGGGTGATCGACACCCCGCTCTCCGAGACGGCGATCGTCGCCGGCGCGACCGGCGCCGCGCTGATGGGCTTGCGGCCGGTCGCCGAGATGCAGTTCGCCGACTTCGTCTCGTGCGCGTGGGACCACCTCGTGACCGTCGCCGCGAAACAGCGCTGGCGCGCGGGCACACCGGTCCCGTTCGTGCTCCGGCTCCCCTCCGGCGGCGGCTTCTCCGGCGGCCCGTTCCACTCGCAGAACCCCGAGTCGTCGTTCGCGCACATCCCCGGCCTCAAGTGCGTGTGCCCGGCGACGCCGGAGGACGCGAAGGGTCTGATCATCGCCGCGATCGAGGATCCGAACCCGGTGCTCTTCTTCGAGCACAAGCACCTCTACCGGCGCATCAAGGGCGAGGTGCCCGAGGAGCGCTACACGGTGCCGATCGGAAAGGCGCGCATCCACGCCGAGGGAACCGACGTGTCGGTGATCACGTGGGGCGCGATGGTCTACACCGCCGAGGAGGCCGCGGCGCAGGTCGATGCGTCCGTCGAGATCGTCGACCTCCGCAGCGTGATGCCCTGGGACAAGCAGGCGGTGCTCGACTCCGTCCGCAAGACGTCGAAGGTGCTCGTGCTCCACGAGGACACCCGTTCGGGCGGCTTCGGCGGCGAGATCGCCGCGACGATCGCGGAGGAGGCGTTCGAGGATCTCGACGCGCCGGTTCGGCGCATCGCGGCGCCCGACTCTCCCGTGCCCTTCTCGCCGGTGCTGGAGAAGGCGTTCATCCCGCAGGTCGAGGGCGTCGCGCGGGGGCTCAGGGAGCTCGTGGAGTACTAGGGGCGAGGATGGCTACCGGTACCGCCGTCGACGTCGTCATGCCCCAGATGGGCGTGTCGGTGTCGGAGGGAACGATCACCCGCTGGCTGAAGCAGGTCGGCGACCACGTCGAGTCGGACGAGACGCTGCTCGAGATCTCGACCGACAAGGTCGACACCGAGGTGCCGTCGCCCGCGTCCGGCGTGGTCAGCGAGATCCTGGTTCCGGAGGGCGAGACGGTCGAGGTCGGGACGGTGCTCGCACGGATCGGAGGCGAGGCGACTGCGGAGCAGGCAGCCGCACCGCCGGCGCCGGCCGAGCCCGCGCAGCCCGAAGGCCGCGGCACCCGCGGCCGAGCCGGCGCCCGGAGCGCCGACGCCGGAACCGGTCTCCGCGGCACCGCCGCCCGAGCCGGCCGTCGCCGCGGCACCCGAGCCGGCGGAGCCGTCGAACGGCAAGGCCTTCATCTCGCCGGTCGTCGCGCGCATCGCCGGCGAGCACGGGGTCGACCCGTCGCAGGTGCCGGGCACCGGCACCGGCGGCCGCGTGACGAAGAAGGACATCCTCGCGTTCATCGAGGCGGGCGGCGCGCAGCCCCGGAGCCGGAGCCCGAGCCCAGCGCCGCCCCCGCCGAGGCCGTCGCCCCGCCGCCGGCCGCCCCGGCTGTGCCCGCAGCACCGGCAGCGCCGCCGACACCGCCACCCGCAGCGCCCGCTCCTGCCCCGGCGGTCGCCGCCCGGGCAGAGCCGGCAGCCGAGGCTCCGGGCGAGACGTTCGAGCCGATATCGGCGATGCGCCGCGGCATCGCCGAGCACATGCGCCGCTCGCTCGACACGTCGGCTCACGTGACGAGCGCGATCGAGGTCGACATGACCAACGTCGTCGCCGTCCGCGCGAAGCTGAAGAAGGAGTTCGAGCAGGCGTACGGAGTGAACCCGACGTACCTCGCGTTCGTGGCGCGCGCGACCGTCGACACGCTGCGCGACTACCCCTACGTGAACGGCGAGCTGCGCGACGGGCAGATCGTCACCCGCAACTTCGTGAACCTCGGCTTCGCCGTCGAGCTCGCCGAGGGCAAGGGCCTGATCGTGCCGGTGGTCAAGAACGCCGAGATGCTGAACCTGCTCGGCATGGCGAAGAGCATCGCCGACATCGCGTCGCGCGCCCGCAACAAGCAGCTGCTTCCGGACGACGTCGTCGGCGGCACGTTCACGATCACCAACCCGGGCGGCTACGGGACGTTCCACGGCACGCCGGTGATCAGCCAGCCCCAGGCCGCGATCCTCGGCACCTACGCGATCGTCAAACGGCCGTGGGTGATCACCGACGAGAACGGCACCGACGCGATCGCGATCCGGTCGATGATGAACCTGACGCTGACCTACGACCACCGCCTGGTCGACGGCGCGCTCGCAGGCAGGTTCCTCCGCGACCTCCGCGAGCGGCTCCAGACCTGGGGCGAGAGCGACTACTCGGCCTGACCAGAGCCGACTGGCTAGCGCTGAGCGCGATGGCCCGGCTGCTCAACCTCGGCGTCGTCGACTACCGCGAGGCGCTCGAGCTGCAGCGGTCGATCGCGGCCGCGGTGGCGAGCGGCGAATCGCCGGACACGGTGCTGCTGCTCGAGCATCCGCCGACGATCACGCTCGGCCGCCGCGCCGACCCGGAGGAGCTGCACGTCCCGCCCGGGGCCGACGTCGAGATCGTCGAGACCGACCGGGGCGGCAAGTCGACCTACCATGCGCCCGGCCAGCTCGTCTGCTACCCGATCCTCGACCTGACCCGCCACGGCCAGGACGTGAAGCGCTACTGCCGCGACCTGGAGGAGGCCCTCATCCGCACGACCGCCGCCTTCGGGATCGAGGCGACGCGGATCGAGGGGCTCACCGGCATCTGGCTCGAGCGGCCGCCGCGCAAGATCGCGTCGATCGGCATCCACCTCTCGAGGTGGATCTCGACGCACGGCTATGCGCTGAACGTCGATCTCGACCCCGCACCCGTTCACGGAGTGGATCACCGCCTGCGGGCTCGACGGCTACGCCTTCACGTCGATGGCGCGCGAGCTCGGCCGGCCGGTCGCGGTCGACGACGTCCGGCAGGCGGCCGCCGAGGCGTTCGCCGACGTGTTCGGTGTCGCCTTCGAACCGGCGCCCGTCGCGGTCGCGAGCCGTTGACCGTCGACATCCGCGCGTGCCCGCGGCCGGACTGGGAGCCGGTGCCCTACGAGGGCGTCGTCGGCGTCGAGGGGCGCGTCCTGATCCGCGAAGACGACTTCTTCCTCGCGCAGCTCCGCTTCGCCGAGCACGCGACGATTCACGAGCATCCCGGCCCGAACGACACGATCGTCGTCTGTCTCGAAGGCGAGGGGATGACGTCGGTCGGCGCGGAGACCGCTCCACTGCGCCGGGCCAGCAGGTGCGCTGGCCGCGCGGCGTGCCGCACCGCCTGTGGACCGAGGGCTCGCGATGACGACCCTGATGTTCGAGCAGGTCGCTCCCGGCTAGTCAAGGCCGGCTCGGTCCACTTGGCGCGCGGCCGCGGCGCGCCGCGCATGCCCTCGAGACGGTCGAGCAGCGCCGTCGCGTCGTCTGCGACCGCGATCGCCGCGAGATCCGACTCCCGCACGAACCCTCCGTCCGTCGCATGGCGGGCGAGCGCGATCAGCGGGCGCCAGTAGCCCTCGACGTCGAGCAGTCCGATCGGCCTCGCGTGCAGGCCGAGCTGTGACCAGGTCAGCTGCTCCAGCAGCTCGTCGAGCGTGCCGAAGCCGCCGGGAAGCGCGACGAACGCATCGGCGAGCTCGGCCATGCGGCGCCTTGCGCTCGTGCAGCGAGTCGACGACCTCGAGCCGGGTCACTCCCTCGTGCGCGAGCTCCCGGTCGACGAGGCTCTGCGGGATCACGCCGATCACCTCGCCGCCCGCCGCCAGCGCGCCGTCGGCGACGGCGCCCATCAGGCCGACGCGTCCGCCGCCGAACACGAGCCCGAGCCCTCGCCGGGCGGCCGCCTCGCCGAAGCTGCGGGCGGCAGCTGCATACGCCGGCACACGGCCGCTCGAGGCGCCGCAGAAGACGCAGACCCGCTCCACCGTTCGAGCCTAGCCGCGGGGGCGCGGGCCGAAGCGCGTCGTCTACTTTGGCGCAATGTTCGAGGTTCGGGGATACGGACGCCGCGAGGAACGGCCCGAGCGGCCCGGCCGACCCGGCCGTGCGCCGGGCGAACCTGAACCGCATCGCGAGGCTGTTCCGCCCGTACTCGCTCCGGCTCTCGGCGGTGCTCGCGCTGATCCTCCTGTCGGCGGCGCTCGGCGTGCTGCCGGCGTTCCTGCTCAGGGGCGCGCTCGAGTCGATCGGGAGCCAGGACACGAGACTGCTCTCGCTCTACGCCGGCGGGATGATCGCGATCGCCGTCGTCACCGGGGCGCTCGGCGTCTGGCAGACGCTGCTCTCGAACCAGGTCGGCCAGAGCGTCATGCACGACCTCCGCACCGCCGTGTTCCGGCACCTGCAGCGACTCTCGCTCGCGTTCTTCACACGCACGCGAACCGGCGAGGTGCAGTCGCGGATCTCGAACGACATCGGCGGCGTGCAGGGCGTGGTCACGTCGACCGCGACGTCGATCGTCTCGAACGTGACCACGGTGCTCGCCACGATGGTCGGCATGCTGCTGCTCAGCTGGCAGCTGGCGCTCTTCGCGTTCGCGCTGATCCCGATCTTCGTGCTGCTGACGCGCCGGGTCGGGAACGAGCGGCGCCGGATCGCGAAGACCACGCAGGAGACGCTGGCCGACATCTCGAGCCTCGTGCAGGAATCGCTGTCGGTCAGCGGGATCCTGCTCGGCAAGACGATGGGGCGGACGGGGGAGCTCGCCGACCGGTTCGACGGCGAGTCCCGCCGCCTCGCGGAGCTCGAGGTCAGGCAGCGGATGGCCGGCCGCTGGATGATGGCGACGATCCAGACGAGCTTCGCCGTGATGCCGGCGGCCGCGTACTGGTTCGGCGGGCTCGCGATCGCACACGGCTGGTCGAGCTCGCTCACCGTGCCGACCCTCGTCTCGTTCACCACGCTGCAGACCCGGTTGTTCTTCCCGGTCGGGTCGCTGCTCGGCGTGGGGCTCGACGTCCAGACGTCGCTCGCGCTGTTCGACCGGATCTTCGAGTACCTCGACCAGCCCGTCGACATCGTCGAGGCGGACACGCCGCGCGCGCTCGACCTCGGCCGGTGACGTCGCGTTCGACAAAGTGTGGTTCCGCTACGACCCCGACGGCCCGTGGACGCTCGAGGACGTCACGTTCACGGTTCCGGCCGGAACGAAGACGGCGCTCGTCGGCGAGACGGGCTCCGGCAAGACCACGCTCGGGTACCTCGTCGCACGGCTCTACGACGTCGACCGCGGGAGCGTCTCGATCGACGGCATCGACGTGCGCGACCTGTCGTTCGACACGCTCACGAGCCTCGTCGGCGTCGTGTCGCAGGAGACCTATCTCTTCCACGCCACGGTGCGCGAGAACCTGCGCTTCGCCAGGCCGGACGCGACGGACGAGGAGATCGAGCGCGCCGCGGAGGCGGCGCAGATCCACGACCTGATCGCGTCGCTCCCGAACGGCTACGAGACGGTCGTCGGCGAGCGCGGCTACCGGTTCTCGGGCGGCGAGAAGCAGCGGATCGCGATCGCGCGCACGATCCTCCGCAACCCGCCGATTCTCCTGCTCGACGAGGCGACGAGCTCGCTCGACACGGAGACCGAGCGCCAGGTGCAGGACGCGCTCGACCGGCTGGCCGCCGGACGCACGACGATCGCGATCGCCCACCGCCTTTCGACGGTCTTCGACGCCGACCAGATCGTCGTCCTCGACCGCGGACGCATCGTCGAGCGCGGGCAGCACCACGACCTCGTCGCCCGGGGCGGGCGCTACGCAGAGCTCGTCGAGCGCACGCCGCTCGGCCGCGAGCCGGCTCTAGACTGAGGCGCGATGGAGACCTCGCTGCCCGTCGCCGAGCGCCCCCGCCGCCCCGAGTGGATGAAGGTGCGCGCGCCGTCGCAGAACGGCCGCTACTACGACGTCAAGAAGCTGATCCACGGCGCGCAGCTGCACACGATCTGCGAGGAGGCCCGCTGCCCGAACATCGCCGAGTGCTGGGGCCGCGGCACCGCGACGTTCCAGATCCTCGGCGAGACGTGCACCCGCGCGTGCCGCTACTGCTACGTCCACTCGGGCCGCCCCTCGGAGCCGGTCGACCCGCTCGAGCCGCTCCGCCTCGCGCAGACCGCGAAGCAGATGGGCCTGAAGCACGTGGTCGTCACCTCGGTCGACCGCGACGACGTGCCCGACAAGGGCGCCGGCCACTACGCGGCGACGATCCGCGCGCTCAAGTCGAAGCTTCCCGCCGCCACCGTCGAGGTGCTGACGCCCGACTTCGCCGGCGTCGAGGAGGCGGCGCTCGCGACGGTGATCGGGGCGCGCCCCGACGTCTTCAACCACAACATCGAGACCGTGCGGCGCCTGCACCGCCGCATGCGCGGCGCGCGCGCGAGCTACGACGGCGCGCTCGAGCTGCTGCGACGGGCGAAGGAGATCGCCGACTACCCGGTGCTCACGAAGAGCGGGATCATCGTCGGACTCGGCGAGACCAACGACGAGGTCGTGGACACGATGCGCGACCTGCGTGCGAACGGCGTCGACGTCGTGACGATCGGGCAGTACCTGCAGCCGAGCGCGAGGCACACGACGATCGACCGCTGGGTGCACCCCGACGAGTTCCGCTGGTTCCGCGAGCAGGGTGAGGCGCTCGGGTTCGGGTCGGTCTTCTCGGGACCGCTCGTCCGCTCGAGCTACCGCGCCGACGAGCAGCGTCACGCGGCCGCGACCGGCCGCGGCGCCGTCGCGTACTGACCGCTACCGGATCCCGCTGTCGATCAGGATGTCGCGGACCTCGCTCCGCACGTTCGCGACCACGAAGCGGTGAGGCCGGACCGTCCTGCCGACGCTCGCATGGACCGTCCAGCTCCCCGGCCCGAGAGAGACGTGGTAGCGGCCCACGGCGTCCGTCCGCGTCGTCACCGACCGCGCATCGCTCGTGAAGCGGAGCACGACATGCGACGCCGGCTTGTCACACGGCACGCCGACGCGGCAGACGGGCGTGGCCGGCCCGATGCGAACCAGACCGTGCACGAGTACGAGTGCGATGAGCGCGAGCACCGTCATTACCGGTTAACGGGTTTGGCGTTTCTCAAGCTACTGCTTGATCGCGATCGAGACGGAGTGCGCGGCGCGCGCCTGGCGGATGCCGACCGCGTACGTACCAGCGTGCGCCGGGTTTCCGATCGCGGCACTCGGCGAGAACACGACCTGCACGACGCCGTCGGTCATCGAGTCGCACGTGATGCCGTGGACGACAGGGAGCCCGACGGTGACCGTCGTACCGGAGACGGTGACCTTCGACGCCGCCTTGCCGTTGATGCGAACGGCCTTGCCGGCGATCGACCCGGGAACGTGCGCGGCCCGCGGCAGCGACACGACGACCGCACCGCCGGTCGGGCGTCCGCAACGGAGCACGGCCTGCAGGCGAACGGTCAGCGCGACGTCGTCGGCGCCTGCCTTGACCGACGACAGCTGCACGCTCGCGGCGTGATCGGGCGACTGGAAATTGACCGCGTCACCAGGCCCGCCGGAGAGCGGCGCGACGATGATCGGCGGCGACACGGCGACTGCAGCCTGTGCGGCGACGAGTGCGGCGACCCCGGTCAACCCGGACCAAGCCAGGCGTCCCATCGCGCGAAGTCTAGACGCCCTCGCGCATGGGTAGGTTTCTCCTCCCGCTTGCGCCGGTCACGAATTTTCGCTCAGAATCGGCGCGGCAGGGGGGAGCCCAGCCTCAGCTTTCCCGGAGTTCACGCCCACGAAAGGGGAGAGAACTTGAGAATCCTTCGCTCGAAGGTGGGCCGCCGTCTGGCGGTCCTGGCCGCTCTGGCGATCGCCGCCGCGGCGGTCGCATCCGTCTCGGGCAGCGTCCACCGCGTCGCGGTCCACCGCGGCCTGATGACGCCCGACACGATGCGCTCGCCGTTCCTCGCACGGAGGCGACGCCTGCGGCGAACCCGACCGGCACTGTTCTGTTCACGTGCCAGCTGACGGTCCCGGCCGGCTGCTACGGGCCTGACCAGATGCGGGCCGCGTACCAGGCCCAGCCGCTGCTCGACGCCGGCTACACCGGCGCCGGCCGGACGATCGTGATCGTCGACGCCTACGGGAGCTCGACGATCGCATGCGATACGGCCGTCTTCAACACCGTGTGGGGCCTTCCCGCCGACGGACCTCACGATCCCCAAGCCGTTCGGCGTCGACCCCACCGATCCCGCCAACGCCGAAGGCTGGTCGGCCGAGACGACGCTCGATGTGACCTGGGCGCACGCGATCGCCCCGGGCGCCAAGATCGCGCTCGTGATCGCGAAGTCGAACAACGACGCCGACATCCTCGACGCGACCCAGTACGCGGTCGACAACAACCTCGGCGACACGATCTCGCAGAGCTTCGGCGAGGCCGAGCGGTGCATGGAGCCGGCCCAGCTGAAGCGGCAGGAGCAGATCTTCAAGGCCGCCGTGGTGAAGGGCATCACGCTCTTCGCGTCGTCCGGCGACGAGGGAGCAGCCTAGCCGACCTGTGACGGCGAGCCACTGTTCAAGGCCGCCAGCACCCCGGCGAGCGACCCGAACGTGACGGGCGTCGGCGGAACGACGCTGCACGCGGACGGCGTCGGGCGCGTACCAGTCGGAGTCGACGTGGAACGAGTCCGCCCTGTTCGGCGACGCGATCGCCGGCGGCGGCGGCCTGAGCGTCCTCTACGGACGTCCGCTCTACCAGCTCGTCGGCACGTCCTGGCGCACCGCACGTTCATGCGCCAGGTTCCGGACGTCTCCTACAACGCGGCCGTCTTCAACGGCGTGATCGTCGTCTGGACGCGACCCGGGTCCCGAGGCCCGGCTTCCGCTTCGGCGGTACGAGCGCCGGCTCGCCGCAGTGGGCCGCGATCGCGGCGATCACCGACCAGCTCGGCGGCCATCGCCTCGGCAACATCAACCAGTCGCTGTACACGATCCCGAAGCTCATCAGGCGGGTGCGTTCCACGACATCGCGGACGGCAGCAACAACTCCGTGCCCGACGGACTCGGCGGCACGATCACCGGCTTCACGGCCGTGCCGGGCTACGACATGGCGACCGGGATCGGCTCGCCGATCACCTCGGTGCTCGCACCGCTCCTGGCGAAGCTCCCGGCGCACACCAACCCGAGCTGAGCCGGGAGAACTCGAAGGCAGAGCGGGGGCCGCCGCAAGGCGGCCCCCCGTCGTTTCGCCACGCTAGCCGTGCGGCTTCGCGAGGCCGCGGTAGTCGAGCGCCTCGTCGAGGATCTCCTCGGAGACGCCGGCCGCGCGGGCGACCTCGCGCAGCGGACGGCCGGACGCCGCCGCCTCCTTGACGATCTCCGTCGCGCGGTCGTAGCCGATGTGCGGGTTGAGCCCGGTCGCGGCCGCGAGCGTCAGCTCGGCATAGCGCTCGCACTGCTCGCGGTTCGCCTCGATGCCGGTCACGCACTTCTCGTCGAGCAGCCGGCACGCAGAGGCGAGCAGCCTGATCGACTGCAGGAGGTTCCGCGCGAGCAGCGGGACGAAGACGTTCAGCTCGAAGTGGCCCTGCATGCCCCCGACCGCGATCGCCTGGTCGTTCCCGATCACCTGTGCGGCGACCTGTGTGACGACCTCGGGGATGACCGGGTTGACCTTGCCCGGCATGATCGACGAGCCCTTCTGCAGCTCCGGCAGGAAGATCTCGGCGAGCCCGGCGCGCGGGCCCGAGCCGAGGAAGCGCAGGTCGTTCGCGATCTTCGTGAGGCTGACCGCGAGCGTCTTGAGCGCGCCGGACGTCTCGACGAGGCCGTCGCGTGCCGCCTGCGACTCGAAGGGATCTGCCGGCGGCGAGATCGTGAGCCCCGACGCCCGCTCGAGCTCGGCCCGCACCCGCGCGGCGAACTCCGGATGCGTGTTGAGGCCGGTGCCCACCGCCGTCCCGCCGAGCGGGACTTGGCCGAGCCGGCCCAGTGTCGCCGAGACGCGCGCGTGACCCTCGCGGACCTGCGCCGCGTAGCCGCCGAACTCCTGGCCGAGCGTGACCGGGACGGCGTCCATCCAGTGCGTCCGTCCGGACTTGACCACGTCGTCGAACTCCCGCGCCTTCGCGTCGAGCGCGGCGGCGAGCCCCTCGAGCGCGGGGAGCAGATCGTGCACCACCTCGTCGAGCGCGGCGAGATGGACGGCGGTCGGGAAGACGTCGTTGGAGCTCTGGCCGAGGTTGACGTCGTCGTTCGCGTGGACGTCCTCGCCGGCGAGCGTCGCGATCACCTCGTTCGCGTTCATGTTCGACGAGGTGCCGGAGCCCGTCTGGAAGACGTCGATCGGGAACTGGTCGTCGAGCTCGCCGGCCGCGACGCGGTCCGCGGCCTCGGCGATCCGGCTCGCCTTGTCGGGATCGAGCAGGCCGAGCTCGGCATTCACGCGCGCAGCGGCGCCCTTGACGCGGCCGAGCCAGCGCGCGACCGGAATCGGAATCGGCTCGCCGGAGACCGGGAAGTTGGCGATCGCCTTCTGCGTCTCCCGCCCCAGAGCTCGCGCTCGGTCACTCGCTCGCTCATGATGGAGACTGTATCCGGCGGCCGGTGTCCAGCAGATCGCTCCAGCCGGTCAGCTTCACGCGCGGCCGGCCGAGCGGCTCGCCGGCTGCCCGCTCGGCGGCGTCGATCGCGCGCCAGCCGTCGTACTCGACGAACGGGACGTCGCGTTCGCGAAGCAGGTCGGCGAGATCGCCTCCACCGCCCGCCGCGAGCGATGCCGGCGCGCGCGTCGGCGAGCAGGGCCGTGACGGTCTCGACGGCGTCCTTCTTGTTCGTCCCGATCACGCCGCTCGGCCCTCGCTTGATCCAGCCCGCGACGTACGTCCGCGCGGCGCCGACGACGCGACCGTCCTCGTTCGGGAACACCGCGCCGGCGCCGTCGAACGGGACTCCGGGAAGCTCGACTCCCTGGTAGCCGACGCTGCGGAGGACGAGCCCGCAGGACAGGGTCTCGCGCTCCCCGGTCGGCCGCGCGACGAGCCGCCCGCCTTCGGAGACGAGCTCGTTGCGCACGAGCTCGACCGCCTCGACGCGCTCGTCGCCGAGGATCGCGACCGGGCGAGACGAGGAAGCCGCAGCACGATCCGCCGCGGCAGGCCCTTCGGCTCGCGCGCGGCGAACTCGCGGAGCAGGTCGACGTTCCGGCGCGCGCGCTCGCGGTCCGCCTCGAGCGCCTCGGCGCTCGCGGCGTCGAGCTCGAGATCGCGAGGATCGACGACGACGTCCGCGCCGGCCAGCTCGCCCAGCTCCTGCAGCTCGGGCGGCGTGAACGCCGCCTGCACCGGCCCGCGGCGGCCGAGCATCACGATCTCCCGGATACCGGAGTGGATGATCGCCTGCTCGGCGGCCGCGACCGTGTCGGTGGACGCGAGCTCCTGCGCCGTGAGCGCGAGCATGCGAGCGCAGTCGATCGCGACGTTCCCGTTGCCGACGACGACGGCGCGCTCGTGCGAGAGGTCGAAGTCGAGGTCCTGGAAGTCGGGGTGGCCGTTGTACCAGGCGACGAACGCGGTGGCCGGCCACGAGCCCGGGAGATCCTCCCCCGGGATCCCGAGCCGCCGGTCGGTCTGGGCGCCGACGGTGTAGATCACCGCGTCGTAGCGCTCGAGCAGCTCCGCATGCGTGACGGCGACGCCGACGTCGACGTTGCCGAAGAAGCGGAAGCCGGGGCGCGCGGCCGTCTTCTCGAACGCGCGCGAGACCGGCCTTGATGTTCTCGTGGTCGGGAGCGACCCCGAGCCGCACGAGGCCCCACGGCGTGGGCAGCCGGTCGAGCAGGTCGACCGCGACGGGCGGATCCTCGCTCTTGAGCAGCGCGTCGGCTGCGTAGAAGCCGGCCGGGCCCGAGCCGACGACGGCGACGCGAAGTGGCACGCTCACGCGCGCGAGACTAGTTTCTAGTGACAGCCGGCGCAGCCGGCCGCGTCCTCGGGCACTTCGCCCTCTGCGACCTGGAAGCTCGAGCCGCAGCCGCACGACGTCGTGGCGTTCGGGTTGTCGATCTTGAAGCCCGACTCCTGCAGCGTCTCGAGGAAGTCGACGGTCGAGCCCTTGAGGTACGGAGCGCTGAACGGATCGACGACCACCTTCACGCCGTGGAACTCGAGCTCGTGGTCGCCCTCCTGGGCGCCGCGGTCGAAGCCGAGCGCGTACTCGAACCCGCTGCAGCCTCCGCCCTGGATCGCGACGCGAAGCACCTCGGCGTCGCCGCGGGCTCCTCCGCCATCAGGCCGCGGATCTTCTCCGCCGCACGCGCGGTGAGCGTGAGGACGGAGTCGCCTCTGACCTCGGTCGTCGCCATGTCGAACTCAGTGTAGCCGGAGGGGTCGCGGAAGCCAGTTCGTGACACCTGCAACGCCGGTCGTTTCACGGTTTCCCGTTCGGTTCGTGCGACGGGTCCGAAGCGTGGTAGCGTCGAGCCGCCGGTACGCGAGGAGGCGGGCTTCTTGTTCGACAGCTGGTTGCCGTTCGCGATCTATGGGTTCTTCGCCCTGATGATCCCCACGACGATGATCGTCGCCAGTTTCGTGTTCGCCCAGCGGCCCCACAAGCGGGTGAAGGCGCGCACGGTGCCGTTCGAGTCCGGCGTCTCGAAAGGGCCGCCTCAGCGGCAGCGCTTCACCGTCAGCTTCTACCTGACGGCGATGCTCTTCATCCTCTTCGACATCGAGATCGTCTTCCTCTACCCGCTCGCGGTGATCCTCCATTCGCTCGCGTGGTTCGGGTTCTTCGAGCTGCTCACGTTCCTCGTCGTGCTGCTCGTCGCATACGTCTACATCTGGCGGAAGGGCGCGCTCGAGTGGCACTGAACGGGCGCCTGCGCGACGAGGGGCTGAAGTCGGAGCGCCTGCTCTGGCCGACGAAGGGGCCGAGTCACTTCGAGGAGGAGGTCGACGACCTCGAGCAGCGCCTGGGGCTGACGACGCTCGAGAAGGCGGTCGCCTGGGCCCAGACGAACTCGATGTGGCCCGACACGTTCGGGCTCGCGTGCTGCGCGATCGAGATGATGTCGATCGTCACCGCGCGGTACGACATCGCGCGCTTCGGCATGGAGCCGTTCCGCGGCTCGCCGCGCCAGGCCGACCTCCTGATCGTCTCCGGCCGCGTGTCTCACAAGATGGCGGCGCCGCTGCGGCAGATCTACGACCAGATGCTCGAGCCGAAGTGGGTGATCGCGATGGGCGCGTGCGCGAGCTCGGGTGGGATGTTCAACAACTACGCGATCGTGCAGTCGGTCGACAAGATCGTGGCCGTCGACATCTACGTGCCCGGCTGCCCGCCGCGGCCCGAGCAGCTCGTCGAGGGGATCGTGCGCCTCCACGAGGCGGTGCGCGCCGGCGTGCCGCCGGCCTACGAGCTGCGGAGCGTCGCCTCGTGACGACACCCGCCGGCGGCTGGGACGAGGTCCCCGGGCTCGCCGACGTGAGAGAACGGCACGGCGAGACCACGCTCGTCGTCGCGCCGGAGGCGCTGATCGACGCCGCACTGCATCTCCGCGACGAGCTCGGCTTCGGCTTCCTCTCGGACGTCACGGCGGTCGACTATCTCGGCTGGGAGGAGAAGGAAGTGTCGGGCTTCATCGGCACGCCCGGCGGGCGGGACCTGAACCGGCCGATGACGCAGGGCCTGCAGGCGCTGCCGGAGACCAAGCCGAAGCGCTTCGCGCTGAACTACCACCTGCTCGCGATCGCCGAGCGGCCGCAGCGTGTCCGGCTGCAGACCTGGGCGGACGAGGGCGAGCCGGTGCCGTCGGTGGTCTCGGTCTGGCCGACCGCCGACTGGCACGAGCGCGAGGCCTACGACCTGATGGGCGTGACGATCGACGGTCACCCCAACCTCGTCCGCATCCTGCTCGACGACGACTGGGAGGGCCACCCGCTGCGCAAGGACTACCCGCTCGGCGGCGAGCCCGTCCGCTTCTCGGGGGAGGAGTGATGGCAGTCGCCGCCCCGCGCCGCGTCGGCGCTCCGATCTACACCGGCTCGCGGATCCCGCACCCGATCCCGACGGTGCTGCGCACCACGCCCGAGCAGCACGCGACGGGCGACATCATGACCGTCAACTTCGGGCCGAACCATCCGTCGACGCACGGCGTGCTCCGCCTGATCGTCGACCTCTACGGCGAGGACGTCACCGGCCTCGAAGCGGTGATCGGCTACCTGCACACCGGCTTCGAGAAGAACATGGAGCACAAGACGTGGTGGAAGTGCATCACGTATCCCGAGCGCATCGACTACGTCTCGTTCCAGAACAACGAGTACGTATTCGTCGCCGCCGTCGAGAAGCTCCTCGACCTCGACATCCCGCCGAAGGCGACTTGGATGCGCACGCTGCTGTGCGAGCTCAACCGCATTCACTCGCACCTCGTCTGGCTCGGCACGTCGGCGCTCGAGCTCGGCGCGATCTCGATGTTCTGGTACGCGTTTCGCGAGCGCGAGCTGATCCTCGACCTGTCGGAGCTCGTCACCGGGTACCGGATGCACACGCGCTACTTCCAGGTCGGCGGGCTCGCCGAGGACATCCCGCGCGGCTTCTACCCGCAGGCTCGCTCCTTCTGCGACTGGATGCCGAAGGCGATCGACGACTACGAGACGCTGCTCACGCGAAACAAGATCTGGCTCGAGCGCACGGAGGGGATCGGGCTCCTGTCCGCCGACGATGCGATCGCGCTCGGCCAGTCCGGGCCCGTGCTGCGGGCGTCGGGAGTCGACTGGGACATTCGCCGCGACGAGCCATATCTCGCCTACCACCAGGTCGACTTCCGCGTGCCGGTCTTCCCGGCCGGGGACGTGTACGCGCGCTACCGCGTCCACATGGAGGAGATGCGGCAGTCGGTACGCATCGTCGAGCAGTGCCTCGACCGGCTCGAACGGATGGAAGGGGAGCCGTGGATCACCGACGACCGCAAGGTCGTCCTCCCGCCGCGACACGAGCTGCACACCTCGATGGAGTCGCTGATCCACCACTTCAAGATCGTCACCGAGGGCTTCCGCGTCCCCGAGGGCGAGGTGTACGTCGCGATCGAGTCGCCGCGCGGCGAGCTCGGCTGCTACGTCTGCTCGGACGGCGGCCCGAAGCCGTGGCGCGTCAAGTTCCGCGCCCCGTCGTTCGTCGCGCTCGAGGCAACGGCGACGTGCATGACCGACGCCCTGATCGCCGACATGATCGCGATCGTCGGTTCGCTCGACACGGTGATGGGAGAGGTCGACCGGTGACGAGCGCGCTGTACGAGGCGATCCAGGTCGAGCGCGCGAAGTACCCGGAAGGGTCGCGCAGCGCCGTCTTGCCCGCGCTGCGGCTCGCGCAGGACGAGCACGGCTGGCTCTCGGCCGACGTGATCCGCGAGGTCGCCGACGCGCTCGATCTGACACCGGCGTTCGTCGCGTCGGTCGCGACCTTCTACGACCAGTACAACACCGAGCCGGTGGGCGAGCACATGGTCGAGGTGTGCACGAACGTGTCGTGCGCGCTCTACGGCGCGCAGCAGGTGCTCGAGACGTTCGAGCAGGAGCTCGGCTGCCGCGCCGGCGAGACGAGCCCCGACGGCGCCGTGACGCTGCGGACGATCGAGTGCCTCGGCGGCTGCGGCTGGGGCACGATCGTGGCCGTCGACCACCACTACCGCCTGCACGTCTCGACAGACGATGCGGCCGCGATCGTCGAGGAGCTGCGTGGCGGCTGAGGTCACGGAGATCGTCCTCGCGAACGCCACCACGAGCCTCGCCGAATACGAGGCGTCGGGCGGCTACAAGCAGCTCGCGCGTGCACGGGGGATGACGGCCGCAGAGGTCACAGACGAACTGCTCGGCTCGGAGCTCCGCGGCCGCGGCGGCGCCTTCTTCGCCACCGGGCGCAAATGGTCGTTCGTGCCGTCGAAGGAGCAGATCCCGAAGCCGCACTATCTCGTCGTCAACGCCGACGAGTCCGAGCCCGGGAGCTTCAAGGACAACGAGATCTTGACGCGCGTCCCGCATCGCTTCATCGAGGGCTGCCTGATCACGGCGCATGCGGTCGACTCGACGAACGTGTTCGTCTACATCCGCGGCGAGTACAGCGGGCCGTACGAGGTGCTCGTCGCCGCGCTCGAAGAGCTCCAAGCGCGGCCCGACATCCGCGGCGACGTGACGATCGTCCTCCACCGCGGCGCCGGCGCATACATCTGCGGCGAGGAGACGGCGCTGATCGAGTCGCTTGAAGGGAAGCGCGGCCAGCCGCGCTCGAAGCCGCCGTTCCCGGCGATCTCCGGTGTCTACGCCTCGCCGACCGTCGTCAACAACGTCGAGACGATGGCGACGGTACCGCCGATCCTCGAGCTCGGCGCGGCCGCCTACGCGAAGCTCGGGGTCGAGAACTCACGCGGCACGCGCGTCGTCTCGATCTCCGGGCACGTGCAGAACGGAGGCAACTACGAGGTCGAGCCCGGCATCTCGCTGCGCGACCTGATCTACGCCGAGCACCTGGGCGGCGGCGTGCCGGGCGGGCGGCGGCTGAAGGCGGTCATCCCGGGTGGGTCGTCAACGGTCGTGCTCACCGGCGACGAGATCGACGTCGGCTACGACTTCGACTCGCTCGCCAAGCTGCACACGGCGATGGGGTCGGCCGGCGTGATCTGCCTCGACGAGCGCGTCTGCATGGTGCAGCTCGGCATTCGGGTCAGCGAGTTCTACGAGCACGAGTCGTGCGGCAAGTGCACGCCCTGCCGCGAGGGGACGCGCTGGATGACGGCGATCCTCAGGAAGCTCGAGGCCGGCGACGCGAGCAGGCGGGAGCTCGACCTGCTGCTCGACGTCTGCGACCGCATCAACGGCAAGTGCCTGTGCCCGCTCGGCGAGACGGCGGCGATGGCCGTCGCGAGCTACGTGGCGAAGTTCCGCGACGAGTTCGTCGCGCACATCGACGGTCGCGGCTGCCCCTTCGGCGACACGTCCCCGCTCGACCACGTGCTCGCGCCCGTCGCGATGCACGCCAACGGCGCCGTGGAGGTTCCGGCATGAGCGTGACGGAAGTGCAACGGAGGCGCGCGTGACGCAGCCTGCGCAAGAGCTCGTCACGCTGACGATCGACGAGCGGACGGTCGAGGTGGCGAAGGGGACTGGGCTCGTCGAGACGGCGCAGGCGGCGGGGATCGAGATCCCCGTGTTCTGCTACGAGCCGCGGCTCGGGGCGCCGATCGGCGCGTGCCGCATGTGCCTCGTCGAGGTCGAGGGGATGCCGAAGCTGCAGGCCGGCTGCACGCTCACGGCGCAGGACGGCATGGTCGTCCGCACCGCCCGCACGTCGAAGCAGGCCGCCGAGGGCCAGAACGCCACGCTCGAGTTCATCCTCGTGAACCACCCGCTCGACTGCCCCGTCTGCGACAAGGGCGGCGAGTGCCCGCTCCAGGACCTGACGTTCCGCTACGGGCCTGGATCGACGCGCATGGTCTTCCCGAAGCGCACCTTCGAGAAGCCGATCCCGATCTCCCCGCTGATCGCGCTCGACCGCGAGCGCTGCATCCTCTGCTATCGCTGCACGCGCTTCAGCGAACAGGTCGCGGAGGACGGCCAGCTCGTCGCCTTGAACCGCGGGTCGCACTCGGTGATCGCGACGTTCGAGGACGAGCCGTACCGCGCCCCCTTCTCCGGCAACATCACCGAGATCTGCCCGGTCGGCGCGCTCACGTCGACCCAGTACCGCTTCGAGGCGCGCCCCTGGGAGATCCAGGACGTGCCCACCGTGTGCGGGCTCTGTCCCGTCGGCTGCAACATCAGCGCGACGACACGCGAGGGCAAGGTGAAGCGCATCCAGTCGCGGATCCACCCCGAGATCGACGAAGGGTGGCTGTGCGACAAGGGCCGTTTCGCCTTCAGCCACCTCCGGGCCGACGACCGGATCACGACGCCGCTCAAGAAGAACGGGCGGCGCTTCGACGCCTTGAGCTGGGACGACGCGCTCGACGAGGCGGAGCGGCTCCTCCGCGCGGGCGGCCCGTCGACACTCACCGCGCTCTCCGGCAGCGAATCGGTCGAGGAGGCCTACGGGCTCGGCAAGCTGCTGCGCCTCGGCCTCGGCGCCGACAACGCGGTGCTTCCGGAGACGGTCCCGGACGCGCTCGACGGGCACCGCGCACCGCTGTCCGCATTGCGCGACGCGAAGCGCATCGCGGTGATCTCCGACGACCCCGTCGTCGAGCGCGCGCCGGGCGTCGACCTGTGGCTGAAGGCCGCCCGGAGGGCCGGCGCCACGATCACCTACGGCACGCCCGACGAGCCGGTCGACGCCGTCGTTACCGACGACCCGAGCGTCGGCGGCGCGCCGAACGTCTACTACCTGCCGCTGACGCCGAACGGACGCGGTGTCACCGACGCCTGGAGCCTCGCCGGCGACGGCGAGCCCAACGACGCCGAGCCGCACCTGCTCGTCGTCTCGGGCGACGAGGCCGCGCGGAACCCGAGCGTGCGCGCGCTCGCCGAGCACGCGGCTTCCGTGATCGGCATCGGTCTCTTCGAGGAGAGCTTCCGTGAGCTCGCCGACCTCGTCATTCCGGGCACGAGCTATCTCGAGCGCGACGGCACGACTGTGAACCTCGAGGGCCGCCTCCAGCGCCAGCGCCGCGCCGTGGTGGCACCCGTTCCGGACACCCTCGCCTGGCTCTCCAAGCTCGCCGCGCGGTTCGGCGTCGAGCTCTCGCCGCACGTCCCGGTCGTGTTCGAGGAGATCTCCGCGCAGTGCTTCGGGGGCATCTCGCTCGCCGACGTCGGCGAGCGCGCGTCACTGCCGCCCCGCGCCGCCGAGGAGGCCCCTTCTCCCGCGCGCAAGGCCGCACGCACGCGCCGGGGCGCCAAGGGGCTGCGCCTCGTCGCATACCGGCCCCTCTTCTCCGGCGCCGCCGTCGAGCGGACGCCCGAGCTCGCGTTCCAACGCCCGGAGCCGGAGGTCTGGCTGGCGCCGGAGGACGCGCGGAAGCGCGGCATCCGCAACGGCGCGATGGTCGCGGTCAGCTCGAACGGGACCTCGGTCGAGCTACGGGCGCGAATCGCACGCGACCTCGTCGCCGGAGTCGTACGGATCCCCGACGAGCACGCCGCCGGGCTGCACGAGACGGTCGAGGTGAAGGCGTAGCCGTGCACGAGCCGTGGTGGATCACGTTCGTGAAAGCGCTGATCGTGATCAACGTCGTGATGCTGTTCTTCGCCTTCACGACGTGGCTCGAGCGCAAGGTGCTCGGCCGCATGCAGCTCCGCTACGGGCCGAACCGCGCCGGCCCGAAGGGCCTGCTCGTGCCGATCGCCGACCTGCTGAAGCTGATCCGCAAGGAGGCGTTCTCTCCGAGCGCCGCCAAGGAGCCGCTCTACATCCTGGCGCCGATCGTCGCGATGTTCACGGCGCTCGCGGCGTTCAGCGTGCTCCCGTTCGGCGCCGGGTGGACGGTCGACGGCTACTACATCAGCGGCCAGGTCGTGAACGTGCCGATCTCGCTGATCCTGATCTTCGCGCTGGGGTCGCTCGGCATCTACGGCTTCATCGTCGGCGGCTGGGCCTCCGCGTCCAAGTACTCGACCCTCGGCTCGATGCGCACCTGCGCTCAGCTGGTCTCGTACGAGGTGTCGCTCGCGCTGTCCGTGATCGGCGTCGTGATGATGGGGCAGTCGCTGAACCTGGTCGACATCGTGAACAAGCAGCAGGCGACGCTCTGGTTCTTCATCCCGCAGTTCGTCGGCCTCGCCGTCTTCCTGGTCGGCGGGACCGCCGAGACCTCACGCGCGCCGTTCGATCTTCCCGAGGCCGACACCGAGATCGTCGCGGGTTACCACACCGAGTACTCCGGGATGCGTTGGGGCATCTTCCAGGCCGCCGAGTACATCAACCTGCTCGTGCTCTCGGGCCTCTGCGTGACGCTCTTCTTCGGCGGCTACCACTTCCCGTGGGTACACGATCTCGACATCCTCGGGCCGATCTGGTTCGTGCTGAAGCTGTTCACGCTCGTGATGATCTTCATCTGGTTGCGTGCGACGCAGCCGCGCCTCCGGTACGACCAACTGATGCGGTTCGGCTGGAAGGTGCTGCTGCCGATCGCCACCGTGAACGCCGTGATCACGGCCGCCCTGGTGGTGGCGGTCTCGTGAGTCGTAGGCTCGACTCGCAAGGAGCGGAGGTGCCGGCTTTGGCGGCGCCGGAGCGGGTATGAGCGTCGTCCCGAACACGCTCAAGGGCTTCGGTGTGACGCTGAAGCAGATCTTCAAGAAGCCGATCACGCAGCAGTACCCGGAGTACAAGCGGCCGGTCTACCCGCGCTACCGCGGGCGCCACCGCCTGCACCGGCACGAGAACGGTCTCGAGAAGTGCGTCGGCTGTTCGCTGTGCGCAGCCGCCTGCCCTGCCGACTGCATCCGCGTCGTCGCGGACGAGAACACGCCCGACAACCGCGTGTCGGCCGGCGAGCGGTACGCGCGCATCTACGAGATCAACATGTCGCGCTGCATCTTCTGCGGGTACTGCGAGCTCGCCTGCCCCTTCGACGCGATCACGCTCGGCAACGACTTCGAGATCTCCGAGTACAACCGCGACGACCTCATCTACACGAAGGACATGCTGCTCGCCCCGCCGGTGAAGCGCGTGCCGGTCGCCGACGCCGACCTCTACGACACGCCGATCCCGTTCTACAAGGACCACTCGTAGTGGCCAACTTCCTCGTCTGGGTCGTGTGGTTCCTCGCCGCGTTCGCCTGCCTGGCGAGCGCACTCGCGGTGGTCACCTTCCGCAACCCCTTCTACTCGGCGCTGTCCCTGATCGGGAACCTCGGGTCGCTGGCCGTGCTCTTCCTGCTGCTCGCGGGCGAGTTCGTCGCGGCCGGCCAGGTGCTCGTGTACGGCGGCGCGGTGATGGTGATGTTCCTCTTCGTGATCGCCTACCTGGGCGATCGCACCGAGGAGTCACCGTGGTCGGGCGGCCCGTCGTGGCAGGTCGTGGGCGCGGTGGCGGCGGGCGGCGCAATCCTCGCCGAGGTCGTGGTCGTCGTCGGACTGACGGCCGGCAACCTCCTCTCGGAGCCACAGCACATCAGCCGCGACTTCGGCTCGCCCGCGTCGATCGGCCGGCTGTTCCTCACCGATCACCTGCTCGCCTTCGAGGTGACCTCGATCGTGCTACTCGTCGCTGCGGTCGGCGGCGTCGTGCTCGGTGCCCACGCGCGCCGCATCGACCCGCTCGCACACCAGGACGGAGCCGATGCACGGACCTGACATCCAGTGGTACGTGATCCTGAGCGCGCTGCTCTTCACGACCGGCGCGCTGGGCGTGCTGCTGCGCCGGAGCCCGCTGATCATCCTGCTGTCGGTCGAGATCATGCTGAACGCGTCCAACCTGCTCCTGATCGCGTTCTCCCGCCTGCACGGCCGTGAGGACGGCCAGGTGTTCGCGATCTCGGTGATGGCGGTCGCTGCGTCCGAAGTGGTCGTCGGGCTCGGCCTGATCGTCGCGATGGGTCGCCGCAACATCGAGCTCGACGTCGACAAGCTCCGGACGCTGAGGGGGTAAGCGGTGAAAGCCGCCGCGTGGATCTGCCTGCTGCTCCCCCTCGCCTCCACGCTCGCGATCACGCTGGGCGGAACGGCGCTCTCGAGGCGCGCGGCGGGCTGGATCTCGACGCTGACCACGTTCGGCGCGTTCGTCGCCGCGGCCGTCGCGTTCTTCCAGATGCTCGGCGAGAGCGCGAGCGACCGCACGCACGTCACGACCTCGTGGACCTGGCTCTCCGCCGGGCAGTACCACTTCGGCCTCTCGCTCCTCGTCGACCAGCTGAGCGTGATGATGATGCTCATCGTCGCCGGCGTCGGCGGGCTGATCGTCGCCTACTCGCTCGGCTACATGGACGGCGAGGACGAGGAGCGCCGCTACTTCGCCTACATGTCGCTGTTCGTCTTTTCGATGCTGCTGCTGGTCGAGGGCGCCAACCTGCTGCTGCTGCTCGCGGGCTGGGGCATGGTCGGCCTCTCGAGCTACCTGCTGATCGGCTTCTACCAGGAGCGCCACTCGGCGATCGCGGCCGCCAAGAAGGCGTTCATCATGAACGCGTTCGGCGACGCCACTTTCGCGCTCGCGCTGTTCCTGCTCGTCGAGCACACGGGCTCGCTCGACTACTCGAGCGTCTTCGCCGCCGCACCGCACGGCGGGACCGTCGCGAACCTGATCGCACTCGGCCTGCTCGGCGGCGCGGTTGCGAAGAGCGCCCAGATCCCGCTGCACACGTGGCTCCCCGACGCGATGGAGGGCCCGACGCCGGTCAGCGCACTGATCCACGCGGCGACGATGGTGACCGCGGGCGTGTACCTGATCGTCCGCTGCCATCCACTGTTCGAGAACGCGTACTTCATCCAGGACACCGCCGCGGCGCTCGGCGCGCTGACGCTCCTGATGGCCGGCCTGATCGCGCTCGTCCAGGTCGACATCAAGCGCGTGATCGCCTACTCGACGATGTCGCAGATCGGCTACATGTTCGTCGCGGCCGGGATCGGGACGTACGCGAACGCGATGTTCCACCTGATGACGCACGCGTTCTTCAAGGCGCTGCTCTTCCTCTCCGCGGGCCTCGTGATCCACGCCGTCGCGGGAGAGCAGGACATCCGAAAGCTTGCGGGTGTCGGGAAGCTGATGCCGCGCACGAAAGCCTTCTTCGTCGTCGGCTCGCTCGCGCTCGTCGCGATCTTTCCGTTCGCCGGCTTCTTCTCGAAGGACCCGATCCTCGCGGCAGCCCTTCAGCGCGGGTGGTTCGGGATCACGCTGTACGTGATCGGGATGATCGGCGCGTTCTTGACCGGCGTGTACGCGTTCCGGCTGTTCTTCATCGTCTTCACCGGCGAGCCGTCGTCCTTCGCGCGCGAGCACCACCACGCGCACCACGGGCAGGAGGGCCCGCTCTCGATGATGTCGACGGTCGGCGGTGCTCGCGGTGCTCGCGACGATCGGCGGCTTCCTGCAGTGGGCGCCGCTCTGGACACCGCTCACGAAGTGGCTCGACCCGGTCGCTCCGCCGCTCGTCGAGGCCACGGATGCGCAGGAATGGGTCACCTCGGGCGTCGGGGTCACGATCGGACTGCTCGGGATCACGCTGGCCTGGCTGCTCTACTCGGCCAAGCGCGTCCGCGTCCCACGTGCGCTGCCCGTGCTCGAGCACAAGTTCTACTGGGACGAGGCGTACGACGTCTTGTGGTACCGGAGCTCCGACATTCTTGCCCGTGGCCTCTACGCGTTCGTCGAGCGCCCGCTCATCGCGGGCTCGCTGACCGCCGTCGGCCAGGGGTTCTCGCTCGCCGGGCGTGACCTCGGTCGCGTGCAGTCCGGGCTCGTGCGCTCGTATGCGCTCGCGCTTGCAGGCGGGCTGGCCGTCCTCGTCGTCATCTTCCTGGCGGTCAGATGAGCTGGCTCACCACGATCCTCATCCTCCTGCCCATCGGTGGAGGGCTGATCGTGGCGATCGCGCCGCTCACCAACTACTGGCTGGGGTCGCTCGCCGCGCTCGTCTCCCTGATCGAGGTCGGCGTCTGGATCACCGCCGCCGGCAAGTTCGACTTCGGAGACCCCTCGCTGCAGATGTCCCAGCAGGTCTCGTGGTTCGCCGACCTGCGCGTCTCCTATTACGTCGGCGTCTACGCGTTCTCGCTGTGGTTCGTCGGGATGACCGTCGTCGTGATGGCCGCCTGCGTGATCTACGGCTGGTGGGTCGGGCGCGACCGGGCGCGCGCCTACTTCGCGCTGATGCTCATGCTCACCGGAGCGATCGTCGGCGTCTTCACCGCCCAGGACCTGATCCTCTTCTACGCGTTCTTCGAGGCGATGCTGATCCCGCTGTACGTCCTGATCGGCGTCTGGGGTGGCCCAGGCCGGCTGCGCGCGACGCAGCTGTTCGTCATCTACACGATCGTCGGCTCGCTCCTGATGCTGGCGGCGATCATCGTCTACGGCCTTCAGCAGGGAACGTTCAACCTGACGGAGATGGGGCCGAGCAGCTCGACGTGGCTCTTCCTGGGCTTCGTCGTCGCGTTCGCGATCAAATCGCCGCTGTTCCCGCTGCACGGATGGCTCCCGGAGACGTACCGCGAATCGCCGCCCGAGGTGTCGGCGGTGCTGTCGGGCGTCGTCTCGAAGGCGGGCCTCTACGGCCTGTTGCGGATCGTGATCCCGAAGTTCCCGGGGCCGGTGCACGACTGGCGGATCGTCCTGCTGGTGCTCGCCTCGATCTCGCTCGTCTACGGCGCGCTGCTCGCGTTCCGGGCACCCGACTTCCGCGGCGTGATCATGTACTCGTCGCTCTCGCAGGCGGGCCTGATCGTGCTCGGCCTGTTCGCCGGCAACGACCTCGGATTCGACGGCGCCGTGCTGCAGATCGTCAACCACGGGCTCATCTCGGCGTCGCTCTTCCTGCTCGCCGGGATGGTCGAGCGGCGCTGCTCGACCGGTGAGCTCCGGCTGCTCGGCGGGATGGCGCGCGGCCGTCCAGCGCTCGCGACCGTGGTGATGGCCGTGGGGGTGATCGCGCTCGCGGTGCCACTGTCGACGGCGTTCGCCGGCGAGTTCCTGATCCTCGCCGGGGTCTTCCAGCAGGGCTGGTACTGGGGGGTCATCGGTGCGGGCGCGATGGTGCTCGCCGCCATGTACGTGCTGCGGGCGATCTCGGGTGTGCTGCACCAGGACGTCGGCCCGGCGGTGCCGGACTCCGCGCTCGATCTCAGGCTCGGCGAGCTCGCCGTCGTCGTGCCGCTCCTCGTCTGCCTGCTCGGCCTCTCGGCGTGGCCGAACCTCATCTCCGGCCACGCGTTCGGCGGGAACCAGGCTCAGAGCGTGATCGCGAAGGGGCTGCCGTGATCGTCAAGCCGCACGTCGACTGGCTCGCGATCTCGCCGTCGCTCGAGCTGCTGGGAGCAGTCGGTCTCCTGCTCATGGTCGCCGTCTTCACCTCGGGCCGGTCGCGCAAGCTCTCCTCCGCAGTGATCGGCTTCGGCGGCTTCGCCGGCGCGTTCGCCCTCGCGGTCGTCGTCGGAGCGCGCTCGCCGCACGGCGCCGCGATCATGAGCGATTCGATCTACCGCGACCGGTATGCCGCGCTCGCACAGCTGCTGATCGCAGCCTGCGGCGCGGTCGCCGTGCTCACCAGCTACGGCGAGCAATGGCGCGACGAGCATCTGGCCGAGTACTACGCGCTGCTCACCGCAGCGGGCGCCGGGATGATGTTCTTCGTCCAGACGGCGAACCTGATGACGCTGTTCCTCGGGCTGGAGTGGTTCTCGATCGCTCTCTACGTGCTCACCGCGATCGACATCGACCTGATCGGCTCGCTCGAGGCCGGGCTCAAGTACCTGATCGTCGGCGCTGTCGGCTCGGCGACGCTGCTCTTCGGCTCGGCGCTGGTGTACGGGATCACCGGCGAGCTCTCGTTCGACCAGATCGCAGCCGCCGGCCACGCCCACGACGCGATGCTCGTCGTCGGGCTGGCGATGATCATCGTCGGGCTCGCGTTCAAGGCCTCCGCGGCGCCCTTCCACATGTGGACGCCGGACGTGTACCAGGGCGCACCCACGCCGGTGACGTCGTTCATGTCCTCGGCGACCAAGATCGCCGCGCTCGCCGTCACCTACCGCCTGCTCGTGACCGCCTTCCCGGCCGACGAGCGCCTCTGGCGCTGGGCGATCGCGGCGATCGCCTGCACCTCGCTGGGCTGGGGGAACATCGCCGCGCTCGTGCAGAAGAACGTCAAGCGGATCCTCGCGTACTCGTCGGTGTCGCAGGCCGGCTTCATGATGATCGCGATCGCGGCCGCGAGCCCGCTCGGGGTACGGGCGATGCTCTTCTACCTGATCCCGTACTCGGCGATGTCGCTGGGCGCCTTCGCCGTGGTCGCGGCGCGCGAGCGCGAGCTCGGGGCGCCGGTGACGCTCGACAACCTCTCGGGCTTCGGCTGGGAGCGGCCGTTCCTCGGTATCTCGATGTGGGTGTTCATGCTCGGGATGCTCGGCTTCCCGCTGACGGGAGGGTTCATCGCCAAGTTCTACGTCTTCTCCGCCGCGTACGAGTCCGGCTGGTGGTGGCTGATCGTCGTCGGAGTCGTGGCGACGATGATCTCCGCTTACTTCTACCTCGGCGTCGTGCGCTCGATGTACCTGCGCGACGCCACCGAGCTGCAGCTCGCGCCGGCCGGCGGCTCGCCGCCGCGCGAGGTGGTGCTGCAGACGGGCGTCGTGATCTGCGTGGTCGTGACGGTCGGATCGTTCTTCGCCGTGCAGCCGCTGATCGACGTGTGCCGCGCGGCGGCGCGCTCGCTGCCGATCTGACGCCGACGCCTGCCTAGGGCTTCGCGGGCCGCGGGGCGGCGCCGCGCACGAACACGGCCGCGCTGATCAGGAGCTTCAGCGCGAGGACGGCGAAGCAGGCCGCGAGCGCCGAGGAGCCGAGCGGGGAGAGCGACCCGGTCGCGTCGTGCGCGCTCCTCGCCGCGCAGGAGAGCACCAGCAGCCCGACGCAGAGCGCCCAGAGCGCCGCCTGCAGGCGCGCGAGCTCCCGCCGTCCCTCGACTGCGGCGCCGAACGCGGCCAGCCCCGCGGCAGAGGCGAACGGGATCGCGACCAGCAGAACGTCGAGCGCGACGCCGGGGGAGCCGTGTCCGTCCACCCACCAGGCGGCGGCTGCGAGCAGGGCCGGGAGGACTCGGCGTCCCACGCGTCTTCAAGCTTCGCCCCCTGGCCGGACGGTCCTTCTATGCTCATTCCGTTCGCGACGAAAGGACCGCCCTTGGCAACCCTCACCTGGCTCGGCCATGCCTCGTTTCGCGTCGACACCGACGCAGGCACCCGGATCTACGTCGACCCGTTCCTCTCCGGCCCCACCTGCCCGGACAGCGAGAAAGAGCCTGATCGCGCGGACGCGATCGCGGTGACTCACGGCCACGGCGACCACAGCGCCGACGTCGTCGGCCTGCAGCAGCGACTCGGAAGCACGGTGGTCGGCATGATCGAGCTGGTCGCCTGGTTCAACGGCCAGGGCGTGCCCGACGACAAGCTGATCGGCTTCAACAAGGGCGGCACGATCGAGGTCGCCGGTGTCCGGATCACGATGACGCACGCGTTCCACTCGAGCTCGGCGCCCGACCTCACCTACACGGGCGAGCCTGCCGGCTTCGTCTTCCACCTCGGCAGCTCGACCGTCTACTTCGCCGGCGACACCGCCGTCTTCGGGGACATGGCTCTGATCGCCGAGCTGTACTCACCGGACGTGGCCGTGCTCCCGATCGGCGACCACTTCACGATGGGCACGCGCGAGGCGGCGAAGGCGCTCGAGCTGCTCGGGAACCCGCGCTGCGTCCCGTGCCACTGGGGCACGTTCCCGATCTTCACCGGGACGCCCGACGAGCTCGCGTCGCTGACGCCGGCCACCGTCGAGCGCATCGCGCCGGGAGACACGATCACGCTGTGAGGGAGCGCTGGTTCGGGGCGACCGGCCGACGGGTGCCGGAGATCGCGCTCGACGGCGAGCTCGACCTCGAAGGCGCACTCGTGCTCGACTCGCCGGAGGACGACACGATGCTGCGCGCCGCCCACGCCGAGGGCCGGCCGGTCGTGGTGCGGGCTCGCACGCCCGCCGAGGTCAAGGCGGCGCTCGCGCGACCGGAGGTGGCGTGCGCGCTCGTGTCGGACCCTGCGCTGCGCGAACTCGACCTGACCGAGCTCACGTATGGCTGAGCTCACCGTCGCCACCTTCTCGATCGCGGCCTGCGACCTCGAGGCCGGCCAGTGGGGCGTCGCGACGCAGTCGAAGTTCCTCGCGGTCGGCTCGGTCGTCCCCTGGGCCGAGCCGGGCGTCGGGGCAATCGCCACGCAGGCATACGCCAATCCGCGCTACGGCCCCGAAGGGCTCGCGCTGCTGCGCGACGGCTTGCCCGCCGACGAGGTCGTTCGGCGGCTGACCGACGCAGACGACGGCCGCGATCAGCGGCAGCTCGGCGTCGTCGACGGCGAGGGGCGCGGCGCGACGTTCACGGGGCCGGCATGCATGGACTGGGCGGGCGGCGTCGCCGGCGCCTGCTTCGCCGCGCAGGGGAACATCCTGGTCGGACGGGAGACGGTCGACGCGCTGGCAGCCACGTTCGGGACGACGGAAGGGCGACCGCTCGCGGAGCGCCTGATCGACTGCCTCGCCGCCGCGCAGGCCGCCGGCGGCGACAGGCGCGGGCAGCAGTCGGCGGCGCTGCTCGTCGTCGAGCGAGACGGCGGCTACGCCGGGCTCAGCGACCTCCTCGTCGACCTGCGGGTCGACGACCACGCGGAGCCGATTCCCGAGCTGGCGCGCCTCTACGAGATGCACGACCTGCTCTTCGGCAAGACCCCTGCGAGCAGCCTGGATCGTCGTCGACGACGACCTGCGCACCGAGCTGTCCGAGCGCCTCGCTCGGCTCGGTTACGACGGAAGGCTCGACGAAACGCTACCCGCCTGGGCCGGTACGGAGAACCTCGAGGAACGCGTCGACGGCGTCGAGCGCATCGACCCGGTCGTGCTCGAGGAGCTTCGCCGCCGATGAGCGTGCGCCCGAGCGCCTACGAGGTCGCGCACGTCGACGAGCTCGACTCGATTCTCGTGTCGCACGGCCTGCAGTGGCGGCCGATCCGGCGCCGCTTCGACGTTCGCGCCTTCGGCGTGAACGCGTACACGAGCGAGGAGGTCGGGAGCCAGGTCGTGGAGGAGCACACCGAGTCGCAGCTGGGCCACGAGGAGATGTACGTCGTCCTGCGGGGAAGCGCGACGTTCACGCTCGACGGAGAGGACGTCGAGGTTCCGGCCGGTTCGCTCGTCCACATCTCCGACCCGGAGGTTCGTCGCGTCGCGATCAGCCGCGAGCCCGACACGACCGTGCTGGCGCTCGGCGGCAAGCCGGGCGAGCCGTACGAGGTGTCGGCCTGGGAGGCGATGTTCGCGGCGCTGCCGGCGACCCGGCGCGGCGACTGGGACGAGGCGATCCGCCTGCACGAGGCCGCGCTCGCGGAGCGCCCGGAGCATCCGGCGCTGCTCTACAACCTTGCGTGCATGGAGGCGCGCGCGGGCCGCCACGTCGACGCGCTCGTCCACCTGCGCCGGTCGGTCGAGCTCGACCCGAAGTACGCGGGCTACGCCCGCAGCGACACCGACTTCGCCTCGATCCGCAACGAACAGGGGTTCCCGGGTTGACGCGCTGGAGCGTCGTCGCCCTCGACGAGGCCGAGCACCGTCGCGGCTGGATCCCGCTGCGCGAGCTGCTCGACGTCCACGCCTACGGCGTCAACGCGTGGTCGGTCGAGAACGCTGGCGACCCCGTGATCCCCGAGCACGACGAGCGCGAGGTGCAGCACGAGGAGCTGTACGTGGTCGTCCGGGGTCATGCGCGCTTCACGGTCGCCGGCGACGACCTCGACGCGCCGCAGGGCACGATCGTCTTCGTCCGCGACCCCGCGGCCCGCCGCGGGGCGGTCGCGGTCGAGGCCGACACGGTGGTGCTGTCGGCCGGCGCGAAGCCCGGCTCCGCGTACTCGCCGTCCGCGTGGGAGTGGAACGCCCGCGCGTTCCAGCCGTACCACGAGGGCGACTACAAAGGGGCGCTCGCGGGCTTCCGCGAGGGCCACGAGCGCTTCCCGTCCAACTGGACGCTGCTCTACAACATGGGCTGCATGGCCGCGCGGCTGGGCCGCCGCGACGAGGCGATCGAGCACCTCCGCGCGGCGTACGCGCTCGGCGCAGACGCCGACCCGTTGACCGACGACGATCTCGCCTCCCTGCGCGACGACTCAGAGCTGGTCGCGATCGCCGGGAAGGCGAACGCCGCCCGCCAGCGCGCGTAGCGCCGGGACCGGGTCGGCCCGCGGCCGCGCGACGACGAGCACGGCTCCGAAGCCGTCCTCAGGGCTGAGCGCGTCGACGAGCAGCTGCAGGCCGACGGCGAGCGCGAATGCCTTGTGCGCCTGCTCGCCGCCGAACGGCACGAGCTCGTCCGGCCGGGCGTTCCCGGCGAGCACGTCCCCGTGGGTGACGGCACCCATCGAGACGTCCGCGGCGAGCGGGCGGCCGTCCGACGAGGGCACGGCGATCGCGAGCGGGTTCGTGCCGGTGAGCGCGGGCCCTCCGGCCGGCGACGGCAGCCGTCGCGGCGAGGTCGCCGTCAACGCGGCGACGAGCCCTCCGCGCGCGAGCAAGCGCACCCAGTAGCCGAGTGCGCCGGTCGGGAACGTCCTCGAGCACACGATCACCCGTGCGCGCTCGGGCGGGCGCTCGAGCTGGGCCTCGACCACCGCGGCGAGGGTCAGGTACCCGAGCGCGCCGTCTCCGTCCCAGCGCTCGTAGCCGTCCGCCTGTTCGACGCGGCGCGGGCTCCCGCCGACGGGAAGGTCGTCGAGAGTCTCGAGCCAGTCGACGCGTGTGAGGCCGTGACCCGTGAGCCCGTGCCGCTCCGACCAGAGGAAGTGGGCGGCCAGCGTCTCGCCGTCGGAGTCGCCGAAGCCGAGCGCGCGCAGCCGCCGAAGCACCTCGGCATCGCCCACGAGCTAGGAGACCAGCGGGAGCGTGCGCGTGAAGCCGCCGGTGCGATTCGCGTCGATCGTCTCGGCGATCGCGGCGATCGCGACGGCCGGAGCGCTGTCGGGATCACTCAGCACGAGCGGGACGCCTTCGTCCGCCGACGCGCGGACGCGCGAGTCGAGCGGCACGGACCCGAGCAGCGGCACGCCGAGCTCCGCCGCGAGCCGCTCGCCGCCGCCCGCGCCGAACACCTCCGAGGTCATGTTCTCGACGACGCCCAGGACGCGCATCCCCGTTTTCTGCGCCATCGCGGCCGAGCGAGCAGCCACCTCCCGGGCGAGCGGCTGCGGCGTGGTCACGACGACGGCCTCCGCACGCGGCAGCAGCTGGCCGAGCGAGATCGAGACGTCGCCCGTGCCGGGCGGCATGTCCACGACGAGAGCGTCGAGCTCGCCCCAGTGCACGTCCTGCAGGAACTGCTCGAGCGCGCGGTGCAACATCGGGCCACGCCACATCACGGGCTGGTTGTCGTCGAGGAAGAACCCGATCGACATCAGCTTCATGCCGTGGCCGACCGGCGGGACGATCATTTGGTCGACGGCGACCGGGCGCTGGTCGACCCCCAGCATGTACGGGATCGAGTGCCCGTAGATGTCCGCGTCGAGGATGCCCACCTCGCGACCGGCGGACGCGAGCGCCGCGGCGATGTTCACCGTCAGTGACGACTTGCCGACACCGCCCTTTCCGGACGCGACCGCGATCACGCGGGTCGTCGCCGGGAGCTGAATGCCGCGCTGCTCGGTGCCGCCCCGGAGCTTCGTCGTCAGCGCTGCGCGCTCGTCGGGCGTCATCACGTCGAAGCGAACCGAGACGGCGCTCACCCCGGGCAGCGTCCCGACATGCTCGGCCACCTGGTCCTCGAAGCTCGAGCGGAGCGGGCAGCCGACGACCGTCAGGGCGATCGTCACCGCCACGACTCCGTCCTCCACCTCGACGGCGCGCACCATGTCGAGCTCTGTCACCGGGCGGCGTAGCTCGGGGTCGATGACCCGCTCGAGGGCGCGCAGGACGTCGTCGCGCAGGGACATGCCGTGAGCTTAGAGGCTCAGGGCGCCGCGTCGGCGAGTGCTCGGTGGAGGTCGGACGCCGCGAAGCGCAACGGCGCCAGGCGAACGACCGCCTCCCGGCCGTCCGGAGTGAGGTAGCGGACGTCGACGAACCCGTCGGCATCGGGCGGCGAGACCGCGAGCACCCGCTCGCGGCCGATCTCGATCGTCCGGTTGCGGCCGAACAGGCGCTGCGTGAGGACGAGCAGGCGCCGATCGGTGACCACCAGCTGCCCGAGCGGGGTGCGCCGGCCCCATCCGGCCTGGACCTGTGCTCGGACGATCACCTCTTCGCCCGGCTCGACCGGCACGTCCGCGCCCGTCGCGGGCGCGGGCGCCCCGCGGTGCGTGTAGTCGAACGAGGGCTCTGCTCCCATGCGGCGGCCATCGGCAGCCGCGCGGGGACGCTTGACGCCCGGATGGGTTAACCGGCGAGCGCGGCCGCCAGTTGCGCGCACAGCCTGTCGCTGCCCGCGGCGACGACGCGGGATCGGGCCTCGAGGTCGAGCGGCGCGGCGCCGAACGGCGGCGCCTCCGGAAGGTCGATGGCGAGCCCGCGCTCGCGAACCAACAGCTGTGCGGCGGCGATGTCGACCGACCGCGCCGCCTTCAGCGAGACGACGCCGTCGAGCCGTCCCGCGGCAAGGTGGCACAACGTCACTGCGAGCGACCCCATCACCCGCAACCGGTGCGCCACGCCGACGAAGCGCGCCGCGTTGTCGGCGACGAACGCGGTGGTCGTCGCCTCGAACGAGAGGATCTCGAGCTCGTCCTTGGGCAGCTCGACGAGCGGCCGGCCGTCGAGCCGGGCCCCGTCGCCGGCGACGGCCGTCCACTCCTCTCCCGTGCCGAAGTCGTAGACGTACGCGGTGTGCACGTCGGCCATCGTCCCGCCGTCCGCGACTGCGATCGAGATCGCGAAGAACGGGATCCCACGCTTCGCGTTGAGAGAGCCGTCGATCGGATCGACGACCACGGTCGTGGTGCCGTCGCCCGCGATGCCGACCTCCTCGCTCACGAGGCGCACATCGGGACGGCGGAAGCGCGCGAGGATCACGCGCTCGGCAGCGGCGTCGATCGCGGTCGTGTCGTCGCCACCCTCGCCGCTGCCGACGATCGGCTCACGCTCGGCCCGCGTGGGTAGCGCCTCGAGCACGGCCTGGACGTCGTCGCGCGCCGACCGGCAGAGAGCGAGCCAGTCAGTCAAGCGGATAGACGAGCAGTCCCGAGGTCAGCTTCGGATAGAAGAAAGTCGACTTCTGGGGCATCGTCTCGCCGGCGTGCGCGAATCGTGCCACCTGCTCGACCGTGACGGGCTCGAGCAGGAATGCCGCCTCGGCCGCCCCGCCGTCGACGGCCGCCACCGCGGCAGCGGCGTCTGCCGTGTAGCTGACGCCCTCCGGCGCCAACGAGTCCACGACCCGCGGCCCGAAGTCGTCGTCGCTGCGCACGCGCAGGTACCGGCCGCCGCGATACAGCGTGACGCCGCCGTTCGGCGCATCGACCTCGACCCCCGGCACGTCGCCGACGCGCTGGACGATGCGGTGGGTCGGGAAGATCTCGAGGCCCGGCGCCGTCGTCGAGACGAGGACGGCGAACATGTGCGTGGCGTCCGGGTTCTCCTCGAGGTAGGCGACGGCGGTCTCGTAGCGGTGGTGACCGTCCGCGATCAAGAGCGGCGTGTCGATGCGAAGCTCGTCGTTCGCCGCGACGGGCCAGAGGCGTGTGCGAACGCCGCCCTCCTCGACGTCCAGGGTCGGGACACCCTCGGGCGGATCGGCGCCGAGCAGCGGCTCGCCGTCGTAGAGGACGAAGATCGGCTCCAGCTCGGAGCGGGTCGCCCGTAGGAGCCGGAGGCGGCCCTCCTTCGGGCCGGCGTGCGTGCGCTCGTGCGGCAGCACCTCGCCCTCGGCGTACGGCGTGACCGGGATCGCCGCGACGACACCTTCGCGCGACCTGGCGACGCCGTCCGGGCCGACGTAGTCCTGCACGAGCCGCCAGTAGCGCTCGTCGTCCCGGACGAGCACGCCGCGGTCGAGCCAGTCGGCGAGGTCGCGGCCCGCCTGCTCGGGCGAGTCGGGAAGCGTGAGGTGGACGATGTTGAACGGGCTGCGCGCGAGGTACTCGGAGCGCGCCTCGTCGGAGATGACGTCGTAGGGAGGCGCGACGAGCCGGTCGAGCGGGCCTGCGACCGCCGGGTCGTAGCGAAGCGAACGGAACGGCCGCACCGTGGGCATGCTTGGAGCCTAATGATGGGCACGATCGAGGCCGCGGCCGCCTGGGTCGACCGGGCAGGCCTCGCGCTGCTCTTCCCGAAGGCCGACGTCGTCCTGCCGTCGCTCTGGGAGCAGGTGAACGGATCGGCCGACGAGAACTGGGCCGTCCGGGACGCGGACGGCACCTTCGTGCGCTGGACCGAGGAGATGGGGTTCCTCTGGAACGCGAAGGACGAGCTCCCGTCGCGGAACCTCGTCTGCGTCGGCAAGCACCTCGCCCGCGTCACGGCGCTGATCGCACCGTCGCTGCTGCCGAGCGTCTGCGCCCAGGCCGACCGCACGGTGCCGGACGGTCTCGCGGCCGACGTGCTCGACGCGGTGCGCGAGGAAGGCCCTCTCACCGGGCCGCGACTTCGCGAGCTGGTCGGCGAGTCGAAGAAGGACGTCGACCGCGCGGTCACGCTGCTCCATCGCCGCCTGTTGCTGACGAGCTCGCACCTGGTCGCCCAGGACGTCGGCTGGAGCGCGCTCGCCCACGACCTCGTCGACCGAAAGTGGCGACTGCCGGGCATCCTGCCCTCCGTCGAGGAGGCGCGCCGCGAGCTCGCGGGCCTGCTGCTCGCCCGCACCGGCGAGCTGACGGCCGCCGACCTGAGCGGTGCCCTCGGGTGGAAGCGGACGCTCTGCGCGACGGTGCTCGACGAGCTCGCGCCGAGCCGGCAGGAGGCGGACTTCCGCATCTGGACGGCTCCGTAGACTGGCGGTCGTGACGATCTCGGAGCTCCAGGCCGACCGGGTCGTCGAGGCGGTCTACGCGGTGAAGGCGAAGCGCAAGTTGCGCACACGCGGCGGGTCACCGTATCTCGCGCTCGAGCTCGTCGACCCGACGGGGCGGATCGACGCGCGCGTGTGGAGCGACGTCGAGCTGCTCGACGGCCGCTTCGCCGAGGGCGACGCCGTGCGCGTGCTCGGCAGGGTCGAGCTGTTTCGCGACCGCCTGCAGCTCGACGTGCGCTCGCTCGAGGCAGCCGACGTCGATCCGGGCTCGCTGACGCCGGCGACCCGTCGCGACGCGGACGAGCTCAAGGGCTTCCTCGAGTTCCTCGCGGGCGAGCTGGTGCATCCGGGCCTCTCGGCGACGGTCGCCGCGGTGCTCGCCGACGCGCCGCTTGCCGAGCGGCCGGCGACCGCCGACGGCCATCACTCGTATGCAGGCGGCCTGCTCGAGCACACGGTCGCCGTCGCGACGATCTGCCGGGAGACGACACAGCTGCATCCACGGCTCCGCGGGGACCTGCTGCTCGCCGCAGCGCTCGTGCACGACGTCGGCCGCACGCTCGAGCTCGGCCCCGGCCCGGCATTCTCGCTCACCGAGGAAGGGAGGCTGCTCGGCCACGTGGCGCTCGGCGTGCGGCTGATCGACACGCGGGCGACCGGGCTGACCGCCGTTCAGAAGGCCGAGCTGATGCACTGCGTCGCGGCGCATCACGACCCGCGCGCCGCACGAATCGCCGAAGCTTCCGTCCTGCACCACGCGAACGCACTCGACGCGGTCGCCGCAACCCGCCCGACCGATTGAACGCCCTCGCGCTCGCGCTCGGCGCGAGCCTGGCGTGGGGAGTCGCGGACTTCGTGGGCCCGCTCTGGGGCCGCACGTGGGGAGCGCTGCGCGTCCTCCTGTGGGCGCAGGTCGGCGGGGTCGTCGCGATCGCGCTCGCCGTCGCGATCCGCGGGGAGGGGCCGCACGGAGCGGCGATCCTGCTCGCGATCCCGGCGGCCCTCTCCGGCACGCTCGGTCTCTACGCCTACTACCGCGGGATGGCAATCGGTGCGATGACGGTCGTCGCGCCGATCGCCGGCGTCTCGGCGATCGTCCCCGTCGCCTTCGGAATCGCCGCCGGCGACCACCCGCGCCCGGCGCAGTACGCCGGGGTCGCATGCGCGATCGTCGGCGTCGGCCTCGCGTCGCTCGAGCAGCAGGGCGGCACACGACATCTGGCCGCCGGCGTCGGGCTGGCGGCACTCGCCGCGATCGGCTTCGGCTTCTACTTCCCGCCGATGCATGCTGCAGGGAGCGCCGACTTCTGGTGGGCCTCGCTGCTGTTCCGCTCGACCGCGTTCGCGATCGTCCTGGCGGCGGTCGCGGTCAACCGCCCGCCGCTTCGCCTGGGTCGGCGAGACCTCGCGGTCGTGCTCGCCGTCGGCATCGGCGACACGCTCGGCAACGCGCTCTTTGCCGCCTCGTCGGCGCACGGGCTGATCAGCCTGACGTCTGTGCTCGCCTCGCTCTACCCGATCGTCACCGTGCTGCTCGCCGCCGCCGTCCTGCACGAGCACGTCTCTTCCCCGCAACGCCTCGGGATCGCGCTCACGCTGGCGGGCGTCGTCCTGATCTCCGTCTGAACCGGTGCCAGGCACTTCGGTGCCTGGCACCTGCTCTAGACGTTGAAGCGGATGTTCAGGACGTCGCCGTCGCGGACGACGTAGGTCTTGCTTTCGAGCCGCTGCTGGCCCCGCTTCGCGACCTCGGCATGCGATCCTGCGTCGACGAGCTCGCGCCAGTCGACCACCTCGCAGCGAATGAAGCCGCGCGCGATGTCGGAGTGAATCGACCCTGCTGCGTCGAGCGCGGTCTGCCCGGAGCGGAGCGTCCAGGCCCGCGTCTCCTTCTCGCCCGCGGTAAAGAACGTGATCAGATGAAGCGCGTCGCGCAGCCGGCGCACGACCTCGTCGAGCGCGGAGTCGCCTCCGTCCCGAAACGCGGCCGCCTCCTCGTCGGGGAGCTCTGCGAGCTCCGCCTCGAGCTTCAGGTCGATTCCGCCCGGCCCGTTCACGACCGAGAGCAGGGGCTTCGTCGTCAGCGGCTCGAGCTCGGCGGGCAGCTCGCCGCCGTAGTCCGCAAGCGAGCCGCCCGCGTCGACGTGGGCGAGAACGCGCTCGAGCTCCTCGACCTCGGCGCGCAGCTTCGGGTCGCCGGACTTCGCCTGCTTCGACACGCGATCGAGGCGCCGCTCCACGTGGTCGCGGTCGTCGACGAGCAGCTCGAGCGAGAACGTCTCGAGATCGGCCGCGGGATCGGGATCGGGGCCGAAGCCACGGAGGACGACGAGCAGCGCGTCGACCTGCCGGAGATTGCCGAGCTGCGACGCGGCGCCGCCGGGGACGTCCTGCACCCGGATCGCCGCCGGCGTCACCTTGCGCGCGTGGACGACCTCCGCAAGCGCGTCGAGCCGGACGTCGGAGATGGGCGCGATGCCGACGTTCGTCTTCCCGTAGTCGCCGCCGCCCGCCTTGGTCAACGCGGTGAAGAGCGACGTCTTGCCGCTGCCGGACGGACCGACGATGCCGACCTCGAGCGCCACGGAACGTGAGCGGTCAGCCGTTCACGCCGAAGCCGACGCGACTCTCGCGAGCGAACCGCTTCACGTAAATCACGCGCCGGAGGAGAACCGTGTACCGGCCGTCCTCGGCTTCGAAGGTGAACGCGCCGTCGCTCCCGTTCGCGAGGACGCGGTCGAGCTCGTCCGCCGCCTCGGCGCCCACGAGCACCGACAGGACCTGCGGTCCCACGAACGCGATCTCGATGCGGAGGCGTTCAACGTCTGCCATCAACCACCAACTCTGCCAGGACCCCGCCGGTCGCCTCCGGATGAACGAACGCGACCTGGAGCCCGAAGAGCCCGACGCGGGGCTCCTCGTCGATCAGCCGCACGCCGTCCCGGCGGAGCCGGTCGAGCTCGGCCGGAAGGTCCGCGACCGCAAACGCGACATGGTGCATCCCCGGGCCGCGGCCGGCCAGGAAGCGGCCGACGGGCGAATCGCCCTCGAGCGGCCGCAGCAGCTCGACCCGCGACTCACCGACGCGAAGCGACGCGGCCTCGACGCCCTGGTCCGGAACGACTGCGCGGTGCTCGAGCACCGCCCCGAAGAGCTGCTCGTAGGTGCCGATCGACACCTCGAGATCCTCGACCGCGACGCCGAGGTGATGGAGCCCTAGCCCGCCCACTCGCGCTCCAGGATCGCGTACTGGAGCTCGCTCTGCCATTCGTCCTTGACCCATTCGTTCTCGACGAGCTGCGCCTCGAGCCGCATCCCGAGCTTCTCGAGCACGCGCGCCGAGGGGACGTTCCGCACCTCCGTCCGGCCGATCACCCGGTGGAATCCGGCGGCGAACGCCCAACCGACGATCGCACGCGCCCCTTCGGTCGCGTACCCCTGCCCCTGGCAGCGCGGATCGAACATGAACCCGATCTCGCCCGTCCGGTGCTCCTTGCTGACCCATCTGAAGCTGACGTCACCGACGGGCTCGCCGTCGGCGTCGACCGCGCACGCCAGCCAGTCGCCTTCGTCCCGAAGCTCGGCGCCTGCGAGCTTCCGCGCGAGGAGCGTGCGGGTCTGCGACTCGTCGCGCGTCTCGTTGTAGAGCCACTTGACGACCTCGGGATCGGACTGGAGCCGGTGGAGCAGGTCGAAGTCGCGCTCTTCGTACGGACGCAGGACGAGGCGCTCGGTCTCGAGCGGCCACTCGGGGGACATGCGCCGGAATCTAGCTTGTGGGATCGGCGCCGAGCACGCGGACGACGCCGACCGCGTCGGACGAGAACGACTCCGGCTGGACGTCCGCGAAGATCCTCACGAGCTCGTCGCGCGACAGCGTCTCCTGCTCGAGCAGCGCGCCGGCGATCCGGTCGAGCGCGACCCGGTGCTTGCCGAGCATGCGCAGGGCTTCCGCGTACGCAGCGTCGGTGAGGTGCGCCTGCTCCGAGTCGCGCAGGCGCTTCGTCTCCTCGGACAGCGCGTAGTTGTCGGCGCGCAGTGTGCGCGACGTCACGTTGTCTCCCATGCCCCACTCGAAGACCATCGCACGTGCGATCTGCGTCACCTTCTCGAGGTCGTTGGCCGCGCCGTTCGTGACCCGGCCGAAGACGAGCTCCTCCGCGCCACGGCCCGCCAGCCCGACGACCATCCAGTCGAGCAGCTCCTCCTTGGTCTCGAGGTACCGCTCCTCCTCGGGCAGGTGGAGGACGTAGCCGAGCGCGGTGCCGCGCGCGATGATCGAGGCCTTCTGCGGCTCCTTGCCGACGAGGTGCGACATCAGCGCGTGGCCGCCCTCGTGGTAGGCGAGGATCCGCTTCTCCTTGTCGGTGACGACGCGCCGCTGCTGCAGGCCGGCGACGACGCGCTCGAGGGCGTACTCGAAATCGGCAGCGGCGATGCTCGACGAGTCCTTCCGGCCGGCGCCGATCGCCGCCTCGTTGCAGATGTTCGCGAGGTCGGCTCCCGTGAGGCCCGACGTCTGGCGCGCGACGTTCTCGAGGTCGACGTCCTCGGCCAGCGGCTTCCCGCGGGTGTGCACGCCGAGAATCTCGATGCGGCCTTTGAGGTCGGGGGGCTGGATCAGGATCTGCCGGTCGAAGCGGCCGGGCCGGAGCAGGGCCTGGTCGAGGTCCTGGAGCCGGTTCGACGCGCCCATCACGACGACCTGGTCGCGCGGACCAAAGCCGTCGAGCTCGACGAGCAGCTGGTTGAGCGTCTGATCCTGCTCGCGGTTGAACGAGTGGCCGCTGCGCGCCTGCCCGACCGCGTCGAGCTCGTCGATGAACACGATCGAAGGCGCGTTCTTGCGTGCATCGTCGAAGAGCTTGCGAATGCGGGCCGCACCGAGCCCCGCGAACATCTCGACGAACGCCGACGCGCTCTGTGCGTAGAAACGGGCACCCGACTCATTGGCGACCGCCTTCGCTGCGAGCGTCTTGCCGGTGCCCGGCGGGCCGTGGAAGAGGATCCCTTTCGGCACCCGCGCGCCGAGACGCTCGAAGCGCTTCGGGTCGCGCAGGAAGTCGACGATCTCCTGCAGCTCCTCCTTGGCCTCGTCAAGCCCTGCAACGTCGGACCACGTGACCGACGATTCGGAACCGGGGGTGATCTCGTGCGGCTTGACGCGCGGCATCAGGCGCACGGTCTTCCAGAGCAGGAAGACCACCACGCACATCAGGCCGAAGAAGAGGACGGGCAGCCAGGTGAGAGCGAAGTCCCGGGCATAGGACCCGAAGTTGAACGCCAACGCCATCCCGGGACTCATCGGCAGCGGCGCGCGTGAGCTAAAGGTCGGCGAGCACCTGGTCGACCGAGGCGAAGCGGACGCCTCGACCCCGCCAGGCGTCGAGACAAGCGGCCGTCCGCTCGGCGTCGAGACCGCGAGAGGCCTCCTCGACGAACGTGACCGCGCGACCGCGGGCGAGGAGGCCCCGGATCGCCGCGTCGTCGCAGACGTCGGTCGCGACGCCGAAGAGCACGACCTCCTCCGGGTCGAGCCGGTCGAGCAGCGGATCGGCGTTCGGGTTGGTGAAGACGTCGAAGTGCTTCTTCAGCAGCAGGAACTCGCGTCCCTGGAGCCAGCGCCCGGGCACGGACGTCAACGCGAGCGGCACCGGTTCCTCCTGGCGCGTCTCGTCGATCCGCTCGGCGCCGCGGGTGCCGCGCAGGCAGTGCGGCGGATAGGTCTCGCGGTAGTCGGGCTGCTCCGAGATCTCGTCGTCGGTCAGCTCGTGGTCGTCCGCCGACGCGACGTGCGGGATGCCGGCCGCCCGCGCGGCTCGAACGAGCCGGGCCATCGCCGGCACGGCCTCCTCGGCTCCGGGGACGGCCAGCTTGCCGCGCGCGCTCACGAAGTCGACCTGGGTGTCGACGTCCCAGAGGATTCGCCTCACTCGACGCGCTCCAGCCGCGGGTTCGGGCGGATCCGGCGGCCGACCTTCGCGACCGCTCTTCCGTCCACCCGGACGATGTCGGCTGTGAAGTCGTTCGAGCCGCGGATCAGCGACGAGCCGACGCCGTACGCGTCGACCGGGACACCCGCCCCCTCGAACTCGCGGATCTTCTCGAGCGTGAAACCGCCCGAGACGACGATCTTGACCTCGTCGAACCCGGCGTCGTCGAGCGCCTCTCGCACCTTCCAGACGAGCCGCGGATTGACTCCCGTCGGCCGGAAGTCGCCGAGCTCCTCCCACAGCGAGCGGTCGACGAGCGACTCGGCCGTGTCGAGCCGCACGCCCCAGAGGCGCGGGCCGAGCGCGCGGGCGACTTCGAGCGCCGTTCGCACCGAGTCGTTCTCGAAGTCGACGAGCACCGTCACGTTCATGTCGGCGGGCGCCCAGTCGGCGAAGTGCCGCGCGGCGAGGACGGTGTCGCCGCCGTAGGCGGCGATCAGCGCGTGCGGCACCGTGCCGAGCCCGCGCCCGCCCCACCACGAGGCCTGCTCGTCGGTGGTGACGCCGATCGGCGCGCCGGCCACCTGCCCCGCGACGTACGCGGCGTAGCCGTCGCCCGTCTGGACGCGATGGTGGTCGTGCCGCGCCGGCATGAAGATCAGCGGCTTGCCGTTCGCCGCCTCGAGCACGTGCACGACGTTCGTCGTGATCAGCGTGCGCCTGGCGAGCGTGCCGAGGTAGACGGTCTCGAGGTGGGCGAACGCCGTGTAGTCGCCGGCGATCGCCAGCACGGTCTCGTACGGCTCGATGCGCTCGCCGTCGTAGAGCGCGTGCACCTCGAGCGTGTCGAACCCGTCGGTGCAGAGCTTGAGGATGGCGATCGCCTCGTCCATGCCGCCGAGATAGGCGTCGCGCTTCTGGAAGACCTGCATCAGCACCTGCGGGTGGCGGCCGTCCCGCAGCAGCGCCGCACGCGTGTGGTTGAAGTAGGCGTCGGTGTACCAGCCCGCGCGCATCTTCTCGACCGGAAGGTCGAAGACGCTCGGGTCGAGCCGCGTGCGAGTCGCGATCACGAGCGCTCCAGCTCGAGGCACGCGTGCAGCGCTGCCTCCGCGACCTCGAGCTGCTCCGGCGTCGGCTCGCGGGTCGCGAAGCGATGCTGCAGCTCGTGGCCGGGCCAGGCCAGCGCACGCGACACCGGATGCTCGGGATTCCGGGTCATCCAGCCGAACGTCTCGACGGATGCCGCAAGCGCCCCGACGGCGGCCGCCGCTCGCGCCGCGGGCCGCACCGAGGCAGGAGCGCGCTCGGCGGCGACGTTGCCGACGGCAGTGGTGAGCAGCAACGGCCCGATCAGGTGCGAGCCGCAGCGCTCGTGCTCCTTCGGGCGGTCGGCTCCGTGCTCGTACGCGCCGATCGTCATGTGCTCGGCCCCGTGGTACGCGGCGATCTCGCCCTCTCGCAGGACGATCGCCGCGGGGGCGAGCGAAAGCAGCGCCGCCGCGAGCTCGCGCACGGCGGGCGCGAGGCGCGTCCGCTTCAGCGCCTGCACTGCGGTGGCGGTCGCGACCATCGACACGAGCGCGCGCGAGCGCTCCATCGGGAGCGTCGCCTCCGGCAGCGCGCGCTTGACCGTGGGCAGCAGTGCGAACACCTCGGCGATGCGCGCCGGCCCGCGGAACAGCGGCGACCGCACGCCGGCCGCGGTGAAGCGCTTGCGCCGCGCCACGACCCGGAGCTCACCGTCGGTCGTGCGCACGGCGCAGGCCCACGCGGTCGGGCCGTGCACGAGCACTCCGTTCTGGAGCGCCATCCCGCCGAGCCGCACCTTCTCCTCCATCTCGCGGAATTGAAGCGAACTTCGCGCTACCTGCGCATTCCGAGCACGAGGAGGTAGCGCCGCGGGGCGCGAACGCCGTCCTTCGGCGTGCGATAGCCCTCGTACAGCTCCACGAACGCCTGGTGGAACTCCTCGGCCTTGGCGTCGTCGAGCTGGCGGAGCAGCGCGACGACCGGGGGTGCCGAGGTCGAGAAGAGCTCCCAGATCTCTTCGCCGCTCTCGGCCTCGAGCCACAGCGTCCCGTCCTCGAACTCGAGCTCGAACTCCTCGCCGAGCATGTCCTCGACGTGGTCCTCGCGACCCCACTCGTAGGCCTCGCGACCCTCGATCGGCTCGTGCGTGAAGCGCCGGTAGAGCTCACCCAGGCGCGGGTTCGGCTTCCACGCCGTGAATCCCACGCGGCCGCCGACCCTGGTCACGCGGCGCAGCTCCTCGGCGACGTTCGCGTGGTCCGGAGCGAAGACGAGCCCGAAGGCCGACGAGACGACGTCGAACGACGCGTTGTCGTACGGTAGGTGCTCGACGTTCCCGAGATCGAAGCGCACGTCGAGGCCCGCCGCCTCCGCAGCCGAACGTGCCTTCACGATCATCGGCTCCGCCAGATCGAGACCGGTCACGTCGGCGCCGAGGCGCGCGGCAAGCAGCGCGACTGCGCCGGTCCCGGTCGCGAGGTCGAGCAGCCGCTCACCGGAGCGCACGTCGAGACGCTCGACGAGGCGCTCGTGCACCGGCGTGAACCGCGCAGCCAGCCGCTCGTACCTCGCAGTGTTGCTCCAGATCTCGCTCACCGGCGCGTCCAGAGCATACTTTTGCCGTGGGCGACCTCTTCTCCGAGGCGGCGGAGCGCCGGCTCGGCGCATCTGCGCCGCTCGCCCAGCGACTGCGCCCCACCTCGCTCGACGACTTCGTCGGCCAGGCGCACGTGGTCGGCGAGGGGCGGGCGCTTCGGCTTGCGATCGCAGCCGACCGCGTGCCGTCCGTGATCTTCTACGGCCCGCCGGGCTCCGGGAAGACGACGCTCGCGCGCATCGTCGCCGCCACGACGGGTGCGGAGTTCGAGGAGCTGTCGGCGGTCTCCGCGACGGTGTCGCAGGTGCGCGACGTGCTCGCCCGCGCGCGCGAGCGCCTCGGCGCGCGCGGGACGCGGACGATCCTCTTCCTCGACGAGATCCACCGGTTCAACAAGGCCCAGCAGGACGCACTGCTGCCGGCCGTCGAGGACGGCGTCGTCACGCTGATCGGCGCGACGACCGAGAACCCGTACTTCGAGGTCAACTCGGCCCTCCTCTCGCGAATGCAGCTCTACGAGCTCGAGCCGCTCTCCGACGACGACCTCGCGCGGATCGTCGACCGCGGGGCGGCCGAGCTCGGGATCGACGTCGCGGACGACGTCCGCGCGCTGGTCGTCAGGCGCGCCGGCGGCGACGGGCGCTCGGCGCTCTCGATCCTCGAGCTCGCGACCGAGACCGCGCGGTCGGAGGACGCGACGCTCGCCGAGCGGCACGTCGAGGACGCGGCCCGCAAGCGGCCGCTGCTCTACGACAAGCAGGGCGACGCGCACTACGACCTGATCTCGGCCTGGATCAAGTCGACGCGCGCCGGTGACGTGCAGGCGTCGGTCTACTACCTGGCGGCGATGCTCGAGGGCGGCGAGGATGCGCGGTTCCTCGCGCGCCGCATGATCGTGCTGGCCTCCGAGGACATCGGGAACGCCGACCCGCAGGCACTCCTCGTCGCGGTCGCCGCCGCCCAGGCGGTCGAGCACGTCGGGCTGCCCGAGGCGCGCCACTCGCTCGCCCAGGCCGCGGTGTACCTGGCGCGCGCGCCGAAGTCGAACGCCTCGACCGCCGCGCTCGGGCGCGCGGTCCTCGACGTCCGCGAGCACGGGGCCCTGACGCCTCCGGGCGAGCTGCGCTCGGCCGGCTTCTCCGGGGCGAAGAAGCTGGGGCGCGGGCAGGGCTACCGCTACCCGCACGAGGACCCGGAGGGGTTCGCCTTCGACTGCCTGCCGGAGCGGCTCCGCGGCCGCGTCTACTACGAGCCGTCGGGGCACGGCGCCGAGCAGCCGGTCGAGCGCTCGGCCGACGCGACACCGCGCGACATCCGCTAGAGAATGCGCGCCCCGAGCGCGCTCGCGACCAGCTCGACCGCCAGCTCGCCCGTCTGGTTCTCGCGGTCGAGGATCGGGTTCACCTCGACGACGTCGAGCGAGTCGGCAAGAGCGGACTCGCTGACGAGCTCGAGCGCGAGGTGCGCCTCACGGTAGGAAAGCCCGCCGCGCACCGGCGTTCCGACTCCGGGGGCGAACATCGGATCGACCGCGTCCAGGTCGAGGCTGACGTGCACGAAGGCCGACCCACGCAGGTAGTCGAGGGCCTCGCGCGTGCACACCTGCACGCCGCGCTCGTCGAGCTCCTTCATCGTGTAGACGCGCAGGCCGAGCTCGCGGATGAGCGCGCGCTCGCCGGGGTCGAGCGAGCGGATGCCGAGCAGCGCGGCCTTCCTCACGGACGGCGTCGGGTACGGCGCAACGGCAAACGCGTCACCACCTGCGCCGAGCGCCGCCGCGAGCGGCATGCCGTGCACGTTCCCGGTCGGGGACGTATGCGGCCGGTTGAGGTCGCCGTGCGCATCGATCCACAGGACGCCGCCGGGCCCGCGCGCGTCGGCCATGCCCCCGAGCGTGCCCATCGCGATCGAGTGGTCGCCGCCGAGCACGACCGGCAGCTGCCCGCGCGAGGTCGCATCCGAGACGAGCGCCGCGACGAGCCCGCACGCGGCCAGGATCGCACCGAGATAGTGCGCGTTCCCTTCGCCGACCTCGGTCGCCTCGGCCACGGGCGCATAGATGTCACCGGAGTCCGCCACCTCGCGGCCGATCGCCGCGAGGCGCGCCTCGAGCCCGGCGTAGCGGATCGCAGACGGGCCCATGTCGACGCCTCGCCGCCCCGCGCCGAGGTCCAGCCCCGCGCCGATCACCTCTATCGGCCTGTCGCTCATACCCGCTCCGGCGCCGGCCAAGCCGGCACCCCCACTCCCGATGAGCCTCCGTCGAGCCTACGGCTCAGAACCCACTCCAGCGCCGGCCAAGCCGGCACCTCCGCTCCCGATGAGCCTCCGTCGAGCCTACGGCTCAGAACCCGCTCCAGCGCCGGCCAAGCCGGCACCTCCGCTCCCGATGAGCCTCCGTCGAGCCTACGGCTCATGCCCGCCACTCCTCGAGTGCGCGCCGCTGCGACTCGGTGAGCGCGTCCAACTCGATCCCGAGCGTCTCGAGCTTCGTGCGCGCGATCAGCTCGTCGAGCGCGTCGGGGAAGCGATTGAGGCCGGCGGGGAACTCCCCCGCTGCAAGGCCGTGCAGTGACAGCGCCTGCACGGAGAACGACAGGTCCATGATCTCGATCGGGTTCCCGTCGAGACCCGCGATGTTCACGAGCGCACCGTCCACGAGCACGTGCACCTTACGGCCGGCGAGCAGGTACGTCTTCACGTTCTCGCGCGCGTCGACCACCGCGTCCGCGGCAGCCGCGATCGCGGCGACATCGAGCTCGCGGTCCGAGTGGCCCGCGTTCGCGAGCAGCACGCCGTCCTTCAGCAACGGGAGCACATCGCCCGAGACCGCGTCGACAAGCCCCGTCGCCGTGATCACGACGTCGGCGTCGGGCAGCGCGAGCCGGAGCGGCGCGACCCGGTGCCCGTCCATGTGGGCCTCGAGCGCCTTGACGGGGTCGACCTCGACGACCGTGACGCGTCCGCCCAGCCCGTCGGCGGCGCGGGCGAGGCCACGGCCGACGTAGCCGTAGCCGACGATGCAGAACTCGCGGCCGGCCGCGAGCACGTTCGTGAGCGCGAGCAGCGCGGTGAGCGTCGTCTGCCCGGTTCCGTACGGGTTGTCGAACAGGTGCTTGCACCGGGCGTCGTTGGCGGCCACGGCGGGGAACGGCAACCGGCCGGCCGCGTCGAGCGCGCGGAGCCTGGCGACCCCTGTCGTCGTCTCCTCGCTCACTCCCGCGAGCCGCTCGTACACCTCGGGCCGGTGCTCGGCCATCCGGCGTGTCAGCTCGAGCCCGTCGTCGATCACCAGCTCCGGCTCCGTGGCCGCCACGGCGAGCAGGTCGTCGGTGAACTCCGCCGCCGGGACGCCGTGTCGCGCGTGCACCTCGACGCCGCGCTCGACGAGCGCGGCGCACACCGCGTCCTGTGTCGAGAGTGCGTTCGAGCCGGCCGCGACGACCTGCGCGCCGGCCTCCACGAGTGCGAGCACCAGGCACGCCGTCTTCGCCTCGAGATGGACGACCACCGCCACGCGGCGGCCTCCCAGCGACCCGTCCGCGAGCGGCCCGCGCGCGAGCCGGGCGAGCACCGGCATGTGCTCGCGCGCCCACGCGATCCGCCGTTCGCCTTCCGGCGCGAGACCGAGGTCGGCGATACGAGACCGCCCGGCGACACCGGTCCTCATCGAGTGGCGAGGGCCGGACTTGAACCGGCGACACCACGGTTTTCAGCCGTGTGCTCTACCAACTGAGCTACCTCGCCCGGAGGGACTGCAGCGTAGCTCACTTGACGACCGCCTCCAGCTGGAGGTGCCCCTCGAGTCCGGTGAGGTCGATCGTGTCGGTCCGGCGGTCGATCGCGACCTGACTGCCGTTCACACGAACGGCGCCGACGTGCTCGCCCGCGGGCAGCCGCAGCCGCAACCGCAACGACGCCGGCGGCGGCTTGGACGGGGGGTCGATCGTGCCGACGACCGTGTCTCCCTGGCGGGACAGCGAGAACGAGACGCGGCCGAAGCTCGTCGGCGCGCCCTCGACGTCGATCGACTCGCCGTCCGCGAGCCACGGCCTCGGAGTCGAGAACGCCAGCTCGAGCCCACGCGGGGCGCCCTCCGGTCCGCGCGTCTCGTGCACGAGCAACAGGCGCAGGTTCTCGAGGAACGCCGCGTTCGCTCCGCCGTTCGGCGGCTGGTACATCGTGCGGTAGAGGCGTCCGTGCAGCGGGGTCACGCTCTCGCTCTCTCCGGCAACGAACGTGTCCGGCGTCATCGCCACGCCGAGCATGCCGTAGAGGGAGAGGACGAGCTGGTCGGGCTGGTCGGCGTCCGCGAGGAAGCGGGCGACGTTGACCCCGTAGACCTGGTCGATGCCCGACGTCGGCGCCGGCGGATACTGCCCGTAGAGGCGCGTCGCCCCCGCGCGCACGAGCCCCACCAGCCGGCCTCCGTGGCCGAGCAGATAGCGGAGGACGCCGTGCGCGACGCGGCCGTGCGGCGGCAGCAGGCCCGAGGCCAGCGCGTACGGCATCACGAGGTTCCAGTAGGTGCCCTTGCGTGAGAGCGCCAGGTTCGGATACGGCCGCTCACCCGCGAGCAGCGCGGCCGGGACAAAGATCGAGCCGTCGGCCGCCCGCCGCTCGGACTGCTCGATCGCGCGGACGAGGCCCGCGTGCAGGCGCGCGGCGAGCACGCGGCAGCGGGCGGCGAGCTGCGGATGACCGGTCAGCGACCAGACGCGCCCGAGCGACGCGAGACCCTGCCAGACGACGGCCTGACCGTGCAGCGCATACACCTCCCGGGCGATGTCCGACGAGTACGGCTCGCGCGCGAGCAGCCCGGTGCTGCTCTCGTCGATCTGGCGCCCGACGGCACGCACGAACTGGGCGAGCTTCGGGGTCTCGTCGTTCAGGAACGCCCGGTCTCGGGCGAGGCGGTAGAGGTCGGCATGGGCGACGAGCAGTGCACCGGCACGCCAGTTCGTGAAGCGTTCGGGCAGCCGGCGCATGGCGAAGCGGAGGATCGTCTGGGCGACGTCCGCGTGGCCGAATGCGGCCATCACGCGCGCGACGTCGGCGGCCTCGGCGAACGACAGCTCCTCGTACGGGTTGCCGGCGCTGTACCGCCACGCGAGCAGCAGCTCCTGGACGAGCAGCGCGCGTTCGGCGTCGCCGACCCGCTCGTCGGGCACGTCGAACTCCGCTCCCTCGTCGACTCGTGCCTGCCAGAAGCTCGAGACAACCGCCCGGGCGGTCTCGTACGTGCGCTGCCCGACCTGGAGCGGCCGCCCGTCGTTGGGGCCGCTCGGCACGGCCGCGTACACGTCCCCTTCCGTGCCGGCGGGGACGACGAACGACACCGCGGAGTTGGCGACGCTCCCGTCGCCGGCCCACACGAGCCGCGTCGCGCCGTGCGAGAGCAGTTGGTTGCCGTCGTGCTCGAGGCCGCCCGGGGACGGGACGAGACGGACGGTCGTGTCGCCCGCAGCGTCGGTCGCGTCGACGTGGAGGTGGATGAAGCTCAGCGAGATCGACCCGTAGACCCGACCGACGAACGACTCCTGCTCGTAGCGCACGCCCGCCGAGTCCGTGTACGACGTGTCGAGAATGGGCAGGTAGCCGTCCGCGAGCGTCGAGGAGCCGAGGCGGGCGAGGCACGACCCGTAGCGCTCGTCTCCGTCGGGGCCGACGTCGACGGTCACGCTCGGCCCGCCCGCGCGACGGATCACGATCTGGCTCCCGTCGGCCACGTGCAGCGCGAACAACCGCCCGCCGTTCACGTTGAACGGAAACGCGAACGGGAGGTAGTAGACGCCCGAGTCGGTCATCTTCTTCCCGCCGCGGCCGGCGGCGTAGAGCAGCGGCGCGAGAACGGCGCGGGCGCGCTCGTAGGTCGGGCCGCCGGGTGCGGCGAGCAACCGCCTTCCCCACACGTCGCGCTTCCCAGAGAGCGCCACGCGCACCGACTGGGCGTACGCCGAGCTGACGCCGGGAGCCGCGCAGGTGCCCGTCCCGGCGGCGCTCGTCGCGGCGCCGCCCCCGCCGGCGGCGAGCGTGAGCACGACCGCTCCGACGAGCAAAAAAGAGACGTCCGGACCGGTGCTACCGCGTCGCGAACGTCCCTGTGCCCAAACCTTAGGCAGTCCCGTCACGCCGGGCAAGCAGCGCCGATCCGGCGCCGGCCGAGAAGTTCGCTACGTGCGTGAAGCCTCGCTGCTCGAGCTCCGACTGCACGCGGTCGAGGGGCACCCAGATCGGCGTCCCGGCGCCGCGCGAGAACGCCACCGCGAGGTGCCCGCCCGGCGCTGTCACCCGCGCCAGCTCGTCGAAGAACGGGATCATGTTCAGCTGCGTCACGAGATCGAAGGCCGCATCCTCGTACGGCAGCGCGGTCGCGTCGCCGACTTCGTAGCGCTCGCGATCGCTCCCCGCACGGGCTCGCGCCTCGAGGATCATCGGCTCCGACGCGTCGACACCGACCACCGACGACCTCGGATAACGCGCCGCGATCACGCGCGCGCCCACGCCCGTCCCCGTGCCGACGTCGAGCGCGCGCGCCGGCGGCTCCGGAACGGCGTCGAGCGCCGCCTCGAGCGGCAGCCGGTGCTGAGGCGACACGCGTGTCTCCTCCCACTTCGGCGCCATCGAGTCGAACATGCGCACCATCGGCCGGCGCAGGACGCGCCACAGCCGGGGCCGCGCGACGACCACACGTGTCACGAACCGTGCGAATCGCTGCCCGAGCGTCACGTGCGGGCGAGCCTCAGCTCGTCGCCGGGGCGAACGCCCGTCAGTCGTGCTGCGTCGCCCTGGCTGATCGCGAGCGACATCAGCCCGTAGGCGTCCTCGTAGAGGATGAGCTCGCCGGCCGGCGCGTCGGCGAACGTCCCGGCGAGCAGCGCGAAGTAGCGGTCGAGCTGGAGCCGCACCTCGATGCGTGCGCCGTCCTCGAGCCCGAGCGCATCGACGGCATCGCGGCGGACGTTGGTCTCGATGTTCCCGAACCGGTCGACGATCATCGCCGTCGCGTGCACCTGCCTCCGCCCGACCTCCGGCTCCGGCAGCGAGATGCGCACGAGCGTGGACGGATCGACTGCCGGGCCGAGCTCCTCGAGCGGCACACCGGCCGCGAGATGCGCAGCCGCCGGGGCGAAGATGTCGCGCGCGTGGAAGGTGCGCGAGACGTCCCCCAGGCGGTAGCGCCGGTCGGTCAGCTCGTGCGCCGCGTCGAGGCCGAGCTCGTCGGCGGCGAGCATGAGCAGCCCGTTGTCGGGCCCGACGAACAGGCGCCCGCCGGCCGTCCGGAGCGCGAGCGCGCGACGAGTGCCGCCGACGTCGGGATCCACCACGGCGAGGTGCACGCCGGCCGGCGTGTACGGGACGGCGTGCCGCAGGACGAGCGCCCCCTGCAAGACGGCCTGCGGGTCGATGCCGTGGGTGATGTCGAGGACGCGCGCCTCGGGGGCAATCGTCGCGATCACACCGTGGCAGGTGCCGACGAAGTCGTCCTGAAGGCCGAAGTCGCTGAGGAACGTGATCGTGAGCATGGGCCGCTCATACAGACTCCATCAGATCGCGCACCGCCGCGACGAGCCCTTCGACGTCGTGCGTCGCCGCTTCGCGGGCGACGACGAGACCGGCGGCACGAGCGGCGCGAGCCGTCTCGGGTCCGATGGCCACCGTGGCCGCAGAGCCGCCCGCCTCTGCGTATGCGACCGCAGCCGAGGCGGAGGCGAGCACGACGGCGTCCGCGTCGGGGAGCTGCGGGTGGAGACGGCGCGTCCGGTACAGCGCCACGAAGTCGGCGCCGAGCTCGTCGACGGGACCACGGCGGGCCTCCTCTGCAGCGGCGAAGAGGACGCGGCCGGCCGGCCGGGGAAGCTCGCGCAGCAAGCCGTCCTGCGAGGACGTGCTCGGCACGAACGCGGGCTCGAGCCCGTGCGACCGCAGCGCCGCGGCGGTCGCCGGGCCGACGGCGGCGAGCCTGCGGAGATTGCGACCGCGCCGGGCCAGCTCGGCGGCGCCGTTCGGGCTGGTCACGATCACCCAGTCGTAGCCGGCTCCGTCGATCGGGTCGTCGGAGATCCGCTCGATCTCGATCAACGGGCATTCGACGACCTCGGCGCCGAGCTCGCGCAGCCGCTCCACGAGCTCGCCGGCCTGCGCGCGCGGGCGCGTGACGAGCAGCCTCATCTCGCCGCGGCCGCGGCGGCCAGCTCGCGCGCCAGCGCCACCGGGTCGGCGCCCGAGCGCCGCTCGACCCATTCGCCGTTCTCGCCGGCGATCAGCGCGGTCAGCGTCACTCCGTCGTGGTGGGCGGCGACGGGTGCGAGGCAGCCGGCGCCGAGCACGGCCACGCACGCCCGCTCCGCCTCGACCCGCGCGCGGGTCACCGCGTGATCGGCAGCCGCGACCAGCGCCTCGTCCCCGATGCGTACCTGGAGCGCGAGCGCGCCCTGCGCCGCCTCGGGCAGCATCCACTCCGGCTCGAACCTGGCGCCGATCTCCCCCGACAGGCCCAGCCGGTCGAGGCCGCAGGCGGCCAGCACGATCGCGTCGAGCCCGCGCTCGCGCTGCTTGCGCAGGCGGGTGTCGATGTTCCCGCGGAGCGGCTCGACCCGGAGCGACGGCTCGGCGGCGAGCAGCTGTGCCCGGCGTCGTACCGACGCCGTGCCGACGCGCATCCCCGGGCGGAGCTCGTCGGCGCCGACGAGCGCGTCGCGCGGGTCGTCCCGCTCGAGGTACGCCCCGACGCTCAACCCCGCAGTGTCGGTCGAGGTCATGTCCTTCGCCGAGTGCACGGCGACGTCGATGCGGCCTGCGAGCAGCGCCTCCTCGAGCTCCTTGACGAAGACGCCTCGTTCGCCGATCTCGCCGAACGGCCGCTTGCGGTCGCGGTCACCGGCCGTGGTGATCGGGACGAACGCGACCTCGACGCCGGGGCCGCGCAAGCGGCTCGCCGCCTGCTCGGCCTGCGTGAGGGCGAGCCTAGAGCCGCGAGACCCGATGCGGACGAGCACAGATCGCCTTGGCGGCCCGCGTGCTCCGGCCGCACACGAGCGGGCCGCGGCGCACGCGCAGGAAGGCCGACGGCGCGACGACGGGCAGCGGCCGCTCGATCCGGCGAGGCTCGTCGTCCGTCATCGCTGCTCGTCCTCGAGGCCGAACAGGTGCCTGACCGCGTCGGCATACGCCGCCCCGTCGGCACTGACCGCCGCCTCCTTCATTCGGATCGTGGGCAGGTGGAGGAGCTTGTTCAGGATCTGCGAGGTCACCGACTCGAGCTTCGCGCGCTCGTCGTCGGTGACTCGTCCCGCGACCTTTGCGAGCTCGGCCGAGCGAATCTCCTCGGCCCGCGCACGCAGCGACGCGATCGCCGGGACGACGTCGAGCGCCGCCCGCCAGGCGCGGAACCGCTCGACCTCCTCGGCGGCGAGCTGCTCGGCCCGCTCGGCCTCGGCGCGCCGGCCGTTCAGAGTCTCGGCGACCACGGCCTCGAGGTCGTCGATGTCGTAGAGGAAGCAGCCGTCGAGCCGTGCGAGCAGCGGGTCGAGGTCACGCGGCACCGCGATGTCGATGAAGAACAGCGGGTGCCGGCGCCGCTCGGGCACGTCGGCAGCGTGCACCACCAGCTCCGGCGAGCTCGTCGACGAGACGACGACGTCGACGTCGCCGAGCACGTCCGCGAGCTCGTCCAGCGCCACCATGCGGCCGTCGAATCTCCCGGCGAGCTCGCGCGCGGCGTCGGCGGAGCGGTTCGCGACGTAGGCGATAGTCGCTCCGCGCGACGCGAGGTTCGAGGCGGCGAGCTCCCCGATCCTGCCGGCGCCCACGAGCAGCACACGCCGGCCGGCCAGCTCACCGAACACCTGCGCGGCGAGAGCAGCCGCCGCCGACGAGACGCTGGCGGGGCTCTCGCCGATGGCCGTCTCGGTGCGGACCCGCTTGCCGAGCGCGAGCGCCTGCCGGAAGACGCGGTCGAGCATCGGGCCCGGCTCGACCGCCTCGAAGGCGGCGCGCACCTGGCCGAGGATCTCTCCCTCGCCGGGCACCAGCGAGTCGAGGCCGGCCGCGACCCGGAACAGGTGCAGCGCAGCGTCGTCGTCATGGAGTCGGTAGAGCACGCCGTCGAGCGGCTCGCCGGCGAGCCCGGAGAGCGCCGCCGTGGCCGCGTCCTCGTCGCCGCCCGCCAGGTAGAGCTCCGTGCGGTTGCACGTCGAGAGGCAAACCGCGTCACCGAGCGACCGCGCGAGCGAGGCCGCTGCGGCCGGCTCGAGCGCGGCGCGTTCGCGCAGCTCAACGGGGGCGACGTGGTGCGACAAACCGACGAGGATCAGCTGCTTCACGCGAAGTGGCTCCCCGCCAGCGCGAGCCTGGCGACCACCACGAGCGCGAAGCCGCCGAGCGCGACGTACGCGCCGCGGCGCCCTGAGGGGCGCGCGACCACGAAGCTCCCGTACAGGAGCCACGTCACGAGCGTCAGCCACTCGAGCGCGTCGGTCGAGCCGTGCTCCTCGTGCAGCCGGACGATGCCCGCGGCGAGCCCGAGCGTGAGGAGCGGCAGAGAGACCGCGATCGTCCGGCGGGTCAAGGTCTCGAGCGTCTGGAGGGGCGGCAGCCGGAGGCGCAGAATGTCCGCCGCGCGGCGCTTCAGCCGGTGCTCCTCCCACAGGTAGAGCGCAGCCAGCGCCGCCGCCAGCGTGAAACCGGCGAACGCGGCGAGCACGAAGCCGACATGGAGGACGAGGAACACGCTCGAGTAGCGCGGGTTGGCGCCGACCGCCGTGCCGCCGCCGATGTGCGCGACGGCGAAGAGCAACGCGGCGAGCGGCATCACGGCCAGCCCGAGCAGGCGGAAGCGCGGCCGGCAGCCCCACACGAGATAGGCGCCGACGACGAGCCAGACGAAGAGGTTGAGCGAGCCCGCGAAGCTCGACCACGGGAAGCCGCTCGAGCGGCTCGCCTGCACCGCGAGCAGCGCGGTCTGCGCGAGCCAGCCGAGCCGCACGCCCCACGTGGCGAGGCGCGACGTGCGCGGCGACGCGTAGGCGAACGCGGCCTCTCCGTAGCCGATCAGCGCGGGCCAGAAGAGCGCCTCAACCACCGTGCTTCTCCCGCGCGAGCTCGACGAGCCGGGCCACCTCGCGCTCGAGGCGCTGCAGCTTCGAGGCGATGATCACGACATAAGCGAGCACCGCCACGAAGACGACCAGGTACGCGGCGGCGGTGTACTTCTCGGACGGCGTCACGTCAATATCTCCCGCAGCTCGCGGAGCGACGCGTCGAGGCGCTTCCCCGCGAGCTCGATCGAGTAGAGCGTCGCGAACAGGAACAGCATCGCGGCGAGGCAGACGCAGAACGTCAGGAACTGGGCGTCCGTCATCTGCGGGCCGTGCGACGAGAACACCACCGGGTGGATGAAGTCGTGCGACAACCGGATCGCGAAGAACGAGACCGGGACGAGGACGATGCCGAAGAGCGCGTAGACCGCGCACATGTTGGCCCGGCCGGGCCCGGCGTCGACGGAGTACCGGAGCATGAAGTACGCGCAGTAGAAGAGGAACAGGACGAGGAAGAGCACCAGCTGGTCGGAGCTCCACGACCACCAGACGCCCCACGAGATCTTCGCCCAGAGCGAGCCGGTCGCGAGCGTCAGCGCGCCGAAGATCACGCCCTGGTGGATCGCCACGTAGCTCTCGAGATCGGCCTGCGGGGCGCGCTTCCAGAGGTGGAGGAGCGCCTTCCAGGCGCCCCAGCCGAAACAGGCGTAGGCCGTCAGCGCGAGCGGCACGTGGAAGTAGAAGATCCGCTGCGAGAGCCCCTGGTCGGCGTCGGTCGGGGCGTAGTAGAACGCCAGCGAGATCGCGGCCGCGAACAGGAGCGTGCAGGCTCCCGCCAGCGCGGGCAGGCTCGGGCCGCGTGCTCTCACGGCCGGAATCGTAGTCCCCGCCGCCGCACCGGACGGCGCGTGAAGCGTCACGTCTCGACGACGACGTACTCGAAGGTGGCCCAGGCCAGCACCGCGAACAGCACGTCGTAGAGCGCCAGGAACCAGAGATAGCCCCCGACCCCGCCGATCACGATCGGCACCGCTGCCGGCAGGAAGAGCAGCGGCAGCAGCAGCTCCCGTGCACGCCCGGCGACCGCCATCGCACCGAAGAGCGTGCCGACGGTGCAGATCCCGAGGTCCGCAAGCGCAATCGCGGCGATCGTCCGTCCGTCGACGCCCGAGAAGAACGCCGCGAAGGCGGGGAGCGCCACGAGCTCCGCACAGACGAGGAACACGAGCACAGAAAGCGCCTTCGCGAGCCAGATCGCGCTCCGGTCGCAGGGCGCCAGCACGAGCGCGTCGAACATCGACTGCTCGCGCTCCGCGACGAACGCGCGCGTCAGGCCGAGCAGCGCGGTGAGCACGAGCGCCGACCAGAGCAGGCCGAGCGAGGCATCGTCGCCGGTGCCCGTCGGCAACGCGAAATGGAAGATCGTCAGCGTCGCGACGACGAAGAGCAGCATCGCGGGGAGCGTCTCCTTCGCCCGCAGCTCGAGCAGCAGGTCCTTGCGCGCGAGCGCGGCGACGTCGCGTGCATACGTCATTCCCGGTCCGGCGCCGGCAAAGCCGGCACCTCCGCTCCCTGTGAGCCTCCGTCGAGCCTACGGCTCATCCCAGCGCCAGCCTCCCCGTCGCGAGACGCTCGATCCGCTCGGGCTCATGGGTCGCGACGACGATCGCCCGCCCGGGCTCGTCGAGCAGCGCATCGAGCAGTGCCGCGCCGCCGGAGTCGAGCGCGTTGAACGGCTCGTCGAGGAGGAGCAGCCTCGGCTCGTGGAGGAGGACGCGAGCGAGCCCGAGCCGCTGCTGCATGCCGCGGGAGAAGGTCGACACACGCTCGTGACGCACGTCCCAGAGCCCGAAGCGCTCCAGCAGCATCCCCACACGCTCGCCTCGTTCGGCCACGCGGTAGAGGCGGCCGAAGAGCGTGAGGTTCTCGAGCGGCGTCAGCTCGCGGTACACGAGCGGCTCGTGCGGCAGAAAGCCGATCTCGTGCCGTTCGGGCAACTCGAGCTCGCCCGCCGAAGGCGCCGCGAGGCCGGCGAGCACGCGCAGCAGCGTCGTCTTGCCCGACCCGTTGCGCCCGGTCACGAGGAGGAAGCCGTCGTCGTCGAGCTCCACGTCGACGCCCGCGAACACCCGGCGATCGCCGTAGCGCTTGGCGAGGCTCCGGCCGCGGATCACCCGCGGTAGACCTCGGCGGCGGCGCGGTGGAACCCGGCGGGAGCGCCGGCGGCGGCGAACGTGTCGGCGATCTCCTCCATCTCGCCGATCCAGCGCCAGCCCTTCGCGGCCGCTGAGCGCTCGGCAGCCGCGAGCCGGTCGAAGAGCTCCGGCGCCGACTCGCGCCACTCCGCCTGCAGGTCGCCCCACACGCCGTTCGCGCGCGCGACGTCGCGAATCGCGAGCAGGAGGGCGGCGGTGCCCTTCGACCATGCGGCGTACACCATCTTGAGCGCGGAGGCGTCGGAGACGACGCGTGCGTCGACGACCGAGCCGGCGAACAGCACGGCGACCGCGGGCGCCTCGTCGCCCGCGAGGTACAGCCTCGTCGTGCCGGTCGCCCGCGGCGGAGAACCGATGATGCCGCCGTCGACGAACCGGTCGTGCAGCCCCGCCACCTCCCGGGAGGTCGCCGGGGCGATCGCGTTCGCATCGACGTAGAGGCCGGGGAAGCCGGCAACCGCGGCCGCAACCTCGACCGCAGCGTGCGGCGGACAGACGGAGAGGAGCACGTCGCTCGCGGAGGCCACCGCGGCCGCCGTGCCCGCGTCGCGGAACGCAGCCGCCCGCGCGCGCGTGGCCTCACTCCGGCCCTCCGACGCCCAGAGCACCTCGTGCCCTCGCTCGACCAGCGCGTCGCCGAGCGCTGCGCCCATGTCGCCCGGGTGGAGCAGCCCGACGATCACACGACGTCGGCGACGACGAAAGCGAGGAACGCCACCGAGATCACCCCGTTCATCGTGAAGAACGCAGTGTCGAGCCGCCTCAGATCGCCTGGGCGAACGAGCGAGTGCTCGTAAGCGAGCAGCGCGCCGACGAGCGCGACTCCGACCCAATAGAGGAAGCCGAGCTGGAGGCCGGCGCCGACCGCCACCAGCAGCAGAACCGTCGCGAGGTGCAAGAGGCGCGCGCCGAGGAAGGCGCCGTGCTCCCCGAAACGGGTCGCCCAGCTGTGCAGGCCTTGCTCCTGGTCGACGTCGACGTCGAACAGCGCGTAGAAGAGGTCGAATCCCGCGACCCAGCTCCCCACGGCGCCGCCCAGCGCCCACGCCTCCCAGGAGAGGTCACCGCGCACGGCGGCCCACGCTCCCACGGGAGCGAGACCGTCGACGGCGCCGAGCCAGAGGTGGCAGAGCCAGGTGAAGCGCTTCAGGTACGGGTAGACGACGAACGCGATCACGGGAATCGGCGCGAGCGGGCGCACGAACGGGTCGAGCTGCCAGACCGCGGCGAGATACACGACGAGCGATGCGACGCAGAACCCGACGACGGCCGGCACGCTGAGCAGGCCGCTCGGAAGCTCGCGGCCCGCCGTGCGCGGGTTGGCGGCGTCGATGCGCGCGTCGATCAGCCGGTTGAGGGCCATCGCAAGCGAGCGGGCGCCGACCATCGCGATGGTGATCCAGAGGAGATCGTGGCCCGGCGGCACACCCTGGACGGCGAGGAACGCGCCGACATAGGCGAACGGCAGCGCGAAGATCGTGTGCTCGAACTTGACCAGGCGGTAGTAGCGGCGGGCGAGTGACATCAAGCCTCTAGGTCTGGAGGTGCGGGGTGGGCTCGTCGCCGAGCAGCGCGAGGGCGTGCGGCAGCGCCGGCCGAAGCAGCGCATAACCGTCGCGGGCGCCGCCGGGGGAGCCGGGGAGATTGACGACCAGCGTGCTCCCGAGCAGGCCCGCGATGCCGCGCGAGAGTAGGCCGTGCGGGGTCTTGCCCGCGGCGTCGGCGCGGAGCGCCTCGGGGATCCCGGGCACCTCGCGCTCGAGCACCGTGCGCGTCGCCTCCGGCGTGACGTCGCGCGGCGCGACGCCGGTACCTCCGGTGGTCAGCACGACACGCGCCCCTGCGGCGAGCTCGACGATCGCCTCGGCGATCGCGTCGGCCTCGTCCGGCACAACGCGCCGGTCGACCTCGTAGCCGTCCTCGCGGAGGCCGCGCTCGAGCTCGTCGCCGCTCGTGTCGGGCGCCTCGCCGCGCGACACGCGGTCGGAGACGGTGAGCACCGCTGCGTTCACCCTTTCACCTTCTCGACCAGCTCGACCGTGAACGTGATCGAACGGTCGACCGCCTTCGCCATGTCGTAGACCGTGAGCGCGGCGACCGAGGCGGCCGTCAGGGCCTCCATCTCGACGCCGGTGCGCGCCGTCGTCGCCACCTCGGCGCGAATCTCGACGCCGCCTTCGACGAGCTCGGTCGACACGTCGACGTGCGAGAGCGGGAGCGGGTGGCACAGCGGGATCAGGTCCGCAGTCCGCTTCGCCGCCATGATCCCGGCGACCTGCGCGGTGACGAGCGCGTCGCCCTTCGGGAGCTCGCGGAGGCGGTCGGCCGCAGCGGTCGAGACGAACGCCCGCGCCACCGCGCGGCGGGCGACCTCGGGCTTCGCGCCGACGTCGACCATCCGAACCGATCCGGCGTCGTCCACGTGCGAGAGCTCGGTCATCCTCGATACCTGCGCGCGAGCAGCGCGAGCGATCGCCGCTCCTCCCAGGCGGCCTTGACGCGCCCTGCTCCCCGGTCGCCGTAGAGCACCGTCAGCGCAGCGCGCATCGCGTCGGACGTCCGGCCGTCGTAGGGGAACCACCACGGCACCGGCACACGCCCCGAGTCGCGGTCGACGAACTTCACGTTCGAGAGGTCGTACAGCCCGTGCCTCGAGTGCGTGCGCCCGTACCCCGAGCGGCCGCGGCCGCCCCACGCGACCTGCGCGGCGCCGTACGAGTAGGCGTGGTCGTTGTGCCAGACCGACCCGGCGCGTACGCGCGCGGCCACCCGCGCCGCGCGTGCGGGGTCACGGGTCCACACCGACGCTCCGAGACCGAAAGAGCCGGCGTTGGCCGCCGAGACGGCGGAGCGCTCGTCCGCGACGCGCCCGACCGTCACGACCGGCCCGAAGATCTCCTCGCGCGTGACACGCGCGGACTCGGGGACGCCTGCGAGGACCGTGGGCTCGTGGAACCAGCCCGGCCGGTCCGGCACCCCGCCTCCGGCGAGCACCGTGGCGCCGTGCTCGACCGCGTCGTCGACGAGCTCGTGCACCCGGTCACGCTGCCGCTCGGAGATCAGCGGGCCAAGCTCGCCCTCGAGGCGAAGCTCTCGCGTCCGGCGGGCGAGCTCCTCGGCGAACGGCTCGTACAGCCCGCCCTCGACGTAGATGCGCTCGACGCCCGAGCAGACCTGGCCGCAGTTCAGGAACGATGCCCAGAGCGCGCCCGACACGGCTCGCTCGAGATCGGCGTCGTCGAGCACGAGCATCGGGTCCTTGCCCCCGAGCTCGAGCGTCACGGGCACCAGGCGATCGCCCGCCTGCGCCGCGACCTCACGGCCGACGACGGGCGAGCCGGTGAAGACGACCTTCCCGACGCCGTCCGCTCCCACGAGCGCGGCGCCGACCTCGGGGCCGCCCTGCGCGACCCGCAGCAAGCCGCTCGGGGCTCCGGCCTCGTCGAGCAGGTCGACGATCAGCGAAGCGGAGAGCGGCGCGAGCTCCGACGGCTTGAGCACCACCGCGTTCCCTGCCGCGAGCGCGTAGGCGACCTGGCTCAGCGGGATCGCGAACGGGAAGTTCCACGGCGTGATCGCGGCGACGACGCCGACGGGCTCGTAGCGCAGCCAGCCCCGCTTGTGCAAGAGGTGCGGCTGCCACAGCCGGACGCGCTCGCGTGCGAGCACGCGTGCGGACCGCCGCTCGAGCCACTGCAGGGCGTCGAGCGCCGGGTAGAGCTCGCTCGAGTACGCCTCGAGCAGCGGCTTGCCGGTCTCGGCGCGCACCGTCTCGGCGATCTCGGCGGCGCGCCCCAGCACGGCGCGGCGTAGGCGACCGAGCACGCGGGCGCGGTCCGCCGGCCGCGTCGCACCCCAGCCTTCCTGAACGAGCGACGCCTCGGCAACGAGCACCTGCACCGCGGCGGCCTCGGTCACCGGGACGGCGCCGACGGCCTCCAGCGTCGCGGGATTGACGACGCGAAGCTCGCGCGCGGCAACGGCAGGCATGTGCGACAGGTTACGCCGACGACGGCTCGAGGAGGTGCTCGAGCCCGCCGATCCACCAGTCGAGGTCGTGCGCGCGAACGTGGTCGGCCAGCGCCCGTGCCCGCCGCGCGCGCTCCGGCTGCTCCATCGTCAGGGCCGTGTGCAACGCCTCGGCCTGGTCGAGCACGTCGAACGGGCTCACCCTGACCGACCATTCACCGAGCTCGTCGTGGGCGCCGGCGTTCTCCGAGAGCACGAGCACGCCGTCGCGCCGGTTGACGAGCGGGCCTTCCTTGGCGACGAGGTTGAGACCGTCGAAGACGGCGTTCACGAGCAGCACGTCGTACTGCTTGTACGCGGCGACCGAGAACGGAAAGTCGTCGTGGATGCGAACGTCGATCGGACGGTACCCGCCGTCGCCGTGGCGGCCGTTCACGGCGGCGACCTCCTGCTCGATCGACTCGCGATAGGCACCGTACTCCGGAACGTCCTCGCGCGACGGATTGAGGACCGCCAGCATCGAGACGCGGCCGCGCCACTCGGGGTGCAGCTCGAGCAGCAGCCCGAAGGCGGTGAACCCGCGGACGATGTTCTTCGACGGATCGACGCGGTCGACCCTGAGCACGAGGTGCTCGGAACGCGTCGCCTCGATCCGCCGTTCGGCCGCGAGCACCGGCTCGCTCACCGCGAGCGCCTCGAACTCGGCGCAGTCGACGGAGATCGGGCGGCTCGTCACGATCGTCATGTGACCGCGATGGTGGAGCCGGCCGCTCGAGTCCCGCTCCGCCCCGACCACGTCGGCGGCGCTCGCGCACAGGTTCCTCCGCCACCGCTCGGTGTGCACGCCGACGACGTCGTTCGCGAGCAGGCCGTCGTGGATCGCCTCTCGTACTCCCGGGGGCAGCACCGTCCAGGCGTCCGACTGCGGCCACGGGATGTGCACGAACTGCGCGAGCATCGCGTCGGCGCGTCGATCGCGGACGAAGCGCGGTGCGAGGTAGAGGTGGTAGTCGTGGAAGAAGACGGTTGCTTCGTCGTTGTCCAGTTCGGCAACAACCGCGTCCGAGAACGAGCGGTTCACGCGCACGTAGCCGTCCCTCCACGCGGCGGCGAACTGCTCGCCGAGCACGGGCGACTCGCCGAGGCCGAAGAGATAGTGCTGGGTGAACCAGAGAAGCGGGTTCGCGACGACGTTGTAGTAGCCGTCGTAGGCGTCCGCGTCGTGCGCGAGCAGCGTCAGCCGGTACGGCGAGCCGTCACTTCCCACCTCCTCGAGCGTGCCGCCCGACTCGGCTGCGACCGCCCGGTCCTCGTCGGACAGGGCGCTCGCGATCCAGGTGACGTCGTGCCGGGCGATCAGGCCGCGCAGCGCGGTCGCGAGCCCGCCCCCGCCCCGGCCCGCGACGCGCTCGCCGGAGTCGTCGCGCGCGTAGGCGACCGGCCCGCGGTTGGAGACGACGATCAGCCGGCGGCGGCTCACACGAGCGTGATCTCGCTGCCCTCGGTGTCGTTGCCGTCGAGCAGGTTGAACAGGACGAGCCAGTCGCGGAGCAGCCGGGGCGTCAGGAAGCGCCTGCGGACGTTCTCCTTGCCGCGGAGGGCGCGGACCCGGGCGACCGTGGGATCGGCGAGGACGGCGAGGCACGCCTCGGCGCACTCCCCCACCGAGTCGACGAGCCAGCCGGTGTCGCCGTCGTCGATCTGCGCGACGATCCCGCCGACCCGTCCCGCGACGATCGGACGGCTCTTCCAGAGCGCTTCGGTGACCGTGAGGCCGAAGCCTTCACGCGTCGACTTCTGGATGAGCGCGTGCGAGTAGACCTGGAAGGCGTTGATCTCGACGGCGCCGACGTTGTTCATGTTGCTCAGGATGTGGATGTCGGGATCGCCGTCCGCGTGGGCGACGGTGCGCTGGTAGTACTCCCACCCTTCGGGATCGTCGTGCGCCATCGAGCCGACGAGCGCGAGCTGCACGTCCGGCACCTTCCGCTTCACGATCCGGTACGCGTCGATCACCCCGAGCGGGTCCTTCCACGGGTCGAAGCGCGACACCTGGGTGAGCAGCGGGCGCTCGACGTCGATGCCGAACTGATCGACGATGTACGCGGCGTCCTCGGACGAGAGCGCCATGTTCTTCGGCTGCAGCGGGTCGATCGCGGGCGGCCAGATCGCGACCCGCCGGAGCCCGTCCGCGTGCGGCACGTACTCGCGCAGATGGAAGATCGACGCGTCGTAGGCGCGCAGGGAGGGCAGGAGCGCCTCGAGCACCTCGCGATTCGGGGTCGAGAAGTCGATGTGGCCCCGCCAGATCCAGTGCGCGCTCCGGTCCGGGTAGGAGTCGATCGTCGCCGCGGGCTGCGGGTCGTGGACGATCACGAAGTCGTAGGCGTCCGCGTCGAGCTCGGACCCGGTCTCACGGTTGTAGTGGTGGTAGACGGCGACGTCCTCCTCGGTCAACCCCGCGAGGTCGCCCTGGAGCGCGTTGTGGATCGTCTTCGTCACGCGGAAGAACTCGTCGGCGCCGCGCATCACCCGCCACTCGACCTCGAGCCCCGCGTCGGCCATCAACGGGACGAGGGTGTAGAGGATCTCGGCCACGCCCCCGCCGAAGGCGGTGGCGGAAAGGTGGATGACACGCTTGCCCTCGAGCGGCTCGGCGAGCCGCCGCACCTCGTCCATCAGCCCCCGCGAGAGCAACGAGGCGTAGTCGGCGAGCGACTTTCGCCCGGCGTTGACGAGGTGGAGCAAGCCTCGGTGGCCCTACTGCGGCGCCAGGCGCTTGACGAAGCGAAGCGTCGAGCCGCCCTGCTCGCGGCCCGACACCTGGAACTCGTCGGCGACGGCGCGGATGATCGCGATCCCGAGGCCGCCCTCGACGAGCTCGTCGTCGTCGAGAGCCGGGACGGTCGGTGCCGTGTCGAACCCGTCGCCGTCGTCGGCGACCTCGACGACGAGCCTGTCCGGATGCAGCTCGTAGAGCAGCTCCACCGACCCGTCGCCGCCTTCGTAGGCGTGCCGGACGGCGTTGGTGCACGCCTCGGTGAGCGCGAGCTTGAGGTCGGCAAGCGCCTCGTCCTGGAGCGGCGTCTCGTGGACCCGGGCGAGCCCGCTCAGCGCGAGCCGGCCGAGGCCGATGTACTCGGCCTTCGCCGGGATCGTCAGATGAACCGTCCGTACCTCGCCGCCTTCGTCGAGCGCGCTCATTCAACCGGCCTCTTCCCTGTTACCGGGTCGTGACAAACCTCGGAGATTCTGCCGGATTCTCTCCCACCGTCGTTCGACGCCGACGGCGCGGCTCCTGCGGCTACTGCGGGCGCTCGTCGAGCTTCACGGGAACGTCGACGCGGCGGTTGCCGCGGACGACCGTGAATGTCGCCGTCTCACCCGGAACGAGGCGCTCCGCGACCACGCGGACGAGGTCCTCGGCGTTGCGAACGGGAACGCCGGCGATCGCGACGATCGCGTCGCCGCCGACATGCACGCTCTCGCCCTGGAAGACCTCGAGTCGCGTCGATGCCTTGAGGCCGGCGCGCTTGCCTGCCGGGTTGCCGTCGGCGAACCCGTCGATCAGCGCCCCTCGCGTCGCGGCGTAACCGAACTTCTTCGCGATCGAGGGGGTCAGGTCCTCCGTCGTGATCCCGACGTACGCGTACCGGACCTTCCCGGTCGAGTCGAGCTGCTGCAGGGAGCGCTTCGCCGAGTCGATCGGCACGGCGAAGCCGACGCCCTCGAACCCCGAGGTGTCGCCGGTCGAGCGGATCTGCGCATTGATGCCGATCACGCGCCCTCTCGCGTCGAAGAGGGGCCCGCCGGAGTTGCCGTGGTTGATCGGGGCGTCGGTCTGGATCGCGTCGACCAGGTCGTAGTTCGTCGTCAACGCCGGGATCGACCTGTGAACCGCGGAGACGACGCCGACCGAGAGGGAGTCGGCGTTGCCGAACGGGCTGCCGATGGCGGCCACGGGCTGGCCGACCACGACCCGCGACGAGTCGCCGAGCGGCACCGGCTCGAGGGCGTGGGCACGCGGATCGATCCGCAGGACGCCGACGTCGTCGAAGAGGTCGTACCCGACGATCCGCGCCTGGACGCGGTCGCCGTCCGGGAACTCGACGTAGACGGCGTGGGCGGGGGCGATCTGCCCGCCCTGCCCGGCGGTGGTGATCACGTGGGCGCTCGTCAGGACCGTGCCGTCGCGGTCGACCACGAACCCCGAGCCCTGGCCGGCATTCGCGTCGGGGGAGCCGTTCGCGCTGAAGAGGCTGAAGAGCGTGACGACGCCGGCCGAGCGCTCACGGTAGATCTGGGCAGGCGAGAAGCCGTTGCCGGTGAGCGGCTTTGCGACCACCACAGGTGACGCGAGACCGGCGGAGACCTGCTCGCGGACGACCGTCGTCGACGTGGTGCGATCGAAGAGGCCCGTGGCCTTCGCAACCACGAGCACGAGCACGCCGCCGAGGATGGCGGCGACGACCGAGACGGCGGCAACGTGACCCCGGCGCACCGAGGGCCACTGTAGCGCCCCGTTTTCACGTGAAAGCGGCGGGCTCAGACGGGCTCGAGCTCGCGGTCGGCCGCCTCTGCGCTCAGCACGAGCGTGAACAGCGTCCAGCCGTTCTGCGAGTCGAGCTCGAGCCGGCCGCCCATCAGCTCGGCGAGCTCCCGGCCGATCGCGAGGCCGAGGCCGCTGCCGGAGGCGCGCGTGCCGTCGAGCCGGTGGAACCGCTCGAACACCTGCTCCCGCGCGTCCCTGGGGATCCCCGGCCCGTCGTCGGCCACGGTCAACGTCGCCCGGCCGCCGTCGCGGGCGGTCGAGACGCGCACGGTCGAGCCCGGCGGCGTGTGCAGGAGCGCGTTCTCGACGAGGATCCGGCCGACCTGCAGGACACGCTCCGAGTCCCCGCGTGCGATCACCGACTCGTCGGCGACGGTCTCGAGCACGTGGTCGAGCGCAGCCGCCCGTGGGGCGAGCTCGCGCGAGACGTCGCCCGCGAGCTCCGACAGGTCGACGGGCTCGTGCTCGACCGCCAGCCGGCCGGCGTCGAGCCGCGAGAGGTCGAGCAGGTCGGTCGCGAGCTTGCCGAGCCGATCGACCTGCAGGCGCATCTCCGCGAGGAACTCGTCCCGGGTGGCGTCGTCCAGCCCGGGATCGTCGAGCAGCTCCAGCGACCCGCTGAGCGAGAACAGCGGCGTTCGCAGCTCGTGCGAGGCGTTGGCGATGAACTCTCCGCGCGCCCGGTCGAGCCGCGCGAGCCGTAGCCGCATGCGCTCGAACGCCCGCGCCAGCTGGCCGATCTCGTCAGAGCCGGCATCGACGACCGGCTCCGTGAAGTTGCCCGCCGCGATCCGCTCCGCCGCCACCTCGAGCCGGCGGATGCGCTGGGCCAGCCGGACGGCGCCGGCGTAGCCGAACAGGAGTGCGAAGCCGAACGCCACGCCGCCGGCGATGAACAACCTGCGCCGCACCACCGAAACCGTCCGCAGCTGGTCGTGCAGCGACGCCGAGAGCAGCACGACCGAGTGCCCGATCGGGTACGCCACCTCGGCGTAGCGCTGGCCGTTCCGCCGGACCGTGCCGCGGGCGAGCGTCTGCCGCTCGATCGCCTGGAACGCGACCGGGTCGTTCTCGACCGCACTCGAGTTGAGCTCGTCCGCGGAGTCGGCGACCGGCTGCAAGAGCGCCGGGACGGCGTTCTGGAGGTCGTAGACGATGATCCGGGCGTTCACCGCGGGCGCCCACTCGTCGGCGAAAGCCTGCTTCGCGTACTCGACCTGGCTCGCCGGGTAGTTGGGCACCGCGACCTTGCGGAGCCCGGACTCGAGGCCCTTCAGCTCGCTGTTCTCGAGCGAGCGCTGGTACGACGGCACGACGATCAGGTAGACGATCGCCAGCACGCCGGCCACGACGACGAGCAGCCCGAGCGCGAGCCTCCCGCCGACGCCGCGCAACGGGCTCACCGGTCGCGGAAGCGGTAGCCGACGCCTCGCACGGTGAGGATGAACTCGGGCGAGCGCGGCTCCGCCTCGAGCTTCTCGCGGAGATGGCGGACGTGCACGTCGATCGTGCGCGGGTCGCGGTAGTCGGCGCTCTTCCAGAGGGCCTCGAGCAGCATGCGCCGGCTGAAGACGCGGCCCGGCTGTGCGGCGAGGGCGCGCAGCAGCTCGAACTCGACGTAGGTCAGCTGCACGGGGTCGCCCCGAACCTCGACGACGCGGCGCGGAACGTCGATCACGAGCCCGTCGTGCTCGATCCGCTCCTCGGCGACGCCGTCACCGGCGCGCGGGGCCCGCGCGCGCCGGAGCAGGGCGCGGACGCGGGAGCGGAACTCGCGGATCGAGAACGGCTTGGTGATGTAGTCGTCCGCGCCGAGCTCGAGACCGATCACCTTGTCGAGCTCGTCGTCCCGGGCGGTGAGCATGATGATCGGAACGGCGCTCTTCGCCCGCAGGCGCTTGCACACCTCCAGGCCGTCGAGACGGGGCAACATGATGTCCAACACGACCAGGTCGACGGGATGGGCGTCGAACTTCTCCAGCGCCTCCTCGCCGTCCGCCGCCTGCACGACGTCGTAACCGTCGCGCTCGAGCGGGAACGCGAGGACCTTGCGCACCGAGTCCTCGTCGTCGACGAGCAGGATCGTGGGTGAGGAATCGGGCATCGGCTGGGGCGCCTGCCAGGCGCGCGAGGAACCCCGTGCAAGGGCTTGCCTTCTTACTATAGCCCTGCATATGACGTTGACCCGCACTCAGGCGGGTCGCCGGCGGCCCCGTCGCGGCTCCGTCGAGCGGCCGGTCAACGGCCGCCTCTATCGAGCGTCGTTCGTCGTCACCGTCCTCCCGCTGTTGCTGCTCGCGTTCACGACGACGCGGCCGGGGGTGCTCGGTGCGCCGGCGCTCCCGCCGAGCTTCGACGGCACAGGGGCGAGAGCGCTCGCCGACGAGCTGGCGAACCGTTACCCGGACCGCGCGCCCGGCAGCGCCGGCGCGCTCGGAGCGGCGGGCTGGCTTCGAGACCACTTCCGGGCGTTCGGCCTACCCGTGACGACCGACACCTGGACCGAGAGGCTTCCCAACGGGCCTGTTGCCCGTCTCGACAACGTCTGGGCGGTCGCGCAGGGGCAGTCGCGGAATGCGATCGTGATCGTCGCGCACCGCGACAACTCGGGGATCGGGCCCGGCGCGAACGACAACGCGAGCGGCACCGCCGCCCTGGTCGAGCTGGCGCGCGGCTACACCGCGGCCGACACACCGGACGCCGAGCGCGTCCGGCCGGCGCACACGCTCATCTTCCTCTCGACAGACGCGGGCACGTTCGGCGGGCTCGGTGCCGAGCGGTTCGCCTCGCACCCGCCGTTCCACGTCGCGGCGGTCGTGAACCTGACCGCGATCGGCGGGAAGGAGCCGCCGCGCGTCGTCATCTCCGGCGACGCGCCGCGCACGACCGCCGCCGTGCTCGCCGCGACGACCGCGCGGCGCATCGCGGAGCAGGGGAAGCCGGCGGCCGGCCGGGCGAGCGTGCTGGGCCAGCTGATCGACCTGGGCTTCCCGTTCACGCTGCACGAGCAGGGACCGTTCGTGGCGCGCGGGATCCCCGCGATCACGGTGACTACGGGAGGCGAGCGCCCGCCCGACGCGTTCACCGATCGCCCGGCCGGCCTCGACACCGCACGCATCACGCAACTCGGCCGCGCCGCGGAGGCGCTCGTCGGCTCGCTCGACCAGGGCCTCGACCTGACCCGCGGCACGCCGAGCTTCGTCTGGATCGGTGACCGGGCCGTGCGCGGCTGGGCCGTCGAGGTGCTGCTGTTCGCGCTGCTCGTGCCGTTCCTCGTCGGGGTCGTCGACCTCTTCGCGCACTGCCGCCGCCGCGGCATCCCGCTCGGCCCCGCGGGCCGTAGCCTCCGCAGGCGCCTCGCGTTCTGGCTCTTCGTCGGCGTCGTCTTCTACGTCTTCAAGCTGTTCGGAGCGTGGCCCAGCGGAGCGGCGCGCCCTCCGAACCCCGCCTCGACGTCGACGGACGACTGGGCCGTGCTCCCGCTTCTGGCGGCCGGCGGGCTGGTCGCGATCGCCTGGCTGGCGGGGCGAAGACGTCTCGTGCCGCACCGCCCGGCCGGGCCCGAGGAACGGCTCGCCGGCGACACCGTCGCGCTGCTCGGGCTCGGGGTCGTCACGTTGCTCGTTCTGGCAACGAACCCGTTCGCGCTGCTTTTCTGCCTGCCTGCGGTGCACGCGTGGCTCTGGCTTCCGCAGGTCCGCCGCGAGCGCGCCGTCGTTCGCTGGCTCGTCTTTGCGGTCGGGCTCTGCGGGCCGTTGCTGATCCTCCTCTCGCTCGGAATTCGATTCGGGCTGGGCTTCGACGCGCCCTGGTACCTGCTGACGCTGCTCTCCCTCGGTTACGTCAAGGCGATGAGCTTCGCGATCTTTCTCGCCGGAGCGGCCTGCGCGGCGCAGCTCGCCGTCGTCGCCGCGGGCCGCTACGCGGCGCCGTCACGCGTGTCCGGCCGGCCGGAGCGCGGGCCGGTTCGCGAGCTCGTCCGCGCGTCTGTCCGCGCGTCGCGACGGCGACGCCGAGACCGGAAGAGAAGGCGCGCGGCCGACGACTACGTCGGCGCGAGGTAGCGCACCGCCGATCCAGCCGCCTGCTCGCCGTCCCCGCGCTGCACGAGCACGAGCGCGTCGGCACCGGCAGCGCGAACGATCATGTGGGACTCCTGCCCGGAGACCGGCTCCAGCACGGGGCAGTCCCCGCCGTCGCGGCGACGCGCCCGGACCAGCTGGTCGCGTTCCCGATCGCGCCGGACGGCGCTGCCCAGGCGACCCGGCTGCCAGAGCGGTCCCGGCTGCGACGAGCCCTGCAGCGCGAGCACGGCCGGCCGCACGAAGAGCTCGAAACCGACGAGCGCCGACACGGGGTTGCCCGGCAGGCCGAACACGAGCGTCGATCCTCGCACGCCGAACGAGATCGGCTTCCCGGGCTTCACGGCGACGCGCCAGAAGACCTCCTCGCCGCCGAGCGACGCGAGCGCGGCGCGCACGAGGTCGTGCCGGCCGACCGAGACGCCTCCGGAGGTCACGAGCACGTCGGCCCGAAGGCCGCGCTCGAGCGCCTCGCGGGTCGACTGCTCGTCGTCTGCGACCGACCCGAGCACATCGGTCTCCGCGCCCGTCTGCTCGAGCAGCGCCGCGAGCAGCTCCGTGTTCGCCTCGTAGATCTCCCCGGCGCGCAGCGTTTCACCCGGTTCTCGCAGCTCGCTGCCCGTCGCGAGGATGGCGACGCGCGGCCGCCGCGCGACGCGAACTCGCGCGACGCCGACCGCGGCCGCGGCACCGAGCGCCCACGAACCGAGCCGCGCGCCGGCCGGGGCGACGACCTCGCTGCTGCGAACGTCGCCGCCGCGGGGCCGCACGTGCTCACCCTCCGAGACCGCCTCCGCGTCGACCGCGTCTCCCGCGATCTTCGCGCGCTCGATCGGGACGATCGCGTCGGCCCCGTCCGGCACGACCCCGCCGGTCGAGATCGCGACGGCCTGCCCGGCTGCGACAAAGCCGGCGAACGGGCTTCCGGCAGCGGACGCGCCGGCGACGACCAGGCGGCCGGGCGTGTCGGACGCCCGGACGGCGAACCCGTCCATCGCCGAGCTGTCGAACGGCGGGAGATCGACGGCGGCCCGTACCGCCTCGCACAGGACGCGGCCCCGGGCATCCGCCAGCGCCAATGTCTCGGCCGGGAGAGGGTTGACCTCCGCGAGGACGAGCCTGAGCGCTTCGTCGAGGCGAACCGGCGTGTCCACGGACGATCACGATAATCGGCGCGTGCGGAGAGCATCGTGAAGATCCTCTACTTCGGAACCTACGACCGTAGGCATCCGCGGAACACCAATGCGATCGCAGCCCTGCGCGACGCCGGCATCGAGGTGATCGAGCGTCAACGACAGCTCGAGCGCGGTGGCGTGCGCGGGCTCGTGGACGTTCTCGATGCCGAGCTCCGCCTCCTCACGACGCGGCAAGTCGCTGCCGATGCGGTGGTCGTCGGCTATCCCGGGCACTTCGACGTGCCGCAGGCGCGGCGCATCGCCCGCAAACGCCCACTCGTCTTCGACGCTGTCCTGTCGCTCGAGCACGAGCTCGTCTCCGTGCGCCGCCACTTCCGCCCACGGTCGGTCGCGGCGAACGTGCTTCGCGTCGCGGACGCCCGGGCGTTTCGACTGCCGGACCTCGTCGTCTGCGGGACCGAGACCGAAGCACGACATCTGCGCGAGCTCGGCGCCGAACGGACCGCGGTCGTGCTGCAGGGGGCCGACGAGGACCTCTTCTGCGAGACGTGGTCGCCGGCCTACCCGTTCTCGGCCCTCCACCAGCTGGACGCGTCGACCGAGACGGTGCGGGCGGCCGCGGCGCTGACGTCCGTCCCGGTCCGCGTCGTCGAGCACACCGAGGCCGCCTCCGGCTCGGCCGGGATCATGTTCGCGCACGCGGGTGTCGTGCTCGGGTCGTTCCACGAGTCGCGCGGGATCGCCCCCTCGGTGTTCGCCGCGCTCGCGACGGGCGCGCCGGTGATCACCGGAGACACCGAGGCTGCACGCGAGCTCCTTCGCGACGGCGAATCCGCGCTCCTGGTCCCGCCCGAGGATCCGTCCGCGCTGGCGTCCGTGCTCGACCGGATCGCCGACGACGAGACGCTGCGGAACGCCCTCGCGGCAAGAGGCCGGCAGGCGTTCGAGCTGCACGCGACTCGAGCTGTTCGCGGCCGCAAGTGGCGTGCGCTGCTCGACGACCTCCTCACATGATCGTCTGCGGCAGCAGATAAATGCAGAGCGCGAGCGAGAGGACGATCGCGACCCGATCGTCGTCATAGGCGGACGCAACGAGCGGCCACAGGACGTACCACACGATCAGATACGGGAGGCAGAGCAGCAGCAGGGCGAGCGCGAGCCCGAGCCTGGCGCGACCGCGCGACGCGAGGACGAGCAGCCACGCGTACGCGATCGCGTACGCGACGATGAAGACCCACGTCGGGAGGTGGAAGCGGGACGGCAGCGCATACGACGTCCGGCGGGTCGCGTCGTGCAGGAGGGGCGCAAACGCGTGCAGCCAGTGGAGGCGCCACAGCGCGGTCGCCACCCCGAGCGCGACGAGTGCGGTCACCGCGAACGCGAGGTGGTCGACCCGGCGCCGTGTCGCGCGCGCCTCGAGCGCCCGCAGGGGCAGCAGCAGCACCGGGACCCACTTGACGAGCACGGCCAGCGCCCAGGCGGCGCCTGCAATCCGTGGCTTCCCGCGATCACCCAGCGCGAGCGCCACCGAGACGAGCGCGAGCATCAGGGCATCGTTGTGCCCGCCCCCGGCGAAGTGGACGGCGACTACCGGGTTCCAGCCGACGAGCGCCGCGGAGAAGGCGCGGCGCCGTGACGCGAACCATGCCGCGGTGAGCACGGCGATCGCGGCAACGAGTCGCAACGTCCACGACGCGACCGACGCCGACGACGTGACGCCGAGCGGGCGGGTGAGCAACGAGAAGACAGGGCCGTAGACGGACGTCGTGTGCAGGTACGCCGCACCCGCGTGCGGCGCCGAGACCGCGTCCTCCGACGGCGTGTCACGGTAGGGATCGTGCAGGCGCGCGTAGCTCCAGTACGTGTAGACGTCGGTCGACAGCAAGACCGGCGCCGCGAGCGGAGCGAGCTGGATCGCGCACGCGAGCGCGAACACCGGCGCGAAGCGGCCGCCCTTCCGCAGGAACGCGAGCCCCACCAGGTACGCGGTGAAGGCGCAGGCGAGCAGCACGAGGAACGCCGTGCCGACGTGCGACGCACGCGCGACGGCAACACACGCCGCCACGAACGCCAGCGTGAGCGCCCCGGCGGTGAGGGTCCTACTGATTGGGGGGCGGCACCGCGGGCGGAGCGGGCGGTGGAGTCGTATTTGCCGGCGGCGCCGGCGGAATCGGGACCGTCCTCGCCGGCGTAGCAGTCGGCGTGACGGGTGGCGGGATCGGCGTCACGGGCGCCTGCGTCGTCGTCGCGGGAGACGTCGTCTCGCCGTTCGTGCTCGTCGTCGTGGTGCTCGGCGTCGTGTACGCCGGCGCCGTGTAGACGTAGCCGAGCGAGCCGTAGTCGCCGTGCTTGATCGGATGCCAGCTCGGGTACTTGTCGGGCAGCAGGAACGGGAGCGCCGGCCGCTTCCAGAGCGCCGCCGTCATGTACTCGTGCCAGATCGGGACGGGGAACGTCGCGCCCGCGACCGCCTCGCCGTGGACGTCGAGCATCGGGATCTCGCCCTGCTGGTACCCCATCCAGACCACGGTCGAGAGCTGGCGCGTGAACCCGTCGAACCAGGCGTCGGCGTGGTTCTCGGTCGTCCCGTCTTCCCCGCGTTCGTGTGCTCGCCGTCACCCGACCCGGCGCCCGTGCCGAACTCCGCGTTCTGGCGGAGAACGTCTGTCACCTTCCACGCCACCGCCTGGGAGAGCGCCCGCTTGGTCTGCGGCTTGCCCCACCCGCTCGCCGTGTCGACCTTCCCACCCGGGAGCACGACCTTGGTGATCGCCATCGGCTTCGCGTAGATCCCGAGCGCCGGGAACGTCGCGTAGGCCGCGGCCATGTCGAGCGGCGAGACCGCCAGGGTGCCGAGGCCGATCGAGGCGACGGGCTTGTCCGGCGTCATGTGCACGCCGAGACGATGCGCCATGCTCCACACGTACCGCGGGCCGGCGTCGAGGGTCAGCTGCGCGTAGATCGTGTTGTCCGACTGCAGCGTCGCGCGCGTGACCGACTCGCTTCCACGATAGGTGTCGTCGTAGGTATGCACCTCCCACGGCTTCTTCGGGTCGCACCAGGGCCCGACGTCGCACGTGAACGGCGCCGACGTGTAGTAGGTCGAGTCCGGATCGATTCCCTGCTCGATCGCCGAGGCGAGCACGAACGTCTTGAAGGTCGAGCCCGGCTGGCGCGCCGACTGGGCGGCAAGGTTGAACTGGTTCTTGGCCTTGCGCACGACCGTCGTCATCGCGCGAATCGCTCCGGTTCCCGGCTCGACCGAGACGATCGCCGCGGCGGGATCCGTTCGATACGGCAGGACGTCGCGGATCGACTTGATCGCGAGCCGCTGCAGTCGCGGGTCGATCGTCGTGTAGACCTTCAACCCACCCTCGCGCACCGTCTCGGCTCCGTACGCGCCGACGAGCTGGTCGGTCACGTAGGAGAAGAAGTACGGCTGCTTGATCTGGCTGTAGATGTTCCCCGGCCGCAGCCCGAGCGACTTCGCGGGTGCGCCCTGCCGGTACTGCCGAGGCGTGATCGCGCCGTTCGTCAGCATCGCGCGCAGTACCTCGTTCCGTCGCTGGCGCGCGGCCACGGGATTGTTGAGCGGGTCGTACACCGACGGCGCCTGCGGCAGTCCGGCGAGCAGCGCGGACTGGAGCAGCGTGAGTCTGCTCGCGGGTCTCGAGAAGTAGGTCTGCGACGCCGCCTCGACCCCGTACGCGTGGTTGCCGTAATACGTCGTGTTCAGGTACTCGTCGAGGATCTTCGACTTCGGCCATTTCTTCGCGAGCTTGTTGGCGAGGCACGCCTCCTTGATCTTCCGGCTGAACGTCTTCTGACGGCCCGTATAGAGACCGCGCACGAGCTGCTGGGTGATCGTCGAGCCTCCCTCGACCGTCTTGCCGGTGCTGATGTCCTTCCACGCGGCGCGCGCGATGCCGAGGTAGTCGACGCCGCCGTGCTCGTAGAAGCGGCGGTCCTCGATCGCGACCGTCGCGCGCGGCAGCCAGACCGCCATCTTCGCGAGCGAAACGGGCTCGCGGTTGCGCTCGGCCGGGATCGAGCCGAGCAGGGAGCCGTCGCTCGCGTAGACGAAGGAGTTCTGGCCGATCTCGACCGGACGCAGCGAGTTGAGGTCGCAGCTCGCGGAGAGCGCAGCGCCCGCGCCGATCGAGATCGTCCCGATCGCCACCGCGACCACACCGAGGACGGTGGCCGCGAGCACCGCCGTGCGCCTGCGGCGCCGGACGCGGGCCGCCCGCCGGCGCCTGCGGTCGCGCTGGGCCAGCACGAAGTCGAGGTCGTCGTGGCGCCGCCCACGGCTCATACCCACTCCGGCGCCGGCAAAGCCGGCACCCCCGCTCCTGGTGAGCCTCCGTCGAGCCTACGGCTCATGCGAACACCCCTGTCGTACGGAGGCGCTCGGCGATCTCGACGCGGAGGTCGGACTCCGCGTCCTCGACCGAACGACCGCGCGGCACCCACTTGCGCACGGCGATCGTGGCGTCGGCGGAGCCGAGCACGGCGACGTGGGCGTCGGTCCCGTCCATCGCCAGGGATTGGAGCACGCCGCGGAGGTCGGCGGTGAGCGGCACCCGGACGCTCGCCTCGGCGAACACCCCTCCGCTCCTGATCGTCGAGTTGCGGATCGTTCCCGAGGCGAGCTTCTCGTTCGGCACGACGACCCGGTCGTCGTCGTCGGTGCGCAGCCAGGTGTAGGTCAGGCCGATCTCCTCGACGACCCCGCGCGACCCGTCGATCTCGACCTCGTCTCCCAGCCTCAGCGGCTGCGTGAACGCGATCATGATCCCGGCGACCGCGTTGCCGATCGTGCGCTGGCTGGCGAAGCCGATGATCAGGCCGATCACCGCCGACGAGGCGAGCACGCCCCCGGCGACGGCGCGTACCTGGGGGATCACGAGCAGCGCCGAGACGACCCCGACGAAGACGATCGTCGCGAACAGCGTGCGCCGGATCACGCGGTAGCGGGTCATCACCTCCGGCGGCAGCTCGCGCCTGGAGATGCGCCGGTCGACGAACTTCGCGAGCAGCCACGCGCCGACGATCACCGCGGTGGCGATCAGGGCGTGTTGCCAGAACTCGGGCATCTACTCCTCTTCGCCCCAGTCGATCGGTTTCCGCCCTGCGAAGCCCTCCTCGTAGCCGTGCCAGTACTGGACGCACTCCTCGCCGACGTGCCAGCAGAGGAGCACCGAGGCACCGTCCCGAACGGCCGGGAAGTCGACCAGGCCGAGATCGGGATCCTTGACGAGCGTCCCGAGCTCCGCCAGCCGTTCGACGCAGGCGGCCGATGCCGCCGCGAGCTCGACGAGCTCGGATTGGGCCGCACCGAGGTCGCCGGCGGCGTGGCCTTCGCCGTTCCCGCCGATCGCGGTCACCAGCTTCCCCTGCGCCGATTCGAGCTCGCGCATTCGCTCGCGCAGCCGCACCAGCCGCTCTGCGGCGGGGCGCACCTCGCCGAGGGCGCTGTTAGCCTCGGCCGGAGTGAACGTGCGATCGAGCACGGCGCCGCCGTATCGTACGAGCGAGACGCGGCGTCTCGTGTTCTGGCTCGCCCTCGTCGGAGCACTCGCGCTGATCGCCTACGCGGGGCGCGCATCGGAGGGCAAGCCGGACCCGAACATCCTCTACCAGTGGTCGACGGCGATCTTCACGATCGTCCAGGAGGCGTTCATCCTGGCGATCGTGCTCGCGATCGCGCACGGGCGGCGCGATCTGCTCGCGCTCCGGCGCCCGAACGCGTTCGGGCGCACGCTCGTCTACGTCGCCGTGGCGCTGGTCGCGATCTACGTCTTCGAGGGGGCCTACGGCGCGCTGACGCATCCCGGCAACGAGCAGGGCCTCACGCCGTCGCACTGGGAGTCCAACCACGCTGCTGCGTACATCGCGAACGCCGTCGTGATCTGCACGCTCGTGCCGTTCGCCGAGGAGCTCACCTACCGCGGGCTCGGCTATTCGCTCCTCATCCCCTTCGGCCGGTGGCCGACGATCTTCCTCGTCGGACTGCTGTTCGGGCTGGCGCACGGCCTGCTCGTGTCGTTGCCGATCATCGTCGCCTTCGGCTGCGCGCTCGCGTGGATCCGCGACCGCACCGACAGCGTCGTTCCCGGGATGTTCCTGCACGGCACCTTCAACCTGATCGCGCTCGTCGTCGCAGTGACCGTGTCGACGAAGTGACGGCGGTTGCCGTCGCGGTCACCGTCTAGTCTCAGCGGCGGATGCGCCGCGCCGCCCTCGTCGCGTTCGCCGCCCTGGCGGCGCCTTCGGCCGCGCATGCCGCCTGCGGCGTCAGCACGACGCGGGTGACCGGAGCGGCGCCGTTGACGGTCACGCTCACCGCGGCGTGCGCCTCGACGCAGTACCACTGGAGCTTCGGCGACGGCCAGGAGGCGGACGGCCAGACGGTGCAGCACGTCTACACGGCCGGCGTCTACCGGCCGACGCTGACGACCGACGCCGGGGCGGAGCACGCCGCCACCGTGCTCTCCGTCGCCCTCACGCTGCACGGTCCCGCCCGCGCACGCTATGCGCAGTGGGTAGCGCTTCGCGCCTCGGTGATTCCGCGCCTTCCGGTCGTGGTGCACGGCCGCAGGTTCGTGCACGGCAAGCTCCGTGTCCGCGTGCTCGGCACCTCGCCGTGGGTCGCGGATGCCGTGGGGATCAAGTCGAAGCCGGTGCGCATCGTCGTCGTGCCGAAGCTGGTCGTGCGACTCGTGGGGGCGCCGATCGTCGGATCGCGCATGCGCGTGCAGGCGACGCTCCACCCGGCGAGCGCAGGCACCGTCGTCGCGCCGCGGGTCGTCGACACGCGCACCGCGCGGGCAGCGCGTGTCACGGTCAGGACGCGCCCGGCAAAGGGCTGGGCGGCGGTGCGCGCAACGGTCACGCGGACGATCGCGAGGCCGGGCCTGTCGGCCGGCGCGCACGGGCCCGGTGTGCTGGAGCTCGAACGCGTGCTGCACAACCTCCACTACGCCGTGCAGGTCGACGGCGTCTACGGGGACGACGACGTCGAGGCGGTCTACGCGTTCCAGAAAGTCGAGGGGCTGCCACGCACCGGCGCGGTGACGCCCGGGCTCTGGACGCGGCTCCTGCATGCGCAGGTCCCGCGTGCCCGTTACGCCGGCGACCACATCGAGGTCGACAAGGCGCGGCAGGTGCTGTTCGTCGTGCGCGGCGGGAAGGTCGCCCTGGTCGTAGCGGCCTCGACCGGCGCGACCGGAAACACGCCGCTCGGCGTCTGGCACGTCTACCGCAAGGTGACCGGCTTCGACTGGGTCCTCTACTACCCGAACTACTTCCTCCGCGGGTTCGCCGTCCACGGCTACCCGGACGTGCCGCCCTATCCAGCGTCGCACGGTTGCGTGCGCATCCCGATGTGGGTCGCGACGCAGGTCTACGGCGACATCGCCGTCGGCACCACGGTCTACGTCTTCTAAACCGTCTCGTCCTCGTCGCCGGCTTCGGCTTCGTCGTCGGGCTCCGGCGGTTCGGCCTCGACCTCGGCGCCCGCGAAGTCCTCCGCGGAGACGCGGTCGAGGAAGCGCTTGAACTCGTCGACGACCTCCTCTTCGTTCACCTCGTCCCCTTCCATCTCGATCGCGGACTCCTCGATCACCTCGTCGTCGGCGAAGATCGGCGCGCCGGTGCGGACGGCGACGGCGATCGCGTCGGAGGAGCGGGAGTCGATCTCGAGCTCGGTGCCGTTCTGGGCGACGGTGATCGACGCGTGGAAGGTGCTCTCGCGGAGCTCGGTGACCGTCACGCGGACGACCGCGACGTCGAGCTCCGAGAGGATGTTCACGAGCAGGTCGTGCGTGAGCGGACGCGGTGTCGACGCGCCCTGGAGCTTCATCAGGATCGCAGCCGCTTCGGACTGCCCGATCCAGATCGGCAGGTAGCGGTTGCCGTCGGCCGTCTTGAGCAGGACGATCGGTTGCTTGCCGACGATGTCGAACGAGACCCCGTAGATCGTCATCTCGACCATCTGGCCGTAAAGAGTACCCCTGCACCTCCCGGACAACGCAGCGCAGGCCGGGGCTACACTTGGCCCCGCGCGGGCGATTAGCTCAGTTGGTTAGAGCGCCGCTCTGATAAGGCGGAGGTCCCTGGTTCGAATCCAGGATCGCCCATCGATTTCGGGGCAAGCTAGGAGTACAGCAGCTCTCCTTTGACGGAGTAGCCCTGGCCGCCGATCGTGACCGAGACGCTGAAGTCCGCGCGCTGGTAGAGCCAGGGCGCGGAGTATCCCCACGAGCTCGCCGAGCGAATCACCAGGTCTCCGCACGACGTGCAGCTGCCCGAGATCTGCGCGGGCGGTGCGATCGCCGAGCTGAGCTCGGCGGCGCACTCGATCTTGTCGACGTCGGTCGTCGACTGGCAGATCCACAGGCACCACCAGTGCCGCTGCGGATCCACCTTCACCTCCACGCCCTGCTGCTTGTTGAAGATCGACGCGGGCCACCAGGTGGTCCACGGCTCGACCTGGACGTCATGCCCTCCGAGCTGAAACTGCGCCACCGCCGCCTCCGGGGTCGAATCGACACCAGCGCCACAGACCGGCGCGACGCTACGCCCGGGCGCCGCCGGTGTCAATCGCAGCTCGCGCCGCGGGCAGCGAGAGCGGCCGGCCGCGGCAGTAGAACATCCGCCACAGCGCGAGGCCGCCGAGCCCGAGCGGGTAGGGCGTCAGCTCGTCGATCTCGAGTCGCGACGAGAGCAGCTCGCGCCAGCGCGCCCGGGGACGCGGGAAGTCACCACGGTCGTGGCGTGCGAGGAACCGCGCCGCACTCGGCTTCGACGGAAGCTCGAGATCGAGGATGTGAACGGCGCCTCCCGGTGCGAGCAGCTCGACGGCGCCCGTGAGCACGGCGGCGACACCGGCGTCGTCGAGATGGTGGAGCAGGCTGTTCACCAGGACGAAGTCGTACGGCGCGCCGGAGTCGGGCAGTCGCTCGGTCGCGTCGCCGGCGACGAACCGCGGCCCGAACCGCTTGATCGCCGTCACGATGTACTTCGGGTTGAGGTCGACGCCGACGTACGGAACGTCCGCGAACCACGCGGCGTTCGTACCCGGCCCGCAGCCGACATCCAGCACGCTGCTCGGGCGCGCGGCAGCGAGCCGCGCCACGAGCGGCGCGAACTTTCGCCGCTCGAACGGAAGCTGCCAGAGTCTGTAGACGAAGCTGACTTCCAAGAGACGATCGATCATGCGCGCCAGCGGACGTCGAAGTGGTCGACCAGCTGGTGGTGCGGAAACGTCCGTTCGAGTCGCTGCAGCAGCGCAGGATCGTACGGGTGCGAGAACGGCGGCCGTTGATTGACCACGATCGCATTGATCGGATCGCGTGCGATCGCATCGAGCACGCCGCGGTCGCGCGCCCTCTCAGAGCTCAAGAAGTCGAACAGCTCGGGTGTCGGGTTTGCGAGGCCGGCGAGGTAGTAGATCTCCGGTGAATCTGGTCCGGCGATCGTGACCCCGCTGCGAGCGTGCGCGTGCAGGAGCTGCGTGACGCGACGGTAGGTGGCCGCATCGCTGGAAGACACGTAGATGCGCGCGCGATGACGGTCGAGCACCGTCAGGCCGGGATGGGAGCCGATCATCGCCTGAGCGAGCGTGCTGCCGCTCTGCTGCAGGTGGAAAAGGCCGACGATCAGGTAGGCGACTCCGACGACCGCAACGAGCGGCTCCCGTGCCAACTCGAGCTCCGAAAGGAGAGCGACAGCGGCGAGAGCGACGAGCGGGAAGGCGTAGAAGAAGTAGATCGGGGCGGCGAAGGGGAACTGCACGAGACTCACCAGGACCGCCGCAAAGACCAGAACAGTGGCCGGTTCCGCTCGACCGCGTGATCGCCGTCGGTGGAGGGCCGTCAGCGCTACGACGGCGGATCCTGCGATCGCGACTACCGGGACCAGCTCGCGCGCCGGATTGACGAACAGGCGCGTTGCGCTCGCCATCGTGGGAAGCGTGGCGCCCAGGAGGGCAAGCGCACCGATCCCGGCAACCGCGAGCGCGCGTGCGCGCCCGCGAAGCAGCGGGACGAGTGCCGCTGCGACCAGTGGCATCGCGTACACGATCCAGTGCACCGGCAGCGGCGCGAACGAGGCAAACTCGAGGCGCTTCTGCGATGCCGTGGCGAGGTCGCCTATGAGGTCGCCGAGTGACCCGGTGACGACGTAAGGGGCGGCAAAGATGGCGAGAGGGACAGCGGCCGCGGCCAGGAAATGGACGAGGTCGATACGCGCTGCGCGCGCGAGCACCACAGGCTCATCGCCCGCGAGGAGCTCCACGAGCACCACGGCACCGACCACCGCGGCCACCGGGACAACGAACGCGACGAACACCGCAGGGCTTGCCAGCCCGGCCACGATCCCTACGACGAAGGCCAGTGTCGCGAGGGCGAACGCGATGGTGAGAACCGAGTCGAATCCGCGTCGTCCATCTGCCCCCGGTGCCGAACGAAGACGGCGGCGGAACAGCAGGAAGAGAATCACGCCGATGACGAAGTAGACCCCGACGACCTTGACGGCGATCGAGACACCGCCGGCGAGGCCGGCCACCCAGAGCCAACGCCGCTCGCCTCGGTCGCAGAAGCGAACAACGGACGCGACTCCAACCGTCGCGAGGAAGAGGTTGTACCAGGACGGCATCGCGGCCGGATAGTTGGGAACGCTCCAGAGAACGCAGATGAGCGTGAGCAGCCCGGCGTAGACCGGCGGGACGAACCGCGCTGCGATGTAGAACGCCGCGACGACGAATGCGGCGAACAGGGGCAGCATCGCCACGCGAAGCCATAACAAATCGGTTCCAAACAGCCAGAAGACGCCGGCGTCGTAGAACGCAAGCCCGCCGGTGTAGGCGTCGACGAAGTCCCTGTGCGGAAGCTCGCCGTGCAGGACGCGCTGCGCAGACTGTCCGAGTGTTCCCTCATCCCACGGGAACCACCGCTGGTCGAGCGTCGGAATCGCCAGGACAAAGCTCAAGCCGAGCGTGAGCACCAGCGCGTAGCCGTACGCAGAGAGATCGACGGTGCGGCCGAGGCGGCTCCGGATCCCGCCTGCTGGCGTCGCGGCAGTCGTCATCGGCAGCGCGTCTCCCCACCGCGCACGGTGCTCGAGCCAAGCGCGTGGCGCAAGCTCACCGGAGCGCCCGGCCGGGACCGTCCGGCTCCGTCGGATGGAAGCCGAACTCCCGATCGACGAAGTAGAGCGGCCGCGCCTTGACCTCTTCGTAGATACGACCCAGGTAGGTGCCGAGGATCCCGAGCATCAGCAGCTGGATCCCCCCGAGGAATGACAACAGAACCACGATGGTCGCCGTGCCCGGTATCGGGAACAACCCGGCGATCTTGATGCCGATCGCGGCCACCGCAGCCGCCAGCGAGAGCACCGAGACCGTCATGCCGATGCGCAACACGAGGTCGAGCGGAGCGTTCGAGAAGCTCGCGACACCGTCGAGGCCGAGCTGAAGGAGCTTCCGGAACGTGTACTTCGACTCGCCGGCGAAGCGCTCCTCACGGACGTACTCGATCCCGGTCTGACGAAAGCCGACCCAGGTCACCATCCCCCGGATGTAGCGATGCCGTTCCGGCATGTCCCTGAGCGCTTCGAGCACCCTGCGGTCGATGATGCGGAAGTCGCCGACGTCGACAGGCGCGTCGATGTCGCTGATCGAACGGAAGAACCTGTAGAAGATCGCCGCGCGGAGCTTCCGCAACACGGGCTCGCCCTCGCGCCGCTTGCGAATCGCGAAGACGACGTCGTAACCCTCGCGCCAGCGTTCGACGAGCTGCGGGATCACCTCGGGCGGGTCCTGCAAGTCGCCGTCCATCACGATCACCCCGTCCCCCGTGGCCCTGTCGAGGCCGGCCGTGATCGCGATCTGGTGGCCGAAGTTCCGCGACAGCATCACGAGCTTGTACCGGGGGTCCCGCTCCGCGAGCAGGCGCATCTGCACCGGGCTCGTGTCGGTGCTGCCGTCGTCGACGAGGATCACCTCACTCTGCTCGCCGAGTGCGTCGAGCGCCGGCGACAGACGCTGTTCGAACGCGCTCAGCGTCTCCGCCTCGTTGTGAATGGGTACGACGATCGACAGCAACGAGGTGGCCGAATGATAGGGAGCGCCTCCGACATCGATCCGCTCCGCACGTCCGCGGCCCGAACTAGCGTCCGGGTGTGCACGAAGGGCCGAACCCGCGCGCGGCCACGCCGCGGTCTCGTCAGCTTCGCGACATCGTGCTGCTCCTCGCGATCGCCTGGGCGGCCCGCGCCCCGTTCATTGCGCTCATGCCGGCGCGCATCCACTCCGACGACGTCGATCACTGGATCGTCGTCGCGCGGGCTTTACGGCACGGGCTCAATCCCTACGCGACCACCACCTACCTCAACTGGCCGCCGGCCTGGATGGTGTGTGTCTCGCTGCTCGACCACGTCTCGCGTGCGTTCGACGTCTCGTTCTTCCTCGTGCTTCGGTTGTTCCTCATCGCGACCGAGAGTGTCGTGATCGTCGTCGTCTATCGCTTCCTCCATCGCGTCGCGCCGCGAGAGGCGATGCCGATCGTCCTGGTCGGGCTCTGCCTCAACCCGGTCGCCATCCTGCTCGTCTGCCAGCACGGGAACTTCGACGTGCTCCTCGGCCTGTGGGTGACCGTCGGTGCGTTCACCCTCGCGCGACAGGAAGGGCCGACCGACATCCTGCGCTGGCTCGCCGCCTCTCTCTGCTTCGGCATCGCGGCCCTCGTCAAGACCGTGCCGCTCGTGCTCGCGCCGCTGCTCGCCCGCACCGCCGCACTGGCGCGGCCGCTCGAGCGCTGGATCGCAGCTGCGCTCTTCGTCGGCCCGATCGCACTCGGGTTGTCGGTGATCCTCGCCTACGCCCCGCACGCGGTCGTCGAGAACGTCATCCGCTACCGCTCCTCGCCCGGGTACTTCGGGATCACGGGATTGCTTGCGGCGTCTGGCGCCGACGGCGCATCGTCCGCCTACACGAAGGCGATCTTCCCGCTCGCGCTTGCGGTCGCGGAGGTCGTCGCGTTCCGTTGGCTCTGGCGACGGGGCCTGGACGGCTCCGCGACCGTCCTCGCAGCGGCGCTCGCCCTGCTCGCAGTTCCCGCGCTCGGACCGGGCTACGCTCCGCAGTACGCGTACTGGTGGCTCCCGTTGCTCGTCGCGACGTACCCGCTCTTCGACACCGAATGGCGTCGCATCCTCGCGCTCTTCTACGCGCTGCTCGTGACGACGTATGTCGCCGAGTACGCGCTCGTCCCGAGCCAGGGTGCATTCCTGCACGCGCTGCTTCCACACAGCGGCCGCATCGGCGACATCTCCGATTCGCTCCGCGACCCGTACTGGTCGACGCTCCTCCGCCTGCCGCTCTTCCTCGGCACCCTGCTCGTGCTCGCCGGCGGGTTCGCTCGCATCCGTGAGCGCCGCGAGCAGCCCGTGCGGATGCCGCAGGTCGCGTCAACGAGCTCGTGACCCGCTCGCTCGCGCTTGCGCTGCTCGCTGTCCTGAGCGCAGCGTCGGCGGGCCGGGCGACCGCGGCTCCGCGCGGGCCGGAGGGAACGATCGCGGTCGGCACCGGCCAGTACGTCTTCGCCGTCGGCGCGAACGGCACCGGCGGCCACGCGCTCGGCGCCGGCGACTACCCCGCGTTCTCGCGCTCCGGACGACTCGCGTTCACGCTCAACGGGGTCTGGGTCGCCGGTTCGAACGGCGGGCACCGCCGTCACATCGTGCCGCGCTTCGCGGAGTACATCACCTATGCGGCTCCGACCTGGTCGCCGGACGGACGTCGTCTGGCGTACATCCGCGTCGACAACGGCCATGAGACGTCCGAGCTCTGGATTGTCCGCGCCGACGGGAGCGAGCTACACGGCCTCTCGATCGTGCACGCGGCGGAGTCGCCCTCCTGGTCGCCGGACGGCAGGTGGATCGCCTACGACGGCGACGGCGGGCTGAGCGAAGTCCTTGCCGACGGCTCCGGCAAGCGCCTGCTCCTGAAGCGCGACGTCTCGTCTCCCACGTGGTCGCCCGACGGTTCGCGTATCGCCTTCGCGTCTCAGCGCGCGGGCACCGTCTCGACCTCCCTGCTCGACGTGCGAACGGGCTCGCTCCGCGTCGTCGAGCGCCACCGTGGGTCGGCCGGCCCGCTCGCCTGGTCACCGGACGGACGGTGGCTCTGCTACACGACGGAACACGCCGACGCCGGCGGGGCGTTCGTGCAGCTCCACGCGGTCCGGGTCGCCGACGGCGCCCGGCAGGTCGTCGGGCGCGTCTTCGTCCAGCGCCTCGACGGCCTCAGCTGGCGAAGGTAGGAGGTGGGGATCAGCCGAGACGCTCGAGCGCCTCGGCGAGCTCGGCGAGCTGCACCTCGCCGTCGAGCGGCACGTGCAGCCCGGCGGCACCGACCTTCGCCTCGAACCCCGTCAGACGCTTGACGGCGTCCTTGATGCGCTCGGCGAGCACCGGGTCGACGGTCGTGACCCGGCGTTCCTTCGTGCGCGCACCGGACCAGCGCGCAGCCCGTTCCGCTGCGCGCACCGACAACCCTTCGCGGACGATCCGCCGGGCGAGCCGGCGGCGGCCGTCGTGGTCGGGAACGGAGAGCACCGCGCGCGCGTGCCCCTCCGTCAACTCGTGCCGGTTGACCATCGCGAGCACGTCGTCCGGCAGCTCGAGCAGGCGGATCCGGTTCGAGACGGTCGGTTTCGACTTGCCGACTCGCTCCGCGACCTCGCCGAGGGAGAGACCGAACTCGTCGATCAGCAACGCGTAGGCGCGCGCCTCCTCGACCGGCGCGAGATCTTCGCGCGCGACGTTCTCGACGAGACCGAGCAGGAGCGTCTCGCGGTCGTCGGCGTCGCGCACGACCGCCGGCAGCACATCGACTCCCGCCTCGCGGGCAGCGCGCCAGCGGCGCTCCCCGGCGATCAGCTCGTAGCCGCCTTCGAGGCGCGGCCGCAGCACGACCGGCTGGATCAACCCCTGCAGGCGGATCGACTCGGCCAGCCCGCCGACGCTCTCGCCGTCGAAGCGGCGGCGCGGCTGGCGCGGGTTCGGGTGGATCTGCTCGACGGGAACGTTCGCGAGCTCCGGCCCACCGCCGATCAGGACCTCGAAGCCGCGGCCCAGGCCCCGGCGGGCGGCGCGGCCGCCCAGGCTAGCTCCGCTCGACAAGCTCCATCGCCACCTTCCAGTAGGCCTCGGCGCCGGGAGAGCGCCGGTCGTAGTGGGTCACAGGCAGGCCGTGGCTCGGCGCCTCCGCGACACGCACGGATCGCGGCACGACCGCGTCGAACACGAGCTTCCCGAAGTGCTGCCGCACCTCGGCCTCGACCGCTGCGGAGAGCCGCGTGCGCGAGTCGGCCATCGTCAGGAGCACGCCGGCGATCGTGAGCGGCGGGTTGAGCCGGCGCTTCACGAGCTCGATCGACTGCATGAGCTGGGCCAGGCCCTCGAGAGCGTAGTACTCGGTCTGGACCGGGACGACCACGCGCTGCGCGGCAGCCAGGGCGTTCACCGTGAGCGGCCCGAGCGAGGGAGGGCAGTCGAGCAGCACGAAGTCGAACCCGTCGGCGCCGGCGAGCGCGTCCGCGAGGAAGCGGTCGCCGTTCTCACGCTGCGAGAGCTCGACCGCGGCACCGGCGAGCTCGGGCCGCGACGGGACGACGAAGAGGTTCTCGAACCGCGTGGGCTTGACGAGCTCGGAGAGCGCCGCGCCGTCGAGCAGGTCGTACGTCGACGTCCCGTTGGCGCGTAGCCCGAGCCCGGACGTGGCGTTGGCCTGCGGGTCGAGATCGACGACGACCGCGCGCTCGCCGGCCTCGGCCAGGCACGCCGCCAGATTGACCGCGCTCGTGGTCTTGCCGACGCCGCCCTTCTGATTCGCGAACGCATAGACCTTGCCGCGCACCTCGCCAATCTAGCCCCGTCTCCGGACGCGGCCGGGCCGCGAATCAGGGCAGTGGCCGCTTGCGCGCGACGCCGACACGGCGTGGGAACCCTGCGGGCGTCGGCCCCGTCTTGCGCAGGACGACGAAGCCGTCCGGGCTCTCTTCCGGCGCACCGGCCAACCTGCTCGCCACCCTGGCGACGTGCTCGCGATCGGCGCTCTCGCCGACCCAGAGCACCACCCCGCCGCCCTCGCGGACGAGCGGCAGACACCACTCGGCCGCGGTCGGGGGATGCGCGAGCGCCTTCGCCACGGCGACGCCTGCCCAGTCGGTCGGCTGCTCCTCGGCGCGGCCCCAGACGACGCGCGCGTTCGGCGGACACCACCGCTCGAGGAACGCGCACTTCCTCCGCTCGGCGTCGAGGAGCACGACCTCGCGATCCGGGAACGCATGGGCGAGGGGGATCCCGGGCGCCCCGCCGCCGGAACCGACGTCCACCAGCACGCCCGGGAAGCGCGCGACGAGCTCGCGGGCACGAAGGGAGTCGTCGAGGAGCACGCGGCGCGCTTCGGCCGGATCGCGGAGCGCGGTCAGGCCCGGCGCGGCGACGAGAGCGTCGAGCCAGGCGTCAAGCGTCGGGCTCGACGATGACGCAGCGATTCGGCTCGACTCCGTCACTCGAGGTGCGCACCCCCGGATACTCGGACAGCCGTTCGTGCACGATCTTCCGCTCGACGGCCGACATCGGATCGAGAGCGACTCGCTCACCGAGCGCGGCGCGCTCGGCGCTCCTGACCGCAATCGCCTCGAGGGTCGAGCGGCGCCGGTCGCGATAACCGGCCGCGTCGACCGTCACCCGCTTCTCTCCGCCGCTGCGATGCGTGATCACGTTCGCGATGTACTGCAGCGAGTCGATCGTGTGCCCGTGCTTCCCGATCAGCAAGCCGAGCTCGCCGCCGGTGCAGGTCACGAGCAGCTCCTCGTTCGACTCGTCCACCTCGACGCGAGTCCTGACGCCCAAGGCAGCCACGACGCGCTCGACCAGGCCGCGGATGTGCGCGGCTTCGTCCGACTCACCGGGTCGCGGCACGGAAGCGCTCGACTCGGCGGTGCCGTCGGTCGAGGCGACGACCAGCGCCGGCGTGAACCCGACCCCGAGCAGGCCGCGCTCGCCTTCCGAGACCACCTGGAAGCGCACGCTCCCGCGGTCGAGACCGGGTGCGAGCCGCTCGAGATCGCGAAGCGCCTTCCACTTCGCCTCTCCGACGGTCTCGCCGGTCGCCTCGACCGAAAGCTCCTCGCTCACCGTCGCGCGCCGCCCTTCTTCTTCCGCCGGACCCGGCGCGGCGTCGTCGCCGCAGGCGCGGGGGTGACGGGCTCGGGCTCTGGTTCTGGCTCGGGCTCTGGTTTCGGAGGCGTTCGCGAGCTTCGGCGCGGTGTCGTGCTCGCGCGCGCGGCGGCCGGCGGCGGGGTGCGCGGGACCAGGCGCCGCGTGATGAGGCCCTGCCCGACCGTCCACAGGTTCGTGGTCATCCAGTAGAGGACCAGGCCCGTCGGGAACCGGGCGACGACGGTCAGGAACACGAGCGGGAGGACCATCATGATCGTGCGCTGTGTCTTGTCCATGGTCGCGCCCATGAAGTACGTCGACGCGACCTGCGAGCCCGCGTAGATGGCCAACAGGATGTAGCCCGACCAGTGCGCCGTCGTCTTGTCGGAGATGTTCGGGACGACATGCAGCCACGGACCGGTGATGTTGTGCGACTCGTGCCGCAGCGTGAAGTAGAGGGCGATGAAGATCGGGAACTGGAGGACCAGCGGGAGGCAGGACGCGGCGGGATTGATGTGGTTCTCCCGGTAGAACTTCATCAGCTCTTCGTTCAGCTTCTGCCGGTCGCCCTTGTACTTCTGCTGGATCGCCTTCATCTCGGGCGCGTGCCGCTGCATCGACTGCATCGAGTGGATCTGCCGCACCGCGAGCGGGACGAGCATGATCCGCACGAGCACGGTCAGGGCGACGATCGACCACGCCCACGAGAGGCCGACGCTGCCGTGGAAGAAGTCGAGGATCGACTTCATCACGTTCTCGAGCGGCGTCAGGATGCCGGCGACGATCACGGGTAGTCGACGCCTCCGTGCGACCACGGGTTGCAGCGGAGCAGCCGCCAGGCGGCCAGGCCGGCGCCGCGAATCACGCCGTGCTTACGAATCGCGAGGATCGCGTACTCCGAGCAGCTCGGATGGAACTTGCAGGTGTTGGCCGGGACGAGCGGCGAGATCAGGATCTGGTACAGCCTGATCGGCAGGATCGCGACCCGCCTCATGAGCCTGCGCTCCTCGGTGAGCTCCGTCGAGCCGACGCTCATGCCGCCGCCTTCCCGAGCACCTCGTCGACGCGCGCCTCGAGCCACTCGTGCCCGTTCGTCTCCGCAGCCTCGGGCAACCCGCGGCGGACGACCAGCACGTAGTCGTTCGTGCTCGGAACCCGGTCGAGGCGGTCGCGCACGATCTCCCGCAGCTGCCGCTTTATCCGGTTCCGAACGACCGCGTTGCCGACCGCCTTCGGCACGGCGAAGCCGAGCCGGGGATCACCGGGCTCTTCGGCGCGCTGGAACCAGTAGAGCGTCAGGAACCTCGTCGAGACGGAGCGGCCGTGGCGGTAGACGGCATCGAAGTCGCGCGAGCGAGAGAGGCGGTTCCGCCGCTGCACCGCGCTCTAGGCCGACAGGCGCGCGCGACCCTTCGACCGGCGGCGCTTGAGGATCTGGCGGCCCGCACGCGTCGACATCCGGGCGCGGAAGCCGTGCTTCCGCTTCCGCTTGCGCACGTTCGGCTGGTAGGTGCGTTTCATCTCGAAGCTCTCGAAGAGAAGAGTGGCCTGAAACGCGGGTGAACCGCGGGGCCTTCAGTCGGGCCGCAGTCTACCAGGGTGCGTGCCGACACCCGGTTATCCACAGGTTGCGGCGCTGCGAAAAGTCAAGGAAAGCGCGGGCGTGTGGCGATCTTGTGAATCGCTGTCCACAGCTGTGGAGATCGGTGTGGAGGTCGGAGAAACCCCTGCAAAACGCCCGAATCGACTGACCTGGACAGGGCGAGAAATCCTCATTGAGAGCCGGGAAGAGCGCTGCTATGCTCGCGCCCCCGAGTCCCCGATGAAGGAGCCTCGAAGGCAGGTGGAAGGTCAAATCGAGCTGACGGCGGAGAGCCTCTGGAGCGACGTGTCGGCTCGACTGCGTGAGGCCCTGAACCAGACGACGTACCAGACGTGGTTCGGCGGGATCGCCGACGTCGAGCTGGCGGGAGGCTCATTCGAGTTGGCGGTTCCGAACGAGTTCGTCCGCGACTGGATCGAGGGGCACTTCCTGGACCTGATCCGCGCCGGCGTCCGCGACGTCGTCGGCGAGGGCGTGCGGGTCTCGCTCCGTGTGGTCGAGGCGCCCCCGGCGCCGGTCGTCCAGGCGGTTCCCGCAGCGGTGCGGCCGCTGCCGGTCGAGCCGCTGCCGCGCCCGGACTCGCCGGGGATCAACCCGAAGTACACGTTCGACTCGTTCGTGATCGGCTCGTCGAACCGCTTCGCGCATGCGGCCGCCCTCGCCGTGGCCGAGTCGCCCGCGAAGGCGTACAACCCGCTCTTCATCTACGGCCACACCGGCCTGGGCAAGACCCATCTCTTGCACGCGGTCTCGAACTTCGTGACGGAGCACGGAGGCGGGCTCACCTGCCGCTACGTGACGTCCGAGACCTTCATGAACGACTTCATCAACAGCCTTCGCGACAAGCGCATCGAGGGCTTTAAGCACCGCTACCGCACCTACGACGTCCTGTTGATCGACGACGTGCAGTTCTTCGAGCACAAGGAGCGGATCCAGGAGGAGTTCTTCCACACCTTCAACTCGCTCTACGAGGCCGGGCGGCAGATCATCATGTCGAGCGACCGTCCGCCCCGCGACATCGCGACGCTCGAGGACCGGCTGCGTTCGAGATTCGAGTGGGGGCTGATCACCGACATCCAGCCGCCCGATCTCGAGACACGGATCGCGATCCTCCGCAAGAAGGTGAAGAGCGACCAGATCGAGGTCGGCGATCCCGAGCTTCTGACGTTCATCGCCTCGCGCGTCTCCACGAACATCCGCGAGCTCGAGGGCGCACTCACCCGCGTCGTCGCGTTCTCGTCCCTCACCGGCCGGCCGCTGTCGGTCGACCTCGCCCAGGACGTGCTGAAGGACGTCTTCCCGCAGGGCGAGGCGGCTCAGATCTCGATCGGCCTGATCCAGGAGCTCGTCTGCGAGCGATTCGGCGTGACGATGTCCGAGCTCACCGGCGACCGCCGCTCCCAGAACATCGTCTACCCCCGTCAGGTCGCGATGTACCTCTCGCGTGAGCTCACCGACTCGTCGCTACCGAAGATCGGCCGGGAGTTCGGGGGCCGCGACCACACGACGGTGATCCACGCCACCTCGAAGATCGCCCGGCTCATCCGTGAGGACAGAGGTGTCTACAACCTCGTCCAGGAACTCACAGCCCGGGTCCGCCAGGCCCGGTAACGCGGCAGCCTGTTGGTGACCGGTCCTTTCTCCCCCGTCCGCCCCCACAGGGAGAATGGCCTTCACGCGAGCCGTTCGCGGGCTTTCCCCAGCACCCACAGGGCCTATGACTACAACGAGGTTCTTTCTAGATGATTGACTCAGAAACAGTGGTGGGCACAGGACTCCGGATAACCGTCTCGCGCGACGCGCTCGCAGCCAAGCTGAGCGTCGTCGCCCGTGGCGTGTCGACGCGCGCGACCGTGCTCGTGCTCGGCGGGATTCAGCTGCAGGCGGCGGACGGCCAGCTCCTGCTGGCGGCGACCGACATGGAGCTGTCGCTGCGCGCGTCGCTCGACGCCGGCGTCGAGGGCGAAGGGACAGTCGTCGTTCCCGGCCGGCTTCTGCTCGACATCGCGCGCTCGCTGCCGGACAGCGAGGTCTCGCTCGAGCATCGGCCCGAGGAGGCCGTGGTCGTCGTGGCCGCGGGCGCGGCGACGTACCGGCTGCACACCTACTCGGCGGAGGACTTCCCGCGCCTGCCCGACGTGGAATCGCTGGCGCTGCACACGGTGGAAGGCGACGCACTCGTCGAGACCGTCAACCGGGTCGGCCGAAGCGCGTCGCGTGACGAGAGCCGGCCGGTGCTTACAGGCATCCTCGTGCGGTTCGAGCCGGGCAAGATCGTGATGGCGGCGACGGACTCGTATCGGCTCGCGGTGAAGGAGACGGCGGTGACCGGTCCGCTGCCCGAGCTCGAGGCGATCATTCCGGCGCGAGCCCTGCAGGAGCTGTCGCGGATCGCGGCAGGCGCCGACGATGTCCGCCTCGGCCTGCACGAGAACCACGTCGTGTTCGGCGCGGACGGCGTGTGGTTGACCACGCGTCGCATCGACGGTCAGTTCCCGAATTACCGGCAGCTGTTGCCCGAGCAGTTCGAGCACGAGCTGCAGCTGCCACGCGAGGAGCTGCTGGACGTCGTCCGCCGAGTGTCGCTGATGGCGCAGCGGAACGCGCCGCTTCGGCTCCGCTTCGGCGACGGAGAGCTCGCCGTGTCGGCGGTCACGCAGGACGTCGGCGAGGCGCGCGAGTCGCTGCCGGTGCAGTATGCGGCCGACCCGCTCGAGATCGGCTTCAACGCAGAGTTCCTCCGGGACGGGCTCGAATCGGTCGAGTCCGGCACGCTGCGCTTCAAGCTGATCAGCCCGCTCCGCCCGGCGGTGCTCGAGGGCGAGGACGACGACTACGTGTACCTGATCATGCCGATCCGCCTCGCCGGCTAGCGCGCCTGGTCGTCACGCAGGCCTCCCTCCGCCATTACCGCTCCTACGCGTCGCTCGACCTCGCGCTCGAGGAGGGCGTCGTGCTCGTGACCGGGCGCAACGGCGTGGGCAAGACGAACCTGCTGGAGGCGCTGCACGTCGCCACGCAGGGGTTCTCGCCCCGCACCCGAACCGACGCACAGCTGATCCGCTTCGGCGAATCGGCCGGTCGCGTGTCGGTCGAGGGAGCGGAGGGCGCGCGGCCGGTGTCGACGAGCGTCACGCTCCGCACGGGCCGGCCGAAGGAGGCCAGGCTGAACGGTGCGCGGCTTCCCTCTCCCGAGTCGCTTCGGCGCGAGCTCGCGACGCTCGTATTCACGCCGGATCGTCTGGCGGTCGTCAAGGGTGGGCCTGCGGCCAGGCGCGCGTACTTCGACCGAGTCCTCGCGCGGCTGCATCCCGCGCAGGCAGGGCTGCCCCAGGCATACCTCGCCGCGGTCGCGCAGCGGAACGCGGCGCTACGGCGGGTGCAGCTCGGCCTGTCGGGACGCGAGGCGCTCGAGCCGTGGACCGAGCAGGTGGCGACGCTCGGTGCGTCGCTGGTCGACCGCCGGCTCGCGACGCTGGCTCTGCTCGAGCCGGGCTTCGCGCAGCAGTCGGGCGAGCTCGGCCTGCCGGATGCGACGCTCGGATACGAGGGCGAGCCCCCGACGCGCGGGGGGCTCGAGTCGCGGCTCGACCGCGACGTCGAGCGAGGGGCGACCGGCGCCGGTCCCCACCTCGACGACGTGAAGGTCTCGAGTGGCACGCGCGACTTGCGGCAGTTCGGCTCGCAGGGCGAGCAGCGCCTGGCGGTGCTCTCGCTGCTGCTGGCGGAAGCCGAGCTCCTGCCGTCGCGGCCGCTACTGCTTCTCGACGACGTCCTCTCCGAGCTCGACCCCGGCCGGCGGCGCGTCCTTGCGGAGCTGCTGTCCGGGAGAGGGCAGGCCGTGATCACCGCAACGCATGCGTCCGCCCTGCCGGTCGAGCCGGCTCAGCTCGTGGAGGTGGAGCCTGGAACGGCTCGCTGACGGAGTGCGCGCCGAGCTCGGTCGCTTCGGCCCCCAGGCCGGAATGGTCGAGCTGATCGAGCGCTGGCCGGCCGCCGTCGGGCCGCACATCTCGCGTTTCGCCTGGCCGTCGCGGATCGCCCGGGACGGCACGGTCCACGTCGCGACCGCCGACTCGGTCTGGGCGTTCGAGCTCGGCCAGCGCGCCGAGGAGATCGGCGCGCGCCTGGGCGGCGCACGTCTCCGCTTCGCCCCGGGACCGCTGCCGGAGCCCGATCCGCCGCCGGCCCGAGCCGCGGTCTCGCCCACGCCGGACGACCGCCGACTCGCCGCGTCGCTCGCGGCCGGCGTGCGCGACGAAGAACTGCGCGAAACTGTGCAAGAAGCGCTCAGTTTTGCGCTCGCTCGCGGGCGTTCCGACGCCCCGTTCTGATACACTGTCGACACCCCGCAAAACGGGCGTTTTGCAGGGATTTTCTTCTGTATGGCGAAGACAAAGACGACGGCCGAGTACTCGGCCAAGGACATCACCGTGCTCGAGGGCCTCGAGCCGGTCCGGCTCCGGCCGGGCATGTACATCGGCTCGACCGGCTCAAGGGGGCTTCACCACCTCGTCGAGGAGGTTGTCGCGAACGCTGTCGACGAGGCGCTCGCAGGCCGCAACGACTCGATCGAGGTCACGATCCACCCCGACAACTCGGTCACGGTTCGGGACCGTGGGGCCGGCATTCCGGTCGACGTCATCCCCGAGCAGGGGCTGCCCGCGCTCACCGTCGTGCTCACCAAGCTGCACGCCGGCGGCAAGTTCGGGGGCGACGGCTACAAGGTCTCCGGCGGCCTTCACGGCGTCGGCGTCTCGGTCGTGAACGCTCTGTCCGAGTGGCTGATCGCCGAAGTCGCGCGCGACGGGAAGATCTACCGCCAGGAGTTCACCCGTGGCGATCCTCAGGGAGACATGCAGGAGGTCGGAGCGTCCACCGAGACAGGCACGACGATCTCGTTCCTGCCGGATGCGGAGATCTTCGACGAGACGGTCTTCGACGCGACGACGCTCGTCTCGCGGTTCCGCGAGGTCGCGTTCCTCACTCGCGGTCTGCGCATCTCGTTGACCGACGAGCGTGCCGATGCGGCTCCGCCGGTGGAGTTCCACTACGAGGGCGGCATCAAGGACTACGTCGCGTACATCAACGAGTCGAAGGACGTCGTGCACCGCCACCAGATCTACTTCACGAGTGGCACGGAGCAGGGTGAGGTCGAGGTCGCGATGCAGTGGAACGCCTCCTACCAGGAGTCGGTGTACTCGTTCGCAAACAACATCAACACGCACGAGGGCGGGTCGCACCTCTCCGGCTTTCGTTCAGCGCTCACGTCGACGCTCAACAAGTACGCGCGCGACAAGGGGCTGCTCAAGGAGAAGGACGACAACCTTGAGGGCGAGGACGTGCGCGAGGGGCTCGCGGCGGTGATCTCGCTGAAGCTCTCCGACCCGCAGTTCGAAGGTCAGACGAAGACGAAGCTCGGCAACCCGTGGGTCAGCGGGCTCGTCTCGACGGCGGTCAACCAGAAGCTCGCCGAGTTCTTCGAGGAGAATCCGACCGACGCCCGCCAGATCATCAACAAGGCGATCGCCGCCTCGCGCGCGCGGCAGGCTGCGCGCAAGGCACGCGAGCTGACGCGGCGCAAGTCGGCGCTCGAGAGCATGTCGCTGCCCGGCAAGCTCGCCGACTGCTCGATCAAGGATCCCGAGTCGGCGGAGCTGTTCATCGTCGAGGGAGACAGCGCCGGCGGCTCCGCCAAGATGGGCCGCGACCGGACCTACCAGGCGATCCTCCCGCTGCGCGGGAAGATCATCAACACCGAGAAGAACCGCATCAACAAGGTCCTCTCGAACAACGAGATCCAGGCGATGATCACCGCGATCGGCACCGGCCTCGGCGACGAGTTCGACCTCGAGAAGCTCCGGTACCACCGCGTGATCGTGATGACCGATGCCGACGTCGACGGCTCGCACATCCGCACGCTGATCCTGACCTTCCTGTACCGCCAGATGCCCGACCTGTTCGAGCACGGCCACGTGTACATCGCAGTGCCGCCCCTCTATCGCGTGAAGCTCGGCAGCCAGGAGTACTACTTCGAGAAGGACGCGCAGCTCGAGGATCTGCTCGCGCGCGAGCGCATCCCGAGCGTCGAGGCGACCTCGCGCGGCGGCGGCGCCGTGAAGCTCACCGACGCCAAGTGGCACCGCTTTGCCAAGGATCTCGCGCAGTACGAGGGCTACTACGCAAGGCTTCGGTCGGACTTCGGTGCGACGGCGACCGAGCTGATGATCCAGCACCGCCTGGTCGAGCATCCGATCGAGGGGCCCGACGACATCCCGGCCGCGCTCGAGGCGATCGGCGAGAACGGCTACGCGCTCTCGCTGCTCGAGGGCGACGAGGAGAGCTTCCGCGTGCGGGTTGTCGAGAACGAGACGTCGGCCGCCCGGAACATCAGCGTCCCGGTCGAGCTGCTGGCGTCACCGATCTACGCGCGCCTGCGCGATGCGTACTCGAGGCTCGTCGACTCGCTCGGAGCGCCGCCGTTCACGGTCCAGGTCGGCAAGGAGTCGGAGCAGGCCGAGTCGTTCGACCTGCTGCGTGCCCGCGTGCTCGACGCGGCGAAGCAGGGCATCCAGATCTCGCGGTTCAAGGGCCTCGGCGAGATGAACGCCGAGCAGCTCTGGGAGACGACGATGGACCCGTCCAAGCGGCTCCTGATTCGCGTCGAGGTGGAGGACGGCACCGCCGCCGACACGCTCTTCGCGAAGCTGATGGGCGACGCGGTCGAGCCTCGGCGCGAGTTCATCGAGCAGAACGCCAAAGACGTGAAGTTCCTGGACGTCTAGGTGCGGCGTGTCTGAGCTCGAGACAGGCGCACTGGGCCCGGGCCGCATCGAGCCGCGCGAGCTCGAGCAAGAGATGCGCTCGAGCTTCCTCGACTACGCGATGAGCGTGATCGTCTCGCGCGCGCTGCCGGACGTGCGCGACGGGCTCAAGCCGGTGCACCGGCGGGTGCTCTACTCGATGTGGACGAACGGGAACCGCCCGGGCCGGCCGTACGTGAAGTCGGCGAACATCGTCGGCTACGTGATGGGCAACCATCACCCGCACGGCGACAGCGCGATCTACGACACGCTCGTGCGGCTCGCGCAGCCGTTCTCGCTGCGCTACCCGCTCGTCGACGGACAGGGGAACTTCGGCTCGATCGACGACGATCCACCAGCCGCCATGCGCTACACCGAAGCGCGCCTCGCGCGCCTCGCGGAATCGATGCTCGAGGAGCTCGGCAGCGACACCGTCGACTTCGGGCCGAACTACGACGAGTCGAAGCGCGAGCCGCTGGTGCTGCCCGCCCGCTTCCCCAATCTGCTCGTCAACGGCAGCTCCGGCATCGCCGTCGGCATGGCGACGAACATCCCGCCGCACAACCTCGCGGAGGTGGCCGCCGCGATCGACGTGTACATCGACAACCCGAACGCGAGCGTCGAGGAGCTGATGAAGCACGTCAAGGGGCCCGACTTCCCGACCGGCGCGATCGTCGTCGGCCGCTCCGGCATCCGCGACGCGTATCGCACGGGCCGCGGCCGCATCGTGATGCGCGCGCGTGCCCACATCGAGGAGCTTCGGGGCGGCAAGAGCGCGATCATCGTGACCGAGCTTCCGTTCGGGGTGAAGAAGGGCGGCGACGCGGGCGTGATCGCAAAGATCGCCGACCTCGTCAACGACAAGGTGCTGACCGAGATCTCCGATCTGGCCGACCACTCGGACCGCACCGGGATGCGCATCCAGATCGAGCTCAAGCGCGACGCAGTCCCGCAGGTTGCGCTCAACAAGCTGTTCAAGCACACGCCGTTGCAGACGACGTTCGGCTTCAACGCCGTCGCGCTCGTCAACGGCGTGCCGCGGACACTCTCGCTGCTCGAGCTGGTCAGGCACTACGTCGACTTCCAGCGCGAGATCGTCACGCGCAGGTCGAAGTACGAGCTGCGGCAGGCCGAGAAGCGTGCGCACATCCTGCAGGGTCTGCTGATCGCGCTCGACAATCTCGACGCGGTCATCCGGCTGATCCGCTCCGCCGCCGATACCGAGTCGGCGCGCGTCGGCCTCCAGGAGCAGTTCGATCTGACCGAGCGCCAGGCGGCGGCGATCCTCGAGCTGCGTCTGCGTGCTCTGACGGCGCTCGAGCGCAAGCACGTCGAGGACGAGTACCACGACCTGCAGGAGCGCATCGGAGAGCTCCGCACCCTCCTCGGGGACGAGGCCAAGATCGACGGCGTGATCAAGGAGGAGCTCGCCGAGCTGCGCGTGTCCTTCGGCCGTGGCGACGACCGGCGTACCGAGATCGTCGCAGCGGAGGAGGAGCTCGAGCTCGAGGATCTGATCGCGGAAGAGGACATGGTGATCGCGATCACGCGTTCCGGCTACATCAAGCGGCTACCCGTGACCTCGTATCGCGAACAACGTCGCGGCGGCATCGGTGTGATGGGGATGGACCTGAAGGACGAGGACTACATCGAGCACCTGTTCGTGGCCTCGACGCACGACTACATCCTTTTCTTCACAAGCGTCGGCAAGGTGTACCGCCTGAAGGTGCACGAGCTTCCGCTCGGGTCGCGCCAGTCGAAGGGCCGGGCAATCGTGAACTTGCTGCCGTTCCGGCAGGACGAGGCCGTCCGCGCCGTCATCCAAACGCGGGCGTTCGAGGAGGCCAAGTATTTGCTGTTCGCCACGAAGAACGGCGTGGTCAAGAAGACCGAGCTCGCCGCCTACAACACGCCCCTGCGTGCGGACGGGATCATCGCGATCAAGATGCGCGACGGAGACGAGCTCATCGGCGTCAGGCACAGCTCCGGTGACGACGACGTGCTCCTCGTCTCGCGGGGCGGGCAAGCGATCCGTTTCTCGGAGCGCGACGTCAGGCCGATGGGCCGCGACGCGTCGGGCGTGCAGGGCATGCGCCTGCGCACCGACGACGAGGTGATCTCGGTGACGATCGCACACGACGACGCCGACCTCCTCGTCGTGACGGAGAACGGCTACGGCAAGCGCACCCGTGTCTCCGAGTATCCGCGCAAGGGTCGTGGCGGGCTCGGCGTCAAGACGGTGCAGCTGACGGAGGCCCGCGGCCACCTCGGCGGCGCCCGAGTCGTCCGTGACGGCTACCAGGTGATGCTGATCTCGACCGGCGGAACCGTGATCCGCATGTCCGTCGACGACATTCGCAGGATGGGCCGCTCGACGCAGGGTGTGATCGTGATGCGGCTTCGCGAAGGCGAGCAGGTTTCGTCGCTCGCACCGGTGGTCGAGTCCGGCGAGGACGACGCGAACGGCGAGGAGCCCGAGACCGCCTGACCGAGAGCGGACGGCTGCCGCTTCCGTTTTACAACCGACCGCGGTATAAGAGACAAACGGGGTCGCAGGCGGATGCGGCGAAAGGACGCTCGGGATGGCGTACAGCAAGCACGTCGAGCTGCTCGAGCCGATCGACATGGCGGAGCATCTCGACAAGATCGAGCTTTACCTCGGGCAGGTCTGCGCGGTCGCAGGCATCTCGAAGATGCAGCTCGACTACTGGACGAACAAGGCGCAGATCCCCACGAAGGGGAAGAAGCAGCGGATCTACGACATGCAGGCCGTGGAGACGGTGATGCTGATCAAGCAGGCGAAGGACAAGGGGCTCAATCTCGGTGCGGCGATCGACGCAGCCCGGCGCTTCCGGGAGCAGCCGGTCGCCGATCGCGCCGGCGTCTGACCGTCACGCATTCGCGAGCTGGAGCGCCGCGTCTTCGGGCGCGACCGGGTTGATGTAGACGCCTGCGCCGAGCTCGAGCCCTGCGAGCCGGGTCTCGCGCGGCAGCACCTCGAGGTGCCAGTGAGGGCGGTCGTGCAGCCACCCGTTCAGCGGCACCGCCCGCCCGCCGTGAATGCGGTGCAGTCGGCGGGTGAGCTCGGCGAACAGCCGGAGTGCCGGCGCGAGCAGCGGGCTCGACCGCCAGTCGCCGTCCGCGTCGATCGGGGCGATCAGGAGCTCGTACGGCACGCGGCTCACCACGGGGCAGCCGGCGGCGACACCGTCGAGGCAAGCGACGCCGAGCGTCTCCGGCAGCGCCCGCTCGCGCGCGTTCTCGGGCGCGGGCACCGGCAGCCAGGCGAGCTGCGAGTGGGAGTGCGGCAGCGAGGCGCCCGCCTCGCGCCCCTCGTTGATGATCGGGAAGCAGATGCCGCCTGCCGTGCTCGCGCGCTGTTGCCAGGCGGCTGCGACGAGGTCGAGCGTCTCGTCGGGGAGATCGGCGATCGAGTGCACGTGAGCGGGGCCGTGAATCACGACCTCCTGGCGTTCGAGCGCCGGATAGAGGTTCGGCACCACGCGGACGTCCCAGCCGGTCGGGCCGTCGCCGAGCCGAAGGGTCTCCGGCGGGGTCTGGTCCTCGTGGCCGGCGCAGAAGGGGCACGCATCCTCCCGGTCGGCGGCGGGTGCGTCCCCACCGCCCGGTCGCCGTACGCGCCCGGGTGCGATCGCGGCCCACCGACCCGTCGCCGGGTCGTGACGCACGTCCGTCACGCGCGGCTCAGCTGGAGCCGGGGCCGCTCATGAACGGCTTCAGCAGCTCGAGCGGCGCCGGGAAGACGATCGTCATCGCCGGCGACGACGCGACCTCGATGAGCGTCTGCAGGTAGCGAAGCTGCAGCGCCACCGGATGCTCCTCGATCACCAGCGCTGCGTCCTTGAGGCGCTCGGACGCCTGGAACTCTCCCTCGGCCGCGATCACCTTCGCGCGGCGCTCGCGCTCGGCCTCGGCCTGTCGCGCCATCGCGCGTTGCATGCCCTGCGGGATCTCCACGTCCTTCACCTCGACGACCGAGACCTTCACCCCCCACGGGGCGGTCTGCTCGTCGATGATCTCCTGCAGGATCGCGTTGATCTTCTCCCGCTCCGACAAGAGCTCGTCGAGCTGGTGCTGGCCCAGCACCGACCGGAGCGTGGTCTGCGCGATTTGCGACGTCGCGACCATGAAGTTCTCGATCTGGACGATCGCGTCCTTGGGCGCCACGATCCGGAAGTAGGCGACGGCATTCACCCGCACCGGGACGTTGTCCTTGGTGATGACCTCCTGCGGCGGGATGTTGAGGGTGATCGTGCGCAGGTCGACGCGCACCATCCGGTCGACGATCGGGATCAGGAAGAACAGACCGGGGCCTTTGGGCTCGGGCAAGAGCCGCCCGAGCCGGAACACGATCCCGCGCTCGTACTCGCGCAGGACCTTGACCGCGCTGATCGTGTACAGCAGCACGAAGAAGAGCACGACGACGAAGACGATCAGTGCGGTTGTCATGCCTCGATCCTATGCACGTCGAGCGTGAGGCCGTTGACGCGGTCGACCTTGACCCGGTCGCCCGGCACGAGGCGGTCGTCGGAGTTCGCCTGCCAGAGCTCGCCGTGGACGAACACATGGCGCTCGTCACGCACGACGCCCTCGAGCCCGCCGAGCCGCTGCGGTCCGACCGAGACCGGCTGGCGTCGCACCGCGAGCGCCTTCGAGATCGCTATCGCCCAGAACCCGCCGATCAGGATCGTGACCGTGACGACGAGCGGCACCGAGAGCGTGTACGGGGCCGGCGCCTTGTGGAACAGCGTCACGAACCCGATCGACATCGCGACGAGCCCCGATAACGTCAGCGCCCCGTGACTTGCGACGTGCAGGTCGGCGACGAGGAGCGCGGCGCCGAGCAGGACGAGGATCAGCCCACCCCAGGAGAGCGGCAGGATCGAGAGCCCGAAGAGCGCGCAGACCATGCAGATCGCGCCGAACGCGCCGGGGATCACGACCCCCGGGTGGAACAGCTCGAAGCCGAGGCCTGCGAGGCCCGCGAGGAAGAGGAGCGACACGATGTTGGGGTCGATGAGCGTCGACAGGAAGCGGGTGAAGAACCCCGGGTGGACGTCGTCGACACTCGCTCCCGCGGTGTGAAGCGTGAAGCCGCGCGGCACGGTGACCGTCCCGTCGACCTTGCGCAGCAGGGACGGCAGCGTCGGCGCGATCAGATCGATCACGTTCATCGACAGCGCCTCCTGTGCGGTGAGGTTCGAGGCCTTGCGCACGGCGGCATCGGCCCACGCGGCGTTGCGCCCGTGCGATTTGGCGAGCCCGCGCAGCGATGCGGCGGCGTCGTTGACGACCTTGCGGCGGAGGTCGGTGTCGATGTTCGCGCCGTTGCCCTGGATCGGCGTCGACGATCCGATGTTCGTCTGCGGCGCCATCGCGAGCACGTCCGCGGCCTGGGCGATCCACACGCCGGCCGACGCGGCGCGTGCTCCTTCGGGCGCGACGTAGACGAGCACCGGGATCTTCAGCGACAGCTCCTTCTGGACGATCTTGCGCATCGACTCCTCGAGTCCGCCGGGTGTGTCGAGCACGATCACCGCGGCGTCGTAGCCGTTCTTCTGCGCGTGGTCGAGCTGCGAGTTGACCCAGTCCTGCGTGACGGGGTTGACGTCGGTCGTGAAGTGGATCGCGAGCACGCGCGGCTGCTTCGCCGCCGCTTGCGCCGGAAACGCGAGCGCGGCCAGGAATGCGAGCACGAGCAGGGCTTTCACGCGTGTAAGGATTCTATTCGCGTGACCCTCCCTGGGGTTGAGTCGAGCCCCGGTGTGGTGCACGGTCTGCCGGGGCTCTCCTTGCGCACGCTTCTCGCCGCCTTCGTGCTCGCGCTGGTCTTGCCGGCCTCGGCCTCGGCCCGCCTGGTCTCGCTGCATGTCCGGGACGTGCCGCTCGGCTCGAGCCGCTCGCTCTCGTCGGCGCCGGGCCGCGCGCCGTTCGACATGCTCGCCGTCCACTGGGTCGGCGGCGGCTCGGTCGACTACCGGACGCGCTCGGCCACGGGCCGCTGGCGGCCGTGGCGCACCGCGGACGACGAGAGCCGCTCGGGCGCCTGGCACGACTCCGATCTCGACTGGACGGGCCGCTCGCGCGCGGTTCGCTTCCGCGTTCACGGCGACGTGCGCAGGCTGCGGAGCTACGAGCTCGACTCGCGGGTGCTCGCGAGACCGGCACGGGCGACCGCGGCGGCCGGCACCCCGGCGATCGTCACGCGCCAGGGCTGGCGCGCGAACGAGGAGATCGTGCGCGTGCGGCCGTTGATCGCCTCGCGCATCCGCCTCGCGATCGTCCACCACACGGCCGGGACGAACAACTACACGCGTGCACAGGCTGCGGCGATCGTGCGAGGGATCGAGGTGTACCACGTGCTGGGGAACGGGTGGAACGACATCGGCTACAACTTTCTCGTCGACCGGTTCGGCACCGTGTACGAGGGCCGCGGCGGGGGTGTCGAGCGCAACGTCGTCGGCGCGCACGCCCAGGGGTTCAACGTCGGCACGGTCGGTGTTGCGCTGATCGGGAGCTTCAACTCGACGACGCCGACGGCGGCCCAGCAGAAGGCGCTCGTCGACCTGCTCGCCTGGCGGCTCGACGTCGCGCATCTCGATCCGTCGTCCACGGTCGGGTACACGTCGAGCGGCAACTACAAGTTCCGCGCCGGGCGCGTCGTGACGCTGCGCGCGATCTCGGGCCACCGCGACACGGGCCCGACCGAGTGCCCGGGTGCGCGCGCCTACGCGCTGCTGCCGTCGCTCATCCATCGCGTCGCGGCCACGGGGCTGCCGAAGCTCTACTCACCCGAGGTCGTCGGCGTGCTCGGGGGGACGCTCCGCTTCCGCGCGCGGCTCTCCTCACCGCTGCAGTGGACGGTGACCGTGACCGACCGGAACGGCGCGACCGTCGCGGCGGGAGCAGGGCTGGGAACGCTCGTCGACTGGAGCTGGCGCTCGGGCTCTGCGCCGCCCGGGCCGTTCAGCTGGGTGATCGCCGCGGAGGGCGTGCGTGCGGCCACCGGCACGTTCGGCTCGGGTGTGCCCGTCGCGCCTCCGCCGACACCGTCGCTCAGCCTCACCGGCTTGGCGAGCGTGCCGTCGGTGCTCGCGCCTGCGGCGGACGGCACCGGGGCGACCGCAACGGCGACGTTCACGCTTGGCTCGGCGGCGAACGTGCGCGGCCGGATCCTCGACGCGGGCGGGCAGGCCGTGGTGACGGTGCTCGCCGAGCAGCGGGACGCCGGACCGAACTCGCTCTCGTGGAGTGCGGCGGCGCTCGCCGACGGCCGCTACCGCCTCGTGCTCACCGCCACCGCGGTCGGGCGATCGGTCTCGAAGGCGGTCGGCGTCGTCGTCGATCGGACGCTCTCCTCGCTCGCGGCTTCCTCGCTCGCGATCTCTCCCAACGGCGACGGGAGCGACGATGTGACGAGCGTGGCGTTCGTGCTCGCGCAGGCGGTCCCGCTGCGCGTCGACGTCCTCCAGGCCGGCGGCGTCCGCGCGACGATCTACCAGGGCACGCTCGGGCCGGGGCCGCAGGCGATCGGGTGGGACGGCACCGCCGCCGGCGCGGTGCTGCCCGATGGGCGGTACCAGCTCGCGTTCACCGTGACCGACGCGCTCGGCGACGTTCGCCAGACGGTGCCGATCACGATCGACGACACTCCGCCGTCGCTCTCGCTCCTCGACCTGTCGAAGCTCACGTTCACGCTCAGCGAGCCGGCGATTGTCACGCTGCTCGTGAACGGGCAGTCGCCGATCGTCATCGGCGAGCCGGCCGGGCGCTTCACCGTGCCGTTCGCGGGGCCGGTGACGAGCGTCCTCGCAAGGGCGCAGGACTTCGCGGGGAACTCGAGCGCTTCTGTCAGCGGGTAACCCAGGATTCGTACCGCCGCTCGAGCCGGTCGAGGACGCCCGTGAACAGCCGGAGACGGTCGCGCTCGAGGAAGCCTGCTCCGGGCCACGGGGCGGCGCCGATGTTCACGCCGACGCCCAGGACCACCCGCTCGCCGGCCTCGGCCAGGACCCCGGCCACCTTCTTCCCGCCCACGAGCACGTCGTTCGGATCCTTGATCGCGGCTTCGGGGCCGATCTCCTCGGCGACGGCGTGCGCTGCGAGGAGCGTCAGCTCCGGCCACCGCGCGACGGGCGGCGGCGGCAGGAGGAGCACCGAGAACGTGAGGCCGGAGCCGGGCTCGTCCACCCAGGTCCGGCCGAGCCGCCCACGCCCCTCCGTCTGGTGCTCGACGAGCGCGACGGCGCCGTGCCGGGCGCCCGGGGGGAGCATGCGCTGGGTCGTCGGCGACACCGGCGCGTAGTAGTACTCGCGTCCGAAGGAGCCGCGAAGCGCAGGCAGGACCAACTCGGGGGTGAGGGCGGGCGGCCCGTTCACGCAACTAGAGTAGGCGCGTGCAACCGCCGGGCCGTCCGAAGCGTCCAACGGTCCAAGACCCGCGGCCGGCCGCGCCGCTCGTCTACGAGAAGCTTTCCGACCCGATCCTCGTGCGCCGCGCCAGAGACGGAGACACACGTGCACTCGCTGCGCTCTGTGCGCGCCATGCAGCACGGGCCGAGCGCATTGCGCTCCACATCCTGCGCAATCCCGAGGATGCGCGCGACGCGGCGCAGGAGGCGCTCGTCAAGCTCGTGCGGCGCGTCGGCTCGTATCGCGGGCAGTCGCAGTTCACGACCTGGTTCCACCGGCTCGTCGTGAACACGTGCAAGGATGCCGCCCAGGCCCGCTGGCTGGCGGAGCGCCGAACCGAACCGCTGCTCGACGACTCGCGTGTCGCGGACGACGGTGACCCCGTGCTGTCGCTCGTGGCCGGCGAGACGCGGCGCGAGCTCGGGCGCTGCCTCGCCGAGCTGCCGCCGGCGCAGGCCCGCGTCGTCGCGCTCAAGGACGCTCTCGAGCTCGGCTTCGACGAGATCGCGTCCGTCACGGGGCTCCCCGTCGGCACCGCCAAGTGCTACGCGCATCGTGGGCGCAACGGCTTGCGGGAGAGGTTAAGCGCATGACGCTGATGGACAAGGCGGCGATCGAGGCGGTGCTGCCTCATCGCGATCCGATGCTGCTCGTCGACGAGGTGCTCGAGCTCGTTCCGGGGGAGCGCGTCGTCGCCCGGAAGACCGTGACGGCGGACGACTGCGCGGGCCACTTCCCGGGCAACCCGATCATGCCCGGCGTGAAGATGGTCGAGGCGCTCGCGCAGTGCGGTGCAGTCGCCGTGCTGTCCCAGCCGGAGAACCGTGGCAAGCTCGCGCTGTTCGCGGGCATCGACGACGTCCGTTTCAAGCGCGTCGTTCGTCCCGGCGAGACGCTCACCCTCGAGTGCGAGATCGAGACCGTTCGCGGGCCCGTCGGACGCGGCCGCGCGAAGGCGACGGTCGACGGTCAGCTTGCGGTCCGCGGGACGCTCACCTTCGCTGTTGGAGACGGCGAGTGATCGGCCGCGCGAACGGGCAGCCGATCTCGATCACTGGGCTCGGGGTCAGCGTCCCCGACCGCATCGTGACGAACGATGAGCTCTCGCAGCGCGTCGAGACGTCCGACGAGTGGATCGTCACGCGCACCGGGATTCGCGAGCGCAGGCTGGCCGACGGGCCGCTCGCGATGTCCGATCTCGCCGCGCCGGCCTGTGAGCGCGCGCTCGAGATGGCCGGCGCCGATCCGGCATCGATCGACCTGCTGATCGTCGCCACGGTGACCCCCGACATGGCGTTCCCGTCGACGGCGGCGCTGCTGGCCGACCGGCTCGGCATGCCGGACGCGGCGGCGTACGACCTCGCGGCGGGATGCACCGGCTTCGTCTACGCGATCGCCCAGGCGCACGGGATGATCGCTGCAGGGCTGGCTCGGCGCGCGCTCGTCGTGGGTGGGGACGTGCTCTCGTCGATCCTCGACTGGACCGACCGCTCGACGCTCGTCCTCTTCGGGGACGGTGCGGGCGCCGTCGTGCTCGAGCCGGTCGACCACGGTGGGTTCCTGGGCTTCGAGCTCGGCGCCGACGGCGCCGGCGGCCGCCACCTGTGGCTGCCCGGCAGCGGCACGCGGCACTTCGACAATCCCGACCGCTACGTCAAGATGAACGGACGTGAGGTCTTCAAGTTCGCGACGAGGGTTCTGGTGTCATCGGCAGAGGCGATTCTCAACGAGTGCGGAAAGACGGTTGACGATGTCGACGTGTACGTCCCGCACCAGGCGAACGTCCGCATCATCGACCACGCCGCCAGGAAGCTCGAGATTCCCGAGGAGAAGATCGTCGTGAACGTCGATCGCTACGGGAACACCTCCTCGGGGTCGATTCCGCTCGCGCTGGCCGAGGGGGCCGACGACGGACGTATCGAACCGGGCAAACTGGTGCTCCTTACCGGCATGGGCGCCGGCCTCACCTGGGGATCCGCCCTGATCGACTGGACACATCCGACCACTGGAGCGAGCGCATGACCAAGATCGCATTCATGTTCCCCGGGCAGGGCTCGTTCGAGGCCGGCATGGGCAAGGACGTCGCGGAGGCCGTCCCCGAGGCAATGGCCGTCTACGACGAGGGGTCGGCGGCCTGCGGCCTCGATCTGAAGAAGCTCTGCTTCGACACACCCGTCGAGCAGCTCGTCGACACCGAGGTGCAGCAGCCTGCGCTCGTCGCGACGTCGCTCGCGCTCGACGCGGCGCTGCGGTCGCGCGGGATCGCGCCGCACTTCGTCGTCGGCCATTCGGTCGGCGAGTTTGCGGCGCTCGGGTCCGCGAACGCGCTCTCCGCGAGCGAGGCACTGGCGCTCGTCCGCGAGCGCGGCCAGGCGATGGCCGACGCGGCGCGCCAGCATCCCGGCTCGATGGCGGCGATCCTCGGTCTCGCCGACGAGGCGGTCGAGGCGCTGTGCAAGAAGATCGCGGGCGTGTGGCCCGCCAACTACAACTGTCCGGGCCAGCTCGTCATCTCCGGCGAGACGGAGTCGGTCGACGAGGCCTGCGTCGAGGCCGAGCGGGAAGGCGCGCGCCGCGCGGTCAAGCTTCGCGTCTCCGGCGCGTTCCACTCACCGCTGGTGGGCCGGGCGGCCGAGCGGCTCCGTCCGGCGATCGAGCGGGTCCACCTGCGCGAGGGCGGAGCGGCGTTCATGTCGACGGTCACCGCGAAGATCGAGGACGTCCAGCGCTACGGCGAGCTGCTCGTGGAGCAGCTGACGGCGCCCGTGCGGTTCACGCAGGCCGCGCGCGCGCTCGTCGAGCAGGGCGTGACGACGTTCGTCGAGGTCGGGCCGGGCAACGTCCTGTCGGGTTTACTGAAGAGGATCGACAGCTCCGCCCACACGTACTCGGTCAAGGACCTGGAGTCGCTCGACCGCGTCGCGGAGTCGCTTGCCTGACGCGCCGGCGTTCGCATCGCTGTCGGGTCGACTTGCCCTCGTTACCGGTGCGTCGCGCGGCATCGGCCGCGCGATCGCCGCTGAGCTCGCACGCGCGGGCGCGTCGGTCGTCGTCGGCTATCGGTCGGGGCGCGAGGAGGCCGAGTCGCTCGCCGACGAGATCGGAGGCCGGGCTGTGCAGGCAGACGTGTCGTCGCCGGACGATGCGAAGCGCCTGGTCGACGAGGCAGGCGACGTCGACGTGCTCGTCAACAACGCCGGGCTGACGCGCGACGGCCTGCTCGCGCGTATGTCGGACGAGGACTGGCGCGAGGTGATCGAGACGAACCTGAGCTCCGTCTTCTACACCTGTCGTGCCGTCACGCGGCCGATGATGCGGAAGCGCCGCGGCGCGATCGTGAACATCAGCTCGATCGTCGGCGTCCACGGCAACTTCGGGCAGACGAACTACGCGGCCTCGAAGGCCGGGATCATCGGCTTCACGAAGTCGCTCGCCCGCGAGCTCGGCTCACGTGGCGTGCGCGCGAACGTGGTCGCCCCGGGTTATGTCGAGACCCAGCTCACGGACGTCCTGCCCGAGGAGGCGACCCGGGCGATGGTCGAACAGACCCCGCTCGGCAGGATCGCGGAGCCGCACGAGATCGCGGGCGCGGTACGCTTCCTCGCCTCGGACGAGGCATCGTTCATCACGGGCGATGTGCTCCTCGTCGACGGTGGGCTGGGAATGTGATGGAGCAGACGAACGGCAACGGCCGCAGACGGGTGGTGATCACCGGGCTGGGATTGGTCTCCCCGCTCGGCAACGACGTGGAGACGTCGTGGTCGGCGCTGCTCGCGGGCAGCTCAGGGGCGGGAGAGATCACGTCGTTCGACCACACGAACTACAACGTCCACTTCGCGTGCGAGCTGAAGGACTTCGATCCGACTGCCTGGATCGACCGCAAGGCCGCGCGCCGTATGGACCGCTTCGCTCAGGTGATTCTCGCGGCCGCTCGCCAGGCCGAGTCCGACGCCGCGATCGACGTCGCGAAGTCTCCCGAACGGACGGGCGCCTCGATTGCGACCGGCATCGGAGGGCTGCATTCCTACCAGGCGTGCTACGACGTCCTGCTGTCTCGGGGGCCGGACCGGGTGAGCCCGTTCTCGATCCCGTCGATCATCCCGAACATGGGCGCCGCCTGGGTGTCGATCGAGCTCGGCACGCGCGGCCCGTTGATGAGCGAGTGCACGGCATGCGCCGCGTCGAACATGGCGATCGGCGATGCGATGGACGAGATTCGCATCGGCCGTGCCGACGTGATGTTCGCGGGTGGCACGGAGGCATCGATCACCGAGGTCGGCGTCGCGGGCTTCGACGCGATGCGTGCCCTGTCGCGGCGCAACGAGGACCCGTTGCGCGCCTCCCGCCCGTTCGACCGGGAGCGCGACGGCCTCGTGATGGGAGAGGCAGGCGCCGTGCTGGTGCTGGAGGAGCTCGAGCACGCCCGTGCGCGCGGCGCGCGGATTCATGCGGAGCTGGTCGGCTACGGCGTCTCGGCGGACGCGCTGCACATGACCGAGCCCGATCCGACCGGCTCGAGCCCCGCCCGTGCGATGACGATGGCGCTCGAGGACGGGGGCGTCGCCCCGACCGAGGTCGGGTACCTGAATGCGCACGCGACGTCCACGCCGCTCGGCGACTCTGCGGAGACACGGGCGATCAAGCGCGCGTTCGGCGAGGAGCATGCGCGGCGGCTTGCCGTGTCGTCGACGAAGGGCGCCACAGGCCACTGCTTCGGCGCGGCCGGCGCGGTGGAGGCGGTGTTCAGCGTGCGCGCCGTCGCCGACGGTATTGCGCCACCGACGATCAACTACGACGTCGCGGATCCCGACTGCGATCTCGACTATGTCCCGAACGAGCCGCGGGAGCTACCGGACCTGCGCGTCGCGATGTCGAACTCGTTCGGCTTCGGCGGCCACAACGCCTCGATCGTCGTCCGCCGCTTCGAGGACTAGCTCCCCCGTCAGCACGTGCGCGACGCACGACAGGTCGCGTCACGAACGTTGTCGTCCGGGGCGACACCTACTTTCCGGCCATGCGCCTCGTGGAGGTCGACGGCTGCCCGGTCGAGTTGCGCGTACGACGGTCGAAGCGGGTGAACGGCCACCGCATGGTCGTGCACCAGGGCCTCCCGCCCGAGCTGGTCGTCCGCCCGCGGGCGACCGAGGCCGAGATCGACGCCGCGATCGCGAGTTACCTCCCCTGGCTCGCGCGACAGCTCGCGCGGGCCGCGCCGCCGGTGCTCGGGCTCGACCGGCTGACACTGACCGAGGAGCAGGGGCGCCGCGAGGCGCGGCCGCGCGTCGAGCTGATCGCGCAGTCGGAGGCGATGGCGATGGGCGTTCGCTACAGCCGGATCACGCTGCGCGACCAGCGGAGCCGCTGGGGCTCGTGCTCGGCCAAGGGTGAGCTGAGCTTCAACTGGCGGCTCGTCCTCGCGCCGCACGATGTGCTCGACTACGTCGTCGTCCACGAGGTCTGTCACCTCGTCGAGCATCACCACGGCCCCGCGTTCTGGAAGTTGCTCGAGCGCCGCCGCCGCTCGTATCGCGAGCCGAAGGAGTGGCTCGACACGCACGGCTGGGAGCTGCTCGCGTACCGCCCTCGGCTCGCGGCCTGACCGACCGGCGAAGCTCTAAGCTCTCGCTGTGGTCAGGTGGGCGACCTTCGACTGCTACGGCACGCTGATCGACTGGGACGGTGGGATCCGGCGCGAGCTCGCCCGGGTGTTCGGCGAAGAACAGGCGGCGGCGCAGCTCGACCGGTATCACGAGGTCGAGGCGGTGCTCGAACAAGACGGTGCGCGCAGCTATCGCGAGGTGTTGACCGACGCGATGCGCGAGCTCGGCGCTCCGCCCGGTCAGGAGCACGGTCTCGCCGAGTCGCTTCCGTCGTGGCGCCCGTTCTCCGAGGTGCGCAGCTCGCTCGAGGAGCTGCGCAGCCGCGGCTGGCGGCTCGGCGTCCTCTCGAACACCGACGACGATTTCATCGCGGCGTCGCAGGTGCAGCTCGGCGTGTCGTTCGACGAGGTCGTCGTCGCGCAGGAGCTCGGCTCCTACAAGCCGGCGCACCGTCACTGGAAGGAGTTCTTCGCGCGGACGCGGGCGCCGCGGGAAGGGCACGTGCACGTCGCGGCTTCGCTGTTCCACGACATCGCACCCTGCGACGAGCTGGGCCTGCGGAGCGTCTGGATCAACCGGAACGGCGAGAGCGCCGACGGCGTCGCGCCGACGCGCGAGCTGGCCGACCTGCTCGCGCTGCCCGAGACGCTCGATGAGCTCGTCGCCGCTTAGGGAGCTTCGCGACTCCGACGCTGACGCGGTCGCGGCGCTGTTCGTCGAGGCGTTCGGCGATGCGAGACCGCTCGACGCCGAGGAGATCCGGACCTGGTTCCGGAACGACGTGCTCCGCGCCGAGTGGATGCGCGTGCTCGAGCGAGACGGCCGGGTCGCCGGCTACGGCGACATCTGGATCCAGGACGGGGAGGTCGCGCTCGACGTCGCCGCGCCGGGCTGCTGGGACGCGTTCTACGACTGGGCCGAAGAGGAGGCGCGGTCCGCCTCGGCGGACTTGGTGCGGACGTACTTCCCGGCCGGGCACGAACTCGAGCGGATCGCCGCCGCCCGCGGCTACGAGCCGGGGCGGTCGTCGTTCACGATGGAGGCCGCACTCGACGAGGCGCCTCTCGTGCCTGCGATCCCGGACGGGATCGACCTGCGGCCGTACGGCGACGGCGACGCCGAGGTCGTGCGGTCGCTCGTCAACGAGACCTTCGGCGGCAGCCCCGGCCACCACGACCTGACGGACGCGAAGTTCCGCGAGTTCTATCTCGGGTCGCGCGGCGCAGACCCGTCGCTCTGGTCGATCGCCTGGGCGGGCGCCGAGCCGGCGGGGTTCGTCCTCGCCTACCCCGAGCGCGTCGGCGAGCCCGCGCTCGGCTGGATCGGGACGCTCGGCGTGCGCGCACCGTGGCGCCGTCGTGGTCTCGGGGGCCTGCTGCTTCGTTTCGCGTTCGCGGAGCTCTACGCACGCGGCCTCCGCCGAGTCGGCCTCGGAGTCGACGCGGACAACGAGACCGGAGCAGTCGGGCTGTACGAGCGCGCGGGCATGCGCGTCGTGCGGCGCTTCGACAACTGGACGCGGACGCCGTGAGCACGCTCCGCGCCCGCTGTCCGGACTGCCGCACGCTCACGGCGGTCGCGATCGACGCCGACTACCAGTGCCATGCCTGCGGGCGCGAGTTCGCCGCCGGCCTCGTGCGTGTCCCGCGCGCGTGGGGAGACGGCGGTGAGGGGATGGCCGACGCGGCGCACATGGCGGTCCCGTGGCCGGAGACAGGCTCGATCGAGGAACTGACGCTCGAGCGGCAGCTCGAGGTGATGGCGGAGGTCCTGCCCGTGCGCCCGTTGGTGCTCGGCGGGTGTTGCTGCTCGCACGTGGGAGCGGTGCGCGGACTCGCCCGCCGCCACGGTCGCATCGGCATCGTGTGGTTCGACGCGCACGGCGACCTGAACACGCCTGCGTCGTCGCCGTCGGGCAACGCGTGGGGAATGCCGCTGCGGATGTTGATCGACGCCGGAGACGTGGCCGCGGAGGACGTGACGCTGCTCGGGGCGCGCAACCTGGACGCGCCCGAGGTCGAGTTCATCGCTGCGGCCGGTGTTCGCACCGAGCTGGGCGCGCTGACGGGGCGCATCTACGTCGCCGTCGACGGTGACGTGCTCGAGCCGTCCGAAGCGGAGATCTTCATGCCCGAGCCCGACGGAATGTTGCTTTCCGAGCTGGAATCCGAGCTCTCCGAGCTGCCCGGAGTGATCGGCGCCGGCTTCACGGGCTTCCTCCGCTCGGAGCGAAACGAGGCGACGCTCGCGCGGCTGGGGCACGCGCTCGGCCTGTAACCGGCCCGGTTTTGGGAGCCGTCTAACATCTGGTGATGTCCGAGGCGCGGATCGACGTCCAGGTGGAGCACAGGGATGCTCCGGCCGGAGCCGACCAGCAGCATCCGAACACGTGCCCGAAGTGCGGCTCGCACTATCGCGACGACGAGCTCGCCGCGACCCTTCAGGTCTGCCCGCAATGCGGGCACCACTTCCCGATGCGGGCACGGGCGCGGATCGACTGGTACGCGGACGAGGGATCGTTCTCCGAGGAGTCGTCCGGCGTTCGCTCGGACGACCCGTTGGCGTTCTTCGACCTGCGCCCGTATGCGGAGCGTCTCGTCGAGGCGGAGCTCAACACCGGTCTCGGCGAGGCGATCGTCGTCGGTCAGGCCACGATCGACGGCTTTCCGGTCGAGCTCGCCGTTATGGATTTCGCGTTCATGGGCGGCTCGATGGGCAGCGCGGTCGGCGAGAAGTTCTCGCGCGCGTGCGACTCGGCCGTCGAGCGCGGGACCCCGTTGCTCACCGTGACGGCATCGGGAGGCGCGCGCATGCAGGAGGGGATCCTCTCGCTGATGCAGCTGCCGAAGACGGTGTGCGCCGTCGAGGACCTCCACGACGCGCGGCTGCCGATGTTCACAGTGATGGCGCATCCGACGACCGCAGGCGTGCTCGCGTCGTTCGCGTCGCTCGGAGACGTGACGATCGCCGAGCCCGGTGCGCTGATCGCGTTCACGGGCCCGCGCGTCGTGCAACAGACGACGCGCGAGAAGCTGCCCGAGGACTTCGGGCTCGCCGAACAGAATCTCCGGTTCGGGCATCTCGACGCGATCGTTCCGCGCGGCGAGCAGCGCGAGTACCTGGTCAGGCTGTTGCGCCTCTTCGCGGGAGCGCCCGAGCGGGCATGAGCCGTAGGCTGGACGGAGGCTCACAAGGAGCAAAGGTGCCGGCTCCGCCGGCGCCGGAGCGGGCCATGAGCCGTAGGCTGGACGGAGGCTCACAAGGAGCAAAGGTGCCGGCTCCGCCGGCGCCGGAGCGGGCATGAGCACGGAGGACCAGGAGCTCAATCTCAGGCGGCGGTTGTCGGGGCTCTCCCGGCTGCCGCTCCTCCGAGGGGCGCGCGTGTCCGGCGAGGCGGACCGCCTCCAGCGCCAGCTCGACCGCCTGCAGGACGAGACGACCGACGAGGCGATCTGGCGGTCGGTCGAGCTCGCGCGCCACCCGGAGCGGCCGTACACACTCGACTACGTCTCGCGTTTCGTGGACGACTGGGTGGAGCTGCATGGCGATCGCGGCCGCGCCGACGACGGAGCGCTTGTCACGGGCATCGGGAAGCTCGACGGACGGACGATCGTGCTCGCGGGCCACCAGAAGGGCCGCGACGTCAAGGAGCGCCTCGACCGCCAGTTCGGGATGGCCTACCCCGAGGGGTACGTGAAGGCGATGCGGGCGATGGAGCTCGCGGAACGCTTCGGCTTCCCATTCGTGTCGCTCGTCGACACGCCCGGCGCCTATCCGGGGGTTGCCGCCGAGCAGCACGGTCAGGGCGGCGCGATCGCCCGCTCGCAGGCGGTGATGTCGCGGCTGACCGTGCCGACCGTCGCCTGCATCATCGGCGAGGGCGGCTCGGGCGGCGCGGTCGCGATTGCCGTCGCCGACCGCGTATTGATGCAGGAGAACGCGATCTATTCCGTGATCACGCCGGAAGGGTGCGCGGCGATCCTGTGGCGCGACGCCGGCGAGGCGAAGAAGGCCGCTGCGGCGTTCAAGCCGGATGCGATCCACTGCCTCGACCTCGGCGTCGTCGACGGCGTCGTGCCGGAGCCGGAAGGCGGGGCTCAGCTCGACCACGACGTCGCCGCGGCCCTCCTCGAGGCGGCGCTCGCCGAGGCGCTGGCCGAGCTGGAGGACGTCCCGGGCGACGAGTTGCGCCGCCGCCGGCGGGCGAAGTTCCGCGGCATGGGCGTCTTTGCCTGACTAGAGGCTTGATGCACACCATCCGCATGTGCCCGTAGATGCGCATCAAGCCTCTAGGCTTTCCACAGCGTCCACAGGGTTTTCAACCGGGGAAACAACTGGGGGTGGAAGCCCGTATCCAAGCCGCGAATCGCCTGTGGGAAAGAGGTGCGCGTGAGCCTTGGTGAGTATCGGCGCAAGCGCGATCCGGCGCGCACGCCCGAGCCCTTCGCGGAGGGAGGGGCACCGTCCGAGGCGCCGATCTTCGTCGTCCAACGCCACGACGCGCGGCGGCTCCACTACGACTTCCGACTCGAGCGGAACGGGGCGCTCGCCTCGTGGGCGGTGCCGAAAGGCGTGCCGCTCGAGCCGGGCGCCCGGTCGCTCGCGGTCCACGTCGAGGACCATCCGCTCGACTACGCGACCTTCGAGGGCGAGATCCCGCAGGGGGAGTACGGCGCCGGCTCGGTGGAGGTCTTCGACCACGGCACGTACGAGCTGATCGATGAAAAGCGGGACGGACGACTCACCGTGCGGCTCCACGGCCGCCGCCTGAAGGGTGAGTGGACGCTCGTCCCGGCGCGGCTCGACGGCAAGGAGGAGAACTGGCTCCTGATCAAACGCCGCGACGGCGCGGCGCCCGAGCCGGTCGAGCGTCACATGTACGCGCCGATGCTCGCGACGCAGGCCGACGTCGTGCCCTCGGGGCCCGGGTGGTCGTTCGAGGTGAAGTTCGACGGCTACCGCGCCGTCGCGTACGTCGAGGGAAGCGAGGCCCGGCTCGTCTCCCGCAACGGCAAGGAACTGACGCAGCGCTTCCCGGACGTGGCGAAGGAGGTGGGGCGCGCGGTCAAGACACCCGACGCGGTCCTGGACGGCGAGGTGTGCCGGCTCGACCCGGGCGGTCGCGCGAGCTTCTCGGAGCTGCAGCGCGGCGCAGGGCAGCTCGTCTACTACGTCTTCGACCTGCTCGAGGCCGACGGGGTCACGCTCGTCGATCTTCCGCTGCACGAGCGGCGGGCGAGGTTGCGCCGGCTCATCGACGCCCGCAACCCGACGGTGCGCTGCTCGGAGGACTTCGCCGACGGCGCCGCCCTGCTCGCCGCCGCCGACGAGCAGGGGCTCGAAGGCGTGATCGCGAAGCGCCCGGAGTCGAGGTACCTCGAGGGACGGCGGACGCGCGAGTGGCTGAAGGTGAAGGTCCACCGTGCGGAGGAGTTCGTGATCGCCGGCTACACGCGCGGCGCGGGCCGTCGTGCCGGGACGTTCGGCTCGCTGGCGCTCGCCGTGTACGAGGACAACGAGCTCCGTTACGTCGGAAACGTCGGCACCGGGTTCGACGACGCCGAGATCCGCAAGCTGCTCGCTCTGCTCGAGCCGCTGCATCGTTCGACATCGCCGTTCCGTGTGATGCCGAAGCTGCCGCGCGTCCGCCAGTCCGACGTGCAGTGGGTCGAGCCGCGCCTCGTCGCGCAGGTGCGCTTCGGCGAGTGGACGCACGACGGCCACCTGCGCCATCCCGCGTACCTCGGGCTGCGCGACGACAAGTCCGCCGCGGACGTCGTCGCGGAGCTGCCGGCGGCGCCCGAGCCGTTCCCGGGCGGCGTCGTGCGCCGTGGCCGGCGCGAGCTGCGCCTGTCGAACCTCGACAAGCCGTTCTGGCCCGCCGAAGGGATCACGAAGGGCGACTTGCTCGCGTACTACGAGCAGATCGCGCCGTTCCTGCTCCCGCACCTTCGCGGGCGGCCGTTCACGATGCGGCGCTACCCCGACGGCGCCTACGGCAAGGCGTTCTTCCAGAAGGACGCGCCGAAGCACATGCCGCCGTGGATCCGAACCTTCGCCGCGAAGGTCTCCGAGAGCCGCGAGGTGCGGTTTCCGGTCGTCGACGACGAGCTCGGGCTGCTCTGGATGGTGAACATGGGCTGCATCGACATGAACGCGTGGTACTCGCGCGTCGACCGTCCCGACCGTCCCGACTTCGTCCTGTTCGATCTCGATCCGACGCCGGAGGTGCCGTGGGCGCAGACGATCGAGGTCGCGCTCGTGCTGCGCGAGCTGCTCGAGGCGCTCGAGCTCGAGTCCTTCCCGAAGACGTCCGGCGGCAAGGGCTTCCACGTGCTCGTGCCGCTCGACCGGCGCTCGACGTACGCCGACTCGCGTCGCTTCGCGGAGGTCGTCGCGGGCGCGATCGTGCGTGCCCATCCGAAGCTCGCGACGACCGAGTGGTCGAAGTCGCGGCGCCGCGGCGTCCTGATCGACGCGAACCAGAACGGCGAGGGAAAGACGATCGCCTCGGGCTATTCGGTGCGCCCGCACCCCGGCGCGCCGGTGTCGGCGCCGCTTCGCTGGGACGAGGTCGACGACGAGCTCGATCCGTCGTTCTTCACGATGAGCGTGATGCTCGAGCGCACGCGGGCGTACGGCGACCTCCACGCGGGTCTCCTGACGAGGCGTCAGTCGCTGTCGAAGGCCCTCAAGAAGGTTTCACCGGATGCGTCCGGGCGGCCTGCTTCGCGACGGTGAGCTCCTTCCCGTCGATCGCGGCATAGCGCAGCGCGATCGCGCTCAGCTCGTCCGACGCCTCGCGGGCCGCGTGCCCGAGCTTCGTGTCGAGCGTCGCCGGGTCGTCGAGGTAGAGCATCCTCGTCCAGAACGTCGCGGCCTGCACCAGGCCTCCACCGACATGCTCCCGGCCGATGCCGCCAGGCCGAAGGCGGCGCGGAGGGTGGCGCTGCTCGGAGTCTCTGTTTTAAGGGTTGACCTGCGCCTCCTGAGTACGGGAGGCGCGCCCCCTCAAGACAGCTTTGTCGTCGTCGCGAACGTTTCGACCGTTCGGGCGTCGATAGCGAGCACGCTGCTTCGCGTCCGTTGAATCGGGCGGGAGCAGGTGCGAGAAGAGCACGACCCGTCGCGATCCCGGATAGCTCGGGGGAGGACGTCTAGTCGTGCGAACACACCGCGATTCGTTCGCGGAAGTCCGTCGCGCTCACGCGGGCGGGCGTGTGTGCAGAGCAACACGCATTGCGGGGATCCGCGGGTGCCGGCAGGGATCTCCGGGAGTTTCGTGCGGGATATGTGCGCGATGACTAGTTGCCTGTATAGAGAACAGCGCAGGATCGGGATTCCGTGGGCCTTGCCTGTGCGATGTCGACCCCCTCCAAGCGGTCGCGCGCTTCGAGCCCTCGGACTCGGCTAGCACGCCGCCGAGGAGCGGGCCACCTCTGGACACGGCCCGCCTTGACGTTTGCCGCGCCGTCTCCACTATGATCATGCGTGCAGTTTTTCATTCTGACAGCGCGGCGGGCGTGAAGTAGCCGTCCATCCGCGTTCCACAGAAGAAGGCGGAGCGATGGTCGTCGAGAAGCCCATTCCCACGGATCCGTCGCTCCTCGTGAGCGACCTCGGCGAACACGTGCGACGCCTGCGGCTCGAGCGCGGCTTGACCCTCGAGGAGGTGTCGGCGAAAAGCGGGTGCAGCGTCGGCTCGCTCAGCCAGCTCGAGCGCGGGAAGGGCAACCCGGCGTTCTTCACGCTGGCGAAGATCGCGCACGCGCTCGAGGTGCCGGTCGCCCGCCTCCTGCACATCGAGAAGGCGGTCCAACCGGTCGTCCGGCGCGGCGAAGGGCGGCGGTTGAACCCGCACCCGATCGACTACCGCGGTGCCGTCTACGAACTGCTGACGCCCGATCTCGACCGCGCCCTCGAGGTCGTCCGTTACGAGCTCCCGCCCGGGCTCTCGACGGAGAAGACGCCGTTCGTGCACGGCGGCGAGGAGTCGGGCATCATCCTGCGCGGCGTCCAGGACGTCAACATCAACGGCGTCCTGTACACCCTCCAAGCGGGGGACGCGATCTCCTTCCAGAGCACGCTCCCGCACTGGTTTCGCAACCCGGGCCCGGAGGTCGTCGAGGGCATCTTCGTCTGCACGCCACCCACGTTCTGACCGCGACTCCGGCGGTTTGGCCAGGCGTCGGAGGGCGCCCTGGAGCTGTTCGACCGGATCACAAATTTTCAGTGTGTCGGTACCCGCCGCCGCCTGGAGAATGGATTCCGGTCGGCTGAAGCGTGGTCTCGATCCCGACAGTCACCGTTCCGCTCGACACGCTAGGTCAGTTCTGCCGCGAGGCTGCCGAGCGGATGCGCGTGCCGCCGGATGACGCCGAATCTTCGTGGACGTCCTCGTCTCCGGATCCCTAGGCGTTGCCGGGTCAGGGACAGGGGCGTCCAGCAACTCCCGACCTACTACGAAAAGATCAAGGCGGGCGTCGTCGACGTCGACGCCCGCTTCGAGATCTCGAGCCGCCACGGCGGCGTCGCGCTCGCGGATGCGCATCGCGGCCTCGGTTCGGTGGTTGCGACGAGAGCGATGGCGCTCGCCGTCGAGCTGGCAGGGGCGCAGGGGATCGGCGCCGTGGGGGTCCGCGACAGCACCCACTTCGGCATCGCCGCCTACTACGCGATGCTCGCCTTGCCGCACGACTTCATCGGCATCGCGTTCAGCAACGCAGGCCCCGGCAAATCGCCCCCTGGGGCGGTACGGAGCCGGTGGTCGGGACGAACCCCTGGGCCGTCGCGGTGCCGGCGGGCACCGAGTGGCCCGTCGTGCTCGACCTGGCCAACAGCACGTCGGGCAAGGGGATGATCGGCTGGTACCTCCGGGAGGGCCGCCGGATCCCGGACGACTGGGCGCTCACCGCGGCGGCGCACGGACGACCGACCCCGAGCAGGGAGCGGCGGGGGACATGTTCCCGCTCGGCGGTGCCAAGGGGTACGGCCTGGCGGTGGTGGTCGATGCGCTGACAGGCGTCCTCACCGGATCTGCGTTCGGTCTCGCATCCTCTTCGGCGCCGAGTGGCAGAACGTTGGGCACCTGCTCGTGGCCCTCGGCATCTCCGCTTCGGGTCGGTCTCGGGCTTCAAGCAGCGGATGGACGCCCTGATCGGCCAGATCCGCTCGTCTCGCCTGGCGCCCGGGGTCGACGGATCTACTGCCGGGCGAGCTCGAATACCGCCGCGCGAGGAACGCCGTCGAGATGGCGTTCCGATTGAGGCCGGCCGCTTCGAGGCTCTCGCCGCCCTGGCGGCCACGACCTCGGCGTGCCGACGGCTCGACCGCGTTGTGGCCGCATGAGCGTCCAACCGGCGCCGAGGGTTGGCAAATGAGTGGAGCCCGGGCGCTGATCCCCGTCGAATCCCCGCACACGATCTGGTCGCCGAGTACGAGCTGATCCGCGAGGAGGTCACCGGGGCGATCCAGGCCGTGCTCGCGAGCGGCGAGTACGAGCGCGGCGAGGAGCTGTGGAGCTTCGAGGAAGAGTTCGCGCGAGCCTGCGGCGCAGCGCACGGGATTCGGCGTCGGCAGCGGGCACGCCGCGCTCTTCATCGCTCTACGCGCGCTCGGCATCGGTCCCGGGGACGAGGTGATCACGGTGGCCAACACCGACATCTCCAGCTGCTCCGCGATCGGCCAGTGCGGCGCGCGGATCGTGTTCGCGGACGTCGACAAGTCGACCTTCAACGCCGACCCGGCCGCGGTCGAGGCCGCCGTCACTTCCAGCACCGGCGGCGATCGTCGCCGTGCACCTCTACGGTCTCCAGCCGATGTCGCCCGACTCGGCGAGATCGCCGACCGGCACGGGCTCGCCCTTGTCGAGGACGCCGCCCTGGCCTTCGGCTCGACCGTCGACGCGCAGCCCGTGGGCGGGCTCGGCCGGGTCGGCTGCTTCAGCTTCGCCCCGCACAAGATCCTCGGCGCCTATGGCGACGGAGGAATGATCACGACGAACGACGACCAGCTCGCGCGGCACGCCCGCCTGTTGGCCGGCTACGGCGAGCCGTGGCGGGAGAGCATGGCAGGCCCGGACGGCCGGCTGGCGATGCTGCCGAGGGCTACCACACGCATCTCGACCTCCTGCAGGCCGCCGTCCTGCGGGTCAAGCTGCGCCACGCCGAGGACTGGATCACTGAGCGGCGCGCGCACGCGGCGCAGTACGACGAACTGCTCGGCAGCACGCCGGTCGTCACGCCTTGGGTCCCGCCCCGGCCGAACGCACGTTTACCAATACGTGGTCCGCGTCCGCGAGCGCGACTCGGTGCGCGCAGAGCTCGCCCGCGCCGGGATCGAGACGGCGCTCCTCTACGTTCCGCCGCTGCACCTCCAGCCCGTGTACGACCGCCTCGGCTACGGCCGGGCTCACCGCCGGCAACGGAGGCGGCAGCGGAGGAGCTGCTCTGCCTGCCCGTCTACCCGAGCTCTGGACACGCCGTGCGCTGCGAGCCGGTCGCCGGCGAAGCTCGGGCAGGCCGCCGAACGACCACGATCGACCGAAGGAGTGACCAATGACCACCGCGGACCGAGAGGCCGCCAGACGGCCGACGGCGCGTCGTCCCAAGCTGATCGATCTGCGCGGCGACCGCCTCGGGCTCCCGACGGCGGCCCACGTCCGCGACGCCCCAAGCGTGCGCTCGACGACGGCGAGACGCACTACACGACGCGACCGGGCCTCAACCCATTGCGGCGCGCGATCGCCGAAAGCTGGAACGCGAAAACGGCAATAGGTCGATCCGGAGCGCGAGGTGCTCGTCACCTGCGGCACGCGCGAGGCGCTATTCGTGGCGTTTCACGTTCTGCTCGAGCGCGGCGACGAGATCGTCGTCACCGCCCGGCGCCGCAAGCTCTACCGGGACGTCGCCCGGCTCGCGGGAGGCCGTGCCGGCGTGGCGCCGGCGACCCGGCCGATAGGTTCGCCCTCGACGCGGGCGAGATCGCCCGGCGCCTCACGCGGCGCACGAGAGCAATCGCTCTCGTCTCTCCCTCGAGCCCGGCAGGCGCTGTCGCAGACGCAGATCGCCTCGACGCGCTGGCCGACCTCGCGATCTCACGCGGGCTCGCGGTCGTCTCGTCGAGACCCTCGAGCCCTTCGTCTACGACGGCGCCGTCCACCGCAGTATCGGCGCTGCCGGGGATGGGCAAGCGGACGGTGACGATCAACGACTTTGAGGTACGGCCTCGCGGGCTGGCGGGTCGGGTACATGGCCGGGCCCGAGCCGCTGGTCGGGCCGATGACCCAGCTCAAGCAGGCGATGAGCATCTGCAGC
>CAVPSK010000002.1:0-482233 GCA_963708355.1 uncultured Thermoleophilia bacterium | reverse complement strand
CTAGAGGAAGCGGCGCTCGGCGGCCTTCGCCGCCTCGTACTCGGCTCGCGCCTGCCGAACCGCCGGCAGCTCCGAGATCTCGGCGACCGGGACGTCCCACCAGCTCTCGTAGCCGGGGACGCCCTCGTAGCGGTCGACCTCGACGACGATCACGGTCGTCTTAGTCGCGGCCCGCGCCCGCGCGAGCGCCTCCCTAAGCTCGGCGATCGAGCCGACCCGCGTCGCTTCGGCGCCGAGTGACGCCGCGTTCGCGGCGAGATCGAGGGGCAGCCGAGGCGGCGGGTCCTCGTCGCCGTCGAGCACCGGTGCGCCGTTTCGCGCAAAGCGGTACTGCGTGCCGAACCCGTCCAGCCCGACCGAGCGCGCGAGCGAGCCGATCGAGTTGAAGCCGTGGTTGTCGACGAGGACGACGACGAGCTTCACGCCCTCCTGGACAGCGGTGACGAGCTCCCCCGGCAGCATCAGGTACGAGCCGTCGCCGACGAGCACGAACACCTCACGCTCCGGCGCGGCCAGCTTCACCCCGAGCCCGCCGGCGATCTCGTAGCCCATGCACGAGTAGCCGTACTCGACGTGGTAGCCCTTCGGGTCGCGCGTTCGCCAGAGCTTGTGCAGGTCGCCGGGCATCGACCCGGCCGCGCAGACGACGACGTCCTGCGGCGCCGCAGCGTCGTTCACAGCGCCGATCACCTCGCTCTGCGCCGGCACAGGCTCGCGGCCGAATGAGTAGAGCCGCGCGACCTCGTCGTCCCACTCGCGGTTGAGCCTCGCCGCGTCGGCGCGGTAGTCGTTGTCGACCGACCAGCCGGCGAGCGCGTCGGCGAGCTGCTCGAGCGCGGTCCGCGCATCGGCGACGACGCGCACGCCGCTCTGCTTCGCTGCGTCGAAATCCGCGACGTTCACGTTGACGAACCGGACGTCCGGATTTCGGAACGCCGTCGTCGATGCAGTGGTGAAGTCGCTGTAGCGCGTCCCGACCCCGATCACGACGTCGGCCTGGGCTGCGACGCGGTTCGCGGCGAACGTCCCCGTTACGCCGACTGCACCCAGGCACGAAGGGTGGTCGTACGGCAGCGACCCCTTGCCCGCCTGCGTCTCACCGACCGGGATCCCCGTCGCCGCGCAGAGCGCCTGCAGCGCCGCGCTCGCCTCCGAGTAGATGACGCCGCCGCCGGCAACGATCAGCGGCCGCTTCGCGCTGCGGATCGTCTCGACCGCACGGGCGAGCGACTCCGGGTCGGCCGCCACCCGCGGGACGTGCCAGGTGCGCTCCTCGAGGAACTCGGCCGGGCAGTCGAAGGCCTCCGCCTGGACGTCCTGCGGCAGCGCGAGCGTCACCGCGCCCGTCTCCGCCGGGCTGGTCAGCACGCGCATCGCCTGCAGCGCCGCCGGGATCACCTGCTCGGGGCGCGAGACGCGGTCGAAGTAGCGCGAGACCGGCCGGAAGCAGTCGTTCACCGACACGTCGCCGGCCCCGTGCGATTCGAGCTGCTGCAGCACCGGATCCGGCCGGTGCGACGCGAAGACGTCGCCGGGAAGCAGCAGCACCGGCAGGCGGTTGACGGTCGCGAGGGCCGCACCCGTGACCATGTTCGTCGCGCCCGGCCCGATCGAGGTCGTGCACGCGAGCGTCGCGAGGCGGTTGCGCATGCGCGCGTAGCCGACAGCGATGTGCACCATCCCCTGCTCGTTGCGAGCCTGGTGGTACGGCAGCGCGTCGGGATGCGCGAGCAGCGCCTCGCCGAGCCCGGCGACGTTGCCGTGCCCGAAGATGCCGAAGCACCCGCCGAAGAACCGCCCGCGGACGCCGTCGCGCTCGACGTACTGGGCGCCGAGGAAGCGGACGAGTGCCTGGGCCGTCGTCAACCGCACGCTGGCCATGCCACGACTCTACGATCTCGGACGCCATGCCGAAGCTCCTAGTGCACCCGCATCCCCCGGAAGCCGACGGCTGCGTCCTCCGTGTGACGCCCGAGTCGGCGGGCTGGCGCTACGTCGGGTTCGAGGTCTTCCGCGACGCGCACGTCACGCGCCGCGCCGACGACCGCGAGACGTGCATCGTCGTGCTGTCGGGCCGCGCGAGCCTGGCTGCCGGAGGCAGCGAGTGGCGCGACGTCGGTGACCGCGAGTCGGTCTTCGAGGGGCCGCCCGCCGCGCTCTACGTTCCGCCGGGCGTCGAGTGGACGGCCGAGGGCGCGGACTTCGCCGTCTGCACGGCGCCCGCCGCGACCGGCGCCGAGCAGCGCTTCCTCCCACCCAAAGCGATGCGTCACGAGCTGCGGGGCGCCGACGCCGAGGCGCGCGACATCGTCCAGATCCTGATGGAGGACGAGCCGGCCGAGTCACTCCTCGTCACCGAGGTGCGCACGCCCGCCGCGCACTGGTCGAGCTTCCCGCCGCACAAGCACGACGTCGACGACCCGCCGAACGAGACGCTGCTCGAGGAGACCTACTACCACCGCCTGCAGCCGCCCGGCGGCTTCGCCTTCCAGCGCGTCTACACCGACGACCGCACGCTGGACGAGGCGATCGCCGTCCAGGACGGCGACGTCGTGCTCGTTCCCCGCGGCTACCACCCCGTCGCCGCCGGCGCGCGGCACGACCTCTACTACCTCAACGTTATGGCCGGCCCGGTGCGCGCCTGGCACTTCAGCGCCGACCCGGCGTTCAGCTCGTCCTGATCTCCGCGAGCTCGTGCTCGAGCTCGGCGAGCTCGCTGCCGCCGGCCATCATCCGCACGAGCTCCTGCCGGTCGATCTCGTTCTTCGCGTACGTGCCGAGGCTCTGCCCGCGGTTCAGGATCACGAAGCGGTCGCCGACGGGGTAGGCGTGGTGCGGGTTGTGGGTGATGAAGATCACCGCGACGCCGCGTTCGCGCGCCTGCAGGATGTACTTGAGCACGACGCCGGCCTGCTTCACGCCGAGCGCTGATGTGGGCTCGTCGAGGATCAGGACGCGCGCCCCGAAATAGACGGCGCGCGCGATTGCGACCGACTGGCGCTCGCCTCCCGACAGTGTGCCCACCGGCTGGTCGGGATCGCGGATGTCGATGCCCATCGCGTGCAGCTGCTCGCGCACCGTCTCGCGCGCGAACTTCGCGTCGAAGAGGCGCAGCGGCCCGCGGTGCTTGATGGGCTCCGCGCCCAGGAAGAAGTTCCGCCAAATCGACATCAGCGGCACGATCGCGAGATCCTGGTAGACGGTCGCGATCCCGCGTGCGCGCGCGGCGCGGGGCGACTCGAAATGAACCTCCTCGCCCTCCACCAGCAGCCGCCCCGCATCCTGCTGCTGCACGCCCGAGAGGATCTTGATCAGGCTCGACTTGCCGGCGCCGTTGTCGCCGAGGATGCAGGTCACCTCGCCCGCGTCCACGTGCACCGAGACGTCGCGCAGCGCGACGACGTTGCCGTAGTACTTCGAGATCGCCTCGGCCTCGAGCAGGTGGGGCTGAGCGACCGACGCCGTCATCGGATCTTCTGAGCGCGGCTGCGCACGACGGTGTTGAGGATGACGGCGGCGAACAAGATCACGCCCTGGAACGTGTACGTCCAGTTGCTGTCCCACTGCGAGTCGACGATCCCGAGCTGCACCATCCCGAGCATCGCCGCGCCGAAGAACGTGCCGATCACCGAGCCGTAGCCGCCGGTCAGCAGACAGCCGCCGACGACGGCGCAGATGATGAAGATGAACTCCAGCCCGATGCCCTCCTGCGACTGCATCGAGCGCAGCTCGAGCGCCTCGATGATCCCCATCAGGGATGCGGTCGCGGAAGTCATCATGAAGAGGAGGATCTTCGTGCGCGCGACGGGGACGCCGACGTTGCGGGCCGACACCGGCTCGCCGCCCGAGCTGTAGATCCAGTTGCCGAACCGCGTCTTCGCGAGCAGCCAGGCGCCGACGACCGTGATCCCGATCCACCAGAGCACCTTCACCTTGAACGCGTACTGCGTGATGTCGGTGGCGAACAGGTGGCGCGCGGAAGCGAAGCCGGGCGCGCCGTCGATGTTCTGGATCGCCGTGGTGCCGGTCAGCTTGAGCGTCCCGGCGGCGTTGACGCCCTGCAGGATGAAGAACGTCGCGAGCGTGACGATGAAGCTCGGCAGGCGCGTCTTGATCACCGTGAAGCCGTTGATGAAGCCGACGGTGAGCCCGAACGCGAGGACGATCGCCATCGCCGGCCAGATGTTCATGTGCGCGTGGGTCGCCAGGTAACCGAGCAGCAGGCCCGAGCTGCCGATCATGACGCCGGCCGAGAGGTCGAATTCGCCGCCGATCATCAGCAGCGCGACCGGCACCGCCACGATGCCGTACTGGGCTGCCTGGTCGGTCCAGCCCGCCCAGATGCCCGGATCGGTGAGCCAGTTGACGTCGCGCGCGAAGTAGCCGAAGGCAAGCCACACCGCGACCGCACCGATGAACGCGCCGGTGTCCGGCCGCGTCAACAGGCGGGAGAGGAGGCTCCTCGAGACGAGGCGCTCGTCGGCAGGCGGCGGCGTTGCGGCGGTCTCGGCGGTGGTCGGCGTCACGGCGGTCCCGCCGGGCGGGCGGCCGGGGCCGCCCGCCCGGAGGTCGGCTAGCGGGTTCCGCTCGCGGCGAGCGCGGCCACCTTGGACGCGTTCGCCTTGTTGATGATCCCCGGCCCCGTCAGCACCGGCTGGCCGTTTCCGACCGTGTTCAGGTTCGTCACGAAGAGCATCGCGAACACGACCGGGAGGTAGCCCTGCAGATACTGCTGCTGGTCGATCGCGAACAGCATCCGGCCCTTCTGGATCTCCTTGATCGCGCCGCCGACGTCGAACGTGCCGGCCTTCGTCCCCTTCGGGAGGACGTCGAGGCACGGGATCGTCACGTCCGGGTCGAGGCCGAGGAAGCCGTCGAGCGACTTGTCGGCCTTGAACGCGGCCTGCACCTTCGCCTTCGTGCCCGGGATGTCGGACTTGGCGTTGGGGATCGTCAGGACCTTGACCCCTGAACCACCGAGCACCGACTTCACGCCTGCGGCCCGCTGCACGAGGCCCGAGTTCGACGCCTCGTGGATGACGACGAGCACCTTCTTGGCGCCGGCCTGCTTGAACTGCTTGCCTGCTCCCTGACCCGCGACGAGCTCCGTCTGCCCGACGTGCACCTCGTAGGTCGGCAGCGAGTCGAAGGCGCCGAGGCCCGAGTTGACGGTGATGATCTCGATCCCCTTCTTGGAGGCGTTCGTCAGCGGATCCTTGAGCGCGCTCGCGTCCGGGACCGAGGTGGCGATCACCTTCGCGCCCGCGGCGATCGCGGCGTTGATGCCCGCGACCTGCTTGGCGACGTCGTTGTTCGCGTAGACCTGGGTCACGGTGACGCCGCGGCTCTTCAGATCCTTGGCCGCCTGGTCGACCCCCTTCTTGAACACCGACCAGAACGAGCCGGTGTCGCCGTGCGTGACGACGGCGACCTTGATCGGCGACGCCGAGAGCGCACCGAACGCGGCCGCCGGCGAGCCCAGCGCGGCCAGGCCGGCGGCGGTGAGGCCGCCCTTGACCAGCAATCCACGCCTGGTGACGGGCTCGAGACCCGCCTGCGGCGTGCGGGTTGCTTCCGTGTCCATCGAGTTGTCTCCTTTTCCCTGGGGGACCTGAGGGCGATTCTCAACGGCCGGGCGCGATTTCGCCAGTGCGAACCGGCCGCCGCTCCGCGCGCGAGCGGTCAGCGGCGAGCGCGGCGACGAGCGCGGCGCGCGCCTCGGCCAGGCTGCACGGGCCCGGCGGGCCGCTCTTCACCGCGTCGACGAAGGCGGCGAGCTCGGCGCGATACGCGGCTGCGAAGCGGTCGATGAAGTCGCGGTAGCCGTCCGCGGCGGGCGCCTGCCCGGGCTCGAGCGAGGACAGCGGCGTCCGAGCGTCGACCCCGACCGCGACGCTGTCGCCGGTCCCGAACACCTCGAGCCGGACGTCGTAGCCGAGCGGGTCGTGCCGTGTCCCGGTCAGGACCCCGAGGACGCCGCCGGTGAGCCGGACGACTGCCGCCGCCGCGTCCACGTCACCGTGCTGCTCGAACCACGAGGTCGCCCGCACAGAGCCGTCGGCGTAGACCTCGTCGAATTCGAGGCCGGTGACGAAGCGAATCGCGTCGAAGTCGTGGATGTGGAGGTCGCGAAAGATGCCGCCGGACCGCGCGATGTAGCTCTCGGGCGGCGGCGCCGGGTCGTGGGTGGCGGCGCGGACGACGAGGAGCGTGCCGAGCGCCCCGGCCGCCAGCGCCTCGCGCGCCCGGCGATAGCCGACGTCGAAGCGCCGCTGGAAGCCGACCTGCACGAGGATTCCCGCGCGCTCGACGTCGGCGATCACAGCGTCGAGGTCGGCGAGCTCGAGGGCGACGGGCTTCTCGCAGAACGCCGGCACGCGGGCCGCGGCTGCGAGCCGGAGCAGCGAGGCGTGCGCCGGTGTCGGCGCCGCGATCACGAGCGCGTCGACGCCCGCTGCGACGAGCGCCTCCGGCGAATCGGCGGCGTTCGCGCCGACCTCGACGGCGACGCGGCGGGCGGTTGCCGGGTCGCGGTCTGCGATCGTCAGCGCGTCGACCGGCTCGAGAGCCTGCAGGGTGCGGGCGTGGAACGCGCCCATCCGCCCTGCTCCGACGAGCCCGACGTGCACGCCGTCAACCGGTGCCAGGCACCGTGGTGCCCGGCAACGCGCCCAGCAGCGCGTCGACCTCGTCCTCGGTCGGCATGTCGTCGGCGCAGCCGAGCCGCGAGGCGACCAGCGCGCCGGCGGCGTTCGCGAAGCGGAGCGTCCGCTCGAGCTCCCAGCCGGAGAGCAGCCCGTGGCAGAGCGCGCCGCCGAACGCATCGCCCGCACCGAGCCCGTTCACCACCTCGACGGCGACCGGCGGCACGGTCACGAGCTCGTCGCGGGTCGCCGCGAGCACGCCCTCGGGGCCGAGCTTGACCACCGCGAGCGAGACGCCGAGATCGAGCAGCGCCGCGGCCGTGTCCGCGGCCGGCCGGTCGCCGACGAGCGGGGCCGCCTCGGCGCGGCCGCCGACCGCGACGGTCGCCAGCGCCACCGCCTCGCGTCCCCAGCGGCCCGCCTCCTCCTCCGAGCTCCAGAAACCGGCCCGGTAGTCGAGGTCGTGGATCGTGATCGCCCGCCGGCCCCGGGCGGCGAGCGCGGCGAGCGTCGCCGAGCGGCTCGGCTCGGCGGAGAGGCCCGTGCCGGTCGTCCAGAAGAGCGGCACCGAGGCGATCTCGTCGAGGTCGAGCTCGTCCGCCTCGAGCGTCATGTCCGGCGCCGTTGGCTCGCGGTAGAAGAGCAGCGGAAAGCTGTCCGGCGGGAAGATCTCGCAGAAGACGACGGGGGTCCGCAGCGTGGGGTGGGTGCCGACGCGGGACGCGTCGACGCCGAACTCGGCAAGCGCCTGCCGGGCGTAGGGCCCGAACGGGTCGTCGCCCACCTTCGTGATCACGCCCGCCCTGCGGCCGTAGCGGGCGGCCGCCACCGCGACGTTCGTCGCGCTTCCGCCGAGCATCTTCCGGAACGTCCGGACATCCGCCAGGTGCACCCCGGTCTGCTCGGGGTAGAGGTCGACCCCGATCCGGCCCATGGTCAGGATCTCGACGGCGCTCACGCTCGAAACCTAACGCCCACTTGCATGTGGGACTTGACACGAGCGTGGGTCGACCGGAATTGTTCCGGGGTGGCCGCCGTCTCGAAGATCCTGGAGCAGAAGGGCGGCGACGTGATCCGGATCGACGGCCACGCGACGGTTCTCGAGGCGGTGCAGGCGATGGTGGACGCGAACGTCGGCGCGCTGCTCGTCACCGGCGAAGATGTCAACGCCGTCGAGGGCATCTTCACCGAGCGCGACTACCTGCGCCGGGTCGCCGTCCAGGGCCTCGCCGAGCGCGAGACGCCGGTGCGCGACGTGATGACGTCACCGGTGGTCGTGATCACACCCGAGACGACCGTCGAGGAGGCGATGGCGCTGATGACCGACCGCCGGATCCGCCACATCCCCGTCGTCGGAGACGGCGGGCAACTCGCCGGGATGGTCTCGATCGGCGACCTGGTGCGGCTGCAGTCGGAGGAGCACAGCTTCCAGGTGCGCTACCTGACCGAGTACATCTCGGCGCGCTAGGGCCTGTAGCCGGCCCGCGCCGAGATCTCGGCCGCGGTCTGCAGGAGCGCCGGCGTGAGTCGCGCGGCGAGCTCTTGCATCGAGACCATCGAGCTGTGCACGGCGAGGTTCACCGCCGAGGCGACCGCTCCGTCGCTCTGCCGCACGGGCGCGGCGATCGACCGCAGCCCGTAGGCGAGCTCCTCGTTGTTGATCGCGAACCCGTCGCTGCGCACGCGGTCGAGCTCGGCGCGTAGCGCCTTCCGTGTCGTCAGCGTGTTCGGCCCGCGGCGCGCGAGCGTCGAGCGGTCGAGCACCGCGTCCCGCTCGCCCGGCTCGAGGAACGCGAGCAGCACCTTCCCCATCGAGGTGCAGTACGCCGGCATGCGCGAGCCCACGTGAAGGTTGAGGTCGATCTCGCGCTGTCCGGCGCGTGAGCTGCGGCAGCGCTCGACGTAGACGATGTCGACGCCGTCGAGGATCGCCATGTTCACGGTGAAGCCTGTCTCGTCGGAGAGCTGCTGCAGGTGCGGCGCGGCGACCTCGCGCAGCTCCATCGAGTTGATCGCCGAGAACCCGAGGTCGAGCACGCGCGGCCCGAGCCGGTACTTCCGCGTCGTGCGGTCCTGCTGCAGGTAGCCGAGCGCGGCGAGCGTCGCGACGTAGCGGTGGGTGGTCGAGCGCCCGAGCCCGATCTCGCGGGCGAGGTCGGAGATCCCGAGGTCGGGACGGCCCGACCGGAAGGCCGAGAGGATCGCGAGACCGCGCTCGAGCGATTGGGAGTAGGAGGCCGTGCCCGCCATGTTCCGCTTATTAGAACAGCGTCTTGACAATTGGACAAGCGCCGTCGTAGCGTCGGGCCGCACGAAGTCGTCCGCCCTGGTCCCCCAACCGACCCGAGGAGGTCGTACATGCCTGGCGAGTTCGAAGCGCGTCGGATCTCGAGGAGGGAGCTCATCAAGCGCGCCGGGGTCGGCGCCGGCGGCGTGGTCGTCGCCGGGTCCTTCGCAGAGCCGATCTGGGCGCGCCCCCGCACCGCCGACGCGAGCAACACGATCAAGATCGGGTTCGTGAGCCCGATCACGGGCGCCACCTCGGGCTTCGGCGAGCCGGACGGCTACGTCCTCGGCCTCGCCCGCAAGACGCTCGCGAAGGGCCTGACGATCGGCGGCAAGCACTACGACGTCCAGATCCTGAACCGCGACAGCCAGTCGTCGCCGTCCCACGCGGCGCAGGTCGCGGGCTCGCTGATCCACAGCGACAAGGTCGACCTGATGCTCGCGACGTCGACGCCGGAGACGGTCAACCCGGTGGCCGACGCCGCCGAGGCGGCCGGTGTGCCGTACATCACGACGGTCGTGCCGTGGGAGGCGTGGTACTTCGGGCGCGGAGCGAAGGACCCGACCAAGTCGCCGTTCCGCTACGGCTACCACTTCTGCTTCGGCGTGGCGAACTTCTACAACTCGTACACGCACCTGTGGCCGCAGGTCCCGACGAACAAGAAGGTCGGCGTGATGTGGCCGAACGACGCCGACGGCAACGCGATCCGGGCTTCCCTCGGCCCGCTGCTCGAGAAGGCCGGTTACACGATCGTCGATCCGGGCGCCTACCAGGACGGGACGACCGACTACTCGGCGCAGATCTCGCAGTTCAAGTCCGAGGGCGTGCAGATCTTCAACACGTTCCCGATCCCGCCCGACTTCGCGACGTTCTGGCGGCAGGCGGCCCAGCAGGGCCTGATCCAGCAGATCAAGATCGCGCAGATCGCCAAGACGGGGCTGTTCCCCTCGCAGGTCACGGCGCTCGGCGCGATCGGCAACAACCTGGCAAGCGCCTGCTACTGGCACCCGACGTGGCCGTACTCCTCGTCGCTCACCGGCGTCACCTCGAAGCAGCTGGCCGCCGGCTACACGCTGAAGAGCCGACAAGCAGTGGAACCAGCAGGCCGGCCCGAGCCTCGCGCTCTTCGACGTCGCCGCGGCCGCGCTCAAGAAGAGCGGCAACCCGAAGGACAAGAACGCGGTCGCGAACGCGATGAAGACGGTGAAGGTCGAGACGCCGATCGGCGTGCTCGACTGGACGAAGAAGCGGCCCGGCGTGCCGTACAACGTCGTGCCGACGCCGATCCCGGGCGGTCAGTGGCGCAAGGTCGCGAACAAGTACAAGGTCGACTTCACGATCTGCGAGCACTCGGACGACCACAAGATCCCGGTCGGTGGAAAGCTGAGGCCGTACACGACCTGAGCCACCAACCCACATTGGAGCCGATCCTCGCCGCCGTCGGGATCCACAAGCGCTTCGGCGCGCTCGTGGTTCTCGACGGCGTCGACTTCGCCGTCGGGCACGGCGAGGCGGTCGGCATCGTAGGGCCGAACGGAGCCGGCAAGACGACGCTCCTGAACGTCCTCGCGGGCTCGCTGCGCCCCGACGCAGGGCGCGTCGAGCTCGACGGCGCGGACGTGTCGCGGGCGGCCGCCGCGCGTCGCTGCCGGCTCGGGATCGGCCGGGCGCACCAGGTGCCGCGCCCGTTCGGTGACATGACGGTGTTCGAGAACGTCTTCGTCGGAGCAGCAGCAGGAGCGGGCGGGCCACGGTCCGACGTCTACGCGCGGGCGATCGACGCGCTCGACGCATGTGACCTAGCCGGTCTCGCGAACCGCCGCGCGGAGACGCTCGGGCTGCTGCACCGCAAGCGGCTCGAGCTCGCGCGCGCACTTGCGACCCGGCCCGTCGGTGCTGCTGCTCGACGAGATCGGCGGCGGGCTGACCGACGCCGAGGCGGACGAGCTGCTCGCGACGATCACGGGCATTCGCGGGCGCGGCATCGCGGTCGTCTGGATCGAGCACATCGTCCACGTGCTCGTGCGCGGGGTCGAGCGGCTCGTCTGCATGGACGGAGGGTCGCGTGATCGCCGACGGCGAGCCCGCCGCGGTGATGAGCAACGCGACCGTGATCGACGCATATCTCGGGCGGGCGGTCGCATGACCCTGCTTCGCGTCGAGGCGATCGACGCCCGGCACGGCCTGCTGCAGGCCGTGCGCGACGTCTCGCTCGAGGTCGAGCGAAGGCGAGACGCTGGCGCTGGTCGGTGCGAACGGCGCCGGCAAGACGACCCTGCTCCGCACGATCGCCGGCGCGCACCGGCCCGCGGGCGGCCGGATCTTCTTCGACGGCGACGACGTCACACGCGTCCGCGCGCACAAGCGCGTGCGCATGGGCATCGCGCTCGTGCCCGAGGGCCGCCGCCTCTTCCCGCGGCTGACCGTCGAGGAGAACCTGCTCGTCGCCTCGGCGGCGCGACGCACGGGGCGCTTGGGACGTCGAGGCGGTGCTCGAGGTCTTCCCGCTGCTGCGCCCGCTGCGTTCCGCCGCGGCCGCGAGCCTCTCGGGCGGCGAGCAGCAGGCGACGGCGATCGGCCGCGCGCTGATGACGAACCCGCGCCTGCTGCTGCTCGACGAGGTCTCGCTCGGGCTCGCGCCCGTCGTCGTCGAGCGCGTCTACGCGTCGCTCGCCGAGCTCGCCGAGCGCGGGACGACGATCGTGCTCGTCGAGCAGGACCTCGGCGCGCGCGCTCGCCGTCGTCGACGCGGGTCGTCTGCATGCTCGAGGGCCGCCTCGTGCTCGAAGGGCCGGCGCGCGACGTCACGCGCGAGCAGGTGACCGACGCGTACTTCGGGCTCGCCCGCGCGGCGGGGGCGGCCGGATGAACTGGGTCAACGCGGTCATCCACGGGATCCTGCTCGGCGGCGTCTACGCCCTGCTTGCGACCGGCCTGTCGCTGATGTTCGGCGTGATGCGGATCATCAACCTCGCGCACGGGTCGCTTGCCCTGCTCGGCGCGTACCTGGCGCTCTCGTCCTGACGGAGCACGCCGGCGTGTCGACGTACCTCGCGCTCGTCGCCGTGCTGCCGGCGGCGCTGCTCGTCTCGGCTACGCGCTGCAGGTGACGATGCTCGAGCGCAGCCTGCGCGCGGGCGAGCTCGTGCCGCTGCTGACGACGTTCGGCCTGCTGATCGTGATCGCGAACCTGCTGCAGTACTCCTTCTCGCCGGACGTGCACTCGCTGCCGTCGGGCGGGATCGGCTCGGCGAGCTGGCGCATCTCGAGCACGATCGAGATCCCGTGGTTCGACGTGCTGATCCTCGGCGTCGCCATCTTCGTGCTCGGCGGGCTGCAGCTCCTGCTCATGCGCACCCAGCTCGGCCGCGAGCTGCGTGCGACGGCGGCGGATGCCGAGACGGCCGAGCTGGTCGGCGTCAACGCGCGCGGCGTCTATGCGCGCGCGACCGCGATCGCCGTGGCGACCGCTGCGCTCGCCGGCGTGTTCTACGCGATGCGGTCGGCCTTCGACCCGTTCGCCGGCCCGTCGCAGCTGATCTACGCGTTCGAGGCAGTCGTGATCGGCGGCGTCGGCTCGTTGTGGGGCACGCTGCTCGGCGGCATCGTCCTCGGCGTCGCGCAGACGGTCGGAGCGCAGATCGACGTGCAGTACTTCGCGCTGGCCGGCCATCTCGTCTTCCTCGTGGTGCTCGTCGTGCGCGCGGTCGCCGCCGGCGGCCTCCGCCGGCTCTCCTTCTCGCGGACGGTGACTGCATGACCGACGCATGGCGCGTCGCGATCGCCGAGATCTGCCGGGCGTCCAGCGCTGGTCGTGGCTCTCGGGCGCGTTCACCGCCGGGCTGGCCGGGCTGATCGTGCTGCTCGGGTTCGCGCCGCTACTTGTTCGGCGAGAACGCGCTCAACAACCTGATCCAGCTCTACTTCCTCGTGATGCTCGCGATCATGTGGAACGCGCTCGCGGGCTACGGCGGGCTCGTCTCGGTCGGGCAGCAGGCGTTCATCGGGATCGGCGCGTACGCGGTCGTCTTCCTCTCGGTGCAGCACTCGCTCAACCCGTACCTCGCGATGCTGATCGCCACGCTGTTCGGCGGGCTCGTCTCGATCCCGCTCGCGTCGATCGTGCTCTGGCTGCGCGGCGGCGCGTTCGCGATCGGCATGTGGGTCGTCGCCGAGGTGTTCGCGATCCTGATCTCGCTCGACGCGTCGCTCGGCGGCGGAACGGGGACGTCGGCGGTGCTCGCGTTCAACCTCCGCTACACGCCGGACGCAGCGGCTGCGCTACACGTACTGGGCGGCGTTCGTCGCCGCGGCGGCGCTGCTCGTGATCCTGTTCCTCCTGCTGCGCAGCCGGCTCGGCGCGTCGCTGCAGGCGATCCGCGACGACGAGGAGGCGGCTGCGTCGCTCGGCGTGCGCGTGCTGCTCGGCAAGTGCGTCTTGTTCGTGCTCGCCGGCGTCGGCTGCACGGCGGCGGGGACCGTCATCCTCGCGTGGCAGTTGTCGATCCCGCCGCTCGGGCCCGACTCGATCTTCGGGATCAACTGGTCGGCGAAGATGATCTTCATGGTGCTCGTCGGCGGGCTCGGCACGTTCGAGGGCCCGATCCTCGGCGCGATCGCGCTCTACCTGCTGCAGACCTACGTCTCGTCTGCGGGCGTCTGGTACGGGGTGATGCTCGGCGCGATCGCGATCGCCGTCGCGCTGTTCCTGCCGCGCGGGCTCTGGGGGACGGTGCAGGAGCGCTTCAACCTGCGGCTGCTTCCCGTCGGCTACCGCGTCAAGGAGCGGGCGTGAACGTCACGGCCGCCGTCGTCGAGTCGAAGGGCGCGCCGTTCGCGCATCGCGAGCTCACGCTCGGCGAGCTGCGCCCGGACGAGCTGCTCGTCGAGGTCGCCGCATCGGGCATCTGCCACACCGACCTCACCTGCCGCAACCAGCTGATCCCGACGCCGCTCCCGGCCGTGCTCGGGCACGAGGGCGCCGGCGTCGTGATCGAGGTCGGCGAGGCGGTGACGAAGGTCGCGCCGAGCGACCGGGTCGGGATGACGTTCACCGCGTGCGGCGAGTGCCCGAGCTGCCGGTGCACGAGGTCGGCGTACTGCCACCACTTCTTCGAGCACAACTTCGCCGCGTCGCGCCCGGCCGACGGGTCGAGCGTCTTCGGCGACGTGGGGGCGCACTTCTTCGGGCAATCGAGCTTCGCCACGCACTCGGTCGCGTCGGAGCGCAACGTCGTCAAGCTGCCGGACGGGATCCCCCTCGAGGTCGCCGCGCCGTTCGGGTGCGGGATCCAGACCGGCGCCGGCGCCGTGCTGCGGAGCTTCGCGGCGCCCGCCGGCAGCAGCCTCGCCGTCTTCGGCGCGGGCTCGGTCGGTCTGGCCGCGGTGCTCGCCGGCGTCGTGGCCGGCTGCGACCCGATCGTCGCGGTCGACGTCGTTCCCGATCGGCTCGCGCTCGCCCGCGAGTTCGGCGCGACCCACGCAGTCGACGCGCGCGAGGAAGACGTCGTCGAGCGCATCCGCGAGGTCACCGGCTGCGGCGTCGACTTCGCGATCGAAGCGAGTGGGTCGCCGCAGGTGCTGCGCTGCTGCGTCGACTCGACCGCGCCGTGCGGCGTCACCGGCGTGATCGGCGCGCCGGCGTTCGGGACGGAGGTGTCGCTCGACGTCACGACGATCCTCACCGGCGGCCGGGTCGTCCGCGGGGTCGTCGAGGGCGACAGCGTCCCCGACGAGTTCCTGCCGTACCTCTACTCGCTGTACGCGGACGGCCGCTTCCCGGTCGACCGCATGATGACCTTCTACGAGTTCGACGAGATCGAGCAGGCGGCCCACGACGCCGAGGCCGGCAGCGTGATCAAGGCCGTGCTGCGCATGCAGTAGGTCAGCGGAAAGGAGCGTTCGATGACCACCGTCCAGCCAGAGGTTCGTGAGGTGAAGCAGTTCATCGGAGGCACGTGGGTCGACGCCGCGGGCGGGTCGACATTCGACGACCTCGACCCGTTCACGGGCGACGTCGTCGCGCGCGTGCCGGCCGGCGGCCGCGCCGACGCGGCGAAGGCGGTCGAAGCGGCGGCCGCCGCGTTCCCCGCCTGGTCGCAGACGCCGCCGGCGGCACGGCAGGCGATCTTCCTCAAGGCGGCCGACATCCTCGAGAGCCGCATGGACGAGGTCGTCTCGCTGCTCGCGCGCGAGACAGGCTGCACCTTCGGGTTCGGGATGTTCCAGATGCACTTCGTGCCGGGCCTGCTGCGCCAGGCGGCCGCCGCGCCGTATCAGCCGATCGGGCAGGTGATCCCGTCGGACAACCCGGGCACGTTCGCGCTCGGCGTCCGCCGGCCCGTGGGCGTCGTCGGCGCGATCTCGCCGTGGAACGCCGCGCTGATCCTGTCGGCGCGCGCGCTGGCCGTGCCGCTCGCGGTCGGCAACACCGTCGTGCTGAAGCCGTCCGAGCTGTCGCCCGTGGTCGGCGGGCTGCTGTGGGGCGAGATCTTCACCGAGGCGGGGCTGCCCGAGGGCGTGCTCAACATCGTCACCCACGCGCCGGGCGAGGCCGGCCCGATCGGCGACGAGCTGGTCGAGAACCCGGCCGTCCGCCGCATCAACTTCACCGGCTCGACCGAGACCGGCCGCCGGCTCGCCGAAGCCGCGGGGCGCCAGTTGAAGCGCGTCGTCCTCGAGCTCGGCGGCTCGAACCCGCTGATCGTGCTCGCCGACGCGGACCTCGAGTACGCCGTCAACGCGTCGGCGTTCGGCGCGTTCCTGCACCAGGGCCAGATCTGCATGTCGGCGCGGCGGATCATCGTCGAGCGCCAGATCGCCGACGACTTCGTCTCGCGGCTCGCCGAGAAGACGAAGACGCTCAAGACCGGCGATCCGAAGGAGCACGACACGGTAATCGGCCCGCTGATCAACGACCACGCGCTGCAGACGGTCAAGGGGCGCGTCGACGACGCGGTCGCGAAGGGCGCAAAGGTGCTCGCCGGCGGCGCGGCCGACGGCGCCTGCTACCAGGCGACGCTCGTCACCGACGTTCCCGAGGGCTCCGACCTCGCGCGGCTCGAGACGTTCGGCCCCGTCGCGTCGATCGAGATCGTCGACGGCCCCGACGCCGCGGTCGCCCGCGCGAACGCGACGTCGTACGGGCTCTCGTCGGGGATCATCACCTCCGATCCCGAGCGGGGCTTCGCGCTCGCGCAGCAGATCGACGCCGGGATCGTCCACGTGAACGACCAGCCGGTCGGCGACGAGCCGCAGATGCCGTTCGGAGGCGTCAAGGACTCCGGCTTCGGGCGCTTCGGCGGGCAGGCCGCGGCGGAGGAGTTCACCGAGCTCCGCTGGGTGACGGTGCAGAGCGGAACCCACCCCTTCCCCTTCTAGGAGTGAATGGATGGCCAAGCTCCTCACGCTGGCGGAGGCGGTGTCGCGGCACGTGCGCGACGGCGACGTCGTTGCGCTCGAGGGCTTCACGCACCTGATCCCGAACGCGGCCGGGCACGAGCTGATCCGGCAGCGCAGGCGCGACCTCACGCTCGTGCGGATGACGCCCGACCTCGTGTACGACCAGCTGATCGGGATGGGCTGCGCGCGCAAGCTCGTGTTCTCCTGGGGCGGCAACCCGGGCGTCGGCTCGCTGCACCGCCTGCGCGACGCAGTCGAGCACGGCTGGCCTCTCCCGCTCGAGCTCGAGGAGCACTCGCACGCCGGGATGGCGGCCGCCTACGCCGCCGGCGCGTCGAACCTGCCGTTCGGCCTCGTTCGCGGATACGTCGGCACCGACCTCCCGTCGCACACGCGCGTGCGACGGGTGACGTGCCCGTTCACCGGCGAGGAGCTCGCCGCGGTCGCGGCCCACCGGCCGGATGTCGGGATCATCCACGCGCAGCAGGCCGACCGCTCGGGCAACGTGCAGCTCTGGGGCATCGCCGGTGTGCAGAAGGAGACCGTGCTCGCCTCGGCACGCTCGATCGTGACCGTCGAGGAGATCGTCGACGAGCTGGAGCCGCGGCCGGGCGCGGTCGTGCTGCCGTCGTGGGTCGTGGACGCGGTCGCGTGCGTGCCGGGCGGCGCCCGTCCGTCGTACGCCCACGGCTACTACGAGCGTGACAACGAGTTCTACGTCGCGTGGGATGCGATCAGCCGCGACCGCGACACCTTCGCCGAGTGGATGCACGAGCACGTGCTGGAAGAGGTTCACGCGTGACGTACACGGCCGACGAGATGATGGCCGTCGCCGCCGCGCGGAGGCTGCGCGACGGGATGGTCTGCTTCGTCGGGATCGGCCTCCCGAGCGTGGCCGCGAACCTCGCCCGGCGCACGCACGCGCCGGGCTGCGTGCTCGTGTACGAGAGCGGCACGATCGGGGCGAAGCCGCAGCGGCTGCCGCTTTCGATCGGCGACGGCGAGCTGGCGGAGACGGCGGACACGGTCGTGTCGGTGCCCGAGATGTTCGGGTACTGGCTGCAGGGCGGCAGAATCGACGTCGGCTTCCTCGGGGCGGCGCAGATCGACCGCTTCGGCAACCTCAACTCGACGGTGATCGGCGACTACGACAACCCGACCGTGCGCCTCCCGGGCGGCGGTGGCGCGCCCGAGATCGCGACCGGTGTCCGTGATGTGTTCGTGCTGCTGCGCCACGCCCGTCGCGCGTTCGTCGAACGGCTCGACTTCCTCACGAGCGTCGGCGAACGCGTGCGCGTCGTGGTCACCGACCTGGGAGTGCTCGAGCCGCGCGACGGCGAGCTCACGCTCACGGCGGTGCATCCGTCGTCGTCGGTGGAGGAGGCGCGCGAGGCAACCGGCTGGGACCTGCGCGTGGCCGTCGACGTCGAGGTCAGCGACCCCCCGACGACGCGCGAGCTGCTGGCGCTGCGCGCGCTGGAGATCGCCGCATGACGTCTCTCGACTCGCCGATCGTCCTGCCCGACGACCCGGGTTTCGGGCCCGACGTGCAGCTCGACTACCCGGGCTACCGCTCGACGCGTCTGCGCGTGCCGAAGCGGCCGCTCGTGACGGTGCCCGAGGAGCTCCACTCGCTCGCCGGGCCCGTCTTCGGCGACGACTCGATCGGCGAGGTCGACAGCGACCTGACCCGCCAGCACGAGGGCGAGCCGCTCGGCGAGCGGATCGCCGTGAGCGGAAGGCTGCTCGACGACGCGGGGCGGCCGCTCTCCGGCGCGCTGATCGAGGTCTGGCAGGCGAATGCGGCCGGCCGCTACCGCCACGAGGTGGACAACCATCCTGCGCCGCTCGACCCGAACTTCTCCGGCGCCGGCCGCTGCCTCACCGCCGTCGACGGGAGCTACCGGTTCGTCACGGTGAAGCCCGGCGCGTACCCGTGGGGCAACCACGAGAACGCGTGGCGGCCGGCGCACATCCACTTCTCGGTGTTCGGGCGCGCCTTCACACAGCGGCTCGTCACGCAGATGTACTTCCCCGGCGACCCGCTGTTCCCGTACGACCCGATCTTCAACGCGGTTCGCGACCCGAAGGCACGGGCGCTGCTCGTCTCCGAGTTCGACCTCGAGACGACGACGCCCGAGTGGGCGCTCGGCTTCCGCTTCGACATCGTGCTGCGTGCGACCCCGATGGAGAACGAACAGTGACGCTCGCGATCACGCCGTCGCAGACGGTCGGCCCCTATTACGCGATCGGCATGTGCCGCCGGCCGGAGAACGAGCTCGCGCCGGGCGGGATCTCGATCAAGGGCCGGCTGCTCGACGGCGACGGCGAGCCGATCCCCGACGGCGTGATCGAGCTGTGGTCGGCGACGGCGGACGCGTGGGGGAGGAGCGGCACGCAGCCGGAGGGCGAGTTCACGTTCGTCGCGCAGAAGCCGCCCGCCGCGCCCGGCGAGGCGCCGCGCTTCGACGTGCTCGTCTTCGCGCGCGGCCTCCTGCGGCACCAGCTCACGCGGCTCTACTTCCCGGACGAAGAGGCCGCGAACGCCGCCGATCCGGTGCTCTCGGCGCTCGCCCCGGCCGACCGCGCGACGCTGGTTGCGGCGGCAGACGGCGACGGCTTGCGATTCGATATCCGTATGCAGGGCGATTCGCAGACCGTGTTCTTCGCGTGAGGCCGTTCGAGGCGATCTTCGTGCCCGAGGCGGCGACCGAGGCCGTGTCGGACCGCGCGTGGCTCGACGCGATGCTCGACGCCGAGCGTGCGCTCGTGAACGCCGGCTCGCTCGCGGGCTTCGTCCCGGCCGACGCCGCGGCGATGGTCGCCGCGGCCTGCGTCGCCGACCTCTACGACGAGCAGCAGCTCGCGCTCGACGGCCGCGCCGCCGGGAACCCGGTCGAGCCACTCGTGCGCGCGCTGCGGGCGCAGGTCGGCGACGAGTACGCGGAGCACGTTCACCGCGGCGCGACGAGCCAGGACATCCTCGACACGGCGGCGATGCTCGTCGCGCAGCGGGCGTCCTTGCAGATCGACGAGGAGCTCGACGCGGTCGGCGGCCTCTGCGCCGAGCTCGCCCGGGCGCACCGCGACACGGTGATCGCCGCTCGGACCCTGCTGCAGCAGGCCGTCCCGACGACCTTCGGGCTGAAGGCGGCCGGCTGGCTCGTCTCGATCGGCGACGCGCGGGAACGGCTCGCCGCCGCAGCGGCGGCGCTGCCCGCGCAGCTCGGCGGGGCCGGCGGCACGCTCGCCGCCTTCGGCGAGCACGGCCCGGAGCTGGTGCGCCTGTTCGCGGCCGAGGTCGACCTGGCGGAGCCGCGGCTGCCCTGGCACTCGCTCCGCACGCCGCTGCGCGATCTCGCCGGCGCGCTGGCGGCCGTCGCAGGCGCGCTGTCGAAGGTCGCCGGCGACGTCGTGCTGCTCGCGCAGACCGAGGTGGGCGAGGTCGCCGAGGCGGAACCGGGTCCCTCGTCGACGATGCCGAACAAGCGCAACCCCGTCGCCGCCGTGCTCGCGCGCGCCTGCGCGCGGCACGCGCAGGCGAACGCGGCGCTGCTCGCGTCGCTCGCCGAGCACGAGCACGAGCGGGCGGCCGGTGCCTGGCACGCGGAGTGGGCGGCGCTGTCGACGGCGCTCGCGGCCACCGCCGGCGCGGCGGGCGCGGTGCGCCGCTCGCTCGACGGGCTGCAGGTCGACCGCGAGCGGATGCGCGCGAACGTCTCCGCAGACACGCTCGCCGAGGCGAAGCGGCTGGGCATCGACGCCGAGCGCCCGGAGGACTACCTCGGCTCGGCCGGCGCGCTGGTCGACCGCGCGCTCGAAGACCGCGGCGCGTGAGCACGGTCGTCCTCTGCGGCTCGCTCGGCTCCGTCTCGCGGATCTGGGAGGCGCAGGCGCCTGCGCTCGCCGGGCGGGAGGTGGTTCGCGTCGACCACCCGGGTCACGGCGGCGCGCCGCTCGTCGAGGTGCGCGACGTCGGCGATCTCGCCGGCCGCGTACTCGACCAGGTCGAGGGCCTGTTCTCCTTCGTCGGCCTCTCGCTCGGCGGCTGCGTCGGGTTGCGTCTCGCGCTCGACGCGCCCGAGCGGCTCGACAAGCTCGTCGTCGCTTGCACCGTCTCGCGCTTCGGCGAGCCCGCGCAGTGGCTCGAGCGCGCCGAGACCGTTCGCACGGAGGGGCTGGAGGCGATCGTCGACGCGGTGCTCGGCCGCTGGTTCACGCCCGCGTTCGACGGCGTTCCCGCGTACCGCGAGATGATCCTCTCGACCGCGCCCGAGGGCTATGCGCGCTGCTGCGAGGCGCTCGCCCGCTGGGACGTCGGCGCCGCACTCGGTGAGATCACGACGCCGACGCTGGTCGTCGCCGGCGCCGAGGACCCGACCGCCCCGCACGCGGAGATGGAGCCGCTCGTTGCGGCGATCGCCGGCTCGCGTTTCGCGGTGATCCCCGAGGCCGCGCACATGGCGCCGGTCGAGCGCCCGGCCGAGTTCAACCGACTGCTGGAGGAGTTCCTGTGAGCAACGACGACGGCATGCGCGTGCGGCGCGAGGTGCTCGGCGACGATCACGTCGATCGCGCGACCGAGCAGTCGAACGCCTTCACCGCCGACTTCCAGGACCTGATCACCCGCTACGCCTGGGGCGAGATCTGGACGCGGCCCGGGCTCGACCGGCGCACGCGGAGCTGCATCACGCTCACCGCGTTGGTCGCGCTCAACCACCAGGAGGAGCTCGCGATGCACGTGCGCGCAGCCCTCCGGAACGGCCTCGGCGTGGACGAGATCAAGGAGGTGCTCCTGCAGGCGGCGGTCTACTGCGGCGTCCCGGCCGCGAACAGCGCCTTCGCCACCGCGAACCGCGTGCTGCAGGAGGAAGGCGTGTTGTGACGACGACGCGCACGCAGGTCGCGATCGTCGGCGCCGGGCCGGCCGGGCTCACGCTCGCGCAGCTCCTGCACCGCGCCGGGATCGAGTCGGTGGTGCTCGAGAACCGGAGCCGCGACTACGTCGAGCAGCGGATCCGCGCGGGCGTGCTCGAGCAGGGAACGGTCGACGTGCTCACCGGCGCGGGCGTGGGGGAGCGGCTGCAGCGCGAGGGGATCGTGCACGGCGGCATCCACCTGCAGTTCGCGGGTGAGCGGCACCACCTGCCGCTGAGCGAGCTGACCGGCGGCCGCCACATCGTGATCTACGGCCAGACGGAGGTGGTGAAGGACCTGGTCGAGGCGCGGCTCGACGCCTCGCTGCCGCTCCTGTTCGAGGTGAGCGACGTCGCCGTCCACGACTTCGAGTTCGACGCGCCGTTCGTCACCTACGCCCACGAAGACGAGCAGCACCACCTCGACTGCGACGTGATCGCGGGGTGCGACGGCTTCCACGGCGTCTGCCGGCCGGCGATCGAGCGCGTGCTGCGCGCGTTCTCGCGCGACTACCCGTTCGGCTGGCTCGGCATCCTCGCGGAGGCGCCGCCGTCGAGCGAGGAGCTCGTCTACGCGCACCACGAGCGCGGGTTCGCGCTGCTCAGCCTGCGTTCGCCGACGCTCAGCCGGCTCTACGTCCAGTGCCGCCCGGACGAGGATCTCGGCGAGTGGCCGGACGAGCGCGTCTGGGACGAGCTGCGCCGGCGCACGGCGCTCGACGGCTGGGAGCTGAACGAAGGCTTGGTGCTCGAGAAGGGCATCACCGGCATGCGCAGCTTCGTCGTCGAGCCGATGCAGCACGGACGGCTGTTCCTCGCCGGCGACGCTGCGCACATCGTCCCGCCGACCGGCGCGAAGGGACTGAACCTCGCGATCGCCGACGTCACGATTCTCGCGCGCGCTCTCGAGCGCTGGTATGCGAGCGGCGACGCCGGCACGCTCGCCGCGTACTCCGAGCAGTGCCTGCAGCGGGTCTGGCGCGCGGAGCACTTCTCGTGGTGGATGACGTCGATGCTGCACCGCCTCGGCGACGACCCGTTCGACCTGCAGCTGCAGCTCTCGCAGCTCCGCTACGTCGTCTCCTCCGAGGCGGCGGCGCGCTCGCTCGCCGAGAACTACGTCGGGCTCGAGCTGCCGCCGTAGGCTGTGCCGATGGCGGTCTGCGGTCGGTGCGGGCAGGAGAACACGGAGGCGGCGCGCTTCTGCCTCGCGTGCGGCGCGTCATTCGACCGGCGGGGAGCTGCGCCAGGAGCGCAAGGTCGTCACCGTGCTGTTCGCCGACCTCGTGGGGTTCACGAGCCGCGCGGAGGCGCTCGACCCCGAGGACGTCGGCGCGATGCTCGACGCCTACCACTCGCGGCTCAAGCACGAGCTCGAGCGGCACGGCGGGACGGTCGAGAAGTTCATCGGCGACGCGGTGATGGCGCTCTTCGGGGCGCCGACCGCACACGAGGACGATCCGGAGCGCGCCGTCAGGGCGGCGCTCGAGATTCGCGCGGCGATCCTCGAGCTGAACGAGGCCGATCCCGGTCGCGACCTGCACGTCCGCGTCGGGATCACGACGGGTGAGGCGCTGGTCACCCTCGACGCGCGCCCGGACGCGGGGCAAGGCATGGCGGCGGGCGACGTCGTGAACACGGCCGCGCGCCTGCAGTCCGAGGCGCCCGAGGACGGGATCCTCGTCGACGAGCCGACCCGGCGGGCGGTCGAGCCGGCGTTCGACCTCCAGCCGCGCGACCCGGTCGTCGCCAAGGGAAAGGCGGATCCGATCCCGGTGTGGGAGGTCGCCGCAGTCCGGTCGAGCTTCGGGGTCGACGTGCTGCTCGACGCGCGCACGCCGCTGGTCGGCCGCGGGCGCGAGCGCGAGGTGCTCGCCCAGGCGCTCGCCCGCGTCCGCACCGAGCTCACGCCGCAGCTCGTGACGCTGATCGGCGTCCCGGGAATCGGCAAGAGCCGCCTCGTCTGGGAGCTCTTCGGGATCGTCGACGAAGATCCCGACCTGATCACCTGGCGCCAGGGGAGATGTCTCCCGTACGGCGACGGGATCGCGTTCTGGGCGCTCGGCGAGATGGTGAAGGCGCAGGCGGGCCTGCTCGAGACGGACGTGGCAGACGTGGCGACCGCGAAGCTCGAGGAGGCGATCGCCGCGGCCGTCCCGGCCGAGGATCGCGAGTGGGTGGCGGAGCACTTGCGGCCCCTCGTCGGCCTCGCCGGCGCGTCGGGCTCGAGCTCGGCGGACGCCTTCGGCGCCTGGCGCCTGTTCTTCGAGTCGCTGGCCGAGCAGCGTCCCGTCGTGCTCGTGTTCGAGGACCTCCACTGGGCCGACGACGGGCTGCTCGACTTCGTCGACTACCTCGTCGACTGGGCCGGGGGCGTGCCGCTGCTCGTCGTCTGCTCGGCGCGCCCGGAGCTGCTCGAGCGGCGGCCGGCGTGGGGCGGCGGGAAGCTGAACGCGATCACGCTCGCGCTCTCCCCGCTCGGCCCCGAGGACTCGGCGCGGCTCGTGGCGACGCTGCTCGAGCAGCCGCTGCTGCCGGCCGCGCTCCAGCACGCGTTGCTCGAGCGGGCCGAGGGCAACCCGCTGTACGCCGAGCAGTACGTGCGGATGCTCGTCGACCGCGGCCTCCTCGTGCGCGGTGCGAGGGGCTGGGAGCTCGCCGGGGCCGAGGAGCTGCCGCTGCCGGAGACGCTGCAGGGGATCATCGCCGCCCGCCTCGACGGGTTGCCGGCGGCCGAGAAGCAGCTGTTGCAGGACGCCGCCGTCGTCGGGAAGGTGTTCTGGCTCGGCGCCCTCGACGGGGAGCGAACCGACCGACGCGAGCTCGAGGTGCTTCTGCACGCGCTGGGGAGAAAGGGATTCGTGCGGCGCGAGCGCCGCAGCTCGGTGGGTGACGAGACGGAGTACGTCTTCGGGCACGCGCTCGTCCGGGACGTGGCCTACGGCCAAATCCCGCGGATCGACCGCGCGCGCAAGCACCGCGAGGCTGCCGAGTGGATCCAGCAGCTGTCCGTCGAGCGAAGCGAGGACCAGGCCGAGCTCGCCGCGTACCACTGGCTGCAGGCGCTCGAGCTCACGCGAGCCGCGGGGCGGTCCGATCCCGAGCTCGAGGCGCGTGCGCGGGCGGCGCTGGTCGTGGCCGGGGAGCGGGCCTACCGGCTCGGCGCCGTCGACGCCGCCGGTGAGCTCTATGCCCGCGCTCTCTCACTCGCACAGACGGTTGACCCCGACCGGCCCCGGCTGCTGCTGAGCTACGGACGCGCCGCGTCGCGAGCCGGTGTCGATGCCGACGCCGAGCTGACGGAGGCGACCGAGCGCCTGCTCGATGCGGGTGAAGTCGAGGGCGCCGCCGACGCTCTCGCCGCGCGCGCCTGGGTCGCCTTCAACGGCGGCCGGGCCGCGGACGCGCGGACGGCACTCGAGCAGGCGCTCGAGCTCCTCGCCGGCCGGCCGGCTTCTCCCACGAGTGCGTTCATCAACGGCGAATATGCGATCAACCTGATGCTCGACGGCCGGAGCGAGGAGGCGATCCGCTACGCCACGCTCGAGCTCGAGGTAGGACGGGAGATCGGTGCCGACTGGCTCTGCGCCGACGCGCTGATCACGATCGGCTCGATCCGGGGCATGGCGGGCGATCACGAGGGGCTCGCGCAGATCGAGGAAGGGCTCGATCTCGCCCGGCGCGTCAATCACGGGACGGTCGTCGTCCGCGGCTACAAGAACCTCCAGTCGCTGCTCGCGCAGCACGCCGAGCTCGACCGCGCGCGGTCGGTTGCCGAGGAAGGTCGCCTGGTCGCGACCCGCTTCGGTGACACCTTTCACGTCGGCTGGTTCGACGTCGAGCTCGCGTGGTACGCGTTCCTCCGCGGAGACTGGGACGAGTCGTTGCAGCACCTTCAGGCGTTCCTCGACGGGCTCGGTGAGCGCGACCACTACATGGAAGCTCCGACACACCTGCTGCTCGGCCGCATCAAGGGGGAGCGCGGCGAGTACGAAGAGGCCGTGCCGGAGTCGACCCTCGGGCTCGAGCTCGCGCGCTCGGCGCGCGACCACCAGGTCGTCCTCCCCTCGCTCGTCTCGCACGCCTGCGTGCTCGTCCGGGCCGGCAGGACGGCCGACGCCAACCTGCTGGTCGACGAGTTCATCGGTCTCGCCGACTGGCGCAACGCCGCGCTCGCCGATGCCGTTCTGGCCCTCGACCTGCTCGGCCGCAACGGGGACGTCGTGCGGATCGACGGTGAGGTACGCGACTCGCCGTGGGGGGCGGCTGCCGAGGCTTTCGCGCGCGGCGACTACTCGACCGCCGCCGACCGCTACCGGGAGGCGGGAGACGAGCTCCACGAGGCGGAGTCACGGCTGCGGCTGGCCGAGTCGCGAAGCGGCGGCGACCCCGAGACAGAGGCGCGGGCGGCCGCTGCGTTCTTCCGCCGTGCGGCCGCCAAGCCGCGTCTCGCCGAGGCGGAGGCGCTCGTGCGGGCGACGGCTCCGCGGTCGGCTTAGAGGCTTGATGCGTATTGGGGTGCGTGCGGGGATGCGCCTGACCAAGCGGATTGGACGCGGCGGGCGCTGCCCGTAGCGGTGGCTACGGGCGAGCCCGACGGGGCCGAACCGCGCCGTGTCAGGCGCACCATCCGCATGTGCCCGCAAATGCGCATCAAGCCTCTAGGTCGGGGTCGCGGCGCCCGGGCTCTGGCTCGGGGGTGAGCCGAAGCCGCCGGGCGGCCCGAACCCGCCATGCCCGCCGAAGCCGCGGCCGAACTCGCCGTTCACCATCGCGGTGACGCGGCTCTTCATGTTCGCCTCGATCCGGTCGGCGAGCGCCCGGCTGATCCGCCCGGCCTTCACCGCCGCGTCGATCGTCGAGCGCTGCTGCGCGACCATCGCGTCGATCAGCCCGCTCGCCGACTTGCCGCTCGTCGCGTTCGCGATCTGCGCGAGCGTCTTGCCGGAGCGGAGGTCGGTGAAGAGCTGTTGCTGCGAGAGGCCGAGGTAGCTCGCCGCGGCCGACAGGCCGCCCATCGGGCCACCCAGACCGAAGCCCCGGTCGCCGCCGCGAAAGCCGTCGCCGCGAAAGCCGTAGCCGCCGTCGTCGGGACGGCCGAAGGCACCGCCGGCCGCAGTCACATTCGTCGTGTGCGAGCTGCCGTGCAGCTTCGAGGCGGCGACTGCCGCCCCGACGCCCACCAGCGCGACGACGGCGACCGCGATCGCGCCGAGCTTCCTGTTCTTCGTCGATTCCATGTGCTCCACGTTCGACGCAGCATCTCTCCGCAACCTGTGGAGACCGTAAGAACCGCCTAAGAACGTCGCGCGCCACAGGTTGCGCTTAGCCCGCCGTGTTGAGGTTCGAGCGAGATGAACGCCAACCTCCAGTCGATCGACGTCGTCGTGCCCGTGTTCAACGAGGAGTCCTCGCTCGCGTGCAACGTCGACCTGCTCGTCGAGTACCTGCGCGACGAGTTTCCGTTCCGCTTCGGGATCTTGATCGCCGACAACGCGAGCACCGACGGCACGCCGGAGATCGCGCGGATGCTTGCGGCGATCCATCCGGAGGTGGGCGTGCTTCGGCTCGATCGCAAGGGCCGCGGCCTTGCGCTCCGCACCGCCTGGCAGCGCTCGGACGCCGACGTCGTCTCGTACATGGACGTCGACCTGTCGACCAACCTCGAGAGCTTCCTGCCGCTCGTCGCGCCGCTCCTCTCCGGCCACAGCGAGGTCGCGATCGGCACGCGGCTCGCGCATCACGCGCACGTGCGGCGGCAGCTGAAGCGCGAGCTGCTCTCGCGCGGCTACAACGCGCTCGTCCACGCCGGCTTCCACGCGCGCTTCAGCGATGCGCAGTGCGGCTTCAAGGCGCTCCGCGCCGACGTCGCCCGCAGGCTCCTCCCGCTCGTGGTCGACGACGGCTGGTTCTTCGACACGGAGCTTCTCCTCCTCGCCGAGCGGAACGGGCTTCGGATCCACGAGGTGCCGGTCGACTGGATCGAGGATCTCGACTCGCGGGTCGACCTGCTGCCGACGATCCGCGACGATCTCGCCGGCCTGTGGCGGATGCGGCGCGCGTTCTGGCGCGGCGAGGGCCGGTCCACGGTCGAGGCGGTGCCGGCGCAGTGAGCGTCGAGGCGCTGACCCGTCCCGTCGCCGGGGAGCGCACCGTCGCGCTGCGACGGCACGCGCCGCTCGCGGCGATCCTCGTGCTCGCGGCGGTGCTCGACTGCTGGAAGCTCGCCCAGAACGGCTACGCGAACGCGTACTACGCCGGCGCCGTCCGCAGCATGACGACGAGCTGGCACAACTTCCTCTTCGCGTCGTTCGACCAGGGCGGGCTCGTCTCGGTCGACAAGCCCCCGCTCGCGCTGTGGGTCGAGGCTGCGAGCGCGAAGGTCCTCGGCTTCTCCGGCGTCACGATCCTGCTGCCAGAGGCGATCGCCGGCGTGCTCGCGGTCTGGCTCCTCTACCTGCTCGTCGCACGCCACTTCGGTCGCGTCGCCGGGCTCGTCGCGGCGCTCGCGCTCGCCGTTTCGCCGGTCTCCGTCGCGATCAACCGCGACAACAATCCCGACGCGCTGTTCGCACTGCTCCTCGTCGCGTCGGTGTGGGCGGGGGCGCGCGCGGTCGAGTCGGGCCGGCTGCGCTGGCTGCTCGGCAGCGCGCTGCTCGTCGGTCTCGCCTTCAACACGAAGATGCTCGCCGCCGGGATCGTCGTGCCGGGGCTCGCACTCGGCTACCTGCTCTGCGCGCGCCGGCCGTGGGGCGTGCGACTCGGGCATCTGCTCGGCGCCGGCGTCGTGCTCGCGCTCGTCTCGAGCGCGTGGATCGCGATCGTGGAGCTGACGCCGGCCGGCTCGCGGCCGTACGTCGGCAGCACCGACGACAACAGCGCACTCAGCCTCGCCCTCGGCTACAACGGGCTCGGCCGCGTGCTCGGCCAGTCCGGCGGGACGTCGTTCGGCGGCGGGGGTGGCGGTCTCGGCGGCGCGTTCTCGGGGACGCCCGGCTTCTTCCGCCTGATCAACGACGCCCTCGGCGACCAGGGCGGCTGGCTGCTTCCGCTCGCGATCGTCGGCGGCGCCTCGGCGGCGATCTACGCCTGGCGGCGCCGGCGCGAGCAGCTTGGGCCGCTGGTGATGATCGGCGGCTGGTTCGCCGCCGGAGCGGTCGTCTTCAGCTACTCGAGCGGGATCGTCCACACCTACTACCTCTCCGCGCTCGCGCCGGCGACGAGCGCGCTCGTCGGCATCGGCGCCGTCTCGCTCGCACGCGACGCGCGGCGCGGCGGCCTGTGGGCGATCGCGCCCCTGCTCGCGCTGCTCTTCACCGCGTGGCTCGAGCTCGCGCTGCTCGACCGCTCCGGCTACGACGCGTGGCTGAAGACGGTCGTCCTGTTCGCGGCGCTCGTCGCGGGAGCGGCTGTGGTCGCGCTCGCGGTCGGGCCGGACTGGCCGGCAGCGACGCGTCGCCTGATCGCGACCGGCGCGGTCGCCGTCGCTGTCGCGGGCTTGCTCGCGCCGCCCGCGGCCTGGTCGGCGACGACGCTCCAGGGTGCGGTCAACGGCGTCTTCCCGGGTGCGGGGCCGAACTTCATCTCCGGCCTCGTCGCGGGCCAGGGCGGCGGCGTCTTCGGGCGCGCAGGCGGGCCACCCGGTGGAGGCGGCGGCTTCGGCGGCGGCACCTCCTCCTCGATCCAGAGCGCGCTCACCTACGCGCAGAGCCACGGCGCCGCCTCGCGGTTCCCGCTGATCGTGACGAGCGAGCAGGAGGCTGCGCCGTACGTGATCGCGGGCGAGCGGGTTGCGTCGATGGGTGGCTTCACCGGGCGCGAGACAGTGCTGACGAACGCGTTCCTGGCCAAGCTGGTCGGAAGCGGCGAGGCGCGCTACTTCCTGCTCGGCGCTACGGGCTTCGGCGGCGGCCCGGGCGGCGGCAGCAACACCGCGATCCAGACGATCCAGTCGACCTGCACACAGGTGTCGTCGGTCTCCGGGCTCTACGACTGCGCGGGCCGGGCGGATGCGATCGCCGCCGCCGGATGAGCTGCGCCGCTTCGCCCTGTTCGCCGCGGTCGGGGTCACAAACACGCTGCTCAGCCTCGCCGTCTACCGCGCGCTCCTCTCGCTGCAGGCCGGATCGCTCGCGGCGGGCGCGCCCGCGTTCGCGGCCGGCGCACTGAACGGCTACCTGCTCAACTCGCGCTTCACCTTTCGGGCGCGACGGTCGCGCCGCTCGCTCAGGCGCTACGTCGCTGTCCAGCTCGTCGCGGCCGGGGCCGCTGACGTGCTGCTGTGGGCGCTCGTCGGCGCGATCCACCGGCCGACGGTCGCCTTCGTCGCGACGATCGCTGTGGTCTCGACCGCCACATTCCTCGTCTGTCGCCGCTTCGTGTTCGCGGTGCAGCCTTCCGTCAACCGCCTTCGAACTTGAACGAGATGTCGAGTCGCACCCGATAGTTCGCGATCTTCCCGTCCTCGATCGTGACGTCGAACCGGGTTGCCTCTGCGACCCTGAGGTCGCGGACAGTCCGGCCGGCGGTCTCGACCGCGCTGCGGGCGGCTGCCTCCCACGAGTCCGCGCTGACGCCGATGACCTCGGTGACGCGGTAGACGCTGTCGCTCATGTCTCGCTCCTTCGCGATCGATCACCAGACGACTGTTGATGATCCCATAGCCTTCGAGCCGATGTCGCGGACGAAGCCGCCGTTCCGCGCCGACCACGTCGGCAGCCTGCTGCGCCCGGCACGGCTGCTCCAGGCGCGCGACGACTTCGCGAACGGCGAGATCGACGCGGGCGAGCTGCGCGCGATCGAGGACGAGTCGATCCGCGAGGTCGTGCGCAGGCAGGAGGAGGCGGGGCTGCAGTCGGCCACCGACGGCGAGCTCCGCCGCGCGTCCTGGCACATGGACTTCATCTACTCGCTCGACGGGATCTCGAAGGAGGCGGGGCACATCGCCGTCGTCTTCCACAACGCCGACGGCGACATCGAGTTCACACCGGCGGCCTTGCACGTCGACGGCAAGCTCGGCGTCTCGGAGACGATCTTCGGCGACGACTTCGCCTTCCTGCGCGAGGCGGTGACGCGCAACGTGCCCAAGCTGACGATCCCGTCGCCGAGCATGGTCCACTACCGCGGCGGCAAGGCTGCGATCGACGAGTCGGTCTACCCGGAGCTCGACGCGTTCTGGGCCGACCTCACCGCCGCGTACGCCGAGGAGGTGCGCAGGCTCGGCGAGCTCGGCTGCACGTATCTGCAGTTCGACGACACGAGCCTCGCGTACATGAACGACCCGCACCAGCGCGAGTACGTCGCGTCGATCGGCGGCGACCCGGAGCGCCAGCACGTCGAGTACATCGGTCACATCAACGAGTCGCTCCGGGGACGGCCGGAGGGCATGACGGTGACGACGCACATGTGCCGAGGCAACTTCCAGTCGTCGTGGGCGGCGGAGGGAAGCTACGACTTCGTCGCGGAGGCGCTGCTCAACGAGCTCGAGGTCGACGGGTTCTTCATGGAGTGGGACGACGAGCGCTCGGGTGGATTCGAGCCGCTGCGCTTCCTGCCGAAGGGAGAGAAGTGCGTCGTGCTCGGGCTGGTGACGACGAAACGAGGCGAGCTCGAGTCGAAGGACGAGCTGAAGCGGCGGATCGAGCAGGCGGCGCGGTTCGCCCCGCTCGAGCAGCTCTGCCTGTCGCCGCAGTGCGGCTTCTCGTCGACGGTCGAGGGCAACCGGCTGAGCGAGGAGGAGCAGTGGCGGAAGCTCCGCCTGATCGTCGAGGTCGCCGAGGAGGTCTGGAACTAAACGGTTCGCAGCTGGTCGAGGATCTCGACGTCGACGGCCACGCCGCCCTCGGCGACACGGCGGATCGACTGCGTGAACTCCTCGACGTCGGCAACGCGGTCCTTCAGGAGGTAGCCGACCCCGGTCGCGTCGTCGGCGAGTAGCTCGACCGCGTTCTCGAGCTCGACGTACTGTGAGAGCAGCAACACGCCGGTGTGCGGGTGCCGGCGGCGGATCTCGCGCGCGGCGCGCAGGCCCTCGTCGGTGTTCGTCGGCGGCATGCGGATGTCGACGATCGCGACGTCGGGCAGCGTCTCGTCGATCAGCACGAGCAGGTCCTCCGCCGTGCCGGACTGGCCGACGATCTCGAAGCCTTCCTCCTCGAGCAGGCGCGCGATCCCCTCGCGCAGCAGCACCGAGTCGTCGGCGAGCGCGACGCGCACGACGCTCGCAGGCGGTGCGCCGGTGTCGCCGAGCGACGGGAAGTCGGCCGGCAGGCCCGGCGCGAGCACGCGGACGAGCCGCGTGCGCCGCGGCACCCCCTTCAGCTGGTGCTCGCCGAGGTCGACGGTCTCGAGGCCGGCGTCCTCGACCGTCTCGGCCGACGCGAGGATCTCGCTGCCGCGGGCCGTCGCGCTCACGCGCGCCGCGTGGTGCACAGCCATGCCCACGAACCCGTCGCCCACCACCTGCGCCCGTCCGCGGTGCAGGCCCATGCGCACGCGCACCTGGACGTCCTCCGGCCAGCGCTCGCCGAGCAGCGCCAGCTGGGCGGCCACGGCTGCCGCGGCGGCCGACGCGCCGTCGGCGAAGGCCGCGAACGACTCGTCGCCGCGGCAGTCCACGACCCGGCCGCCGTTCCGCGTGACGGCGCCGTGGATCAGCTCGCGGTGGCGCTCCAGCACGACCGCGTAGTCGGTGCCGAGCCGCTGCAGGAGCGTGGTAGAGCCTTCGATATCGGTGAACATGAAGGTCACGTCGGGTGAATGCGGGTCCGGCATCGGGATGAGGCTACCCCGCAGTGACGTGAGCGTCATTCGTCGCTACCGTTGTGCGATGCCTTCGCAGGAGCTGCGAGAGGTCTCCCTGCTCTCGCCGGAGGAGTACGTCGACGTGCTCGCGCGCACCGGCCTCGGCATGGTCTGCAAGCTCGACCGCTCGGGCCGGATCCTCACGTTCGACGACGCCTGCGAGCGCGTGACCGGCTTCACCGCAGCCGAGGTGCTCGGCCGCGACGCGCGCGACATCGTGATCCCGCCCGAGGAACGCAACGCGTTCGGCATTTTCCTCGAGCAGTTCGCCGAGATCGCCGTGTCGAGGCCGCAGGTCGGCCATTGGCTGACGAAGGACGGGGAGCGCCGCCAGATCGCTTGGTCGAACCGGCCGATGACCGACGAGGACGGGACGGTCACCGGCCTGCTCACCGTCGGGCTCGACCTGACCGAGCGCGACCGCGCCGCGGCCCAGGTGGAGGCGCTGCACAGCGAGCTCGAGGAGCGGCTCGCCGAGGTCGAGGTGCTCGCCCGCGAGCAGGCCGCGCTTCGCCGCGTCGCGACGCTCGTCGCCGGCGAGGCCGATCCGGCGCTGATCTTCGAGGCGGTCGCGGTCGAGACCGGCAGGCTCGCCCGCGTGCGCACGGCCGCCGTCGTGCGCTACGGCGTCGAGGGCGCAACGGTGGTCGGGCGCTGGAGCTGCGCCTCGCAGGAGGAGCTGTTCCCGGTCGGCTCGGTCGTGCCGGTCGGCGACGACACGGCCTTCGGCGCGGTCCAGCGGACCGGGGCTGCGTCGCGGGTCGATGCGTACGGCGAAGGCGCCGTGGCGACGCGCATGCGCGATGCCGGTTATGTCTCGGCCGCGGCCGCGCCGGTGCTGCTCTCGAACCAGCCGTGGGGCGCGGTGATCGTCGCGTCGGGCTCGGACGAGCCGCTCAACGACGACGTCGAGCACCGGCTCGCGCCCTTCGCGGCGCTGCTCGCGCTCGCCGTCGCGAGCGCCGAGGCGCGCGAGCAGCTGATGGTCTCGCGCACGCGTCTCGTCGCCGCCGCCGACGAGGAGCGACGCCGCCTCGAGCGCGACCTGCACGACGGCGCGCAGCAACGGCTCGTCACGCTCGTGCTCTCGATCGGCGTCGCGCGGCGGAAGGTGACCGACGACGCGGTCGGTGAGCTCCTCGCGTCCGCGGAGCGCGACGCGCGCGAGGCGCTGTCCGAGCTGCGCCTTCTCGCGACCGGGCTCCATCCGCCGATCCTCAGCGAGGGCGGCCTGCCGCCGGCAATCGCGGCGTTGGCGCGGCGCGCGCCGCTCGAGGTGCGAGTCGAGCATGTCGCCGACGAGCGGTTCCACCCGACGGTCGAGGTTGCGGCCTACTACGTGGTCGCCGAGGCGCTCACGAACGTCGTCAAGCACGCCGAGGCGGCATCCGCACGCGTGAGCGCGCGCCGCGACGGGCATGCGCTCGTCGTGATGGTGCAGGACGACGGTCGCGGCGGCGCCGACCCGCAGCGCGGCACCGGCCTGATCGGCCTCACCGACCGCGTCGAGGCCCTTCGCGGCTCGCTCAGCATCTCGAGCTCTCGTAACGCCGGGACGCTGCTCCGGGCCGAGTTCCCGCTCGCGCGCGAGTAATTCGGTGCCAGGCACTTCGGTGCCTGGCACCGATCTCTGGTGCCTGGCACCGATCATGAGGTTTGGCTCGTCTCTTTCCCCGGAAGGACGCGGGGCGGGGAGGTCGAAGGGTCAACCTCGTACGCCCGGGAGGTGGGTCTGAATGGCGTGGCAGCTGCTCCGAGAGAACTCACCGCGCGGCGAGCGTTTGCGCCGCCGTGTCGCGGTGCTCGCTGGCGCCACCGTGTTCCTTGCTGGAATGCTCTTCGCGGCCGGTCTCGGGTCGCTCGTCCTCTTCCTCGTCGGCGCGGGCCTCATCGGCCTGCTGCTCGCGACGGTCGCCTGGCTCGTCGAGCGGCGAGGCCTGCCGCGCATCGACCTGCGTCCGGCGCGCCGCCTCGGCGCCCGGGTCGCGCGCGACGCGGCTCCGGCGGTCAGCGCGGTTCAGCGCCGCGCCAGAGACGTGACGCCGGTCGTCGCAGGGTTCGCGACCCGCGCCGCGACGAAGGCGCGCGCCGTCGACTGGAGCGGGTGGCCCTACGCGGGCGCCATCCCCGCACCGGGAGCCCCCGCGGGCAACGGCGCCCAGCACCGTCGTGCGCTTCGTTTGAATGCGCGCGGCGCGCAGCTCCGCAGCGAGGGACATCCGAAGGAGGCGGCCGAGCAGCACAGCGAGGCGCTCGCGATCTTCCGGGCGCTCGGCGACCGTCGCGGCGAGGCGCCGACGCTGAACAGCCTCGCGCTCGCACTCGACGCTGCCGGGGAGACGGACGCCGCGGTCGAGCGGTTCGAGGAGGCGCTCACGATCCTGCGCGACCTCGACGACGAGCGCCACGAGGGGAAGGTGACCGCCAACCTCGGCTTCACGCTCCTCCGGCAGGGCGACGACGACCACGCGCGTCGTCTGCTCGAATCGGCGCTCGAGAAGCTCGACCCCGAGTCGCGGGCCGCCCAGCAGGTGGTCGAGCAGCTGCGCCGCGCGAGCTGAGAAGCTCCCGCCATGGCGGTCGACCTGAACGCCGACGTCGGCGAGGGGTTCGCGACCGACGCCGAGCTGATCGAGGTCGTGACGAGCGCGAACGTCGCCTGCGGCTTCCATGCGGGCGGCGAAGCGACGATGAGCGCGGTGTGCGCCGCCGCGCGGGAGCACGGCGTGACCGTCGGCGCGCACACGAGCTACCGCGACCGTGACGGGTTCGGGCGGCAGGAGCTGGGCGTGCCCGCCGCGACCGTCCGAGCCGAGACGGTCGAGCAGATTGGCGCGCTGCAGCAGCACGCGCCGGTCGCCTACGTGAAGCCGCACGGCGCGCTCTATCACCGGGCCTCCGTCGACGCCGAGTGCGCCGCCGCGATCGCCGCGGGCGCGGCGGCCTGCGGCGTAGCGGTGCTGCTCGCGTTCCCCGGCTCGGAGCTCGCACGCGCTGCGTCGCCCGCCGGGCTGACGGCGGTCGCGGAGGGCTTCGCCGATCGCGGCTATGCGCCGGACGGGACGCTCGTTCCGCGCGGCGAGCCCGGCGCGCTGCTCGATACCGCGGCGGCCGCGCGGCAGGCGGTCGCGATCGCGGGGCGGGTCGAGTCGATCTGCGTGCACGGCGACTCACCGGGCGCCGTCGCCGTGGCGCGTGCCGTCGTTGCGGCGCTCCGCGGTGCCGGAATCGAGCTGCGCCCGTTCGCATGAGCGCAGTGGAGCTTCGCCCGGCCGGCGACCGCGCACTGCTGCTCGAGCTCGCCGACAACGCCGCGGCGGTGCGGGTCGCCGCGCGCCTGCGCGCGGAGCGCCCCGATCTGGTCGACGTCGTTCCGGGCCACCGCACCGTGCTCGTCACGTGGGAGGGCCTCCGCGCCCCGGTCGGCCTGGAGGCGCTCGCCGAGGAGGCGCTCGCGGACTCCCATCAGCCGGCGGGCCGGGAGGTCGAGATCGCGGTCACGTACGACGGGCCCGACCTCGACGAGGTCGCCCGGCTCACGAGACTGTCGCCGGAGGAGGTCGTCGAGCGGCATCGCGGCGCCGGCTACGTCGTCGGCTTCGTGGGCTTCGCCCCCGGCTTCGCCTACCTGCTCGGCCTCGACGAGCGGCTCGTCGTGCCGCGGCGCTCGGAGCCGCGGACGCGCGTCCCGGCCGGGACCGTTGCGATCGCGGGGCCCTACGCGGGGGTCTACCCGCGTGAGTCGCCGGGTGGGTGGAGGCTGATCGGCCGCACCGACGCAGTGCTGTTCGACGCCTCGCGCGAGCGGCCCGCCCTGATGGTCGCAGGCGACCGCGTGCGCTTCCGATGATCGAGGTGGTCGATCCGGGGCCGCTCGCGACCGTGCAGGACCACGGCCGCCCGGGATTCGCGCACCTCGGCGTCTCGTCGTCGGGAGCAGCCGACCGCCGCGCGCTCGACCGCGGCAACCGGCTGGTCGGCAACGCCGCCGGCGCCGCCGCGCTCGAGTGCACGCTCGCAGGCCCCCGCCTCCGTTTCCTCGCGCCCGCTATCGTCGCGCTGACGGGAGCGCAGGAGCGCGGCCCGTTCGAGGCACGGGCCGGCGACGAGCTCGACGTCGGCCCGTATCCACGCGGGGTGCGGGTCTACGTCTGCGTGCGCGGCGGTATCGACGCTGCGCCGGTGCTCGGCAGCCGCTCGACCGACCTGATGGGCGGCATCGGCCCGGCGCCGCTCCGCCCAGGCGACGTGCTCCGGATCAGCGGCGACACGGCCGCGTCGCTGGATCCGGAGCCGTACGAGCTTCCGGGCGAGCCGCGCCTGCGCTTCTCGTCCGGCCCGCGCGCCGACTGGTTCGTCGCGGGAGCACTCGAGACCCTCGCGGCGTCGGAATGGCGCGTGCGCCCCGACTCGAACCGCGTCGGCATCCGCCTCGACGGCCCGCCGCTCGGCCGCGCGCGCGAGGGCGAGCTCGAGTCCGAAGGCGTCGTGGCCGGCGCGTTGCAGGTGCCTCCGAACGGGCAGCCGATCCTCCTCGGGCCCGACCACCCGACGACGGGCGGCTACCCGGTGCTCGCGGTCGTCGCGGCGAAGGACCTCTGGCTGGCAGGCCAGCTTCGCCCCGGCGACACCGTGCGCTTCGAGCTGGTGCCAGGCACCAAGGTGCCTGGCACCTAAGGAAACGTCGCCGACGCGGGGTGGAGGTCGTAGCGGCCGCCGTTCGTGCAGCCCGCGGGGACCAGGTAGCGCGCGTCGCTCGCGTCGGTGGAGTTGTCGGCGAGCTGCTGCCGCATCAGCCGCTGTGCGGTCTCGCGGCTCAGGCCGAGGTCGACGCCCACGCCGACCCCGGACTGGAACGCGTAGCAGTTCGCGATTCCCTCGTCGCCGACGCCACGCAGGTGCCACGACTCGTGGGCGAGCACCGCGATCGCGTGCCCGGTGCCGCGGCCCGGGTGGGAGTCGTGGCCGTCGATCACCCGCTCCAGCTGGTAGCAGATCCCAGGCGTGAGCCACGCACGCCTGCCGCCGACCTCGGCCAGCCCGTCGGCCTCCTGGACGGCGCCGACGTGATGGCCGGAGGTGTCGCAGATCACGGTGACCGGATGGCCGGCGATCTTCCGCGCCTCGCCGGTCAGCGTGCGCTCGACGCGCGCTTGCGTCGACGAGTCGAGCGACTCCCAGCCGCGGCGCACGCTCACGGCCCAGACGACGAGCGCGACGGCCGCCAGCACGAGCGCCGGGCCGAGCAGCCTGCGCGCTGCGTGACGCCGTTCGCGCGGCACCGGCGGCGAATGCCAGAACTCCGGGTCGTCCTCCTCCGGCGGCTCCCCCTCCCAGCCGAAGCGCTCGATGTCCGCCGGCTGCGGCGCACGGCCGCGCGCGGCCGGCTCGGTGCGCGAGGTGAGCCCGCTCACGAAGAACTGCAGCTCGAGCCCCAGCGCGATCGCAAACGGCAGCCAGAGGGGAATCGCGTAGCGCCACGCGGGCGGCGAGAACAGCCACGCGACGAGCAGCGCCAGGAGCACGAGGCGCGCCCGCATCATGCCCCTGAGCGTATCCACCGAGAAACGCGGCATACTCCGAGTGGGACGTGACGACGCGCATCGACGAGGCGAAGGCGACGATCCTGGACGCCGCCGTGGCGTGGGCTCGCGCACAGGCCGGCGCCGACGCCGACGACGTCGAGCGCTGGATCCGCAGCTACTACGCGCACGTCCCGCCGGAGGATCTCGGCGCCCGCACCGTGGAGGAGCTCGTCGGCGCCGCGCTGGCGCACTGGAGCCTGATGCAGCGGCGCCGTCCGGGCGAGCTGAAGGTCCGTGTCTACAACCCGACGCTCGAGGAGCACGGCTGGGCGTCGCCGCACACAGTCATCGAGTTCGTGAACGACGACATGCCGTTCCTCGTCGACTCGATCTCGATGGAGATCAACCGACACGGCAGCGGCATCCACCTGATGATCCGGCCGATCGTGCGCGTCCGCCGCGACGAGCACGGCGACCTGGAGGAGCTCGTCGAGGACGGCGGCAAGGCCGAGTCGACGATCCATGTCGAGCTCGATCGGCAGACCGACCCGCAGGCGCTCGCGGAGCTGCACGACGACCTGGTGCGCGTGCTCGGCGACGTGGCCGACGCGGTGACGGATTGGCCGAAGATGCTGGAGGAGACGCGGGCGATCGTCGAGAGCTTCCAGCAGCGCCCGCCGCCCGTCGACCGGGAGGAGCTCTCCGAGACGATCGACCTGCTCGAGTGGATGCGCGAGAACTTCACGTTCCTCGGCTACCGCGAGTACGAGATTGCCGAGGAGGACCGGGAGGAGGTGCTCCGCGCGGTGCCGGACTCGGGGCTCGGGATCCTGCGCCAGAAAGGCGGGCCGCCGATCTCGGCGAGCTTCGCGCGGCTGCCGCCCGACGTGCGGCGCATGGCGCGGCACAAGCACCTGCTCAACCTGACCAAGGCGAACTCGCGCGCGACCGTGCATCGCCCGGCGTTCCTCGACTACATCGGCGTCAAGCGCTTCGACGAGCACGGCGAGGTTGTCGCGGAGCGTCGCTTCCTCGGCCTGTACACCCACACCGCGTACAGCGCGACGCCGTGGGAGATTCCCGTCATCCGCCGCAAGGCGCGCCGCGTGCTGGAGCGCGCGGGCCTGCCGTACGGCGGTCACGACTACAAGGCGCTCGTCGACATCATCGAGACCTACCCGCGCGACGAGCTGTTGCAGATTTCCGAGGACGATCTCTACGAGATCGCGATGGAGATCTTCAACCTCGGCGAGCGCCGTCGGGTGCGCCTGTTCGTGCGGCGCGACAACTTCGGCCGCTTCCTGTCATGCCTCGTCTACATCCCGCGCGACCGCTTCAACACGCGGAACCGCGAGCGGATCGAGGCGATCCTCGACGAGGAGCTCCGCGGCGAGACGCTCGACTACGGCACGCGCGTGACCGAGTCGGTGCTGGCTCGGCTGCACTACGTGATCCACGTCGACCCGAGCGACCCGCCGGTCTGGGACGTCGGCGGCATCGAGGCGAAGCTCGCCGATGCGACGCGTGAATGGTCCGACGACCTGCGCGACGAGCTGATCGCCCAGCTGGGAGAGGAGCGGGCGAGCGTGCTGGCGCACGGGTACACCGACGCGTTCCCGATCGCGTACCAGGAGGACTTCCGGGCGACGCAGGCCGTGCTCGACATCGAGCGCATCGAGCGGCTAGATCCTGCCGGAGATCTCAGTCTCAGCCTCTACCTCCCGCACGCGTCGCCGGACGACGACCTCGCGTTCAAGCTCGTGCGCAGCGGCCAGCCGCTCCTGCTGTCGGACGTGCTGCCGCTGCTGGAGAACATGGGCGTGACCGTCACCAACGAGCGGCCGTACGAGATCCGCCGGCGCGACTACCCGCCGGTCTGGATCTACGACTTCGGCCTGCGGCGCGACGAGGGCGAGGACCTCCCGCCCGACCAGGCGCGCGAGCTCTTCGAGGACGCATTCGCCCGTGCGTGGCGCGGCGAGATCGAGAACGACGGGTTCAACAAGCTCGTCCTCTCCGCGGGGCTCTCGGCGCGCGAGATCATCGTCCTTCGCGCCGTCGCCAAGTACCTGCGCCAGACGGGAATGCCGTTCAGCTACCAGTACATGGAGGAGACGCTCGCCGGCCATCCCGAGATCGCGGCAAAGCTCGTCCAGCTCTTCAGGGTGCGGCTCGATCCGCTGCGCCAGGACCACGAGTCCGGCGACCTCGACCGCTCGATCGTCAAGGCGATCGACGCGGTCGCGAGCCTCGACGAGGACCGGATCCTGCGCGGCGTGCTCAAGGTGATCCGCGCGGTGCTGCGCACGAACTGGTTCCAGACCGACGTGGACGGCAACACCAAGCCGTACCTGTCGCTGAAACTCGACTCGAAGCTCGTGCCCGACCTGCCCGAGCCGCGTCCGCTCGTCGAGGTGTTCGTCTACTCACCGCGCGTCGAGGCGATCCACCTGCGCGGCGGCCGGGTCGCGCGCGGCGGCATCCGCTGGTCGGACCGGCGCGAGGACTTCCGCACCGAGGTGCTCGGCCTGATGAAGGCGCAAACGGTGAAGAACGCGGTGATCGTCCCGGTCGGCGCGAAGGGCGGCTTCGTCGTCCAGCGTCTCCCGGCCGACCGCGAGCAGCAGAAGGCCGAGGTGGTCGCCTGCTACCGGACGTTCATGTCCGGGCTCCTCGACGTCACGGACACGATCGCCGGCGGCGTGGTCGTCCCGCCGCCCGACGTCGTCCGCCACGACGGCGACGACCCGTACCTCGTCGTCGCCGCCGACAAGGGGACGGCGAAGTTCTCCGACATCGCGAACGACCTCGCCGGGGAATACGGCTTCTGGCTCGGCGATGCGTTCGCGTCCGGCGGATCCGCGGGGTACGACCACAAGGAGATGGGCATCACCGCGCGCGGCGCGTGGGAGTCGGTGAAGCGCCACTTCCGCGACCTCGCCGTCGACGCGGACACGGCCGAGATCTCCGTGGTGGGCATCGGGGACATGTCGGGCGACGTGTTCGGCAACGGGATGCTGCGCTCGCGGCATCTCAAGCTCGTGGCAGCCTTCGACCACCGGCACATCTTCGTCGACCCGGATCCGGATCCCGCGGCAAGCTTCACCGAGCGGCTGCGGCTCTTCCAGCAGCCGGGCTCGTCGTGGGCCGACTACAACCCGAGCCTGCGCTCGCCCGGCGGCGGCGTGTACCCGCGGAGCGCGAAGTCGATCGAGCTGTCGGCGCAGGCGCGCCAGGTGCTCGGCATCGAGGCGGAGACGCTGACGCCGAACGAACTGATCCGCGGGATTCTGAAGGCCCCGGTCGACCTGCTCTGGAACGGCGGCGTCGGCACGTACGTCAAGGCGAAGGAGGAGCGGAACGTCGAGGTCGGCGACAAGGCGAACGACGCGGTGCGCGTCGACGGCCCCGACCTGCGCACACGCGTCGTCGGGGAGGGCGGGAACCTCGGCTTCACCCAGCGCGCGCGCGTCGCCTACGCGTTGCGCGGCGGCCGCATCTTCATGGACGCGATCGACAACTCCGCCGGCGTCGACACCTCCGACCACGAGGTGAACCTCAAGATCCTGCTGAACGCGATCATCGACGAGGGCGGCCTGACGAAGGAGGAGCGGAACCGGCTGCTCGCCGAGGTCGCGGACGAGGTCGCCGAGCAGGTGCTGCGCGACAACTACGACCAGGCGCAGGCGATCTCGACGTCGGTCGCGCAGGCGGGCTCGATGGTCGAGGTGCACGAGCGCTACATCCGGCAGCTCGAGCAGAACGGGCTCAACCGCGAGCTCGAGGCGCTGCCGACCGACGAGGTGCTCGAGGAGCGGCAGGGGGAGGACGGCGGGCTGGCCCCGCCCGAGCTCGCGATCCTGCTCTCGTACACGAAGCTCGGGCTGGAGCACGACCTGCTGGGCTCGTCGCTCGCCGACGAGGCGGCGTTCACGGCCGAGCTCGAGGGGTACTTCCCGACGAAGGTGCGCGAGCGGTTCGGCGAGCGGCTGCGCGCTCATCCGTTGCGGCGGGAGATCATCGTCGCGCAGGTCGCGAACGAGCTCGTGAACCGGTGCGGCACGACGTTCGTGTTCAGGCTACGAGAAGAGACCGGTGCGACGCCGGACGACGTCGCCCGCGCGTTCACCGCCGCGCGCGAGCTCTACTCGTTCCGCTCGCTGTGGGCCGAGATCGAGGCGCTCGACGGCTTCGTCGCCGCGGACACGCAGGTCGCCATGTTCCTGCGCGGCCGGATCCTGCTCGAGCGCACCGCGCGCTGGCTGCTTCGCAACCTGCCGCGGCCGCTCGACGTCGAGGCGGCGATCCAGCGGTTCGCGCCCGGGTTCGCCGACCTGACGGAGCTCCTGCCGGGGATGCTCGGCGAGGCGGAGGCGAGCACGGCGCGCACGATCTCCGACGAGCTCGTGCAGGCGGGCGTGCCGCGCATCCTCGCCGCGCGGGTGGCGCACCTGGTCGCGCTCGTCCCCTCTCCCGACCTCGTGCAGATCTCCGAGGCGACCGGGCTCAGCGTCGCCGCGGTCGCACAGGCGTACTGTGCGCTCGGCGCGCGCCTCGAGCTGTGGTGGCTGCGCGAGCGGATCGTGGCGCTCCCGCGCGACTCGCGCTGGGCGTCGATGGCACGCGCCGCCTTGCGCGACGACGTCTACGCAGAGCAGGCCGCGCTCGCGCACCAGGTGATGGCCGCGCACCACGACGGGGTGGCTCCCCTGACGCGCGTCGACGAGTGGTTCGACCAGAACCGCGTGGGCGTCGACCGCTGCCTCCGCGTGCTCGCCGACATCCGCACGGGCGGCGCCGTCGACCTCGCCCGCCTCTCGGTGGCGGTGCGCGAGGTCCGCAACCTGATCAACTCGACGTCGTAGCGAGCAGCCGCCGAAGCGGCGCGAAATACGACGGTCAGGTCCGTATGACAAACGCGATACAATCGAGCTTCGTGCCGGACAAGGCGATCTCGGTGAGGCTCGATGACGAGTCACAGCGCGCGCTCCGCAGGCTGATGGAGCGTGGGCTGTCCCAATCGGAGGCGATTCGTCGCGCGTTGATCGACACGGCGAGCTCGGCCTGGCTCGAGCAGGCACGCATGGATGCGGAGCGCCTCGCCAACGATCCGAGTGATCGCGCGGAGATAGCAGCCGTGCGCGCGTTCATGGACGAGCTTGATTCACCGCGGTGATGCGGTCGCGCTTCGCCCGCCTCGCGGCGCCGTGGGGCGTGAGCAGCGTGGCCGGCGCTCTGCCGTGGTGGTCCAGGCCGACGAGGTCGCCTGGCTGACGACGGTCGTCGTCGTTCCGACCTCGTCGAACGCCCAGCCGGCGATCTTCCGTCCCGAGGTCACGGTCCGCGGGCGGAGGACGAGGTTGCTCACCGACCAGGTGTCGACGGTCGACAGGAGCCGTGTCGGTCGTTCGTTGGGTCGTCTCTCGCCTGCCGAGCTGCAGGAGCTCGATGAGTCGCTGAAGCGGATCCTCGGGCTCTTCTGAACCGGATCAGGCCGCCAGGAGCCGCCAGAGCTCGCTCCACGCGGCGACGCCCTCGTCCAGGCGCTCGAGCCGGAAGAACTCGTTCGGCGCGTGCAGGTTCTCGTCGGCGGTCGAGAACGAGAAGAGCAACGTCTTCAGCCCGAGGACACGTTCGAAGAGGACAGCCGCCGGCAGCGTTCCCCCGATGCGAACGAGCAGGGGCTCCCGGTCGCGGTACACGGTGTGCAACGCACTGTGCGCAGCGCGGACGGCGGGGTGGTCGGCCGCGATCGCGTAGGCGGGAACGGCGCCGGGCTGCTGTTCGACGCTCACGGTCACGCCCGCCGGCGACACGTCCGCGACGTGCGCGGCGATCGCGTCGAAGACCCGGCCGGGGTCCTGGTCGGGCACGAGCCGGCAGGTGACGTGCGCCCGTGCCTCGCGCGGGATCACGGTGAAGGCGCCGCCTCCGCGGAGCTCGTTCACCTCGAGGGTCGGGCGGGCCCACAGCCGCTCGAGCGTCGAGCGGCCGGGCTCGCCGTGCAGCGCTGGCACGCCGACCTCGCGGCGGTAGGCCTCCTCGTCGAACGGCACGCGCTCGAGTGCCTCGCGGTCGGCTGCGGCGAGCTCGGCGACGTCGTCGTAGAAGCCCGGCACCGCGACGGCACCGTCGGGCGAGTGCAGGCTCGCGACGATGCGCGCGAGCGCGTGGTTCGGGTTGTGGACGGCTCCGCCGTGGCGGCCCGAGTGCAGGTCGCTCGCCGGCCCGGTGACGACCAGGTCGAGCGCGAGCAGGCCCTTCGCCGCGACCGCGACCGACGGCTCCGACGCACGCCACATCGCGCCGTCCGCCGAGACGACGAGGTCGGCCCGCAGCTCCTCGCGGTGCTCCTCGAGGAACGCGGCCAGGCTCGGGCTGCCGATCTCCTCCTCGCCCTCGATCAGGAAGCGGACGTTGAGCGGCCCGTCCCAGGCGCGCGCCGTCTCGAGCGCGACGACCACCGGGCCCTTGTCGTCGGTCGCGCCGCGGCCGTAGAGCCGCCCGTCGCGGACGCTCGGTGAGAACGGCGGCGTCTCCCACGCCGCCTCGTCGCCGGGCGGCTGCACGTCGTAGTGGCCGTAGACGAGGATCGTCGGCGCGTCCGGGTCGACGATCCGCTCGCCGAGCACGACCGGGTGCCCGGCCGTCGCGACGACGCGCCCGTTCGCGAACGCGAGCCGCCCCGCGACCCACTCCGCCGCGCGCCGCATGTCGTCGCGGTGCGCCGGGTCGAGGCTGACGCTCGGGATCGCGACGAACGACGCGAGCGCCTCGACGCGCTCAGAAGAGGGAGTGGCCACCGTCGATCGACAAGACCTGGCCGGTCACCCACGACGCCTCGTCGGAAGCGAAGAAGAGCACGCCGTGCGCGATGTCCTCCGGCATGCCGAGCCTGCGCACGGCGATCGACTCGACCAGCCGCCGCTGTCCCTCCTCGCCGTAGCTCTCGTACTGCGCGATCGAGGTCGGGTTCGAGAGCACGAAGCCGGGCGCGATCGCGTTGACGGTGATCCCGAACGGGCCCAGCTCGTGCGCGGTCTGGCGCGTGAACCCGAGCTGCCCGGCCTTCGCGCTCGCGTACGCCTGGATGCCGGTGAGGCTGACGCTGCGGCCCGCGCCCGACGAGATGTTGACGATCCGTCCGTAACGCCGCTCCTTCATTCCCGGTGCGACTGCGCGCGTGCAGACGAACGTGCTCGTGAGGTTCGCGTCGACGACGGCCCGCCAGTCGTCGTCGCTCACCTCGTCGAGCGGCCGCCCGACCTGGCCGACGACGCCGCCCGCGTTGTTGACGAGGATGTCGACGCGGCCGATGCCCGCCACGAAGTCGGCGACCTCGCCGCGCGTCGCTGACGTCGACCGTGTCGCGGTCGCAGCCGTGCACCTCCGCTCCGCTCGCCGCGAGCGCGGTTGCGATCCCGCTGCCGATCCCGTGCGCGGTGCCGGTGACGATCGCGACTCTTCCTGACAGGTCAGCCATCGAAGCCGTGCTCGAGCAGGTCGCGCACCTCCAGCACGCCCGCCTCCCAGACGCGCAGCACGTCGGCGTCCGGCCGCTCGTAGAGCCCGCCGAGCGAGCCGTCGCCGAGCAGCTCGCGCACCGCCTTCGGGTCGAGCTGCCGCATCTGCGAGATGTCCGCCATCGGCTTGCGCTCGTCGGGAAGCGCGACGCCCTCGAGCCGCGTCCACGGGAAGTTCTCGAACCAGGACGCATGCGACGCGTCGCCGTCGATCTGGTCGACGACCGCGCGCACCTTCTTGCCGGCCCACCAGTCGTGCCAGAGCACACGGCAGTCCGGATGCGCCGCCGCCCACTCCTCGGCGGCCGGGCGCCCGCCCTCGTTGCCGCCGTGCCCGTTCACGAACAGGAAGCGACGGAAGCCCTGGTCGGCGAGCGAGTCGAGCAGGTCGACGAGCAGCGCGCCGTACGTCTCGACGCGCAGCGTCGGGCTGCCCGGGTACGCCGCGAAGTACGGCGTCAGCCCGTACGGCAGCGACGGCATCACGAGCACGCCGAGCGGCTCGGCCGCCTCCTCCGCCACGCGCTCCGAGAGGATGCGGTCGACGCCGAGCGAGAGATAGGCGTGCTGCTCGATCGAGCCGAGCGGGATCGCAAGCCGGTCCTCCCGCTGCAGGTACTCCTCGACCTGCAGCCAGTTGCAGTCCTCGATCCTCATGGGGCGACCTCCTCGTAGCGGCGGGCGACGGAGAGCAGCAGCGCGTCGGCGCCGCGGGCGGCGGCGAGCTGCAGCCCGGCGGGCAGCGTTCCCTCGGCGATCCCGCACGGCACCGACACGGCCGGCAGCCCGGCCATGTTGTACGGGCCGCTGAATCGCGCCTCGAGGTCGCCCTCGGGCGTGCCGACGGGCGGGTCCTCGGGCGGCGCCGGATACGCGACGGTCGGTCCGGCGAGCACCGCCACCTCGCCGAGCACGCGGTCGAAGCCGGCGGCGACGCGCTCCTTGTCGGCGAGCGCCGCGCGGTACTCGTCCTCGGACACCTTCGCGCCGAGCTCGAGCAGGGCGCGCGTGCCGGGCCCGTAACTGTCCGCCTCGCGCTCGAAGAGGCCGCGGTGCACCTGCCAGGCCTCGTAGAGCACGATCGCGCCGAGCGCCTCGTCGACGAGGTCGAGCTCGGGGAGGTCGACGTCGAGCAGCTCGAAGCCGGCGCCGGCCAGCGCGTCGATCGCCTCGCGTATCCGGTCGCGGACGCCCGGTGTGAGATCGGGGTCGCCGGTCTGGCGCCGGAGCACGCCGATGCGCACACCGTCGACCGGCGCGAGCTCGACCGGCTGTCCCGCCATCGCGGCGAGCAGGCGCGCGGTCTGCTCGACCGTCCTCGTGAGCGTGCCGACGTGGTCGAGGCTGTCGGACAGCGGGAACACGCCGTCGACGGGGACGAGCCCGTACGTCGCCTTCAGCCCGACGATCCCGCAGTACGCGGCCGGGATGCGGATCGAGCCGCCGGTGTCGGTGCCGAGGGCGTAGTCGCACACGCCGGCGGCGACGAGCGCCGCCGAGCCGGAGCTCGAGCCGCCGGAGGTGCGGCTCGGGTCGCGCGGGTTGTAGGTCATCCCGAACGCCGGGTTGACGCTGCCCGCGGCGTACTCGAGCAGGTTCGTCTTGCAGAGCAGGTCGGCGGCGGCGTCGCGCAGGCGGCGGACGACCGTCGCGTCCCGCGCGGCGGGCGGCGGCGTACCGACCGTGGAGGCGTTCGTGGTCACGACGCCGGCGACGTCCACGTTGTCCTTGACCGCGACCGCGACGCCGTGCAGCGGCCCGTCGGCGGCGCGCTCGCCCGGCGGCAGCTCGGTGATCAGCGCGTTCAGCGCGGGCGCCCGCTCCTGCAGGCGCTGGTAGGCGGCGAGCAGGTCGAGGTTCGCGACCTCGCACGTGCGCCTGCCCTCCTCGATCTCGGTGATCAGCTCGAGCGTGCGCCTGAGCAGCGGCCCGTCGATGCCGGCGAGGATCGCCTTCTCGGTCGGCCGGCGGCGCACCATCAGGTCGCGGTAGATGCCGGAGTGCGTCTTCGCCGAGCGGCGGTTGAACTCGACGAGCCGCTCGACCGAGCCGTCGAGGTCGTCGGCGTCGAAGCCGTCGAACGACTCGACCGGCACCGGCGCGGCGGCGAGGACCTCGCGCGCGAGTTGCACGAACACGGGCCGGAAGCGCGGTTCGGCGAGCGCGTCGGCGATCGAGAGGTCGCTGACCGCGGTCGCGAACAGCATCGCGCCGTACGCCTCCTTCGCCCACAGGAAGCCGAGGATGTTCGCGGTCTCCTTCGCCTCGGGCAGGTCGCGCAGCAGCTGCTCGACTCGCTCGCTGCGGTTGCCGTCGAGCTCCCCGACGTACACGGCTCCCCGCCCGCCGAGGAAGATCCGTCCCGGCTCGAGGTAGTCGGCGCCGAAGTTGACGAACGCGCCGACCGTCCGGTGCTCCCCGAGGGTCGACGCGATCAGCGGCTCGTTGACGCCGTTCTGGAGCGAGACGACGAAGCCGTCGTCCGAGAGCCGGGGCGCGATCGCGGCGAGCGCGTCCTCGGTGTGCTGCGACTTGACCGCGAGCAGCACGGCACCGAGCTCGCCGGGCAGCTCGCCGGGCGAGACGGCGCGCGCCTCGACCGTGAACGCCTCGACCGGCCCCTCGATCCGCAGGCCGCCGTCGTTGATCGCGGCGACGTGCGCCGGGTCGGCGTCGCAGAAGAGCACCGAGTGCCCGTCGCGCGCGAGCTTCGCGCCCACGGTGCCGCCGATCGCGCCGGCGCCGACGACGACGTACTCGCTCACCGGTGCTCGAACGTGTCGACGATCGTCTGGAGCGCGCGCTCGAGGATCTGCCGGTCGGCGCGCTCGGCCGCCTCGCCGTCGCGCGCGCGCACGGCCTGGTGGAGCGCGCGGTGCTGCACGAGCGAGAGGTGCCCGTACTGTGGCAGCCGGGCGAAGATGCTCCAGTAGCGCACCGACTTCTTCCACGTCAGGTCGACGAGCTCGCGCAGCGTCTCGTTCGGGCAACGGAGGTGGAGCGACTTGAAGTAGACGATGTTCTCGCCGAGGAAGCGGCGCGGGTCGTGGTCGGCGACCGCCTGCTCCATCCGCTTCCGCTTGACGTCGAGGTCGATGACCGCGTCCTCGGTCAGCGTCTCGACCGCGAGCCGGGTCGAGACCGGCTCGAGCAGCATCCGGCAGGCATACAGGTCCTCGACGTCGGTGATCCCGATCTGCGCGACCAGGGCCCCCTGCCGCGGGACGATCTCGACGAGCCCCTCGCTCTGCAGGATCCGCAGCGCCTCCCGCACCGGCGAGCGGCTCACGCCGGCCCGGTCGGCGAGCTTCGTCTCGGTCAGGCGGGCGCCCGGGGCCTCCTCGCCGGTGATGATCCGCTCCGCCAGCCAGTCGGCGACCGTCCGGGACAGGAGCTTGTGCTCCGCCGGATGGGGCGGTTCCTCGTCTGAGGCGAGCTGGAGCGGGGGGTCGAGCATTCGCATCGCGGGTCTGCTGTGTGTTGTATACAGAACACCACTGGCGTCCCCGTTCCGAAGGAGTCACCGTGAAGGCACGTAGAACCCTCCCTCTCCTTGCGCTCGCCCTGGTCGCCGCGGCCGGAGCCGCGGCCGCGCTGGCGGGCAGCAACGGCTCGAGCAAGGCGTCCGCCACCCCGCAGCACGGCGGCTCGATCACGATCGCGCGCATCGAGGACTCGCAGTCGTTCGACAAGACCAACGTGTTCCAGAACGAGTCGATCTGGCTCGCCGAGCAGATCAACGAGCCCCTCTACACGGTCACCGCCGACGGCAAGAGCGAGAAGCCGTGGCTCGCGACGGGCTACAAGGTCTCGAGCGACGGCAAGACGTACACCTTCACGCTCAGGAAGGGCGTGAAGTTCTCGAACGGCCAGCCGATGACCTCGGCCGACGTCAAGTTCTCGATCGACGACGCGCGGGCACAGTCGAAGGGCTGGGGGTACCTCGACGGCGCGATCTCGAACATCACGGCGCCCGACCCGAACACGGTCGTCTTCCACCTGAAGTACCAGTGGGCGCCGTTCCTCGCCGACATCGCGCTGTTCGCGAACGGGATCATCCCGAACAAGTTCGCCGGGCAGTCGCGTAAGGCGTTCTACACGCACCCGATCGGCACCGGGCCGTTCATGTGGGACAAGCGGGTCGTCGGCCAGTCGGTCACGTTCAAGAAGAACCCGAACTACTGGCAGAAGGGCAAGCCGTACCTCGACTCGGTCACGTGGACGTACGTCACCGACGAGAACACGCGCGAGCTGCAGCTGCGCGGCAACCAGATCCAGGTCGACGAGTTCCCGCCGTTCAACTCGATCACGAAGCTGCAGCACACGCAGGGCGTGACGATGACGCTGTTCCCGTCGACGCGCACCGACTACCTCGAGATGAACGAGAACTACGCACCGCTCAAGGACGTGCACGTGCGGCGCGCGATCTCGTACGCGATCGACCGCAACGCGATCATCAAGTCCGTGCTCTTCGGCCACGGCGTGCCGGCCAACTCGTTCCTGCCGCCGCAGGTGCCCTTCTACTCGAAGAACTCGGGCGGCCTGCAGTTCAACATGGCGAACGCGAAGGCCGAGATGGCGAAGTCGAAGTACCCGAAGGGCTTCAAGGTGGAGATGCTCGTCGGGGCGGGCGCCCAGGTCGAGACCGCGGTCGGCCAGATCCTGCAGAACCAGCTGAAGCAGCTCGGGATCGACGTGACCTTCAAGCAGCAGGACACGTCGACGGAGTTCCAGAACATCCAGAAGCTGAACTACCAGCTCGGCTTCAGCTACTGGACGATGGACATCGCCGACCCGGACGAGCTCGTGGCGTTCGCGATCGACCCGAAGGGCGGCGGCGCCCACTCGTTCTTCACCGACTACAACAACCCGAAGATCATCAACCTCTCGCACCAGGCCGAGAAGGAGACGAACATCCCGAAGCGGGCCGCGCTCTACGCGCAGATCCAGAAGATCGCGGCGCAGGACGCCTTCATGGGATTCATGTACTACTCGCCGTTCCGCTATGCGTACTCGAGCAAGCTCCATGGGTTCTTCGTGTACCCGCTCGGCAACTACCACCTGGAGGACGCCTGGCTCGGCTAGCGCCGGCTAGGAGACGAAGACGTCACGCGGGATCGTGAAGCCGACGTTCCAGACGCCGGCGTCCACGATCTCGTGGATGTGCAGGTCGCCCGCGAGGCTCGCCAGAATGTAGGCGTCCTCGCGGGCGAGCCCGCGCTCGTTGCCGAGGCGCTCGATCATCGCCCGCACCGCGATGCGTGCGCCCTCCATCAGGTCGGCGTCGATTCCCATCGTCCCGATGTAGCCGTGGGCGTTCCGATCGCGGCCGCCGGGCGGCACGTCGTAGTACGGCGCGGGGATCGTTCGTCGGTGCAACGTCAGTCGCAGCGTCGCGTGCATGTCGCACTCGACGGCTGAGACGCACACCTCGCCGTCGCCCTGTGTCGCGTGCGGGTCGCCGCACGAGAACAGACCTCCGTCGCACCAGACGGGGAACCACGCAGTGGTGCCCGCCACCAGGTGGCGGTTGTCGATGTTCCCGCCGCCGCGATGCGGCGGGAACGGTGGGGCGATCTGCGGCTCGCCGGGGTGGGTGCCCATCGTGCCGAGGAAGGGTGCGAACGGGACGTTGACTCCCGGGGCGACGGGCACGTGCTTCCCGCTGCGAAGGTCGAAGGTGCGCAGGACCGGCGACGGGAAGTCCTCCGGCAGCAAGCCGAGCTCGGGCAGGACGGCGGTCCAGCCCCAGTCGCCCGGCACGAGCGAGAGAAGCTCGACCTCGATCGTGTCGCCGGCCTGTGCGCCCTCGAGCCAGATCGGGCCGAGGAGGTTGTAGAGGGTGTCCCAGTCGAACGAGGTCTCGGCGAACGACGCGCCCTCGTGCACCTGGCCGCGGCCGGCCATCGCGAGCTCGAAGGAAACGAGGTCGCCGGAGGCAATTCGAAGCGTGGGCTCGAGCGTCGAGTCCCAGCGGTGATGCACTCGGTTCGGGTCGATGACGTGCTCGCGCGTCACTGCTCTCGCTGCTGCGCCGGGTTTGACTTGCGCGGACCGATCTGCTCAAGTTGTTCTATCACACTGGACATGTTCACTCGAGAAGGGCGGGGGGCGGCCGGGTGAGCGAGGGGCCGACCGCATGTCTGACGTTCGACTTCGATGCGCTGTCCATCTGGCTCTCGTCGCCGACGCCTTCGGCCCTGTCGCGCGGCGAGTTCGGGGCTCGCGTCGGGCTCGGGCGAATCCTCGCTCTGCTCGAGCGCGAGCAGATCCCGGCGAGCTTCTACGTGCCCGGCCACACCGTGGACACGTTCCCGGACCACTGTCGGGAGATCGCGGCGCGGGGCCACGAAATCGGCCATCACGGGTATCTGCACGAGAGCCCTGCCGATCTCGAGCCGGCCGAGGAGCGCCGTGCCCTCGAGCGCGGGCTCGAGTCGATCGAGCGGGTGGTCGGAACGCGCCCGGTCGGCTACCGATCGCCCGGGTGGGAGCTCTCACCGGTGTCGATCGACCTGCTGCTCGAGTACGGCTTCGAATACGACTCGAGCATGATGGCGCAGGACTTCGAGCTCTATCGCTGCCGACAGGGCGACATCCCGAGCGTCGACGGGCCCTACGTGTTCGGCAACGAGGTCGAACTCGTCGAGGTTCCGGTGTCGTGGTCGCTCGACGACTACCCGCAGATGGAGTTCGCCAAGGGCTTCTCGCCGGGCCTGTCGAGCTACGAGAAGACGCTTTCCATGTGGAAGACGGACTTCGACTACATGGTCGAGCACGTCCCCAACGGGGTGTTCGGTGTCACCTTCCACCCACAGGTGATCGGGCGCGGCGGCCGCATGCGCATCCTCGAAGGGCTGATCGCCCACATCAAGGAGACGCGCGGCGTGTCGTTCCGGCGGGTCGTCGATGTGGTGCGGGACTGGCGTCAGGCCAATCCCCTCGGCGAGGCCGCATCGTGACTGCGAGGAAGACGATCGGCGTGATCGGCGGCATGGGACCGGCCGCGACCGCCGAGTTCTTCCGACGGCTGGTCGAGGCGACCGAGGCGGCGCGAGACCAGGACCATCTCCACGTGCTGATCGATTCCGATCCCACGATCCCGGACCGAACGCTTGCGCTTGTCGCAGACGGCCCCAGCCCCGCTCCGGAGCTCGTGCGGATCGCCCGTCGCCTCGAGGCGATGGGCGCCGATCTGCTCGTCATGCCGTGCAACACCGCGCACGCGTTTGCACTCGAGGTGGCGCGCTCGGTCCGGATTCCCCTCGTCAGCTGGGTTGCCGAGGCGGTCGCCCACGTCGCGGCCCACGAGGTGCAGCCGGCACGGGCAGGCGTGCTCGCGACGAGCGGGACGATCGTGTCCGGGGTCTATCAGGCCGCCTTGGCTGCGGCGGGAATCGAGGCGGTTGTTCCGACGCCTCGGGAGCAAACCGACGTGATGGATGCGATCTACGGGCTGAAGGGCGGCGACCCGGTGCAGCCTGGGGTCGCACGCACGTTGGCAGCGCTCGTCGATCGCGGCGCCGAAGTGATCCTGCTCGCGTGCACCGAGCTCCCGTGGCTCGGCCTGAGCCGCGCCGACGTGCCGATCGTCGATCCGGCGGATGTCGTCGCCAGGCGCGTGGTCGCGCTGGCCGGCGGCACGCCGAGAGTCACGGCGACCGCCGCGTGAGCTTCGCGGCTCCCGTCCGTCCACGCCCTCGCGAGCGTGGCCTCGTTCTGGGCCAGCTCGAGCCGGCCGACCTGAACGCCATCACCGATGTCGCCGGCGTCCGTGTCGGGCAGGTGACGATCGACGCGGACGACGGCGCGTGCGTGCGGACAGGCGTGACCGTGGTTCTGCCTCACGAACGCAACATGCTGGACGAGCCCGTCCCGGCAGCCGTGCACGTCATCAACGCTTTCGGCAAAGCGATCGGGACCACGCAGGTCGACGAGCTCGGCATCATCGAGACCCCGATCGTGCTCACGAACACGTTCAGCGTCGGGGCGGCCTATACGGGAGTCGTGCAGCACGCGCTGCGGCAGAACGGCTCGGTCGAGTCGGTGCGCACGCTCAACCCCTCGTGCTCGAGTGCAACGACGGCTGGCTGAACGAGATCGCGGCGATGCGCGTCGAGCCCGACCACGTGCTCACGGCGATCGAGGTCGCCTCGGGCGGCCCGGTGGCGGAGGGCGCCGTCGGCGCCGGGCGGGGCATGCTCGGCTTCGGCTGGAAGGGTGGCATCGGAACCGCCTCGCGCCGCGTCGGTGCCTCGGTTCTCGGCGCCCTCGTGCTCGCAAACTTCGGTGCGCGGCGCGACCTCGTCGTCAACGGCGTTCCGGTGGGCCGGCTGCTCGGAGCGCAGCGGCCCGAGGCGGAGCCCGAACGTGTCGGCGGCTCCTGCATCGTCGTCATTGCCGTCGACGCGCCGCTCGACGCGCGCCAACTGCGACGGGTGGCCGCGCGGGCGCAGTACGGCCTCGGGCGCACGGGGGCTTACGGCCACCACAGCTCCGGTGACTACGCCGTTGCCTTCTCGACGTCGCGGGAGCAGGCGCGCGGCGACGGTGCGTGGCTGGACCCGTTCTTCCAGGCCACGGTCGAAGCGGTCGAAGAGGCGGTGATCGGCTCGCTCTTCGCCGCCGAGACGATGACCGGTACCGGCGGACACGTGGGCTATGGTCTGCCGGTGGACGAGGTGACCGCTCTGTGCGTGCGAGATGGCCGAGCGTGAGCCCGCGCAGGCAGACGTCGCGGCCGCGCGCGACCGCCGGCTGCTCGGCCTGAGGCTCCGGGAACTGCGCCGTCTGCGCGGCCTGACCACGCGCGAGCTCGCGGCGCGCTCGGGCGTCTCGACGAGCATGATCAACCAGATCGAGACAGGCACCTCGGGGACGTCGGTCAGCTCTCTGCGCCGCATCGCCGCCGGCCTCGACGTGCCACTCGCGGAGTTCTTCCTGAGCGGCGAGCCCGAGGCCGAGGCGGCACCGGCCCGCCCGAGCGTCAGCGTCGTCCGCCGTGACGAGCGCCGGCGTCTGCAGCTGCCCGAGTCGCACGTCGTCTACGAGCTGTTGACCCCCGACCTGACGTCGGAGATCGAGTTCGTCTGGATCGAGCTCGAACCGGATCACCCGCCGGTCGAAGCGATGTCGCATCCCGGCCGCGAGTGCTGTGTCGTGATCGCCGGCACCTTGACGTCGGTGATCGGCGACGAGGAGTACACGCTCGAGGCGGGCGACAGCATCGTGTTCGACTGCTCGATTCCGCACACGACCGAGAATCGGGGCCGCGAGACCGTGATCCAGATCAGCGCGATCACCCCACCGCGGTTCTAGCGCCCCGCCTGGCTTGACTTCGCCCGGCCGGTGTGGTGTGGTTGTTCAACTGGACTGGATATGTTCACTCCGCGGTGGCGACGCGCGGTGACTCGCGGCGCCCGACCGTCCGGACGAAGGAGACTGAGATGAAGCCCTCACGCGTGCTCGTCCTTGTCGGCGCCGGCGTGTCAGCCGCCGCGCTCGGGGTGGTGGCGGCAGGTGCCGTCACGCCGGCCAGAACGTCCGCGACACCGCAGCACGGGGGCTCGGTCACGATCGCGCGGCGGGAGGACTCCGAGTCGTTCGACCTGACGAGCGTGTTCCAGAACGAGTCGATCTGGCCGGGCGAGCAGATCATGGAGCCGCTCTACATGAACACGACCGACGGCAAGAGCCTGCGGCCGTGGCTCGCCACCGGCTACTCGGTGTCGAAGGACGGGAAGTCCTACACGTTCAACCTCCGGCCCGGCGTGAAGTTCTCGAGCGGCACGCCGATGACCTCCGCCGACGTGAAGTTCTCGATCGACCAGGCGCGGGCGAACACGAAGGGGTGGGGTTACATCGACGCCGCGATCAAGAGCGTTGAGGCCCCGACGCCGAGCAAGGTCGTGATCAATCTCAAGTACCCGTGGGCGCCGTTCCTGTCCGACATCTCGCTGTTCGCGAACGCGGTGATCCCGAAGAACTACGGCGGCGAGTCGAAGACGGCGTTCTACAAGCACCCGGTCGGCACGGGACCGTTCATGTGGGACAAGCGCGTCGTCGGCTCGACCGTCACGCTGAAGCGCAACCCAAACTATTGGCAGAAGGGTAAGCCGTACCTCGACAGCGTCACGTTCAGCTTCGTGAGCGACGAGAACACGCGGCTGCTGCAGTTGCGCGGCGGGCAGATCCAGATCGACGAGTTTCCCGCCTTCAACACGATCGGTCCGCTGCAGCACACGTCGGGGATCGTGACCAAGCTGTTCCCGTCGACACGGACCGACTACCTGCTGTGGAACACCACGTACCCGCCGCTCGGCGACCGCCACATCCGACGGGCGATCTCGTACGCGATCGATCGCGCGGCGATCGTCAAGTCGGTGCTCTCCGGGTACGGGAAGCCGGCGAACTCGTTCATGCCGCCGGGCCTCGAGTACTACGACCCGCACTCGCCGGGCCTGCAGTACGACATGACCAAGGCGAAGGCCGAGCTCGCCAAGTCGAAGTTCCCGAACGGCTTCAAGGTGCAGATGGTCGTCGCCGCAGGCGATCACGTGCACAACGCGATCGGGCAGGTCCTCCAGGAGTCGCTCAAGAGCCTCGGGATATCGGTGAGCTTCAAGCAGGTCGACTCGAGCACGGAGTACTCGCTGATCCAGCAGATGAAGTACCAGCTCGGCATCTCCTACTGGCAAAACGACATCACCGACCCGGACGAGCTGGCCGAGTTCGCCGTCGACGTGAGTGGGGGAGCGAAGTCGTTCTTCACCGGTTACGGCAATCCGAAGGTGACCGCGCTGGTGCATCAGGCCCAGCGGACGATCAACCCGAACAAGCGGCGCGCGCTCTACGCCCAGATGCAGGCACTCGCCGCCGAGGACGCGTCAGCCGGATACCTCTACTACTCGCCCTTCCCGTACGCCTACTCGAGCAAGGTGCACGGCTTCTTCGTCTCTCCACTCGGTAACTTCCACATGGAGGATGTCTGGCTCGGGTGAGGCTCTGACGAAGCGTCCGGCGGGCCAGCCGCCGGGTGCCCGCGCCGGTTCGCGGGCCGAGACCCTCGAGGTGACCCGATGACGCTCGGCGAGTACGTCGGGCGTCGCCTCCTGCAGATGATCCCGGTCGTCGTCGGCGTGACCGTGCTCGTCTTCTTCATGATCCACCTCGTCCCGGGCGACCCGGCGCGGACGGTGCTCGGCAACCAGGCGACCCCGGCCCGCATCGCGCTGGTGCGCCATTCCTGGGGCCTCGACAAGCCGGTGTACGTCCAGTACTGGAAGTTCATGGGGCGGGTCGTCCACGGCAACCTGGGCGACTCGCTCTTCTACGGCGTCTCGGCCGGGCACCTCGTGCTCGAGCGCCTGCCGGTGACGCTCTGGCTGATCGTCATGAGCGCCCTCTTCGCGGTCGCGATCGCTGTGCCGCTCGCCACGATCGCGGCGACGAAGGCCGACCGCGCCACCGACCACGTCATCCGCGCGGTCCCGCTCGTCGGGCTCGGCTTCCCGGCCTTCTGGCTCGGGATCGTCCTGCTGCTCGTCTTCGGGCTGCACTTCGGACGGCCGTTCCCGGTCGGCGGCTACGGCACTGGGTTCTTCGGGCACCTGCGCTCGATGTTCCTGCCGGCGCTGACGGTCGCGCTCGCGCTCGCCCCGATCCTGATCCGCAGCCTGCGCGCGAGCCTGCTCGAGGTGCTCGAGTCTGAGTACGTGACGACGGCGCGCTCGAAGGGGCTGTCCGAGAAGCGGGTGATGCGCAAGCACGCGCTGCGGAACGCGGTCATCTCGATGGTCTCGGTGCTCGGCGTCAACATCGGCTTCCTGGTCGGCGGGACGCTGGTGATCGAGCAGGTGTTCGCGCTGCCGGGCATCGGCCAGTTGATGCTCAGCTCGATCTTCAACCGCGACTTCCCGGTCGTGCAGGCGGTAACACTCGTCTTCGCCGTGATGGTCGTGCTCGTCTACCTGTTTACCGACATCGCGCACGCGCTGCTCGACCCGCGGGTGAGGTTCGATTGAGCGCGATCGCGAGCACCGAGGCCGAACTGCTCGTCGAGACGTCGGTCGTCGAGCACCGGCGCGGCTTTCGGCACCGCTGGTACCGCACCCCCAGCTTCGTCGCCGGCCTCACGATCCTGGGTGTGATCGTGCTCGCGGCGCTGGCGGCGCCGCTGATCACGCAGCACGGCCCGACCGACCAGGACCTGCTGCACACGCTGCAGGGCCCGTCGAGCTCGCACTGGCTCGGCACCGACGACCTCGGCCGCGACGTCTGGTCGCGCCTCGTCTACGGCGCGCGCACCGACCTGCACATCGCGTTCCTCGCAGTCGTGCTGCCGTTCATGATCGGCACGCTCGTCGGCCTGCTCGCCGGCTACTACGGCGGCTTGACCGACACGTTCGCGAGCTTCTTCGTCAACGTCGTCGTCGCCTTCCCGTTCTACGTGCTGATCATCGCGCTCGTCTTCGCGCTCGGCTCGGGCTCGCGCAACATCTACATCGCGATCACGATCGTCGGCTGGGTCTCGTACACGCGGATCATCCGCGGCGAGGTCTTGGTCGCGAAACGCAAGGACTACGTGCTCGCAGCGAAGTCGGGCGGGCTCTCGGACTTCCGGATCATCTTCCGGCACCTGCTGCCGAACGTGATCACGCAGGCGGTGATCTTCGCGTGCTCGGACATCGTGCTCGACATCCTCGCGATCGTCACGCTCGGCTACATCGGGCTCGGCGTGCAGCCGCCGACGCCCGACTGGGGGAACATGATCGCGAGCGGCCAGACGTACCTGACCACGCACTGGCAGCTCTCGACGTTCCCGGGGATCGCGGTCGTGTTTACCGCGCTCGGGCTGGCGCTGCTCGCCGACGGCCTCGCCGACCTGCTGAGGCCGGAGTGACGCGCGAGCCGCTCGTCCGGGTGCGCGACCTGCAGGTCGAATTTCAGCTCGCACGCGGTGTCGTGCGCGCGGTCGACGGCGTCTCGTTCGACGTCGAGCCGGGCGAGGCGCTCGGGCTCGTCGGCGAATCGGGGTCGGGCAAGACGGTGACGCTGCGCGCGCTGGTCGGGCTGCTGCCTCGCGGCGCGAAGCTGACCGGGGGCACGATCGAGGTCGACGGCGTCGACGTGACCGCCGCCGGCGAGGACAGGCAGCGCGAGCTGCGCGGCACGACCGTGTCGATGATCTTCCAGGAGCCGATGACGGCGCTCAACCCCGTCATGCGCGTCGGCGACCAGATCGCGGAGGAGCCGCTCGTGCGGCTCGGGATGTCGCGGAGCGCGGCGAAGGCGCGTGCGCTCGAGCTGATGGCGCTCGTCGGCATCCCCGATCCGAAGCGGCGCGCCGAGGCGTACCCGCACGAGCTCTCGGGCGGCCTGCGGCAGCGGGTGATGATCGCGATCGCGCTCTCGGGCGACCCGAAGATCGTGCTCTGCGACGAGCCGACGACGGCGCTCGACGTGACGATCCAGGACCAGATCCTGAAGCTACTGCGGCAGCTGCAGCGGGAGCTCGACGTGAGCCTCGTGTTCGTGTCGCACGACCTGGCGGTGATCGCGCAGACGTGCCGGCGGCTCGCGGTCATGTACGCGGGGCAGGTGGTGGAGTCAGGGCCGGTCGCGGAGGTGTTCCGCGAGCCGCGGCATCCGTACACGCTCGGGCTGCTGCGGGCGGTGCCGGACTTCGAGATCGTGCGCGACAAGCTCGCGTCGATCCCCGGCGCGCCGCCCGATCTCGCGTCGCCGCCGCCGGGGTGCCGCTTCCATCCGCGCTGCCCGTACGTGCAGGACGACTGCATCGCGAACCCGGTGTCGCTGATCGAGGTTGCTGACCACCGCACGGTGCGGTGCCTCTACCACGAGCGGGTCGTCGAGGACGCGCGGCGCGAGCCGGTGATCGCCGGTGGCTGAGAGCTCGCTTCAGGATGTGCTTCGTTCTCGGGGCGTGCTGGACGGCACGAGGCAAGGACGCAGGGAGTCGCCGATAGTTGCGACTATCGGCGCGACCGAGGACGCCGCATCGTGGCGTCCAGCGCGTTCTGAGGACACAAGGCTCATCCTGAAGTGAGCTCTCAACCACTGCTCCGGCTCGACGACCTGCACGTGCACTACACGCTGCGCGGCGGGCTCGGCCGGAAGGCGCGCGGGAAGCAGCCGGAGGTGCTGCGCGCGGTCGACGGCGTCGACCTCGAGCTCCAGCGAGGGGAGACGCTCGGGCTGGTCGGCGAGTCCGGCTGCGGCAAGTCGACGCTCGGCCGGGCGATCGTCGGCCTGTGCGACCCGACGTCGGGCACGGTCGAGTACGAGGGCCAGGCGCTGACGGCGAAGCGCGAGCGCGCGAAGCGCCGGCGGATCCAGATGGTGTTCCAGGACCCGTACTCGTCGCTCAACCCGCGGATGACGGTGAAGCAGACGCTCGCCGAGCTGCTGAAGGCGCACAACATGGTTCCCAAGAGCGGGATCGAGGCGCGCTGCAAGGAGCTGCTCGACCTCGTCGGGCTCGGCTCGCGCGCGCTCGAGGCGCATCCGCGGCAGTTCTCGGGCGGGCAGCGGCAGCGGGTGTCGATCGCGCGGGCGCTGGCGCTCGAGCCGGAGCTCTTGATCGCGGACGAGCCGGTGTCGGCGCTCGACGTCTCGGTGCAGGCGACGGTGCTGAACCTGCTCGAGGAGCTGAAGGAGAAGCTCGGGCTGACGGTGCTCCTGATCGCGCACAACATGGCGGTCGTGCGGCACGTCGCCGACCGGGTGGCGGTGATGTACCTGGGGCGGATCGTCGAGCAGGCGGAGACCGACGAGCTGTTCACGAACCCGCGGCATCCGTACACGCAGGGGCTCCTGACCGCGGTGCCGCGGCTCGTGCCGGGGCGCGAGTCGCAGAGCACGGGCGTCGTCGGCGACCCGCCGAGCCCGATCGACCTGCCGACCGGCTGCCGGTTCCACCCGCGCTGCCCGATCGCGCAGGAGCCGCTCTGCTCGACCGAGGATCCGGCGCTCGGCGGCAACGGCCACGTGGCGGCGTGCCACTTCGCGTGGACGGAGCGGCCGTCGGAGCACATTCCCGAGGTGCTGGAGGAGGCGACGTGATCGAGCACACGACGATCGAGTACGAGCACGAGCTGCTGCGAGGGCTCGAGCACCCGGCCTTCGTCGCGCGCGGCGCGGCGGGCGACGGGCCGAAGCTGTCGCTGATCGGCGGGATCCACGGGTGCGAGTACTCGTCGATCGCGGCGGTGACGCGGTTCATGAACGAGCTCGACACGAGCCGGCTCAAGGGGACGATCACGGCGGTGCCGGTGGTGAGCATGGAGTCGTTCCGGCAGCGCTCGCCGTTCGTCGTGCCGGCCGACGGCAAGAACCTGAACCGCTGCTTCCCGGGCTCGTACGACGGCACGTACACGGACGTGCTCGCGCGGTCGATCTACGAGACGCTGATCGAGCCGGCCGACGTGCTGCTCGACCTGCACGGCGGCGACCAGGTCGAGGCGCTGGAGCCGTTCGCGATCTACGACGCGTCGCCGGTGGAAGAGCGTGCGCACTCACTCGCGGTCGCGTTCAACCTGCCGTACGTCGTGCGCGAGGAGCGAGTGCCGGGCGGCCTCGGCGGGATGACGACGAGCGCGGCCGCGGAGGCGGGCATCCCGGGTGTGATCGCGGAGGCGGGCGGGCGCGGCCTGCTCGAGGAGCAGGCGACGTCGCTGCTCGTCGCGGGCGCCCGCAACGCGCTGCGCGTGCTCGGGATGCTGCCCGGCTCACCGGAGCCGCCGCCCACGAACCAGCGCCGGGTCGGCAGCTTCGTCTGGCTGCGCTCGCGCGAGGCGGGCTGGTGGGACTGGGCGGTCGAGGCGGGGGAGGAGGTGGCCGAGGGGCAGGTGCTCGGCCGCATCCGCGACCTGTGGGGCGCGGTGCGCGAGGAGATCCTCGCGCCGCAGGACGGCGTCGTGCTGTTCATCACCTCGAGCCCGGCGACGGTCGCCGCCGGGCTTCTGCTCGGGCTGGGCGCGGATCTGTCCGAGCCCTAGCCGAGTGTCACTGCGCGAGCGCGCGGAGGTCGGACCCGGTGAGCCCAGCGGCGAACGAGGGCGCGAACAGGGGCACCTGAGGCGCGTTCGCCTGCAGCCCGGCCGCGGCCGCTCGCGGGCTCGTTCCCGACGCTGCCGCATTGGCCAGCACGGCCGCCACCTTGGGCGCGGCGAACGACGTCCCCGACCAGCTCGCCCATCCCTTGAACTCGAACTTCTTGTCCGGGGGCTCCGCGTCCTCGACCTTGGTCTTCAGGTTGAAGTACAGCCCGGTCACGTCCTCCCCGCGGGTGTAGCCGAACACCCAGTGGCCGTAGTTGGAGAAATCGGACAAGCTCGTGCCCGTAACGTCCGACTCACGCTTCGGCACGAATGAGCCGACTCCGACGACGGGATAATCGGGCCAGGGGAGCGCTGCCGGATAGTGCGGCTTCGAGGACGATTCGTTGCCGGCGGGGCAGACCACCACTGACCCTCTCTTGAGCTGCGGGAGCACGTTCCTGAACGTCCAGCTGTCGATGCCGTCCAGCGTCGGGAACGCGAAGACCGGAACGATCACGTCCGCATCGGCGTTCAGATAGATCGCGCGCGCCACGGCAGCTTCGGTCGCGGCTCCTTCCTCGTCGAGGATGCCGACCACGGTGATGTGCGCTCTCGGGCAGCGCTGGGCGATCTCTCCGGCCGTGAAGGTTCCGTGCCCGTCCAGCATCTCGAGCGCACCGTTTTGGAGCCGGTAGGGGCCGTCCTGTGGGCTCGCCACCCAGGCGTTGCCGTTCCAGATCTCGCCGGTGCGGTTGTCGAAACCGCCGCGCTGCCTTCGCCTCTCGAGGGGATCCTTCCTGATGTAGCCCGTGTCGATGACGACCACCCGGGTCTCGGAGCCCTCCACGAAGTTGGCCATCCTGTTGGCGAGCGCCGGCTGAGGTCGGATCGGCTTCGGCGCGCGGGCCGGGCAGTAGGCACCGGCGCCGCAGGGGACGAGGAGATGGTTCGGCGAGACCTTCGGCGTGGCGCCGACCGCATGCGTGAGGTCGGTGATGACCGCCTCGACCATCCGGTAGTGAGAGGGGATTTTCGGTCCCCAGATCTCGATGTCCAAGACCCCGGGAGCGCGCTTGGGAGGCTTCGTCTTCGACTTCGGGCTGGGGGCGAGCGCGCTCATCTTCTTTCGCCAACCCCACTTGTCGAGGAGGTCTCGCTCGAGCTTCGACGCCTGTTGTGAGACCAGCAACTCGTCGCGGATCCAGCTCGTGAGCTCGTAGGTGGGCGCCGGCCCCCACACGTACTCGACATGCTTGTTGTGCAGGATTCGACTGGTCAGGTGAGTTACGTTCGGAGGAGCCACAGCGATGCCGACCTCCTTCGGGCTCGCGTTTCGACTGGGAGCGCAGCAGGTGCGTTTGGATACGTGTCAGCGAGTTCATACGACTCGCAGCCCGATTCCGCAAGTTGCAACCGATGTGCATCGGGCTTTGCACCGTGGACGAAACCCCTGACACCCTCATCGCAGCCGCCGAGTCCGCGTACGCGCTCGTCGAGTCTTCGCCTCTCGAGGCGGCGGCACGGGCGAGAAGGATCATCGAGGACGCAACGCGTGCGCACGAGCCGGAAGCGCACGCTGCGGCGCTACATGCGCTGGGCTTCGCGCAGTATCAGCTCGCCGACCCCGACGCCCTGGGAACGCTTCGCTCGGCGATCCGTGTCGCCGAGCGTGCGCACCTTTCGACACGTGCGGCCTTCGCCCGGCGGCTGCTCGCGGGGATCTACGCCGACCGCGGGGATGTCCGGGCTGCGCTCCGCGAGATCGATCGTGCGTGTGCCGGCCTGCGGGGATCCGATCTCGCGAGGGCGCAGACGGTCCGGCTGGCGGTGCTCGCCACCCTCGGTCAATCCGACATCGATCTCTCGTTCACGCACGTAGCGCTGCGCCGACTCGAACGCGAAGCGGACTTCGTGTGGCAGGCGCGGCTGCTCCATAATCGCGGTCTCGTCCTCTGGAACCGAGGCGACCCGCGGGCAGCTGCCGATTTTCGGCGCTCCCGCGCGTTGTACAGCGCAATGGGGGCGCGGGTGACGGCGGCGGCGGTCGAGGTGCTGCTCGCGCTGGATCGCGTTGTCACAGGACGACGTCGTCGAGGCGATCAGGCGTCTCGACGAGATCGATACCGCCGACCTGCCCGATCGGATCGTTGCGTTCGTCGACGGCAACCGCGGCCGGGTCCTGCTGGCGGCGCGTCTCTTCGACGAGGCAGCCGCCCCGTTGCGCCGCGCCGAGATGATCCTCGTGGGGGCGGGGACAGACGGCACCGCGCTCGAGGAGCGCCTCGAGATCACGCGCCTGCTCCTCGCCGTCGGCGAATACGAGGACGCCCGACGCGGCGCCCTCAGAATCGGCCGATCGAGTGCAATACGCGGTAACCAGCTTCTCGGCGCCCGAGCGAAGATGCTCGCGGTCACCGCGGCCGCGCGAGGAGGCACGGCCAGGCCCTCCGACGTGCGCGTCGCCATGCAGGCGATTCGCGTGCTCGACAAGCTCGCACCTCCGGCCGAGCGGATGCGTGCGAGGCTCGTGCTGGCGCGCGTTGCGCTCGGTGCCGGGCAACCGAATCGCGCCAACGCTGCGCTCAGCGAGGTCAAGAGCTCGCATGTGCGACTCCCCGTGATCGACCGGATCGACGAGTTCACCGTCGACGCCATGCTCTGCGAGTCGCGCGGCGATCTCGCAGGCGGTAAGCGGGCGCTCCGCCATGGCCTCCGTCAACTCGATGCGCACCGGAGCACGCTCGGGTCGGTCGAGCTGCGTGCGGCGGCATCGGGAGCCGGTGTCGAGCTGTCCGTTCGTGGCTTGCGAATGGCCGCCCGCTCGCGTAACGCCCGCGAGATGTTGATCTGGGCCGAGGCTCTGCGCAGCAACTCGTTGAGACTGCCCGCGCTGAAGCCGACGACGGACGCGTGGTTGAGCGCCCGTCAGGTCGAGCTGCGCCGGGTCGCTACTCGCATCCGAGAGGCCGATGCGCGTGGGCTTCCACGACAGCGGCTCGCCCGGCGGCAGACCGAGCTCGAGGGCGAGATCCGAGCCCGAACCCGCACCGTGCAGGGAAACGGAGCGTTGTCTGGCTCCGGCAGCTCGCTCCGACCCGCTCAGCAGTCACTCGGCGATCGGGTCCTCGTCGAGTACGTCGAGCTGGACGGGCGGATGTACGCACTCACACTCACGCGAGCGAAGCTCCAGCTGCACGAGCTGGGAGAGGCGACGTACGGCCAGGAGCTGGAATGGCTCCGGTTCGCCATGCGCCGTCTCGCCCGTGGGGGCCTGAACGCGTCGGCGCGCGCCGCGGCGCTCGCGAATGCAACAGCTGCTGCCGCGGCGCTCGACCGGCAGCTCGTCGAACCACTGCTCGAGACGATCGGCGAAGCGCCGCTGGTCCTCGTTCCCACTGGTGCGCTCCACGCGCTTCCCTGGAGCGGGCTTCCATCGCTTCGAGGGCGTCCGATCGTCGTCGCGCCGTCGCTCGAAACCTGGCGTGAGCTCGATGCGCGGACACGCCGCCGTGGAAAGAGCGCTGCCTTTGTCGCAGGCCCCGGCCTCCGTCACGCGACCGCCGAGATCCGCGGCCTGAGTCCTCTCCGGCCCGATGCGAACGTCCTCACCGGCAAAGACGCGACCGTCGATGCGGCTCTCGCAGCGCTCGACGGCGCGGCGCTGGCGCACGTCGCGTGCCACGGCCGCTTCCGCTCGGACAGCCCGCTCTTCTCCTCGCTCGAGCTCTACGACGGGCCGCTCACCGCGCACGACCTGCAGCGGCTCGGGCGCGCGCCCGACATCGTCGTCCTCTCGGCCTGTGACGTCGCGCTCTCCGAGCGCCATCCCGGAGACGAGCTGCTCGGCCTCTCGGCGGCGCTGCTCGCGTCGGGAACGCGGACGATCATCGCGAGCGTCGTCCCCGTCCCCGACGCCGCCGCTCGCAGGCTGATGCTCGACTTCCATCGCCGGCTGGCAAGCGGCGCCTCGCCGGCGACGGCTCTCGCGGCGGCACAGGCAGGTCTGCGCGCGGATCAGAGCGCGCTCGCCGGGTTCTTGTGCCTCGGCGTGGGCTGAGCTCGATGTGGACGAGGTCGTAGTTCTGCCATGGCGTGCTCGCGCGGTCGATCGCCGAGGCGCTGATCGAGCCCGCCGAGGTGCTGCTCGACCTGTACGGCCGCGTTCCAGCTCACCTTTGGGCGAGGTGCGCGAGGAGAGGCGCGGTCGCCTCCCTGTCTGCGCGCGCCGCCCCTAGGCCGCGCCTCTTGAAAGCGTTGGGGCGTTGTGACGAAGACGCTGGATGAGCTTGTCGGCGAAGGGGTCCGTATCACCGCCGGAAAGCTTGATGCTTTACGCCTGGTCGTGCTTCGTCTCGACGGTACCGCGAGGCATCGGCACTGATTGCGCTTCGTTGAGGAGTGTGCGAGAGTGCACTCGGGGCGACGTCGATACGTTTCGAGATGCTCGATTGAAATCCACGGCCCAGGGCGTCGATGGTGTTTGCAATGCGACGCAGGCCAGTTCGCGGATGGCTCAGATTCAACAGGCGAGGATTGGCGTCATCTTCGATGATCTACGCTTCGCTCAGTGGATTCCTTCAAGAGCCTATCGTTCTGAGGTCTGCGGTCACTGTCCGTGAGTGGCACGCGGACGCGGGTCGCGCTGGTGCTGCCGGACGCGTATGTGCCCTCGTCGGACTTCGTGAGGCCTTCATCCGCTGCTTCGGCGAGACTTCAGCGCAGCGGTGACGCGCACGCTTAATTGGTTCGTTGGTGCACGCGCTGAGCGACAGAGTCGGCTTGCCGCTCAATCAGTTCGCTGATCGTGGCTGGCTCGTACTCCACGGCTACGAGAAGGACCGCGGGGGAGATATCGATCACATTCTCTGCGGCCCGAACGGCGGCTACGTGATCGAGACCAAGAGCCATGGCTTTCGCAGACGTGACGTGGGCCAGACAGCGGGTAACGCGTGGTGGCTCCGCGCAGAAGCTCGGCAGTGCCGTGGGTCACGAGCTGTTCTGTGCTGTCGCAGGCGATCACCCTCCGGAGCGGCGCGAGCGGATCTGGGTCGTCGGTGAGAACGTCCTGGTGCCTTGGTTGAAGACGCAGCGGAATCAGCCCGTCGATGTTCAGAGTGCGAGGGCGTTGCTCCTAGAGGAGCCGACGCCTCGACGCGGCCTAGAAGTGGAGCGACACCTCTTCCTGTTGCGCGTCGAGCGCGCCGGGCGCAGCGACCTCGAGCTTCCGCGAGAAGAACTCGCGGTACTTGAGGCGGCAGAGGATCATCAACGGGATGCCGAGGAGCAGCGAGCCGATGCCGATCACGATCGGGATCTGGATCCCCCAGAGCGGCGCAGCGTAGCCGGCGTCCGGGAGGCTGTAGTCGTGGAACGCCTTCACGAAGATCGCGGCCATCACGCCGAAGCCGACGAGCGGGATGATCCCGGCCATCACCAGGTGCTTCCAGTTCTGCAGCAGCTGCTTGCGGAAGTAGACGACGCAGACGAGCCCGGTGAAGCCGTAGTAGAAGAGGATCGCGAAGCCGACGGCGGTGATCGAGTCGCCGAGCACGTCCTGTGACGAGTTGAAGGCGACGAGCAGGACGGTCAGGAGGATCGAGATGCCGCCCATGGCGATCGTCGAGAAGTCGGGTGTCAGGTTCCGTGGGTGGATGTGGCCGAAGGCCGACGGGATCGCCTTCCAGCGGGCCATCGACAGCGTCGTTCGTGCCGTCGGCAGGATCGTCGTCTGCGTCGACGCCGATGCGGACGTGAGCACCGCGATGATCAGCAGCTTGTCCCACGGCGACCCGAACACCGATCCGCCGAGGACGCGGAGCACGTCGTCCGAGTTGTCGACCAGTGTCTGCGTGCCGCCGTACGACTGCGCGGCTGCGCCGACGACCACGTAGATCGCGAGCAGGATCAGCGTCGAGAGCACGGCGGCGCGACCGGGCGCCTCGGCCGAGCTCTCGGTCTCCTCGTTCACCATCACGCCGGAGTCCCAGCCCCAGTAGATGAAGATGCCGAGCAGCATCCCGTCGACGAGTGGCTTGAACCCGAGCGCGAACGGGTTGAACCAGTCGGCGCTGATCCGCACCGAGTGCGCTGGGGCGTTGGCGTAGACCTTGACGAGCGCGACGACCGCGAACGCCACGAGGATGAGGAGCTCGGCCGCGAGCAGGAACTGCTGGACGCGCGCCGACAGCTCGATTCCCCGCCAGCAGATCCATGTCATCAGTGCGATCCACACCGCAGCGCCGACGAGGATCCAGAACGTCGAGTTCGCACCGCCGTCCCAGCCGAAGAGGAGGTACGTGTACGTCGACGCGATCACGGAGAGCGACGCCATCACGATCACGTCGGCGACGAAGATCGCCCAGCCGTTGATCCACCCGACCCATGGGCCCATCGCGCGCGTGCCCCAGGCGAAGGTCGTGCCGCAGTCGGGGTCGGCGCGGTTCAGGTACTTGTAGGCGAACGCGATCAGCAGGATCGGCACGAACGAGACGAGCAGCACCGCCGGCGCGTGCAGCCCCATCGCGGGGACGGCGACGATGAAGCCGAGCGTCGCCGCGAGCGAGTAGGCGGGCGCCGTCGACGCGACACCGATGACGAGGTTCGAGAGGTAGCCGATCGCGTCGCGCTTCAGCCCCTTGTCGCCGATCAGCGCGCTCTCGGGCTCAAGCGGCAGGACTTCCTCGGCTGTGGTTATCAGTGTCTCCTTCAAGCTGACGGCGATGCCCGCCGCGCGTCAACCGTAACGCGCAGGCTCTGTCGGAGTTACGCCCTCGGACAGGCTCGAACCGTTGACCCCCTCCTTACCCATGGAGGTGGGCAAGCATCATCTGGTCTCATTAAAGCTTCAAGGCCGCCCTCCGACTGGGGTCTCCGGACCCGTCAGGACCGCTCCGTAAGATGACCCTCCGCGATGGCCACCGCCTCTTCGAGCACTGCCGAGTTCGTCCACCTGCACGTCCACTCGGAGTACTCGATCCTCGATGGTGCGTGCCGGATCTCCGACCTCGTCGCCCGGGCCGAGGAGCTCCAGATGCCGGCGGTCAGCCTCACCGACCACGGCTCGATGGCCGGCGCCGTGCAGCTCTGGAAGGCGACGCGCGGCACCGGCGTCAAGCCGGTCGTCGGCTGCGAGGTCTACGTCGCCGACGACCGCCGCGCGCACGAGAAGGGCAACGCGCACCTCACGCTGCTCGCCGCCGACAACGCCGGCTACGCGAACCTGATCAAGCTCTCCTCGCTCGGCTACCTCGAGGGCTACTACTACAAGCCGCGCGTCGACTGGGAGCTGCTCGAGCGGCACAGCGCCGGCGTGATCGCGCTCTCGCGGCTGCCTCAGCGGAAGAGTCTGCAAGGCGCTCGAGGAGAACCGCCCGAACGACGCGCGCGCCGAGCTCGACCGGCTGCAGCAGGTGTTCGGCGCCGACAACGTCTACGCCGAGCTGCAGAACGCGCACCTGCCCGTGCAGGAGCGCATCCTCCCGCAGCTCGTCGAGCTCGCGACCGCGGCGAAGATGCCGACCGTCGCGACCGGCGACGTCCACTACCTCCGCCACTCCGACGCGCGCGCGCATGAGGCGCTGCTCTGCATCCAGTCCGGCGACTCGCTCAAGAACCCCGACCACTGGAAGTTCGAGACCGACCACTTCTACTTCAAGACGCCCGAGGAGATGGCGCTCGACTTCCCCGGCCACGCCGACGCGATGCGGCGCACGCTCGAGGTCGCCGAGCGCTGCAACGTCGAGCTCGAGCTCGGCCGCATCCTGCTGCCCGTCTACCCGACGCCCGAGGGCCGCGAGGCGTTCGACTACCTCGTCGAGCTCTGCGAAAAAGGCCTGCAAAAGCGCTACGGCAAGGCGACCTCGGAGCTGAACGAGCGGCTGGCACTACGAGCTCAAGACGATCAAGGAGATGGGCTTCACCGACTACTTCCTGATCGTCTGGGACTTCATCCACTTCGCGCGCGAGCACTCGATCAGCGTCGGCCCCGGCCGCGGCTCGGCGGCCGGCAGCCTCGTCGCCTACTGCCTCGAGATCACCGACATCGACCCGATCCGCTACGACCTGCTCTTCGAGCGCTTCCTCAACCCGGGCCGCAAGTCGATGCCCGACATGGACATCGACTTCGCCGTCGCCGGCCGCGAGCGCGTCATCAACTACGTCACCGAGAAGTACGGCCGCGACCGCGTCGCGCAGATCATCACCTTCTCGACGATGGCCGCCCGCGCCGCCGTCCGCGACGCCGGCCGCGTGCTCGAGGTGCCGTACGGCGTCGTCGACAAGATCGCGAAGCTGATCCCGGAAGGTCCCGGCCAGATGCTCGCCGAGCGCGGGCGAGCTGCAGAAGGCCGTCAGGGACGACCCGGTGGCGAAGGAGATCCTCGAGCTCGCGATTCCGCTCGAAGGGCTGACGCGCGCCGACTCGATCCACGCCGCCGGCGTCGTCATCGGCGCGGAGCCGCTGATGACGATCGTGCCGCTGCAGCAGAAGGGCGCCGACCAGGAGGTCGTCACCCAGTTCCCGATGAAGGACATCGAGGCGCTCGGCCTGCTGAAGATGGACTTCCTCGGCCTGCGCAACCTCGACGTGATCGACAAGGCCTGCGAGCTGCTCGGCGACCTCGACATCTCCGCCATCCCGATGGACGACAAGAAGACCTACGCGATGCTCGCCAAGGGCGAGGCGACCGGCGTCTTCCAGTTCGAGTCGTCGGGGATGCGCGAGGCGCTCCGCCAGGTCAAGCCGACCGAGTTCGAGGACCTGATCGCGCTCGTCGCGCTCTACCGGCCGGGGCCGATGCAGTACATCCCGTCCTACGCCAACCGCAAGAACGGCAAGGAGCCGATCAGCTACATCGACCCGCGCCTGAAGGCGATCACCGGCAACACCTTCGCGATCTCGATCTACCAGGAGCAGAGCCTGCACATCGCGAGCGAGATCGCCGGCTTCTCGCTCTTCGAGGCCGAAGACCTCCGCCGCGCCATCTCCAAGAAGGACCACAAGCTGATGGCGTCGCTGAAGACGAAGTTCATCGAGGGCTGCATCGCCAACTCGACCTCCGAGCAGGTCTCGAAGCAGCTGTGGGACGACATGGAGAAGTCGCAGGACTACTCCTTCAACAAGTCGCACGCCGCGTGCTACGCACTGATCGCGTACAGAACGGCGTGGCTCCGCGCGAACCACCCGTGCGAGTACATGGCCGCGCTGATCTCCTCGGTGATGAGCACGAAGGACCGCGTGCCGTTCTACGTCAACGCGTGCCACGAGCTCGGGATCGAGGTGCTGCCGCCCGACGTGAACGAGTCGCAGACCGACTTCGCCGTCGTGGACGGCAAGATCCGCTTCGGCCTCAACGCCGTGAAGGGCGTGGGGGAGGGCGCGTGCCGCGCGATCATCGCCGCGCGCGAGGAGGGCGGCCCGTTCGAGTCGATCTGGGACTTCGCCGAGCGCGTCGACTCGGGGATCGCGAACCGGCGCGTCGTCGAGGCGCTCGTCAAGTGCGGCGCGATCCCCGGCTCGCGCAAGGGCACCTGGGAGGTGCTCGACCGCGCGCTCGCCTCCGGCCAGAAGTACCAGGCCGACCGGCTCGCCGGCCAGGGGTCGATCTTCGACCTCGATCAGAGCGACGAGAAGCCGCGCAAGCACGCGCCGATCGCGGCCGACGAGTTCGAGAAGAACGAGCTGCTCGCGATGGAGAAGGAGGTGCTCGGCCTCTACGTCACCGAGCACCCGCTCTCGGCGATCCGCGACCAGCTGCGGCGCAAGGCCGACACGACGATCGCCGAGCTCGAGCGCCGCCGCGACGGGGAGGTCGTGATCGTCGGCGGGATCGTCAGCGCGATGCGCCAGATGACGACGAAGCGCGGCGAGGCGATGGTGTTCCTGCGGATCGAGGACGTCACCGGCGGCGTCGACACGGTCGTCTTCAACTCGACCTACGCGAACGCGCGCGAGCTCTGCGTCACCGACCGCATCCTGATCGTCAAGGGCCGCGTCGACCGCAAGGAAGGCGAGACGAAGCTCGTCGCGATGGAGGTGGCCGCGTTCGAGGCGGTCGCCGAGAAGCGCGAGGTGCGCCTCAAGGTCGACGCCACCACGATCCGCGCCGGGATCATCCGCGAGCTCGCGCAGGTGATCCGCGACTTCCCCGGCGAGTCACCCGTCTTCGTCGACTGCGTCACCTCGCAGGGACGGAAGACCTACGCCTTCGGCCCCCAGCACAAGGTGCGGCCCGCCCCCGACTTCTACGCCGAGGTCAAGGTTCTGCTCGGCGAGTCGGCGATCGCCTAACACCCCGTCAACCAAAAAGCCGCTGCTTGCGGTTGAGCGAGGTGTGAATTGCGGCGTAAGCGTTAGCGATTCGTAAATCCTTCGAATCCCCCACTGTGGGGAGAACCACATTCGTCGTTTAACCGAACAGAATGGGCGAGAGAGAGATTCGATGATGCCGACCGCAGACCTCACCACCCGGCCCACCGAGCAAGAGCTCGTCGAGCGCTGGCGGGCCGAGGAGCTCGAGCGGGCCGGCTTCGGCCCCGCGGACGCGGCGGCGATCGCCGTCCGCATGGACATCGACCTCCACCGCGCGATCGAGCTCCTGCTCAAGGGCTGCTCGCCCGAGCTCGCGAAGCAGATCCTCCTCTAGCTCCTACGCGGCCCTCCACACCGCCTGCGCCCAGTCGTTCGTCGCCGCGATCCGCGCGGCGAACGCCTGCGGCTCTGCGAGCTGGGGGAAGTGGCCGCAGCCCGGCATCTCCGTGACGACCGCGTGCGGCAGCTCGCGCGCGTACCAGGCGCGCTCGGCGTCGACGTTGCGCCCGACCACGGCCTCGTACGGCACCCGCCGCGCGCGCAGCGCCGCGCGGCTCGTGCGCGCCCACTCGAACATCTCGTCCGGGCGCTCGAGCAGGTCGGCCCAGTAGCCGAGCACGAGCTCCGAGCTCGGCGTCGTCGTCCGCTCGAGCAGCTCCTGCGCCGCGGGCGGCAGGCGGTCGATCTCCATGCTCGCCCAGAAACCCGCCCACACCTGGTCGAACTGCGGCCCGGCGAGCGCGGGCGCGACCGCCCGCGCCTGCGAGGCGAACGGCTCGACCTCGAGCGACTGGTCGACGTTAACAACGCCGCTGACCGGATGCTCGGTCGCGTAGATCGTCGCGACCACCGCGCCGAGCGAATGCCCGACCAGCACCGGCGCGACGAGCCCTACCTCCTCGACCGCCGCGTGCACGCGCTCGACGCTCTGCGCCATCCGGTACGAGTCGCGCGGCGGCGACTCGCCGTGCCCCGGCAGGTCGAGCGACAGCACCCGCCGGCCCGGGTCGAGGCGCTCGAGCTCCTCGAGCGCGGGGCCCCACGAGGCCCGGTCGAATGTCAGCCCGTGCACCAGCACGAGCGGCGGCCGTGCATCCGCCCAGCCAGAAAGGTTGCCGGCCAACTCCCCGAAGAACGTCGTCATAGTCCCTCTCCCTCCGTTTCGCAACACTGTAACGTAACGCTGATACGCTACGCAAGCCCATGGGACGGCCCCGCCACCAGCCCCGCACCGCGGACGAGCTGCTCGACGCGGCCGAGCGGCTGATCGAGACCGAGGGCGTCGGCGCGCTCTCCGTCCGCCGCGTCGCCGAGGCCGCGGGCACGACGACGCGCGCCGTCTACAGCCTCTACGGCTCGAAGGACGGGCTCGTGGCGGCGCTCGGCCGGCGCGCGTTCGAGCTGCTCGGCGAAGGCGTCGCGAGGCTTCCGGCGACGGACGATCCAGCCGCCGACCTCGTCGAGGCGGGCATCTCGGTCTTCCGCCGCTTCTCGCTCGAGCATCCCTCGCTCTTCCGCGTCGCCGTGCAGCGGACGCTCCCGGGCCCCGGCTACGCGACCGGCTTCGGCGCCGAGGCCGGCTGGGCGCTGCGCCGGCTCGAGCAGAAGGTGCAGCGTCTCCACGACGCCGGCCTGCTCGGCGGCCGCACCGTGCGCGAGGCGACCAGCGCCTTCCACGCGATGTGCGAAGGCCTCGCCGCGCTCGAGCTTCGGGGGCTGCTGCCCGCCGGGCTCGAGGAGGCCGCCTGGCGCGACGGCCTCGGAACGCTCGTGCGCGGATTCGCCGCCGTTCCCTCCGAGGAACCTGCTTCACTGCCCGGAACCAGGGTCTAGATGCGGCTTCTCGATCGCCTACATCCCATCGCCTCACAGCGGGTCGGTCGACCTCGGCCCGCTGCAGCTGCACATGTACGGGCTCACGCTGCTCGTCGCGATCCTCGCGTGCATCTGGCTGACAGGGCGCCGCTGGGTGAAGATGGGCGGCGACTGGGACCTCGTCACGCGCGTCGCCGTCTGGGGCGTCGGCTTCGGCGTCGTCGGCGCGCGCCTCTACCACGACATCACCTCCTGGAGCGAGGTCCCGAGCCCGAAGTGGAAGGGCATCTTCGAGGTCTGGCAGGGCGGCCTCGGCGTGTGGGGCGGGATCCTCTTCGGGACGATCGCCGGCGCCGTCGTCGTGCGGCGCTCCGGCTACTCGGTCACGAAGTTCATGGACGCCGCCGCGCCGGGCCTCCTGCTCGCGCAGGGGATCGGGCGGATCGGCAACTGGTGGAACCAGGAGCTCTTCGGCAAGCCGACCACGCTGCCGTGGGGGCTCAAGATCGACCCGAGCCCACCGGCCGATCCAGTACTTCGACCGCGCGGCCTTCCACCCGACCTTCCTCTACGAGATGATCTGGGACTTCGCCGGCGTCGCGCTGCTGATCTGGGTCGACCGGCGCTTCAAGCTGCGGCCGCCGTCGCTGTTCGCGCTCTACGTCTCCTACTACTGCTTCGGCCGCTTCTTCGAGGAGCTGATCCGGGTCGATCCGGCGCACCACGTCGCCGGGCTGCGCCTGAACGCCTGGGTGTCGCTGATCGTGTTCATCTGCTCCACCGGCTTCTTCATCTGGTGGCAGCGACGCGACCCCGCGCACCGCGTGCGCGAGCCGAAACGCCCGGAACCGAGGCAGGGGCCGGCGATGGCCATCCCCAAGGGCCGCGTCCGCTAGCGCCGTTAGCGTTTCGCCGGTGACGGTCTCCGTCCACGAGCTCGAGCTGGACCTGGACGCGTTCCAGGGCCCGTTCGACCTCCTGCTCTCGCTCGTGCTGCGGGAGGAGCTGCCGCTCCGCGAGATCGACCTCGCGGAGGTGGTGATCGCGTTCGTCGAGCACCTCGATCGGAAGGGCGAGCTCGACCTCGACGCGTGCGGCGAGTTCCTGGTGCTGATCTCCGCGCTGCTCGAGCTGAAGGCGCGCGCGATGTTCCCCGAGGAGGACGCCGAGCTCGCCGAGCTCGAGCCGGAGGAGGCGGCCGAGGAGCTCGCCCGCCGGCTCGCCGAGTACCGGCGGGCGAAGGAGGCCGCGCAGTTCCTGAGGCGGCGGATCGAGGAGCGGCGCCGGCTGTTCTTCCGGCTCGGGCCGGCGCCGCTTGCGCCGCAGGTCGAGCGCAAGCTCGCGCCGCAGGACCCGGAGAAGCTCGCCGGTGCGCTGCGCGTGCTCGCGATCGAGCCGCCCGCGCCGTCGCTCGCCCACATGGCGCTCCGGTTCCCGCCGGTCTCGCAGTTCCTCGAGCGCTGGCGCTCGCTGCTCCGTCGCCGCAGCCGCTTCGACTTCGACAACGAAGTCCGCGGGTTGTCCAGGGTGGAGGTCGCCGTCGCCTTCCTGGCGCTGCTCGAGCTGCGCAAGCAAGACGAGATCGCGATCGCGCAGGCCGCGCCGTTCGCGCCGATAAGGATTTCCCGCGCCGACGCCGAAAGGAGTCTCTCTTGGAACGTCCGCTCCGCCTGATCCCGACCGAGACGACGCAGTCAGCCGAGCTGGCGCGCACGATCGAGGCGCTGCTCGTGGTCGCGTCGCAGCCGCTCTCGCTCGAGGACCTGCAGTCCGCGTGCGAGGCCGACGCCGAGGAGATCGGCGACGCGCTCGAGCTGCTCTGGAAGCGCTACACCGAGGGATCGAGCGGGATCGTGCTCGAGCACGTCGCCGGAGGGTTCGCGTTCCGCGCGTCCGCCGACGCGGCCGAGGCGTGCGCGCGCCTCTTCGAGCGCCCGGCCGAGAAGGGGCTGTCGCAGGCCGCGCTCGAGACGGTCGCGATCGTCGCGTACCTGGGGCCGGTGTCGCGGCCGGAGATCGCCCGGATCCGCGGCGTCAACGTCGACGGCGTCGTCGCCGGGCTCGTCGAACGCGGGCTGATCGCCGAGGGCGGCCGCGACAACGAGTTCGGGGCGATCCGCTACCGCACGACGCCGCTCTTCGAGCGGGTGTTCGGCCTGGAGTCGCTCGCGGCGCTGCCGCGGGTCGACGACCTCGGCGCCGACGTGGGCCAGATCCGCGAACGGCTCGAGGCCGTCGCCGAGAAGCGCACGGCGTAAACGCGACAAACTACGGGCGTGCAGCCCGAGACGCGCTACGCGCGAAGCGGCGACGTCAGCATCGCCTACCAGGTCGTCGGCGACGGGCCGTTCGACCTCGTCTACGTCCCGGGTGCCGTCTCGAACGTCGACCTGATCTGGGAGGATCCCGCGCGCGCCGCGTTCTTCGAGCGGATCGCCTCCTTCAGCCGCTTGATCGTCTTCGACAAGCGAGGGACCGGCGCGTCGGACCGGGTCGCGGGGATCGCGAACCTGGAGACGCGGATGGACGACGTCCGAGCCGTGATGGACGCGGCGGGCTCGGACCGCGCTGCGCTCGTCGGCGCCTCGGAGGGCGGGCCGATGAGCATCCTCTTTGCCGCGACGTACCCGGAGCGGACGCCGGCGCTGGTCGTCTACGGGTCGATGCCGCGCTTCGTGTGGGCCCCCGACTTCCCGCTCGGGCAGCCGCTCGACGAGTACCTGCGCGATGCCGACGACTGGTCGCGGAGCTGGGGGACCGACGAAGCCGCCGTCGATTTCCTGCAGGGCCAGGGCAGGGAGCCCACCCAGGAAGAGGTCAAGTGGCAAGCCTCCCGCCAGCGCCTGAGTGCGAGCCCGGGGGCGATCATCGCGCTGGAGCAGATGAACGCGCAGATCGACGTCCGCGACGTGCTCCCGACGATCCGCGTCCCGACGCTCGTGCTCCACCGCAGCGAGGACGACCTGCCGATCGAGGTCGCCCGCTGGACCGCGGGCCAGATCCCCGGTGCGCGTCTCGTCGAGCTTCCCGGCGGGCCGCATATGCCGTACTACGGCGATACGGATTCACTGATGCAGGCGCTCGAAGCGTTCGTCACCGGGGTCTACGAGAGCGGTGGCTGGGACGCCCCCGAGCCCGACCGGGTGCTCGCGACGATCCTGTTCACGGACATTGTCGATTCGACCGCGAAGACGGTCGAGCTCGGCGACCGTGGCTGGCGCGAGCTGGTCGAGCGGCACCACGCGCTCGTGCGCGGGCAGCTCGCGCGCTATCGGGGACGGGAGCTCGACACGGCCGGCGACGGCTTCTTCGCCTCGTTCGACGGCCCCGCGCGCGGGATCCGCTGCGCGCAGGCGATCTCTGACGGCGTCCGCGAGCTCGGCATCGAGGTGCGCGCGGGGCTGCACACGGGCGAGTGCGAGGTGATGGAGGGCAAGGTCGGCGGGATCGCCGTCCACATCGGCGCCCGCGTGGCCGCCCAGGCTGAGCCGGGCGAGGTCCTCGTGTCGAGCACCGTCAAGGACCTCGTCGCCGGCTCCGGCCTCGAGTTCTCGGACCGCGGCACCGCCGAGCTGAAGGGCGTGCCGGGCGAGTGGCGCCTCTACGCGCTCGCGGCTACATCGTCGGCTTGACGACGCCGATCAGATGGCCCTCCGGATCGGTGAACAGGCCGAGCTCGATCGTCTCCATCACTTTCTCGGGGCCCATCACGCGCGTGCCGCCGAGGCTCTCCGCCTTGGCGAGGGCGGCCTCGACGTCCTGGACGCCGACGTAGAAGGTGGTGTGGCCCTCGTAGCCGTCGGGGCCGCCGGCGACGCCGCCGCCGATCCCGACCCCCTCCGGCGAGAGGTTCTGCTCGCGGTCGACGACGCCGTAGCTCATCGGGTTGTCGGTGTCGAACGTCCAGCCGAAGAGCTCCCCGTAGTAGCTCCTCAGCTTGTCGCCGTCCTTGCCGATGATCTCGAAGTGCACGACTGGCTGTCCCATGCTGCGTTGCTCCCCTCGCTCGCGATGATGTTCACTGCATACCGACCGCGCGCCGTCCGCAAACTCATCGCGGAACGAATCGGGGCGGGTGAGCGTTGAGCCTGTCGATGGACGTCACCGACGCGACATTCGAGACCGAGGTGATCGAGCGGTCGGCCACGGAACCGGTGGTCGTCGACTTCTGGGCGGAGTGGTGCGGGCCGTGCAAGCAGCTCGGGCCGCTGCTCGAGGAGGCGACCGCGGAGCGAAGCGTGCGCCTCGCGAAGGTGGACGTCGACGCGAACCAGCAGCTCGCGCTCGAGTACGACGTCCGCGGCATCCCGGCGGTGAAGGCGTTCCGGAACGGGCACGTCGTCGCCGAGTTCGTCGGCGCGCAGCAGCGGGCGGGGGTCGAGGCGTTCCTCGACGAGCTCACGAAGCCGCCCGTGGCCGAGACGGTGGAGGACGAGGAGCTCGCGCCGTTCCTGCAGGCGGGCGACTACGAGGGCGCGTTCAGGCTGCTGCTGGAGCGCGTCGAGCGCGATCCCGGGTCGCGGGACGAGACGCGTGAGCTGATGGTGCGCCTCTTCGGCGAGCTCGGCCACGAGCATCCGCTGACCGTCCAGTACCGCCGCCGGCTCGCGACCGCGCTCTACTAGCACCGCCCACCAATTCGAGGCATGACAGTCCGTGGTCGGAGGGACCAGACTTCGGGCATGCGGTTGAATGCCTGGCTCGCGCGGGCGGGAGTGGGCTCGCGGCGGCGTGCCGACGAGCTGATCAAGGCCGGGCGCGTCACTGTCAACGGCACGCGCGGGCAGCTCAACACCTTCGTCGAGGGGCAGGACGAGGTGCGCCTCGACGGCAAGCCCCTTTCCCCACAGCAGCTCGCTTACGTCCTCCTGCACAAGCCCTCCGGCGTCGTCACGACGGCGCGCGACCCGCAGGGCCGCCCGACCGTCGTCGGGCTCGTCGAGCACCCGGTGCGCGTCGTCCCCGTCGGCCGCCTCGACGCCGAGACCACCGGCGCGCTCGTGCTGACCAACGACGGCTCGCTCGCGCACCGGCTCGCGCACCCGCGCTACGAGGTCGACAAGGTCTACGTCGCCGAGGTGGAGGGCGAGCCGACGAACGCGGTCGTCGCGCGCCTCGCCGCCGGGATCGACCTGACCGACGGCCGCACGGCGCCCGCGCGCGTCGTGCGGCTCGCGCCGTCGATGCTCGAGCTGACGATCCACGAAGGGAAGAATCGCCAGGTACGGCGCATGCTCGAGGCGGTCGGGCACCCGGTCGTGACGCTGCACAGAAGCCGCTACGGGCCGCTGACGCTCGCCGGGCTCGAGCCCGGCGCGTGGCGCGAGCTCGAGCCCGGCGAGGTGGAGGCGCTCCGGAGGGCCACCCAGGGGCAGCCCTCCGGCTCGCGCCGCTAAGCGCCCGTCAGAGGCTGTGGGCGAGAGCCAAGAGGCTCGCGCCCCGCATCTGCCAGAGCGCCGCCTGCACGGGGTTGATCGGCGTCCCGTCGAACGCCGCGCCTGCAAGCGCACTGTGGATCTCACCGGCCAGCTGGTTCCGTGCGCCGGTCAGGTTGGTGATGTTCCGCTCCGTCACGAGGTACGTGAGGTCACCGATGAAGTTGCTCTCGATCCCTCGCGTCGACGCGGCGAGCGTGTCGGTCCCGAACTGCCCGAACGGCGCGTTCAGCTGCTCGTAGAGCCCCTGGAGCTGCTCGGCGAGCGCCTTCTGCGACTGCAGCGCGGGTGGCGCCCCCGCGGGCGTGAGCGCCTGAGTGAGCACGACGCCGTCCTCGCGGTAGCTGTCCTTGAGCCCGGTCAGCGCCATGATCGTGGGACGCAGGTTCGTGTGGTCGGTCCACGTCGTCGCGTTGACGCCGTTCGCGGCGACACCCGGCCCGACGATGCCCGCCCACGTGTTGCCGATCTCCTCCTGGATGTCGCCGTGGTTCCACGCGAAGCCCGGAGCGACGCACGGGTTGCTTCCGCACGTCGGCCCCGTCGGCCCGGCCGTGAAGAAGATGTCGTCGTTCCCGAACATCGTGAACGTCGGCGTCCGGTTCGGATCGTTGTTGACCATGTGCAGCGTCGCCTCTTCGACCGGGTCGGCGAAGTTGACGGCGATCGGCGCAAGCGCTCCCGAGTTCACGTACGGATCGGAGAGCTTCATCTTCGCGAGCGTGTGCTCGAGGCTCCGCACCGTGGCGCTGCTCGGCCGCGGATTGCCGTTGAGGTAGAAGGTCGGCGCGTCGTCCGAGTGCACCGAGAAGTCGGTGCGTCCCGTCAGCGGCTGCAGGTTCGCGTTGACCTCGCCGATCTGGTTCGCGGGGCAGTTGAGGATGCCCTGCGCGTTCGCGGCGCAGGTCGCGTGCGTGTACGCCAGCGCCCCCGGGTGCGCGGGATCGGGCGAGCCGATGCCGCCGGCGAAGTGGTCGCCCTCGTCGACGGTGATCACGAACAGCGTGTTCGACTTGTCGATCCCGTGTGCCTGAAGGTTCGTGAAGAACGCGGCGAACGCGTCGTCGTACGCCTTCAGCTGCTGCTGGTAGTTGAACTCGCCCGGCCCCTGGGCGCTCGACGTGAACGAGTCGCTGCCCGGGTTCGGGACGTGGAAGTCGTGCGCGTCCGAGATGTACCCGTAGGTGACGGGGACGCCGTTCTCCTGCATCTGCGCGACCTCGCCGAGCGTGTTGGCCGCGAGCATCCCGTCGAAGCCCGGGAAGCCGCAGTTGCCCTTCGGGTCCTGGATCGGCATCCCGGCCGTGTTGTTGACGCAGCCGCTCGACGGGCTGGTGATCGCCGGGTTGACGTACTTCGAGCCGTAGAGCGCGTTGAAGCCGTCGTAGCCGCCCGGCTCGTCCGGGAGCGGGTCCGGCTTCGCGTTCGCGTCGCCCGTGCAGCGGCTGGTCAGCGAGCGCGAGCAGTGGATCGCGATCCCGACGAAGTCGGTCTGCGCGAGCTGCGGGTTCGCGACCGCCTCGTTCCACTCCGGCGAGCCGACGCCGAACACGCGCGTCATGTCGCCGGTCGCGTTCGTCGACGTGTTCTCGAGCTCGATGTTCGCGGTGCCGACGCCGCCGACGTCGCAGCCGTCCCGCGTGAACGGCACCCACGGAGCCGGCGTCGTCTTCTGGCCGTCCGTGATCATGTTCGGCAGCGGGTCGAGCACTGCGTCGACCTGGTCGGTCCAGTACTTGAACGAGCTGGAGAACCCGACCGTCCCGTCGGCCTTGAAGTAGCCGTAGGAGTTCGAGACCGTCTGGCCGTCCCGGTCCGGATAGAGGCCGGTGAGGCTCGACAGGATCCCGCCCGCCGTGTGCGAGATCAGGATCGTGTGGTCGTTCGTGAAGACCGTGCCGTTCTGCTCGAGGAAGTTCTTCAGGTGCGGCATCTGCTCGAGGTCGGACGGGACGTCCGGCCTGTCGCGCCGGTAGTGCGTGTTGTCGAACTGCAGGTAGATGACGTGCTTGACCGCCCCACCGCCGTTCTGCAGCGCGCAGGACGGCGAGGCCAGCGGCGCGGCGTGCGCGCTCTGGCGCGCGGTCGCGGCCACGAGGCCGAACGCCGCGCAGGCGGTGACGAGGACGGCGGCAATCGCCCTCGACCGATGCTTGTGCATGGATCCCCCTTCGTCGATCTATGGGCCGATATCAGGCCCGGCGACGCGAGACTATGGCGGACCCGGCCCGTGCGGTGTCGCCGGGAACCGTCGGTCTGGTGACGGGGTTGTGACGGCGGCTACAGCCGCACGAAGCCCATGCGCTCGTACATCTGCTCGAGCACCGGCTCGGACACCGAGCGGGCCTTCTCGGCGCCGGCGGCGAGCATGCGCCGGAGCGCCGTCTCGTCCGAGCGCAGGGCGTGATATCGCTCCTGGATCGGCTCGAGCAACGCGATCACCGCCTCGCCGACGTCCGCCTTGAACTGTCCGTAGCCGGAGCCGTCGTAGCGGCCCTCGATCTCGTCGGGCGCGTCTCCGGTGGCGACCGAGAGGATGTCGATCAGGTTCGTGATGCCCGGCTTGTCGGCAGCGCGGCGCACCTCCGAGCCCGAGTCGGTGACCGCCGTCTTCAGCTTGCGCCGGATCGCGTCGGGGTCGTCGAGGATGCGGATCGTGCCCGCCTCGCTCGAGCCGGTCTTGCCCATCTTTCCGAGCGGGTCCTGCAGGTCCATGATCCGTGCGCCGATCTCGGGGTAGATGCCTTCCGGCACGACGAACGTCTGCCCGAAGCGCGAGTTGAAGCGCTCGGCGATGTCGCGGGCGAGCTCGAGGTGCTGGCGCTGGTCGTCTCCGATCGGCACCCGGTCGGCGTTGTAGAGCAGGATGTCGCCGGCCATCAGCACCGGATAGCTGAAGAGCGCCGCCGAGATGAACTCCTGCTTGCCGCTCTTCTCCTTGAACTGCGTCATGCGGCCGAGCTGCCCGTAGCCCGCCACGGCCCCCAGCAGCCAGGCCGCCTCGGCGTGTGCGGCGACGTGGCTCTGGCAGAAGATCGTCGACCGCTCCGGGTCGAGGCCGGTGGCGATCAGCATCGCGAACAGGTTGTAGGTGCGCTCGTTCAGGTCGGCCGGGTCGTACTCGACCGTGATCGCGTGCAGGTCGACGATGCAGAAGAAGCTCTCGCCGAGCTCCTGCGTCGCGGCGTACTGGCGGAAGCCGCCGCTGTAGTTCCCGAAGGTCGGGTTGCCGCTCGGCTGGATGCCGGAGAAGACGCGCACGTAGGCATCATTGTGCCGATGGCCGTCACCGGATCTCCCGAGCTGCTGATCGTGATGGGCGCGAGCGCGACCACCGACCAGACCGAGCACGTGCTCTCGCGGCTCGCGGAGCACGGCGTCGAGGCCCGCGTCCAGCGCGGCCGCGAGGCGACGGTGATCGGCGCGATCGGCGACCGCGAGCAGCTCGCGCTGCTGCCGCTCGAGGGCTACCCCGGGGTCGAGCAGGTGCTGCCGATCCTGAAGCCGTACAAGCTCGTCGGCCGCGAGATCGCGCCCGACCCGACCGTGATCGACGTCGAGGGCCGCCGGGTCGGCGACGGCTACTTCGGGCTGATCGCCGGCCCGTGCACGGTCGAGTACCGCGAGCAGACGCTCGAGACGGCGCGCGCGGTGCATGCCGCCGGCGCGACCTGGCTGCGCGGCGGGGCGTTCAAGCCCCGCACCTCGCCCTACACCTTCCAGGGCATCGGCTTCGACGCGCTCGAGATCCTCCAGGAGGCGAAGGCGGAGACCGGCCTGCCGATCGTCACCGAGCTGATGGACCCTCGCCACGTCGAAGCGGTGCTCGACTCCGCCGACGTGATCCAGATCGGCGCGCGCAACATGCAGAACTTCGTCCTGCTCGCCGAGGTCGGCCGGGCCGAGAAGCCGGTGCTCCTGAAGCGCGGGCCGTCCGCGTCCGTCGAGGAGCTGCTGATGGCGGCCGAGTACGTCGCCAAGGAGGGAAACCACCAGATCGTCCTCTGCGAGCGCGGGATCACGACGTTCGAGCGCTCGACGCGCTACACGCTCGACCTCGGCTCGGTCGCCGTGCTGAAGAAGGAGACGCACCTGCCGGTGATCGTCGACCCGTCGCACGCCGCCGGCCGGCGCGACCTCGTGCTGCCGCTCGCGCGTGCCGCCGTCGCGGTCGGGGCCGACGGGATCATCGTCGAGTCGCATCCGCGCCCCGAGGAGGCGCTCTGCGACGGGCCGCAGCAGATCCCCTCGGCGGAGTTCGGCGAGTTCGCCGCCGAGGTGCGCTCGTTCGTCACCTTGATGGGCAAGCAGATCGGCTAGCGGTGAAGATCGAGCCGGCCTCGGCGCTCGTCGGTGCCGCGGCCGTCCCGGGCGTGAAGGGGATCTCGCAGCGGGCCGTGCTGCTCGCTGCGGTCGCGGAGGGCGAGAGCCGGATCAGCGGGTTCGGGCGCGCCGCCGACACGCTGTCGGCGATCGACGTCGTGCGCGCGTGCGGCGTCGACGTCACGGACGACGGCGACGACGAGATCCGTGTGCAGGGGGTGGGGCTGCGCGGCCTCGTCGCGCCCGGCCGGCCGATCGACTGCGGCAACGCAGGCACCGTGCTGCGGCTCACGTGCGGGCTGCTCGCCGGCCAACGGGGCCGCTTCGAGCTGGTCGGCGACGAGTCGCTGTCGATGCGGCCGCATGAGCGCGTGGCCGAGCCGCTTCGGCGCATGGGCGCGCACATCGAGACGACGGACGGCCACGCGCCGGTCCGGATCGAGGGCGCCGAGCTGCACCCGATCTCCTACGAGCTCCCGGTCGCGAGCGCGCAGGTGAAGTCGGCGATCCTGATCGCGGGCCTCTTCGCCGGGGACGGGCCGACGACGGTGATCGAGCCGCACCCGACGCGCGACCACACCGAGCGTCTCTTCGGCGAGCTCGGCGTCCGGATGCGGCGGACGCCGAAGTCGGTGTCGGTCTGGCCGGTCGAGCGCCTCCCTGCGTTCGAGCTCGAGATCGGCGGCGAGGTGTCGTCGGCGGCGCCGCTGATCACGGGCGCCGTGCTGCTGAACGGCTCCGACCTGCTCCTGCGCAGCGTCAACGTCAATCCGCTGCGCACCGGGCTGCTCGACGTGCTCGAGCGCATGGGCGCGCGCATCGCGGTCTTCAACCGGCGCACCGTCGGCGGCGAGCCGATCGCCGATCTCCAGATCCGCTCGACGCCGCTCGTCGCGACGACGGTCGAGGCCGAGGAGGTGCCGCGGCTCGTGGACGAGCTTCCGCTCGTCGCGCTGGTCGGTGCGTTCGCGCGCGGGACGACCGTCGTCCGCGGGGCCGGGGAGCTGCGCGCCAAGGAGAGCGACCGGATCGAGACCGTCACCGAGGGGCTGCGTGCCGCCGGCGTGCGGATCGAGGCCCGCCCGGACGGCTTCGAGGTGCGGGGAACGCCGGCGCGGCCGCGTGGCGGCAAGATCGACGCGCACGGCGACCACCGGATCGCGATGCTCGGCGCGCTGGCCGGTCTCGTCTCGCGGGAGGGGGTCGAGCTCCGGGGAGCCGAGAGCGTGGCTATAAGCTTCCCCGGTTTCTTCGAGCTTCTCGACCAACTCGTGCAGCGATGATCGTGGCCATCGACGGGCCGGCCGGAGCCGGCAAGAGCACTGTCGCCCGCAAGCTCGCGGAGCGGCTCGGCTTCGGCTACCTCGACACCGGCGCGATGTACCGCGCGCTGACGTGGCTCGCGCTCAAGGAGGGCCTGCCGCTCGGCGACGCCGAGCCGATCGGCGAGCTCGCCCGGCGTAGCCCGGTGACGTTCGACGAGGAGGGCCGCGTGTTCATCGCCGGCGTCGACGTGACCGCTGCGATCCGGCAGTCGCGGATCGACCGGATGGTGCCCGTCGTCGCGCGCCACCAGCCTGTGCGCGAGGTGATGCGCGAGCGCCAGCGCGAGCTGGCCGGCCGCGGCAACGTCGTGATCGAGGGACGCGACATCGGCACGGTCGTCGCGCCGGGCGCCGAGGTGAAGGTCTACCTCAAGGCCGACCAGGCGATCCGCACGCGGCGCCGGCAGGCGGAGCGCCCCGACATCGGCGAGGACGCCCTCGCCACCGACCTGCGCAGCCGGGACGAGTCCGACAAGGGCCGCATGACCCCGGCGGCGGACGCGGAGCTGATCGACACGACCGAGCTTCAGGTCGACGACGTCGTCGCGCAGATCGAGCGGATCGTCCGCGCGCGCCTCGTCGCGTCGCCGTGACGCGCGACGCCTCGGAGATCGCATGGATGTTCGGACGCCCGACGATGGGGGGAGCGGCCAAGGCGGCCACGCGACTGCGCGCGTACGGCCGGGTGCGGGTCCCGCACCGCGGCGGCCTCGTGCTCGCGATCAACCACCTGCACTGGATCGACATCCCGATCGTCGGCCAGGCGTCGCCGCGCAACATCGACTTCGTCGCGAAGATCGAGGCGTTCAAGCTGCCGGCGCTCGGCGAGTTCATCAGCCTGTTCGGGACGATCGCGATCCGCCGCGGTGAGTCCGACCGCGAGGCGGTGCGGCTGATGCGCCAGTCGGCGCGCGACGGGCGGACGGTCGGCGTGTTCGTCGAGGGGACGCGGCAGAAGAGCGGCCACCCCGGGCGGGCGCAGCCGGGCGCGGCGATGGTCGCGCTGCAGGAGGACGTGCCGGTGATCCCCGTCGCGATCTACGGGACACAGTTCTGGAAGCCCGGAAACTTCGCGCCGTGCTCGATCGCGTTCGGCGCGCCGCTCGCCTTCAGCGGGGTGCCGCGAAACGGGCGAGGCTACAAGGAGGCGACCGCCGAGATCGAGCAGCGGATCCACGCGCTCTTCGACTGGCTCGCCGACATGCACCTGCGCGGACGGCCGCACGGCGTCGTGCCCCCGCTGTGAGTACGGCCAATGGGCTGAAAGGGACGGTCGCGATCGTCGGCTTCCCGAACGTGGGCAAGTCGACGCTCGTCAACCGGCTGACCGGCTCGCGCGCCGCGGTCGTGCACCGCGAGCAGGGAACGACGCGCGACCGCAAGGAGCTCGTCTGCGAGTGGAACGGCGAGGAGTTCCTCCTCGTCGACACCGGCGGCGTCGATCTCGCCGACCGCGACCACATCACCACCGAGATCGCGCGCCAGGCGAAGGCGGCGATCGCCGACGCCGATCTCGTGCTCTTCGTCGTCGATGCGCGCGCCGGCGTCACGCCCGGCGACGAGGAGCTCGCCGAGCTGCTGCGCCGGGCCCACAAGCCGGTGCTGCTGCTCGCGAACAAGATCGACGATCCCGCACAGGAAGGGCTCGCGCTCGAGCTGCACCGGCTCGGGTTCGGCGAGCCGGTGCCGATCTCAGGCCTTCACGGCACCAACGTCGGCGACCTGCTCGACCAGATCATCGAGCTGCTGCCGGGCAGCTCGCGGCGCCCGGTCTCGGAGGATGCGATCCGGGTCGCGATCCTCGGCCGGCCGAACGTGGGCAAGTCGTCGCTCTTCAACCGTCTCGTCGGGGAGGAGCGCACGATCGTCAGCGACGTGCCGGGCACGACGCGCGACTCGATCGACACGGTCGTCGAGCGCGACGGCCGCACGTTCGTGCTCGTCGACACCGCCGGCCTGCGGCGCAAGCGCCGCCAGCGGCAGGGGATCGACTACTACTCGGAGCTGCGCGCGCTCGACGCCGCCGAGCGCGCCGACGTCGCGCTCGTCCTGATCGACGCGAGCCAGGGGATCGTCGAGGGCGACATCACCGCGGTCGAGGTGGCGCGCAAGGCGCACTGCGCGACGCTCGTCGTGCTCTCGAAGTGGGACATCGGGACCGTGACGATCGAGGAGGTGCGGCCCGAGCTGCAGCGGCGCCTGCGGCAGCGCCCGCCGTTCATCACCGTCTCGGCGCACACCGGCCGCGGCGTTGCGCGGCTGCTCGACCGCACCGCCGAGCTCTTCGAGAAGTACGCAGACCGCATCCCGACCGCGGAGCTCAACCGCTTCCTCGGCGAGCTGCGCGAGGCGCGCCAGGCGCCGTCGAAGGGCAACCGGCGCCTCAACCTGCTCTACGGCGCGCAGGTCGAGTCGCGCCCGCCGCGCTTCCGCTTCACCGTCAACGACCCGGGTCTCGTCACGCGCGACTACGGCTACTGGGTCGAGAACCAGCTGCGGGAGCGCTTCGAGCTCGAAGGCGTGCCGGTCGCGATCGACTTCCGGAAGCGGACGTGAAGGTCGTCGTCGTCGGCGGCGGAGCGTGGGGGACGGCCTTCACCGGCCTGCTGCGCGGCCGCGGCCACGACGTCACGCTGGCGGTACGCGACACGATCGACGATGCGCCCTACGAGAGCGCCGAGCTGGTCGTGCTCGCCGTGCCGAGCCGCTCGTTTCGCGAGGCGCTCTCCCACGTACGCGGCACCGCGCCGGTGCTGAGCCTCGTCAAGGGGCTCGACCCGGCGACCGGCAATCGGCTGTCGACGCTCGTCGAGGGCCGGCCGGTCGCGGTGCTCTCGGGCCCGAACATGGCCGACGAGGTGGCTGTCGGCCTTCCCGGCGCCGCGGTGATCGCCTCCGAGGACGAGGACTTCGCGCGCGAGCTGCAGGAGGCGATCAACTCGATGGTCTTCCGCGTCTACGTGAACAGCGACCTGATCGGCGTCGAGCTGTGCGCGGCCGCGAAGAACGTGATGGGGCTGGCCGCCGGCGGAGTCGACGGGCTCGAGCTCGGCGACAACGCGAAGGCCGCGGTGATCACGCGGGGGCTGGTCGAGATGGCGCGGCTCGGCGAGGCGTGCGGCGCCGAGCCCGAGACGTTCGCCGGCCTCGCCGGGATGGGCGACCTCGTCGTCACGTGCTGGCACCCGTCGGGCCGCAACCGCCGCGCGGGCGAGCTGATCGCGCGCGGGATGACAGCCGAGGAGGCGAAGGCGGAGATCGGTCAGGTGGTCGAAGGGCTGACCACCGCACCGGTGCTGCGCGACCTGTCGCACCGGCTCGGCATCGAGCTGCCGATCACCGAGGGTGTCTGCGCCGTCCTGGGAGGACTGCCGCTCGGCGACTTGCTGGCCTCCCTGATGGGACGGCGCCCTACGGACGAGTAGTGCCGAGAGCCGTCGGCGCGGTTACTCTGAGGCGCGATGGCGGCCCGTACCTTCCTCTTCACGTCCGAGTCGGTGACCGAGGGTCATCCCGACAAGATCGCCGATCAGATCTCGGACGCCGTTCTCGACGCGGCGCTTGCGAACGACGTGAACAGCCGCGTCGCATGCGAGACGCTGATCACGACCGGCCTCGTCGTGGTGGCGGGCGAGATGACGACGGACACGTACATCGACATCCGCCAGCTCGTCCGCGCGACGATCAAGCACATCGGCTACACCCGCGCGAAATACGGGTTCGACGCGGAGACGTGCGGCATCGTCGTGGCGATCGACGAACAGTCACCCGACATCGCGCTCGGCGTCGACAACGCGTACGAGGTGCAGCACGATCCGGGCGACGACGACCCGCTCGACAAGATCGGCGCCGGCGACCAGGGAATGATGTTCGGCTACGCGACCAACGAGACGCGCGAGCTGATGCCGCTGCCGATCATGCTGGCGCACCGCATCACGAAGCGCCTGTCGGAGGTCCGGAAGGCCGACGTGCTGCCGTACCTGCGGCCGGACGGCAAGGCGCAGGTGTCGGTGCGCTACGAGGTCGACGCCGAGGGCCGGCAGCGGCCGGTCGCGATCGAGCGTGTGCTCATCTCGACGCAGCACCGCGAGGGCCTCGACGCCGACTCGCTGATCAAGCCGGATCTGATCGAGCACGTGCTGCGGCCGATCCTCCCCAAGGAGCTGTACGACGAGAAGCAGCTCGAAAACCCCGACTTCGTCTACGTCAACCCGACCGGGAAGTTCGTGATCGGCGGTCCGATGGGCGACACGGGGCTGACCGGCCGCAAGATCATCGTCGACACCTACGGCGGTGCCGCCCCGCACGGCGGCGGCGCGTTCTCCGGCAAGGACCCGACGAAGGTCGACCGGTCGGCCGCTTACGCCGCCCGGTACGTCGCGAAGAACGTGGTCGCGGCCGGCCTCGCCGACCGCTGCCAGGTGCAGGTCGCGTACGCGATCGGCGTCGCGCATCCGTTCTCGATCCTCGTCGAGACGTTCGGCACCGAGGCGAAAGGCGTCACGCGGCAGCGGATCGAGCAGCTCGTCCGCGAGCACTTCGACCTGCGGCCGGCGGCGATTCTCCGCGACCTCGACCTGCGCCGCCCGATCTACTCGAAGACCGCCGCCTACGGGCACTTCGGCCGCGACGACCACGACTTCACGTGGGAGCGCACCGACAAGGCGGCTGCGCTCCGCGAGGCCGCGGGGCTCGCCGAGCCTGCGGTCGCCTGAACACCAGCTAGTAACAGACTGTTACTAGCTGGGGTGGGCCGGCCGCACGAACAGGCCGGCGGCGGCCTTCTCGCCGATCGCCTGCTCGCCGCCCGCGACGACGACGCGGTACTGGCCGGCGGCCGACTCGACCGCGCGCAGCTCCACCTCGGCGCCCGGCACGAGGCCCTGGTCGTAGAACCAGTGCAGGAGGTCGCCGTCGTGCTCGGCGAGCCTCACGATCGTCGCGCGGCCGCCGGGGGCGAGCTCGGCGAGCGACTGCAGCTCGCGGTTCTCCGCCTGCTCGACGTCGGGATCGACCGGCCAGCCGTGCGGGCAGCGGTCGGGGTTGCCGAGTCGCACCGAGATCCGCTCGACCATGTCGTCGCTGAACGTCGCGCCGAGCTCGTCCGCGTGCACGTGCGCCTCCGCGGCGGTGTAGCCCATGAAGTCGGTCAGCAGCCGCTCGATGATGCGGTGCTTGCGCACGACGAGCTCGGCCCGCTCGCGCCCTGACGGGGTGAGGATCGCCTCCTTGTGCTCGCCGCGCTCGACGAGCCCGTCCGCCTCCAGGCGCTTCAGCATCTCGCCGGCCGAGGCCCGCGACACGCCGAGCATCTCTGCGACACGCGACGCCAGCGTCGGCGACCCGGTCACCGTCGGCTTGTACTCGCCGATCGGGAAGGCGAGGAAGTAGATCGTCTCGAGGTACTCGTCGACGCCGTGTCCCGCCATCCCGCATCGATCGTAGACTTTTCCTTCTGTAAGGTGAGCCTTACAAGATGAGCACCACCCAGACGCTGCTGCTCGGCGCGATCGCCGGCTTCACGATCTACATCGGCCTGCCGATCGGGCGCTTCCCGAGCGCGCACCCTGCGCTCCGCGCCGCCCTCTCGTCGGTCGCCACCGGCATCCTCGTGTTCCTGTTCTGGGACGTCGTCTCGCACGGCGTCGAGCCGGTCGAGTCGCACCTCGAGTCGCACGACTGGGCGGCGTTCGCGGGCTACGCCGCGCTGCTCGTCGTCGGCTTCGCTCTCGGCTACATGAGCCTCGTCTACTACGACGACTGGCTGAAGCGGCGGCGGGCGACGCCGTTCGTCGGGCCCGGTGCGGCCGCCGTCGACGAGTTCCACCATCGCTCGTGGATCGAGTCGCTCTCGCCCGGCCGCCGGCTTGCGCTCCTGATCGCGACCGGCATCGGCCTGCACAACTTCGGCGAAGGGCTCGCGATCGGGCAGTCGGCGGCGGCGGGCGAGATCTCGCTCGCGCTCGTGCTGATCATCGGCTTCGGACTGCACAACATGACCGAGGGGTTCGGCATCGTCGGGCCGATGGCGGCCGAGGGGGACAAGCCCAGCTGGGCGTTCCTCGGCCTGCTCGGGCTGATCGGCGGCGGGCCGACGTTCATCGGCACGGTCGTCGGCCAGGCCTGGGTCTCGCCGGCCCTCGCGACCCTCTTCTTCGCCGTCGCGGGCGGCTCGATCCTCTACGTCGTGATGCAGCTGTTCGAGGTCTGCCGGCGCTACCAGATGCCGAAGCTGGTCGGCTGGACGATCCTGCTCGGGCTGCTGCTCGGCTTCGGCACCGACTGGATCCTCGTCGCCGCCGGCGCCTGAGGTGACGACGGACAGCTGACGTACCCTGGGCGCTCTGGGCGCCTTCTTCCACGCCGTCCACGTCTTCTTCGACCACCTGACCGAGGTGGGATGGACGGCCCTCGGGCTGGCCGTCGCCTGCCACATCGTGCGGCTGCTGCTGCGTGCGCGCGCCTGGCAGAACATCGTGCGCGCCGCGTACCCGGGCAAGCGCGTCCGCTACCGGAGCGCCCTCGGCGCGTACACCGCCGGCGTCGGCGTCAACTCGATCGTTCCCGCCCGCGCGGGCGACGTCGTCAAGCTCTACCTGCTCAAGTCGCGCGTCGAGGGCTCGACGTACGCGACGCTCACCCCGACGCTGATCGTCGAGACCGTCTTCGACTTCTTCGTCTCGGCCGCGATCCTGGCGTGGGCGCTCTCGATCGGCGTGCTGCCGACCCACCAGGTCTACTCGCGCATCCCGGCCGTCGACTGGAAGTTCTTCCTGCGGCACGAGAAGTTCACGCTCATCCTGCTGGCGGCGATCGCCGTCGCGGCGTTGATCGTGTTCGTGCTCGCGCGGGAGCACTACGCGCGCTTCCGCGCCCGCTTCGCGCAGGGGTTCGCGATCATGCACGACGGGCGCCGCTTCCTCGTCGGCGTGATCGGGCCGCAGGCGCTGTCGTGGGCGCTCCGAATCGCCTGCCTCTTCTTCTTCCTGCAGGCGTTCCACGTCCACGCGACGCTCCGCAACGCGATGCTCGTCGTCGTGGTCGAGTCGCTCGCGACGCTCTTCCCGGCGACGCCGGGGGGCGCCGGGACGAAGCAGGGGCTGATCGTCTACCTGTTCCGCGGAGAGGCGATCTCGCGCAGCCTGCTGCTCGCGTTCAGCGTCGGGATGAACATCACCATCGTCGCGACCAACCTCGTGCTGGGGCTGATCGCGACTGCGCTGATGGCGCGCACGCTGTCGTTCAAGCGCCTGCGCGTCGCCGGCAGCGCCGACCGCGAAGAGCGGCCGAACCCGGAAACGGCCTGATGGCCGCGTACGCGTCGGTCTATCCGCTCGTCTCCGCGCGTGCAGTCGCGCGCGAGTTCACCTACGAGGTCGACGACGTCGTCCAGGTCGGCGCGATCGTCAGCGTCCCGTTCGGGCGCTCGCGCGCGCGCGGGATCGTCGTCGGGCTACAGGACGCGCCGCCGCCCGGTGTCGAGACGAGGCCGGTCGACGCCGTCGTCGGCTCGGTGCCGGAGCCGCTCGTCGCGCTCGCGCTCTGGCTCGCCGACTACTACGGCTCCACGCCGGCGCGCGCGCTCGCACTCGTCGCGCCTCGGACGCCGAAGCGCCGCAAGGTGCAGGAGCCGCCCGCGGCGCGCCAGACGATCGCCGCCGAGGCGGCGCCCGTCTCGCTCTCGCCCGCGCAGAAGGACGCGGGCCGGCGCATCGTCGCTGCGATCGACGCCGGCGGCGGCAACCTGCTGCTCTACGGCGCGACCGGGTCGGGGAAGACGGAGGTCTACCTGCAGGCGTGTGCCGCAGCGCTCGAGCGCGGGCTCGGCGCGATCGTGCTGGTGCCGGAGATCGCGCTCGCGCCGCAGACCGTTGGACGCGTGCGCGCGCGCTTCGGCGACCGCGTGGCGGTGCTCCACTCGGCGCTCACGGACGCCGAGCGCCGCGACGAGCGCGAGCGGATCGCATCGGGCGAGGCGCGGATCGTGGTCGGCGCGCGCTCGGCGGTGTTCGCGCCGGTGCGCGGGCTCGGCCTCATCGTCGTCGACGAGGAGCACGACCAGTCCTACAAGCAGGACTCGGACCCGCGCTACGACGCGCGCACGGTCGCGGCGAAGCGTGCGGCGCTCGAGGGCGCGGCGGCGGTGTTCGGGTCGGCGACGCCGCGGCCGGAGAGCTGGGCGGCGCTCGAGCGGCTCGAGCTCGGCGGCAGGATCGGCGCGTCGCTGCCGCCGGTGCGCGTCGTCGACCTGCGCCGCGAGGCCGGGTACCCGCTCTCGGCACCGCTCCTCGCCGAGCTGCGAGGCGTCGCCGAGCGGCGGTCGAAGGCGATCCTGCTGCTGAACCGCCGCGGCGTCGCGCCTGCGCTGCACTGCCGCGCGTGCGGCACGACGCTGCGCTGCCCGAACTGCGACGTCGCGCTCGTGCTGCATACCGGGGGCGAGCTCCGCTGCCACCACTGCGGCCATTCGGAGGCGTCGCCGGAGACGTGCCCGGGTTGCGGCTCTCCCGACCTCGCTCGTCTCGGGGCCGGGACGCAGAAGCTCGAGCGCGAGCTCGCGCGCGAGCTGCCCGAGCTGGAGCTGATCCGGCTCGACGCCGACGCCGTCACGCGGCCGGAGGTGCTCGCGGCGTCGCTCGCCAGGTTCGCGGCCGCGCGAGGAGCCGTGCTCCTGGGCACGCAGATGGTGGCGAAGGGCCATCACTTCGAGGGCGTCGAGCTCGCAGCGGTCGTCGACGCCGACACCGGGCTCGCGCTGCCCGACTTCCGCGCCGAGGAGCGGACGTTCCAGCTGCTCACGCAGCTGGCCGGGCGGAGCGGGCGCGATGCCCCCGGGCGCGTGCTGGTGCAGACCTTCCAGCCAGACGCCAGGCCGATCGTCTTCGCAGCGCGCCACGACGTGCCGCGCTTCCTGACGGAGGAGCTCTCACGGCGCGAGGCGCTCGGCTATCCGCCGTTCACGCACCTCCTGCGCATCGTCGTGTCGGGGCCCGAGCCCGAGCCGGTCCGCCGCGCGCTCGAGGAGCTCAAACGCGGGCTCGACGGCGGGGGCGACCTGCTCGGGCCGGCGCCCCTGCTGCGCCTGCGCGGCCGCCACCGGGCGCAGCTCGTCGCGAAGACGCGGCAGCCGCGGCGCCTCGCCGCGCAGGCGGCCCGTCTGCTTTCGGCCGCGGCGCCGGCGATGCGGCGCGCCGGGCTGACCGGGGTCGTCGACGTCGATCCGCAGTCGCTTTGACGGATCCCGCCGAGGTCAGCGTGACGAACAAGCCGCGGGAGCTCCGGTACGAGCTGCGGGTCGGCGGCGAGCTCGCCGGCGAGATCCGCTACCGCCTGCAGCCGGGCGCGACCGTGCTCGTCCACACCGACGTCGCCCCTCGCTTCGAGGGCCGGGGACTCGCGAACGTGCTCGTCCACGGTGCGCTCGAGGACATCCGTGCGAGCGGAAGGCTCGTCGTTCCCGTCTGCCCGTTCGTTTCGAGCTATTTGCAGCACCATCCCGAGTACGCCGACCTCGTCACGGACGACGCGTCCCCGCCCGAGTAGGTTCCAGGCACCATGGCGGTCGTGAGGGGCCCGCGCCCGGAGGAGATCATCGGCGAGTGGGGCGTGCGCGACGTGACGCCGCCGTCGCAGCGCGAGCGTGAGCGCCTCGCCCACGACCGGGACGTGAACCCGCTCACCGGCAGGCCCCTGCGCCGCCGCCTGCGCAACTTCCGCGCGGAGTCCGACAACTACCTCGCGTCCGTCGGCGGGCCGCTGCCGTACATGCAGCGGCTGAGGAAGATCGAGGACGAGATCGAAGCCCACCTCGCCCGGCTGACCGCGGCCTACGCCGAGGCTGCGCCGGGCACGTGGGCGGAGACGGCGGCGCGCTGGGACTTCGGCGAGGTCAACGACCTGATCGAACGACACAACCGCTGGTACCCGGCCGAGGCGAGGCTCCCGATGAACCCGCGGACGCGCGACTACGTGACCGTCGGCGGGGCCGACTACCGTCGCGAGCCGCTCGACGCCGACTGGATCCTCGGCCGCTTCCCGGCCGTTCCGTAGACTGCCGGGCCGATGTCGGAACACGCCCACGAGCACGAGCACGACCACGAGCACGACCACCTCCACGATCACGAGCACGAGGAGCCGTCGGAGGACGTCGAGGCCGAGGCGCGGCGCCAGCTCGCGCTGGCGCAGATCCGGCAGTACGGCGACCCGGCGCTGCGGATGCCGGCGCACGAGGTCGAGGGCGTCGACGACGACGTGCGGCGACTCGCCGAGCGCATGATCGGGCTGATGGAGGACGCGCAGGGCGTCGGTCTCGCGGCGACGCAGGTCGGCGTGCTCCGCCGCATCTTCGTGTTCGTCGACGGCGAGGACGGGCCGCGTGCCGTCGTCAACCCGCGCGTGGTCGAGCGAGCCGACGAGACGGAGCCAGACGAGGAGGGCTGCCTGTCGCTGCAGGGCGTGCGGGTCCCGGTCGAGCGCTCGCTCCGGCTCGTCGTCGAGGGGCTCGACCTGGACGCGAAGCCGGTGCACCTCGAGCTCGAGGGCTACACCGCGCGCGTCGTCCAGCACGAGCTCGATCACCTCGACGGGGTGCTGATCATCGACCGCACGGACGACGAGCACCGCAAGGACGCGCTTCGCATCCTGCGGCCCCGCGTCGTCCTCCGGTGAAGGTCGCGTTCGCCGGCACCGCGCCGCTCGCCGCAGACGTCCTCGAGCGGCTCTCCGAGTCGCAGCCGATCGCCTATCTGCTCACGCGTCCCGACGCGCCGCGCGGCCGCGGCCGGAGGAGCGCGCCGCCGCCCGCGAAGCTCGCCGCCGAGCGGCTCGGCATCGCCGTGCACCAGCCGGAGCGGCCGGCGCTGCCGGAGCCCGTCGACCGGGTCGTCGTCTGCGCCTACGGGCTCTACATCCCGCCGCGGCTGCTCGAGGAGTCGCTCTGGGTGAACGTCCACCCGTCGCTGCTGCCGCGCTGGCGCGGCGCCGCGCCGGTCGAGCGCGCGATCCTCGCCGGCGACGAGCAGACCGGGGTGACGATCCACCGGACGGTTGCCGAGCTCGACGCCGGGCCCGTCGCCGCGCAGGAGGCGTTCGCAGTGGGCGACCTCGACGCGGGTGGCGTCTACGCGCGCGCGGGCGAGCTCGCTGCGCGGCAGCTCGCCGACGTGCTCGCCGATCCCGTGTTCACGCCCCAGGCCGAGGAGGGAGCGAGCTACGCGGAGAAGATCACGCCTGCCGACCGCGAGCTCGACCTCTCCGACCCGCTCGACGCCTGGCGGCGCGTGCGGGCGCTGTCGCCGCATATCGGCGCGTGGGCGATGCTCCACGGCCGGCGCGTCACCGTCTGGCAGGCGCGGCTCGAGGACGGCGGGCTCGTGCCGGAGGTCGTCCAGCCCGAAGGCCGGCGGCGGATGGCGTACGACGAGTTCCTTCGCGGCGTCCGATGATCGCCCCCGCGAGGCGCGCGGCGTTCGAGGTCGTCCGGCGGACGTTCGACGACGACGCCTACACCGACCGCGCGCTCGCCTCGGCGGTCGCGACGCTCGACGCCCGCGACCGTGCGCTCGCGCAGCGGCTCGCGTTCGGGACGGTGCAGCGGGTGCGCGTGCTCGACGTCGGGATCGAGCAGATCGGGCGGCGGCCGGTGCGCAAGCTCGACGGGCCGGTGAAGGCGTCGCTTCGGCTCGGCGCCTACCAGCTCGCGTTCACGGAGCTGCCGCAGCACGCGATCGTCGACGACGCGGTCGAGCTCGTCCGCGCCTCCGGCCGCGAGCGGGCGGTGCCGTTCACGAACGCCGTCATGCGCCGGCTCGCGCACGGGCTTTCGCGGCCTCGTCGCGTCGCTGCCGACGGGCCGGTGAAGGAGTCGTATCCGGACTGGATCGCAGACGTCTGGACGCGAGACCTCGGCGACGAGACGGCGCTCGAGCTGATGCGCGCGCAGAACGAGCCGCCGGCGCTCGAGGTGCGCTCGCCGGTGCCGGTCGGCGAGCCGACGGACGTTCCGGGCGCCTACGCGGTCGAGCGGGTGGACGCCGGCAGCATGCGCCCGATGAGCCGCGCGTCGCAGCTCGCGGCGCTCGTCGTCGGCGCGCGGACGGAGAGCGCGTGCTCGACGCGTGCGCCGCGCCGGGCGGCAAGGCGGCGATTCTCGGCGAGGTCGCGCAGGTGACCGCGGTCGAGATCCATCCCGGCCGCGCCGCCGCTCTCGCGAAACAGGAGCTGCCCGGGGTCGAGGTGGTCAACGCCGACGTGCGCGAGCTCGAGCTCTCAGGGTTCGACCGCGCGCTCGTCGACGCGCCGTGCTCCGGGCTCGGGGTGCTCGCGCGGCGGCCCGACCTGCGCTGGCGCGCGCAGCCGCTGCCCGAGCTGCAGCACGAGCTGCTCGCGGCCGCGACCGTCGCGGGTGAAGCCGGGCGGAACGGTCGTCTACGCCGTCTGCACGATCAACGCCGACGAGAACGAGGCCGTCGTCGACGCGGCCGGGCTCGAGGTCGAGCCGCTCGGCGGCGAATGGCCGCAGTACGCGCACCCGAAGCGCCCCGAGTTCCTGCTCACGCTGCCGCACCGCGACCGGACGTCGGGCTTCTTCATCGCCCGGCTGCGGAAGGCTTCGTAGCTCTACGATCGCGGCGATGGGCTGGTCGGACTGGGCGCGTGAGGTCGAGGTCGAGCCGTCGCTGTACGGGGCCGATTTCGCGCGGCTCGGAGAGCAGGTCGACGAGCTGCTCGATGCCGGCGTGCACGTCTTCCACTTCGACGTCGGCGACGGCCATTTCGTCGAGCCGATCACGATGGGGCCGATCGTCCTGCAGGCGATCTCCGAGCGGATCCACCGCTCCGGCGCGGCTGTCGACGTGCACCTGATGGTCGAGCATCCGGCGAAGTACTTCGAGCCGTTCGCGAAGGCGGGCGGCGACAGCGTGACCTTCCACTTCGAGGCGGTCGACGACGTCGCGGCGACGATCGCCGCCGCGCGAGAGCACCGGCCTCGGGGTCGGGCTCGCATTCAACCCCGAGAGCGAGCCCGCCGACGGTCGCCGCCGCCGCGGACGGCGTCGACCTCGTGCTCTGCATGTCGATCCACCCCGGCTACTCGGGCCAGGCGTTCCAGGAGCGGACGTACGAGCGCGTGCGCGAGTTGCGCTCGCTGCTCCCGGCAGGAGTGCGCATCCAGGTCGACGGCGGCGTCGAGCGCCGACAACATCGGGCGGCTGCGCGACGAGGGCGTGTCGCTCTTCGTCGCCGGCGTCGTCGATCTTCGCGGCGGCGGACCCGGTCGCCGCGTACCGCGGGCTCGAGCAGGCGATCCGGTGAGCCTCGAGCGCGCGGTCGAGATCGCGCGCGCCGCCCACCAGCGGGCGCATCCGAAGCCGACCGTCGGCGCGGTCCTCGTGCGCGACGGCGTCATCGTCGCCGAGGGCGTCACTGAGGCGGGCGGGCGCCACGCCGAGGCGGTCGCGCTGGCCGAGGCGGGCCAGCGCGCGCGGGGCGCGACGATGTACGTCACGCTCGAGCCGTGCGCGCACCACGGGACGACGCCGCCGTGCGCCGACGCGATCGTCGCCGCGGGCGTCGCGCGCGTCGTCGCCGGCGTCGCGCGATCCGAATCCCGAGGCGGCCGGCGGCGCGCGACACGCTGCGGCGCGGCGGGGTCGAGGTCGAGCTGGCCGACGACTGGGCATCGCGCGTGCTGCACGAGGCGTGGCGCACCTGGGTCGTTCGCGGGCGGCCGTTCGTGCTCTACAAGGTCGCGGTCACGCTCGACGGGCGGGTCACGGTCCCGGGCCGCCGCTGGGTGAGCGGCGAGGAGAGCCGGCGGCTGGTGCACGAGCTGCGCGCGCAGGTCGACGCAGTCGCGGTGGGCGGCGGCACGGCGCGCGCCGACCGCCCGCGGCTCGACGCCCGCGATGTCGACACGCCGCGCGGGCAGCCGCGGCGGCTCGTCTTCTCGCGCGGGCCGCTGCCGGAGGCGGTCGACCTCGAGCTGCGCACGGGCGGGCTCGCCGACGAGCTCCGGGCGCTCGCGGCGGAGGGCGTCCAGTCGCTCCTGCTCGAAGGCGGGCCGACGCTGGCGGCGGCGTTCCTCGAGGCAGACCTGGTCGACCGGGTAGCCGTGTTCGTCGCGCCTGTCCTCGCGGGAGATGGAGCGGCGCCGACCGCTCCGCTAGGCTCCTCGCGTACGCTCTCGCACCTGACGGCGCGGCCGGTGGGCGAGGACGTGCTCCTCGACGCGTATGTCCACGAACCCTGATCTCACACGCCGTGCCGACGACGAGATCGTCACCCTGCTGTCGCACTGGCTCACGCGGCAGCTCGGCAACGACGAGCTACGGCGGAAGGTGACGGAGATCGGCACGGACGAGCTCGCGCCGGCCCAGCGCGACGCGGTCGCGGAGCTGCTCGGCGAGCTGGCCGTCGCCGCCCCGGGCGAGCGCGGCCGCCTCGAGGTGACCGTCCGCGAGACGGTCGAGACGCTCGTCTACGGCGATTAACCCGGGGGAAACCGTGTTTCTCCCGTGGGCCCCCTTCTTTTCGAGGACGCCGGTTGCCAGGCACGAAGGTGCCTCGGGCGCCGACGTTCATCGGTGCCGCTGGCCGCGACTGCGTAGCCTTGAGGCGTGTTCACGGGGCTGATCCGCGAGGTCGGGGTGGTGGCGGCGGTCGACGCCGGCGGCGAGGGCCTGCGGCTGACGATCGAGGCGCCGCAGACGGCCCGCGACGCGCAGCTCGGCGACTCGATCGCGCTCTACGGCGTCTGCCTGACGGTCGTCGACCGCACCGACGGCCGCCTCGCCTTCGACGCCGTTCCCGAGACGCTCTCGCGCACGTCGCTCGCAAACCCTCGAGCCGGGGTCGAGGGTCAATGTCGAGCCGGCGCTCCGCGCCGGCGAGCCGCTCGGCGGCCACTACGTGCAGGGCCACGTCGACGGCGTCGGCGCGGTGCGCACCGTCGAGCCGGAGGGCGACGGGCGCCGCATCTGGATCGACGCGCCGCCCGACCTCATGCGTTACGTCGTCGAGAAGGGCTCGGTCGCCGTCGAGGGGACGAGCCTGACGGTCGCCGCCCTCGACGACCCCGGCTTCGCGATCGCGCTGATCCCGCACACGCTGAGCGAGACCACGCTCGGCGCGCTCGCCGCCGGCGATCGGGTGAACCTCGAGGTGGACGTCCTGGCGAAGTACGTCGAGCGGTTGCTCGCTCGCTAGCCTGTCGGCGATGGCCGTCACCACACCGTTCGCGACCGTCGAGGAGGCGATCGAAGACATCCGCGAAGGCCGTCTGGTCGTCGTCGTCGACGATCCCGACCGCGAGAACGAGGGCGACCTCGTCGTCGCCGCGCAGTTCGCGACACCCGAGACGATCAACTTCATGGCCACGCACGCGCGCGGGCTCGTGTGCCTCTGCCTGACCGAGGAGCGCGCCGACCATCTCGGCCTGCGCCCGATGACCGACCACAACGAGGCGCCGCTCGGCACCGCCTTCACGGTGTCGGTCGAGGCGCGCGAGGGCGTGACGACCGGGCATCTCCGCGGCCGACCGCAGCCGCACGATCCAGGTGGCGATCCATCCCGACTCGACGCACCGCGACCTCGTGCAGCCGGGCCACGTGTTCCCGCTGCGCGCGAAGCCGGGCGGCGTGCTCGAGCGGATCGGCCAGACGGAGGCGGCCGTCGATCTCGCGCGGCTCGCCGGGCTCACGCCTGCCGGTGTCGTCTGCGAGGTCATGAACGACGACGGGACGATGGCGCGCGTGCCCGACCTGATCCCGTACTGCGAGCGGCACGGCCTGAAGATGATCACCGTCGCCGACCTCGTCGAGTACCGGCGCCGCCACGAGCAGCTGGTCGAGCGCGGCGCCTCGGTGCGGCTGCCGACCGAGTACGGCGAGTTCACCGCGGTCGCGTTCCGCGAGAAGCTGACCGGCAAGACGCACATGGCGCTCGTGAAGGGCGAGGTCGCACGGCGCCGAGAACGTGCTCGTCCGCGTCCACTCCGAGTGCCTCACCGGCGACGTCTTCCACTCGCTGCGCTGCGACTGCGGCGAGCAGCTCGAGCAGGCGCTCGCCCAGATCGAGGCCGAGGGCATCGGCGTGCTCCTCTACATGGCGCAGGAGGGCCGCGGGATCGGCCTGCTGAACAAGCTGCGCGCCTACGAGCTGCAGGAGCAGGGGCTCGACACCGTCGAGGCGAACCTCGAGCTCGGCTTCCCCGCCGACGCCCGCGACTACGGGATCGGCAACCAGATCCTCGCCGACCTCGGGCTGACGACGCTGCGCATCCTCACCAACAACCCGAAGAAGCTGACCGGGATCGACGGTTTCGGGCTGACCGTCGTCGAGCAGGTCCCGATCGAGGTGCAGCCGAACGCCGAGAACCGCCGGTATCTGGCCGCCAAGCGGGATAAGCTCGGGCACCGCCTGCACCACCAGGACCTGAAGAACCTCGACTACGAAGGGGACGGCGAGTGAGCGAAGCATCGACGAAGAGGCCGCGGCCTCGGCCGAGCCGATTCGCAGGAGGACGTCGCCTCCGCCGAGGACGTCGCCCTCGATCCCGACGCCACGGTGATCGAGCCGCCTCCGGCGCCCGCCGAGCCCGCCCCCGCCGAGGCGAGCTCCGACGAGGACGCGTTCGAGGGGTGGCCGTCGGCCGAGTCGTCGACGGTGATCGAGGACGCGCCGGCCGAGGGGGTCAGCGTCGAGCACGTGCGCGGCGAGATCGACGTCCCCGACGGCTACACGGTGCTCGAGGGCACGCCGCTCGGCAAGCGCCGCTCGGTGGGCGTCGTCGTCTCGCGCTTCAACGGCGGCGTGACGACCCAGATGCTCGAGACGCGCGCTCGAGGCGCTCGACGAGGCCGGCGTCGCGCAGGACGCGATCACCGTCGTCCCGGTGCCCGGCGCGTTCGAGCTGCCGCTCGCGGCGATGGCGCTCGCGAAGACGCGCCGCTACGCGTGCATCGTCGCCCTCGGCGCGATCGTGCGCGGCGAGACGCCGCACTTCGACTACGTCGCGTCCGAGTGCGCGTCGGGGCTGCAGCTCGCCGGCGATCGAGACGGGCGTCCCGGTCGCGTTCGGCGTGCTCACGGTCGAGACCGTCGAGCAGGCGCGAGGCGCGCATCGACAAGGCCGCCGAGGCCGTCCGGTCGGCGCTCGAGATGGCCGACCTGTTCGCCCGCCTCCGGGCGAGCGCGCAGCCGTAGCGACCGCGACTCGCTACACTGCCGCGCCGCATGTCGCAAGGTCTGCGCAATCTGCGGGAAGAAGCCGGCGTTCGGGAACAACCGCTCGCACTCGATGGTCGCCACGAAGCGCCGCTTCGACCCGAACCTGCAGCGCGTCCGGGTCCTCCTGAACGGCTCGCCGACGCGCGCCTACGTCTGCACGCGCTGCCTCAAGGGCGGCAAGGTCGCCAAGGCCGTCTAGCATCCTGACGCGTCGCGCGCGAGCACCGGCGCGGTCTAGGGTCTAATCGGCGCGGTGGCGGACGACCTGACGCTCGAGCTCGAGCTCGGGCGGCTCACGATCTCGCCGCGACGCGTCGCCGAGATCGTCGCCGAGACCGCGCTCGCGCTGCTACGGCGTCGTCGGGCTGACGGCCGGCTCGCGCGTGGAGCGCTGCTCGCGCCGCGACGGGGATCACGGTCGAGGGCGACGCCGCGCGGCGCTCCGGATCGAGCTGCACGTCGTCGTCGAGCACGGCCTCAACCTCGCCGAGGTCGCCGTCGACGGTCCGCTCGCAGGTCGGCTACGAGGTCGAGCGGCTGACCGGGCTGCCCGGTCGCGGCGGTCGAGGTCGTCATCCAGCGCGTGCAGGCAGAGCGGCGTGAGAGAGCGCGTGCGGGAGCTCGTGCACGCGGCGCGCTCGCCGCGATCGAGGCGAACCGCCGCGCGGATCGACGACCTCAACGTCTACCCGGTGCCCGACGGCGACACCGGCACCAACCTGACGCTGACCGTGCGGGCGTCGTCGAGGCGCTCGAGCGGCGACGGTCCCGACGACCGCGCCGGGCTCGCGCAAGGAGGTCGCGCGCGCGGCGCTGATGGGCGCGCGCGGCAACTCCGGCGTGATCCTCTCGCAGATCGTGCGCGGCGCCACCGACGTCGCTGGCCGAGAGCGACGACCTCGCGCCGCGTCTTCCGCTCGGCGAGCGACGCCGCCTACCGCGCCGTGAAGAAGCCGGTCGAGGGGACGATGCTGACCGCGATCCGCGAGCTGGCCGACGCGGCCGAGCACGGCGCGCGACCTCGCCGAGCGATCGTCGCCGCGCGGCGACGACAGCGTCGCTGCGACGCGCGAGCATGCTGCCGGTGCTGCGCGAGGCGGGCGTCGTCGACGCGGGCGGCGCCGGGCTCGTCGAGATCGTGCGCGGGATCGCCGCCGTCGCTCGCCGGCGAGGCGCTGCCCGAGCCGCCGCCGCAGCCGAGCACGAGCTCGCGCGTCGAGGCGATCCACCAGGAGCTCTCGCGCTACCGCTACTGCACCGTCTTCGTCGTCGAGGGCGAGCGGTCTCGACGCGGACGCGCTCGAGGCGCGAGCTCGAGCAGCTCGGCGACTCGCTGCTCGTCGTCGGCGACCGCACGGCGCTGAAGGTGCACGTGCACACCGACGATCCCGGGCCGCGCGCTCTCGCTCGGCGTCGCGCGCGGCACGATCGACGGGCGTCGAGATCGCGAACATGCACGTGCAGACCGCAGCAGCGCGAGGAGCGGCTGCTGCACGCCGGTCGCCGAGCCGCCGAGCGCCGTCGCGCGCGGTCGTCGCCGTCGCGGTCGGGCGCCGGGCAACCGGCAGCTGTTCGAGAGCCTCGGCGCGGCGGTCGTCGACGGCGGCGCGACGATGAACCCGTCGACCGCCGACCTCGTCGCGGCGATCGAGGCCGCGCAGGCGCGCGAGGTGGTCGTGCTCCCGAACAACGGCGAACGTGATCATGAGCGCCGAGCAGGCCGCCGCGCACGCGGCCAAGCCTGCGCGCGTCGTGCCGACGCGCTCGCTGCAGGCCGGGCTCGCCGCGCTCGTCGCGTTCGACCCGGCGCTCGACGCGGACGAGAACGCCGCCGCGATGGCGCGAGGCGGCCGCGCGCGTCGCGACGGGCGCGGTCACGGTCGCGCTCGCGCGACGTCGCAGCTGAACGGGCTCGCGGTGCGCAAGGGCAGCTGGCTCGGCCTCGCCGGACGGCGAGCCGGTCGCGGGCGGCGACGAGCTTCGACGAGGTCGCGCGCGCGGTCGTCGAGCGGCTGCTCGCCGAGCCGCGCGGGCTGCTGACGCTGCTCACCGGCGAGGAGCCGCCGCCGCTCGACGGCCTGCTCGCCGAGCTCGAGGCGAGCCACCCGGAGCTCGAGCTCGAGGTGCACGAGGGCGGCCAGCCGCACTACCCGCTGCTGCTGGCGGCCGAGTGACGCGACCGCCGATCCGCGTCGTCCTGGTCGAGGACAACGACAGTCTTCCGCGAGACGCTCGAGCTGCTGTTCGGGCTGCGTGAGCGAGCTCGAGGTCGTCGGCAGCGTCGCCGACCGGCGACGAGGCGCCCGCGGTCGTGCGCGCGGCTCGAGCCCGACGTCGTGCTGATGGACTACCGCATGCCCGGCCTCGACGGCGCCGAGGCGACGCGCGCCGTGCTGGCGGCGTCGCCCGGCGACGCGCGTCGTCTGCCTCACCGCGTCGGTCGCGGCCGAGCGAGATGCGACGAGCTGCTCGCCGCCGGCGCGGTCGCCGTGCATCACGAAGGACGAGGACTTCGACCGGCTCGTCGCCGTGCGCCGTGTGCGAGGCTGCCGCGTGCATGAAGCTCACCGCCGAGAACACCGCGGTCGTCCTCGACTCGACCGCCGACTTCCCCGAGGCGCCGGAGCGCTTCCCGAACTTCCGCGTCGTGCCGCTCTACGTCCGGTTCGGCGACGAGAGCTACCGCGACTACGTCGAGATCGCGCCCGACGGCGTTCTACGAGCGGCTCGCCGACGCGCAGCCGAGCTGCCGACGACGTCGCAGCCGACGCCCGGCCGACTTCCTCGGCGGTCTACGAGGAGCTCGCGCCGAAGTACGAGCGGATCCTCTCGATCCAGATCTCCTCGACGCTCTCCGGGCACGTTCGCGAGCGCCGAGGCGGCGGCCGAGCTGCTCGGCGGCGACACCGTGCGCGTGATCGACTCGCGCGACCGTCTCGGCGGCGCTCGCGATGCTCGCGATCGGCGATCCAGCGCCGGCTCGAGCGCGGCACGACCGACGAGGAGATCGACGCGCTCGTCGCGCGCTACCAGGCGCGGTCACCACCTGCTCTTCACGGTGAACACGCTCGAGTACCTCGCGCGCGGCGGGCGCATCGGCCGCGCCGCCGCGTTCGCCGGGAACCTGCTGAACGTGAAGCCGATCCTCACGATCCGCGACGGCGAGGTCGTGCCGCTGAAGCGCGTGCGCGGCAACGCGAAGGCGTTCGCCGAGTTCCGCGACGCTGTTCGAGGAGACCGTCCACCGACTCGCCGCGCCTGAAGGTCGGGATCGCCCACGCCGCGGCGCCGGAGCGGCTGGAGGCGCTCGAGGAGCTCGTCGAGCGCGTCGCGGCCGCAGGCGCAGATCGAGATCGCGACGACGCTCGGCGCCGTCGTCGGCACGCACGCCGGGCCGGGCACGGTCGGCTTCTTCTGGTACGAGGACGAGCTCGGCGCGTAGCTCGCCGGCAGCGGCCTAGCGCGGCGATCAGCCGCTCGTAGAGCGCGACCGTCCGCTCGGCGATCGCGCCCCAGCTGAACTCGTCGACCGCACGCCGGCGGCCGGCCTCGCCCATGCGCTTCGCGCGCGCCGGGTCGGCGAGCAGCTCGTTCACGCACACGGCGAAGTCGGCGGCGAACCGCGCCGGGTCGGTCGGGTTCCCGCCCGCGTCGAGCGTGACCGGCACGAGCAGCCCGGTCTCGCCGTCGACCACCACCTCGGGGATGCCGCCGACGGCGGAGGCGACCACCGCCGCCTCGCAGGCCATCGCCTCGAGGTTGACGATGCCGAGCGGCTCGTAGATCGACGGGACGCAGAAGACGGTCGCATGCGAGAGCAGCTGGATCACCTCGCCTTTCGGCAGCATCGCCTCGATCCAGACCACGTCGCCGCGCTGCGCACGGAGGCGCTCGACACGCTCGCGCGTCGCGCGCTCGATCTCCGGCTCGTCGGGTGCGCCCGCGCAGAAGACGAGCTGCGCGCTCTCGTCGATCTCGAGTGCTGCGTCGAGCAGGTGCACGATCCCCTTCTGGCGCGTGACGCGGCCGACGAAGAGCACGACCGGGCGCTCTGCGGAGACGCCGTGCCGCTCGAGCACGTCGGTTCCGGGATCCGGGCGGTACTGCTCGGTGTCGATGCCGTTGTAGATCACCTCGATGCGCGCCGGGTCGACTCCGGGGTACGCGGCGCGCACGTCTTCGCGCATTGCGCTCGAGACGGCGATCACCGCGTCGGCGGCCTCGATGCCCGTGCGCTCGCAGAACGACGACAGCGCGTAGCCGCCGGCCCCGAGCTGCTCCGCCTTCCACGGCCGCAGCGGCTCGAGGCTGTGGGCCGTCACGACGTGCGGCACGCCGTGCAGGAGCTTCGCGAGATGGCCCCCGAGGTTCGCGTACCACGTGTGCGAGTGGACGATGTCTGCGCCGCCCCCGTCCGCCGCCATCGCAAGGTCGACCGACACCGTCTGCAGCGCCGTGCCGGCCGATTGGAGCTCGCTCCAGGGCCGAAACGCCGTGGCGCCCTCGCGCGGCTCGCCGAAGCAGCGCACCTCGAGCTCGATGCGGCGCGCGAGCTCGCGCGCCAAGTACTCGACGTGCACGCCCGCACCGCCGTAGACGTCGGGCGGGAACTCGCGCGTCAGCAGGATCGCCTTCACGGAACTGAGACCGTAGCGGCCGGTCCTGGTCCTATACTCGGTCCCGGTGGGAACGACGACCCGGATGCACGCGGGTTTCGCTGGTGTGGTCCAGGACCGATTCGACCGTCCGCGCGGTTTCGGCCACGCCGGCCGGCTGGAGCAGGGTGTCGACTCGCTCCCTGGGGTCGGCGCGACGCTCGCGAAGCGGCTGGGCGCGCTCGGGATCGTCACCGTCGGCGACGTGCTCGTGCATGTGCCGCGCCGCTACGAGCGGGCCGCCGACGAGGTCGCGATCTCGCAGCTCTGGGGGGACGAGGAGGTCGCGATCGCCGGCGTCGTCCGCGAGGTGCGAACGCGGCGGATCGGCGGGCGCAGGACGATCGTCACGGCGCGTGTCGAGGATGCGGGCGGCTCGATCTCGGCGTCGTGGTTCAACCAACCGTGGCTCGTCGAGCGGCTGTCGCCGGGCACGCACGTCCGGCTGCGCGGGAAGCTCGGCCGTTACGGGTTCGACGTCAAGAGCTACGACGTCGGCGAGACGCGCGCGACCGCCGACTTCGCACCGGTCTATCCCGCCAGCGAGCAGGTGCCGTCGTGGCGTGTCCGCGAGCTCGCGCGCACGGCCCTCGACTCGTACGTGAACGTCGTTCGCGATCCGCTGCCCTCCTCGCTCGACCTGCCGCTGCGGCGCGACGCGTTGCATGCGATCCACCTGCCCGCGAACGAGGCCGAGGCCGAGTTGGCTCGCCGCCGGCTCGCGCTCGACGAGCTCGTCTCGCTGCAGCTCGCCGTCGCGCGCGCACGCGACGACGACGCGGTCGCCGCTGCGCTGCCGCCGCCCGGCGACCTGGTCGCGCGCTACCGCGAGGCGTTGCCGTTCGCGCTGACGCCGCACCAGGAGAGCGCGATCGCGCAGATCGACCACGATCTCGCACGGCCGGTGCCGATGCAGAGGCTGCTGCAGGGCGACGTGGGCTCGGGCAAGACCGTCGTCGCGCTGTACGCGTTGCTGCGCGCGGTCGAGAGCGGCCGTCAGGGCGCATTGATGGCGCCCACGGAGACGCTCGCCGAGCAGCACTTCCTCACGATCGAGGCGCTGTGTGGAGCCGTCGGTGTGCGCTGTGTGCTGCTCACGAGCTCCGCCGGGTCGAAGCGCGCGCGCGACGCGATCGCGGCCGGGGAGGCGCAGGTCGCCGTCGGCACGCACGCCCTCATCCAGCGCGAGGTCGAGTTCGCCGACCTTGCGGTCGCCGTCGTCGACGAGCAGCACCGCTTCGGCGTCGAGCAGCGGAAGGCGCTCGCCGAAGGCCGCTCACCCCACGTGCTGCACATGACCGCGACGCCGATTCCCCGGACGCTCGCGCTGACGATCTACGGCGACCTCGCCGTCAGCGAGATCGCGAAGCCGCCGGCCGACCGCAAGCCGATCGTCACCGCCTGGGTCGGCGCCGAGCGCTCGTCGGAGGCGTACGAGCGGCTGCGCCGCCACCTCGATGCGGGCCGCCAGGCGTACGTCGTCTGCCCGCTGATCGAGCAGTCGGAGACGCGGCTCGCCCGCGCGGCCGAGGCGGAGGCGGAACGGCTCCGGCGCGCCGAGCTGCGCGGCTACCGGGTCGGGCTGCTGCACGGCCGCCTCAAGCCCGGCGACCGCCGCGACGTGATGCGCGCGTTCAACGCGGGCGAGCTCGACGTGCTCGTCGCGACGACGGTGATCGAGGTCGGCGTCGACGTGCCGAACGCGACGATCATGATCGTGCAGGAGGCCGACCGGTTCGGCCTCGCCCAGCTCCACCAGCTGCGCGGGCGCGTCGGGCGCGGTTCCGAGCAGAGCTACTGCCTGCTCATCTCGCGGCCGAAGGACCAGCTGACCGACACCGCCCAGGCGCGGCTGCAGGCGCTCGTCGACACGGGCGACGGCTTCGAGCTCGCCGAGGCCGACCTCGAGCTGCGCCGCGAGGGCCAGCTGCTCGGAACCCGCCAGTCGGGGTGGAGCGACCTGCGCTTCACGCGCCTGCGCGCCGACCGTGACCTGATCGAGCGCGCGCGTGACCTGGCGCGGGAGCTTCGCGACGCCGACGGCCCGTGGCAGGACGAGGCCGACCGTCTCGGCGGTGCGCCCGACGCCTGACGCTCAGGTCGGCTCCGGTATGAGAGGCGGGGCCGGGTTTCCCCGGCCCCGCCGTTCCGGAGTCGCCACCTCCGAAGCTTTTCTCGCGGCGACGCCCGGCCTGGAGCAACCGCTCGTTACGTGACGGTGAGCTTCAGGTGGTTGTCGTCGGACGCCTGGCCGACCATCGTGATCTTGTAGACGCCGCGCGCGAGGGTGATCTGCTTGCCGACCTTTTCGAGCCTGGTGCCGGCCGGGCCGACGACCTTCAGTGACGCCTCGTCGAGGTTGCGCAGCTGGATCGGGCCCTTGACGGAGAGCGTCGTCTTGAGCGCGCTGCCGGCCGCGAACCAGTGGCAACCGGGGTCGCGCATGACCACCGTCACGGTCTTGGACTGCGCGTGCGTCGAGCCGGCGAGCGCCTGCCCGGCGGCGAGTGACAGGATCGCGGCCCCGGCGAGGGTGAGTGTGAGGGTCTTCATCGTGGCGACTCCTTGTTCCGTTCGTGGCTGCCTGGATTGGACGGATGGTGAAGCCGGCCGGTCGTGTCGGCTTCCGGAGTCCCGCGCAGAGGCGCCGCGGGAAATCGCTGCCTCGCTCTGCGTAGAAACACGCAAACCGGTGCCCGGCCCTTTGGTGCCTGGCACCGGACTTCGGCAGGATGCTCAGCCGATGCGAATCATCGCCGGCACGCTTCGGGGCCAGCGGATCGCGGCTCCGAAGGGCACCTCGACGCGGCCCACCTCGGACCGCGTGCGCGAGAACGCCTTCAACCTGATCGGGCCGGTCGACGGGGCCGACGTGCTCGACCTGTTCGCCGGATCCGGCGCGATGGGGCTCGAGGCGCTCTCCCGCGGCGCGGCGCACGCCGTCTTCGTCGAGTCGGACCGCGACGCCTGCCGGGCGATCAACGCGAACCTCGACAAGCTCGGCTTGCACGCGACGGTGCTCTGCCAGGACGTCCTGCGGGCGATCGCCGCCGAGCGCAAGGCGTACGACCTCGTGCTCTGCGACCCGCCCTACGGCTACGGCGACACGCGGCTCGCGTCCCAGCTCGCCCGGCTGGTTGCGCCGGACGGCCTGCTCGTCTACGAGAGCTCGAAGCGCGACGACCCGCCCGAGCCACCGGGCCTCCGGCAAACCACCTCACGCACGTACGGCTCCGCACGGCTTACGCTCTTCCGACCGTGATCACCGCGATCTACCCCGGCACCTACGACCCCGTGACCAACGGGCACGTCGACGTGATCTCGCGCGCATCGCGCATCTTCGACCGCGTCGTCGTCGGTGTCGTCGGAAACCCGCACCACAAGGAGCCGATGTTCCCGGTGAAGGAGCGGGTCGAGTTCCTGCTCGAGGCGCTCGCCGACATCAGGAACGTCGAGGTCGACGTCTTCAGCGAGCTCGTCGTCGATTTTGCCCGCCGCTGGAACGCGCGCGCGATCGTGAAGGGGCTGCGGGTGGTCTCCGACTTCGAGTACGAGTTCCAGATGAACCAGCTGAACCGGCACCTCGCGCCCGACATCGAGACGGTCTACGTGATGGCCAGCCCCCAGGTCAGCTTCGTCTCCTCGAGCGGCGTGAAGGAGATCGCCTCGTTCGGCGGCAACGTCGAGGAGCTCGTGCCGCCGATCGTGGCGCGGCGCCTGAAGGAGCTGTTCCCGGACGGCCGGGGCGGCGCGCCGCTGTCCGACCAGGAGTAATACTCTTCCGGCGATGGACGTACTCGTTCTGATCGACAAGCTCGACGACCTCGTGCACAACGCCAAGGCCGTCCCCCTCACCGACCAGGTGCGCATCGACCGCGAGGAGATCTACGACATCCTCGACCAGATGCGGGCCACCATCCCCGAGGAGATCAAGCAGGCCCGGTGGATCGTCAAGGAGCGGCAGGAGATGCTCGGCGAGGCGAAGCGCGAGCAGGACCGTCTCCTCGGCGAGGCCCGCGAGCAGGCCGTTCGCGAGGCGTCGCAGACGGAGATCGTCAAGCTCGCCGAGCGCCAGGGCCAGGAGATCATCGACGAGGCCAGGCGGCAGGCCAGGGAGATGCGGCTCGAGATGGAGGACTGGGCTGACGGGATGCTCGCGACGCTCGAGACGAACCTCGACCGGTTCCTGACCGCGGTCCGCCGCGGCCGGGAGCGGCTGCACGAGCGCTCGCAGGAGTCGGTGGTCGCCGGGATCGGGCCCGTCGACCTCTCGGACGACGGCGCGGGCACGGGCGTCACCTCCGGCTATTAGAGGCTAGCCCCAGCCCGAGGTCGTTCGCTACGCTCGTCGCATGACGAGCTTCAGCCTGCGTCAGGTGAAGCTCCGTCCCGGGGAGGCCTACCGCGACGAGCTCGAGGTGGAGCTTCAGGCGTTCGACTTCGGCGGCCAGCGCTACGTGCCGGTGCCGGAGAAGGTGCCGGCGAGGTTCGAGATCTCGCGGGCCAACACCGGGACGGTGTTCTCCCTCGCCTTCACGGCCCGCGTATACGGGCCCTGCTACCGCTGCCTGGGCGACGCGGTGCTCGAGCTGCCGATCTCGGCGCGCGAGTACCAGGCCGAGTCACCCGACGACGAGCAGCTGACGACGCCGTACATCCACGGCGCCAACCTCGACGTCTCGGGCTGGGCCCACGACGCCATCGCGCTCGCGCTGCCCGACAAGATCCTCTGCCGGCCCGACTGCGCCGGCCTCTGCCCGGAGTGCGGGCGGAACCTGAACGACGAGCCTCACACCCACGAGCAGCACCAGGAGGATTCCCGCTGGGCCGCGCTCGAGGCGCTACGCGACCAGCTCTGAGCGGCGCTCCATCAGCACGACGTCGCGCCACTCGCCGCGCTTGCGCGCGATCCGCTCGCGCGTCCCGACGATCCGGAAGCCGCAACCCGCGTGCAACGCGACCGACGCGTCGTTGCCGGAGAGGATCCCGGCCTGAATCGTCCAGATGCCGGCGTCGTCGGCGCGGCGCACGAGCTCCTGCAGGAGCGTCTTCCCGACGCCCCGGCCGCGCGCGTCGCGCGCGACGTAGACCGAGACCTCGGCCACGCCGCGATAGCACTCGCGGTGGGAGACCGGCGCGAGTGCCGCCCAGCCGGTCACGTGCGCGTCGTCGAACGAGACGAGCCGCGGCGCGGGGAGGTGAGCGGCGTGCCACTCGTCCCAGGAGGGGACGCGCTCCTCGAACGTGCCGAGGTCGAGCCCTTCCGCGTAGATGCGCGCGACGTCGGGCCAATGCCCGGGCAGGAGCTCGTCGATCGTCACAGCTCGATCGTACGAGTCACGTCGAGCTGCTCGAGGAAGCGGCGATCGTGGGTGACGACCACGAGCCCGCCCCGGTAGACGCGCAAGGCGCGCTCGAGCTCCTCGATCGCCTCGAGGTCGAGGTGGTTCGTCGGCTCGTCGAGCACGAGACAGTTGACGCCGCGGGCCGCGAACAGCGCCAGTGCGGCGCGGGTGCGCTCGCCGGGCGAGAGCGCGGGCGCCGGCCGCGAGACGTCGTCGGCGCCGAGGCCGAACTTCGCGAGCAGCGTCCGCGCCTCGGTCGGCGCGAGCAGCGATGCGGCGGTGAAGTCGGCGAGCAGCTCGCCGGTGAAGACAGCGCGTGCCTGGTCGAGCTCGCCGAAGACGGCGGCCGGCCCGGTGCGGCGCGTGCCACGGTGGAGCGGCAGCTCGCCGAGCAACGCCCGGAGCAGCGTCGTCTTGCCCGACCCGTTGCGACCGACGACCGCCAGCCGGTCGCCCGAATCGAGCTCGAGGTCGAGCGGGCCGAGCGAAAAGCCGCCGCGCTCCACCACCGCGCCGCGAAGCTCGACCAGCAGGCCGACGGGGGGCGCCGGCGCGAGCTCGAGCCGCAGCTCCCACGGCGACCACGGCTTGTCGACCTCCTCGAGGCGAGCGAGCCGCCGCTTCGCCTGCTTGACCTTCGAGCGGAGCGCATTCGTCCCGCGTCGGTCGGCCATCGCCCCGGCCGTGCGCGCCTGGGCCCGCCGCTCGCCGAGCAGCGCGTCGAAGCGGCCGCGCTCGTCGACGAACTCGGCGTAGGCCCGCTCGTGGACGCCCCGAGCCCGCTCGCGCTCCGCCTCGTAGTCGCTCCACGCTCCGGCGTACTCGCGCACGCGGCCGGTCTCGGCCTCGAGCTCGAGCACGCGCGTGACCGTTCGGTCCAGGAACGCCCGGTCGTGCGAGACGAGCACGACGCCCGCGTCGAGCTCGTCGAGGAAGCGCTCGAGCCGTGCCAGCCCGTCGAAGTCGAGGTTGTTGGTCGGCTCGTCGAGCAGGAAGACGTCGAAGCGGGCGAGCAGGATGGCGGCGAGCGAGACGCGCGCCGCCTCGCCGCCCGACAAGGACGAGAGCGAGGCGTCGCTACGGCTGTGCAGGCCGACGTCGGCGAGAGTCGCCCGCGCCCTGGCCGCGTAGTCCTCGCCGCCGAGAGCGAGGAAGCGGTCGAGCGCATCCGTGTACGCGCCCGCGAGGCCCGGCTCGCCCTGGAGGCGCGCGGCGAGCGCGTCGACCTCGTGCTCGGCCTCGCCGATCCCGGTGCGCCGTGCCAGGTGCCCGAGCACCGTCTCGCCCGGGCGCGTTTCGACCTCCTGGGGCAGGTAGCCGACGGTGCCGCTGCGAGCGATGCGCCCGGCATCAGGCTGCTCGAGGCCGCCGAGCAGGCGGAGAAGCGTCGACTTGCCGATCCCGTTCGGGCCGACGACCCCGATCCGGTCGCCGGGAGAGACGAGCAGCGAGACGTGCTCGAGCACCGCTCGGGCGGCAAAGCTCTTCGAGATGTCGTGGGCGTGCAGGGAGCCCGGCACGGTCGGTCCTCCTCGGTCGAGAGGGCAAAAAGAGGCTGGTAAGCGACCTAGAGAACCCGCATGGATCGAGCCCGGAGGCTCGCCGCTCAGGTTAGCGGCCGCTACACTGCGCCGCCGATGGCCGTTCCGAAGAGAAAGACGTCGAAGGCTCGCCGCGACAAGCGCCGCGCGCAGCACGCGCTCGAGACGCCTCGCGTCAACACCTGCCCGCAGTGCGGCTCGCCGAAGCGTCCGCACCGCGTCTGCCCGACCTGCGGCACCTACAAGGGCCGCGAGGTCGAGCCGCTCCGGCTCGGTCCGTAACTGCCGCTCCGGCTCGGTCCGTAAACTCACGCGGATGCCGCGTATCGCCGTCGATGCGCTCGGTGGCGACAACGCGCCGCGCGAGGTCGTCCTGGGGGCGGTCGACGCCGCCGCCGACGGGATCGACGTCGTGCTGTACGGGCCGCGCTGGCTCGACCCGATGGGCCTGCAGCTGGTCGAGGCGCGCGACCGCATCGACATGGCAGACAAGCCCGCCGAGGCGGTGCGGGCGAAGCCCGACTCGAGCCTGGTCGCGGCGGTCCGCTCGGTCGCGAACGGGGACGCCGACGCGGTCGTCTCCGCCGGGAACAGCGGCGCGATGCTCGCCGCCGGCCTGCTGCATCTGCGCCGCTTGACCGGCGTTCAGAGACCGGGGCTCGCCGTGACGATCCCGGCGCGCCGTGGGCCGTCCGTGCTGCTCGACGTCGGCGCGAACGCCGACGCGCGCCCGGAGCATCTCGTGCAGTTCGCCCACATGGGGTCGGTCTTCAGCGAAGAGGTGCTCGGTGTGGCGCGGCCCGAGGTCCGCCTGCTGTCGATCGGCGAGGAGGACGAGAAGGGCAGCCACCTCACGCTCGAAGCGTTGCGCCTGTTGCGCGAGGAGGACGGCCGCCTGAACTTCGCCGGCAACGCCGAGGGCCGCGATCTCCTGCTCGGTGCCGCCGACGTCGTGGTGGCGGACGGCTTCACCGGCAACATCGCCCTGAAGCTGCTCGAGGGGACGATCAGGGAGCTCCTCGACTCGGTCCGCACCGAGGTCACCGCCACGTTCCGCGGCAAGCTCGGCGGCCTGCTGATCAAGCCGGCGACGCGGCGCCTGCGAACGCGGCTCGATCCGGAGACCCACGGGGGCGCCTACCTGCTCGGGCTGAAGGGTCTCGCGGTGATCGCACACGGCAACTCCTCGCGGCGCGCGATCGCGAACGCGATCCGGCTCGCCTCGCGCGGCGTCGACCACCGGGTCGTCGATCTGCTGGCCGAGCGGTTGCCCGAGCGCGTCCGTGTATGATCGCCCGGATTTTCGGCCCCCCAACTTTGACGAGGTGACATGGCAGCGTCGCGTGAAGAGGTGTTCGAGCGCGTCAAGGATGTCCTGAAGGAGCAGCTCGGAGTCGAGGACGACCAGATCACGGAGGAGGCGTCGTTCCAGAACGACCTCGACGCCGACTCGCTCGACCTGGTGGAGCTGATCATGGAGCTCGAGGACCAGTTCGGGATCAAGATCTCCGACGAGGATGCGCAGAAGATCACGACCGTCGGCCAAGCCGTCGACTACGTCACCACGCACCAGTAGCACCACCCGACTTGGGGGCCTGATCGACGGCCTTCCGCCCGAACGGGCGGCGGCTGTGTTCACGCACGCGTCCTGGGCTGCGGATCGCAGTGCCTCCTACGAGCGGCTCGAGTTCCTCGGCGACTCGGTGCTCGAGCTCGCCGTCGCCCGGGCGCTGTACGACCGCTACCCCGACTTCGCCGAGGGGCGGATGGCGAAGGTGCGGTCGCACGTCGTCTCGCGTGCGAGCTGCGCGGTCGTGTCGCGCGAGCTCGGTCTCGGCGAGCGCCTGCGCGCGGCGGCCAGCGGGCTGACCGACGAGGAGGCCTCGCGGCTCGCTCAGAATCGCAACGTGCTCGCGGCCGTGCTCGAGGCCGCGCTCGCCGGGCTCTTCCTGGAGCACGGGTTCGAGCGGATCGAGGCCGCGATCGTCGAGGCGTTCGATCCCCGCATCGAATATGCGGTCAACACGCACGTCGACCACAAGACCGAGCTGCAGGAGCAGCTGGCGCGCAGCGGGCGCTCGGTGTCGTACGTCGTCTTGAATGTCGAAGGCCCGCCGCACCTCCGCAGCTTCACCGCAGCCGCCGTGATCGAGGAGCAGATGCTCGGCACCGGTACCGGATCGTCGAAGAAGGACGCCGAGCAGGCGGCCGCCGCGCAGGCGCTCGAGGTGCTCAGCGCAGAAGCCGGCGATGCGGGCTCTGCGTCTCGGCAGAGGGGCTAAACCGCGTAGAGTCACACGGACATGGCGAAGGTCCTCTGCGTGCTCTACGACGATCCGGTCGACGGCCAGCCGAAGAGCTACGCACGTGACGGGATCCCGACGCTCGACCGCTATCCGAACGGGCAGACGCTGCCCTCGCCGCACGCGATCGATTTCGCACCGGGCGAGCTGCTCGGGTCGATCTCGGGCGAGCTCGGCCTCCGCGGCTTCCTCGAGTCGGGCGGCCACACGCTCGTCGTGACGTCCGACAAGGACGGGCCTGGGTCGGTGTTCGAGCGCGAGCTGCCCGACGCCGAGATCGTGATCTCGCAGCCGTTCTGGCCCGCGTACCTGACCCGCGAGCGGATCGCGATGGCGCCGAAGCTCGAGCTCGCCGTCACCGCCGGGATCGGCTCCGACCACGTCGACCTCTCGGCGGCGATGGAGCGCGGAGTCACGGTGGCCGAGGTGACGTACTGCAACTCGATCAGCGTCGCCGAGCACGTCGTGATGATGATCCTCGGCCTCGTCCGCAACTACATCCCGTCGTACGGGGTCGTCGTCGACGGCGGCTGGAACATCGCAGACTGCGTCGCGCGCTCGTACGACGTCGAGGGCATGAAGGTCGGGACCGTCGGCGCGGGGCGGATCGGGACGGCGGTGCTCCGCCGGTTACAGCCGTTCGACGTCGAGCTCCACTACACGGACCGGTATCGCCTCCCCGACGAGGTCGAGCGCGAGCTGAACGCGACGTTCCATCCTTCTGCCGCCGACCTCGTCCCGGTGTGCGACGTGGTGACGATCAACGCGCCGCTGCACCCGGAGACCGAGAACCTCTTCGATGCGGAGCTGATCGCGACGATGAAGCGGGGCGCCTACCTCGTGAACACCGCGCGCGGGAAGATCTGCGACCGCGACGCGGTCGCCGCTGCGCTCGAGAGCGGACAGCTCGCCGGCTACGCCGGCGACGTCTGGTTCCCGCAGCCCGCGCCGCAGGACCACCCGTGGCGCACGATGCCCCACCACGGGATGACCCCGCACATCTCCGGGTCGTCGCTCTCGGCCCAGGCGCGCTATGCGGCCGGCGTGCGCGAGATCCTCGAGTGCTGGTTCGAGCAGCGACCGATCCGCGAGGAGTACCTGATCGTCGACGGCGGCAAGCTCGCCGGCGCCGGCGCGCACTCCTACTCCTCCGGCGACGCGACGGGGGGCTCGGAAGAGGCGGCGAGGTTCGCGAAGACGAGTTGAGCGCTACCGCAGCCTGACCCGCACTGCCTCGCCGAGGCGTCCTCGACCCCGATTGGCCCATCCGGGACGGCCGCTAGCCTCTCCTTCGGCGTGCACCTGAAGGCGATATCCCTGCGCGGCTTCAAGTCGTTCGTCGACCCTGTCGAGATTCGCCTGGAGCCCGGCGTCGCCGTCGTCGTCGGCCCGAACGGCTCGGGGAAGTCGAACGTGTCCGACTCGATCCTGTGGGCGACCGGGTCGATGAGCCCGGGCGAGCTTCGCGCCGAGAAGCCCGACGACGTCCTCTTCGCCGGCTCGAGCGGCCGGCAGCCGCTCGACCTGTGCGAGGTCGAGCTGCTCTTCGACAACGCCGACGGCGCCTGGCCCGACCTGCCGTACAGCGAGGTGTCGGTGTCGCGGCGCCTGCAGCGCGGCGGGGAGGGGCAGTACCTCGTCAATCGCGCAGCCGTGCGCCGTATCGACCTCGTCGAGCTGCTCTCCGACGTCGGGCTCGGGGGAGGCCTGCGCTCGGTGATCTCGCAGGGCCGCGTGGAGACCGTGCTCAACTCGAAGCCGGTCGAGCGGCGCGAGCTGGTGGAGGAGGCGGCCGGCCTCGGGCGCTTCAAGCGCCGCCGGCACCGGGCCGAGCTGAAGCTCGCGCGCGTCGGCATCCAGGTCGACCGTGCCCGCGACCTCGAGGACGAGGTGCGCAAGCGCCTGCGCCCGCTGGCCCTGCAGGCGACGGCGGCCGAGCGCGCCGAGAAGCTCGGCGAGGAGATCTCGCGCCTGCAGGCGGCGATCGCCACACTCGACCTCGCCCGGCTGGCGGAGCGCCGCGCGGGCGCCGACGGGCGCCGCGTCACGGCCGCCGAGGCACGCCGGGTGCTCGACGGCCAGATCGCCGAGCTGGTCGCCGCGCGCGAGCGGGCGGAGGTCGAGCTGACGGACGCCGCGGGTGCCCGTGAGGGGACGACCGCAGCGCTCTACCGGCTGGCGTCGAGCGGGGAGCGGATCGGGCTGCGGCGCGAGGCCGCGACCGCGCTCGCGACCGGATTGCGCGGCGAGCTGGAGGCGGCGCAGGCACACGACCCGCGCGCGTCCGCCGAGCTCGAGGCCTTTGCCCGCGAGGCGGCCGGGGCCGCGCAGTCGGCCGCCGCCGAGGCGGCGCGGGCGCAGCTCGAGGCAGAGAGTCAGTGGGCGTTGGTCGCCGCCGGCGAGCGGCGCGGCCAGCGCGAGCTCGCCGCCGAGCTGGACGACGTACTCGGACGCCGGAGCGAGGCCGAGGGGCTGCTCACCGGTGCGCGCCGCGACTCCCTGCTCGCGCTGCGGGGCGCGGCGCAGCACGTGGCGGTGCGCCAGGAGTCGACGCAGCGCCTGCTGGCGGAGCTTCGCGTCGAGCTCCGGGATGCGCAGAGCTCGAGCGGGCCGACGCCCGACGAGCTCGGCCGGACCGCCGACCAGGCCGACGCCGCGGCCCGCGCGGCGCGGCGGGAGCAGGAGGACGTGGAGGCGCGCGTGCGGCTGGCCCGCGAGCGTCTCGCGGCGCTGGAGCAGTCTCTGGCCGAGCGGGAGGGCCTTCCGCCGGCCGCGCGCGCGCTCGCCGAGCAGGGCGAGCAGCTGGCGCTGCAACGCGTCGAGATCGAGGCGGGCCGGGAGCGTGCCGTCGCGGCCGCGCTCGGGCACCTGGCGTCCGCCGTGCTCGCGCCCGACGCCGAGCAGGGACTGGCGCTCGTCGAGCGGGCCCGCGCAGCCGGACTGGGCTCGGTCCGCGTCCTCGTCGGACGGGATCCGCGCGCGCTCGCCGACCTCCCGGTCGTCGCCCGCGAGGAGCTGCTCGCGTCGAGCGGGCCGGCGGTCACCATGGACGGCCTCGGCTGGGACCCGCAACGCGGCGAGCTCTGGTTCGCCGGCGAGACGGCCGAGGCGGTGCTGCTGGAGCTCGACACGCGGCGGCGCGAGCTGGCGGCGGAGGTGGAGGAGCTTGCCGCCCGCGCGGAGCGAGTGCGGGAGGAGGCGGCGGCCGCCGAGGAGCGCTCGGCGCAAGCCGCGCGCGCCTTCGCACCGGTCGCGCACCTGCGGCGCATGCGGCGGGCGCAGCCGGCGCAGCTCGAACGGCTGGTCGCAGTCGCGGAGCGGCTCGACGAGACGTTGCGCGTCGCGGCGGCGGCGGCCGGGCGCCTCGAGACGCCGCTTGCCGAGCAGGCGGGGCGCCTTGCCGGCGATCTCCGCTCGATCGCGGCGCGCGAGGTCGAGCTTCGTCACGCGGCCGCGGGCCACGACGAGCGTGCGGCTGCGGCCGAGCGTCGCGCGAACGGCCGGGTCGCGTCCGCTGCCCCGGACGGTGAGGCGCCGGTCGCCCGCGCGGAGGAGCTGCAGATGGTCGCCGAGGCGCGCGCCCGCGCGGCCGAGGAGGCCGCGGAGCGCGCGCGGCTGGCCGCGCGCAGGGTTTCGGAGGCGCACGGCGGCCGCTCGCGGCGCCCGGACCGGATCATGCTCGAGCGCCTCCTCGCAGGGGCGGAACGGCTCGAGGCGGCGCTCGCCGTCGAGGTCGCCCGGTTCGACACGCCGCTCCGCGCACGCGTCGAGGCTCAGGCGGCACGCACCGGTGAGCTCGGCGCGGAGCTGCGGCGCCTCGGGGCCGAGGAGGTCGAGGTGCGCCGCACGGCGTCGGAGGCGGGCGAGCGCCTGTCGGCGATCGACGTCGAGCTCGCACGCATCGACGCGGAGCGCGAAGAGGCGGAGCGCAGGCTCGCGGCCGCAGGCGCCGAGCCGGCCGAGGGCGACAACCGCGACGAGCTGGCGGAGAAGCTGGCGCGCTCCGAACGGCGGCGCGAGGCGCTCGGCCAGGTCAACCCGCTCGCCAAGGAGGAGTACGAGTCCGAGAAGGAGCGGCTCGTCGAGCTGTCGGAGCAGCGCGCCGACCTCGAGCGGAGCCTCGAGGAGCTGGAGCGCCTGCGCGACGACCTGACCCGCACGGTCGAGACGCGGTTCGCCGAGACGTTCGACGCCGTGCAGCGCCACTTCGACGAGGTCGCCGCGACGCTGTTCCCGGGCGGCCACGGGCGGCTGATCCTCACCGAGCCCGAGGAGGACGGCGAGGAGCCGGGCATCGAGGTCGAGCTGCGGCCGGCCGGCAAGAAGGTGCAGCGGCTGAGCCTGCTGTCGGGCGGCGAGAAGGCGCTCGGCGCGATCGCGTTCCTCTTCTCGCTGTTCCTCTCGCGGCCGAGCCCCTTCTATCTCCTCGACGAGGTCGAGGCGGCTCTCGACGACACGAACATCGGTCGCTTCACCGAGCTCTTGCGGCGCTTCGCCGATCGAGCGCAGTTCATCGTGATCACGCACCAGAAGCGCACGATGGAGGCGGCCGACGTCCTGTACGGGGTGACCATGGGCGCCGACGGCGTGTCACAGATCGTCTCGCGCCGGCTCCCGCGCCACGAGGAGACCGCGGCGTCGGCGTGACAGACCTCGCGTTCGTGCTCAGCGCGGTCGACGTGTTGTCGTCGCACGGGGTGCGCACGTGGGTCTGCGGGGGATGGGGCGAGGAGCTGCGCGGCCTGCGGCCGCCCGGCGAGCATGCCGACCTCGACCTGCTCTACCCGGCGCCCGGGTGGTCGCGCGTCGACGAGCTCGAGCTCGACTGGATCGAAGCGAAGCGGCTCCCGTGGCTGCGCGCGTTCGTCCTCGACGACAACGTCGTCGAGCTGCTGCTGGTCGAGCGCGACCGGGGCGGCTGGTACACGCGGCTCGGCGGGCGACGGCACGACTTCCCGGCCGATGTCTTCTCGACGAACGGCCGCATCGCGGTCGCGAGCGCCGCGGCACTCGCCGGGTTCCGGGCCTCGTACCGGCGCGCGGCGTAGCGGAGCCCGAACCGGTGCCAGGCACGGATGTGCCTGGCACCGAAGTGCCTGGCACCCGGCCTCCGGCTAACGTCCGTCGCTCATGGCGCGGAGCTGGAGCGAGCTGCTGGGCGACGCCGCGGCGTCGCCGGAGTCGGCCGAGGAGACGCGCGGCTTTCTCGGTCGCCTGCGCGACTCGCTCGGCAAGTCGCGCCGCGCGCTCACCGAGCAGCTGCAGGCGGTCGCCTTCGACCCGGCGGACGACGCGTCGTGGGAGCGGCTCGAGGAGGCGCTGCTCTACGCGGACGTCGGCGTTCGCGCGACCGCGGAGATCGTCCGCCGCCTCGAGGCGCGGCAGGACCTGACGGAGCTGAATGCGGCGCTGGTCGAGGAGGTTGCGGCGCTGTTCGGCGAGCCGGCGACGCTCGACGTCGCGCATTCGCCCGCGGTGATCCTCGTCGTCGGCGTCAACGGGACGGGCAAGACGACGACGATCGGGAAGCTCGCGAGCAAGCTGCACGAGCACGGGCGGTCGGTGACGCTCGGGGCCGCCGACACCTTCCGTGCCGCGGCCGAGGAGCAGCTCGAGATCTGGGCCGGGCGCGCGCAGGCGACGTTCGTCGGCGGCGAGCGCGGCGCCGACCCGGCGGCGGTCGCCTACGACGCGATCGGCGCGGGCGGTGACGTCGTGATCGTGGACACCGCGGGCCGCCTGCACACACAGTCGAACCTGATGGACGAGCTCGCCAAGGTGCGTCGCGTGATCGCAGGACGTCTCGACGGCGCGCCGCACGAGACGCTGCTCGTCGTCGACGCGACGACGGGCCAGAACGGGCTCGTGCAGGCGCGGCTCTTCTCCGACGCCGTCGACGTCACCGGCGTCGCGCTCACGAAGCTCGACGGCTCGGCCAAGGGCGGCATCGCCGTTGCGATCGCGTACGAGCTCGGGCTGCCGGTGAAGCTCGTCGGCGTCGGCGAGGGGCTGGACGACCTCAGGCCGTTCGACGCCGGCGACTTCGCACGCGCGCTGGTCGCCGCGTGAGCAGCGCCGGAGCCGGGATGAGGCTCGAGCGGGCGTCGTCGTTCGACTCGGCGTTCCTCGCCGATCTGTTCACGCGCGGCTACGAGGAGTACTTCGTGCCGGTCCACATGGACGCGGCGACGTTCGCCGGCGTCGTCGACTCCTGGGACATCGACCTCGACCGCTCGCGTGTGGCGTTCGACGACGACGAGACGGTCGGCCTTGCCAACCTCGCGGTGCGCGGGGAGCGCGGCTGGATCGGCGGCATCGGCGTGATCCCGTCGGCGCGCCGCCGCGGCATCGGCCGCGCGCTGATGGAAGCGGTGCTCGCGGAGGCGCCGCCGACCGTGACGCTCGAAGTGATCGAGCAGAACGAGCCGGCGCGGCGGCTCTACGAGCAGCTCGGCTTCGTGAGCCGACGCAACCTCGAGGTCTGGACGCTGGCCGCCGAAGTCGGGGCCGGCGAGGTGCGCGACGTCGAGCCGCGGCCGCTCGGTCAGCCCGACCTGCCGTGGCAGCGCGAGGACGCATCGATGCCGCCCGGCTGCGAGCGGATCGAGGTGGACGGCGGAGCGGCGCTCTTCCGGATCACCAGAGGGACCGTGGGCATCGGCCAGCTCGCCGCACACGACGAGTCGGTCGCGCGCGAGCTGCTCGCGGCGGCGCGGGCGCGCGGGGAGCGCCTCACCTATGTGAACGTGCCGGAAGGCGACCCCGCCTCCGACGCGCTTCGCGAGCTCGGAGCCACGCTCGACCTCCGTCAGTACGAGATGGAGCTGAAGCGCTAGCCGCTCGAGGAGCGCGACCAGATATTGATGCCGGCGTCGGTCGCGAAGCGGTCGATCTCGGCGAGCTCGTCGTCCGAGAAGTCGAGCTTCGCGAGCGCCGAGAGCGTGTCCTCGAGCTGTGCGACGCTCGAGGCGCCCACAACGGTCGACGTCATGCGCGGGTCGCGGAGCGTCCATGCGACGGCCAGCTGCGCGAGGCTCTGCCCGCGCCCGCGCGCGAGCTCGTCGAGGGCACGGATGTGCGTCATCGTCTCGTCGGTCATGAGGTCCGGCGAGAGCGACGTGTTCGCGGCCGCACGCGACCCCGGCGGGATCCCGTCCAGGTACTTGTCGGTGAGCATCCCCTGCGCGAGCGGCGAGAACCCGATGCAGCCGACGCCGAGCTCGCCGAGCGCGTCGAGCAGGTCGGGCTCGATCCAGCGGTTGAGCAGCGAGTACGACGGCTGGTGGATCAGGAGCGGCGTTCCCAGCTCATTCAGGATCGCCGCCGCCTCGCGTGTCTTCTCCGCCGAGTACGACGAGATGCCCGCGTAGAGCGCCTTCCCCTGGCGGACGGCGGTGTCGAGCGCGCCGAGCGTCTCCTCGAGCGGCGTGTCGGGATCCAGGCGGTGCGAGTAGAAGATGTCGACGTAGTCGAGCCCCATGCGGGCGAGCGACTGGTCGAGCGACGCGAGCAGGTACTTGCGCGAGCCCCATTCGCCGTACGGCCCCGGCCACATGTCGTAGCCGGCCTTCGTCGAGATCACCAGCTCGTCCCGGTATGGCCGCAGGTCGTCGCGCAGCACGCGGCCGAAGGTCTCCTCGGCAGAGCCGTACGGCGGGCCGTAGTTGTTCGCGAGGTCGAAATGGGTGACGCCGAGGTCGAACGCCCGCCGGAGGATCGCCCGGCTCGTCTCGAGCGGGCGATCGGCGCCGAAGTTGTGCCAGAGCCCGAGCGAGATCACGGGCAGCTTGAGCCCCGAAACGCCGCAACGGCGGTACTGCATGCGGTCGTAGCGGTCGGCGGCGGCGGTGTGCGGCACCTGCGTGATGCTAGTTGGAAGAGCCTGCGGCTACCATGCGCGGTCGTGTTCGACAGCCTCTCGGATTCACTCCAGAGCGCGCTCGGCGACCTCCGCAAGAAGGGTCGGCTGGACGAGGAGTCGATCTCGCGCGCGATGCGCGAGATCCGCCTCGCGCTGCTCGAGGCCGACGTCAACCTGACGGTCGTCCGCGACTTCGTCGCGCGAGTCCGCGAGCGCGCGCTCGGCGAGGAGGTGCTGAAGAGCCTCACTCCGGGACAGCAGGTCGTGAAGGCGGTGCACGACGAGCTGACCGAGCTGATGGGCTCCGGCGCGTCCGGGCTGGCGTACGGAAAGTTCACCGTGATCCTGCTCGCGGGCCTTCAGGGCTCGGGCAAGACGACCACCGCCGCCAAGCTGGCGGTCTACCTGCGCAAGGAGGGCCGCAAGCCGGGCCTGATCGCCGCCGACCTCCAGCGCCCGGCCGCGATCGACCAGCTCGAGCAGCTCGGCGCCCAGCTGCAGATCCCCGTCTTCCGCACCGACACGAAGGACGCGGTCGAAGCGACGCGCAGCGGCCTCGAGCGCGCACGCGCCGCCGGCCTCGACGCGGTGGTCGTCGACACCGCCGGCCGCCTGCAGATCGACGAGGACCTGATGGCGGAGCTCGCGCGCGTGCGCGACGAGGCGAAGCCGCACGACGTCCTGCTCGTGCTCGACGCGATGACCGGTCAGGAGGCGGTCTCGGTCGCCCAGGCGTTCGACGAGCGGGTCGCGTTCGACGGGGTGATCCTCACGAAGCTCGACGGCGACGCCCGCGGCGGTGCCGCGCTCAGCGTGAAGGCGGTCACCGGGAAGCCGATCAAGTTCGCCACGACGGGGGAGAAGCCGGACGCGCTCGAGGTCTTCCACCCGGACCGGATGGCGTCGCGGATCCTCGGCATGGGCGACGTGCTCACGCTGATCGAGCGCGCCGAAGCCGCCGTCGCCGACGACGAGCAGGCGGAGATGGAGAAGCGCCTGCGCAAGGGCCAGTTCACGTTCGACGACTTCCTGCGCGCCTACAAGATGCTGCGCCGCATGGGCCCACTCGGCGGGATCCTCAAGCTGATCCCCGGCATGAAGGACCAGCTCGGGGACGTCGACGTCGACGAGCACCAGCTCCGGCGCGTCGAGGCGATTGTGCTCTCGATGACGCCGCACGAGCGCTCGACGCCGCACGTGATCGACGGCAAGCGCCGTCTACGGATCGCGCGCGGCTCCGGCACGCAGGTCGAGCAGGTGAACCAGCTGCTCGAAGCGCGCAAGCAGATGGAGCGCATGATGAAGCAGATGGGCAAGGGCAAGATGCCGGGGCTCGCACCGCAGGCCGGTGTGAACGGCGGCGGACGCTCGGCTACCCGCAAGGCATCGTCCAAGCGCAAGAAACGGAAGAGCGGAAGGAGATAAGGAGAGGAATGGCAGTCAAGCTGAGGCTCACCCGCGTGGGCTCGAAGAAGAACCCGATCTACCGTGTCGTCGCGGCCGACTCGCGCTCGCCGAGGGACGGTCGCTTCCTCGAGATCGTCGGGCGCTACAACCCGCAGACCGACCCGTCGACGATCGAGCTCGACGAGGCGAAGGTCAAGGACTGGCTCGGCAACGGCGCACAGCCGACCGACGCCGTCGCGCGCCTGCTGAAAACTCAAGGCATCGAGAAGTAGATGGCGGAGCTGCTCGCGTACCTCGCGCGCGAGCTCGTCGACGAGCCGGACCGTGTTCGTGTCGAGACGGAGGAACGGGACGGCGCGCTCGTGCTCGTCCTGCACGTCGCACCCGACGACGTCGGCAAGGTGATCGGCCGCCAGGGAAGGATCGCGCGAGCGCTCCGCACGCTCGTCCGTGCGAGCGCCGTGCGCGAGGGGCAGCGCGTGCTCGTCGAGATCGCCGACGCGGACTGAGAACGGTGAAGGTCGCCGCGCTCTACGACGTGCACGGCATGCCGTGGGCGCTCGAGGCGGTGCTCGCGGAGGTCGACGCCGACGTGATCGTGTTCGGGGGCGACTTCGTGTACGGGCCGTACCCGCGGGAGACCCTCGAGCGCGTGCGCGCGCTCGACGCCGTCGTCGTGCGCGGCAATTGTGAGCGTGAGCCGGCCGACTGGGACCGCTCGCGGCTGACCGACGAGCAGCTTGCCTGGGCGGCGACATTGCCGCTGACCGCCGAGGTCGACGGCGTGCTCTTCTGCCACGCGACGCCGACCGACGACCTGCCGACGACCGTCTACACGTCGTCCGACGAGCAGATCGCCGCCAACTTCGCCGGTGTGACCTGCACGGTGGTGATCGGCCACACGCATCATCAGTTCGACCGCAGAGTGGGCGATCTCCGCGTCGTCAACGCCGGCTCGGTCGGCATGCCGTACGAGGGCGAGGTCGCCGCGTTCTGGACGCTGCTCGTCGACGGCGAGCCCGAGTTCCGAAAGACGTCCTTCGACGTCGACGCTGCGGCGCGGGCGATCGAGGCGACCGATTGGCCGCAGGGAGCGGACTTCGTGCGCGACAACCTGCGGCGCGGCATCACGCGCGACGAGGCGATCGCGGAGTGGGAGCGTCAGGGTTGAGGGTCGCGATCGGCCGCGTCGGCAAGGCCCACGGGCTCGACGGCTCGTTCGTCGTCGAGCAGGCGAGTGAGGACGGCCGGTGGTTCGAGCCCGGCGCGAAGCTGATCGTCGGCGGCGAGCCGGCGGAAGTGGTCGCCTCGAAGAAAGCGGGCGGTCGGCCGGTGATCCGCCTCGACCGCAAGGCGGAGCGCGGCGCGCCGCTCGAGGTCGCGCGGGCCTCGCTGCCGCCGACCGGCGACGACGAGTTCTACGTCTTCGAGCTGATCGGGCTCGACGTGGTGGAGGAGACCGGACGTCCGCTCGGAAAGGTCGTCGATGTGGCCGTGGGTGTCGCCAACGACGCGCTCGAGCTCGACGGCGGCGCCTTGCTGCCGCTGCACGAGGACTGCATCCGCGACATCGACCTGGCCGCGCGCCGTATCCTGGTCGCCCGCGGGTTCAGCGACCCTCTCTGACCGCCTTTGCAGCTCGATGTCTTCACCCTCGTTCCGCATGCGTTCGCCTGGCTCACCGAACAACGCCCCGTCGCCACCGTCCTCGGCGGCGAGCTGGACCTCCGGCTCTTCTCGTACCGGGACACGACCCCGCTTCGGAACGGGCAGGTCGACGACGAGCCCTACGGCGGCGGCGCCGGGATGGTGCTGCGCGTCGACGTGGTCGCCGCGGCGCTCGACGCCGCGTACAGCGGCGATCCCGGCCGGAGAGTGGTCGCATTGACCCCGCAAGGACGGCAGCTCGACCAGTCGGTCGTGGAGGAGCTCGCCGAGGAGCCGCGCCTGGCCCTGCTGTCGGCGCGCTTCGAGGGGTTCGACGAGCGGGTGGTCGAGCACCTGGCGACAGACGCGGTGTCGATCGGCCCGTACGTGCTCTCGAACGGCGACCTGCCGGCGATGGTGCTCGTCGACGCGATCGCCCGCCGGCTGCCCGGCGCGCTCGCCGAGGGCTCCGGGGAGCTCGAGTCGTTCTCGCCCGAGCTGGGGGGAGGTCTCGAGTACCCGCACTACACCCGCCCGTCGGACTTTCGAGGCTGGCAGGTGCCCGACGTGCTCCTCTCCGGTGACCACGCGCGCATCGAGCGCTGGCGGAAAGAGCACGTCCGCTGAGAAACCCGGTCGACCGTCTCACGGAAGGGCTTCCGCGCGGCTGGCGCGTCACGATCGACTGGCTCGTGACGATCGTGGGCGCGATCGCGATCGTGCTCGCGATCAAGGCGTGGGTGGTCAACCCGTACCGCATCCCGTCGAGCTCGATGGAGCCGACGCTCCACTGTGCGCGCCCCGGCTCGGAGTGCGAGGCGCGGTTCTCGGATCGCGTGCTCGCCTGCCGGTTCTGTTACCACTTCTGGTCGCCGAAGCGCGGCGACATCGTCGTCTTCAAGACGCCTCCACTCGCCGCCGAACGGTGCGGCGAGGGTGGGACGTTCGTCAAGCGCCTGATCGGGCTCCCGGGGGAGACGTTCGCCGAGAAGGACGGCTACGTCTACATCAACGGCAAGAGGCTGAACGAGCCCTACGTGCAGGCCTCGCGGCGGGACACGCGGACGATCCCGCCGCGCAAGATCCTGCCGAACAACTACTTCATGATGGGCGACAACCGGGCGTCGTCCTGCGACTCGCGGTCGTGGGGGACGGTGCCGCGGAAGGACCTGATCGGCGTCGTGTTCGCGACGTACTGGCCGCCCGGCCGCATCTCGATCCGGTAGGACCGCCGAACGATGCTACGATTCCGCGCGCCCTCCGGGCCCTCCTTGCCATGAGCACGACGATCCAGGACATCGAGCGCAGACAGCTGCGCGAGGTCCCGCAGTTCAAGGCGGGCGACACCGTGCGCGTCCACTTCCGCGTGATCGAGGGCAGCCGCCAGCGGATCCAGGTCTTCGAGGGGCTCGTGATCAAGCGGCAGGGCGGAGGCGCGCGCGAGACGTTCACTGTCCGCAAGAACTCCTTCGGGGTCGGGGTCGAGCGCACGTTCCCGCTGCACTCGCCGAAGATCGACAAGATCGAGGTCGGCGCGATCGGCGACGTCAACCGCGCGAAGCTCTACTACCTGCGCGGCAAGGTCGGCAAGAAGGCTCGCATCCGCGAGCTCCGCACCTAGCAGCGCCGCCTCTGAAACGATTTCGCGCCATTTGCGTGGCGCGGGCGGGGACGCGCCGGGGCCGGGGCTATGCTCGGCGGCATGCCGGGAAAGCGCACAGGATCGAAGCTCCTTGCGTTCGACCGCCGGCTCGGCGCCCGCTTCGTGGCAGGGGCCGACGAGGCCGGCCGCGGGCCGCTCGCGGGGCCGCTCGTCGTCGCGGGGGTGCTGCTCGACTACGAACGCCTCCGCGACCACCGCGTCCGGCCGCTCGCGCTCCTGAACGACTCGAAGCAGGTGGATCCGTCCACGCGCGACGAGCTCTATCGTGCCGTGCTCGCGTGCGCAGAGCGCGTCTCCGTCCACGTCTACCCGCCGCACGTGATCGATCGCGACGGCCTCCACCGTTCGAACCTCGCCGGCCTGCGCGCGGCGCTGCACGCATGCGGCCCTGCCGACGTCTCGCTCGTCGACGGCTTCAAGCTCGGGCCGACGGCGCCGCCCCACCGCGCGGTCGTCGACGGCGACACGAAGAGCGCGGCGATCGCGGCCGCGTCGATCGTCGCCAAAGTGACCCGCGACCGGTACATGCACGCCGCCGACGCCTTCTACCCGGGGTACGGCTTCTGCTCGCACGTCGGCTACATCACTCCCTCGCACACGCAGATCGTGCGGGAGCGCGGGCCGTGCGAGATCCACCGCCGCTCCTGGCGCGCCCGGGCGTACCTGAGCGAGGAGGAGCTCGAGCTCCTCGCCGCGGAACGGGCCGTCGCCTCCTAGGCATTTCGCCGAGCGCCGCGCCGCCTGGTGGTACCGGCGCCACGGCTACCGGATCCTCGGCACGAACCGCTGGATCGCGGGTTACGAGCTCGACCTGATCGCCCGGCGCGGCCGCACGCTCGTCTTCTGCGAGGTGAAGTCGAAGGCCGGGGACGGCTTCGGCGATCCGCTCGAGATGGTGACGGCCGAGAAGGTGCGCCGGGTCCGGCGGGCTGCGGAGGCGTGGCTCGCCGCACGTCCGGAGCTCGCGCCGCTGCGTGTCCGCTTCGACGTCCTGACCGAGCGCTCGGGCCGGCTCGAGCACGTGCCCGACGCCTTCTGAGGGGATTCGCCGACGCGGCGTCGAACCACTCGCGGATGGCGGCGACCCAGGAAGAGCTCTACGAGGCGCTCGAATACGACGCGGCGCTGTCGTGGTCGGAACGCGACCTGCCGCAGCGGCTGCGCACGAAGCATGTGCACAGCCTGCACCCGTACCTCGGCAAGTACGTGCCGCAGCTGGTCGAGGAGCTCCTGCGCCGGCACGTGCCCGCCGGCGGCCGCGTCCTCGATCCGTTCGCGGGCTCCGGGACGACGCTCGTGCAGGCGCTCGAGAGCGGCTACGAGCCCGTCGGCATCGACATCGCCGCCTTCAACTGCCTGCTCATGCGCGTCAAGACTGACGTGCACAACCCCTTCGTCCTCGAGCACGAGCTGCGGGACGTGCTCGCGCGCTTCGAGCGCGGGGAGGGGCAACCCGGGCGGACGACGGCGTATGTCTCGAGCTGGTTCGCCCCGCGCTCTCGGGCCGAGCTACTGCGCTTTCGTGGGCTGATCGGCGAGTACGAGAGCGCGGACGTGCTTCGCGTCGTGCTCGCGCGCGCCGCCCGCTCGGCCCGCCTGACGACGCACTTCGACCTCGACTTCCCGAAGCAGCCGCAGACCGAGCCCTACTGGTGCCACAAGCATCGTCGGGAGTGCCGCCCCGTCGACCACGCGGGGCACTTCGTCCGCCGCTACCTGCTCGACACGCTCACGCGCCTCAAGGAGTTCCAACGGCTGCGCGGGCCGCGAGCGGCGGCGGTGATCCACGGCGACGCTCGTGCCGTCCAGCTGCCCGGCCCCTTCGACGGCATCGTCACTTCGCCGCCCTATCCGGGGCTGATCGACTATCACGAGCAGCATCGCTACGCCTACGAGCTGCTGGGGCTCGACGATCGCCGCGACTGCGAGCTCGGCGCGGCGGCGACCGGCACCTCACGGCAGGCGATCCGGGCCTACGTGGACGGCGTCGCCGAGGTGCTCGGCGCGTGTGCCGAGGCGCTTCGCGGAGACGCACGCGTCGTGATCGTGGTCAACGACCGGCGCGATCTCTATCCGGCGGTCCTCGAGCGCGCCGGGCTCGCGCTCACGGACCGCCACCGCCGGCACGTGAACCGCCGTACCGGCCGCCGGGCCGGCGAGTACTTCGAGGACGTCCTCGTGGCGCGACGCGCCTAGCGCGACTCCGCGCGCCTCTTTTCACGCATTCGGCACAGACACGTCACACCTTGTCGCCTAGTGTGGCAACGTGCTCGCCCGGACTGTCACCCACGCGCTCGTCGGCCTCTACCCGCGGCGCGTCGAGGTCGAAGCGCACCTGCAGCGTGGCGCGCCTGCCTTCACGATCGTGGGTCTGGCCGACCGCGCCTGCCAGGAGGCGAAGCACCGGGTACGCAGCGGCATCTCGTCGGCCGAGCTCGAGTGGCCTCGTACGCGCCTCACCGTCAACCTCGCTCCCGCCGGGCTGCGGAAGGAGGGATCGGGGTTCGACCTCCCGATCGCGCTTGCCGTCCTCGCTGCATCGGAGCAGCTCCCTCCCGATGCGCTCGCAGGGCATGCCGCGATCGGCGAGTTGGCGCTCGACGGCCGCCTCCGGCCGGTTCCCGGCGCGCTCGTCGCGGCCGAGGGTGCACGGAGGGCCGGCCTGGAACGGGTGGTCTGTGCGGCCGAGTCGGGTGCGGAGGTGGCGCTCGCCGGCGTCGAGCCGGTGCCGGTCGCGCACCTGGCCGAAGCGGTCGCCTACCTGCGTGGCCTGCGCGATCCGCCGCCGGCCCACGCGCCGCCCGCGTCGCCGTCGGCGGAGCCCCTGGCATCGACACCCGACCTGAGCGAGCTCCGCGGTCAGGAGCGCGGACGTCGCGCGCTCGAGATCGCCGCTGCCGGTGGTCACAACCTCCTGCTCGCCGGTCCGCCCGGCACGGGCAAGACGATGCTCGCCCGCCGGCTTCCGGGCATCCTGCCGCTACTCGACGACGAGGGGTCGCTCGAGGTCACGCGCATCCACTCGGTCGCCGGCGTCCTGCCGCCGGGCACGAGCCTCGTGCGCGTGCCGCCGTTCCGGGCTCCACACCATTCGGCGTCGCTGGCCGCGATCGTGGGCGGGGGCGGCGGCGCCGGCCCGCGGGTCGGCGAGGCGACGCTCGCCCATCGCGGCGTGCTCTTCCTGGACGAGCTGCCCGAGTTCTCGCGGGCGTCGCTCGAGTCGCTGCGACAGCCGCTCGAGGACGGCGCCGTGACGATCGTCCGCGTGGGCGGGCGCGTGACGTTCCCGGCGCGGTTCCAGCTCGTCGGGACGATGAACCTCTGCCCGTGCGGCGCGCGCGGTATTCCGGGTGCCGCGTGCGCCTGCACGGCCCAGCGGCTGCAGCGGCATCGGGAACGGCTGTCGCGCGCGCTGCTCGACCGCTTCGACCTGGCGCTGACGGTGCCGCGGCCGCGCGGCGTCGAGCTGGCGGGGCCGCCGGGCGAGGCGTCGACGGAGGTCGCGGCGCGCGTCGCCGCCGCACGCGCGCGCCTTCGCGCCGCCCGGCCTCCACTCTCGCCCGGCGCCGACGAGCTGCTCACGCGGGCCGTCGAGCGCCTGCCGCTGTCTGGCCGCGGCCGTACGCGTGTCGTCTCGGTGGCAGGCACGATCGCCGCGCTCGCCTCGTCCGAGCGCGTCGAGCCGGAGCAGCTCGCGGAGGCGCTCTCGTACCGCCCACCGACGGAGCTCGTCGAGTGAGCGAGCTCGCCGTGGCGATGTACGCCGCCGAGACGGGCGCGCACCTGCTCGCACCGCCGCGGGATGCACGGTTCGAGGCGTTTCGACGCCGCTTCGACGAAGCGGCGTGCGCGGCGCGGCTCGCCGAGCGGTCGCTCTGCTTCGTGGCGCGCAGCGATGCCCGGTTTCCGCCGAAGCTGCGCTCGATCCACGATCCGCCTGTCGGCGTCTTCGTGCGGGGCGGCGGCCCGCTCGAGCTGCTCGACCGGCCGACCGTGGCGGTGGTCGGCGCCCGCGCCTGCTCGCCGTACGGCACGGACGTCGCGCTGATGCTCGGTCGAGAGCTGGCGCGTGCGGGAGTGCTCGTGGTCTCCGGGCTCGCGCGGGGTATCGACGGCGCCGCGCACCGAGGTGCACTCGAATCCGGCCAGACGGTGGCCGTCCTCGGCTGCGGCATCGACCGCGACTACCCGCGCGCGCACGGTGCTCTTGCGGCGCGGATCGCGATCGACGGCCTGATCGTCTCCGAGTATGCGCCCGGCGTCGAGCCGGCGCCATGGCGGTTCCCGGCGCGCAACAGGCTGGTCGCGGGGCTCGCGGACGCGACGATCGTCGTCGAGGCACGCGCTCACAGCGGTGCGCTCATCACCGCCGACTTCGCGCTCGAGGAAGGCCGTGAAGTCCTCGCCGTCCCGGGGGAGATCACGTCTCAGCTCGCGGCCGGCACGAACGAGCTGCTCAGGCTGGGGGCGACTCCCGTCACCTCCACCGCCGATGTCCTCGCGATCCTGGGCCTCGCCCAGCCGGAACCGCAGCCCCGATCGTTGCCTGCGAGTGCCTCGGCCGAGGCGCGCTCGGTCGCGGCGGTCGCCGCCGACGCTCCGACGACCTTCGACGAGCTCGTTCGGCGCACCGGTCTCGGCTCACCGGCCGTGTCGGCGGCGCTCGTCGAGCTGGAGCTGTCCGGCTTCCTCCACGAGGCCGACGGCGTGTACCGGGGGGTGATGCCGCCGACGTAGGATCGACGCTCGTGCCGACAACTTCATACTGGCTCGAGGACGAGGGGTCCGAGCTCCCGAGCGGTGTGCACCACGAGTCACCGGACGTGGTCGTGATCGGAGGCGGTGTCACGGGCTGCGCCTGCGCGCTGACGCTTGCCGAGCAGGGAGTCGCGGTCCGGCTGCTCGAGGAACGCGAGATCGCCGGCGGCGCCAGCGGCCGCAACGGCGGGTTCGCGCTACGCGGTGGCGCGAAGCCGTACGACGCCGCTCGGGCCGCGCTCGGCCGGGACGCCGCCCAGCGGTTGATGGCGCTCACCGAGCGCACGCTCGAGCGGCTCGAGCACCTCGCCGGCGACGCGTTCCGTCGCACGGGCAGCCTGCGACTCGCGTTCGATGCGGAGGAGCGGCAAGCGCTGCGCAGCGAGCACGATGCGCTCCGCGAAGACGGGTTCGCGGTCGAGTGGCTCGACGAGCTGCCTGCCCCGCTCGACCGGCTCTATGCCGGAGCGCTGCTCCATCCGCCTGACGGCGCCATCCACCCGGCGCGCTGGGTACGGCGACTGGCCGTGCACGCCGCGCGTGCCGGCGCCGAGCTCCGGCAGCACGAACGCGCCGACCTCGACGACCTCGACGGTCGCACCGTCGTCGTGGCGACGGACGGCTACACGGCCTCTGTGCTCCCCGAGCTCGCCGCCGCGGTCCGCCCGACGCGCGGGCAGGTGCTCGTCACCGACCCGCTCCCCGAGCTCCGCTACGAGCGGCCGCACTACGCGCGCGGCGGCTTCGACTACTGGCACCAGCTGCGGGACGGTCGCCTCGTGATCGGCGGCAGCCGTGACGCAGCCCTCGGCGAGGAGCAAACCGCGGTCGACGCGACGACGCCGGTCGTCCAGTCGCGGATCGAGTCCCTCGCCGCGGCGCTGATGGGCGGGTCGGTGCGGGTCTCCGGGCGCTGGGCGGGGATCTGGGGGACGACGGTCGACGAGCTGCCGCTCGTCGGGCCGGTGCCCGGCCGCGAGGCCGTCTGGATCGCCGGCGGCTATTCGGGGCACGGCAACGTGCTCGGCCTCGCCTGTGGCGAGCTGGTCGCCCGGGCGATCCTCGGCGAACGCCCGCCTGAGCTCGACCTCTTCGATCCCGCGCGGCTTGCCGTCCCTCGCTGAGCGGTTGACCGAAGACCACCGGGTGCGCCCCGAGCACGAGGCCTGGATCCGGGCTCACGTCGAGCCGAGCGGGCCGATCGAGCGCCCCCACGAGGCGCCGTGGTCGATCGTGCTCCGTGTCCCCACTGGCGACGGCGTCGTCTGGTTCAAGGAGAACATCGCACCCCTCGCGTACGAGGCCGGGGTCGTTCAGCTGCTCGCCGAACGCATGCCCGACCGCGTCACCGAGCTCGTGGCGGTCGACGTCGAGCGCGGGTGGCTCCTGGCACGCGACGCGGGGACGAGGCTGCGCGACGTCCCGGCCTCCGAGGCCGACTGGCTCGCGATCCTTCCGAGCTACGCGGAGCTTCAGCTGGTCATGGCCGACGATGTCGACCGGCTGCTGGTGGCCGGGGCGGCCGACTTCCGTGTGGCGTCGATTCCGGCGCTGTTTCGCGAGCTCGTCGAGGCCGAGGCAACGGCGTTGCGCGCCGACGAGCTAGAGGGCCTGCGCGAGTTCGCACACCGGGTCGACGAGGCGTGTGCCGCGCTCGCGTCGAGGCGCGTCCCCGAGTCGATCCAGCACGACGACTTCCACGACGGCAACGTGTTCGTCGACGCAGGCCGCTACCGGTTCCTCGACTGGGGCGACTGCTGCGTCTCCCATCCGTTCGCGACGTTGCGGATCCCGTTCGAGGGGATCGTCTGGGACACGAGCTGGAACCTGGCCGGGCTTCGTGACGCGTACCTCGAGCCGTTCACGGCCCATGCTTCGCGCAGCGAGCTGTTGCGGTCCTACGACGACGCCTGGGTCGTCGGCGGCGTGACCCGCGCGCTCAAGTGGGCACCGCTCGTCGACGCGCTTCCGAAGCCGCACCGCTGGATGGACGCCGTGACCGTGCGCCTGCGCGTCTTGCTCGGAGAATCGTAGAGTCCTCCGCTTGGGGTTCGTCGCGCCACCGTCGTCGGGCCGGACGTTCACGGCCCACCGCAATGTTCGCCTCGCCGACATGGACGGCGAGGGCAGGCTTCGGCTCGACGCGATCGCGCGTTACCTCCAGGACGCGGCGATCGACGACGTGCGCGAGACCGGGTGGGGGCTGCCCGATCACCTCTGGTTCATCCGGCGGGTCGACATCGAGATCGAGGCGCCGTTCCTCGACGACACGTCGGTCGAGCTCGTCACCTGGTCGAGCGGGATGGCCGCGATTGCCGCCGGACGCCGTTGGTCGCTTCACGGCGACGCCGGCGGGCACGCCGAGGTGGACTCGGTGTGGATCCACCTCGGGCCCGACGGACGGCCGGCCCGGATCGAGAACTTCGGCGTCTACGCCGACGCGGCGGGCGGCCGCCGCGTGTCGACGAAGATCGAGCTGCCGCCGCCGCCGAGCGCGGCGTCCACGTTCGCGTGGCCGCTGCGGTCGACCGACATCGACCTGCACGACCACGTCAACAACGCCGTCCACTGGCAGGCGGTCGAGGACCGGCTCACGGCACTCGGCGTCGATCTCCGCGGCCCGCTGAGCGCGCGGCTGGACTACGGCGATCCACTGTCGCTCGGCGACGCCGTCGAGCTCGCCGAGTGGATGGACGGGGAAACGTACTCGCTCGTGTTTTCGGTCGACGGCGGCGCGAAGGCGTTCGCGCGCGTCGGCTGACGTCGGGTTACGGCTCCGGCGGCGGCGGAGGCCCACCTGGCGGCGGGAGGCCGCGCCTGTGACGGCGGCTGAGCGACCGCTCGGCCCGGTCGAGGTCCGGCGCCGGGCCGTAGAGCCGCCATCCGTTCCGAAGCAACGGGATCAGCGCGAGCACGAGCACCCAGACCGGCCAGAAGCCGCCGTTCGTGCCCGAGGCGAGCCAGATGAAGGTGCACACCGCGAAGGGGATGAGCGCGTAGCCGGTCTGCTGGACGAGGTGACGGGTGAGCTCGGCGCGCCGCTCTGCGAGGTCGGTTCGCGTCCGGCTCCCTGTCGCCGGGAGCTGCGGCAGGTCGTGACGCAGCGCGTCGAGATCGGCCTGCGTGCGCGCCGCGTACGCGAGCGAGAGGCGTTCGTCGAGCTCCGACTCGTCGAGTCGCCCCTGTGCGAAGTGCTCGCGGATCTCCGACGCGACCTGCTCACGCTCCTCGTCGGACACACGAAGCTCGCCGGGCTGTCCGGGCACGCCCTCTAGTCAAGCATCAGCGACGGAAGTTCGAGCTCGCCGGCGCGCTCGAGCGCGGCGATCGCGATCGCGAGATCCTGGATCGCGAGCCCTGTCGAGTCGAACGTCGTGATGTCGTCGGCGCCTCGGCGGCCCGGAGACGCACCGTCGAGGACGTCGCCGAGCCGCGTGACGTCCTGCTCGGCCACCAGGCCGGCGGCGACCGCCGCCGCCAGCTCGCCGCCGTGGCTCGCCTGCTCCCAGTCGTCGCAGAAGACGTGCGTGCGCGCGAGCTCGGTCGCGGCGATCTCCGCCTTGCCCGGCCCGTCCGCCCCCATCAGCGAGACATGCTGGCCCGGCTGCAGCGCGCCGTCGGCGAGCAGCAACTCGTGCCCCGGCGTCACCGTGACGACGAGGTCGGCGCCGAGCGCATCCTCGAGCGAAGGCGCGACCGTCGCGCCCAGCTCGTCGGCGACGCGTCGTGCGCGCTCACCGTCGACGTCCCAGAGCGAGACCGCATGCCCCCGCGCGGCGAAGGTCCTCGCTGCGGCCGATCCGTTCACGCCGGCGCCGACGACTGAGGCCGTGCCCGCGTCGGGGCGGCCCAGCGTCTCGGCGGCGAGCACCGCCGCCGCTCCGGTCCGGAGGGCGGTGATCGACGCGGCGTCGAGCGCAGCCTCGAGCTCGCCCGTCTCCGCGTTCGAGACGAGCACGACGCCGGTGACGGTGGGGAGGCCCCGCGCGGAGTTCCCGGGGAACGACGTCACCCATTTCAGCAGCGCGTGCCCGGCTCCGAGTGCCGGCATCGCCCGGAAGTCGCCGGCCGGGTAGTTCGTGACGTAGACCTTCGGCGGCATCGACCAGTCGCCGCGCGCATGCGCGACGAACGCGTCGCGCACAGCCTCGAGCGCCCGCAGTGGCGAGACCGCCTCCTCGACCTGCCGGCGTGTGAAGACCGGGATCGCGCTCACAGCGCCTTGACGGCCGCCGTGAGCTTCGCGACCGATTCCTTCGCGTCACCGAAGAGCATGAGCGTCTTCGGATCGACGAAGAGCGGATTCTCGATGCCCGCGAAGCCCGGGTTCATCGAGCGCTTGAGCACGATCGTCGCGTTCGACGAGTCGACGTCGAGGATCGGCATGCCGTAGATCGGGCTGGCGGGGTTGTTGCGCGCATCCGGGTTGACGACGTCGTTGGCGCCGATCACGAGCGAGACGTCGGTTCGCGGGAACTCGGCGTTCGCCTCCTCCATCTCCTTCAGCGCCGGGTAGGGGACGTTCGCTTCTGCGAGCAGGACGTTCATGTGCCCCGGCATACGCCCGGCGACAGGGTGAATCGCGTAGGTCACCTCGACGCCGCGTGCCTCGAGCAGGTCGGCGAGCGCGCGGACGTCGTGCTGCGCCTGCGCGACCGCCATGCCGTAGCCGGGGACGATCGCGACCTTGTGCGCGTACGCGAGCATCACGGCGACGTCGTCGACGGTCGTCGAGCGCACCGAGCCGGTGCCGTCCGTCGCTGCGGCGGCGGCGGCTCCCGCCGAGACCTGCCCGAACGCGCCGAAGAGGACGTTCGCGATCGAGCGGTTCATCGCCCGGCTCATCATCAGTGTGAGGAACGTTCCTGATGCGCCGACGAGCATGCCCGAGACGATCAGGACGTTGTTCTCGAGCTCGAAGCCGGTCGCGGCCGCGGCGAGCCCGGTGAAGGCGTTCAGCAACGAGATCACGACGGGCATGTCCGCGCCTCCGATCGGCAGCACGAACAGCACGCCGAACGCGGCCGCGCCGATCACGAGCGCCCACATCAGCCACTGCTGCTCCGCGCCCGCGACGATCGCCGCCCCGATTGCGACGCACGCGGCCAGCACGATCCCGTTGCCGACCTTCTGGCCCGGATAGGTGATCGGGCGGCCGCGGATCAGCTCCTGGAGCTTCGCGAACGCGATCATCGAGCCCGCGAACGAGATCGACCCGATCATTGCGGACAGCACGATCGAGACGCTGATGTCGCGCTGCAGGTCTCCGCCGGCCGGCGCCCGGAGGTGAAACTCCGCCAGCGAGATGAGCGCCGCCGCGCCGCCGCCGACGCCGTTGAACAGCGCCACCATCTGCGGCATCGCGGTCATCTTCACGCGGCGCGCCGCGACCGCGCCGAACCCGCCGCCGATCACCATCCCGACGACGATCTCCCAGTAGCTGACGATGCTGTTCTGCGCGAAGGTGACGACGATCGCGACCAGCATCCCGACCGCGCCGATCTGATTGCCGCGCCGCGCGCGCGCCGGGTCGGAGAGGAAGCGCAACGCGATCACGAAGGTCACGATCGTGACCAGGTACCCGAGCCTAGTCGCGTTCTCGCCCATCGCCCTTCGGCGGCTCTCGCTTCTTGAACATCTCGAGCATCCGGTCGGTGACGACGAAGCCGCCGACGACGTTGGCCGCCGCGAGCACGACCGCGATCAGCCCGAGCGTCGTCGTCAGCGTGTCCTTGTGACCCGCACCGGCGACGAGCATCGCGCCGACGATCACGATCCCGTGGATCGCGTTGGTGCCCGACATCAACGGCGTGTGCAGCAGCGTCGGGACCTTCGAGATCACCTCGAAGCCGAGGAAGATCGCAAGCACGAGGATCGTGAGCTCGAAGGTGAGCAGTGCGCCGTGGCTCACGTCCGCTCCAGCGCCGGCCTAGCCGGCGCCTCCGCCCTCGTCACGCATGCACCCGCGACGATCTCGTCGTCCCAATCCGGCGCGAATGCGCCGTCGCGCACGAGCAGCGCGACGAGCGCCGCGATGTTGCGGGACAGCAGCTGGCTCGCGTGCGTCGGCATCGTCGAGGGCAGGTTCGTCAGCCCGACGATCGTGACGCCGCCGTCGACGACCTCCTGACCCCGCTGGGTGAGCTCGCAGTTGCCGCCGGTCTCGGCTGCGAGGTCGACGATCACCGAGCCGGGCCGCATCGCGCGGACGGCCGCTGCGGTGACGAGCTTCGGCGCCGGCCGGCCCGGGATCGCGGCGGTCGTGATCAGCGCGTCGAACTCCGGGATGCGCGCCTGCAGCTCGGCCTGCTGCGCGGCCTGCTGCTCGGGCGTCAGCTCCTGGGCGTAGCCGCCTTCCGTCTCCTCGCCGACGACCCCGAGATCGAGGAACGTGGCGCCGAGCGACCGCACCTGCTCGGCGACCGCGGGGCGGACGTCGAACGCCGACACGACCGCGCCGAGCCTGCGTGCGGTTGCGATCGCCTGCAGTCCCGCGACGCCTGCTCCCATGACGAGCACCTTGGCCGGTGGGATCGTCCCGGCCGCCGTCGTCAGCATCGGCAGGAATCGCGGGAGGCGGTCGGCCGCGAGCAGCGCCGCCTTGTAGCCGGCCACCGTCGCCTGCGACGAGAGCGCGTCGATCGGCTGCGCCCGCGTGACGCGCGGCACCGACTCGAGCGCGAACGCGAGCACGCCTGCGGCTGCGAGCGCGCCCAGCCGCTCGGCGTTCGCGGCCGGATCGAGGAAACCGACCAGCGCCTGGCCGGAGCGCAGCCGTGCAGCTTCCTCGGCGGTCGGCGCCGCCACCTTCGCGACCACGTCCGCGCCCCACGGGTCGCCGATGGTCGCGCCTGCATCCCGGTAGGCCGCGTCGGTGAACGAGGCCGCCTCGCCGGCGCCTGCCTCGACGATCACCTCGACGCCGTCCGGCAGCCGCCCGAGCGTTTCGGGCACGAGTGCGACGCGGCGCTCCCCGGCCGCCACCTCCTTCGGAACGCCGAGGCGCATCGGCGCCGACGCTACCAGCATCGCCGGGCGGCCTCGGGACACCCGCCTACACTGGGCGAACGGTGACCGCGTGACGCACGAGCTCGTCCACTACGGGCTCGCACTCCTCTTCCTGCTCGTCGCGGTCGAATCGGCCGGTGTGCCGTTGCCGGGCGAGACGGCGCTGATCGTGGCCGCCTTTCTCTCGCGACCAGGCCAGCAGCACCACTTCTCGATCGTCGCGGTGATCGCGGTTGCCGCCATCGCCGCGATCGTGGGCGACAACATTGGGTATGCGCTCGGCCGCTTCGGCGGGCGCGCGCTGCTGGAACGCTGGCCGCCGGCCGCGCGGTACGCCGACCGGACGCTGCCCCCGGCGGAGGCCTTCTTCAGGCGCCACGGCGGCAAGGCGGTCTTCCTCGGGCGCTTCGTCGCGCTGATGCGGATCACCGCGGCGTGGCTCGCCGGGGTCAGCCACATGAAGTGGTGGCGCTTCTTCGCCTACAACGCCGCCGGAGGCATCCTCTGGGCGACCGGGATCGGCCTGCTCGCCTACTACGTCGGCAAGGCGGCAGCCGACGCGGTCAGCCACTACGGGCTCATCGCGGTGGTCGTGCTCGCCGTCCTCGGCGCCGTCGCGTTCGCGGCGCACCGCTGGTGGCGGCACCGAGCCGCCGAAGAGATCTAGAGCGCCGCCCAGATCTCGAGCTTCGTGCGGGTGCGGGCGATCACCTCGTCGGTGAACTCGCTGGTCGAGGCGTCGCCCGCGAGATCGGCGGTCTTCACGCCGTTCGCGACCGCCTCGAGCGCCGACTCGCGGATCGCGCGCCCGGCCGACGCGCCCGCCTCGGTCTGCGCGAGCAGCGCCGCGGCCGCGAGGATCATTGCCATCGGGTTCGCGACGTTCTTGCCCTCGAGCGACGGTGCCGTGCCGTGCGCCGCCTCCGCCATCAGCGCCGTCGGCTCGAGATCGACGCCCTCGAATGCCACCAGCATCGACTCCGAGCCGGCGATCGAGCCGAAGAGCGGCAGCACGAGGTCGGAGAGGATGTCGCCGTCGCGATTGAGGGCGGGAATCACGAGCGGGTCGCCGGTGGACGCGACCAGGAGCGCGAACGTCGCGTCGATCAACTGCGGCTCGTAGCGCACGTCTGGATAGCGCCCCGCAGCCGCGTCCATCTCCTCCTTCAGCATCCCCTCGTAGGTCGGGGAGACCGTGAACTTCGGGCCGCCGAACACCGTCGCGCCGGCGCGTGCCGCTTCGCGAAACGCGAACTCGGCGACGGCGCGGCACACCGTGCGCTCGATCCGCTCCGTGCGGAACGCAACCTCTGCGTCGCCTTCGCCCTCGCGCCACTCCTTCGCGCCGTAGGCGTCGCCGACCGCCATGCGCACGACCGAGATCGGTGCGTGCACGCCGCCGAAGGGCACGACGCCCGGGATGCGGCGGCCCGTGCGGACGATCACCTTGCCGCCGATCTCCTCGCGCAGGATGCGGTTCGGCGAGCCGACGTCGTCGCGCTCTTCCGGCGTCACGGTGGCCGCCTTCAGACCCAGCCCGGCGGCGCGGATCGCGCGCGCGGCCTCGTGGACGATCTCGTTGCGCGTCGCGCGGCGGCGCTGGAGGGAGAGGTCGTAGCGCGGCAGCTCGATCTCGAGCCCGATCACGTCGGGACGGAGCACCCGCAGCGCCTCCTCCAGTAGCTCCTGGCCGGTCTGGTCGCCCTCGAGCACGACGATCGAGTTCAGCTCCATCGGCGCTCGATTGTAGGTTGGGCCCATGGGTGTCGCGCTCGCGTCCGGATTCGGCCTCGGCTTCCTCGTCGCGGCCGAGGTCGGCCCGATCTGGCTGTTGTGCGTGCGCACGAGCGCACGCTTCGGCTTCCGGCCGGGCGCCGCGGTCGGCGCGGCGGCGGCGACGGTCGACACGCTCTACGCCGCGCTCGGGATCGCGGGCGCGACCGCGCTGCTCCGCATCGACGCGCTTCGGATCGGCTTCGGCCTTGCGGGCGCGATCGTGCTCGGGGTGATCGCCGCTCGCACCCTCTGGAGCGCGTTTCGCGTCCGGAACGGGGGCGAGGCGGTCGAGGAGGTGGCGACGCCGCAGCGGGCCTACCTGACGGCGTTTGTGGCGACCGCTTCGAACCCGCTGACGATCGCCTCCTGGGCGGCGATCTTCTCCGCGGCGTCCGTCGCGGGCCTGGCTGCCGCGCCCCTGCTCGTCGGCGTCGCGATCGGCTCCGGAACCTGGTTCGCCCTGCTGGCGGGCGTCTCGGCGGCAGCGGGGCGCCGAGCCTCGCCGCGCACGCTGCGCGCCGTCGACATCGTCGCCGGCATCGGCCTCGCCGGTTTTGCGGGCGCGCTCGGGATTCGCGCGCTTCGCAGCTAGCGATTTCTCGGTGAAAATTCGTGAGCGCTTGCCCGCGCCGTGAATTTCGCGATAAGCTGCAGTTCCACGCCGAGAAGGAGCGCGAAAACATGGCACGGAAAACCGTTCTCGTCTGTGACAGCTGCGGTGCCGAAGTGGAGGAGACACGCGGCGCCGCGATGCGCGTCACTTATGCCGACGCGAGGCGCGGCTCGAAGGTCGCCGACCTCTGCGACACTTGCGCCGGCAACCTTCCCGGCCGTGCGGCCGCGCGGCGTGGGCGCCGCCCGAAGAACGCCGCCGCGTAAGTCCCGGCTAGCCCGGGTTCGCGTCGCCGTCGGTCGTGTTCGGGATCTTGGCCGATGTCCCGCTCGACGACGGCTCGCGCTTCCTGCTGCGCCACCTGGTCTCGAGGCCCGCGCCCAGGCCGTGGCTCGTCTGCGCCACGACGCGCCCGTCCGGCGAGTCGATCCTGACCGACGGCGGGCCGGGAACGCGGCTCGAGCTGCGCCCGATCGCCGAGGCGGACGCGACGACGCTCGCGCTCGCCGTCGCCCAGGAGCACGCGCTCTCGACGGAGACGGTCTCGACGCTTGCCGCCCGCGCCGGCGGGAACCCGCTCTTCGTGCGCGAGCTCGTCTTCGCGGCCCGCCACGGGACGCCCGACGAGCTGCCGGAATCGGTCGAGACTCTGCTGACGACGCGCATCGACACGCTCGACCCGTCCGACCGGATCCTGCTTCGCTACGCCTCCGTCGTCGGACCGACGTTCCATCTCGACCTGCTCGGCTCGATCGCGGGCGGCGAGATCGCCGGCTCGGCAGATCCCGTGCGCTGGGAGCGGCTCGGGGAGTTCGTCGTGCCGCTCGGCGACGGGTCGCTCTCGTTTCGCCACGATCTCGTGCGGGCGACCGCGTACGCCGGGCTCTCCTTCCGCAGGCGCCGGGAGATCCACCTGCGCGTCGGTCTCGCGCTCGAGGAGCGTGCCACCGGCGAGGGCGACGAGGACGCGTCGCTGCTCTCGCTGCACTTCGCGGAGGCCGGCGAGCACGAGCGGGCCTGGCGCTACGCATCGGCAGCGGGGCGCCGCGCGTCCGATCGCTTCGCCAATGTCGTCGCGGCGGGGCTCTTCGAACGCGCGCTTCAAGCGGCCGACGAGCTCGAGCATCTTCCCGCGGCCGAGGTGGTGGACGTGGCGGAGGCGCTCGGCGACGTTTGCGAGCGGTTCGGCTCCTACGACCGCGCGGCCGACGCGTACGCGCGGGCGCTCGAACTGCTGGTCGACGACACGGCAGCGGAGACGCGGCTCGCCGCCAAGCGCGGCTCGTTGCGCGAGCGGGTCGGCGAGTACGACGAGGCGATGGCGATCTACGAGCAGGGTCTCGCGCTGCTGGATTCCCTGCCGAAGAGCGAGGAGCTCGAGCGCAATCGGGCCGCGATCGAGATCTGCGCGGCGGGCGTGCGTTACCGGCAAGGGAGGTTCGAGGAGACGGTGCGCTGGGCCGAGCTCGCAGGCGATCGGGCGGAGCAGACGGGCGACCGGGCACGCGTCGCGCACGCCAACTACCTCGTCGCTGCGGCCTACAACGAGCTCGGCCGGCCCGACGGGATTGCCTACTGCGAGCGCGCGCTGCCGATCTTCGAGGAGCTCTCCGACTACGGCGGAATGGGCCGGACGCTGAATACGCTCGGCATCCGCTTCTACTACGCGGGCCGCTGGGACGAGGCGGTCGACGCCTATCGTCGCGGCCGCGAGGCGCTCGAGCGTGCCGGCGACGTCGTCGGCGCCGCCACGCTGGCGAACAACGAGGGGGAGGTGCTGTCCGACCAGGGCCGGCTCGAGGAGGCCGAGGCGCCTTTCCAGCACTTCAGCCGCGTCTCCCGGGCGACCGGATACGCGATCGGGGAGGGTGCCGCCCTCAGCAACCTCGCACGCCTCGACGCGCGCGCGGGGCGGTTCGACGAGGCGCACGCGCTGTTCGCGCAGGCGCGCGAGGTGTTCGACCGGATCGGGTCGACGCCGCTCCGCCACGAGGCGGCGGCACGCGAGGCGGAGTGCTTCGTCCTCGAGGGCCGCTATGCCGAGGCGCTCGGCCTGCTCGAGGAGCAGCCCGAGGACCCGCCGCCGCAGACCGCGATCCTCGTCGAGCGCACGCTCGGCTACGCGCTGCATCAGGCCCGCCGGCCGGACGAGGGGCGGCCGCATCTCGAGGAGAGCCTCGGGCTCGCGCAGGGCGTCGGCTCGGAGTACGAGGAGGCGCTCTCGCTGCGCGCGCTCGCCGACACGCGCGCGGCCGGCCCGGAGGGTCGCGACCGGGCGGAGGCGACGCTGGCGCGCCTCGGCGTGATTCGGCTCCCGCCGGTCCCGCTGCCGTAAAGCCGCGCCCGGACTTTGCGCGAACGGGCCCCGGACCCCGTCCGCAACCGGAACTACCATCGGAAGGTGGGTCTGACCCTCGTCGCAGGGCCTGCCAACGCGGGCAAGGTCGCGCTGCTGCTCGATCGCTTTCTGGCGCGCCTCGACGACGAACCCACGTTGATCGTGCCCAACCGGTCGGACGTCGACCGGGTGGAGCGCGACCTGCTCGCCCGCTGCGGGTGCCTGCTCGGCGGCTCGATCGACACCTTCGACGACCTCTTCGCCCGGCTCGCCGCCGGCGGCGGCGAGGCCCGCCCCGTGGTCGCCGGTGCGCAGCGCGCACTGCTCGTGCGGCGCGTCCTCGCCGCGGCGTCGCTGAACGGCCTCTCGCGCTCCGCGCGCAGCCCGGGGTTCGCCGACACGCTCGGGCAGACGCTCTCCGACCTCGAGTCGGGCCTGATCGAGCCCGACGACCTGAGCGGCGATCTCGCGGCGCTCTATGCCGCCTTCCGCTCGGAGCTCGACCGCTTCGGGCTCTGGGACCGCGAGGGCGTTCGGCGCCGGGCGGTGCGGCGACTTGCCTCGGAGCTGGACGCGTGGCAGGGCCAGCCCGTCTTCGCGTACGGCTTCGAGGATCTCACGGGCGCCGAGTGGGGACTGCTCGAGGCGCTGGCCGGCCGCGCCGACGTGCAGGTGTCGCTGCCCTACGAGCCGGGACGCGTCGCGTTCGCTTCGCTGCAGCGCACCGCCGAGGACCTCGCCGGGCTGGCCGCCGGATCGGTGGAGGAGCTCCCTGCTCGCTCGGCGGAGTACGCCCATCCCGCGCTCGCGCACCTCGAGCGCGCGCTGTACGTCGAGTCGCCGCCACCGGCGCCCGAGCTCGACGGTGCCGTCCGCTTCCTCGAGGGGGCGGGCGTGCGCGGCACCCTCGAGCTGGTCGCCGACGAGCTGGCCGAGGTGCTGCGCGCCGGGACGCCGGCGGAGCGGGTCGCCCTCGTCCTGCCGTCCGCCGAACGCTGGCGGCGGCCGCTCGCGACGGTGCTGGCCGGTCTCGGGATCCCGTATGCGGTCGACGCCCGTGCGCGGCTCGACGCGACGCCGCTCGGCCACGCGCTCCTGCAGCTGCTGCGCTTCGCGTGGCAGACCGGGGAGCGGCGGCAGCTGTTCGCGTATCTCCGCTCGCCCTACTCGGGCCTCGGGCGGTCGTCCGTCGACTTCGTCGAGGGCAGGCTCCGAGGCCGCGCCGTGCACACGCGCGAGCGGGTCGAGGAGGAAACGGAGCGCCTGCGAGAGGCGCCGGTGCCTGCGCTCGCCGACCTGCGGGCGGCGGCGACGCCCGTCGACGCCGTGCGGTCGCTGGCGGCCGCGATGGTGCGGTCGGCGTACGGCGTCGAAGCGCCGCCGGCGGGCGAGACGTCGCGCCTCGACCTGCGCGCGTACGGCGCGGTGGTCGGGCTGCTGGACGAGCTCGAGTCGCTGGCGCGCCTGGGCGTCGAGGTCGGCGCGGACGATCTGATCGCCGCGCTCGAGCGGACGGAGGTCCGCGGCGAGTCGCCGGGCGAGATCGGGCGCGTCGCCGTGCTCGACCTGCTGCGTGCGCGCACGCCACGCTTCGAGGTCGTGTTCGTGCTCGGCCTGGAGGAGGCATCGCTGCCGCGCCGATCGCGGCCGTCGCCGTTCCTCGACGACGACGTCCGCACGGAGCTCGGGGCGAGGCTCGAGCGGCCCGACCAGGTCAGCCGTGACCGCTACCTCTTCTACACGGCGTGCACGCGGGCGGTCCGCCGGCTCTACCTCGTTCGCGAGGCGGTCACCGACGAGGGTGCGACGCGCGAGCCCAGCCCGTTCTGGGAGGAGGTCACGTCGGTGTTCGACGTCGAGGACGTCGCACACGCGACCACCCGCCGCCCGCTCGGTGCACTCACGTGGCCGCTCGACGCGGCGCCCAGCGAGCGCGAGCGGCTGCGCGCGCTCGCGGTGCTCTCGGCGGTCGACGCCGACGCGGCGCACGGGCTTGCGGAAGCGAACGGGTGGCAGCGCCGGCTCGACCGTGCGCGTTCGGCGTGGGAGCGGGAGACGCGGATTCGCAACCCCGAGCTGCTCGACTGGCTCGCCGCGCGCGGCATGTTCGCGGTCACCGAGCTCGAGCGCTTCGCGGACTGCTCGTCGGCGTGGCTGCACGAGCGCGTGATCGCGCCGAGGACGATCGACGCCGAGGTCGACGCGATGCTGCGCGGGCAGGTGGCGCACCAGACTTTGTTCAAGTTCTACGCGGGGCTCCCGCGCGAGCTCGGCGTCGATACGGTGACACCGGAGAACGTCGAGCAGGCGGTCGAGTTCCTCGGGCGCTGCCTCGAGGACGCGCTGCGGAGCGGCGTCCGGCTCGAGCCGACCGAGGTGCAGGCGGCGGAGCTCGAGGGGACGCTGCGACGCGACCTCGAGGGCTTCGTCCGCGACGAAGCGGCCTCCCCGACAGGGCTCGTCCCGAGGCGGTTCGAGATCTCGTTCGGCTCCGAGCGGTCGGCGCCGGAGCTGCAGCGCGGTCTCGCGCTCGCCGAAGGCATCCAGCTGAGCGGCAAGATCGACCGCGTCGACGTCGACCCGTACAGCGCGCGCGGCATCGTGCAGGACTACAAGTCGGGACGCGCGCACTCCGCGAAGCAGATCGACGAGGAGCTGAAGCTCCAGGTCCCCCTGTACCTGCTCGTGCTGCGCGACCTTGTCGGCGTGGAACCGCTCGGCGGCGTCTATCGCTCGCTCAGCGGCGCGCGTGTGTCACGCGGTCTGCTGCGGCGGGACGCCGCCGAAGACCTGCCCGGCTACAACCGCAACGACTACCTCCCGGACGAGGAGTTCTGGGCGCTCGTCGAGTCGGCGCGCGAGCGCGCCGCGGGATTCGCCGGGCGGATTCGAGCCGGGGACGTCCATCACGACCCGAAGGGCGGCGACTGTCCGAGCTGGTGCGATCTCTGGCCGATGTGCCGCGTCGAGCGGGCGTGAGCCGGTGAACCCCGAGCAGCGCGCCGCCGTCCACGCTCATGGCGAGGTGTTCGTCTCGGCGGGGGCCGGCACCGGCAAGACGATGGTGCTCGTGGAGCGGTTCGTGACGGCCGTCTGCGAGGACGGAGTGGACGTCGAGTCGATGCTCGTGATCACGTACACGCGGAAGGCGGCGGGCGAGCTCCGCGCACGCATTCGCGCCGCGCTGCGCGAGCGTGGCAGGCCCGACCTGGCGCGGCGGCTCGACGGCGCCTGGGTCTCGACGATCCACGGGTTCTGCGCGCGCCTGCTGCGCGCGCATCCGTTCGCGGTCGGGATCGACCCGCTGTTCCGGGAGCTTCCCGACGACCAGGCGCCCGTCCTCGTCGCCGAGGCGTTCGACCGGGCACTGACCGCGTTCTGCGCCGGGCGGGATCCCGAGCGGCTCCGCCTCCTCGCGACGTACGGCCGCGACGGCCTGCGGCGGATGCTGACCGGCGTCTACGAGACGCTGCGCTCGGCCGGGCGCGACCTCACGCTCGCGCTCGGGACGCGCTCGTCGGTCACGGAGCGGCTCGCCGAGCTCCAGGCTGCCGCGCGAACGCTCGCCGCCGATCCCGACGCGACCGAGCGTCAGCGCGCAGCCGCCACCGCGGCGCTCGACCTCACATCGATTCCCGACGGCCTGCTCGAGCTCGGCCAGCTCCAGTGCTCCGGCGAGCGGACGGACACCTTCCGCGCGGCGCGCGACCGGCTGCGGCAGGCGGCGCTCGACGACCTGGCGGCGCGCGACAGCGAGCAGCTCCAGGCGCTCCTCGATCTCTTCGCCGCCGAGTACGCGGCCGCGAAGGAGCGTGAGTCGGTGCTCGACTTCGAAGACCTTCAGCTGCTCGTCCGCGACCTGCTGCGCGACGATCCCGACGTCCGCCAGACGGAGCAGCTGCGCTTCCGCCAGATCATGGTCGACGAGTTCCAGGACACGAACCGCCTGCAGTGCGACATCGTCGACCTGCTCCGCGGCGACCGCGCCGACACCGACGTGTTCTTCGTCGGCGACGAGTTCCAGTCGATCTACGGGTTCCGCCACGCCGACGTGGCCGTGTTCCGCGAGCGCCGCAAGGCGGCCGCGCAACGGCTGCCGCTCGCGCGGAACTACCGCTCGCGACCCGAGGTGCTGAGCGCTGTCAACTACCTGTTCGGAGCCGAGTTCGATGCCTACCAGCCCCTCGCCTGCGGCGGCGAGTTCCCCGATCCGGTCTTCGGGCACCCCGTCGAGCTGCTCGTCACCGACAAGCGCACCTACCGCGGCACGAACAGGAGCTGGCGCGAGGGCGAGGCGGCGGCCGTCGCGCGGCGCGTCCACGAGCTCGTCCAGGCGGGCGTCGCGGAGCCGGGAGAAATCGTGCTCCTCTTCGCGGCCGGCACCGACGCCGAGGTCTACGAGCGCGCGCTCCGTGCCGAGGGGCTGCCGACCTACCGCGCGACCGGGCGCGGGTACTTCGGCCAGCAGCAGGTGGTCGACCTGCTCTCCTATCTCCGTCTCCTCTGGAACCGCTACGACGACGAGGCGCTCGCGACGGTGCTCCGCTCGCCGTTCGTCGGCGTCTCGAACGACGCGCTCGTCTCGATCCGCCGCCACGGCGGTCGCCGCCCGCTGTTCAACGGGATCGAGCGGTCGCTGCCGCCGACGCTCTCCGACGAGGACGAGCGGTTGATCCGCGCGTTCAAGCAGCGCTTCGAGCGGCTCGTCGCCGCCTCTGCGCGGCTCGGGCTCGAGCGGCTCTGCGAGGAGATCGTCGCGGCGCACGACTACGACCTCGCGGTGCTCACGCGCTGGGACGGCAAGCGGCGCTATGCGAACCTGCGCAAGCTGATGCGGCTCGCGCGCGGCTACGAGGAGCTGCGCGGGCCGGACATCGAAGGGTTCATCGGGTTCATCCGCGACCAGGAGGCGGTGGGAGCCACCCAGCTCGAGGCCGTCTCGGAGGAGGAGGGAGCAGGTGCGGTGCGCCTGCTCACGATCCACTCGGCAAAAGGGCTCGAGTTCAAGGTCGTGGTGGTCGCGGACGCGGGGCGCGACACCGGCGGCCCGCCGGCAGCGGACGACATCCTCGTTGCCGCGGACGGCCGTTTCGGCTTCCGGGTGATCGACCCGAGCTCCGGCCGGCGTGCGAGCGTGCTCGCGTACGACGAGGTGCGTGCGAGCGAGGAGCGGGAGGACCGGGCCGAGCGGCTGCGCCTCTACTACGTCGCGATGACCCGCGCGATCGACCGGCTGATCGTCTCCGGCGCGATCGATCCCGACACGTCCCGCGACCGCGACACGCCGATCGGCTGGGCGCTCCAACGCCTCGACGCGTCTGACGAGATCGCCGGCACCGAGGGCGACGTCGTGGAGCTCGAGCGCGGCGACGCGCGCTTCGTGCTCCGCGTCGATCGGTATCGCGCCCCCGCCGCGGACGAGGAGGCGGAGCGGTTCGAGGTCGACGGCCAGCTCGCGCTGTTCGGCGAGCTCCCGGCCGGCGCGGCGGTGCGCGGCTATCGCCTGCCGGAGCTCGTCCAGCCGCCCGTGCCGCCGTTGCACCGCGTGCGGCGGCTGTCGTACTCGGCACTCGCGCTCTTCGAGCGCTGCTCGTACCGCTACTACGCCGAACGGGTCGCCGGACTACGTGAGAGGCGCCCGACAGGCGGCGTCCTGTCGACCGATGGTCTCGCCGCGACCGAGATCGGCGATGCCGTCCACCGCCTGCTCGAGCTGATCGACCTGCGCGCACCCGGCGTGCCCGATCTCGAGCAGGTGCGCTCGTGGTACCCCGACGTGAACGAGCTCGAGCTCGACAGGATCGGCGAGCTCGTCGCCGGCTACTGCGCGTCCGACATCGCGCAGCGGGTCGCGGCGCTCGAGGGGGCGAGTGTCGAGCGGCCGTTCGCGTTCGAGCACGACGGCGTGCTCCTGCACGGGCGGCTCGACGTGTTCTGGCGCGAGGGGCCTCGCGCGCTCGTGCTCGACTACAAGACGAACTCGCTGGCCGAGGTGGCGCCCGACGAGATCGTCGAGGAGGACTACCGGTTGCAACGCCTCGTGTACGCGCTCGCGTGCTTCCGCGCCGGTGCAGACGACGTCGAGGTCGTGTACCAGTTCGTCGAGCGGCCGGATGCGGTCGTCGCGACCACGTTCACGCGCGACGAGCTGCCCGAGCTCGAGGCCGAGCTCAGCGAGGCGATCGCGCGTATCAACCGCGGCGAGTTCGTGCCGACGCCGAGTGACTTCGCGTGCTCCGGCTGTCCGGCGCTCGACCTCGTCTGCGCCGGGCCTCGGCTCCGCCAGCCGCCGACGGTCCTCGCCGGTGCCGCGTAGCTACGTTCGCGAGGCTCGGCGGCGCGTCGGGCCGAAGCGGCAGCGGATCCGGCCGATCATCGAGCGGCTCGCGAACGAGCACGCCGACGCGAGGATCGCGCTCCGCTTCCGGGAGCCGCTCGAGCTGCTCGTGAGCGTGATGCTGTCGGCGCAGACGACGGACGTGAACGTCAATCGCGTCACCGAGCGGCTGTTCCGAAAGTACCGCCGGCCGGAGGACTATCTCGCGGTGCCGGTCGAGGAGCTCGAGCAGGACATCTTCGCCACCGGCTTCTACCGCCAGAAGGCGAAAGCGCTTCGCGGGACGATGGCGATGCTGCTCGCCGAGCACGACGGTCACGTGCCCGAGGACTTCGACGCCCTCTTGCGGCTGCCCGGCGTCGCGCGCAAGACGGCGAACGTCGTCTCGGCCGAACGCGGCAACGCGCAGGGCATCGTGGTCGACACGCACGTGCGCAGGCTCTCGCAGCGCATGGGCCTCTCCCGCCAGGAGGACCCAGTCAAGATCGAGCGCGACCTGATGCGCCTCGTTCCGCGACCCGACTGGGCGCGCTTCCCGCACCTCATGATCTGGCACGGGCGGCGGATCTGCGACGCTCGTCGTCCGCGCTGCGAGGAGTGCCCGCTCGCGGCCGACCTGTGTCCCGCTAGCCGCGTACCGGCGTGAGCGCGACGAGCAGCCCGCCGTCGTCGTCGTAGGCGGGGAAGACGTCGGCGACGACGGCCTTGGCGACGCCCGCGCGCGTGCGGATCGACAGCTGCTCGCCGAGCCGGCGAACGCCCCACTCGCGAGCGAGCTCGACCGGCTGCGGGTCGGAGAACTGGAGCGCCTCGACGACGTCGCGCCCCATCAGGTCGGGCTCGGGGAAGCCGGTCAGCTCGAAGACGCCGCGGCCCGTCGCGAGCACGCGCCGGTCGCGGTCGGTGACGACGAGCCCCGTGTCGGGCGCCGGGTAGTAGTCGTCGAGCAGCTCGAAGAGGAAGCCGAAGCCGCAGTGCCGGCAGGCCGGCGCCTGGTCCGAGAAGCCTTCCTGCGCGTCGACGTCGACCGAGCGCTCCTTGCACCGCGGGCAGATGAAGTACGGCACGGCGGCCCAGCGTAGCGGTGCGCTCGGCCCTCACGGGTGCGGCTCCACTTTGCGAGCAGGTGGTATCTGCGCCCACGCCCGAGGCTCATTACGAGAGGTGACGTGGGGGACTCTGCAGTGAATCGGCGGCCGAGTCCGGCAGGACGATTCCGCCTGGCCGCAGTCCTGGGGACGACCGCGCTGCTGATGGCGCTCGTGGTTCCCACGGCTGACGCCGCTTCGCCGGTGTGCGGTCGTCCCGAGGCCAATCCGACGCTGGGTACCTACGCGATCGTCAGTAGCGCGACAGCCGAGCTGGCCGTCTGGCGGCATCCCTCCGGCCGGCACGAGATCCCTGTGTCGATCGACGGCTGCACGCTGGTCGTGGATTCCCAGCATCCGCACAAGATCGCCGGCTTCGTCCACGAGTTCGAGGACTCCGCGGGTGACACGATCCCGAACGAGGACATCGACGTGCAAGCCGTTCCGACCGGGAAGACGTCGGCGAGCGTCTACCTCACGCTCAAGACTCGCAAGGGCTTGGCGGCCGGGAAATACAGCGGCACGCTGCAGCTCGACAACACGGAGGAGTACGGGCACTCGCTGACGATTCCGGCCACGATCACGCTGCAGTACACGCCCTTCTGGTTCGCCTTCCTGATCCCGTGGGTGTTGACCCTGTCGGTCGGGACTCTCGGCGTGTACCTGAAGTACCGGGTCGCCGCTCAGAAGTTCATCACGCCCGCGACCGTCCTCGCGCTCGGGCTCGCGGTCGGAGCCGCGGGCACGGTGTGGAAGACGCAGTACCTGACGGTCGGCTCGTGGGGCGGAAGCCTCTCGGACTTCTGGGGCCTCTTCCTGCTGATGCTGTCGGCGTACGTCGCAGCCGGCACGACCGTCAGCCTGGCCACCGACAGCGTGAGAGGGAAGGGCTGGAGTCGCGCTCAGGCACCGGCGCAGGCGCACGGAGCCGCCTGAGCCACTCACGGTGTAACCGACGTAGCGCGCGGGCCCTCCCCGCCGCGGCCTAGCGTGTCCGAGCTCCCTCCACTGGGTCGACCTGGAAGCTGAACATCATTCCGCTCTCGTGATGCTCGGCGATGTGGCAGTGCGCCATCCAAACGCCGGGGTTGGTGATGTCCAGGAGGATGTCAACGGTCTCGCCGGTCCGGACGAGGACGGTGTCTTTCCAGACGAGGCTGGGCTCGTCGACTCCGTCGCGGTTCAGGACGAGGAAGCGTCCTGCTCCGTGGATGTGGAACGGATGGTGCATCGGATGATCGGAGTCCATCTCGTTCACCAGGCGGATCTTCACCTGGTCGCCGACCTGGAACCGCCAATCGATCGGCTGGTCCGCGGCGCCGGTCTCGGCTCCGGCCGTCCGGTCGACGATCTTCCAGCTCATGTTGGCCGGCGTCGTGATCCTGTTGACGTCGACCATGTCGTCTTCCCACTCGATCCCGCCGGCTCCCTCGTGGCCGTGATCTTCGCCGCCGTGTGTGTGCCCGTGACCTTCGTCGTCGTGGCCGTGCGTCGACGGCGCATGGCCGGCAGCTCCGGTCACGAACTGCGACGGCAGCAGCTTCATCCCGCACTCGGGGCAGCGGTCCGGCGTCTCACGGACGACCTCGGGGTGCATCGGGCACGCGTAGGTGGTTGCGGCCGCTAGGAGCTTCATCCCGCACCGAGGACAGCTCCCTGCTTCCGCGCTGACGACTTCCGGGTGCATCGGGCAGCTGTAGGTGACCGCTACGGCCGTCGCCAACAGCTTCATCCCGCACTCCGGGCAGCTTCCCTCCTCCGCGCTCACGACCTCCGGATGCATTGGGCAGATGTAGACGACCGCGCCTTCGGGGACGCCCATGTCCATCTCGGCGACAAAGGCCACGGTCTTGTCGGGCGGAGCGGACAGATACGGGGCGACGCGCTTCCGCTCGGCCACCATGTCCGGGTTGCGGCGCGCAACCTCGAACTGCTCCGCCAGCGATGGCTCCGCCTCGTCCTCGCTGACGGTGATCGCGGCGAGCGGATAGCAACGATCAGGCGTCTTGTGCTCGAGGGTGATCGAGCCTGGTTTGTCGAACAGCACGTCGACGACCGAGCGCTCCGACGGCGCCAGCAGCACCTCCTCGACGAACGCCTCCTGCTCGCAACGGCCGCTGTCGCCGCCCACGAGCTTCATCCGCGCGCCTGGGAGCGTGACCTTGAAGACGCGGGTGTTTGCGGTGTTGGTCAGGTAGAAGCGCACGACCTCGCCGAGCCGCGCAGTGAGCGTCAGATCCGGCTCGCCTCCGACCAGCAGAGTGTTGCCAAAGCGGCCCATCGCCACGTACGTCGTCTCGGAGCGGCTGAACGGCGCGATCTTCCCGTCTTCCAGGAGGACGTCGTCGAGGGTGAGCATGACCTCGCGGTTCACCGGCGCCCAGTAGTCAGGGTCGGTGGGGACGACCAGGATGTTGCCGTACAGGCCCATTTCCTGGCCGTAGTCCTCGCGGATGTGCGGGTGATACCAGTACACGCCCGGATCGAGGAACTGCACCCGATACGTGAAGCTCTCGCCGATCTCCATCGGTGCCTGCGTCTCAGCCGTGCCGTCGTAGCGGTTCTCGACCCGGACGCCGTGCCAGTGCACGGTCGCCTCGAGATCCCCGTCGTTGGTGACGTTGACGAGCACCTCCGAGCCCTGCTGCACCTTCAGGGTCGGCCCGGGGATCGAGCCGTTGTACGCGAGCATCCGCACCGTGGCCTCGCCGAGCCGCTTGACGACGGGAGCGATTCGCAGATTGAAGGTGTCGCCGTCGGCGAGGTCGAGCACCTCGGTGCCGACTGCTTCAGGAAGGCCGGCGACGGCCGTGGGGAAGTGCTCGTCGACTTCAGCGTGGTGCTCGTGATCGTTCGTGTTCATGTCAGTCCCTCTCTGTCTCGGCCGTTGCGGGTCGGAGCTTGTGCGGCTCGAGCCGACGCAGCGGCATCGATCTCGGTAGCGATGAACTCGGCGTCCTCCTCGACCCAGCCCAGCAGAGCCGAGCCCCGCGTGTGCTGCCACGACAACCCGAGGAAGTAGAGGCCGGGAACATCGGTCACACCGCGGCGGTGGCGGACGCGGCCGTCGCCGTCGAGCACGGGAGCTTCGATCCAAGAATGGTCGGCCCGGTACCCGGTCGCCCAGATCACGGCGTCGACATCCCGTTCGCTGCCGTCGGCGAACGAGACGCTCCTGCCCGAGGCTTCGACGACGCGCGGCATGAGCGTGACGCGATAGCGCCGTTTGAGCTCGCGCGCGCTCGAGCCAATGAGTGTGTCGCGTTCTCGTAGGCGCCGGCCGAGCCGCGAGTCGGCCGTCTTCTTCAACAAGCCGAGCTTGGTCAGCCACCAGAACGGGTCGCGGCCGAGCATCTTCTGCGGCAGCGGTGTCTGGCGGGAACCGATCGCAAGCTGGACAGCGTGACTCGCCGATAGCTCCTTGGCGATCTGGAAGCCGGTGTTACCCCCGCCGACGACGAGAACGCGGCCGTCTGGCACATCGCCCGGCCGGTGGTAGCCGACGCTGTGGACCTGGAACACCTCACGTGCGAGCCCCTCGGCGACTGAAGGCACGGCCGGCCGCTGAAACGGGCCGGTCGCGACGACCACCTGATCGGCGAAGATGCGACGGCCGTCGACCTCGATTCGGAACGCTCCGTTCTCCGGCAACAGCGATCGCACGGCGCTGTTGAACGCAATGGGAAGCTCGAACGCGGCCGCGTACTGTTCGAGATAGGCGATCACTTCGTGGCGCGTCGGGTAGCCGTCGGGGTCGCCTGGGAACGACAAGCCGGGAAGGGCGTCATAGCGACGAGGCGTGAACAGGACGAGCGAGTCCCAACGATCGCGCCAGGCGGCGCCCACGCCGTCCGCGGCTTCGAGGATCACGAACCGCCGGCCCTGACGCGCGAGGAAGTACCCGACGGCGAGCCCCGCCTGCCCGGCACCGATCACGGCGACGTCGAAGCGGTCCGAGCGGACGGATAGGGCCGCGGCTTCATCCGGAGCGGCAGCCACGCCGGGTGTCAGGCTGTTCGGAGCGTTGGTCAACTGCCTGTCCTCCAAGCCACGCCGGCGACTATCTCGACCGCGATTATCGACGCCGCTGTCCAGTCGACCACGAGGCAAAACGGCGGCCACCAACGTGTATTGGCGACGTAGTGAGTGCGGTGCTGCCACAGGTCTTTGAGTCCGTGGCCGACGAGGCCGACGACGAGCAGCCCCGCCGAGCCGGTGATCGCCGCCGTCGCGACAACGACGAAGACGGCCGCGACGCCGCGCCGCGCTCGGGTCAGCGCATGAATCGAGTCTAGCCTGGGTTCGTGAGAACAGTGCGACGCCGATCACTCGCCCAGGCCCACGCGTAGCTCCGGCTCCCGACGCTTACCACGACGAGCTCTCAGGCGCCGCTCGATGTTCCTCGCTCGTCGCACGGAATCGTGAGCTTCTCACTGATGACGGCTGCCTCTTGGTTGAGGATGCGGATTGTTCGCTCCATGGCGATGGGCCGGAGGCCACCCGGGCCCGAGTGGTAGGGATGGTCGAGGAACCACAAGAGGAGCAGCGTCGAGGTGATCACGACCGCCACTCCGCCCATCATCGTTGCCTGCACAACGGCGCGCTCTGCGCTGTCGGCGAAGAACAGCATGAACACGAAGATGGCCACGGCGCTCACGAACAGCACGATCCACAGCTGCAGCGGGATCACCCCCTCGGCGCCGTGAGTGCGGTCCGAGCGAGCATCCTCGCGGTCGGTGCGCTGGTCGAGCCATTTCCCGTAGGCCGCCTGCTCGGAGGCTGTTCGCGGCTGCACGGTCTTGGTGATGCGGAACATCGCGAGCGTCCAGGGATTGACGGTATCCCCGAGGGTGCCCGCCTGCATCTTGGGCCACTCGCTGTGGATCACCGTACGCGCGTAGCAGACGAGTTCACCTGAGAGCCGGGCACGCACGGCGACGGGGAACAGTTGGGCCGTCTCGAACTGCTCTCTCACGATCTGCGCCTCCGCCTCAGCGCCGCTTCGCGAGGTGTCGAAGCTCTCGAACGCGAGGAAGACGACGAACCCGAGTAGCACGGCGAACCCAGTCGCGAGGACACCGAAGACTCCAGCGGCGCGGTCACCGTCCTCGAAGTAGCTTCCCGCGGGGGCCCGGCGGCGAACGAGCAGCATCGCCGTGATGGCGACCGCCATGACCGCCGCAACGACAAGACCGGCCCAGAGGAGACTCACGACTTCCTCACCGGCCCTCGGATCTCGACACTGCGCGGACCACGGATCTTGCATGCTGACGCTCAGGACGATCGACTGCTCGCAGTAGGCTCTTCCGGGCCATGATCGATTGGCTGCACGGCCTACCGTTCGTCTGGCTCGTTGTCGTGGTGTTCGGCGTGACCTATCTCGCTGCTGCCGCGATCTCGTGGGTCGTGCTGAGGCTCGCGGTCGGCGAGCGCGCCCGCGCGTTCAAAGCCGTGTCGCCTGGGTTGCTGCCCCCGCTGGGGGTGGTCTTCGGCCTAGTTGTCGGTTTTCTCGCAGTCCAAGTCTGGAACGACGTTGGTCAAGCGCAGACCGCGGTCAATCGCGAGGCCAGCGCATTGCGCTCCGTCGTACTCTTAGGTGCGAGCTTCCCCGGAGCGCCGCAGGCCAGGATGCGCGCGCTCGTGCGGCGGCACATCGAGGAAGCTGTGAATGAGGAGTGGCCGGCGATGGCCGGCCAGCACGCCACTCTCACGGTCGTACCGGCGTCGCTCGCCGAGGCGCTCCATCTTGCACTCGCGCTCAAGCCTCACTCAGAGGGCCAAAAGGCGGCGCAGACGCAGATGGTCGCTGCGCTCGAAACCGCCCTTGATGCACGCCGGGACCGCATCATCGTCAGCGAATCGCGGGTCAACTGGGCCAAGTGGACAGGTGTCGTTCTGCTGGCGTCCCTGACCTTGCTTGCCATCGCCTTCGTTCACAGCGAAAACTGGGCCACGACAGCGATCGCGATGGGCATCTTCGCCTCCGCGGTGGCGGTGTGCGTGTTGATGATCGCCTCTCAGGATAGGCCCTTCGCCGGCCCCTTCGCCGTGAAGCCGGACACGCTCATACAGGTCATGCCGGCGGCACGCTAAGTCGAGCAGTATGCGTGCCCGGCCCGACACTCTCGCGCGAGGGCGAACCGCGACGGCGAGATCGGAACCGTGAACCCCCGGACCAGCCTAAATCCAGCGCTTCCAGCGGAAGAACGCCAGCTGCCCCAGGGTCGTGACGATGATCAGGCCCCAGCTCCACGCGTACCCGAACCCCCAGTGCAGCTCGGGGATCTCGCGGAAGTTCTGGCCGTACACGCCGACGATGAACGTCGGTACGAGCAGGAGGGACGCGATCACGGTGAGGCGCTTCGTCACCTCGTTCTGGTCGTTGGCGATCCTGCCCTGCACGTAGTCGCGGACGCCGCCGAGCGACTCGCGTGCGGCGTCGAGTGCCTCCGACGCCCGCAGCAGCTTGTCGTACGCGTTCCCGAACGAGATCTCGACGTTGCGCGAGAACAACTCCGCGTCGTCGAGCTCGATCCGGTTGTCGACGACCTTGCGGACCGCATCACGGGTCGGGCCGAGCACCCGCCGGACGCCGAGCACGTCGTGCCGGAGCTCGCGCAGTCTCCTTCCGGTGTCACGCACCGGCCGGTCGGGAACCTTGTCCTCGAGGTCGTCGATCTCGCCGTCGATGTCATCGATCAGATCGAGGAACCGTTCGGCGACCTCGTCTACCAAGTGGTACGCATACATCCCGACGTCCTCGTCCGCGCGACACGCCTCCTTGGCCGGCTTCGGGTCAAAGGGCTCACCCCCCGGCGGTGTTTTCGAGATCGAGACGAGCCGGTCGTGCGTGACGACGAAGTCGAGCTCCTGGTAGGTGAGCGCGTCCGAATCGGGATCGGGGACCGGCAGCAGGAGCGTTCCGATCACGTAGTCGCCGTGCGAGTTGATGCGCGGCCGCGGCTCGCGCCCGTGCTCGTGCGTGGCAACCAGGCTCGCGACGACCGACTCGTGTACCGACTCCGGCAGGCTCGCCCGGATCTCGTCGACCCCAGGGTCGATCAGGTCGATCCACTCAGGGGCCATCGTGCGCAGGCTAGCCCTGCGCCCGGACGGTTCAGATCGCTGCGGGCTCCCGCGCCGGAGCGGGCGCCGCTGCCAAGGACGCGAGGTACCGCTCCGCGTCGAGCGCGGCCATACAGCCCGACCCGGCGGCGGTCACGGCCTGCCGGTAGATGTGATCCTGAACGTCGCCGGCCGCAAACACCCCGGGGATGTTCGTCTCGGTCGAGTGGGGCTGCGTGACGAGGTAGCCGGCGTCGTCGTGGTCGAGCTGGTCGAGGAACAGCGCGGTGTTCGGGTCGTGCCCGATCGCAACGAAGAGCCCGTCGGCCGGGACCTCCCACGTCTCGTCGGTCAGCGTGCTGCGCAGGCGCAGGCCCTCGACGTTCTGCTCGCCGAGGATCTCGTCCACGACCGTGTTCAGGACGAAGTCGATCTTCTCGTTCGCCTCGGCGCGGTCGACCATGATCCGCGACGCCCGGAACTCGTCGCGACGGTGCACGAGGTGCACCCTCGTGGCGAACTTCGTGAGGAAGAGCGCCTCCTCGAACGCGGAGTCGCCGCCGCCGACGACGTAGACGTCCTTCTGCCGGAAGAACGCCGCGTCGCAGGTCGCACAGGCCGAGACACCGCGGCCCTTGTGCTTCTCCTCCGACTCGATCCCGAGCCAGCGGGCGCTCGCTCCGGTCGAGACGATCACCGCGCGTGCGGCGTACTCGTCCTTGCCGACGAGCACCTTGAACGGCTGCTCCGACAAGTCGACGCTCGTGACGTCGTCCGTCACGAACTCGGCGCCGAAGCGCTCCGCCTGGCGGCGGAAGTCGGCCATCATCTCGGGCCCCATGATCCCGTCGGCGTAGCCCGGATAGTTCTCGACGTCGCTCGTGATCATCAACTGCCCGCCCCAGGCGAAGCCCTCGATCACGAGCGGCCGCAGGTCGGCGCGCGCCGCGTAGAGCGCAGCCGTGTACCCGGCGGGGCCGCCGCCGATGATGATCAAATCACGGACGTTGGGGTCGCTCACCGTGCTCCTCTCACACTAGATCCTGCCACCCTCTACAACGAATCAGCCGGGTCGAACGTTCCCGCACCAGAGGCTTGATGCGTATTGGGGTGCGTGCGGGGATGCGCCTGACCAAGCGGATTGGACACGACGGGTGCTGCCCGTAGCGGTGGCTACGGGCGAGCCCGACGGGGCCGAGCCGTGCCGTGTCAGGCGCACCATCCGCATGTGCCCGTAGATGCGCATCAAGCCTCTAGCGTCGCTAACTCGCCCGGGGGAGAGCGACATCGTCGACCGGTGAGAGCTCCGGTGCGGAGGGAGTGACAGGAATCCGCTCGATCTGGGCCACGTCGGGAAGCGGGTCGCCGCCCGTCCCGTGCTCGGGGAACTTGCGGGCGGTCACGAGCAGGCGCGACTCGAACGAGCCGACCGCCTGGTTGAACGCGCCGACCGCCGTGTCGAGCCCGCGCCCGACCTTCGCCAGGTGCCCGGCGAACACGCCCAGCCGGTCGTAGAGCTCGCGGCCGAGCCCGGAGATCGCGCGGGCGCTCTCCGCCACCTTCTCCTGCTGCCAGCCGTACGCGACCGTGCGGAGCAGCCCGATCAGGGTGGCCGGCGACGCGACGATCACGCCGGCCTCCGCGCCGGCCTCGAACAGGGAGCCGTCCTGGTCGAGGGCGGCCCGGTACAGCCCCTCGTCGACGAACATCACGACGAACTCCGGCGACGGGTCGAACTGCCGCCAGTAGCGCTTCTGGCCGAGCTTCCCGATGTGGTCGCGGAGCTGCGCGGCGTGCCGCACGAGGTGCGCTCGCTTCGCGTCCATGTCGTCGGTGTTCACGGCGTCGAGATACGCGTCGATCGGCACCTTCGAGTCGACGACGATGCTCTTCCCGCCCGGCAGCCGGACCACCAGGTCGGGCCGCAGGAGCCGGCCCTCGTCGTCGCGCGTGCTCTCCTGGGTGCGGAAGTCGCAGAACTCGACCATTCCCGCGAGCTCGACCACCCGGCGCAGCTGCATCTCGCCCCAGCTGCCTCGCACATGAGGCGCCCGGAGCGCGCTCACGAGGTTGCCGGTCTCCGAGCGGAGCCGCTCCTGGCCCTCGGCGACCGCTCGGAGCTGCTCGCCGACGGCGGTCACGGCCCGGAGCCGCCGCTCCTCGAGGTCGCGCGCCTGGCTCTCGAACCGCTGCAGCGTCTCTTTGATGGGCGCGAGCTTCGCCTCGGTGAGCTCGAGCAGGGAGCTCTGGTTCTTCGAGATCGCATCGCCCGCCGCGGCCTTGAACCGCTCCTCCCAGCTCGCATGCGTGCGCTCGAGCAGCTCCACCCGCTCGCCCGATTCGAGCCGCTCGCGCTCGAGCGCCTGGTCCCGCGCGGCAAGCGCTGTGCGCGCCCAGAGGAAGACGGCGCCCGCGCCGACGATGAGGCCGATGAGGAGCAGCAGGATCGCCATGAGCCCACAAACGGTAGTGAGGGCGCCGGACGGCAGAAAAAAATCAGCCCCGGCGAGTCCGAAGACCTACCGGAGCTGATATGCCGGATCGAGCGACTCCGAAGAGCTACCCGATCCGACGGGGGGAACCTATCCGTGCCCCCGAGGGGCGTCAACGGAGCCTCCGGCGGAATGTCGCTATTTGCGAACGATTCTGCGGCGGGCGTGTGACCGGCCAGGGGAACGTCCGTTCGACTGCGTACGCTCTCCTGTACGCGAATGGACGACGTGTTCGGCCCCGGTGGCTCCCTGGCCCGCGCGCTGCCGGGCTACGAGCCGCGCCGCGAGCAGGCCGCGCTCGCGGCGGCCGTCGAGCGCGCGCTCGCGTGCGGTGAGCACCTCGTCGCCGAGGCGGGGACCGGCGTCGGGAAGAGCCTCGCGTACCTCGTGCCCGCCCTCGGCTCCGGGCAGCGGGTCGTCGTCGCGACGGCGACGAAGGCGCTCCAGGAGCAACTGCTCCGCTCCGACGTCCCGGTCGCGGCCGCCGTCACCGGCCGGCCGGTCACGGCGGAGGTGTTGAAGGGCCGTCAGAACTACCTCTGCCGTCGGCAGCTCCAGGGCTTCCAGCCCGAGCTCGACGTCGACGGCCGCGACGGCGCCGCCTGGGCGTCGATGCAGCGATGGCTCGCCGACACCGCCACCGGCGACCGGGCGGAGCTCGAGCTCGAGCCGTCGGCCGCGCTCTGGGCGGAGCTCGCGGTCGGGGCCGACCGCTGCTCGGGACGGCGCTGTGCGTTCGTCGGAACCTGCTTCGCCGAGGGCGCGCGCGCCCGCGCCGCCGAGGCCGACCTCGTGATCGTCAACCACGCCCTCTACTTCGCCGACGTGGCATCCGGGGGCGGCGTGCTGCCGGAGCACGACGCGGTCGTCTTCGACGAGGCGCACCGGCTCGAGGAGTCGGCCGCCGGTTGGCTCGGCGGCCGTGTCTCCCGGGCCGGCCTGCGGAGGTTGGCGCTGGACGTCGAACGCGCGGCGCGTGAGGCGCAGTGCTCGGCGCCGACGAGGCAGCTCGAGCGCGTCGTCCGCGCGGGCGAGCGCTTGCTGGAGCCGCTCGCGCCGCCGGGCGGACGAAGGCGCGTGCGGGAGACGCCGGTCGAGGCGGCGCTCGTGCTCTCGGACGCGCTCGGAGAGCTCGCGGACGCGCTCCAGGGCGGCGGCGAGGAGCACGACGCGCTCGCGCGGCGGTCGCTCGGGCTCGCCGCACAGGTCGAGGCGACGCTCGACGCGGAGGATCAGGGCCGCGTCGTCTGGGCCGAGCCCGACGCCCTCGCGTGGGCCCCGGTCGACGTCGCGCAGGAGCTCGGCGAGCGGCTCTGGGAGGACGGGCCGACGGCCGTGCTCGTCTCGGCGACGCTGGCGGCCGGCGAGGACGCCGGGTTCGTGCGACGCCGCCTCGGTCTCGACCGAGCGCGCGAGGCGATCGTCGGCTCGCCGTACGACTTTCGCGAGCAGGCGCTGCTCTACGTGCCGCGCGCCCTGCCCGACCCGCGCGCCGACGCGTTCCTCGAACGGGCGGCCGACGAGATCGTGTCGCTCCTCGCGCTGTCGGAGGGACGCGCGCTCGTCCTGACCTCGAGCTACCGGGCGCTCGATGCGTACCGCGAGCGGATTCGCGGGCGCGTCCCGTACGACGTGCTCGTGCAGGGTGAGGCGCCGCGCGAGCGGTTGCTCGAGCGCTTCCGCGACGACGTCGGGTCGGTGCTGCTCGCGACCTCGACGTTCTGGCAGGGCGTCGACGTCCCCGGCGAGTCGCTCTCGCTGCTCGTGATCGACAAGCTGCCGTTCTCGGCGCCGGGCGAACCGCTGCACGAGGCCCGCTGCGAGGCGGTCGCGCGCGACGGGGGCGACTGGTTCCACGAGTACGCGCTGCCGGTCGCGGTGCTCCAGCTGCGCCAGGGCTTCGGCCGGCTGATCCGCGGCCACGGCGACCGGGGCGTGGTCGCGATCCTCGATCCCCGGCTGCGCTCGCGCGCGTACGGGCGGGCGTTCCTCGAGGCGCTGCCCGGCTGTCCGCTCGTCGACGACCGCGGCGCGGTCGCGGCGTTCTTCGGCGAAAGGGTGGCCGCATCCGCTTGAATGGTCGGCCGCATGGCGAACAAGAAGAAGCCGAAGACGCCACCGCCTCCTCGCCGCGTCCAGGCGCCCAAGCAGCGCCAGGACAAGCCGCGCGTCGCGATGGACGACCTCGGCGCCCGGCATCGGGCGACGCTCTACGGCGTCGCCGGCCTCGGCGTGATCGCGCTGGTCGCGGTCGTCCTGCTCGTCACGCTCGGCGGCGGCGGCAACGCCAGCGCGAAGAACGTCCCGCCGCTGATGACGACCGCCGGCTGCAACTTCAAGACCGTCACGGCGTACGTCCCGCCGGGGCAGGGCGTGCACGTGAACAGCCTGACGAAGAAGTTCCCCTGGAACACCGATCCGCCGTCGAACGGCCAGCACTACCCGGCGTGGGCGGTGTGGGGCTTCTACACCGACCCGGTTAACCCGCGCATGGTGGTGCACAACGAGGAGCACGGCGGTGTCGTCCTCTGGTGGGGATCGAAGGTCTCGCCGCAGACCGTCGACCAGCTCCACGACTTCTACGACGAGAGGACCGACGGCTCGTTCGGCACCCCGTACCCCAAGCTCGGCAGCAAGGTCGCGATCAGCGCGTGGACGGGCGACCCGGCGAGGTACGGCCGGAACAATTACTTCGGCCAGGGGCACCTCGCGATCTGCCCGCGCTACGACGCAGCGACCAAGAAGGCGTTCGAGGCCTTCCGCAAGGCGTACATCGGCAAGGGCCCGGAAGGGGTCCCGCTCTCCTTCGCCAAGCCCGGCATGGGCCCGCAGTAGACTTCGTCGCCGCGCCGGGGTGGCGGAACTGGTCAGACGCGCCCGGCTTAAAACCGGGTGTCCCCGTTGGGACGTGGGGGTTCGACTCCCTCCCCCGGCACTCCCGCTAGCCTCGGCCGCTCCGCTCCGTCACGTCGCGTAGGCGGGCCGCCAGCCCGGGCGTCAGCGCGTCGGCCTCGAAGCGCCACTGCCAGTTGCCGAGCTTCGTCCCCGGTGTGTTCATGCGCGCCTCGGAGCCGAGTGAGAGCACGTCCTGCAGCGGAGCGATCGCGAGTGCTGCGACCGACCGCCATGTGACCTCGATCAGCTCCCACGACGGCTCGTCGCCGGCGAGGCCCGTGGCGCCGCGTTGGGCAGCGGTCAGGCGCCCCCACCAGCCGAGCGCGGTGTCGTTGTCGTGGGTGCCGGTGTAGGCGACCGACTGCTCGACGTGGTTCCGCGGCAGATGCGGATTCGACGGATCGCGGTTGACGGCGAACTGCAGCACGACCATGCCGGGGAACCCGAGCTCGCGCCGCAAGCGCACGACCGGCTCGGTGATCACGCCGAGGTCCTCGGCGATCACCGGCAGCGGACCGAGCGCGCGCTCTGCCGCCTGGAACATCGCGCCGCCCGGCCCCCGGCGCCAGCGGCCGTGGAGCGCGGTCTTGTGGCGCTTCGGCACCGCCCAGTACGAGACGAAGCCGCGGAAGTGGTCGATGCGCGTCAGGTCGACGAGCTCGAACGTGCGGCGCAGGCGCTCGACCCACCAGTGGTAGTCCTCGCGGCGGAGCGCCGGCCAGTCGTACAGCGGGTTGCCCCACAGCTGGCCGCGCGCCGCGACGGCGTCGGGCGGCACGCCCGCCACCTCGCCCCGCTGGAAGAGGTGGGCGTGCGCGCGGTGGTCGGCGCCGTCGAGCGCGACGTAGATCGGGACGTCGCCGATGATGCGCACGCCTTTTGCGGCGGCGTACACGCGGAGCGACCGCCATTCGTGCTCGAAGCGAACCTGGTCGTCCAGGCTGCCGCCGAAGGCGAGCCAGTCGCGGATCCAGTACGCGTGCCGCTCGCAGAAGGCCCGGCGCTCCGTGTCGCCGACCTTCCGCCCGGGGTCGGCGACGAGGTTCGGCGAGCCGGCGAACGCCGACGGCGACATGTACGGCGAGCCGGTTTCGTCGGTCGGCCCCAGCGGTAGAACCTGCCACCACCGCTGACCGGCGGCCGCGAGCCAGTCGACGAAGCGGTACGCGTGTTCGTCCGGCACGCCGTTCGGCAACGACGTCGGGTGGAGGAGGATGCCGGATGAGCGCGTCAACCTCATTCGCGCGACAATCTCACGCCCGATGCCGCTGCCGACGAAGAAACAGCCGCCGAGAATCGAGATCCAGGCCGTCGAGCCGATCGTCGACTGCGGCCGCTACGGCGTGAAGCGCACGGCGGGCGAGCGCGTCGAGGTCTACGCCACGATCTTCAAGGACGGCCACGACATCCTCGGAGGCGCCGTGCGCGTGCGCCCGCCGCGGGGCAAGGCGCGCGAGGAGCCGCTCGAGGCGCTCGGCAACGATCGCTTCGGCGGCATGTTCGTCGTCGACCGGCCGGGACGATGGACGTTCGCCGTCGCCGCCTGGACCGACCGCGTCGCCACCTGGCGCGACGAGCTGCGCCGCAAGGTCGAGGCCGGGCAGGAAGACCTCGGCGCCGAGCTCGCGGAAGGCGCCGCGCTGCTCGGGCACGAGGTGGAGAACCTCGAGGACGCGCTCGCGGTCGACGAGCCCGGACCGTCACGGCGAAGTCGTGTCGACCGCGTACGCGGTTGACGTCGATCGCGAGCTCGGCCGGTTCGGCGCGTGGTACGAGCTGTTCCCGCGCTCGTTCGGCGGCTTCCGGGGGGTCAGCTGCCGTCCTGCCGAGGCTCGCCGAGCTCGGTTTCGACGTCGTCTACCTGCCGCCGATCCACCCGATCGGGCGCACGAACCGCAAGGGGCGTAACAACGCACTCGTCGCGCGTCGCGGCGATCCCGGCTCGCCGTGGGCGATCGGGTCCGAGCTCGGCGGTCACGACGCGATCGAGCCGAGTCTCGGCAGCTGGGACGACTTCGACGAGATGGTCGCCGCCGCCTCGGACGCGGGCGTCGAGATCGCGCTCGACTTCGCGATCCAGTGCTCGCCCGACCACCCGTGGCTGAAGGAGCATCCCGAGTGGTTCAACCGCCGCCCGGACGGGACGCTGAAGTACGCGGAGAACCCGCCCAAGCGCTACCAGGACATCTACAACGTCAACTTCGAGTGTGAGGATTGGCGCGGGCTGTGGCAGGCGCTTCGCGACGTCGTGCTGTTCTGGGTCGGGCGGGGCGTGAACGTCTTCCGTGTCGACAATCCCCACACGAAGCCGGCCGCCTTCTGGGAGTGGCTGATCGCCGAGGTGCGCGCGAAGCACCCGCAGGTGATCTTCCTCTCGGAGGCGTTCACGCGCCCGGCGAAGATGACGACGCTCACGAAGGTCGGGTTCGCGCAGAGCTACACGTACTTCACGTGGAAGAACACGAAGCTGGAGCTGTACGAGTACGTACAGGAATTGCTCGACTGGGCGCCGTTCTACCGTTCGAATGCCTTCACGAACACGCCGGACATCCTCAACGACTACCTGCAGCACGGCGGTCCGCCGGCGTTTCGCGCGCGGCTCGTCCTCGCCGGGACGTTGTCGCCGTCCTACGGGATGTACTCGGGCTTCGAGAGCTACGAGAACGTCCCGGTGAAGGAGGGATCCGAGGAATACCTCGACTCGGAGAAGTACGAGTTGAAGAAGCGGAAGCTCGACGGGCCGCTGCTGCCGATGATCGCGCGGCTGAACGCGGCGCGCCGCGCGGAGCCGGCGCTGCAGCACGTCGACAACATCCGCTGGCTCGAGACGGAGAACGAGGCGCTGATCGGCTACGTGAAGGGCGAGCGCGTAATCTGCGTCGTCAACCTCGATCCGTTCACCGCGCGCGAGGGCGTGTGCGTCGTGCCGATCGCGCTGGGGCTGCCGCCGGCGTTCGAGGTCCGCGACCTGCTGACCGGCGCCGAGTTCGTGTGGCACATCGGCCGCAACTACGTCCGACTCGACCCGGGCGAGAGCCACCTGCTCAAGGTGCTCGTCGCGTGACACTCTCGTAACGGTGGCTGCCACCTCGACGAAACGCCCTGAGCGGGCAAAACAGGCCGAGCCGTCACACTCTCGTGACGGTGGCTGCCACCAGAGGTGATCCGACCGTGACGTCTCCAGAGCCGGCGCACTGGTTCGAGCGGGATCCGCTCTGGTTCAAGACCGCGATCTTCTACGAGATCCACCTGCGCGGGTTCTTCGACTCGAACGACGACGGCTCCGGCGACTTCCGGGGCTTGATCGACAAGCTCGACTACCTGCAGTGGCTCGGCATCGACTGCATCTGGCTGCTGCCGGTGTACCCGAGCCCGCTGCGCGACGGCGGCTACGACATCTCCGACTTCTACGGCGTGCATCCCGACTACGGGACGGTCGAGGACTTCCGCGCGTTCGTCGACCAGGCGCACCAGCGCGGCCTGCGCGTGATCGCCGACCTGGTCATGAACCACACCTCGTCGGACCATCCCTGGTTCCAGGCGAGCCGCGACGAACCCGCCGGCCCCTACGGCGACTGGTATGTCTGGGCCGACGACGACCAGCGCTGGGGTGAGGCGCGCGTGATCTTCATCGACACCGAGCCGTCGAACTGGACCTGGGACTCGACCCGCGGCCAGTACTACTGGCACCGGTTCTTCGCCCACCAGCCCGACCTGAACTACGACAACCCGGCGGTGCAGGACCAGATGCTCGATGTGCTGCGCTTCTGGCTCGACCTCGGCCTCGACGGCTTCCGGCTCGACGCCGTGCCGTACCTCTACGAGTGCGACGGGACGAACGGCGAGAACCTCGCCGAGACGCACGCCTTCCTGCAGCGCGTGCGCGCCGAGGTGGACGAGCGCTACGCCGACCGCGTGCTGCTGGCAGAGGCGAACCAGTGGCCCGACGACGTCGTGGCGTACTTCGGCGAAGGCAACGAGTGCCACATGGCGTTCCACTTCCCGGTGATGCCGCGCATGTTCATGGCCGTGCGGCGCGAGGACGCGCTGCCGATCGTCGAGGTGCTCGAGAACACGCCGGAGATCCCGAACAACGCCCAGTGGGGCCTCTTCCTGCGGAACCACGACGAGCTGACGCTCGAGATGGTCACGGACGAGGAGCGCGACTACATGTACGAGGAGTACGCGAAGGACCCGCGGATGAAGCTGAACCTCGGCATTCGCAGGCGTCTCGCGCCGCTGCTCGACAACGGTCGCGACGAGATCCAGCTGATGCACGCGATTCTTTTCTCGCTCCCTGGTTCACCCGTCCTCTATTACGGGGACGAGATCGGCATGGGGGACAACATCTTCCTCGGCGACCGCGACGGGGTGCGCACGCCCATGCAGTGGACCGGCGACCGGAACGGCGGCCACAGCCGCGCCGACTTCGCCCAGCTCTACCTGCCGCCGCTGATGGACCCGGTGTACGGCTTCCAGGCCGTCAACGTCGAGGCGCAGCTCCGGCAACCGAACTCGCTGCTCCGCTGGATCCACCGGCTGATCGCGCTGCGCAAGGACCACCCGGTGTTCGGGCTCGGCACTTACGAGGCGCTGCGGCCCGACAACCCGCGCATCTTCGCGCACGTCCGGACGTACGAGGACGACATCGTCCTCTGCGTTCACAACCTTGCGCGCTCCGCGCAGGCCGTCCAGCTCGACCTCTCGCGCTGGGAGGGGATGGTCCCGGAGGAGATGCTCGGCCGCACCCGTTTCCCGGCGATCGGCGAGCTGCCGTACCTGCTGACGCTCGCGCCGCGCGGCTTCTTCTGGTTCCAGCTCCGGAGGGACGAGGGATGAGCGACGACCGCGCGCTCGTCGACTACGTCACCGGGCAGCGCTGGTTCGGCTCGAAGACGCGCGACGTCGTCGGCGCGACCATCGTCGACTCCGCGACGTTGCGGCCGGGGGACCCGCCGCTCGAGCTGCTGCTGGTCGAGATCCGGTTCGACACCGGCACGCACGAGACGTATCAGATGGTCGCCGAGGGCGAGCTCGACACGATCGCGAACCCGGAGAGCGCGTCCGAGCTCCTGCGCCTGATCCGCCAGGGCACGCGGCTCGAGGGGCGCGAGGGCACGTTCGAGCTCGAGCCGGTCGCGCGCGGGCTCGCGGGCGTCCCGGTCTCGCCGACGTCGGTGCAGCTCGTCGCGACAGAGCAGTCGAACTCCTCGGTGGTCTTCGACGAGTCGTTGATCCTCAAGGTGTTCCGCCGGGTCGAGCCGGGCGTCAACCCGGAGCTCGAGCTCCTGCGCTTCCTCACCGACCACGGCTTCGAGCACATCGCGCCGCTCGCCGGCTGGTACGCGTACACCGGCGAGCCGATGGACGCCACGTTGGGGATCGTGCAGCGGTTCGTCCCGGGCGGGATCGACGGGTGGGAGCTCGCGCTCGACACGCTCGGCGCGCGTGCGGCGTGGTTCCACGGCGAGCTACGGCGCCTGGGTGAGGTCACGGGTGAGCTGCACACGATGCTCGGGTCCGACTCGAGCGACCCGTCGTTCGCGCCGGAGCAGACGTCGACCGAGTCGCTCGGGCTGCTGATGGCGACGGTCGACGAGGACATCGAGTCGATCTTCCTCGACCTTCCGGAGAACGAGCCCGCCCTCGAGCCGCTGCGTGGGCGCGGCGAGGAGGTGCGCGAGCGTCTGCGGCTGCTGACGAGCGTCGGCGGCGCCGGCCGCGTGATCCGGCACCACGGCGACTTCCACCTCGGGCAGACGCTGCACACCGACGACGGCTGGGTGCTGCTCGACTTCGAGGGCGAGCCGGCGCGCACGCTCCCCGAGCGGCGGCGCAAGCGCAGCCCGCTGCGCGACGTCGCCGGGATGCTGCGGTCGTTCGCCTACGTCGCCTCGGCCGGCCCGCTGCTGCGCGGGACCGAGCCGCCGCCGGGCTGGGAGGCGATCGCGCGGGCCGAGTTCCTCGCCGGCTATCAGGCGAACGTCGACCCGTCGCTCGTCCCGTCGGGCGCGTCGATGGACAAGCTGCTGCAGGTGTTCGAGTTGGAGAAGGCGGTCTACGAGCTGCGCTACGAGCTCTCCCACCGGCCCGACTGGATCCAGATCCCCGTCGTCGGCATCGTGCGCATGCTCGAGGAACAGGTGCCGGTATGACGCAATCGGGGGCCGGCGCCTCGGCGTTCGGCGAGCTCGATGTCTGGCTCGCCCGAGCGGGCCGTCACGAGCAGCTCTGGGAGAAGCTCGGCGCGCATGTCGTCGACGGCGGCGTCCGCTTCGCTGTGTGGGCGCCGAACGCGCGCGCGGTGAGCGTGATCGGCGACTTCAACGGCTGGGACCCGTCCGTCGATCTTCTCGCGCCCGTGGACGAGACCGGGATCTGGGAAGGCGTGGTCGGCGGGGCGGCGCCGGGCGAGCGCTACAAGTACCTCGTCGACGGAGCGGAGAAGGCCGACCCGCTGGCCTTCTGCGCGGAGCCGCCGCCGAAGACCGCCTCGGTCGTGTTCGAGTCGGCGTACAAGTGGCAGGACGGCGACTGGATCGCCGCGCGGCGGGAGCAGGAGCTGCTCGACCGCCCGCTCTCGATCTACGAGGTGCACGCGCCGTCGTGGCGCCGCGGCCTTCAGTGGCGGGAGCTCGCCGACCAGCTCGCGCCGTACGTGCAGGACCTCGGCTTCACGCACGTCGAGCTGCTGCCGGTGATGCATCACCCGTTCTCGGGCTCGTGGGGCTATCAGGTGACGGGGTACTACGCGACGCTCTCGTCGATGGGCTCGCCCGACGACTTCCGGTATTTCGTCGACCGGCTCCACCGAGCGGGCATCGGCGTGATCCTCGACTGGGTGCCCGCCCACTTCCCGCGCGACGAGTGGGCGCTCGTGCGCTTCGACGGGACCGCGCTCTACGAGCACGACGACCCTCGCCGCGGCGCGCATCCGGACTGGGGCACGCTCGTGTTCAACCTCGGCCGGACCGAGGTGCAGAACTTCCTGCTCGCCGACGCGCTCTTCTGGCTGCGCGAGTACCACGCCGACGGGCTGCGTGTCGACGCGGTCGCGTCGATGCTGTACCTGGACTACTCGCGTCGCGAGGGCGAGTGGATCCCGAACCGCTTCGGCGGGCGCGAGGACCTCGACGCGGTAGCGTTCCTGAAGGAGCTGAACGAGCTCGTCCACGCCCGCGAGCCTGGAGTCATCTCGGTCGCGGAGGAGTCGACCGCGTGGCCGGGCGTCTCGCGGCCGACGTACGTCGGCGGGCTCGGCTTCGGCTTCAAGTGGAACATGGGCTGGATGAACGACACGCTCGGCTACTTCGCCCACGACCCCATTCATCGCCGCTTCCATCACCACGAGCTGACCTTCTCGCTCGTCTACGCGTGGAACGAGAACTTCGTCCTGCCGCTGTCGCACGACGAGGTCGTGCACGGGAAGGGCTCGCTCCTCGAGAAGATGCCCGGCGACCGCTGGCAGCAGCTCGCCAACCTGCGCGCGCTCTACGCCTACATGTGGGCGCACCCCGGCAAGAAGCTGCTCTTCATGGGCGGCGAGCTGGCGTCGCCGTGGGAGTGGAGCGAGGCCGACGAGCTGCCGTGGGCGTTGCTCGACCACCTCGAGCATTCCGGCGTGCGTGACCTCGTGCGCGACCTGAATGCGATCTACCGCGAGGAGCCGGCGCTCTGGGACGTCGACTTCTCGCACGAGGGCTTCCGCTGGCTCGAGCCGAACGACGCGGCGAACAACGTGCTCGCGTTCATGCGCCTGTCGCGGGACCGCACGCGCAAGCTGGTGTGCATCGCGAATCTCTCGCCGGTCCCCCGCGAGCGCTACCGCGTCGGACTGCCCGACGGCGGCAGCTGGCGCGAGGCGCTCAACACCGACTCGTCCTACTACGGGGGCTCGGGCACGGGCAACCTCGGCGCGGTCGTGGCCCAGAAGCGCGAGTGGCACGGCCAGCCGTACTCCGCCGACGTGACCCTGCCGCCGCTCGCAGTCGTCTGGCTGCAGCCCGAGCCGGCCGAGTCGAAGCGCGCCCCTCGGACCTAATCGCTGCTCTGGAAGAAGGTCGCGATCGCGCCGGCCGAGCCGGCGACCACGATCACCGCCCAGATCTCGAGCGCGACGTCGACGATCCGGCCGCCCGGCGTGAGCGGGTTCCGGATCTGCGACGACACCGTCAGGAGCTGCACCGTGGTGAAGAAGAGCGCGTCGCCGAACGTGTGGATGTCGGTGTGCGCGGCGTTTCGCTCCAGCAGGTAGATCGCGATCGTCCCGACCAGGTCGATCACGGCGGTCGCGGCAAAGACGAGGGCGAGCCGCGCATAGAGGCGCCGGTGACGCTCCGTGTACGTCGTCAGCCGCGTCAGTTCCTCGCGGATCATCGAGGGCCATCGTCGCCCGCCGCCCGGACGGCTACGGTGGCGACCGATGAGCCGCGCGGTCTGGCCGGGCGATCCGTTTCCGCTCGGGCAGAGCTGGGACGGAGATGGGACCAACTTCTCGCTCTTCTCGGAGAACGCCGAGCGCGTCGAGCTGTGCCTGTTCGACGGCGACGAGCGCGAGGAGCGGATCGAGGTGCCGAATCGGACGGCGTTCAACTGGCACTGTTACCTCCCGGGCGTCGGGCCCGGGCAGCGCTACGGCTACCGCGTCCACGGGCCGTACGAACCGGAGCAGGGGCAACGCTTCAACCCCGCGAAGCTGCTGATCGACCCGTACGCCAAAGCGGTCGACGGCGCCGTCGAATGGGACGCGGCGAACACCCTGCCGTACGTCCGGAGCGGCGCCGCCGACGCCGACCTGACTCCCGACTACTCCGACAGCGCGCGCGCCGTGCCGAAGTCGGTCGTGATCGACCCGACGTTCGACTGGGGCGACGACGACTGGACGCGGCCGAGGATCCCGTGGCACGAGACGGTGATCTACGAGGTGCACGTTCGCGGGTTCACGCGCCGCCGCGCCGACGTCCGCGAGGACCTCCGCGGGACGTACGGCGGCCTCGCGAGCGAGTCGGCGATCTCGTACCTGAAGTCGCTCGGCGTCACCGCGGTCGAGCTCCTGCCCGTTCACCACATCGCCGACGAGGGGTTCCTGCACGCACGCGGTCTCATCAACTACTGGGGTTACTCGACGATCGGGTACTTCGCGCCGCACTCTCTCTACGCGGCGACGCACGACCAGGTGCGCGAGTTCAAGGGCATGGTGAAGGCGCTCCACGCGGCGGGGATCGAGGTGATCCTCGACGTCGTCTACAACCACACCGCCGAGGGCAACCACCTCGGCCCGATGCTCAGCCTGCGCGGCGTCGACAACCGGAGCTACTACCGGCTGATGCCGGACGACCCGCGCTTCTACATGGACTACACGGGCACCGGCAACACGCTCAACCCTGTCCACCCGAGCGTGCTACGGCTGATCATGGACTCGCTGCGCTACTTCGTCACCGAGTGCCACGTCGACGGCTTCCGGTTCGACCTCGCCTCGGCGCTCGCGCGCGAGTTCTACGACGTCGACCGCCTGTCGGCGTTCTTCGACATCATCCACCAGGACCCGGTGCTCTCCCAGGTGAAGCTGATCGCCGAGCCGTGGGACGTCGGGCCCGGCGGCTACCAGGTCGGCAACTTCCCGATTCTCTGGTCCGAGTGGAACGGGATCTACCGCGACACGATGCGCGACTTCTGGAAGGGCGACGCGAGGCTCGCGTCGTTCGCCTCGCGCTTCGGCGGCTCGGCCGACCTGTACGAGCGCGACGGCCGCCGCCCGTTCGCGTCGGTCAACTTCATCACCGCCCACGACGGCTTCACCCTGCGCGACCTCGTCTCGTACAACCGCAAGCACAACGAGGCGAACGGCGAGTCGAACCACGACGGCACCGACGACAACCGGTCGTGGAACTGTGGCGCCGAAGGACCGACCGACGATCCCGACGTGCTCGCGCTGCGCGCCCGCCAGCAGCGCAACTTCCTTGCCACGCTGTTCCTGTCACAGGGTGTGCCGATGCTGCTGGGCGGCGACGAGATCGGACGAACGCAGCAGGGCAACAACAACGCGTGGTGCCAGGACAGCGAGCTCTCGTGGTTCGACTGGGAGTCGGCCGACGGCGAGCTGCTCGTGTTCGTGCGACGGCTGATCGAGCTGCGCCGTGCGCATCCCGTCTTCCGGCGCACGAACTTCCTCGAGGGGCGCGGGCAGCAGCTGCCGGACGTGTGGTGGATGCGGCCGGACGGGCGCCGGATGACGCTGCGCGACTGGGACAACGAGCAGTCGCGGGCGATCGGCGTGTTCCTGAACGGCGACGAGCTGCGCACCGAGACCCGCTCGGGCGAAGAGGTGAGGGACGACTCGTTCCTGGTGCTCTTCAACGCGTTCTTCGACGACATCACCTTCCGCCTGCCGGCCCGCCGGCTCGGGCTGCGCTGGGAGCTGGAGCTGCAGACGGGCCGCTTCGACGGAGGCCGGCTCGCGCCCGGCGCGGAGGTCAGCGTCGAGGCGCGGTCGCTCGTCGTCCTCCGCCGCGCGTAGGGGAGAGGTGCCTGGCGCCGGGGCGCCAGGCACCGAGGTCGATCACGCAGTCGCGGGAACGCCCGCGGCCGACTCGTACGTCGGGGTGTACCCGAGGGCACGGCCGAGCACGGCGCCCGGGGCGAGTGCGGCGCGCTGGAGGACGTGCGGCACGAGCGGGAGCCTGGCGACGTCGAAGTGGTGCTTCGCGATCACGGCGAGCCGGAACGGGTTCGGCATGCCCTTGCCGTTCGTCTTCCCGTCGGCGGCGAGCCCGAACATCGTCTCGATCAGCGACTCGAACTCGAGCGACGGCCGCACCTCGGCCGTGAACCGGAGCACGTCGTCGCCGTCATTCCAGAACCGGTGCGCGACGCCGGGGTCGATCAGCACGGACTCGCCGGCCTCTGCGACGAGCTCCTCGCGGCCGCGCTTCAGGCCGAGCCGGCCGGTGCTCACGGTGAAGATCTCGGTCTGGTACGGGTGCACGTGGGCCGAGGCGACGCGGCCGCCCGGCTCGACGATCGTCTCGAACCGCGTGTACTCGCCATTCGTGTCGTGCGACGTCAGCTCGAACACGAGCCGTTCGCCTGTGACGGGATTGACGAGCGTGTCTCCTGCGCGAATCATCGTGAGCGCCTTCCTGTCGAGTGGTGTCGGCAGGAGTCTCGGGCTCGACGCGACGCGCGTCGTCGCCCCGGAGGCCGATCTCACGTCGGCACGCCGGTTGATGTCGGGGTCGTCCGCTGGGAGGAGCCTCTAGGGCTCGCCGTGCTCGCCGGGCTGCACGATGCCCGACTCGTAGGCCAGCACGACGGCCTGCACACGGTCGCGCAGGCCGAGCTTCATCAGGATCCGGGCGACGTGCGTCTTCACCGTCGTCTCCGACACGAAGAGCGTCTTCGCGATCTCCGCGTTCGAGAGACCGCGCGCGATCAGCGTCAGCACCTCCCGCTCGCGGGCGGTCAGGTCCTGCAGCCGCGGGAACTGCGCCTGCGGCTTGGGCCCGGTCCCCTTCACGAACTCGGAGATCACCCGCCGCGTGATCGTGGGCGAGAGCAGTGCCTCACCCTGCGAGATCACCTCGATCGCCGCCACCAGCTGCTCCGGCGGGGTGTCCTTCAGCAGGAACCCGCTCGCGCCGGCGCGCAGCGCCTCGTAGACGTACTCGTCCAGGTCGAACGTCGTCAGCATCAGGATCTTCGGCGCCTCGTCGCCGCTCGCGAGGATGCGCCGCGTGGCCTCCAGCCCGTCGAGCTCGGGCATGCGGATGTCCATCAGCACGATCTCGGGGCGGAGCGCGCGCACCTGGTCGATCGCCTCGCGGCCGTCGGACGCCTCGCCGACGACCTCCATCTCCGTCTCGGCGTCGAGGATCATGCGAAAGCCGGCGCGGACGAGCGCCTGGTCGTCGACGAGCAGGATCCGGATCACGACCGCACCTCGATCGGGAGGTCGGCGCTGAGGACGAAGCCGCCGCCGTCGCGCGGGCCGGCCTCGAGCGTTCCGCCGTAGAGCGCCACGCGCTCGCGCATGCCGACGAGCCCGCGGCCGAGCTCGCCGGGCACGCCCTCGCCGCCCTCGCCGTCGTCGACGACCTCGAGGTGCAGGGAGCGCTCGTCGAAGCGGACGACGACCTCGGCCTGCGAGCCGTGCGCGTGCTTGAGCGCGTTGGCGAGGCCCTCCTGGACGATGCGGTAGGCGGAGAGGTCGACCCCCGGCGGGAGCTGTAGCCGCTCTCCCTCGAGGCGCAGGGTCACCGGCAGTCCCGCCTCCTCGACCTTCGCGATCAGCTCGTCGAGATGCTGCAGCCCCGGCTGGGGCGCAAGCGCGGCATGGCCTTCGGTGCCGGTCGGCATCAGGCCCAACATACGCCGCATCTCGGTCAACGCCTGCCGGCCGATCTGCTCGACCGACAGCAGCGCCTCGCGCTCGCGGCGCTGCTCCTCCCTGAGCAGCCGTCGCACGCCTGACGTCTGCACCACCATCACCGAGACGGAGTGTGCGACCACGTCGTGCAGCTCCCGGGCGATCCGCGACCGCTCGTCGGTCGCAGCCTGCTCGACGGCGACCGCGCGTGCACGGTCCGCCTGCGCGACGCGCGCGCGGAGCTCGCGGGTCTGGTCGGCGCGCGTCGCGAGCGCGCGGCCGGCGAGCCACGCGCCGCCGTAGAAGACGAGCGCGCCGATCAGGTCGCTCGTCGTCGTGTCGGGGAAGCGGGACTGCACGTAGATCACCGCGGTCATGCCGAGCGCCAGCCCGACGAGCGCGCCCTCACCGTCGCGAACCGTCCCGAGCGCCATCAGGACGGCGATCCCCGCGAGCCCGCCGAAGTCGATGTGCGAGAGGCCGGACGGGTCGATCGTCGCCGCCGAGCGTGAACGCCGCGAGCGAGACGCACGGGCGCCGCGAGCGGATACCGCCGCCGGAAGAGCAGCGGCAGCACGAAGAAGACGCCCGCCGTCGCGAGCACCGCCTCGTTGACCTCGCCGTGCTTGATGACGATCTCGACCTCGACGGCTACGGCGAGTGCGACGACGAGTGCGTCCACCACGTCTCGACGCAGTCGCACCCAGGCACGCCGCCAGGTCACGGGCTGACCGTAGCCCGCGGTGGGATCACGGGTCGTCGTCCCTACAGGCGACGTCGAGATCATCCTCGAGGACGACGCCGGGAACGCCGCCGAGCGAGTAAAGCGCGCGGTGTCGTCCTACACTTCGCGGGTGGACCTCGTCCGCGATGCGATGTTGGCCGACCCGCTCGCCCTCGGGGACGACAGGAGCGCGCGCGATGCCGGCGAGGCGCTCGCCCGGCCGGACGTTCGTGCGGTCTTCGTGTGTGACCCGGTCGGCCGCCTGGTCGGCGTTGTCACGCGGAAGACGCTCGTGCGCGAGGTCGTCGCGGCCGGCCTCGACCCCGGCGCGACGAAGCTCGGCCAGATCGCCGAGCCGCCGAACGCGACGATCGAGTCGACGATGCCGCTCGCCGACGCGTTCGCGTACGTCGAGGAGGAGGATTTCGAGCGCGTGCCCGTCGTCGAAGACGGCCGGCTCGTCGGCGTCCTCGCGCGCGTGGTCGTTCAGCGGCGGCTCGCCGAGGACGACCCGCCCGACGACGGCGCCTAGCACCAGGCGCGAGGCTAGGCGGCTGCGAGGCTGGGGGAGGCCTCGGCGAGCAGCGCGGTGAGAGCGTCTTGGAGGCCCTCACGTACCTCGTCGTGGGCGAGCCGTCCCTCCTCGTCGAACTTCTCGGGCGCGTGGCCGACCGCCAGCTCGATGTCGGCGACGCGTGCACCCATCGCTCGCAAGACCTTGGTGAGCTCGGCCGCCGCCCAGACGCCGCCGAACGCGCCCGCGCTCGACGCGATCACGCCGACCGGCTTGTTCCGGAAGGCGTTCGTCGCGAGCGGTCGCGACGCCCAGTCGAGGGCGTTCTTCAGCGCACCCGGGATCGACGAGTTGTACTCGGGCGTCGCGATGAGGACGGCGTCCGCGCCCTTGACGAGCGCGCGGAAGTCCTCGACCGGCGCGGGGCCAGGGATGCCGTCGTCGTCGCCATCGTACGGCGGGATCGACTTCAGGCCCTGCCAGATCTCGATCTCGACGCCCTCGGGGGCCTCCTCCCTCAGTGCCCGGAGGAGGCCCGTGTTGTACGAGCCGCGGCGCAGTGAGCCGCTGATCGCGAGGACGTGCACCTACGCCTCCTGGCCCACCAGCGTCAGGTCGGCCGTGAGCTTGACCTCGTTGCCGAGGGCGGGCTCGCCGGTCGGGAGCGGCATGTTCCAGTTCATGTCGAAGGCGGTGCGGTCAATCGTTGTCGACAGGTCGAGGCCGACGCGGTTCTTTCCGAAGTGGTCGACCGTGGGGCCGACGATCGTGCCGCGCAGCGTGGCCGGCTTGGTGATGCCCTTGATCGTGATCTTGCCGTCGACTTCCACCTGGTCGCCGTTCCGGCGCAGGGTCTCGGTCTCGAATTTCACCTCGGGATGGCGCTCCGCGTCGAAGAACTCGGGCGAGAGAAGATGCGCCTCGAGGTTCTCGTCCTTCACGGTAATGGTGGAGATGCGGGCGGTCCCGGACAGCTTCCCGTCCGACAGGGTCGCCTCGAAGTCGGGCACCTCGCCACTGAAGGTCGCGACGGCGTAGGGGACCTTGAACGCGACCCGGGAGTGGACGGTGTCCGCGTGCCATGTCCCGGTGGGGACTCCGGTCGTGGCCTGCTGAGTGATGCTCATTTGTATTCTTCCTCCTAGAAGCTTGATTGCGCAACAACACTAGCAGTAACGCTTGCGTGCACAAGTTTCTTCCCGTCTGGCTAGCAACACGTGTACGCCCCGGCCGGCGCCGGGCCTTCGGCGGGCGAGGAGAGCGCGGCCGCCTCGAGCACCGCGCCCGAGAGCAGGTCGCGCCGCCCGGCGTCGACCCGCTCGGCCCCCAGTGCCCGCACGAGCTCGCGAAGGATCAGCGCCCCCATCACGATCACGCCGCTCCGGTCGGGCTCGAGCAGGAGCTCGCGCCTCGCGGGCTCGGGCAGGGCGGCCAGCCGCCGGAGCTCGCGGTCGACGTCTGCCGGCGTAAGAGTCGGCGCCCCGTGGAGCGCTGCCAGCTCGGCCGTCGTGCCGTCGACGCCGAGCAGCGCCCGTGTCTCCGCCGGCACCGCAGGGAGCGCGGCACGAATCGCGGCGGCGGCGGCGTCGAGATCGTCGCCGAAGCGCTCTGTGAGTCGCACGCTGCCGATGTCGATGCTACGGCTGAAGCCCGGCGAGACGAGCTCGGTCGACCCGCCGCCGATGTCGGTGACCAGCATTCCGGGCTCGAGCGGCCCGACGCCGCGGAGCGTGAGCGCGGCCTCCTCTGCGCCGGTCAGCAGGCGGGTGGCAAAGCCGTACGACCATTCGACCTCCCCGAGGAACGCCTCGCCGTTCTCAGCGTCGCGGACGGCGCTCGTCGCCACCGCGAGCACGGGGCCTGCATCGAGCGTCTCGATTTCGCGGCGGAAGTCGGTGAGCGTGTTCTGGACCCGTGCGATCGGGAGGGGCAGCAGCCGGCGGCGGGCATCGACGCCCTCGCCGAGCCGCGTGATGCGCGTGCGCCGGACGACCTCGAGGACGTCGCCGTCCTCGACGTCGGCCACGAGCAGGCGCGTGGCGTTGGTGCCGAGGTCGATCGCGGCGACGCGCATCACTTCGACGGGACCGCACCGCGCACGGCGGCGAGCGCGGCCCGGAAGCGGTCGATCTCGGCGCGGAGCACCGCGAGCGGGCCTAGGTCCTTCCGCAGACGCTCCTCTGCGGTGCGCATGCGAGTTTGCTGCGCCTCGAGCCGGGCAATCGCCGCTTCGGCTGCCGCGGTCCGGACTGCAAGCTGGGTGGTCGCTTCCGCGAGCACGCCGCCGAGCGCGCGCATGTCGCGTCGCACGCGAATCCCGCGAACGATCAGCGCCGCCGACGAAGCAACCAGCGCGACGGCGGCGACCGCGAGGGCGATCCAGAACACGGTCTCGATGCCGGCGATCGTAGCCGTGTGCGCTCGCGCGGAAGCGCGTTGCCGGCGCGGCGTTTCAGCCGCCGGGTGGTACACCGACGCCACGCCGCGGGGTGGAGCAGTCAGGTAGCTCGCCGGGCTCATAACCCGGAGGTCGCGGGTTCAAATCCCGCCCCCGCTACTGCGAAAAGCCCCGCTTTGCGGGGTTTTTTGATCCAGGGGTGAACGCGATGGCCGGCAACACGTCCAAGAAGTCGGCGAAGGCCGCAAAGAAGGCCGCCGCCAAGCGGGTCGCTGCGAAGCCGACCCTCCTCGCAGGCGGCAACCCTCAGATCGCGAAGGCCGACGGCGACGCCCCCGTGCAGGCCTACATCGCGGCCATGCCGGGCTGGAAACGCGACGTCGGGCGCCGCCTCGACGCGCTCATCGTGCGCACCGTCCCCGACGTGCGCAAGGCCGTCAAGTGGAACTCGCCGTTCTATGGCATCGAGGGCCAGGGCTGGTTCCTCAGCTTCCATTGCTTCACGAAGTACGTCAAGGTGGCGTTCTTCCGCGGCACGTCGCTGCGTCCTGCTCCCCCCGGCGAGTCCAAGCACAAGGACGTGCGCTACCTCGACATCCACGAGGACGACCGCTCGACGAGGCGCAGCTCGCGGCGCTGGGTGAAGCAGGCCAGCGAGTTGCCCGGCTGGGGCGGGCCTGACGGCGCTTAGGCGCGACGCGGGCTCGCGGCGTCCTCGACGAGGCGGCACATCAGCTCGACGGCGTCGTCGCTGCCGAGCCCCTGGTCGTGGGTCAGTGAGCGCCAGGTCGAGAAGGCGAGCGCATGACCGATCGCGGCGCGGACGTACTGCGCGCGACGCCCACGCGTGCCGCGGCCGGCGGCGAGGCTGTCCCGGACCGAGTCGCAGGTAGCCGTAGAAGTCGCGGAGGCGGCGCTGGACGGCCGGGCACGAGCGGCTCGTCGCGCAGCAGGCTGACGTACATCTCCTGGGTGCCGCCGTAGAACGCATAGAGCTCGCGGAGCGCGGTGCGCGGTTCGCTCGCCCGGGTCCCTCGATCGACGACCACGAGCGCGGGTCCGGCGGCGGGTTCTCCGCACGCCAGTGGGACGAGCAGGCGGCGAACAGCGTGTCCTCGTCCGGGAAGTGACGGTAGACGGTCGAGCGACGGACGCCGGCGCGCTCGGCGATCGCGCTGATCGAGGTCTGCGCGGGACCGAGCTCCTCGTGCAGAGCGACGGCGCTTTCGGTGATCCGCCGCCGGGTCTGCTCCTCGAGCTCGGCGCGGCGCTTCATCCGATACGGACGCTTTTGATCGGACATATGTGTCCAATCATATTGACATACGCAGCGCGGCGTGTCGTATCTTTCGCGCGACATCACTGTCCAATGAAAGGAGTTCGACGATGGAGACCGCAGCCGCAGACGTGAAGGTGGTCGGCCCCGACGACGGCCGCGAGGGGTTCCTCGGGAGCATCGGCGTCCGCTTCCTGATCGACGGGCTCGACGCGGGCGAGCGCTTCTCGCTCGTCGAGCACCCGATGTCGCCGCGCGCGCTCGCCGCGCCGCTGCATCGCCACACGCGCGAGGACGAGTACAGCTTCGTGCTAGAGGGCCGGATGGGCGCGCTGCTCGGCGACGACGTCGTCGAGGCGGGGCCGGGCGACCTCGTCTTCAAGCCGCGCGACCAGTGGCACACGTTCTGGAATGCCGGCGACGAGCCGTGCCGGATCCTCGAGATCATCTCGCCGGCGGGCTTCGAGCGGTTCTTCCAGGAGCTCTCCGATCTGGGCGGCGTGATCGAGGCCGACCCCGACGTGGTCGCCGAGCTCGGCCAGCGGTACGGCCTCGAGCTGCAGCCGGAGACGGTCCCGGACCTGCTCGAGCGCTTCGGGCTGCAGCTGGGCCATCCGCTCCCCGGCGGCTGGAGGCCCTGAGCCGCCGGTTTTCTATCCTCGGCAGCGTGGCCGTGGCGATGGACGACGTGTGTGCGTTCGCGGCGACGCTGCCGAGGAGCAGCGAGGCGCTCGTCCGCGGTCGGGTGAAGTTCCGCGTGGGGCGCATTGTCTTCCTCGCGTTCTCGAAGGACGGGACGGTGATGGGGTTCGGCTTCCCGAAGGCCTGGCGCGCCGCGCTCGTCGAGGCCGAGCCCGAGAAGTTCTCGATGCCGAGCGAGGGGGACATGCGCTACAGCTGGGTGTGCGCCCGGCTCGACCGCCTGGACGTCGACGAGATGCGCGACCTCGTCGAGAACGCGTGGGCGCTCTGCGTGCCGAAGAGCATGTCGGAGGAGTACGCCGCCTCTCAGGGCTACGACGTCGAGCGCCGCTGAGAGGCGCCACTTGACATATACCGATATGGGAATACGATGTTCGTGTGGCACGGGCGGCGACCACATCGGACGCGTTCAACGCGGTCGCGAGCTCGGCCCCGGCTGATCCTCGATCGCCTGGCGCACGGCGAGCTGCCGGTCAACGAGCTCGTCCGCTCGACGGGCCTCGCCCAGCCGCAGGTGTCGAAGCACCTCCGGGTCCTGCGCGAGGTTGGGGCCGTCGACGTCCGCGAGGAGGGGCGGCTGCGTCTCTACCGCCTGAACGGCCGCGCGCTCAAGCCGATCCACGACTGGGTGACGGCGCACGAGCAGGCGTGGTCGGAGCGGTTCGACGCTCTCGACGAGGTGCTCGAAGAGCTCAAACAGGAGGGAGAAGGAGATGACAGTGAGTAGCCGGTCGGCACGGGTGACGCTTCCCGCTGACGACCAGATCCTGGTCGAGCGTTCGTTCGACGCACCGCGGCAGCTCGTCTATCGCGCGCTGACGACGCCGGAGCTGGTGCGGCGGCGGTGGCACGCAAACCGCGGCGAGATGACCGTCTGTGAGATCGACCTCCGCATCGGCGGCCGGTTCCGGTACGCGATGGTGACCCCGCAGGGCGTCGAGGTTGCCTTCCACGGGACGTACCTCGAGATCGTGCCCGACGAGCGTGTCGTCACGCGCGAGGTCTACGAGGGCGTGCCCGCAGGCGTCTCCGAGGACGATGCCGCCACGATCGACACCGCGAGCCTCGAGGAGACGGACGGGCGGACGACACTGACGATCCTCATCCAGGCCGCGAACCGCACGTCGCGCGACGCGATCATCGCCTCCGGGATGGAGGACGGCCTGCAGGATGCGCTCGACCTGCTCGAGCAGACCGCCGCCGGTCTTCGCTAGACCCTCCTCTGCGTTGCACGGCTCCGCCCCGCGACCACCTCGGGGGTGGAGCCGCCGCTAGGGTCGAGACCGTGATCGACCGGCTGGAGGGCTCGTGCTCCTGCGGAGCGGTTCGCTACCGGCTCACCTCGGACCCGCTCTTCACGCACTGCTGCCACTGCCTGAACTGCCAGCGGCAGACGGGCAGCGCCTTCGTGATCAACCTGCTGATCGAGGCAGACCGGGTCGAGCTGCTCGCGGGCGAGCCGAGCCGATCGACGCCCGCGCGACGACGGGAGCACCCAGCGGTCCACCGCTGCCCGTCATGCGGGGTTGCGGTCTACAGCCGAGTACGGGCGTCCCGAGATCCTCTTCGTCCGGCCGGCACCCTCGTCGACCCCCGCGGTGCGACCCGACGTCCATATCTACACTAGGTCGAAGCTCCCCTGGCTCACGCTCCCGGAATCGGTGCCCGCGTTCGAGGTCTACTACGACAAGCAAGCAGCTGTGGCCGGCGGCGAGCCTGGAACGGCTCCGCGCGGCGTTCGCTGCCCCGATCTCCTAGCGCGGCTCGCTGCGCACGAGCGCGAGCAGGCTGTCGTGCTCCTCGCGGCAAGCCGGGCAGCCGTCGAGGTGGGCGAGCTCGACGTAGTGGTCGAGCTCCTCGAGCAGACGTCGACCCGGCCGGCCCTCCAGTCGGTATGTGTCGGAGAGTTGGTGACGTACGCCGCGCCCTTCTTACGCACGTGCGAGACTCCCGCGCGTGCGCGGATGGTCGAAGCTCGCCGGTCTCGCCGTCCTCTTCGTTGCGGGAGCGCTGCTCGCGGGCGCCGCGACCGCCGAGACGACGACCGAGACGACGACGACCACCGAGACGCTGCCCGCGAGCACCGTCGTGACGACGGCGACGGTTCAGCAGACGACGACACGGCGGGTGATCGTGACGACGTCGCCGACGACCACATCCTCCGAGTCGAGCTCGAGCAGCGGGACGCCGACGTGGGTCTGGGTGCTGCTCGGAATCGCCGGCGCGGTCGCGCTCGTGAGCCTGATCGCGCTCTTGCTCCAGCGCGGAGGCGGAAAGGGCGTCGAAGCCGGGGGAACGGCGACGCCGGCTCGACGGGGCCGTCTCGAGCTGGGCGATGCAGGGCTGGGCGCTCGACAGTCAGAGCGCGGATTCCGCCGTCCTGCGGCGTGGCGGGGAGCTGATGGTCGTCAGCGTCGATCCCGCCGGCAACGTCAGCACCCGCCCGCTCCCCAACGAGCCCCAGCCCTAAGAGGCCGAACCAGAATGAGCGACTGTGCCGCGCGGCCGCGCTGGGCGGCGCATCGCCGCGCATCGCCGCGTCCTCGGTCGCCCCGATAGCTTCAGCTATCGAGGCTCCCTGCGTCCTTGCGCTGCACTCGCCCATCACACCGCTCGGCGAGCGTTATTCTGGTTCGACCTCGGGGGGGGGGGGGAGAGGGGGGGGGGGGGGGGGGGGGGGAGGAGGGAGGGAGGGGAAGGGGGGGGGGGGGAGGGGGAGGAGAGGGGGGGGGGGGGGGGGGAGAGGGGGGAGGGGAGGGGGGAGGGAGGGGGGAGGAGGGGGGGGGAGAGGGGGGAGGGGAGGTAGAGGGGGGTGGAGTGATGCGAGGCCTTGGTAGGGAGGTATAAGGCTCCACGCCGCCCGCTGCAGCTTCACCGCCTGCGGCGCGGGGCCGTCCGCGACCGGCGCAGCGACCGGCGCAGCGGCCGGCCTGCGCACGGCGGCGACGACCACGACGAGCGCGAGCGCGAGCATCGCTGCGCCGGCGTGAGCGCCGCCGAGATCGCATGGGCGAGCCCGCTCGCCTGCGCCGGCGAAGACGTTCACCAGGACGGCGATGCCGATCGCGACCGCCGAGCTGGTGCGCGACGTTGACCAGCCCGGATGCCGCACCGGCGTCCTCTGACGAGACGGCGTGGATGCCCGCAGTGGTCAGCGGTGTGAACGCGGCGCCCATGCCCACGCCCATGAGGATCAGCGGCGCGCCGATGCCGAGCACGAAGCCCGTGGTCTCGGTGATCTGGCTGAGCCAGGCCATCCCGGTGGCGGCCACGAGCAGCGCCGCCGACGAGCAGCGGCAGGTCGCCGATCCGCGCCGCGACGCGCGGCACGATGCGCACGAGCGCGAACAGCACGAGCGTCATCGGCAGGAACGACAGCCCGGCCTCCAGCGGCGACTCCCCGCGCACGTTCTGCAGGTACTGGGTCAGGAAGAAGAACATCGAGAACATGCCGCCGACCGCGAGCATGCGCGCGACATAGGCGCCGGTGCGGGTGCGGCTCGCGAACAGCCGCAGCGGCGTGATCGGCTGGCGGGCGCGGCGCTCGATGCGCAGGAAGACGCGAGCAGCAGCAGCCCGGCGCCGAAGGCGCCGATGGTGATCGGGTCGCCCCAACCTCTCGGTGGCCGCGCGGATGAAGCCGTAGACGACGCGGTCATGCCGACCGTCGAGGTCGCGGCGCCGGCGAGGTCGAGGTGCCCGTGCTGGGGCTCGGTGTCCGGGAGGTGGAGGGCGCCAGCGCCACGATCACCGATGCCGATGGGCACGTTGATGAACAGGCCCCAGCGCCACGACAGCAGTCGGTGAGCAGGCCGCCGAGCAGCACCCCGATGCTGGCGCCGGCCGCGGAGGCCGAGCTGTACATCGCGATCGCGCGCGTGCGCGCGGCGCCCTCGGCGAAGGTCGTCGTCAGCAGCGCGAGCGTCGACGGCGCGGCGATCGCGGCGCCGATGCCCTGCAGGGCGCGGGCGCCGAGCAGCCACGCCTCCGACTGCGCGAGGCCGCCGAGCAGCGAGGCGCCGCACGAACAGGCGAGCCCGGCGACGAAGACGCGGCGCCGGCCGAGCAGGTCGCCCGCGCGCGCACCCAGCAGCAGCAGGCCACCGAACGTCAGCGTGTAGGCGTTCTGCACCCAGGACAGCCCGGTGGGCGAGAAGCCGAGCGGTGTGGATCTCGGGAAGGGCGGTGATGACGATCGACGCGTCCAGCACGATCATCAGCTGGACGGCGAGGATGATCGCGAGGACGACGGTCGGGTTTCCGGGGCGGCTGCGAAGGCGGGTCATGTGCCGTGGCGGGCCTCCTTGAAGTCGGGAGCGGAGAGCGCTAGAATGGAGACACCCTCCGGTAAATATGGAGCCTGCCTCCGCTTCAGACTATACGGAGGACCCCTCCGTTTGTCAAGCGAACTTCAGCGACATGCATGCGACACCGATCCACGCCAGCGCCCGAAGCGCGCCGACGCGGCGCGCAACTACGACAAGCTGCTCGCGGCCGCCCGCGAGGTCTTCACGAGGAGGCAGGACGCCTCGCTGGAGGAGATCGCCCGGCGCGCCGGCGTCGGCATCGGCACGCTCTACCGCAACTTCCCGACGCGCCAGGCGCTCCTCGAGGCCGTCTACCTCGAGGAGGTCGAGGGGATGGCGCGGGCGGCGTCCGAGCTCTCCGACGCTCCCGCCGTGGGACGCGCTCTCCGGTGGCTCCACCGGTACGTCGGCTTCGCGGCGACGAAGCGCGCGCTCAACGAGGCGCTCGTCGACGTCGATCCCGACTCCGACGCGCTGCAGGCGTGCAGGGCGGTCCTGCTCGAGGCCGGGACCGGCCTCGTCGAGCGCGCGTCAGCGCGCCGGCGTCATCCGCCCGGACACGACCTTTGCGGACGTTGGCCGGATGGTGAGCGGGATCGCGATGGTGCCGACCGCAGACCCGGAGCAGCAGGAGCGGATGCTATCGCTCGCACTCGACGGGCTGCGCTACCGCACGGGAGGCTAAGAGGGGCCTCGCCGTGAGGGCGGAGCGCCGGTGGTGTGCGTCGTCGGCGCCGGCCCGGCCGGGCTCGTCGTCGCGCACCTGCTCTGGCAGGCCGGGATCCCGTTCGTCCTGCTCGAGCGCTCGAGGCGCACGAGCTGCGGACGCGGACGAAGGCCGGGATGATCGAGCACCGGACGGTCGAGCGGCTCGAGCGCGCACGACCTCGCCGAAACGATCCCGGCGCGCGGAAGGCCGCTCGGGATGTGCGAGTTCCGGGCGGACGGGCGAGGCCTATGTCCTCGACTACGCCGCGCTCTGCGACGGCCGCGGCCACGTCATCATCCGCAGCACGAGCTCGTCGGCGACTGGTGCGAGCAGCTCGTGTCGGCGGGCGGCGATGTGCGGTTCGGCGTCAGGGCTACGGGAGTCGAGCAGCACGACGACGACGGTGGTCGTCGACGGCCTCACCAGGGACGGCGCGGCGGTGACCGGCGCTGCGAGGCGCTCGCGTGCTGCGATGGCGCCGCGAGCGCGTTCGCGGAGGGCGTGGCCGACGTCTCGGTCGTCGCACCCGTTTCGCTGGCTGACGCTGATTGCGGCGGTGCCGCCGGCAAGCCGCGGCACGATCTATGGTCTGCACCGCCGCGGCTTCGCGGGGCAGATGCACCGCTCGGCCGACCATGACGCGGTTCATGCTCGAGGTTCCGGCGACCGACGGGCTCGACGATTGGCCGGATGACCGGATCTGGGCCGAGCTCCGAGGACCGCCTCACGGTTCGCGACCGCCCGCCGATCGAGCGCGGGCGAGCTGGTCGAACGCGATGTGCTCGACCACCGGGTGCGCATGTACCAGCCGATGCAGGACGGCCGCGTGTTCTTCGCCGGCGACACGGCGCACCTGATCACCCCGGCAGGCGGCAAGGGCATGAACATCGCGATCCAGGATGCGGCGGAGCTCGCCGCCGGACTCCGCGAGCGGTTCGGCGAGTGCGGGCGACGGGCGACGGCTCGACCGCTACTCGGAGACGCGGCTTCCGAGCGTCTGGCGCCAGCAGGAGTTCTCGAACGTGATGCTCGGCCTGTTCAACGCGCGCGCCGGCGCCGACGGCGGGTCCCGACCCCTTCGCGTACGGCCTCCGCCGTGCGCGCCTCGACCAGATCGTCAACGACGCGCGCTTCTCGCGCTGGTTCGCGCACGCGTACGCCGGCGTCGACGAGTAGGCCGCGCTCGTTTCTCGCTGGTGCGTACGACGAGATGCTTGATTCCGAATTTGTGGCCGTAGGCGCTGAAACACAGGCCAGGTTGAGCGCGATTATCGGCGTCAAGGCCCCATGCGCCATGATTGTCACGATGGCTTGCGACGAGGATCTCGCCAACCGGATCCGCGAGCTGATCGTCTCCGAGGACGGCTACACCGAGCAGAAGATGTTCGGCGGCATCGGCCCCCCCCCACATGACGGTGGGGCTCAGCGGCGAGGCTGGACTGATGATCCACTGCTCCAAGGAGGAGACCGAGGCTCTCCTCGCCAAGCCCGGTGCGCGACCGTTTGAGATGCTTGAAGCGAGATGAAGGGCTGGCTTCGGGTTGATGCTGAGTCGGTCTCCACGAAGCGAGCGCTCGAGCCCTGGGCTATGCAGAGCGTCGCCTTCGCCCGCGCGTTGCCGCCGAAGGAGAAGAAGTGAGCTTGAGCGATGCCGATGCCTATGACCGGTTCATGGGCCGTTACTCGAGGCCGCTGGCGGTGCCCTTCGCCGATTTCGCGGGACCCCCCGCTCGACGGCCGGGGCCCTTGATGTCGGATGCGGCCCCGGTGCGCTGACCGCGGAGCTCGCCCGCAGGGCCAGGCCGGGACGGGTCACTGCGGTCGACCCGTCCGAGGAATTCATCGCGGCCCTACGCGGCCGCCATCCCGGAGTCAAGGTCATCCTGGCGCCGGCGGAGGATCTGCCGTTCGAAGGAGGCTGCTTCGATGCGATGCTCGCCCAGCTCGTGGGCGACGTCATGGACGATCCGGTCGCAGGCCTCCGCGAGATGGCAAGGGTGACGCGGGACGGCGGCGTCGTCGCCGCATGCGTGTGGGACTTCACCGACGGCGGCCCGATCGGTCCGTTCTGGGATGCCGCCCAAGCGCTCGATCCTGAGGTCGAGACTGGGTCTGTCTGCCCCGGCAGCAGGGCCAGCCACCTGGCCGACCTCTTTCGCGCGGCTGGAATCGGCGACATCGTCGACAGCGCCGTCGCGGTGGACGTCGAGCACGCCACGTTCGAGGACTGGTGGGAGCCGTTCACGCTCGGCGTCGCCCCGGTCGTCGGGTGCGCACGTCGCCGGCCTCGAGGCCGATCGGCGCACGGCATTGCGCGAGCTCTGCAGGGAGAGGCTGCCGGAGCCACCGTTCGTAGTCTCGGCGAAGGCCTGGCTGGCGCGCGGCACGGCTTGACGCCTAGATGGTTGATCCCGAATTAGTGGCCATAGGCGCTGAAGCACCGGCCAGGTTGACCGATCTCGGCGTCATGCCGGAGCCCGGCGGCGAGGGCGAGGAGCCGCAGCCCGACGTGGGCGCACAGGCCCGGGAGCTGCCTCCTTGCAGCCCGCCGGCAATTTGGAATCACTCATCTAGTCCGGCAGCAGCGGCACCGTGATGCCGGGGTCGCGGCCGAGCAGCACGGCGCGCGTGATCGCCGTCGAGCCGAACCGCTCGCGCACCTCGTCGAGCGCGGCGTCGAGCGCGCCGATCGCGTCGCGTCGAACGGCAGCGCGAGCTGCACGGCGCTCGTCGTCGTCGAGGTTCGCGACCGCGATGCCGACCAGCGTGAGCCCTCGCGCTCGATCATCGGCTGCGCGGCGGCGAGCAGCCCGCGCGCGGCGGCGAGGATCGTCGCGGTGCTGCGCCGTCGCGCTGCGGCAGCGTGTGCGAGCGCGTCGCGCGCGTGAAGTCGTCGAAGCGCAGCCGCAGCACGACGGTGCGGCCGACGCGCTCGGCCGCGCGCATCCGGCGCGTGACGCGGTCGACGAGCGCGACGACGACCGCGTCGATCTCGCTCGGCGACCGCGGCCGCGCGGCCGAGCGCGCGCTGCGAGCCGATCGAGCCCCGCCGGCGGCCGACCTGCACGGCCGCGGATCGCGGTTGTGCGCGAGCGCGTGCAGGTGCCGGCCCGACGCCGCGCCCGAGCATCGACACGAGCACCGCCTCGCCGAGCCGCGCGACCTCGCCGACGGTCGTGATGCCCGCGCTCGCGCAGCTTCGCCGGCGGTGACCGGCCCGACGCCCCACAGCCGCTCGACCGGCAGCGGGTGCAGGAAGTCGAGCTCGCGGTCGGGCGGCACGACGCAGCAGCCCGTCGGGCTTGGCGACGCCGCTCGCGACCTTGGCGAGGAACTTCGTCCGCGCGACGCCGACCGTGATCGGCAGCCCGACGCGCTCGCAGCACCTCGCGCCGCAGCCGCGCGGCGATCTCGACCGGCGTGCCCGACACGCGCTCGCAGCCCGCGCGACGTCGAGGAACGCCTCGTCGATCGACAGCCCCTCGACGAGCGGCGTCGTGTCGTCGAACACCGCGAACACCGCCTTGCTCGCCTCGGAGTACGCCGACAAGCGCGGCGGCACGACGATCGCGCGCGGGCACAGCCGCCGCGCCTGCCGCCGCCCATCGCCGTCCGCACGCCGAACGCCTTCGCCTCGTAGCTCGCGGCGAGCACGACGCCCCCGCCGACGATCACCGGCCGGCCGCGCAGCCGCGGATCGTCGCGCTGCTCGACCGACGCGTAGAACGCGTCGAGGTCGGCGTGCAGGATCGCCCGCCGACACGAACACATGTTCGCACACGGAGCGCGTAGGTATGCACGCGTGCAGATCGGCAACCCGGGCGAGCCGGTGACCCGCATCAGCCGGGCCTCGCCCGACCGGGTCGAGGTGCGCGGCCGCGACCTCGCGGGCGACCTGATGGGCCGGCTCGGGTTCACCGAGTACTTCCATCTGCTGCTGACCGGCGAGGAGCCGACCGGACCAGCGGTTCTTCCTCGACCTGCTGCTCGTCTCGATCGCCGAGCACGGGCTCAGCCGAGCAACGTCGCCGACGGATGACGCTCGCCGCCGACCGGAGTCGCTCCACGGCGCGGTCGCCGCCGGCATCCTCGGCGCCGGCCCGGTGATCCTCGGTACCGCCGGCGAGTGCGCGCGCATCCTCGAGGACGACAGGCGCGCGCGCGGAGGCGCGGCGCCCGACGCGGTCGCGGAGAGGTGGCGCCGGCGATCGCATGCGCCTGGCAGGCTTCCCGGCTTCGGCCACCCGCTGCACCGTCCTGTCGATCCGCGCGCCGAGCGGATTCTCGAGCTCGCCGACGCAGCGCGGTGTCAGCGGCCCGCACGTCGCCTCACACGGGGCCTGCGCGACGCGGTCGCGGAGACGTGGGGGAGGCCGCTCCGATGAACGTCTCGCTGCCGATCGCCGCGGTGATGCTCGACCTCGGCTACCCGCCCGCCTCGTCAAGGCGGTGCCGATCCTCGCGCGCACGGCCGGCCTGCTCGCGCACCTCGCCGAGGAGCAGGCGCACCCGATCGGCTTCCTGCTCGCGGCCGGTGCCGAGGAGGCGATCGAGTACCGCGATGACCGACCTCGAACGCCTGCCGTGGGCGGAGCAGCTCGCATCGACGACGCCGCTTTCCGCCGCAGCTCGCCTACCTGCTCGAGCGTTCGCCTTCTACCGGCGCAAGCTCGCCGGGCTTCGACGACTGGCGGTCTCGACGCGATCGCGCGGCTGCCGCTTACCGAGAAGGCCGAGATGCGGGCGACGCCCACGCCGGAGACCCGTTCGGGACGCACCTCTGCGTCCGCGCCCGAGGTTCGTCCGATCTACTCGACCAGCGGACGACCGGCCGCCGAGCTACTTCCGCTGACCGGCGCGACCTGGACAACTGGGTGTCCGGCTCGGCGCGGAGCTATGCGGCTTCCGGGCTCGCAGCCGGGCGAGCGCGTGTCACGACGTACAACGCCGGCCCGTTCGTCGCCGGTGCGGCGCTCCACGCGTTCGCGCGGATCGGCGCTTGTCACGTCCCGGTCGGCACCGGCAGCAGCGAGCGCCTGCTGCTCGTGATCGAGCAGTTGCTGCCCGACGCGGTCGTGCTCACGCCGTCCTATGCGGCTACCTGCTCGAGCTCGGCGATCTGCGCCGCGTCGAGCGTCCGCCGGATCCTGGTCGCGGGCGAGCCGGGCGGGGGCGAGCCGGCCTTCCGCGCGAAGCTCGAGGATGGCTGGGGCGCGCGCGTGACGGAGGCGATGGGCATCGGCGACATCGGGCCGTCGCTCTGGGGCGAGTGTGAGCAACAGGAGGGGATGCACCTCGGCGCGCGTGGTTTCGTCCACGCGGAGCTGATCGACCCCGACACCGGCGAGGCACGGGAGCTCGCAGGACGGGGCGACGGCGGCTCGTGCTCACCCACCTGCAGCACGAGGCGGCGCCGCTGCTCCGCTTCCGCACGCGCGACCACGTCGAGATGTGGACGAGCCCCTGTCGCTGTGGACGTACGGCGCCGCGCGTTCGCTGCCTCGGGCGCACGGACGACATGCTGATCGTGCGCGGCGTCAACGTGTTCCCGGCCGCGGTGCGCGAGGTCGTGAGCGCGTTCGCGCCGGACGTGAGCGGGCGCATCCTCGTAAGGCCGGCAGCGTCCGGTGTGAAGCAGGAGCCGCCGCTGCCGGTGGCCGTCGAGCTTCCGCCGGACGCCGCTCCGGACCCTGCGCTGGCCGGTGCGATTCGCACCCGCCTGCGCGACGTGCTCGTCGTCCAGACGGAGGTCGAGCTCGTCCCGTGGGGCAGCTTGCAACGCAGCGACTACAAGTCAAGGCTCGTCGATCGAGTGACGCCGGACTGAAGAAGAGGTCAGTTCTTCGGCCGCAGCGTCAGCAGCACGACCTCCGCCGACGGCTTCGACTCGACCACGGTCAATGCAGTCTGCTCGAAGCCGTCGCCGAAGAGCTTCCGGCCGCCGCCGAGCAGCACCGGGAACACCATCAGCCTGAACTCGTCGACGAGGCCGTTCGCGACCAGCGTCTCGACGAGCTGGCCGCTGCCGGCGACGAGGATGTCCCCTCCGGGCTCCGCCTTGATGCGTGCCAGCTCCGCGGCGACGTCGCCGTTGATCACGATCGTGTTGCTCCACGTCGGGCCCTGAGCGTCGTCGAGACGACGTACTTGCGCATCGAGTTCATCTTGTCGGCGAAGCCGATCTCGTCCGTGCGGTCCGGCCAGGCGGCGGCGAAGCCCTCGTACGTCTTGCGGCCGAGCAGCAGTGCGTCCGCGTCCATCAGCTCGTCCAGCTTGAACTTGTCACCCTCGGCGCCGCGGTCGAACGCGAACGCCCAGCCACCGCGCTCGAATTTTTCTGCTCCGCCGGGATCCTCCATGACTCCGTCGAGCGTCACGAACTCCGATACGACGATCTTCCCCATGACGTTCCTCCCATCCGGAGCCGCCTGTTTTCGGTGTTGTGACCGCTGCGCTTGCGAGAACCTCATCACAAGCACCCGGTCGGACTCTAGGATGACCGGCGTGGAAGGGTCGACGACCGCGACGCCGGCGTTCGCCGAGGTCGAGCAGCACCGGCGCGAGCTGACCGGCGTACTGCTACCGCATGCTCGGCTCGCCGTTCGAGGCCGAGGACGCCGTGCAGGAGACGTTCCTCCGCGCCTGGCGCAGCCTCGACCGCTTCGAGGGCCGCGCGGCGCTGCGCTCGTGGCTCTACCGGATCGCGACGAACGTCTGCCTCGACATGCTCGAGCGGCCGCGAGCGGCGCGCGCGCCCGATGGACCTCGGCCCGGCGCGCGAGCCGGTCGATCGTCGAACCTCAACGTGCTGCCCGAGGTCGACGTGGATCGAGCCGATGCCCGACAGCTCGTCGCGCCCGACGGCGACCCGGCCGAGTCGCAGTCGCCGCGAGACGATCCGGCTCGCGTTCGTCGCCGCGCTGCAGCACCTGCCGCCGCGCCAGCGCGCGGTGCTGATCCTCTGCGAGGTGCTCCGCTGGCAGGCGACGCGAGGTCGCGGAGCTGCTCGAGACGAGCGTCGCGTCGGTGAACAGCGCGCTCCAGCGCGCGCGGGCGACGCTCGAGACGCGACCGAGGTCGGCGACGACGCCGCGGCGCTGCTCGACGAGGCCGACCGCGAGCTGCTCGAGCGCTACGTCGACGGCGTTCGAGGCGCTACGACATCGACGCGCTCACCTCGCTGATCCACGAGGACGCGACGCAGTCGATGCCGCCGTTCGACATGTGGCTCGCGCGGCCGCGACGACATCCTCACGTGGTGGTTCGGGCCCGGGATCGGCTGCCACGGCTCGCGGCGTGATCCCGACGGTGGCGGCGAACGGCTCGCCGGCGTTCGGCCAGTACAAGCCGAGCCGAGCGACGGCGGCTACGAGCCGTGGGCGCTGCAGGTGCTCGAGCTCGCAGACGGGCGGATCGGCGAGTTCACGTTCTTCCTCGACACCGAGACGCTCTTCCCGCTCTTCGGGCTGCCGCTCGCGCCTCGACGCCGTAGCACGTCTCGCGAGCCCCATGAACGCGACGAGCTCGACGCAGCTCGCGGCGACGCGTGCCGCAGGCGGACCGCGCAGCCCGGCGCTTGGCCGCGAGCTGCAGCCGCGCGAGCGCGTCGACCGTGACCGCGTCGGCGCGACTCGCGGACGTCGCAGAGCGACGTCGGCCGTTCGGGCGAGGAGCGCGCAGACGCGATCGCACAGCCCGGGCAGGTCGACCGGGCGATCGGACCGCGGATCGCGAAACGTCGTCGCGCGGGTGGCGCCATCGGCTAGTGACCGTCGACGCGCCGGACTCATCGGTCGGCGTCGATGACTCGTCGACCGAGCCCGATCGAAGACGGTATGAGCGACCGATGACGCTCGACACCCGCACACCGCTGGCTCGCCCTCTTCGTCCTCTGCCTGGGCGACCTGATGATCGTGCTCGACACGACGATCGTGAACGTCGCGCTGCCGTCGATCCGCGACGACCTCGGCTTCTCCGAGACGTCGCTCGCGTGGGTCGTCAACGCCTACCTGCTCACGTTCGGCGGCTTCCTGCTGCTCGGCGGGCGGCTCGGCGACCTCTACGGCCAGCGCCGGCTGTTCCTGGCGGGCATCGCGCTCTTCACGGTCGCCTCGCTCGCCTGCGGGCTCGCGACCGCGCAGGGGCTGCTGATCGCCGCGCGCGCCGTGCAGGGCCTCGGCGGCGCGGTCGTCTCGGCGGTCGCGCTCTCGCTGATCATGAGCGCTCTTCACCGAGCCGGCCGAGCGCGCCAAGGCGATGGGCGTCTTCGGCTTCGTGCATGGCCGGCGGCGGCAGCGATCGGCGTGCTGCTCGGCGGCGTGCTCACCGACGCGCTCAGCTGGCACTGGATCTTCCTCGTCAACGTCCCGATCGGCGTCGCCGTCTTCGTGCTCTCGCTGCGGCTGCTCCCGGCGGCGCACGGGCAGCCGGCGCACCGGCCGGCTCGACGTCGCCGGCGCGGTGACCGTCACCGCGGCGCTGATGCTCGCCGTCTACGCGATCGTCAACGGCAACGAGGCCGGCTGGACGCTCGGCGCAGACGCTCGGCCTGCTCGCGCGTCGCCGCCGGCGCTGCTCGCGCGTCTTCCTCGTGATCGAGTCGCGCGTCGAGGCGCCGCTCGTGCCGCTCGCGCCTCTTCCGGCTGCGCAACGTCGCGACCGCGAACGTCGTCGGCGTGCTGTGGGCGGCGGCGATGTTCGCGTGGTTCTTCCTCTCGGCGCTGTACCTGCAGCTCGTGCTCGGCTACAGCCCGCTCCAGGTCGGCCTCGCGTTCCTGCCCGCGAACCTGATCATGGGCGCTCTTCTCGCTCGGGCTCTCGGCGAAGCTCGTGATGCGCTTCGGCATCCGGCCGCCGCTCGCCACCGGGCTCGCGCTCGCCGGCGGTCGGCCTCGCGCTCTTCGCGCGCGCGCCGGTCGACGGCAGCTTCGTCGTCGACGTGCTGCCGCGCGATGCTCCTGCTCGGCGTCGGCGCCGGCATGGCCTTCAACCCGGTGCTGCTCGCCGCGATGAGTGACGTCGCGCCGGAGGAGTCGGGGCTCGCGTCCGGCGTCGTCAACACCGCGTTCATGATGGGCGGCGCGCTCGGGCTCGCCGTGCTCGCGAGCCTCGCGGCATCGCGGACGAGCACGCTCACGGCGGCGGGCGAGAGCGAGCTTCAGCGCTCGTCGGCGGCTACCACGCCGCGTTCCTTGCCGGCGCGCTCTTCGCCGTCTCGGCGGCCGCGGTCGGCGGCGTGTTCCTGCGCACGCGCACGGCGGCGGTCGGGCACGAGCTCGAGCCTGCCGTCGAACAGGCGGCCTGAGCAGAGGTCGTTCTAGATCTTCGGGCGGTGGCGGTCGACGATCGGAGCGCAGTCGACGCCGCGGGGGAGGGTGCCGCATGCGCGGCCGCCGTCGACCGCGCCGCGTGGCGCAGAACGCGACCGCCACTCGAACGGGATGCGGTCTATTGCCTGCCCGCCTCGCGCTGGGCGCGCCGGAGCGCCTCCAGGCGCCGGCGGTCCTGTTTGGTGGGCCGGCCTCCGAGATCGGCGCCGAGCGGTGCCGCGAGCTTGCGCTCGGCCGCGTGCCGTTCACGCTCCGTGCGCGACGCCTGCGTCTCCTCGTAGAGCGTCGCCGCGACCTTCGCCGGCCCTCGCTTGTCGGCGAGCCCGCGCACGACGACCGTGAATCGGATCTGGCCGACCTGGATGTCGAGCATGTCGGCGGGCTTGATCTCCTTCGCAGGCTTGACGCGACCGCCGTTCACCTGCACGCGGCCGCCGAGCACGGCCTCGGTAGCCGCCCCACGGGTCTTGAAGAACCTGGCCGCCCACAGCCATTTGTCGACGCGTACCTGCTCCACTCGACTCGAATCGGATGATCGCATCCACGAGAACCGATCCGCGCCCGCCTGCGTAGAGGCCAGAAGGGGGTCAGCCGACCGAAGGAGGCATTCATGCGTTCAACTCCTCTGCTCCGGATCGTAGGCGTCTTGACGGCCATGGTGATCGCGCTCGTCGTCACCGCCGCCGCCGGCGCCGTCTCGGGCGGGTACGTCGTCAAGCCGCTCGTCTCCGACAACGGCGTGCCGGGAACGATCCACGACCCGAACCTCGTCAACGCCTGGGGTCTAACCGCCGGGCCGACGACGCCGTGGTGGGTCGCCGACAACGGCGCCAACGTCTCGACGCTGTACCAGGGAACGGGAGCGATCGTGCCGCTCGTCGTCGACGTGGGCGAGGCGCCCACCGGCACGGTGTTCAACGGCACGACCGGCTTCACGCTGTCCAACGGCAACCCGGCCCGCTTCCTCTTCTCGAGCGAAGCAGGCGTGATCTCGGGCTGGAACGGCGGGACGAAGGCCGAGACGTTCGCCGACCTGTCGCCGGGTGGCGCCGTGTTCAAGGGGCTCGCGATTGCGGCGACGAGCGCCGGGCCGCGGCTCTACGCCACCGACTTCGAGAACCGCCGAGTCGACGTGTTCGACGGCTACGGGCATCTTCTGCGCGAGTCGTACTTCTTCTTCCACGACTACTTCCTGCCGAGCGGCTACTCGCCCTTCGGCATCCAGACGATCGGGTCGCGCGTCTACGTGACCTACGCGAAGACGCAGCCCGGGAGCGACGACGAGGCGCACGGGCCTGGCCTCGGCTTCGTCGACGCATACGACCCCGTATCGGGCGTGCTTCTCCAGAGAGTCGCCTCGCGGGGCGCGCTGAACGCGCCGTGGGGGATCGCGCTGGCGCCGGCGTCCTTCGGGGCGGCGGCGGGCGATCTGCTCATCGGCAACTTCGGGGACGGCCACATCAACGCCTACCGGCTGTCGGGCAGCATGTTCGGCGCCACTCCCGACGGCTCGCTGAACGATCCGTCGGGCGACCCGATCTTCATCGACGGCCTCTGGGCTCTCGAGTTCGGAAACGGCGCAGCCGCCGGTCCGACCGACAGCCTGTTCTTCACCGCCGGGCCGAACGATGAAGCGGATGGGCTCTTCGGATCAATCCGCGTCGCACCGCAACCGTAGGGCCGCCGCACCGTGGGCGGCGTGTCGCCCGGCACGCCGCCCACGGCCCTACTCGTGCGCGAGAATCGCCCGATGTCGATCGACCTGCTCGACGCGAGGCTGATCGCGACCCTCGCGACGCTCGACCACGACGGCAGCCCGCACCTCTCTGCGGTGTGGTTCCTGCGCGACGGGGACGACGTGCTCTTCGCGACCGGTGGTCGCACGCGGAAGGCCCGAAACGCCGAGGCGCGACCGGATGCCGCCGTGCTGCTCCACGGGCGGGGCGAGCTGCCGCTGCGCGGGATCGCTGCGTCGGGTCGGGTCGTGGTGATCCGCGGCGACGAGGCGCGCGCGTACAACGAGCGCGTCTGGCGCAAATACCTGACGGACGCCGGCCTCGATCACCCCGATGTCGGCCGGGAGATCTCCGCGCACGACGACGTGACGCTCCGCTTCACCCCGACCCGTTGGCGCTCGTGGGGCACGGACGCCGACTTCGGCGGCGCCTTCGAGCTGCCGGGGCTCGTGCTGCCACTCGACCCGACCGGACGTTAGGCTGTGGCCGCGATGGAGGTCTCCGAGCGACTCGAAGAGGCGGCCCCTCCCGAAGGTCGGGCCGATCGTGAGCTACAGGGCGTCTACCGCTACTACGAGCTGGCGAAGCGCGCCGAGTGGCAGGTCCGCGACCTGGCGTGGGGGGAGATCCCGCCGATCCCGGAGTACAAGGGCTCGCCGCAGAAGCTCGCGCGGCGCCGCGACCTCTGGCGCTCGGTCGTCACACAGCAGCTGCAGGCCGACGAGCTCGCGGTCGAGATGGCGGCGCAGCTCTTCTCGATCGCCCCCGACCACGACGCGAAGCTCTACTACACGACGATGGTGCAGGACGAGTCGCGCCACACCGAGGCGTGGCTCAAGCTGATCCACGAGGCGGGCGGGATGGCCGAGCGCGATCCGTACCTCGACCGGCTCGCGCACATGACGCTCGACGCCGACACACTCGAGGAGAAGGTCTTCCTGATGCAGGTCTTCTACGAGCGGTTGATCATCCCGCGCTTCCGGATGATCGCGCGCTCGTCGCGTGGAACGGTGCTCGAGGACCTTTGCAACCGCCTCGCGATCGACGACGGGATCCATCACGGCGCCGGCATGGCGTACGAGCGCGTGCTGCTCGAAGGCGCCGGGCGTGGCATCCAGGCGAAGCTGATCGACGCCGCCAACCGGCTGCTGCCGCTGTTCGCCCAGCACGCGCTCTGGCGGCCGAAGGCGAGAGAGTTCGTCGGCAGCCTGATGCGCGAGACCGACATCCGGATGCTCAAGGAGGACCTCGAGCAGGGCGTGCGCCTCGCGCGCTCGCTCGGGATCGACGTCGGCGGCATCGAGCTGCCCTACTGAGGGAGCGACAGTGCCCCTGACCGGAGGCTGCCTCTGCGGCGGCGTGAGGTACGAGATCACGGAGCCGCTCGTCTCGGCGACCTACTGCCATTGCACGCGCTGCCAGCGCCGCACCGGGACCGCCGCCTCGGCGCAGGCGCGCGTCGCACCGGGCTCGCTGCATGTCGTGGAGGGAGACGAGCTCGTGCGTGAGTGGGACCCGGGTGACGGCGGCTGGCCGAAGTGCTTCTGCTCGGCGTGCGGCGGCGCGCTCTGGAGCCGCAGCCCCGCGGGAGAGCCGGTCTGGAGCGTCCGGCTCGGGACGTTCGACGACGACCCGGGGATCAGGCCGCAGCACCGGCAGTTCGTCGCCTATGCGGCGCCGTGGGAGCCCATCCCGGACGACGGGCTGCCGCGCTACGACGAGCGCCCGCCCGCCTGATGGCGCGCGCGCGATCGCGAGGGCGGCGGGGCGGCACCTCGTCCTCGGCGCTGCGCGAGCAGGTCGCGGAGCTCGAGCGTGACCGCGCGCTTCTGAACGCGATCGCGAACAACGCGCCCAGCCTGCTCTGCCTCGTCAACGCCGACGGCACGACGCGGGCGTACGCGACGAACAGGGCCTTCGAGCGCACGCTCGGCTACGACCCCGAGGAGACCGGCGGCGGCTACTTCTGGGAGCGCTACATCGTCGACGGCGAGCGCGCCGCCGCCCGCGACACGATCCTGGAATCGGTGCGGACGAAGTCGGTGGCCCGTCGCGAGAGCCGCTGGCTGCAGCGGGACGGCACCCCGATCGAGGTCGAGTGGACCTGCACGCCGCTGCCGATGATCGCGAGCGGGCCCGTCTACCTGATCACCGGTGTCGACATCACCGATCGCAAGCGGCACGAGCGCGAGGTCCGCGACTCGAGATCACGCATCGTGGCGGCCGCCGACGACGCCCGGCGGCGGCTCGAGCGCAATCTTCACGACGGCGCGCAGCAGCGGCTGATCGCGCTTCTGCTCGACCTGCGCAACGCCCAGCGCGGGCACGTCGACCGGGACGAGGCGCTCGCGCGTGCGGTCGACGAGCTTGCGGCGGCCGTCAAGGAGCTCCGGGAGCTGGCCCAGGGCATTCACCCCTCGGCGCTCGGCGAACGCGGGTTGCGTGCCGCGCTGCGGATGGTCTCGGCGCGGTCGCCCGTCCCGGTCGAGCTCGACGTCACGGAGACGCCGGTCGACACCCCGGTCGCAGCGGCCGCGTACTACATCGTCTCGGAGGCGCTGACGAACGTCGCGAAGTACGCGGAGGCCACGCGGGCCGCCGTGCGCGTGCGCGAGACCGGCGACCGCCTCGTGGTCGTCGTCGAGGACGACGGCCGCGGAGGCGCCGACCCCTATGCCGGGAGCGGGCTGCTCGGGCTCGGCGACCGCGTGTCGGCGCTCGACGGCGAGATCTTCGTCGACAGCCCGCCCGGCGGCGGCACGCGCATCCGCGCGGAGCTGCCTCTCTACGTCTTCGTCGACTGAGCGGGCCCGTCGAGCTTCTCAGACCAGGAAGCTGTGCCAGGGGAGCGAGGGGACGGCCCTTGAACAGGTCCCAGGCACTCGGGGCGCCCCCGAACGAGTGCACGTGCCCGAAGCTCGCGAGTCGACTAGGTTTGCGGCGTGTGCTTCGACCTCGACTCGGCGCCGCCGATCCCGGTCATCGCGGGCGCGGCGGTCTCGCACGAGCGGTTCACGTTGGGAGCGGACGACGGCAATACGTTCGCCGCGTTCGTCGCGGAGCCCGAGGACCCGACGCGCGTCGGGATCGCGATCCTCCCCGACGTCCGCGGGCTGTACCGCTTCTACGAGGAGCTGGCGCTCCGCCTTGCCGAGCGCGGCTACGCGGCAGTCGCCTTCGACTACTTCGGCCGCACGGCGGGCGCGGAGCCGCGGGACGACGAGTTCGAGTATCCGCCGCACGTCGAGCAGACGACCGACGCGGGCGTGCAGGCGGACACGGGTGCCGCGGTCGCCGAGCTCCGCCGGCGGGGCGCAGAGGCGGTGTTCACGCTCGGGTTCTGCTTCGGCGGCCGCGCGTCGTGGATCGCCGCGGCGTCGGGGCACGGGCTGAACGGATCCGTCGGGTTTCTACGGCAGCCCCACGCGTGAACGCGGCGGGCCGAGCGCCGTTGCGCTCGTCGAGCGCATGACCTGCCCCGTGCTGGCATTCCAGGCGGGCGCCGACGCGAACATCACCGCCGACGACAACCGCGCGTTCGACGAGGCGCTGTCGTCCGCCGGTGTCGACCACGAGGTCGTCGTCTTCGACGGAGCGCCGCACAGCTTCTTCGACCGCAAGCAGGAGGAGTTCGCCGACGCCTCGGCGGATGCGTGGCAGCGCGTGCTCGACTTCGTCGAGCAGCACGCGTGATCCTCGCGGTCGACCAGGGAACGACGGCCACCACGTGCCTCGTCGTCGACGACGAGCTGCGCGTGCTCGGGCGTGGGACCACCGAGCTGCCGCAGCACTTCCCACGGCCGGGGTGGGTCGAGCACGACCCGGAGGAGATCTGGGCGACCGTGCTCGCCTCGGCGCACGCCGCGCTCACCGATGCCGAGCTTGCGGCGCCGGAGCTCGACACCGTCGCGATTGCCAACCAGCGCGAGACGATGCTGCTGTGGGACCGTCGCACCGGAACCCCGGTCGCCCCGGCGATCGTCTGGCAGGACCGGCGCACGGCCGACCGGTGCGCGCGCCTCGACCGCGAGCTGATCCGCGAGCGCACCGGGCTCGTCCCCGACCCGTACTTCTCGGCGACGAAGCTCGAGTGGCTGCTCGACCGAACCGAATCGCGAGACGGGCTCGCGTTCGGGACGGTCGACAGCTGGCTCGCGTGGCGGCTCACCCGCGGCACGCGTCACGTCACCGACACGACGAACGCGTCACGGACGATGCTCTGCTCGATCGAGACGCTCGACTGGGACGACGAGCTGCTCGCCCTCTTCGGCGTCGAGCGGTCGCTGCTGCCGGAGATCGTCGGCTCCGGCGACGTCGTCGGCGAGGGCGAGCTGTTCGGCACGGCGGTCGAGGTACGCGGCCTCGCAGGCGACCAGCAGTCCTCGCTGTACGGGCACGGCTGCCACCGGCCGGGCGAGGGCAAGGCGACGTACGGGACGGGGAGCTTCGTGCTCGTTCACACCGGCTCCGACGCGTCTCCGCCGCCGCACGGCCTGCTGCGCACGGCGGCCGCCGACGGCTACGCGCTCGAGGGCGCGATCCTCGTCGCCGGTGCGGCCCTGCAGTGGCTGCGTGACGGGCTCGGGCTGATCTCGTCGGCGTCCGAGAGCGAGTCGCTGGCGGCAAGCGTCGAGGATGCGGGCGGGGTGGTGTTCGTGCCCGCCCTCGCCGGGTTGGGCTCACCGTGGTGGGACGCCGACGCGAGAGGGCTGATCACCGGGCTCACGCGCGGGACGACGCGCGCCCAACTGGTGCGAGCGGCCCTCGAGGCGATCGCCCACCAGGTCGCGGACGTGGTCGAGTCGCTCCCCGCGCCGCTCGAGGCGCTCCGCGTCGACGGCGGCGCAACCGCCAACCGCTTCCTCATGCAGCTCCAGGCCGACCTGTTGGGCATGCCTGTCGAGGTCGCCGCCGACCCGGAGACCACCGCGCTCGGCGCGGCCGCCCTCGCGGCGGGAACGAGCGCGCGCGTCCCGGCCGGCGCCGTCTACGAGCCGCGCCTCGACCGTGGGCGGGTGGACGAGCAGCGGGCCGCCTGGGCGGCGGCGCTCGGCCGGGCGCGAACCGCCGAGCCTCTTAACGGGTAATCCTTAGGTTTGAGCGGCATGCTTCGGACTCCGGACAATCGAGGAGCAGACTCAGGCCCACTACCAGGAGGACTGACGTGGCAGACGTGAGCGAGAAGCTCGAGCAGGCTCTGTTCGAGATCCGGCGGGTGATCGCGGGTCAGGAGGGGATGCTCGAGCGCGTGCTCGTGTGCCTGCTCGCCCGGGGCCATCTGCTCATCGAAGGCGTCCCGGGCCTCGCGAAGACGCTGACGATCAAGACGACGGCGGCCGTGCTCGGCGGGTCGTTCAACCGCGTGCAGTTCACCCCGGACCTCGTGCCCTCGGATCTCGTCGGCACTCGCGTCTACCGCCCGGACCGCTCGGAGTTCGAGACCGAGCTCGGGCCGGTGTTCTGCAACTTCCTGCTCGCGGACGAGATCAACCGCGCGCCCGCGAAGGTGCAGTCGGCCCTGCTCGAGGTGATGCAGGAGCATCAGGTGACGATCGGCCACAACACGTTCCCGGTGCCGGACCCGTTCCTCGTGCTCGCGACGCAGAACCCGATCGAATCCGAGGGCACCTACCCGCTGCCCGAGGCGCAGGTCGACCGCTTCATGCTGAAGGTGCTGGTCGACTACCCGGCTCACGACGAGGAGCTCACGGTCGTCTCGCGCTCGCTCGAAAGCGCGCCCGACCTTGCGCAGGTCCTGGCACTGGACGAGCTCAGCGAGCTGCAGCAGAAGGCCGGCGAGATCTACGTCGACCCGGCGCTGATCTCCTGGTCGGTCGACGTCGCGACGGTGACGCGCCGTCCGCGCGAGCACGGCCTCGACGAGATCGCCGACTACATCTCGTACGGGGCGAGCCCGCGCGGGCCGATCAGCCTGATCGCCGCGTCGCGCGCGCTCGCGTTGATCCACGGACGCGACTACGTCGTGCCCGCCGACCTGCTGGCGCTCGCTCCCGACGCACTCCGGCATCGCCTCGTGCTCTCGTACCGGGCGCTCGCCGAGGAGGTCCAGCCCGACACGATTCTCGAGAAGGTGATCGCCGCCGTGCCGATGCCGCAGATCGATCTCGGGCACAGGACTGCGGCCGCCGCTTCGTGAGCACCGCGGTCGACCCGCTCGCACCGACCCGCACGCCCGCGAAGCCGGGGCCGGGGCCGCTCTCCTCCGCCTCGCTGCGGGCGCTCGAGCTGTCCGTCGGCCGCCGCGTCGACGGGCTGCTCGCGGGCGACTACCGGTCGGCGTTCGCCGGCGTCGGCACCGAGCTCTGGCAGGTCCGGCCCTACGTCCCGGGCGACGACGTCCGCCGGCTCGAGTGGAACGTGACCGCCCGGACCGGCCGCCCGCACGTGCGGGTCGAGCTCGCGGAACGCGTGCTCGTCACGTGGCTCGTGCTCGACGCCTCCGCCTCGATGGCCTTCGGCACCGGCGAACGGCGCAAGGCCGACGTGGCCGAGGGCGTGGCGGTCGCGGTCGGCTGGGCGGCGACGCGGCGCGGGAACCGGCTCGGCACGATCGCCTTCGGCAGCCGCAGTCAGGTGGAACGCCCGCGCCAGGGCCGCCGTGCGCTGCTGGACACGCTCGAGCTGCTGCGCGGGCTGCCGCCCGAAGGCACCGGCTCGTTGCGCGACGCGCTCGAGCTCGCCGACCGGGTCGCGCGCCAGCGCGCGCTCCTGATCATCGTCTCGGACTTCCGCGGACCACCCGACTGGCGGCCGCCCCTTCTGCGCCTCGCCGGGCGGCACACGGTGCTCGCGGTCGAGGTGCGGGACCCGCGCGAGCAGGAGCTCGCCGACGTGGGCGAGCTGCGCCTCGTGGATCCCGAGACGGGCCGGCAGCTCCGCGTCGACACGAGCGACCGGCGTCTGCGCGAGCGGTTCGCCCGTGCCGCCGGCGACGAGCGCCGGGCGCTCGTCGCGATGCTCGCGTCGGCAGGTGTTCGCCATGTCTCGCTGTCCACCGACGGCGACTGGCTGCGACCGCTGGCCGCGTTCCTGCGTCGAGGACGCCAGGGCCGATGAGCTTCGCCGCGCCGGCCCTGCTCGTCTTCCTGCTGCTCGTGCCGGCGGCCGCGTTCGCGGCGGTCTGGCTCGACCGGAGGCGCGACGAGCGCGCGGCGCGCTGGGCGCCGGCCGGCCTGCTCCAGAACATGGCGCCCCGCCCGAGCACGTGGCGCCGCTTCCTGCCGACGGCGCTCCTGCTCGCAGGGCTCACGCTCCTGCTGGTCGGCTTCGCCCGGCCGCAGGCAAACCTGCACGTGAAGCGCCAAGATGCAACCGTGGTGCTCGTGCTCGACGTCTCGGGCTCGATGGCTGCGAAGGACTCACCGCCCACGCGCCTCGGCGCAGCACGCGCTGCCGCGTTGCGCATCGTCGACAAGCTGCCGAGCGGCTACCGCATCGCAGTGGTCACGTTCTCCGACCACGCGGCCGTCGTGCAGGCGCCGACGCAGGACCGGTCGCTCGTCCGCGCGGTCCTCCAGAAGGCGCGCACCGGCCCGCAGGGCACGGCGCTCGCGGATGCGGTCACCCGTGCGATCGCGGTCGCCCGGACGGTCAAGCCGGCTCCCCGCTCGCCGCGCCCGCCGGCGATCGCGGTCGTCTTCTCGGACGGCGGCCAGACCGCCGGCACCGTCACGCCGCAGCAGGCCGGCCGGCGGGCCGCCAACGCCCACGTCCCGGTCTCGGCCGTCTCGGTGGGCACACCCGACGGCATCGTCCAGCAGCAGCTGCGCGGCGGGTTCACCGAGCGCATCCAGGTCCCGGTGCAGCCGGCCGCGCTGCAGACGATCGTGCAGGCGAGCGGCGGGCGCTTCTTCCCGCGAGCCGTCGACTTCGACCCGTCAGGGACGATCTCCCAGCTCGGCTCGCGCGTCGGCAAGCAGCCGAAGAAGGTCGAGGTGGCCTCGGCCGCCGCGGCCGGCGGGCTCGTGTTCATGCTCGCCGGCGGCCTCCTGTCGGGCGCGTGGTTCCGGAGGGTCCCGTCGTGACGGCGCGCGTCGCCCTCGTCGCCCTCGTCGCCTCGCTCGCGGCTGCCGCGGCGCTCGCGCCCGCCGGCGGTGCGACGAACGAGTGCCGCGGCATCACCGCGTGCATCCGCGTGGTCGGCCCGTGGGTGCTCGTGCCGCCGAAGCAGACCGTGCGCTACCTGCTCGCGTGCCCGCGCGGTCGCGGTGTCGTGGGCGGCCTCGATGCGCAGGCGACCTCGCGTGCGGTGCGCGTCGGGTTCGACGGTCGGCTCGGGGCGCCGGTCTCGCCCGGCGTGACGACCACGCGCTACGCGCTCTTCGAGGCGGTGTCGACGTCACCGAGACGTGAGGCGTTCCAGCCGCTGCTCGGCTGCGTGCCGACCCAGGGAGGAGGCGGCCGCTCGACCGTCTCGGCCCGCGTCACGCCGGCCGGCCCCGCGCTCGAGTTGCGCTCGCGGATCGTCGTGATCGGCCCCGGCTCGCTCCGGTTCGCGAAGGTCGAGTGCCTTCCGGAGGAGGAGCTCGTCGGGTCGTGGTCGGCGATCGCCTTCCGGACGAAGGGCCCTCCGGCGCTCACGAACGCGTCGCTCGTCCGCGAGACGACCCGCGTCGTGAACGGCAGGCGCGTTGTGGTCACCGCATCGGCGACCGACAGGCTCTCGATCGACGTGCACGCGATCGTGCAGGTTGGAGCGGAGTGCGCGCCGTGAACTTCTTGACCCCGTGGCTGCTCGCGACGCTCGTGATCGTCCCGATCGTCGCCGCGCTCGCGTTCTGGTTCGACCGGCGGCGCGCCCGCTACGCGGTTGCGTTCACCAACCTCGACGTGCTCGCCTCGGTGGCGCCGAAACGGCGACCGCTCTGGCGCTGGATCCCGCTCGCGCTCTTCCTGCTCGCCCTCGCTGCCGCCTCGACGGCGCTCGCGCGTCCGCGCGCCAAGGTGAGCACCGCCGCCCAGCGCGCGACGCTTGTCCTGCTCGTCGACGTCTCCGGCTCGATGCGCGCGGCAGACGTGAAGCCGACGCGCCTCGGCGCGGCCCAGCAGGCGATGTCGAACTTCGCGGACAAGGTCCCGAAGCGCGTGAAGATCGGGCTCGTCTCCTTCAGCACCAGCCCGAACGTGCTGGTGATCCCGACCGTCGACCGCGGCATGCTGCACGAGGGGATCGACCTGCTGTCGCCCGAGGCCGGCACCGCCATCGGTGACGGGCTCGGCGTCGCGGTCCAGGTCGCGCGTTCCTCCGTCGGCGACACGCACGCCGGCAAGGACGGCAAGATCCCCGCCGCGATCGTGCTGCTGTCCGACGGCGCCCAGACGCGCGGGCTGCTCACGCCGTTGCAGGGGGCCGAGCGCGCCCGGGCGGCCGGGATCCGCGTCTACACGATCGCCCTCGGCACCGACCACGGAACGCTCGGGATCGGCCCCTTCGGCAACTTCGGGTTCGGGAACGGGCGGCGCTTCCCGGTACGCCCCGATCCCGCCACGCTCGCCGCGATCGCGCGCCGGACGGGCGGTCAGGCCTTCCGCGCCGAGTCGGCGTCTCGCGTCGACGCGGTCTACCGGCAGCTCGGCTCGAGCATCGTGCGCCGGCACTCGACGCGTGAGGTCTCGTCCTGGTTCGCCGGCGCGGCCGCGCTGCTCCTGCTCGGGGCGCTCGGCGCCGCCCGGCTCACGGGCGAACGGCTCCCCTGACGGCGCTCTGACGGCTCCCCTAACCGGCTAGGTCTGGCTAGGACCTGCGGCCTGGGCGAATTGCCGAAACAGTGGCAAACTTCGTCGGGCGCCGACAGAATTGGCCGGCTATCCCTATCGAAAGAGGGCGGAATCTTGCAGAAAGTGATCCTCGTTGCGGCCGCGGCATTCGTCGTGAGCGCCGTGGCGGCCCTGGCCGCGGGCAGCAACCCTGTCGGCGTCAAGGACGGGGTCGTCACGGTCTGCGTGACGAGCACGGGTGAGCTGAAGCTCTCGAGCTGTCCGCGTGGGGCCCGCACCGTGTCGTGGAAGCTGGCGGGCACCCGCGGCGCCGTCGGCGCGCAGGGCGCACCGGGCCCGCAGGGCGCGCAGGGCGCGGCCGGGGCGAAGGGCGACGCCGGCGCACCGGGCCCGCAGGGCTCGCAGGGAATTCCGGGCCCGCCCGGAGCGAGCACCGGCATCCCGGGGCCGCAGGGCCCCGCAGGGCCGCAGGGCCCGACAGGCGTGAAGGGCGACAAGGGCGACACCGGCGACACCGGCCAGAGCGGCGCGAGCGGCCCGGCCGGCCCGCAGGGCCCGGTCGGCCCGCCCGGCCCACAGGGCATCAAGGGCGACAAGGGCGACATCGGCGCGACCGGCGCCACCGGCCCGGCAGGCCCCCAGGGCGTGAAGGGCGACACCGGCTCGACCGGTGCCCAGGGCATCCAGGGGCTGAAGGGCGACAAGGGCGACACGGGCGCGACCGGCGCGCAGGGCGTCCAGGGGCTGAAGGGCGACAAGGGCGACACCGGCGCGACCGGCGCGCAGGGCGTCCAGGGGCCGAAGGGCGACAAGGGAGACAAGGGCGACACCGGCGCGCAGGGCCCGCCGTGGCAGCCCGAGTACGGCGTCGCGAACGTGCTCGTCGACCGCGGGTCGGGCGCGAGCATCTGGGCGACGTACTCGACGACGGTCGGCTCGCCTGTCGGCGATACGACGGGCGGGACCTTCCGCTTCACCTGCAGCGACGCCCAGGCGCCGTGCAAGGTGTCGGCCACCGCGGCCGTGCTGTCGTCCCAGACGGGCGGCGCGCACGTCTACCCGCGCATCCTCATCCACTCGCAGAGCCTCGCCGGAGGGCCCGAGACATACTGCGAGTACGCGGACGGCGGCGACAACAACGGTGCCCTCGACGCGATCAGCCGCGTGCCGACCAGCACCAGCCCGTCGAGCTTCTCGCCGGCGCTGAGCCTCGGGATCGGCGGTTCGCTCGACTGCACCGGCGGCCAGTCGTATCCGGCGGGCGGAGTCGCCCAGGAGATCTGGGTGCCTGCCGGCTACTACGACGTGCAGTCGACCTTCGTCTTCGCGTCCAGCTAGGAGACGGCGTACACCGAGGGGAGGGCTTCGGCCCTCCCCTCGGGAGGCACGTCGCGATCGTGCGCTGCTCCGTCCGCTACAGCAGGTCGTTCGCCTGCAGGAACGTCTTGGCGATCTTCGCCGCAGGCTGCTTGTCGACGTAGAACGCCTTGTTCATCGCGATGATCGCCGGGGTGGTGAGCTTGGCCGATACGGCGTTCACCGTCTTCGTGAACTCCGGACCTGCCGCCTTCAGCACGGATGTCGTGACGAGGGGCGTCACGTTCTGGAAGCCGGTCACGTGCTTCGGGTCGGCGAGCACCGTGTACTTCGACGGCTTGCCGAGCGGCGGGTCGGTCGAGAACACGTCGGCCGCCAGCATCTTCCCCTGGTCGAGCGCGACGTAGGCCGAGATCGACCCGAGCGGGACGAAGCTCGCCTTGGTCAGCCCGTACTGCTTCGTATAGCCGAGGAAGCAGGTGTTCCGTGTCTTGCACTCCGGGAACCCGCCGAGCTTGAACGCGCCGACCTTCTTCAGGTCGCCGATCGACTTCAATCCGTACTTCTTCGCGGTTGCGTTCGTCACCGCGAGCACGTCGGTGTCGAAGAAGGGCGTCGGCGGGAGCGCGGTGATGCCCTTCGCCGCCTCGAGCTTCTTCGCGAGCTGGTAGGTCGCCTGGCCCGTGTTCGCCGAGAGGGTGCGGTGATACACGTCCTGGACGACGACGCCGGTGTACTCGGGGTAGAAGTTGAGCTTGTGGCTCGTGAGCGCCGTATGGATGATCTCGGTCGAGCCGATGTTCTCCTTGTAGGAGACGGTGAAGCCCTTCGCCTCGAGCGCCTGCTTGTAGAGCTGCCCGAGGATGTACTCCTCGCCGAAGTTCTTCGTGCCGATCACGATCGTCGGCCCGGCCGCCCGGTTCGCGTGGGCGGGCTTTGCGAGGATTGCGGCGAATAGGCCGATGACGATCGCGACCCCCAACGAGATGGCGAACGCCGCCTTGGCCGCGCGCCGCGTGTGCTTTCTGATCACGCCGACTCCTTTCCCTCGTAGGACTACGAGACCTTAGTCTGGCGAAGTGCCCTGGGAGTTACGGCGCGCTGCAGGACGAGCAGGGCCAGGTAGACGCCCGCCGAGAGTGCCATCACGCAGATCGACGCGCCGAGCACGCCGGCGAGCCGGTAGCTCGCCTGGTTGACGATGATGTCGCCGAGCCCGCCGCCGCCGGCGACGGCGGCGATCGGGGCGGTCGCGACCACCGTGACGGCTGCGATCCGGATCCCGGTGAAGATGAGCGGGCTCGCGAGCGGCAGCTCGATGCGCCCGAGGATCTGCGACCCCGTCATGCCCATCCCTCGCGCGGCGTCGACCGCGTCGCGGTCGACGCGGTCGACGGCCTCGAACGAGTTCGTCAGCATCGGCCCTGTCGCGAGCACCGCGAGCGCGGCCATGTTGTTCACGAACCCGATGCCGAGCACGGTCAGGAAGACGCCGATGAGCACGAGGCTCGGGAGCGCGCGCCCGACGATCGACGAGCCGATCGCCACTCCCGAGCCGCGGTGCAGGTGACCGAGGAGGATGCCCGCCGGCAGCGCGACCACGGCCGCGATCGCGAGCGCCGCGCCCGCCAGCTCGAGCTGCTCGATCGCCTTCGTCAGCAGCAGCCCGGGGTTGTCGGCGATGAACTGGAACGCGCCGGTGAACGCTCCCGCGACGATCATGCGAAGCGGAGCCGAGCCCAGGGGACGAGGAGGCGGCGGAGCAGCACGAGCGCCCCGTCGCAGACGAGCGCGAGCGCGATCGCGAGCGCGCCCGCGGAGTAGATCTCCGTCTTGAAGGGCGTCGGCGCGCCGAGCGCGACGAAGATCGGATAGCCGAGGCCTTTCGGCAGCAGGAATGCCGCGATCGTCGCGATCGAGATCGTCGAGACGACGGCGATGCGAAGCCCGGCGATGATCGCCGGGACTGCGAGGGGAAGCTCGACGCGCCACAGCACCTGCCGCGGTGTCAGGCCCATGCCCCGCGCCGCCTCGAGCAGCTCGGGCGAGGGGCTGCGCAGCCCGGCCACGATGTTGGGGAAGAGGATGACGAGCGTGTACGCGACCAGCGCGATCTCGACCGTCGTCGTCGTGATCCCGGTGAACGGGACGAGCAGCTGGAAGAGCGCCAGGCTCGGGATCGTGTAGAGCAGCGCCGAGAACACGCCGACCGGCTGCTCGAGCCGTCGGGACCGGTGTGTGAAGAGGGCCAGCGCGAAGGCAAGCGTGAAGCCGATGCCGACGGCGATCGCCGTTAGCACGACGTGCTGGACGAGCGCGGGCTCGAGCGTGTCGTGCCAGTGGTCCTGCACCCAGCCCCAGCAGAACGTGTGATCGCCGCGGACACACGAGCTTCCCTGCCCGAAGTTCGGGATCACCGGTCCGTCGGTGAGCGTCACAGGAGCTCCTCGATCCGCCGCAGCCGGAGCATGCCGACGGGGCGGTCGTCGCCGTCGACGACGACGACGCGGTCGGCGCCTGCGCCGACCATCAGCGAGACCGCGTTGCGCAGCGTCGTCGACTGCGATGCGGTCGGCGCTCCCGACTCGCCGTCGAGCGGCTCGAGCTCGACGTTCGCGAGCGTCCGGAGCGCGAGCCGCCGCAGCGCACGGTCCTCGCCCACGAACTGCGTCACGAACTCGTCCGCGGGGTGCGCGAGGATCGCGTCGGGCGTGTCGTACTGCGCGAGCACTCCGCCCTCGCGCAGGATCGCGATCCGGTCGCCCATCGTGATCGCCTCGTCGACGTCGTGCGTCACGAAGATGATCGTCTTCCCGACCTCGCGGTGGAGGCGCCGCAGTTCGTCCTGAAGCCTCGCTCGCGTGATCGGATCGAGGGCGCCGAACGGCTCGTCCATCAGCAGCAGCGGCGGGTCGACGGCCAGCGCACGTGCGAGCCCGACGCGCTGCCGTTGCCCGCCCGAGAGCTCGGCCGGGTACCGCTTCGCGTCCGCGGCCTCGAGCCCCAGGAGCTCGAGCAGCTCCGTCGTCCGGTCGCGGATGCGCGCCTTGCTCCAGCCGACGAGTCGCGGGACGGTGCCGATGTTCTCGCCGACCGTCATGTGCGGGAAGAGGCCGATCTGCTGGATCACGTAGCCGATGCCGCGACGCAGCTCGACGACGGGCAGATCGCGAACCGACCGCCCGTCGATCGTGATGTCGCCGGAGTCGAACGGGATCAGCCGGTTGACCATCTTGAGCGCCGTGGTCTTCCCGCCCCCGGACGGCCCGACGAGCACGCAGAACGTCCCTGCCGGGATCTCGAGCGAGAGTTCGTGGAGCGCCGCGACATCTCGACCGGCGTACTGCTTGCTGACGCGGTCGAACACGATCTCCGCGGCGCCTTGCACGGTGCTCACCGGTTGCGGATTCCGATCAGGCCGACGATTCCGCCCGCGGCGACGAGGACGGCGGTGATGATCATCGCCAGCCGGAAGCCCGACAGGTCGAGGCTGTTGTCGGGCCCCGCGATCGCTGCGCCGACGACCGCGATCCCGAGCAGTCCGGCGACGCGTGCGACCGCGGTGTTGACGCCGCTCGCGATCCCGGCGTCCGGCGGCCCGGCCTCGGCGAGCACGGTCGACGTGAGCGGTGCAACGGTCGCGAAAGGCCGAACGCGAAGACGAGGAGCGCCGGGAACAGGTCGCGCCAGAAGGACAGCCGCTCGCCCAGCCGGGCAGGTGACGAGCACGCCGGCCGCGGCGATCAGCGGGCCGACTCCCATGAAATAGCGCGGGCCTCGCCGCATCGACAGACGTCCGAGCCGCGGCGAGAGGAAGAACATCACCGCCGACACGGGGACCAGCGCGAGCCCGCTCTCGAGCGCGCTCTAGCCGGCGATCTGCTGGAGATAGAGAACGAGGAAGAACGTGAACGTGGAGAGGCCGGCGTAGACCAGCAGCGTCTCCGCGTTTGCGACGGAGAAGTTCCGCAACTGGAAGAGACGGAGCGGAAGCATCGGCGCCGGCGTGTGCCGCTCCCAGAGGACGAACAGGACGAGCAGGACGACGCCGCCCACGAGCGACGTCACGATCAACGGGTCGGTCGAAGCCGCGCTGCGGGGCCTCGATCAGCGCGAAGACGGGACCTGCGAGGCCGAACGCACAGAGCACCGCGCCGACGGTGTCGACCCCCACTTGCGTGTCGGTGTTCAACCGGTGCGGGACGGCGTAGGCGACGAGCGCGAGCGTAGGAGGACGAACGGCACATTGATCAGGAATACCCAGCGCCACGAGGCGTGTGTCACGAGCCATCCGCCGACGAGCAGGCCCGATCACGAACGCGATCCCGGTCCAGGCCGTCCAGGTTCCGACGGCTGCGCCGCGCGCCTCCCCGGCGAAGGTCGCCGTGATCACCGCGAGCCCGGCGGGCGTGAGGATCGCGCCGGTGACGCCCTGGACGGCGCGCGCCACGATCAATGCGGGGCCGTCGGGAGCGAGTGCGCAGAAGAGCGATGCGACCCCGAAGGTGGCCAGCCCGATCAGGAAGAGCCGCCGGGCTCCGAAGTGGTCGCTGAGCGATCCTCCGACGAGCAGCAGCGAGCCGAGGGTCAACAGGTACGCGTCGACCACCCACTGCTGCAGCGCCAGCCCGCCGCCGAGGTCGTCCTCGATCGCCGGAAGCGCGACGTTCACGACGGACGCGTCGACGAACACGATCGCCGACCCGAGGATGCAGGCGACGAGCACGAGCCTGTTGCGAGACGTCCCCGGCAAGTGTTCGATACTCGCAGAGACGAGGAGGCCGACCGTGAGCGATTACCAGATCGTCAAGCTCGAAGACGTCGATGACTGGCTGGGCGACTACCCCGGCGAGATGCGCGGGATCACGTACGCGATCGGGGCCGAGCAGGTCGCGATTACGCACCGGCGCATGCCGCAACACACCGGGAGCAAGGGCTCGTACGGTCATCGGCACAAGACGCAGGAGGAGATCGTCCTCGTGCTGTCCGGCAGGCTGCAGTTCAAGCTGAACGACGAGATCGTCGAGCTTCAGAAGCACGATGCGATCCGGATCCCGCCGGGGACCTGGCGCGGCATCTGGAACGACGAGCCCGAGGACGCGGAGATCGTGATCGTGTCGAAGCGGATCGACGACCCGATGGGCGACACGGAGAACGTCGAGGACTTCTGGCCCGCGTGATGTGGAAGGCAGGTGCCTGGCACCGGGGTGCCAGGCACCTCACCTGCAGGGGAGAGCCGGTCCCGAGCCGGGCTCCCCGTCACGGCCGCCCTTAGAAAGGAGCGCCGGAGCTAGTTCACGCGGGGCGGGCGCCGCCGCGGCCGCCTAGGCCCACGGCCCCGAAGTTGCTCCACGTGAGCGTCGCTGAGTGCCTTCACGAGTTCGGGTGTCCAAGGTCTCATCCGCCACCTCCCTCGATCCCGTGTATCTTGATGTCAAGAGATTAGCTCACATGAGTCTTGACGTCAAGAGAAATTTGGAAGACACTCCGCTCGTGCCCGAGGACCACGTCGACCGCTTCCTGAAGCGACTCGCGACCCAGCCCGGCACGGACATGATCGACCTCGAGGTCGAGGGGCTCGTCGACCGGATCGGCGGCATCAACCGCCGGCTCAAGCGGGCGATGGAGTCGACGCTCGCCGAGCACGATCTGACAGTGCCGGACTGGCAGGTGCTGTGCTCGCTGCGCATCGGTCGCGAGGGGAAGCAGAGCTCGCCCGGCGAGCTCGCCGCCGAGCTCGAGCTGTCGAGCGGCGCGATGACGAACCGGCTCGACCGCCTCGAGCAGGCCGGCCTGCTCCGTCGGCTGCCCGACCCCGCCGACCGGCGCGCGACGGTGGTCGAGCTCACGCGCGAGGGCAGCGAGGCGTGGACCCGCGCGGCCGGCGTTCAGGCGCGTCGCGAGGCGTTCTTCGCCTCCGCGCTCACGAAGCTCGAGCAGAAGCAGTTGAACGGCCTGCTGCGAAAGCTGGTGCTCGCGCTCGACGCGCTCGAGCCCGGCAAGCACGAGCGCGCCGAGAAGCCGAAGAGCGCCGCTTCCTAACGCGTCGCCGTCGAGCGCAGCCCGGCGGTGCCGGTGCGCCGGCCGAGCGCGTGGAACGCCTCCGGCGCCCGGCATCCCTCGACGCAGTCGGCGACGTACTCGCCGAGCGCCGGGCCGTGCTTGAACCCGTGGCCCGACCCGCCGCCGATCAGCCACCACGACGCGCGGTCGGGATGCTGCGCGACGACGAAGTGCGAGTCGGAAGTCAGGCTGTACTGGCAGACGCGCGCGCCGATCACCGGCGCCTCCGCGAGCGACGGGAAGCGCTTCGCCGCGTAGGCGTGCGCCTGGCGCCGCCCCTCCTCGGACGGCACGCGCTCGAGCGAGTCCGGGTCGACCTCGACGCCCGCGTAGTCGGGCGCGATCTTCACGCCGAGACCGCCGATGTCGCCGTGCCCGTAGAACGGCTCGTCGTACTCGCAGAACCCGGGTGTGTCGCGCCAGTCGGAGCCGCCGCCGAGGAAGAACACCTCGCGTCGTGAGATGTGGAGCTCGACGAGGTCCGGGAAGTGCTTCGGCAGCCACGCGCCGCACGCCCAGACGACGACATCGGCCGTGGGCTCGTCGCCCGGCTCGAGCCGCCGCTCGTCGAGAGCGACGCCGAGCCGCTCGGCGTCCTCGGCGAGGAGCTGCGTCGCCCTGCGCGCGTGCAGGACGCCGGCCTCGGGCTCGTAGAGGACCGCGTCGAGCCCTTCGAGGCCGAGTGTCGGATACAGCGCGGCCGCCGCCTCGGGCGTGAGCCACTCGTGCGCGATCCCCAGGCGCGCGAGCGTCTCGCGGCTCTTCGCCTCGAAGCCGTTCGGCCGCTGCGCGAACCAGGCGAGGCCGACGGGCTCCCAGATGTGGACGCCCGACGACTCCTGCAGCTCGAGCCACAACGTCCGCGCGCGCCGCGCGAGCTCCGTGTACCAGTCGGAGTCGCCGTGGCTCATCCGCAGCAGGCGCGTGTCGCCGCCCGAGGCGGAACGGACGGTACCCGGCGAGTACTGCTCGACGAGCGTCACCGTCCAGCCGCGCCGCGCGAGCTCGCGTGCGGTCGACGCGCCGAAGACGCCCGCGCCGACGACAACGGCTTCGTTCATTCGATGGGCGTGACGGTGAGCGAGAGGACGTCGGGGCGGTGGTAGTGGCCCGCCGGGTCGAAGCGCTGGCGCGCCGCATAGAGGTGCGACGGCTCGAGGTCGGCGTAGAGGATCCCCTCCTCGTCCCAGAGAGGCCCGGCGAGGTAGGTGCCGTCGGGTGCGACGATCGCCGAGCCGCCGCGGCCGAGCAGCTCGTCGCCGTCGGCCAGCGGCACGTCGGGCGGGTAGCTCGACGCGCGCTGGAAGGCGCAGCAGGAGAGGACGAACGCGCGCGCCTCGCGCGCGATATGCCGGATCGAGTCGTGCCACGACTCGGTGTCGTCCGCGGTCGGAGCGAGATAGATCTCGACGCCGCGCTCGTAGAGCGCGAAGCGCGCGAGCGGCATCAGGTTCTCCCAGCAGATCAGGCCGCCGAGCTTCGCGAAGCCGGCGTCGACGGTCTCGAGGCCGCGGCCGTCGCCGGCGCCCCAGACCAGGCGCTCGTGGTTCGTCGGCACGAGCTTCCGGTGATGGAGTGCGAGCGTGCCGTCGGGCGAGTAGACGAGCAGCGAGTTGTAGATCGTCCCGCGCTCGAGCTCGTTGACGCCGACGACGAGCCACAGCCCCGCGTCCCGGGCGGCGGCGCCCAGCGCGTCGGAGTGCGGGCCCGGCACCTCGACCGACTGCTGGGCCAGCCGCGCGAAGAGCGCCGTTCCGTCGCTGCCGTGCGCCAGGTGCCGCGCCCACCGGTTCGACGGGTAGACGGGCACGAACGTCTCCGGGAAGAGCGCGAGCCGTGCGCCGCCTGCCGCGGCCTCGGCGGTGAGCCGGGCGAGCTTCTCGATCGTCCCGGCGCGATCGAAGATCACCGGCTCGGCCTGCACGCACGCGACGCGGACGGACTCGTTCATGCGCTTCGAGGCTACGCCACCGAGGCGGTCGCGTCGAGCGCGGTGCGCAGCGACGCCACGAAGCGGTGCAGCTCCGCGGCGCCTGCCTCCGCCGCCTCGACGGCGCGCGACCCGACGACGATCCCGTCGACCAGCTCGGCGGCGGCGCCTGCATGCTCGGGCGTCGAGATGCCGAAGCCGGCGTAGAGCGGCACGTCGGCGACGGCGCGGGCTCGCTCCGCGAGCGGCGCCAGCGTGGGGGCGAGCGCGGCGCGTGCGCCGGTCGTGCCGGTCAGCGTCACGAGGTACAACCAGCCGTCGGTCGCCGCGGCCGCGAGCCGGAGCCGCTCGTCGGTGGAGGTCGGTGCGACGAGCTGCACGCGCCTGAGCTCCGTGTGCGAGTCGACCGGTAGGTCGGCGACGATCAGCGACGTCGCTCCCGCGTCCCGTGCTTCGGCCGCGAAGCGGTCCCAGCCGTACGCGTCGAGGAGCGAGGAGTAGGTCATCGGGATCAGCGGAACGTCGACCAGCTCGCGTGTCGCCGCGAGGCATTCGAGGCAGCGCGCGGTCCGCATCCCCGCGGCCAGCGCGCGCTCGCCCGCACGCCGGATCACCGGCCCGTCGGCCAGCGGATCGGAGAACGGGAAGCCGAGCTCGACGATGTCGGCGCCGGCCTCGACCGCCGTGCGCGCAAGCTCCGGCGCGTCGGGCATCGCCATCAGGTAGACGACGAGGGCCTTGCTCATCTACGGGCGCCGTCCGCCGCGAGCACCTCGGCGAGATCCTTGTCGCCTCGCCCGGAGAGGCAGACGAGCACGAGCTCGGCGTCGAGCTCGCGGGCGCGTGCGAGTGCGTGCGACGACTCGAGCGCCGGGACGATCCCCTCGGTGGCGCAGAGATCGTGGAAGGCGGCGAGCGCCTCGTCGTCGGTGGCGGTCACGTACTCGGCGCGGCCAGTGTCGCGCAGCTGCGCGTGCTCGGGCCCGACGCCCGGGTAGTCGAGCCCTGCCGAGATCGAGTGCGCGTCGAGGATCTGCCCGTCGTCGTCGGCGAGCAGGGACGACCGTGCGCCGTGGAGGACGCCGGTGCGTCCCGCGCCGAGCGACGCCGCGCCTGCCGCCTCGACTCCGATCAGCCGCACCTGCTCGTCGGGCACGAAGTCGGAGAAGATGCCGATCGCGTTCGACCCGCCGCCGACGCACGCGACCACGGCGTCCGGGAGCCGTCCTTCGGCGGTGAGCAGTTGCTCGCGCGCCTCGCGCCCGATCACGCGCTGCAGCTCGCGGACGAGCTCGGGGTACGGCGCAGGGCCGACGCACGAGCCGATCAGGTAGTAGGTCGTGTCGACGTTCGCGATCCAGTCGCGGATCGCCTCGCTGGTCGCCTCTTTCAGCGTCCGCGTGCCGAACTCGACGGGCCGCACTTCCGCGCCGAGCAGCTTCATGCGGGCGACGTTGGGCGCCTGTCGGCGGATGTCCTCGCTGCCCATGTAGACGACGCACTCGAGCCCGAACCGGGCGCACACGGTGGCGGTGGCGACGCCGTGCTGGCCGGCGCCCGTCTCCGCGACGATGCGATGCTTGCCGAGGCGCGTCGCGAGCACGGCCTGGCCGAGCGCGTTGTTGAGCTTGTGCGCACCTGTGTGCAACAGGTCCTCGCGCTTCAGGTACATGCGCGTGCTCGGTGCGAACCGCTCGACACGCGTCAGCGGAGTGGGGCGGCCGGCATAGGTGGTGAGCAGCGCGTGGAGCTCGGCGTGGAAGGAGTCGTCGCCGGCGAGCGCGTCCCAGGCCGCCTGCAGCTCGTCGAGCGCGGGGACGAGCGTCTCAGGAACGTAGCGGCCGCCGTACGGGCCGAACGTCGCGGTCACCGGGCGGCCTCGACCCACGCGCGGACGGCGTCGTGGTCCTTCACACCGGGAGCGCTCTCGGTCGAGCGCGCGGAGTCGACCGCCCACGGGCCGACCGCGTCGATCGCGCTGCGCACGTTCTCGGGGCCGAGCCCGCCTGCGAGCATGACGCGCCCCGGCGTCGCGCGGGCGCGCTCGAGATGCGTCGGGTCGGAGTCGAGCCACGGCAGGTCCACGACCGAGCCGACCTGCTCGCCGCGACGGAGCAGCACGGCGTCGCGGGAGCGGTGGCCGTCCTCACGCGCGTACAGCTGCACGAGGTCGGCGTCGGTCTCCTCGGTCTCGCCGACGAACACGGCGACGCGCAGCACCGTCGGCGGCGCCGCGAGCAGCGTCTCGGCGCGGCGCGGGCTCTCGTCGGCGAGGATGAACCCGAGGAGGTCGGCGCCTGCGTCGACGGCGGCGTCGACGTCCTCCTGGCGCGTGAGCCCGCACACCTTGACGAGCGGCCGTGCCAGCAGGTCGCGGAGCTTCGCGCCGGGGTCGCGCGCGGTCATCAGCGCCGAGCCGACGAGCACCGCGCCGGCGCCGGCGAGCTCGGCGGCAGCCGCCTGTGCCCGCGTCGCGATCCCGCTCTCCGCGATCACGACCCGATCACGCGGTGCGCGTGCGACCAGCTCGAGCTGAGCGCTGCGGTCGATCGAGAAGTCGCCGAGGTTGCGCGCATTGACGCCGACGACCGGTGCGTCGAGCGCTATCGCGCGCTCGAGCTCGTCCGCGTCGTGCGCCTCGACGAGCGTGTCGAGCCCGAGCGCAGACGCCTCGGCGAGGAGCGTCGAGCACGCCGCGTCGTCGAGGTCGCGGAGGAGGAGCAGGACCGCGTCGGCGCCGGCGTCGCGCGCCTCGCGAAGGTGCGCGGGAGTCGAGAAGAAGCCCTTCGCGAGCAGCGGGAGCGCCGTGGCCGCGCGGGCCGCGCGGAGATCGTCCCACGAGCCGGCGAAGCGCTCGTCGACGAGCACCGACATCGCGCGTGCGCCCGCCGACGCGTAGGCGCGCGCGACCGCTGCCGGGTCGCCGTCGGGCCGCAGGTCGCCGGCGGAGGGCGAGCGGCGCTTGAACTCGGCGACGGCGCCGAAGCCCGGCGCACGAAGAGCGTCCGCGAACCTCATGCGGTCGCCGCCTGCTGCGAGTACACCGCCAGCTCCGCGAGCCTGGCCGCCGCCGCGCCGGAGTCGATCGTCTCGTTCGCGGCCTCGAGACCGTCGTGGAGGTCATCCGCATGGCCGGCCGCGGCGATCGCGCCGGCCGCGTTCAGTGCGATCGCGGCGCGCGCCGGGGGGTCGCCGCGGCCCGCAAACACGGCGCGGATGCGCGCGGCGTTCTCGGCCGGCGTCCCGCCGCGCAGGTCTTCCGGCCGGCAGCGCTCCACGCCGAGCGTCGCGGGGTCGATCTCGCGCCGTCGCACAGTGCCGCCCACGACCTCGCAGACGAGGTTCGGCCCGGCGGGCGAGAGCTCGTCGATCCCGCCCGCGCCGTGCACCACGAATGCGCGCTTCGCCCCGAGCCGGACGAGCACGTCGGCGATCACCGGTACGAGCTCCGCCGAGTACACGCCGACCACCTGGCTGCGCGCGCCGGCCGGGTTCGTGAGCGGGCCCAGCACGTTGAAGACGGTACGTGTCGCGAGCTCACGCCTGACCGGAGCGGCGTGACGCATCGCGGGATGGTGGAGAGGAGCGAACATGAAGCCGAAGCCGAGCTCGTCGATCGAGCCCGCTATCGACTCGGCGGGCAGCTCGAGCTCGAAGCCGAGCTCCTCGAGGACGTCGGCGGAGCCGGACTGCGACGAGACCGAGCGGTTGCCGTGCTTCGCGACGCCCGCACCCGCGGCGGCCGCGACGAGTGCCGCCGCGGTCGAGATGTTGAACGTCCGGCCGCCGTCACCCCCGGTGCCGGCGGTGTCGACGAGGTCGTCGCGCGCCGGGCGCACGGCGACCACGTGGTCGCGCATCGCCTCGGCCGCGCCCGCGATCTCGTCTGCGGTCTCGCCCTTCAGCCGCAGCGCCACGAGGAACGCGCCGATCTGCGCGGGTGTCGCCTCGCCGGACATGATCGCGTCCATCACGCGCCGCGACTCGGCACGGCTCAGGTCGCGGCCGTCGAGCAGCTGGGCGAGCGCCTGCTCCATCAGAACGCGCCCGAGAGGAAGTTGCGCGCGAGCTCCGGGCCGTGCGGCGTGAGCACGGACTCGGGGTGGAACTGGACGCCGGCGACCGGGAGCTCACGGTGGCGCACAGCCATCACCTCGCCCTCGTGCGTCGTCGCCGTCACCTCCAGGCAATCGGGCAGCGACGTTGCCGCGAGCGAGTGGTAGCGGCCCGCGTCGAACTCGACCGGGACGTCGCGGAAGAGCGCGCTGCCGTCGTGGCGGACCGACGTCGCCTTGCCGTGCACGAGCTCGCGCGCACGTCCGACCTCGCCGCCGAAGCACGTCACGATCGCCTGGTGGCCGAGGCACACGCCGAGCGTCGGCGTCGTGGTCGAGAGCCGGCGGATGACCTCCACCGAGGCGCCCGCGTCTTCCGGCCGCCCGGGACCGGGCGAGACGACGAGATGCGACGGTGCGAGCTCGGCCGCCTCGTCCGGCGTCACGGCGTCGTTGCGGCGCACGACGACCTCGGCGCCGAGCGCGCCGAACAGGTGCGCGAGGTTGTAGGTGAACGAGTCGTAGTTGTCCACGAGCAGGATCATGACCGCGCCTCCGCGAGGTCGATCGCCATCTCGAGCGCGGCCAGCTTGCGCAGGCATTCCTCGTGCTCGGCCTGCGGGCTCGAGTCGGCGACGATCCCGGCGCCTGCCTGCAGCAGCGCGTAGCCGTCGTGCAGGACGACCGTCCTGATCGCGATGCACGCGTCGAGCGGGCCGTCCGGCAGCGCGTACAGCACCGCACCCGCGTAGGGGCCGCGGCGGTAGTTCTCGAGCTCCGAGATGATCTGCATCGCGCGCACCTTGGGTGCGCCGGAGACGGTCCCCGCCGGGAAGCAGGCGCGCAGCACGTCGAACGAGGCCGTGCCCGGCTGGAGGTCGCCGACGACCTCCGAGACGAGATGCGTGATGTGCGAGAACCGTTCGGCTTCGAGGAAGCGCGCGACCTGGACCGTCCCCGGCACGCAGACGCGCGACAGGTCGTTGCGGCCGAGGTCGACGAGCATCACGTGCTCCGCGCGGTCCTTCTCCGAGGCGAGCAGCCGATCAGCGTCGCCTGTCCCCGGGCTCGTCGAGCCCGCGATCGGGTTGACCGAGGCGCGGCCTTCCTCGCACCGCACGAGCGTCTCGGGCGACGACCCGACGAGCGCCAGTCCGTCGAGCTCCAGCAAGAAGAGGTAGGGCGAGGGATTGACGCGCCGGAGCGAGCGGTAGATCTGGAGCGGCGACACGGAGGTTCGGCGCTCGGCGCGCTGCGACAGGACGATCTGGAACGCATCGCCGCGGCGGATGTGCTCGCGGCAGGCGTCGACGCCGCGCTCGTAGTCGAAGCGCGACGGCAGGCGCTTGGTGGGGCCGTGCCGGCCCTCCGGCGCCGGGGGAAGAGGTGGGATCGGCGCCTGCAGGATCCGCGTCACCTCCTGTGGGTCGCCGGCGAGCACCTCGGCCGAGCCGCGCGCGTGGTCGAACCGCACGAGTACGTCGGCGATGACGAAGCGGCTCTCCGGGAGGCCGCGGCCGGCATCGGGGAGCGGGACGGTGGGCTCGAGCTCGGCGACGTGGTCGTATGCCACGTAGCCGACGACCGGCGCGGCGGCGCTCTCCGCCTCGGCGAACGACACGATCCGCTCGCCGCAGCCGACGAGCGAGTAGCGGCCGAGGCGGCCTTGCTCGACCGACTCGAGCAGGAACGACGCTCGCCCGAGCGAGCGCAGGTGGAGGTACGCACCGAGCGGTGTGACGAGATCGGTGTTGACGACGGTGCTGGCGATCATCGGTAGACGAAAACGACCCTCGCGGGTCGTTGGTCGAGCGGTTTCACTGAAGTCGCGGGTCGCGCTGCTACGCGCCCGGGCTTCCGCTCCGCTCGCGGCGAGCGCGCCACCAGGTGCGGGAGCGGAGGTTCATCGCACGTGACGGTAGTCGCTTCGGTTTGAATGCGCAAGCGCCCGATGGCTGCTCCTCCTCTCCTCATCTCGCTGCTCGAGGCGATCGGCCCGTCGGGCAGCGAGGCCGAGCCGGCGCGCGTCTGGCGCGAGGCTGCAGGCGCGTTCGCGGCCGTGTCGAGCGACACGCTCGGCACGACGTTCGCACGCGTCTCCGCGGCCGGCGGCGAGCCCCCGGCGCCGGCGCTCGCGCTCGTCGGGCACATCGACGAGATCGGCGTCTCGGTGACGAACGTCGAGGACAACGGCCTGCTCGCGATCGGGACCGTCGGTGGCATCAGCCCGGAGGTGCTGCTCGGCCAGCGAGTCACGTTCCTGACTGCGAACGGGCGGGTGTCGGGCGCCCTCTCGCGCAAGCGCCTGTACCCGGAGCAGCTCGCCGACCGGCCCCGCACCGAGCAGACCGATCTCCACGTGGACATCGGCGCGAAGGACCGCGCCGAGGCCGAGTCGCTCGTGCAGGTGGGCGACGTCGGCGTCTGGTCGGGGCCGCCGGTCGATCTGCCGGGCGGGCGCCTGGTCTCACGTGCGCTCGACAACCGACTCGGCGCGTACATCGTGCTCGAGGCGGCACGCCGGATCGCCGAAGCAGGCGGCGCCGCCGTCGACGTCGTCGCGGTGGCCGCGGTGCAGGAGGAGACGGGCCTGTACGGCGCGCGGACGGCCGCGTTCGCCCTGGACCCGATCGCCGCGATCGTCGTCGACGTCACGCCGGCGACCGACTACCCCGGCGGTGATCCGCGGCGGGCCGGGCGCCTCGAGCTGGGCGGCGGCGCGATGATCGGGCGCGGGACGATGCTCAGCCCGCCGCTCGTCGACCTGCTCACGCGTGCGGCACGCGAGGAGGAGATCGCGCACGCGTTCGAGGTCTACACGAGGCTCACGATGACCGACGCCGACGAGGTTCTCCAATCGCGTGCCGGCGTCCCGACGGGACTGCTCTCGGTCCCGACGCGTTACGTGCACAGCCCGAACGAGATCTGCGATCTCGCCGACGTCGAGGCGGTCGTGCAGCTGATCGTCGCCTTCGCCAAGCGGCTCGACCGCGAGACGACCTTCCTGCGCTAGCCTCGACGCGTGCCCCGCAGCGTCATCGTCAGTGCGCTTCGCACGCCGTTCGGCAAGGTCGGCGGCGGCCTCGCCGCTTACGAGGGGCCGCAGCTCGGCGCGATCGTGATCAAGGCGGCGCTCGAGCGCGTCGGGCTCGAGGCGCACGAGCCGCAGTACGTGATCATGGGCCAGGTGCTGCAGGCCGGCGCCGGCCAGGCGCCGGCGCGCCAGGCGGCGGTCGCGGCGGGCCTGCCGGTCGAGACGCCCGCCGACACGATCAACAAGGTGTGCGCGTCGTCGATCCGGGCGATCGAGATCGCGGACTCGATGATCAGGTCCGGCGACGTCGAGGTCGTCGTCACGGGCGGCATGGAGTCGATGTCGAACGCGCCCTACCTGCTCAAGCGCGCGCGGTTCGGCTACCGGCTCGGGAACGGCGAGCTGATCGACTCGATGGTGTTCGACGGGCTGACATCGACGTTCGACGGGCTGCACATGGTTCAGCAGAACTCGCGCGTGTCGCGCGAGCTCGGGATCTCGCGCGAGCGGCAAGACGCGTGGGCGGCGCGCTCCCACACGCGCGCCGCGGCGGCGCAGGAGTCGGGCCGGTTCGCCGACGAGATCGTCGCCGTCGGCGACGTCGCCGCCGACGAGTCGGTGCGGCCGGACACGACCGTCGAGCGGCTGGCGGCGCTCCAGCCCGTCTTCGACCCGGAAGGCACGACGACGGCGGGCAACGCACCGGGCGTGAACGACGGTGCGAGCTGCGTCATCGTCTGCTCGGAGGAGTGGGCGATGCGGCGCGGCCTCGAGCCGCTCGCGACGATCCTCGCGCAGGGATACGTCGCCGACGACTTCGCCTACCTCGCGCGCACGCCGGCGAACGCGGCCGCGATCGCGCTGGGCAAGGCCGGCAAGTCGATCGACGACGTCGAGCGCGTCGAGATCAACGAGGCGTTCGCGTCGGTCGCCTCGAACTCGGCCGCGCTGCTCGGCGCCGACGAGGAGCTGGTCAACGTCAACGGCGGCGCGGTCGCGCTCGGCCACCCGATCGGCGCCTCGGGCGGGCGCATCGTCGCGACGATGGTGCACGAGCTGCGCCGGAACGGCGGCGGCCTCGGCCTCGCCGCGATCTGCTCGGGCGGCGGCCAGGGCGACGCGCTGCTGATCCAGGCGTAACGCTTTCGTCACCCTTGTCTGGGAGCAGGACGTGTCCCGTACGCCCAGGGGCAAGACCGCATGGTTGTGCGGAAACCGCCGCGACCACCGGCGGGCGTTGCAGTTTCGTCACCCTTCCCAGGGAACTACCTGTGGACTAGCGCGCGGCTTCGAGGAAGCGGAGCACCGCGAGGACGCGGCGGTTGCCGGTCTCGTCGGGCGGGAGCCTGAGCTTCTGGAAGATCGAGCGGACGTGCTTCTCGACGGCTCTCTCGGTGATCACGAGCCGCTCCGCGATCGCGGCATTCGAGTACCCCTCCGCCATCAGCTCGAGCACCTCCCGCTCGCGCGGCGAGAGGTCGTCGAGGGGAGTCGCGGCGCGGGAACGCGCGACGAGCTGCGCGACGACCTCGCCGTCGACGACGGACTCCCCGGCAGCCACACGGCGCAACACGTCGAGGAACGCCCGCACGTCCGTCACTCGATCCTTGAGGAGGTAGCCGACCCCACCGGCGCCTCCGGCGAAGAGCTCGCTCGCGTAGCGCTCCTCGACGTACTGCGAGAGGACGAGCACCGGCAGCTCGGGGTGCCGCTCGCGCAGCTCGAGCGCGGCGCGGATTCCCTCGTCCGTGTGCGTCGGGGGCATGCGGACGTCCGCGACGACGATGTCGGGGCGCTCGCGCTCGACCGCGTTCACGAGCTCGAAGGCATCGCCGGCGACCGCGGCGACGACGTGCCCGTCCTCGGCGAGAAGCCTGACCAGCCCGTCGCGCAGGAGGACCGAGTCCTCCGCGATCACGACGCGCACGGCAACTCCGTGACGATGCGCGTGCCGCCGCCCGGCGGGCTCACGACGGCGAAGGAGCCGTCGACTGCGGCAGCGCGGTCGGCGAGCCCACGCAGGCCGGCGCCCTGCGGGTCGGCGCCGCCGCGGCCGTTGTCCGCGATCTCGACGCGAAGCCGGTCGCCCGACTGCTCGAGGGAGACGTCGGTCGCCGTCGCGTCCGCGTGCTTCGCGACGTTCGCCAGCGCCTCCGAGACGATGAAGTACGCGGTCGCCTCGACCGAGGCCGGCGGCCGCGTCGCGAGCGAGCCGCGGACACGCACCGGCACCGTCGACCTGGCGGCGAGCCCCGAGACCGCCGCGTCGAGGCCGCGGTCGGTGAGCACCGCTGGGTGGATGCCGCGCGCGAGGTCTCGGAGCTCGCGCAGCGCGAGCTGCGCATCACCGTGCGCGTCTTGCAGGAGCGACTTCGCCTGCTCCGGGTCCGAGTCGAGCTTCTCGAGCGCGATCCCGAGATCCATCCCGAGTGACACGAGCCGCTGCTGCGCGCCGTCGTGCAGGTCGCGCTCGAGCCTGCGGCGCTCCTCGATCGTCGCGTCGACGGTGCGCGAGCGCGACTCCTCGAGCACCGCGGTGCGGCGCTCCAGCGTGCGGCGCGGCGTGCCGAGGAACGCGCGGACGATGCCCCGATCGACCGCCCCCAGCGCGCGGATCACCCACGGCGCGACCAGTGTGAGGACGGCGCCCGCGACCGAGGCGAGCGCGAGCTGCCACGGCTCGTTCCAGTACGTGCTGTCGCCGATCTGCGGCCCGCCGTGCGGCACCGACCACGCCCACACCGGCAGCGTCAGCAGCCCGAGCGCCGTCGCCCACCACGTGACCGCGATCGTGAACATGGCGATCCCGACGGGCAGCATGAGCAGGAAGTACGCGGCGGCGCGCCAGCCCGCGCCGTCCCCGAGCGGCCGCACGAGGCGACGCAGGAACCCACCCGAACTGTCGAGACGCGGAGGAGGCGGCAGCTCGAGGCCGAGCAGCCGTGCCCGGAAGAGCTCCGGCCTGATCGCGGCGCGGCAGGCGAGCACGGTCAGCGTGAGGATCGGGACGCCGATCAGCGTGATCAGCAGCCCGAGGCCGAGCGACAGACCCGTGACGACCAACGTGAACCCCGCGACGCCGACCGGGAGGTCGAGCAGCAGGTGCGCCGTCTCGAACCACGTGCGTCGCGAGAAGGCCGCCCTGAACATGCTCTCTACGCTACGCGCGTGACCTCGCCGCCGACAGTGGGTTGCCTGGCATCTGCAGGTGGTGGTATCCACACTCCGTGCCCGTCATCCGCGCCGCCGGAGGGGTCGTCGTTCGCGACGGCCGCATCCTCGTCGTCCACCGACCGCGGTACGACGACTGGTCGCTGCCGAAGGGGAAGCTGAAGCGCGGGGAGGACTGGGGCGAAGGGGCGCTCCGCGAAGTCCTCGAGGAGACGGGCATCGAATGCGCGCTCGGCGAACCGCTCGGCGTCTCGACGTACACGGTCCAGGGCGAGCCGAAGGAGGTGCGTTGGTACCGGATGGAGCCGCTCGGCGACGGCGGCCCGCTCGAGCACGAGGTGGACGAGCTCCGCTGGGTGCCGCTCGACGAGGCCGAGGCCGCCCTCACCTACGAGCGCGACCGCGACGTCTTGAAGCGCTTGCGGTAGCGGGTCTCGGTCGAGCTCACGCCCAACCACTGCTCGATCTTCTCCGCCCCGTCCGTCCACCAGCCCGACAACTCGTAGAAGCGGCGGGCGCGCGGATTGTCGGACAGCACCCACAGCGTCGCCTCCTCGTAGGTCTCGGCGAGCCGCGCTTCGGCGCGCTCGATGAGCGCCCGCCCTGCTCCCTCCGACCACGCGTCGGGATCGACGTAGATCGCGTACAGCTCCCCGTGTTCCTCGTCGTCGCGGCTGGGCCCGACCGAGGCGAAGCCGATCACCTCCCCGTCCCGCTCGGCGACGAACGTCGCCCATCCTCGCGGCGGCATCAGGAACCGCTGGCGCCAGCGTCTCTCGTCGATCGCGAGGGCGTCGAGCTCCGCCGGCGGGAACACGTGGCGGTAGGCGATCTGCCAACAGCGGATGCGGACCGACTCGACCGCGTACGCATCGTCGGGCTTCGCCTGCCGGATCACCATGCCCGGAAGGGTAGGCTGCCGCGCCGTGAGGTTCGAGCACGTTCTCGTCGTCGGTGCGGGGCAGATGGGTGGTGGCATCGCCCAGGTGGTGGCCGTCTCCGGGCGCCGCGTCTCGCTGCACGACCCCTACCCGGGCGCCGTCCAGCGGGGCGTCGGCGCGATGCGCGCGAGCCTCGAGCGGCTCGCCGAGAAGGGCGGCGCCGACCCCGAGCAGACGCTCGCGCGCGTGACGCCGGTCGAGGAGCTCGTGAGCGCCGACCTGATGATCGAGGCGATCACCGAGGACGCCGCTGCGAAGGAGGATCTCTTCCGCCGGGCGGACGAGGCGTTTCCCCCGGCGCGATCCTCGCCTCGAACACGAGCTCGATCCCGATCACGTCGCTGGCCGCCGTGACGTCGCGACCCGAGCGGGTGATCGGGATGCATTTCTTCAACCCCGTCCCGGTGCTGAAGCTCGTGGAGGTGATTCGCGCCGTCCAGACGTCGGACGAGACGACCGCGGCGATCGTCGAGCTCGCGCGCGAGCTCGGGAAGGAGCCGGCCGAGGCGCGCGATTACCCGGGCTTCGTCTCGAACCGCATCCTGATGCCGTTCATCAACGAGGCGGCGTACGCGTTGATGGAGGGCGTTGCGGAGGCCGAGGCGATCGACACCATTGCGAGGCTCGGCTTCGCGCATCCGCTCGGGCCGCTCGCGCTCGCCGACCTGATCGGGCTCGATACCTGCGTCGCGATCATGGAGGTGCTGCACCGCGGGCTCGGCGACCCGAAGTACGCGCCGTGCCCGCTTCTCCGCCGGTACGTGCAGGCGGGCCGCCTCGGCCGCAAGTCAGGCGAGGGCTTCTACCGCTACTGACGCACGCGCGTCGAGCAGCGCGTCGTGCACTGCCGCGAAGACGTCGCCGTCCTGCGCGTAGAGCGCGTTGAAGTCGACGGCGCCGTTCACCTCGAGCACGATCCAGCCGCCGACGCCCGACGGCAGCAGATCGACTCCCACCAGGTCGCCTCCGACCGCGGCGGCGGCTGCGAGGGCGATCGCGCAGGCCTCCGGCGGAGGCGTGATGGGCTCGCGCCGCGCCCCCAGCGCGACGTTCGTCCGCCATTCGCCCGCTGCGGCGACGCGGCGGACGGCGCCGGCGATCTGTCCGCCTGCGACGACGATGCGCAGGTCGAAGCCGCGCGGCGGCACGAGCGCCTGTGCCACCGCGCCCGTCGCGCAGAACCACGGCCGGCCGCGTGCCCGGCCCAGCGCGTCGCGGAATGCGCGTGCGTCGTCGCAGCGGACGACGTCGGCGCCCCACGACCCGAATCTCGGCTTGAGGACGAGCGGGGGCTCGAGCTCGGGCACGGGCAGCCAGGGAGCAATGTGCACCGTCGGCGGGTGGGGCACGGCGGCCGCCGCGAGCGCCACCGCTGTCGCGAGCTTGTCGTGCGCCCGGGTCAGCGTCGAGCGTCCGTTCAGCACCGTCACGCCGAGCGCGGCCAGCCTGTCGAGCGCCCAGAGCCCCGGCTCGATCCCGTCGAGCGACTGCAGCACGTCGAGCCGCCCCAGCGCGACGTCACCCCGGCGCAGGCGGGCGAGCGCCTGCGCCGGGCTGTGGACGGAGCCCAGGCGGACGTTCGTCGGGGTGACCCGGTGCGCGACGACGGCGAGCGCGCCCATTCCGCGCATATTTGCGGAAATTCGGGCCGGTCGACCAGCGGCGACGCCAGCCCGACGCCGAACGTTCTCGGGATCGTTACCCGGTGGCTCGAACGGCGCACATAGGTTGGGCCCACGGGTGGCCTGACGGGGATGCCCTTGGGGGAACGACGCAGACCGGCCCGGGGAGGAGGTGGGGGAGAGCCTCCCTGGGCGGTCCGCAACACCGGTGACCACGCGGTTTCTCTACCATCGGCGGCCCCATGCGCGAGACCGTCGAACGTGAGTTGAAGCTCGAGGCCGCGGGCGACTTCGAGCTGCCGGCGCTGCCCGGTGCGGAGATCGACCGCGTGTTCACCTCGACGTACGTGGACACCCCTGCGCGCTCGCTGACGGCGGCGGGGATCACGCTGCGGAGGCGGCTCGAGAACCGGCGTTCGCTCTGGCAGCTCAAGTTGCCGCGGAGCGGCGCGCGTGCGGAGCTCGAGTCGCGCGGTGGGCCGGCCGGTCCACCGCCGGAGCTGGCCGCGCTCCTGACCGCGCACACCCGGCTCCACGGCGAGCTCGAGCCGATCGCCGTCCTGCGGACCCGGCGGCGCGGCGTCCATGTCGTCGACGTCGACCGCGACGTCGCAGAGGTCACGGTCGACCGGGTCGACGTGCTCGAAGGACGCCGGCGCGTGGACGGGTTCGTCGAGCTCGAGGCCGAGCTGACCGGTGGGGACGAGTCTGATCTGGCGCGCCTCGGCCGCGAGCTCCGCGCCGCCGGAGCGCGGACGTCGGACGGCCGTCCGAAGGTCTTTCGCGCCCTCGGGATCACGGCGCCCGACGCGCCGGGCAAGAAGTCGTCGACGCGTGAGCTCGTCTCCCACCAGCTGCGGGCGCAGCTCGTCCAGATCGAGGCGCACGACCCGGGCGTTCGCGCCGGCGGCACGACCGAGGATGTGCATCGCTTCCGGGTCGCGACACGCCGGACACGGGCGCTCGTTCGCGCGACCCGGCCGGCGCTCGGAGAGCGGCTGGTCCCGCTCGCGGACGAGCTCGGCTGGCTGGCCGGGAAGCTCGGCGCCGTCCGCGACCTCGACGTGCTCATCGCACATCTTCGAGACCAGGTAGCCCACGTCGACGAGGAGGCAGAAGGAGCCGAGGCGGTCGTCTCGGCGCTCGAGGACTGGAGCGCGAGGCACGCCGCGAGGAACTGCTCGCCGCGCTGGACTCGGATCGGTACCTGAAGCTGCTTCAGAGCTTCGGCGCGGCGGTCGACTCGCTGCCCGAGCTCGACGGCGATGTCAGGGCGCTCGCCCTGGCCGAGCTGAAGCACCTCGCAGAAGGCAGCATCGTCCGTCACGTCCGACTCGTCCGACGACGAGTTCCACGCGCTCCGGATCCGCGCCAAGCGGGCGCGTTACGCCGGTGAGCTGGCCGCGCTCGCGGGCGGCAAGAAGCTCGCGCGCTACGTCGAGGCGGTGACTGCGGTCCAGGACGTCGTCGGCGAGCACCAGGACTCGGTGGTGGCCGAAGCGAAGCTCCGCGAGCTCGTCGCGCCCGACCGCGCGGTCGCCGTCGGCCGCCTGATCGAGCGTGAGCGGGAACGGCGGCGCGACGCCCGCGCGCGGTACCCGGACGTGATCGCGGCCGCGCTCGCGCGCGGACGCGCCGCTGTTCGGTAGGCGAATCTAGGCGGCGCGGCGCCGCGCGCCGAGCTCGGCCACGGCGCCTTCACGAACGCCCGCGCGGACAACCTTGAGCGGCCTGTTGAGCTTCCCCTGCACCGCCGCGAGGATCGTCGCGCCGGCGGCGAGCGTGTCCGCCCGCGCAGGATCGACGTCGTAGTGGTCGATCAGGTCGATGCGCGAGGTGCGGCCGAGGAGGTCGACGGCGCCCGCAAGCTCGTCGTCACCCAGTTGTCCGCCGACGAGGCGCTTCAGTGCACGCGCGCTGCCGCCGACGGCGATCGCCGCCCGCGCGGGCGGGGGCGTCAGCGGCTCGAGGAGCTCGTCGACCTCGGCGCGCGCGCGCTCGAGGTGGCCCGGCCTCGGAGGGTCGCCCTCGAGCAGGCGGCTCGTGAGCCTGCGCGATCCGAGATCGATCGTGCCGCTCCAGACGATGCCCTCGCGGCCCGAGCCGACGACGAGCTGGGTCGAGCCTCCGCCGACGTCGACGACGGTGACCCGCCGGCCGGGCGGCAGGCGCAGTGTGCCGAGCGCGCCGACGAACGCGAGCTGCCCCTCCTCCTGCGCGGACAGGATGCGGGCGCGCGCGGAGGTGACGTCCCGATCGCGTCGAGGAGCTCCGGCCCGTTCGCGGCCTGCCGTCCGGGGCTCGTGATCAGGACCTCGACGTCCTCCGCCCCCGCCTCGCGCGCCGCGGCGACGAAGCGCGCGACGTGATCGGCGGTCTCGACCAGCTTCGACTCCGTGATCACCCCGCTTCGCTCGACGCAGGCCCCGAGGCCGAGCGTCGCGCGCAGCGAGAGCACCGGCTTGCCGTGGGCGGCGACGAGCAGGCGCACGGTGTTCGAGCCGACATCGACGACCCCATACGGCACGTCCGAATGGTGACGACCCCACATGACGGCGCTTCAGCCGCTAGATGATTGATTCCCGAGTGCCGTGGATGCGGGGAGGGACTGCACCAAGCAGTGTGGACGACTCGATCGGTGGCAAGGCTGAAGCCTTGCCGCGGGGCGAGGCGGCCGCAATGCGCCGCGTGCTGGCCCCCATCCGCGCCGCGTCGACTTGGGAATCAATCTCTAACCGGGTCGCGTCAGTCGTCTCGCGCGCTCGCGCCTGCGCATGAACTGGGCCTGCGCCGAGCGGCGGCGCTCGCCCTTCTTGCCCGAGACGCGCCGCCACGTCTCGTCGGGCTGCAGCTCCCACGCGCTCGAGTTGTCGTTGAAGAGCGCCTTGAAGATCGCATCGATCTCCGCCCGTGTGTGCGGCTCCTCGGCGGGTGTGACCACCTCGATGCGATGGTCGAGGTTGCGCGGCATCAGGTCGGCGCTGCCGAGCAGGTACGTGCGCTCGTCGCCGGCCTCGAAGCAATAGAGGCGGCTGTGCTCGAGGAACCGTCCGAGCACCGAGCGCACGCGGATCCGTTCGCTCAAGCCCGGCACGCCCGGGACGAGCGAGCAGACCGCGCGCACGACGATGTCGATCTCGACCCCGGCCTGCGAGGCCCGGTAGAGCTCGTCGATCACCTCGGGATGCGTGAGGTTGTTGCACTTCAGCCGGATTCGCGCGGCTTGCCGGCCTGCGCGGCGTCGGCGACCTCGCGGATCAGCTCGATCAGGCGCTTCTTCAGGTTGAACGGGGCGACGAGCAGCTTCCGGAAGCGCTGCGGACGCCCGAACCCGGTGACGAAGTTGAAGAGGTCGGCGACGTCGGCGGCGATCTCGGGGTCGGCGGTGAAGAGCCCGACGTCCTCGTAGATACGCGCCGTCGTGGCGTGGTAGTTCCCGGTTCCGATGTGGACGTAGCGGCGCAGGTCGTCTTCCTCGCGACGTACGACGAGGGTCGTCTTCGCGTGGATCTTCATGTCGGGGAACCCGTAGACGACGTGGACGCCCGCCTGCTCGAGCGAGCGCGCCCACTCGATGTTGCGGCGTTCGTCGAAGCGCGCCTTGAGCTCGACGACGCACACGCACTGCTTGCCGTTCTCGGCCGCTTCGACGAGGGCGTTCGCGAGCGCCGAGTCCGCGGTCGTCCGGTAGACGGTGGTCTTGATCGCGACCACGTCCGGGTCACTGGCTGCGGTCGTCACGAACGCCTCGACGCTCGTCGCGAACGAGTCGTACGGATGCTGGACGACGACGTCGCGCTGCGCGATCTCCGCGAAGATGTCGTCGTTCTTCGGGCTCAGCAGCCGGCGCTGCGTGTAGGCGACCCACGGCGCGTACTTGAGGTCGGGGCGGTCGAGTCGAATAGAGCTGGTCGACGTCGGCGAGGTCGAGCAGGCCCTTCACGGGGTAGACGATCGCGGCGAGATCCCGAGCCGCGTCTCGAGCCGCAGTCAGCATCGAGCGCGAGATCGAGCTCGACACCTCGAGCCGGACGACCGCGCCGAAGCGGCGCTTGCTCAGCTCGCGTCTCGACCGCCTCGAGCAGGTCGTCCGCGTCGTCCGAGATCTCGGTGTCGCCGTCGCGGGTCAGCCGGAACGCAACGCGCTCGAGCACCTCCATCTCGGGGAAGAGCCGGCTCGAGGAAGTGCGCCGATCACGCTCTCGAGCGGAAGCCGCAGGCCGCCCGATCGCCGACCCGCACGAACCGCGGCAGGCCCTCCGGCACCTTGACGCGCGCGAAGCGCTCCTCGCCGGACGTGTCGTCGCGGACGAGCAACGCCGAGGCTCAGCGACAGGCCGGAGATGTACGGGAACGGCTGGCCCGGCCCGACCGCGAGTGGGGTCAGCACCGGGATAGATCTCGCGGTCGAAAAGGCGCTCGAGCTCGGCGAGCTCCTCCGTCGAGGCGTCGTCGACCGTCCCGATCCGGATGCCCTCGGCGGCGAGCGCGGGGCAGAGGTCGTCGCGCCACAGGCGCGACTGCGTCGGCGGTGAGGTCGAGCACCCGCGTGCGGATCTCGTCGAGCGTCTGCTGCGGCGTCCTGCCGTCGGGCAGCCGGCACTGCGAGCGCCAGCGCAGTACCTGCTCGTGCAGGCCGGCGACGCGAACCATGAAGAACTCGTCGAGGATCGACGAGACGATCCCGCAGAACTTGACCCGCTCGAGCAGCGGCTCGGTCGGGTCGGCTCGCGAGTTCGAGCACGCGACGCATCAGGTCGAGCGCCGACAGCTCGCGGTTCAGATCAGCGCTTCGCTGGCGCTCGGGATCTCGGTGGTCGACACGGGTCGTTCGGAAGCATCTCCGGACGGATGGTGGACGCGGGGTTTCGATTTGGTGAAGCCGTCGCTCCTTGCGGCTCCGCGTATGCTGCCGCCGGTGCGCAACGACCGCCTCCTCGCCATCCTCGCGCTTGTCCTCGGGATCCTGCTGATCGTAGTCGGCATCGTCTACTGGGCGCTTCCGGCGGATTCGCTGCCGTCCTTCTTCCCCGGTCACCAGGCCGGCTCCGACCACCACCACGTGAAGCACGGCATCGCGGCGTTCCTGCTCGGCGTCGCCTGCCTCGTCTTCGCCTGGTTCCGCTCGGGCCCGAAGCGGACGACGACGACGCGGCGTGATCGCCGCCGCAGCTGATCTCCTACACCCGCGCGATCGTGCATGGGGCTGCTGCAGGGCGTGACGGAGCTCTTTCCGGTCTCGAGCCTCGGACATAGCGTCATTCTCCCGAGCCTGCTCGGCTGGAACATCCACCAGAACGACCAGTATTTCCTGACGTTTCTGGTTGCAACGCACCTCGCGACGGCGATCGTGCTCCTGATCTTCTTCTGGCGCGACTGGGTGCGGATCATACGCGGGCTCGGCCGCTCGCTCCGCGACCGCGGGATCGATCCGGACGACAGCGACGCGAAGCTCGGCTGGCTGCTGGTCGTCGGGACGATCCCGGCCGGGATCCTCGGCCTCGCGCTGAGCACGTGCTGCGCAAGGCGTTCGCGTCGCCGACCTCGGCCGCGATCTTCCTGACCCTGAACGGCGTGCTGCTCGCGGGCGCGGAGCTGCTCCGGCGGCGGGCGCCGCGTGACGGCGACGAGGACGACGTCCGCATCGCGCGCACGGTGTCCTGGAGGGATTCCGCGCTGGTCGGCTCCGCGCAGTCGATCGCGCTGATCCCCGGCTTCTCGCGCTCCGGCGCGGCGATGGGCGGCGGCCTGCTCGTCGGCCTCTCGCACAAGGACGCGGCGCGGTTCGCCTTCCTGCTCGCCACGCCGATCATCGGCGCGGCCGCCCTGCTGAAGCTCCCCGAGCTGTTCGGGAGCGCAGGGGAACGGCGTCCGGGGCCAGGCCCTCGTCGGCGCGCTCTGCCGCCGCCGCTCACCGCGTGGCTGTCGGTCCGCTTCCTGATGCGGTTCTTCGAGACCCGCACGCTCACCCCGTTCGCCGTGTACTGCTTGGTCGCAGGCCTCGCCTGCACGATCTACTTCGTGTCGTAGTGCGGCAAAGAACCAGTAGCGGTTCGGTGACCGGCGCCGAAAGGCGGCCAGGTGCAGCGAAGATGGGAGCGTTACGGCGAGGCGACCGAAACCGAGCCCGCTGCTCTGCGAGCTGCACGCGCACACGACCTGGAGCGACGGTGCGCTCGGCGTGCGCGCGCTGTGCGACCTCTACGGGCAGAACGGGTTCGACGTGCTCGCCGATCACCGACCACGTGACGCGGCAGCCGCGGCCACGTCGACGCGGAGAACTTCGGCGCCTACCTCGCGGAGATCGAGTCGGAGGCCAGCGCGCGCGGCGCGCTGTTACGGCCTGCTCGTCCTGCCCGGGCTCGAGCTGACGTACGACGATCCCGATCCGCTGCTCGCCGGGCACGCGGTGGCGCTCGGGCTCCGGTCGTTCGTCGACGTCGCACCCGGTCTCGAACGTGCGCTCGCGTCCGCGCGGGCGTCCGGGGCGGCGCTCGTCGCCGCCCACCCGTACTCGCCGGAGCAGCTCGAGGGCGCGACGCGCGGCACCGCGGCGTTCGCGGCGCGCCCGCGAGCTGCGCGTCGCTCGTCGATCGCTTCGAGCTCTTCAACCGGCACACGCTCTTCGGCTGGGTTGCCGCTGCCGGCCTGCCGAGCGTCGCGAACGGCGACTTCCACCGGCTCGAGCACCTCGGCGGCTGGAAGACGATGATCCCGTGCGCCCATACGGAGGACGCGGTGGTCGACTATCTCCGCTCGCGCCGGCCCGACCTACCTCGTCCGCCTGGAGGAGGCCCGTCAGCTCGCGCGCCGCCTGAGACGACCGGCAGGCACTCACCCGAACACGATCAGCGCGATCACGCCGAGGCCGAGCACGATCCCGGCTCCGACGAGGAGCGCGAGCAGGCGCTCGTCCAGCGGGGCGAAGCTGCCGCGGTCGAGCGCGTCCTCGACCGCGCGCACGCGCTGCAGGCCGGTGACGATGAACGCGATGCCCGAGCACGCTGAAAGCCGCTCCGACGAGCTCGTAGGGCCAGGACGAGGATGACGACGTGTGCTCCGGCAGGAGCTTTCCGATCCCGATGCCGACCGCGAGCGACGTCAGTCCCGTGCGCCACCACGCGAGATACGTGCGCTCGTTGGCGAGCCGCGTCCGCCGCGTCGCGTCTTCGACGCCTGGTTCCCGCATCCGCGACGCCGAGTCTACGCGGGGTGCGAGGCGTCGGTGAACTCGCGGAACTCGCCGGTGACGAGATAGGCGACCTGCTCGCCGATGTCGACGGCGTGGTCGCCGATCCGCTCGACGCAGCGGGAGACGACGAGCATCCGCAGGCCGTACTCGCGCTCCTGCGGCGAGTCGCCGAGCGAGAGCACGTCCTCGCTGCGTTGCGGTTCGCGCGGTCGATCAGCTCGTCGAGCTCGACGAGCGTCTGCGCCTTCTCGGCGTCGCGGGCCGCGAACGCGTCCATCGCGACGCGGATCATCTGCTCGGCGCGCTGGCCCATGTCCTCGATCGAGCGGGCGATCGCCTCGTCCGCGACGTCGAGGTCGCCCATCAGCTTCGTCAGCTTCGCGACCGTGACGCAGTAGTCGGCCATCCGCTCGAGATGGAGGTTGACCCGCAGGATCGCGAGCACGAGCCGCAGGTCCGAGGCGACCGGCGTCTGGCGCGCGAGCAGCGACTGCACGCCGTTCTCGATCGCCGATGTAGCGGCTGTCGACCTCGTCGTCGAAGCTGATCACCTCGTCGGCGAGCTCCTCGTCGCCGCGCGCGAGCGCGTTCAGCGCCGAGCGGAGCGCGCGGAGGACGAGGTCGCCCTCCTCCTGCAGCGACGCCTCGAGCTGCGAGAGCTCTTCGGTGAAGGAGACGCGCATACCGAACCGGCCGGTGACGTAGCCCTCGGTCCGCTCGTCGGCGGGCTGCGTGAAGATCTTCTCGGTCGAGTCGTACTCGACGAGGATGCCGTTCCGCGTGCCGTCGTCGTGCAGGTCGAGGCTGAAGAACGCCGTCATCTCGGCGACGCGCGCTGCCTGCTGCATGTTGTGCGTGACGATCACGAGCGTGTACTCGCGCTTGAGGTCGTGCATCAGGTCCTCGATCGCGGAGGTCGAGATCGGGTCGAGCGCGGAGGCCGGCTCGTCGAGAAGCACGACGTCGGGCTCGACCGCGATCGCGCGGGCGATGCAGAGCCGCTGCTGCTGACCGCCCGAGAGGCCGAGCGCGGACCTCTTGAGCCGGTCCTTCACCTCGTCCCACAGCGCGGCCCCGCGCAGCGCCCGCTCGACGCGCTCGTCCATGTCGTCCGACAGGCCGAGGTTGCTTTGGCGCGAAGGCGACGTTGTCGTAGATCGACTTCGGGAACGGGTTCGGCCGCTGGAACACCATCCCGATCCGCCGGCGGACCTCGACCGGGTCCACGTCGGAGCCGTAGAGGTCGACTCCGTGGTAGAGGACCTTGCCGCCGACCTTGACGCCCGGCACGAGATCGTTCATCCGGTTCAGGCAGCGGATGAACGTGCTCTTGCCGCAGCCCGAGGGGCCGATCATCGCCGTGATCGCGTTCTTGTAGATGTCGAGGTTGACGCCGGCGAGCGCGAGCGACGGCCCGTACGAGACGCTCAGGTCGCGAGCTCGAAGACGACCTCGCGGCTCGCGGTAGCCGGGACGGCGCCGTCGACTTCGATGCTCGACGGAGATATCCAGTCGACGCCGAGCTCGATCGTTGACGACACCGGTCGAGTCTCGCGACGGCCGGGAACGCCGGGGTACACAGCATGTGAACATCTCGTGTCGAACTGGTGAACGGACCTCCGCGCCGGCGCGCGGCCTGCAAGTCTTCGCGCGCGTGGAAGTCGCCTCGGTCGCCAGCCGCCGCAGGACATGCCTCGAGTCGCGGCGCTCGCTGCGCGACCGCCTCGGCGACCGCTGCGCTGCGGTCTGCGGCATCTGCGGCGCTCGCTCGGCGCTCGTTCGTCATTGCGCTGATCGTCTGCATGTCTTCGACGGCAGCCTGGCCGGCGATCCAGAGACTTCGGGCTCGGCTTCCTCTGGCATCGAGACCTGGAACGCCGTCACCAACCAGTTCGGCGCGCTCGACTTCCTCGTCGCGCACCCTGTACGTCACCGGCCTGCGGTGCTGCTCGCCGCGCCCGTCGCGATCGCGATCGGCCTGTACCTGAGCGAGCTCGCGCCAGCTGGCGGTCCGCGGCGTCGTCGGCTCGCTCGTCGAGATGCTCGCTGCCATCCCGAGCGTGGTCGCTCGGGCTCTGGGGCATCATCGTCCTCGGCCCGGTTATGCACAACGAGTTCGGCCCGTGGCTGAACGACGTGCTCGGCTGGACGCCGTTCTTCGCCACGCAGGCCGATTCCGGCAGCACGATGTTCACGGCCGTCCTCGTGCTGGCGATCATGATCGTGCCGATCACGGCCGCGATCAGCCGCGACCTCTTCCTGCAGGTGCCGACGGACATCAAGGAGGGCGCGGTCGGGCTCGGGCTGACGCGCTGGGAGATGGTGCGGGCGGTCATCCTCCCGTACACGCGCGGCGGCCTCATCTCCGCGGTTCTCCTCGGCGCCGGCCGCGCGCTCGGCGAGGCGATCGCCGTCACGCAGGTGATCGGCACGACGCGCACCTCACCGCCAACCTGTTCGATACGGGCGACACGCTCGCGAGCCGCATCGCCGCCCAGTATCAGGCCGCGGCCTCGAATCTCCAGATCGCGTCGCTGTTCTACCTGGGCGTGATCCTGCTCGTGATCTCGCTGATCGTGAACTTCGCCGCGCTGCTCATCGTGCGGCGCTACGACATCACGCAAAGGGTCTGAGATGGAAGCGTCCGGCATCACCCCGACCATCTCGCTGAAGGCGACCGGCCGGTCCCGGCGGCGCCGGCGGGCCAACCGGATCGCCGAGGGCTGCGCCGTCTTGCCGCGTTCCTCGCGATCGGGGTGCTCGCGCTCGTCGTCATCTCCGTGTTCCTGCGCGGCATCAAGGCGCTCAACCTCGACTTCTTCACGAAGAGCCAGGTGACGTTCGGCCAGACCGGCGGCGGGATCGCGAACGGCCTCGTCGGAACGGCAATCATGGTCGCGATCGCCACCGCGATCACGCTGCCGGTCGGCATCCTCGTCGCGGTCTACGTCGCCGAGTTCGGGGCGAGCAGCGTTTCGCGCCTGATCAGGCTCGCGCTCGACGTCCTGAACGGCGTGCCCTCGATCGTCGTCGGCATCTTCGCCTACGCGCTGCTCGTCGTCGGCTCGGGATACGCGGCGTGGAAGGGCTCGGTCGCCCTCGCGATCGTGATGCTGCCGGTCGTGGCGCGAACGACGATCGAGGTGCTCGCGCCTCGTTCCCGACTCGCTCCGCGACGGCAGTTACGCGCTCGGCATCAGCAAATGGCGCACGGTGCTCTTCGTCGTCATGCCGTCGGCGATCGGCTCGATCATGACCGGAGCGACGCTCGCCGTCGCCAGGGCCGCCGGCGAAACCGCGCCGCTCCTGTTCACGACGTCGATCTTCCTGCCGAACCAGGTCGTGACGGATCCCAGCCACGCGATGGCTGCGGTCCCTCTGCTCATCCTGTTCGACTCGGAGTCGCCCGACCCAGAGCCTGAACGACCAGGCATGGGCGGCGGCGTTCGTCCTGATGATCTTCGTGCTCGTCCTCAGCCTCACCGCGCGCTACATCCTCTCCCGCCGCGAGCGGAAGCTGCGCGCGCGGTAGCAGCGCGTTCACCAGATCGTAACCAAACCGTCACGGCGGGTACGCCCACGTGCGCGACAAGCCCGGCGAGACTGGCGCGCAGAAGCCGCCCACCCACACTGAAATCACGAAGGGAGAAACTCGCAAATGAGTTCCAGTGTCACGAGGCGCACCGCACCAATGCTGGTCGCGGCCGCGCTGATCGGCGGCTGTCTGGCCGCAAGCGCCACTGCGAGCAAGAGCAAGCACGCCGCCGGGCAGTTCGTCGGCGCGGGCAGCACGTTCGTCCAGCCGCTCGTGTCCCAGTGGCAGGCGGCATACCCGTCCGCTGTCGGGCGTACAACATCGTGTACCAGCCGATCGGCTCGGGCGGCGGGATCCAGGCGATCACGAACCGCACCGTCGACTTCGGCGCCTCCGACGCGCCGCTTGACGCCGGATCAGTTCACGGCGTGCAAGGGGTGCTTCCAGATTCCGTGGGCGCTCGGTGGCACGTCGGTGATGGTGAACGTGAAGACGAACGCGCACGCGCCGCTGCACATCACAGGCCCGGTGCTCGCGCAGATCTACCTCGGCCAGATCACGAGCTGGAACGACCCGGCGATCAAGGCCCTCAACAAGGGCATCACGCTCCCGAGCGAGAAGATCACGCCCGTCTACCGCTCCGACGGGTCGGGCACCTCGTACAACTTCACCGACTACCTGTCCAGCGTCAGCCCGGCGTTCAAGACGAAGGTCGGCGTCTCGACGCAGCCGCCGTTCCCGGTCGGCGTCGGCGGTAGGGGCTCGTCCGGCGTCGCCGGCGTCGTCAAGAGCACGGACGGCGCCATCGGCTATGCCGACATCGCGTACGCAGTCACCAACAAGATCGCGGTGATGGCGGTCCAGAACGCGGCCGGGAAGTACACGACCCCGGGCATCAAGTCGATCTCGGCGGCCGCCGCAGCGCTCAACAAGGTGCCCGCGAACAACGAGATGCACATCGTGAACCCGCCCAAGTCGGCGAAGTTCGCGTACCCGATCTCCACCTACACCTACGTCATCGTCCCGGAGACCACGAGCAACGCTGCGGATCTCCGGAAGTTCATCTTCTGGGCGTTGACCGGCGGTCAGAAGTTGGGGGTGAAGCTCCGCTACGTGCCGATCCCGAAGCAGGTGCTGGTCGCTTCCGAGAAGACCCTCAAGAAGGTCCACGCTTAGGGGCTAACGCCGTCGCAAGATGCGTTCGAGGCGCCGCCGGGCGCCTCGAACGCATTCTGGGTCCGGTCCGGCGCGAAGAAGCTTCCTCAGCCCGGGAACGTGCAGCGGATGCGCAGTCCGTGGCCGCGGGCGCCGCTCGCCTCGACCTCGCCGCCGGCCGCCGCCACGACGTGCTTGACGATCGCGAGGCCGAGCCCCGTGCCCCGCGTCGTGCGGGCGGCATCGCCGCGGTAGAAGCGCTCGAACAGGCGCTCGAGCGACTCCGCGCCCGCGCCGTCGTCGGCGGCCGTCAGCACCGAGAAGTCACCGCTGCGCTGGATCGAGAGCGTGAAGCGCGAGCCGTGGCCCGCGTACCGGATCGCGTTCTCGGTCAGGTTCTCGGCGATCATCCGCAGCATCCGCGGCCGCAGCGGCACGTCGACCGATGGGTCCCCTTCGGCGGCGAGGTCGATACCCGCCCGCACGGCCGCGTCGTGGTGCTCGGCGACGACGTCCTCGAGCACCGGAAGCGCGTTGGTGTGGCCGAGCGAGACCACCTCCTTGCCGCTCTCGAGCTCGGACAGGAACAGGATCTCGTCGATCAGCAGGCCGGCGTTCTCGACCTCGGCTCGCGCCTGGTCGACCAGATCGTCGATGTCGGCGCCGGGAAGGTCGACCGAGTCGAGCAGCGCCAGGATCCGGGCGAGCGGGGTGCGGAGCTCGTGGGAGACGGCAGCGGTGAACCCGGTCCGCAGCTCGTCGAAGCTGCGATCCTCGGTCTGGTTTTCCGTCACCGAATCGTCACCATTCTGAAACCCGACTCGAACGCGACGCCGAACTATCGTAGGTCTCGTGACGCGCGTCCTGATCGTCGAGGACGATACGGTGATCGCGGACGGGATGGCGCGCCATCTCGTCGCCGCCGGGTTCGATCCGGTCGTGGTCGGCCGCGGCGAGCTCGGCCTCGCCCGGCTCCGCTTCGAGAACCCGGACGTCTGCGTGCTCGACCTGATGCTGCCGGAGCTCGACGGCTGGAAGCTGATCGAGCTCGCGCGCGCAGAGGGAATCGGGACGCCGATCGTCGTCGTCTCGGCCCGCGGCACCGAGCACGACCGGGTGCACGCGCTCGAGATCGGCGCGGACGACTACCTCGTGAAGCCGTTCTCGATGCGCGAGCTCGTCGCCCGCGTCGCCGCGGCCGCGCGCCGCGGCGTCCGGCCCGCGGAGGACCGCCGCGGCGACCCGATCGAGATCGAAGAGCTCCGCATCGACCCGCGCGAGGTGCAGGCGTTCGTCGCAGGCGAGAGCGCGGGCCTGACGCCCACCGAGTTCAGGCTGCTCTACACGCTCGCACTCGACCGCGGGCGGGTCGTGACGCGCGACGAGCTCCTCCAGAAGGTGTGGGGGCGCCGCGAGACGCATCGCGACCGGACGGTCGACGTGTTCGTCCGCCGCCTGCGGCAGAAGATCGACCGTACGGCGCCGCGGCACTCGTTCATCCAGACCCGCTTCGGCGTCGGCTACAAGCTCGAGCCCGAGCCGAAGTAGCGGCGCCGTCAGGCGGTGAGGCCGTTGCTGCTCGTGGGCGGCGGGTTCGCCTGGTGCCAGAGCACGATCCTCCCGTCCCGCACCGAGAACAGCGCGGCCGCCCGCTGCCCGGGGGCGTCGCACACGTGCCCCGGCCGCTGCGTCAGCACGAAGACGGCGAGCACGTCGCCGCTCCCGCCCTGCGTCTCGAGCGACGTGATCCGCCCGCCGCAGGGGAGGCTCGCGTTCCAGCGGACCGCATCGGCATGGGTGGCGAGGCGGAACGCGCCGCCCTGGATCACCTGGGCCTCGTCGGCGAAGAGCTTGGCGGCCGCTTCGTTGTCGTTCCGGTCGAGCGCGGCGCTCCACGCGTGCACGACCGACTCGGGCGACGGCGCGTCGGAACCGCCGCAGCCGGCGACGACGACCAGCGCACCGAGCATGACGGCAGAGCGCATGCCGATAGTCTGCCGCCCGTGAACTTCGAGCTGACGGCGGAACAGCGCGAGATCCAGTCCGTCGCCCGCGACTTCGCTCGCGCCGAGATCGAGCCGAATGCCGCCGAGTGGGATCGCGCTCACGCGTTCCCGCGGCAGCTGCTCGCGTCGCTGGGCGAGCTCGGGCTGCTCGGCGTCTGCGTGCCCGAGGAGTACGGCGGCGCCGGCGCCGACTTCATCTCGTACGTGCTCGTGCTCGAGGAGCTGTCACGCGCCGACGCCGGCGTCGGGGTCACCGCTGCCGTGCACACCTCCGCATGCACGCTGCCGCTGCTGCAGTTCGGGACCGAGGAGCAACGGTCGAGGTTCGTGCCGCCGCTCGCGCGCGGCGAGCAGATCGGCTGCTTCGCGCTGACCGAGCCCGGCTCCGGGTCGGATGCCGGCGCGCTCCTGACACGCGCCGACCAGGTCGACGGCGGCTGGCACCTGGTCGGGACGAAGCAGTGGATCACGAACGCCGCGTTCGGGGGCACCCTGCTCCTGTTCGCGCGCACCGATCCGGAGACGACCTCGGCGCGCGGCGTGTCGGCGTTCGTCGTCGACGGCGCCGACGTGGAGATCACGCGCACCGAGGAGAAGCTCGGCCTCAACTCCTCCGAGACGAACGACATCGCGATCGACAAACTGATCCCGTCCGACCGGCTGCTCGGCGACCGCGATCACGGCTTCCGCATCGCGATGGCGACGCTCGACGGCGGGCGCATCGGCATCGCCGCGCAGGCGGTCGGGATCGCGCAGGCCGCGTACGACGTCGCGCTCCGCTACGCGCAGGAGCGACGGACGTTCGGTCGCCGCATCGCCGATCACCAGGCGATCCAGCACAAGCTCGCGGACATGTCGATGGAGATCGATGCGGCGCGGCTGCTGACGCTCCGCGCGGCGTGGCTCAAGGCGAACGACCGGCCGCACACCGAGGCCGGGGCGAAGGCGAAGCTGTTCGCCTCCGAGATGGCGCGCCGTCAGACCGCCGAGGCGATCCAGGTGCTCGGCGGGTACGGCTACACGAAGGAGTTCCCGGTCGAGCGCTACTACCGCGACGCCAAGGTGACGGAGATCTACGAGGGCACGAGTGAGATCCAGCGGCTGGTGATCGCGCGCCAGATTCTGGCCGAGCGCCTGCCGGTCGCCCCGTGAGCCCGCGCAAGCCCGACGAGCCGGTCCGGCTGACGCGCATCTACACGCGCGGGGGCGACCGCGGCCAGACGTCGCTCGGCGACGGCTCGCGCGTCTCGAAGCTCGACCCGCTGCTGCGCGCCTACGGCGCCGTCGACGAGCTCAACTCGCTGGTCGGGTGGGCGCGGGTCGAGGCCGTCGACGAGCGCCTTCAGCGCATCCAGAACGAGCTGTTCGACCTCGGCGCCGATCTGTCCGTGCCCTTCGCCGAGGACGACGAGCGGCTGCGTATCACCCAGGCGGCCGTCGACCGGCTGGAGCAGGACTGCGACGAGGCGAACGAGCCGCTGTCGGAGCTCAAGAGCTTCGTGCTCCCGGGCGGCAGCGAGGCGGCCGCCCGTCTGCACGTCGCGCGGGCCGTCTGCCGGCGGGTCGAGCGCGAGGTGCTGGCCGTCGCCGCCGAGCGTGACCTCAACCCGATCGCGCTCGTCTACCTGAACCGTCTCGGCGACCTGCTGTTCATCCTCGCGCGCGCCGCGAACGCCGGCGGGAACGAGCCGCTCTGGAAGCCGGGCGGGTAAGCCGGCCCGGATCGGGCATCATCAGCGGGAGATGGCGACGACCGAGGAGCCGCGCGGGACGACCGGGCTCGACGCCTGGCGCGAGGAGTACGAGCGGACGCCCGAACGCGGTGGAGAGCTCTTCTCCACGATGTCGGGGATCCCGAACGAGCCGCTTCGGACGCCGGAGTCGGCACCGGTCGACTACGAGCGTGACCTCGGCTACCCGGGCCAGTATCCGTTCACGCGGGGCGTGTACCCGTCGATGTACCGGGGCCGGCTGTGGACGATGCGTCAGTTCGCCGGCTTCGGGACGGCCGAGGAGACGAACGAGCGGTTCCGCTACCTGCTCGACCACGGCCAGACGGGGCTGTCGACGGCGTTCGACATGCCGACGTTGATGGGCCACGACTCGGACCACGCGCTGTCGCTCGGAGAGGTGGGCCGCGAGGGCGTCGCGATCGACTCGCTCGAGGACATGGAGACCCTCTTCCAGGGGATCCCGCTCGGCGACGTTTCGACGTCGATGACGATCAACTCGCCCGCCGCGATCCTGCTCGCGTATTACGTGTGCGTCGCCGAGGAGCAGGGTGTGTCGCGCGACAACCTACGCGGGACGATCCAGACGGACATCCTCAAGGAGTACATCGCGCAGAAGGAGTACATCTTCCCGCCGGAGCCGAGCATGCGCTTGGTGACGGACATGGTGGAGTTCTGCACGCGCGAGCTGCCGCTCTGGCATCCGATCTCGATCAGCGGCTACCACATCCGGGAGGCGGGCTCGACGGCGGCGCAGGAGCTTGCGTTCACGCTCGCCGACGGGTTCACGTACGTCGAGTGGGCGATCGAGCGCGGCCTCGACGTCGACGAGTTCGCGCCACGGCTGTCCTTCTTCTTCAACGCGCATCTCGACTTCTTCGAGGAGATCGCCAAGTACCGGGCCGCCCGCCGCATCTGGGCGCGCGAGCTGCGCGACCGCTTCGGCGCGAAGAGCCCGCGCTCGTGGCTGATGCGCTTCCACACGCAGACGGCCGGGGTCTCGCTGACGGCGCAGCAGCCGGAGGTGAACATCGTCCGCACCGCGATCGAGGCGCTCGCCGCCGTGCTGGGCGGCACGCAGTCGCTGCACACGAATTCGTTCGACGAGGCACTCGCGCTGCCGACGGAGCACGCCGTGCGCCTTGCGCTCCGGACGCAGCAGGTGATCGCACACGAGACGGGCGTCGTGAACACGATCGACCCGCTCGGCGGCTCCTACCACGTCGAGCAGCTCACGAACGAGCTCGAGGCGCAGGCCTACGACTACTTCGAGCGCATCCAGAAGCTCGGCGGCGTGGTCGCCGCGATCAAGGACAACTTCTTCCAGCGCGAGATCGCGGAAGCGTCGTTCCGCTACCAGTCCGAGGTGGAGGCGGGGCAGCGGATCGTGGTCGGCGTGAACCGGTACGAGGTGGACGGCGACACGGCGCCGGACATCCTGAAGATCGACCCCGCACTCGAGCGCAAGCAGGTCGAGCGGGTGCGGGCGCTGCGCGACCGTCGCGACACGCCTGCTGTCGAATCCGCGCTCGCCCGGTTGCGCGACGACGCTGCGCGCGACGATCGCAACCTGATGCATCCGATCATCGACGCTTCGCGTGCCTACGTGACGATGGGCGAGATGTGCGAGACGCTGCGCGACGTCTGGGGGACGTGGCGCGAGACGCCTGTCTTCTGATCCGTTAACGTCCGCTCAACAAAGCGGGCCAACCGAACAGCGGTCGGGGTCGTCTACTCTTCCGACGGGTATGAGCGCCGACCCCCTCGACTCACTCTTCGAGCAACGCCAACGTGTCCAGAAGCCGGGCTGGCGCAAGGCGCTGCCCTGGGTTCTGGCGATCCTCGCGGTCGCCGCCGTGGCCGGCTTGATCGTCGCCGTGCTGCCGAGCTCGAGCGGGCACAAGAACGCGGCGCTGACGCCGAACGTCCCGGCCAAGATCGTCTCGCAGGTCCCGAAGACCGTGAAGCTCGATCCGACGGCCGAGAAGGTCGCCCGGCGGTTCATCCAGACCGCGGTCGCGCGCAAGCACCTGCGCGAGGCTTTCAAGCTCGCCGGCCCCCAGATCGTCCAGGGCCAGTCGCTCAAGGATTGGATGGGCGGCAACATCGCGGTGATCCCGTTCCCGGTGAGCGCGGTTTCGCTGGCCCCGATGAAGGTCGACTACTCGTACAAGAACGAGGCGCTGATCGAGGTCGCGCTTCTGACGAAGCCGAAGTCGGGGGTCAAGTCGCAGCTGTTCACGATGCAACTGAACCGGATCGACGGCAAGTGGGTCGTCAACTCGTGGGTACCTCGCTCGGTGCCGTTCGTCCACTCGCAGGAGTAGCCGCGACGCCGCAGGGCGGGTAGGCGATGCCGGGCGGGCTGTCGTCACCACGGATCCGACGCCGTCTCGCCTGGGCCGGCGGGCTGATCGGCCTGGCGACGGGCATCGTCGTCGCGGCGGTGATGATCGGCAACACGGGCAAGTCGTTCGAGACGCCGATCGACACGAACGCGAAGGCGTGGGTGTCGACCGAGCCGCGGTCGGTGACGCTCAGCGCGAAGGACCGGCGCAGCGTGCTGCAGACGACGACGCGCTTCATCGCCACCGCGGTCGTCAGGAAGCACCTCGACTCGGCCTGGGGGCTGCTCGGCCCGGAGATGAAGGCCGGGCAGACGCGCGCGAGCTTCGACACCGGCAACAACAACGTCGTGCCGTTCGACGCAGTCGGGATCGCGACCTGGGACGTCCTCTACAGCTACCAGGACGACGTCGGGCTCGATGTCGCCCTGATCGGCTCGCCGAAGGGAAACTGGGCGGGCAAGACGTTCACGATCGAGCTCAAGCGCTACCCGGCCCACCCGAAGCAATGGCTCGTCGCATCGTGGGCGCCGCGGGGCGTCGGCGGCGCCGGGCAGATGCGCGACTACGCGAAGCAGTTCCCGGCGGCGACGGTGCGCAGCCCGCTGTCCGCGCGGTGGCTGCTGGCGCCGGTCGGCCTGGTCGGCGCGTTCGCGATCGGCCTCATCGGCTGGGGCATCTCGTCGCGGATCCGCTACCGCCGCGCCGTGCGGCGGTACGAGAACCTGCTCGGCCATCACGGCTCGAACCGGGTCTGACCGCGCCGGCGTTCCTATACTCAGCCGCGTGGCGGGAAAGATCCGCGTGGTCATCGCGAAGCCCGGGCTCGACGGGCACGACCGCGGCGCGAAGATCATCGCGCGCGCGTTGCGCGACGCCGGCATGGAGGTGATCTACACCGGCCTGCACCAGACGCCGGAGCAGATCGCCGAGACGGCGATTCAGGAGGATGCCGACGCGGTCGGGATTTCGATTCTCTCCGGCGCGCACATGACGCTCGTGCCGCGCATCCTCGAGCTGCTGCGCGCCGACGGGGCAGAGGACGTGCTCGTCGTCGTGGGCGGAACGATTCCCGCCGACGACGTCGCGGCGCTCAAGGCGCAAGGCGTTGCGGAGGTGTTCACGCCCGGCGCACCGACGTCCGAGATCGTCGACTTCCTGCGCTCCCGCGTCGCCGTCTGACCGGCCGCCAGTCGCCCGGCCGTGCGCGCGCCTCCGGGTAGAGTCTCGCCCCGATGAAGATCGCCGTCTGCGTGAAGGCCGTGCCCGACGCCGCAACGGGGCGCCGTATCGATCCCGAGACGAAACGCCTCGACCGGTCGAGCGAGCCGACCGTCTCGGAGTGGGACACCTACGCGATCGAAGAGGCGCTCGTGCTCAAGGAAGCTGCAGGCGAGGGCGAGGTCGTGGTGGTGTCGCTCGGCCCCGAGAAGGCGATCGACGCGCTGCGGAAGGCGCTCGCGATGGGCGCCGACCGCGCGGTGCTCGTCTCGGACGCGTCGTTCGAAGGAGCCGATCTCCTCGGTACGGCCAAGGCGCTGGCCGGCGCGCTCGAGCGCGAGTCGCCGGATCTCGTGCTCTTCGGGCAGCAGTCGGCCGACGGGGGTGGCGCGTGCCTGTGGGCAGCCGTCGCCGACAACCTCCGGCGTCCGGTCGTCTCCCAGGTCAGCGCCCTCGAGGTCGACGGGAGCTCTCTCACCGGCAAGCGCCAGACCGAGTTCGGGTACGACACGTTGCGGCTCCCACTTCCGGCCGTGGTCGCAGTCGCCGACTCGATCAACACGCCGCGCTACCCCTCGCTGAAGGGGATCATGGGCGCGAAGAAGAAGCCGCAGGAGACGCTCGCGGCCGCCGACGTCGGCGGTGTCGACGAGCCGCGCACGACGGTGCTGGCGCTCAACCCGCCGCCTGCGCGTGGTGAGGCCCGCCGCATCGAGGACGACGGCTCGGCCGCGGACAAGATCGTCGAGTTCCTTGTCGAGCGGAGGCTGCTGTGAAGACGCTCGTCTTCCTCGAGCACCACGACGGCGCGATCCAGAAGGGCTCGCTCGGCGTGCTCGCCAAGGCGGTCGAGCTCGGCGGTGAGGTCGCCGGGGTGGTGGCAGGCGCCGGGGTGCGAGCCCTTGCCGAGGAGGCGGGTGACCACGGTGCGGCGACGATCTGGGTCGCCGACGACGAGCGTCTGGCCGCGCCGTTGCCGCAGCCGCGCGTCGACGTGCTCGCCAAGCTCGTCCGCGACGAAGGGTTCGACACGGTGCTCTTCGCGCAATCGGTCCTCGCCGCGGACCTGGCTGCGGGGCTCGCCGCGCGCCTCGACGCCGGCCTCAACTGGGACCTCGTCGACCTGAACGCGGACGGCGTCGGCACGCGGCCCGCGCTCGCCGACAGCGTGTACGTCGATGTCGGCTGGTCGAGTGGGCCGCGCCTCGCCGTCTTCCGCGCCGGGACGTTCGACCCGAGCCCGACCGGCGGGAGCGCCGAGGTGAAGGACGCGGCCGTCGAGCTGGAGGCCTTCTCGATGCTCGCGGAAATGGTCGAGCAGGCGCACGCCGAGCAGCAGGGGCCGTCGATCGAGGAGGCGGACGTCATCGTCGCCGGCGGCCGCGGCCTCGGCGAGCCCGAGAAGTTCTCGCTGGCGGAGGAGCTCGCGCAGGCGCTCGGCGGGGCGGTCGGCGCGACGCGTGCTGTCGTCGACGCCGGCTGGTACCCGTACTCCGCGCAGGTGGGGCAGACCGGCAAGACCGTCTCGCCGAAGCTCTACGTCGCGCTCGGCATCTCCGGGGCGATCCAGCACAAGGTCGGCATGCAGGGGTCGAGCACGATCGTCTCGATCAACAAGGACCCGAACGCGCCGATCTTCGAGTTCTCCGACCTCGGCGTCGTCGGCGACCTGCACGCGATCGTCCCGAAGCTCACCGAGCTCGTCCGCGCGCGGCGGTCGTGAGCGTCCGGCCCGCCGACTTCCCGCCGCCGTGGTCGGCCGGCGAGGCGTTCCGGCCGCCCACCGACCCGCCCGACGAACGCATCGAGGTCGGCTTCCTGATCGTCGGTGCCGGCCCGGCGGGGCTCGCGGCGGCGATCAGGCTCGGGCAGCTGATCGAGGAGGACCCGCAGACGGCCGAGCAGCTCGGCGACGTGCCCGTGGCGGTGCTCGAGAAGGGGAAGTCGCCCGGCTCGCACCTGCTCTCGGGCGCCGTCGTGAACCCGCGTGGCCTGCAGCGCCTGTTTCCCGACCGGCGGCTCGACGAGTTCCCGTTCGAGGGTGCGGTCGAGGCCGAGTCGGTGGTGCTCCTCAAGCGCACGCATGCGTACCGGCTGCCGACCCCGCCGACGATGGTTAACGACCGGAACTTCGTCGTGTCGCTCTCGCGCTTCGGCGGCTGGCTCGCGGAGCAGGCGGAGTCACTCGGCGCGACGATCCTCCCGGAGACGGTCGCCGAGCGGCTGCTCGTCGACGGCGGCCGCGTGCTCGGGGTGCGGACCGGCGACCGCGGCCGCGGGCGGAACGGCGAGGAGCTGCAGAACTTCGAGGCCGGATCGGACATCACCGCCCGCGTGACGATCCTCGCCGAGGGCACGCAGGGCTACCTCACGAGCGCGGCGCTCGAGCGCTTCGGGCTGCAGGGCGAGAGCCCGCAGGTGTGGGCGCTCGGCGTCAAGGAGGTGTGGCGCGTGCCGCAGCCCCTCGGACGCGTGATCCACACGATGGGCTGGCCGCTCCGCTCCGGTAAGAAGTACCGCGAGTTCGGCGGCTCGTTCATCTACCCGCTCGGCGAGGAGATGGTCACGCTCGGGATGGTGGTCGGGCTCGACTACCGAGATCCGGGGCTCTCGGTGCACGACCTCCTGCAGCAGCTCAAGACGCACCCGTACATCAGGCGGATCGTCGAGGGTGGTGAGCGGGTGCAGTGGGGAGCGAAGACGATTCCCGAGGGCGGTTTCGTCGCGTTGCCGTCGCGGTTCCACGCGCCCGGCCTCCTGCTCGCGGGCGACGGCGTCGGCCTCGTCAACGTGCCGGCGCTGAAGGGGATCCACTACGCGATCGAGTCGGGCCGTCTCGCCGCCGAGGCTGCGTGGCGGACGCTCGCGCGCGGAGCGTCCGTGCGCGCGGCGCTCGCGTCGTACGACGAGTCGATTCGGTCGTCGTACATCTGGAGCGACCTGCGGGAGGTGCGCAACATGCGGCAGGCGTTCGCGCACGGGTTCTATGTCGGCGGGGCGCTGGCCGGTGCGATGACGGCGACGAAGGGGCACTTCCCGCACGGGGACAAGAAGACCGAGCGCGACGCCGACCACTCGGTGCTACGCGCACGCCCGCCGCGCTACCCCGTCGCCGACGGCAAGCTCACGTTCGACAAGCTCTCGAGCGTCTTCGCGTCCGGGAACCGAACGCGGGACGACCAGCCGAATCACATCCGCGTGCGCACGCGCGTGCCGCGCGAGCTCGCGGAGATGTGGGTGCAGATGTGCCCGGCGCAGGTGTACGAGATCGGCCCCGCCGACGGCGACGGGACCGTCGAGGTGCGCCTGGCGCCCTCGAACTGCGTCCAGTGCGGTGCCATCACCGCGAAAGGCGGCCGCCTGACGCCCCCGGAGGGCGGCAGCGGCCCCGAGTACACGCTCACGTAGCGGTTCGGTGAGCGGTTCGTCACGGTGGCTGCCACCGGACACGGCCGGGCCGGCCGTCGTCGTCGCAGAACTCGATGAACCGAGCAACCGCGCGGTCGGGGCGGTGGTGAAACAGCCCGAGCACCTCGCCGGTCGCGAGCTGCGCGAACGAGAGCGCGACGCCGATCGTGGCGGCGTAGCTCGACCAGGCGTAGGTCTCGAGCGGCCCCGCGCGCCCGGCTCGTCTCGGGTTCCGCACGACGTAGCGCACCGTGTTCAGAAGTCGGCGATCATCGGCGAGGTACTCGCTCCAGTAGCGCTTGCCGAAGAGGTGGTTGATCCGCCCGTGGACGGTGTTGAACGCGACGGCGTACGCTGTGTTGAGCTCACACATGCCACCCGAGAGGCCGCGTTCGTCGATCCGCATGACGAGGTGGTAGTGGTTGCGCATCAAGCAGTAGGCGTAGATCGTCCACCCGTGACGATTGGCGACCAGCGCGAGGATGCGCAAGAACGCGTGTCTGTCGGCGTCGTTCTTGAAGATCCGCTGCTTGTTGTTCCCGCGCGTCACGACGTGATGGAAACCGGGACGCTCGTCGCGAGGCTTGTACGGCACAGAGGCACGGTACGAACGGCGTTGGCGTCATGGGCCGCGCGCGCGCAAGGTTCACACACTTGTGAGCCTCTTGGTGCGTTCCCGTCACGGTGGCAGCCGCCCGACGTGGCCGCTCGAGCCAAGGGCGCCCTCGCACGGTGATCACAAGCGTCGACAACCCCCGCGTCAAGGAGGTGGTGCGGCTGCGCCGGTCGCGGGAGCGGCGCGCGAGTGGGTTGTTCGTCGTCGAGGGGATGCGCGAGCTGCAACGCGCTCGCGCCGCCGGCCTCCGCGTTCGCGCGGTGTACGTCTCGCCCGAGCTGATCGCTCCGGGCGACGCCGGGAGGCTCGCCGCGTCCGCCGACGGCGCCGAAGAGGTGAGCGCGCGTGTTCTCCGCCACATGGCCTACCGCGCCGCACCCGAAGGCGTGATCGGCGTGGTGGAGGCGCCGCTCCGCGAGCTTCCCGGGGGCGCGACCCTGGTGCTCGTCGCGGTCGGCGTCGAGAAGCCCGGCAACCTCGGTGCGATGGCGCGCTCGGCTGAGGCTGCCGGCGCCGACGCGCTCCTCGTCGCCGACGGGGCGTTCGACCCGTGGAACCCGAACGCGATCCGCGCGTCGACGGGCGCGGTGTTCACGCTTCCCGTCGTCGCGGCGACACTCGACGACGTGCGCGCGCTGCCGCTCCGCCGAGTCGCCGCGGTCGTCGACGCGCCGACGCGGTACACCGACGCCGACCTCGGCGGGCCGACGGTGCTGATCGTCGGCGCCGAGGACGAGGGCCTCACCGAGCCCTGGCGGCGCGCCGCCGACGTCACCGTGTCGATCCCGCTCCGCGGCCGCGCGACCGACTCGCTCAACGCGAGCGCCGCGGCCGCAGTGCTGCTGTTCGAGGCAGTCCGGCAGCGCGGCTGACGTCTCGCCGCCCGTACGATCGACTCGTGCTGCCGACTCGCGACCTCGTGCTGCCGACCCGCGACGACGTCGAACGCGCACGCGCGACCATCGGGACGCGCCTCGCGCGGACGCCTCTGATGTCGAGCCGGACCATCGGCGCGCGCCTGAAGTGCGAGCTCTTCCAGCGCACGGGCTCCTTCAAGGTGCGCGGTGCGCTCAACAAGCTGACCTCGCTCGACGCCGAGCAGAAGGCACGCGGCGTGATCGCGATCAGCGCCGGCAACCACGCGCAGGCGGTGGCGTACGCCGCCGCCGAAGAGAGCGTCGATGCGCTCGTCGTGATGTGGCAGGGCGCCTCCGAGCAGAAGATCGAGGCGACGCGCGGCTACGGGGCGACCGTCGACCTCGAGGCCTCCGGCCCCGGTGACGCGTTCGACCGCCTGCACGAGCTGATCGAGCAGACGGGGCGGACGCTCGTGCACCCGTTCGACGACCCGGTGGTGATCGCCGGCGCGGGCACCGTGGGGCTCGAGTTGCTCGAGGACGCCCCGGACACCGACGCGGTGATCGTCCCCGTGGGAGGCGGCGGCCTCATCTCGGGGATCCAGACCGCGATCGGCGATCGGGTGCGCGTCGTCGCGGTCGAGCCGGACACGAGTACCGCGCTGCACACGGGGGTCGAGCGCGGCGAGCCGACCCCGGTGACGCCGACGTCCGTCGCCGACGGCCTGAACGCGCCGTTCGTCGGCAGGCTGCCGCTGGCGATCTGCGGCGACCTCGAACGGGTGCTCGTGACGGAAGACGAGATCGAGCAGGCGTTCCGGGTGCTCTACGAGCGGGCCAAGCTCGCCTGTGAACCGGCCGGCGCAGCGGCGACGGCGGCGTGGCTCGCGCGGCGCGTCGACGCGGAACGGCCCGTCCTCGTCGTCTCGGGCGGCAACGTCGCCGCGGCAACCGCCGCTGCTATCCTGGCGCGGCCATGAAGGCTGGCATCCACCCCGAGTACCAGCTCGCGACCGTCCACTGCAGCTGTGGCAATACCTTCGTGACGCGGTCGACGAGCCCCGAGCTGCACGTCGAGATCTGCTCGAACTGCCACCCGTTCTACACGGGCAAGCAAAAGCTCGTCGACACGGGTGGACGCGTCGAGCGCTTCCAGCGCCGCCTCGAAAAGGCCGAGCGCGCGCGCTCGTAGTCGACGATGTCGCAGGCCATCGGAGGTCAGGCCGTCCTGGAGGGCGTGATGATGCGCGGACCGCGCAACTGGGCGGTCGCCGTGCGCACACCCGCCGGTGAGATCGCGCACGTCGCACGCCAGATTCAGCCGCTCGCCGCTCGTCACTGGGCGCTCCGCCTGCCGATCGTGCGCGGTGTCGTCGCGCTCGGCGAGAGCCTGACGATCGGCTTTCGCGCCCTCGGGGTGTCGGCGAACTACGCCGCGCAGGAGGAAGCGGAAGGCGATACGGAACCGGCCGAGATCGGGCGCTGGGCGCTCGCCTTCGCGTTCCTCGTCGCCCTTGGCTTCGCGGTGATGATGTTCAAGGTCGGGCCGGCGCTGCTCGCCGACCTCCTCCCGATCTCGAACGGCGGGTGGTTCGTGCTCGTCGAGGGACTGATCCGCGTCGGCGTGTTCGTCGCGTACCTCGCGGTGCTCAGCTTCATCCCGTCGCTGCGGCGCGTCTTCGAGTACCACGCCGCCGAGCACAAGGCGATCAACGCCTACGAGGCCGGCGAGGAGCTCACGCCCGCGGTCGCACAGCGCTACTCGCTGATCCACCCGCGTTGCGGCACGGCGTTCCTGCTCTGGGTGATGGTCGTGGGCGTGTTCGTCTACGCGCTGCTCGGGCGGCCGGTCTGGTACTGGCTGATCATCAGCCGCATCGCCCTCCTGCCGGTGATCGCCGGGATCGCGTACGAGCTGATCCGGTTTGCCGGCCGCCACTCCGACAGCCGTGTGCTGATGACGCTGCTGGCCCCGGGCCTCTGGTTGCAGCGGCTGACGACGCGGGAGCCGACCCTCGACCAGCTCGAGGTGTCAATTCGCGCGTTGCGGGAAGTCCTCGAGCGCGAGGGGCTGCCGCAGGCGTCCGACAGACGAGTGGAGGTGATGGCGTAATGCCGACCGAACGGAGCGCGAGCGTCGTGTGGACGGGCGACCTGGTGTCGGGAGCCGGTGTGATCGGCGTCGTGGGAAGCGGTGCGTTCGGCCCGCTCGACGTGACGTGGGCCGCGCGCTCCGAGGACCAGCAGGGCGACGCGAGCAAGACGAGCCCGGAGGAGCTGATCGCCGCAGCCTGGGCGGCGTGCTTCGCAATGGCGCTCTCCTCGGGCCTCGCCAAGGGCGGGACGCCCGCGGAGACGCTCGTCACCTCCGCGACCGTGACCTTCCAGCCGGGCGAGGGGATCGTGAAAGGCGCGTTGACGGTCGCGGGCACCGTGCCCGGGCTCGAAGCCGACGCGTTCGGGGCAGCTGCGGAGACCGCGAAGGAGAATTGCCCCGTCTCGAAGGCGCTCGCCGGGATCCCCGAAGTGACGATCGCCGCAACGCTTCAGTAGCGTCCTTCTCTACCCTGCGGGGGCCGATGTCGACCCTCGACGAACTCGTCACCGAGCTCGAGCGCTCCTACACCGAGACACAGGAGCGCATGTCCGACCCTGCGGTCTACAACGACCGCCGCGAGGCGGCGGAGACCGGCCGGCGGCTGAAGGCGCTCGAGCGCCCGTACTCGCTCGCGCAGGAATGGCGGTTGCGCCGCGCCGACCTCGACGCCGCGCGCGACGACGGTGACCTCACCGAGCTCGTGCCCGACCTCGAGCAGGACGTCGCGCGGCTGGAGGAGGAGCTGATGCTCTCGCTGGCCGAGCGCGACCCCGCTGACGAGAAGGACGTGATCGTCGAGATCCGTCAGGGCGTCGGCGGCGACGAGGCCGCGCTCTGGGCCGCCGACCTGGCCCGGGTGTTCCAGCGCTACGCCGAACGGCGCGGGTTCAAGTGGGAGGAGCTCGGGGTCAACGCCAACGAGGGCGGCGGCGTAAAGGAAGGCGTCTTCGCCGTGAAGGGCGACGGCGCGTACTCGGTGTTCAAGTTCGAGGGCGGGACCCACCGCGTGCAGCGCGTTCCCGAGACGGAGTCTCAGGGGCGCATCCACACGTCGACCGCGACCGTGGCGGTGATGCCCGAGGCCGAGGACCTCGACGTCGACGTCGACGAGAAGGATCTGAAGATCGACGTCTACCGCTCGTCGGGCCCCGGCGGGCAGTCCGTGAACACCACCGACTCGGCGGTGCGGATCACACACCTGCCGAGCGGGATCGTGGTCGCGATGCAGGACGAGCGCTCGCAGTTGCAGAACCGCGAGAAGGCGATGCGAGTGCTCCGTGCGCGCCTGTTCGAAGCCGAACGCGAGCGCGTTGCGGCCGAGCAGGCGGCGACGCGAAGCGCCCAGGTCGGCACCGGCTCGCGCGCCGAGAAGATCCGGACCTACAACTTCCCGCAGAGCCGCGTCACCGACCACCGTGTGAAGGTGAACGTACCGCTCGAGCAGGTGCTCGCCGGCACCCTCGACGAGTTCACGGATGCGCTGACCGCCGACGAGCGGCGGCGCGCGCTCGAGACCGCGTCGGTGTGACGCTCGGCGAGACCCTGGACGCGGCGGCGACGTACCTCGCCTCGCGCGGCGTCGAGCATCCTCGGCTCGATGCCGAGCTGATCCTCTCGCGCACGCTCGGTCTGACGCGGCTCGAGCTCTACACGCAGCACGACCGTCCGCTGACGACGGCGGAGCGTGACGCCGCGCGCGACCCGGTACGCCGCCGCGGTGCCCGCGAGCCGCTGGCCTACGTCCTCGGCGACTGGGGCTTCCGCCGGCTCACGCTGCGTAGCGACGCGCGCGCGCTCGTACCACGACCGGAGACGGAGGTCGTCGTCGACCGGTGCCTGGCACTCCTCGACGGCGCGGAGGCGCCGCGGGTGCTCGACGTCGGGACCGGCACGGGCGCGATCGCGTTGGCGGTGAAGCAGGAGCTGCCGGACGCGCGCGTGACGGCGACCGACTCGTCCCCGGAGGCGCTCGCGCTGGCGGCCGAGAACGCCGCGGCCAACGGGCTTCAGGTGGAGCTCGTCGAGACCGACCTGCTCGCCGGTCTCGACGGGCCTTTCGAGCTCGTCGTCTCGAACCCGCCGTACGTGACGCCCGACGAGGTCGACGGCCTCGAGCCGGAGGTGCGCGACTGGGAGCCGCGCGCGGCGCTCGTCGATCAGGGGCAGACCGAGCGGCTGGTCGGGGACGCGCGTGCGGTGCTCGCCGGGTGGCTGGTGCTCGAGATCCACGCGGAGCGCGCAGCACACGTCATGGCCCTGCTCGAGGCCGCCGGGTACGACGGCGTCAACGTCACGCGCGATCTCGCGGGGCGCGAGCGGATCGTCGAGGGGCGATGGACGCGCTGATCGACGCGCTTCGGGCCGGGCGCCCGGCGCTGTTTCCGACCGACACCGTCTACGGGCTCGTCTCGCTCCCCACCCAGGAGGCGGTCACCGCGCTGTACGAGCTCAAGGGGCGACGTCCCGAGCAGCCGACCGCGCTTCTCGCCGCGACCGTCGCCCAGCTCGTGCACGCCTTCCCGGAGGTCGATCCGAGCCGGCTCGTGCGCGGTCCGTACACGCTCGTCCTCCCGAACCCGGCCCGCCGCTTTCTCTGGCTGGCCGGCAACCGGGAGGACGCGATCGGCGTGCGCCTCCCGGAGCTCTCGCCCGCGGCGACCGCCGTGCTCGACGCGGTCGGATGCGTCGCCGCGACGAGCGCGAACGACCCCGGACGGCCCGACCCGGTGACGCTCGACGACGTGCCGGCCCGCCTGCGCGACGCCTGCCCGGCCCTCGACGAGGGGCCGCTTCGCGGCGTCCCGTCGACGGTGGTCGATCTCACCGGCCCCGAACCGGTCGTGCTCCGCGAGGGCGCGGTACCCGCGGCGGAGGCCGTGGCGAGGGTACGCGCCGCCCTCGGGCAGTAGCATCAAGGTCGTGGCGCTCGCCCAGGAGACCTTCGAGACGCTGAAGACGGCCGGCCTCGCCGAGATCGATCCCGACACGGCGGCGCTGCTCGGACGCGAGGCCGAGCGGCAGCGCGGCCAGATCGAGCTGATCGCGTCCGAGAACTTCACCTGGCCGAGCGTCCTCGAGGCGGTCGGGTCGGTGCCGACGAACAAGTACGCCGAGGGCTATCCCGGGAAGCGGTACTACGGCGGCTGCGAGGTCGTCGACGAGATCGAGGAGCTCGCGCGCACGCGTGCGAAGGAGCTGTTCGGGGCGGAGCACGCCAACGTCCAGCCGCACGCGGGCGCACAGGCCAACATGGCCGTCTACTTCGCCGTGCTGAAGCCGGGCGACCGCGTGCTCGCGCTCTCGCTCGACCACGGCGGGCACCTGACGCACGGGCTGAAGGTGAACTTCTCGGGAAAGCTCTACGAGTTCCACCACTACGGCGTCTCGCGCGAGACGATGATGGTCGACTACGACGACGTGCTCGCCCGCGCGAAGGAGGTGCAGCCGAAGCTGATCGTGTGCGGCGGCTCCGCGTATCCGCGCGCCGTCGAGGCCGACCGCTTCCGCGCCATCGCCGACGAGGTCGACGCGCTGCTCTGCACCGACATGGCGCACTTCTCGGGCCTGGTTGCGGCCGGGCTGCACCCGAGCCCGGTGCCGCACAGTCACTTCGTCACATCGACGACGCACAAGACGCTCGCCGGGCCGCGCGCGGGCTTCGTCCTGTGCACGGAGGAGTACGCACAGAAGGTCGACCGCGCGAACTTCCCGGGCATGCAGGGCGGCCCGCTGATGCACACGATCGCGGCGAAGGCCACCTGCTTCAAGATCGCCGGCACCGAGGCGTTCCGGGACTACCAGCGGCAGATTCGCCTCAACGCGGACACGCTTGCGTCCGGCCTGCTCGAAGGCGGGCTCGACGTGCTCACGGGCGGCACCGACACCCACCTCGTGCAGCTCGACCTGCGCGCGACCGAGTGGACCGGCCTCGCCGCGCAGGAGCGGCTCGAGGAGTGCAAGCTCACGGCCAACCGCAACACCGTCCCGTTCGACGAGCGGCCGCCGATGGTCGCGTCGGGCGTCCGGCTCGGCACACCCGCGGCGACGATGCGCGGCTTCGACGAGGGCGACTTTCGCGAAGTCGCCTCGATCATCGCCGACGCGCTCGACGACGGTGCCGACGTGCCGGCCCTGCGCGCGCGGGCGGAAGCGCTCTGCGAGAAGCGGCCGCTGTACCCGGGGTTCCGCGGGTACACCTCGTACTCGTGAGCTTGCTCACGTTCCTGGACGGGAGCCCTTCGCGGAGCCCGGCTCCGCCGGGCGGGAGCGAAGGGCGGCCAGGGGCGTGAGCGTCACGGAGGTAAGGCACCCGCTGGTGCAGCACAAGCTGTCGTACCTGCGCGACAAGGACACGCCGACCGTTCACTTCCGCAAGCTCGTCGAGGAGGTGACCCTCCTCCTCACCTACGAGGCGACGAAGGACCTCCCGACCGAGGACGTCCCGATCGAGACACCGCTCGAAGTCGCACCCGCGCCGCGCATCTCGGGCAAGAAGGTCGCCGTCTGCCCGATTCTCCGTGCCGGCCTCGGGATGCTCGACGGCGTGCTCACGCTCATCTCCGGCGCGCGGGTCGGCTTCATCGGCCTCTACCGCAACGAGGAGACGCTCCAGCCGGTCGAGTACTACGTGAAGCTGCCGCAGGACGTCGCCGACCGCGACGTGATCCTGCTCGACCCGATGCTCGCGACCGGCAACTCGACGGCGCATGCCGTGCAGGTGGTCAAGGAAGCCGGAGCGACGAGCGTCCGGCTGATCGCGATCATCGCCGCGCCCGAAGGCGTCGCGAACATCGAGCAGCATCATCCCGACGTGCAGATCGTCGTCGCCGCGATCGACCGCGGGCTCAACGAGCGCGGCTTCATCGTGCCCGGCCTCGGTGACGCGGGAGATCGCCTCTACGGAACGAAGTAGGACGCGCCGTGGTCTGGGAGCAGCTCACCGATCATCTCGAGGTTCTCTGGGGCGCGCTGGCCGCGTTCGCGATCGTCCTGGTGCTCACGCCGGCCGTCGGCTCGGCGGCGCGCCACCTCCGGCTCGTCGATCGCCAGCGCGAGGCCGAACGGTCGCGGCCGACCGTGCCGCGGCTCGGCGGGCTTGCCCTGTTCTTCGGCGTCTTCGTGCCCTCGCTCGCGTTCCTCCCACTCGGCGGAGAGCTGCGCGGCGTGCTGCTCGGCGCGGCGGTCGCGACGACCGTGGGCGCGATCGACGACTTCCGTGGCCTGCTCTGGTGGCAGAAGCTCGGCGGTCAGGTCGCCGCCGCGGCGATCCCGTGCGGCTTCGGCGTCTGGGTGCACAAGTTCACCTTCCCGATCGTCGGCGTGCACGAGCTCCCGCCGTGGATCGGCGTGACGCTGACCATCGTCGCGATCGTCGCGGTGATGAACATGGTCAACTTCCTCGACGGGCTCGACGGCCTCGCGGCCGGCGTATGCGCGATCTCGGGCGCGACGTTCTGCGTGATCGAGCTGTCGCTCGGCCGGATCGGGGCGGCGGTGCTTGCCGCAATCGTCTGCGGCGCGTGTGTCGGGTTCCTCCGTCACAACTTCTATCCCGCCCGGATCTTCATGGGCGACTCCGGTGCGATGCTGCTCGGCTTCACGCTGGCTGCGATCTCCGTGCAAGGCCTGCTGAAAACGGCCGCGTTGGCGACGCTCGTGCTGCCGCTGCTCGTGCTTGCCGTCCCGGTGCTCGACACCTCGTTCGTCGTCGCGAAGCGCCTGCGCAGCGGGCAGCCGGTCTACGTGGCCGACGCGCGGCATCTCCATCACCGGTTCCTGCGCATCGGCTTCTCGGAGCGCCGGGCCGTCTTCTACCTCTGGGCGTGGTGCGCGACGCTCGCGCTCGCCGCGCTCGCGACCCGCTTCGCGCCGCCTCACCATCACGGCGACTGGAACCTCACCAACCTCGCGGTCGACGTCGTCGCCGCGGCGCTCGCGCTGTCGGTCTCCGCGTACGTCGTGGTGCTGCTCGAGCTCGTCAAGCGCGGCAACCCGCGCGTGCGCCGCCGCGACGCCGCCTCGCGGGCCGCCTGAGACGCTTGTCACAAAATCCCGCAAATCGCCCATTTCTAGGCGAAAAAACCTGTCACAAACCTGGTAGCATGCGGGTCGGGTGAAGCCCCAGCAACCGACGTTCTCCCTCGCCGGTGCCGGCAGCGTCCTGATCGGGTTCACCTTGGCGTGCATCTTGATCGGCGCGCTGATCGGCTGGGCGGCGGGGAGCTTCGGCCTCGGGTTCGCCCTCGGCGCACTCGTCGGAGTCCCCGTCGGCGTGGCCGTCACTGTGATCAAGTACCGCAACGTCTGATGCCCGCCTGGACAGAGCCTCGCGTCGCACCACCGACCCTGCTGCCCGCCGCCGCCGGGGCGGTCGTGCTCGCGATCGCGCTGCCCGTCTTCCTGATCGCGGGCTGGCCGGTCAAGGGCTGGGCGCTCGGCGCCGTGCTGTGGTTCGGGTCGGAGGCGCTCGGATTGATCGTCACGCGGCTGCGCTCGCGGACGGGTAACCTCGCCGCCGCAGGCGTGGCTGGCTTCCTCATGCTCTTCCGGGCGATCGCCGTGATGGTGGTCGTGTTTGCCGTCGCGGTCACCGACAAGTGGCTCGGGCTGGCGGCTGCGTTGACGTACGCCGCCGCCTACAGCGCTGCGTTCGGGCTCCAGCTCGTCGCCTACTTCACGGGCTCGAAGGCCGGGGTGCACGCATGAAGCGCGCAGTGCTCACGCTGAGCACGCTCGCGCTGCTACTGCCGGCGAACGCGTTCGCGCGCGGGGAGTTCGACCCCACCACCGAGTTCGAGCAGCACGAGTGGATCCCGATCCACCTCGGCCCGCTGAACCTCTCGATCACGAAGGCCGTCGTGTACCTGATGCTCGGGACGGTCGTCACGATCGCGTTCGGGCTCTTCTTCATGCGGGGGAAGGCGGGGCGGAAGCTCGACCGTCGCGAGACCGTCGGCGAGCTCGTCTACGAGCTCGCGCAGACGCAGATCGCCGAGCAGGGGCTCCCGCACAAGGCGATCGCCCGCTGGTTCCCATACGTCGCGTCCTTGCTCCTGTTCATCTTCGTCGTCAACCTGCTCGGGTTCATCCCGCTGCCGCTCACCGGCGAGACGTGGCACGGCGTGCCGACGTGGGGCATCTACGCCGCGACCAGCTCGTTGTCGGTGACGCTCGCGCTCGCGCTGCTCACCTTCATCTTCACCCACTACGAGGGCATCAAGTGGAACGGCGCCGGCCGCTACTTCAAGAGCTGGATCCCGGAGGCGCCGAAGCCGCTGCTCGTCCTGATCGTCCCGCTCGAGATCCTCGGACAGTTCATGCGGCTCATCTCGCTGTCCGTCCGTCTGTTCGCGAACATGCTCGCGGGGCACATCCTGATCCTCACGTTCCTCGGCCTGATCTTCATCTTCCAGTCGCTCGCGCTGATCGGCGTGATCATCCCTGCGGTGCTCTTCTACCTCTTCGAGGTGATCATCGTCGTCGGCATCCAGGCATTCATCTTCGCTGCACTGTCCGCCATCTACATCGGCTCGGCGATCGAGCCGGAGCACTAAGGAGGAGTCTCAATGCTCGCGACAATCCTCGCCGCGACCAGCGGTGACGTCACGAAGGCCGGGAAGGCCATCGGGCTCGCGCTCGGGGTCGGCCTCGGCGCGCTCGGAGCCGGCGTCGGCATCGGCAACATCTTCGGCTCGATGATCCAGTCGGTCGCCCGGCAGCCGGAGCTGCGGGGCGAGCTGCAGGGCATCCAGTGGCTCGGCTTCGCACTGACCGAGGCGGTCGTGTTCTACGGCCTGCTCGGCTCGATCCTCGCCTACGTCCTCGTCTAGGAAAGGCCGATCCGGTGCTTGCGTCGAATCCACTGATCCAGGTCACGCCGGGGCTGATGATCTGGACGATCGTCTGCTTCGGCATCACCTACTTCGTCCTGCGCAAGTACGCGTTCGGCCCGATCCAGCAGACGATCGACGCGCGCCGCAAGCGCATCGAGGAGTCGATTGCCGAGGCCGACCGCGCGCGCGAGGAGGCGAAGAACCTGCTCGAGGAGCACCGCCAGCTGATCGGGCAGGCGAAGTCGCAGTCCGAGGAGATCCTCGCCGAGGCGAGGCGCGTCGCCGACTCGCAGCGCGAGCGCGTGCGCGTCGAGACCGAGGAGGATCGTCAGCGCCGGCTCGAGGAGACGCGGCGGCAGATCGACCTGGCCACGCACCAGGCGATCGGCGAGATCCGCGACGAGGTCGGCAAGCTCAGCGTCGCTGCCGCCGAGAAGATCACCCGGAAGTCGCTCGACGCCTCCGACCAGCAGCGGCTGATCGACGAGGCCCTCGCCGAGCTCGACTTCTCGCAGCTCGAAGGGAGCAGGTCGTAGGCGCCGCGGAACGCATCTACGCGCGCGCGCTCTTCGACGCTGCGCGCGACGAGGGCCGGGTCGAGCAGGTCCAGTCCGACCTCGGGAGCCTTCGCGACGCCGTCACCGAGAACGACGAGCTGGGCGTGGTCCTCGACAACCCCGAGGTCGATTCCCGCTTGAAGGGCGACATCCTCGCCCGCATCGCCGAGGGCTCGGACGAGCTGGTCGTCAACTTCGTGCGTCTGATCGCGGAGAAGGGCCGCGCCGCTGCGCTCGGTGGGATCGCCGACGAGCTCGACGTGCTCGTCGCCGCCGACGCGCGCATCCTCGACGTCGAGCTCACGACCGCGCACGAGCTCTCGGAGGCCGAATTCGGGCGCATCCTCGGACGGATCGAGCAGGCTTCGGGCCGCAAGGTGCAGGGAAGCCGCTCGGTCGACGCAGATTTGATCGGAGGCCTCGTCCTCCAGGCAGGCTCGCTCAGGCTCGACGCCAGCGTGCGCGGCCGGCTCGAACGTCTTCGACACGAACTCTCGATCGGGGGAACCCATGGTTCCCCCAATAGCCCCCTCCTTTCGCGTGGCGAAGAGCGAGCCAGGATGAGCCTCCCGCCCGGCGGAGCCGGGCTTCGGCGTCGAACCGCGGCGTCGTTCCGACTGAACGAACCGAACCTTTGAACCTGAACTCACCAAGGAGCCTGACGTGAAGCTGCGCCCCGAAGAGATCACCTCGATCCTCAAGGAGCGGATCGAGCAGTTCGACGTCGAAACCGATCTCGCCGAGGTCGGCTCGGTGCTGCAGGTCGGCGACGGGATCGCCCGCATCCACGGTCTCGAGAGCTGCGTCGCGCTCGAGATGCTCGAGCTCGAGCACGGGGTGGTCGGGCTCGCCTTCAACCTCGAGGAGGACAACGTCGGCGCCGCGCTGTTCGGCGAGTGGGACCTCGTCAAGGAGGGCGACCTGGTGCGCCGCACCGGAAAGGTCGCGTCCGTGCCGGTCGGGGAGGGGCTGCTCGGCCGCGTCGTCGATCCGCTCGGGAACCCGCTCGACGGCCTCGGCGCGATCGAGGCCACCGAGACGCGCCCGGTCGAGTGGAAGGCACCCGGCGTGATCGCGCGTCAGCCCGTGAAGGAGCCGCTGCAGACCGGGATCAAGGCGATCGACTCGATGACGAACGTCGGCCGCGGCCAGCGCGAGCTGATCATCGGCGACCGCTCGACCGGCAAGACGGCGATCGCGATCGACACGATCTTGAACCAGCACGACCAGGACGTGAAGTGCATCTATGTCGCGATCGGTCAGAAGGCCTCGACCGTCGCGCAGGTCGTCGAGCGCCTGCGCGACGCAGGCGCGATGGAGTACACGACCGTCGTGAACGCGTCAGCGGCCGAAGCGGCGCCGATCAAGTGGATCGCCCCCTTCGCCGGCTGCGCGATGGCGGAGTACTTCCTCTACAAGGGCGAGCACGCGCTGATCATCTACGACGACCTGACGAAGCAGGCCGACGCCTACCGGCAGCTGTCGCTGCTGCTGCGCCGCCCGCCGGGCCGCGAAGCCTTCCCGGGCGACGTCTTCTACCTCCACTCTCGGCTGCTCGAGCGGGCGTGCAAGCTGAGCGACGAGCGTGGCGGCGGCTCGCTGACAGCGCTGCCGATCATCGAGACGCAGGCCGGGGACATCTCTGCCTACATCCCGACGAACGTGATCTCGATCACCGACGGGCAGATCTTCCTCCAGTCCGACCTCTTCTTCTCGGGCGTTCGCCCCGCCGTGAACGTCGGCACCTCGGTGTCCCGCGTCGGGTCGTCCGCGCAGACGAAGGCGATGAAGAAGGTCGCCGGCCGCCTGCGTCTCGACCTCGCGCAGTACCGCGAGCTGGAGGCGTTCGCCCAGTTCGGCTCCGAGCTCGATCAGGCGACGCAGCAGGCGCTGAACCGCGGCGAGAAGATGGTCGCGACGCTGAACCAGCCGCAGTACCAGCCGTGGCCGATGGAGGAGCAGGTGGCCGCGCTCTACGCGGGGGTCAACGGCTACCTCGACGACATCCCGACCGAGGACGTCCCCCGCTTCCAGGACGAGCTCCGCGAGTCGCTGCGGACGCAGGCGGAGATCTACAAGGGGATCCGCGAGACCGGCGACCTCGACGACGCCGCGGCGGAGCAGCTGAACGCCGAGATCGACCGCCTCAAGGACCGCTTCCAGCCGAGCAGCGCTTCAGAAGCCGCCTGATCGATGGCCTCGGCCCAGGAGCTCAAGCGGCGCGTCCGCTCGATCACGAACACGCGCAAGCTGACGCGGGCGATGGAGCTCGTCGCGTCGGCGCGCCTGCGCCGCGCCCAGCAGCGGATCGAGGCGATGCGCCCGTACGCCGACCGGATGCTCGAGCTGATGGCCGGCGTCTCGCAGGTGGCCGGAGCGGTGCGGCTGCCGCTGCTCGAGCGGCGCGAGCAGGTGAAGACGATCGCGCTCGTGCCCGTGACCGCGGATCGAGGGCTTGCCGGCGCGTTCAACGCGCAGGTCCTGCGGCGGGCCTTCACCCTCCACCGCGAGGCCGTGGCCTCCGGGCAGAAGGTGCTGTGGTTCTCGTCGGGCAAGAAGGCCGCCTCGACTCTCCGCTTCCGGAGGCTCGACGTCGCCCAGGCGTGGACGGGCTTCAGCGAGCGGCCGGCATACAGCGACGCGCAGGGTATGGCGCGCGCACTCGCCGACGCCTACGTCGAGGGGCAGGTCGACCGCGTCACGCTCGTCTACAACGCGTTCGTCTCGCCGCTCGTCCAGCGCGTCACGGTGCGCGACATCCTCCCGATCCCGCAGGAGCTGCTCGAGGCGGCCGAGGAGGACGACAGCGCTTCCGCGGAGCTCGCGCATCCGGACTTCATCTACGAGCCCGAGCCGGAGGAGATCCTCGCCCGTCTGCTGCCCGTCTACCTCGAGACCGAGCTCTACCGCGCGCTGCTCGAGTCCGGTGCTTCCGAGCAGGGCGCCCGGATGACCGCGATGCGGAACGCGTCGAAGGCCGCAGGGGAGCTGATCGACAACCTCACGCTCGCGATGAACCGGGCCCGCCAGGCCGCGATCACCCAGGAGATCCTCGAGGTCGTCGCGGGCGCCGACGCGCTCTCCGGTTAGCGCCCGAGCTCGTTCTTCTCGCTTTTCGATCAGGCCTCAATCCGCCGTTGCGCTGCGCTACAGTCCGCGCACCGTGTCCGACATCGAGAGGGAACTCCTCGGCGGAGCGAGCAGCGGTGGCGGCGGTCTGGCCGGGACGGTCACGGCCGAGGAGGTCCCGCCCGACCTCGACGAAGCCGACATCAAGGCGCGCGGCTACTGGGAGCAGGTCTGGGGCCGCTTCCGGAAGGACCGCATCGCCATTGCCGGCGGGATCACGATCATCCTCCTGCTGCTCGGCGCGTTCGTCGGAGCGCCGATCGCCCAGTGGCTCCTCGGTCACGGGCCCAACGACCCGTTCTTCCTCGGCGGCGTGAACCAGAAGACGCTGCTGCCGGTCGGGCCGTTGAGCCACATTCCGGACGACATGCACCCGGGCCAGAAGACCTGGTTCATCCTCGGCGCCGACAGCACGCTCGGCCGCGACGAGTTCCTGCGGCTCCTCTACGGGGCGCAGGCGTCGTTCGAGGTTGCGATCCTCTCGACCATCGGCGCCGTGTCGATCGGCGTGACGATGGGCGCGATCGCCGGCTACTACCGCGGTTGGACGGACACGGTCGTCTCCCGCGTCACCGAGATCACGATGGCGTTCCCGGCGCTGCTCTTCATCATCGCCCTGGCCTCGACGGTCGGGAACCGGCTGAACGACATCACGCTCGGCGGGCTCTTCGGCGAGGGCGTGATCACGCTCGTCCTCGTCTTCACCGCGTTCGGCTGGTTCTACCCGGCGCGCATCGTGCGCGCGGTCGTGCTGAGCCTGCGCGAGAAGGAGTACGTGGAGGCGGCCCGGATGGTGGGCTCGAGCGACTCCCGCATCATCCGCTCGCACATCCTGCCCCACCTGGTGGCGCCCGTGATCGTCTACTCGACCCTCGCCGTCGCGAGCTTCATCATCGGCGAGGCGGGCCTCTCGTACCTGGGCGTGGGCATCAAGCTGCCCACGCCGAGCTGGGGGAACCTGCTCCAGCAGGCGACCGACTACTACACGCAGCAGCCGTGGCTGATGGTCTGGCCGGGCCTCGCGGTGCTGATCACGACGCTGTCGTTCAACCTGCTCGGCGACGGCCTCCGTGACGCGTTCGACCCGCGATCGAGCCACTAGTCGGCGCGCCCCCGGTCCCTTGATCGAACCTGTTGCTCAAGGGGCCTGGGAGGGCTTTTGCGCCCCTCTTGAAACTAACTAAACTGCCGCCGCCTCGTCACAACGTGCCGAGGATGCGTTCTGCGCCTGAGCCCCCGGGCCCGAGCCCGGTGGTTCACCCAAATGAAAGGAGCATGTCGTTGAGTAGAAAGCTCTGGCTCGCCACGCTCATGGCAGCCGTCGGTCTGCTCACGCTCTTTGCGGCTTCGGCGAGCGCGAAGAGTCACGCGAAGGCCGCCACCGGTGGCACGATCAACGTCGACCTGCAGTCCGACCTGGACTACAGCGACCCCGCACTCGACTACTACCAGCCCGGCTGGGAGCTCGAGTACTCGACGGGTCTCAAGCTGCTGAACTACCCGGACGGGAACGGGCCGAAGAGCTCGACCCTCGTTCCGGAGGCGGCAACCGGCTTCCCGAAGATCTCGAACAACGGGAAGACCTATGACTTCACCGTCAACGCCAGCTGGACGAAGTTCTCGAACGGCCAGCCCGTCACGGCCGCGAGCTTCAAGGCTGCGTTCGACCGCGACGCCGACCCGAAGATGCAGTCGCCGGCCGTCCCGTTCTTCTCGGACGTCGTCGGTTCCGACAAGTCGCCGGTGTCGGGTGTGAAGGTGAAGGGCAACCACCTGATCATCACCCTCACGAAGGCCGCCCCGGACTTCGAGTCCCGGGTCGCCATGCCGTTCTTCTCCGCGGTCCCGACCAACCTGGATCGTGACCCGAACGGCGTGCTTGCCCCGCCGGCCGCCGGCCCGTACTACATCGCGAGCCGGACGCCGAACAAGGAGATCGTGGTCAAGAAGAACCCGTACTACAAGGGTAAGCGGCCGCACAACGTCTCCGAGATCCACTACACGATCGGCCAGACGCTCGACGCGTCGTACCTCCGCGTGCAGCAGGGTGCGACCGACTACGCAGCCAGCGGCATCCCGCCGGCGGCGTACGCAGAGGCCGCCCAGAAGTGGGGCGTCAACAAGAGCCAGTTCTGGGTCAAGCCGATCCTGTCGGTCAGCTACTTCGCGTTCAACCACGACCGGCCGGACTTCAAGACGGGAGCGCCTGCGGGTGACCCGGCGGCCGGCAACGTGAACCTCATGAAGGCGATCAACTACGCGATCGACCGTCACGCGATCCTGGCGCAGGGTGGTTACCTCGCCGGCAAGCGCACCGATCAGATCCTGCCGCCGGGCATCGCGGGCTTCCGCGACGCCGACCTGTACCCGCTCGCGGGCCCGAACTTCTCCAAGGCGAAGTCGCTGGCTCAGGGTCACACCGGTGACGGGACGCTCGTGTACTACACCTGCAACACCGGCACGTGCCCGCTGCGCGCGCAGATCGTCCAGTTCGACCTGAAGCAGATCGGGGTCAACCTGGACATCCGCCCGTTCGCCCGCGCCGTGCAGTTCGGCAAGGAGGGCAACAAGGGTGAGCCGTTCGACATCGCTGATGAGGGCTGGCTGGCGGACTACGCCGACCCGTACGACTTCATCAACGTGCTCCTGTCGGGCGAGAACATCCACGACACGAACAACAACAACTTCGCGTACTTCAACGATCCGAAGTACAACAAGTTGATGGATCAGGCTCAGGCCCTCTCGGGTAATGCCCGGGCCAACGCCTACGGAGCGCTCGACATCAACATCATGAAGAACGCGGCGCCTTGGGCGGCGCGCTCGAACTCGACGAACCGCATCGTGCTGTCGTCGCATGTCGGGACCTTCACGTACAACAACATCTACGGCGTCGACTTCGCGGCGATCACCCGCAAGTAACGAGCGGTAGAGAGAACGTCCGCCGAGAGGGGGCGCCGGAGCCGATCCGGCGCCCCCTCAGGCGTAATCCGCAGGAAACATCCCACCCCAGATTGAGCTAAAGTTCCGGCCCCGTGTTTCGCTACCTGATCAGACGCCTGCTCTGGGCTGTCGTTCTGTTCATTGCGACCACGATCGTCACCTACATCATCTTCTACGCCATTCCGACCGACCCGGCCCGGAATGCCTGCGGCCAGCGCGCCACCCCGGAATGCGTGCAGCGCGCCGCCGCGTTCCTCGGCACCAACAGGCCGCTCTACTACCAGTACTACAAGTTCCTCTACCGGCATGATGCCCTTCAGCTTCAGCGGTGGACTGCACATCAAGGAGCCGAGCCTCGGCCGCTCGTTCACGAACCGCCTGAGCGTCAACTACACCGTCGGTCAGGCAGCCCCGGTCACGGCCTCGCTCGTGTTCGGCGGCGCCATCGTCTGGATGCTGATCGCGCTGCCCGTCGGAATCCTCTCTGCGCTGCGGCCGCGATCGTTGCTGGACCGAATAGCCATGGTGTTCGTCCTGATCGGAATCTCGGCTCATCCGGTTTGGATCGGGCTTTTGTTCGCCTACTTCTTCGGCTTCAAGCTCGGGTGGTTCCCGATCACGAACTACTGCAACTTCTTCGGCACCGGTGGCACGTGCGGAGGACCCGTGCAGTGGGCCTATCACCTCGTCCTACCGTGGATGACATTCGCGATCCTGTTCGCCGCCCTCTACGTGCGAATGATCCGAGCGAACGTGATGGAGGTCATGAACGAGGATTTCGTGCGCACGGCGCGCGCGAAAGGTGCTCCGGAATGGGTGGTCATGCGCTCGCACGTCCTGCGCAACGCGCTGCTTCCGGTCGTGACGATGCTCGGCATGGACATCGGCCTGGCGCTCGGCGGCGCGATCTTCACCGAGACGGTCTACGGACTGCCGGGGCTCGGCAAGCTCGCGATCACGTCGATCAACAACTTCGACCTGCCGACGACGCAGGGGGTCGTCGTCTTCGCAACCCTCTGCATCATCATCTTCAATCTGGCCGTGGATCTCCTCTATGCGGTCATCGACCCCCGGATACGCCTGACGTAACGTGGCGCTCCTCGAGGTCACCGACCTAAAGACGTACTTCAAGACCGACGACGGCGTCGTTCGCGCCGTCGACGGCGTCTCGTTCACGGTCGACAAGGGCCAGACACTCGGGATCGTCGGGGAGTCGGGCTCGGGCAAGAGCGTCACGTGCCTGACGATCATGGGGCTGAACAACCGGCAGGACTGCGCGGTCGTCCGGGGAGGCGCTCTGGAAGGGCGAGGACCTGCTCACCGCGAGCCCGCACCGTTTGCGCGAATTGCGCGGCAGCGAGGTCGCGATGATCTTCCAGGACCCGATGACGAGCCTCAACCCGGTCCACAAGATCGGCGACCAGCTCACCGAGGCGATGCGGCTGCACGAGGACGTCACGAGGGCCCAGGCGCGCAGGCGCGCCCTCGATCTCCTGAAGGCGGTCGGCATCCCGCGCGCAGAGCGCCGGGTCGACGACTACCCGCACCAGTTCTCGGGCGGCATGCGCCAGCGCGTGATGATCGCGATGGCCCTGATCAACAACCCCGACCTGCTGATCGCCGACGAGCCGACGACGGCGCTGGACGTCACCACGCAGGCCCAGATCCTGACGCTGATCGAGCGCCTCCAGGCCGAGTTCGGGAGCGCGGTGATCATGATCACCCACGATCTGGGCGTGGTCGCGGAGATCGCCGACGACGTCGTCGTCATGTATGCGGCCGAAGTCGTCGAGCACGCGGCCGTCGATGAGATCTTCAAGCGCCCGCACCACCCCTACACGTGGGGGCTGATGGGCTCGCTGCCGCGGCTCGACGCGGACGTGGAGCGGCTGGTGCAGATCCAGGGGCAGCCGCCGTCGCTGCTGCGGCCGCCGTCCGGGTGCAGGTTCCATCCCCGGTGCCCGTACGTGATGCCCGTCTGCCGTCAGAAGAATCCCGATCTGGTCGAGGTGCCGGCAGTGCCGGACCATCTCCAGGCCTGCCATCTCGACGAGGAGACCAAGACCCGCGAGGCGGCTAAGCTGCTCGCCCACATGATGGCGGAAGCCAGCTGAGATGACCGCCCCGGCCGAGGCGAACGGTGATGCGCAGCTCGACCTGAAGGGCGACGAGCTCCTCGTCGTCGAGAACCTGCAGAAGTACTTCCCGATCACGCGCGGGATCATGTTCCAGAAGGAGGTCGCCGCCGTGAAGGCGGTCGACGGTGTCTCGTTCGCCGTTCAGGAGGGCGAGACGCTCGGCGTCGTCGGCGAGTCCGGCTGCGGCAAGTCCACGATGGCGCGCTGCATCATGAAGCTGCTCGAGCCCTCCGGGGGCTCGATTCGCTTCCGCGGCCACGACATCACACGGCTGTCGCGCACCGAGATGCGCCCGTTCAGGCGCGAGCTGATGATGATCTTCCAGGACCCGTACGCGTCGCTGAACCCGCGCAAGCGAGTCGGGTTCATCGTCGCCGAGGCGCTGCAGGTGCACAAGCTCGGTACGGACGCCGAGATCAAGCGCCGGGTGCAGGAGCTGCTGCAGGTCGTCGGCCTCAACCCGGAGCACTACAACCGCTTCCCGCACGAATTCTCCGGCGGCCAGCGGCAGCGCATCGGGGTCGCGCGCGCCCTCGCCGTCAACCCGAAGCTGATCGTCTGCGACGAGCCGGTGTCGGCGCTGGACGTCTCGGTGCAGGCCCAGATCCTCAACCTGCTCAAGGACCTGCAGCGCGACTTCGGGCTCACCTACATCTTCATCGCGCACGACCTGAACGTCGTCCGCCACATCTCCGACCGCGTGATGGTGATGTACCTCGGCCAGATCGTCGAGCAGGCCGACCGGAGCCAGCTCTACGCCGAGCCGAAGCACCCCTACACCGGAGCGCTCCTGTCCGCCGTCCCGGTGCCCGACCCGGAGGTGGGCCGGCACCGCAAGCGGATCGTCCTCGAGGGCGACGTGCCGAGCCCGATCAACCCGCCCTCCGCCTGCCGGTTCCATCCACGGTGCCCGCGGTTCGTCGAAGGGCATTGCGACGTCGAGGAGCCGGGCCTGATCGCCCGGGGCGGCACCTCGAGCCATCTGACGAAGTGCCACTACCCGCTCGAGCGGTGGCCGCTGAGCGAGGAGGAGATACGGCGCGCCGGCGCCGCGAGCCCCGCCGCCACCGAGGCCACGGCGCAGACCGCGTCGTAGCGATGCGGCCGGCCCGCCGCAGCGGCCGGAGACCCCTGTGATCCACGCCCTCCAGCGAATCGGAGTCATCTTCTTCGTGCTGGTGGCCGGGACGGCGGTGTGCTCGCTCGTGCTCGGCCTGCTCTTCGGCGCGAGCGTCTCGCGGGCGCTCTCTGTCGGCTGGTACGTGTCCGGATCGGCGCTCCTGATCGGCGGCTTCTTCGTCGGCAACCGCGGGCCTGCCCGGCCGCAGGGCGAAGGCTGGAGCGCGTTCTCGCTGCGCCGCTGGGTGCGGTGGGCGACCCCCGACGAGCAGCACGACTCGCTCTCGCTGTCCGCCATCCTCGTCGTGCTCGGTTTCGTCCTGATCGTGCTCGGCGTCGTCGCCGACACCCGCCACCCGTTGACCTAGACCCGGTGCCAGGCACCACGGTGCCTGGCACCGTTTCGCGGGCGCGAACCGAAAGCTGCGACACTCTCGTAACGGCCGCGTGTCCCAGCGAGTCGATCGACCATGCAGCCATCGTTCATCAGCTCCTACGTCTGAAGCCTCGATCACGCCGACCGTGTGTCGGCAGCGCTCGCGGCCTCGGAGCTTCGCAGGAAGCGCGGATTCGAGGAACGTTCCGCTAGGCTGCGCCTGCCCCGCTTGGCGGCGCGCCTCGGGCGCGGCCTGCGCCGGGCGCCATCGCCTGTCCACGCGCCACCAGGAGCCTAGAACGTGTCGACGAACGCGAACAAGAACGGCCAGAACGTCGGAAAGCTGCTCGAGATCAAGGGCGTCGTCGTCGACGCCGTCTTCCCGAGCACCCTCCCCTCGATCTACTCCGCGCTGCGGATCACGCGCCCCGACGGAACCGACCTGATCGCCGAGGTGCAGCAGCACCTGGGCGACGACCGCGTGCGCGCCGTCGCGATGGACGCGACCGACGGCATCGCGCGCGGCACGGACGTCTTCGACACCGGCGGGCCGATCACAGTCCCCGTGGGTGACATCACGCTCGGGCGTCTCTGGAACGTGCTCGGCGAGCCGGTCGACGAGAAGGAGCCCCCGCCTCCAGGCACCGAGCGCTGGTCGATCCACCGCGACCCGCCCGCCTTCCAGGACCTGACGCCGAAAATCGAGATCTTCGAGACGGGGATCAAGGTGATCGACCTGATCGCCCCGTACGTCCGCGGCGGCAAGATCGGGCTCTTCGGCGGCGCCGGCGTTGGCAAGACGGTGCTGATCCAGGAGCTGATCCACAACATCGCGCGCGAGCACGGCGGCGTGTCGGTGTTCAGCGGCGTGGGCGAGCGGACGCGCGAGGGCAACGACCTGCTGCTCGAGATGACCGAGTCGGAGGTGATCGACAAGGTCGCGCTCTGCTACGGGCAGATGAACGAGCCGCCGGGTGCGCGCCTTCGCGTCGGGCTCTCCGGCCTGACGATGGCGGAGTACTTCCGCGATCAGGGGCAGGACGTGCTGCTCTTCATCGACAACATCTTCCGGTTCGTTCAAGCAGGCTCCGAGGTATCGGCACTGTTGGGTCGCATGCCGTCGGCTGTGGGTTACCAGCCGACGCTCGCCACCGAGATGGGGCAGCTGCAGGAGCGGATCACGTCGACGACGAAGGGCGCGGTCACCTCGGTGCAGGCGATCTACGTGCCCGCCGACGACCTCACCGACCCGGCGCCCGCGAACACGTTCGCGCACCTCGACGCCACCACGGTGCTCTCTCGCGCGATCGTCGAGCAGGGCATCTACCCCGCGGTCGACCCGCTCGACTCGACCTCGCGCGCGCTCCAGCCGGGGATCGTCTCGCCCGATCACTACCGCGTCGCGACCCGGGTGCAGGAGGTGCTGCAGCGCTACAAGGACCTGCAGGACATCATCGCCATCCTCGGCATCGAGGAGCTGTCCGACGAGGACCGGCTGACGGTCTCGCGCGCACGCAAGATCCAGCGCTTCCTCTCGCAGCCGAACTTCGTCGCCGAGCAGTTCACCGGGACGCCGGGCCAGTACGTCAAGCTCGAGGACACGATCCGCGGCTTCGACGAGATCCTCGAGGGCCGCCACGACGACCTGCCCGAGCAGGCGTTCTACATGGTCGGGCCGATCGAGGGCGCCGTCGAGCGCGCCGAGCAGCTCTCGGCCGCGGCCGCCTAGCGCATGGCCGACCGCAAGCCGTTCTCGGTCTCGCTCGTCACTCCCGACGGGGCCGCGTTCGAAGGCGACGCCGAGATGATCATCGTCCCCGGCGCGGCGGGCGAGATCGGCGTGCTCGCGCGTCACGCGCCGCTGATCGCCACCCTCCGCGCGGGGTCGACGCGCATCCACCTCGAGGGCGGAACGGTGCAGGAGTACGCCACAGGCCCCGGGTTCTTCCAGGTGCTGCGCGACCGCGCGATCGCGCTGGTCGACGACGCGGTCGAGGCGTCGCAGATCGACGACGCCCGCGCCCGCGAGCAGCTCGAGGCCGCACAGCGCGAGCTCGAGGCGCTCGACAGCGGCGCGTCGACGGCCGATCGCTGGCAGATCGAGCAGCGGATCCGCCACGCCGAGAACCAGCTCGCGGTCGCCGGCCGCTCCTAGTCGCTTGCGCGTCGCCGCGCTCGCCGACGTCCACGGGAACGCGCCCGCGCTCGAAGCAGTGCTCGCCGAGGTCGCCGGCGAGGGCGTCGACCTCGTCGTCTTCTGCGGCGACCTCACCTGGGGGCCGCTCCCGAACGAGACGCTCGCGCTCGTGCGCGCGCTCGAGCTGCCGACGCGTTTCGTGCGCGGCAACGCCGATCGCATGGTCGGCAACGATCGGTCGGGCCGCGGCGCCTGGATGGCGGAGCAGCACGACGACGAGGCCACGCGCCTCGTCAACGGCTTCGAGCCGGCAGTCGTCGCCGACGTCGACGGGCTCGGCCCGACGCGCTTCGTCCACGGCTCGCCGCGCAGCGACGAGGAGTGCGTCACGGAGCGAACGCCGCCGCAGCGCGTCGCCGAGTTCATGGCGGGCGTGCCGGAACGCGTCCTCGTGACGGCGCACATCCACGTCTCGTACGACCGGCGGGTCGGGCGACATCCGGCTGCTCAGCCCCGGCAGCGTCGGCCGCCCGTACGAGGGCGAGCGCGGCGCGCGCTGGGCGCTGCTCGGCCCGGACGTCGAGCTCAGGCGCACCGACTACGACCATGAGCGGACGGCCGAGCTCTATCCGAGCGAGCGGCATCCCGGACGTCGAGGACGACCTCCGGTACCTGCTCGAGCCGATCGGCCGAGAGGAGGTGGTCGAGCACGCCGAACGGGTGGTGTTCGCAGGGTAGGGCAAGGCTGGGGTAGAATTCGCCTACCCGGACAGCTTTGACGAGCAGCTTGGCGACCGGGTCACCAAACGCCTAAAGAGCTATGGCCGGGACCGTCGCAGCCGACATCCGCAGAATCGCCGAGGAGCGCATCCTCGTGCTCGACGGCGCCTGGGGCGTGCTCCTCCAGAACAGCGGCCTCACCGAGGCGGACTTCCGCGGCGAGCGCTTCGCGTCGCACCCGCGCGACCTGCTGAACGACCCCGACATCCTGAACCTCTCGCGCCCCGACGTCGTGCGCGCGGTGCACGAGTCGTACTTCGCGGCCGGCTGCGACATCACGACGACGAACACCTTCACCGCGACGTCGATCGGCCAGGCCGACTACGGCCTCGAGGCGGCTGTCTACGACATCAACGTCGCCGGCGCCGGCATCGCCCGCGAGGTCGCCGACGCGCACGGCGGGTACGTCGCGGGGTCGGTCGGGCCGCTCAACATCACGCTGTCGCTCAGCCCGCGCGTCGACGAGCCGGGCTTCCGGACGCACACCTTCGACCAGGTCGTCGAGTCGTATGCCGAGCAGATCCGCGGGCTCGCGGACGGCGGCGTCGATCTCCTCCTGATCGAGACGATCTTCGACACGCTGAACGCGAAGGCCGCGATCGTCGCGGCGCGCTCGGTCGCGCCGCAGCTGCCGCTCTGGATCAGTGCGACGATCGTCGACCTGTCGGGCCGCACGCTGAGCGGCCAGACGATCGAGGCGTTCTGGACGGCGATCGAGCATGCCGACCCGCTGATCGTGGGCGTCAACTGCTCGCTCGGCGCGCGCGAGATGCGGCCCTACATGGCCGACCTCGCCCGGGTGGCGTCGTGTCTGACCTCCTGCCATCCGAACGCGGGGCTCCCGAACGCGTTCGGCGGCTACGACGAGACGCCGGACGTCACCTCGTCGCTCCTGCGCGAGTTCGCGCAGGAGGGATTCGTCAACGTCGCCGGCTCGTGCTGCGGCTCGACGCCCGAGCACACGCGCGCGATCGCGGAGGCGGTGCACGGCCTGGCTCCGCGCACGCTCGCTCCGAAGAGCGACCGCCCGAGGTTCAGCGGGCTCGAGACCTTCGAGCTCGGGCCCGACACGGGCTTCGTGATGATCGGCGAGCGTACGAACGTCACCGGCTCCGCGCGGTTCCGCCGCCTGGTCGAGGCGGGCGACTTCGGAGCGGCGGTCGACGTCGCGCTCGAGCAGGTGCGCGGCGGGGCGAACCTGCTCGACGTGAACATGGACGCCGACCTGCTCGAGGGCGAGGAGGCGATGCGGACGTTCCTGAACGTGATCGCGACCGAGCCCGAGGTCGCCCGTCTGCCGATCATGGTCGACAGCTCGAAATGGTCGGTGCTCGAGGCGGGCCTGCAGTGCATGCAAGGCAAGGGAATCGTCAACTCGCTGTCGCTGAAAGAAGGCGAGGAGGAATTCCTGCGCGAGGCCGGCCACCGTCCGCGACTACGGCGCGGGCGTGATCGTGATGGCGTTCGACGAGGAGGGGCAGGCGACCGACGTCGACCGGCGCGTGGCGATCTGCGGCCGCGCGTACGACCTGCTCGTCGACCGCGTGGGGTTCCCGCCGGAGGACATCGTCTTCGACCCGAACGTGCTCGCGGTCGCGACCGGCATCGCGGAGCACGACGACTATGCCCGCGCCTTCATCGAGAGCCTGCCGCGCATCAAGGAGCGCTGTCCCGGCTCGCGCACGTCCGGCGGGATCTCGAACCTGAGCTTCTCGTTCCGCGGCAACGACCGGATCCGCGAGGCGATGCACTCGGTGTTCCTCTTCTACGCGGTGCGAGCGGGCCTCGACATGGGCATCGTCAACGCGGGCCAGCTGGCGGTCTACGAGGACCTCGACCCGGAGGTGCTCGAGCGCGTCGAGGACGTCGTCCTCAACCGGCGGCCCGACGCCACCGAGCGCCTCGTCGAGCTGGCGGGCCGCATCTCGGGCGAGGGCACCCGCCGCGAGCTCGATCTCGCGTGGCGCGACCAGCCGGTCGAAAAGCGCCTCGAGCACGCGCTGGTGCACGGGATCGTCGACCATGTCGAGGAGGACGTCGAAGAGGCGCGCGCCTCGGCCGCCCGCCCGCTCGACGTGATCGAGGGGCCGCTGATGGACGGGATGCGGGTCGTCGGCGATCTCTTCGGCTCGGGTCGGATGTTCCTGCCGCAGGTCGTCAAGTCCGCGCGCGTGATGAAGCGGGGCGTCGCCTATCTGCAGCCGTTCATGGAGGCGGAGCGCGACGGCGGCCACACCTCGCAGGGGAAGATCCTGCTCGCGACCGTCAAGGGCGACGTGCACGACATCGGCAAGAACATCGTCGGGGTCGTGCTCGGCTGCAACGACTACGAGGTGATCGACCTGGGCGTGATGGTCCCCGCCGCCACGATCCTCGAGACGGCGGAGCGCGAGCGGGTCGACGTGGTCGGGCTGTCGGGCCTCATCACGCCGTCGCTCGACCAGATGGTGAACGTCGCGCGCGAGCTCGAACGCTCGCGACTGGAGCTTCCGCTCCTGATCGGCGGCGCCACGACGTCGCGCCAGCACACGGCGGTCAAGATCGCGCCCGAGTACGCGTCCGAGACGGTGCACGTCCTCGACGCGAGCCGCGTCGCGGACGTCGTCTCGAGCCTGCTCGACCCGCAGCGGAGGGCGGCGCTCGACGTCGAGAACCGCGAGCTGCAGGAGCGGCTCCGCCGCCAGCACGCCGAGAAGGTGAAGCGGCCGCTGCTTCCGCTCGCGGAGGCGCGCGCGAACCGCGCCCGGCTGCCGTTCGACGATCTGCCCGCGCCTCCGTTCGTCGGCTCCCGCGAGGTCTCGCCGACGCTCGGCGACCTGGTCGGCTACATCGACTGGCAGTTCTTCTTCCACGCGTGGGACCTGAAGGGGAAGTTCCCGGCGCTGCTCGACCACCCGGCCGCGCGCGAGCTCTACGACGACGCGCAGACGCTGCTCGACCGGATCGCAAGGAACAGTCTGTTTCAAGCACGCGGGGTGTACGGCTTCTGGCCGGCGCACGCGGAGAGCGACGACGTGGTCGTGGGGGAGACGCGCTTCTCGTTCCTGCGCCAGCAGGCGACCAACGGGGACGGCCGGCCGAACCGCTCGCTCGCCGATTTCGTAGCGCCAGCCGAGGACCACGTCGGCGCGTTCGCCGTCTCCGTGCACGGCGCCGACGAGCTCGCGGCATCGCTCGAGGCCGAGCACGACGACTACCAGGCGATCGTCGCGAAGGCGCTCGCCGACCGGCTGGCCGAGGCGTTCGCCGAGTGGCTCCACGCGCGGGTGCGCCGCGAGTGGTACGCGCCGGAGGAGCACCTGACGAACGACGAGCTGATCGGCGAGCGCTACCGGGGCATCAGGCCCGCGCTCGGCTACCCCGCCTGCCCGGACCACAGCGAGAAGCCGAAGCTGTTCGCCCTGCTCGGGGCCGACCGGGCCCGGATGACGCTGACCGACGGCTTCGCGATGCTGCCCGCCGCCTCGGTGAGCGGGCTCTACTTCGCCCACCCGCAGTCTCGCTACTTCGCGGTCGGGCGGATCGGGCGCGACCAGCTCGCCGACTACGCCGATCGCCGCGGGGTTCCGGTCGCCGAGGCCGAGCGCTGGCTGCAGCCGAGCCTGTCCTAGCCCTCGGCTATCCTGTCTTCCCGCGGGCGCCTTCGGGGCGCCGCCACCATTTATGCGGACGACACTGAAGCGAGGCGTCGGGCGCGGCGCGGGTCTCAACGGGAACGGCAAGATCGTCTTCCCTCCGGCGGCTGCGTCGACGGTCGCCCGCTACGCACCGCCGCCGCCGCTCGCGCGCTCGGGTCTCGCGACCTTCGGGCGGATCCTCCTGTTCGTGCTGATCGCAGCGCTCTGCGCCGCCGTCGGCGCGGTGGGCGGCGCCTACCTCTACTTCCACCAGTCTGTCGCCACCGTTCGTGCCCACACCCCCGACGTCATTCGGGCCGAGAAGAGCCTCGACATCCCGGTCGCCCATCAGGCCGCGATCGCGCTCGTGATCGGGTACGACCACCGGGCCGGGGAAGCCGTCACGGATCCGTCTCGCTCCGACACCGTGATGCTCATCCGCGCCGACCCGGTGACGAAGTCGATCTCGCTGCTCTCCTTCCCGCGCGACCTCGGCGTGCCCATCTACTGCGGCGCGAATCCCATCACCGTCGACCGGATCAACTCGGCCTACAGCCGCTGCGGCGTCAAGGGGACGCTGCTGACGGTGAAGCATCTGACGAACCTCAAGATCAACTACCTGATCACAGTCAACTTCCACGGCTTCAAGGAGGTCGTCGACAAGCTCGGCGGCGTCTGGATGGACGTCGACCGCCGCTACTACAACCGCAATACCGGGTCCGCCTACGACAACTACGCGAACATCGACCTGCAGCCCGGGTACCAGAAGCTGACGGGGGGACAGGCGCTCGATTTCGTCCGCTTCCGCCACACCGACGACGACTATCACCGGCTCGCGCGCCAGCAACAGTTCGTCCGCGCCTTCAAGGAGCAGGTCGCGCAGTCGTTCGACTTCACGAAGCTCCCGGAGCTCGTGAACGCGATCGTCAGCAACATCGAGGTCGCCGAGGGTGGGCACAAGCTGCAGGGCAGCGAGGTGCTCTCGTACGCGTTCTTCGCGAAGGACCTGCCGGGCGGGCACTTCTTCCAGCCGAAGATCCAGGGCGTCAACGGGTTCAGCGTCACGTCCGCGCCGCCCGGTGCGGTCCAGAAGGCGGTCGGCGAGTTCGAGAACCCCGACGTCGAGTCTTCGAAGACGGCGAACGCCGCTGCGCTCGGCCGCCACGTGAAGTCGAAGGCCCCGCCGCCCTCGAAGGTGAGCGTCCTGGTGCTGAACGGCAACGGCGTTCCAGGTGCCGCCGCCAACGGCTCGTACCTGCTCGGGCAGCGCGGGTACGTCACCGTGACGCCGCCGAACGGCGTGCAGGCAGACGCGCCGACCGACGTCTTCCACTCGCAGATCTACTACGACGCGCGCAAGGGCGGGGCCCACGCTGCGGCACTCGCGATGCTCCCGCTGCTGCAGCCGGCGAAGGTGCTGCCGCTGCCGCGGCGCGGGAAGCTCCGGGCGCTCGACCCGGGCGCCATGGTCGTGGTCGTCCTCGGTCAGACCTTCCACGGCGACCTCGCCCCGATCCCGACGTCGAACGCGCCGAAGCACCAGTCGCCCATCGTGCGCGTCGACCCGTCGGTCGGGACGTCGCTGCTGACGCCGTACCGGGCCCGCGCCGGCTTCCCGCTGATGGTGCCGACGGTGCTCGAGCGCAACTCGTACGCCGACAGCTACAACGGCGACGTCCCGGCGAGGCTCTACCGCGTCCAGGGCAAGAACAAGGCGGTGCGGCTCGTCTTCCGCACGGGAGCCGGAGAGTACTGGGGCGTCCAGGAGACGGACTGGAGCGATGCACCCGTGCTCGCCGACAAGAGCTTCCGCCACGATCTCGGCGGTCGCGAGTTCGACCTCTACTACTCGGGCGGCAACCTGCACATGGTCGTGCTCCGCACGCCGCGCGCGACGTACTGGGTCGTCAACACGCTGCTCGACTCGCTTTCGAACGAGACGATGCTTTCGATTGCGAAGGGCCTCAAACCCCTAACAGCACCGAAGTAGAGTGCGCGCGGCATGAGCAGGGTCGGGATCTTCGGCGCCGGCTGGGTCGGCCTCGTCACGGGAGCGTGCTTCGCCGAGCTCGGCCACGAGGTCGTGGTCAGGGACGTCGTCCCCGCGAAGATCGAGGCGCTCCGTCGCGGTGAGGTTCCCTTCGTCGAGGACGACGTGCCGGAGCTCCTGGTCAGGAACCGCGAGCGACTCGCCTTCACGCTCGACGTGCGCGAGATCGCCGCGTGCGACTTCCTGTTCATCTGCGTCGACACACCGCCGACGCATTCGGGGGACGCCGACCTTTCGCGCGTGTGGACGGTCGTCGACGAGCTTCCCGAGCTCGCAGGCCGCCCGGTGGTCGTGATGAAGTCGACCGTGCCCGTCGGCACGGGGGAGAAGGTCCGGGCAGGGCTCGACGAGCGTGGGCTCGCCCACGTGGGCTACGTCTCGAATCCCGAGTTCCTCGCCGAGGGGCGCGCGGTGCGTGACTTCATGAACCCGGACCGGATCGTGATCGGCGCCTTCGAGTCGTCCGACGCCGAGCGCGTGGCCTCGCTGTACGCACCGCTCGCCGCGCAGATCGTCGAGTGCGACGTCAACTCCGCGGAGATGATCAAGCTCGCCGCGAACGCCTTTCTGATGACGCGCATCTCCTTCATCAACGAGATCGCCAACGTCTGCGAGGTGACCGGCGCAGACGTCGTCAAGGTCGCGGAGGGTGTCGGCCTCGACCACCGCCTCGGACCGCACTTCCTGCGCGCGGGCATCGGCTACGGCGGATCGTGCTTCCCGAAGGACTCGCTCGCGCTCAAGCAGCTCGCCTCGAACTCCGGCTACCACTTCCAGCTGCTCTCGGCGGTGATCGAGGTCAACGAGCTCCAGAAGCGGCGCGTGATCGGCAAGCTGAAGCGCCACCTCGGGCGCGAGCTCTCCGGCAAGACCGTCGCGCTGCTCGGCCTCGCGTTCAAGCCGCAGACCGACGACATGCGCGAGGCCCCCTCGATCGTGCTCGCGGCCCGGCTGCTCGCCGAAGGGGCCGACGTGCGCGCGTGGGACCCGGTCGCCGACGGCACCAAGCTCCCGCAGGGCGTCGAGGTGGTCGGCTCGGTGGCCGAGGCCGTCCGCGGAGCGGACGCGGCGGTGATCGTCACCGAGTGGCCGGAGCTGAAAGGCCTCGCATCGCCGGAGACGCGCGCGGCGATGGCGAATCCGCTGATCGTCGACGGCCGCAACCTGCTCGACCCGGATGAGACCCGCCGGGCCGGTTTCGCCTACGAGGGGATCGGGCGGCTCGTCCGCGAGACGGACGTGCTCCCGGAGACGCCGGAGCCCTCGGTGGAAACCGCGATCTAGAGGCTTGTGGAGGCGATCATCCTCGCGGGCGGCCAGGCCGAGCGGCTCGGCGATGCCGCCGGCGGTCGGCCCAAGTCGCTCGTCCACGTCGCGGGCCACCCGCTCGCCGCCTATCAGGTCGGCCGCCTCGTCCGGGCGGGCGTGACGCGTGTGATCTTCGCCTGCGCCGCGGGTCAAGGCGCGCTGTTCGAGCAGGAGCTCCAGGGGCTCGGCGCCGAGATCGTCGCTGCCGAGGAGCCGGAGCGGCTCGGCCGCGGGGGAGGACTGCGCTTCGCCGCCCGCGAGCGCCGCGAATCCGGGGACGTCTACGCGCTGAACGGCGACGAGCTGGTCGACGTCGACTTCCCCGGCCTGCTCGAGCGGCACCGTTCCGTCGGGCCAGCCGCCACGATCACGGTCGCGCGGCCAAAATCGCAGTTCGGGCTCGTCGACGTGGACGACGACGACGTCGTCCACGGCTTCGAGGAGGCGGGGCACGTCCCGTACTGGGTCAACTGCGGCAACTACGTGCTGTCGCCCGAGGCGATCGAGCGGCTGCCCGAGCGCGGCGACCACGAGTCGTCGACGTTCCCGGAGCTCGCCGCTGAGGGGAAGCTCCGCGCCTTTCGCCACGAGGGGCTGTGGCTGACCGTGAACACGCCGAAGGAGCTGCGCCTCGCCGACGAGCACGTCGCCGCGCACCCCGAATGGCTCGCGTGAGAGACTCGCCGGAGGTGCCCGTGGACTCGCCGAACCTGCGCTCGCTCGACCCGTGGGCGGTCGACGTCGGTCGCGTCGACAAGCCGTGGGGCTACGAGCTGATCTGGGCGCTCACCGACGTCTACTGCGGCAAGCTCCTGTTCGTCCGGGCCGGGCACTCGCTCTCGCTGCAGTTCCATGCCGAGAAGGACGAGTCGTGGTTCGTCCAGTCCGGCCGGGCGCGGATCGAGCTCGGCGAGCTCGGCAAGGCCGTCCTCGCCGAGGAGGTGGTCGGCCCGGGGGCGGCGTTCCGCTACAAGCCGGGGACGGTGCACCGCGTCACCGCCGTCGAGGACACGACGATCCTCGAGGTCTCGACGCCCCAGCTCGACGACGTGATCCGCCTCGAGGATGCCTACGGTCGTGCCGACCCGCCCGACGCCTAGCAACCTTCACACGGTCGTGCTAAGGTTGGGAGCGTGCCCGCCACGCTCACCGTCGGAGCCGCCGCGACCGAGACCGGCTGGTCGGCCCGCATGCTGCGCTACCTCGAGCAGGCCGGGCTCGTCGTCCCGTCCCGGACCTCGTCCGGGTACCGGACGTATGGGCTGGCCGAGTTGAACCGGCTGCGGGCCCTGCGCGGGTTGCGTGACCGCTTCGGCGTGGAGCTCACCGAGCTCGCGTTCGCCCGGCGGCTTCGCCGCGAGCCCGACCTGCGCGCGGCGGTCGACGGCTGGCTCGCCGCCGCCGACGACGCGGCCTCGTGGATCGAGTGGGAGCAGCGCAAGCACGAACGGTTGCTCGCCGCCTGAAGTTTCGACATTCCAGTAGAGATCGAAGAGAGGGGACTCCGATAGTGGCCACCACCAAGGGTTACGACGTCAAGGATCTGTCGCTCGCGCCGGAAGGCGCGCGGCGGATCATGTGGGCCGATCGCCAGATGCCGGTGCTGACGGCGATCCGCGAGCGGTTCGAACGAGAGCAGCCGCTCGCCGGCTATCGCGTCTCGGCGTGCCTCCACGTCACCACCGAGACCGCCAACCTGATGCGCACCCTCAAGGCGGGCGGCGCGGACGTGGTGCTCTGCGCCTCGAACCCGCTGTCGACGCAGGACGACGTCGCTGCCGCGCTCGTCCACGAGCACGACATCCCCGTTTTCGCGATCAAGGGCGAGGACAGCGACACGTACTACTCGCACATCGAGGCCGCAGTCGATCACAAGCCGCAGTTGACGATGGACGACGGCGCGGACGTGATCGGCGTCCTCCACAGCTCGCGGCGGGAGCAGCTCGGCGACATCGTCGCGGGCATGGAGGAGACGACCACCGGCGTCATTCGTCTCAAGGCGATGGAGGCCGACGGCGCGCTCGCCTTCCCGGTGATCGCGGTCAACGAGGCCCGGACGAAGCACTTCTTCGACAACCGCTACGGCACCGGCCAGTCGACGATCGACGGCATCATCCGGGCGACCAACATCCTCATCGCCGGCAAGCGCTTCGTCGTCGCCGGCTACGGATGGGTCGGCCGCGGCGTCGCGATGCGCGCTCGCGGTCTCGGCGCGCATGTGATCGTCACCGAGGTCGACCCGATGCGCGCCCTCGAGGCGCTGATGGAGGGCTACGAGGTCCTGCCGATGGCGAAAGCGGCACCGATCGGCGATGTCTTCTGCACGGCGACGGGCGACAAGCACGTGATCGCGCGGGAGCACCTCGAGGTGATGAAGGACGGCTCTATCATCTGCAACACCGGGCACTTCAACGTCGAGATCGACATCCCGGCGCTCCGTGAGCTCGCGGTCGAGACGCGCGAGGCACGTGCCTTCACGGAGGAGTTCACGTTGGCCGACGGGCGCAGGGTGTACCTGCTCGCCGACGGGCGGCTCGTCAACATCTCGGCCGCCGAGGGTCACCCCGCGATCGTCATGGACATGAGCTTTGCCAACCAGGCGCTCGCCACCGAGTACGCCGTCCAGAACGCCGGCTCGCTCGAGAAGAAGGTCTACCCGGTCCCGACCGAGATCGACGAGGAGATCGCCAGGCTCAAGCTCGAGACGATGGGCATCGACATCGACAAGCTCACGGACGAGCAGGCGAAGTACCTCGCCTCGTGGGATGAGGGGACGTAGAGGCTTGACGCGCATTTACGGGCACATGCGGATGGTGCGCCTGACGCGGCGCGGCTCGGCCCCGTCGGGCTTGCCCGTAGCAGTGGCTACGGGCTGCGCCCGCCGCGTCCAATCCGCTTGGTCAGGCGCATCCCCACATGCACCCCAATACGCATCAAGCCTCTAGCCACGGCGATGCTCGAGCCTGAGGCGATCCTCAGGCTCGAGGCCGACCGGGTCGTGCTGCTCGACCAGCGCCGGCTGCCCCTCGAGGAGGTCGAGCTCGAATGTCGCACCGCCGCCGAGGTCGCCGGCGCGATTCGCGAGCTGGCGGTGCGCGGCGCCCCGGCGATCGGCGTCGCGGCGGCGTACGCGTACGCCCTTGCAGCGTCACGCGGCGACGACCTCGACGAGGCCGACCGGGTGCTCCGGGCGTCCCGACCGACCGCCGTCAACCTCGCCTGGGCGCTCGACCGGATGCACGACGATCCGTCGGCCGAGCACGCCCGCCGGATCCATCGGGACGAGGTGGCGCGCTGCCGTGCGATGGCGGCGCACGCCGCGGAGCTCTTCGCGCCGGGCACGAGGGCGCTGACGCACTGCAACGCCGGCGGTCTCGCCACGGGCGGGTACGGGAGCGCGGTCGGCGCACTGATCGCGGCCCACGAGCGGGGCCTGCTCGAGCACGTGTGGGTCGACGAGACGCGCCCGCTTCTCCAAGGCGCCCGCCTCACGGCGTGGGAGCTCGAGCAGGCGGGCATCCAGGCCACCGTGATCGCCGACTCGGCCGCCGCCTCGTTCATGGGAGCGGGCGAGATCGACTGCGTCGTCACCGGCGCCGACCGCATCGCCGCGAACGGCGACACCGCCAACAAGATCGGCACCTATTCGATCGCCGTGCTCGCGCGTCACCACGACGTGCCCCTGTGGGTCGTCGCGCCGACCTCGACGGTCGACCTCTCCACGAGCGACGGGTCGGGCATTCCGATCGAGGAGCGGGACCCGACCGAGGTGACCGCGCGTTTCCCCGCGCGCAACCCCGCCTTCGACGTCACTCCCGCGGGGCTGATCGCCGCGATCGTCACCGAGGCGGGTGTGCACCGCGCGCCGTACGCCGACACACTTGCGGGGGCGGTCGTCGCGGCGTGAAGGCAATCGTGCTCGCAGCGGGCTACGCGACGCGGCTCCGGCCGCTCACCGACACGTGGGCGAAGGAGCTGCTGCCGGTGGGCGGCCGCCCGATCGCCGACTGGATCGTCGACGCGATCGCCCGCGTGCCCGACATCGACGAGATCCATCTCGTCACGAACGCGCGCAAGGCGCCGGCATTCGTCGAGTGGGCGAGCGGGCGCGACGTGATCGTCCACGACGACGGAACGACCTCCAACGAGGACCGGCTCGGTGCGATCGGCGACCTCCGCTTCGTCGTGAAGCGCGCGGCGCTCGACGACGATCTGCTCGTGATCGCCGGCGACAATCTGTTCGACTTCTCGCTCGCGGACTACGTGGGCTTCTGGGCGGCCAAAGGCGAGGCAAGCGCGGTCGCCGTTCGCGACGTCGGCTCACTGGAGCTCGCGAGCCAGTACGGAATCGTCGAGCTCGCAGACGACGACCGGCTGCTCGACTTCGTCGAGAAGCCCGCCGAGCCGCGTACGACACTGGCCGCGATCGCCACCTACATCTACCACCGCTCCCACGTGCACCTGCTCGACGAGTACCTCGACTCCGGCAACTCGTCCGACCAGCCCGGCAGGTTCGTCGAGTGGCTCTGCCGTCGTCGTCCGGTCTACGGCTGGCGGTTCGACGGTGTCTGGTACGACATCGGCGACCATGAGCAGCTGCTGATCGCCGACAACCGGCTCCGCGCTGACCGCGGGCTGCCGACGCGCGCCGCCTACGCGCCGGAGTAGCGAGCGCGCCGCGCGGCGAGGCGCCTCCGTCACAGACATTTCACGAAGGCGTGACGGACACGTCACGCGATCCGGCGTAGCGTCCACGGCGTGGCTCGTCGACCTGATCTTTCCGGGGCGCTGCGTGAGCTGTGGCGCCTCTGCGAAGCTGCTCTGCGACGCGTGTCGCGGCTCGCTGCCGTTCTTGACTGGACCGCGCTGCAGCCGCTGCGGCGGTCCGACGGCCTGGCCCGTCGAACGCTGTCTCGACTGCGCGGGACGGCGACTCGCGTTCGCGTCCGCGCAGTCGGTCGCGGCCTACCGCGGGCCGGCCCGCGACCTCGTCCAGGGCTGGAAGGAGCACGGGCTCCGCCGTGCCGCAGCACTCGTCGGCGACCTGATCGTCGCGCGGCTCGTGCCGCCAGTCGCCGACGCCGTCACCTGGGTGCCTCCCGACCGCCTTCGGCTGCTCGAACGCGGGCACCATCCGGCACACGGCCTCGCGCGCGCCCTCGCGCGTCGCTGGGAGTTGCCCGACGCAGAGCTGCTCGAACGCGTCGGCTCGGCGCCGCGGCAGACGGGGCTCGGCCTGGCCGAGCGTCGCCGGAACGTCCGAGGCGCATTCGTCCCGCGTGCCGAGTCACCCGCACGGGTGCTCCTGGTGGACGACGTGTACACGACCGGTTCGACCGCGTCCGCCGCGGCGGCTGCGCTGCGGCTGGGCGGAGCGCGCACGGTGCACGTCGTGACCTTCGCGCGGACGGTCCGGTGACGGCCGGCTCCGGCGGTGCGGCGCAGGGGCGGTCGGTGACGATGCCCGGTGCTCCCATCGGCATCAGCGCGGACGGCGATCGGCGCGCCTACGCGGACGCAGCATCCAAGGGCGACTGCGGCGGCGTGCGCATCTAGACCCTCTCGGCCCGCGCGACGCAGCGCCTGAACGGCAAGTCCTGGTGCCCGGGCGTGCAGACGAGCACGCGGACGGGCCTCGTCGGGGAAGAGCGTCGTGTACGCGCTCGCCTACGACCAGGTCGTGGCGAAGCTGTGAAGCGCTCTCGGCGGTGCGCTAGGGTGGCGGCACGGCTTGACCACCACCAAGGAGGCGGGGAATGAGGCTTCAGGTGAAGGGCAAGAACGTGGAGGTCACACCGCCGATGCGCGAGTACGCGGAGAAGAAGCTCGCGAAGCTCAGCAAGCTCCTGGCCGAGCCCACGCAAGTCGAGGTCGAGCTCTCCGAGCTGCGCAACCCGTCGATCGCCGACAGCAACGTCGCCGAGGGAACGATCTTCACGAAGGGCCCGACGCTGCGCGCGCGCGAGGCGTCCTACGACATGAAGCTGTCGATCGACCAGCTTGTCGACAAGCTCGAGCGTCAGGTGAAGCGATACCGCGAGCGCCGAGTCGTCGAGCCGCGCAGGCACATGGACAAGGGTGAGTGACGGCGACGCCGTTCAGGTTCTTCCGCTCCAGAGCTCCGGTGCACCGCATCCTCGCCGAGTCGGGTGGCTTGACGCCTCCGCGCGCAACTGCGGCCGAGCCGCCCGGGTTCGACGGTGAGCCGCGCGGGGAGCCCGGGATCCACGGCGTCCCGCGCGCCCGGCGCTTCGACGTCGTCACCACCGTTCAGACGGAAGAAGAGGGCATCGAGCAGATCCGGTTCGTGGCGCTCGCGGGAGGGCCGCTCGTTCCCGAGGAGGCAGAGGGCTCGGGCACGGACGCCCCGGGGGCCGAGAGGCTCGCGCCGTTCGCCGACGCGGTCGACGTGTCGCTCGACCGACCCTACCGGGCGGAGGCGGTTCCCAGGGGCCGCCGGCTCTGGGCGGTCGCCGCGCGGCGGATCGTGGTCGTCGCGGCTCCCGAGCTCACGGGGCAGGAGGCCGAGCTCGTCTCGACGAGGGAAGGGCGCAGCCTCCACGTCGACGGCCAGCCGCGCTTCGGCACGGTGCCGAGCTTCGAGCGCGAGGGGCGCGAACAGGGCGGGGACTACGTCGTCCGGGCCGTCCATCTCGTCGGGGACCTCTGGGAGGTAGAGGCGGCGGCGCTTTGACGGCCCCGGGTGGCGGTACCCTGTCTCGCTGATGCCTGCCCTCGGATCCTTCGAGAAGGCGCTTCGCTTCGGCGAGGGGCGCCGGGTGAAGCGGCTCGGCGAGCAGGCCGCGTACATCGCCACCCTCGAGCCGGAGTTCCAGAAGCTGTCCGACGACGAGCTGCGCGGAAAGACGGCGGAGTTCCGGCAGCGCCTCGAGAACGGGGAGTCGCTCGAGGACATCCTGTTCGAGGCGTTCGCGGCGGTGCGCGAGGCCCGCGTGCGCGAGTCGAACCAGCGCATCTTCGACGTGCAGATGATGGGCGGGATCGTGCTGCACGAAGGCGACATCGCGGAGATGAAGACCGGCGAAGGAAAGACCTTCGTCGCGAGCCTGCCGCTCTACCTGAACGCGCTACCCGGTCTCGGCGTGCACCTCGTGACCGTCAACGACTACCTGGCGCAGCGCGACGCGGAGTGGAACCGCGGCGTCTACGAGCGCCTCGGCGTCACCGTCTCGTCGATCGAGAACATGATGCCGTTCGACAAGCGCAAGGTTGCCTACGACGCCGATATCACCTACGGGACGAACTCCGAGTTCGGCTTCGACTACCTGCGCGACAACATGGCGATCGGTCTCGAAGGGGTCGTGCAGCGCGGCCACACCTACGCGATTGTCGACGAGGTCGACTCGATCCTGATCGACGAGGCGCGAACGCCGCTGATCATCTCGGGCGAGCCGACCACCGCCGCGAAGACCTACTACGACTTCGCGCGGATCGTGAAGACGCTCGACGGCGCGCAGTCGAAGGGCACGAAGCTCGAGGACGAGCAGCTCGCGCAGGAGCACGACTACCTCTACGACGAGAAGCACAAGACCGTCGCGCCGACCGAGTCCGGGATCGAGAAGATCGAACGGGCGATGCGGGTCGACAACCTGTACAGCCCGAACAACGTCCAGCTCGTCAACCACCTGATCCAGTCGCTGAAGGCGCAGGCGCTCTACAAGCGCGACTTCGATTACGTCGTGCAGGAGGGCGAGGTGAAGATCGTCGACGAGTTCACCGGCCGGATCATGGAGGGCCGCCGCTGGAGCGAGGGCCTCCACCAGGCGGTCGAGGCGAAGGAAGGCGTCGCGATCCAGGAAGAGCACCAGACGCTTGCGACGATCACACTGCAGAACTACTTCCGTCTCTACACGGCGACCAAGCACGACGGGAGCGTCGGCAAGCTCGCGGGCATGACCGGTACCGCGAAGACCGAGGAGAAGGAGTTCGTCGAGATCTACGGCCTCAACGTCGTCGAGATACCGACGAACGTCCCCGTCGAGCGCCACGACCGCAACGACTTCATCTTCAAGACCGCCCAGGCGAAGTTCGACTCCGTCGTCGGCGACATCAAGGAGCGCCACGAGAAGGGCCAGCCCGTGCTCGTCGGCACGATCGCCGTCGAGACGTCCGAGTACCTGAGCGAGCTCCTGAAGCGGCAGGGTGTCCCGCACAACGTGCTGAACGCGAAGGAGCACGCGCGCGAGGCCGAGATCATCAAGGACGCCGGCCAGACCGGCGCGGTCACGATCGCCACGAACATGGCGGGCCGCGGCGTCGACATCAAGATCGACGACGAGGTGCGCGAGCTCGGCGGGCTCTACGTTCTCGCCACCGAGCGCCACGAGGCGCGCCGCATCGACAACCAGCTGCGCGGCCGCTCGGGTCGTCAGGGCGACCCCGGCGAGACGCGGTTCTACCTCTCCGGCCAGGACGACCTGGTGCGCCTGTTCGCCGGCGACCGCATCCAGAACATCATGGAGCGGTTCAAGCTCCCGGACGACCAGCCGATGGAGGCCTCGATCCTCTCCCGGCAGATCGAGAACGCGCAGAAGAAGGTCGAGGAGCAGAACTTCGTCGCGCGCAAGAACGTCCTCAAGTACGACGACGTGATGAACGTCCAGCGCCAGGTGATCTACGAGCAGCGGAACCGCGTGCTGCACGGCGAGGATCTCAGCGAGGACATCCGCGCCGAGTGGTTGCCCGAGGTGATCTCCGATGTCGTGGCCGTCTACACGGAGTCGGAGCTGACCGAGGACTGGGATCTCGACGACCTCGTCTCGGCGATGGACGGCGTCTACGGGACCGGTGTCGCCGTCGACGAGCTGAAGGGGCTCGACCGCGAGGGGATCGTCCAGGAGTTCCAAGACGACGCGCTCGACGCGTACGAGGAGCGCGAGAAGGAGCTCTCTCAGATCCAGGAAGGGCTCATGCGCGACCTCGAGCGGTTCATCGTGCTGCAGACGGTCGACGTCCGCTGGCGCGAGCACCTCGAGAACATGGACTACCTCCGCGAGGGCATCCACCTGCGCGGGATGGCCCAGAAGGACCCGCTCGTCGAGTACCGGAACGAGGGCCACACGATGTTCCAGGATCTGAACCGCGCGATTCGCGAGGAGGTCGTGACGCTCCTCTTCCACGCGGAGGTGACGCCGGACGAGCGCCAACTGCAGCAGGCGCCGAACGGCGACGGCTCGAACGGCGCGCTCAGCTACGAGCACGCGTCGCTCGCCGGCGCCGACGCCATCGCCGCCGCCGGCAGCACCTCCACGCTCGCGACAGCGGGCGGCGGCTCCGTGGCGACCCCGGTCGCCCAACGGCCGAAGGTCAACTCCGAGAACGAGAACATCGGCCGCAACGACCCCTGCTGGTGCGGCTCGGGCAAGAAGTTCAAGAAGTGCCACGGCGCCTGAAGGCGCCTGACCCTCCGCTTCAAGACGGCGTCATCCGCCTCGACCGCATGGCGCGGAGCGACACCTCCGACCTGCTCGAGCTCGTGCAGGACGAGGCGATCAAGGAGTTCACGATGGTGCCGACGAACGGCGGCGAGGCGTTCGTCCGCTCGTGGATCCGCCGCTACGACGAGGGCTGGCGCGTCGGCGACCGGGCCGGGTTCGTCGTCCGCGCGGCGGGCAATGGGGCGTTCCTCGGGTTCGCGTCGATGTTCAGGCTCGACCTGCCGGCGCGCGAGGGCGAGATCGGGTACGCGGTCGCGCCGACGGCGCGAGGGCGTGGGGTGGCGGTCCGGGCGCTCGAGCTGCTGACGGCCTGGGGCTTCGACGAGCTGGGCCTGGAGCGCCTCGAGCTGCGGATCGCCGTCACGAACCCGGCGTCCGAGCGCGTCGCGGAGCGCGGGGGCTACCGCTGCGAGGGCGTGCTCCGCTCGGTCCACTTCAAGGAGGGGCGCCGGCTCGACATCGGCGTCTGGTCACGTCTGCGGGGAGACGACCGGACCGAATAGGCTCTTGGCGTGAGCGTGGCGAACCCTCGGGTCCTCGCCCGCGAGGCGGTTATCTCGACGGTCGTCGCAGCAAGCCTCGCGTCGATTCTGCTCTGGCTCGGCCCTCCGGGGGTCGATCTGGCGGCGCACGCCTACCAGCGCACGTTCCTGATCCAGCACGGCTTCGCCGTCTGGAACAACTTCTGGTACGCGGGGCGCTACACGTTCGTCAACTACAGCCTCCTCTACTACCCGCTCGCGGCGCTGCTCGGCATCAAGGTGCTCGCCGTGACGACGATCGCCGCCGCCGCGCTCGCGTTCACGCTCGTCGCGCTGCGCCAGTGGGGCCTGGACGCGCGGCTGTCGAGCCGCACGTTCGCCGTCCTCTGGGCGGGGATCGTGCTGTCGGCCGCGTTTCCGTTCGCGCTCGCGGCCGTGTTCGCGCTGCTGTCGTTGTGGGCGCTGCAGTCCGCGCATCGGTGGCGGTTCGCGCTGTGCGCCGTGCTGTGCCTGGCGACCAGCCCGCTCGCGTTCGCGCTGCTCGCGGTGATGCTGGGCGGTGTCGCGCTCTCGCGGCGGAGTCTCCGCGACGCTCGCATGCCGCTCGCGATCATGGTCGCCGGCGGCCTGTCGAGCTCGCCGCGTACCGGCTGTTCGCCGATCCCGGTCTCTTCCCGTTCAGCATCTGGCAGCTCGCCGCCGCCGTCGTCTTCTCGACGATCGGCCTGGCCGTGACGTGGAACGTCGCCGCGGCGCGTCCGTTGCACGGTCTCTTCTGGGTGTACGGGGCGGCGTGTCTCGTCGTGTTCGTGGTGCCGTCCTCGGTCGGCGCGAACATCGATCGCATCCGGTACGCCGCGCTGCCGATCGCGGTGCTCGCGGTCTCGCTGCGTCGCTGGCGTCCGTTGCACCTCGTCGTGCCGGCGATCGTGCTGGCAGCACTCTGGAACGTCACGCCGATCGTCTCGAACTACGCGCGCGCGAGCGCGGATCCGGGCGGCAGCCGCGCGGCGTACTGGCAGCCCGCAATCGGGTACCTGCATGCCCACCTGAGCCCGTCGTTCCGCGTCGAGGTGGTCGACACGGTCGACCACTGGGCCGCCGCGTACCTGCCCGACGCAGGTATCCCGATCGTGCGCGGCTGGTACCGGCAGAGCGACTTCCCCCAGAACGAGCTCCTCTACGACCACCCGTTGCGCCGGCACGCCTACCAGGCCTGGCTGCGGTCGCTCGGCGTGCGCTACGTCGTGCTCTCCGACGCCGAGCCCGACTACAGCTCGCGGCAGGAGGCGTCCCTGATCAGGACCGGGCGGTCCGGGCTCGTGCCGGTGTTCCGCTCGACGCACGTCTCGGTCTACGAGCTGCCGAACGCCAGGTCGGTCGTGGTCGGTCCCGGGCTCGCGAGCGTCGAGTGGCTCTGGCCCGCGCGCGCGGTCTTCGTGGTCGACAAGCCCGGCACCTACCGGGTCGCGCTTCGCTGGTCGCCGTACTGGCGGACCCGCCAGGGCTGCGTGTCGCGCGGGACGAGACGGGATGATCCGACTGACGGCGAAGCGCCCGGGCTTCGTCGACCTGAGCCTCCGGCCGAACCTCTCGCGCGGGCTCGCCGCGCTCGCGGGCGTCGGCGGCACCCGCCGTTGCGGCTGAACGGAAACCCGCGCGATACGATCGTCGCATGACCGACGACGGAAGGTCGCTCACAGAACAGCTCGACGAGCTCGGGGCCCAGCTCGACTGGGTCCGGGAGTACCTTTGACCCCGCGTCGCTCGAACGCAGGCTTGTAGGGCTCGAGGCGCAGATGAACGCGCCCGGCTTCTGGGACGACCAGACGCACGCGGCGCAGGTTTCCGCGGATCACGCGCGCACGACGCGGCGCCTCGACGGATATCGCACCTTGCGGCGCGACTACGAGGACGCCCGCGAGCTCGCGGCGCTGGACGGGGGCGAGCTCGACGACGAGCTCGCCGTCAGCCTCCGCCCGCTGCGCGACGAGCTCGCGCGCCTGCAGGAGGCAGCGCTGTTCGACGGCGAGTACGACGCAGGCGACGCGGTGGTGACGTTGCAGTCGGGCACCGGCGGGACCGACGCGCAGGACTGGGCCGAGATGTTGCTGCGGATGTACGAGCGGTGGGCCGCCAACCGCGGGTTCGGCGTCGAGCTGCTCGAGGCGAGCCCCGGTGAGGAGGCGGGCCTGAAGTCGAGCACGTTCACCGTCGGCGGGGAGAACGCGTACGGGATCTTGAAAGCCGAGCGCGGCAAGCACCGCCTCGTCCGGCAGAGCCCGTTCGACGCCGCGCACCGCCGCCACACAGCGTTCGCCACCGTCATCGTCGCGCCGCTGCTGTCCGTCGACGCGGACGTCGAGATCGACGAAGGCGACCTGAAGATCGACACGTACCGCGCGCAGGGCGCGGGTGGTCAGCACGTGAACAAGACCGACAGCGCCGTGCGCATCACGCACCTGCCCACGGGAATCGTCGTGCAGTGCCAGAACGAGCGCTCGCAGTCGGCGAACAAGCAGACGGCGATGCGTGTCCTCAAGGCGCGGCTCGTCGAGCGCGCGGAAGAGGAGAGGGAGGCGGTGCTGGCGAAGGAACGTGGCGGATCCGCCGACACCGGCTTCGGGGGTGAGTCGATTCGCTCGTACGTTCTCCACCCGTATCAGCTCGTGAAGGACTCTCGAACCGGCTTCGAGACCGGAAATGCCCAGGGCGTGCTGGACGGAGACCTCGATCCCTTCATCCGCGAATATCTGCTTGCAAGGGCCGCCGGGAGGATCGTCTAGCTCGTGAGCTACAATCGACGGGCCTTCGAGCCAGAGTCCGCCAGGTCGGCGGCCATCGTCGTTCTCGACTCGTGCAGGAGACAGAGCTGACAACCCCCGTAACGACACTCGTCGTCGACGAGACCCCGCTGCCGCCCAGCCCGCAGGCGATCGCGGCGTCGATGATCGTCTTCGACTCTGTCACGAAGGTGTACGAGCCCGACGTCACGGCGCTCCGCGACGTCACGTTCCACATCGACAAGGGCGAGTTCGTGTTCATCGTCGGGGCTTCGGGCTCCGGCAAGTCGACGCTCGTGCGGCTGCTGCTCAAGGAGCTCGAGCCGACCAGCGGGAAGATCGTGCTGGGCGGCCGCGAGCTCGGACGGCTGAAGCGCAACAAGGTGCCCATGCTCCGGCGCAACATCGGCTGCGTGTTCCAGGACTTCAAGCTGCTGCCGAACCGCACCGCCTCCGAGAACGTCGCCTACGCGCTGAAGGTGCAGGGCGAGTCGGCGACGGCGATCCGCAAGAAGGTCCCCGAGGTCCTCGCGATGGTCGGTCTGTCGCACAAGATGAACTCGCTGCCCGACGAGCTGTCGGGTGGGGAGCAGCAGCGCGTCTCGATCGCGCGCGCGTTCGTGAACCATCCGCCGCTGCTCGTGTGCGACGAGCCGACCGGCAACCTCGACCCGGACACGTCGGTGGGGATCATGCAGCTGCTGTACCGCATCAACCGCAGTGGCACGACCATCCTGATGGTCACGCACGACCGCGAGATGGTCGACAAGATGCGCAAGCGCGTGATCCAGCTCGAAGAGGGCCGGCTGGCACGCGACGAGCGGCGCGGCGGGTACGCCGGAGAATGAGCGCACGCGCGAGGCTCCTCGTGTCGGAGGCGTGGCGCTCGCTCGGCGCCAACCTCTCGACGACCGTCGCGGCGACGATGACGGTGCTGATCGGCATGTTCCTGCTCGGGCTCTTCATCGCGCTCGGGACCTGGACGGTCTCGTGGTCGAACCACGTGAAGAAGGAGCTCGTCGTCAAGATCTACTTCGACCGCAGCCCCGACGCGACGCGCGCGCAGAAGAATGCGCTGGCGCGAACGCTCGAGCAAAGCCCGTACGTCAAGCCGGGCGGCATCAACTACGTGTCGAAGGAGCGGGCGCTCACGATCATGAAGCGCAAGTACCCCGAGCTCGTGCGCAACTTGACCTCGAACCCGTTCCCCGACGAGCTCGAGGTGACGCCGAACAAGGCGGAGGACGTCGACAAGCTCTACCTGTCGATCGTCAAGCCTCACCTTCCGCCCGGAGTCGACAAGGTGAGCGACGGCAAACGAGTGTCGCACCGGATCCTCCAGGTCGCGCACGTGATCGAGGTCGTGTTCATCCTGGCGACGTCGGTGCTGCTGATCGCCTCGATCCTGCTCATCTCGAACACGATCAGGCTCTCGATCTTCTCGCGGCGACGTGAGATCGAGGTGATGAAGCTCGTCGGCGCGACCAACTGGTTCGTGCGTGGGCCGTTCATGCTCGAGGGGCTCTTCTGTGGGCTGGCCGGCTCGCTGCTCGCCGTGCTCTTCATGATGCTCGGCAAGGCGATCGCGCTGCCGGCGATCCTCCCGCACCTCTCCGGCGACGCCGACGTCAAGGCGCTGGCCTTCCCGCTCACGGCGCTGATCCTCGTGGGCATGGGCCTTGGCCTCGGCGCGATCGGGTCGGGCCTGACGATTCGCCGCTTCCTGCGGGTGTAGAGGCCTGATGCGCATTTGCGGGCACATGCGGATGGTGCGCCTGACGCGGCACGGCTCGGCCCCGTCGGGCTCGTCCGTAGCATTGGCTACGGGCAGCGCCCGCCGTGTCCAATCCGCTTGGTCAGGCGCATCCCCGCACGCACCCCAATACGCATCAGGCCTCTAGCTTCGCTCTCGCCCCTAGCCCACTCAACGGGCCGGGAGTACAGTCCCGGCATGCGGCGCACTGCGGTGCTCGCTCTCGTGGCGGCGGCGGCCGTGGCTTTTGCCGTCGGGGTTGTGCTGCACCCGGTCTCGCTCGGCGCCCGTGGCCCGAGTGAGCTGCAGCAGGTGCGGTCGGAGCTCGTCGCACGGTACTACCGGCAGCTGCCCCCGTCGGTGCTCTCGGAGCCCACGATCCCGAAGCTGCTGGCAGCGCTCCACGATCCGTACACGGCCTACCTGACGCCGGCCGAGTACCGGGTCGCCCGCCGCGCCTTCGCGAGCGGATACGGCGGCGTCGGAATCACCGTGCTGCCGGCCCCCGGCGGTCTGCTCGTGCGCCGCACGTCGGTCGGCTCGGTGCACGTTCAAGGGATCCGGCCGGGCGACACGATCCTCGCCGTCGACGGAGCATCGACGGCGCGGCTCAGCTACCACGAGGCAGTCGGCCGCATCCTGGGCGTCCCGGGGACCAGCGTGAGCCTCCGTATCCGACGCGGCCAGCACACGCTCGAGGTGAAGCTGCTGCGGCAGCAGTTCAGGGTGCATCCGGTGCACGCCCGGCTCGACGGGCACGTCGGGGTGATCCACATCTCGACGTTCTCGCGCGGCTCGGCGGCCGCGACGAGGTCGGCGATCCGGCGACTCGCGGCCGAGGGTGCGACGGCCTATGTGCTCGACCTCCGGGGCAATCCCGGCGGGCTCCTGAACCAGGCGGTCAGCATCTCGTCTCTCTTCCTGCGCAACGGCTCGATCGTCGCCTCGCTCGCCGGCGCCCACCGGCCCTTCCGCATCGTCTACGCGCACGGCAACGTCGCCGTGACGGCGCCGCTGGCGGTACTGGTCGACGCTGCGAGCGCGAGCGCGTCCGAGGTCGTCGCCGGCGCCCTGAAGGACCACGGCCGCGCGACGGTCCTCGGGCTTCCGACGTACGGCAAGTCGTACGTCCAGCAGATCGACAAGCTGCCATCCGGCGCGGCGCTCAAGCTGACGGTCGCCCGGTACCTGACACCGGCCGGCCACGACATCTCCGAGGGCGGCGTCAGGCCCGACATATTCTCGCAGCACGCCCTTGCCGCCGCACTCCGCCTCCTCGCTGGTCGTCGAAGTTAGCCGTCGCGGTCGCCTGCTCGTCGGCGATCCGTACTTCACGCCCGGCATCCCGATCGTGCTCGAGTCGAAGGGGAGCGGGGGAGTGGACGTCGGCGACCTCGCGCTCGTGGCGACCGGGCGGGGACGCGCTCGAGTCGAGCGTATACTCGGGCCTGCCGATCGCATCGAGAACGTGCTCGAGGCGCTGCTCGTGGAAAAGGGTGCGCGAGTCGAGTTCGAGCCGCACGACGCACCCCCGCGGGACGTGCGCAACCGAACCGATCTGCGAGACCTCGTCACGTACACGGTCGACCCGGAGACGGCGAAGGACTTCGACGACGCTCTCTCCTTCCGCCGTGAGCCGGACGGCATCCGCGCATGGGTTCACATCGCCGACGTGTCGTTCTTCGTCGGGGCGGGCACGCCGCTCGATCGCGGCGCGGCCGGGCGTGGATTCTCGACGTACGTTCCCGGCGCGGTCGCGCCGATGCTTCCGCACGAGCTCGCCGACGACCTGTGCTCGCTCCGTCAGGACGAGGACCGGCTGTGCGTGACGGTCGAGATTCCGCCGCGCGGCGAGCCGCAGTTCTACCGGTCCGTGATCCGCTCCGATGCGCGACTCACCTACCGCCAGGCCGAGGCGCTCGAGGCGCCGACCGACGTCGTCGAGGCGCTCCGCCTGAACGACGAGCTGGCCGGCGAGCTGCGCTCGCGTCGGTTTTCACGCGGGGCGCTGCAAGTGCAGACGCCCGAGGTCGTGTTCCGTTTCGACGGTGCCGGCGGCGTCGCGGATGCGTGGCTCGAGGGAGAGCCACACTCACACATGCTGGTCGAGGAGCTGATGATCCTCGCCAACGAGCGCGTCGGAGCGTTCCTCGCCGGTCGCCGCCGCGCGGCGCTGTACCGGGTGCACGAGCGGCCCGATCCGCAGGCGGTCGAGCAGCTGCTTGCGAAGCTCACCGACCTCGGCGTGCCGACACCGCCGGCGCCCGAGCGTCTGTCCTCGCAGGAAGCGGCCGCGCTCGTCGGCGCGACCTCGTTGCGCGTCGCCGAGTACACGCAGCAGTCGGGCCGCGGCCGGGAGGCGTTCCCCGCACTCGTGTTGCGCTCGGTCAAGCAGGCGCGCTACGACCCGCGGAACCTCGGTCACGCCGGTCTCGCCAGCGTCGCGTACTGCCATTTCACGTCGCCGATCCGCCGCTACCCGGACCTCGTCGTCCACCGAGCGCTGCTGCGCGAGCTCGGCCTGGGCGACGATCCGGTTCCGGAGGACCTCGACCACCTGGCCGAGCACGTGTCCGAGCGCGAGCGCGAGGCGTCGCAGGTCGAGTATCTGGCGGACGAGATCTGCGCCGCCTGGCTGCTCGAGCGCCGCCTGTTCGACACCGGGTGGGAGGCGGGCTGGGAGGGTGAGATCATCGGTCTGATCGGCTCCGGCCTGTTCGTGCGCTTCGGCGGCGTCTTCGAGGGCTTCCTGCCGGCGCGGCGTCTCCGCGGCGAGTTCTTCGAGATCAACACGCTTGCGACGGCACTCAGGGGCCGCACCACGGGGAGGACGTACCGGCTCGGCGACGCCATCGAGGTGCGCGTCGAGTCGATCGCCCGCAACGAGGGAAAGGTCGAGCTCGCGCTCGCCTAGCGCCTGGGACTTCTCGAGCTAGACGAGTCGGCGCTGCTGTGCCCAGCGGGTGAGCTCGTGCCGCGAGGAGAGCTGCAGCTTGCGCAGGACGCTCGAAACGTGCGCCTCGACGGTCTTGACGGAGAGGTGGAGGCGCGCCGCGATCTCCTTGTAGCGATAGCCCCGCGCGATCAGCTGTAGCACGTCGCGCTCGCGCGGCGTGAGCGCGTCCAGCTCCTCGTCGCCGCCGACGCGGTCGCCCGCAGCGAAGGCGTCGAGCACGAACCCGGCGAGCCGCGGGGAGAAGACGGCGTCGCCTCCCGCCACGCGCTCGATGGCGTCGGCGAGCTCGTCGCCCGAGATCGTCTTCGTCACGTACCCACGCGCGCCGGCGCGGATCACCGCGATCACGTCTTCGGCCGCGTCCGACACCGAGAGCGCGAGGAACTTCACTCCGGGTCGCTCCGGCGAGACGGCCGCGATCACGCCCTCGCCGCCGCCGTCCTCGAGGTGGACGTCGAGCAGGACGACCTCCGGGTCGAGCTCTCGGATCAGCGGCACTGCTTCGGCGACGCTGCCCGCCTCTCCGACGATCTCGACGGCTTCGCCGAGCTCGCCGCGAACGCCGGCGCGGAAGAGCGCGTGGTCGTCGACGAGGACGACGCGTCTCTTCACGACGCCCCCACCGGGAGCCGCAGCTCGATCTCGGTTCCCTCGCCCGGTTCCGTGGTCACCGCCGCCGAGCCGCCGGAGCGGCGCATCCTGGCCTCGATCGAGCCCGCGAGTCCGCGGCGATCCGGCGACACCGCGGCGCGGTCGAACCCGATTCCCCGGTCGCGAACGAACACCGCGACCTCGTCCTGGCCGCACTCGGCGTAGACGGAGATCTCCTGCGCCCCCGAGAACTTCGCTGCGTTCGTCATCGCCTCGCGCGCGGCCAGCACGAGCTGGCCGACCGGCTCGTCGAGAGGCACGTCGCCGGCGCTTGCCACCTCGATCCGCACGCCGTGCAGCTCCTCGACGTCGGCGGCCGCCTCACCCAGCGCGTCGACGAGCGTCGTCGCCTCGCCGACACCGCTCCCGTACAACCACCGTCTGAGCTCGCGCTCCTGCCGTCTGGCGATCGCCGCGACGCGGACCGGATCGCCCGGATGCCGCTGGATGAGCGCGAGCGTCTGCAGCACCGAATCGTGCACCCTGGCGGCGACCTCCGCGCGCTCCGCCAGGCGGATGCGTGCGGTGCGCTCGCCGGCGAGCTGCCACAGCCACGGGCCGACCACGAGCAGCAGCGCGCCGGCGACGGCGCCCGGGGCGACCAAAGGCCCCGAGCCGGCGTCGCGGCCGAGGAAGATGATTGCGCCGGCCGCGAGCAGCACCACGCCGAGCACCGGCACCGACCCTCCCGGGCGCAGCGAGCCGCCGCGGTGCAGCACCACGGCGGCGCCGGCGATCAGCAGCGTGGCGCCGGCGACCGACGACTTCGCGAGCCCGAGCGCGAGCAGCAGCAGTGCGCCGGCGATCGCGATCAGGACGACTCCCGGCCAGGTCCGCTTCCCCGCCGCGTACACCCACAACGCGAGGTAGAGGAGAATGCCGGCCCCGCCCGCGAGCGCGAGCAGCGCGAAGACGAAGCGGACGAGCGTGGCATCGACGCCAAGCCTCGATGCCACGCCGCCGCAGACCCCCGCGATCACGCGATCGCCACTCGACAGCTCGAAGAGCCGGTCCGGCAACTCAGTCTCCCGCACGCACGACGTCGATCGCTCCGGCGCCGACGTTCGCCACGATCGTCAGCGTGCCGCCGTGGCCGCTCTGCACCGTCACGTTGCGACCGCTTTCTTGCTGGTCGAGGACCCGAACGTCACCGACCTTCGCATGCGCGTCGACGGTGACCTCGGCCTGGCGCGGCACGATTACGCGAAGCTCGCCGACGCCGACGCTTGCGCGTACTCGCGTCGGCTTCGTCGTTGCCACGTCCGAGAGGTCGACCCGCAAGTCGCCGACTCCCAGCGAGTACGTACGCTTGACGTCGGAGGACGTCGCGGGTGCGTAGGTGCGGTTGCCCACGCCGTCGCTCAGGCTCACGTCGAACCACGCGAACGCGGTGACCAGCGCCGCAGTCACGATCGCGAAGAACGCGACGACGAGCGAGAGCAGCACGGCGATCAGCCGCCGCGAGCGCGCGTCCCCGCGGCTCGCGTCGTACGTCCAGAGGATCGCCAGCCCGGCGAACAGGACGAGCACCCACCCGGCTCCGGCTCCGCCTACTGGACCACAGCGCGCCGCGGGCGAGGAGGACGAGAATCGCCACGGAGACCAGCCCCAGCCCGATCAGCGGCAAGGGGCGGTTGCGACGCTGGGCGAGAACGCGTTCTGCGATCGACTGCTCGGCTCCCTCTTCCGGGATCACGAGCACGGCGGCGAGGTAAGCGAGGATGCCGGCGCCGCCGAGCAGCGTCAGCACGACGAAGCCGACCCTGAACACGGCCGGGTTGAGGTCGAAGTAGCGGCCGAGGCCGCCGGAGACGCCTGCGAGCAGGCGGTCGGTGGAGCTGCGCTCGAGGCGCTTGATTCCCTGCGTATGTGTGATGTGTTCGCTCATGGCTTCGACGGTGCCTGACGGCGCCCCGGGCGACAATCCGGAATCACCCTGGTCCGACCCTAGAACGGGGCGAGGGTGCGCGCGAAGCTACCCTCCCCGCCGATGGCCGAGAAGACGATCGCCGAGAACCGCCGCGCGCGGCACGACTATCAGCTGCTCGACCGCTTCGAGGCGGGCCTGGTCCTCACCGGGACCGAGGTCAAGTCGCTTCGGGACGGCAGGGCGACCCTCGCGCATGCGTATGCGGAGGTTCGGGACGGCGAGGTCTGGCTCGTCGGGCTCGAGATCGCCGTCTACGACCAGGGCAATCGTGCGAACCACGAGCCGACCCGCTCGCGGAAGCTCCTCCTGCATCGGCGGGAGATCGACTCGCTGTACGGGAAGGTGCGCGAGAAGGGCCTCACGATCGTGCCGACGCGGCTCTACTTCAAGGACAGCCGGGTCAAGGTCGAGCTCGCGATCGCGCGCGGCAAGGAGCACCGCGACAAGCGCCGCGACCTGATGGAGCGCGACGCGAAGCGTCAGATGGAACGCGCCGTCAAGGCCCGGCGCTAGCCTGGGCCGCGTCATGAAGGTCTCGATCAAGCTGTCGGCTGCGCTTCTGGGCGCGCTCGCGCTCGTCTCGCTGGCGGGGGCGGCGACCGTCACGCCGAGCGCCGCCCGGATGACGCTGGCGCCCGCGGACGTCGCGGGCGCGAAGGTCGTCTCGCAGGGGAAGCTCACGAGGGCCGGCTATCTCGCGACGTACCAGCGGACGCTCAGGTTCGCGACCCCGTACGGCCGCTCCCGGCTCGTCGGCGTCCGCTCGCAGGGGATGCTCGCCAGGACGCCCAAGCAGGTCACTACCGACCTGGCGGTGATCCAGCGCGTGTTCAACTCGCCGCAGGGGCGCACCGGGTTCATCGCCGGCATCGCGAGCGGGTTCAAGGTCAAGCCGACCGACGTGAAGCTGAGCCGCCTCCGCCACCCGACGATCGGCGACGGCACGGTCGAGCAGCCGCTCAGCGTCGCGGTCAGCGGGACCGAGGTCTACGAGAGCCTGCTGTACATGCGGCTCGACCGCGTCCTCGTCCAGTTCGTGTTCGTCGGCGGGCGCCCGATCGCCCAGCCGGATTCGGTCAACCTCGCAAAGATCGTGCAGCGCCACGTCACCGAGCAGCTGACGCCGGCCGATGTGACGCCGCCCGCGATCACCGGCACCGCCGATCTCGGCCAGACGCTGACGCTCACGCCCGGGACGTGGAGCAACACCGACGTGAAGCTGACCCACCAGTGGCAGCGCTGCGACGGAGCCGGTGCCAACTGCGCGGACATCGCCGGATCGACGGCCGACACCTACACCGTCATCGACACCGACGCGGGATCGACGTTCCGCGTCGTCGAGACGGCCACCGACCGCTTCGGCGCGCCGACCGTGACGTCGCTTCTGACGGCAGTCGTGCCGGTGCCGCCGCCGCCGCCGCCGGCCGATTCGCCCTAGCCGGACGCTTGGTCGGCGCCCCCGGGGGTCGTAGTGTCCCCCCAATGGCCGAGGAAGGGCAGGCGGCAGCCCACGGCGAGGAACCCGTGGCGCGCGTCCACACGTTCCTGATCACAGACGTTCGCGGGTACACGCGCTTCACCCAGGCGCACGGCGACGAGGAGGCCGGGCGGCTTGCGTCCGGGTTCGCCCGGATTGCGCGGGAGGTCGTCGTCCCGTTCGGTGGTGAGGTGATCGAGCTCCGCGGCGACGAGGCCTTGTGCGTCTTCAGCTCGGCCCGGCAGGCGATCCGGGCGGCGGTCGAGCTTCAGCGGGCGTTCCGTCGGCGCGCCGAGGGCATGTCGGTCTTCCCGCTCCCGATCGGAATCGGGCTCGATGCGGGTGAAGCCGTCCCGATCGAAGGCGGCTACCGAGGCACGGCCCTGAACACCGCGGCGCGCCTGTGCAGCCTGGCGCAACCCGGACAGATCCTTGCGACCGAGACGACCGTCACCCTGTCTCAGAAGGTCGAGGGGATCCGCTTCCGCGAGCGACGGGCGGTGCGGCTGAAGGGGCTCGAGAAGCCGGTGCGGCTGATCGAGGTCGAGCCCGTCGAGCCGCTGCCGCCGCTCCCGGTCGTCGCGGCCCAGCCTCGCCGTCGCGGCAGACGGACCTGGGTGGCCGCGGGGATCGCGGCCGCGGTCGTCGCGGCGGCGGCGCTGTTCGCGGTCGTGCGACCGAGTGGCGGCGGTGCGCTCGAGCGGCTCGATGCCAACGCGATCGGCGCAATCGATTCGGGCGGGGTCAGGTCTCAGTTTCGACTCGGAGGCGCCCCGAGCGCGCTGGCCTCCACGAAGGACGCCGTCTGGATCGCGAGCCGGAGCGCCGGCACCGTTTCGCGGTTCGACCCGGCGACGGGCGGGCTCGAGACGTTCCCGATCGGCGGCGCCCCTTCCGGCCTTGCGGTCGGCGCCAGCTCGCTCTGGGTGACGAACGGGGACGCCCGGGGCCTCCTGCAGATCGATCCGAAGACGCTGGCCCGGATCCAGACGATTACGGTGGGGAACGGGCCGGCGAGCATCGCGGTCGGGAAGGACGCAGTCTGGGTGGCGAACACGATCGACGGCACCGTCTCCAGGTTCGATCTCGCACGAGGCAAGGTCACCGGCACGATCCGGGTCGGTCCCTCGCCGTCTGCCGTCGCCGTTGGCGAGGGCGGCGTCTGGGTCGCAGACGACGAGACCGGGATCGTGACGCGGATCGATCCCGGTACGCGCTCGATCGCCGGCTCCGTCAACGTCGGCAACGGACCGCGGGCGATCGCGGTCGGCGCCCGTGCGGTCTGGGTCGCGAACAGCCGCGACGGAACGGTGACGCGCATCGATCCGGCGTCGAACTCCGTGAGCGGGCTCGTGTCCGTTGGAGCCGATCCGTCCGCGATCAGCGTCGCCGACGACGGCGTCTGGGTCGCCTCGAGCGGCTCGGGCTCGCTCAGTCGCATCGATCCACGAACGGTCAGGGTCACGAAGCGGGTGGAGGTCGGCAGCCGCCCGGCCGCGCTCGCGAACGCAGACGGCACGATCTACGCCGCCAGCGTGACCCCCTTGGCCGGCCACCGCGGCGGCGTTCTCCGCATCGAACGGGGGCCGTGGCCGTGCCGCTGCCTCGATCCGACGCAGAGTCTGGGCGAGACCGATGCGATGGCGCTCAGCAACGTCGTCTACGACGGGCTTGTCGGCTATCGCCACGCCGCCGGGCGCGCGGGCAGCACGCTGCTTCCCGACCTCGCCCTCCGGCTGCCGACTCTCACCGAGAACGGGAAGACGTACACCTTCCAGCTCCGCCCCGGCCTGAGATACTCCGACGGGTCCCGCGTGCGCGCATCGGACTTCCGCGCGAGCATCGAGCGCGACCTCGCGGCTAACCCCTACACCGACCTCGGTGGCATCGCCGGTGCGGGTGCGTGTCGCCCGAAGCATCGATGTGATCTCTCGAAGGGGATCGAGGTCGACGACGAGTCGCGAACGATCACCATCCATCTCGAGCGCGCCGATCCGGAGTTCCTGTACCGGCTGGCCCTTCCCGAGGCAGCCATTGTGCCGGGAAGAACGCCGCTTCGTCCGCGACCGGGCCAGCCGATTCTCGGGACCGGCCCGTACCGGGTGGTCGCTTCGTCCAGGCGAAGCCCGACCATGCGACTCGTCCGGAACCCGTACTTTCACGTCTGGTCGGCGGACGCGCGCCCGGACGGCTACGTCGACGAGCTGCGGATCCACGCGAGCGCGAACGTCAAGGCAAACGTTCGGGCGGTCGAACGGGGCAGGGCCGACCTCGTTTCGCTCACCGCCCGTGGTCAGTCGGCGGAGCAGCTACGTGGGCTGTTCACCCGCGTCGCGGGACGACTGCACCTGGACGCTCAACCGTGGACGAACTGGTGGTTCTTCAACACGCGTATTCCGCCGTTCGACGACGTTCGCGTCCGGCGTGCGGTGAACTTCGCCGTCGACCGCGCCAGGCTCAACGAGCTCGCCGGCGGGTTGGACAGCGCCACGTGTCAGGTGCTTCCGTCGGATCTCCCCGGTTACCGGCCGTACTGCCCGTACACGGTCGATCCGAACAAGACGGGAACGTGGACTGCGCCGGACCTGCCGAAGGCTCGCTCGCTGGTGGCGGCGTCGGGGACGCGAGGAACGAGTGTCGCCGTGACGACCCCCTCCAAGCCGATTCCGCTCGCCATCGGTCGCTACTTCGTCTCGCTCCTTCGGGAACTGGGGTACAAGGCATCGTTACGGACTGTCGATCCTGATCCCGCGAGGTTCGTGCCGTTCATGGCGGACTCCCGAAACCATGTTCAGTTCGGAAGCTCCGGCTGGGCCGCGGACAAGCTCATTCCCTCGAATTTCCTCGACCCGATCATGACGTGCGCGGCGTTCGTCCCGAAGAGCCCGAGGAACGGGAACTGGTTCGAGTACTGCAATCCCGAGCTCGACGCCAAGATCAAGGAGGCTGCGCTGCTCCAGACGTCCGATCCCGAACGGGCGAACGCGCTCTGGGGTGAGATCGACCGCACGCTGGTCGATCAGGCCGTCGCGCTCCCCTGGAGCGCGCCGCGTACCCGCGTTCTCGTCTCGGCGCGCGTCGGCAACTACCAGAGCCACGCGCTCGCGGGGCCGCTGCTCGATCGGATCTGGGTCAGGTGAGGATTCGCTCGGGTCGAGTACAATCCGACGTAACGAACATACGGGGGCGCCATGGCTTCGACGTGGTCGGTTCTCCGGGTGAGCTGCAAGCCGAGGTCTCCGGTCGGCCTCGTAAAACAACCGGAACCAATGCAAGTGCGGATCACGATCTCGCACTCGCTGTCTAGTCCCTAGGACTATCCAGCGTGTCGGCCCGGGCGAGCCCGCGTCCCGGAGCCGGCATCAACGAGCGGGCTCGGCGCCGAAGGAGAGCCACTCGCCGGAGGCGCGACAACGAAGGAGGGCTAGTCCGGCGGTAGGTCGGTCGCACACCGGCCGCCGGATGAATCCAAAGGGCGGCCTAAGCTTGTAGATGCTCTCACCGGTGCGTCCGCGGACGCGGGTTCGATTCCCGCCGCCTCCACTGCAGGTCCCGCAGCACAGCTGAACCTCTGCCTCCAGCGTCGCCGTAACCGGGCGACGCTTGTGCGTCCCGGGAAGCCGGCCGGCGCAAAGAGGAAGAATCAGCTCGTGCCGTCTCCCCTGGAAGAACTGACGGCGGCGCTCGTCGCGATCGAGTCCGTCAATCCGGCGCTCGTGCCGGGCGGCGCCGGCGAGCGCGAAATTGCGTCCTTCGTCGCAGAGTGGTGCGTGGAGCACGGGCTCGACGTCGAGATTCTCGGGGACGAGCGCCCGAGCGTTGTCGCTACGAAGCGTGGTTCGGGTGGCGGGCGCTCGCTGCTCCTGAATGGGCATCTCGACACGGTCGGTGTCTCAGGGATGGAGGCGCCCTTCGAGCCGCGCGTCGCCGACGGCCGGCTCTACGGCCGCGGCGCGTACGACATGAAGGGCGCGGTGGCTGCGATCCTGCTCGCCGCGACCGAGGCCACGGCGTTGCGCGGCGACGTAATCGTCACGTTGGTTGCCGACGAGGAGCTCGCGTCGATCGGGACCGAGGCGGTGGTCGAGCGGGTGCATGCTGACGCCGCGATCGTCGTGGAGCCGACGGATCTGCGCGTTGCGATCTCGCATCGTGGCTTCGTCGGCTTCGAGCTCGAGACAGTTGGTGTCGCCGCGCACGGCTCGCGGCCGGATCTCGGCGTTGACGCGATCACGCGGATGGGCCCGATCCTCGTCGCGCTGGCAGAGTTGGACGAGCGGCTCCAGGCGGGGCCGCACCACGCGCTCGTCGGGTCGGCGTCGCTTCACGCGTCGCTGATCAAGGGAGGCCAGGAGCTCTCGAGCTTCCCAGCGAGCTGCGTGCTCACGGGCGAGCGGCGCACCATCCCCGGTGAGACCGTCGAGCAAGTCGAAGGGGAACTGCGCGCGATTGCTGGAGACGCCGCGTTGCGGATCATCGCAAGCAGGGACCCGCTCACCGCCCAGCCCGACCATCCGTTCGTCGAGCTCGTCGGCCGCACCGCCGACGTAGACGAATACGTAGGCGCGCTGTTCTGGACGGACGCTGCACTGATCGCCGGTGCCGGCGTCCCGACCGTGCTCTTCGGGCCGGCAGGTGAGGGAGCGCATGCGGCCGTGGAGTGGGTCGACCTTGCCTCGCTCGAGCGCGTCTGTGAGGTCGCCCGGCGCGTCGCCGCCGAATGGTGCGCCTGACTGAAGGCGGCGGGAATGTCAGTGCTGGTCGCAGGAAGCGCCGAGGTCTAGTGTCGCGCTGTGACCGTCTGTGTGGGCTGCGCCCACGAGAACAGCGACGCCGCGAGGTTCTGTGAGGCATGCGGTCGTGCCCTCGGGGGTGGCGCTGGTGCGGATGAGCACCGCAAGGTGGTGTCGGTGCTTTTCTGCGATCTGGTCGGCTCGACCGCGCTCGGGGAGTCGACCGATGCGGAAGCCTTGCGCGGTCTGCTCGCCCGTTACTTCGAGCGGATGAGGGTGATCGTCGAGCGGCACGGAGGGTCGGTCGAGAAGTTCATCGGAGATGCGGTGATGGCCGTGTTCGGCGTGCCGGCGCTACATGAGGACGACGCGCTGCGTGCGTGCCGGGCGGCGGTGGAGATGCGGGAGGCGTTTGTCGACCTCGGCATCGAGGGACGGATCGGGGTGAGCACAGGGGAGGTTGTGACGGGGACCGAGGAGCGGCTGGCGACGGGCGACGCGCTGAACGTGGCAGCCCGGCTCCAGCAGGCAGCGGCGCCCGGAGAGGTGCTGATCGCGGCGGCGACGCGCGCGCTGGCTGCTGGTGCGGTCGAGGTGGAGCCGGTCGAGCCGTTGGCTTTGAAAGGGAAGCAGAGGCCTGTGCCGGCGTTCCGGCTGTTCGGCGCTCGCGCGGCGGTCGAGCGACGGCACGACACGAGGTTCGTCGGTCGGGAGCGTGAGCTGGCGCTCATCGCGGAAGCCTGGGGGCGCGTCGTGGCGGACGAGCGGTGTGAGCTGGTCACGATCCTGGGCGAGGCGGGTCTCGGTAAGTCCCGCCTGACTGCGGAGGGGCTCGGCTCGATCGATGCCCGGATTGTCCGCGGCCGTTGCCTTCCATATGGGGTCGGGATCACCTTCTGGCCCGTCGTCGAGGTGGTGAAGCAACTCGGGGTGCTGCCGTCCGATCCCTCCGCGGCGGCGGCGATCCGTTCGCTGCTGGGGCAGTCGGACGCCGGGACGTCCGCGGAGGAGATTGCCTGGGCGTTCCGGAAGCTGCTCCAGGAGCAGGCGCCGCTCGTCGTCGTGTTCGACGACATCCAGTGGGGCGAGGACACGTTCCTGGACCTCATTGAGCACGTCGCGCTGCTCTCGAGCGGCGCTCCGCTTCTGCTGCTCTGCATGGCCCGGCCCGAGCTGCTCGACGGTCGTCCTTCGTGGCCGGTAGCTGTGCGGCTCGAGCCGCTCACCGACGCGGACACGGCACGCTTGATCGGCTTCGCTGCCCCGGAGGCGCTCCGCGCCAAGATCGCCCATGCGGCCGGCGGCAACCCGCTCTTCATCGGGGAGATGCTCGCGATGGCCAATGAGGAGGGAGACGAGGTCGAAGTGCCGGCGACGTTGAAGGCGCTGCTCGCGGCTCGCCTCGACCAGCTCGACGCGGCCGAGCGGCGTGTGCTGGAGCGGGGCGCCGTCGAGGGCGAGGTCTTCCACCGCGGGGCCGTGCAGGCGCTCGGGCCGGAGGAGACCCAGGTCACGCCACGCCTGGCTGCGCTCGTCCGCCGGGAGTTGATCAGGCCGGACAGGGCGCAGTTCGCGCGCGAGGACGGCTTCCGCTTCCGCCATCTACTGATCCGCGACGCCGCGTACGAGGCGCTGCCCAAGTCATCGCGGGCGGACCTGCACGAGCTGTTCGCCCGCTGGCTCGAAGTGCGCGGAGAGGATCTGGTCGAGCTGGACGAGATCCTCGGCTACCACCTCGAGCAGGCCGCGCGGTACCGTCGCGAGCTGGGACAGACGGACGGCGGCGCCGCCGAGCGGTCGGGAGTCCGGCTCGCGAGCGCGGGGCGACGCGCGCTCTGGCGTGGCGACGAGCGAGCCGCCGCCGGGCTGATCGAGCGGGCGCTGGAGCTGATTCGACCGGCACGCCTGGACGTCGTGCTCGAGCTCGACCTCGGCCAGGCACTCTGCGGAAGCAGACCCGAGCTCGCAACGGCGCTCGCCCTCGCCGCCGCCGAGCGAGCAAGATCGGCGGGTGACGAGACGGCCGAGGCACTCGCCCGTCTCGGCGCCGCCCACTACCGCGTGTTCTTCGCAGACGATCCGGCGATCGACGAGGTGGAGACGCTCGCGCGGGCGGCACTGCCCCTGCTCGAGCAAGCTGACGACCACGCCGGGCTTGTGCACGCCTGGGAGGCCCTCACGATGGGCGTCTTCAACTGGCGCTGTCACTACGAGGACTACGCGCACGCGGCGGAACAGGCACGTCAGCACGCGCGGTTGGCGGGCCAGCGCAGATCCGATCTCTTCCGCCTCGATCGTGCGCTCGTCTACGGCCCGCGGCCGGCGGACGAGGCCCTCCGCACGATCGACGCGCTACTGCCCGAAAACCCGCACCCGTCGGTGCTGCTGACCCGAGCCTGGTTGCTGACCATGCTCGAGAGCTTCGACGAAGCAGCACAGCTTCTGAGCGAAGCCGGCCGGCGGTGGCGCGAGCTCAGCGGCGACGACGAGGTCGACTGGATGCTCGGCTGGATCGCGCAGACAAGGGGCGACCACGAGACCGCAGCCGTCTGCCTCCGCCGCTTCTGCGACTTCGCCGAGGCGGGGGCGGTCGGTTTTCTCCAGACCTTCGCGCCTCTGCTCGGCCGCTCGCTGTGCGCGCTCGGCCGCCATGACGAGGCCGAGCCACTGGCAGAGCTCGGCCGCACCCTCGACAAGACAGCGCAAGACGTCTTCACGCAAGCACTTTGGCGGCAGGTGCAGGCGCTCGTCTACGCGCACCGCGGCTTACACGAGGAGGCGGAGGAACTTGCCCGCGAAGCGGTCGCGATCCTGGAACCGACCGACGCGTTGAACTTGCAGGGCGACGCGCTCTCGGACCTCACCGAAGTGCTGCGCGCCGCCGGCAGAACCGACGACGCCAGGGTCGCGCTCGGCCGGGCGCTCGAACGCTACGAGCATAAGAAGAACCTCGCCCGGGTCGCGCAGGTGAACGAGCTCCTGGCCGAACTACACGATGCAGCTTGAGCCCGCGTAACACGCTTCTGCGGCTCTCAGTTGTGATCGAACCGGCAGTGCCGCTGGATTGAAATCGTGCGCGGGTTCGATTCCCGCCGCCTCCATCATCTTCCCCATCGCAATTTCTGGATCGGAACGATTTCGGCCCTCGATCGGAATCGTTGTCCGCACTCATTCGCCCCAAGCCTTTCCGCAGTTTCTCCTCGAGCGCGGCGGGTGAAACGTGGACGTAGATACTCGCGGTCGTGCTGAGTTCGGCGTGCCCGGGAACGACAACCCGTCGCTCTGCTCGGGCCGTCCCGAAGCTGAGCTATCAACCTCAATAGCCGGCAGACACAGATGCATCATTTCGATTCCGGCCTCCGCCGACCGCTCGAGGGAACAGTTTCAAGTGCGTGAGAACGATTCCGACCGCGCGGACGCAAGGCTTGATGTTGGCGCGCTGGCGACCGACCAGCTCGAGCGGATGATCGAGCACTGAACGCGAGCGGGACTCGGCGGCGTGTCGGTCCAACCGCGCCATTGACGTAACGTCCGCGCGGCGAATGCTCCACGCCTCGATTCAAGTCCTCCTCTACGCGATCCTGGCGGCCCTCAGCCCGCTCGCGTTCGGAGCGACGCTGGCGGTGATTCCAGCCGGAAGGCTGAAGACGCTCGGCTTCGGCATCGCGTTCGTCGCGGCGCAGATCATCACCTGCTCGCTCTTCGTGATCATCGGCGTCTCCGTCACGGGCTCAAACAGGAAGAGCCACTCCGGCATCCAGGCGGCGCTCGAGGTTGTGCTCGCGCTCGCATTGGCCGGGCGCGCGGTCCAGGTTCGCCGGAGACCTACGACCGCGAAGGAGGGCTCGAACGCGCGGACGCAAGTGCTGCTCGCGCGACTGGGTCAGCTGCGCCTCGTCACCACGGTCGTCGCCGGGCTCCTGCTCGGGATCGGCGGCCCGAAGCGGCTACTGCTGACCGCCTTCGCCGCCACGACGATCGTCACCGCCGGCCGAGACGCAGGCGAGGCGGTACTCGTCGTCGTGTACGTCGCGGTCGCGACGGCGCTCGTGTGGGTCCCCGTGATCCTCGCTGTACTCCTCGGCACACGTGCCCTCGCGATGCTCGAGGATGCCGAAGAGGAGGTCGAGCGCCGGCAGCCGCAGGTGACGGTCTACGCGCTCCTCACACTCGCGGCGTTCCTCGTCATCGACGCCGTCAGCGTCCTGCTCACGTAGAGCCGACCGAGCTCCCAACGGCGCACTCAGGGTCCGTCCGAGCGGTCAGGTTCACTGGGGCTCGGATGGCACTTCGCGGCTGGAGGCCGGGCTCACGCGTCGAGAGACTCCGGGCGAGCCACACGTACGGCTTCGTTCTGCTCCTGGTCGCGGTGACGTATGTGTTCATCGTCGCGGCGCCGGACGAGAGCTGGGCGCGCGGAGCGCTGATCCTGATCGAAAGCGCAACACTCGCGCTTGCGCTCTGGACATCAGGCCTCGGCTGGATCCGAGCCGCCTTTGTCCTCGCCGTCTTCGCAATCGTCGTGGTGAGTGTCCAGCTCGTTGTCAGCGGGTCGACGATGAGAGGTATCGACGCGCTGCTGAACGTTCTCCTCGTTGCGGCAACAGTGGTCGTCATCGGACTTGGGGTCTTCGACCAACGCGAGATCAATCGGAAGTCCGTGACAGGAGCTGTTTGCATCTACCTGATCGTCGGAATCCTCTTCACGTTCGTCTACGGTGCCGTCGCCGCGTTCGGCTCCGGCGCGTTCTTCGCGCAGGGGACGGATGGATCTCCTGCAGATCGCATCTACTTCAGCTACGTGACGCTTGCGACGCTCGGGTACGGCGACTACACCGCCGCCGGGCAACCGGGCCGCTCGTTCGCAGTCGCCGAATCCCTGCTTGGTCAGCTTTACCTCGTCACGGTCGTTGCTCTGCTTGTCGGGCGCTTCGGACAGGCCCCACGAGAGCCAGCTTGAATCGTCGGCGCGTGACCGTCCCCGGGCATTGACCGGGCACTGCGTCAGGGGGCATGCCGATCCTGAACACCCACTCGCAATCGATCCGGCCGGGCCGGCGCGCCGTTGCGCGTCCATCCTCGACGAATACGCCGTCGCCGACAGTTGACGCCGCTCGCCCGCGAGAATTCGCTGTGCGTAGCTCCGTAACGCCGGCTTGTGCCGGCTGATCGGCGATCGAAACCTTCCGCGGGTTCGATTCCCGCCGCCTCCACTTTCCGCTTGAGCACAGGGGTTGCGGGCGGCGCGGCGGGAACGATTCGCTTTTCAGTCATCGATGACCTCGGCGAGCGTGTCCGCGAGCTGGAGGCGAAGCGACAACCTCACCAACCGTGGGACTACCGGACCGGCGGCGCAGAGATCGGCCATACTTCCGAGCGTGGCTGGCCCGTCCAGATACGCGAACCAGCTCGTTGAATTGGAGCGTGAGGAGTGTCTTCGGCTCCTGGCCGAGACGACGCTCGGCCGCCTGGCGATCAGCCCGCCTGGGCCAGCGGCTCCGATCATCCGGCCAGTCAACTATGTCTACGACCCGGCTTCACAGTCCGTCGTCTTTCGCTCCGCCGAGGGGTCGAAGTTGACCGCGCTTCTGCTCTCCGGTGCCGCAGCTTTCGAGATCGACGGCGTCGACCCGGCCGCGGAACTCGGCTGGAGCGTGATCGTCCAGGGACGAGCGGAGGAAATCACGCACCCCGCCGAACTCACACATGCCGAAGCGCTGGGCCTCACGCCTTGGGCACCCGGAGAGATGCCTCACTGGCTGCGAATCCGGACAACCGTCGTTTCAGGCCGGCAACTCCTGCCATAGTCGGCCGGCATTTGGGTTTGCGAGGCGCTGTGAACGTCGTCGCGAGGGATCAGATCCGTTACTCCGACGAATCAGTTCCTTTGTCACCCCCGCCCGGCGCATCCTCTGACCACGGCAAACCGTCGTCGGCCCTCTCAGGTGCGTAGTTTGCCGAAGGTGGCGAGGGGTTTCCTGCCGACGACAATCGAAGTCCTCGACATGAGACTCCGCCAATGCGAGCGCCGACCGGTTCGTCCGTCGAACGGTACGCGGTTGTCTTCCAGGACGCGGATCAGGCGCCCACGGCGGGCCGGCTCGAGGTCGTCGACGGTCATGTCCTCCTCACAGGCCGCCGCGGCGAAAGGTTGGTCGAACTCGATGTGCCCTCGGCGGAACTGAGCGAGGTGCGGATCGGCCGAGGCGCCCACGAGCGCCTCAACGGCTACGCAACCCTCGTCCTCGTGCGCCGCAATGAAGCGTCCGTGCTCGTCGCGCCACTCGGGAGCGTTCTCCTCCACGAAATCGCCGACCTCCTCGTCGCGCTCTCCACCGAACCGATGGAAGCCGCCGACGAACTCGACCTGATCGTCCCGCTCAGGCCAGGCGCACAGCAACGGGTACGCGAACTGATCGCCGACGGACCTCCCTTCGATCCCGCAGCGCTCAACCTCCAACGACACGAGGTGCTGCTCGGTCCCGAAGACGTCATCTTCGCCTTCGAGGGGCCGCAGATCCGCCAAACCCTCGAGCGCACGCTCAGCCAGCCCGTCCTCTGGAAGGCCGGCGTCGCCTGGCGCAGGTGCATCGCCGGACGGCCCCGCATCAGCACCCCAGCCGATCGCACGCCAACGAGGCGAGAACTCATCTACAGCTGGCCACCACAACCCGGCGCGTAATCACCAACGACTCGACGCTTCAGGGCATGGCCGAAGACGCGACTACTAGAGGCTTGATGTGAAACGACGTGCCCGCGGGGATGCGCCAGACCAAGCGGATTGGACGGGGCGGGCGCAGCGCGTAGCGGTGGCTACGGGCAAGCCCGACCCGGCCGAGCCGCGCCGTGTCTGGTGCACCAGCCGTGGGTGCGTGAGTTTCACATCAAGCCTCTAGGTCGGCGGCAACGCGGCGTGGCGTGACGGTGGGCTGGTTGGGTGTCAGCGTCCGCGGCGTTCGGATCGCCGCCGGATTTCGCGGGCAGCGGACAATCGTGGCGAACATGGTCCACGATCGAACTCGGCCGGCCATGGCCTGACGGCGACGGTCGATACATGACCGAACCGCCACTACTCGTCGTCGTCGTGGCGGCATATCGTGATTGGGCCGGCCGTCCGGAGAGGCCGTAGTTTTCCCCGCGAGATCGGTGCACACGCGGACGACCGAGAGTCGGTTACCTGCCAGTAATTGTGCCAACCAATAGAGGAGGCACATCATGTGGTGGGCAATTGGATTCGGCGCTTTGCTGTGGGTTGTCCTGGCCGTGACGCTGGGCGTCATGACGCTCAGAAACGGACATGGGTGGCTCTTCTTCTTCGGGATCTTCTTCCCGATCCTGTGGATCTTCGGAGCCTTCAGCTCTCCGCCGCAGAGCCAGGTACACGCCTAGATCGCGTTGGAGGAGCCAACGCACCGTTCGCGTAGCCGCAAAAGCGGTAGCTATTACGGAAGCGGCCGTGCGCATTCCGAGGCAGTCTTGTCTGGGGCGGGACGGAAGGGCCGCTTCCTCGAAGGAACCGGGTTTCCGCCCTTGATGTCGACACCCTCGCCCCAAGCTCCCGAGAACGCGACGGGCACCACGAACCTTGAACAACCGAAGGAGGAGAGATGGCGATCGGACCGGTACAGCTGATCGTGTTGGGCTTCACCCATCCCGATTTTCACGGTGAGGTCATCGCGGAGCTCGAGAAGCTCCGCGAGAGCGACATGGTGCGGGTGATCGACTCGCTCGCGGTATACAAGGACGCTGAGGGCGAGCTCGAGGTGATGCACCTGAGCAACCTCAGCAAGGAAGAGGCAGTCGAGTTGGGCAGCAAGGTCGCGGCGTTGATCGGCCTCGGTATCGAGGGTGAGGAGGGCTTCGAGAAGGGTGCCGAGATTGGCGCCGAAGCAGCGACTGAGGGTTTGCACGTGTTCTCGGACGAGGAAGCCTGGGACGTGCTCGAGGAGATCCCGAACGACTCGGCGGCGGCGCTGATCCTGGTCGAGCATCACTGGGCCGTTCCTCTGCGCGATGCGATCGTGCGTGCGGGCGGCTTCCGGATCGGCGATGGCTTCATCAGCCCGCTCGATCTGGTCGAGATCGGCCTGCTGACGGCCGAAGAGGCGAAGGAACACCAGGCGATCGAGAAGACCCCGCAACCGGCATGAAGACAGCGAAGGAGGACTGAAATGTTCGGCGCACGCAGAGTGGCACGGCGCACATCCCGGCGCACCGCCCGGCGCCGCTAAGGGCAAATGCGGCCTGCGCGTGGGAGTCCCGATCCGGGCTCCCACGCGCTCCTGGACGCTCGCCTACGTCGTCAAGGGCGGGATGCCCTTGGCGATCAGGTCGACGCCGAAGACGACGAACAGGACGGCCATCACGGCGGCGTTGTGGACGGCGAGCCAGCCTTTCAACTCGTCGAGCTCGGTCTTCGCCTTCGCGCCGCCCACGAGGTAGTAGACGACCGGACCGGCGATGGTCAGGCTGCCGACGATCACGAACACGATCAGCGAGACGACGGCGTCGGTCGTCGAGAGCCCGAGCTGCGCGACCCCGGTGGCGGCGGCGACCGCCAGAAGCAGGTTCTTCGGGTTCACGCCGGCGAGTAGCAGGCCGAGACCGAACCGAGACCGAACGCTTTCCCCGGCCTGAGTGCGTCGATGCCGGCCATCCATTTCGGCATCGGCGGCTCAACGCCGGCCGCGGGCCGGCTTCGCCACTGACGAGCGGCAAGCAGCAGGAGCCCGCGCCGAAAACAGCATCAGGATCACCGCGATGATCGGCACCGGGCTGATCGCCACGCCGACCGCGAAGGTCAGTACCTCGCTTATCCCTTGTCCCATGGCTCCGCCTCCATCCTCCGGATGCTGATTGTCCGATCCGGGATCAGAACCTTCATCGGCCGACCCGGATGAATCGCCGTGTCCCGGCCTTGTCGTGCGCCGAGCCATTGTGGCCATTTGGCACTCTGCGCGTTCTGACCGTGCCTCTCTCACCGGAGACGCTACTGCGGCTCGCGCCCGGTATCCGCACGCGCTTCGATGTCACGGGCCACGTCTTGGTCGATGCGCCGGACGGGACGGTTGTCGACATCGGGCCGAGGGGCTACGCGATCATGTCGCTCTTTTCGCAGGGGGTGACTCTCGGCGAAGCGATCGACCGCCTCGAAGACGAGGCGAGCAGCTCAACCGACTTCGTGCCGACGCTCAGCGTGATCAACATGCTGATCGAGGAGGGCGCCCTGATCGGGCCCGAACAGCGAAGCGGGCCGACGAGCGGTTGGGCCGATCCGGTCGAGCACGCTCGAATGCTTCACGATGCCCGCCGGACGGGCGACTACCTGGCGGCGATCGGGAAAGCGGTTCGGCCGGGAGATGTCGTGCTCGACATCGGTACCGGGAGCGGTGTCCTGGCGATCGCCGCGGCCCGGGCGGGCGCGCGACACGTCTATGCGGTCGAGGCGAGTGACATCGCCGAGGTCGCAGCGCGCGTGTTCGCCGCCAACCAAGTGCAGGACCGGGTGACGCTGATCCCGGGCTGGTCGAGGACGATCGACCTGCCCGAGCCGGCAGATGTGCTCGTCTCCGAGATCATCGGCAACGAGCCCTTCGAGGAGGAGATTCTCGAGACCACACTCGACGCTCGTCGTCGCCTGCTGAAACCGGGTGCGCGGTTGATCCCGAACGCTCTCACGCTCCTGGTTCGGCCGCTCTTGCTCCCGGAGGTCGAGGCGAGACAACGCGCACTCGGACGGGAGGCGGTCGAGCGCTGGCGAAGGCTGTACGGCATCGACTTCGAGCCGCTTCTCGGCGCTGCGATCCCGGGCCCGGTGAACGTCCCGACCGAGGCAGAAGTGGCCGCCGCCTGGTCTGCGGTCGGACCGCCGGCTACGCTCGTCGCTTTGGATCTCACTGCATTCGACGACGCGTCGGTTTGCGCTGACGCCGACCTCGCTGTCGGCGAGCCCGGTGCGGTCAACGCCGTCGCCGTGACGTTCCGCGCCGACCTGTTCGGAGACATCGCTCACACACTCGACCCCTGGACGTGGCCCACATCGAGCTGGGCGACCTCGGTGTGGGTGCTCCCCGACACGCTGTGCGTCGGGCCGCGGGCGGCCTATGCGGCGGGTAGGGCCGGCAGGGCAAGCCAGGACCAGTATGCGGACGAACCACCGCAGGAGCAGGTTCCCGCGGCACCGCCGCCGCCCGCCCCGACGACCGGCACCTCGGATGTCGAACAGCTCGAGCAGCTGGCGAAACTTCACGAAACCGGTGCCCTCACGGACGACGAGTTCGCGGCCGAAAAGGCCAAGATCCTCGGCGCCTAGCCCCCGAAACCCTGCCCGAACGAGGAGTGGTCATGCCTGAGAACGATCGTGCCGAAGTGCTCCGGCGCGCCGTGGACGCCTGCATCCAGGGCGACGTCGGTCCCTTGCCGGAGCTGTTCAGCAAGGATGTGAGTGGTTGGTCCCCGAACATGCTCGTCACGTCACTCGACGAGCTGACCGAGACGGTCGCCGACCGTGAGGATGCCCTGACGGACGTGGACGTCGAGGTCAACTCGCTCGACGTCTTCGGAAACAAAGGGTTCGTCGAGTACCGGGTGCGGGCGACGTTCTCGGGGCCGTTCGTGATCGGCGAGAACACCGTGATCGAGCCGAACGGACGCGAGCTCTTGCTCGGGGCAGCCCTGGTGGCGGAGTTCGCCAACGGCAAGATCTCGGCGTTCCGAAACTACTTCGACGAGGCCGTGCTCCTCGAGCAGATGCTCGCGTCGTAGGCACGCGCAGGTCGACCGGTGGACGACTCGTACCGCCTCGTGGTCGAGGACTCACCGGAGCCGGCCGATCTCGCGCTGCTCGAGGAGCGCGTCGCAGCTGCCGCGGTCGCCGCAGCCGGCGTCGGCGACGACGAGGAGTTCGCGATCTTCGTCCGCAACGACGACGGCCGGATTCTTGCCGGAATCTCCGGCATGGTCTGGGGTGGGTGCTGTGAGTTGCACGCGATGTGGGTCGACGAGTCGCTCAGGGGGCGCGGACTTGGTCGCGCGCTCATGAAGGGCGCGGAAGGCGAGGCTCGGCGGCGCGGTTGCGCGCTCGTCGAGTTCTTCGCTTACGACATTCTCGCGCGTGACCTGTACGAGCGTCTCGGCTACGAGACCGTCGGCGTCATCGACGGTTGCCCAGCCGGCAGCGCGGCACGGTGGTACCGCAAAGACCTGTGAACCGCTCGGCGTCCCCCGCGAACATCAGCCATTTTGGTTGAGGTGATCCGACTCCCGTTCGTGTCATGGTCGTCGAGTCCTGGAGATCAGGGAGAACCAAGACAGCGCCACCGTGGTCGTGCAGTCGCCGAGTGCGGAAGGCGCTGCGAGACAACACGGAGTAGTAGAGCGGAGTAGTAGATGAGTGAAGCGACAGCGGGGGACGGGCGCCGTCTAAGCGCAGCGGGCTCGACCTCCCCCGCGCGTGCGGGCCTCGTGCTCGGCACCCTCATCCTGGTCGCAGGGGTCGCGAACCTGAACCTGTCGGTCGCCAATGTGGCGCTGCCCGAGATCGGCAAGTCGTTCGACGCGTCGCAGACGATGCTCGACCTGATCGCCGTGGGTTACTCGCTCGGGCTCGCCGCCTCCGTCCTCTGGTTCGGGGCGCTGGGCGACCGGTACGGGCGCAAGCTGATGATCGTAGTCGGCATGTCGCTGACCATCCCGGCCTGCCTGCTCGCCGGTTTTGCGCCGTCGTCCGGCGTCCTCTTCGGGGCACGCGTTCTCGGCGGGCTGGCGGCGGGCATGGCGTACCCGACCACGCTGGCGTTGATCACGGCGCTGTGGTCCGGGCCCGGGCGGACGAAGTCGATCGCGCTCTGGTCAGCCCTCGGCGGCGGCATCGCGCTCCTCGGGCCGCTCATCTCCGGCGCCTTGCTCGAGCACTTCAGATGGGGATCGGTGTTCCTCGTCACGCTGCCGCTCGTCGCGGTCGCGCTGCCGATGGCGATCTTCTTCGTCCCCAGTCACGTCAACGAGGGAACCGAGCCGGTCGACAACCTCGGCGGCATGCTCTCCGCGGTGCTCGTCGGCGGCCTGATCGTGGCGATCAACTTCCTGCCGGTGCCGACCGAGCAGACCGTCGCTTTCGTGCTGCTCGGGATCGCCGCGGTGGCCGCCATCCTGTTCGTCGTCCGGCAGCGCCGCGCCGCCAATCCACTGTACGACCTGCACATCGCCGCGCGGCCGACCTTCTGGGTCGCCGCCTGCGCCGGGATCATCGTCTTCGGCTCGCTGATGGGCGCCGCGTACATCAGCCAGCAGTTCCTGCAGAACGTGCTCGGCTACTCGACGCTCGACGCGGGCGCCGCGATCCTTCCGGCGGGCATCTTCATGGTGCTCGTCGCGCCGCGCTCGGCCAAGCTGGTGGGGTTGCACGGATCGCGGCGGACGCTGCTCACCGGGCAGGCCTTCCTCCTCGTCGCGTTCGTCCTCATGCTCCTGTTCTGGAGAGAGAACATCTCCTACTGGGTCGTAGCGCTCCCCTACATCTTCCTCGGGATCGGAGTCGGGCTCGCGGGCACGCCGTCCTCGAACTCGCTGACGGGATCGGTGCCGGTGACGCGGGTCGGCATGGCCTCCGGTACGGCCGACCTCCAGCGCGACCTGGGCGGGGCGCTGATGACCTCGATCTTTGGCGCGCTGCTCACCGCCGGGTACGCCTCGGCGATGGGGACGGCGATCGCCACCTCGGGGAAGCACATCTCCGACAACACGCAGGCGACGCTGCAGCTCTCGTATGCGAGCGCCGAGGATCTTGCCGCCAAGAATCCCCACTACGCGAGCCAGATCACGGCGGCCGCCCAGTCGTCGTTCCTCAAGGGCGACCAGTGGGCGTACCTGGCCGCGCTCGTCGCGATCCTGATCGGGATGGCGCTCGTCTACTTCTTCTTCCCGAAGAAGGACGCCGAGAACGCGCTGCGTGCCGGGTATCACGCGCAAGACACGGGAGCCGGACCCGCCAGTGTTCCGGCGGCTCCGGTAGAGATCCCTGCTCCCGGTGCCGGCTCGGCCGTCGTACCGGGACACGTCTCTCCGCCTGAGGATCTCTGATGACATTCCTGCACCCACTTCTGGCGTCGAGCGGGACGGTCACGTTCTTCAAGGGCTGGGATTTCACGGGCAACTACACCTTCGTCGACCTGGTCGCAGCCTCGACGAACGCCTTGAACGGCGCGCTCCTGGCGCGGCGTCCTGATCACTTCAAGAACTTCACCATCGTCGGAGTTCTCGGCATGGCGCTCCTTGGCGGGCTCGGCGGCGGCATCACCCGGGACGTCCTGCTGGGCGACGTTCCGTCGGCGTTGACGAATCCCGCTTACATCACGCTCGCGTTGCTTTTCGGCCTGATCGGCTATTCCGTCGCGTACAAGGAGGGCCAGCTGTTCCGCGAAGGGATGTTCCAGTTCATGACGTCGTTCTCGCTCCCCTGGTACGCGATCGTAGGCGCGCAGAAGGGCGTCGGGGCGGGGATCCCGATCCTCGGCTGCATCCTGCTCGCGGTCGTAGGCCCGACGGCCGGGCGCTGGTACATAGACGTGTCGAGCGGCGTCACCCCGAAGCAGTTCATCCGCGGCGAATGGTTCGTCACGATCGCGGCGCTTACCGGGCTCGTCTGGATCCTGACGTACTGGGCGACCGGCAACACCTGGATCGCGCTTGCAGTTGCGTTCGTCATCGGCTACTCGGTGCGGGTGGCGGCTCTCTGGTACTCGTGGGAGGAGCCGCTGGCGAGCGAGCCGAAGGGCGTCTACAAGCACTCGGACGGGCGGCCGATGCTCGGCCGCAAGCTGAAGGGAAAGTCGCAGCGCGAGCTGCGCGACCTCGGTCTGCTCGTCGACGACGGCGACTCGCCGGTCGTAGTCGGAGCAGAACCTGCAACACGATAGGAGAGAAGCGATGGCTGAGACACCGACCGACGTCCTCGTTGGCGGGTATCCGAATATCGACGAGGCGATGAAGGACTTCGATGCGCTCGCGAAGCTCGTCGAGGACAAGAAGGTCGAGATGGAGGCGGCGATCCTCATCACCCATGCCAAGGACGGCACGGTGAACGTTCAGCAGACTGCCGATCACCGCGGCCGCAAAGGGGTCGAGTGGGGCGGCGGCGTCGGCGTCCTTGTGGGTCTGGCGGCGCCACCGCTGCTTGCAACTGCAGCTGCCGGGGCGGTTGCCGGCGGTCTGATCGGGAAGTTCGTCGACAAGCGGCTCGAGACGGAGATGCATGACAAGATCGGTGAGAACCTGCCGCCCGGGACGGCCGGGATCATCGCGGCATTCGAGGATTCGCAGCGGCTCGCGGTCGAGCAGGCGCTGCCGGGCGCGCTGGCGAAGTCGCTCGTGCAGACGGACAAGAAGGGCGTGAAGGCGCTGAAGGAAAGTCTCGCGGAGGCGATGGGCAAGTTCGTCCCGGACCGCACGGTGCTGCCGATTCCGGACAGGAACTTCGGTGGCACGATCGGCCACACGATCGACCAGTCGGTCCCGGACTGGACGATCATCCCGGGACCGAAGCCGCCTGCGGACGCTCCAAACGTCCTCCTCGTCCTGATCGACGACGCAGGCTTCGGTCAGCCGGACACCTTCGGCGGGCCCGTCGCGACGCCGAACCTGACGCGTGTCGGGCAGATGGGCCTCTATTACAACCGCTTCCACGTCGTCGCGCTGTGCTCGCCGACCAGGGCGGCGACGCTCACCGGCCGCAACCAGCATCGCGTCGGCATGGGCTCGGTCGCGGAGTTCCCCGGCCCGTTCCCCGGCTACACGGGCGCCGTGCCGAAGAGCTGCGCGGCCGTTCCGCGCATCCTCAAGGAGAACGGGTACGTGACCGGCGGGTTCGGTAAGTGGCACATGACCCCAGACCGGGAGCAAGGCGCCGCGGGCCCGTTCGAGCACTGGCCGCAGAACTGGGGCTTCAACCACTTCTGGGGCTTCCTCAGCGGCGCCGCAGGCCAGTGGGATCCGATGATCTCGCAGGACAACACGACCATCGGCGTGCCCGAGGGCACCGACGGCAAGCCGTACTACTTCCCGGACGACCTCACCGACAAGTCGGTCGAGTGGCTGCACGCCGTCCGCGCGCAGGATCCCGAAAAGCCGTGGTTCCTCTACTACTCGACCGGCTGCGCCCACGCGCCGCACCACGTCGCGAAGGAGTGGGCCGACAAGTACAAGGGGAAGTTCGACCAGGGCTGGGACGCGATCCGCGAGGAGGTCTTCGAGCGGCAGAAGAAGCTCGGAGTGATCCCGCAGGACGCGGTGCTCACCGAGCGGCCCGATCTCTTCGACGCGTGGGACTCGCTCGACGACGACTCGAAGAAGCTCTACACGCGGCAGATGGAGGTCTACGCCGGGTTCATGGACAACGCCGACTGGAACGTCGGACGTCTGCTCGACGAGATCGAGGAGATGGGTGACCTCGACAACACGCTGATCTTCTACATCTGGGGCGACAACGGCGCGAGCCTCGAGGGCACGACGACGGGCTCGTTCAACGAGATGACCTTCCTCAACGGCGTCGACATCGACCCCAAGCAGCAGCTCGAGCTGATCAACCACTACGGCGGCATCGAGGCCTGGGGCAACGACCACACGGCACCGCACATCGCGGCCGCGTGGGCGTGGGCCGGCAACACGCCCTTCCAGTGGGGCAAGCAGATGGCGAGCCACCTGGGCGGAACGCGCAACCCGATGGTCGTCGCCTGGCCCGCCAAGATCAAGGCGGGCGGCGACCTGCGCTCGCAGTTCACGCACTGCATCGACATCGGCCCGACGATCCTCGAGGCGGCCGGGATCCCGCAGCCGAAGATCGTCGACGGGATCGAGCAGGAGCCGATGGACGGCACGAGCTTCCTCTACACCTTCGAAGACGCGAAGGCCGAGGAGCGGCACACCGTGCAGTACTTCGAGGTGATCGGCTCCCGGGCGATCTACAAGGACGGCTGGTGGGCGTGCGCCCGCCTCGACAAGAAGCCGTGGGAGTTCTCGCCCACGGCGCTTGCGCCGTTCGCCCCCGGCAAGTGGGACCCCGAGCAGGACACGTGGGAGCTGTACTACCTGCCGGACGACTTCACGCAGGCGAAGGACCTGGCGGCCGAGAATCCTGAGAAGCTCGCAGAGCTGAAGGAGCTCTTCTGGGCGGAGGCGGAGCGCAACCGCGTGCTGCCGCTGCTCGGCTCCATCTGCGTCTTCTTCGGCATCCTGCCGCCACTGCCGACCGTGACCCGCTACACGTTCGCGGGCGACGTCCAGAACATCCAGAAGGGGCTCGTGCCCCGGATCGCCGGGCGCACGTATGCGCTCGAGGCGGAGCTCGAGATCCCCGAGGGCGGCGCCGAGGGCGTCATCCTCGCCAACGCCGACTTCATCGGCGGCTTCGGGCTCTGGGTGGACGAGGAAGGGAAGCTCAACCACACGTACTCGTTCCTGGGCGTCGAGAGCTACCGGCAGACATCGACCAAGCCGCTCCCTGCGGGCGACGTCTCGGTGAAGATGCTGTTCGAGGCCGACGAGCCCAAGCCGGGCAGCGGCGGCAACGTCACGCTCTGGGCCAACGACGAGCAGATCGGCGAGGGTCGGGTGGAGAAGACGGCCCCGATGATGTTGACGTCCTATGCGGGCATGGACGTGAGCCGCGACAACGGGCTCGTGGTCGACCTGGCCTACGAGGACAAGGCGCCGTACCCGTTCACGGGAACGGTAAAGAAGGTCGTCTTCGACCTGAAGCCAAAGCCGACGACCAGCGACGACGAGCAGGCGCTGCACGAGCACGAGAGCCTCCACGCCGTTGCGCACGGAATCGGGGCATGAGACAGGACGAGAGCGGGCTCAGCGAGCCTGGGGCGACCGCACTGCGGTCGCCCCAGGCTCCTGCCCGGGCGAGGAACCGAGGCCGATGATCGAGTTGATCCAGGGGCTGCCGGGGGGCGTCGTCGGCATCGAAGCCGTCGGGCGGGTCACGGCCGACGACTACGCCGCTGTGACTCCCGCGATCAACGAGGCGCTTTCGACGCACGAGAAGATCAGGCTGATCCACGTGCTCGGAGATCGCTTCGACAATTTCTCCGTCGGTGGGATGTGGGAGGACGGGAAATTCGGGCTCTCGCATGCGTTCTCGTTCGAGCGGATCGCCGTCGTGACGGACCGCGACTCGGTGCGTAAGCTCGTGAAAGCCGGCGGCTGGACCGTCCCCGGCGAGATCCGGTTGTTCTCGAATGCCGAGCGCGACGCGGCGTTCGCGTGGGCAAGTGCCGAGCTGGGACTGGAGGCGCCGTCAGCCTGAACGAACTCGCCGCGAACCAGAATCGGAGGAAGGAACGGGCATGAGCATCGATACTGGACCCGCGTCGACCCTGACGGGGCCTGCCACGCCGCGGGCCTTCCATCTGCTCGCGAAGCCGACAGGGGCGGTGTGCAACCTCGACTGTTCCTACTGTTTCTTCCTGTCGAAGGAGATGCTCTATCCGGGCAGCCGGTTCCGGATGGCGGAAGACCTGCTCGAGCTGTACGTGCGGCAGCTGATCGAGGCGCACGCGTCGAGCCCGGTGGTGATGGTTGCCTGGCAGGGTGGTGAGCCGACGCTGATGGGCGTCGAGTTCTTCCGCCGCTCGGTCGAACTGGCCGACCAGTTCCTGCAGCCCGGGCAGCGGATCGAGTACACGATCCAGACGAACGGCACCTTGATCGACGACGAGTGGGCGTCGTTCTTCAAGGAGCATGACTTCCTGGTCGGCCTCTCGATCGACGGACCGCGCGAGCTCCACGACACCTACCGCGTGAACAAAGGTGGCAAGGGCTCCTTCGACCAGGTGATGCAGGGGCTCGGGTACCTGCGTGACGCAGGTGTCGAGTGGAATGCGTTGACGACGATCCACGCAGCCAACGGTGACTGCGGTCGCGAGGTCTATCGCTTCCTGCGCGACGAGTGCGACGCCCGGTTCATGCAGTTCATCCCGATCATCGAACGGGTCGCCGAGGCGACGGAGGACGGCAGCGTGCCGTGGACGTCCTGGCGCGACCGGCCGCTGTACGTCCAGGAGGGTGATCGCGTGACGGGCCGCTCGGTGACGGCCGAGCAGTACGGCCGCTTCCTGATCGACGTCTTCGAGGAGTGGGTGCGACGCGACGTCGGTGAGGTCTATGTGCAGATGTTCGACGTTGCGCTCGCGAACTGGGTCGGCGAGCCGCCGAGTCTCTGCATTCACTCGGAGACGTGCGGGCTCGCACTCGCGTTGGAGCACACCGGCGATCTCTACTCGTGCGACCACTTCGTCGAGCCCGCCTTCAAGCTCGGGAACATCCGAGAGACGCACATGCTCGAGCTCGTCGCCTCAGACCGGCAGCGACAGTTCGGTCTCGACAAGCGCGAGAAGCTGCCTCGCTACTGCCTCGAGTGCGACGTTCGCTTCGCCTGTCACGGCGGCTGCCCCAAGGACCGGTTCATCGAGACACCCGACGGCGACGCGGGCCTCAACTACCTCTGCGCCGGCTTCAAGGACTTCTTCCACCACGTCGACGAGCCGATGCGGTTCATGGCCGAGCAGCTGCGGCGAGGTCTTGCCCCCTCAGCGGTCGTCGGCCGCTACGCGGCCGCGGATGCCCGTCGTGGACGCAACGACCCGTGCACGTGCGGCTCCGGACGCAAGTGGAAGCACTGCCACGGAGGGCCGGGAGCGAATCAAAGCGTTTCGCTCGAATGAGTGCGACCTCGGCCTGCTGTCCACTCCGCGCCGTCGACCGGAACGACACGAGCTGACGGCCGCGCGTCTCGAGGCGCGCCGGTCCGCGCGAGTCCGAGCTCGTCCATCTTCTCGACTGCGGTCGACCTGGTCGAGGCGCCCAGCTTGGCGTAGATCTGAGAGAGGTGCGTCTTCACGGTTGCAGCCGACAGGTGAAGGCGTTGGGCGATCTCCTTGACCGTGAGGTGCGTCGGAAGGAAGGGGATGATCCGGAGCTCTGCCGGCGTGAGGAGGAGATCGGCAGCGCGTGCGATGCGGGTCTCGAGGTCGTTCAGCCGCGAGACGAGGGCGCCTGGGTCCGGGTAGCCGCGCAGTGCTGTCCGCGCACTTGCGGCGTGTTCGTTTGCGGCCAGCCGCTCGCCTAGGTCGAGGCTGAGGTTTCCCCAGCGGAGATCGAGATCGGCGCTCAGCCAGCGCGTACCGCGAGCGAGATGACCGACGCGCCGGGCATCGGCCAGCTCGTGCGCGGCGCGGTTGAAGTCGCCGTCATGGACGAGCGTCATCGCCCTGGCCGTGCAGGCGATGGCGGCAACCATGGTGTGGTCGATCCGGTTCTCGACGACAAGCGCCTTTGCCTCCTGCCCCCACTTGCGCGCCTCCCGCCACGCCCCCGAATCCGCAGCGGCGAATGCGAGGTAGCCAAGACAGACGGCTCTGGTGAAGGCAAGCCCGGGGCGGGTGCCGTACAGCATCAGCGCCTCCCGGAAGGCTGCGATGGCGGCCTGCGGCCGGCCGAGCAGGACGTTCGCGGTACCGACCGCGCGGCACCCAGCGGAGAGCCACGGAGTCTGTTGTTCGCGCTCGGCGGCGTATACGAACTCAGCGTCGGCGAGCATCTGGTGGATCCCGCCGGGCCCGAGAGCGGAACGGACGTTTGCAAACGACGATCGCAGCGAGGTTGCCCCGTCGGCCGACGGCACATCGAGATCGCCTCCCTCGGCGGCGAGGAGAAACCGGTCGGCCTTCTCTCCTTCGCCCAGGACCATGTACATCCAGGCGGCGGCAATCGCCAGCTGAGGATCAGCGCCGATCTCGTCGTCCGTGCAGTCGAGGAGCCACAACCGCATCGTCTCGACGTGGCCGCTACTCAGGAACCCGACGGCGGAGCCCAGAGCTATCCTTCCCGCCCGCCCGAGATCACCACACTCGTGGGCACAACGGAACGCCTCTTCGGGGTCGGTCCCCTCCTCCTCGTGCCACTGCGCGGCGCGAGCGAGGTAGACAGCTGCGAGCCCGGGATTTCGCCGGTCGAGCTCGGAGCGGAGCAGCTCGCCGAACAGGTGGTGGTAGCGGTACCAACCGCGCTCGTCGTCGAGCGGTATGACAAACGAGTTCGCGTGCTCGAGCTCGCTGAGCACCTCCCGCGACCCGGTAGCCGCGAGTACCGCATCGCACAAAGGCGCCGTCATCCTGCGAAGAACAGACGTCGCGAGCAAGAAGACTCGATGCTGCTCCGTCTCCTGATCCAGCACCATCTCGACCAGATAATCGGCAATGTCGCGCTGCGTTCCGCGGAGGGCGTCTGCGACGGCGTCACCGGAGGCCTGCTCGCCCGCTGCCCGCAACGCGAGCGCGATGCCGGCCGGCCAGCCCTCGGTGCGTTTGCGGATAAGCCCCAGAGCTGGTTCGGACAGGTTTGTGCCGGTGCTCGCGGCAAGGTCGCGCGTCTCGCCGGAGTCGAGCGCAAGGCTCCTCGCGCGAACCTCGAGCACATCGCCCTCGACGCGGCGGCGGGCCAGGGGCAGGTCAGGGTCTGCCCGCGTCACAAGCACGAGCTGCGACCCGCGCGGGATCTCCTCGAGCAGGAAGTTGACAATCGCAAGGCTTCCCGGACGGGTCAACTCGTCGAGGTCGTCGAGGATCAACTCGAACGGCGAGAGGCGCGCCAGCTCGTCGGCCAGCATCGGAAGCACGACGTCGTCGACCCGGGGCGCCGGGAACGAGAGCTCGTCGAACAGCTCTTCAGCGATACGCCCGAGCCGGTCGAGCGCGTGCACGACGGAGTTGAGGAGGACGAGCGGGTTGTTGTCGCCGCGATCGAGGTTCACCCAGGCCGCCGGTCGCCGACACCGGGTAGACCACTGTGCGGCGAGAGACGACTTGCCGTAGCCGGCCGAGGCCGAGATCAAGACGATCGGCACATCCGCCGATGCCGAGAGCTCACCCAGCAATCGCCGTCGCTCGACAGCAGCGACGTGCGGAGTAGGCACCCGAAGCTTCGAGTCGCGGATCAGCGTCCTCGTTGGCGCGCGGAGAGTTTGCGACCCAGCCGTCAGAGCGACCCCAGCCCGCCGTCCCGGCGCCGCCCGCCTGCGGCCCGCATGACATCACCCATTTCGGGCGAGGCTACCGCATTCGTGTCCATCTCATCGGCGGTCGAATTCGGAGCCGTTCGAAGGTCACCCCGGTCCCGCGAAACATCAGCCATTTCGGTTGAGGGAATTCGACCCTCGCAGGTGTCATGGTGGTCGCGTTCTGGAGATCAAGGCGCATCAAAACGGCGCCGCTCGGGAGCACGTGCACCTAACGGCTGCCGAGTCAAGGGTGCTCGCACTCCTTCCCACGCATCTGACGGTGGAGGCGATCGCCGAGCGACTCGGCCGAACTCGAAGCACGGTGAAGACGCACATCGCACACATCTACAAGAAGCTCGGTGCCGGGTGTCGCGGCGAAGCGGTCGCGCGAGCCCTGGAGGCCGGGCTGCTCTCCAATCCAGGCGAGGGCGACCACCGCAGTGGACGACCTAACGGACAGGAAGTAACCGTGATCGCAACGAGGAGGAACTGAATGTCAACGCAAGCAGTGGAATCGCCGAGATCCGGCTGGCTCGAGTTCACGGCCGTCGTGTTGTTCGCGATCGGGTTCTTCCGGGTCATCTCAGCGATCACGTACTTCGCGAACAGCTACAAGCTGAACAACCTCACGAGCGGGCTCTTCAGCGGCCACAACTGGGCGTGGGGGGTCTGGGACCTGATGATCGCAGCCCTGGCGATCATGGCCGGGCTGTCGGTGCTGGGGAACCGCGGCTTCGGCCGTGTGTTCGGTTACATCGCCGGCGTGCTGGTGCTCGTGCAGGGCTTCGCCGTCATCAACCTCGCTCCGTGGTACGGCGCGACGGCAATCTTGGTCGGCGTTCTGGTGGTCTACGGGCTCGCGGCGACGCCGGGGGAGGCCCGGTCATGAGCAGGACGTGGTGGATCATCCTCATCCTCGTAGCTGCGGGCGTCGGGCTCGCGATCCTGATCGGCGTGCTGAGCACGCGCAACGAGCCGTCGAAGACCGAGGCAGTCTCGAGCCTGTGCTCGAGCCTCAAGGGGCTTGAATCGTCCATCAAGACGGTGACGAACCTCGATGCGAGCACGGCCACCAAGAGCGAGCTGCAGACCGACGCGAACGGCGTCCAGACGGCATGGAACCAGGTGCAGAGCGACGCCCAGGCCGTGCAGAACGCGCCGACCGGCAGTCTCGACAGCGCCTGGAACAGCTTCGCGTCGGCCGTCAAGGACATTCCCAACGCGTCGTCGGCTTCGGACGCGGTGACCAGCGTCCAGTCGGCAGGCCAGCAGCTCGACTCCGCTGCGCAATCCACGGCATCGTCCCTCAGCTGTTCGTAGTGGCTGACTTACTCGAGACGGCCCGTCACGCTGTTCATCGACCCGTTCGGCCGGCCGTTGTCACCCGTCTCCGTCGCAGGCGTTCGGCGTCGAGAGCGCCGACGCCTGCGCTGATCGAGTAGGAGGTTGAGCGATGCTCGTTGCAACAAGTGGTTGGTGGTTCGGCTCGATCATCTTCGTCATCGTCTGGATCCTGCTTGCGTTCTGGCCGGCACGGGTGGCGGGGCGAAAAGGGCACAGCTTCTTCGGCTTCTTTCTCTTCAGCCTGGTGTTCTTCCCGGCTGCGCTGATCGTGGCCTACATGGTCCGAGACCGCCGAAGAGTCGCGTCGACCTGACAAGGCAACCCCGCGGCTGGAGACACGCTCGCGACAAGGAGGCTTCTCGATGAGTACCGATGTGAGCTCGCAAGACCGCAAGGTCAAGAAAGGGAGCCAGCCTGGGAGGGTGGAGCATCCCAAGGAGGCCGAGCGGGTAGCACGGGGGAAGACCGTCCGGGGCGAGGTGCCGCGTTCGGCGCACGCTGCGTGGGAGCCGTCGCCGGACCGGCCGAGCCCGGTCAAGTTGCTGGAAGAGCAGGCGCAGACGCGGGTGCCGGAGCTGGTGCCGATCCGCTACGGGCGCATGCTGGTCTCGCCCTTCACGTTCTACCGTGGCGCCGCCTACCTGATGGCCTCGGATCTCTCGAGGGCGCCGAGGACCGGCCTGCATGTGCAGCTCTGCGGTGACGCGCATCTCTCGAACTTCGGCGGCTTCGCTGCGCCGGACCGGCGGGTCTTGTTCAGCATCAACGATTTCGACGAGACGCATCCCGGCCCGTTCGAGTGGGACGTGAAGCGGCTGGCCGCGAGCTTCGCGGTCGCCGGTCGCGACCGCGGCTTCGACGACAAGCAGCGCGAGACGGTCAACCTGGCGGTCGGGCGTGCCTACCGCGAGGCGATGGCCCGCTACGCAGGGATGGGGAACCTCGAGCTGTGGTACTCGCGCGTCGACGTCGAAGACCTCTTCGCGGAGCTTCGGAACGTGGTGTCGGCGAAGGAGCGCAAACGGGCGGAGCAGAACCTGGCCAAGGCGCGCTCGAAGGACAGCCTGAAGGCGTTTGCGAAGCTGACCGAGATCGTGGACGGCGAGCCACGGATCGTCTCTGACCCTCCGGTCGTGACGACGATCGAGGAGATCGTCGGCGACGAGCGTGTGCACGAGTTCGACGACTTCCTGCGCGGCGTGATTCGTTCCTACCGGCGGACGCTGGCCGGTGACCGGCGGCGGCTGTTGGAGCGCTACCGCTACGTGCACTCGGCGCGCAAGGTCGTCGGCGTCGGCAGCGTCGGCACGCGGGCGTACATCATGTTGCTGCTCGGCAGCGATCAGGGCGATCCGCTGTTTCTGCAGTTCAAGGAGGCCGAAGCGTCGGTGCTCGAGCCGTTCCTCGGCAAGAGCGAATTCACCAACCACGGCCAGCGGGTCGTCGAAGGCCAGCGCCTGACCCAGGCGGCCAGCGACATCCTGCTCGGCTGGATCCGCACCGCGGGCGTCGACGGGGTCGAGCGCGACTTCTACGTCCGCCAGCTCTGGGACGCCAAAGGTTCCGCCCTCGTCGACGTCATGGGGCCGAGGCTGCTACGCATCTACGCCGGCGTGTGCGGCTCTGAGCTCGCGCGCGCCCACGCCCGCTCCGGCGACGCGATCGCAATCAGCAGCTACCTCGGCAACGCGGACACGTTCGACCGTGCGATCGCGCTGTTCGCCGAGTCGTACGCCAACCAAAACGAGCGCGACTACCAGGCGCTCACGAAGGCCGTCGACGCCGGCAGCATCGAGGTCGAAACCGGCGTTTAGGAGCTTTGGGGTCATTGACATTGCGCCTCTGGGCGCCCGAGTGCAAAGGAGTGGCGCTGTGGACGAGTCGTTGAAGCGAGCGGAGGCGGGTGTCCTCGGTTGGATCGACCGGGACATCACGGAGCCGATGGCCAATTTCCAGGACCCGAGCCAGGAGTGGCGGCGGCTGTTCTCGGAGCTCTACGGCACGTTCCTGCTCGTAATCGTCGCCGCGGGCGGCGGGATGATGGGCGAGGCGTTCCCGAACACGATCACTCGCACCGCGGCGGTGGTGGCGCCGGGGTTGATGGTGATGGCGATCATCATGTTCATGGGCAAGGTGTCGGGTGCGCACCTGAACCCCGCGGTCAGCGTTGCGTTCTGGTTGCGTCGTGACTTTCCAGCACGCCGTGTGCCGGGCTACGTCGTCGTGCAGCTAATCGGTGCGTCGCTCGCGGCGCTCTTCCTGCACGAGGTGATCAAGGTGTCGGCCAAGTTCGGCTCGAACTACCCGGCGAGCGGATACTCGGGTTGGCAGGCGTATCTGATGGAGGCGCTCTTGACGACTGTTCTGGTGAGCGTGATCCTCGGGACGGCGTCGGGGGCGCAGAACATCGGGATCTTCGGCGCCATCGGCGTCGGTGCCTATATCGCGCTGGCCGGTTTGTGGGGCAGCCCGATCTCGGGGGCTTCGATGAACCCGGCTCGCACCTTTGGTCCCGATCTCGTCGGGCGTGACTTTGGGAGCTACTGGGTGTATGTGGCCGGTCCGCTGACAGGCGCCGTGATCGCTGTCGGGTTCGCGTACGTCCTGCGCGGCGCGGGCGGCGGCAGGGCCGGCTCGGGCGCTGCTCAGGGCGGCCTCTACACCGAAGTGGAGAAACCGACGCAAGCCTGAACATGACCGGCCGGCTGACCGGCAGGCCTCCTACGAATCGGAAGCGGCTGGACCGTCAGGTGATCGCATCGATGATGCCGCGCAGGACCAGGTAGACCCCGACGCCGGCGATCACATACGTGGCCACGCGAAGCTTGTTGCGGGCCAGCCAGTCCTGCGACTCGTTCATCGCCCCCGTCGTGCGCTCGGGCACGATTTGGTAGGCCACGATCGGGACCTCGACGAAGGTGAACATTGATCACGTAGAACACAACGATCGCAACGACCTTGGCCGTGTCGCTTGCATCCAGCTCCGCGATGTCCTTGAGGGCGACGATCGGGAACGTGCCAGGCAGGATGTTGAGGACCACCCCGGCTGCAAACGCCACCGCAGCGCCTCCTCCGACAGCCCGTTCCGCGACCGAGGGCTTCTTCTCTCCTGTCGGAATGACCTCTGCCTTGGATGGCGGCGGTTGCTGCTTTCTTTCTCGTCGGTAGAGGAGGTATGCGCCGAGTAGCGAGAGCGAGCCCACTGCGATGTCGACTGCTGGGTCGACTGACGATTGCGAACCGCCGGAGATGGCCCCTTCCAGCCCGAAGACGATCACGATCCCGACCGTCACCGTCGTCAAGAGTCCGCCGACGAGGAACCACGACAGAATCTTCACCGGATGCTCGAGCCGAAGCGCGACCACCACGATCACGATCAGCGTCGGCCAGAACATCGAGGCGATCGCGAGCAGGAGCAGCTCGAGCCAGCTAGACACCTATCGCGTTCACCTGATTCCGGAGAAGTGCCCGGATAGAGAGGTCAATGGCCGCTTCCTCTCTTCTCGAGTCATCCGATCATCACTGGCGACCTCTCACTCCTGCGTCACCCGAAAAGGACGAACTCTTCCTCGCTGGTCCGGGCCGAGAGATCGAAACGTCCTTCGGTACAGCTGCGGCTTTCCCACACGCGATTCAGTACGCGAACCCGATGCGCCAACCGGATGGGCAAGGGATGCTGGGGTGTCTTGAAGGCATAACTACGCTTGCGCCGACTCAAGGTGGGCACCTCTGACGACTCAGAGGTGAGCCCAGAGCCCTTCGGCGCACGCGTGAGAAGGGAGGGGCAATGGCTGTCGCCCAAACATCCGTGCACCCCGGACGAGAACAGCACCGCTCCCGGTGGGTGCTCGTCGTGATCCTGGCCTTTCTCCTCGGCGGACTGGCGGCTGCGCTGCTGTATCACTTCGACGTGTTCGGCGGCTCGCCCAACTCGACCACCGAGGGATCCGGCGTCCCTGCGACGCAGGCCCGTGATGTGGCCGCGTTCAACAGTGTCGAACTCGCAGGGAGCAACAACGCCTTGATTCGCGTCGGCGAAAAGCAGTCCATCGTCGTGAGGGCTGATGACAACCTCCTCGACCGCGTCACGACCGAGGTGCAGTCGGGCAAGCTCGTCATCGGGAACACTCCCGGCAGCTGGACGACGAAGAGTCCGATGAGCGTCGAGGTCAATGTCCCGATGCTCGACGCGTTGACGCTCACCGGTAGCGGCAACATCGTCGTCAACGGCGTCGAGACCGAGAGCCTGAAGGTGACCTTGCCGGGCAGTGGCACGCTCACCGGAGGCGGAACAGCGACGCGGCTTGATGTCACGGTTAGCGGCTCCGGAACTGTGCAGTTCACACGGCTCGTGGCGAACGACGTGCGGGCAGTCGTGAGCGGTTCGGGAAGCATCTTCGTCACCGCGGCCAAGAGTCTCGATGCCTCCGTATCCGGATCTGGCGCCATCCTCTACACCGGCAATCCGCAGGACGTAACAAAGAGTGTCACCGGGAACGGCGCGATCACCGGGAGTTAGTGAGAAACGAAGGGTGGAGCGGTCACGGCGTGCGGGAACGCTCCACCCTTTCGGGGCCTGTCAATTGCCGCACAACTCCTGCGGGCCTCGTCAGAATCCCGCGGTCACTCACAAAGGGGGAACCGCATGCACAGACTACGCGGGACAACCGGACGGCTGCTCGCCTGCTTCGCCGCGGTCGCCGCGCTGTTCGTCTTCGGAGCCACGGCGTCCGCCGACCGCGCGCCGTCGGCGGCACCGGGGCTCCACTTCAAGAAGTGCGGGCTGACGGCGCAGGCGGCGACGACCGAATGCGCCACCGCCGACTTGCCGCTCGACTACGACCAGCCGCGCAGCGGGCAGGTCCACATCGCGATCGCACGGGTGCCGGCGGCCGACAAGGCCCACCGGATCGGCGTGCTCTTCTTCAACTTCGGCGGCCCCGGAGGAACCGCCGTCGACTACCTCCAAAATCGCGGAGCGAGCACCCTCTGGAAGGCGCTCAACCAGCGGTTCGACATCATCGGGTTCGACCCGCGCGGCGTCGGACAGAGCACTCCGTCGATCGACTGCAAGGCCGACCAGGAGAAGCAGGGCATCTACTCGCAGCCGTTCACGACGCCGTTCAACGTCGACCGCAACGCACTCGTCGCCAAGGACGAGAGCTACATCCACGCGTGCGAGCAGCAGAACGGCAACATCCTCTCGCACGTCTCGACCGCGAACGTCGCCCGCGACATGGATGCGATTCGCGGCCTCCTCGGCGAGACGAAGCTGAACTACTTCGGCTACTCGTACGGCACCTTCCTCGGGGCGACGTACGCGAGCCTGTTCCCCGACCGCTACCGGGCGATGGTGCTCGACGGCCCGATCGATGCGACGGCGTACATCAACCAGCCTTGGCGCGACCTCGCCGAACAGACGGCGGGCTTCGAGCGTGCGCTGGGCAGGTTCTTCCAGGCGTGTGCGGGCAACCAGGACGCCTGCTCGAACTTCGGCGGCAGCGATCCCTGGGACGCGTACGACAAGCTCGTCGAGAGCGCCAACAAGAGCCCGATCCCGGCCACAGGCGACGACGCCGATCCTCGGCCGGTCGACGGCGACGACATCAACTTCGCGGTCACGGGCGACCTCTACGCGAAGGAGTTCTGGCCGGAGATCGGCCAGGCGCTCTCGATGGCCGAGAACGGTGACGGCTCGCTGATCCGGGAGCTCGTGGACCTGTCGTACGGCCGCAACGACGACGGGACGTTCGGCCCGGGCCTGGACCTCTACTTCACGATCGGCGCCACCGAGCAGCGCTACCCGAACGACGTCGACTTCTACCTCGACCGAGGCGACGAGTCGTGGGGCCTGAACGACCACGTCTACTGGAACAACGGCTACGTCGAGCTCAACTACGGGCTCTGGCAGGACCGGGACGGCGACGCGTTCGCGGGCCCGTTCCGCATCCCGCGCTCGTCGGCGACGCCGCTCGTCGTGGCGACGACCTACGACCCGGCGACGCCCTACCGCGGGGCGCTCCGCCTCGTGCGCGATCTCGGCAACGCACGGCTGATCACGATGCGCGGCGACGGCCACACCGCCTACGGCGGAGAGTCGGCGTGCATCGACTCGGCTGTCGAGACCTACCTGAACACGAAGACGCTGCCTCCGGACGGCACGGTCTGCACGCAGGACACGCCGTTCGGCTCGCCTGCTGCCTTGCAGCCGCTCGCGAAGACGGCAGCCGCCGAGAACCGGCGCGTGGTGGCCACGCGCGTACCGGGCTCTCCGTAAACGACACCGGTTCCGCCGCGGCGCACCACGCGCCGCGGCGGACCGCGTAGATGGTGCCTCGAATCATTGCGACCTCCGGGCGTCCGCAGCCCTCCGCGGGAGAGAATCGACGTGTGCAACCCCAGCTCCCGACCGGGACGGTGACGTTCCTGTTCACCGACATCGAGGGCTCGACGCGGCTGCTGCGTGAGCTCGGCGATGGGTACGCGGACGTCCTCGCCGAGCACCGCCGCGCGTTGCGGGAGTCGTGGCGGCGGCACGAGGGCGTCGAGGTCGACACGCAGGGCGACGCCTTCTTCGTCGCGTTCTCGCGCGCGACCGATGCCGTCGGGGCCGCAGTCGATGCGCAACATGCGCTGGCGGCCGGACCGGTGCGCGTGCGCATGGGACTGCACACGGGGGAGCCGGCCCGCTCCGAGGAGGGCTACGTCGGGTTCGACGTCCACCGCGCGGCGCGGATCGCCGCGGCCGGGCACGGTGGACAGGTGCTCCTGTCGCAGGCGACCGCCGACCTCGCCGGCGCCGATGTGCGCGACCTCGGCCTCCACCGCTTGAAGGACCTGAGTGCGCCCGAGCGTCTGTTCCAGCTCGGGACAGAAGACTTCCCGCCACTCAAGACGCTGCACGAGACGAACCTGCCGGTTCCGGCGACGCCGTTCCTCGGGCGCGAGCGCGAGATCGAGGAGATCGCAGCGCTTCTGGGCCGCCGCGACGTGCGGCTCGTCACGCTGACGGGCCCCGGCGGAAGCGGCAAGACGCGGCTCGCGCTGCAGGCAGCCGCCGCGGTCGCCGACGACTACGACCGTGGCGTCTGGTGGGTCCCACTCGCTTCGGTCGCCGATCCCGCACTCGTCGAGACGGCCGCAGCTCAGGCGCTCGGATCGAAGGACACGCTCTCCGCGACGGTCGGCGACCAGCGACTGCTGCTCGTACTGGACAACTTCGAGCATCTCGTCGAAGCAGCCGCGGGCGTCGCCGACACAATCCGCTCCTGTCCCCACCTGACGGCGCTCGTCACGAGCCGTGAGCCACTGCACGTGGAGGGTGAGTGGGAGGTCGCCGTCGATCCGTTGCGAGAGCGGGAAGCGGTCGATCTCTTCGTCCAGCGTGCCCTCGCCGTCAGCTCCGACTTTGCCGCGAACGGCGAGGTCGCCGAGATCTGCCGGCGCCTCGACTGTCTGCCGCTCGCGATCGAGCTGGCTGCCGCGCGCGTCAAGGCGCTCTCGCCGTCGATGCTGCTCGAGCGGCTCGAGCAGCGACTGCCACTGCTCGCCGGCGGCTCCCGCTCGGCCCCCGAGCGGCAGCGGACGCTGAGCGCCACGATCGCCTGGAGCCACGACCTGCTCGCGCCGGCCGAACAGGATCTCTTCGCACGCCTGGCCGTGTTCGCCGGCGGTTGCACGCTCGCGGCCGCCGAGGAGATCTGCGGCGCCGACATCGACGCAATCGCCTCGCTCGTCGACAAGAGCCTGCTCCGCCGCACCGGGGACCGCTACTGGATGCTCGAGACGATTCGCGAGTTCGCCGCCGAACGGCTCGACGAGCTCGCGGATGCGCCCTTGCTCCGGGACGGTCACGCAGCCTGGTACGTGGAGCTCGCTGAGCGTGCCCGCCCTGAGTTGCGGGCGCGCGAGGCTAGGAGGTGGCTCGAACGGCTCGACTCGGAGCAGGCGAATTTGCGGGCGGCGCTCGAGCACCTGCTCGAGCGCGGGAACGCGGACGGCGCGCTGCGGCTCTCGGGCGCGATCTGGCCGTACTGGCAGACACGCGGTCACTGGACCGAGGGGCGGCGCTACCTGGCCGCCGCCGTGGCCCTCGGGGCAGACCTCGAGCCGGAGCGACTCGTGAATTCGTTGTGGGGCGGGTCGATCCTGGCGCTGTGGCAAGGCGACGTCGACGAAGGCGAGCGGCTGGGGTCACGCATCCTCGAGATCTCGAAGACCGCGGTGGAACAGGAGCATGTGTATTCGGTGGCGATCCACCTGCTTGCGATCATCGCGGACAGACGGGGTGATCGCGACCAGGCTCTTGCGCTGCTCGAGGAGTCGGTGGCGATCGGCCGTCGAGGAGGTGAACAGTGGTTGCTCTCGATCGCGCTGAACAACCTCGGCAACCTGTTCATGGGCGAGGGCGAGCACGAGCGCGCAATCGAGCTCTTCGAGGAGAGCCTGGCGATCGGCGAGGCGCGCGGCGACCTCGACCGGCGGGCACGGGCGAACAACAACCTGGGCTGGGCGACGCACGGCCTCGGTGACCTCGACCGCGCGCGCGACTTCTACCACCGTGGGCTCGAGGCGGCGACCGAGATCGGGTTGGTGGAGGGCCAGCTCTGGGCGCTGTTCGGCCTAGCCGCGATAGACGCCGAGACCGGCGACGCCCGCACGGGAGCGCGCCTGTTCGGCCACACGACGGAACTTGCGTCGCGTCTCGGTGCAGCCTACGAGGAAGCCGATGAGGTCGACCGGCGGACGTTCGCGAGGCTCGAAGCCGCGCTCGGGCCTGAGCTTCTTGCGACCGAGCTTGCCGCAGGGGCGGCGCTGTCCCTCGAGGACGCGATCGACCTCGCGCTCGGACGGAGTGATCCGTCTACATCCGGCTGAGGGCCGACGCCGAGCGCTGTCGCTCACGGAGTGCGATGACACGTGGGGCGCGAGGTGAGTCAGAATGGCTCATGGTCTGCGCCGAGTGTGGCGCCAGCCTCGTAGCCGACGCACGCTTCTGCGCTGCATGCGCCGCTCCGGTGCAGGCGACGGCGGCTCCCGCGGAGGAGCGGAAGCTCGTGTCCGTGCTCTTCGCGGACCTGGTCGGGTCGACGGAGCTCGCAGATGCGCAGGATCCCGAGCGGACGCGCGCCTTGCTCGACCGCTTCTACGAATCCATGGCCGCAGAGATCGAGCGCGTCGGTGGGACGGTCGAGAAGTTCGTCGGAGATGCAGTCATGGCCGCGTTCGGGGCGCCGGCGGCACAGGAGGACCATGCGGAGCGCGCGCTGCATGCGGCGCTTGCGATGCAGCGTCGGCTCGGCGAGTTGTTCGACGACCAGCTGGCGTTGCGGATCGGGGTGAACACGGGAGAGGTGGTCGTCGGCCGTCCGCGTGAAGGCAGCTCGTTCGTCACCGGTGACGCAGTGAACGTCGGTGCGCGGCTCGAGCAGGCCGCCGCGCCCGGCGAGATCCTCGCCGGCGAGCGAACCGTGCTCGCGGCGCGCGGCGCCTTCGAGTTCGGAGAGCCCGTGACCGTCGAGGCGAAAGGGAAGGCCGGAGGGCTCGAGTGCCGCCGGCTCGTTCGTGCTCTGTCGTTGATGCGCCCGCGCGGAGTCGGCGGGCTGCACCGGGCGTTCGTCGGAAGGGAGGCCGAGCTTGCCCAGCTCCAGGAGGCGTACCGCGCTGTCGCGGTCGGCAGGAGCCCGCAGCTGGTGACGATCCTCGGGGACGCCGGCGTCGGGAAGACGCGCCTCGTCCGTGAGTTGTGGGAGTGGTTCGCGGCACAGGACTCGCCGCCGCTACGCCGCACCGGGCGCTGCCTCTCCTACGGACAGGGCATCACCTACTGGCCGCTCGCCGAGGTGCTCAAGGAGCACTTCCGAATCCTCGAGAGCGATCCTCCGCAGATTGTCGTCGAGCGGCTCGGTGACCAGCCGTTCCTCGGCCTCACCATCGGCCTGGCGCCACCCGAAGACCTGCACCCGCTCGTCGCGCGCGAGCGCCTCCACGACTCGTGGGTCGACTTCCTCGACGGGCTCGTCGCCGAGCGGCCGACCGTCGTGCTGATCGAGGACGTGCACTGGGCGGAGGACGATCTCTGCGACCTGCTCGAGACCGTCGTGAACCTGGTCGACGGGCCGCTGCTGTTGCTCGCGACCGCACGGCCCGAGCTGCTCGATCGCCGGCCGGGTTGGGCCGGCCGGCGCGGCGGTTCTCGACTCCAGCTCGAGGCTCTGCCTCCAGACGGCGCGGGCCGGTTGCTCGACGAGCTGCTCGGCGTCGAATTGCCCGCCTCGCTGCGGGAGGTCGTCGTCGAGCGGGCCGAGGGCAACCCGTTCTTCGTCGAGGAGCTCGTGGCGACGCTGATCGACATGCGCGTGCTCGGACGCGAGAACGGCGGCTGGTCGGTGGGCGAGCTGCCGTCGGACTTCCAGGTGCCCGACTCGGTGCAGGCGGTGCTCGCCGCCCGCATCGACCTGCTGCCCGCCGACGAGAAAGCCGCGCTGCAGGCGGCCGCGGTGATCGGGCGCATCTTCTGGACGGGCCCGGTCTACGAGCTGGTCGGCGGCGGGCGTCCCGACTTCGGCCTGCTGGAAGACCGCGACTTCGTCCGTCGTCGCGTCGGCTCCTCGATCGCGGGCGAACGCGAGTACGCGATCAAGCACGCGCTCACGCGCGAGGTCGCGTACGCGAGCGTGCCGAAGGCGCAACGAGCGCACCTGCATGCGGCGTTTGCCGGCTGGCTCGAGCGCAGTGCCGAGCGGGGCGACGAGCACACCGCACTGCTCGCCTACCACTACCTCGAGGCCGTCCGGCCCGACGACGCCGACCTCGCGTGGGCCGGCCGGGACGAGCAGCTGGCCGAGCGGCGCCGACAGGCGGTGACCTGGGCTCGGCGGGCGGCGTCGCTGGCTCTCCGCCGCTACGAGGTCGACGAGGCGATTGTCCTGCTCCACGAGGCGCTCGAGCTCGAGCCCGATCGCGCCGGCCAGGCCGCGCTTTGGCAGGAGATCGGCCACGCGAACGCCTCCAAGTACGACGGCGAGGCGTTCTCGGCTGCGATGCAGAAGTCGATCGACCTCGGTGGCCCCGCGGCGGAGCTCTACGCCGAGCTCGGGGTGGCGACCGCTTGCCGCGGGGGAATGTGGAAGCGGCAGCCCGACCGAGATCTTGTCGCCGGCTGGCTCGAGCAAGCACTCGACCTCGCCGAGGAGGGCTCGCCGACCCGGGCGAAGGCGCTGGTCGCTTTCTCGATGTGGAACGAGGACGAGGCCGCCGCGCGCGCCGCGCACGAGATCGCAGAGAAGGAGGACGACATCGGACTCCGGTTGCTGACGCTGCAGGCCCTCGCGTTTTCGGCGTGGGGCAACGCTGCCTTCGACGACGCGATCGCCCGGCTGGAGGAGTGGCGTGCATGCGCGCTGCGTTCCGAGGTCACCGATCCCGACGAACGCAGCCATCCTCTGTTCACCGGTGGGTTCATCGACCTCGCCACAGGCAGGATCCGCGTCGCGACCGAGGCAAGTTGGCAGAACGAGGAGATCGTTGCGGGCCTGACGCCTCATCATCGTGTCCACGGGATCGGGGGTCGGCTCTACGTGGCGGCGGTGGCGGGTCGCTGGGAGGAGGTCCGCGAGCTGACGCCGTCGGCGGCGGAGGCGGTCGAGGCGAACGCGGACACACCCTGCGCGTTCAACGTCGGGTCGCTGCTGAACGCCGCGGTCGCGAGCGCGTACGGCGGAGACGAGGCTGAGGCCGGCCGCCTCGAGGCGAAGGCGGACGCGATCGGCATGGAGGGCTATCGCCAGTGGCTCGCGCCTCCACGGATCCGGCTGGCGATCGCTCGCGACGATCTCGGCGAGCTCCGGCGGCTCGTGGATGCGATCGGCCCCGAGGACCTCGAGCCGTGGGCGTACGAGATGCCGTCCGCGATGCTCGATGCATTCGTCGTGCTCGGCGATCGCGGATCGATCGAGACCGAGGCGCCGAAGTGGCTGCGGCCGAAGACCTATGTCGAGCCGTTCGCGCTCAGGGCTCTCGGCTTCGCTCGCGCGGACAAGTCGATGCTGACGGATGCCGCGGCGCGATTCGACGAAATGGAAATGGAGTGGTTCGCCGGGGAGTCGCGCAAGCTGCTCGTAGCGATTGGATAGAGGAGAGGTTTCGCAGTCCGGTCAAGCGTGCTCCCTGATGTACTGGTGGACGAAGGCGATCGCCATGCTGCCTTCGCCGACTGCCGCAGCGACGCGCTTGACGGGGCTGAACCGAACGTCGCCGCAGGCGAAGATGCCGGGGACGCTCGTCTCGAGGAGGTACGGGTCTCGCTCGAGCTCCCACTGTCGCGCGGCGCGTGCGTCGGGGCCGGTCAGCACGTAGCCCTTGGGGTCGAGCGCGATCTCGGGTGGGAGCCACGCGGTCTCGGCATCGGCGCCGATGAAGATGAACAGTCCGCCCGACTCGAGGCGTGTCGTCTGGCCGGTCGCGGCGTCGCGAACATCGATTCCCTCGAGCGAGCTCTCGCCGTGGGCGGCGACGACCTCGGTTCGGTAGAGCACGCCGATGTTCGCCCGCGTGGCGAGCTGCTCGACGAGATAGCGCGACATGCTCTTCTCGAGCGTTTCGCCCCGGTAGAGGATGGTCACGGTGCGGGCGTGCGCGGAGAAGAACATTGCCGCCTGGCCTGCCGAGTTGCCGGCGCCGATGATGTGGATGTCGAGGCCGTGGGCGTTCGCTGCTTCGCTGCGCGCGGCGCCGTAGAAGATTCCTCTGCCGGCGAGGCGGTCGAAGCCCTCGATCGAGAGGTGCCGCCAGGCGACGCCGCAGGCGAGAATGATCGTCGGGGCCTGCAGCACGTCGCCGCCGTCGAGGATCGACCTGATGCTTCGCCGCGTCGATGCGAGTGATCGACCGGGTGACGAGGATCTCGCCGCCGAGCCTGCGGGCCTGCTGGAGCGCTCGGCTCGACAGCTCGTCGCCGGAGACACCCGAGGGGAAGCCGAGGTAGTTCTCGATCCGGGAGGACGTGCCGGCCTGCCCGCCCGGCGCCTCGCGCTCGATCGCGATCGTCCGGAGCCCCTCGGACGCGCCGTACACCGCCGCTGCCAGGCCGGCGGGGCCCGCGCCGACGATCACCGTGTCGTACTCAGCGGCCGCCGGCTCGGTCGCGATGTCCAGCAGCTCGGCCACCTGTCGAAGCTCCGGCCGCATGGCGGTCTTGCCGTTCACGGCGCGAACGGCGGGAAGATCACCGTCCACCGGCAGCGCATCCGCCCACTCCTCCGCATGAGCGGGCACGTCCGGCTGGAGCCATCTGAACCGGATCTGGTTGCGGTCGAGGAAGCGCCTCAGCTCCGCACAGGAAGCGTCCCACCGATGGCCGAGGACGACCGCCCGAAACGGGGCCGGGGCGGACGCACGAGCCTGCAGACCCTTGGCGCCCCCCAGCCGGTGGTTCGCGAGGTCGCCCACCCGCTCCGCGACCACCGGTGCGGCGGCGACGAGGGCCTGGTAATCGTCCAGCTCGATCCGGAACACGCGTGTCGCCTCCGCTGCGCGGAACCCGCCGGGGTGGAGCATCCCGAACGCGATCGACATCTCCCCGAAGACGTCACCGGGCCTCCGCTCGCCGATCACGCTCTCCACGCCGTCGACGCGCCTGATCACCTCGAGCCGACCTTCGAGCACGCCGAACAGCGCCCGCCCGTCACCCTCGTTCACGGCAGACTCGCCCGGCGCGAGCGAGATGTCCGCCACGAGCCGGGAAAGCCGGTCACGTTCGGCCGGCTCGAGGTCCGCGAAAACCGCGACCCGGCCGATCTCCTCCGCCGTCACCACGAGCTGCACCACGGCCGCGGGCCTGGCGGCGTGCTGTCGTCGATCGCCGGTGCTCCGGAAACGACCAAACGATGTTCGCGTCCGGTGCAGCTCAACGCAGGCACACGCTAGCCGCACCGTTCATCGACCGCGTCGCCCGTTCGCCGGCCCACGGGAAGATCGTCATCGACATCTGTGGAGTCATTGCGGCGTAGGATCGGCTTCCCTGCTGTCGTCGGAAGGAAGTGAGGAAATGGCGGGCGCCGGTGTAAGCCACCCCAACACGGAGGCCGTTCAATCGCTAGGTGAGCAGGTGCGCGGCCGAGTGATCACCGCCGCGGACGAAGGTTACGACGAGGCCCGGGCTGTCCACAACGGGATGTTCGACAGGTCTCCGCTGGCAGTCGTGAAGGCCGAACAGGTCGGCGACGTCATAGGTGCTGTGAACTTCGCTCGCGAGCACGGGCTGGATCTCTCCGTGCGCGGCGGCGGGCACAGCGCGCCTGGTTTCGGGACGAACGACGGAGGCGTGGTCATCGACATGTCGGCGATGCGCACCGTGCGTGTAGACCCGAGGGCCAAGACGGCCCGCGCCGATGCCGGAGCGACGTGGGGGGACTTCAACTACGCAACGCACGCCTTCGGTCTGGCGACGACCGGCGGGATCATCTCGACGACGGGCATCACCGGTCTCACGCTGGGAGGAGGGATCGGCTACCTGGACCGCGCGCTCGGGCTGTCGATCGACAATCTGATCTCCGCAGACGTCGTGACCGCGGACGGGAAGTTCCTCACTGCGAGCGAGCGCGAGAACGAGGATCTCTTCTGGGGCCTCCGCGGCGGGGGTGGCAACTTCGGCGTCGTGACCTCGCTCGAGTATCGGCTCAGCGGAAGTCGATCAGGTCTTTGCCGGGCCGATCTTCTACAACCTGGACGACGCCGCCACCGTGTTTCGCATGTTCGACGAATTCATCCGGGAGGCGCCGGAGGAGTTCGGCGGCTTCCCCGGATTCCAGATCGCCCCGCCGTTGCCGTTCATCCCGGAGGACCGGCACGGCGACACGCTGTGTCTCGTCGTGGTGCACTGGGCGGGCCCCCTCGACCAGGCCGAGAAGGCGCTGCAACCGTTCCGAGACGTCGCACCGATCGTTGCCGACGGAAGCGGTCCGCTGCCGTACCCGGCGCTGAACGGCGCCTTCGACGTCCTCTATCCGAAAGGCCTCCGCTCGTACTGGAAAGGCTCCTTCGTCAAGGACCTTCCGGACGCTGCGATCGCGGCACTCGTCGAGCATGGATCTCAGGTCCCCGAGGTGACCTGCACGATGCACATGTACCCGATCAACGGCGCATGCCATCGCGTGGGAGCAGACGACACCGCCTTCGCCTACCGCGACGCCACGTACGGGACGGTGTTCCTGGCGGGCTGGACCGACCCGGCCAAGGACTCCGAGCGGATCAAGTGGCTGCGCGACTTCTACGAGGCGTTGTCCCCCTATTCGGAGCCCGGCGGCTACATCAACTTCATGCAGGACGACGACTAGGGCCGAATTCGAGACAACTACCGCCAGAACTACGACCGCCTGGTTCAGGTCAAGCAGGCCTACGATCCCGAAAATCTGTTCCACATGAACCAGAACGTCGCACCGTAAAGGGTGACACGCGAGCTACATCGCACGGTCGAGCCGGCCGCCGCTTCGGGCGAGCAGCCGATCCGCGCCGCCGAGGTGATCGGCGCTCTTTCGCTCGCGACCGACCTCGGCACCGGCCAACCGCTCGAGCACGCGTTGCGGACTGCCGTGCTCGCGGTCCGGCTCGGCGAGCTCGCGGGAGCGTCTGCCGACGAGCTTGCGGACACGTACTACGTCGCACTCCTCCACGCTTCTGGATGCACGTCGAACGGGCACGAGGCGATTCAGGTGTACGACGACGACATCGCCCACCGGGCTGCGTTCTTCCTGATCGACTCGACCAACCCGGCGGAGGTGCTTGCGTTCTACCGAGCGAGCATCGGGGCGGGCCGTCCTCCGGAGGTCCGCGAAGCGCTCATCCAGGAGGCCATCGCCAACGCCGGCCCGCGGGCTCGCGAGGGATTCGCGACGATGTGTGAGGTCGCCCAGCGATTCGCCGGGTGGCTCGAGCTCGGCGTGAACGTCCAGGCGGCGCTCGAGTACGTGTTCGCGCGGTGGGATGGACGGGGGTTCCCGGATGTCCGCGGCGACGCGCTGCCGTTGCCCATCCGGCTCCTGCACGTCGCGAGGGACATCTCGCTCTTCCTCTCCGCCTCGGGCCCTGAGGAGGCACGCGGCGTCATCGAGCGCCGCGAGGGTGCCGCGTACGAGCCGCGGCTCGCCGCCCTGGCCGTGGGCAATTTCGCGGACCTGATCGCCGGGCTCGACGAGATCCGCATGTGGGAGCAGGCCCTCGAGAGCGAGCCGCTTCCGAAGCGGTGGATCGCCGGCGAGCACGTCGACGCCGCGTTCACGGCGATCGCTGCGCTCACCGGTCTCAAGTCGCCGTGGTTCCGTGAGCACTCGACGGGTGTGGCCGAGCTCGCCGAGGCGGCTGCGTGGCGAATGGGGCTGCCCGCAGGTTCCGTGACGGCCGTGCGTCGAGCCGCCCTCGCGCACGACCTCGGCCGCGTCGGCGTGTCGAACGCGATCTGGGAGAAGCCGGGCCCGCTCGGGTTCGGAGAGTGGGAGCGGGTGCGGCTCCATCCGCATTTCACCGAGCGCGCCTTCTCCCAGTCTCCGGCGCTTGCACCGATCGGGCTCCTCGCCGGCTCACACCACGAGCGACTGGACGGCTCGGGCTACCACCGCGGCACCTCCGGGCAGGGACTCGGCCAGCCGGCCCGTATCCTCGCGGCCGCAGACTGCTACGCCGCGATGCGCGAGGCCCGTCCCTACCGGCCGGCCCTCGACGCACCGGCCGCGGAGACGGAGCTGCTGCGCGAGACGAACGAAGGACGGCTCGATCCGGGAGCGGTCGACGCGGTGCTCGGTGCGGCCGGGCATCGGCCGAGGCAGCGTGTGCGCGAGCTCCCAGGCGGGCTCACCGACCGCGAGCTGGAAGTCCTGCGCGTCCTCGTGCGCGGCGAGTCGAACCAGGCGATCGCCGACGGGCTCGGCATCTCTGCCCGGACCGTCGGGCACCACGTCCAGCACGTCTACCAGAAGGTCGGCGTGCGCAGTCGTGCCGCCGCGACGCTCTGGGCATTCGAGCACGGCCTCGTCAGTCCGGCATAGGTCGTTCAGCCGATGCGGCGTGGCGCTTCTGGACGCATGCTCGTCCGGTCAGCGACGAAGGAGGAGCACGTGATTCTGGCAACAACGACGGTCGAGGACTTCGACCGCTTTGTCGAGATCTACTCGACCACGGGCGCCGAGAAGCGCAGGCAGCACGGCTCGAAGGGCTCGACCGTCTTCCGCGATCCCAACGAGGACGATCGCGTCTGGGCGATCTTCGACTGGGACCTCGCAGGCTGGCAGAACTTCGCCTCCGACCCCGAGGTGCCCGGGATCATGAAGCAGGCCGGGCACAAGGGCAGGCCGCAGGTCGCGGAGCTCGGCGGCCGCTACGACGCGTAGCACGTGCGGAGCAGCCGCGCGCGCCTGATGCTGCCGGCGCGCGCGGCAGCGCGCTGCGCTGCACCTAGCCGCGTGGGCCGGCGCGGAAGCGCCAGACGTCGGCGCCCGCGTAGCTCGTGACCCACATCGACCCGAAGGCCCGCAGGGCCTGGAAGGCGCCGTCGCCGGCAGGGAAGGAGTCGAGAACCTCGCCGGTCGCTGGATCGACGCGAAAGATCGTGTCGATCTCCTTGTCGGGAACCCAGACGGTCCCGTCGGCCGCGAGTTCGGCCTGGACGAGCGTCCGACCGAAGTGAGTGACCTTCGAGACGTGGCCGTCGACAGGGTCGAGGAGCGCGAACGTGTCGCCGTCGTTCGCCACCCAGATGCCGGCTTTCGTGGCGACGAAGTGGCTCGGGGCCTGGACGCCGATCTCGATCCGTTGAACCGCGCCCGACTCGGGATCGACCCGCAGCACCTCGGTCGCCGCTCGGCCGAGCCCCACCCAGATCGCTCCGGAGGCCGCGAGGAGCCCGGTCGGGGCGCCGCCGATCGTGATCCGGTGAGTGACGCGCAGCGTCCGCGGGTCGACCTCGACGAGCGTGCCGTTTTCGAATCCCGTGGTCCAGACGCTGCCGTCGGCCACGAGCACGTCGAACGGAGCGCCGCCGACGAACGTACGCCGCACCTTTCGCGTTCTCGGGTCGACACGCAGGAGCAGTCCCGTCCGGTAGTTCGCCACCCAGACTGCGCCGGCGCCCGCAGCGACGGCGCACGAGCCTCGGCCGACGTTGATCCGGACGGTCACCCGGTTGTTGCGAGGGTCGATGCGGGCGAGCGTTCCCGCTCCGTCGTTCGCAACCCAGACGGCGCCGGCTGCTGACGCGGCCTCGCAAGGGCTCTTCCCGGTTGCGATTCGAGCGGAGACCTGCGGCTGCGTGGCGGCCAGCCCGAGCGTCGTGGCGACAGCGACCGTGGCGGCGGCGAGGACGAGTCCCATCGAGAATGCTTACGGTGCCGGGGCGCAGTCGGGTCCGCATCGCTTCCTCTGCCAGCGGTTGAGCGAGCCCGGCCGGTTCAGCGGCCGCGGAATGCGCCGCGGTAGGCGCGGGGTGACGTCCGCACGCGCATCGCGAACTGCGCGCGCATGGTGGCGGTCGAGTCGTAGCCGGCACGGCGCGCGACGTCGGCGACCGGTGCGTCCGTCGACTCGAGCAGCCGCTGCGCAAGCCGAAGGCGCTCGCGGTGGAGCCATTCGCCCGGGGGCACGCCGAGTGCCGATCGGAAGCGGCGCGTGAGCGTCCGCGGGCTGGTTGCGCTCTGACGGGCGAGGTCGTCGACACACACCCCCGTCGGCAGGCTGGCGCGCGCCCAGTCGAGCAGCGGCGCGATGCCGTCGCCCGGCGACGCCGCGAGCGGCTCGTCGACGTACTGCGCCTGGCCACCCGGCCGGTACAGCGGCATGATCAGCCGCCGCGAGACAGCCGCGGCGACGTCGATGCCGTGGTCGATCGCGACGAGGTGGAGGCAGAGGTCGAGCCCGGCGGCCGTGCCCGCCGAGGTGAAGATCCGATCGTCGGCGACGTAGAGAACCTCGCGCTCCAGTTGGGCGGCGGGGCAGCGTCGCTGCAGACGGTCCGCGTACATCCAGTGCGTCGTCGCCCGACGGCCGTCGAGCAGGCCTGCGGCCGCGAGGACGAACGCTCCGGTGCAGAGCGAGACGATGCGTGCGCCGCGCGCGTGAGCGTCGCGCAGCGCGCGCTTCAGCGCGTCCGACGGCTCGTCCTCGGGATCCGACCAGCCGGGCACGACGATCGTGTCGGCGCGTTCGAGCGCGTCGAGCCCGTGGGGCGCCTCGATCGTGAACCCCGTCTGCGTGCGGACCCGGCGGTCGCCCGCCGTGACGACCAGGAACTCGTACCAGGGGTCGACGATGTCGCTCCGGTCGAGCCCGAACACCTCGCACGGGATCGCGAAGTCGAACGTCAGCGCACCCTGGTCGATCACGGCGGCAACCGTCGCCATGGCCGGAACCTAGCGAAAGTCGTCTGAGGGTCAATGCCGGCACCCGGCAAGGTGCGAGCCTGAGAACCGGCCGGCTCTTCATCGTCGCGGCCGTCGCCGCCGGCACCTTCGCGGCGGCCGCGCTTCCGGGACCGCAGGAAGCCGCGGGCATCCCCCGGGCGCGCCCGCTCCACGTCTGCGCCGCCGCCGGCGCCTACTGGCCGACGATGACGCTCGCACTGACCGGCGGGACGGCGTGGATCGCCTGCAAGGAGCAGGGCCGCGTTCTGCGCGTCGACCTCGCCGAGCGGCGGGTGACCGCCTCGACGCGCCTCCCCGGCGCGATCGTCGCGGTCGCGACCGGCTACGGCTCGATCTGGGCGCTCGACACCTCCTCGACGCTCTACCGGTTCGACCCGCGCACCGCGCGCGTGAAGCGCCGGATCGAGACCGGCGCAACGGCGGCGTACAACATCTGGTTCGGCGCCGGGTCGGTGTGGGTCGCCGACGACCAGGGGAGCGCCGTGATCCGCATCTCCCCGAAGACGAACCGGGCCGTCGCGCGAATCCCCGTCGGCGACGGCCCCGCCGACATGGTGTTCAGCGGGGCCCGCGCGTGGGTGATCGACCACCGCGACCACAGCTTCTTCCGGATCGACACGACGACGAACGCGCCGACACGGCTCGAGCCCGTCGGCCGTGACGCGGCCGAGCGGCTGGCGCTCCTCGACGGCAAGATCTGGGTGACAGGCAGGGGGACCGCCCTGCTCGAGGTCGATCCCGAGACGGGCGCGACCCGACGCTCGATCGACATCGGCGGCACGGGGATCGACATCGTCGCGGCCGGCGGCTCGCTGTGGATCCCGGTCAGGACGGCCGACGTCGACCGCAGCGGCTTCCCGACGATGACGGCGCTCCGCCGCGTGACTCCGGCCGGCGCAGTGACGACGGCGGCGACGGCGCAGGGCCGGGTCGACGTCCACGGGCTCGCGGCCGGGAGCGGCGCGGTCTGGATCGCCGACAACACCAACGGCGTGCTCTATCGGCTCGCCTACTAACGTGAAATGGGGGCCACGGTCTTATGGCCCGTCTAGTCGTTCCGCGGAACCGGGAGCCGCGTTCGCTCTAGGATTGGCACGTGGCGGTCGCGTTCGACTCGGCTCGCTGGGAGGCACTCGCCGCCGCGCGGACGCGTGGGGACGTGGGCGACGGGATCGCCTCGGTGCTCGCGTTGCTCGGCCGGCCCGATGTCATCTCGTTTGCGGGCGGCTTTCCCGACCCGGAGACGTTCCCGCGCGAGCGGGTCGCAACGCTGCTGCAGGAGTTCGCCGCCGCCGGCGAGCTGACCGCGTTCCAGTACGCGCCCACGCGCGGCCTCGCGGGCCCGCTGGACGCCGTTCGCCGACCGGCTCGAGCGGCTGCAGGGTCGTCGGCCGGCAAATGACGAGCTGATGATCACCAGCGGCGGCATCGAGGCGCTCGAGCTCGTCGGGAAATCGTTCCTCGACCCGGGCGACGTGGTCGTCGTCGAGGCTCCGACGTACCTCGGCTCGATCCAGTCCTTCCGCAGCTTCGAGGCGACGCTCGTCCCGGTCTCGTTCGACGAGCACGGCCTGGCCGTCGACGAGCTGGAGCAGCGGCTGGCCGCCGGTCTCCGCCCCAAGCTGGTCTACACGATCCCGGATCATCAGAACCCGGCGGGTGTCAGTCTTGCGGCCGATCGCCGTGCTGCCCTCGTCGAGCTTGCGCGCAGCTACGGCTTCCTCGTGATCGAGGACGTGGCCTACCGCGACCTCGGCTTCGAGGGAGTCGAGTCACGTCCGAGCCTGTGGAGCCTCGGCCCCGACGTCGTCGTCCAGGCGGGGACGACGTCCAAGACGCTGTTCCCCGGCGTGCGCCTCGGCTGGGCGGCAGGACCGGAGGGAGTCGTCGGCCGGCTCGTCGCGGCGAAGCAACTGACCGACCAGTGCGCCGGTGCCCTCGGGCAGCGGCTGTTCGAGGAGTCGGAGCGCCGGGGGTGGATCGACGAGCAGCTGGAGCGGTCGCGGGCGCTCTACCGGCGCAAGAGCGAGCGGATGCTGGCGGCGCTGGAGCGCGCGATGCCGGAGTCGGCCCATTGGACGACGCCCCGGGGCGGCTTCTTCTCCTGGCTGACTCTGCCGGGAGTCGACGCCGTCGACCTCGCGGGTCAGGCGGTAGAGCGGGGCGTCGCCGCACGTGCCCGGCCCCCTGTTCTTCCCGGACGGCCGGGGCACGGACAGTCTCCGCCTCTCCTTCAGCCTCGTCGACGAGGGGAAGATCGACGAGGGGATCGAACGCCTGGGGTCGCTCCTGTGAGCGAGCCGAGCACGACGCACTACCGCTGGGACGACCTGCCGAAGGAGGCCCTCAAGGAAGACCTCGGGCGCCGGCTCATCTCCACCGAGCGGATGATGCTGGCCCAGGTGTTCCTCGAGAAGGGTTGCATCGTGCCGCGCCACGCTCACGAGAACGAGCAGCTGACGTACATCCTCGAAGGCACGCTCCGCTTCTGGCTCGGCGAGGACGAGGCCGAGATGGTTGACGTCCGCGCAGGCGAGGTCCTCCACATCCCGCCGTGGGTGCCGCACAAGGCCGAGGCGCTCGAGACGACACTCGACGTCGACATCTTCTGCCCGCCCCGGCAGGACTGGCTCGACGGGTCGGACGCCTACCTGCGCTCGAAGTGAGGCTCGGCCTCGAAGGCCGCCGCGGGCTCGTCACCGGCGGGTCGAAGGGGCTCGGCGAGGCGATCGCGCGGGAGCTCGTCGGCGAGGGCGCGCGGGTCGCGATCTGCTCCCGCAACGAGCAGGAGGTGTTGGCGACCGCCGAGGACGTCGGAGCCGCGTACGCGCAGGCCGCGGACGTGACCGACCAGGAGCAGGTGCGCGACTTCGTCGCCCGCTCCGCGGAGGCGCTCGGCGGGATCGACTTCCTCGTCAACAACGCCGGCGGTGCTCACCCCGGCAACTTCGAGACGCTCACCGACGAGGACTGGCGCGCCGACCTGGACGTGAAGCTGTTCTCGCTGATCCGCTGCTCGCGCGAGGTGCTCCCGCACATGCGCGCCGCCGGCGGCGGCCGGATCGTGAACATCGGCGCCGTCTACTCGCGCTACCCCGACCCGACGTTCTTCGCGACCTCGGTCAACCGCGCCGCCGGCAACTCGTTCACGAAGACGCTCGCGCTCGAGGTGGCGAAGGACAACATCCTCGTCAACGGCGTCAACATCGGGTTCGTGATCACGCCGCAGTGGGAGAACATCCACCGGCGCAGGGCGCCCGATCTGCCGCCCGAGGAGTTCTTCGATCGCCTCGCGCGTCAGGAGGTGCCTCTCGGTCGCTTCGGCACGCCCGACGAGGTCTCGGGGCTCGTTGCGTTCCTGCTCAGCGGGCGCGCGGGCTACATCACCGGCGCGTCGATCGACGTCGCCGGCGGCATGGGCAAGTACGTGTAGCGCTGATGTCGCGTCGGGACGAGCCGAGCGGCACCTCGCGCGATCCGGACGACTGGTTCGCGGAGGCCGGGCATCGACCGCCCGCACCGCCGCCCCGTCGGCAGGCCGAAGTCTCGGAAGCGGCGTCCGAGCCGGACTGGATCGAGGGCGAGACCCGGGAGACGGTAGGTCCGCCGCCTCACCCCGCGGGCCTGCCGCGCTGGCGGTTCGCGCTGCTCGGCGCGGCGGCGTTCGTGGCCCTCGTGCTGATCGCGTTCGCAGCTTCCGGTCTCTTCAGCAGCAACGACGGCTCGAACTCGTCCACGGCGACGACGACCTCTCAGGAGGCCACGACCACGCAGCCCACGACGCCGCCCGCGACGACCACCACGACGCCGACCACCCCGAAACCTGCCCCGGTTCCGACACTGCCGACGGGGCTGCTGAAGCAGGGGACGAGTGGGAGCGACGTCAAGGCGCTCCAGCAGGCACTCGTGGCGGCAGGGCAGACGCCGGGCACGGTCGACGGTGTCTTCGGGCCGCAGACCGCGCAGGCACTGATCGCGTTCCAGCAGTCGGCGGGGATCCCCGCCGACGGCGTCTACGGGCCGCAGACGAAGGCCGCGCTGGAGAAGCAGCAGAACGCGGGCTGACCGCTACTCGAGCGCGTCCACTTCGACGTACCAGCTCGTTCCTCCGTAGGGGCTGACCGCGAGCCGGTAGGTGCCCGCGCCGTCGGCCACGGCGTACCTGCGCATGCCCGCCGGTGAGTCGGCGACGAAGCTGCCGTCCGCGAACAGGTCGCTCTCGCGGGCCCACCTGACCTGGGCGAGCGCCGGGCCGTACGTTCCAGGGGCAAGCCGGTACCGGATCCGCCAGTGCCGCGGGACCGTGAACGCATCGCTCACGAAAGCCCCGGTGCCCGACTGCGCGAAGACCCTCACCCAGCGCAGGCTGCGCGACACCGTCAGCCGGACCCGTGTCCCGCTGTAGACCGTCGCGCCCGCCGCGGGAATCTGCCGGAGCACGACGTTCGGTGTGTCCTTCGTCAGCCGGTAGACGATGCGGGAGCGGAGATGCTTTGCGGCCAACTGCTCCTCCGCCGATGCAAGGTCGTGGTTCTGCAGGTCCGGCACCACGGCCCGTGGGTACCCGCTCGCGACGACGATCCTCACGGTCGCCGGCCGACGAAGGCGTGTAGCCGGCGCGGGTCGTAGCTCGATCACCGCTCCCTTCCGGACCGTCCACGACGGCGTGAACCGATAGCGGCCGCGGAACCCGCTGCGCTCGAGTGCGGACTTCGCGGCCGCCGCCGGCATCCCGACCGCGATCGCCGGCACCCGGGCGAAGGGAGTCCCCTTGCTGACGACGAGCTGCACGTGCGCGTCGCTTCGCAGCCGCTCCGACGGCCGTGGCCGCTGGCTGATCACACGGCCGGCCGCGATCCGCGTGCTGTACGCAACGGTCGTCGACACGGCGGCGCCGGGGACCAGGTGCACGATCTGCGACCGGGCGACCTTCGCCGGCAGCGCGACCACGTTCGGCGCCGGTGGTCCCGCCGCGCCTCGCTCACCCGAGAACAGGAGCACCGCGGCGGCCGCCGCGGCAGCGACGGCGAAGGCCCCGGCGAGGCGGGGTCGGCGGCTGTGCCGGCCACCCGGGGACGCGTGGGGAGGAGGCGGGGGCGGTGGAGGCTCGGCCGGCGCCTCGACCGCTACGGTCGCTTGCTCGGAGGGCAGCGCGAGCGTCGGTGCGAGCGCGCGCGGGTCCGCCGGGCCGCGAACTGGCGGACAGACATCCTCTGCGGTACCGAGGTCCGCGAGCGCGGCCGCGACGGTCGAGGCGCCGGGTCTCAGGGACGGCTCGCGCGCGAGGAGCGAATCGACCAGTGAGACGACGCCGGCGGGTGCGTCCGGCCGCATGTCCCGCAGCGACGGCGCGTTCTCGTGCGCGCGACGCAGCCCGAGCGCAAGGCGGTCGTCGTCCTCGAACGGTAGCCGGCCGCTCAGGAGCAGGAAGAGGATGCAACCGAGCGCGTACATGTCGCCGGCGGTGTCGCTGCCGCGTCCCATCGCCTGCTCGGGCGACCAGTACTCGGGCGTTCCGATCAGCACGCCGGTCAGCGTCAGAGAACCGGAGCTCCGCGCGATCCGGGCGAGGCCGAAGTCGCTCGTCAACACCCGGCCGGTTTCGCGCTCGATCAGGATGTTCGCGGGCGTCAGGTCGCGGTGGACGACACCTCGTCCGTGCGCGTACCGAAGCGCCTGCGCGACCGGGGCTGCGTACGAGGCCGCAGCGGAGACGGGGAGGGGGAGGCGGCCGAGTGTCGCCTGAGCGAGGTTGCCGCCGTCCACGTACTCCATCACGAGGAACGTCTGCTCGCCGGTGCCGACGTAGTCGAAGATGCGGACGATGTGGTCGTTCGCGAGTGCGGCGAGCGTCCGGGCCTCCCGGTCGAACCTGCGTCGCTGCTCGGGCTCGTTGGCGACGGACGGGCGCAGCAGCTTGACGGCGACGTCGCGCTCGAGCCTGCTGTCGTGGGCGCGCCAGACGACACCCACGCCGCCCTCGCCGACCTGCTCGAGAAGCTCGTACCGGCCGACCAGGACCCCTGTCGGCGGACGCCGTTCCCGCCTCAGCACTCAGCACGTCCAGGCATCGGCCACCCCGCGATCCGTGGCGGCAACTCTACCGCGACACGACTCCATGACGACACGACGGCTGCGGGCGGCGTATGCTTTGGCGCGCAGAGGGAGGTGATGGCAGCCGCGACCGCCGTCGAGTCGCGGCCGACGTGACGGGCAGGCATCTTTTGCGCGGCCTTGTGATTGCGTCGGCGGCTGCCGCGTTGATGCTGCTGCCGGCGGCCGCGGCGACGCCGAGCCCGGCGTCGGTCACGATCGCCGGGTCGCTGCAGTCCGAGGCGGGCTGCGGCGGGGACTGGGATCCCGCCTGCGCCGCGACCCATCTCACGTACGACGCGAGCGACGACGTCTGGCAGGGGACGTTCACCCTGCCCGCGGGCAGCTACGAGTACAAGGCGGCGCTCAACGACTCGTGGGACGAGAACTACGGGCTCCACGCCGGGTTGAACGGCTCGAACATTCCGCTCAACCTCGCCTCGGGAGCGAGCGTCAAGTTCTACTACGACCACAAGACCCACTGGGTCACGGACAACCAGAGCACGAAGATCGCGGTGGCGGCGGGGAGCTTCCAGTCGGAGCTCGGCTGCCCGGGCGACTGGGATCCAAGCTGTCTCAGGTCGTGGCTCGAGGACCCGGACGGCGACGGGGTCTACACCTTCCAGACCACCGCGCTGCCTGCCGGCTCGTACGAGACGAAGGTCGCGATCAACGAGAGCTGGGACGAGAACTACGGCCAGGGCGGCACATCGAACGGCGCGAACATCCCGTTCACCGTCCCGGTCGACAACGCCAGGGTGACCTTCAGCTACGACTCGAGCTCGCACGTGCTCACCGTCAAAGCGCTCGGCCCGAACGACGCGCCCGACGGTCCCGGTGCGCTCTCGCACTTCGACCTCGCGCGCAAGGACTGCCTCGGAACTGCGAGGAACACGAGCTCGAAGGTGTGGTTCACGGTTGCGAACGGGGTCCTGAGCGACGTCTACTACCCGACCGTCGACAACACGAACGTCGAGACGCTGCAGTACGTCGTCACCGACGGCTCGACGTTCACCGACCTGCAGACACGCGACATGACCTACACCGTTTCGCCCGTGCGGGACAGCGGCGGAATGGCCTGCGAGGTGACGGCCACCGCGAAGAGCGGCAAGTACTCGATCGTCACCGACTACGTCACGGATCCGGCCCGCAACACGCTGCTGATGCAGGTGACGTTGAATCCCGCGTCCGCGAGCGCCGATTACCGGCTCTACGTCCGCTTCGATCCGACCGTGAACGGGAACGGCGGCGGCGGCCCGGGCAACGGCGGGGCGGACTCGGCGACGATCGACACCTCCACCGGGCGCCCGGTGCTCGTCGCCTCCGACCCGGTGACCGCGACGAACGCTGCCAACCGCGACTACGCACAACCCGTGTACGTCGCGCTCGACGGCGCGTTCTCACAGGTCGAGAGCGGCTTCGCGGGAGAGGCGAGCGACGGGCTCCGGCAGCTCGACGCCTCGCACGCACTGACGTCGGCCTTCACGAACGCGCCCGACGGCAACGTCGTGCAGACCGCCCGGGTCTCGCTGCCCCGGAGCAAGCAGACCGTGCTGGCGCTGGGGTTCGGCGCCTCGCAGTCCGCAGCGGTCGGCGCAGCGGACGGCTCGCTCGCGGCGAGGTTCGACAAGACGCTCAAGGACTACGCGAAGGACTGGAAGGACTACGACAAGTCGCTCAACTCACCGCGGACGGAGAAGCTGAAGACGCTCACGCCGGCGCAGCGGCAGCAGCTCGAGGACGCGTACTACGTGAGCGCGAACGCGATCAAGGCCTCCGAGGACAAGACGTTCCCCGGCGCGATCGTCGCCAGCCTCGCCTCGCCGTGGGGTCAGTCGATCTCGGCCGGCGATCCTCAGAACACGTACTTCGGCTCGTATCGCGAGGTGTTCGCGCGCGATCTGTACGAGGCGTGGACGGGCCTGTTCGCGGACGGCGATCTCGCGACGGCGCGCGACGCGACGCTCTTCCTCTTCAACCGGCAGCAGCTGGCCGATGGGTCGATGCCGAGGAACAGCCTCGTCAACGGCAAGCTCGCTCCGGACTCGTTCGGGACGCAGCTCGACGAGGCCGCGTACCCGATCGTGATGGCCGACCAGCTGGGCCTCACCGGCGCATCGCTGTACGGCGACCACATCAAGCCCGCGGCGAACTTCATCGCCGCCCACGGCCCCGCGTTCGGGGTCGAGCGCTGGGAGGAGCAGAGCGGCTACTCGCCGTCGACGATCGCCGCCGAGATCGCGGGCCTCGTCGCCGCCGCGGATATCGCGCGCGTGAACGGCGACGCCGCGTCGGCCGCCGTCTGGCTCGGCGTCGCAGACGACTGGCAGCGCTCGATCAAGGGGTGGACGGTGACGACGACCGGTCCGCTCGCGGCGCACCCGTACTTCATTCGCCTCTCGAAGACGGGCGACCCGAACGCCGCGATCAACTACAACGTCGGGAACGGCGGCCCGACGCTCGACCAGCGGTCCGTGATCGATGCCGGCTTCCTCGAGCTCGTGCGGCTGGGCGAGCTTCCGGCGAACGACCCCGACGTCGCGCAGTCCCTGCCCGTCGTCGACGCGACGATCGAGACCAACACGCCGAGCGGCCCGGGGTGGCACCGCTACAACGGCGACGGGTACGGAGACGGGAAGACCGACGGCCATCCGTGGGCCCCGACCGGGCAGGGGACCGGCCATCTGTGGCCGGTGCTCTCGGCCGAGCGCGGCGAGCAGAGTCTCGCGAGCGGTGACGCGGGAGGCGCGGCCACGCTGCTGCTCGGCATGAACCGCTTCACCTCGGGCGTCGGTCTCATCCCCGAGCAGGACTGGGAATTCCCCGATCTCGCGCCCTCGCCGTTCGGCACCGATCCGACGGTGGCGTCGATCGGCTTCCGAAACGGCCATCCTGCCGGCTCGGCCGCGCCGCTCACGTGGTCGGCCGCAGCGTTCGTTCGGCTGGCGGCCGATCTCGCCGCGGGGCAGAACGTCGCGCTTCCGGCCGTCACGTTCGCGCGGTACGTCGCCCACCACCAGGCCGCGACGACGCTGACCGTGACAGCGCCCGCCGACGGGTCGAGCGTCTCCACGAACTCCGTGACCGTGACCGGCTCGACCGCCCCGGGGAACGCCGTCTACGTCTCGGCCACGAACATCGATGAGAACTCGGCGACGACGATCGTCCCGGCGAACGTCGACTCCGGCGGCGCGTTCTCGGTCGTCGTGCCGATCACCGGCGGCACGAGCGTGTTGAACACGGTCGCGGTCAGCCCGAGCGGAGCGACCGCGCACGACCGGCGCGCGATCGTCTCCGACTTCATCGCCGGCACCCAGCTCCTCGACGCCCCGGACCCGAGCGGCGACGACAACGGCCCCGGGACGTTCCAGTATCCGACCTCCGACAACTTCAAGCCGGGCGCGTTCGACATCCAGCGCTTCCAGGTCTTCGACTCGGGAACGGACGTCGTGATGCGGCTCACGCTCCGCGACCTGACCCCGACCTTCGGCAGCCCGCTCGGCGCGCAGCTCGTCGACGTCTACGTGCACGTCCCCGGTGCGTCGCCGACCTCGACGGCGGCGTCGAACGCGACACGCAACTTCACGATCGCGCCCGCCGACGCCTGGAGCCGGATGATCCAGGTGCAGGGCTTCTCGAGCGGCCGCTTCGAGGATGCCGCCGGGACGGCGCTCGGCACGCCGTCGGCCGCCGCGAACGGCGTCTCGCGGACCATCACGATCAAGGTCGCCAAGTCCGCGCTCGGTCAGCCGGCATCGGGCTGGGTGTTCACCGTCGTCCTCACCGGCCAGGACGGCTTCAGCCCCGACCAGGCACGCGGGTTCGCGGCAACACCGCAGGACTTCCTGTTCGGGGTCTGCGCGCCCGGCGGCAGCAGCCCGATCTGCGCAGTCGACCCGGCGACCGTGCCGAAGGCGATCGATGTCATCCCGCCCGCGGGCGTGTCGCAGGCGACCGAGCTCGACCCGACGCTCGGCCCGGTCGTGCTGCAGGGCGTCGCGATTCCGTAGTCAGCCGCCGCGGGCGCTCGCGGTGCCGTTCGTCCGGTCGAGGCCGTCGAGCTGCCGCATGTCGGCGACGTCCAGCTGGAAGTCGAACACGCGGGCGTTCGAGCGGATCCGCTCCTCGCGGCTCGACTTCGGGATGACGACCGCCTGGTGCTGGATCGCCCAGCGGAGGAGGACCTGTGCCGGCGTCCGATCGTGCCGCTTCGCGACCTCTGCGACCGTCGGGTCGCTCACGGCGCGTCCGCGCTCGAGCGGGCTGTACGCCTCGAACACGATCCCGTGCTCGAGGCAGTACTCGAGCAGCTGCCGGCGGAAATGGAACGGGCTGAACTGCACCTGGTCGACCGCCGGCGTCGTCGCGCCGCTCCGGGTGATTGCCTCCAGGTGGTCACGGCCGTAGTTGCTGACCCCGATCGCCCGCGCCAGACCCTGGGCGTGGAGCGACTCGAGCTGACGCCAGTAACGCGCGCTCACGAGCGGGACGGGCCAGTGGATCAGGTAGAGGTCGACGTAGTCGAGGCCGAGGCGCTCGAGGCTCTTCGCGAGCTCACGTGCGGCGCTCGGATGCGAGGGCATCAGCTTCGTGGTGACGAACACCTGCTCGCGCGGCAGGCCGCTTCGTCTCAGCGCGGCGCCGACGCTCCTCTCGTTCCGATAGAGCGACGCGGTGTCGATCGACCGGTAGCCGGCGTCGAGCGCCCACTCGACGGCCTGCTCGGTCTCGCGACCGGCCGCCATCTGCCACACGCCGAGCCCCAGGACGGGCATCTCCGCCCCGTCCGGCAGGGTGCGCGTCGGTTGAGCTCCGGCTGAGGTCATCGCCCCGGCCACCTAGCCTAGAGGCCCGTGCCCGAGCCGACGATCCCGCAGCGACTGCTCTCGCGTCTCGACGACCTCGCTGCAGCCCTGCGCGAACGCGGCGGCGTGATCGCGCTCATCGGCCTCGGCTCGGTCGGCACGGATCTCGCGAGGCTCGACGACCACTCGGATCTCGACTTCTTCGCGGTCGTCGACGACGCCGCGCAGTCGCGCTTCCTGACGGAGCTCGACTGGCTCGAGGTCGCTCCGGTCGTCTTCAGCTTCGCCAACACCGTGCACGGCCGGAAGGTCCTGTGGGCGGACGGCCTCTACGCCGAGTACGCGATCTTCAGGCTCGACGAGCTCCGGGCGAGCCCCTACGCCGGTGCACGCGTGGTCTGGAGCCGGGAGGACGCTCCGGCCGGTCTCGAGCGCGCGGGCCGTCCCGTGGCGCTCTCGCCGGAGGTGACTCCGGAGCATCAGGTCGGCGAGGCGCTGACGAATCTCTTCGTCGGCCTCCACCGCGAGCTTCGCGGCGAGCGGCTCGCGGCGACCCGCCTGATCCAGACGCACGCGGTCGATCGCCTGCTCACGTTCCTCGACCTGACCGGCGGCGGCGTGAGCGCGGCGCAGGACCCGTTCGCGGTCGAGCGAGGAGCCGAGCGGCGGTTTCCGCCGGAGCTGCTGCCGCTCGCCCCGATGGTGCCGGGCTACGAGCGGAACAGGGAGGCGACGCTGGCGATCCTCGACTGGCTGGAGGCTCGCGTCGAGGTGCCCCCGCCGCTCGCGTCCGCGATCCGCGAGCTCGCCGCGCGGGTCGAGGCGCGCGTTACCGACGGTAGAGCCCGGTGAGCCGCGCGACCGCGAGCACGTGACCGGAACGATCGAGGGCGCGCAACGTGAACCGGTAGTGGTGGGCGGGCCCGGACGGTGGGCAAGGGCCCGTCCAGCCCTTGCCGCCGGCCCCGTTCCGCCCACCGAGGTGCGACCCGACGGGCAGGCTGCGGGCGCTCGCGGGCAGACGCGCGATCCGCCAGTGGAGGAAGCCTCCTCCGGGCGCGTCGGGATCGAACACCGTCAGCGACAGCGAGGCCGTGCGCGCGGGCGGCGCCGTCCAGCGGAGCGCGGGCGAGATGTTCGCGCCGTCGCAGGTGTACCACTTCGGGATCGTCGCGCCCTGATGGAAGGCCGGTGACGTCAGGACGAACGCGGCGGCGAACGCTGCCAGCATCGGCACATACGGTAGAGCCTTTCCGGGGGCCTGGGGTCTACGAGACGAGGCGGCATCAGTACCATCGGCCGAGGAGTGGCGACCGAGGGGAGCCGGCGGATCGAGACGCGATCGATGGTCGCGTTGTCCGCCGGGCACTTCGCGGTCGACTTCGCGGCAGGCAGCGTGCCCGCGCTCATCCCGTTCCTGACCGACAGGTTCGACCTGAACTACGCGCTCGCGGCCGTGCTCCTGTTGGCCGCGACCGTCTCGTCGTCGCTCGTCCAGCCGCTCTTCGGGCTCTGGTCGGACCGGCGCGGGGCGCTCTGGCTCATTCCGGGCGGGATCGCGCTCGCCGGCGTCTGTGTGGCCGGAGCTGCGGTCTCGCCCGTCTATCCCCTCGTCGTGCTGCTCGTCTTCGCGGCGGGCCTCGGGGTGGCGGCGTTTCATCCGGAGGGCGCGAAGTTCGCCCTGTACGCCAGCGCGCACAAGCGCGCCAGCGGAATGTCCTACTTCAACATCGGCGGCAACGCCGGCTACGCGTTCGGGGCCTTCGCCACGGGGCAGCTGGTCGTCTACCTCGGCCTCGCCGGGGGTGCCGTGGCGATGGTTCCGGTGCTCGCGGGAGCGATCGCGCTCCTGCGGGCCATGCCCCGCCTCGCACGGCTGAGGCCCGGCGCACGCGTTCGCGAGGCACTTGCGCTGGACCAGGACCGGAAGGGTGCGATGGCGGTCCTCGGCGCCGTCATCGCGTTGCGGAGCGTCGCATGGTTCGCGCTGCTCGCGTTCGTCCCGCTCTGGGTCGTCGCGCACGGCCACTCGAAGGAGGCGGGGAACCGCCTCCTGTTCCTGATGCTGCTCGCCGGCGCCGTCGGGACGATCACGCTCGGGCCGATCGCGGACGCGGTCGGCCTGCGGCGCACGCTGGTCGTGACGCAAGCCGCCGTCGCACCGCTGATCCTCGTGTTCGTGTACGTCGGAGGCATCGCAGGCGTCGTCGCCGTGATGCTCGTCGGCGTCTGCGTCGTCGGCACCTTCGGAGTGACGATGGTGCTGAGCCAGCTCTACCTTCCACGCCACGTGGGGATGGCGTCGGGGCTCTCGGTCGGCCTGGCCATGGGTGTCGGCGGTGTCGCCGCGGTCGCGCTCGGCGCGGTTGCCGATGCGGTCGACCTGCAGACGGCGCTGACGATCAGCGCCGTGGCGCCGGCGATCGGGGTCGTGTTCTGCCTGCGGCTTCCGGCGCCCGCGCGGCCGCGCCCCGCCGTTCGCGAACCGGCGCCTGCGCTCGCGCTCGGCGCCGATTCCTGACGACGCGTCGTCCGGGCGCTGCTCCATCATCTTCGGCAGGCGCGAAGAGCGACGAGGAGGCAGGCGCTTCGATGAGCTCGACCGATCTCTGCGCAGCGTTCGGCACGTGCGATTCGCTCGACGCACGCGTGCTGGTCTCGAGCGCGTTCCAAGGACCGCCGCTCGCGATCAGCCTCGACGATCTCTCCTTCGGCGCGTTCAGCACGACCGGTGCCGCAGCCAGGCCGTACATCGACGTCAGCGTCGAGCAGGGCTGGGTCGGCAGGGAGGCCTGCTACGGGCCCGTCCGGTCGATCTTCTCGTTGGCGCCCGGCGAGACTGTGCAGTTGACGGTGGTTGCCGAGCAGCGCTCGAGCCTTGTCAAGACGATCGCCGACCACCTGCCGAATGTGATCGACAGGCCGGCGCCGGGGCTGTTCGTGCCGATCGGCTCGCTCCACCTCGGCGAGGCGGCGGCGACTGCCGCATCGGCATCGTCGTCACCCGCGCGACCGCCGATCCCGGTCGCCCTCAACACCGCCCTGACGCGGTCGAATCAGTTCATCGGGGCGTACGGCTCGTTTCTCGAAGACGTCGCCGATCCGCTCGGCGTGCACAAGCTGCTCGGGGGAGGCGACGGCGGTCCCCTCTGCCGACGCCGCCGTCGCCGGCGGACGTCGCAAACGGCATTGCAGGCCTCGTCAAGGGGGCGACCGGCGGGGGCGCCGGCCAGTCGGTGGTCGGTTCCGCGGTGGGCGCCGTCGCAGGCGCGGCCAAAGCTGCCGGTCACGCCGATTCCAGCCACACGCGCGACGAGACGACCACGACGACGACCGGCAGCGAACGGACCGAGACGCTCGTCAGGACGTTCTCGAACCCGTACCGCGACCGCTCGCTCCAGCTTCGGTTCATCCCGGTGTTCCGACGGTTCGAGGTGACGACGGCGCCGACCAAGGCAACCGTCGGCGTCGCGCTCCACGCGGGGGCGTTCAAGCAGGTGGCGACGTCGATCGGGGCGGTGAGGGACCAGTCGAGCTCGACGCCGATGCTCGCGGACGTCCTCGATCACCCCGCGCATGCCGACGTGCAGCGCAGCCTGAGCTCGATGCTGAGCCCGGCGCCCGGTGTCGTTGCACATCGAGCGCTGACCTGGTCGCAGGCGGAGCTGCGCGAGGACAGCCTGCTCGTTCCGCTCGCGCCGGCGGCCACCGCGGCGAAAGCGCTGGGGCTGCGCGGCGAGAGCCGCTCGAAGCTGGTTTCGGCGCTCGGGAAGGGTGTGGCCGACGCGATCTCCGCGTTCCGGCCTCACGTTCAGTCCGTGCACCTGTATCTCGGAACGCACATCGAGGCGGTTCCGGGCGGGTGCGTCCTCACCGATCTTCCGCCGATCGTCGTCACTCCGAACGACGGCTGAGCCCGGCCGGCGGTCAAACGAGCGGCGCCACCCGGCTCTGGAAGAGTTCGAGCTGCCTGACGTCGTCCTGCAGCGGCCAGAGGAAGACGCGCTCGACGCCGGCGGCGGCGAAGGCCGACAGGCGTTCGGCACACACCTCGGCCGGCCCGATCGGCAGCGAGAGCGCCCGCAGGGACTCGACGGGCCGGTTCAGCATCGGCCCGAGGACATCGGTGAGCACGCGCTCGACCCCGGCCGGGTCGTCGTCGACGTAGAGCCAGGCGGTCGCGAGCGCATTCGGGAACGACCCCGGCTCCTTGCCCACCTCTCGGAGCGTCGCGCCGAGGCGGTCGCGGCCGCCTGCGAAGTCGTCCGGCGTGGTGTTGTACGCCGACGCGAGCCAGCCGTCGCCGAGCCGCGCGACGCGCCGGAGCCCTGCCGGCGAGCCCCAGCTCCCGATCCAGATCGGCGGGCCCGGCTGCTGTGGCGAGCGCGGCTCGAGGTCGACCGCGGTCTCAGTGCCCTCGAGCAGCGACCGCAGGAGACGGATCGCTTGGTCGAACAGGCGCCAGCGGTCGTCGAAGGGGAGCCCGACCGCCGCGTAGTCGCGGGCCGACGATCCTGGGCCGACGCCCACGACCAGGCGGCCGTCGGAGAGGACGTCGAGGGCCGTGAGCGTCTTGGCGAGCTGGACGGGCCCCCGCAGAACCGGCAGCGACACCGTTGTGGCGAGGGTGAGGTCACGCGACTCCTCGATCACCGCGGCGAGCGCCGTCGGGCCGTCGAGCCACGGTCTCTGGAAGAGCAGGTGGTCGTTCGCGCAGAGGTAGCGGTATCCCGACTCCGCCGCGGTGCGTGCGTACGTCTTCAGCCTCTGGTGCGAGAATCCGGCACCGAGGTCGATGAGCGGGAGATGGGCGCCGTACTCCACGCGCGGTGCAGTCGAGACTACGCGGCGAAGCGCCGACGCCGCGTCTCGAGCGCGCGCCACGAGACGGGCGCCGTGCCCTGAGACGTGGGGCGCACCAGCTCGTCGGCGAACTGCCGGTTGATGCTCGAGCCGAGCACGGAGATGTCATCGCCGTAGACGTGAACCGAGATCGCGAGGCTCGTACCCCAGTTCTCGACGCGATGGATGTCCTCTTCCGGTGGCACCAGCACGGAGACGTCGCCCGGCCGCGACACGGCTTCTCCGCGCGGCACCAGGTACGGCACGGCGGCGGGGTCGCCGTGCAGGTCGTATGTCGTCTCGCGTTCGATCCCCTGCCACACGCCCACCACGCACCAGCAGCGGTGGTCGTGGATCGGCGTCGCCTGCCCCGGCTTCCACACCAGCGCGACGATCGAATAGCGCCCGCTCGGATGCACGTGGACGAGGTGCTGCCGGTAGCGGTCGTCGGCAGGCTCGCGATGGCGCGCCTCGAGCAGCGACGGGTCGGAGAGCGCCGGGCGCAGCAGCATTCCGGCCCGCGAGGCGATCGCGTGCGGATCCGTGTTCGCCGCGACCAGCGCATCGAGCGACTGCGTCAGGCGGCGAAGCGCGCGCGTCCGGCCGACCGGGCGCGGTTCACCTTCGTATGCGTGCGCGGTCGGTGCCATGCCTCGAGTTTGCGCCTCGGAGCACTCGACGCCATCGGCCGCTCGACCGAACCGCGTCGTCCGCGCGGAGGAACTTCGGGCCGTCCCTCCGGACGATCTGGGGCCCGGGGCCTCCCGAAGGAGGCCCCGGGGGGCGCCTGCTATTCGTCGGCGCCCAGGTCGACGAGCGGAAATGATCAGGTCGCTCACGTCCGGAGCGACCGTGACGTCGTCGTTCCAGTCGAGCGTGAAGATCTGCAACGTGTCGAGTTCCGGATTGCTGCCGACGATGTTCGTCACGGCGGCCCAGTCGTGCGGCCCCGTCACATGACGATGGACCGTACGGCCCGGTTACCTCCCTCGCGCGGATGATTCGGCTTCGTTCCTGAGGACGAGGCGCGTGCGTTTCTTCCGGGCAGCACCATGACCTTCGTCTCCCACGGCGTACCCGGCGTGCGCGGCGCCGGCACCGAATCCGAGCAGCGCGAGTAGGAGCGGTCTCGGCATTCCCTGCCGAGCGGCGAACGTGTCCTGCATGTCTGGTCCTCCTCCGTCGAGCGATGTGAGGAACGACCGTACGGACCGACCCCCTCGATCCCGCGGACGATTTTCGCTCGTCCGGCGGGACGAGCCCCGCGACCTCGTGGTCCTACGTCGGCGCCGGCTCGCCTGCCGGCGGAAGCGCCCGGAGCGAGCGCGCGAACCGCTCGAGCAGCTGCAGGACCTCCGGATGCTGCTCCGGCTGCCACTCCCGCAGGAAGCGCTCGAGCTCGCTTTGCCGGGCGCCCACGAGCGCCGCGGCGGCGGCGGCGCCCTCGACGGTCAGCTCGAACGAGTCACCGGACGCGGCGACGAACGCGTGATCGTGGAGATCGGACATCACGTCGCGCGCCAGCGGAACCGGGATCTCGAAGTGGGCGGCGATCTCGTCGGGGGTGCACGGCGTACGCCCCTCGAGGCGAAGGAGGAGCCAGACCTCGCGCGGCTCCGCGTCGATTCCGGCGACCTCCGCCAGGTGCGCGTAGACGCGGCCACGGTTCTCCTTCCGGGCGATCGAGCTCAGGCGAGCCTCGAGCTCGTCCATCGAGATCGGGTCGCGGGGCGAGGCGAAGCTGTCGCGGATGCCCTGGTCGGCGACGGTCTGCCGGAGCGGCCGCTCCTCGAGCATCCACGTGAATGCGAACGCGAGCACGGCGAGCCCCGCGGCGAGCAGGAACACCGGATGCAGGGCCGTCGCGTAGGCGTCGACGTACGCGTTCTTGATCGCCTCGGGAAGCTTTTCGATCACGCCGGGGCCGATGTGCGCCGGGAGCTGTGCGGCCGCGCCGGGCGGCAGCTTCTCGGCCAGGTGCGACGCGAGCTGGTTCGTGAAGATCGCGCCGAAGATCGGCACGCCGATCGTTCCGCCGATCGAGCGGAAGAGCGTGGCGCTCGCGGTCGCGACGCCGAGATCGCGGTAGCTGACCGCGTTCTGCACCGCCAGGATCAGCACCTGCATGACGAACCCGAGCCCGAGCCCGACCACGAACATGTAGACGTCTGCGACGAGGAGCGACGTCCCGGCACCCAGCCGAGCGAGCAGGAACATCCCGACGACCATCAGCGCGGTGCCGACGATCGGGAAGACCTTGTAGCGGCCGACGCGCGTGATCACCTGTCCGCTCCCGATCGACGCGATCAAGACGCCGGCCATCAGCGGCAGGAGCTCGAGCCCGGACTCGGTCGGCGACGCCCCCTTCACGATCTGGAGGTAGAGCGGGAGGTAGGTAACCGACCCGAAGAGCGACGCCCCGACGATGAAACCGATCACGCTCGCGACCGTGAAGACGCGGTTCGAGAAGAGCGAGAGCGGCAGGATCGGCTCGCTCGCACGCCGTTCGACGAGGACGAATCCCGCCGCCGCGACCACCGACAGCGCGAGCAGCAGGATCATCGGAGTCGACGACCAGCTGTACGTGTTGCCGCCGAGGCTCGTGTAGAGCACGATCGACGTGAGGGAGGTCGCGAGGAGCGCCGTGCCGGTGTAGTCGATGGCGCGCCGGACCGTCGTCGTCGGCACGTGGAGCACGGCCTGCAGCACGACGAGCGTGACGAGCCCGATCGGGAGGTTGATGTAGAAGATCCAGTTCCACGAGAGGTGGTCGACGAAGAGGCCGCCGATCAGCGGCCCGACCACCGTCGAGACGCCGAACACTCCGCCCATCAGCCCCGCGTAGCGGCCGCGTTCGCGTGGCGACACGATGTCCCCGATCGCGGCCTGTGTGCCCACCAGCAAGGCGCCGCCGCCGAGGCCCTGCAGACCCCGGAACAGGATCAGCTCGGTCATGTTGTTGCTGAGCCCGCAGAGCGCCGACCCGATCAGGAACACCACGAGCGCCGACTGCAGCACGAGCTTGCGCCCGTATAGATCGCCAAGCTTGCCCGCGAGCGGGGTCGTGATCGTCGAGGCCAGCAGATAGGCGGTGACGACCCACGGCAGCTTCGAGATGCCGCCGAGATCGCCCGCGATCGTGGGAAGCGCCGTCGACACGATCGTCGAGTCGAGCGACGCCATCAGCATCACCAGCATCAGCGCGCCGAATACGGGGCCGACGCGTGAGACGGGAACCGTCGCTGCGGGCGCCGACGCGGCTTCGCTCACGCACCGGAGTCTGTCACGCAGGCTGTCGGTGGCTCACCGGCTACGATCGGGACATCGTGTCGGCCCGCGTCGTCGTCCTGGGAGCGGGCTTTGGTGGGCTCGAGCTTGCGACCGTGCTGTCCGAGGCGGTCGGCGACGCGATCGACGTCACGGTGATCGACAGGAGCGATTCGTTCGTCTTCGGCTACTCGAAGCTCGACGTGATGGTCGGTCGAGCGACAGCCGATGCCGTGCGGCTTCCGTACAGCGCGCTCGCGAAGCCCGGCGTGCGGCTCGTGCGGGAGACGGTCACTGCGATCGATCCCGAGTCGCGCCGGGTGACGACCGATGCCGGCCGGTACGAGGCCGACTTTCTGGTCGTCGCGCTCGGTGCGGACTACGACTTCGACGCCACGCCGGGGCTCTCGGAGGGCGGAAACGAGTTCTACTCGGTCGCGGGCGCCGAGCGGCTCGCGGAGGTGCTGCCGACGTTCACGGAGGGTCATGCGGTCGTCGGCGTGTGCGGTGCGCCGTTCAAGTGCCCGCCCGCCCCGAGCGAGGCCGCGCTGCTGCTGCACGACTTCCTGACGACGCGCGGCGTTCGCGAGCGGTGCCGGATCTCGTTCGTGATTCCGTTCGGGACGCCGATCCCGCCGTCGCCCGACACGTCGGAGGCGCTCGTCGCGGCCTTTGCGGAGCGGGAGATCGAGTTCATCCCGAAGCGCCGGGTGGCGTCGCTCGACCCTGGGCGGCGGGTCGTCCGCCTCGACCCCGACGGCGAGCTCGCGTACGACCTGTTCCTCGGCGTGCCGAGGCACCGTGCACCGGACGTGGTGCTCGCGAGCGGGATGGCGGAGGACGGCTATGTCCCGGTCGACTCGCGCACGCTCGAGACCCGGTTCGAGAACGTGTACGCGGTCGGAGACGTCGCCACGGTCGGGGTACCGAAGGCAGGCGTGTTCGCCGAAGGCGCGGCCCGGGTGGTGGCGACGTCGCTGCTCGCGCGGATCCGGGGCGACGGTGAGCGCGGTCGCTACGACGGGCTCGGTTCGTGCTACATCGAGTTCGGCGCGGGTCGTGTCGGCCGTGTCGACGTCGACTTTCTCTCCGGGCCGGAGCCGACCGGGAGGTTCCAGGAGCCTTCGACGGCGCTCGTCGCCGAGAAGCGGCACTTCGGCGCGAGTCGCGCCGCCCGCTGGTTCGGCCGAAGCTTCTAGCCCGGGGTCAGCGCCGCTTGCGCTTGCGCGAGGACGTCCCGCCGCCGCCCGGCCGTCCGCCGCGTGCTTGCTGCTGCATGCGCTCTGCCTGCCGGCGCATCTGACGGTTGGCGCTCTCGGGCACCGCTCCCTGCTCGCCGGCAGCCTCGAAGTAGGCGCGCCGCTCTGCCGCGGTCAGCTTGCTCATCGCCTTCTGCATCGCCTGCGGGTTGGGGTTCGCGGCGACGGTGTTCATCTTCCTCAGGGCGCTCGCCAGCTCCGGATTCTGCCGCTCGATCGCCGCCGTGCTCATCCGCTGGAAGAACCGGCGCATGAACCCGATGCGCGACAGGCGCGCGATGATCGGCCGGAGCAGGGCGCCGTTCTTGTAGCGCCCAAGGAGGACGAGCAGCCCGAAGAGCAGCACGGCGATGCCGAGGACGATCAGCGGGATGTAGAGCCACCACACGGCGTCGGATCGTACCTCGCGTTCTAGTGCCGCGAGGCCAGGATGGCGCCGGCGAGGACGATCAGGGCCAGGGCGGCCGCGACCAGGAGCCAGGCGGAGACGGAGCCTCCCGGTGAGGGCAACGGCGGCGCCGGGCGGAGCGTCTGGAACGGCGGCATACGGCGACCACTGTTCCGGCTGCGGATGAACCCGAACGTCGTTCCGGTGTAAACATTCGTGAAACCCGGTTGACCGCCCGCCCGTACTCCGTTAGAGCATGCGGAAAGAGGGAACGCGAGCCACATGACCACCGACCCGATCGGTCTGCTGCTCGAGCATGGGGACGACCACGGGTGCGTCCACCTGACCGAGCTGCAGGAGCTGACCCAGAAGCTCGAGCTCGACGACGAGGACGTCGAGGCGCTCCATGAGCGGCTCGAGTCGCACGGGATCGAGCTCACGGACGACTGCTCGCGGGCGCTCGAGGAGCCGGTCGCCTACACGAACGAGCAGCTCGCGACCGCGACGACCGACTCGCTCCAGCTGTTCCTCAACGAGGCGGGCCGGTACGCGCTGCTGACGGCGGCACAGGAGGTCGAGCTCGCGAAGCGGATCGAGCGAGGCGACAAGGAGGCCAAGGACCTGCTCGTCAACTCGAACCTGCGGCTCGTCGTCTCGATCGCGAAGAAGTACCAGGGCCACGGTCTGACGCTGCTCGACCTGATCCAGGAGGGGATCATCGGCCTGATCCGCGCGGCCGAGAAGTTCGACTGGCGGAAGGGCTTCAAGTTCTCGACGTACGCGACGTGGTGGATCCGGCAGGCGGTCCAGCGCGGCGTCGCCAACAAGGCGCGCACGATCAGGATCCCCGTGCACATCGCCGAGCGCGAGCAGAAGATCTCACGCGCGGAGCGCGAGCTGATCGCTCAGCTCGAGCGTGCGCCCACCGACGAGGAGATCGCCGAGCGGTCGAAGCTCCCGCTCAAGCAGGTGCTCGAGGTGCGGTCGGCCGCGCGTGCCGTCGCGTCGCTGGACAAGCCGATCGGGGAAGAGGAGTCGAGCTCGCTCGGCGACCTGTTCGCGAGCCCCGAGGCGCCGCCGGACGAGCAGGTCGAGGTCGAGCTCACGGAGCAGGCGCTCCGTCGTGCGGTCGCCGATCTGCCCGAGCGCGAGCAGCAGATCCTCAACCTGCGCTACGGGCTGGGGGACGGCGACGACCCGAAGTCGCTCGAGGAGATCGGGCGCGTGCTCGGGATCACCCGCGAGCGGGTCCGCCAGCTCGAGGCCGAGGCGCTCCGGGCCCTCGCGGAGCGGCGCGAGCTCGCCGCGCTCGTGCCGGCCGCGTAGCGCCGGCTACGAGCCGACGACCTTGCAGACCCAGCGGCGCGGGCGCGAGCGGTCGAGCTCGATGAACAGCACGCGCTGCCACTGGCCGAGGCACAGCGCGCCGTCTGCGATCGGCAACGACTCGCCGGCCGAGCCGAGCAGCATCGACATGCAGTGCGCGTGGCCGTTGCCGATCTCCATGTCCTCCTCGCAGATGTTCTCGGTCCGGCGGTCCCAGTCGTCGTGCGCGTAGTAGGTCTCGTGCGGGATCAGCCGACGCAGCAGCGCGCCGAAGTCCTCGAACATCCCGCGCTCGTACTCGTTCACGCGCACGCAGCACGTGGTGTGGGGCGAGTAGATGCAGCAGATGCCGTCGAGGACGCCCGACTCCTGCACGATCTCGGCCACCTCTTCGGTGATGTCGGTGACGTGAAGGCCTCCGGTGGTCTGGAAGTGGCGCTCCGCCTGGAAGACCTTCACGAGGGGAAGTCTAACCCGGGCGTTGCACCAACTACGCTGGAACTCGCGCGGGCCCGTAGCTCAGCGGTTAGAGCAGCGAACTCATAATTCGTTGGTCCCTGGTTCGAATCCAGGCGGGCCCTTCTGACTCGGCACCGTCATGCGGTATTGGCTTAAACGCACGCGTCGCCTGGGTCAGCAACGCCCGGTTTGCTCGTCGCGTGCAGACCCCGGTGCATACCCGGCTCGCGGGGCGTTAGGTTCCATGCGTGGCATCCGAACAGGACGTCCCGCCGACTGTCGAGCTCCCAGCGGTATGGCTTGGCGTCGAGGACGTGCCGATCCAGTTGGCCACCGCTTTTGTCAGCCAGTTCGATCCACAGATGCTCGACTCACTGACGCTCACCGTCGGCCAGGTCACGTTCCCCGCGATCTCAGGACCCAGTCAGGAGGAGCGGGACGAGCAGGTCAAGAACATCGCCTACGTGCCGATCAAGCCAGTTGTTCGGCTGGGGTTAACGCCCGCCCGAGCACGCGAGCTCGTCGCTACGTTGCAAGCGAGTCTTGATCTCCTTGAGGCCGCCACTAAGCTCCGTCCACCGAATCCGCTCGCATGACCACGATCACTGTCAACCCTGATTTCATCACGGAGCCGCCGGCTGCGGTGTCCTTCGCGATCCGCGAAAACGCTGCCTTGCCGCCGCGCGGCGTGCGCCGGATGCCGTTGTTCGTGCCGCGCGGACAGTCGTACTTCTGGACGGCAGAGTGGCAGGCGGGGGAGATCGAGGCGCTACGCGATCTTGAGCAAGGGAACGTACGGCGGTTCGCGTCCGGCGCCGAGGCTGCCGCGTGGCTGCTCTCCGACGACGAGTAAGCGCACGTGGCTGAGCTCATCATCCCGGACTCGTTCTGGAAGATGGCCAAGCGCAAGGACCAGCGGATGCGGAGAGCGATCGCGAAGTGCGTCGAATTGCTCGGCGACAACCCCCGGCACCCTGGACTGAACACGCACCCCATGCAAGGCTTCCGCAATGTCTGGGAGGCCTACATCGACGAAGGCAACAGGGTGACGTTCCATCGAGACGGGAACACGATCGTGTTGCGTAAGAACTGCAACCACGACATCCTCCGGCGACCGTAGCCGCGCTCGCACCGTCGCCACACGGCGGGCCGGTCGAGCGCCCGCGGCCGCCTCAAGGAGTTTCCGGGCCGCCACCCACATTGTCTTAGGCGGAATGCGTGACGCGCCATCGCCCGACGCTGATCAAGTGCCGCAAGACATCCGTCTGGGCCCCCACCTGCAATCGGATGCGTGAAGCAGTTCGCTGCCGGGACCCCTGTCGACGCGATCCGCTCCGCGCACGGAAGGCCGGGGCCAACGTGTGCCAGGCGGGGTCAGCTCGCGAGGAGGTGGTCTTGCCGCCCGACCGCGACCGCCTCGAGGCGCGAGTGGACGTTGAGTGCTCTCAGGAGGTGGCGGATGTGGTTCCGCACCGTCTTGGTGCTGAGGTGGAGCTCGTCTGCGATCTGTTCGGTCGAGTGGCCGTGCTCGAGGTGGCGCAGCATCTCGCTCTGCCGCGGCGTCAGGTGCGGGTGGGGTGGCGGCGGCGGGTCGTCCTCTTCGATGTCCTTGACCTGGCCGAAGACGCCGATCACATGCCCGCCCTTGCGGAGCGGCACGGCGCTGACCTCCACGGCGATCCGCTCGCCGTCCGCGTCGATGGCCACGCCCCTGTTGTCCGAGCCGGCCTGCGGCCCGAAGAGGTTCCGTGTGAAGATCTCCTGCGCCCGGCGCCTTTCTTCTGGAGCGACGACGGACGTGAGCTGGTGACCGCGAACGTCTCCCACGAGCTTCATTGCGGCCGGGTTCAGCCAGCGGATGACCCCGTGGGTGTCGATCATGTAGGCCGGGACGCGTACCCGCGCGATGGCGTCTTCGACATCGACGCCGATGGCCTCGAGCTCAGACACGCCCTTCTAGTCTGGTCCTCGCGCGGCTGCTGCGCAACTTCGGAACTTCCCCGAACGGTCGAGCAAGAACGCGAAGCCCAGCGGCAGAAGGACGAGCCCGTCGCCGAGAAAGCCGTCGAGAAGATGGTCGAGAAGACCGACGTCGAAGCATCCCCCGACGACACGTCCTAGTAAGCCAGGAGAACGCCGCGCAGTAACTAGCCAGGACGGTCTGCCGGATCGTTCGCTTCCTCGGCGACAGCAGCCGCTCCGGATCGACTGCCTCACCCATCGCTGTCGAACCCGTTTACGTCACAGAACAACACCGTCACGGTCTTGCGCTGCACGCCCGTGCCCGTCGGCGAAGCTGCGAACGAGAAGCCACACTCCTCGCAGAATCCGGCGCGATCGCTGTTCGCGTTCCCACAGCTCGCACAAACCAGCACCCCTACGAGGCTAAACCTCATCTCCACCAACGACAAACTCGGCGTCCCGGCCTCATGACCGTGATTTCGGACTACCCGGCCACCCCGTTCCGCTCCCGCTCCGGCAGTGAGTGGACGAGCAAGTGCCGCGGCCTCAGAGCATCGGGGTGACGAAGTTCGCGTGCGAGAGCGCGACGAGCAACAGAACGAACGCTGCGGCGAAGGTCAGAGCAGCGGCACCGACCGACGCCGCCACGATCTGTTGGCTTGTCATTCTGAGGCGATTGCCGGCGAGAACGACCAAAGCAATCGGGACGCCGAGCAGAAGTAGGAGATCCCACACGACGAGCTCGTTGCCGACGAGGTCGGCTCCGGATAGGTGAAGCACACGACAGCCACCAGGCCGCACAACGGGCTAACGCCGAATGACAAGAGGAAGCAGCCCGAATTCTTCACGCGATACGCATTTCGTCTGTCTCTTGCTTCATAGGTGACCAGCAAGGAGCAGTCCATGATCGGATCGATGAGCGGCCGCTCGCGCCCGATGGACGGCAGGAGACAGGGGCGTTGACGGCGCCTGCGCCATCTTCGGCCATGCCTCGAAGAGTGGCCGGCGCCGACTCATGGTGACGACGACCGAGAGCCTGCAGTCGCGCCGAGCGAGCGTCCCACCGACTCAGCCGTTTCAAGGAGAGCGTGCCCGGGGCGTCTACAGCCCCGGGCACGCGGGGCTAAGAGTCCGTTAGCCGTAGATGGTCGGAAGCTCGTTGACCTTTGTCAGGGCCTCCTCGAGTGTCGCGACTTGGTAGATCTCGATCGTGTTCCACTGGCCGAGCGCTGATTGAAAGGCAAACTCGCGTACCGTTGCGAAATCATCGGCCTCGACGGCGGCGAAGACCATGTGGTTGTTCATCGGGACATACGTCGCCAACAGCTTGACGCCCAACTTCTCTGCCAAGGCGGGTATCTGACCGGCACCCTCTTGGGAGAGTTTCCGGGTCGTCGCGTTAGCTGACGGGCACAAGTTGGGCGGGTGCTGACCAGCGATGAGGTACTGCACGGAAGTCTCCTTTCTGGAACGTCCCGAGCCTGCCGCCCGTCGTTCTCTCACGGTGGCAGCTTCGGTGTTGTGGTGCTGCGGGGAGCGGCATCCCGCGCAGACGAAGCTCAGACCGCGCGCCGCAGCGACCTCTCTCGACGACCCTACAACTCCACGGGCTCGACTTCCCAGACCGCGTACTTGGCCTTGTCGCGGAACTCCTCGATCCCACGCGAGCCGAATCTGCGACAGGATCCGCAGCTTGCGACCGTCGGGAGTCTGGAAGACGTCGCCGGTACACCAATCCGGCATGGCGGTTTTGAACATGCCGGCGTCGTCGCCGGGTGGTCATCGCCGCGCTTAGGCTCAGTCGATGGACACTCAGCAGGCCATCCGAAACCTCGAGCGCGTGAAGCGGGAACGTGAGGCACTGAACGCCTCATACCGGGAGCTGGAGGCCGAGCTCGAGACGTTCGAGGCGCCCGACGATCCCGAGGAGGGATATCGGCAGCTCGTGGCGTTGATGAGGCGGTTCGGGAACTACGTCCAGATGGAGCAGGACCAGAATCAGATGTTGATCGGCCTTCTCGCCGACGCGTATCAACGACTGGCAGCGAAGTAGAGGCGGGCCGGTCGAGCTCCCGCGGCCGCCTCGAGGCGTTTCCGGCCCGCCAGACTCAGCTTGTGTGCGAACCGGGCATGTCGCAATTGCCCGAAAAGGCTTACGCCGTCAATGACCGACGAGACGCTCCGCTGCCCCCACTGCGGCGGACCCACCGAGACCGGCGACAAGGTCACCCTGATGCGTAAGTCGCAACGCGGCCGTGACTGGTCCGGCGACGTGCTCACCAGGGAGAAGCTGCTGCACTGCCTCGCCTGCGGACGGAAGTTCTCGGAGCAGCACGCGGCGTCCGTACCCGCCGTCACCGACGTGCGCTGCGTCCGTTGCGGCACCCCCGACGTATCACGGAGGTGGGGTGTGGTCATCGTGCGGAACAGCAAGGAAGGCCGCGACATCGACCCGAACGAGCCGGCCTACGAGTGCGACGCCTGCGGCAAGCTGTTCAGCGAGCGTCACTACATGTGGGCTCGCGAATCAGGCGAGCTGGCGCCACCAGCGGGCTAACACGTGGCCGCCGCGTGGCGTTGATTCACCGCGCTCGAGCCCGCCGCATCGCCGCCGACTGGTCGTCGCGTCTTCGGCCATGTCCCAAAGGCGGACCCTTAGTAGGATCGCGTCGAAGGAGGTCAGGTGCCCGGGATCTGGAGCCTTTCGAAGAAGGACGCGCACTACGGTCCTGCTCCGGCGCCAGACGTGCGCTGCGACCACTGCAAGTTCATGTTCCCGCCGCTCGCGGTCGGCGGCTGCCGTTTGGTTCGCGGCGTCATCAGCGGCTCGGCGACCTGCAAGGAGTTCGTGCCGCGGAAGGCCTGATCGGGTCGAGCCCGAGGTGCGGTCAGCGGCGAGCGAGCCGTCGACCGCTCGGTGTCGCGGACGGCGTGTAATTGAGCTGATAGTGGTGGTAGAGGGTTGATTCGTCCGCCTGGGAAAGCTCGTCGCCCTCGAGCTCAATGCTGGGCGCGTCTTTGACCTGAGCTTTCGTAACAGACACCTGGAGATCGTCCGGCCCGATCGTCACGCCGACCAGCGGAACGATTGGCGCCCCACGTTCCTGATGGAGCGGGTCTCGCAGTTCCTCGAGCTGCAGACCGAGCCGGTCAGCCGCAACGTCGTCGAGTCGAATGTGAAGGGCAAGGCTGAGTACGTACGAACCGCGATCGACGTCCTGGTCGCCGAAGGGTTCGTGAACGAAGTCGCGGGACCGCGGCACGCGAAGCAACTCTCACGAGACAAGCCATTCTCGACTTCGTCCGACCTCGTCCGGACGAACTGAGAGGCGACTTCGTCCCTCGTCCCCCTCTCTAAGAGGGGACGAGGACGAGGTCGAAACGCTGCGGGCTCGGCCTAGAGCCACGACAGAGTGACTTTAGACTTACCAAATGCTACGCGACCTCTGGCATCGCCTCGTGCGGCGCAACATCGAGCGAGAGAAAGAACTCGATCAGATGAGCCCGACCGAACGCCATTTCGCCGAGCAGCCGGTCGAGGGCATCGCAACAGACGAATTCATCGGTGAGCACCTCGGCGGCACCGAGCCGGAACGGTTGTTGGGCGAAGAAGAGCCTCCACGGATCTGAGAGCGACGCGGAGGCCGCCACCATCCCTTCGTGGCAGGGCGGCCCGACCGGTTGTCGCACAGGGTGCGAAACCTGCCGAGGTCAAGAAAGCGTCAGAATGCGGCCCACACGGCCGCTCCACCTGTAGGCCCCAGTTGAAGGAGGACAGCTCTGTGCCCGAAGGGCTTGCGCCAGCTGAGGTCGGCAAGGAGATCGGCGAGCATTCCCGTCACCGGGGCGGGCACGGCCGCCACGAGCGCGTGATCGCGATCAGCGAGGCATTGCTGCTTTCGGTCGTCGCGATCATCGCCGCGTGGTCGGGCTATTCGGCGGCCAAGTGGAGCACAGAATCGTCGCTCAAGCTCGCGAAAGCCTCCGCAACGCGGACGAAGGCGAACCGCGCCTACCAGCAATCGTTGACGTTTCGCGTCGGGGACGCTGTGACCTTCAACGCCTGGTTCGGCGCCCACTTGAGCGGCAACCAGAACGAGGCGCGTGTGGCCGCCAAGCGCTTCTTGCCCGAGTTCCGGCCCGCGTTCGAGGCCTGGCTGGCCACGCACCCGTTTACGAACCCGGACGCGCCTCCCGGGCCACAGGCGATGCCGCAGTACCACGCCGTCGGGGAGGCCCAGTCGAAGCAGCTCGACGCGCAGGCCGATGCCTACTACACCGAGGGTCAGAAAGCAGCCGAGACCGCGGACAAGTACATCCGCACGACCGTGATCCTTGCGAGCATCTTGTTCCTCGTCGGGATCAGCACCCAGTTTCCTCTCCGCGGAGTGCGCTACGGCCTGATCGCCGTCGGGGCGGTCCTCCTCCTCTTTGCCGTCGAGCAGATCCTCCAGCTCCCCGGCCCACCCGGCTCCTAGGGGCTCAACGGACTTCTCGAGAACGCTGCGGAGCGCGCAACTCGCTCCGCCGCGGACAATGGCTAATTTGGCCCCGAGCGAGCAGCCCTGCTCTTCGTCGACGAGAGTCACCACCAAGGAGGCACAGATGGACGCCCCGCCCGAGGCCTCGGTTCTGATCGTCTACTACACCCATACGAAGCAGGCGCTCCGCGTGTCCGAGGCCATGACGGAGGTATTCCGTGAGCGAGGGTGCGACGTCTCCCAGGCCGGGATCGAGTTCACCGATCCGCGCTAACCTGGACAAGTTCTCACGGTTTCCGTTTCGGCATGCCGTTTTCGACATCCTCCCGTTGCTCACGCCGCAACTGCGGAAGAAGACCGGCGAGATCCGCATTCCGGAGGCAGCACAGCAGGGCGACTACGACCTCGTCGTATTCGGCTCCCCCACGTGGTTCTTCAGGACGTGCATGCCGCTCCGCTCCTATCTGGAGTCCGACGAGGCGGGGAAGGTTCTCGCCGGCGAACCGTTCGCCGCGTACGTCGTCTGCCGCCGCTACTGGAGCGTCAACCTGAAAGAGGTCAGGCGGCGCGGCATCGCCAGGGGCGGGAAGTACCTCGACGGGATCCGTTTCACGTATGAGGGCGGCCAGATCCGCTCGTTGCTGTCCCTGCTCAGCTACTTCGGCAAGGGCGAGATGCGCGAACGGTCACTCGGGATCAAGATTCCCCCGACCAACCTGAAGCCGGACTTCGGCGATCAGGCTCGAGCGTTCGCCGACGAACTGGCCGACAGCGTCGCCGGCAAGGATCGGGTACACGCCTGATGAGGCCGGCTTGAGTCAACGCTTCGATGTGTTCGACGGACTCGTGGTCCAGCACCGGCGGACGCTGTTCGCGCTGTACGGCTGGAGCAAGCCCGACGGGATGCGCGGCGGCCCCTATTTCACGATCGCCTATTCACTCACCGAAGCACTGAGCGAGCTGACCACCAACGAGCGGGTGGCCGACGAGGGCAGCTATGTGGTCACCGACGCATTTCTCGAGCTCGGCCCGATCGCGGAGCGGGATCCGATCGTCCACGTCAAACTCGTCCCTGTGCGTGAAATCGGTCAGGTCGAATGACCACTGAGCCCGGACCGCGCTACCCTCGTTGTACGCGCTCCGCGTGTGACAATCCGAACTGCCCGTGCGGCCCGGACTGCGACTGCGGCCCGGATTGCGACTGCTTAGAGGCTTGATGTGAAACTCACGCACCCACGGCTGGTGCACCAGACACGGCGCGGCTCGGCCGGGCCGGGCCGGGCCGGGCTTGCCCGTAGCCACCGCTACGCGCGGCGCCCGCCCCGTCCAATCCGCTTGGTCTGGCGCATCCCCGCGGGCACGTCGTTTCACATCAAGCCTCTAGCCCACGCCGCGGGCACACACGGGATTTAGACGGCCGCCCGGAACGGCGTAGGCTCGCCCGATGGGCAAGGTCTTCCTGTTCGCCCTCACCGCTGCGCTCAATCCCACGCTGCTCACCGCGACGACGGTGATGCTGCTCCTGCCGAACCCGAAGCGCCTGATGCTCGGCTACCTGGGAGGCGCGTTCACGACGGGCATGGTCGTCGGCATTGCGATCGTCGAATGGATGAACAACTCCGGCGTCGTCGACACCACGAAGAACACGGTCGCTCCCGGGATCGACTTCGCCTTCGGCGCGATCGCGCTGGTCGCCGCCTACGTCGTCCAGAGCGGGCGGGTGGCGCGCGCGCGTGCGCGCCGCACCGAGAAACGGGGCGACCAGCCGAAGAAGACGCCGCGCTGGCAGGAAGCATTGAGCGGGGGGTCGGCTCGGACGACGTACCTGATCGGTCTGCTGCTGAGCTTCCCGGGGGCCTCGTACCTCGCCTCGCTCACGGAGATCTCCCGGCAGGATCTCGGCACGGCCGAGATCGTGCTGACCGTGCTGGCGGTGAACATGGTGATGCTCGTGCTCCTCGAGGTGCCGCTGATCTGCTTCGCCGTGGCACCCGAGTGGACACCCCGGGCGATCGAGCGGTTCAAGGGCTGGCTGGCCGTCCACGGCGGCAAGGTGCTCGTGATCGCGCTGACCGTCATCGGTTGCGTCTTCGTCCTCCGCGGCATCCTCACGATCGTCAGCTGACCGGACGCTGGTCGGCCCAGCTCGTCTGGAGCAGGCGCAGCTCGGCCTCAACTGCATTCGCCAGCACCCGCGCCTCGGTCGCCTCCTGGAGCAGCCCGTCGATCGCGCAGCCGAGAGCACCGAGCAACGCGTCACGTTCGAGCGAAGCCGGGATCGCGGCGGCGAACCGTTCGCGCACCTCGAGGGGAAGATCGTCCACGCCTCTCCCATGGTGGGCGGGCAGGCCGCGCGCCCGGCAGGCGAGGCTCAGCGCGTGGTCGCGAACGCCGCTCAGCCAGTACTCGGCCTGCCAGAAACGGCCGCGCTCGATGCAGAAGCGGGCTCGGAGCGCGTGGTGGACCGCGATCCCGAACAGCTCGTTCGGGTCCGGCGGGGATGCGTGCGGCCGCTCCACCGCCTGCCCGAAGAGCAGCCTGAACTTCGGGCCGGCGGCACCGAAGGCCGACGCCGGCGAGAACGACAGGTCGACCTGCAGACAGCCGGGCAGCAACAGCACGCGGTAGATCGTGGCTTCGCTCGGCAGGTCGAAGAGATGCACCGCACCGAGCTCGTCCGCGAGCCTGCGCGTCCACTCCTCGAGCAGATCTGCGAGCGAGACGCCGTCTGCAACGCCGAACGTCAGGTCGAGGTCCGACCAGCGATCTCCACCCTCGAAGGCGAGCGAGCCGATCTCGGCACCCGCGACGATCCGCCGATCGGACGAAGCGAGCTCGAGCACCCGGTCGCGGACGCGACCGCGCTCCTCGACGGTGTAGACGCGCAAGGCGGCGCCCTGGTCGCGCGTCAGGCCGGTGCGGCCTGCGCGTGCGCCTTGCGGGCCATCGCCACGGCCTCGAGCCGCGAGTGGGCGCCGAGCGCGCGCAGCAGGAAGCGAATGTGGTTCCGGACCGTGTCCAGGCTCAGGTGCAGCTCGGAGGCGATCTGCCGGGTCGAATGACCGTGCTCGAGCAGCCGCAGGATCTCCGACTGCCGCGGGGTCAGCGCCGGGTGCACGGCCGTCGCGGCAGGTGCCTCGTGGACGATCTGGCCGAAGACGCCGACCACCCGGTGGCCCTCGTACAGGGGCACGGAGCAGATGTCCACCTGCCGCCGCTCGCCCTCGCCGTCGACGATCACCACCTCCGCATCGGTTGCCTGGGCCGTCCCGGCGATCTTCCGGGCGAACGTCTCCCGCGAGCGCCGCACCTCCTCGGGCGCGACCACCGAGGTGAACTGCATCCCGACCACGTCGCCCGCCACCTGGCGAGCAGCGGGGTTGATCCAACGAATCACGCCTGCCGTGTCGATCACGTAGCTGGGTATGCGGATGTTCTCGAGCGCCCGCTCGACGTCACCGCCGACCGGGCCGAATGTGGCCATGCGCCGAGTTTACGTGCCGCGTGTCCGACGGTTCGAGGATGATCGCGCGATGGGCGAGATCTTCGTGCTCGCGTTGGGCTCGGCGCTGTGGCCGCTTCTGATCGCGGTCACCATCGTGGCGCTGCGCAGCCCCAATCCGCCGAAGCTGCTCTCCTTCTTCCTCGCTGGGTCGCTGCTCGCGACGATCTCGATCGGCGTCGTGATCGTGCTCGCGCTCGACGACACCGCCTTCGTGAACCGCTCGCGTTCGACGTACGACCCGGTCGTCTACTTCACGGCGGGGGCGCTGATGCTCATCGTCGCGCTGATGCTCGCGCGCCTCCCGGAGCGTCCGAAGCCAGAGCCGCAGCCGGCCGGGCAGGGCAAGGACTCGTGGGCGGAGCGGGCGATGACGCGCGGCGCGCCGATCGCCTTCGTGTTCGGGATCCTGCTGAACATCCTCCCGGGAGTCCTGCCGTTCGTCGCGCTGAAGAACATCGCCGAGCTCGACCTCGGCACGACCGAGGTGATCGTGACCGTCGCGGGCTTCTACCTGGTCATGTTCCTGCTGGTCGAGGTGCCGCTGGGCGCGTACCTGTTCGCACCCGAGCGCACGGCCGCGCTGACGGGCCGCTTCAACTCCTGGCTGTCCGAAAACGGCCGGCGGGTCGGAGCCTGGCTGTGCGCGCTCGTCGGGCGTCCTGCTGATCGTGCGCGGAATCTTTGCCCTTGTCTGAAGTAGGCTCACGCGGATGAGCGAGCCGGGCGCCGTAACCGTCGAGGCAGTCCCCCCCGAGCGGTCGCGCCTCCACCGTCTGGCGAAGGTCGCTGCCTGGATCCTCGGCATCGCGGTCTGCATCGGGATCCTCGACCTGCTCGGCGTCGACGTGCGCGGCTGGTTCGAAGACCTGTGGGATCAGATCAAGGCGGTCCCGCTCGGCTACATCGTCGCGGCGCTGATCTTCCAGACCGGGCAAACGATCTTCGCGGGCCTCTCGTACTACGGGATCCTGTCCGCCGCGTACCCGGGCGAGGTGCTGCTGTGGCCGATCGTCACCGCGTACGCGGTCGGCGTCGCGATGAACAACTTCCTGCCGGCCAACATCGGGACGTTCGTGACGCTGATCATGTTCGTCGCGCTGATACCCGCCTGCACGATCGGCGGCTCGATCGCGGCGTATCTCGTACAGAAGATCTTCTTCACGATCGCCGGCACGTTCATCTACCTCTACCTCTTCCTCTCGGTGCCGGGATCCTTCGACGCGAACCTCGGCAACATCTCGGCGCATCCCGCCTTCTCGATCCTGATCGCCGCGGGTGCGGTCTTCCTGATCGTGCTCGCCGGCCGCGTCTTCTGGAAGCAGGTGAAGAAGCTCTGGGCGCAGGCGAGGCAGGGCGGCGTGATCCTCTCCACGCCGAGGCGCTACATGACGCGGGTGTTCCTGCCGTCGTTCCTCTCCTACGTCTGCAAGTTCGCGGTGATCGGCATCTTCCTCGCCGCGTTCGCGATCCCGGTCACCTTCGAGTCGATGGCGTGGATCGTCGGCTCCGGCTCGCTCGCGAACGTCGCATCGTTCACGCCGGGATCCGTAGGCGTGACGCAAGCGACGAACGCGCTTGCGCTCGACATCTGCTGCCACGTCCCGAAGAACACGACGATCGCCTACTCGACGGCGCAGCAGCTCATCACGACCGCGTGGAACATCATCTTCGCGACCGTGATGGTGGTCATCGTGTTCGGCTGGAGCGGCGGCAGGCAGCTCGTCTCGGACTCCTACGTCGGCGCGAAGGAGCAGGTCGCCGAGCGCAAGGACGAGCACCGGCGGAAGCGCGAGGAGAAGAAGGCGGCCGAGGACGCCGAGAAGGCTGCCGAGGCCTCGGGCGACGCCTCCTAGGTCGCACGGTCCATCCTCGGGTCCGGGAATTTCCAGCCGTCCGAGCGATCGTCGGCGCGCCGGCTTCTGTCGATGTGTTCTTAGGGCCGAGTGCGGTCCCGGTGCGTCAGGGGCACCTCAACCGACACTCGGCCCTCTGAGACTGCTACGTCGCGGGCTGGATGTTCTGGTTGACGTGGAACAGGTTGCCGGGGTCGTACTTCGCCTTGATCTGCTGGAGGCGTCCGTAGTTGTCGCGGTAGCACGCCCGCGCCCGGTCCTGGCCCTCGTCCATGATGAAGTTGGTGTACGCGCCTTCCATCGCGTAGGGCTTGATCGCGTCGGAATAGTCGACGGCCCACTCACGCAGCGCTTCGTCGTTGCCCGCCTCGTGGTCGATCGCGACGAACACCTGCGCATACCCCGCGTCGCGCCAGCCCCAGGCCGTGTCGGCGTTGCCGATGCGCGCGGCCGCGCCGTTGAGCGGATAGACGTGCGTCTGCGACACCCACGTCGGGGCGCTTTCCGCGAAACGGACGTACTCGGGGATCGCGCCGTCCTGCATGTCCTCGATGAAGTGCGCCCGCCAGTAGATGTGCGTCCCGAACGGAATGAGCGGGTCGAATGCGGACTGCAGCCCCGGGTACGGAACCTCGGCGACGCCGTCGAGCGCCGGCTTGGCTGCAGCGCGGAAGGTGTCGAGCGCGGCCGTCGACTGCTCCTCCGAGCACGTGTTGCACCAGATCAACGCGCACACCTTGTGCAACCGCAGCTCCTCCGGGAACGGGTCGACCGGCGGCACGGTCAGCATCGCGAAGAAGGCGTAGACGTCGTCGGGCTGGGAAGGCAGCCACTCGCGATAGAGGCGCGCGACTGTCTCCGTGTCCTCGAGCTCCCAGAGCATCGGCCCGCCGAACACGGTCGTGACCGGGTGCAGCTGGAAGCGGAACTCGGTCACGACGCCGAAGTTGCCGCCGCCGCCGCGCAGGCCCCAGTAGAGATCGGGCTCGTTCTTCTCGTCGGCACGCACGATGCTTCCGTCCGCGAGCACGACGTCTGCGCCGATCAGGTTGTCGATCGACAGACCGTGCGCGCGCGTCAGGTAGCCGATCCCGCCGCCGAGCGTGAGCCCGCCGACGCCCGTCGTCGAGAACGTCCCCGACGGTGTCGCCAGTCCGAATGCGTGCGTCGCGTGGTCGACGTCGCCGAGGGTCGAGCCGCCGCCGACGCGTGCGATCCGCGCATCGGCGTCGACCTGCGCATAGCGGATCGGCGTCAAGTCGATCACGAGCCCGTCGTCGACCGACGAGAAACCGGCGGCGTTGTGCGCGCCGCAGCGGATCGCCACGTCGAGGCCCTCGTCGCGCGCGAAGCCGACCGCCTGCGAGACGTCACCCGCATCCACGCACCGCGCGATCAGCGCCGGGTGCTTGTCGATCATCCCGTTGTGGACGCTCCGCGCCTCGTCGAACCCTGAATCGTCAGGCCCGATCGCCGTCCCGCGCAGGCGCTCCCCGAGCGCCGCGGCGAGCCCGGCGGCCTGGGTAGCCGAAGCCATCTGCAACCTCCTCTTGTCGTCTGACCGGTTCCAGGGGACCGCACCTCGCCCGGTTCTTCAATACGCCATTTGCCGTATGCTCGAGCGCAGCCATGCCGAAGCTGAGCCCGCGCGAGCGCGACGTGCTGGCGCTCGTCGCCGAAGGAAAGACGAACGGAGAGGTCGGAGCGGCGCTCGGGCTCTCGCCCCGGACGGTCGGAAAGCACCTCGAGCACGTCTTCGAGAAGTTCGGCGTGCACACGCGGACGGCCGCGGCCGCCGAGTGGTTTCGTCGCCGGCAGGACTGATGACCGCGGCGGCCGACAGGCGGGACCAGATCCTCTCCGCTGCGGTGCGCGTCTTCGCGCGCCAGGGCTTCGAGGCGACCCGGATGGCCGACGTCGCGCGGGAGGCCGGCGTCGCCTACGGGCTCGTGTACCACTATTTCGGGTCGAAGGACGCGGTGCTGCTCGCCGTCTTTCGGGAGGCCTGGAGCCGGCTGCTCGCCGCCGTCGCGCTCGCCGAGGACACGGGGCAGACCGCGGCCGAGCAGCTCTCGCTCGTCGTCAAGATCGTCCTGCGCGTGTGGCGCGACGAGCCTGATCTCGTGCGACTGCTCGTCCGCGAGGTGACGCGCAGCTCGTACATCTCAGCCGAGCTCGACGAGATCGGCCGTGCGTTCAGCAGCCTCGAGCGCATCGTCAGGCGCGGGCAGGCCGAAGGCATCTTCCGCGAGTCCGCCGACGCGAGGCTGGCCGCCTGGATGCTGTACGGCGCGCTCGAGGAGGTGCTCACCGGCTGGGTGCTCGGCCAGCTGCCCGACGACCCGGACGCAGTCGCGGCCGCCGAGCGCGAGATCGTGACGACGTTTCTCGCCGGTCTCGGCGCGCGTGTGTGAGAGTGACCCGGTGCTCGACCCGCAGCGACGCTGGCGACCGCTCCCCGACAAGCCCGACTACGCAGGCGTGCTGTCGTTCGCCGGGCTCCCGCTCGCGGACGAGCCGGCGCAGCTTCACGGCGTCGACGTGGCGATCATCGGGGCGCCGACGGACGATCTCGTCTCCGACCGGCCCGGCACGCGCTTCGGCCCGCGCGCGATCCGCAGCGCCTCCTGCCCGCCCGGGCCGCACCTCGAGGTCGGCATCGACGCCTTCGATGCCCTGCGCGTCGTCGACTACGGCGATGCGGCCGTCATCCCGGCAGACCCCGTCGCCACTCACGCGGCGATCGAGCGGCTGGTCGGCGAGATCGTCGACGCCGGCGCACTGCCCGTCGTGCTCGGCGGCGACCATTCGGTCACCGAGCCGAGCGTCGCCGCGATCGCCGCGCGACGTGGGCCTGTCGGCCTGCTCCACTTCGACACGCACGCCGACACCGGCCGGGAGGTGTTCGGCGTCGAGCGGTCGCACGGCACGCCGATGTTCAGGCTCGTCGAGCAGGGGAACGTCGACGGCGCGCGGTACGCTCAGATCGGCCTGCGCGGCTACTGGCCCGGGCCGGCCGAGTTCGCCTGGCAGCGCGAGCGCGGGATCGCGAGCTTCTTCATGCACGACGTCCGCGATCTCGGCATTCGCGAGGTGCTCGTGCGGGCGCTCGACGCCCTGGGCGCGGGTCCCGTCTACCTGACCGTCGACGTCGACGTCCTCGACCCGGCGTTCGCGCCGGGAACGGGCACCCCGGAGCCGGGCGGGATGACGTCGATCGACCTCCTCTGGGCGGTGCGTGAGGCGGCGGAGCGGGTCGAGCTCGTCGGCGTGGACGTGGTCGAGGTGCTCCCGTTGGCGATCGGGTCGGCCGACCCGACGGCGCTCGTCGCCGAGCGGATCGTCCGCGAGGCGCTCACCGGTCTCGCTCTGCGTACGTCACGCGCTCGAACGGCCACCGCGTAGCGATCAAAGTCGCGCACCGCCCGCTCGAGCACCGGGTCGAGCCCGTCGGCGTAGGCGCTCGCACGGTCCACGCGTGAGCCCAGCGCGTCGAAGTCCTTGACGACGTCGTCGTCGACGGTCAGTTCGCGGAGCCGGAAGCGCTCGTGCCGAGGCCGGCGGGGACCTCGAATGCGTCGGGCACCAGCTCGAACACCCGGGAACTGTCGGCACACTGGACACGAACGTATGTTCGCAGTAGGGTCGGACGGCGATGCAGCTTCGGCTGGATGCCGCAGACCGCCTGGTCGAGCTCGTGGAGGAGCGTCGTGGGCCCGTGCCGGCCGAGGAGGCCGCGCGCGCGGTGCTCATGCTCGGCGCACCCGTCTCGGTCGGGCTGGCCCGGTCGCTGCTCGCCGACGCGGTGGACGCGGACGCACGGCTGCGCTTCGCCGGCGACCTCGTCGCACTTGCCGGAGCGACCGTCGAGCACGACCTGCTCGAGCGTGCGACCTTCGTCGTCTTCGACCTGGAGACGACGGGCCTGCGGCCGGGACAGGCGAGGCCGTGCGAGATCGGCGCCGTGCGCGTTCAGGGGCTCGAGCTGTGTGAGCGGTTCCAGACGTTCGCGAACCCCGGCGCGCGGCTGCAGCCGGCGATCGCGGCGCTCACGGGAATCCGCGACGAGGAGCTTCGGCGGGCGCCGCCGGTCGCGGCGACGGTGCGGCAGCTTCCTCGCGTTCGCGGGTGACGCCGTCCTCGTGGCGCACAACGCGCGCTTCGACATGGCGTTCCTCGACTGCGAGACGATGCGCCTGTCGGGGAAGCGGGTCGCCGCGACGGTGATCGACACCGTCGGGCTCGCGCGGCGGCTGCTCGGGCGGCAGCCCGTCGGGCTTGCGGCGCTCGCGTACCGCTTCGCCACCGACGCGCGGCCGTGCCACCGGGCGCTCCCCGACGCCGAGGCGACGGCCGAGATCCTCGTGCAGCTGATCGGCCTCGCGCAGGAACGCGGCGCCCGGACCGTTGCCGATCTCGGGGAGCTCGCCGCGACGCGGCCGCGGCGCGTCCACCGCAAGCGCTCGCTCGCCTTCGGTGCGCCGCAGCAGCCCGGTGTCTATCTCTTCCGCGACGCGCACGAGCAGGTGCTCTACGTCGGGCGCGCGCGTGACCTGCGGGCCCGACTGCGCTCCTACTTCCGTTCCGACCGGCAGCGCCCGGCGGTCGAGGCGGCGCTCGGGGCGCTCGCGCGGATCGAGTGGCGGGTCACCGGCTCGGAGCTGGAGGCGGCGCTCGAGGAGCTCCGCCTGATTCGCGGCCTGCGACCGCCCGCGAACGCCCGTTCCGCCCGGCCGGACCGTTACGTGTACCTGCGGCGCCACGGCGACTCCGTCGTCTGCAGCCAGCGGCCGGGCGAGCTCGGGCCGTTGAAGAGCCGCCGGCGGGCGCAGCTCGCAGCGCGTGCGCTGCAGGGCGTGGAGTGGGAGACGGTCGGCGACGCGCTGCCGAAGCTACGCGTGAAGCTCAAGCGGATCGCGGCGGAGCAACGCTTCGAGGACGCCGCCCGGCTGCGCGACCGCATCGCTGCGCTGGAGGAGGTCTTCGCGGAGCTCCAGCGCCTGCGGCGTCTCCGCGCGCTCGCCGTGTGCGTGGTCGCGCCGGCGGTCGACGGGCACGGCCGCCGCGCGTTCTTCGTGGCGAAAGGGCAGGTGGTGTGCGCGCGCCCGTACACGGGCCCGCGCGGGCTCGAGTGGGAGGCGGGGCTCGCCGCCGTCCGGCGCGCCGAGCCGACCGTCGAGCCGGACGCCGCCGACGACCTGCTCGCCGTCGCGTCCTTCCTGCGCCGCCCAGGGCCCGAGCTCGAGGTCGTCGCGCTTCCTACACTGACCCGGGATGAACGAGCTGCGTGAGCTGGCGCTCGGGCGAGAGTGGAGGAAGCTGGTCGCCGACGGAGTGGCGGCGACGCCGGTGGAGCTGCGGCGCGGCCCGGCCGTCAAGATCGTGGACGGGGTGCGGACGGAGACGGTGCCGCAGTCGAGCTGGCCGGCGCGGCTCGACGAGCTGCTCGAGACCGCGCGCCACGTGCACCTGCACGGGCCGGCGGTCGACCTGCACGCGCGGCGCACGAAGCGCGGCCGCTGGCTCGTGTCGCGCGGACGGCCGTCGACCGCGACGGCGCCTGACCGCCGGCACGACCGAGCGAAGCATCATCCGCTGCCCGCCGACCATCCGCTGTTCGCCGCAACGCGGAGCTCACCGGCGAAACGCCGGCAGGTCCAGCACTACGTCGAGCTGCTGCGCCCGCTGCCGCTCTGGGAGCGCGACCGGATCCGGGTCGTCGACGCCGGCTGCGGCAAGGCGTACCTCAGCCTCGGGTTGGTCGCGTACGGACGCGAGCGCGGCACTCGCGTCGACCTCGTCGGGCTCGACGTGAACCCGGCCGTCGTCGAGACGGTGCGCGGCGTCGCCGATCGCCTCGGGTACGACGAGGCGCGTTTCGAGGCGACGTCGATCGAAGCCTACGAGGACGACGAGCGGGTCGACCTGCTCGTGTCCCTGCACGCGTGCGATACGGCGACGGACGAGGCGATCGCCGCCGGTGTGCGCCTGCAGGCGGAGGCGATCGTCGTCGCGCCCTGCTGCCATCACGAGCTCGCCGCGCAGATCGAAGGGCGGAGCTCGGACGCGCTGCTCCGGCACGGGCTGCTGCTCGGCCGGCAGGCCGATCTGGTGACCGACGCGCTGCGCGCGGCGGCGCTCGAGACCGCCGGCTACCAGGTCGATGTGATCGAGTTCGTCTCGGCCGAGCACACCGCGAAGAACCTGCTCCTGCGCGCCGTGCGCGACGCCTCGCCCGGCCGGGCGCGGCGGGCGCTCGCCCAGTACCGCGAGCTGCGCGACCGCTACGACGTCGACCCCGCGGTCGGCCGCCTGCTTGGAGGCCCGCTCGCGCCGATAGCATGAGGCCGATGCACGAGACCGGGACGATGCGGGTCAAGGGCGGGCTGGCCGAGATGCTGAAGGGCGGCGTGATCATGGACGTCGTCGACGCCGAGCAGGCGAAGATCGCCGAGGCGGCCGGAGCCTGCGCGGTGATGGCGCTCGAGCGTGTCCCGGCCGACATCCGCCGTGACGGCGGGGTGGCGCGCATGTCGGACCCCGACAAGATCAAGGAGATTCAGGAAGCCGTCACGATCCCGGTGATGGCCAAGTGCCGGATCGGGCACTTCGCCGAGGCGCAGATCCTCCAGGCGCTCGAAGTCGACTACATCGACGAGTCCGAGGTGCTGACGCCCGCCGACCTGGAGCATCACGTCGACAAGTGGGAGTTCACCGTGCCGTTCGTCTGCGGCTGCACCAACCTCGGCGAGGCGCTGCGGCGAATCGCGGAAGGCGCCGCGATGATCCGCACGAAGGGCGAGGCGGGCACCGGCGACATCGTGAACGCCGTCACGCACATGCGGTCGGTCTTCGGCAGCATTCGCCGGCTGCAGTCGCTCCGCAGCGAGGAGCTGTACGCCGAGGCGAAGAACCTGCAGGCGCCGTACGAGCTCGTCAAGTGGGTCGCCGAGCACGGCCGCCTCCCGGTCGTCACCTTCACCGCGGGCGGCATCGCGACTCCGGCGGACGCGTCGCTCTGCATGCAGCTCGGCGCAGACGGGGTCTTCGTCGGATCGGGCATCTTCAAGTCCGGCGACCCCGACAAGCGCGCCCGTGCGATCGTCGAGGCGACGACGCACTACCTCGACGCGAGCGTGCTCGCCGAGGTGTCGGCGGGTCTCGGCGAGGCGATGGTCGGGATCTCGACAGCCTCGCTCGACGCCGGCGAGCTGCTCGAGCGCCGGGGCTGGTAGCCGCGCACTGCCGGCGCTGCCTGCAGCACGACGGCCGCGATCACGACCACGCCACCCGCGAGCGTCGCCGTCGACGGACGCTCGGAGAGCGCGAGCCACACCCAGAGCGGTCCGAGCACCACCTCGAGCAGCGAGATCAACGCCACCTCGGCGGCCGGGATCAGCCGGGCCGCCATCGTCAGGAAGGCGAGCCCGAGCCCGATCTGTGTCACGCCGAGCAGGGCGATCAGCAAGAGGTCGGTCCCGTCGATCTGGCCCGGACTGCTGAACGGTGCGAACACGACGAGGACCAGCGCCTGCGAGAGGCAGATCGCGGGCGCCATCGAGATGTCGCGGCGGTGCCGCGTGATCACGACGCTCACCGCGAACGAGAGCGTCATCACCACCGACAGCACGAGGCCCACGCCGCGCGCGCCGCCGGGGCCGCCGACCATGAGCGCGACGCCGGCAAGGGCGACCACCATCGCCACGCCGGTGCGTTGCGAGATCCGCTCGCGCAGCGCGAGCCAGGAGATCAGTGCCGCCGCAATCGGCGCGACCGCCTGCATGAAGAGCACGTTCGCCACCGTCGTGTGGTTGAGCGCGACGATGAAGCTCGACGACGCGATCCCCGTGGTCACCGCGACCGCCCACTCGGCACGTCCCAGCGACGCGAACGCCCGGAGGCCGCCGCCGTGCTTCGAGTAGCGGACGAACGCGAGGAGCGCAAGGACGGCGAAGAACGCACGCCCGGCGACCTGCGTCGCCGCGTCGACCGACAGCCCTCGCTGCAGGACGCCGGCCGTCGACCACGCCAGCGCGGCGCCCAGGGCGTAGGCCTGGCCGCGGCGGCGGGCTGCGCGGGCGTCGTCTGGCATCCGGACAGTCAACCAGCACGACCGTCCCCCGGAGGATGCGCCGGGTGACGAGACTGTTCGTCACCGGCGGTCGCGGATACCTCGGCAGCGAGCTGGTGCTCCGTGCTCACGCGGCCGGCGTCGACGTCACCGCGACCTGGTGGGAGCGCCCGCCCGACGGACTGCCGGGTGCCTGGCACCGCCTGGATGTCCGCGACGAGGAGGCCGTCGCCGCCGCGGCCCGCGGAGCGGACGCGATCGTGCACAGCGCGTACCGCCAGCTCGGCGACGACGCCTGGACGACGAACGTGGACGGGTCCGCCGCCGTCGCGCGCGCGGCGCGCGGGCGACGGCTGATCCACCTCTCCAGCGACCTCGTGTTCGACGGCGCGCGCGGCCGTTACCGCGAGGAGGATCCGGCGTCACCCGTCGGCGAGTATGGGCGCTCGAAGGCGGAGGCCGAGCGCCTCGTAGCGGAGCTCCATCCGCAGGCGACGATCGTGCGCACGTCGCTGCTCTACCGCGGCTGGGAGCCGGGCCCGCAGGAGCTGCTCGCCAGGGAAGGCACGCGGTTCTTCGTCGACGAGATCCGCTCGCCGGTGCGCGTCGACGACCTCGCCGAAGCGATCCTCGAGCTGCTCGCGCTCGACGTGCCCGGGCCGCTGCATCTCGGCGGACCCGACGACGTGAGCCGGTACGACTTCGCCGTGCTGCTCGGCGCCGATCCCAAACGGATAGAGGCAGAGCACACGACAGCGGACCGTGCGCCGAACGTGTCGCTCGACAGCTCGCGCGCGCGGGCGCTGCTCCGAACGAGCCTGCGCGGCGTCTACGAGCCCTGAGCGTGCCGGCGCCACCGCTCGGCCGCGTCGCGCCCCTCGGGTGTCGCGAGGAAGTGCTCGAACGGGACGTGCAGGAGCGCCGCGCGCGCCTCGGCGAGCGGCTCGTCGCCGTCGCTGATGCGTGCGTCGACGTGGAGTCGGCGTCCGTGGACGTCGACGAGCCGGGCGGTGAGGAGCAGCTCGGTGTCGATCGGCACCGGCCGGCGATAGCGGACGAACAGGCGCGCCGTGACAGAGGGGAACGAATGCCAGGTGGCGAGCAGCCCGGCCGCCTCGTCGAGCGCCGCGGAGACGATGCCGCCGTGCACGATCCCGGGGCCTCCCTGGTGGCGCCCGTCGAACGAGAAGTACGCCTCGTACTCGGTCAGCCCCGGCGCCGCCGGGTGCGGCAGATGGAGCCCGATCGGGTTGTAGCCGCACCCGAAGCAGGACGGGTCATGGTGCGGCGGGATTTCCATCGGCCCAGACGTTCTCGAAGGTCCCGAGGCGGAGCTCCTGCCGGTAGAGGTACGCGGTCTCGTCGACGCGGCGCATGTACTCGTCGCGGTACTCCGCGATGAAGCGGTTGTAGGCATCGCGGGTCTCCCACCGATCGACCACGAAGTAGCGGCCTGCCTGCTCGACGTCGCGGAGGAGCTCGGTGCCCACGTACCCGGTGCCGGTCGAGAAGAACGAGGCCCACGCGCCGCTCGCGCCGTACACCTCCTCGAACCCGGGACCGTCGTCGGTCTCGTAGGCGAAGACGAGCGCGATCACCGCAGGCCGCCCCGTTCGTGGTGCGCGCGGAAGAAGTTCTCGCTGCCGGCCGTCGCCATCGCGGCGGATGCGCTGAGCTCCAGGCACAGCGCGGCGGCCGCGACGATCTGGGCCAGGCGATAGACCTTGCCGGGTCCGGCGCAGCCGATCGACTCGAGCCACGCGTGGGCAGAGGGGAGGGCCGTGCCGCCCCCGACGGTCCCGACCTCGAGCCCGCCGAAGCGAATCGAGGCCTGCATCCCACCCGGGACGCGCCGCCCGGTGCCGTGCGCCATCGAGCTCGTCCCGACCATGCCGAGGTCCTGCCCCGTCGCGGCGAAGACCGCGGCGATCGCCGACGCCGGCGTGAACGCGACGGACTGCATCCCGCTCGCGACCGAGCCGTGCGTGCCGGCCCAGGAGAGCGCCTCGAGATCCTCGGCGGTCGTGCGGAGCACGCGCCCGATCTGCTCGTCGGGCACGAACGCCTCGGCGAGCACCGACTTGCCGTGCCCCCGCCGGAAGAACTCGTGGGACGGCTTCTTGTCGCCGCCCATGTTCGCCTCGAGGATCGCACGCTCGGGCTTCACCGGTGCGCGCTGCATCACGTAGCCCATGTTCAGCGCGTAGGCGTTCCGCGTCATCATGTTCGGCCCGACCGCGTCGCCGGTGGTCCAGCGCCAGAGCACGTGGCACATCGGCCCGACGACGTGCGTCTCGAGCTCGCGCAGACGCGCGTGACGCGACAGCGACGCGTCGTCTGACGACTCGAGCCAGTCGCGCATGTCGTCCGTCTCGCTCTCGAGCCAGTCGGCGAGCTGCACGGCGTGCGCCGCATCGGCGCACACGAAGCACGACGCGCGGGTGATGCGGTCGGCGAGGACGAACGTCCGAACGGTGCCGGCGGCGAGCGAGCCGCGCGTCAGGGAGGCGGTGAGCCCGCCTTCCGTGTGCGCGAGAGGGACATGGACCGTTTCGGCGGCGCGATCGACCTCGCGCAGCCTCCCGTCCGCGTCCAGCTCGTACGCTCCCAACTCGACCGCGACGGGCACGGCGGAGACCGGGATGACCGCGACGCCGACGAGCGACTCGGCCGCCGCCGCGAACGGGGCCAGGTCGACCGACGTGACGAGCCCGTCGCCGACCCCCATCGCTGCACGGCGGCGCCCGATCGACTCCGGATCGTTCTTGCGGGGCCAGCGCACGAGGAGAGCCTAGACTCGGCGCGATGCCGGCAACGCTGATCAGAGGGAAGCCGATCGCCGAGCGGATCCGCGCCCAGGTGGCGGAGGAGGTCCGGCGGCTCGGCCACGTCGGGCTCGTCACCGTGCTCGTCGGCGACGATCCGGCGTCCGAGATCTACATCGGGCTCAAGCAGAAGGCGGCGCTCGCGGCCGGGTTCGCGTCCACCGACCTGCGGCTGCCCGCAGACATCTCGCAGGACTCCATGCTCGCCCAGGTTGCCGAGCTGAACGCCGACGACCGCGTGGACGCTCTGCTCGTACAGCTGCCGCTCCCGGATCACCTCGACGAGGCCCAGGTGATCGCGGCGATCGATCCGCGCAAGGACGTCGACGGCTTGCATCCGGTGAACGCCGGCCAGCTTTTGCTTGGCCGGCCGACACTTGTCGGGGCGACGCCGGTCGGCATCCTCGCCATGCTCGACGAGCACGCGATCCCGCTCGACGGGGCACGGGCGGTGGTGATCGGGCGCAGCGACATCGTCGGAAAGCCGGTGGCGCAGCTGCTCGTGCAGCGCAACGCCACGGTCACGGTCTGCCACTCGCACACGCGGGACCTCGACCGGCACACGCTCGACGCCGACGTCCTCGTCGTCGCGATCGGCGTGCCCGGCTTCGTCACGCCCGAGCTCGTGAAGGCCCGGGCGGCGGTGATCGACGTCGGGATCAACCGGACCGACACCGGCGTCGTGGGGGACGTCGACCCCGCGGTCGCGGATCTCGCCGCCTATCTGACCCCGGTTCCCGGCGGCGTCGGTCCAATGACGATCGCCTGTCTGCTGGAAAACGCCGTGCGCTGTGCCCGATTTCGTCGGAACGAGCTTGCATTTCCGGTCTGATTCGGTGCTAAGGTTCGCGCCGCTCCGCGGGAGAACTCGCGGACTTGTAGTCGTCAAGCAAGGAGTAGTTGGATTTGGCTGAAGGCACGGTCAAGTGGTTCTCGAACGAGAAGGGGTACGGCTTCATCGAGCGGGGCAACGGCGAGGCGGACGTGTTCGTCCACTTCTCCGCCATCGCCGGTGATGGCTACAAGTCGCTGACCGAGGGTCAGCGCGTGTCGTTCGACGTCGTGCAGGGCGACAAGGGCCTGCAGGCGGCGAACGTCGAGGCGCTGTAAACACTCTTTCGGAACCGAAGCTTGCCGGGGGCTCCGAAAGGGGCCCTCGGTGTTGTAGGAGCAGACGGTTATAGGAGGATGTCGAGCGATGGCAGAGATCACGAAGGACGAGGTGCTCCACGTCGCCGCGCTGGCGCGGCTCGACCTGACCGACGACGAGGTGACGAGGTTCCAGGAGCAGCTGTCGGCGATCCTCGGGGCCGTCTCGAAGGTGTCGGAGCTCGACCTCCGCGACGTGCCCGCGACCGCCCACCCGCTCGAGATCCAGAACGCGTGGGCCGACGACGTCCCTCGGCCGTGCCTGACGCTGCAGGAGGTGTTCGCAAACGCCCCCGACCGCGACGCCGACCTCTTCCGGGTGCCGCCGGCATGACGATCGACACCCTCAGGCTCACGGCTGAGGAGGCGACACGGCTGGTCGACGCGCGAGAGCTCTCCGGCGCCGAGCTCTTCGCCGCCTACCGCGCCGCCATCGACGAGCGCGATCCCGAGCTGCACGCCTACCTCGCCGTCTGCGACGACCCCGGCGGCGACGGCGTGCCGATCGCGATCAAGGACGTGATCGGGACGAAGGGGGTCGCGACGACGGCGGGCTCGAAGATGCTCGAGAGCTACGTCCCGGTCTACGACGCGACCGTCACCGCGCGCTGCAAGGCGCGGGGGCTGCGGCTGCTCGGCAAGACCAACACCGACGAGTTCGCGATGGGCTCGTCGACCGAGAACTCCGCATTCGGGCCGACGCGCAACCCGTGGGACCCGACACGCGTCCCGGGCGGGTCGGGCGGCGGGTCGGCGGCCGCGGTCGCGGCCGGCCTCGCCCCCTGGGCGCTCGGCTCCGACACGGGCGGCTCGATCAAGCAGCCGGCCGCGCTGTGCGCGAACGTGGGGCTGCGACCGACGTACGGGACGGTCTCCCGCTACGGCGTCGTCGCGTTCGCGTCGTCGCTCGACCAGGTCGGGCCGGTCGCCCGCAACGTCCGCGACTGTGCGCTCCTCTACTCGATCATCTCCGGCCGCGACGAGAACGACTCGACCACGGTCGAGGTGCCGCCCGTCGAGCTGCCGAACGCCGACGACCTGAAGGGCCTCCGGATCGGCGTGCCGAAGGAGCTGAACGAGGCCGAGGGGATCGAGCCCGGCGTGCGCGAGCGCGTGCAGGAGGCGATCGAGCTGGCGGAGTCGCTCGGCGCGAATGTCGAGGAGTGCTCGCTGCCCCGGTCGGTCGACTACGGGCTCGCCTGTTACTACCTGGTTGCGCCGGCCGAGGCGTCGTCGAACCTCGCGCGCTACGACGGCGTCCGCTACGGGCTGCGCTCGCAGGGAACGGACTTCCGCTCGATGGTGATGGCGTCGCGGCACGACGGCCTCGGCGATGAGCCGAAGCGGCGGATCATGCTGGGCACGTACGCGCTGTCGTCCGGCTACTACGACGCGTACTACGGGAAGGCGCAGCAGGTTCGGACGGTGATCAAGCGCGAGCACGACGAGGCGTTCGAGCGCTTCGATGTCCTGGTCAGCCCGACGAGCCCGACCGTCGCCTTCCCGCTCGGCGCGAAGGCCGACAACCCGCTCGCGATGTACCTGAGCGACCTGCTGACGATCCCGTCCTGCATGGCGGGCCTGCCCGGCCTCAGCGTCCCGTGCGGCCTGGCGGACGGGTTGCCGGTGGGTCTGCAGCTCGTCGGCCGGCAGTTCTCCGAGAACACGCTCTTCCGCACGGCGCACGCGCTCGAGCGCGCGCTCGAGTTCGACGCGGTCCCGACGAGGTACCGGTGATGAGCACATCCGCGTGGGAGCCCGTGATCGGGCTCGAGATCCACGTCCAGCTCAAGACCGAGACGAAGATGTTCTGCCGCTGCCCGAACGAGTTCGGCGCGACGCCCAACACGCACACGTGCCCGGTGTGCCTGGCATTGCCCGGCGCCCTCCCGGTGCCGAACCGGCGTGCGATCGAGGAGACGATCAAGCTCGGTCTCGCCCTCGACTGCACCGTTGCCGACCGCGCGGTCTTCCATCGCAAGAACTACTTCTACGCCGACAACCCGAAGGCGTACCAGATCAGCCAGTACGACGAACCGCTGTGCGCGAACGGCCACCTGACGCTCCCGGGCGAGCACGGCGACGTGACGATCGGCATCGTGCGCGCGCACCTCGAGGAAGACGCGGCCAAGTCGATGCACGTCGCGGCGTCGGGCCGCATCCACGGCGCCACGGCCACGCTCGTCGACTTCAACCGCTGCGGCACCCCGCTCGTCGAGATCGTCACCGCGCCGGATCTCCACGACGCCGACACGGCGAAGCGGTTCCTCCAGCTGCTGCGGCAGACGGTCGTCGAGCTCGGGCTCTCCGACGCGGAGCTCGAGAAGGGCTCGATGCGCTTCGACGTCAACGTGTCGGTGCGTCCGAGCGGCACCGACGAGCTGCGGACGCGCACGGAGCTGAAGAACATGAACTCGTTCGCGTTCGCGGCCAAGGGGATCGAGCGCGAGATCGCGCGGCAGATCAAGCTCTACGAGTCGGGCGGGACCGTGGAGCAGGAGACGCTGCACTTCGACCCGGCGCACCAGGAGGCGCCGCCGCTCCGCTCGAAGGAGGAAGCGCAGGACTACCGCTACTTCCCGGAGCCCGATCTCGTGCCTGTGCACCCTCCCGCCGAGGTCGTGGAGCGGCTCCGCGGCGAGATCGGCGAGCTGCCGGGCGCGCGGATTCATCGCCTTGCGCAGACGCTGTCGTTCTACGACGCCGACGTGCTCGTCACGGGCGGCCTCGACCGGCTGTGGTCGGGCGTCGTCGCCGCCGGCGCGGACCCGAAGGAGGCGGCGAACGTGATCGCGAACCAGTTCGCCGCCACCGGCATCGCACCCGAGCGCGTCGACGCGCAAGAGCTCGCGAAGCTGGTCGCCGCACGCGCCGAGATCCCGCGGGCCGCCTTCGACGCCGCGCTCGCGCATGTCGGCGACGACGGCTTCGAGGCCGATCCGCATCTGGAACAGAAGGTCGTCTCGGACGCGGGCGAGCTCGATCCGGTGATCGAGCGCGTGATCGCCGCGAACCCGGGCCAGGCCGACGCCTACCGGGGCGGCAAGCAGGGCCTGCTCGGCTTCTTCGTCGGGCAGGTGATGAAGGAGACCGGCGGCTCGGCCGACCCGCGCATCGTCAACGAGCGGGTGCGCGAGAAGCTGGGCGCGTGAGCGGCTACCCGTTCGCGACCGACAGCATCGCCAGGCACATCTCGTCGGTGGTGCCCTCGCCCCAGAGGACGTAGCGCGGCTGCAGCTGCTTCGAGCCGACCAGCGGCTGGGCGGCCTTCGAGTTGTCGAACGTGCAGGTGACGCGGACCGTGTCGGCGGCCGTGACGCGCACGGGCGACTTCAAGTAGTAGACGTCCTGCCAGTGGAAGTCCCAGGCGGGGATGTGGAGCAGTGTCCGCTCCTTCGGAGTCCCGGGATCGAGCACGACGCTGATGTCGCGCCCGCGCAGGTGCATGTGCCCGGCGACACCGTAGATCGTCTGCGGCGAGCTGAACGGCCGGTTGCACGAGGTGCGAATCGAGGTGCCGGCGCCGACGTCCCTCGGGTAGTCGGCCAGCGTCTTGCCGCAGAGCTGCAGGAGCGCGTAGGGGATGAACGCGGCTTCCGTGCCGTACTTCGAGATCTCGTCCTGCAGGGCGCGCTGCCGCGTGCACAGCGGGCCGCCGGAGACGCCCTCGGGGCACGGCAGCTCGACGGGGGCGGCGATCAGGTGCGTCTCGAGCGGGATCAGGTGCGTGGTCGCCGGCCTGATCCGCAGCTGCGCCCGCGAGCGGTCGGGGCCGGCGGCCTCGATCAGGTTGTAGTGCACCTGCATCACCACGAGCGCGCCCTTGTGCAGGAGCACGCCCGTCCCTGCCGGCAGCGCGTTCGTCGTGTGGCCGGGGACCCACGCGGCGATCCAGGGCGGCTGTCCGAGGCGGTCGATCGCGCCCGCGCCGCCGACGTCGGGCGGAAGGTCGGGCCCGCCGAAGCACGTCCAGCCCCTGCCCCCGTTCGCGGCGTTGAGCCGCGACGCGGCGGCCGCCTGGGCGCCCGTTGCCTCGTACAGGATCACGTGGTGCACGATCCCGGTGCGCTGCGGCTGGATCAGGGCGCCGGTGACGAACTCGCTGCGGGCGAGCTTCGGGTCGAGCAGGAAGCAGTGGTAGTCGTCGATGCCGCCGCCGGGAGCGTGCGGCACGTACGCGCGCCGAGGTTGCAGGGTGATCGTCCGTCCCGTCCCACCGAGGCCGGCGCCCGTCGAGGGGCGGGTGTGCCGGTCGGCCGGGTTGCCGGCAGGCGCGCCGGCCGCCGCCCAGGCGGCGAGCGTCTGCAGCTCGGGCCCGGTGAGCCGGCGATGGTCGCGGCCGACGAGCGGCGCCGAGTCGGGGCCCGGCATCCACGGCGGCATCAGGCCGGCGCGGGTCATCCGGACGATTCCCGCGGCGTGCACCTTCGCGTCCGCGGCGCTCGTCAGCGCGAACGGGGCGATTCCGCCGAGCCGATGGCAGGACGCGCACTTCGCGTCGAGGATCGGCGAGACGTCGCGGTAGTAGGTGGGGCTGGACGCGGCCGACCCGCCGCGCACGGCGAGGGCTGCGCACAGGACCGCTGCTGCCGCTGCGATCAGGATCGCACCGCGCACAACCGAACTGTACGCGCGAAACCGCCGGTCGTAGACTCGGCGTAGTGGCCGTCATGGGGCGGAAGGTTCCGCGGTGGGCCCTCGTCGTGAGCGCGATCGCTGTCGCGGCGGTAGCCGTCGACGCCGGCGTGTTCCTCGCGCTGCGCGGCGGGGACAGCAGCGCGGCGCCGCCCCCTCCCGGGAAGGCCGACAGCGTGGCCGTGATCGATCCCGCACGCGGCCGGCTCGTCGCCCAGATCCACGTCGGGCACCAGCCCACGGCGATCGGGGCGGGCTACGGCGGCGTGTGGGTCCTGAACAAGGAGGATGCGACGGTCACCCATATCGACCCGAGGAACCGCAGTGTGGTCGGCACGATCTCCACCGACGCGACGGCCAACGCGATCGCGCTCGGAGCGGGAGGCGTGTGGTTCGCCGGTCATCCCCGCGACGCGGGCGCCTCCCGGGCGTCGACCGCGTTCGAGCGGATCGACCCCGACGACGGCAAGGTCGTGCGGTCGTTTCGCACTCCGGCCGGGGCCGCGGTCCTCGCGGCCGGCGGGGGCGCGCTGTGGTCGAGCGGTGTCCTGCGGACGCGTGAGCACGCCTCGACGCGCGCGGACCTGAAGACGGGGCGCATGAGCAGGATCGACCTCGGGCTGATGGACGGCGACCTGGTAGCGGCCGACGACCAGGCGGCCTACTACGTCGCGTCGCTCGGCAACCGCGTCGCCCGGGTCGACACACGAACGGGCCGCATGACGAACGGCATCGGTCTCGTGTCCATCGCCAGCTTGAACGCCGGCAAGGTGGCCGCCGATCCGACGAGTGTCGCCATCGGCGGCGGCTCGGTGTGGATCAGCGAGACCGACGGCGAGCTGCTGCGACTCGACCCGTTGCTGCACGGGATCACGAAGATCCCTGTCTGCAAGAACGCCCTTGCGGTCGCGTTCGGCGAGGGGGCCGCCTGGGTCGCATGCAGCGACATGACCGTCGTCGAGGTCGATCCGACGACCGCGCGCGCGACCCGCCGCATCGCGGTCGGCCGGCTGCCGCGCGGGATCGCCGCCGGTGAGGGCGGTGTCTGGGTCACGCTCAACTGATGGTGAGACGGCGCCGTCGGCGCTGGTGGTCGGCGGAGGGGATGCCCGCCGTGCGCCTCCTCGCGCTCGAGCACTGGGATCCGATGAACGTCTACGACGACCCGACGCGGGCGGACATCTACGACCCGTACCTCGAGCGCGTCGGCCGCATGTTGCGCCGCGGCAAGGGGCCGGGGGACATCGCCCGCTACCTGGGCGACGTCCGCACCAAGGCGTTCCGCTGCGACCCCAACGCGGGCGTGGACGAGCTGTTCGCCGACCGCGTCGTCGCCTGGTACTCGCTCGAAGCTCCCGACACCTAGGGACGCGCGGCGCGCGGCCACGCAACGGCCGCGTAGAGCAGGAGCGCCGCGACGGCGAAGCATGCGGCAGAGGCCGCGACGGCGGTCTGGGTCAGCACAGAGGCGGCGGCCGCCGCGGCCACCGCCGCGACGATCAGCGCGCCCTGGCGGGGCCGGGTGCGCAGCGTGGCCGCCGCGACGATCAGAACGGCGGCCGCGCCCAGCGAGCTGGCGACGATCGCCACCACCCGCGGCAGCGCGTCCACATGGTCCTGGGCGCGCGGGACCTCGGTGCCGAAGGTGCCGTGCACCGGCATCGCGAGCGCGATCCCGAACGCGAACCCGGTGTAGACGAGCCCGACGGGCGCCGCCCAGCGCCGGCCGGCGAGCTGCAGCGAGCCGACCCCGAGGAGCGGCGCCGACAGGAGCGCGCCGGCGAGGTAGTAGACGCGGAACGTGCGCGCGTCCCAGCCGTGGGCCGAGCCCCAGGCCATCGCCGCGGTCGCGGCCGCGAACGAGAACAGGCCGCCTGCCCACGCGTAGCGTCGCCGGCGGGCGAGCTGGCCGCCGAGGCGCAGCGCCACGAGGGCGGAGGCGAAGGAGAGGAGCGCGTTCACGCTCCCGGGAGTCTGCTCGCTCCCGCGTAGCTACGCTTGGCGACTTGGAGAAGCGCTACCTCTTCACGCCCGGCCCGACGCCCGTGCCGCCCGAGGTGCTGGCGGCGACCGCGGAGCCGATCGTTCATCACCGCGGCAGCGACTTCCGCGCGATCTACGAGCGGACCCTCGCGCGTCTGCGCGACGTCTTCCGGACGCGCTCGGACGTCCTGCTGTTCTCGGCGTCGGGCTCCGGTGGGATGGACTCGGCGGTCGCGAACCTCTGCGCGTCCGGCGACACGGTCGCGGTCGTCAGCCACGGCTCGTTCGGCGAGCGGTGGATCGCGGTCTGCGAGCAGTACGGCGCCGACGTTCACGCGATCCGGTACGAGTGGGGCGAGACGCCCGACCCGGCGGAGGTCGCGTCCGCCGTGCGCGAGTCCGGCGCGGGAATCGTCTTCTGCCAGCAGTCCGACACGTCGACGGGCGTCGTCTCCGACGTGCGGGCGATGAAGGAGGCGATCGGAGAGCCGATGCTCGTCGTCGACGCGGTCTCGTCGCTCGGTGCGGTTCCGCTCGAGACCGATGCATGGGACATCGACGTGGCCGTCTCCGGCTCGCAGAAGGCGCTCATGTGCCCGCCGGGCATCGCGCTCGTCTCGGTCTCGGGCCGGGCGCTCGAGCGTGCGACGGCGGGGCGGAGCTTCTACTTCGACTGGCACGCGACCAAGAAGGCACAGGACGCGTTGGACGCGGCCTTCACGCCGGCGGTCTCGCTCGTCCGCGGTCTCGATGTCGCGCTCGGATTGATCCTCGACGCGGGCCTGGAGGCGGCGTTCGAGCGCCACGTCCGGCTCGGCCGGGCGACGCGCGCGGGCGTCAAGGCGATGGGCCTCGAGCTCTTCTCGCCCGATGACGACTCGAGTGCGGTCGTGACGGCCGTGCGCGTGCCGGACGGCGTCGACGGAGAGGCATTGCTCCGGCACCTGCGCGACGAGCACGGCGTGACGCTGGCGCCGGGACAGGCGCACCTGAAGGGGAAGATCTTCCGCATCGGGCACATCGGCTGGTTCGACGTCTTCGACATCGCCGCGGCGCTGGCAGCCGTCGAGCTGTCGCTGACGGAGCTCGGCGCCGAGATCGAGCGCGGGGTGGCGGTGGCCCGCGCATTCGAGGCGTTCGAAGGCCGCGTCGCGGCGTGACCGCGACAGGCCGCGTCGTCGTCCGCGAGCCGATCGCGGAGGCGGGCATCGAGCTGCTCCGGGAGCGCGGCCTGGACGTCGTCGTCGACGCGGACTCGCCGCTCGAGTCGCTGCTCCGGGACGCGGACGCGCTGATCGTCCGCTCGGCGACGAAGGTGACGGCCGAGGTGCTCGCGCTCGCGCCGGTGCTGAAGGTGATCGGGCGTGCCGGGGTCGGCGTCGACAACGTCGACGTCGAGGCAGCGACGCGGCGCGGGATCGTCGTCGCGAACGCGCCGGAGTCGAACGTCGTCTCCGCCGCGGAGCACACGATCGGGCTCCTCGTCGCACTCGCACGGAACATCCCGCAGGCACACGCCGCGCTGCGTGAGGGGCGCTGGGAGCGCTCGCGCTACGGCGGGGTCGAGCTGGCCGACAAGACGCTGGGCGTGCTCGGGCTCGGCCGAATCGGCCGGCAGGTGGCGCGGCGGGCGCTCGGGCTGCAGATGAAGGTCGTCGGCCACGACCCGTACGTCTCGGAGGAGCGCTTCCGGGAGCTCGGCGTCGAGCCGGCGGCGTTCGACGAGGTGCTCGAGCGGTCGGACTTCATCACGCTCCACCTTCCGCTCAACGATGCGACGCGCGGCGCGATCGGAGCGGCCCAGTTCGAGCGCATGCGCGACGGCGTGCGCATCGTCAACGCAGCGCGCGGGGAGCTCGTCGACGAGGCCGCGCTCGTCGCCGCGCTCGAGTCGGGGAAGGTCGCGGGCGCCGCGATCGACGTGTTCGTCGAGGAGCCGTACGCGGGGCCGCTGCTCACCGCGCCCAACGTCGTGGTCACGCCGCATCTCGCGGCGTCGACCGGCGAGGCGCAGGACCGGGCCGGGCTGATCGTCGCGGAGCAGGTCGCGGCCGCGCTTCGCGGCGAGCTCGTGACGAACGCCGTCAACATTCCGACGGTCGGCGCCGACGATCTCGAGGTGCTCGGGCCGTACATCCCGCTCGCGGCGAAGCTGGGGCGGCTCGCCGCGCAGCTCGCGGGCGGTGACATGCGCCGCGTGCTCGTGGAGGCGGAGGGCGAGCTGGCGGAGTACGACACGAGGCTCCTCACGGTCGCGGCGCTGAACGGCGCGTTCCAGGGTCGGACCGACCAGCCGGTCAACTACGTGAACGCGCCGGTCATCGCCGCCGACCGCGGCGTCGAGGTGGTGGAGGAGACCCGGCGCACGTCTCACGACTACAAGAACCTCGTTGCGGTGTCGGCGGACGGCCGCCGCGTCGCCGGGACGACGATCGGCACCGAGGACCGCCAGTGGCTCGTGTCGGCGCTCGGCTTCCAGGTGGAGATCGAGCTCGCCCCGCGGATGGCGCTGCTCTGCTACGACGACGTCCCCGGTGTGATCGGCCGCGTCGGGACGCTCTTCGGCAACGCCGGCGTCAACATCGCCAACATGGCGGTGTCCCGTAGCCGCGACGCGGGCAAGGCGCTGATGGCGCTTTCGATCGACTCGCCCGTCCCGCCGGAGCTGATCGCGCGGCTCCGCGAGGGCACCGACGAAGCGCACGTGATTCAGTAGGCTCGCCCGCGTGGCCGCCTGGCCCGAGCCCGTCGAGCGCGTCGCCGCCGTGCTGCGGAACGCCGCCGTCGACGCGCGGATCGAGGAGTTCACCGACGGCGCTGCGACCGCGCGCGACGCAGCCCGGGCGATCGGCTGCGAGCTTGCGCAGATCGTGAAGTCGCTCGTCTTCGTGTGCGACGGGGCCTTCGTGCTCGCCCTGGTGCCCGGCGACCAGCGCGCCGACGAGGGAGCGATCGGCGCCGCCACGAGCGCGTCCACGGTCCGGGTTGCGAAAGCCGACGAGGTCATGTTCGCGACCGGTTTCACGCCCGGCGCGGTCGCGCCGTTCCCGCTGCGCGCCGTCGCCCGCGTGCTGATCGATCCGTCGCTGCTGCGGCACGAGGTGGTGTGGATCGGCGCCGGCTCGGACGAGCACCTCGCCTCGATCGCGCCGGCCGAGCTGCAGCGGCTCACGAAAGCGACGGCGGTCGACCTCGTGAGGCGCGGCTAGACTCGGAGAAACCTTCGAAAGGAGCCGGAACGGTGCAGGAGACCGAGAAGATCTGGATGAACGGCGAGTTCGTGGACTGGGCCGACGCCAAGGTCCACGTCGGCGTCCACGGCCTCCACTACGGCACCGGCGTGTTCGAGGGCATCCGCTGCTACGACACGCCGAAGGGCCCGGCCGTCTTCCGACTCTCGGACCACCTCCAGCGGCTGCACAACTCCGCGGAGCTCTTGCACATGCAGATCCCGTTCTCGGTCGAGGAGCTCCGGACGGCGACCAACGAGCTGATCGGGGCCAACGGGCTCCCCGAGTGCTACGTCCGCCCGATCGCCTTCTACGGCTACGGCGAGCTCGGTGTCGCGACGCGCGGCAACCCGGTCGACGTGGCGATCATGAGCTGGCCCTGGGCGCCGTACCTCGGCGAGGACAGCCTGCGTGCGGGGATCCGCGCGAAGGTGTCGTCCTGGCAGCGCGTCTCGCCGAACATCGTCCCGCACGCCGCGAAGGCGAGCGGCGTCTACCTCAACTCGATGCTCGCGGTCAGCGAGGCGGTGCGCGCGGGGTACGACGAGGCGATCCTGCTCACCCCGGAGGGGCTGGTCGCCGACGGCTCGGGCGAGAACATCTTCGTGGTGCGCGACGGCGTGCTCTACACGCCCGACCTCTCGACCGGGATCCTCCCGGGTCTCACGCGCGACGCGATCATCCAGATCGCACAGGATCTGGGCCACAACGTCGTCGAGAAGTCGATCATCCGCTCGGATCTCTACCTCGCCGACGAGGCGTTCATGTGCGGGACGGCCGCCGAGGTGACGCCGCTCCGCTCGGTAGACGACCACGAGCTCGGGGTCGGCGAGCTGACGCTGCAGATCCAGGAGGCGTACCTCGACACCGTGCGCGGGCGCAGCGAGCGGTGGTCGCAGTGGCTCGAGCACGTCCCGCAGCTCGCTAGGACATGAGCGTAGGCTCGACGGAGCTCAACGAAGAGCGTCGGCCCCGGCTTTGCCGGCGTCGACGCGGAAGATGAGCACCGCAACGACGCGCATCGGGCTGTCGGCCCCATGGATCGACGAGCGGGACGAGGAGCTCGTCCTCGAGGTGCTGCGGTCCGGGTGGCTGTCGCTCGGCCCGACCGGTGCGCGCTTCGAGTCGATGTTCGCCGCTGCGGTCGATGCGCCGTACTGCGCGGCGGTCTCGTCCGGCACCGCCGGGCTGCACCTGTGCATGCGGCTCGCGGGCGTGGGGCCCGGCGACGAGGTGATCACGTCGCCGTACTCGTTCGTGGCGTCGGCGAACTGTGCGATCTACGAAGGCGCGACGCCGGTGTTCGCCGACATCGACCCGCACACGTACAACCTCGAGCCGGAGGCGGTCGAGGCGGCGATCACTCCGCGCACGAAGGCGATCGTCGCCGTCGACATCTTCGGCTATCCGTGTGAGCTCGGCGAGCTCCAGGCGATCTGCGAGCGGCACGGGCCGGCGCTCGTCGAGGACGCGTGCGAGGCGCTCGGCGCCCGCTACCGCGGCGAGCCGATCGGGTCGCACGGGCACCCGGCCGTCTGGGCGTTCTACCCGAACAAGCAGATGACGACCGGCGAGGGCGGGGCGGTCACGACGCACGACGAGGCCCAGCACGAGCTGCTCGTGTCGCTCCGCAACCAGGGCCGGCTCGAGACGTCGAGCTGGCTGCAACACGGCCGGCTGGGCTTCAACTACCGGCTCGACGACCTCTCGGCCGCGCTCGGGATCGGCCAGCTCGAGAAGCTCGATCGCATCCTCGAGGCCCGTCGCGCGGTCGCGGCCGGGTACGCCGAGCTGCTCGCCGATGCCGACGTCGGGCTGCCGGTCCCCGACGACGACGACCACGAGCGCTCGTGGTTCGTGTACGTGGTCAAGCTCCCGTCCGGGGTCGACCGCGACGCGGTCATGCACCGACTCGCGGCGGAGGGAATCGCGACGGCTCCCTACCTGCCCTCGATTCACCTGCAGTCGTACATGCGCGAGCGGTACGGGTTCCGCGAAGGGATGCTGCCGGTCAGCGAGGACTGCAGCGCGCGGACGCTCGCCCTGCCCTTCCACACCCGGCTCGAGCGTGCGGATCAGGAGCGCGTCGCCGGCGCGCTGCGCGCGGCGATCGCGTAGGCGAACGCGGCGCAGCAGGCCGCCGCGACGAGCACGATCCCGACGGCCGCGTCGAAGAGACGGCCGTGTGCCGTCACCTCGAACGTGAGGCCGGGGCGGAGGTGGACGGCGGCGATCGCGGCAGCGGCCACGACGAACGCGGCTGCGGCGAGCAGGATGCCCGGAACGCCTCGCTCGGCAGGCCGGCGCACGAGCTGGGCCGCTCCCGCCGCCCAGGCCGTGGCGACGCAGAAGCCGCCGCCCACGTCGGACGGGAAGTGCCAGGCGTTGAGCACGAGCGCCGCGCCCATCGCGGCCGCGTAGATCGTCGCGCCGACGACGGCCGCTGTTCGCAGCCGCGGCGGAGAGAGCAGGATGAAGGCGAGCCCCAGCGCAAGCGCGACGGTCGAGTGCCCGCTCGGGTAGCTGTTCGCGAGGAACCCGGGAACCTCCGGACGAGCGGGCAGCGTGGCCTTGAGGAACTCGGTCGTGAAGAACGAGCCGCCGAGCGTCAGCGCGGCCGCGAGCGCGAGGTCGATCCGGCGGTGCAGAAGCGAGATCACGACGAGCAGGCCGCCGATCAGGACGAAGGAGCTGGACGAGACCGCGACGAGGAACGCGTTGCTCGCGCTCCGCTCGTGCAGGGTGAAGATGAGCCCGTTCAGGACGGCCTCGAGGTCGAACCTGCGCCCGAACCCGGTTCGCGTCCCGAGCATCCGGAAACCGACCACGCCGAGGGTCGCGGCCAGCGTCAGGGCGGCCAGCGATAATCGGCGCGTGAGCGAGGCAGGGATGGTGTTCCTCGGGTTCGGGAAGTACGTCCGGGCCGACCGAATCTACGCGCTCGAGCCGCTGCCGTCCGATGCGCGCGGCTCCGGTGCTCGCACACGCGTGTGGGTCGAAGGCATCTCGGAGCCGCTGATCGCGTCGCGCACCGAGCGCGCGATCCTCGTCGAGATGGGCGCCGTGCCGCCGCGGCGGCGGCCCAGCCCGCAGGACGAGAACCTGTTCTAGGCCGGGCCCGGATCGACCTGCGGCCGCTCCGCCGCCGCGACTTCCGCAACCTCTGGCTCGGCCAGGCGATCTCGTCGATCGGCGGCGAGATCGGCACCGTCGCGGTCCCGTACCAGGCCTACACGCTGACGCACTCGACCGCGGTGGTCGGCCTGCTCGGGCTGGCCTCGCTCGTGCCGCTCCTCGTCGTGCCGCTGATCGGCGGGGCACTCGCCGACGCGGTCGACCGTCGCACGGTGCTGCTGCGCACCGAGACCGGGATGGCGATCGTGACCGTGCTCTTCCTCGCGAACTCGCTGCTCGACCGTCCACGTGTCTGGGCGCTCTTCGTCCTGCAGGCGCTCGCGGTGACGATCTTCAGCCTCGGCCGTCCGGCGATGGCGACGCTCACGCCGCGGCTCGTCCCCGACACCGAGCTCGAGGCGGCGATGGCGGTCGAGAACGTGTACGGCTCGCTGGCGTCGGTCGGCGGTCCCGCGGCCGGGGGTCTGCTGATCGCCGCGGCGGGGGTGCCGTGGACCTACGGGATCGACCTCGTCACGTACGCGGCGTCATTCGTCGCGCTCGCGCTGCTGCCGCGCCTGGAGCCCGCCGAGAACGTCGAGCGCCCGAGCCTGCGCGCGATCGTCGAGGGCTTCCGCTACCTCAAGGGCCGCCAGGCGCTGATCGGGATCTTCGTCGTCGACGCCAACGCGATGGTGTTCGGCATGCCGAGCGCGCTCTTCCCGGCGATCGCGCTGCACCAGCTGAACGGGAACGCCGCCACCGTCGGCTACCTGTACGCGGCGCCGTACGCCGGCGCGCTGATCGGCTCGCTCTTCTCGGGCTGGACATCGTTCGTCCGGCGCCAGGGTATTGCCGTCACGATCGCGGCGTGCGTGTGGGGCCTCGCGATCGCGGCGTTCGGATTCACGACGAGCCTGTGGCCCGCACTCGTCCTGCTCGCGATCGCCGGCGGCGCGGACTTCTACAGCGCCGTGCTCCGCTCGACGATCCTGGTGCGGTCGACGCCGCCGCGCCTGCTCGGCCGCCTCTCGGGGATCGAGTTCATGCAGGTGGCCAGCGCGCCGAGCCTCGGCGACGTCGAGGCCGGCGTTCTCGCGTCGCTCACGTCGCTGCGGTTCTCGGTCGTCTCGGGCGGGGTCTTTTGCATCCTGGGCTGCGTGATCGCCACGCTCGCGCTCCCCGGCTTCGTGCGCTACGACTCCCGCGATCCGCAGGCGGCGTGAACCGTTCCTTCTTCCAGCGCTCGGTCCACGACGTCGCGCCCGAGCTCGTCGGCGCCGAGCTCCTGGTCGACGGGGTCGGCGGCGTGATCGTCGAGGTCGAGGCCTACGATCACGAGGATCCGGCGGGGCACGGCTACCGCAACCGCAGGACCGATCGGAACGCCTCGATGTTCCTCGCCGGCGGGCACGCGTACGTGTATCGCTCGTACGGGATCCACTGGTGCCTCAACCTCGTGTGCGGCGAAGCGGGCACGGCGAGCGCGGTGCTCGTGCGCGCGCTCGAGCCGACGTACGGGCTCGACGAGATGCGCGAACGGCGCGGCGTCGACGAAATCCGGCTGCTGTGCGCCGGGCCGGGTCGCCTGTGCCAGGCGCTCGGTGTGACGCGCGACCACGACGGGCTCCCGCTCGACCGGCCGCCGTTCGAGCTGACGCGCCGTCGACAAGCGGTCGAGGTCGCCGCCGGCCGCCGGATCGGGCTGACGAAGGCGACGGAGCGGCCGTGGCGGTACGTGCTCCGCGGCTCGCCGTTCCTCAGTCGCCCGCTCGTCCCTTGACGGTGAGGGTCAGCCGGAGCCCGGGCGAGGCGGCGGTGCGCGGCCGCGGTGACTGATGCGTCACGCGGCCGTCCGAGTCGCCCTCGACGTGCAGGTCGAGGTGGAGGCGCGCGACCTTGGCCTGGGCGCGCGTGAGCGTAAGGCCGACGAGGCGCGGGATCGCCCCGTGCAGCGACTTCGGCAGCACGAGCGTGATCGTGTCGTGCGCCGAGGCGGTGCCGCGGGCCGGCATCTGCTTCACGACGACGTCGAGCCGCTCGCCGGGCCGCGCCGGCCGGTAGACGACGGCCGGGGTGAGCGGCTGTGCCTCGAGGCGCGCCTTGGCGGCGGCGTAGGTCTCACCGACGACGTTCGGCACCTGCACCTCGTTCGGCTTGCAGTCCGCGAGCGGGATGTCGTTGGCCGTGCCGCCGTAGAACGCGAGCTGCACCGTGTTGTGGCACACGCCGTCGTCGCGTTCGAGGGTGCCGCCCCGGTTGACGACGTTGACGGGGCCGGCGTAGCCGGACGTCGGCGCCGGGAAGGACTCGGGCGGGAGCTTCAGGTAGTCGAGCGCCTTTGTCATGAACGCCTTCCAGATCAGCGCCGGGAACGTCCCGCCGGCGACCGGGTGCCCGTGGAACTCGGTCTCCATCGGGATCAGCTTGTCCGGGTAACCGACCCAGACCGCAGTGACGAGCTGGGGCGTGTAGCCGACGAACCATGCGTCGCCGTAGTTCTCGGTCGTGCCGGTCTTGCCCGCCACCTCGCGGCCGGGCAGCGCTGCCGCGCGCCCGGTGCCGTAGCGAACGACGCCCTGCAGCAGCTGGTCCATCGTCGCCGCCTGGTCGGAGGTGAGGGCGACGGGCTTGTGTGGGACCGCCGTGTTCGGCTCGACGTGGCCCTTGGAGTCGGTGACCGTCTCGACAGCACGCGGCTGGTCGCCGAAGATCGAGCCGTCGATGCGGTAGCCGCCGTCGGCGAACGATGCGTACGCGCGCGCCATCTCGAGCGGCGTCGCCGGTTCGGCGCCGAGCCCGATCGCGAAGTAGCCGCTGAGCGGTGTCGTGATCCCGAGTTCCTTCGCCGTTGCGCGCACCGCCTTCGGCCCGACGATCGCGGTCAGCTGCGAGAACACCGAGTTGTCCGAGTACGCGGTCGCCGCAGTCAGGTCGATCGGCCCGAGGTACTCGCCCTCGTAGTTGTTCACCTGCCAGAGCCGCCCGCCGGCGTCGATCGTGACGGGCTTGGAGGTGAGCACCGTCGACGGCGCGATGCCCTTGCGCAGCGCCGTCGCGAGCACGAACGGCTTGAACGCCGAGCCCGGCTGGCGCTCGCCCTGCGTCGCGAGGTTGAACTGGCTCTGGTGGTAGTTGCGGCCGCCGACCATGGCGAGGACGGCGCCGCTTCGCACGTCAATCGCTACGAGCGCCGCGGTCGGGCCCTCCGGCCCGGGCAGCACCGACTGGACGGCCTGGCGGGCGATGCGCTGCAGCCCCAGGTCGATGGTCGTCTTCACCTTGAGACCGCCGCCGTAGGTGCGACTAGGCCCGTACCGCCGGACGAGTTGGTCCTTGACGTAGTTCGTGAAGAACTGCGCCTCCTGGCCCTGGGTCGAGGGCAGGCTGACCTCGCTCGGCCTCGGCATCGGCGTGTTGAGGGCGTGCCGATACTGCCCCGGCGTCAGGTAGCCCTGTGTGTAGAGCTGCTGGATCACGAGGTCGCGCCGCTTGTGCGCCTCCGTCGGATGGCCGACCGGGTCCCACAGGCCCGGGTCCTGCGGGATGCCGGCGAGCAGCGCGGCCTCGGCCGCCGTCAGCTGCCTCGCGCTGTGATGGAAGTAGATGCGCGAGGCCTGCTGGACCCCGTAGGCGCCGTTCCCGAAGTAAACGGTGTTCAAGTACGCGGTGAGGATCTTGTCCTTCGGCCAGTGCTGCTCGAGCTGCCAGGCGAGGGCCGCCTCGACGAGCTTGCGGCCGACCGACTTCTGGCTGGTGAGGTAGGCCTGCTTCACGAACTGCTGGGTGATCGTCGAGCCGCCCTGAACCGCGCCGCGATTGGTGACGTCGGCCCAGAACGCGCGGGCCATGCTGCGCACGTCGACGCCGCGGTGCTCGTAGAAGCGCTTGTCCTCGATCGCGACGATCGCGTGCTTCATCCACGGCGAGATCTGCGACGAGGGCACGATCACGCGCGCCTGCGCGCCGCGCAGGATCGCGAGCACGGTGTGGTCGTCACCCGCGTAGACATAGGTGTTCGCCTGCGTCTGCTTCTGCTTCGCCGGATCAAGTTGCGGGATCTTCGCCGCGACCGCGGTCAAGAGGCCGACGGCGAACGACGCCAGGCCCAGCACCCCGAGGATTAGAAGAAGGGCGAGAAGCCTGAGCTTGCGGATGCGCCGCCGCTTGCGCGGGCGCGTCTTTTTCCGGAACGGCGCCAGAGCGCGGGTAGTCTAGCCCGGTTGTGGCCCCTGAAATCGTCCGGCGCGCGGTCGACGTCCTCCCCACGGGAGAGCTCGAGCGGAAGCTGAAACTGGGCCGCCCGCTGCGCGTGAAGCTCGGCGTCGACCCGACCTCACCAGACGTCCACCTCGGCTTCGCCTACGTGCTCGACCGGCTCGCCGACTTCCAGCGGGCCGGGCACGTGGTCGTGCTGATCGTCGGCGATTACACGGCCCGGATCGGCGATCCCTCCGGAGTCTCCAAGGAGCGCCCCGTGCTCGAGGACGAAGTCCTGGACGCGAATGCGACGTTCTTCGCGGAGCAGGCGTTCCGGATCCTCGACCGCGACCGGACCGAAGTGCGGTTCAACGGCGAGTGGCTAGCGAAGCTGAGCTACGCCGACACGGTCCGGCTCGCCCGCACGATGACCGTGGCCCGGCTGCTCGAGCGCGACGACTTCGCCAAGCGGTTCGCCGGTCACGTCCCGATCTCGCTCTCGGAGCTTCTCTACCCGGTCATGCAGGCCTACGACTCGGTCGCGATCGAGGCCGACGTCGAGATCGGCGGCACCGACCAGCGCTTCAACCTCCTGGCGGGCCGCGACGTCATGCCGGCCTACGGCCTCGAGCCGCAGGTCGTGGTCACCTTTCCGCTTCTCGTCGGTCTCGACGGGGAGCTGAAGATGTCGAAGTCCCGCGGGAACTACATCGGGATCACCGAGCCGCCCGAGGAGATGTTCGGCAAGACGATGAGCATCTCCGACGAGCTGCTCCCGCACTGGTGGGACATGCTCGTGGCCGAGCCCGATCATCCGGCCGACCCGTTCGCCTGGAAGCTCGAGCTCGCGCGGCGGATCACCGCCCGCTGGCACGGAGCGGAGGGCGCGCGGGCGGGGGAAGAGCACTTCACGCGCGTCGTCCGCCACCACGAGGCGCCGGCGGACGTTCCGGAGGTGGCGCTCCCGGACGGCGATCCCGTGCACCTGCCGGTGCTCCTCGTCGAGCGCCTCGGCGTGGCGTCGACGTCGGCGGCGAGGCGGCTGATCGAGCAGGGCGGCGTGAAGGTGAACGGCGAGCCCGCCTCGGCGCTCGACGTCCCGCGCGAGGCCCTCGCAGGCGCGCTCGTGCAGGTCGGCAAGCGCCGATTCGCCCGGTTGACACCCGGGTAGGCCCCGCTATACTGCTAGCGCCGTCCGAAAGGACGGTTTCGGAAAGTCCCTCAACCTCGACCAAGGAGCCTCCAGGCCCGACTCGTATCCGATACGATTCGTTTCCTCGGAGGCCTCTGGCGCGAGTCGGAGGTTTTTTTTCGCCGTCACAGAGGATCGATTTCGAACCTGTGGCACCGGTCTTTGAAAACTCAGCAGCGAGCGTTTACGTCGAGAAGGCAGCCTGCCGATCTCAAGATCAGGGCTGCCTCAGTAAACCCTGTCCCGCCCTGCAGTATGGGGGCGGACTTTGAGCTCAAGCTCAAGGTGAAAGGACTGCTCCCGCTTGCGGGGGCAATCACTTCTTCACGGAGAGTTTGATCCTGGCTCAGGACGAACGCTGGCGGCGCGCTTAACACATGCAAGTCGAGCGAGAACCGAAGCCTTCGGGCATCGGGGAAAGCGGCGAACGGGTGAGTAACACGTGGGCAACCCACCCTTGGTACCGGGATAGCCCGGGGAAACCCGGATTAATACCGGATGGCCCAGCAGCTCTTCGGGGCGGCTGGAAAAGGGAGCTTCGGCCTCCGACCAAGGACGGGCCCGCGGCGGATTAGCTTGTTGGTGGGGTAACGGCTCACCAAGGCGACGATCCGTAGCTGGTCTGAGAGGACGATCAGCCACACTGGGACTGAGACACGGCCCAGACTCCTACGGGAGGCAGCAGTGGGGAATCTTGCGCAATGGGCGAAAGCCTGACGCAGCGACGCCGCGTGGGGGAAGAAGGCTTTCGGGTTGTAAACCCCTTTCAGGAAGGACGAAGCTCCTCGGGTGAATAGCCCAGAGGGTGACGGTACTTCCAGAAGAAGCCCCGGCTAACTACGTGCCAGCAGCCGCGGTAATACGTAGGGGGCAAGCGTTGTCCGGATTTATTGGGCGTAAAGAGCGTGTAGGCGGCCATGTAGGTCCGTTGTGAAAACTCGAGGCTCAACCTCGAGACGCCGATGGAAACCATGTGGCTAGAGTCCGGAAGAGGAGAGTGGAATTCCTGGTGTAGCGGTGAAATGCGCAGATATCAGGAAGAACACCCGTGGCTAAGGCGGCTCTCTAGTACGGTACTGACGCTGAGACGCGAAAGCGTGGGGAGCGAACAGGATTAGATACCCTGGTAGTCCACGCCGTAAACGATGGGTGCTAGGTGTGGGGGGTGTCGACTCCCTCCGTGCCGAAGCTAACGCATTAAGCACCCCGCCTGGGGAGTACGGCCGCAAGGCTAAAACTCAAAGGAATTGACGGGGGCCCGCACAAGCAGCGGAGCATGTGGTTTAATTCGACGCGACGCGAAGAACCTTACCTGGGCTTGACATGCACGGGAATGTTCGTGGAAACACGGCAGCCCTTCGGGGCTCGTGCGCAGGTGTTGCATGGCTGTCGTCAGCTCGTGTCGTGAGATGTTGGGTTAAGTCCCGCAACGAGCGCAACCCCTGTCCCATGTTGCCAGCGTGAAAGACGGGGACTCATGGGAGACTGCCGGTGACAAATCGGAGGAAGGTGGGGATGACGTCAAGTCAGCATGACCCTTATGTCCAGGGCTACACACGTGCTACATTGGCCGGTACAAAGGGCTGCAAACCCGTGAGGGGGAGCGAATCCCAAAAAACCGGTCCCGGTTCGGATTGAAGGCTGAAACTCGCCTTCATGAAGGCGGAGTTGCTAGTAATCGCGGATCAGCAATGCCGCGGTGAATACGTTCCCGGGCCTTGTACACACCGCCCGTCACACCACGAAAGTTGGCAATACCCGAAGCCGGTGGGCTAACCCCTTTGGGGAGGCAGCCGTCGAAGGTAGGGTCGATGATTGGGGTGAAGTCGTAACAAGGTAGCCGTAGCGGAAGCTGCGGCTGGATCACCTCCTTTCTAGGGATCCCGGAGCAATTACTCCGGTGGCGGCCGGCTCGTCGATGGCTCTCTCGAGAGTCGTCCGATGTTCGGTCTCGCCTAGATCAACGTCGACCTCGACGTGGCATGACCTCGCTGCTGAGTTTTGAGAGACCGGGCCTGGGATTCCTGGCACGGTTCTTCTCGTTCGGCGAGCCTGGAAGCTCGCGTGCACCTTGAAAACTCCATAGTTGCGAAAAGTGTGTTCTTCACGATCAAGAGACTAAGGGCACACGGTGGATGCCTTGGCGCCAAGAGCCGAAGAAGGACGTGGGCGGCTGCGAAAAGCCCGGGTGAGGTGCTGACCAACCTTTGACCCCGGGATCTCCGAATGGGGAAACCCACCAGCGGTAATGCGCTGGTACTCGCATCTGAATACATAGGGTGCGAAGAGGCAAGCTGGGGAACTGAAACATCTAAGTACCCAGAGGAAAGGAAAGAAACCTCGACTCCCTGAGTAGTGGCGAGCGAAAAGGGAAGAGCCCAAACCGTTGCGACGTGACAGGCGGCAGCCGTTGTCGTAGCGGGGTTGTAGGGCTCCAGATGATCTGCCTGCCGGCGGGTCGACGAGTTACAAAGTTGTGTGGTAGGCGAAGCGCATGGAACTGCGCGCCGCAGAGGGTAACGGCCCCGTAGCCGAAACTGCACAGCCTCGTTTCTGGAGTTCCTGAGTACGGCCGGGCACGGGAAACCCGGTCGGAACCCGCGGGGACCACCCCGCAAGGCTAAGTACTCCTTGGCGACCGATAGCGAACTAGTACCGTGAGGGAAAGGTGAAAAGTACCCCGGAAGGGGAGTGAAATAGCACCTGAAACCGTGTGCTTACAAGCGGTCGGAGCCGGCTTGGTCCGGTGACGGCGTGCCTTTTGCATAATGAGCCAGCGAGTTACTCGTCCACGGCGAGGTTAAGGAAACGGAGCCGTAGCGAAAGCGAGTCTGAACAGGGCGTTCAGTCGTGGGCGGTAGACCCGAAACTGAGTGATCTATCCATGGGCAGGTTGAAGCGGGGGTAAGACCCCGTGGAGGACCGAACCGACCTAGGTTGAAAACTGGGCGGATGACCTGTGGATCGGAGTGAAAGGCTAATCAAACTCAGAGATATCTGGTTCTCCCCGAAATATATTTAGGTATAGCCTCAGACGTTCAATAACGGTTGTAGAGCACTGTTTGGCCTAGGGGGCCTACCAGCTTACCGAAGTCAGGCAAACTCCGAATGCCGTTATTCCAGAGTCTGGGAGTCAGAGTGCGGGGGATAAGCTTCGTGCTCAAAAGGGAAACAGCCCAGACCGTCGGCTAAGGCCCCTAATTCCATGCTAAGTGGGAAACGATGTCCGATTGCACAGACAACCAGGATGTTGGCTTAGAAGCAGCCACCATTCAAAGAGTGCGTAACAGCTCACTGGTCAAGTGGTCGGGCGCGGACAATGTAACGGGGCTCAAGCATGGAGCCGAAGCCACGGACTTCATCCTCGTGATGGAGTGGTAGGGGAGCGTTCCCACCGCCGGCGAAGCGGCGACGGAAGTCAGCCGTGGAGGGGTGGGAAGTGAGAATGCTGGCACGAGTAACGAAAGACGAGTGAGAAACTCGTCCGCCGAATGCCCAAGGGTTCCTGAGTAAAGCTAATCTGCTCAGGGTTAGTCGGGACCTAAGCCGAGGCCGACAGGCGTAGGCGATGGACAACAGGTTGATATTCCTGTACCACGTCCCCACCGCTATCACCGATGGCGGGACGGGGTAGGTGAAGCCAACCCAGGCGATGGTCGACCTGGGGTAACCGCGTAGGGCGGGTGATAGGGAAATCCGTCACCCACATAGCCTGAGACGGGATGCCGAGAGCGCTCAGCTCGAAGTGGTTGCAACCATGCCTCCGAGAAAAGCGTCTAGGGAGGTGGGACGTGCCCGTACCAAAACCGACACAGGTGGGCAGGTAGAGAATACCAAGGCGATCGGAAGAACCCTCGAAAAGGAACTCGGCAAAATGGCCCCGTAACTTCGGGAGAAGGGGCGCCACGGTAGAGTGAAAATCCTTCGCGGATTCGAGCTCGAGGTGGCCGCAGTGAAACGGCCCAAGCGACTGTTTACCAAAAACACAGGTCTCTGCGAAGTCGAAAGACGACGTATAGGGGCTGACGCCTGCCCGGTGCCGGAAGGTCACGAGGAGAGGTTAGCTCTTCGGGCGAAGCTTTGAATCCAAGCCCCGGTAAACGGCGGCGGTAACTATAACCGTCCTAAGGTGACATGCCTGAATTAGGCAGTGTGCAGCTGCCCAGGCAATTCGTTGCCCCCCGCGTCAGTAATGACGCGGTGCGCATCTGGCCATATGCTGGAAAACCCGGTGTATCCCGCACTACTCGAGTCATCCGACCTGATGTCTAGAGTGACAACGTGACGGGTGCGGAAAACCAGCAGGAAAGGCTGATCGAGTTCCGTGGCTGGGTAGTTGGGTTTTGTAGACGGAGAAGGATGCTTCTCGATCGGCTTCCCACGGCAACCAAACCGTGTGGGGCGAAAAGGCTACAAGCTCGGATACCAGGTCTCGCCTCGGTTTGTCGTCTCGCAAGGTGTAAGCAGTGTCCACCTCCTCGAGGAGCTCCGAAGCTTCTTCGGATGTGGACGCGTCTACATCAATCGGCGAAGCGACAACCACCGCGAGCACATGGCCCAGTTCATCGTGGAGCGGCGCGAAGATCTGCAGGAAACGGTGATCCCGTTCTTCCAGCAGTCTCCGCTCCGATCGGCGAAACGACACGACTTCGAGAAGTTCGCGGCGTGCGTCGACCTCGTCTCACGAGGCCGGCATCTGACGCCGACGGCCTGCTCGAGATCGTCGAGATCGCTCAGACGATGAACCGGAAGAAACCCAGACCGGAGCTGATCAGAATCCTCAGAGACTATACGCCAGAGGCCCTGGACACAGGGCCATGAGATAGTCCCATCTGCATGGCGACATGCAGGGGAGCGGCATCAGAAGGAAGTGCCATTCCCGTTCGACTTGTCCAAACCGGACATTTCCGAATAAGACGTTAGAGCGAAATTCCTTGTCGGGTAAGTTCCGACCTGCACGAATGGCGTAACGACTTGGGCGCTGTCTCTTCGAGGGATCCGGTGAAACTGTAGTCTCGGTGAAGATGCCGAGTACCCGTGGTTGGACGGAAAGACCCCGTGAACCTTTACTACAGCTAGATGTTGGAGTTCGGGGTACGTTGTCCAGGATAGGTGGGAGGCTGTGAAGCCGCGGCGCCAGCCGTGGTGGAGTCAACCTTGGGATACCACCCTTCGTAGTCTGGGCTTCTAACCCGCTGCCGTGATCCGGGGCGGGAACAGCATCTGGTGGGTAGTTTGACTGGGGCGGTCGCCTCCCAAAATGTAACGGAGGCGCGCAAAGGTTCCCTCAGCACGGTTGGAAATCGTGCGTAGAGCGCAAAGGCATAAGGGAGCTTGACTGCGAGAGCGACAGCTCGAGCAGGGACGAAAGTCGGCCTTAGTGATCCGGCGGTAACAAGTGGAAGTGCCGTCGCTCAACGGATAAAAGGTACTCCGGGGATAACAGGCTTATCCTTCCCAAGAGTCCACATCGACGGAAGGGTTTGGCACCTCGATGTCGGCTCGTCGCATCCTGGGGCTGGAGTAGGTCCCAAGGGTTGGGCTGTTCGCCCATTAAAGCGGTACGCGAGCTGGGTTCAGAACGTCGTGAGACAGTTCGGTCCCTATCCACCATGGGCGTTGGAGGCTTGAGAGGAGTCGTCTCTAGTACGAGAGGACCGAGACGAACGGACCTCTGGTGTATCAGTCGTCGTGCCAACGGCGCTGCTGATTAGCCACGTCTGGATGGGATAACCGCTGAAAGCATCTAAGCGGGAAGCCCACCTCGAGATGAGGCCTCCCATCTCCTAGAGAGAGTAAGAGCCGTGGAAGACCACCACGTTGATAGGCGGGACGTGTACGCACAGCAATGTGTTCAGCGGACCCGTACTAATTGCTCGAGGTCTTGATTTCGAACACACCTACGTGACTATGGAGTTTTGAGGGTGCGCGTCGTTCGCGCTCGCCTCGACAATTTGGGCGGTCATAGCGGCGGGGAAACACCTCTTCCCATTCCGAACAGAGAAGTTAAGCCCGCTAGCGCCGATGGTACTCGGGGCGCAAGCCCCCGGGAGAGTAGGACGCCGCCCATTTTCTTCCGCAGACCGGGCCCCGCAAGGGGCCGTGCGCTTGGTCCTGCGGGCGCGGAGCCTTCAGGCGGCCTGCAGCCGCTCGCGCCAGTCGGGATCGAGCGACGCGAAGGCGGCGCACGCGCTCGCCGACGGGGGGGTGCGACACGAACAGCGACGCCGGCCGCTCGTCGGCGAACGGGTTGATCGTGTAGAGCGGCTCGGTCACCGGCGAGGCTGCGAACGCGACGAGCTCCGTCGCCTGCTCGAGGCGGACGAGGGCGTCCGCGAGCCCGTGCGGTGATTCGCAGAGCTCGGCCGCGAGCCGGTCGGCCTCGTATTCGCGGCCCGGGGAGAGCAGGAGGTGCACGAAGGCGGCCGCGATCGGCGCGAGGACGAAGAGCAGCGCCCGCTGGAGGAAGCCGCCGACGCGTGAGACGTCGACGAGTGCCGCGGCGACGATCACCGCCAGCGTCTGGACGAGCACGTCGCGGTGCCGGAGGTGGGCGATCTCGTGCGCGACGACGCCTTCGAGCTCGGCCGGCGACGCGACGCCCAGCAGCCCGACCGATACGGCGAGCGCCGACCCGCCGCCGGCGCCGCGACCGGCCGACAGCGCGCGCGGATAGCCGTCGCGGATCACGTACAGCTTCGGCTTGATCACGCGCGCCTTCATCGAGAGTCGCTCGACGGTCGAGTGGAGCGCGGGAGCCTCGCCCTCGCACGAGCTCGCTGGCGCCGACCATTCCCATCACGATCCGGTCCGCGTACCAGTAGACCGCGCCGGCCAGCGAGCACGCCGGATCCGACGAACAGCAGGAGGAGGCGGTAGCCGCCGAGCTCCCAGCCGAGGGCGCCGAGCGCGACGCAGCACCACCGCCAGGCAGCCCCACGCCTTCAGCAGGTTCCGGACGACGATCAGCGTGCGCCCCACGGCGCGCTCTACCCGTCGTCGTCGGTGTCGCCGTCGTCCTCGGCGAGGGCGCGCGGCGGCCAGTCGGGCTCGGGGGCGTCACAACGGCTCGAGCAGTGCAGGGAGGCCACGTTCTGGAGCGGGATCAGGATGTGCCCGTTCAGCTCGACGTGCGCGACGTCCTCGACGTAGCAGTACGCGGTCAGCACGCCGTCCTGGTACTCGCCGCCGAAGAGGGCGATCTCGACTTGCTCGCCCTTGTACTTGTTCGTGTAGTCCTCGATGCCTCGCAGCCTAGCCCTTCCCGCATAACCGAGCGATCGTCGCTGCCGTAGATGTCGCTAAATGCACTGCTGGTGTGGTCTCGAGATCGTCGCCTATCCAGGCAACGCGGTCCGGCAGTACCTCCGAGTAACCGACCTCGTGATCGGCCATCTTGGATTGTTGCCGCTCAGATCCGCGGCGCGACGCTCTCACGCGCCGCGCGCGTCTTGTGAACGCTGAGTGCGAGCGCAACGAGCGAGAGCACGAGGGAGACCCCCAGGCGCGGCGGTCGCCACGACGAGGATGCTCGATCCGACAAGCATTGCTGTCAAACGGCGCAGCGGGGCCTGGCGGCGATGACGCAGTTGACCCAAACGGGGCCTAGCGGATGAGGCCGCTATGCGGAACCCTGGAAACGCGTCCCGTGGGGTCAGGGACGGGCAGGGGCGGGCCCACCCTCTGGGGTCGCCCCCTGCCACTTTCCGTTACGTCCGCCGTGACCGCGTTGAGGTCATGTCGGGTCGATCGAGCTCCAGGCGGCACCTCGTTCTTCCGACCCCACCGGAGAACATCGTCGCCGCGATCGAGCCGGCGCACCATCGTCCAACTGTGCGACGTTTGTTCGTGGCAGCTCGCAGCCGATGCTTTTGTTCGTGGCAGCTCGCAGCCGATGCTTTCAGTTATGCGGTCGGCTACTGACGCAAGCCGACGGAATCTTCTCGATGGAGCCAGTACCGGCCTCGCCGATCGCCTTGTGATCAGTTCGAGCGCAGGACGCGGCGTAACACCTTGCCGTACTCACCAAGGCCGTCCCGGTAGAGCCGCGCTTCGGGTCCTGCGGCGATGCCGACGCGCTCCGGAACGACGCCCCAGATCGAGACGCTCTCGCGCCTTCCACCAGTCGATCGTCTCCTGAAGGTCATTCGTTCCAAGGCGCGCTGCGGTAACGACGATGCCGCGAGGCGTCTTCGGTGGGATCATCTCAAGCGTGATGGCCACGCGTGCGAACTCGACTCCTCCGGCGCGCGTCGGGATGACTACTGCGTCAGCCGCCGTGATTGCCGCCTGCACCAGTCGCTCGTCTCCTGGCGGCAGGTCGACGACCACCGTCCCATCCTTGACGGTCATCGCGCGTGTCAGTGTCCGTTCAGACGGTGCCTCGACGACCTCGACACCCGTTATCGGACGCTCCTCGAGCCACTCCGCTGCTGACGCCTGCCGGTCGGCGTCGACAACCACGACTGGCGTGAGGCCGCGGGACGCCGCGGCCGCGGCGAGGTACACAGCCGTGGTTGTCTTGCCAACGCCGCCCTTGAGATTTGTGACCACGACTTTCATCGGGCGACCGAGTCTACTGAGGCCGCTCTTGGCCGAACCAGAGCTCTCTCGTGAGTGAGCGTCCGACTCACCTGATCCACCGCGCCGGAGGCTCAGGCTTGAGTTGGCTGTCTCGGTCGCCACTAATTGTGCGTGTAGTCCTCGATACGGCAACCCCAAGCCCGTCCGACCCGCCTGCGTGAACGGCCGCCGATTCGCCTCAACGAGAACTACCCGACACCGCAACGAAACGTTTGCCCGGCCAGGGCGGCCGACCATTAGGTTGGTCGGAAGGTGAACGCAGAGGGGACGGTTCACCGGGGGTGGCGCGGAGGTCTGACGGGGGTCCCCGCGCCGCCCCCGCTCGTTCATGGATGCGCGGCCGGGGGAAGTGCCATCGAGGCGCGAGTCGACGCGAGCGCGGAGTCCGGGACCTTGATCAGCCCCCGGGTGGGTCGGTCGAGGTCGAAGGTGACCAGCAACAGCATCGTCACGAGCCCGGCGGCGAGCACCATCGGCGCGATCCCGCGGCCGAGAACCGACAGGTAGAGCCCGAGCAGGCCGAGGGCGAACGACGCGCCGATCAGCTCCAGTCCCAGCACCGCCCCGGGCACGCGGTTGTTGAGCGCCGAGATGCGCACCGTCTGCTGGTCGAACATCGAGTTCAGGCTGTCGACGTAGAACCGTGGCGCGCTGGCGACCGGCGCCGCGGCGATCGACTGCCCGGCGAGCGACCAGAGCCGTCGCTGGATCACGGACTCTGCGGCGGCCGTGCGCCGCGCAGGGGCGCTGTTCGGAACCTCGTGCGACAGCTGCAGCGCGAGGTTCGTATACCGGCGAAACAGCACGATCGACTGCCCTCGGGCCGGCTCGGCGATCAGTTGGGCGCGCAGGTACGCCGTCCCGATCGCGTTCGCCTCCGCCACGACCGCTGCGCGACGGTCCTCGTAACGGCCGAGCGCGAGCGACAGGCCGAACGCGAGAATCAGCGCGACCAGGCCGAGCAGCGCTCCCTGCAGGACGCTGAACGGCTCCCGCAGCTTCTCGGAGTGCTGTCGCAGATAGCGACCGAGGGCGACGCCGGCGCCGGTCACGGCGGCCATCACCCCGAGGATGATCAGTGCGAGCTGCCAGCTGCTCAGCGAGAAGAACACCGCGAGATCATCTCCGACCGTTCAGGAAGCGGGAGCGACGAAGCGATCGTCGCGGAAGTGGACCTCGAGCACGGCGCAGTTCGCGACCGGATGGTAGGGCCGCTCGCTCACCTGGTCGTGCAGCGCGCGCATCGTGCCGCCGTGCGTCACGACCAGGATCCGTTCGCCCGTGTGCGCCCGCGCGATGCGCTCGACCGCAGCGAGCACACGCGCCCCGTGCTCCTCGCGCGACTCGCCGTCGACGAGCACGCCGCCGAACCGCTCGTCGATCTCGGCGCGGGTGAGGCCCGACCACGAGCCGATGTCGATCTCGCGCAGCCCGGGATCCGCGACGACGTCGACGCCGTGGCTCGACGCGAGGATCTCCGCGGTCTCGAACGCCCGGCGCAGATCGCTCGAGTAGACCGCGTCGAACGGGGTCGAGCGCAGCTGCTCCGCGAGCGCGTGCGCCTGCGCCCGACCGGTCGCATTCAGCGGCGGGTCGGCCCACCCCTGCCACCGCCCGTCGCGGTTCCAGTCCGTCTCGCCGTGCCGTGCCAGAAGGATCGTCGTCACGCCGCTAACGTAGCGGCGCCATGCAGCTCGGCCTCGCAGGACAAGGTGTGCGTCGTCACCGGCTCGACGTCCGGGATCGGACGCGAGGTTGCCGCTCCAGCTCGCGAGGAGGGTGCGCTCGTCGTCTCGTCGGGCGCAGCCGCGACGCCGGTCCGGCGACCTCCACGTCTCCGCCGACCTCGCACACGCCGGCGGCCCCGAGCAGCGTCGTCGGTGCAGCGGTCGAGCGCTTCGGCCGCATCGACTGCCTCGTCAACAACGTGGGCGGGACCGAGCATCCGCCGCCTCGACGACCTGACCGACGCCGACTGGCAGCGTTCGTTCGAGCTGAACGTGATGAGCGCGGTGCGCGCGACCCGCGCTGCGCTGCCGCACATGGGAGCGGGGAGGCGCGATCGTGAACGTCTCGTCGAGCGCGGCCAAGCGCCCGTCCCCGACGATGCCGGACTACTCGGTGATGAAGGCGGCGCTCCTCTCGTTCTCGCGGCTCGTTGCCGACGTCCATGCCGCCGACGGCATCCGCTGCAACGCCGTGACGCCCGGGCCGACCGCGACCGACGCCTGGCTCGGCGAAGGCGGGCTCGCCGAGCAGCAGGGCGACCGGGACGGCGTGCTCGCGAAGGTCGCCGCGGGCCGACCGCTCGGCCGGCTCGCCGAGCCCGCCGAGGTCGCCTCGGTCATCGTCTTCCTCTGCTCCGATCGGGCCGCGTACGTCACCGGCGCCGCGTGGAGCGCCGACGGCGGCACTGTCGCGATCATCATCTGATCCGCCGCCAGCCGGCTGCGTCTACCCTGAGCTCCGATGCCAGAGCTGCCGGAACGTCGCCGACATCGTTCGCCGCGCGCAGTTGCGCGAGCTCGAGGAGACTCGCTCTGTCGCCGCTCGCGGTGCGCTCGTACGAGACGCGCGGTCGTGCCATCCCGAGGAGGAGTGCAGCGTCCGGACGCCGTTCCAGCGCGACCGCGACCGCATCCTGCACTCGAAGCCGTTCCGGCGGCTGAAGGGGAAGACGCAGGTCTTCATCGACCCGGCCGGCGACCACTACCGCACGCGCATGACGCACACGCTCGAGACGACCGGGATCGCCCGCGTCGTCGCGCGGGCACTCCGCCTCAACGAGGACCTGGCCGAGGCGATCGGCCTCGGCCACGACATCGGCCACCCGCCGTTCGGCCACGCCGGCGAGGCGGCGCTCGACGCCGCGCTGCGCGACCTCGTCGCGACGGCTTCCGCCACAACGAGCAGTCGGCGCGGATCGCGAGAGCGCCTGAACCTCACCCACGAGGTCGTCGACGGGATCCTCACGCACACCGGGCCGCGCGAGCCCGAGACGCTCGAGGGCAAGATCGTGCGCATCGTCGACCGCGTCGCCTACATCAACCACGACATCGACGACGCGATCCGCTACGGGATCCTCGCCGAGGCCGACCTGCCGGCCGACGAGCTCGCCGTGCTCGGCCCGACCGGCGTCGAAGCGCATCGACACGCTCGTCCACGACCTCGTCGAGACCTCGGCGCGCGGCAGGCGACATCGTGCAGAGCGACGAGTCGGCGCGGCGATGCTCGCGCTGCGGGCGTTCATGTTCGAGCGCGTCTACCTCGGCCCGGAGACGAAGCCCGAGCACGAGCGGGCGCGTGCGACGGTTCGGCGCATCTTCGACCACCTCGCCGCCGCGGCGACGACCCGGAGGCGATCACCGAGTTCATCGCCGGGATGACCGACAGGTTCGCGCTCGACATACGCTGAGCGAGCTCGACTGATGGCGCGGATCAAGGACACCTCCGTCGAAGCCGTCAAGGCGGGCGCCGACTTCGTCGCGCGTCGTCGAGGACCGGACGCAGCTCCGCAAGGCAGGCGCGGCCGCCTCGTCGGCCGCTGCCCGTTCCACGAGGAGCGCACGCCGAGCTTCTCGGTGAACCCGACCGACAAGCTCTTCTACTGCTTCGGCTGCCACCAAGGGCGGCGACATGATCACGTTCGTGCAGCGAGACCGCAGGGCCTCGACTTCGCCGGGCGCGATCGAATGGCTCGCCGACCGCTTCCGGATCCCGCTCGAGTACGAGGAGACTCGCCGCAGCAGGACGGCCGCGCCGGCGACCGGCGGCAGCGGCTGCTACGCGCTGCTCGACCAGGCCGCGACGTACTACGAGCGCACGCTGTGGGACTCCGAGGCCGGCGGCGCTCGCCCGCGACTACCTGACGGGCCGAGGGCTCGGCGAGGAGGTCTGCCGCGAGTTCCGGCTCGGGCTCGCGCTCGGCGGCACCGTCGCTCGCCCGCAAGGCGTCGAGAAGGGCTTCACCGCCGAGGAGCTCCGCGCGGCAGGTCTCAGCGGGCGCGCGGCGGCGACTACTTCCAGCGCCGGCTGCTGTTCCCGCTCGCCGACGCGCGCGGCCGCGTCGTCGGCTTCCAGGCGCGCCGGCTGCACGAGGACGATCCGCTGCACGGCGAAGTACGTCAACACGCCCGAGTCGGAGCTGTTCCACAAGGGCGCGGTCGTCTACGGGCTCGACAGGGCGCGCGCCGCGATCGCCCGGGAGGACCGCGCCTGCGTCGTCGAGGGGAACACCGACGTGCTCGCTCTCCGCCAGGCCGGGTTCGAGCCTGTCGTCGCCTGCATGGGCACCGCGCTCACCGAGCCGCAGCTCACCGAGCTCGGCCGGCTCACGAAGCGGCTCTGGCTGGCGTTCGACGGCGACGCCGCCGGCGAGTCGGCGACGCTCCGCGGGATGGAGCTCGCCGTGCGCCAGGGCTTCGACGTGAAGGTCGTCGCGCTGCCGCCCGGAGTCGATCCCGCCGACGACCCGGCGGGGTTCGAGGGCGAGCTCGCGCAGGCGGAGCCGTATCTCCTGTACCGCGTTCGCAGTCGAGATCGCTCGCGCCGAGGACCGCGAGGCCGGCGTTCCAGACGGTGAAGGCGCTGCTCGACGCCGCGCCCGACTCGCCCGAGAACGGCAGGACGCGTGGCGCTACGCGAACGACCGGCTCGGCATGACGATCCAGCTCCGCGCGGCCAGCTCGACGACCGCGCGGCCGGGCGCCCGCGTCTCGCGGCGCCTGCTCGACGCGGGCGCGAAGCTCGAGCGCAGCGCGCTCTGCCGGCGTGCTATCGCCACCGAGCAGCTACGGCCGCTGCTCGCGGAGCTGTCGGCCGACCACTTCTACGACGACCGCTGCACCGCGCGATCCGAGCGCCATCTCGTCGACGGCACGCCGCTCGACGAGGCGGGCATCGGGCTGCTAGCGGAGCTCGACGCCTACGCCGAGGCCGAGGGGATCGGCGAGGCAGACCGGCACGAGCTCCTGCTCCGCCTGCGCGAGCGCGAGCTCCAGCGCGAGCTCCGCGCAGCGCCGGTCGAACGGCGCAGCGAGCTCACCGAGGCGCTGGCCGAGGCTCCGCGAGCGGGCGGCCTCGATCTCGGCGTGAACGCGACGCCGAGAGCGATTAGTGCCGCGGCTACACTTTCCGCCGCCTGTTGATCCCCGGTAGCTCAATTGGCAGAGCATCCGGCTGTTAACCGGAGGGTTGTTGGTTCGAGTCCAACCCGGGGAGTTTCGACCTCCGGGTGCGGCGTGCACTGTCTCGTTCTGACCATCGTCTGCGGCGCGCGCTCGGTATCAAGCACTAGACGCGACCTTCTGCGGTGCATGGTCTGGTCGACTGGTTGGGCGGAGCGTCATAGTCCGTGCATGTCTCTGGCGGGTCAGCCGGTCGGGACTGTGACCCTGGTGTTCACCGACGTTGAGGGGTCGACGCGGCTGCTCGCGGAGCTGGGCGGACCGCGCTATCGGGACGCGCTCGCGGAGCACCGCAACGTCGTTGCGGGGGGCGTTCACCCGGTACGGCGGCTACGAGGTCGATACCCAGGGGGATTCGTTCTTCTACGCATTTCCGTCTGCGGTCGGGGCGGTGAGGGCGGTTCGGGAGGCGATGGCGGCGCTCGAGGGCGGTCCGATCGCCATCCGCGTTGGAGTTCACACCGGCGAGCCGGGTCTCGACCGGCCGCAGCTACGTCGGGCTCGATGTGCACACGGCGGCGCGGATCATGGCGGCCGGGCATGGCGGACAGGTGGTGCTCAGCCAGAGCACGCGCGACTTGCTCGACGACTCGTACCCGCTCTCGGACTTGGGTGAGCACCGGCTCAAGGATCTCTCGGGGCCGCGGCGGCTCTACCAGCTCGGAGCCGATGGGTTCCCGCCACTGAAGACGTTGCATCGCACGAACCTGCCCGTGCCCGCGACGCGCGTTCATCGGCCGGGAGCGCGAGCTGCGGAAGCTCGGCGCACTTCTCCACGACGGCGTCCGCGCTTGCTGACACTGACGGGGCCGGGCGGCGTCGGCAAGACGCGCCTCGCACTGCAGGCGGTCGCCGACGCCGCTGACGGCTTTCCTGACGGCGTCTGGTGGGTGCCGCTCGCCTCGCTGCGTGACCCCGCACTCTGCTGTCCTCGGTCGCGCTCGCGCTCGGCGTTCCGGAGCAGCCCGGCCGGGGGCTCGAGCGAGACCCTGATCGACGTGCTCTCGTCCGGGCGGGCGATCCTTCTGCTCGACAACCTCGAGCAGCTCCTTCCGGGTGCGGCCGGCCCGGTCGCGACGCTGCGGGACGCCGGTGGGGCGACGTTCGTCGTCACGAGCAGGGAGCGGCTCCGGCATCTCGGGCGAGCAGGTGTACGCGGTCGCCCCGCTGGCGGCCGAGGAAGCGGCCGAGCTGTTCTCGCCCGGACTGCGGCGCTCGGGGCCGATGCCGGTGACGCCGAGTCGGTCGCGGAGCTGTGCTCGCGGCTCGACAACCTGCCGCTCGCGGTCGAGCTCGCGGCCGCGCGTGCGGGCCTGCTCGCACCAGCCGAGATCCTGTCGCGGCTCGGCGGGCGCCTCGACCGGCTGAGGGGCGACCGTGACGCCGACCCGCGCCAGCAGACGCTCCGCGACACGATCGCCTGGTCGCACGACCTGCTCGACCTGCCCGAGCAGGAGCTGTTCGCGCGGCTCGCGGTCTTCACTGGTCGGCGTGACGCTCGACGCGGTCGAAGCGGTCTGCGACGCCGACCTCGACGTGCTCACCTCGTTGCTCGACAAGAGCCTCGTCCGCAGAACGGGCGAGCGCATCTGGATGCTCGAGACGATCCGCGAGTTCGCCTCCGAGCAGCTCGACGCCGACCCGGGCGCGGACGAGCTGCGTGACCGGCACTCCGCGCTACTACCTCGCGCTCGCCGAGGCCTCCGACCGGGAGCTGACCGGCCCCGGCCAGGCCGCCGCGCTCGAGCGGTTGGCGTCCGAGCGCGACGACCTTCGGGCGGCGTTCGAGCGTCTGCTCGAGCGCGATCCGCCGGCAGCCCTCCAGCTGGTCGCGGCGCTCTGGAACTTCTGGTTCATGCGCGGCCACTTCCAGGAGGGCCGGGAGATGTTGCTCGCCGCGCTCGGGCGGGCCGGCCCGGAGCCGACCGAGGCCAGGGCGTCCGCCCTCATCGGGGCGGGACTGCTCGCGGTCGAGCACGGCGACAACCGGGAGTCGATCGCGCCTGTTCGATGAAGGGCCTGGCATGCGCCCGAGCGGCCGGCTCGACCCGCATCGAGATCAATGCGCTCAGTCTCGTAGAGGTCTTCGCCGAGCTCGGCCCGGAGGAGCGGATCCGCCTCGGCGAGGAGGCGATCGCCGGCGCCCGCGCGTACGGGGACCGCTGGCTGCTCGGGCTCGTGACCGGGAACCACGGCCTGGTGCTGAGCCAGCTCGGGGAGACCCAGAAGGCAACCGATCTGACGGAGGAGGCATATCGCCTCTGCCGAGCGACGGGCGACGTGTTCCTGACGGCGCTCTGGATCAACAACCTCGCCGAGGCGCCTTGCGGGCCGAAGACACCGGCGAGGCCCGAGCCAAGCTGGCCGAGTCGCTCGAGCTCGCCCGGCTCATCGGCGACACCCGAGGGATCGACATTGCCACGCTGAACCTCGGCTGGGTCGAGCTGCTCGAAGGAGACTTCGACCGCGCCCGCGCCTGCTTCGAGGAGGCGGCGGCGATCGCACGGCGGCTCGGGAGGCGGGCGTATGGCGCCGACGCGATCTGTGGCTTCGCCCAGCTGGCCGCCGCCGCGGCGACGCCGACCGTGCGGCGCGCCTTGCGGGAGCCGCGTCCGCGCTCGGCGGCCCTGCCGGATTCGACCCGACCGCCTCGGTCACGCTCGCTCGATACGTAGACGATGCCCGCGCGGCTCTGGGCGAGCACGCCTGGCAGAAGGCCTGGGCCGACGGTGCGGAGCTCAGCTTCGACGCCGCGTTCAGCCTTGCGCTCGAGGGGGCCGATTCCAAGTCGGTTTTGAGAGGGGAATAACCAAGGTGAACCCGGCAGTCACCATCCCCCGCTCGACAGGAGAGCAGGGGCCTCGATCGAGGCCTTCTCTTTCCTTGCGGCCGCCTGAGTTGTTGGTGGCCCGGCAGCTTCTGACCGGAGCCAGGGCGAATCCGGGGAGCTTCCACGATTCGCGTGAGTAGATCGGACGTGGCTCACTCTTAGCAACGGGCGGGTACGGTGGCGCAGATGGCCGAAGTGCTCGAGACACAGGACCTCACCGATCCGTCACAGCATGGCTGGGCCGTGAGCTATCGGATTCGGCGCGAAGACGGTGAGGAGCTTCACGCCGAGGTTCGCTGCTGGGACAAGGCGCGCGCCGCTGCCGAGCGGGCCGGAAACACCGATGCACTCGCAGCGATCGCGGATCGGGGCATCGCTGCCGTGCTCGAGTACGCGGACCTGGTCGAGTCTCCGGCGAAGCGCGGGGCGGTGGTGCTCTCGATCTGGTTCGACGCAGCCGACGAGGGGAACCTGCGCCGTCGCGTCGGCTACGAGCATCCGCCCGGGTAGCTCACCGGGCCGGGGAGCGACAGCTAGCCGAGTAGCTCGCGGAGGGGTCGGAGCTGGTTCGGGACGACGCGGAAGTAGGCCCACCGTCCGCGCTTCTCCCGTTCGAGTAACCCGGCGTTGACGAGCACCTTGAGGTGGTGGCTGACCGTGGGCTGGCTCAGCCCGAGTGGCTCCTGCAGATGACAGACGCACGCCCTCGCCGTCGGGAATCGCGTATTGGTGCGCGCAACTCGCCGACGAGCGGCTAGCCGCGAATGCCGAAAATCGCCGCGCAGGCGGCGGCGAAGCCGGCCAGCGCCAGTGCTGCCGTGAGCTTCAGCATGGATCTCACCGTGCGCTCGCGCCGCGCCTCGCGCCCTGCGCGTTCGGCTTGCTCGCGCCCGACGAACGTTCTGCGCAAGACCGGTGGGCGACGGCGCGCAAGGGCGCTGCCGTCGCCCACAGTCGCGACTCCGCCGAGCGTGTCCTCGTTCCCCCCTTGCCGGCGGCGGTCGCGACGGACGCAGCTTGCATCGCGCCGCTCGGTCCGGCCCCGCCCGTTCGGCTAGCTCGTGTCTAGTGGTGCAACGAGGCCGTACGCGGGAGCTGCGCGAACGCGCGGACACAGGCGGGATCGAACTGCGTCCCGGACGCGCGGAGCACCTCGTCGATCGCCTCGCGGCGGCCGCGGGCGCTGCGGTAGGGGCGGTCCTCGAGCATCGCCTGGAACGCGTCGGCTACCGCGACGATGCGAGCCTCGAGCGGTATCGCGGTCGTGCGGATCCCGTCCGGGTACCCGCTTCCGTCCCAGCGCTCGTGATGGGAACGCACCACCGCCCTGATGCACGAGGGAATCGCCACCGGAAGGGTCGCCGCGCCGACCTCGGCGTGCGTCTGAACGTGCTCGCGCTCGTCGTCGTCGAGCGGCCCGGGCTTCGCGAGGACCTGCTGGTCGAGCAGGGACTTCCCGACGTCGTGGAGCAGGGCGCCTGCCGCAACCGCGAAACGCAGGCTGAGCTCGATGCCGAGCTGATCCGCGATCTCGATCGCGATGGCGGCGACCGCGTTGGCGTGTGGATCGTCCGCAATCTCGGCGCTTCCCCAGTGCCGGACGGCTCCGACGGCAGAGGCGAGAACGTCCGCTCCCTGCGTCGTCTGCTCGACCGTCGTGCTCACGGTATCCCCCATTCGGGGGACGTCCGTCCACTCCTCTAGGCTCGACGATTGCGGTGGGTTTCTACCGGGCGGCAGGCCCGGACGATGCGGCACACTCGGGAGTGGTCAGCGTGACAGCAGAAACGCCGCTCGGGCGCATCCGGGCCTGGATCGCTTCGCCGGTGAGCACGGTCGGCTTCGCAGTGGCCGTGGCCCTGGTCGTGGTCCTCGCCGCGTGGGCGATCTCGTCGGTCGTCGCGGGCATCTCCGCGAGCCGCGCCGACAACCGCCTCAAGTCGGCTGCCACCGTCGCCCGCGGCCTGCTCGCGGAGCGCATCGACGCAGCCGCCGGGCGCGCCGCCGACGTCGCCGGCTCCCCGAGCGTCGTCCGGGCGATTCTCAATCACGACAGGCAATCGGTTGCGCGCGGTCGCTGCGCGGCGCCACGTGAACTTCGTGATCGGCAGCAGTGTGATCGGTGCGAAGCCGCCGCCCGGCGCACCGACGCGAGAGGTTGTCGTCTACGCCGGCTCGAAGCCGCTGGGGCGCATCGTCGCTCCGGTCGTTCTCGACCAGGCGTTCGTCGACCAGGTCGCCTCGGCGGCCGGGCTCCGGCACAAGGACGTGCTGTACCTGACCGTCGGTCCTCGCGCCGTGCCGCGCACCGGATCGAAGCCCGTCGTGCAACCGGGCTCACGCAAGGTGCAGCGGACGCTGCTCGACTCCCGTCCGCCGACCGAGATCACCGGCGGCGCGAAGGCTTGGCGCGGCCTCTCGGCGCTCGCGCTGCTCGCCGTCGGGCTGCTCGTGTTCGCGGGCGCGTTCATCTTTCGGCAGCGGCGTCCCGCTCGAGTGGCAGCGCCCCCGCGTTCCGTCCGCGACGCGGTCTCGCTCGTCGGCGAGACGCTCGCGGCGACGCACAACCCCGGCGCGCTGCTCGCCGTGATGCTCGAGTCGGCAATCGAGGCGACGCACGCCGCCGGCGGAGCGCTGCTTCGCGGCGGGAAGAAGATCGACGAGCGCGGCGACAGCTCGTCAGGCGACCAGATGCGGATCGACTTCAACGACGCTTTCGACGGATCGACGCTGACGATGCTGCTCGCCGCCGGCGAAGGCTCTTTCTCGAAGGACGCGCGCGAGGCGGCGGAATGGATCACGGCACAGGCGGCGATCGCCCTCGAGAACGCACACCTCCATCAGCTCGTGCAGGAGCAGGCCGTCACGGACGAGCTGACGGCGCTCGCGAACCGGCGCCAGTTCCTGGACGCGCTCGCCCACGAGCTCACGCGGTCTGCGCGCACGGGCGAGACGACGTCGCTCATCCTCTGTGACCTCGACGACTTCAAGAACGTGAACGACCGGTTCGGCCACCCGGCCGGGGACGAGGCGCTGCGCGTCGTCGGCCGCGTTCTGCGCGACACGGTGCGCGAGCTGGACGTCCCGGCGCGCCTCGGCGGCGAGGAGTTCGCCGTCGTCCTGCCCAACACCAATCTCGACGGAGCCGTCCGGCTCGCCGAGCGCATTCGCGTTGCGATCGGCGAAGCCGCGATCGTCGTCGGCGGCAGCCGCATCTCGCTCACGGTCAGTCTCGGTGTGGCGGCGTACACGAACGGCGACTCGGTCGAGGACCTCATGCACCAGGCCGATCGCTGCCTGTACGCGGCGAAGGAAGCCGGGAAGAACGTCGTCGTCAGCGGCCCCGAAGAGCCGCGCAACGGTGCCGGACGGCGTCCGGAGCCGTTGCGAAGATCCCCGTCCTAGATGCGGCGCAGTCACACGCTCACCGCTGTGGCGGCCTCCGTCGGCGTGGCTGCGCTCGCGCGCGCGTGGGTCGGGCCGGCCGGGCACGACGCGGCCTCACCGCAGGCCGCCCAACCGCCGTCGTTGCCGGCGCCGCGGTCGCGCGTCGTCGGCGTGACGGTCACGCCTCCGAATCCGCTCGTGCGTCCGACGAGGCGTGTCGTGGGACGGGTCGCGCACCATCACACGCTGCCGCCTGCGGGCGGTGCCGGCGGTGGGTCGTCGCCGGTCCTGATCACCTATTCGCCATCGCCTGCCGGCGGGAGCGGGACCTCGACCGGTGCGGCGACGGTCGCGCCGCAGGTCGTCGAGCCGGGCGCGACCCCGACCCGCTCGATCCCGAACGGCGAGACCGGATCGAAGAAGTCATCAAGGCCAAGGCAGGGTCGAAGCCGAAGTCGAAGGCCAAGGGCAAGCCGAAAGGCAAGCCGAAGCCGAAACCGACGCCGAGCCCCAGCCCGACACCGACACCGACACCGCGCCACACCGACGCCGACACCGACGCCGACACCGACCCGACTCCGACGCCCACGCCGACGCCAGCCCGGCGCCGACGCCGGCGCCCGCCCCGGAGCCCTCGCCGGCTCCGACGCCGTCGCCGAGCCCTCCGCCGTCTGCTCCGAGCGAGCCGACGCCCGCGGTGGCCAATCCCGGCATCGTCCAGGTGACCTACCGGCCGCCGCTCGACCTCTCGCATCCGCGCGACGTCGATCCGGGCGGCACACCCCCGCCGGCGCCTCCGCCGCGCACGCTGCCGCCGCGGACTGTCGATCCCGACCCGATCCCGCCGCCCGCGCCGACGCCGACGCTGCCGAGCCGCTAACGCACGACGACCGGAACGGTCTGAACGTGCTGCGGCGAGCCGTCGGCCGCGTTCGGGGCGAATGCCACGACGGTCGCGGGCCCGCCCGACGGAGCGTGAACGGTCGCCCTGAACGAGCCGCGGCCCGGCGCGCCCTCGCCGGCGGTCACCGTCTGCCGTTCGAGCACGTCTCCGCCCCGGCGGAGCTCGACCACCAGCGTTGCCTCGAACACGCTCGCCGTGCCGCGCACGACGAACGTGGGCGAGACGACGGCGTGGTCGGCGGGAGACTCGACGACGATCGGGGGAAGCGTCGTGGTCGTCGCCACGCTCGTTGTCGCGGCCTGCTCGTCCCGGCCGCAGGCGGCCGTCAAGAGCCCTCCGACCACGAGAACGAGTCCCAGCGCCGCCTTCGGCATCCCGTAAGTCTCCCAGGCCGCGGCGGGGATATCCTTTGAGGCGTGAGCGTCGTCGGTGTCGTTCTGATCGCAGCCGCCGTCGTCCTCCTCGCCGCCGCCGAGTGGCCCCGGCTTGCGCGACGGTTCGGGGTCGACGGACGGAAACGGCGGGAGCGCGCCCGCCGGAAGTCGCAGCTGCGCGTCGTGCGCACACCCGGGGACGACCCGGATCAGTTCGCGCGGGACGTCGAGCGTGACCTCGCCGCGCTACCGACGATCGATCCGCGCGACGCCGAGAACCGCTAGCCCTCGCGGCTAACCGCCGACGACGGTGGTGCGGAGCGTCGCCGTGTTCGGCGTGACGGTCGTCGAGCCGCCCACCGGGAGCACGTCCTCCATGTTCTTCGTCTCCTGGTAGTCGCCGACGCTCACCATGAGCGTGTGCCGGCCCTTCGGGACGTGGATGTGCACGGCGCCGCTCGCCCACGTCACCTGGGCCGTCCCGCCGTCGAGCGTCGCCCTGATCGAGGACGGGTCGACGCCCGAGCCGGCGTCCGAGGCGGCGACCACGACCTCGTCGCTCGGCCTTCCGGGGCCGGAGCACCAGCCGCGGCGGGGTCGTGTCGTTGACCCACCAGCGGAACGTGAACGGGCCGGCCCTGGCAGCCGACGCGGAGTCGAAGACGATGTCGTACGCGCCGGGCGCGGGGAGGACCGCGCCCGCGATCAGCCTGGGGTCGTCGAACGTCTTGCGGTACGGGTTCAGGTCGACGGGCAGGCCGGTGTAACCGACGAGGTGGTTCTCGTCCCCCGCGAACGTCACGTGCGGCGTGACGTGCCCTCGCAGGACGACGGCGCCGAAGTTGGCCGGCCGAGCCTTGACGTTCACGCGGTAGACGCGCTCCGGGCCCGCGAAGGTCTCGCCGTCGCCGGTGGGATAGCGGTAGCTCGAGACCAGTGACGGCGCGCCGACGGTCGTCCCGTGGACGACGCCCGGCCGCCCGAGCACGATCGCCTTCTCGCGCCCGAGCTTCGGGCTGGCGACGCCGAGCCAGAAGGGGATCCGGCGCATGTCGGTCCCGCGCGTCAGCACGACGAAGCCCGTGACGTCGCCCGTGGTCACCCCGGCGGTGGCGGTTACGGTCAGGACGCCCGGCGCCGCGACCTGCGGCTGCGTCACGACCGAAGCGTCGCCCTGCTGGACGACGACCGAGGCGGTCCACGGTGCCGGCCCGCCGCCCGCGTCCGTGAGCGTGACGCTCCGGGTCGCGATCGCGCCGGGCCGAAGCTGGCCGAAGCTGAGACCCGTCGGAGACGTGAAGAGCAGCGGCGCGTCCGCCCGCGGAAGGTCGACGATGCCGCCTCCCTCGCGCGTCACCGGCACCTCGGCGCCGTTGCTCGCGCGAACGGGATCGGCCGTCTGCACGAGCGCCGACTTGATCTGGGCGACCGTCCAGTCGGGATGGCGCTCGCGCAGGAGTGCCGCCGCGCCCGCGACGTGCGGAGTCGCCATGCTCGTCCCGCTCAGCAGACCCCAGGTCTGGCTGGAGGTGGGGAGGGACGAGACAACGTCGACGCCGGGCGCGGCCACGTCCGGCTTCATCGCCAGCGACACGGGCGTGGGGCCTCCGGACGAGAAGCCTGCGATCGCGTCCTTCGACGTGGCTGCCGCGACCGTGATCGCGTCGGGCGCGTTCCCCGGAGACGACACCGACCCGTAGCCGAACTCCGAGAAGTCGTTGCCCGCCGCCACCACGGGGACGACCCCGGCCGCCGCGGCGCCGTCGATCGCCTGGACGACGATGTCGCGGGTCGGGTCGACCTCCGGTTCGCCGATCGAGAGGTTGATCACGTTCATTCCGTCCGCGACGGCCGCCTCGATCGCAGCGGCGATCTCCGCGGCATTCCCGTCGAGCCCGAGCAGCGGCGTCGGGATCGTCAGCGCCTTGTAGTTCCCCAGGTACGCGTTCGGTGCGACCCCGGAGATCGTGTTCCCCAGCGCCTTCGCGCCGAAGTCGCCGGCGGCGATGCCCGCGACATGCGTCGCGTGGAACGAGTTGTCGGGGTCGAACGGCAGCTTGGCGTACTTCCACGACGGCGACGGTGGGGTGAACGTGCGCTGCACGATCACCTTCGGCGTCGTGTATTTCGTGTCTCCCTTCGGGAACCCCGCCGGGTACGTGAAGCCGCTGGCGTTGAAGTACGGGTGCGTCGCCTGGAGACCGTCGTCGATGATCCCGATCTTCATGCCGTTGCCCGCGGTGGCGAAGTTCGGCCCCCACAGCTTGTCGGCTCCGATCTGCTGCGGCCCGGCGGTGTCGCGGAGCGTGTGGAAGCGGACGTTCGGCCACACATGCATGACTCCCGGGACACGGGCGAGGGCCTGCGCCTGCGAGCGCGGCAGCGCGATCGCGAGCCCGTTCGCGACGAGCCGGTAGTGCCAGCGCACCTCGGCCTCCGGCAGCGCGGTCTCGATGCGGTCGGCGAGCTCGGCCTGCGCCGAGTCGAGCTGGCGCATGTACGTGCGGTGCGACGCCGACTGCAGCGACCGGCCGAACGCGGCCATCGCCGGCGCACGCATCGTGACGACGACCTCGGTGAGAGGCCCGGGAGCGCGCGCGCCGAGACCGTCCCCGGAGAGCACGACGGCGGCCGTCGCCGCCGCTGTGGCAATAGTAGAAGCCGCGTCAGAGTGCGGATGAGAGGACTTGAACCTCCACGGGCTTCGCCGGGGGGTGTCGGCACCTGTAGGTGTGTGGCGCCCAGTGGCTTCGTTGAGCCGTTGGCGGCCACAGCGGCGCATGGTAGCGAGGGGTCGTTACCGATCGTTTGGGCACGGATTGGGCACAGGACGGCCAGCCGAGTCTCGAGGTGTGGCGCGTCGCGCAACGTGCGCGAGCCACTGCGCAACTCAGCGGCTGGCGGGTAGGTCGCCGGCGTGGGTGTCTCACGATTCGTGGAGGCAGTGCGCCTCCGGCCGCCCGTTCCGCGCAGGCTCCGGCAGTAAGGTTCCAGCGAGGTAGCGGTGAAGCCCCTGTTCGTCGCCATCGTGATTGTCCTCGCCGGGTCGATCGTTGGGAACGCCTACGCGTACAGGGCGCCGACCAAGACCGAGCGACGCCAGATCGTTGCGGCGATCTTGGACAAGCAGCGGCGCAACGACTGCCACAGCTTCCGCACCTGCCATCCGCACATCTCGGACATCAGGGTCTCGCTCGCGAACACCAGCTTCGCGAGCGCCACCCTCCACGTCCGGGGTTTCGACGATGCGGTTGCCCTGCTACACAAGCTCTTCGGGGCGTGGCGCGTCACGGACACTGGGACTCAATACGTCGGGTGCGGGAAGGCGCCGAAGGCGGTTCGCATCGACCTCGAGCTGACTTGCCCCGGAGGCAAGTGAGGTGCTCGTCCGGCGTAGCGCCCGCCTAGGCGCGCGGCCCACGTACGCGGGAGATCGAGAGACAGGGTCGGAGGATGCGGATCGACAACGGCCGGGGCATCACGGCTGTTATGGAGTCTCGACTCGAGCGTGTACGACGGCGAGTGGGTGGTCGAGCCGATCGGTTGACACGGGGGTACGCTGCGGCGCACGGGCGACTACCCGAGTGGGGAGATTGGGGAGCCAGATTCGTACGCCGCAGCGACTCCCTTGCGGCGCGACGCTACAACGCATCAGCGTGTGAAACACCGCCCGGAAGGCCAGAGACCTCTCGGGGCACAGGCACGCGGTTGGGCGCTACGTCTACTTCTGCGCCGGGATCGTGTACGTCTGACCGACGACGGTGGTGAGGCCTTGCGGCTGCGGGCTTGGGGCGTTGCTCACGACTCCTTGCTGCTGCGGAGTCGTCGTGTTGCCGAATCCTCCTGGCTGCTGCGGAGTCGTGGTGTTGCCGAAGCCGCCCGGCTGCTGCGGACTCGTGACTTCCGCCTGCTCGAGGCGTGCACGGGAGCCGTCATATGTGAACACCCAGATGACCGACGACACCACCAGCCAGACCAAGGCGACGACTCCCAGCACCGAGAGGACTTTTCTCAGCCGATCGCTGGAGGTATCTAGCCCAGCCTGCCGCGGGCTGGTCACGGTGCCGACGCTAGTACTTCGGCTCGGGTGACTCCAGGGCTCGAACGAAACGCTGGCTACACGGGCGGGGCTAGGCCCACGGCTAGGAGCCCCTAAATCGACAGTCGGGCCGAAGCAGGCTGACGGCGGGGATCCCTCAAGAAGTGCCGCAGAAAGCCGCACGTTGCGAAGCCCCCCAAGAAACCTACCCCGAGGAGCACTTGTTCTCGAATCGGAACGGCCGACAATGGGTTATGTCCAGCCGCAACAAGGGGGATGGCGATGTCCAGCGCCAACAAGCGGATGGTGGAAGGCTCAACGCCTGCCAAATCGGCCGATGAGTACGTCGCGCCGACGTTGACGGTGCTCGGTCAGGTCCGTGACCTAACGGAGAGCCACCACCACCATCACCACCACCACCACCACTGGGATGGGCCGAACGGCCTCCACCCGCCGGGGCTCCCGCCCCCGTTGTTCAACGGTTCAGCCTGAAGCCCCTCTCCGCCATCAGTTCAAGGGGAGCCCTCGCAACTCAGCCTGCGCCAGCTGCGGTTTGCAGGCTTGTTTGCGGCAAGGAGGGAGGCGGTCGCCATCAGGGGAGGGCGTGGCGGCCCGCCTCCCGACTCTGCGGCCGCCAGAGCAACTCTCGCCGGCGTGGCGCAGCGTCAGAGCAAGCAGAACGCAGCCTGTCGAACGGCCGCCCCCTTCCCGCCCTGTCACCACCCTACGCCTCGTCGGCGGCACTACAAGTCCTAGAAGCCCGCAGTCGTCCATCACTCAGCCTCATCGAGCCCCGGCGGATCCGGAGGCATCGGCCCGGCCATGAGCTCGGCCAAGATCACACCCCTGTTCGCGCCCCGTGCCGACGCACGCGACCGGATCCTCCTGTGGTCGCCCGGCGACAAGATCCGCCTGTGCGCCCTGTAACGCTCACCATGCTCGTCAGCCCAGGCGCGCCACTCGGCACGGATCCGCTCGCACTCCTCGATCGCCGCGTCCTCGTCCCAGCCCTGCTCGACGATCAGCCGCTGCAGGATGGTGGACGCCAACGGCGGCATGCACGCCAGCAACCTCTGCCGCGTCGTCAAGCCGCGCGGCGGTTTCACTTTCCGCATCGACACCTACGGCCTCCTCGGCGCCGGCACCGCCACGCCCGCCTCGAGACCCAAACCCCGCAGGATCGTCGCGGCCGCATTCCGGGCGTCCTTCTCCACCACCGTCAACGGATGCAACTTCGGGGCGCCATACCGGTCGACCACCATCAACCCGTCCCGGTCGAGCACCCTCCGCGCCTCTTGGGCACGATCGAGCGCCTCGAGCCCCAGCTTCAAACGCGCCAGCTCGACGCTCGACATCTCGTAGTCGGCGACGACGTCGCCCCAGATCGCCTGCGACGACTCCGACAGGTTCTCGGGTGCCGGAACCCCGGCGCTACTCACGCGGACAGTCCCGTCCTAGACTCAGAGTCGCCCGCGCGGGACATCTGCGGTAACTGGACGACTGCGGCCCCGCGCGGGCCAGGCCTCAAACCACTTTGAAAAGTCAACGCGCGGCCAAGACGGGCCGCGGGCTGCGAGTTCATCCGCTCACGGTCCTTCGAGCTACCCCTTCCCCCCGACCGGTGTGCCGGGCCGGTTGGTTGCCGCGTCGTTCGTTGCATGATGCGTGCGCGGCGCGCAGGTTCTGTCGCAGGCTCGAGCCGCCGACGCTGGCAGGGATGACGTGGTGGCGACGAGCGGGTCGCCTTCCCTTGCCGGGTCGCCGCACAGCCAGCAGCGGTTCTCTTCGGCGAGTGTCTGTGCGCGTGCGCGGCGATAGGTCTGCGCCCAGTGTGGGTGTCTGCCTGCCTGGTTGCATCGGGGGCACGGTGTGGTCTTGCATGGGCGGCCGCAGCCGAGGCAGAACGTGCGGGCCATTTAGGCGGGGCTGTTTGGGAACGTCTTGTTTCGGGCCCGGATGATCTCCATCGAGGGCGTCCCTGTCGGCAAGAAAAACTGGGGGCAGGGCAGCCGCTTGACCTCGTATCCGCGAACCCGCACGCTGGGGCCGAAGCTGGCCCAATAGCCATCTGGGTGGCCGCAGCCGAACGCGGTGATCGGCTCATACACCTCGTCATCGAGGATCGGGTTGTCTGCTGCGTCAACCGGCTGCTGGGTGCGAAGCGCCATCACGCGTCCACCAGCCTGTTCTGCGCCGCCCGGTCCTACCTGACCCGCTTGCCGTTGCCGAGGTCGACTACCACGTCACGGCTGCGCTCGACCAGCTTCTGCACGGCGGAACCGCCGTTGTCGAGCTCGGGGAAGATCCCGCCGTTGTAATCGCGGTTGATCTGCTCCAAGTCTCGGACGATGCTGGCGGCCTCCAACGCCTCGGCGTGCTGCAACACACGTGTGTACTCGCGGCTGACAGCCTGCTCTTCCCGCTCGCGGGCGGACTTCGGCCGGTTCTCCGGCAACGCCGCGAGCCCCCGGGCGATCACAGGGTCGGCCGCCCATTCTCTGTCCGGGTCGCCCCGGTGAAGCCTTCTATCGGTGCTCACGGTTTCTTCCTCCAGTCTGGGCGTCCAACAGGTGGCGCGCCCTTGGCCCAAAGTTTGTTGTTCGTCGCCTCGACGATCTCGCGATGGCGGCGAGCCTCACGCCTCTCGCTCGGACTCAGATGTTCCGCATCGGAAGACTTGTGGCGTTTGTACATTCATGCCTCCTCCAGGTTTCGGGGGTGTGCGTCGGACCGACACATTCAGCCGTCCCCCTCGGCTTCGAGTTCGGCGAGCACAAACTGTCGGTCGCACGCGTGCTCGGCCTCGTCCGCGTCGAGACTCGAGTACTTGAGGAGCATTTCGGCGACACGGTCGATTCCGTTCGCGTACTTGCGGACGAGCGATCGTGTGCGAACCAGGACGGTTCCGTCACCGCGCCTGGACGCCCGCGCTACGCGCCGCCGGTGTCGATCACCGCCGCATCTACGACTGCCGCCACACGTTCGCGACGTGGAGCATCGAGAGCGGCATCCACCTGTGGCACCTCGCGACGATCATGGGCACGTCAGTCGTGCAGCTCGAGGACACCTACGCGCGGTGGCTCAAGCGGACTGACGACCATCTCCGCGCCGCGTTCGACGCTTACGATGCCGCCGTCGCGAGCTCGGTGGCCAGTTGACTCGGCGATCGGAGCTTGAGCGGAACGATCTGCTCGACCGCCTCGGCGTACTGGAGAATCGACTTGCGGTCGTCGGTGACGAAGTAGTCCATTCCGTTGTGGGCGGCCTGGAAGATGTGGCGGCAGTCGTCTTCGTGCGGGAGGATCTGCTCGAGCTTTCCGAGCAGGAAGTCCTTCACGAGGACGCCGCCGGTCAAGCCGCCACCTTGCGACGAGTTCCCCAACTGGGCGGGAATCACGAACTGGTCAAGGACGGCCGGCACGTCGTCCAGGAGCAGGTAGATCAAATGCTCGGTTCGGCCCGTCCCGCTCTGTGCGTGCCGGTCAAGTTCCTCTTTCGCTACGCGCGACGTGCAGAGGACGATCTCGCCTCGCTTGCGCCGTTCAAGGATGCCAGCGAGCGCGGCCATCTCCGTGACGTCGAGGTCGCCCTTTGCGACTCCGATGATGAGATTGGTATCCAGGTAGCCGGTCGGCACGCGAACCGTTTGGGCACCGTTTGGGCACTAGATCCGCACGAAAGGGCTATGCGGATGAGAGGACTTGAACCTCCACGCCCTTACGGGCACACGGACCTGAACCGTGCGCGTCTACCAATTCCGCCACATCCGCGGGCGGCCGTCAGTGTAGCCGCGTCCTAGAAACTCTTAGCCGAGAATCGCCGGCTCGGAGCCCAGCTGCTTTGCCCACCACTCGGCGTCGCGCTCGCGGAACGTGTCCTTGAGCTCGTCGACGTACGTGGCGAGGTCCTCCTCGTGCTGGGCGATCCACTGCTCGCGCTGCTCGAGCTCGCGCGCCAGCTCGTCATGGCGCTCCTGGCGCGTCTCGAGCTCGGAGTGCAGCCGCGCGACGCGGGCCCGCAGCTCCTCCTCGAGCTTGCCGTTCTGGTTGGCGTTCGCTGCGAGATCGGCCTCGGCCTCGGCGAGCTTGCGCTCGCGGGCCTCGAGCGCGGCCTGCCGCTCGGCAGCCTCCCGCTCGAGGACGGCGACGTCCTGCTTGTGATGGTCGAGTGCGGCCTGCAGCTCGAGGAGCTCGGTCTCGCGCGCGGCCAGCTCGACCTCGCGCTCGTCCAGCTCGTTCCCGCGCGCAGCATTCGTCTCGGCCATCGCGGCCTCGAACGCCGCCTGAGCCGAATCGAGCTCCGCCCGGGCCCGCTTCTCGAGCTCGTCGATCTCCTGCTCGCGCTCCTCGAGCGCGGCGAGGCGGGCCTCCAGCTCGCGCTGGCGCTCGGCCGACGCCTCCGCTGCGGCCACGGCCGCGGCCTCCGCCGCTGCCGTCTCGAGCTTCGCCTGCGCCTCGGCCAGCTCGGCCTCCGTGCGTGCCTTCACCAGCTCGAGCTCGCTCTCGCGCGCCGACAGGGCCGTCTCGCGCGCGGAAAGCTCCTGGCGCTTGGCCGTGAACCGACGGTCGAGCTTGTCGAGCGCTTCTGCCACCTCGGCCTCGCGGCGCTCGAGCTCTTCCTGCCGCTTGTCGAGACCGGCGAGCAGCTCCGACGTCGCCTGGTTCATCTGCTGGTTCCGCTGCTCCTCTGCCTCGGAGCGAATCTCCTCGAGCCGCAGCTCGGCGAGCTCGCGCTCGCGCTGCGCCACCGCCTCCGCGTGCTCGCGCTCGCGCCTCGCGGCGATACGGGCCTCCTCGTCGACGGCGTTCAGGACGGCGGCCGGCGCCTCGGACTCAGCCGCGCGCACGCGCAGTCCGACCTCGTTGACGAAGACGACGGTCCGGTCCGGCTCGGGGGCCGGTGCCTGCTGGGCGCTGTGCTGGCGCTCCAGCTCGGCCAGGCTCTCCTCGATCACGCGATCGTGCTCTGTGCGATGCGGTGCGGTTCCGTCCGTCGGCATGGCGAGTCTCCTCGTCGATTGGGACGGCGCGCCGCAAGCGCCGGGGGTATTGCCCTCATAGGTTCGACCCCCGGGGAGCTCGCGGCGACCCCATTCCGAGGGATTCTCCGGCCGGCGGCGTAAGCGCTCTCCGATGCGCGTCGCGAGGCTGACGAGGGCGGACGGAGCGGTCGTGTGCGAGCGGTGCATGATCGCCGACCGCCCGTGGTCGCGCCTGCGCGGCCTGCTCGGGCGGGCGCGCCTCGATCCCGCCGAAGGGCTGCTGCTCCGCCCGGCGGGATCGATCCACATGGCCTTCATGCGGTTCGCGATCGACGCGGTCTTCTGCGACCGCGAGCTGGTCGTGATCGACGTAGTCCGCGGCCTCCGGCCGTGGCGCGCCGCCGGCCGGCGCGGGGCGAAGGTCGTGATCGAGCTGTCCGAGGGCGCGGCGGAGGGCCTCGGGCCGGGCGACCGCCTCGCCGTCGCTACGATCGATCCGTGAGCATGCAACCGCTTCGCGACCTGCTCGAGCGCGCCTTTCCCGACGCGACCGAGCTGCAGGTGCTCGACCGCACCGGCGGCGGTGACCACTTCCAGGTGATCGTCGCCTCGCCGTCGTTCGACGGGCTCACCCTCCTCGAGCAGCACGGACGGGTGAACGAAGCCCTGGCCGGGCCGCTCCAGGACGGCACTATCCATGAGCTGCGAATCAAGACGAAAGGGACATCGTGAGCTACACGGAGCAGATCAAGGAGGTCATCGGCGGCTCGGACGTGGCGCTGTTCATGAAGGGCACGCCGACGTTCGTGATGTGCGGCAACTCCGACCGTGCGCTGAACGCGCTGCGGCGCGCCGGCGCGCCCGTCACCGCCGTCGACATCCTTCCCGATCCTCAGATTCGCCGGGAGCTGAGCGCGCTGTCGGGCTGGCCGACGATCCCTCAGGTGTTCGTGAAGGGCGAGCTCGTCGGCGGGGCCGACATCGTCGAGGAGCTCGAGGCGAGCGGAGAGCTCGAGCAGACGCTCCGCGAGCGGCTCGGCGACGGCTACGAGGAGCGGCGCAGCGAGACGACGGTCGCGCTGGCGTAGCCGGCTCTACTCTGCCAGCACCGCGAGCACGTCGTCCGCGTGCGTCGCCGGCTTCACCTTCGGCAGCACCTTCTTCACGGTCCCGTCCTCGGCGATCACGAACGTCGAGCGCTCGACGCCCATGTAGGTGCGGCCCATGTAGGACTTCTCGGTCCAGACGCCGTAGGCGTCGGCGACGTGATGCCCCTCGTCGGCGAGCAGCGTGAACGGCAGCCCGAACTTCCGCTTGAACTTCGCGTGCGAGGTCTCGTCGTCCGGTGAGATGCCGAGCACGACCGCGCCGGCCTGCTCGAACTCGCCGTACGCGTCGCGGATCCCGCACGCCTGCGTCGTGCAGCCGGGCGTGTCGTCCTTGGGATAGAAGTAGAGGACGACCTGCTTGCCCCGCAGGTCGGAGAGCCGGACCTTGTCGCCGTCGTCGGTGGCGAGCTCGAAATCCGGTGCTTCCTTGCCTTGTTCGACCATCGGTGCCTCCGTCGGCCTTCGTTGGGCTCTCGAGTAGGGTGGGTGCTCGGCGATGCTAACGGCCCACCACGTCAACGCATTCCTGTTGATCGCGGTCTGCGTCGTGGCGTCTGCGGCGGCGTTCGTGGCGCGCCGCCGCGGCCGCGCCGGCAAGGCGGTGTCGCAGCTGCTCGCGCTCGCGCAGACGTTGCTGATCGCCCAGGTCGGCCTTGGGCTGCTGCTTCTCTCCGACCATCGCCGCGCTGCGGACCGGCTGCACTACGCCTACGGGACGTTCGCGCTCCTCGCGGCGCTCTCGCCGTGGCTCTACGCACCCGTCGACCCGCGTGCGCGACTGCTCTGGTTCGCGGTCGCGACACTAATCGCCGCCGCGCTCGGCGTCCGCGCCTACATGACCGCCGCATGAGCCCATTCGTCCGCAACATCCTGATCCTCGCCGGCGTGTCGGTGATCGTGCTCGTGCTCAACCTCGAGGTCGCGCTCGTCACCGTCGGGTTGCTCGTGCGGATCGCGTTCCTGATCGCGATCGCGGTGGTCGCCTACATGTTCTGGCGCGACTTCGCGCGCCGCGAGATCTCGACGTGGCCGTCGCGGGCGCAGTGGGTCGTCTACGGGGCGGTCGCGCTGCTCGTCGTCGACCTCGCCTGGTTCTTCCTGGGCAGCCCGTCCGGCCCGGACGCGCTCGCGTTCTTCGTGGTCGCGATCGTGTGCGTGTTCGCCGGCTGGCGAACCTGGCGCGACCAGCGCAGCCTCTATTAGGCGAGCGCGACCGAGCCGACGCCGTCGAGGCGGTCGAGCGCCTCGCGGATCGGCACGTGGCGGCCGACGAAGATCGGCGTGTCGCGCTCGGTGTAGGCCGATGCCTCCGTGTCGCGGAGCCGGAGCATCAGGTGCATGAAGTCGGCGGGCTCGTCGCACTCGAACGCCGTCATGAACTCCTGGTCGTCGATCCCGAAGGAATAGGTCGTGTGGTTGTGGATCCCGGGGAACTCGTCGCGCCCGATGCGGATGTGCTCGTCCATCGCCCGCTGGCGGTGCTCCTCGCTGAGCGAGTACCACGCGCGGACCTTCACGAACGGGTAGACGACGAGATACGGCAGCTCCTTGGGCACGATTTGACGCGCCTTGCGGGCGGAGGTGTACTGCGACGCCCTCGTCGTCGCGAGGTACGAGAACGGCGTCTCGAGCCAGCCTGCGAGCGCGGTCGAATTCAGAGCCGAGCCGAGCTCGCCGAGGTCGTCGTAGCGGCGTGTGATCTTCCAGAGGAAGAAGTCGACGTCCGGGCGGACGCCCGTGGTCGTGTAGACGCGCAGGTGGTCGAAGCGCGAGGCGTGATCCTCGATCACGTCGGCGAACGCCTCCTTGGCCGCGGTTCGCTCCTCGACCGGCAGGCGCCGGAACGCCGGGTCGAGCCGGTAGAACGTGTACGCGACGTACTGCCCGTCCATGTCTCGTAACGCTAGCGTGGACGATGTGGCGACGGAGCAGCTCGAGGCCAGGCTGAAGCGCGTCCCGGCCGGCTCGGGCGTCTATCTGTTCCGAGACGCGCGAGGCGACGTTCTCTACGTCGGCAAGGCGAAGTCGTTGCGTCCGCGTGTCCGGTCGTACTTCCAGGCCGGGTCGAGCGACACGCGCCCGGGGATCCGCCAGATGGCCGACCGGGTCGCCGAGATCGAGACGATCGTGACGCAGACCGAGGTCGAGGCGCTCCACCTCGAGCAGAACCTGATCAAGCGCCACCGGCCGCCGTACAACGTGCGCCTCCGCGACGACAAGTCGTTCCCGTACATCGCGGTGACCGTCGAGGACGACTACCCGCGCGTGATGTTCACCCGCGAGCGGCACCGGCGCGGCGTCGTCTACTTCGGGCCGTACGCGAACGCGAAGAAGGTGCGCGAGACGCTCGACGTCCTGAACCGCGTGTTCCGCTACCGCCCGTGCGAGGGGCCGCAGCCGGGCCGGCGCAGCGGGATCCCGTGCCTCGACTACCACATCGAGCGGTGCTTCGCGCCGTGCGTCGGCTACATCTCGAAGGACGACTACCGCGAGCTGATCGACCAGGTGATCGAGTTCCTGTCGGGCGACGACCGCCCGATCCGCCGCACGCTCGAGCGGCAGATGCGCGAGGCGGCGGCCGAGGAGCGGTTCGAGGATGCGGCGCGGTATCGCAACCGGCTCGCCGCGATCGAACGGCTGAGCGAGCGGCAGGCGGTCGAACGCCGCTCGATCGGGACGATCGACGTGATCGGGATCGCGGTGTCGCCGGTGCACGCGGCGGTACAGGTCTTCCCGCTGCGCGACGGCCGGATGGTCGACCGCTACTCGTTCCACCTGGAGAACGCGGGCGGCGTCGAGCTCGGCGACGTGCTCGAGAGCTTCTGCCTCGAGTACTACGGAGCGGCGCCGTCGATCCCGCCCCAGATTCTCGTGCCGCGGGGGAGCGGCGACACCTCCGTGCTGGGCGCGTTCCTCTCGGACCGGCGTGGCTCCCATGTCGAGGTACGCGCGCCCGAACGCGGCGAGAAGCGCCGGCTGCAGGAGCTGGCGCAGCAGAACGCACAGCTGGCGCTCGACTCGGAGACCTTCGTCAGCGAGACCAGGCGCGCACGTCGCGTCGAAGCGCTCGAAGAGCTGCGCGAGGCGCTCAACCTCGAGTCGCTGCCGATCCGCATCGAGTGCTTCGACATCTCGAACATCCAGGGCCAGGAGATCGTCGGCTCGATGGTCGTGTTCGAGGACGCCGTCGCGAAGAAGGCGCACTACCGCAAGTTCCAGGTGCGCGGCCAGGACGGCCAGGACGACTTCGCCGCGATGCGGGAGATCATCCTGCGCCGGTTCACGAGGCTCTCGGCCGACCCGGCATCGGCCGAGTGGAACGAGTCGTTCGCGCAGCCGCCGAACCTCGTCGTCATCGACGGTGGGAAGGGGCAGCTGTCGGCCGCGCTCGAGGCGATGGCCGAGCTCGACCTGCCGCGGGTGGCGGTGATCGCGCTCGCCAAGCGGATCGAGGAGGTGTTCGTGCCCGGCCGGCCGGAGCCGATCCAGCTGCCCGCTCACTCTGCGGGCCTGCAGCTCCTGCAGCGCATCCGCGACGAGGCGCACCGCTTCGCGATCACCTTCCACCGGCAGCGGCGCGACGCCGCGGCGCGGGCGTCGATGTTCGACCAGCTCGAAGGCGTCGGGCCCGCGCGCCGCCGGGCGCTCCTCCGTTACTTCGGCTCGGCCGAGCGTGTGCTCGAGGCGACGGCCGAGGAGCTCCAGGGAGTGCCCGGCGTACCCGCGAAGACCGCTCGCAACATCTACGCGCAGCTCCACCGCACCGGCCGCGCGTAACCGAGCCATGACCTCCCTCAGCGCGCGTTCAGCACGACGGCGATCACGTGCTCGACGTTGCCGTCGCGGAGAGCGTCGCCGAGCCTCCGGTCCGAGCCGAGCCCCGCGCGGGTGTTCAGGAGCTCGGCCACCCGCTCGTCGCTCATCCCGACCGAGCGTGAGGCCGCGAGCACATGGGCGAGCGCCGGCAGCGGCTGGCCGTCTGCGTCGAACTGCCAGGCGGGGTAGTCGTAGCCGTTCTCGGAAGGCACGCCGAGTAGCCGGCCCTGCCGCCGGAGCGCCTCGAGCCGGCCCGGATCGAGCCCCGTGCGGGTACCGAGCCACGAGGCGGAGAGCGAGCTCGACACGCCCGAACTCTAGACTTCTACTCTTCCGGCGTGCACCGGCTCCCGTTTCTGGTCGCCGTGCTCGTCCTGGCCGCCTGCGGCTCGTCGAAGAGCGCCGCCCCGCCTGCGACGACCGCGACCCCTCCGCCGCCGTCCTCGGCCGTGCCCGGCTCGAGCGGGCTCTACGCCGGCGGGAACTGGGCGGTCGTCCTCGCAGGTGGCCGCGCCGTAGCGGTGCACCTCGTCGACGGCAGCTGGCGCACCGACACGAGCGGCCGCGTCAAGATCGCGATCCTCGGCCCCAAGCCCGGCGGCGTCGCGCCGAGCCTGCCGCAGGTGGCAGCCGAGCTGCGCGCGCCGAAGCCGCTCGTCGAGACGGGGCTGTGGGTCGACGGCAAGGAACTCGTGGTCAAGGGCGGCGGCGCCCCGGCACAGGCGACCATCTACGGCGCGCCGGCCTCCGACCTCGCTCCCGGCCGCCACGTCGCCGTCGCGTACGGTCGGACCGACTCGACCGGCAGCGCACGCGCCTGGTCGTTCCGCGTGCCCTGACCGGTGCCTGGCACCGGTTGCCGACTCACGTTCCGCCGGCGTTCTCCCCGCCGTTCAGGAACGGGTAGCGGTAGTCGCGGGGCGGCGCGAACGTCTCCTTGATCGAGCGCGGGGAGACCCAGCGAATCAGGTTCCAGAGCGAGCCGGCCTTGTCGTTCGTCCCCGACGCCCTCGAGCCGCCGAACGGCTGCTGACCGACGACCGCGCCGGTCGGCTTGTCGTTGACGTAGAAGTTGCCCGCCGCGTACCGGAGCTTCGAGGCGGCGTCGTCGATCGGACCGCGCTCCTCCGAGAACACGGCGCCCGTGAGCCCGTAGGGCGCAGTGCGGTCGATCAGGTCGAGAGTGTCGTCCCAGCGCGCCTCGTCGTAGACGTATGTCGTCACGACGGGACCGAACAGCTCGTCGCGCAGCAGCCTGAAGTCGGGATCGCGCGTCTCGACGACGGTCGGCTCGACGAAGAACCCGCGCGAGTCGTCGTAGCCGCCGCCGACCACGATCTCCGTGTCGGCGTGCCGCCTGGCCTCCTCGATCGCCTCGGCCTGGGTCGAGAACGACGCACCGTCGATCACCGCGCCCATGAAGTTGCCGAAGTCGGAGACGTCGCCGACCTTGATCGTCGCGACCTCCTCCTGCAGCCGCTCGCGCAGCTTCGGCCAGAGGTTCGAGGGCGCGTAGACCCGCGACGAGGCCGAGCACTTCTGGCCCTGGTACTCGAACGAGCCGCGGACGATCGCGGCAGCGAGCGAGTCGAGGTCGGCGGACGGGTGCGCCACGATGAAGTCCTTGCCGCCGGTCTCGCCGACGATGCGCGGGTAGTTCCGGTAGCGCTCCATCGCGCCGGCGACGGTCCGCCACATCCCGTTGAACACGGGAGTCGAGCCGGTGAAGTGGATGCCGGAGAGGTGCGGGCTCGCGAGCGCTGCGTCGCCGATCGTCGCGCCCGAGCCATAGACGAGGTTGATCACGCCGTCCGGCAGCCCGGCCTCCTGGAAGAGGCGCATCAGGTAGTACGCGGAGAGCATCGCCGTTCCGGCGGGCTTCCAGACGACCGTGTTCCCCATCAGCGCAGGCGAGCTCGTGAGGTTCGCGGCGATCGCCGTGAAGTTGAACGGCGAGACCGCGAACACGAAGCCCTCGAGCGGCCGGTACTCGAGCCGGTTCCAGATTCCGGGCGACGACATCGGCTGCTCGGCGTAGATCCGGCACATGAACTCGACGTTGAAGCGCAAGAAGTCGATCGACTCGCACGCCGCGTCGATCTCCGCCTGGTGCGCCGTCTTCGACTGCCCGAGCATCGTCGCGGCGTTCAGCGTGTCGCGCCACGGGCCCGAGAGCAGCTCCGCCGCGCGCAGCAGGACCGCGGCGCGGTCCTCCCACGACCACTTCGACCACTCCTCCCACGCCTCCGCCGCCGCGTCGATCGCCTGCGCGACATGCTCGGCGCCGCCCTGGTGCACGTCGGCGAGGACGTGCTCCTTGTCGTGCGGCATCACCGCCTGCTTCAGATTGCCGGTCGTGACGTCCTTCCCGCCGATCACGAGCGGGATCTCGATGCGCTCGCCGCGCATCTGCTCGAGCCGCTTCTGCAGGCTCGCGCGCTCGGGGCTGCCGGCGAGGTAGTCGTTGACGGGCTCGTTGCGGGGCGGGGGCGGACGGAAGATCGCGTGGCTGCTCATGCGCCGTACATTACGGCGGTGGACCCGGTTCACGCCCTGTGGATCGGTGGCGCGACCGGAGCCGGGAAGACGTCGATCTCGCGCGCACTCGCGTACCGGCACGACCTGCAGCTGTACAACGTCGACCACCGGACCTACGACCACCTGTACCGGGTGCGCGTGCCGCCCGACCTGCGGTGGGACCTGCCGCCGCCGGTGCTCGCGGATCGGTTCCTGGACTACTCGCGGCACCGGTTCGAGCTCGTGCTCGAGGATCTCGCGACGCTCCCGCCGTCGCCCGGCGCGATCGCGGAGGGGCCGTTCCTGTTGCCGTCGCTCGTTCCGTCCGGCGCCGCCGCCGTGTTCCTGGTGCCGAGCGAAGAGCGGATCCGCGCCACCGGCGCCGAGCGCGGGCAGCGCGACGTCGTCGTCGAGCGCAACCTGGTGCTCGCGGAGCGGATCGCTGCCGACGCGGCGGCAACCGGGCTGCCGGTGCTCGCGGTCGATCGCCGCCTCGAGGAGATGATCGAGCATGTCGAGGCCGTCTTCGCTCCGGCGATCGAGCGGCTGCCGCGCGGAGGCGACCTCGCAGCCATCCGCCGGTTCGAGAACGACGTGCTCGCCGAGCAGGTGCGGCTGTACCGAGCATCCGGCGAGGCGCCGCCCGGGTCGCCGCCGCTGCCGTTCGTGTGCGAGTGCGGGCGCCCCGGCTGCGCCGAGGAGATCGAGCTGACGCTCGAGGACTACGTCAGCGCCGGAGCAGATAGGTCGCGGTTACGACGACCCAGATCATGAAGCCGAGCAGCGAGGCGGAGGTCTCGTCGGCGCCGAGCGTCCAGTTCGCGGCGCCCTCCACGAGCCCGACGACGAGCACGACGACGCCTCCGGCGAGCCCGGCGCGGCCGAACCAGCGGTCGACCTTGCGCGCGCGCAGGGCGGCGAGCGACGAGCCGATGATCACGGCGGCGGCGCAGGCCGCGGCCGGCGCAGTGAACTCCGGCTGGTCGAGGAGCAGCGTCGCCGCCTGCAGCGCGATCACCGCCGCTCCGCCCATCGCGACGATGCCGGCGAAGAAGCCGTCCGGGTCGTAGCGCACGAGGCGGGCGCGCAGGCTCGCGAGGAACCACAGGAACGCGAAGGTCGCCGCGGCGAACAGCGCGGACTGCGCCCGGCGGTGGTCATTGCCCAGCAGGAAGGCCGGCAACGCGAGCGCGACGTAGGCGTATCCGAACGCCGCGATCCGTTCCAGGCCCACGCGGCGACGCTACAACATCGGTGCATGAGGCCAACGCTCGTCCAGTACGACGCGCCGGGGTGGGGCGTCGGCGAGGTTTGGCTCGACGGCGACCTCGTCGTGCACTCGGAGCTCCCGCGACCCCGACGGCGAACGCCGTCACACTTTCGTGTGTCAGACCACGGTCTGACCGTGGTCAGACGACTCGAGCGGTTCTTCGCGGGGAAGGACGAGGACTTCGCGGACGTGCCGCTCGAACTGCCCGACGGCTTTCTCGGCGCGTGCGCGCAGGCGCTGCGCGCGGTTCCGCGCGGGGAGGTGGTGACGTACGGCGAGCTGGCCGCGCTCGCCGGCCGCCCGCGCGCAGCCCGTGCCGCCGGGACGTTCTGCGCACGCTGCGACCTGTCGCCGTTCGTGCCGACGCACCGCGTCGTCTCGGCGGGCGGCCTCGGTCCCTACGGCGATCTCGGCCCCGCGTACAAGCGCCGACTGCTCGCGCTCGAAGGAGTCTCGCTCTGAGCCTGTCGGAGGAGCTCCGCGACGAGCTCGCGGCGATCGCGCCGACACGGCGCTGCTGCACGCTCGCGGAGCTGTCCGCCCTCTTCCATGCCTCGGGTGCCTGGCACCTTCGCGACGCAGGCGTCGCGGTCGAGCTCGATCTCGCGACCCCGGCGGCGGCCCGGCGCGCGTTCGCGCTGCTTCGCGGCCACGGGGTGCGATCCGAGATCCGGACGTACCCGCGCCGGGCCTTCGACGGCGCGACGCGCTATCAGCTGCATGTCGAGGTGGACGGGACCGCGGGCGAGACGCTCGTCGAGGCCGGGGTGCTCTCGCCTGCGGGAGCGCCGCTCGAGCGGCCGCCGAAGCGCGTGGTCGGACGGTCGTGCTGCCGCACCGCGTACCTGCGCGGCGCGCTGCTGGGAGGCGGCTCGCTGTCCGGGCCGCGCGACCCGCACCTCGAGCTGCGCACGTCGGGGCGGGCGGGGGCGGAGTTCATCGCCGCGACCGCCGCCCGCGAGGAGCTCGAGCTGAAGGTCGCGGAGCGGCGCTCGCACGCGCTCGCCTACGCGAAGGGTCACGACACGATCCGGGACGTGCTGGCCGCCGTCGGCGCCGGGCGTGTCGCGCTCCGCCTCGAGGAGCACGCAGTCGTCGCGGCCACGCGCGCGCAGGCGAACCGGCTCGCGAACGCGGACGAGGCAAACCTGGTGCGGACCGCGGCCGCGGCTCACCGCCAGCTCGAGGCGATCCGCGCGCTCGGCGTCGACGCGCTGCCCCCGCACCTCGCCGAGATCGCGGAGCTGCGCCTGCGGCACCCGACGGCCTCGCTCAGCGAGCTGTCGGCGAAGACGAAGCCGCGCCTCAGCAGGGCCGCAGTGCACCGGCGTCTGGGCGCGATCGTCCAGCTCGTCGACTCCGCTTGATTCCGATTTGCAACTCCTCTAGCGGAGCGAGCCGATTCATCCCCATACTCAGTCGACGGCGGGTCCGCGTTCGTCCGGCGGTGGATTCAGACCCCGTCCATCGCCAGCGTTCGGAGCGTGGTTCAACCGGAGGGGGAGGTCGTCCTCGGAGCTTCCCCTCCGGCCCGCCGCTGTAGAAGCTCCCACAGCATGAGAGGCTGAGCTGCCCGGACGTGCTCGCCGGCGATCCCGCCCGGATCAACGAGCCTCATGCTGTGAGAGCTTCTTACTGCGCCGCGATCCCGAGACCCTGATATACGATTCTCTGCCGTGAGTCGCGAGGCGTTCGAGGACCTGCGGGGGCGGCTGCAGTCGATCAGCGACCTGGGGAAGGTCATGGCCCTGCTCGGGTGGGACCAGCAGGTGATGATGCCGCGCGGCGGGGCGCCGCTCCGCGCCGAGCAGTTCGCGACGGTCGGCCGGATCGCGCACGAGCGCTTCACCTCGCCCGAGATCGGCCGGCTGCTCGACGAGCTCCGGGACTGGGGCGAGCAGCAGGAGTACGACTCGTTCGAGGCCAGCCTGATCCGCGTCGTCTCGCGCGACTGGGAGAAGGCCCGACGCGTCCCGGCCGACCTGCGCGCCGAGATGTCGCGGTCGGCGGCCCTCGCGCAGCCGGTCTGGGTCGACGCACGCAAGAACAACGACTTCGCGAGCTTCCTGCCCGTGCTGCGGAAGAACCTCGACCTGCGCAAGCGCTACATCGAGTGCTTCGACGTCACCGGCGAGCCGTACGACATCGTGCTCGACGACTTCGAGCGCGGGATGAAGACGGCGGAGGTCCGGCGGCTCTTCGACTACGTGAAGGAGCACCAGGCGCCGCTCGTGAAGGAGGTCGCCGCGGTCTCCGAGGGGCACGCGCCGGCCGGCCCAGACTTCCCGCTCGAGGACCAGAAGCGCTTCGAGCTCGAGGTCGCACGCGCGTTCGGCTTCGACGACCAGTGCTGGCGGCTCGACCCGACCGTGCACCCGTTCGCGTCGGGCACCGGCACCACCGACATCCGCATCACCACGCGCTACTTCCCGGACAACCTCGACGGTCTCTTCGCGGTGATGCACGAGTTCGGGCACGGCCTCTACGAGCGCCAGGTCGACCCCGCGCTCGAGCGCTCGCCCCTCGCCCGCGGCGTGTCGCTCGGCATGCACGAGTCGCAGAGCCGGATGTGGGAGAACCTGGTCGGGCGGTCGCTCCCGTTCTGGCGCCACTTCTTCCCGCGTCTCCAGGCGACCTTCCCGGGCGCGTTCGGCGGTTACGACGCGGAGCGCTGGTACCGCGAGGTCAACACCGTCGAGCCGTCGCTGATCCGCGTCGAGGCCGACGAGGCCACCTACAACCTCCACATCATCCTGCGCTTCGAGCTCGAGCAGGCGATGCTCTCCGATGAGTTCCCGCTGGAGCAGCTGCCGGAGGAGTGGAACCGGCGCATCTGGGACTACCTCGGAATCGAGGTGCCGAGCGACACCGAGGGCGTGCTGCAGGACGTGCACTGGTCGGGTGGCTCGATCGGCTACTTCCCGACCTACGCCCTCGGGAACCTGATCTCGGCCCAGATCTGGGAGAAGGTCACGGCCGACCTGCCGGACCTGGACGGCGACTTCGAGCGCGGCGAGTTCGGGACGCTCCGCGACTGGCTGCGCGAGAACCTGCACCGATACGGCCGCAAGTTCACGCCGGGCGAGACGCTCGAGCGGGTCGTCGGTACCAGCGAGATCGATCCGGAGCCGTACGTCAGGTACCTGCGCGAGAAGCTCGCGGGCATCTACGGAATCGCAGCCACCGCCGCCAGCTAGAGTCGCCGCCATGGCGAAGACACGCGTTGGCATCAACGGCTTCGGCCGGATCGGCCGGAACTTCTACCGCGCGGCCCTCGCGCGCGGCGGCGACTTCGACGTCGTCGCGTTCAACGACCTCGGGAACGTCGAGACGATGGCGCACCTCCTCCGCCACGACTCGGTGCTCGGGCGGTTCGAGCACGAGGTGGAGGTGAAGGGTGGGTCACTGGTCGTCGACGGAGCCGAGGTGCGCGGCCTCGCCGAGCGCGACCCCGCAGCGTTGCCGTGGGGCGACCTCGGCGTCGACGTCGTGATCGAGTCGACCGGGCTGTTCACGAAGCGCGACGGGGCGCAGAAGCACCTCGACGCCGGTGCGAGGAAGGTGATCATCTCGGCTCCCGCCACCGACCCGGACGTGACGCTCGTGCTCGGCGTCAACGACGACGCGTACGACGCGGAGAAGCACGCGATCATCTCGAATGCCTCGTGCACGACGAACTGCGTCGCGCCGATGGCGAAGGTGCTCCACGACTCCTTCGGGATCGAGCGCGGCTACATGACGACGATCCATGCGTACACGAACGACCAGCAGATCCTCGATCTGCCGCACAGCGACCTGCGACGAGCCCGTGCGGCCGCGATCAACCTGATCCCGACCTCGACCGGCGCGGCGAGGGCAATCGGCCTCGTGCTGCCCGAGCTGAACGGCAAGGTCGACGGCGTCTCGGTGCGGGCGCCGGTCCCGACCGGGTCGATCACGGATTTCGTCGTGCAGCTCGCGCGCGAGACGACCGCCGACGAGGTCAACGCCGCATTCGCCGCGGCTGCCGACAGCGGCCCGCTCGCGCCGTACCTCGACTACTCGACGGAGCCGCTCGTGTCCACCGACATCGTCCACTCGCCGGCGTCCTGCACCTTCGACAGCCAGCTGACGATGGCCGGCGGGACCTTCGCGAAGGTCTTCGGCTGGTACGACAACGAGTGGGGTTACTCGTGTCGGCTGGTCGATCTCGTCCCCAGGGTGCTGTGACCGCGCTGCCGCGCTCGGTCGAGACGGCCGACGTTCGCGGGAAGGTGGTGCTCGTCCGGTCGGATCTGAACGTCCCGCTCGAGGACGGGCGGGTCGCCGACGACACCCGCATCCGCGCCTCGCTCCCGACCATCCGCCTGCTCTGCGAGCGCGGCGCTGCCGAGGTTCGGGTGTGCTCGCATCTCGGCCGCCCGAAGACGGACGAGGATCGAGCGCGTTACGCGATGGCGCCGGTCCGCGAGGCGCTGCTCGCCGCCGTTGGCGACAACCGCGTGAGCGTGCTCGAGAACACGCGCTTCGACGCCGGCGAGACCAAGAACGACCCGCGCTACGCGCGTGAGCTCGCCGACGGGTGCGACCTCTATGTCAACGACGCCTTCGGCTCTGCCCACCGTGCGCACGCGTCGACTGTCGGCGTGGCCGAGCTCCTGCACTCGTACGCGGGGCTGCTGCTGCTGGAGGAGCTGCGCAACCTCGGGCGCCTCCTCGGAGAGGTCGAGCGTCCGTTCGTGATCGTCGCCGGCGGCGCCAAGGTCGATGACAAGCTCGCGGTGCTCGAGCACCTCGGTGCGCGTGCCGACGATGTGCTGATCGGCGGGAAGATGGCGGAGGAGGTCCGCAGCGAGAACCCGTTCCGGTTCGACGTCGTGCTCCCACGGGACGTCGTCGCAGCGGCGTCGTTCGACGCCGACGCGGAAGCGCGACCCGCGCCGTTCGACGAGCTGCCGGAAGGCTGGCTTGGCCTGGACATCGGGCCCGAGACACGCCGTGACTTCGCGGAGCGGATCGGCCGTGCGAAGACCGTGTTCTGGAACGGGCCGATGGGCGTGTTCGAATGGCCGCGCTTCGCCGACGGCACCGTCGCCGTGGCGCGCGCGGTGGCCGCCTGCGAGGGCTTCACCGTCGTGGGCGGCGGCGACTCGGTGCGCGCAGTCAAGGAGGCAGGGCTTGCGGGGGAGATCTCGTGGGTCTCGACCGGCGGCGGCGCGTCGCTCGAGCTGCTCGAGGGACGGGAGCTTCCGGGCGTGGCCGCGATCCCGGCCGCATGAGCGTCGGCTCGACGGAGCTCAGCAATGAGCGCAGGCGCCGGCTTGCCGGCGCCGGGAGCGGGCAATGAGCGCGCTCGTCGACACGATGCCGTTCGCGGCCGGGCTCGGCCTTGCGGTCGATGCCGCAGCGCCCGAAGAGGTCCGCGGTGGGCTCGACTTCCGGCCGGAGCTCTGCACGGCGGGCGGCGTGCTGCACGGCGGCGCGCTGATGGCGGCGGCCGACAGCCTCGGTGCGATCTGCGCGTTCCTCAATCTGCCGGCCGGCGCGTCGACCGCGACGATGGAGTCGAAGACCAACTTCTTCCGCGCGGTGCGCGGCGGGCGCGTCCACGCGGTCTCGCGGCCGCTCCACGTCGGGCGCTCCTCGATCGTCGTGCAGACCGAGTTGTCCGACGACGACGGCCGCCCCGTCGCGTTCGTGATCCAGACCCAGGCCGTCGTCACCCAAGAGCTGGAACCACGATGACGCTGAGCCGAGCGGCCGCGCTCCCGCTCAGCGAGCGTCACCATGGTCCCAGCTCTTAACATCACCCGGTGCTCGTCGCAGGCAACTGGAAGATGTTCAAGGGCCCCGAGGAGGCGGGCGAGCTCTGCCGCGCGCTTCGGGAGCTCGAGCTGCCGGCCGACGTCGACGCGGTCGTCTGCCCGCCGTTCGTCTCGCTCGCCGAGGCGGTGCAGGCGCTCGCCGGCACCGAGATCGGCGTCTTCGCGCAGAACTGCCACTGGGAGCGCGAGGGCGCGTTCACGGGCGAGGTGTCGGCGCCGATGCTGCTCGAGCTGGGCGTCTACGGGACGATCGTCGGCCACTCCGAGCGGCGGCAGCTCTTCGGCGACACCGACGAGACCGTCGCCCGCCGCGCCGCCGCCGCGCTCGACGCGGGCCTGCACGTGATCGCCTGCGTCGGCGAGACCGAGGCGGACCGCGACGCCGGGGAGACCGAGGCCGTGCTGCGCCGCCAGGTCGGCGCGCTCGCGCACGACGACAACCTCGTCGTCGCGTACGAGCCCGTGTGGGCGATCGGCACGGGTCGAACGGCGACGCCCGCGATGGCCCAGGAGGCGCACGAGATCGTGAAGTCGGTGCTCGACGTCCCCGTGCTGTACGGCGGGTCCGTGAAGCCGGAGAACGCCGGCGAGCTGCTCGCGCAGTCCGCCGTCGACGGTGCGCTCGTGGGCGGGGCGTCGTTGGAGCTCGAGTCGTTCGAGGCGATTTGCCGGGCCGGTTCCCGCTCGTAGCGCTCGTCATCCTCGACGGGTGGGGGTGCGCGCCGCCCGGTCCGGGCAACGGCATTTCGCTCGCCTCCACGCCCGTGTTCGACCGGCTCTGGCGTGAGTTCCCCCACGCGCAGCTCGACGCGTCCGGCGAGGCGGCCGGCCTGCCGCCCGGCCAGATGGGCAACTCGGAGGTCGGGCACCTGACGATCGGCTCCGGGCGTCGGCTCTACCAGGACCTGATGCGGGTCAACAAATCGATCGCCGAAGGCTCGTTCTTCGAGCTGCCCGCGCTGCGCGAGGCGTTCGACCGCGGCCGGCGCGTGCACCTCCTCGGGCTCGTGTCTCACGGCGGCGTCCACTCGCACATCGACCACTTGCAGGCGCTCCTCCGCTTCGCGCCGGAGAAGACGTGGATCCACGCGTTCACGGACGGGCGCGACGTGTCGCCGACCTCCGCCGTCCGCGATCTCGCCGAGCTGCCGCGCGACCGGATCGCGACCGTGGTCGGCCGCTACTACGCGATGGACCGCGACGAGCGCTGGGACCGCACGCAGCGGGCGTTCGACGCGATCACGGCGGGAATCGGAAGGCCGGCGTCGGACCCGATCGACGCCGTCCAGGCGAGCTACGACGCAGGCGTGACCGACGAGTTCGTCGAGCCGATCGTGATCGAGGGGACGCCGCGGCTCGAGCACGACGACACCGCGATCTTCTTCAACTTCCGCCCCGACCGCGGCCGCCAGCTCTCGCGCCTGCTGCTCGGTGACGGTTACCGCCTGACGACGCTTACGCGCTATGCGGCCGACCTCGACGCCCCGGTCGTCTTCGCGGAGCAGCAGGTCACGGACACGCTCGCCGAGACGCTGGCAGCGCACGGCCTCGGCCAGCTGCACGTCGCCGAGACCGAGAAGTACGCTCACGTGACCTACTTCTTCAACGGCGGGCGAGAAGAGCCGTGGCCGGGAGAGGACCGCGAGCTCGTGCCGAGCCCGCGCGACGTGCCGAGCTACGACCACAAGCCGGAGATGTCGGCGGCCGGAGTGGCGGCGAAGGTCGTCGCCGACGTGGGCGACGGATACTCGTTTTGCGTCGTCAACTTCGCCAACCCCGACATGGTCGGCCACACCGGCGTGATCCCGGCGGTCGTCGAGGCCGTCGAGGAGACCGACCGCCGCCTCGGCGAGGTCGTCGAGGCCGTCGCAGCACGGGGCGGCGTCTGCCTGGTCACCGCCGACCACGGGAACGCCGAGGAGCTGCTCGAGGCGGACGGAGTCAGCCCGCAAACCGCCCACACCACGAACCTCGTACCTCTGATCGCGACCTCGGCGGAGCTCTCGCTCAGAGAGCGCGGCGAGCTCGCAGATCTGGCCCCGACCGTGCTCGGCCTGCTGGGGCTGGACCCGCCTCGCGCAATGAGCGGTGTGGATCTCGTAAATCGTTCGTAAGCCCTTCTGAGCAGGCCGAAAGCGGCGCTATACTCCGGCTCCCTTGGCCCTGCCCCAGCCAGATCCCGCAGTCCTGCGGAAGGCCCAGAAAGGTGACGAGCGTGCGTTCGCGATCATCCTGCGGACCTACGAGACGCCCGTCTACAACTACGTCCTCCGGCTGACCGGCGACAAGGCGCTCGCCGAGGATCTGACTCAGGAGGTCTTCCTCCGCGTCTACCAAGGGCTGCCGCGGTTCTCGCTTCGCTGCAAGTTCACCACCTGGCTGTTCCAGGTGACCAAGAACCGCGTCCTCGACGAGCTGCGGGCGAAGGAGCGGCGGCCGGTCGCCCCTGCGAACCTCGACGACCTGCCGCAGCTCGAGGTCGTCGACCAGCCGGTCGAGCGGGTCGAGACGATCGACGCCCTGTGGCGCGCGATCGAGGTGCTTCCCGTCGACCTGAAGATGGCTCTGCTGCTGCGCGACGTCGTCGGGCTCTCCTACAACGAGATCGCCGACTCCCTCGAGATCACGCTCGCAACCGTCAAGTGGCGCATCTTCAAGGCGCGCGAGGACGTGCAGGTCGCGCTCGCCCGGCAGGGCATCACCTTCGGCTCGTCCGCTCCCGCGCTCGAGTCGTCGGTCGGATAACCACCGGCGGCCGGCTCAGATGCCGTGCGCGAGGCGCTCGGCCAGAATCTCCGGCAGGCCTGCCGCGCGCGAGTCGTGCTGGGCGGCGGCCACGTCGTACTCCGTCCGCCGGAACGCCGCCGTCCCGGCCTCCAGATCGAGCGAGAGCCAGGCGGCCCGCGGATCGGCGTCGCGGGGCTGGCCCACCGATCCGGGGTTGAGCAGCGCGCGTTGCCCCGACCACTCGATCTCGGTCGAGTCGTCGGCCTGCCCGCCGTCCAGGTGGTCGCCGTCGAGCCAGACGCCGAGGGCGACGTGGCTGTGTCCGACGAGCACCAGGGGTGCGGTGGTCAACGCGAGGCTCGCGAGCGCGATCTCGTCCGACAGCACGTAGTCCCAGACCGGGTCGCGAGGGCTCCCGTGGTAGGCCTCGACGCCCGAGCGCGTCCCGGAGGCCGTGAGCGAGCGCAGCCACCCGGCGTGGCCGGGCTCGAGGACGTCGCGCGTCCACCGCGCCGCGACGGCCGCGTCGCCGCTGAAGTCCGACAGGTCGATGCCGCCCACGACCGCGAGGTCGTGATTGCCGCAGAGCGAGAACACCGCGTGCTCGCGCACGAGGGCGCAGCACTCGTTCGGATGCGGCCCGTAGCCGACGACGTCGCCGAGGCACCACACCTCGTCCGCTTCTTCGCGCACGATGTCGGCGAGCACGGCCTCGAGGGCGTGCAGATTCCCGTGGATGTCCGACACGACCGCGACACGCATGCCGAGACGCTCTCACAAGATCCTCGTGCTCGTCACCGCGGCCGCCGCCTGGGCCGTCGTGGCGTGGCTCCTCGCGCGCACGAGCGTTCCGTCGCTCCACCTCTCCGGGCTCGACGAGCACCGCCTGTTCTCGGACGCGGCGCTGCGGCGGTCGACCCGGTACTCGCGCGGTGCTCAGCTGCTCTGGCTCGCCGGCACGCTGGCGTCGCTCGGGGCGCTCGCGGTGCTCGCGTGGCGGCTGCCGCCCAGCATCCGCGCGATGGGGCTCGGCCGCATCTCGAGCGCGATCGTCGCGGGCATCGTGATCCTGGTCACCCTGTGGTTCGTCCAGCTGCCGTTCGGGCTCGCGTCGCTCTGGTGGGACAACCACTTCGGGCTCGGGCCGTTCGACGCGATCGCGTGGCTGAACGCGCAATGGGCGCTGCTGGGCATCGAGGTCGCGTCGGTGATGCTCGCGATCGTCCTGCTCGTCGGGTTCGCCGGGCGCTGGCCGCGCGGCTGGTGGCTCGCCGCGGCTCCTGCGATCGTCGGGATCGCGGCTGCGTTCGCGTTCGTCGAGGGCTGGGTCGCGGGCGCAGGCTCACACCCGCTCCGGAGCCCGACGCTGCGCGCCGACGTCGTGCGGCTCGAGCGCGCCGAGCAGGTCGAGGGGACGCCGGTCGCGCGTCCAGACGGTGTCGACCTGGACCGATCAGGCCAACGCCTTCACCTCCGGCTTCGGCCCCTCGACGCACGTCGTGCTCTGGGACACGCTGCTCGACGGGCGCTTCAGCCGCGGCGAGATCGACGTCGTGATCGCACACGAGCTCGGGCACGTCCGCAGCCGGCACGTGCTGAAGACGATCGGCTGGTCGGCGCTCGTCGTCCTGCCGACGCTGTGGCTGGTGGCCGTCGCGACGCGGCGCCGGGGCGGGATCGCCGACCCGGCCAACCTGCCGTACGCGATCCTCGTGCTCGCGGTGATCGGGCTCCTGAGCGCGCCGCTCCAGAACGTCGTGTCGCGCCGGTACGAGGCCGAGGCGGACTGGCGGGCGCTGAACGCGACCCGCGACCCCGCCGCGATGCAGAAGCTCTTCCAGTCGTTCGAGCGGACGAGCCTCGAAGAGCCGAACCCGCCGTTGCTCGACTACCTCTGGCTCGAGACTCACCCGACGCTGATGCAGCGGATCGCGATGGCGCAGCAGTGGCGCGCGCGCAACCAGGGGGCGAACCCTGGCAAGTAACAGACTGCGGCTGCTCAGTCGGTCGGCCGGTTGGTCTCGGGCAGCGACTGGATGCCCTTGACCGTCGTGTACTTCGAGTAGGCGTCCTGGAGCGCCGCGAGCAGCTCGCGCGCGAACTGCTGCGACATGTTGACGCGCGCGACGACGACGCCCGGCACGTCGCCCTCTTCGACCTCGTGGTCGATGCGCGCGAACGTGAGCGTGAACTCGTAGTCCGAGAACGTGATGTTCGCGAAGTTCGCGTAGACGCCGGCGAGATGCTGGGGATCGAGGTGGATGTTGAGCTGACGCTCGGTGCCGTCGTCCATCCGACTTGACGATACTAGACCCGTGTCGAGGCGGGAGAGGAGCGTCGAGCGCCTGGCGGCCCGTCTCGGCGGGATCGCGGGCGCGACCGTGGAGCTGGAACGGCCGAAGAACGCCGAGCACGGCGACTTTGCGACGAATGTGGCGTTGCGCACCGCCGCGAACGCCGGCCGGCCTCCGCGCGAGCTCGCAGGCGAGCTTGCCGCACGGTTCGTCGAGGACGCCGAGGTCGCCGACGCGTCGGTGGCCGGCCCGGGCTTCGTGAACCTCCGGCTTGCCGACTCCTTCTTCGTCGAGGCGCTCGGCGAGATCGACGCGGGATACGGCGGCGGGTTCGCCGACCCCGCGCAGCGGGTGCAGGTGGAGATGGTGTCGGCCAACCCGACCGGCCCGATCGTCGTCTCGGCGGCGCGGAACGGTGCGCTCGGCGACTCGGTGGCGAGGCTGCTCGCCTTCGGCGGCCACGAGGTGGAGCGCGAGTACTACTACAACGACGCCGGCACGCAGATCGAGCGCTTCCGCGCCTCGGTCGACGCGCTGCGCGAGGGCCGGGCCGTGCCGGAGGACGGGTACCAGGGCGAGTACGTCGCCGAGCTCGCGACGACGGCGGACGACCCGGTCGCGGCGATGCTCGCATCGATCGAGACGACGATGGAGCGGTTCCGGATCCACTTCGACAGCTGGGCGCTGCAGAGCTCGCTCGAGTCGCGCCTCGACGAGCTGCTGCCGCGGCTCGACACCTATCACTCGGAGGGCGCGCTCTGGGCGCGCTCGTCGGCCTATGGCGACGAGCAGGACTGGGTGCTCGTGCGCTCGGCCGACAAGGGCGGGACGCCCACGTACCGCGCGGCCGACGTCGCTTACCTCGTCGACAAGCTCGAGCGCGGCTTCGACCGCGCGATCTACGTGCTCGGTGCCGACCACCACGCCACCGCCCGCTGGTACGGCGCGATCGCCCGCATGCTCGGCTACGACCCCGAGCGGGTCGAGGTGCTCCTGTACCAGTTCGTCCACCTGACGAGCGGCGGCGAGTCGGCGAAGGCGTCGAAGCGCGCAGGCAACGTCGTGTTCCTCGACGAGCTGCTCGACGAGATCGGCGTCGACGCGTCGCGCTGGTTCCTCGTCAACCGCGGACCAGACCAGACGATCGACATCGACCTCGACCTGGCGGCCGAACGGTCGAACAAGAACCCGGTCTACTACGTGCAGTACGCGCACGCGCGGATCGCCGCGATTCTTCGCAACGCCGACGGGCGCACGCGAGGACCTCGCTCCGCCGGGGCCGCTTGCGGAAGAGGAGAAGGAGCTGATCAAGCGCCTCACCGACTTCCCGGCGACGGTCCGCGAGGCCGCAGACCGGCGCGGCCCGCAGCTCGTCCCGGCCTATGCGATTCGCCTGGCGGACGACTTCCACCGCTTCTACCACGAGTGCCGCGTGCTCGGTGATCCCGCCGAGTCGTTCCGGCTGCGGCTGTGCCGCGCGACGCAGCAGGTGATCGCCCGCTGCCTCGACCTCGTCGGGGTCGAGGCGCCCGAGCGGATGTAAGCGCGCTCAGGCCGCGTCGGCGGGCCCCGGACGGCGAAACCCGTCGACCGTGCGCGCAGGGGGGCCGCGCGCGAGCACGAATCTGGTCGCGATGGCGCGCCGCCGCGAGACCTGGCTCGAGCACTGGATGAGCCCGCCTGACGCTGTGGCGCGCGGTGCGCACGGTGTTCGCAATCGCGCTCCTGCTCACCGTGCTCGGGGGGACGCTCGCGCGGCTGGTCGAGCCGGAGGTGTTCACGAGCCTCTGGCTCGGCCTCTGGTGGGCGACCGAGACGGTCACCACGGTCGGCTACGGCGACGTCGTGCCGACGAGCGATCGCCGGGCGGCTCGTCGGCGTCGTCCTGATGCTCGTCGGGATCAGCTTCATCCCGGTGCTCGCGAGCGTGATCGTGTCGGTGCTCGTGGCGAAGCGCGGCGAGCTCGAGCGCACGCGGTCGAGGACGATCAGCGCGAGCAAATGGAGGCACTCCGCCGGATCGAGGAACGCCTGGCCCGGCTCGAGGCCAAGAGCTGACAGACCCGTCGTCGTCAGGCGCCGGCCGAGTAGATCCGACGCACGATCTCCTCGATGTCCGGCTCCGTGATCTGCAGGTCGACGAGCCGCGCGGCCTGGGCGACGCGCCCCGTGAGCTCGCCGGCCGCGCCCTGGAAGCGAAGCCATTGCCGCGCGCCCTCGACGCGCTCGACCTCGGCGCCTTCGACCTCGAGCGGCGGCGCCGGCTCCTCGAGGTCGACGACGAGCGTCCGCTCGCTGCCGTAACGCTCCCTGAGCTCGGCGATGCCGCCGTCCCAGATGAGCGTGCCGTGGTCGATCACGAGCAGCCGCGTGCACAGCCGCTCGATGTCGCCCAGGTCGTGCGTCGTCAGCAGCACGGTGACGCCGCGCTCGCGGTTGAGGTCGACGAGGAACTCGCGGACGCGCTGCTTCGCGACGACGTCGAGGCCGATCGTCGGCTCGTCGAGGAAGAGGAGCTCGGGGTCGTGCAGCATCGCCGCGGTCAGCTCGCCGCGGATGCGCTGGCCGAGCGAGAGCTGGCGGACCGGCGTCTGCAGGAACGGGTCGAGCTCGAGCACCTCGCGAAAGCGCGCGAGGTTGGCGCGGTACCGGTCGGCCGGAACCCGGTAGATGTGGCGGAGCAGCTCGAAGGAGTCGCCGAGCGGCAGGTCCCACCACAGCTGCACGCGCTGGCCGAACATCGCGCCGATCCGGCGGGCGAGCTCGACGCGGCGACGACTGGGATCGAGCCCCGCGACCGTGACGTGTCCCGACGACGGCACGAGGATCCCCGTCAGCATCTTGATCGTCGTCGACTTCCCGGCGCCGTTCGGGCCGAGGTAGCCGAGCAGCTCGCCGCGCGCGACGCTGAATGAGATCTCGCGCACGGCCTCGACGACGACGCGCTCGCGTCGCATGCGCCCGCGGCGCACGACGAACTGCTTGCTGAGCCGCTCGACCTCGATCATCCGCCCGCGCTGCGGTAGTGGCGGACCGCGGATCGCCACGCGGCGCCGGCGATCACCGCGGCGCCGAGGGCGACGAGCGGGGCGGCGAACTCGAGCGCGGTCGGCAGGCCCAGCGGATCGGGCTTGTCGAGGACGTAGAGCGCAGGGAAGTAGGCGACGAACGCGAGCGGGACGATGTAGGCGAGGAACCTGCGCAGCCACGTGGCGAGGATGTCGATCGGGTACTGCGCGAGGAACGTGCCGCCGTAGGTGAACGCGTTCGTGAACTCGCCGCCGTCGGTCGTCCAGAACGCGAGGCAGCTGCCGACCACCCATACCGACGCGAAGATCACGACCGCCGTTGGGATCGTCACGGCGAGCATCGCGACGCGGCCGACGGTCCAGTGGAGGTGGAGGCCCTCGAGAGCGAACACGAACACCGCCGCGCCCTGGATGGCCTTGCCGAGTCGTCGCAGCTGGAAATCGGCCGCGATCACCTGGAACAGCGTGCCGCGCGGGCGGACGAGGAGGATGTCGAAGTTGCCGTCGCGGATCTTCTGCGGGAACAGGTCGAGGTGCCCGATCAGCAGGTCGGTGAAGGCGAACGAGACGGTCGAGAGCGCGTAGAGCAGCGCGACCTCGTGCACGTTCCACGTCCCGAGCGCCGAGACGTTGTGGAAGATCACGAGCACCGCCAGGAAGTCGATGAACGAGATCAGGAACGCGCCGGTCAGGTCGAGCGCGAACGACACGCGGTACTGCAGCTGCGAGCGGACCTGAGCGCCGACGAGGCGGCGCCAGAGGAGGACGCTCTCAACCACCCTGCACCACCAGCCTCCGCGCCCCGGCGCGCAGCGCCAGCCGGCCGAGTGCGAGCAGCGCCGCAGCCCAGAACACCTGCAGCCCGAGGAAGAGCGCCAGCTCCGCGCCCTGGTGCTTGCCGAGCCAGAGGTCGATCGGCGTCTGCAGGATCGAGGCGAACGGCAGCGCCTGCGCCACGGTCCGCAGCCAACCCGGGAAGAACGGCACGGGGATCGTGAGGCCGGAGAGGAAGACCGACATCGTGATCGCGACCGTGACGACACCGCGGATGTCCGTCAGCCAGAACGCCGCGGTGTTGTAGAGGAAGCGAAAGCCGAAGCTGACGACGACGGCGAGCGCGAGGCTGACGACGAACTCGAGCAGGTTGAGCGGCGACGGATAGTGGAGGCTGAAGACGAGCCCGCCCACGACGAAGGGCAGTACTCCGCGGTAGATCAGGTGGAACGGCGCGCGCCCGAGGTCGATCGCGAGCCAGTAGCGCTGCGGATCGAGCGGGCGCGAGAGGTCGGTCGCGATCGAGCCGTCGCGGATCCGCCAGGCGAACTCCTGCCAGCCGAACGAGTAGACGGTCATCAGCAGCGCCTGCCCGAGCCACACGTAGGTGACGGTGTCCCGCGCGTCGTACCCGCCGACGTCGGCCCGGTGCTCGAACATCGCCAGCAGCACGTAGGCTTGGATGAAGCCGAAGATCGTGTTCGTGAACATCCCTGCCGCGGTGGCCCACGGATAGACGGCGTAGCGGCGCCAGCCGCGCTTCGCGATCTCCCAGTCGAGGCGCACGGAGCCACTCTAGGAGGGTTCGGCGGGACGCCATTCGTCGCCGGGGGCGATGGACGTTCCGAGGCCAGGACGCAGGGAGTCGCCGATAGCCGAAGCTATCGGCGCGACCGAGGACGCAGCATCGGGGCGTCCAGCGCGCCGCCGGTGGCACAACTGTGTCCCGCCGAACGCTCCTAAGATCCAGGGTCGATGGCGGCTCAAGCCCCGGATCGCAACCTCGCGCTCGAGCTCGTCCGCGTCACCGAGGCGGCTGCGATGGGCGCCGGGCGCTGGATCGGTCGCGGCGACAAGATCGCCGCCGACCAGGCCGCGGTCGACGCGATGCGCACGATGCTCGACACCGTCACGATGGACGGTGTCGTCGTGATCGGCGAGGGCGAGAAGGACGAGGCGCCGATGCTCTACAACGGCGAGCGGGTGGGGGAGGGGCGCGGCAGCGCGGTCGACGTGGCCGTCGACCCGCTCGAAGGCACGCGCCTGACGGCGCTCGGGCAGCCGAACGCGATCGCCGTGATCGCGGTCGCCGAGCGAGGCTCGATGTTCTTTCCGGGCGCGGCGGTCTACATGGAGAAGATCGCCGCCGGCGCGGATGCGATCGGCGCCGTCGACATCACCGCGACGCCCACCGAGAACGTGAAGGCGGTCGCGAAGGCGAAAGGGGTGAAGCCGACGGACGTCCGTGTTGTCGTGCTCGAGCGCGATCGCCACGAGCAGCTGATCGGCGAGCTCCACCAGGTCGGCGCGCGCGTGAACCTGATCCGCGACGGCGACGTCGCCCCGGCGATCGCCGCGGCGCGACCGGAAACCGGCGTCGACCTCCTCTACGGGATCGGCGGGACGCCCGAGGGCGTGATCTCGGCTGCCGCGCTGAAATGCGTCGGCGGCGGCATCCAGGGGCGGCTCTGGCCGCGCTCGCCGGAGGAGCGTGAGGCGCTGCTCGCAGCCGGGCTCGATCTCGAGCGCGTGCTCACGACGGACGATCTCGTCGCCGGCGAGGACGTGTTCGTCGCCGCCACCGGCGTGACCACCGGCGCGCTGCTCCGCGGTGTCCGCTACGTTCGCGACGGGGCGATCACCGATTCGATCGTCATGCGTACGCGCTCCGGCACCGTCCGCCGGATCGAAGCGCGTCACAACCTCGACAAGCTGACGCAGTTCACGGGAAAGGAGTTCAGATGAGCGGGCCCATCGGCATCGACGACCTCGGTTACGACGACCGTCTCTACATCCTCGCGTTCGACCATCGCGGCTCGTTCGAGAAGATGGTCGGAGGTGACCACGACCGGATCCTCGGCGCGAAGCGCCTGATCTGGGAGGGATTCCAGCGCGCGGTCGAGGAGGGAGCCCCGAAGGAGTACGCGGGCATCCTGGTCGACCCGCAGTACGGCCCCGACGTCGCACGCGAGGCGAAGGCGGGCGGCTACCACGTCGCGATGCCGGTCGAGAAGACGGGGCAGAAGGAGTTCGAGTTCGAGTACGGCGAGCAGTTCGGCGAGAAGATCGAGGAGTTCGACCCGGACTTCTCGAAGGTGCTCGTCCGCTACAACCCGGAAGGCGACGCCGAGCTGAACGAGCGCCAGACCGTCAAGCTGCGCCGGCTGTCCGAGTGGCTCCACGAGCGGAGGCGGAAGTTCCTGTTCGAGCTGCTGGTGCCCGCCGAGCCGGCTCAGCTCGAGCGCGTCGGCGGCAGCGACGAGCGCTACGACACCGAGCTGCGGCCGGAGCTGATGATCGAGACGATCCTGCAGCTGCAGAACGGCGGCGTCGAGCCAGACATCTGGAAGATCGAGGGCATCGACGACCGCGAAGCGTGCCGCGAGATCGCGCAGCTCTGCCGTCGCGAGGGCCGTGACCGCGTCTCGTGCGTCGTCCTCGGAAGGGGCGCCTCCGACGCGAAGGTCGACGAGTGGCTGCGCGCCGCGGCCGGTCTCGACGGGTACATCGGCTTCGCGATCGGGCGCTCGATCTTCGTCGAGGCGGTGAAGGCGTACGCGGCCGACCCGGACGGCTTCGACCGCGCGGCCGCTGTGGCGCAGATCTCGGCGAACTACCGCCGCTTCATCGAGGTCTACGAGGGAGCACCGGCGCCGGCCTGAGTGCGTTCCGCCAAGGGCATCAGTCCCAAACAGCGAGGTTCCGTCTTGCGACCCGAGCCTGGAGGGCTTAGAAGCGTCTCGTGGACCTTCGCGCTCTCGAAGAGGCCCGCGCGAACCCCGCGACAACTACAAGCGCCTACTCGTCCGCTACGAGCGCCGCCACGAGATCCACGAAGCATTCCTCGCACTCGCCTGCTGCCGCGTCTGCTTCAGGAGGCTGCAGCAGTCATTCTGAGACGACTTCTAAGACGCTTCGGACGTGTGGTGTGACCGCGTCTCGGTCTGGTGAACCGGTCTCATCAGCGGCAAACACCTGCCGGGTGCGGTAGAGGGCTGTGTTCACATGTCGCGTATGTGACCACGGGCCGCGCAGTGTCGTCGACCCGAGTTACGCAACGGTAAGTCACTTTCGGGGTTAGTAGAAAGGGGCCCGCAAGACGCCGCCAGGGGTGGACAACGGCGGCCGGGCTGCCACTTGGAAGGGCTCAGCCGAGCCTGTCTTGGCCGCCATGCGAAACACCGCCTGCCGTGGATAGGCTCCGGAGAGGTTCGCGGCGATGCCGGCGAACACTGTCATCTCCCGGCCTCCCGCCCGCAGCGAATGCGCGCGGTGCCCGTGTCGTCGGCAGACGTGGCGGGCAGGATCGGCGGTGGGTGCCGTGGAAAGCTGCCTCATCGTGGGAGATCGGTGGGGCACCGGCCGGATCGAGGCGTTCAGCGACGGCGTCTTTGCGATCGCGATCACGCTGCTGATTCTCGAGGTCGCGGTGCCTGAGTCCGAGTTCGGCAATCTCTGGCGCGGTATCGGCAATCAATGGCCGTCGTACCTGGCGTATGCGACGAGCTTCATCACGATCGGTGGGCTCTGGATGGTCCACCACGGGCTCTTCCGGCGTTTGCAGTACGCCAACAACTGGATCATGCGGCTCAATCTGGCGCTGCTGATGGCGGTCGCGTTTCTCCCTTTCCCGACCAAGCTGCTGGCCGAGGCGATCCACGAAACGGATGCCGAGCGTGCCGCGGTCATCTTCTACGGCGCAACGCTGCTGGTGATCTCCCTCCTGCTCAGCGCGCTGTGGGGAGCAATCGCGAGCAACCGCGACCTGCTCAGGCCGGAGGTGAGCGAGCAGGAGATCAACTCGATCCTGATCGCAACGACGCCGAACCTCGGCTTCTACGTCGGCGTCATAGTGCTCGCGGTCTTCGCCCCAAAGGTGGCCGCATTCGGCTTCCTGGTGATCGCGATCATCGGGGTACTGCGCGTGCATGGCGAACAGCCAACGTCACCCGGGAAACCCGAGCCCAGCTAACCGGGCACGGCACGATCGATGCTCACTGAGTGCCGCAAGCGTCCGATGGTCCCAAACGCTCGCCGATGCCAGGAGTGACGCGCTCCGTCCGGGCCGCTTCGCGGCCGAGTTGATCTTGCGGAGAAGTACGCAGGACGCTCGAGTAGATCGCCTGCTTCGGGTTTGGCTGCGTGAGCCCTATGCTCGCGTGCGGCGAGTCGAGGAGCTTGGCGTGCAACCGATCGAGAAAGACGATGCTCGTTCGGATCCGTCGGTTCGCGCCAGCCCTTCGGCGTCGACTCCTGCCCGAAACGTCGGGTCTCGGCAGGCCGAGGGCGCTTATCCCGGGGAGACTCGGCGCGCCAGCCTGGCTCGGCAGTTCTCAGGTGTGATCGATGCGATCCGGAGGGGTGACGACGCTGCCGTCCAGGCGAGGGTGCTCGAGCTGAGCAGCCGGCGCCGAATCTTCGCACCCTTGGCTGTGACGGTGGGCGCGATTGCGATGTTGTTCGACGGCGTGAAGCTGCTGGTCACCAACTGGCGGTTGACGCTCGTCCAGGTCCTCCCGGCGATGTGGATCTGGGTGGCCATGATCGATCTGAAGGCCCACCTCTTGAGCGGCAAGTCCTTCCACGTCGTCCGCGGGCCGATCCTGATCCCGATCGTTCTGGCAATCGTCGTGATCACCGCGGCGAGCTTCTTCCTCAACGCCGTCTTCGCCTTCGCCATCTCGAAACCGGGCTATCCCGACATCCGACCGGCGTTCACCGAGGCCCGTAGGCATCACCGCATCGTGTTCGTTTCCGGTGCCGTGATCGGACTGCTGCTGGCATTCGCGACGGTTGTTGTCGTCAGGTGGGGACTCGGCTGGTTCACGGTTACCCTCGGCATCGTCGTGGCGATCATGATGGTCTGTTACGTGGCCGTCCCGTCTCGCCTGATCGGGATGAAGACCACCGCCGCACGAGGCGACAAGTTGAAGGCGACGGCCGTCGGTGGTTTCCTGGGAGCCGTCGTGTGCGCCCCGCCGTATCTCCTGGGCCGGATCGGCCTCTTGCTGCTCGGCTCCAACAGCTTGTTCTTCCTCGGAATCGTTCTCCTGTCGGTGGGCCTGGTGCTCGAGGCGGGTGCCACCGGTGCGGTCAAGGCCGTCAAGATGAGCGCCAAACTGGTCGCCGGCCAACCGGTCGCCAACACACAAACCGACCAACGAGAGCCGGCTCCAGGGAGGACGGGTGGTGAAGTCGAGTAGCGCACTCGCCGGGTCTGGGCCGCAGGGGCCCGACACAGGCCCGCCGGTCGAGGATTCGACCGACGATGCGTCGGAGCACTGGTGGACACGCGCACTTCACAGCCTGCGCGTCCCCGGCGCTCTCGTGCGGCTTGCCCTGTACGACCCGGTCCACCTCCCCGAGCGGTTGACGATCTACACGGTCGACAAGCATGCGGACGGCGCCCGGTCGTGGGCGCAGCGGGCGCACGAGGCCGAGCCCGACACCTCTCCGGCGGTGCTTGCCGATGCCCAACGCCGGCACACGGTCAGCACTGCGCGGGTCGACGGCGCCGTCGCCGGAACGCCGTTCCTGATCGCTCTCGTGCCGGCCTACATCGCGTTCCTGCGCCAGGAGATGCGCTTTCACCTGCGTGTCGCAGCGCTCTACGGCAAGGACCCGGCCGACCCGCAGGTCGCTGCCGACTTCCTCGTCCTGCGCGGCGTCCACAAAACCAGCGAGCAGGCGCTCGCCCAGCTCGAGGTGGTACGCGCCAACCCGCTCCCGCCGCAGCGCAAACACACGCCGCTGAAGTCCTGGTATCAGGCCGTCGTCAGCGTCCTGATCCTCGCCGGCTTCATGACCGCCCCCGAAGAGAACGGACCAACCCACTTGACCGTCGGCCAGAAGATGCTGCGTGCGGTGCGCTTCGTCGTGGCGGCGGGCATCTGGGTGCTGACGTGGGTCGTCCCGGTCACCTTCATGATCGTCATGTCCTGGACGTGCGAGAGCGACGCACGCCGGTTCGGCCAACGCGTCATGACTCTGTACGCGGACGACGGGGCCGACATCACTCGCGCCATGGCCCGCGCCGACCGCCGGGCCGGCGGCAACAAGGCTGTCACCGTCGCTCGCGGCGCGCTCGTCGTGCTCTCGGTCGCGCTCCCGCTCGCGTTGATCGCATCCACCGTACTGGCCGGCACCGGCCCTCTCGGCGTCCACCTCCCTCAAGCCGCCGGAGTACTCGCAGCGCTCGCCCTCGTGATCGGCGTCAGCGTCGCGGCAATACGAGGATGAACTGAAAGGACCCTCGCCGGAACAGCAACCACCAAACCACGTTGCTGTGTCGACGTCCTAAGGGGAACACCGGTCGAAGTCGATAACAAGGAATGATGAGCGGCACATCCGAGACCTCAGGGTTCTTCGAGGGGTGTCGTCAGCGGCACGAGGAGCCTGCGGCGTGATCTACCTGTTCACGATCTGTGAGTATGGCGGTGGCGAGATCGCCTGGTGCACGCTGACCTGCGAGGAAGACTTCGCCTACGGCTTCGAGCTCGGCGTGAGAATGCGGCTCAACGAGGACCTGCATTACATCGTGCGGGAGGAGATCGGCGAAGAAGACCTCGCCGGCTACACCGCCACGGCCGGGCCCTGGATCCAAGCGGCCTGACGCGCTCGGACACCAGCTCCGAAGCAGATCCGATCTAAGCACCGAACGTTCGAGCGAACGCCCGCGTCCGTGATCTCCGGGGCAGCGAGATCCGCGAACTCCCCGATGGAGCGTGCGCGTGGAACTGCGCGGCCCATTCGCGGGTGAGAGATATCGGCCATTGTGGCCGATGCCGGGCCGATCGTCTCCGTCGTAGCGTTTGGGCCGTCGACCAATTGGGTCGACACAAGCTGCGTGACCGGCGGCTGGGCCGGTCACGGTGAGAGAAGGAGGCACCATGGCATCTGACAACGACACTCCTGTCGATCTGTACATCGCGGCCTACTCCGACCCGGACGCCGCCCAGACCGACTGGGACGCCATCAAGGAACTGGCAAAGCAAAAGACGATCTCGGTTGACGGGCTCGTGCTTGTCAGCCGCGGAATGGACGGAAAGATCGACGTCAAGGACAACTTCCACACCACCGCCCACGGAGCGGCCTGGGGTGCGGGCGCCGGCCTGCTCGTCGGCCTCATCTTCCCGCCAGCGTTGCTCGCCTCGGGTCTCGTCGGCGCCGCAGCGGGCGCCGGAGTCGGCGGGCTCGTCTCCCACGCTGAGAAAAAGGAGATCAAGGACGAGGTTCAGGACGACGTTCCGCCCGGGAGCTCCGCAATCGTGGCGCTGTTCGAGGAGCGCTGGGCAGCGGACATCGAGAAGGCGCTGCCGAAGGCCAACAAGGTCTCGAAGCACGAGGTCGACAAGCAGAGCGCCGAGAAGGCAAAGGCCGCAGCAACCAGCGCATAGGCAATTAGTCCGGCGCTGCCCCGCCCGGACGTCAAGGAGGGGGCAGCGTCGGTCCATCTGAGGCATAGGGATCGACCGAACGCAGCCAGCAACGTTGGGAGGCAACTCGATGAGTGCCGATCGCAGTCCTGCGACTGATGAGGTGAGCGAACGGTCGAGCAAGGCTGGCCGAGTGCCAGCAGCTGTTGCGCCGTTGAAGACAGGTTCTTCGCCAGCGTCGACCAACTGAGAACCGATGTCGAATTGGTCCGAACTCGTGTTGGTCAGGGGCGGCCAAACTCAGCCATTTCGAGAGGATGGGAGTCCGACGATGACCCTGGTTGCCGACAGCTATCCGTTTCCGAACATCTTGTGGTCGATGTTTGCGACGAGGCGACAGCCTGAGTCGGGCCTTCTCCTAGTGGGAGAGCCAGACAAGAAGAAGCTGTACAAGAAGGCAAAGAGACGGCAGCGTGACTTGCTTGCTCGCGCCCTCGAGGAGAACGGGCACCACAAGCGGGAGAACGATAAAAACGCAGGCGCTAGTGGTCGACCAGGCTGAAACGCGCCCACTTGACGATCGTCAGGCTTCTCCGAGCTCTGCTGGTCGATCGCTCCCGGGTTCGAGAGCCGTAAGCTTGTAGATACAGATCACACAAATGGCAAACACGCCGAGCGACCACCACGGGTGTGTGCCGCCCGTGTTTGTCAGCGCGCCAATCGCGCCGATGAAGGCGGCAATGAGTCCGACGACGCGCCCGTAGGTGCCGCCGCCAAAGAGCGACAGGGAGGCGGTTATCTGGACGATGCCGAGGATGATCACGATCCATCCCCAGGTGTGCAGGCTTGAGAAGAGATAGTGCGTGTCGCCGACATAGAAATGCGAATTGGCGACGGCCGCGATACCGAAGACGAGGTTTAGGATGCCCGCCAGCATCAGCAGGGTTCCCACGAATGCCTCTGTGCCCCTTACGTTTTTCATTGGTGCCCTTTCCGGACCTGGCGCCGTCTGACGCCGCAGGTCTCAAATCAACTGCAAGTTAGAGTCGCTAGCCGCGCTCGCGGCAGCACCGCCTCGGCAATGGAGATTCTCCGGTCGCGCCGGCTTTTCTCCTCGTGTCCGCTGGCGTGGTTGGCGTGCTCGCCGATCTCCTTGCCGAACTCGGTTGCAGATAGCTCGTCGGGCATTGCGGCTCCGTTCTCGGTCTTGCGTCGATGAGTTCAGGTACTGCTCGCGGCTATGTCGGCGCTGTGCTGGGCTTGGCTTGGGCGCCGGGTTGGATTGTCGGGATGCCTCCGGTGAACAGCAGGGCGATGAGCGCGAAAACCGCCAGGATCGAGACGGCAACGCGCAGCCCGTCGATCCGGCTCTGCTCGTTTGTCTTGACGATCGCGTCGGCCGTCTTCGGACGGACGTGTGCGTCTGCGAGTGCGGATTTGAGGTCGGCGTCGGATATGAACGGGACACCGCCGCCGAGCTTCGTCTGCGCCTGGGCGGCGACGCGATCGGGGACGGCAGGGTTGTTCTGGACACCGGTGAGGAACGAGGCGGTCAGCGCGGAGATGAGCACGGCGCCCGCCAGCGCGGTGCCGATAGAGGCGCCGAGCTGTGTCCCGGTGTTCTGGATTCCGCCCACCTCGCCGCTCTGTTCGTCGGGCACCGCGGACACGGTCACGCTCCCTAGCTGGGAGGCGATCGAGCCGATCCCGGCACCGGCGAGCAGTAGCGGCCAGGTGACGATCTCCGCTCCGGCGCCGTAGTCGAGCAAGAGCGACCAGGAGCACAAGCCCGGCGAACATGGCCATGAAGCCGAGGCGGATCACCCGTCGCGGGTTCGCGTTCGGCAGCAGCTTGGGGACTCCGGCGGCGAAGAGCAGCAGCGTCAGCGACAGCGGCAGCAGATGCATGCCCGTGGAGACCGCCGACAGACCGAGCGCAACCGACAGGAACAGCGGAACGACGAAGAAGATCCCGGCCTGCACCAGGAACAGGAAGAAGAACGAGGTGACGCCGTCGCGCAGCTGGATGTTCCGCAGCATCTTCGGGTCGATCAGCGCAGCCTGGCCGCGCGCGATACGCCGGTTCTCCCACATCACGAACAGGCCCACCACCACACCGCCCGCGAGCACGAGCCAGATCACCGGCGAGAGCCCGAGCCACTCGGGAGCACCCGGCTTGGGCCGCACGAACCCCCACACACCTGAGCGTCAGGATGCCGATCACGATCAGCCCGAGCCCGGCCGCCGACAGCCCGGTGCCGACCAGGTCGAGCCTGGCGCCCTTCTCGGCGGGCGTGTCGTTCACCCGCCGCGCCAGAGCGAGGATCACGATCACGATCAGCACCTCGCCGACGAACACCCACCGCCACGAGGCATAGGTCGTGAACAAGCCGCCGATCACCGGCCCCACCGCAGCCGCGATCGCGCCGGCAGCCGCCACCAGCCCGTACGCACGCGGCCGGTCCGACCGTCCGAAGTTCGAGGCGACCAGCGCCACGATCGCCGGCATGATCAACACCGCGCCGAACCCCTCCAGGAACGACCAGCCGATGATCAGCACCGGCAGGCTGTGAGACAGCGCCGTCGTCAGCGACCCACACGCGTAGACGACGCACCCGATCGTGAACGCCCGCTTCCGGCCGATGATCTCCCCGACCCTTCCGCCGGTGATCATCAAAGACGCCATCACCAGCGTGTACAGCGTGATCGCCGTCTGGATCCCGGTCACATCGGTCCCGACGTCCTTGGCGACCGTCGCGATCGCCGTGTTCATCACCGTCATATCCAGGGCCATCACGAACTGCCCCGCGCACAACGTGAGCAGCACCACACCCGAGGCCTTGGCAGCAGCAGAAGACGCGATCGGCGCGGTCGTCACAACGAGAGTCCCATTAGCGGCATCGCCGAGAGGGCACGACGGGGCTTCTACGCTTCATGTCCTCGTCGCCGCACCGGAGGGACGGGAGCAAGCCCGGTCCCTCCGGCTACTCTGGCTCATGCCCTTGGTTCGGCCTTCGCCGTGATCTCCGCAACCTCGAGCTCGAGGTCGAGCGCATCAACGATCTTGCCGAGCGCCGAGACGATGCGTGCCGTCCCTACGATCGGAGCGACTGCGGCCAGCACGCCCCGAACCTGATCCGGGTCGATGTCGAGGTCGCCGACAACCTTGAGGTTGGCAAGGTACGACACCGGCGCCGCGTCGACCGCCACGAGCGCGGCGATACGGACGAGCACCAACGTATCCGGATCGAGGCTCGACGCCTCGATCGAATCAGCGGTCATGCTCGCGAGCAGATCGAGCACTGGTGTATCCGTCATGGGATTCTCCTTTCAGGAGGTTCGGGGTCACGGCGGACGCCGTGGCCCGGTCATGTTGGTGTTCAGATCCCGCGCCGATCCCGTCGTCGCTCGCGCCTACGCACACCGCACACGGGCGGCCGTAGCCGCCGCCCGACCGGGTCCACGAACACCTGACACCGCCGTGATCACCGCCACCATTCCTCAGCACATTCATGGAGTAGGAGAGATTGCCGTCGCCGGTGAGGTTCGGCGCCGTGAGCACGACCACCGCGTCGACCGGGGTATCGGCACCGGGCTCGAGGAACGAGAGCACCGCGTTTGGCGGGTCGGTCTCGAAGCTGTTGTCGCCGGTGGCCCACAGGTCGACGAAATCAGTCGTAGCCATGTGCCCGACGATCCGCTGGGGCCGGTCGGAGAAGTAGAGCGTCGAGGGTGTGATCCCTTGCAGCGTCAGCTTGGCACCATCGCTCTCGATGCCCTGCGCGGTCTGCACGAACATTGACTCCTCGGTCTGGAGTTGTTCGGCCAATGTCTCGGTCATCGATGTACCTCCTTTTCAGTCCTTGCTTCTGCCCACGTG
>CAVPSK010000001.1:0-899987 GCA_963708355.1 uncultured Thermoleophilia bacterium | reverse complement strand
ACCGTTCCGACTGGTGGGCAGGAGGCCGGCGCTCTCGGCCAACTCCACAGCCTCCGCACGGTTTGTGGCTCCAAGCTTCTTGTAGATGTGTTGGACGTGGGTCTTCACCGTTGGACGACTGACGCCCAGGCGGTCGCCGATCGCGGCGAGGGTCCGATGCGTCGGGAGGAGGGTGAGGACGGTTGCCTCGGTTGGCGTCAGATCGACCGCCGTGCGAGATGCTCTCTTGCGGGACGCTCTCGGCTGGCTGGCCATGCGCTGGACGCTACGCCTGGGGCGGCTGATCTCTCATCGGCCAAAGTGGCTGATATTCTCGCCCGGAAACCATTTCAAGCTTGGGCCGGGGAGCGTCCGCCGGTGATTCAACGCTGATCAGTGCCCATGATTGACCCACACCTAGACATTCAGATTGATCGCGCCGTCGGAGCATAGGTCGGAGCTATCGCTAGTTCTGCTCCCCCTCGCGAGCATCGGCGACCGCTGACAGCGTCGGCGGTTCTGGTTCCGCCTGTTCGGTCCGATGTGGTACCGCGGGCCCGCCTCGCTCGGTTGCAGGAGGTCGTGCAACGCAGTCGAGTGGTGCTGGTTTCTGCTCCTGCCGGCTACGGAAAGTCGACTCTTGTCGCGCAGTGGAGCGAGTTGGATCCGAGGGTCAGCTGTTGGGTGCAACTCGCAGGCGGCGACAACGACCCCGTGGCGCTGCTCGCCCGTGTTGCGGCGGCGCTCGAGCGCGCTGGCCCGGTCAGCGTTGACCTGGAGGAGCTGTCACGAAGGACGCCGAGGATCGTCGAAGTTGCCCTTCCTCTCCTGGCTGCCGATCTCGGCGAGTGTGACCCGTTCGTGTTGGTGCTGGACGACGTTCACCTCGTCACGGCCAAGACGTGCCGCTCGATTCTCGGGTTCCTCGCCGAACAGGTGCCATCCGGCTCTCAGATGGTTCTGATCACGCGTGGCGATCCGGGCATACGGCTCGGTCGGCTCCGTGCAAGTGGCGATCTGGTCGAGGTCGGGGCCGCGTTCCTCGCTCTGGACACGGAGGAGACGCGAGCCGTTGCCGCCCGCGGTGGCCTGGAGTTGTCGGAGGAGTTGGCTGAGGCTCTGCGCGAGCGGACGGAGGGATGGGCCGCGGCGGTCGCGTTGGCGACGCTCTCGTTGCGAGACCGCGACGATGCCGCCACCAGGGCTGCCGGTCTGACCGGCACTCAGCAGCAGATCGCCGACTACCTCCTGGAAGAGGTGCTCGAGCGCCAGCCGGACAATCTCAAGACGTTCCTGCTCGGCACGTCGATCATCGACCGGATGACGTCATCGTTGTGCGATGCGGTGCTCGGCACGGACGACGCGGCCGATTCGCTCGAGGCTCTCGCGCGCTCGAATGCATTCGTCGTCCCGCTCGATGATCGCGGTGAGTGGTACCGGTACCACCACCTGTTCAGTGATCTCCTTCGGGCGGAGCTCAACCGTCGCCATCCCGAGTTGCTGCCCGTGTACTTGGAGCGGGCAGCAAATTGGTGCGAGCTGCACGGTACCCCGGACGAGGCGTTCGCCTACGCGCACGAGAGGGGCGATCTCGCGCAGGCCGGCCGTATCGCGCTCGGGCACTGGGACGAGCTCACAGGTCGCGGGCGTATCGAGACGTTACGGCTCTGGCTCGAGCGCTGCACCGATGAGGAGATCGCATCGGACGCCCAGCTGTCGATCGCTGGAGCCTGGGTGTCCGTGCTGCTCGGCGATCCGGTCCGAGCGAGCCGGTTCGTTGTTGCGGCCGAGCGGGGGCCGCTCGATGTGCCGTCCGCTGACGGGGCGACGTCGCTTCGTTCGGCGCTCGCGCTTGTCCGAACGGCCGTCGCCCCTGACGGAATCCAAGGGATGCTGCGTGACGCCGAGTTCGCCTACGCCGCGGAGAAGCGTGATGGCACGCGCTGGCTTCTCGGCGCCTGTCGCGCTTTGGGGACGGCGAACATTCTTCTGGGCCGACCGCGAGAGGCAATCGGGGTGCTTGGTGAGGCACTCGCTCTTTCGAGCCACCGTCCAGAGCTCGCGCACGTTCGGTTCTTCTGTCTCGGTTACATGGCCTTCGCGGCAGCAGAGTTGGGCGATCGGCGAAACGCCCAGAGATGGGCGGCCGAGGCGATGCTGCTGGTCGAAGCGGCGAAGCTCACTGAGATCGCCCAGAGCGCCGTCGTCTACGCAGCCGGAGCGATGGCGCAGCAGCAGCGCGGTGACCACACGGAGGCCGCGCGGCAGCTCGAGCACGTCCGGCGGATCCGCCCGTTGCTCCACGGGGTCCCGTGGCTCGAAGCCGATGTTGTGCTGCGCTGTGCCGATGTCAGCCTGAACCTCGGCGACCTCGCCGGCGCTCTCGAGTTCGCGCGGGTTGCGAGCGACGTACTCCGGGGCTATCCCGACGCAGGAACGCTTTCCGCGCGGCTGCAGCGTCTCGATGAGCGGATCAGGCGGGGGAAGGACTATGAGCTCACTCCGGCCGAGCTCCGGCTGATCGGTTTCCTGCCGACGCATCTCTCGCTCCAGGAGATCGCGGATCGTCTTCACCTCTCACGCCCAACCGTCAAGACTCAGGTCGCTTCGATCTACCACAAGCTCGGTGTCACGAATAGGTCAGAAGCCGTCGAAATCGTCGAGCAGACTGGCCTCGGAGCGATCGAGGACCGGCTAGCGATTCCGGCTCCGGATTCCGACTGAGCTCGCGGTCCCGTCGTGGGTGGCCGCGTCGTGAGGGTGGGCGATATCGGCCATTGTGGCCGATGACGGGCCGATCGTCTCCGTCGTAGCGTTGATGCAGTCGGCCGATCGGGTCGACAGAAAACTGGCCGGCCGTCTCGTCGGCCACCTGACGAGAAGGAGTGCACGATGTCAGCTGATAGCGACGCGTCTGTCGATCTCTATATCGCGGCGTACGCCGATCCCGACGCGGCCAAGGTCGACTGGGACGCGATCAAGCAGCTCGCAGACGACGGCTCGATCAAGGTCGACGGGCTGGTGCTCGTCAGCCGCCGTTCTGACGGCAAGATCCACGTCGACGACGACCTGCACACGACCGCCAAGGGCGCCGGGTGGGGCGCAGTCGGGGGTCTGGTCGTAGGCCTGATCTTCCCGCCCAGTCTGCTTGTGGGAGCGGCCGTCGGCGCCGGGATCGGCGCGGGGACCGGCGCCCTCATCTCCCATGGCGACAAGGCCGAGATCAAGGCCGATGTCGAGGACACCTTGCCGCTCAACAGCTCCGGCATCGTCGCCGTGTTCGAGGAGCAGTGGGCGGCCGACGTCGAGAAGGCGCTCTCGAGCGCGAGCAACGTGACCAAGGAGAAGGTCGACGGCAAGAGCGCCGCAGCAGGTCAAGGCCGCCGCGAGCACCAGCAAGCCGGCCGCGACGACCTAGATCGAGGACACGCGCCGGACGTCTTCCGGCATCGAAAGGAGGAGCGCAAATGCTCGCATCTGGGAATTACCCCACCTTCTGGGACGTGGTCGGGTGGATGATCGTCTTGTTCTTCTTCGTGATCTGGATCTTCGTCGTCATCCACGTGTTCATCGACAACTTCCGCCGCACAGGACCACGGCGGGCTCGCGAAGGCGATGTGGACGATCCTGATCGTCTTCTTGCCAGTTCTCGGCGTGGTCTTCTACCTGATCGCACGCCCGTCCGAGACCGCAGTAGAGGTCATGTAGCCAATGCTCTGCCGATCTGCGAGTCATGAGCTGACGTGCAAAACGAGAAGGCTCGTTCACGGCACACGGCTCTTGAGTCGATCGAACTCAAGGAGGCTTCAGGATGGTTGTTGAGCGAGCTGGACTTCAGAGTGGTGGGTCCGGACGAGGGTTCCCCGTCTGGACGCTGCTCGCCCTGCTCGTCGCCCTTGCCCTGGTCGCGGCCGCGTGCGGCGGCGGCAGTTCCGACAAGAAGGCGAACGAGGCGTACGCCAACAGCGTCTGCACGGCGATCGGCAGCTGGCAGACGCAGGTCAAGAGCATCCTGACCTCGTTCAGCGGCATCCCTTCGAAGGCGGGGCTCCAGACGAAGGTCACGCAGGTCGAGGCTGCCACCAAGACGCTGGCGACGCAGATCAAGGCCGTGCCGGCGCCGAACACCTCGGACGGACAGGCGGCCAAGCAGCAGCTCGATCAGCTCTCGACCGACGTCACGACCACGATCAGCTCGGCGAAGACCGCCGTTGCTCAGATCCCGAGCGGCGCCTCGGCCGGCCAAATCGCCGTCGCGCTGATACCGCTCAAGCCGCAGGTGCAGACCCTGCTGACCTCGGCCCAGTCGGCGATCAGCTCGCTGCAGAGCAGAAGTGGCTCGCTCGGCTCGGCGTTCAAGAGCACCGCTTCCTGCCAGAGCCTGAGCGGCGGCTGACGCCGATCGGACTCTGGATCTCGATGAATACGGATGCCAGTTGGGAGGACAACAAAGTGCAGAACAGTTTGACGGACAACAAGCTGAAGAAGACGAGCCCATCGGGACGGGTGGAGCATCTGTCGGTTGCAGAGCGCGTGGCACAGGGCAAGGCGGCGAGGAGTGCAATGCCGCGGTCCGCGCATGCCGTGTGGGAGCCGCCGGCGGGTCGGCCGAGCCCTCTCAAGCTGCTCGGGGAGCAGGAGCAGTCGCGGGTGCCGGAGCTTGTGCCGATCCGCCACGGGCGGATGCTGATCTCGGCCTTCACGTTCTACCGTGGTGCCGCCTATCTGATGGCCTCGGACCTCTCGGGTCTGCCGAGGACCGGTCTTCAGGTGCAGCTGTGCGGTGATGCGCATCTCTCGAACTTCGGTGCGTTCGCCGCACCGGATCGGCGGCTTGTGTTCAGCGTCAACGATTTCGACGAGACGCATCCCGGCCCGTTCGAGTGGGACGTGAAGCGGCTGGTCGCCAGCTTCGCCGTCGCCGGTCGCGATCGCGGCTTCGACGACAAGCAGCGCCAAGCGGTCAACCTGGCGGTCGGGCGTGCCTACCGCGAGGCGATGACGGCCCACGCGGGCCTGGGCAACCTCGAGCTCTGGTACGCACGCGTCGATGTCGACCAGCTGCTCACCGAGCTGCAGCGTGTCGCGAACACGAAGGAGCGCAAACGGGCGGAGCAGAACCTGGCCAAGACGCGATCCAAGGACAGCCTCAAGGCGTTCTCGAAGCTGACCGAGATCGTCGACGGCGAACCGCGGATCGTCGGTGATCCGCCGGTCGTGACACCGATCGAGGAGCTCGTGGGTGACGAGCGCGTGCACGAGTTCGAGGACTTCCTGCGCGGCGTGATCCGCTCCTACCGGCGGACGCTGGCCGGCGACCGCCGCCGGCTGCTCGAGCGCTACCGCTACGTCCACGCGGCCCGCAAGGTCGTCGGGGTCGGCAGCGTCGGCACGCGGGCATACATCATGCTGCTGCTCGGCCGCGACGACAGCGACCCGCTGTTCCTGCAGTTCAAGGAGGCGGAAGCGTCGGTGCTCGAACCGTTCGTCGGCAAGAGCGAGTTCGCCAACCACGGCCAGCGCGTCGTCGAAGGCCAGCGACTGACCCAGGCCGCCAGCGACATCATGCTCGGCTGGATCCGCACACCCGGCGTGGACGGCGTCGAACGCGACTTCTACGTCCGCCAGCTCTGGGACGACAAGGGCTCAGCCCAGGTCGAGCTGATGGAGCCGACGATCATGCGTGAATACGCAAGGTTCTGCGGCTCCGAGCTCGCCCGCGCGCACGCCCGCTCCGGAGACGCGATCGCGATCTCCAGCTACCTCGGCACGAACGACACCTTCGACCGCGCTCTCGCCGAGTTCGCAGAGACGTATGCCGACCAGAACGACCGCGACTACAAGACGCTTACGAAAGCAGCCGACGACGGCAGCATCGAAGTCGAAACCGGCGTCTAGCGACGACCCCGACCGCCGAGTAGCGAGGAGACCAACGGAGTAGTGAGGAGGCCACGATGAAGGTGATCATTGTCGGAGGCGTCGCCGGCGGTGCGTCGTGTGCGGCGCGTCTTCGCCGGCTGGACGAGGAGGCCGAGATCGTGATGGTGGAGCGGGGACCGTATGTCTCGTTCGCGAACTGCGGTCTGCCTTACTACGTCGGGGGCGTGATCGAGCACGAGTCGAATCTGCTGGTTGCCAATGAGCGGGTGTTTCGCGAGCAATTCGCTGTCGACTGCCGGACGGGTTGCGAGGCAATCGGTATCTCGGCAGCCGACAGGACGGTGCGGCTGCGGGACGTCGCGAGCGGTGAAGTGACCACCGAGTCGTACGACAAGCTCGTGCTGTCCCCGGGAGCGCCCTCGATTCGGCCGCCGCTGCCGGGGATCGACCTGCCGGGGATCTTCCCGGTGAGGACGGTGCCGGACGCGAGACAGATTCGTGAGTGGATCGAGCGAGGGACGACCTTCCTTGCGGGGATGGAGAGGTACTCGGGCTTCCAGACGGTGCGGCCGGCGAGGCATGCGGTCGTGATCGGTGGCGGGTTCATCGGCCTCGAGATGGCGGAGAACCTCGTTCATCGCGGGTTCGACGTGACCGTCATCGAGCTGGCGGACCAGGTTCTCGCGCCGCTCGACCACGAGTACGGCCGCCTGGTCGCGGACTTCCTCGAGTTCCACGGTGTTCACGTCGTGCTGGACGATGGGGTCGCAGGATTCGAGGAGTCCGAGAACGAGACACTCACCGTGTCGACGCAGTCCGGCAAGCGTTTTCCCGCGGACATCGTGATCCTCGCGCTCGGCGTCCGCCCCGATACCACGCTTGCGACCATGGCAGGGATCGAGATCGGCGAGCGCGGCGGCATCCGCGTCGACGACCAGATGCGCACGAGCGACCCCGACATCTTCGCCGTCGGCGATGCCATCGAGGTGAGGGATTTCGTCACCGGCGAGTGGAGCCTGATCGCGCTTGCGGGGCCGGCGAACCGGCAGGCCCGCATTGCGGCCGACGTGATCGCCGGACGCGACTCCCATTTCCGCGGCACGCAGGGCACGTCGGTCGTCGAGCTGTTCGGCGCAGCGGTCGCCTGGACCGGCGTCAACGAGAAGACGCTCGAGCGGCTCGGCGATACAGACTTCGAGAAGATCTACCTCTACCCGAACTCGCATGCTGGCTACTACCCGGGGGCCAGGCCGATCGCGATGAAGGTCCTCTTCCGGAAATCCGACGGACGCCTGCTCGGTGCGCAGGCGGTCGGCGAGGACGGCGTTGACAAGCGGATCAGCGAGCTCGCCATGGCGATCCAGCTGGGCGCGACCGTCTACGACCTCGAGCAGGTCGAGCTCTGCTACTCGCCGCCGTTCGGGAGCGCGAAGGATCCGATCAACTTCGCCGGAATGGTCGCCGCCGATGTGCTGCGCGGCGACATGCCGCTCAGCCAATGGGACTCCGCGAACGGCGGCTTCCTCCTCGACGTCCGCGAGAAGATCGAGCTCGCGGTCGAGCAGGTCCCGGGCGCGATCAATATCCCGCTGGGTGAGCTGCGCTCGCATCTCGACGAGCTCCCACGTGACCGCAAGATCCTCGTCGTCTGCCGCTCCGGCCAGCGCGCCTACACCGCGACGCGCTGCCTCGTGCAAAACGGATTCGACGCCCGAGTGGTCTCCGGAGGGATGCTGTCGCACGCGATACTCGCCGCGGCGTGAGGCGCGCTGGGGTCAGCTCTCGCTCGTGCCGCGCAGCGTCGCCGCGAGGCTGTCGAGTTTGTGCTCGAGGATGTCGAGGCGAGCTTCGATCCGCTCGGCGTCGCTCGCTTCGTCGGTTACCTGGGCGGCGTCATAGTCGCGCGTCGCGCGGGCGACGAAGGTCGATGTGATCACCGCCGTGACGATCGCGACGAAGGCGATCCCCTCAAGCATGACGAACGCGGCGACGATCCGGCCGACGACGTTCTTGGGTGTGACGTCCCCGTAACCGACGGTGGTGACGGTCTGTATCGCCCACCACATCCCGACTCCGACGTTCGGGTACTCGTGTCGGTCGAGGACGGTCATCAGTGCGCCGGCCCCGACTACGACGACCACCGTGGCGATCACAATCGTGCCGGCTGCGTTGCGGACCGATGGGGATTCGCGCAGGAACCGCGACACGCGTCGCTCGAGGAGCTTCGAGAAACCCATCAGGGACAACGTTACGAGCGTGGCCGGATGGGGAGCCCTTACGGGGGCCAGCGGGACCGCCGCCGAGTTTGAAGCCGGCCGGGCGGCGAATCCGATTGCAGCTTCGTCACTGTGCCCGCTCGCGCTAGTCGGGAACCGGCTAGATTTGGCTCTACGCGGGCGTAGCTCAGTTGGTAGAGCATCAGCTTCCCAAGCTGAGGGTCGTGGGTTCGAGCCCCATCGCCCGCTTGACAGAAAGCCCCGCTACGGCGGGTCGCGTGATCGTGAAGAGCGAGCCTGGCGCATTGCTGGCGCGCGAGGTGGCGCGCAGCGCGGCGAGAGCGCCTCGCTAAGCCGTGTTGCCGCGTGGGTTGCCCGTGCTGTACTCGGGGTGGAACGCATACGGCGCCATCTGGCAGGTCGACGAAGTCGGTGTGTACAGGATGTGTCTAACCCATTGGCCACCGACGCCGTCATCGATCCGCTCTCGCCGCTGGTCAAGTCGGTGAGGTCTGCCTGGGAGCCCTCTGTCGTTTCGTGCAGGTGGATGCGGGAAACACTGCGACGGCATGTTGAGCGACCAATGACGGTGACCGGCTTCAGCACTCTCGCGACCGGATCTCTCGTCGCGGCGTAGGGTCCGGTGATGGCCGACGAGGACATGGAGCTCGCGGAGCGGTTCAGGGTGGCTCTCGAGACGGCTGTACGCACCGGCGACCGAGATGCGGTCTATGCGCTTCTTGCTCCCGACGTCGAGTGGGTGACCCCCCAGCGCACGCTGCACGGGATCGACGACATGAGGACGAACTGGACCTGGGGCTCGTCGCCCGACAGCTTCGAATATGCATTCGAGGAGGCCGACTGGACCGACCACGGTGACGGCCGCCTTGTATGCGAAGTACGCCAGGTCTACAGGCTGAAGGAGTCAGGCGACTTTGCCTATGAGCGCAACCGGCGTGTTCAGTTGACGATTCGAAACGGCAAGGTCAGCCGCTACGAGATGAGGATCGTCGGGTAGTTCCTGCGGGAGTTAGATGCTCTGAGACGAGCGGTTACCCTCAGCCGCCGCAGTCTGGTGCTGCGTGACAGTGACCGCCCGGCTCGAGCGGTTTGGAGCGGTGCGTTTCCGGCATCGTTGCGCGAAACTCGTCTATCGATGGGAGACCGGACGCGCTTCCCAAGCTGAGGGTCGGGGTTCGAGCCCCATCGCCGCTTCTAAGAAAGGCCCGCCCAGGTGAGCTTCTTCGTGCCTTCGTGCCGGCGTGCTGTGTCTCGAATCGGAGCGCCGACCAGCGTCCAGGGGATGGTTACTGCTTCAGCGTGTCGAGGTAGGCGGCGAGCGCGTGCAGCCTCGCGTCCGAGATGATCCCACCCCAGTGCGGCATGCTCACGATCGGTGCCTGCCCGATGACGCTGCCGGCGCGGATCACGTCGACGATCTTCGCCTCGGTGTTGAACTCGTTCCGGAAGTCGGCACCGGAGAGCGGCGGGATCGTCTTGTCCGGGGACTGCGGATTCGGCACGCCGCCGAGCCCGTTCGGCCCGTGACAGTTGATGCAGCCGTAGTTGACGTAGAGCGCTGCGCCCTCGACCGCGGCTCCTTGCCCTTTGGGAACCGGCAGCGCGGTCGCCGTCGAGACTTGGGGTAGCCCCGCCTGGACGTAGGAGACGAGGTCGGAAACCTGGCGGTCGGAGATCACCGCACCCCAGACGGGCATGTACGGCTTCGTCGGGTTCTTGGACTCGCCGAGCCCGTGGTTGATGATCGAACGGAGCCGAGCGGCGGTGAGCGCGCCCGCGTTCGTCAGGACGGGCACGTCGGACGAGACACCGCCGCGGCCCTGCATGCCGTGGCACTGGACGCAGCCGAACTGGACATAAAGGTGCGCGCCGGCCGCGACCGCCGGATCGACGGCTGCCGTGGCGACGGTCGTCGCTTCTCCCGTGGGCGCGTGCTTCGTGTCGCGCCCGAGGAAGAAGCCGAAGATCCCGGCTGCGAACGCAAGGCCGATGGTCAGCAGCACGACAATGCCGCTCACGACCTCAGCAGGAACGTCCCGCTTCGCCATCGTCGTACGACTCTATTCCTCGTCCAGCGGCCACACCAGCCCCGGTTTGGTTTGCGGCCGGCCCTCGGCCAGACGAGCTTGCCCGGCGCTACGTCGTCCAGCGCACGCAAGGGCCCGGCTGCGCCGGGCCCTTGGTCATGCGGAGTACGCTCGACTCGACTAGGCGACGGCGAGCACGCGGTCGCTGTGAGCGACGACCTTGCCGCTCGTGATCTTCGGCGCGTTGGGGATCGCCGTGCCGAGTTCTCGTCGGCGATCCAACTCGAGACGAGCTTCGTCGACTCGTCGGCCTGCTCGGCGGTTTCGAAGAGACCGAGCGAGCTGAGAACGCCGTTGCCGTCCTCGATCAGGAAGTACCCGCCGAAGCCTGGCAGCTTCCGAAGCTGCGGCACGAGCGTCTGCTTGACCTTGCCGCGACCTCGTCCGTACGGGTCATGTCGACACCTTCGTAACGACGAATGGTGGCATGCATGTGATGCTCCTTCTGTTCTCCTACAGGGCAGAGCGCTCGAATCGGCGCACTGCGGCGGTCAGGCCAGGGGTCACAGTCGGAGAGGAAAAGCTAGAGCCTCGGCGGCTTCAACAGCTAGAGCCAACGCGCTCAACACAGTCTACCTGCGATCGTGCGGCACCGTCGGATTCGGGGCAGTTGCTGACCGGCGTTGCGTCACGCTGAGATCACAGGTCTTGAGCTTTGGTTCGGTTTCTACCAGCCACTACCAGCCCCAGCTCAACTACAGCCATCGAGCGTGAGACGATCGTCCCGCAGCGTTCGAGCGGCGCCCGCAGCGACTTCAGCTCCTTCGGCTTCAGCCCGAGCTCGAGCCAGGATTTCGTCTGCCCGGCCAGGTGCGAGCAAACGCCAGACTGGTCGGCGCGTACGGCTCCTCGTGGCAGGCTTCAGAGAGGCTCGGCAGGGCCGAGTCCGCCGTCCGCGTCAGCAACCCACGCTCGCACAGGAAGTGTTGCGCCTCGTCGATCGTCGCGAGCGCCCGCTCTGGTGTCAGCCGACACGCGTACACCCGGCGATCCTGCAGCTCCTCAACGCCGCGCACGTTGGAATACTGACGCCTAGCGATCCGAACGCCGGCGCCGTCACAACTGCAGACGCAGCAGCTGACGGGCAGCTCGCGGGGCCTGATCGCCGACCCGGGACGTCTACGGCGAGCAGCGGGTCCGTGTCGGCGCGAGCCATGTGCCTGTTCGCCAGGCGACGGCGATGCCGACGACTACGGCTCCGGACAAGACGCCGAGGGTGGCGACCGAGACGGCGGCAGCGAGCGCTTCCGACGCTCCGACACCCGAAGCGATCAAGGCTGCGGTGCTGGCGCCGATTTGTGTGGCCGCTCCGGCCGGGCCGATCGGTAGCGCTGCGGCTGCTGCACCGGCGCAGAGGAAGAGGAGCGCGAGCGGAGCCGAGTAGCCGAGTCCGAGCGTGCCCAGGAGCAGGTAGACGGCGACCGCGCGAACGAGCCAGCAGGCTGACACGAGCGCCCACGCTTCGGATGCGCGCCGCAACGAGGTCGTTCGCGGGCTCAACCAGCGGCCGAGTCGAAAGCGCAGCGCATGTCGGCTCGCGGCCAGGCGTGGCAGGGCGACGACCACGGCGGCGGCTATGACTCCGCAGAGACCCACCACGGCGAGGCCGGTGCGGACTCCGACGCCGGCGCCTGGAAAGGCTGCGGCGATGAAGGCGAGTGGTGTCAAGGCGGCGCTGTCGATCAATCCGAGCATGACGAGGGAGAGGGCAAGTGCTCGCACGCCTGCGGGACAGCCCGGGTAGCGGCGGACGACCGCGATCCGCATCGCGTCGTCGAAGCGCCCGGGGAGGACGACACCAGCGAGCGCTGCACCGCCGTTGCCGGCCGCGAGCGCCACCGTCGTTGGGCGCTCGTCCCGGCTGAACAGCCGAGCCCAGCCCGATGCTTTGAATGCCTGGGCGCCGAGGAGGAGCAGCGCTGCCGCCACGAGCACACCCGGGTCTCCGTCCGAAAGTGGCCAGGAAGTCGTTGCGAAGTGGCGAGCGGCCAGCAACGCGAGCCCAAGCGCAACGGCGGTGTAGCCGACGGCCGCCGCCCAACGGCCTCTCCGCGACCGACGAAGGCGCACGAGCGCCCCGACCAGCAGGCGGTACCTGCCCTCGAGCACGATCGGCGCAGTCGAGACGGCGATCACTGCCAGCGCGTCGCGATCGAGGTGATCGTGCGGCAGCGGAAGAGTCGGGCGCTGAGTCATGCCCCTCGCTTCAAGAAGCCGCCCTAGCATTGCACCCGGCCCCTGGCGAACAAAGCCGGCGAAGGTTGTGCCCGATGAGGCTTCCAGCCGCTCGCCCGGCGGGCTCTTGCCAGACAGTTCCGCGCGAACCACAGGAACCTCAAGCGGGAGATCGAGCACGGCTGACCGGCGGCAAACCGGGTCGGACGCGTACCTTGGCCGCGGGCGCCGATCCTGCTTCCTTCCCCCTCGGTCGGCGCCCGCCGGCGATCTCGACAAGAAGATGTATCAGGGTGCGGCCGCCCGGCTCTCATCTCGCAGGGGGGACGACGGTAACTGCGGCACCAGGGCGGGCGGGCACCGAACGGCGCACGGTGTCCGCCCCGCACATCTCTCCTAGTCCAGCCGGAAGATCTCCTCGAGCGGCGGCGGTCCCGCGTCGGGCACCCGCTCGTCGAGAAGCGCCGCCATGTGGTCCTGCCAGCGCGCGCTGACGTCCTGCGCCGCCATGTGGGCACCGGCGCGTTCGAGGTCGTCGGCCTCGAAGTAGCCGAAGACGTCGGTTCCTGCGCGGAAGATCGAGTAGTTGCGAATGCCGGCGTCGCGGAGCGCCTGCAGCATCTCCGGCCAGACCTTCGCGTGCTCGGCGACGTACTCGTCGATCTTGTCCGGCTTGACGTGGAGGACGAACGCAGAGCGCTGGGTCACGGTTGCTCCTTCGCGACGAGGACGGACAGCTGTCGGGGGCCGTGGACGCCTTCGACCCGGCTGAGCTCGATGTCGGAGGTGGCGGACGGTCCCGAGACGAATGTGATCGGCCGGCGTTCGAGGCCGGCGCGGTAGAGGGCGTCGAGCGCCTCCGGCAGCAGCTCGTGGACCTGCGTCTCGCGGACGACGCAGATGTGGAGGTCGGGGACGAGCGTGATCGCGCGGCGGCCCTCGTGCGGCGCGGCCGTCAGGATGATCGTCCCGGTTTCTGCGACCGCGGCGGTGCAGCCGGTGAGGGCGCCGCCCAGCTCGTCGAGCGCGCGGGGCTCGAGACCGTCGTCCTCGACGAGGAGCACGCTGCGCGGCCGCCATGCGTCGGGGAGGCCGGGAGGGACGACGAGGCTCGCGATGTTGCGTTCGGCGCACACCGACTCGACCGCAGCGGCGATCGAGCCGTCGAGCCGCCGGACCTCGGCGCGGTACTCGCCGACGCGCTCGCAGAAGCGGTCGAGGCGCTCCGCATCAGACAGCTCACCGGATCTCCGGTACGCGCGGTCGACGTCGGGCACGGGGGCCGCGCCCCCGATCGCCTCCGCAACCCTGGCGAAGATCTCGTCCCTCGCGCTCATCGCCGCTTCGCCCACCACACCCGGAAGCTCTCCCGCGCGGCCGGCCGCAGGTCGCGTGTAGCGGTCCACGCCGAGAGCGGGCGCGGCAGCTTGCGGATCACCGCGCGCTGCGGTGCGGGCCGCGCAAGCATGCGCATCACGCGCTGGGCGAGCGCAAAGCGGCGCGGCGAGAGGAAGGCCCACGCCGCGAGCCCCATCATCGTCCGTTCGCTCGAGCCGCCAACGGTGTCGACCGCCCGCTCCCGCAGGTGCACGAGCACCTGTGGGATGTCGATCTTGACGGGGCACACCTCGTAGCAGGCGCCGCAGAGGCTCGAGGCGTACGGCAGCGAAGCGTGGTTCTCGATTCCCTCGAGCTGCGGCATGAGGATCGCGCCGATCGGGCCCGGGTACACCGAGCCGTAGGCGTGGCCGCCGGTGCGCGAGTAGACCGGGCACACGTTGAGGCAGGCGCTGCACCGGATGCAGTGGAGCGCCTGACGTCCGACCTCGTCGGCCAGCACGCGCGTCCGCCCGTTGTCGAGCAGCACGACGTGAAGCTCCTGCGGCCCGTCGCCGTCCGTGACTCCGGTCCACAGCGACGTGTACGGGTTCATCCGTTCGCCCGTGGACGAGCGCGGGAGCAGCTGCAGGAAGACCTCGAGGTCGGAGAAGCGCGGCAGCAGCTTCTCGATCCCGAGGATCGATACGAGCACGGGCGGGAGCGTCGTGCACATGCGCCCGTTGCCCTCCGACTCGACGACGCAGATCGTGCCTGTCTCCGCGACGCCGAAGTTGGCGCCGCTGACGCCGACGCGGGCCTCGAGGAAGCGCTCGCGCAGGTAGCGGCGGGAAGCCTCGGCGAGGTCGGCTGGCTCGTCGGACGTGATGCCCGGAGCGATCGTCCGTGCGAACAGGTCGCGGATCTCGGTGCGGTTGCGGTGGATCGCGGGCACGAGGATGTGCGACGACCAGTCGCCGTCGAGCTGCAGGATCAGCTCCGCGAAGTCGGTCTCGAGCGCATGCACGCCTGCCTCGGCGAGGGCGTCGTTCAGGCGGATCTCGTCCGTCGTGAGCGACTTCACCTTCACGACCTCCGTCGCACCGTGCCCGCGTGCGACCTCCGCGACGATCGCGTTGGCCTCGGCGGCGTCGCGCGCCCAGTGCACGTGCCCGCCGGCAGCTTCTACGGCTGCCTCGAACTGGAGCAGATACCGATCGAGGTTCGCCAGCAGCTCCTGCTTGATCGCCTTGCCGGACTCGCGCAGCTCCTCCCAGTCGGGCAGCTCGGCCACGACCCGGGCCCGCTTCGCGCGGATCGTGTCCGTCGCGTGGCGCAGGTTCGTGCGGAGCTGCGTGTTCCCCAGCTCGACGCGTGCGGCCTCGGGGAAGCTCGTCATCTCGACGCGAGGATCTCGGCGAGGTGGAGTACCTGGACGGTCGAGCCTCGCCGCGACAGCCCGCCGCCGATCTGGAGGAGGCACGAGCTGTCGACGGCCGCGCAATACCGCGCTCCGGATTGCTCGATCGCATCGCACTTGTCGGCGAGCATCGCGCTCGAGGTGTCTGCATTCTTGAGCGCGAACGTGCCCCCGAAGCCGCAGCACTCCTCGGCGCGGGGCAGGTCGACGAGCTCGAGACCGCGCACTCTGCGGAGGAGCCGCAGCGGCGCGTCGCCGACGCGCGTCACGCGCAGCGAGTGGCACGTCGGGTGATAGACGACGCGACCCGTGAACGACGCCCGCACGTCCTCGACGCCGAGCTTCCGGACGAGAAACTCGGACAGCTCGAAGACGTTCTCGGCGCCGAATGACTCGCGCACGGTTCCGACGCAGGACGACGACGGCGAGACCACGGCGTCGTAGTCGTCGAAGATCGAGCGAAACCGCCGTCCGAGCCGTTCCGCCTCGCGGCGGTAGCCGCTGTTCAGGTGCATCTGGCCGCAACAGGTCTGCTCGCCGGGGAACACGACCTCGTGCCCGAGCGCCTCGAGCACCTGCACCGTCGCGCGCCCGACCTGCGGGAACACCGTGTCGCCGACGCAGGTGATGAACAGCGCGACGCGCACGGCGCGCCCTACACCACCCGGCTCGCGATGCGACTGGTCAACTCGGCAGTAACGGCTGGGAGAATCGCGTACACGGTCTGCGCGCCGACGACGCCGACCCGCGGCGACCGGTCGGAGCTCACAGTCGCTCGTAGGCGCTCTCGGCGGTGACCGTGCCGCGCTCGCGTGCGAGCGCTTCCGCGTAGCCGCCTTCCCGGAACGCAGCAACGGGATCGGCGCCGAGACCGAGGTCGTCGCGGAGCGACGCGAGGAGCGGGCGGACGTCGGCCTCGAACGCCTCGAGCAGCACACGGTGCGCGCCGAGCACGTCTCCGTCGGCCTGGGCTGCGCCCAACCGCTCCACGTCGACGAGCAGCGCCTTCGCGTACGCCGTCTGGATGTTCATCACCGACTGGAGCGTCGCGTCGATCTTGCCCTCGATGTTGTGCGACTGGTCGATCATGAACGCGATCCGCGTCGCGTCGGCCGCGCGCGCGATCTCGAACATGATCCGGAACAGCTCGAACGGGTCGATCGAGCCGACGATCAGGTCGTCGTCCGCGTACTTGCGGTTGTTGAAGTGGAACCCACCGAGCAGGTTCTCCGCGAGCAACAGCGCCACGATCTGCTCGACGTTCGTTCCCTGCGGATGGTGGCCCGTGTCGACGAGCACCTGCGCCTGCTCGCCGAGGCGACGACAGACGAGCGCCGACGTTCCCCAGTCGGGGAGGTCGGTGCTGTAGAAGCCCGGCTCGAAGAACTTGTACTCGACGAGCAGCCGCATGCCCGGCCGGAGCGCTGCGTAGATCTCCTCGAGCCCCGCGAGCAGCCGCTCGTGCCGTCCGCGCAGGTCGTCCTGGCCCGGGTAGTTCGTGCCGTCGGCGAGCCAGAGGCTGATCACGTCGGAGCCGACCTCCCCCGCGATGCCGATGCACTCGCGGCAGTGGTCGAGCGCGAGCCGGCGGACTACAGGATCGGGATGGCACAGGCTCCCGAGGCGGTACGAGTCGTCTCCGAACAGATTCGGGTTGATCGCCCCGATCCCGACCCCGAGCGACTCCGCGTAGGCGCGGAGCTCGCCGTAGTCGTCGACAGCGTCCCAGGGGATGTGCAGCGCGACGCGCGGGCAGCACCCCGTGAGGCGGTGGACGAGTGCGGCGTCGGCGATTCGCTCCCGCACCGTCCGGGCCGCACCGGGCCAGGGGTAGACGTGGAAGCGCGTGCCGGAGTTCCCGAAGCCCCACGAGGGCGTCTCGATCTCGAGCTGCTGCAGGCCGGTGAGGACGGCGTTCTGATCCATGGCGCGGAGTCTGCACGATCGGCCGTCCGTTTACGAATCCACTTTCGGTTGGGTTTGTTTCGAAAGCAAGCTGGTCTGGAGCATTGACACATCTCGAGCGGCGGCATAGGGTCGCGCCCATCGAAAGTCCTCGTGAGCTTCCCGGTTTGTCGCAGGAGGAGCGGATGCGCCAGGTCCTGCGGATGCTCGAGACGCGCGACTCCGTTCCGGTTGCGGAACTTGCGGAGACCTTTTCGGTTTCCGAGGTGACGGTGCGCAGCGACCTCTCCGCACTGGCCAAGCAGGGCCTCGTCGCCCGCGTCCGGGGCGGGGTGCGCGCGCTGAGCCAGGGCCAGTCGGAGGTGGGGTTCGATCTGCGCCTACGCCTCGAGGTCGAGCGAAAGCGCGCGATCGCCCGGGCGGCCGCGGGGCTCGTCGGCGAGGGCGAGGCTGTCGCCCTGGACGCGAGCACGACGGCGTACTACCTCGCGCTCGAGCTGCGGGCCAAGCGCGAGCTGGTCGTGGTGACGAACGGCCTGCTCGTCGCGACGGCGCTCGCCGACGCGCCCGGGATCACCGTGCTCGTGACCGGCGGCACGCTGCGGCTCTCGGCGATGTCGCTGGTGGGCGACCTGGGCACAGACGTGCTCCGAACGACCCGCATCAACAAGGGCTTCCTCGGGGCCCGCGGCCTCAGTCTCGAACGCGGCCTGATGGACCTGAACCCGGACGAGGTGCGCATCAAGCAGGAGATGGCCGACGCCTGCGAGCAGGTGTACGGGATCTTCGACGGAACCAAGTGGCACCGGAGCGCGTTGCTCTCGTTCGTCGCCACCGACGACCTGAACGGGATCGTCACCGATTCGAGCGCGCCCGCCGAGGAGGTGCAGGCGTGGCGCGCGACGGGCGTCGACGTGCTCTGCGCCGATCCGGGGCCGCGCGAGCCGCTGCCGCTGCGGCCGCGCGACCTGCGACGCGCAGTCCGCAACGAGCAGGAGCTCAGCTGATGGCGTCGCTCGCGGCCGTCGATCTCGGCGCCCAGTCCGGCCGGGTCGCCCTCGGCAGCTTCGACGGGTCGCGGCTGGACGTTCGCGAGGTCCACCGCTTCGACAACGAGCCGATCGAGCGCGACGGCGCGCTCCGCTGGGATGTCGAGCAGCTGCGGCGGGATGTCCACGCGGGGCTGCGCGCCGCGGCGCGCGAAACCGCGATCGACTCGGTGGCGGTCGACTCGTGGGCGATCGACTTCGGGCTCGTCGACGCGCAGGGCCGGCTGCTCGAGCTCCCGACCCACTACCGGGACAACCGCCGCGCCCGCGCCGTGCCGGCGGTGCTCGGCCGGATCCCTGCGCGCGAGCTCTACGACCGCACCGGGATCCAGCTCCTGCCGATCAACACGATCTTCGAGCTCGCCGGCATGGCGCTCGACGGCGACCCGGCGCTCGCAGGCGCCGATGCGCTCCTGCTCATCCCGGATCTCTTCCACTTCTGGCTGTGCGGCAGCCGCACGACCGAGCTGACGAACGCGACGACGACGCAGTGCTTCGATCCCGGGCAGGGGAGCTGGGCGGTCGACCTGCTCGAGCGGCTCGGGGTGCCGACGCACGTCCTGCCTGAGGTCGTCCCGCCCGGAACCCGGCTTGGGCAGGTCTCGCCGCAGGTCTCCGAGGAGACGGGCCTCGGCTCCGCCGCCGTGATCGCGGTCGCGACGCACGACACCGGCTCCGCCGTCGTCGCCGTTCCGTTCCGAGCGTCGGACTCGGTCTTCCTGAGCGTCGGCACGTGGTCGCTCGTCGGCATGGAGGTCGACCGTCCCGTGATCACCGACGAGTCGTTCGCCGCGAACCTCACCAACGAGGGCGGCGTCGCCGGGACGTACCGGCTCCTCCGGAACGTGACCGGGCTCTGGCTGCTGCACGAGTGCAGGCGCACATGGGCGAGCGAGGGGCACGACCTCGGGTTCGACGACCTGGTCGCTCTCGGAGCGGAGGCGCCGCCGTTCGGCTCGCTGATCGATCCGAACGCCGACGCGTTCCTCGAGCCGGGTGACCTGCCCGCGCGGATTCGGGCCTACTGCAGGCAGACGGGGCAGCCCGAGCCCGAGTCGATCGGCGCGACCGTCCGTTGCATCCTCGAGAGCCTGGCGCTGAAGCACGCCGCGACCGTCGCGGTGCTCGGCGCCGTCACCGGCACGTCGCCCGCTGAGCTGCATGTCGTCGGCGGCGGCGCCCGCAACCGTCTGCTCTGCGAGTGGACCGCCAGCGCGGCGGGTCTGCCCGTGCTCGCCGGCCCCGAAGAGGCGACGCTCGCCGGCAACCTGCTCGTCCAGGCGATGGCGCTGGGCGAGATCGCCTCGCTGCACGAGGCGCGCGAGGTCGTGCGGGCGTCGTTCGAGCCGGCCGTCTACGAGCCTGACGACTCGAGCGCCTGGCACGAGGCGCGCGAGCGGTTCGTGGAGCTCTCCGACCTCGCGGGACTCGCCCTGGGAGCATGAGCACGACAGGCGTCCTCCACGGCATCCCGGCGCCCGAGAACCGCTGGCGCGCAGCAGGCGCGAACGGGCTCTCGACGCTCGAGACGCTCGTCTACCGCTCGAACCTGCTCGGCGCCGATCGCGCGCTCGCGAACATCGGCGGCGGCAACACCTCGGCGAAGGAGACGCTGCACGATCACGTCGGCCGCCGGACCCGCGTGCTCTGGGTGAAGGGGTCGGGCACCGACCTCCAGACCATCACTGCCGGGGGGTTCGCGGCCATTCGTCTCGACGACGTGCTGCGGTTGCGCGACCGCGAGGCGATGGACGACGCGGCGATGGTCGACTACCTGCTCCGGAGCGCCCTGAAACCGGACCAGCCGCGCCCGTCGATCGAGACGCTGCTGCACGCGTTCGTGCCGGCGCCGCACGTCGACCACACGCATCCCGACGCCGTGATCGCCATGACCTCGACGCCGCGCGGGCGGGAGCTCGCCGCGGAGACGTTCGGCGAGGAGGTTGTCTGGCTGGACTACCAGCGCCCCGGTTTCGACATGTCGCGCCGCATCGCACTGCTCCTGCGGGAGCACCCCGACGCGCGCGCGGTGCTGCTCGAGCGCCACGGCCTCGTCACGTGGGGCGAGAGCAGCGAAGAGGCTTACGAGGCGACGATCGAGTTCGTCTCGCGAGCCGCACGTGCGATCGATGCAGAAGCGCACGGGCGGTTCGGGCTGGGGGGCCAGCAGGCCGCGGAGCTCGGGGGAAGGACTGCGCGAACCCTCCTGTCGCAGGCTCTCCCCGCGCTCCGCGGCGCACTTCTCGAGGACACCGACCGCGTCGTGCTCGAGGTCGACGACAGCCCGGAGGCCGTCGCGTTCGCGTCGTCCGCCCACACCTCCGAAGTCAGCCAGGTCGGGGCGCCGTGCCCGGATCACCTGATCCACACCAAGCACAAGCCGCTCGTCGTCGAGTTCGACCCGCCTCGCGACCAGGCAACGGACCTCGCGGCCGCGTTCCGCGCCGGAGTCGCGGAGTACGCGAACTGGTACCGCGAGTACTACACGCGCAACCTCGACGACGAGACGCGACAGTTCCCGATCGACCCGGCGGGACCGCGCGTGATCCTCGTGCCCGGGGTCGGGATCATTACCTCCGGCCCCGACGCCGGCCGGGCGCGCGTCTCTCGCGACCTCTACCACCGTGCGATCGCCGTCCAGGACGCCGCCGACGCGCTCGGCGGCTTCCGCTCGCTCAGCGAGCAGGAGGCGTTTGCGATCGAGTATTGGCCGCTGGAGCGCTACAAGCTCGCGCAGCTGCCGCCGCCCGGCGAGCTCGCGGGGCGCGTCGCGGTGATCACCGGCGGCGCGAGCGGCATCGGGCGTGCAGCTGCGCGGGCACTGGCCGCACGAGGTGCGCACGTCGTCGTCGCCGACCTCAACGTCGACGGGGCGACCGAGGTCGCGGAGGAGATCGTCACCGCGCACGGCGCGCGGCGCGCGACGGCCGTGCACGTGGACGTGACGAGCGAGCAGGCGGTGGTCGAGATGACCCGGCGTGCGGTGCTCGAATACGGCGGGCTCGACATCCTCGTCGCGTCGGCCGGGCTCGCCACGAGCGCGCCCGTCACCGAGACGTCGCTCGAGGAATGGGAGCTGAACTACGCAGTCCTCGCGCGCGGATATTTCCTCGCCGCCCGCGAGGCCTTCCGGGTCCTGATCGAGCAGGGCCGCGGTGGGTCGCTCGTCTTCGTGGCCTCGAAGAACGCGCTGGTCGCCGGTGCGAACGCGTCCGCGTACTCGTCGGCCAAGGCGGCCGCCCTCCACCTGGCCCGCTGCCTCGCCGAGGAGGGGGGACCGCACGGCATCCGCGTCAACACCGTCAACCCCGACGCCGTGATCGAGGGCTCGAGCATCTGGTCATCCGACTGGAAGGCGGAGCGCGCGAGCACCTACGGCGTCGACGAGCGTGATCTCGAGACCTTCTACCGCGGCAGGACGAAGCTCGGCGTCAACGTCTATCCTGACGACGTCGCTGAGGCGATCGCGTTTTTCGCCGCCCCCCGTTCGACGAAGTCCACAGGGAACATCATCAATGTCGACGGCGGCGTGACGGCTGCATATCCGCGATGAGCGCATTCCTCGAGCCGCGGGGGATCTCGAAGGGCTGCGGCGGCGTCGGCGCGTTCCCGGACGTTAGCGTCCTGCCCCCAGCACGTCGCCGAATCGATTGCGTTCTTCGCAGGCCCCGGTCGGACAGATCGACCGGAAATGTCGTCAACGTCGATGGCGGCGTGACAGCCGCGTACCCCCGGTAGTGCGGAGGAGGCGCACGCACCGGTCTGTCCCTCACCCTTCCAGGCGAAAGGAACTCGCAATGCAGAAGCGCATTTGGGCTGTCCTCGCTGCGGCGATCCTGGTAGCAGGCGTTGCCGTGACGGCGGCGCTGGCCACGTCGAGCCACTCGACCGCGGGCAAGACCTACTACTTCATCCCCAAGGACACCCTGAACCCGTACGAGGTGATCGCCGACACCGGCGGCAAGCGGGCCCTCACCGAGCTCGGCGACACGCAGGTCGTCTCATCGGGCACCGAGGACACCGCGGCGGCGCAACAGCCGGCGATCCAGGCGGCGATCCAGGCCCACGCGGCCGGCATCGTGATCGCGGGCAACGACCCGCAGGCCGTGTGCCCGGCGCTCCAGCAGGCGCAGGCGCAGGGAACCAAGGTGATCGCGTTCGACTCGGATGTGAACTGCCGAAGCCTCTTCGTCAACCAGGCGGACACGGCGACAATCGGACGCAGCCAGATCCAGCTCCTCGGGAAGCTCATGAACTACACCGGTCAGTTCGCGATCCTGTCGGCGGCGTCGACGGCGACGAACCAGAACGCGTGGATCAAGTACATGAAGCTCGAGCTGAAGAAGTCGAAGTACAAGAACATGAAGCTCGTGAAGATCTACTACGGCAACGACAACCCGGCGCAGTCGCGTCAGGCGACCGTCAGCATGCTGCAGGCCTACCCGAACCTGAAGGGCATCGAGTCGCCCACGACGGTCGGGATCTCCTCGGCCGCGCAGTACCTTTCCCACTCGAAGTACAAGAAGAAGATCGTGCTCACGGGGCTCGGGCTGCCGAGCCAGATGAAGACGTACGTGCACAACGGCACGGTGAAGGAGTTCCAGCTCTGGAACCCCGATGACCTTGGTTACCTGGCGGGCTACGCGATCTCGGCGCTCGCTGAAGGGAAGATCACGGGCAAGGTCGGCGAGACGTTCGAGGCCGGCAAGCTCGGGCACTACGTGATCATCCGGGGGCCGGACGGCAAGCCTCAGGTCGTGCTCGGACCGCCGTTCACGTTCACGATCAAGAACGTCGACAAGTTCAAGTTCTAGAAAGACAGGTCGCGAGGGGTGTCCGCCGGTGCGGGCGCCCCTCGCTCATTCGACGACGATGACGACCGGCAACCCCGAAGCCCCACTGCTCTCGCTCGAGCACGCCCAGAAGAGCTTCGGGGCCGTCCGGGCGCTCGAAGACGTGCACGTCGAGCTCTACGGCGGCGAGGTGCACGGTCTCGTGGGAGAGAACGGCGCCGGGAAGTCGACGCTTGTCAAGATCCTCGCCGGCGTCCATCGACCCGACGCGGGGCGCCTCATGCTGGGCGGCGAGGAGGCGATCTTCGACAACGCCAAGCAGTCGCAGGCGGCGGGGATCGCGATCATCTTCCAGGAGCCGACGCTCTTCCCCGACCTCACCGTCGCGGAGAACATCTTCGTCGGCGTGCAGCCGCTCAAGCGGTTCCGCCGGATCGACCGAAGGCGGATGCGCCGTGAGGCCGCGGACGTGTTCGACCAGCTCGGCGTCCGCCTCGACCCCGACCGACTCGCGCGTGGCCTGTCGATCGCCGACCAGCAGCTCGTCGAGATCGTCAAGGCCCTGACGACGAACGCCTCGGTGATCGTGATGGACGAGCCGACGGCGGCGCTGACACCGAGCGAGGTCGAGCGGCTCTTCGGCATCGTCGAGACGCTGCGCGCGCGCGGCAATGCCGTCCTGTTCGTCTCGCACCGGCTCGAGGAGATCTTCGCGGTCTGCCAGCGTGTGACGGTGATGCGTGACGGCAGACATGTGCTCACGCAGCCGATCGCGGAGCTCACGATCCAGTCGGTGATCAGGGCGATGGTCGGGCGCGACATGGGCGCGCTCTTCCCGAAGGTGCCGGCGGAGCAGGGTCGAGTCGTGTTGCAGGTCGAGCGGCTTACCCGTGAAGGCGTCTTCACCGACGTCTCCTTCGAGGTGCGGAGCGGCGAGATCGTTGCGCTCGCGGGGCTCGTCGGGGCCGGCCGCACCGAGGTCGCGCGGGCGATCTTCGGGATCGACAAGTGGGACGCCGGATCCGTCGAGATCGACGGCAGGGCGCTGCGGACGGGGTCGCCGACCGCGGCGATGGCGGCAGGCATCGGCCTCGTGCCGGAGGACCGGCGCCAGCAGGGGCTCGTGATGGACTTCTCGATCGAGCGCAACATCGCGCTCGCGTCGCTCGACAGCGTTCGGCGCGGCGGCTTGATCCCGCGCGGTGCGGAGCGGCGGTTCGCCCGGGACTGGGCGCTGCGCCTGCAGCTCAAGTACGGGCGGCTGTCGAACCCGGTGTGGACGCTCTCGGGCGGGAACCAGCAGAAGGCCGTGCTCGCGAAGTGGCTCGCTCGCAAACCGAAGCTCCTGATCGTCGACGAGCCGACGCGCGGGATCGACGTGGGCACGAAGGCTGAGGTGCACCGCCTGCTCTCGGAGCTCGCTGCGCAGGGCGTCGCGGTGCTCATGATCTCGTCCGAGCTTCCAGAGGTGCTCGGGATGGCGGATCGCATCGTCGTGCTCTTCGAGGGGCGGGTAATGCGCGAGTACAGCCGCTCCGAGGCGAACGAGGACGCGATCATGCATGCCGCAACCGGGCTCGTCGAGGTCGCTGCGTGACCGTCGTCGCCGAGGAGCGCAAGGTCGTCGAGACGCGACCGAGCTCGCATCGCCTCGCCGAGCTGATCTTCCGCTTCCGCGAGCTCGGGATCGTCCTCGCGCTCATCATCGTCGTCGGCGCGACGACGATCGACAACCACCTGTTCCTCAGCGCGACGAGCATCCAGAACCTGCTGTCGAGCGCCTCGATCATCGCGTTGCTCGCGATCGGAGAGACGATCGTCATCGTCACGCGGAACGTCGACCTCTCGATCGGCTCCGTCCTGGGCATCTCCGCGTACGCCTCGGGCGTGCTGTACCGGGATCACCCGCACATCTCGATCGTGTTCGTGTTCCTCGCGGCACTCGGAATCGGCGTCCTTTGCGGGGTCGTCAACGGCGCCGTCGTGACGCTCGCGCGCGTGCCGAGCCTCGTCGTGACGCTCGGGACGCTGTACATCATCCGCGGGATCGACGGAGCGTGGGCCGGGGGGAACCAGGTGAACTCGTCGATGCTCCCCGAGAGCTTCAACAAGATCGGCTACGGGACGATCGCGGGCATTCCGTACCTCGGGATCATCGCGATCGTCGCGGTCGTGCTCGCAACATACGCGATGCGAAGCTTCCGAACCGCGCGCGACTTCTACGCGATCGGGTCCGACCCCGAAGCGGCCCGCCTGGCCGGCATTCCCGTCGGCTGGCGTGTCTTCCTCGCCTTCGTCCTGAGCGGCGCGATCGCCGGGCTGTCGGGCGCCGTCTGGCTCTCCTACTACGGCTCGGTCGATGCGATCGCGGGCGTCGGCTACGAGTTCCAGGTGATCGCAGCCGTCGTCGTCGGCGGCGTGGCGATCTTCGGGGGAAGCGGCACTGTTCTGGGCGCGGCACTCGGCGCGCTCCTCCTGAACACGATCAACAGCGCGCTCGTGGTGGTCAACGTCTCGTCGTTCTGGAGCTCCGCCGTCGCAGGCGCGATGCTGATCGGAGCGATCGCGTTCGACCGCTTGATCTCGATTCGCGTCGCTCCCGCTCTTCGCTCGAGGAGACGAAGGCGTGGCTGAGCTCGAAGACATGAAGCCCGGCGACGAAGCCGGAAGCCGCAGACCGACGCGCGAGGCGCTGGGGGTGCTCGTGCGGTGGGAGGTTCTCCTCCTCGTCCTGCTCGGGGCAACAATCCTGTACGGCGCGTCGGTGTCGCCGTACTTCCTCCAGTCGACGAGCCTCTTCTACATCTGCCTGAACGTCGGCGAGGTCGCGATCATGGCGCTGCCACTGACGTTGATCGTCGTCACCGGCGAGATCGACCTCTCCGTCGCATCGATGCTTGGTCTCTGTGGCGTCGCCATGGCCGAGCTCTTCAAGCACGGCTGGCCGATCTGGCCGGCGATGATCGCCGCCGTTGTTCTCGGCGCGATCCTGGGCGCCTTCAACGGGCTCCTCGTCACCCGGCTCGGGCTTCCGTCGCTCGCGGTCACGATCGGCACGCTGACGCTGTACCGCGGGATCGCCCAGGGGATCCTGCCGACCGACACGATCGGCGGCTTCCCGACGCACCTGACGAACATCGGGGTGCTTCCGATCCCCGGCACGCATCTTCCTTACTCGATCCTGTTCTTCGCGACGCTGGCGGTCGTGTTCGCCGTCGTCCTGCACGCCACGCCGCTCGGACGCGCGATTTTCGCGATCGGCGCCGGCCAGGAGGCCGCGTTCTTCGCGGGGATCCGCGTGAAGCGGATCAAGTTTTGGCTGTTCGTCCTTTCGGGGACGCTGAGCGGATTCGCGGGCGTCCTCTGGTCGCTGCGCTTCGCGTCGGCCCGGTACGACTCCGCGATCGGGATGGAGTTGTTGGTCGTGACGATCGTCCTGCTCGGCGGCATCTCGATCTTCGGCGGCCGTGGGACGATTGCCGGCGTCGTGATCGCAGTCGCTGTGCTCGGCTGTCTCCAGACGGCGATGACCGACGATCAGATCCCTTCGCAGGACCAGAACATCGTCGTTGGCGCGCTGCTGATAGCGAGCGTCATCCTGCCGAACGCGGGGGAGCTCTACCGCCGCGCGCGTGCACGGCTGCGAAGCGCGGGAGCGCGGCGGCATGCAGCCGCCGCGATACAGGGCGAGGGCCCGTGAGCCGCGGCGCGCAGGCCCGCGTCGGCGTCTTCGCCATCGGCCTCGCTGCGTACTGGCCGCAGTTCGAGGGACTGCGCGAGCGGCTCGACGGATACCAGCGGGGAATCGAGGCCAGGCTCGAGAAGATGGGCGCACAGGTGGTGTCCGCCGGGCTCGTCGACTCGCCGCAGAGGGCGACGCACGCCGGCGAGCGGCTCGCCGCCGCGGGCATCGACGTCGTCCTGCTCTACACCGCCACGTACGCGACGTCGTCGCAGGTCCTGCCGGTCGTTCAGACCGTCGGCAGGCCCGTCGTGATCCTCAACCTGCAGCCGACGAGATCCCTCGACTACGAGGAGATGACCACGGAGGAATGGCTCGCGAATTGCTCGGCCTGCTGCGTGCCCGAGATCGCAGGCGCCTTCACGCGCGCGCGCATCCCATATCGGACGGTGACCGGGACGCTGCTCGACGGTGACCCCGCCTGGGACGTGCTGCGCGAATGGCTGGATGCGACCCGCGCCGTCGCCGGCCTGCGCAGCGCTCGCCTCGGCTTCCTCGGCCACACCTACCCGGGGATGCTGGACATGTACTCCGACTTCACGCAGGTGCACGCGCAGACCGGCGCGCACGTCGAGGTGCTCGAGATCGATGATCTCGTCCAGCGTGTGGAATCGGCCTCAGCGGCGGACGTCGAGCATAAGGGTGAGGAGATCCGGTCGACCTTCGATCTTGCTGAGGCGGGTCTCGACCCAATCGCGGCTGAGATCACCCCCGACGTCTTCGACTGGTCGGCGCGGGTCGCCGTCGGCCTCGACCGGTTGGTGGAGGACTTCGAGCTCGACGGCCTGACCTACTACTACCGCGGTGTGGGAGGCAACATCGCCGAACGGGTCGCGGCGGGTCTGATCGTCGGCAACTCGCTGCTCACGGCGCGCGGTGTCCCCGCGGCCGGCGAAGGCGACCTCAAGACCAACATTGCGATGCTCTTGCTCGACCGGCTCGACGCAGGCGGCTCGTACACGGAGTTCTACGCGCTCGACTTCGACGAGGAGTTCGTGCTGATGGGGCACGACGGCCCCGGCCACCTCGGGATCGCCCAGGGCCGGCCGGTCGCGCGTGCGCTCAAGCTCTACCACGGCAAGGCGGGTGCCGGTCTATCGATCGAGATGAAGGTCAGGCTCGGCGCCGTGACCATCCTCGGCGTCACGCAGACCGCCGACGGACGGCTCAAGCTCGTCGCCGCTCAGGGCGAGTCGATCCCCGGCGCGACCTTCCGCATCGGCAACACGAACTCGCGGCTCCGCTTCGCCAAGGCTCCGGCTCCGTTCATGGACGCGTGGTGCGAAGAGGGCCCGACGCACCATGTGGCGCTCGGGGTCGGTCACCAGCTGGGCAGGCTGCGGAAGGTCGCAGATCTGCTCGGCCTCGAACTCGCGGTCGTCGACTAGTGATCGCCAGGGCGGACGACACTGCCGAGATGTTCGTCGAGGCGGTGTTGGAGCATGTCCGTGGGTGACGTCGAGCGCATCGTCCTCGGCGGCGCCGAGCTGCGGGACGACGACGCGTCGGCGGGCCTCCTCGATCTCTTCGTGCAGCGTGGCGGACGCGCGCTCGATCTCGGGAACGTCTACGCCGGCGGGGAGTCCGAGCGGGCGGTCGGGCGCTGGCTCGGACGGGGTGACCGCGATGTGACGCTCTACGTCAAGGGCTGCCACCCGCCGCGCTGCGCACCGGAGCTCGTCGTGGACGAGGTGGACACGGCGCGAGCGAATCTCGGGATCGACACGCTCGACGTCTTCATCCTCCACCGGGACGACCCTGAGGTGCCCGTCGAGACGTGGGCGGAGAGCCTGGTCGAGGAGGTCGAGCACGGACGCATCCGGGCCTTCGGCGTCTCGAACTGGACGGTCGAGCGGTTCCGCGAGCTCGAAGCGGCGCTCGGCGACGACCGTGCAGACCTCGCGGTCTTCAGCAACCACTTCTCGCTCGGGACGATGGTCACGGCGCCCTGGCCCGGCTGTCTCGCCATGACGAAAGGGGAGCTCGGCGAGCTCGCGAACGGCCGCGCGCTGGTGCTCGCCTGGGCGAGCCTGGCGGCGGGCTACTTCGCAGGACGCGACACATCGGACTGGGAGAGCCCGCAGAACGAAGCGCGGCGGGCGCGTGCCGAGACGCTCGCGGCCGAGCGAGGCACGAGCGCGACCGCCGTCGCGCTCGCCTACGTCCTCGAGCAGCCGTCTCACGTCCTGCCCGTGGTCGGAACCCGTTCGGCGGAGAGACTCGAGGAGCTCATCGGAGCTGCCTCGCTCGAGCTCTCCGCCGACGAGGTCGCATGGCTCGAGACCGGGGCTCGCTGATGGTCCCGGAAGCGAAGCTCGAGGACAGCGGCGCGGGGCTCGTTCCCGCGAGCGCAGGCTGGTTCGTCATGAACGCGCGCGACGCACGCTGGTTCGAGCGCCCGGGGCGGAACAGCCTCCCGCTCACCGGGTCGGACGAGTTCGAGGCCGAGAGCTACTTCCCGATGCTCGGCATGTCGATCCAGGTGCTCTCGCCCGGCGTGCCGAACGCGATGTACCACTGGGAGACCGAGCAGGAGGACTTCCTCGTGCTCTCGGGCCGGGCGCTGCTGATCGTCGAGGGCCAGGAGCGCCTGCTCGAGCAGTGGGACTTCGTGCACTGCCCGCCCGAGACGCAGCACGTGTTCGTCGGCGCGGGGGACGAACCGTGTGTGATCCTCTGCGCCTCGTCGCGGCAGTTCCAGGCGAACGGCCCGTGGGGCTACTACACGGTCGACGAGACCGCGCGCCGGCACGGCGCGTGCTCCGACGTCGAGACGCAGGACACGGAGATCGCATACGCGAACGTCCCGTCGTCGTCGCCGTCGCGGTACCGCGACGGCGTCCTGCCGGAGCAGCGCTCGCGCTAGCGGGCTGCTCCGGCAGGCGCACGACCAACAGCTAACAGCGACAGTCGTCGCAGGAGCAGTCGCCGTCGCAGCAGTCGCAGTCGCAAGCCGCGATCAGGAGCATCTCTCCCTCCTTCATCGAAGGTTGTCGATGAACGATCGTAGAGGGTATATTGATAAACGTCAATGAAGACGCTGCCCGTTCTCCAGCCGATCTGCTGCGCGAGCGACGAGCCGCCGATGGCGCGCGACGCCGCGGAGGACCTGGCGGCCACGTTCAAGGCGCTCGCCGATCCCACGCGTGTCGCGATCGTGAACCGCCTGACGAAGGTGGAATCCGTCTGCGTCTGCGACCTGACGGCCGCCTTCGAGCTCTCCCAGCCGACCATCTCGCACCACCTGCGCATCCTCCGAGACGCCGGCATCGTCGAGGTCGACCGGCGCGGCACCTGGGGCTACTACGCGCTCGTCCCCGACGTGATCGACGGCCTGCGCGACGTCTTCGGCGCGCGCTGAGGCTCAATCGAACCGCGCTCGCGGTCGATTGGTAGGGGGTGACGAGACCTGCCTTCGCCCTCGGGCTCGCCCTGGCGCTCGCCGGCGGCCTCGTCGTCCTGCTCGTGGCCGGGCTCGGCGACTACCCGGCCGACGCCGGGCCGGCGGTCGCCGCGCTGGCCGAAGGCAGCCTGCGGCGTGCAGCGGCGGTGCCGTTCCTCATGGGCCCCTTCTCGATCGTCCTGCGCGCGCCGTTCGTGTGGGCGGCGGACCGGCTCGGCACCGGTGAGCTCGGCGTCTACCGCGCCGGGATCGTGCCGTGCCTTGCAGCCGCCGCCGCGCTCGGGGTGGCGCTCGCCCGGCGCTCGCGCACCGGGAACTGGGCGCCGCTCGTCGCCGCTCTCGCCGTGCTCACGCCCGCCTCGGTTGCGGCGGCCGGCAACGGGCATCCCGAGGAGCTCCTCGGCGGGGCGCTCTGCGTCGCCGCCGTCCTGCTCGCGCACGGACGGCGAACGGTCTGGGCGGGCGTCGCACTGGGGCTCGCGATCGCAACGAAGCAGTGGGCGCTGATCGCCGTCGTGCCGACCCTGCTCGCGGCCCCCGCGACATCACGCGTCCGCGTCGCCCTCGTCGGCGCCGCCGCGGCGCTCGCGTTCTACACACCGTTCATCGCGCAGGATCCGCACGCGTTCATCACCGCGACTCGAGGTGAAGCCCGCGTCGAGTCGGCCGCGACCCCGGAGACCGTCTGGCTGTCGGCGTCCTCGGACCGGCAGGTCCACGTTGCCGGCTCGCCGACCCTGACCTACAACGCGATTCCGCCCTGGGTGCCGCCGGTGAGCCATGCGCTGATCGTTCTGGCGGCCCTACCGTTCGCGGCCGCGCTCTGGCGGCGCCACCTGCAGGCGACCCAGGCCCTCGCGCTGCTCGCGCTGCTCTTCCTCTTGCGGTGCGTCTTCGATCCGGTCGACCAGGACTACTTCCACGTTCCCTTCCTGCTCGCGCTGCTCGCGACCGAGGTGACGGCCGCCGCGTTTCCCGCCGTCACGCTGTTCGCGGTCGGCGGGCTCTGGCTCAGCTTCGGCGTGCTGCACGGATCGACGGACCCCTGGCTTGGCGCGGCGGTCTACCTCGGCTGGACGGCCGTCGTCGGCGCCTTCCTGTCCACACGCGTTTTCGGTCTCAGGTTCCTGCCGGGCCTCGCGCTGCCGGCACTGACGAGCTACCGAACCCGTAGTCTGGATGCGTGAGCGAGCTTCGCGACCTGCTCGAGTCGACCGCGCATATCGCAGGAGATTTCCTCGATTCTCTCGACGAGCGGCCGGTCGTCCCGGCGTTGGATCTGGATGCGCTTCGAGGTGCATTGGGAGGGCCGCTGCCCGACGGGCCGACCGACGCGCAGACAGTCGTCGCCGGGCTCGCGCGCGACGCCGACCCGGGGATCGTCGCGACTCCGAGCGGTCGGTACTTCGGCTTCGTGATCGGCGGCGTCGTCCCGGCCGCGCTCGCGGCCGACTGGCTGACGGCCGCCTGGGATCAGAACGCGGGTCTCTACGCGACGTCGCCCGCCGCCGCGGTCGTGGAGGAGGTCGCCGGTTCATGGCTGGCCGAGCTGCTCGGCCTGCCGTCGGGGCTCGGCTTCGGCATCGTCACCGGCTGCCAGATGGCGCATGTGACGTCACTTGCGGCGGCGCGCCACCACGTGCTGGCCGCACGCGGCTGGGACGTCGAGCTCAAGGGGCTTGCCGGCTCGCCGCGCATCCAGGTGGTCGTCGGCGCGCAGCGGCACGCCACAATCGACCGTGCTCTTCGCTTCCTCGGGCTCGGCGCGCCGTCGACGATCGTCCCCGCCGACGATCAGGGTCGAATCGACCCGGCCGGCCTCGACCGGGCGCTGGACGCCGTCGACGGACCGACGATCGTGTGCGTCCAGGCCGGCGAGGTGAACACCGGCGCGTTCGACGACCTGGAAGCCGCAGCCGATGCCGCGTCGAAACACGACGCATGGCTCCATGTCGACGGCGCGTTCGGCCTCTGGGCAGCGGCCTCGCCGGCGTTCAGGCGGTTGGTGGCCGGCGTCGAGCGCGCGGACTCCTGGGCGACCGACATGCACAAGTGGCTCAACGTTCCGTACGACTCGGGGATCGCGTTCTCCCGCCATCTGGAATCGCACCGGGCGGCATTGGGAGCCCAGGCGGCATACCTGGTCCACGCGGACGAAGAAGGACCGCGGGACGAGCTCGACTGGAACCCTGAGTTCTCGCGGCGCGCGCGCGGCTTCACCGTCTACGCGGCGCTGCGCTCGCTCGGCCGCAGCGGCGTCGCCGAGCTCGTCGAGCACGCGTGCGCGCACGCGCGTCGGTTCGGCGAGGAGCTCGAGCGCATCCCGGGCTGCGAGGTGTTGAACGAGATCGTCCTCAATCAGGTTCTCTTCCGCTTCTCGACAGACGAGGAGACCGACGCAGTCCTGGCGGCGGTGCAGGCGTCGGGCGAGGCCTGGATGGGCGGGACGCTCTGGCATGGGCGTCGAGCGATCCGCATCTCGGTGAGCAACTGGTCGACGACCGACGACGACGTCGACCGCACCGTGGACGCGCTCGCGGCTGCCGCGCGCAGCCTCGCGACTGTCTGATCGTCAGCCGGGGACTTCCGACGCCACGGGCGGGCGCGCGACGAGGCCGGAGCGGTCGGCGAGGAAGAAGCTCGTCTCGACGCTCGGCCCGATCAGCAACGCGAACACGACGGTGCCGACCCCGACCTTGCCGCCGAGCGCGAACCCGATCAGCAGCGCGGTCGACTCGAGCGCCGCCCGCATCAGGCCGACTCGCCACCCGGTACGTCTCGAGCCGACGAGCATGAGCGAGTCGCGCGGACCGGCGCCCACGCCGGCACCGATGTAGAAGGCCGTTCCGACACCGAAGCAGACGAGCCCGGCGGCGAGCAGCGCGATCCGCCCGGGGAGCGTCCCGTCTCCCAGCGACTGCACCGCGTGCGTCGGCTCGAGCAGCGCGACAAACCCGCCGATGAGCAGGGCATTCGCGAAGGTCCCGATCCCGAGCGGCGAGCCGAGTGCCCAGGCGAGCATCAGCACGACGACGCCGACCGCGACGTTGGCGGCGCCGAACGAGAGCGGCGTGTGATTCGCGAGACCCTGGTGGAGGACGTCCCACGGCGACAGGCCGAGACGGGATTCCAGGAAGCAGAGGATCCCGCAGGCGCAGAGGAAGAGGCCGCCGACGAGCCAGACGGCGGTGAGCACGCGCCCACCGCGCAGAACGGGAGCCGCCCGCACCTTCCGACTCTAGATGCAGTCCCTCGAACGAGGGACGACGCGGGGGGCAAGCTGGACGTCCGGTGGACCAAGGCTAACCCGGAGGGGGGATTCCCTTGGTCGGGACGCTCCTACGGTGACCGGGCGGCCTCCACCTGGATGTCGCGGGTGGAGCAGTGCGGGGTGGGTCCCCGCTCTGTGTCAAGAACTCAAGGGAGGGCACACATCGTGGACGCGATCAACGGCGCACTCGCGCGCCTGTATACGGTCGTCAAGACGGCGAAGGACGAGGACGGGCAGACGTTCGTCGAGTACTCGCTGATCGGGCTGCTCATCGCCGTGGCGCTCGTCGTCACGCTCGGTCTGCTCAGCACCGAGATCGGCAACGCGCTCACCGACATCAAGAACGCGCTGGTTCCGAAGTCCAGCTGACGACGCATGAAAGGCCGGCGGGTGCGCGATCTTCGCGCGCCCGCCGGCAGCTTCACCACGGGAGGGCGGAAATGCGGCACATCAGACGGAACGAGAACGGTCAGGCGCTGGTCGAGTTCGCGCTCGTCGCGCCGATCCTGTTCCTGATCCTGTTCGGGATCGTCCAGTTCGGGATCGCGTTCATGCACTCGGTTGCGCTGACCGACGCGGTCCGCGCAGGTGCGCGCAAGGCTGCGGTCAGCCGCTCGGCGGCCGATCCGACGCAGGCGACCAAGAGCGCCGTGCTCGGAGCCGCGAACGACCTCGACCCCTCGAAGGTTTCCATCACCGTCACGTCAACGTGGCAGTCCGGCGGCAACGTGACCGTCGACGCCACCTATCCGTATCAGATCAACCTCCTCGGCATCGTCGTCGCCTCTGGCGACCTGCACAGCACGACGACCGAGCGGGTGGAGTGAGTCGGCGCACCTGAGGAGGGAAACGATGCCGGAGCTTACGACCAACCTGAAGAACATCCTGATCGCTGCCGCACTCGCTGTTGCAGCGGTTGCGCTCACGCTCGTGTACGTCTCGAATTCGAAGTCGAAGCAGTCGGCTTCGGGCCCCGCGTTCCGGACCGTGCTCGTCGCCGCGCGCGACATCCCGGTCGGCACGACGGGCGCCCAGCTCGCACACGCCGGCTGGCTGACGGCGGCACGGGTGCCGTCGGATGCCGTGGCCTCGGGCGTCGTCCCGAGCAAGGGCGAGCTCGCGACGCTCGTGGCGATCCAGCCGACCTACCGCGGCGAGCAGATCGTCGCGCGGCGGTTCGGCACCAGCCAGCAGGAAGGCCTCGTCTCGACGATCCACGGACAGCTTCGCGTCTTCGAGCTGCCCGGCGACACGCACCAGCTGCTCGCGGGCATCGTGCGCGCCGGGAACCGTGTGGACGTCGTCGGCTCGATCGTCAAGCCGGAGGGGTCCCAGACCCACTACGGCGTGATCGCCGTGCGGAACCTGCTCGTGGTCAAGGCGCCGTCGGGCTCGTCGAGCAACGGCCAGAGCTCGATCGACCTGCAGCTCACGTCGTCGCAGGCCCAGAAGCTCTTCTGGATGGAGAAAACCGCGGACTGGTCGCTTCTGCTGCGGCCGTCGGTTCGCCCGTCGAACGTGGCCGGCAAGCCGGTGACGGCTCAGTCGCTCGTCGAGGGCGCGAATGCACGCTGACGAGACCCTTCGCGTAGCAGTCGTCGGCGGGACAGCTGCTGCGGCGCTGGAGCGGGAGCTCGAAGGGATCGACTCCTTCGAGCTCCTCCCCGCCGGCGCCTGCAGCGCGGACTGCCGCGCGGACGTCGTCGTGCTCGTGTACGACGCGGCGATCAAGCCGCGCACGCAGCTTGCGACGGTACGCGAGCACAGCTCCGCGCCGGTCGTGTTCGCGGCCGAGCGGCCCACCACAGAGCTCGTTCGCTGGGCGCTCGACGCGGGAATCGCCGACGTGCTCTCGCTGCCCGTCACGCGCGAGGCGGCGATCTTCGCGATCGAGAAGGCTGCACACGCCGCGCGGCGCAAGGCGGACGGCGATCCGCAGGGCCGCGTGGTGACGGTCTTCTCGCCGAAGGGCGGATCCGGGAAGTCGGTCGTCGCGACCAACCTCGCGGTCGCCGCCGCGGCGCACGGGCGCAAGCGGACGCTCCTGATCGACCTCGACCTGCAGTTCGGCGACGCCGCGATCATGCTCGGGCTGTCGCCGAACAGCACGGTGCGCGAGCTGATCGGCACCCCGACCGAGCTCGACGCGGAGAAGCTCGGCGTCTACACCGAGCGTCACTCGTCCGGCGTCGCGGTCCTGCCGGCGCCGCTGAACCCGGAAGAGGCCGAGCTCGTGGGCGAGGAGGCGATCCGCTCGCTGCTGAACGTGGCGCGCTCGGTGTACGACCTCGTCGTCGTCGACACCGCGCCCTTCTTCTACGGGCCGATGCTCGCGACGCTCGACCAGACCGACCGTCTGCTGTTGCTCTGCAACCCGGACGTGCCGACGCTGAAGAACGTCCGCCTGACGCTGAAGACGCTCGAGCTGCTCTCCTTCGGCGAGCACAAGCTCAGCATCGTCCTGAACCGCGCCAACCCGGCCATCATGGACCGGGGCGACGTCGAGGCGGCGCTCGACCGCAAGGTCGATTTCGTGCTCCCGCTCGACGCGGGCGTGCCGCAGGCGGTCAACCAGGCGACGCCCGCGGTGCTCGCGGGCCTCGAGTCGCCGTTCTCGGGCGCGATGCTCGACCTCGCCCGGTCGGTCGTGGGCGGCGAGCAGTGGCCCACCGGACGCCAGGCGCCCCGTGCGGCGCGGATTCTCAGCTTCGGGAGGAACTAGAGATGTCTCTGCAGCAGCGGATTCACGGCTCCGACGGGCACGACGAGGACGCGGCCCTGCAGGCGCGGATCGGCTCCGCCCAGTCGGACCGGCTCCTCGACCGGTTCGCCGAGCTCCGCTCGTCCCTGCACTCCGTGTGCGTGACGAAGGTGGGGCCCGAGCTCGGGTCGTTCGACGACGCACCGGAGGAGCTGCGCAAGCGTGTGCGGTGGGTCGTCGAGAGCGAGCTCTCGCGGCGGACGGAGCGGCTGACCACGGACGAGCGCGCGCAGCTCGTGGACGCCGTCGTCGACGACGTCCTCGGCTACGGCCCGATCGACCCGTTCCTGCGCGACCCCTCGATCACCGAGATCATGGTGAACGGCCACGAGCACGTGTACGTCGAGCGCGCCGGCCTCGTTTGCGAGACCGACGTGCGGTTCGCGAGCGAGGATCACCTCGTCCGCGTGATCGACCGGATCGTGTCGGGTGTCGGCCGGCGCGTCGACGAGGCCTCGCCGATGGTCGACGCGAGGCTTCCGGACGGCTCGCGCGTGAACGTGATCCTGCCGCCGGTCGCTTTGCAGGGGCCGGTGCTGACGATCCGGAAGTTCTCGGTCGACGCGTTGACCGCGGACAATCTGGTCAACCTCGGCTCGATCACGCCGGAGCTGGTCGACGTGCTCTCGGCCTGCGTCCGCGGGAAGCTGAACGTCCTCATCTCGGGCGGCACCGGCGTCGGCAAGACGACGCTCCTGAACATCCTCTCGAGCTTCATCCCGGACAACGAACGGATCATCACGATCGAGGACGCGGCCGAGCTGCAGCTCCAGCAGAGCCACGTCGTCTCGCTCGAGTCGCGCCCGCCGAACATCGAGGGGCAGGGCGAGGTACGGATCCGCGAGCTCGTCCGGAACGCGCTGCGCATGCGCCCCGACCGGATCATCGTGGGCGAGGTTCGGGGCGCGGAGACGGTCGACATGTTGCAGGCGATGAACACCGGCCACGAGGGATCGCTGACGACGATCCACGCGAACTCACCGCGCGACGCGCTCTCGCGGCTCGAGACGCTCGTGCTCACGGCCGGGGTCGAGCTTCCGCTGCGGGCGATCCGCGAGCAGATCGCAAGCGCCTTCGACGTCGTCATCCAGATCTCGCGCGGCGTCGACGGCACCCGCCGGGTGACGCACGTGACCGAGGTGCTGCGGATGGAGTCCGACGTCGTGACGCTGCAGGAGATCTTCTCGTGCAAGCCGATCGGTGCGGCCGCCGGCGCACAGTACGATCGGCCCTTCCCGACCGGGATCCGGCCGCAGTTCACGGCGAAGCTCGCGGACAACGGCGTCACGATCCCGCCCGAGACCTTCGATCCGACGCCGGCCGCGTACCGGCTCCAGACCGTCGGTGGGGGGCGGGGCGGATGACCGTTCTCGTCGCGGCCGCGGTCGGGGTGCTGGTCTTCGGCGCAGCGCTGGTCGCGCTGACGGCGCGGCGACGTGCGGTTGTACGCCGTCGCATGAGCGCCTACGTCCCGGCGTCGCCGTCCAAGAAGCGGCCCGTGGTCGACCGCAACGAGCTCCTCGCGGGCGTCGAGCGCTCGCTCGAGCGCGTCGGCCTGCACCGGCGCGTCACGGCGCAGCTCGATCGCGCCGGCGTGGACGCGCGGGCGGGCGTCGTCGTCTCGGCCGATCTCGCGCTGGCGCTCGTCGCCTTCGCGTTCCTGGCCACCCGGTCCGGTCTCGGCGTCGCGCTGCTCGGTGCGATCGCGGCCGGCGCGCTGCCCTGGGTGGCGCTGACGGTCAAGGGCGTCCGTCGGTCGCGCGCGTTCGAGAACCAGCTGCCCGAGGTGCTGGACACGCTCGCCGCCTCGCTGCGTGCGGGTCACGGTTTCGACGCGGCAATTCAGACGGTGGGCGCCGACGTGGCGGAGCCGGCCGGACGCGAGTTCCGCCGGGTCGTCGCGGAGGTGCACCTGGGCCGCTCGCTCGACGACTCGCTCGCCGACCTGGGCCAGCGCATTCGCTCGAGCGACCTGAAGTTCGTGCTGGACGCGATCACGATCCAGCGCCAGATCGGCGGCAGCCTCGCCGAGCTGTTCGCACTCGTCGCCGAGACGGTGCGGTCGCGCGAGCAGTTCAGGCGGAAGGTGCGCGCGCTCACGGGCATGGTGCGCACGTCCGCGAACGTCCTGACGGCGTTGCCGTTCCTCGCGGCGCTGCTGCTCACGGTGCTCAACCCCGACTACATGCGCCCCCTGTGGACGACCACGGGCGGGCACGTGATGGTCGCGGTCGGGCTCGGGATGATGACCTTGGGGACGATCACGCTGCGGCGGATCGGGACGGTAAAGGGGTAAACGATGGTGCTGCTTCTGCTCGCCGGCCTCTCGCTCGCCGGCGCCGTGTTCGTCGTCGCCGACACGCTCACGCCTCAGGGGCGGCGGCGGACGGCATCCGTCGCGATGGTCCGCCGCTTCTCGGGCGCGCCCGCTTCGCGCGGGCGACGGCGCCGCCGCCCGATCGCGACGACCGAGGTGCTCGACAACGTCGGGCGCCGCTTCACGACCGCGCGCATGTCCGAGCGCCTGCCGAACCGGATCGCGGCGGCCGGACTGGCCGGCCGCGTGACGCCGGAGTCGTTCGCAGCCATGCGGATCGGCCTCGTCGGGCTGGGCGCTCTGGCCGCGATCGCGATCGGGACCGCTGCGGGCCTGAAGGCCGAGACGATCCTCATGCTGCTCGCGGGCGCGTGCGTGCTCGCGTGGGTCGCGCCCGGCTGGAACCTCGACCGGCGCGCCCGCGCCCGCCGCGAGCGGGTCGCGGAGGCGCTGCCGGAGGCACTCGACCTCCTGGCGGTCTCCGTCGAGGCCGGTCTCGGCTTCTTCGGCGCGATCCAGCGCCTCGTCGAGTCGAGCACCGGACCGCTGGCGGACGAGTTCGCGCTCGTGCTCACGGATCTCCGCGTCGGGCAGAGCAGCGAGCACGCGCTCAAGCGGATGGCCAAGCGGATCGACACGCCGGAGATCGCCTCGTTCGTCCGGGCGATCGTCCAGGGCGAGCAGCTCGGCATCTCGCTCGCGCGGACACTCAAGAACCTCGCCGACGACACGCGCAAGCGGCGCCGGGCCGTTGCCGAGGAGCGTGCCGCGAAGGCGCCCGTAAAGATGTTGTTCCCCGCGGCGTTCTTCATCTTCCCGGCGCTGTTCATCGTCATCCTCGGGCCCGCGGTGCTCACGCTCGCCAAGTACCTGTGAGCCGTCGTCGCCTGCAGCTGCGAAGCGAGTCCGGGCAGTCGCTCGTGCTCGTCGTGCTCATGCTCGTCGTGCTGCTCGGTTTCGCGGCGCTCGTGCTGGACGTCGGCCGCGCGTACCTGGCGCAGCGGCGACTGCAGGCGTCGGTCGACGCGGCCGCGCTCGCGGGGGCCGACGGGCTGCCGATGGTGGGAGCCGCCACCGACCTTGCGAACGACTTCGGTGCCTCCGGCGCGAACGTGCCGCAGGGCATCGACGACGTCGAGATGACGGTCTCCATCAAGTGCATCACGAGCGCGCCGGGCTGTGCGCCGGCGAATGCCGTCGTCGTGCAGGAGTCGGCGAACGTGCCGACCGTGTTCGGCAAGCTCCTCGGCGTCGGCTCCTTCACGGTGCACGCGACGGCGACCGCGTGCTCGCCGTGCGGCAGCAGGCCGCTCGACGTGATGCTGGTGCTCGACCGTACGGGCTCGATGTGCACGAACGACGCGGGTCAAGACGATCACCCGGCGTGCACCGACATGGCGAACGCGCGCGGTGGCCTGCGGACGTTCCTCGGCTTCATGGACCCCAAGATCGACCATGTCGGGCTCGCGGTGCTACCGCCCGCGAAGAGTCCGAACGACATCTGCCCGTTCACCGCTGGTCCCTACACGTCACCGGGCGACAACTTCGTCGTCGTGCCGCTCTCGGCCAACTACAAGGATTCGAAGGGCGTGCTGGACGAGCGCTCGCCACTCGTCTCGGCGATCACGTGCGTCCAGCCCGACGGGACGACCGCGTACGCGAATGCGCTCGAGGCCGCGCAGGCCGAGCTAGTCAAGGACGGCCGGCCGAACACGCCGAAGGTGATCGTGTTCATGTCGGACGGCGCCGCGAACACCGGCCCGAGCTCGTACGCCCCGTCGTCGCCGTACCGGAGCACGCCGTGTCATCAGGGCATCACCTCGTCGCAGGCGATCCAGGCGGCCGGGACGATCGTCTACTCGGTCGGATACGACGTCGGGCACGACGTCTGTCAGGGGCTCAGCAAGGACGCGCGCGGCAACTGGAAGCAGGGCCCCGAGCAACCGGCGATCACCGCCGAGCAGGCGCTCACGTCGATGGCGACGCGAAACGATTACTACGAGCAGCCTGACGCGGGCACGCTCAACAACCTCTACGCGGCCGTCGCCGCCGATCTGCTCGCGGGCACGTCACGCTTGATCGACGACAACTAGAACACGGCTTCGAGCTTCTGGCGCGTCGCGGCGAGCGCGTCCGGGATCACCTTCACGTCACCGAGCACCGGCATGAAGCTGGTGTCGCCGTTCCATCGCGGCACGACGTGCAGGTGGATGTGATCCTCGATCCCCGCGCCGGCGACGCGGCCGAGATTCCAGCCGAGGTTGAAGCCCTGTGCCGAGTACACCGAGCGCAGTGCCTCGACGCAGCGCGCCGAGAAGCGGTGGATCGCGAGCGCCTCGTCCTCGGACAGCGCGCCGAGGTCGCCGAGGTGGCGTCGCGGGGCGACGAGCAGGTGGCCGGAGGCGTACGGGAACCGGTTGAGCACGACGACGGCGTCGTCGTCGGCGGCCACGAGCAGCTCCGGCTCGGGTTCGCAGAAGATGCAGCGGTCGAGCTCGTCGGCGTGCTGGACGTACTCGAGGCGCCACGGTGCCCAGAGCGGCTTGGGGCTCATCGGGGCGAGCGTAACCGCTGCGCTCGAGCGGACGCCGCGGGCCAAGGGTGAGCTCTATCCCTTCTGCGGCGAAGGGGCCGAGAGGCCACCGACCCGCGGCGCCCACTCTCGTTGTCGGCAGGCTCGCGCCGATCTTTAGCCCGACCCTCCTAGAGAAAGCGCTTGAAGCGGAAGAACGCGAGCACGCCGGCGAGGGTCGCGAAGATCACGCAGACGATCGCCCAGAACGCCCACTGGGTGTCGAACCCGGGGAAGTCGACGTTCATCCCGAAGACGCCGGTGATCAGCGTGAGCGGGAGCAACACGACCGAGAACACCGTCAGGATCCGCAGCACGTCGTTCTGCCGGTGCGAGATCACCGACTCGTTCGTGTCCTCGAGCGCCTCGACGACTTCCTTGTAGTTGTCGAGGATGTCCCAGATGCGCTCGGCGCTGTCGACGATGTCGTCGAAGTAGAGCTCCAGCTCCTCGGGCAGGAAGCGCTCGATGTGACGCTCGAGCAGACGCAGCGTCGAGCGCTCCGGCTTGATGATCTTGCGGTAACTGATGATCTCCTGCTTTACGTTCGAGATGTCTCGGACGACCGCCTCGGAGCGTCCCTCGAACACGTCGTCCTCGAGCGCGTCGAGCTTGTGGCCGATCTTGTCGAGGATCGGGAAGCAGTAGTCGAGCAGGTCGTCGAGCACCTCGTAGAGCAGGCGGCCCGAGCCTTTCGAGAAGAGCTGCTCCCGGAAATCGGCATCCTCCTCGCAGCGCCGGAAGAGCCGTGTGACGGGCAGCAGTTCGACGGTCGGCAACGTGACGAGGTAGTCGGGCCCGACGAAGAAGTCGAGCTCGGCGGCGTTCAGGCGCTGGATCGCCCGGTCGTAGACCGGGAAGTGGAGGACGCCGAAGAGATAGCCCTCCTCGGCGTAGTCGTCCACCTTCGGCCGCTGGCGCTTCGACATCACGTCCTCGACGTCGAGCGGATGCCAACCGAAGCGGTCGGCGAGATCCTGCGCCTGAGTCAGCGTCGGTGCGTCGAGGTGGATCCAGGTGAGGCCGGCGCCCTCGAGCTCAGCGGGCGGCGACGGTGCAGCCGGGATCGTGACGACCGTCTCGCGCACGCGTGCGCGACGGATGCGAGGCAGGCTCGGCATCGGTACTGAGCGGGTCCTCGATGATCGGCATCATCGGCATGTTCGTGATTGTACCCCGGTTTCCCTGTTCATCCCGCGTTCACCCCGTGCCTGCGAGCGCGAGCACGGGCGGCTCGGGCTCGGCGTGCGGGATGCGCGAGAGCTCGCGCGGGATACGCGGCTCGAGCCGCAGCGCACCGACTGCGGCGACTGCACAGACGCCTGCGGCGAGCGGCCAGAGCGCGAAGGGCGCGGCGGCGAGCACGAACCCGCCGAGCGCAGGACCGACCGTTCCGGCGAGGCCCCACGAGAGCGAGTGCACGGCGAAGTAACGGCCGCGCAGGTGCGCGGGCCCGATCTCGGCGACGAGCGCCTGATGTGCCGGTCCGTGGAAGCACTCGCCGACGCCGAAGATGGCGAGCGCCACCGCCATCAGCACGAACGCGCTCGTGCCGTCGAATCGCCAGCCTGCGAAGTCGAGCATCAGCCACGCGACGATCCAGAGGCACGGCATCAGGGCGAGCGCGCGCATCCTGCGCCGACCTTCGATCGCGCGCGAGATCGGAAGCTGAGCGAGGACGATGACGATCGTGTTGACGAAGAACAGCGCACCGATCTGGTGCTCGCTCACGTCCGCCTGGTCGCGTGCGAACGGCGGCACGAGGTTGAAGAGCGAGTAGCCGGCCGCGACGAAGAGGAAGTTCAGCACCCAGAGCCTCGCGAACACCCGGTCGCGCAGCACTGCGCGGTAGGAGCTCGGCGCGTCCGCGTGATGCTCCGCGGGGCCGTCGTCGTGGATGAAGAAGAGCACGACGACGTACGCGAGGAACGTCGCCGCGTCGACGAGGAAGAGCACCGTGAAGGAGGTGGGGCTCGAGACGCTCGCGATCAACCCGCCGGTCAGCCCGCCGAGGCCGATACCGAGGTTCATCGTCACGCGCTGCTGTGCATACGCCGCATGCCGCCGCTCTGCCGGGGTGAGCCGCGCGATCAGGGTCGACTGGCTCGGCCAGAAGCCGGCGCTGCCTGCGCCCTCGATCGCGATCAGCAGGAACGCCTCCCAGGGGTGCCGCACGAGCGGGAACAGGCCGATGCCGATCGACTGCATCACGAGTCCCGCGCCGAGCACGCGCTTCGCGCCCAACCGGTCGACGAGCGGCCCGGCCGCGATCCCCGCGGTGAGCTGCGCCGCCGCGGACGTCGCGACCACGAGACCCGAGACGCCCAGCCCGAACCCGCGGACGTTGTGCAGGTAGATGACGAGGAACGGCAGCACGATGCCGTTGCCGAACGAGTTCATGACGCCGCCGAGCTGGAGGAGCCACACCTGTGCGGGCAGGCGCGGGTCGAGCGTGCGGGCGAGCCGGCGTATCACCGGGCGAGGGTATCGTCGGCGCCGTGGACGAAGCGCGCTGGTGGGAGCTGCGCCCCGCGCAGAACCTCAAGGCCGCGAGCTACGTCTGCCCGCTCTGCGACGGGATGCTGCACGCGACGAGCGAGCACGCGTTGATCGCGCCCGAAGGAGATCTGTCCCGGCGCCGGCATGCCCACATGGAATGCGTGCTCGAGGCGCGCCGGGCAGGGAAGCTGCCGACGCGCGACGAGTGGAAGGCCAGGGCCTCTCGCTGAGCGACCTCTAGACTGTGTTGTCCCCCCGGCGCCCGTAGCTCAGGGGATAGAGCGTTCGCCTCCGGAGCGAAAGGTCGCAGGTTCGATTCCTGCCGGGCGCATCAAACGCCGCGCAGACGCTGGCCGAGGAGTCGCAGCTCCTGCCGCTGGCTAGGTCGCACGGTGCTCCCACTGTTCGCGCGTCATCTCGTACTCGACCTCCCCCTCCGCGACGCCCTCTAAGGGCGCGGTCGAGGAGGTGGGGAAGGTCCGCACGTAGGTGAGACCGATCCGCTCCATCACGGTCCGCGAGCCGGCGTTGACGGTCATCGTCTGGGCGATGATCCGGTCGAGCCCGACGTCGTCGAAGCCGTAGCGCACCAGCTCCCTCGCTCCCTCAGAGGCGAGGCCCCGGCGCCAGTGACGCTGCAGCAGCCGGTAGCCCAGGTCAGCGACGTCCGGGTCGTTGGGCTGGTCGGGGCCGTGGGCGGGCTGAAGGATCCACCAGCCGACGAACTCGTCGTCGACGAGGCCGACCCAGAAGCCGAGCCCGTCCACCTTCTGCGCGGCTGCCATCCGCCGCGCGTGGCTGGCCTCGACCTCCTCGCGTGTGCTCGCCCGACCGCTGAGGTAGCGCATCACCTCGGGATCAGAGTCGAGCTCGACCTCCCACTCGAGGTGCTCGTCGGCGAGTGGCACCAGGGTGATCCGCTCGGTCTGCAGGGTCGCCTGGGGCATCCGCCCGATCATGTCGCACCTCCAAATGACCATCGAGCGGCGAGTTGCTGAGTCACGCGCCGAGCCGCGACCCAGCGATCGGTGGCCAACGCGGCCGAGACATCGAAGAGGGACGGGGGCGACCCGAAAGGGATGGGCCGCCCCTGCCGCGTCGATTGGGGGACGCCCATCCAGGATTCCGCATGCCCGCAGACGGCGATACGACCTTTTTGTGTCAATTGCGCGTGGGTCGGACTCCGCGCTCGCCGCTACTACCGTGGCTGCACCCGCGCCCTCGCGCGGGTCGGCCCGGCCGAAGACGGAATGCACCGCCTCGGCCGGGCCACTGCGGCCGGTCACGCCGTCCCCGCCTCCTCTAGGCGGGCGACGAAGGACGTGGCCGCGCCTGCCGGCGGCGCCGCTTTTCGGCCACCGGCAAGCCTGTGGTGACCTCGCAAGTTGCCGTCAGGCCGTTCGCCTCGAGAACAGCACCACGACGAGGGCGAGCAGAAGCAGGATGAAGAGGAACTTCGAGATGAAGATCCCGCCGCCGAGGGCGAGGATCAGGATGAGTAGAGCTAGGAAGAGCAGCATGGTGTTCTCCTTCGTCTCGGGCTCGCAAGAACGGCGAGCCTGGCGCGACACGGAGTCCCCGGATGCGAAACGCGCGAAACGTGGCGGGTGGAGGCCCCGTCTCGCGCGTCGATTGACCCACGTGGGTCATGTCACGAGCGATCACGCGCGACTACGCTCGGCACACCTCCTCCAATCAGCAGACCTCGTCGAGAGGTCACCCCGACCGAAAGGCCCTCCGCGGGGCCTTTCGTCGTTCAGGCGGCGACGTAGTCGAAGATCGCGAGCCCGTCGCTGAAGCTCAGCCGCACCGACTCGACCGCGGCCCGCCTCCGCCAGTCGACGAATGCCTGCACGACCGCGAACGGTCCCTCGAGCGGATCGTCGATGACGGCCTGCTGCTGCGTGATCTGGCATCCCGACGCCGCCAGGTAGACGGCCTTCCTGGTGCTGGCCTTGACGTGCATCTCGGAAATGAGCGCGTCGGCGGCCTCGAGATACGTCGATCTCCGCGCACGTGTTTAAGCGCCTCGGTCGGTGGAAGACAACTGCGCGACGGCCACTCTCCTCCACGGGGGGATGAGAGTCACCCGCAGGGAGTGCCCGGGGGTTCGGTGGGGCTCTCGGGCACTCGCATCTCCGCGAGCGTCCGGGTCGCGCTGCGCGAGATCAGGAGCCGTGCAGAGCGGCGCGCGAGGCCCCGGCCGTGATCGGCGGTGAAGCAGAGGCGCGCCGCAGCCGTTCGGCGAGCACGCGCATCACGTTCAGCGCGAAGAACGGCGTCTGCGACACGTGGAAGAGGAACGCACGCTCGTCGAGCGCGACGAGCTCGCACGGCGACGCCGCCGTCGCGGTTGCGCTGCGCGCGGACGAGTCGATCAGCGCGAGCTCGCCGAAGATGCCGCCCGGGCCGATTTCCTCGAGCGGCAGTCCCTCGGCCTCGATCGTGACGGTGCCCTCGCGGACGACGTACACGCGGTCGCCCGGGTCCCCGGCCGCGAAGATGACGTCGCCGGCCGCGAACCGTTCGACGTCGTCGACGCCGCGGAAGATCTCGATCGTGGTGGGCTGGGCCACGTCGCGCGACGTTACGCCGGGACGCAGCGCGACCGCTAGGTGCCGACCCGGGATCGACACCGGATCGACACGGGACCGACACACCGCGTGCGCCTGGTCGCCCATCCAGAGGCTTGATGCGCATTTACGGGCACATGCGGATGGTGCGCCTGACACGGCGCGGCTCGGCCCCGTCGGGCTCGCCCGTAGCCTTGGCTACGGGCAGCGCCCACCGTGTCCAATCCGCTTGGTTAGGCGCATCCCCGCACGCACCCCAATACGCATCAAGCCTCTAGTCTCCCGCCGTGGAGCTCACCGCGCACAAGGCGACGCTGCGGCTGGCCGAGACGTTCGTGATCTCGCGCAGCTCCGAGGACGAGGCGGACGTCGTCGTCGTCGAGATCGGGCACGACGGGGTCTCCGGCTTCGGCGAGGCGGCGCCGATCGACCGCTACGGCGAGTCGGCCGACTCCGCGCTCGCGTGGCTCGACGGCGTCGAGCTCGGCGACGATCCGTTCGCCCTCGACGAGCAGCTCGCCGCGCTCCCGCCGGGCGAGCAGGCGGCTCGTGGGGCCGTCGACGCAGCGCTGCACGACCTCCAGGGCAAGCTGACCGGGCGGCCCGTCTACGGTTTGCTCGGCCTGCGGCGACTCGGCCCCCCGACCTCGTGGACGGTCTGGCTGGGCGACCCCGACGACATGGCGCGGAGGGCGGAGAAGGCCGCCGAACGCGGTTTCCGGCGCCTCAAGCTGAAGCTCGGCGGCCGAGACGGGCTCGACCTCGAGCGGGTCCGGGCCGTGCGCGCCGCGACCGATCTTCCGCTGCAGTGCGACGTCAACGAGTACTGGTCCCTCGACGAGGCGCTCGAGTACCTCCCCCAGATGGAGCTCGAGTACTGCGAGCAGCCGCTCCCCGCGGGCGATCCGGCGGGCCCCGAGCTGAAGAGCCGCTCGCCCGTGCCGATCTACGTCGACGAGGACTGTCACACGCTCGCGGACGTTGCCGCCTGCGCCGAGCGCGCGCATGGGATCAACATCAAGCTCGCGAAGTCGGGAGGCATTCGCGAGGCGGTGCGGATGGTCCACGCGGCGCGCGCGCTCGGGCTCGGCGTGATGCTCGGCTGCATGGTCGAGTCGGGGCTCGGGATCGCGGCAGGCGCGCACATCTCCGCGCTGATGGACCACGTCGACCTCGACGGCAACCTGCTGCTCGCGACCGATCCGTGGCCGGGCGTCGCGTTCACGGACGGGATCCAGGTCGCCGCCGACCGCCCGGGCCTCGGTGTCGCGCCCGCGTAGGCTGCTGATCCTGGCCGAGGGGAGGTCGGGCGACCCTCACTACGGGAAGACGGCGCACGGTGTCTTGCGCTACCGGCCCGAGCACGTCGTCGCGGTCCTCGACTCGACGCGCGCGGGCGTCGACCAGAACGGCTTCCCGGTCGTCGCGAGCGTGGCCGACGCGCTGCCCTACGGGCCGACCGCTGCGCTGGTCGGGGTCGCGACGCAGGGAGGGAGATTTCCGCCGGCCTGGCGCGAGCTCCTGAAGGATGCGATCCGCGCCGGCCTCGACGTCGAGAACGGCCTGCACGAGTTCGTCACGCGGGACGACGAGCTCGTCGCGCTCGCACGCGAGCACGGGGTGGAGCTGCGGGACCTCCGGCGTCCTCCCGACGGCCTGAACGTGCCGACCGGCGCGAACCTGACGCACGGCGGAACGACCGTGCTGACCGTCGGCTCGGACTGCGCGATCGGGAAGATGACGGTTGCGCTCGAGCTCGACCGCGAGGCACGCCGACGCGGCATCGCAAGCGAGTTCATCCCCACCGGTCAGACCGGCATCGCGATCGCGGGCTGGGGCATCGCTGTCGACGCCGTCGTGTCGGACTTCATCGCGGGCGCTGCGGAGCAGCTCGTGCTCGAGGGCGTCTCCCGCGGCGGCGAGCTGCTGTTCGTCGAGGGCCAGGGCTCGGTCCTCCATCCCGCCTACTCGGGGGTGACGCTCGGCCTGATCCACGGCTCCGCGCCGCACGCCTACGTCCTGTGCCACATGGCGGGCGAGGAAGTCGTCGACGAGAACCCGCAGTTCCCGATGCCGTCGCTCCGCGAGCTGGTCGACCTCCACGAGCAGCTCAGCCTGATCGCCCGCCGTGCGACCGTCCACGTGATCGCGCTCAACACGCGCCACCTCGACGAGGCGGCGGCGCGGCGCGCCGTGGAGACGGCCGAGGCGGAGACCGGATTGCCCGCGGACGATCCCGTCCGCTTCGGCGCAGCGAAGCTGGTGGACGCGCTCGAGCCGCTCGTGCGCGCGGCTCCGACGAAGGTCTAGCCGCGAACGTCGCGAACGACGCAGTACCGTTCCGGCGGGTTTTGCGATGAAGAGACTGATTGCGGCCACAGCCGCGCTCGTCGCCGCGCTGTCGTGCGGCGCAGTTCGGGCGCAGGCAGACAGCATCTCGTGGGGCGTGAACGACAACGCCGGGCTGTACGCGCGCGCTGACGTTGCGTTCTGGGAGACCATGCTCTCACTCGGGCTGACGACGAACACGATCACGCTCCGGTGGGACGAGACCGCGGAGAGCGGGCTCAGCCCGGTCGACGCGGAGGATCTGCCCGACGCGATGGCCGCCGCGAGGGAGGCCGGTGTCACGGTCGAGTTCGACGTGTACCCGCGTCACGCGAAGGAGCTCGCCGACCCGCAGGGGCCGGCCAGGTTCGCAGCGTTCCTGGCCAGCCTCGCCGAGTCGTACCCGGACGTCACCCAGTACGTGGTCATGAACGAGTGCAACCAGGACCTGTTCGTCAATCCGCAGTCGAAGCGTGGCCGCAACCTGTCGGCGGCCAGGTGCGGCGCGTTCCTCGCCGCCGGCTACGACGCCCTCAAGGCCGCGTCGCCCGACGTCTTCGTCTGGGGGCTCGGGCTCTCGCCGCGCGGAAACCGGCCCGACAAGAAGGACCATCCGTCGACCGATCCGATCGACTGGCTTGGATTCCTCGGGCAGTGGTACCGGGCGAGCAAGCGGACCGCGCCCTTGATGGACGGCCTCGATCTCCATCCCTACCCGATCCCGCAGTCGCTGCCGTTCGCGACCGGCTACCAGAACCCGCGCAGCTTCAGCGTCACGAACCTGCCGCGTGTCTACGCCGCCTTCTACAAGGCGTTCATCGGGACCGGTCAGCCGACCGTCGGCCTGCTCGGGCGCCTGCCGGTGCAGCTGAACGAGGTCGGCATCCAGACCTCCTCGGCAGGGCGGCCCGGGTACACCGGGATCGAGACCGCGGCCGGCGTGCTCGGGGGGCTACGGCCGCCCTACGACACCGAGCGCTACCAGGCGCAGTGGTACACGAAGCTCGTCGACTTTTCCGAGTGCGACGCGGACATCCACTCGGTCAACCTCTTCAAGCTCGTCGACGAGACATCGCGGGCGGGGTGGCAGAGCGGGCTCTACTACGCCGGCTACGCCCCGAAGGCCTCGGCGGGCGCCGTCCGCAACGAGCTCGAGCGCGTCGGCGGTCAGTGTCCCAAGGGACGTCCGCAGTACTGGGCGCCCTTCGACGCCTACGGCACGACGCTCTCGGCGGACGGGCTCCCGGCCGGCCTGTTCCCGTTCCCACTGGGCCCGCCGCCCGCGCCGCGGCCGAAATAGCCACCTTGACGACCGAACACGCGTTCGCTAGCATGGCGAACACATGTTCGTCAGGGTCCTACTCCTCGTGGGGATCGCCGTGCTGATGTGGAGCGCCGTTGCCCGCTCCACCCAGGCGCACGGCCCACGCGAGGTGATCACCGTCCGGGCGAACGACACGCTCTGGTCGATCGCCCGGCGGCACTACGCCGGCGACGTGCGCGAGGCGATCTGGCGGATCGAACGGGCGAACCACCTGCCGGGCGCCGACGTCCGGACCGGCCAGCGGCTCGTGCTCCCGTAGGGACGCGGCGACGCCTCGGCGGCCGCTTCGCCACAATCGGCCGCGCGTGGACCTCGACGTCGTCTTCCTCGGCACCTCCGGCAGCGCCCCGACGGCGGCACGCGGCGCCCCTGCCCTGCTCGTCCGCCGAGGCGGCGACCGCCTCCTGTTCGATTGCGGCGAAGGCACGCAGCGGCAGTTGATGCGCTCGGTCGTGGGCCTGCCCGACCTCGACCAGATCTTCGTCACCCATTTCCACGCCGACCATTACCTGGGCCTCCCCGGGATGCTGAAGACCTTCGCGCTCCGCCAGCGTGAGGTGCCGCTGACCGTCTACGGCCCGCCGGGGCTGCGCGACCTGTTCGGGTCGCTGCGGCGCGTGTTCGGGAAGCTGACCTACCCGGTGGAGGCGGTCGAGGTGCGCGCGGGGGAGGCGCTCGAGCGCGACGGCTACCGGATCCTGGTGTTCCCGGTGCACCACGGGGTGTCTGCCGTCGGGTACGCGCTCGTCGAGGAGGCGCGGCCCGGGCGCTTCGACGTCGAGGCCGCGGACGCGCTGGGGGTGCCGAACGGGCCCGAGCGCGGCGCCCTCCAGCGCGGCGAGTCGATCACGCTGCCCGACGGGCGCGTGCTCACCCCCGACGCGGTGCTGGGCGACGCGCGCGCCGGCCGGCGCATCGTGCTGCCGGGAGACAGCGCGCCGACCGACACGGTGCGCGTGCTCGCGGAGGGCGCAGACGTGCTCGTGCACGAGGCGACGTTCGGCGAGGACGAGCGCGAGCGGGCCGCGGAGACACTGCACTCGACGGCCGTCCAGGCCGCGGAGCTCGCCCGGCAGGCGGGTGTGCGGCTGCTCGCGCTCACGCATCTGTCGACGCGCTACTTCGGGCCCGAGGTCGCGCGCGAGGCGCAGGAGGTGTTCGCGAACACGGTCGTGCCGCGCGACTTCGACGTGATCGAGGTGCCGTTCCCCGAGCGCGGAGCGCCGACCCTCGTGCCACGCGGCGCCCGCCCGCCGCGCGAAGCGCGCGTCTCGAGCTAGAGCTGCCAGGCGCCGCGCGTCAGGACGGGCGTCTCCGACCCGTCCTTGGCGACGCCGGTGACCGCGACGCCGTCGCTCCCGATCATGAAGTCGATGTGGATCGCGCTCTCGTTGATGCGGTCCCGATCTTCCTCGCCGACCGAGATCGCGTACGCGTTGCCGAATGCGAGATGGCTCGCGGCGTTCTCGTCGAGGAGCGTGTTGAAGAAGACCGTCCCCGTCTTGCCGATGCGACCAGACCCGTCGACGAGCGCCACCTCGCCCAGCCGCGAGGCGCCGTCGTCGACGACCGTGCGTCCCCGGAGGGCGTCGACGTTGTCGCCGTCGATCTCGACCGCCCGCCCGCCCTCGAACCGCACGACGAGATCCGTGACGACCGAGCCCGAGACGTCGAGCGGCTTCGTCGCGGTCACGGTTCCTTCGACACGCGCCGGATCGGGCGCCGTGGCGATCTCCTCCGTCGGGATGTTCGGCGCATGGACGACGCCGTCGACCGTCTGCATCCCGGGGGTCTCCGACGAGAAACGTGAGGTGGGGAGGAGCCCGACCGTGAGGTCGGTGCCGGGACCCCGGAAACGCAGCGCGTCGAACCGCCTGCCGTCGATCCGCGTGCCCGCGTCGTGGAGCTCCTGGAGGCGCGTGTGCCAGGCTGCGGCCGGGTCGGGCTCGTCGAGGCGTAGCACGTGGACCAGCTGCTCCCAGAGACGCTCGACCGCCCCTTCGCCGTCGAGCGCCGGGAAGACGGCGCGCGCCCAATCGGCCGTGGGCCAGGGCACGACCGTCCAGCTCGTCGTGCGCGAGTTGATCACCTCGAAGTTCTCGCGGATCGCCGGCAGCGCATCCTTGCCGGCAACGGCCGGGTCGATCCCGGCGAGCAGCCCGGGCGGCACCTGCGGCGTGATCGAGATGCGCACCCCGTGGCCCTCGCCCAGCGCAAGCAGCCGTTCGCCGTACCAGCTCGGGACGAAGTCGAGCGTGGCCGGGTCGGCGTGCTCGAGCCGGACGCGCTTGACGTACGGGTCGAAGTACCAGGGATCGACGAACCGGGCGCCGCGCTCGTACGCGGCTGCGGCGACCAGGCGGACGAACGGCGCGGAGCTCGGCTCCGCGATGATCCAGACGATCTGGCCCGGCTGGACGTTCGCCCCGACCCCGACGACGAGGTCGGCGTAGCGCTCGAGCAGGTCGTGATCCACGGCGCGTCGGAGCGTACGGGTTCCATCCGTCCGGCGGAGGAGGTACCGTGCACAGCGCACCGCCCCTTTAACCCGGTCCAGCGAGGCCGGAAAGGAGTCGAATGTCGCACCCTGCCGTCGGACCGGCGCCGCACCTCCTGCTCGACGACGAGGCGATCCGCAGGACGCTCACGCGGATCGCTCACGAGATCATCGAGCGGAACGACGACCTCGAGACGGTCGCGCTCGTCGGGATCCAGACGCGCGGCGTGCCGCTGGCGCAGCGCCTGCGCCAGCTGATCGACGAGCGCGCCGGGGTCGAGGTGCCGCTCGGCAGGCTCGACGTCACCTTCCACCGCGACGACGTGCACGTGCGACGGGGCCGCGCGCCGAGACGTGCGCAGCCGCTCGTCCGCGACACCAAGCTCGACTTCGAGCTCGAAGGGCGGACCGTCGTGCTCGTCGACGACGTCCTCTACACCGGCCGGACGATTCGCGCGGCGATCGACGCGCTCTTCGAATACGGCCGCCCCGACCGCGTGCAGCTCGCCGTCCTCGCCGACCGCGGGCACCGGGAGCTCCCGATCCGCCCCGACTACGTCGGCAAGAACCTGCCGACCGGACGGGGAGAGCGGATCCAGGTGGAGCTCGTCGAGGTCGACGAGGTCGACCGAGTCGTGCTGATCCCGACCGAGGAGGACCGATGACCGACCTGCGCCTCGTCGGCGGCCAGCTGCTGCCGCCGCCGGCGACCGCCGCGCGCCGCCACCTGCTCTCCGTCTCGGACCTCGGTCGCGACGACGTCGAGCGGATCCTGTCGACCGCGCGCTCGTTCGCGCACTCGCAGGAGCGCGAGACGAAGAAACTGCCGACCCTGCGCGGCCGCGTCGTCCTCAACCTCTTCTTCGAGTCGTCGACGAGGACGTCGTCGTCGTTCGAGCTCGCGGCCAAGCGGCTTTCCGCCGACACGATGACGGTGCGCGCGTCGGGCTCGTCGGTCGAGAAGGGCGAATCGCTGAAGGACACGGTGCTGACGCTCTCCGCGTACGAGCCCGACGTGATCGTCGTCCGTCACCCCGAGGCGGGCGCCGCGGAGCTGGTCGCGCGCTCGACTCCCGCCCGCGTCGTGAACGCCGGCGACGGGAAGCACCAGCACCCGACTCAGGCGCTGCTCGACCTCTACACGCTGCGCGAGGCATTCGGGCGGCTCGACGGGCTGCGCGTCGCGATCGTCGGTGACGTCGCGCACTCGCGGGTCGCGCGGTCGCTCGTGCAGGCGCTGCAACTGGTCGGCTCGGAGGCGCTGCTCGTCGGGCCGCCGGCGCTGCTCCCGGCCGGTGTCGCGCCGACGTCGCACGACATCGACGCGATCGCCGACGCCGACGTCGTCTACGTGCTCCGCATGCAGCGGGAGCGCATGCTCGAGGGCGCGAACTTCGTGCCGTCGCTGCGCGAGTACACCGAGCGCTACGGCATCACCGCCGATCGCCTCCGACCCGGTCAGCGCGTCATGCATCCGGGCCCGATCAACCGTGGCGTCGAGCTCGCCGGTGCGGTCGCCGACTCCGAAGCGTCGCTCGTGCTCGAGCAGGTACGGAGCGGCCTCGTCGTCCGGATGGCGATCCTCTACGACCTTCTGACAGCAGGCCCGGTGGCCGTCGAGGCTGCGGTGGAGACGGCATGACGCTCCTCGCCGGCCCGGCCGGGACCGACGACTTCGTCGTTCGCGGTGCGCGCGTGCTCGACCCGGTCGAGCGCGTCGACGGCGTGCTCGACGTCCGCGTCGACCGCGGCGTGATCACCGAGATCGGGACCGCCGTCGACGCGAACGGCCACCGCGTGATCGAGGCGGAGGGGTTGGTGCTGGCGCCGGCGTTCGTCGATCCGCACGTGCACCTGCGGACGCCTGGACGGGAGGACGAGGAGACGATCGAGAGCGGGACCGCGGCGGCGGCCGCGGGCGGCTACTGCGCGATCCTCGCGGTGCCGAACACCGACCCGCCGGTCGACGAGCCCGACTTGCTCCGCGGCCTGCGCGAACGCGCCCGGGCCGAGGCGCGCGTGCCGGTCGGCTTCTTCGCGGCGCTGACGAAGCGGCAGGAGGGCGCCGAGCTCGCGGAGCTGGGTGCACTCGCCGACGCGGGCGCCGCGGGCTTCACCGACGACGGCCGGCCCGTCACGGCGGCAGGCGTGATGAGGCGCGCCCTGCAGTACAACGCGGTCACCGGCCTGCCGATCGCGGTGCACTGCGAGGAGCCCACGTTGACGTATGGAGGGCACGCGCACGCCGGCGACGTCGCGGGACAGCTCGGCCTCGGCGGGTGGCCCGCCCTCGGGGAGAGCCTCATGGTCGGGCGCGACGTCGACCTCGCACGCGAGACCGGACGGCCGCTCCACCTGATGCACCTCTCGGCCGCCGAATCGGTCGAGCACCTCCGCCGCGCGCAGGCGACCGGTACGCGCGTGACCGGCGAGGTGACGCCGCACCACCTGTGCCTCACCGACGAGGCGGTGCGCTCACTCGACCCGAACTTCAAGATGAACCCACCGCTGCGCAGCGACGACCATCGCGGCGCGCTCATCGACGCATTGCGCGACGGCTCGATCGCCGCTGTCGCCACGGATCACGCTCCGCACTCGGCCGAGGAGAAGGACGTCCCGTTCGAGTCGGCGCCGTTCGGCGTGGTCGGGCTCGAGACGGCGTTCCCGGCCCTCTACACGTACCTCGTCGAGCCGGGCGTGCTGTCGCTCGAGACGGTGCTCGAGCGGATGTCCGCCGGGCCGGCAGCGATCTTCGGGATCGACCGTCCGCGGATCGCGATCGGGGTGCGGGCCGACCTCGTGCTGCTCGACCTGCAGGCGCGCTGGCGGGTCCAGCCGTCGCGGCTGCGCTCGCGTTCGGCGAATTCCTGGCTGCTCGGCAAGCGCCTGCGCGGCCGCGTCCGTCTGACCGTCGCCGCCGGCCGCGTGGCGCACGACGAGTGATGGCGCTGCTCGTGCTCGAGGACGGGAGCGTCTTTGCCGGCAAGTCCGCCGGTGCGCCGGGTCGCGCGTTCGGCGAAGCGGTGTTCACGACCGCGATGAGCGGCTACCAGGAGGTCGTCACCGATCCCAGCTTCGAGGCGCAGATCGTGTGCTTCACAGCGCCGATGATCGGCAACTACGGCGTCGCCGACGCGAGATCCGAGTCGAGTCGTCCGCATGCGCGCGCGGCCGTGATGCGGGAGGCGCGCGGGCCAGAATGGCCGGAGTGGCTGCGCGCAAACGGGGTCGTCGCCATCACCGGCGTCGACACCCGGTCGCTCGTCCTGCGACTCCGCGAGCGGGGTGCGATGCGTGCCGTGGTCTGTGCGGACGGCCGCGACGCCGAGGCGCTGCGCGCTGAGGTGCTGGCCACGACACCGATGGCGGGGACGGCGCTCGTCGCGGGCGTCTCGGCCGATGCGCCGTACCGCTACGCGACGGAGGGCCGCGTGCGGGTGGCGGTCGTCGACTACGGCTGCAAGCGCTCCGTGCTCCGGCGCCTCGCTGCCGCGGGCGCGGCGGTCGACGTGTTTCCGCACACCGTCGACGCCGACACGCTGGCCGCATACGACGGGGTCGTGCTCTCGCCCGGTCCGGGCGATCCGGCGCCGCTCGACGACGAGGCGCGGACGGTGCGGGAGCTGCTCGGCCGCACGAACGTGCTCGGCATCTGCCTCGGTCACCAGCTGATCGCGCGGGCGGTCGGCCGCGAGACGTACAAGCTCCCGTTCGGGCACCGCGGCGCGAACCACCCGGTCGTCGACCATCGCACGCGGCGCGTGCTCGTGACGTCGCAGAACCACGGCTTCGCGGTCGCCGCCGGCGATGCGGACGGCGTGACGCACAGCTCGCTCTACGACGGGACGGTCGAGGGCCTCGAGCTGCCGAAGCTGCGCGCGCGATCGGCGCAGTTCCATCCGGAGGCGGCGCCGGGCCCTCACGACGCGCGCCTCGTGCTCGAAGGGTGGGTGAGCGAGCTTGCCGCGTAGGACGGATCTCCAGTCGATCTGCCTGATCGGCTCCGGGCCGATCGTGATCGGCCAGGCGGCCGAGTTCGACTACGCCGGCTGCCAGGCGCTGAAGGTGCTGCGCGAGGACGGCTTCCGGACGATCGTCGTCAACTCGAACCCGGCGACGATCATGACCGACCCGGGCTTCGCCGACCGCACGTACCTGGAGCCCCTCGACGTCGAGGCGGTCGCGGGCGTGCTGAGGCGCGAGCGCCCCGACGCGCTCCTGCCGACGATGGGAGGCCAGATCGCGCTCAACCTCGCACGCTCGCTGCACGAGGAGGGAGTGCTGGCCGAGCTCGGGATCGAGCTGATCGGCGCCGACGTCGACGTGATCGCGCGCGCCGAGGACCGGGAGCTCTTCAAGCAGTGCGTGGAGCAGGCCGGGCTTCGCGTGCCGCGGTCGCGGATCGTGACGTCGCTCGAGCAGCTCGAGGGCATCGGCGCGCCGGCCGTGGTGCGGCCCGCGTTCACGCTGGGCGGTCACGGCGGCGGCTTCGCCGAGACCGCCGAGCAACTTCGCGCGCAGGTCGAGCGCGGCCTCTCCGAGTCGCCGATCTCCCAGGTGCTCGTCGAGGAGTCGGTTCGCGGGTGGGACGAGTTCGAGCTGGAGGTCGTCCGCGACCGCGCGGACAACGTCGTGATCGTCTGCTCGATCGAGAACCTCGACCCGATGGGCGTGCACACCGGCGACTCGGTCACCGTCGCGCCGCAGATGACGCTCAGCGACGAGGCGTACCAGGAGCTTCGCAACGCGGCGATCGCGATCGTCCGCGAGGTGGGCGTCGACACGGGCGGCTCGAACATCCAGTTCGCGCGCGACCGTGTCACCGGAGAGGTCCGCGTGATCGAGATGAACCCGCGCGTGTCGAGGTCGTCGGCGCTCGCGTCGAAGGCGACGGGCTATCCGATCGCGAAGGTCGCGGCGAAGCTGGCGGTCGGCTACACGCTCGACGAGATCCCGAACGACCTGACGGGAACGACGCCGGCGAGCTTCGAGCCCGCGCTCGACTACGTCGTGGTCAAGATCCCGCGCTTCGCGTTCGAGAAGTTCCCCGGCGCCGACCGGATGCTCGGCACGCAGATGAAGGCGGTCGGCGAGACGATGGGGATCGGCCGGACGTTCCTCGAGGCGTTCGTCAAGGCCCGGCGCGGGCTCGAGGGCGAGCTCGACTGGCGTCCGGAGAACCTCCATCCCTGGTTCGCGCGTGAGCTCGAAGGGGCCGACGCCGAGGAGCGCCGCCAGCGCAAGGCGCGCCCGGTGTACCGCCGCATCGACTCCTGCGCCGGCGAGGTGCAGGCGGAGTCGAACTACTACTACTCGACGTGGGGCGAGCGGGACGAGGCGCCGCCGCAGGGGCTGCGCCGCCGTGTGGTGATCCTCGGCTCCGGCCCGAACCGGATCGGGCAGGGAATCGAGTTCGACTACTGCTGCGTGCACGCCGTGCAGACGTTCCGCGCGCTCGGCTACGAGGCCGTGATGGTCAACTGCAACCCGGAGACCGTCTCGACCGACTACGACACGTCGGACCGCCTGTACTTCGAGCCGCTCGACGTCGAATCGGTGCTCGCCGTCTGCGAGCGCGAGCGGCCGGAGGGCGTCGTGATCCAGTTCGGCGGACAGACGCCGCTCAAGCTCGCGCGGGCGATCGAGGCGGCGGGCCACCGCATCCTCGGCACGCCCTTCGACGCCGTCGATCTCGCCGAGGACCGTGAGCGGTTCGGGCTGCTCCTCGACGAGCTCGCGATCGCGTGCCCGGAGTGGGGGATCGCGCGCACGGCGCAGGAGGCGATCGCGATCGCGGAGCGCGTCGGCTACCCGGTGCTGGTGCGGCCGTCCTACGTGCTCGGTGGCCGCGCGATGCGCGTCTGCAACGGGGAGGACGAGGTCGTCGCGGCGTTTCGCGGAGTGGCCGGGCCGACGCTGGTCGACCGCTTCCTCGAGCATGCGATCGAGCTCGACGTCGACGCGCTCTGCGACGGCGAACAGGTCTACGTCGCCGCGGTGATGCAGCACGTGGAGGAGGCGGGAGTCCACTCGGGGGACTCCGCCTGCGTGCTGCCGGCGCAGTCGGTGGGCGTGCAGCAGCTCGCGGAGATCGAGCACACCGTCCGGCGGCTCGGGCCCGCGCTGGGCGTCGTCGGGTTGCTGAACGTGCAGCTCGCGGTGGTCGAGGGCGCCGTCTACGTGCTCGAGGTGAACCCGCGGGCGTCCCGGACGGTGCCGTTCGCGTCGAAGGCGACGGGCGTGAACCTCGTCGAGGCCGCGTGCAGGCTCGCCGCCGGTGCGCGGATCGAGGAGCTCGGGCTTCCTGCGGAGCGGCCGCCGCGCCAGGTGAGCGTCAAAGCAGCCGTGCTGCCGTTCGCGCGGTTCCCCGGTGCGGATCCGGTGCTCGGCCCCGAGATGCGGTCGACCGGCGAGGTGATGGTGAGCGCGGCCGATCTCGCGACGGCCCTCGCGAAGGCCGAGCGGGCTGCAGGCAGGCCGCTGCCCGTGCGCGGCTCCGTCTTCCTCTCGGTACGCGACACCGACAAGGTGGCCGTCGTCCAAGTGGCACGTGCGTTCGCACGGCTGGGGTTCCGCCTCCACGCGACTGCAGGTACGGCTTCGGCGCTCCGCTCGGCAGGGCTCGAGGTCGACGACGTTCGCAAGGTGAGCGAGCGCGGAGAGGCGGCAACGGTCGTCGATCTGATCCGCCGCGGACGCTGCGACCTGGTCGTCAACACCCCCCGCGGGGGTGCCGGACCACGCTCGGACGGCTATCAGATCCGCGAGGCTGCGCTCGTCGCGCGCGTGCCGTGCATCACGACGATTGCCGCGGCGGTGGCGGCGACCCGCGCGATCGCGGACGCGCGGGCCGAGACGGTGCTCTCGCTGCAGGAGCGAATCGATGTCGAGGCCGACGCGCGCGCCGCGTAGGGTCGCCGCCGTCGAGCGGCTCGGGCCGTACGCGCTGCTGCGCGTCGAGCGCGGCGGCACCGACCCGGGCAGCCCGGGGCAGTTCTTCATGCTCGAGGCGCCGGGCCGTCCACTGCCTCGCCCGATGTCGCTCTGCCTGGCGCCGCGCGGCGAGCTGTGGTTCCTGATCGACCCGATCGGCCCCGGCACGCGTGCGCTCGCGGCACTCGACTCGGGCGACGAGCTGCACGTGTTCGGACCGCTCGGGAACGGCTTCCGGCTCGACGTTCCGCGACCGTTGCTCGTGGGAGGCGGGATCGGGGTCGCGCCGCTCCCGTATCTGGCGCTGGCGCTCGACCGTCCGCCGGTCGTGCTCGGCTTCCGCACCGAGCACCATGCCGAAGCGGCGTCCCTGCTTCCGACCGCCGACGTGGTGATCGACCCGGTGCTCGTGACGGAGCTGGTCCGGCCGGATCGCGACGTGCTCGCGTGCGGGCCCGAGCCGATGCTCGAGGCGGTGCGAGAGCTCGCGCCGTCCGCGCAGCTCGCCTGGGAGGCGCCGATGGCATGCGGCTACGGCGCGTGCTACGGCTGCGTGGTCGAGGTGGACGGCGCACTCGCCCGATTGTGCGTCGAAGGCCCGGTGCTGGAAGGTGCCTCACGATGAGCGTGATGACGCCTGGCCGACGACATCGTGAGGCACCTTCCGTGCGCCTCCTGAATGCGAGCGGATGCCTGGACGCCCTGGTCGCACCCGACACGGCGCGTGGCCTCGACGCGTTCGTGACGAAGACCGTCACGCCGGAGCCGCGGCCGGGGAACGCCCCGCCGCGCATCGCCGAGACCGACCACGGGATGCTGAACGCGATCGGCCTGGCGAACCCCGGGCGCGAGGCGTTCGTGGCTCAGGTGCTGCCCTTGCTGTGCGAGCTGGGGCCGCCGATCTGGGTCTCCGTGGGCGGTTTCTCGGCCCTCGACTACGCGGAGACATGCGCGCGGCTGCCGCCGGAGGAGGTGGCATGCGTCGAGCTCAACCTCTCGTGCCCCAACGTCGACGAGGCGCCCGAGTCGGCCGCCGACATCGTGGCCGCGTGCCGGCGGGAGACGTCGCTGCCGCTGTACGCGAAGCTCTCACCGCACGCCTGGGACATCGGCGAGACGGTTCGTGCGGTCGAGGGCGCGGGCGCCGACGGGATCAGCCTCGTGAACACGTTGCGCGGCCTCGCGCTGTCGCCGTCGCTCGCACCCGCGCTCGCGCGCGGCGCGGGCGGCTACTCCGGCGCGGCGCTGAAGCCCGTTGCGCTCGCCGCGGTTCATGCTGCCCGTCGCGCGACGTCGCTGCCGATCGTCGGCATGGGGGGCGTCTCGTCGGGACGCGACGCGTTGGAGCTCATCGCGTGCGGTGCGAATGACATCGCGCTCGGCACGGTGTTGTTCGTCGATCCGGACGCGCCGACACGCGTGCGTGGTGAGCTCGCGATCGCTGCGCGCGAAGCAGGCCATGCCTCGACGAGCGACGCGTACTGTGCTGCACACGTGAATGTTGCCAACACCGTCAACACCCTGAACGGCACTTGTTGCAGTGGCGTGAGAGGTTGGTAGGATGCTGACCTTCTCATGGCGCCCCCCCAGGCACAGATCCAGGCACCCGTGCGTTCGCTCGACCAGCGCATGGAGGCGCTCAAGCGTGCGAACGACATCCGCGTGAAGCGCGCACAGTTGAAGAAGGATCTCAAGTCGGGTGCGGTCTCGATCGAGCAGATCCTCGGCAACCCGCCCGAGTTCGTGTCGACGGCAAAGGTGTTCGACATGCTCGTTGCGGTTCCGAAGTTCGGTCGGGTGAAGGCGGCACGGTTGCTCAACCAGTGCCGGATCAGCCAGTCGAAGACGGTCGGCGGTCTTTCTGACCGTCAGCGCCACGAGCTGATTGCGCTCTTCAACGGCCGCTAGCGAAGCGCCGGTCTTCGTCGTCACCGGCCCCTCGGGAGCCGGCAAGGGAACGTTGATCCAGCTGGTGCTGCCGCGGTTCCCCGAGCTCGCGCTCGCCGTCTCGGCCACGACGCGTCCGCGGCGCCCGGGCGAGGTCGACGGCGTCCACTACTGGTTCCTCGATCGAGGCGAGTTCGACCGGAAGGTTCAGGAAGGCGCGTTTCTCGAGTGGGTCGACTACGTGGGAAACCGTTATGGGACGCTCCGGGCCGAGATCGACCGTCTGCGGGCGGAAGGTCGGGCCCCGCTGCTGGAGCTCGAGACCGACGGCGCGCTGCGCGTGAAGGAGCGGGTCTCGCGCGCGGTCACGGTCTTCGTCACGGCCCCGGTCGAAGAGCTCGAACGCCGCCTTCGCGCCCGCGCCACCGAGAGCTCAGGCGAGATCGGAGAGCGGATCGCGACCGCCCGGGAGCAGTTGCAGCTCCAACCGCGCTTCGATCACGTCGTCGTCAACGTCGATCGTGAGCGGGCTGCGGACGACCTCGCCGCGGTAATCGCGCGCTCGCTGGACGGTGCCGCTACCATGGCGCGGCCATGATTCATCCCCGTATCGACGAGCTGCTGGCCCAGGTCGACTCGCGCTACGCGCTCGTGATCATCGCCGCCAAGCGCGCGCGGCAGATCAACAACTACCACCACCAGCTCGGTGAGGGCACGTTCGACGAGCTTGCGCCGCCGCTGATCGAGTCCCGCTCGAAGAACTACTTGACGATGTCCCTCGAGGAGATCTCCGAGGGCAAGATCGTCTACAACTACACCAAGTAGAGGCACAATCCCGGCATGAGCCGGGTCTTGCTCGGTGTGTCCGGCGGAATCGCCGCGTACAAGGCGTGCGAGCTGACGCGCCTGCTCGTGAAGAGCGGGCACGAGGTGATCCCGCTCGTCACGCCCGGCGCGCAGCGGTTCGTCTCGGAGGAGACGTTTCTCGCGCTCGCCCGGCGGCGCACGACAGGCGACCCGTACCCGCACCTCGAGCGCGCCGACCTGCTCGTCGTCGCGCCGTGCACCGCGAACACGCTCGCGAAGCTGGCACAGGGGCTCGCCGACAACGTGCTCACCGAAGCGGCGCTGGCTCATCGCGGGCCTGTGGTGATCGCGCCGGCGATGAACCCGCGCATGTGGGCCCACCCCGCGACGCGCGCGAACGTCGAGACGCTCGTGCGACGCGGTGTCGAGCTGGTTGGGCCGGACGAGGGCGAGCTCGCAGAAGGGGAGTGGGGCGTCGGGAGGCTGGCCGAGCCCGAGGACATCGCGGCGCGCGTCGAGCAGCTGCTCGCACCAGGCACGCTCGCCGGCCGGCGCGTCCTCGTGACCGCCGGCGGCACGAGAGAGCCGCTCGACAGCGTGCGCTTTCTCGGGAACCGCTCGTCGGGGCGGATGGGCGTGGCGCTCGCCGAGGAGGCGCGGCGCCGAGGTGCCGACGTCGTCCTGCTCGCCGCCAACCTGCAGGTCGACCCGCCCGCCGGCGTCGAGACGATCCCGACGCCCACCGCCGAGGCGATGTACGACGCGGCCCTCGCGCTCCCGGACGTCGACGTCGCCCTCCTTGCGGCTGCCGTTGCCGACTACCGCCCGGCCGAGGCGCACGCGCTGAAGCGCCCGAAGGACGAGCACGGCTGGCAGGTCGAGCTCGCACCGACCGACGACATCGCGAAGGCCCTCGGCGAGCGGAAGTCCGACGGGCAGGTGCTGGTCGTCTTCGGCGCGGAGCACGGCGAGGCGGGGCTCGAGCGGAAGCGGTCGATGCTCGAGACGAAGAACGCCGATCTGGTCGTCTACAACGACGTCGGACGAAGCGACATCGGCTTCGATGCAGCCGAGAACGAGGTCCTCCTGATCACCCGGGACGGCGAGCGGGCCGTGCCGAAGGCGCGGAAGCCCGCCGTCGCGGCGGCAGTGCTCGACGCGGTGGAGGAGCTGCTCGGCCGGGAATGAGCGATGCGTACGACCTCTTCCGCGAAGGGCAGAAGCGTCTTCGCGACGGGATGACCGCGCAGGCGACGGTGCCGCTCGAAAAGGCGAAGCGGCTGGAGCCGGAGAAAGCGTCGATTCGCGAGGCCCTCGGGATCGCCTACTTTCGCCTCTCCCGCTGGCAGGACGCGGAGCGCGAGTTCCGGGCGATCGTCGAGGAGCTCTCTCCGACCGACGACTACGCGCACTACGCGCTCGGCCGCGCGCTGGAGAAGCAGGGAAAGGCGGCGGAGGCGAACGGGCACTTCAAGCTCGCGAGCTCGATGAAGCCCGGCTCCGAGCAGTACCTCTCCCGGATCCGCGATCTTGAGACGTAGGCTCGACGGAGTCTCAGGAAAAGAAGCGCAGGTGCCGGCTCGGCCGGCACCGGAGCGATCGTGAAGGTAGTGATCCAGCGGGTCGCCCGGGCGAGCGCGCAGCCCGGCGGCGCGATCGGGCACGGGCTCGTGGTGCTGCTGGGCGTCGCGGACGGCGACGACGAGGCCGTGTGTGCACGCCTCGCCGCGAAGGTCGCGAGACTGCGCGTGTTCGCGGACGAGCGCGGCAGGTTCGACCGCTCGCTGCTCGACGTGAGCGGTGTCGCGCTGGTCGTGAGCCAGTTCACGCTGATCGCCGATAGCAGACGCCAGAAGGGAACGAGGCCCGACTTCTCGAAGGCGGCGCGTCCCGAGGTCGCAGAGCCGCTCTACAACGCCTTCTGCGATGAGCTACGGGCCCTCGGCGTACCCGTCGAGACCGGCGTATTCGGCGCTTACATGGAGGTCGAACTGGTCAACGACGGCCCTGTCACGATCATCCTCGAGGTCTCGCCGAAGCCCGAGTAGGGCCACAGCTCCAGAGGGCCGCCGGCGCGGGGGAAGGGTGCTCAGGGGCCGAGAACGACGTCGGCGATGTGCTCGGCGATCGCCAGTGACGACGTCGCGCCGGGCGAAGGAGCGTTCCGGACAGCCGTGACCGGGCCGAGTGTGTTGATGCGGAAGTCGTCGACGAGCGACCCGTCGGGGTCCAGCGCTTGCGCACGCACGCCCGCGGGGGCAGGCACCAGATCGGCCGCCGTCACGTCCGGCACGTACCGTCGGGCTTCCGCTGCGAAGGCCCGTTTCGAGAGCGATCCTCGGAGCTCGTGGGCGCCCATGCGCCAGTGCGATCGCGCGAGGGCGCGGAAGCCTCGAGAACGAAGCGTCTCGGCAAGGTCGCGGAGGCGGACGTCGCGCTTTCGATAGCCCTCGCGCGCGAACGCCAGGACGGCGTTCGGGCCGACGTCGACGCCACCGTCGATGCGGGTCGTGAAGTGGACGCGGAGGAACGGATAGGGCGGGATTCGGTACCGGATAGAGGAGCCCGCGCACGAGCTGCACCCGCGCGGGCGTGAGCCGGAAGTACTGGCCGCGGAACGGCACGATCGTCGGTTCACGCGCGTCGCCGGCGAGACGCGCCAGCCGGTCGGAATACAGCCCCGCGCAGACGACGAGGCGATCGAACTCGAGCACCTCACTCCGCGCGTCGACGAGCGCCCGCCCCCGAGCCACCCGAATTCCCGTGACCTGCGTCGTCAGGCGGATCTCCCCGCCGGCTGCGCGGACGTCGTCGGCGAGCGAGCCGGCGATCGCTCGGTAGTCGGTGATAACGGTCGACGTGAGTGCAGGCCTGCGACACCCGCAGCGTGCGGCTCGATCTCGCGCAGCTCGTCTCCCTCGACCCGCAGGCGCGGAACTCCGTTCGCAGTCGCGCGGCGTTCGAGCTCCCGTAGCCCGTCGACCTGGGACGAATCGAGCGCGACGATGAGCTTCCCGCACTCACGGACCGGGAGGCTGCGCTCTTCGCAGTAGGCACGCAGCAGCTCAACGCCTCGGCGGCACAGCCGGGCCTTGAGCGAGCCGGCCGCGTAGTAGATGCCCGCGTGAACGACACCGCTGTTGCGCCCGGTCTGGTGGAGCGCGACGTCCCGCTCCTTCTCGAGCACCGTCACGACGGCGTCGGGACGAAGCTCGATCACCCGACGTGCCACGGTAAGGCCGATGATGCCGCCGCCGACGATTCCCACCCGCATCGGCGGCACGCTACCGGTCGAACTCCCCGGGCCAGGACGCTCACGATTCGCCGCCCCGCCGCCGACCGGCAGTCGCCTCTTCGGCCATGACCCGGAGCTACTTTGCTTGCCAGGTTAGGGCTTGCGGTCGTCTGACCCCGGCCGTATCACGCGATGAACGCCGGCCTCCTCTCCGTACGGGGTCGAGAAGAACGAGGAGAGAAGGAGACTGCGGTGAGAATTCACACATCGATCGTCACGGCGGTCGTGACGCTCGCGCTGGCCGGCCCGGCGGTGGCCGGAGCCGCGACGATGCAGCGCCCCGTCGTGCCGAGCGTGGTGTCGACGGTGTACCTCGGCACTAGCTCGGTGCCCGGCAGCTGCACGCTGACGATGACTGCCGGCCACGTGTCGAGCTTCCGGTGCCCCGGGAGCCTGATGCACGCGGATCCCGGCAGCTGCACGCTGACCGTGGCAGCCGGGCGGCTCTGGACGTACAGCTGTCCCGGCGGGTCGGGCGTCTCGAGTGGGGCGATCCCGGCGAGCTGCAGGGCGATCGACGAGTCCGGCTACCGCTGGACGTTCAGTTGCCCTCGTGGCGCTTTCAACGGCTCGACGGCGCTCGCGCCGGTGCCGCAGGGAACCGCGTTCGGCGGCAACAAGGGCCCGTACATCGGGACGCTGACGCCGCGGTCGACGGGACAGCACGGTACGACCGTCGCCACCTCGCTCCCCTGCGCGATTGCCGTCATCGACGGGTACGTCACAGCGGATCGCTGCGCGGCGTGAGCCGAGCTCGCGGTGCCAGGCACTCGGGTGGGTGCCTGGCACCGCCCAGGACTGCCCTCGTTTATCGTCCGGGGTCATTGAGTTGAGTCGGCGTGGCGGCCCTGGCCCGCGACACCTCCTGCGGCACAGAGAGGAACTCGAGTGGCTGATCCACTGCTGGACGCGATCGACGCGCTCCAGGCGGTCGACCTCGCGGAGAAGCCGGGGCGCGCGGACGACGACGACACGTTCGGGCGGGTCACGACGCTGCTCCTCGCGATCGCCGCCGTTCGAGAGCTGCACGACCGCGGGGAGGACCTGACCGCGCCCGCGATCCAGGCCGAGATGGACCTGCTCGCGTCGCGGGACGGGGTCGCCGGTGGTGGCTTCGGGATCAGGGGCCACGACGTCCAGGAGCTCATCGCCGAGCTGAGGGAACGCGGCGACGAGGACCGGGCGGCGACAGTCGAGCGTGTGTGGCAGTGGTCGCAGCGGATGGTCGCCGGCCAGGGCTGAACGGCCGTATCACCGGGTCAGCGGGGCGCCTCTTCCTCGTAGTCAGGCAACCGAGAAGGGAGACTGCGGTGAAGATTCAGTCGGCGATCGTCACGGCGGCCGTGACCCTCGGGTTCGCGGTTCCGGTGGCGGACGCCGCCGCCGCGACGAACCACATGGTCAAGCCGCCCGTCAGGCCCTCGGCGCTCCTGCAGGCGACAGGAGCGATTCCGGGCAACTGCACGCTGACCCTGGAAGAGGGATACCTGTCGATCTACCTCTGTACGGGAGGCGCGGCAGGCGCACCGGCGGTAAGGGTCACCGGCAAGAGCCCTGTCGTCATCAAGAAGAAGGTGGCAGCGCCGGCGCCGCGCGGGTGCGCGCTCGCCCCGTCCGACCGTCTGCTGTCGGGCATCCTCTGCGCCCTCTGAGGCGAACGTGAACGGTGCCAGGCACCTCGGTGCCTGGCACCGCACTCGGTCCCTTCCGGCCAGGAATTCGCCGCTCTCTGCTACCTTTTCGAGCACCACATTTCGAGCGGTTTTCGAGGTGGGCGCGTGGCGCCCATTTTTTGTATCTGCCGCTTTCTCAGGTCGGTTCGGCGATGGGGGTGACAGATGGCAAGTGCTCAGCACGAGAAGGAACGGCTGCTTCGGCGCGACGTGGCGCGCCTGGTCGAGCCTGCTCTGCCGGGCGTCGAGGTGCTCGCCGTCGAGTTCACCGGCCGCGACCGCTTCTGCGTGTTCATCGACCATCCCTCGGGGGTCGACCACGCCCTGTGCGAGCGCACGACGAACGTGCTCCGTTCGTATCTCGACGAGTACACGGTCGAGGTGTCGTCGCCGGGATTCGACAGGCCTCTGCGCACGCGGCCGCATTTCGAGCGAGCGATCGGCCGCAAGGTGAGGGTGAAGACCGAGGCGCTCGGCCTGCGTGGCGAGGTGGTCGAGGCGGCACCGCGCGCAGTGCAGATCCGGAACGGCTCGGACGCCGTGGACATACCGTACGACGAGATCGTGCGGGCCAATCTGATCGACGAAGGGACGAAGCGATGAGCCAGGAGATCGTTGAGGCGGTTCGCGAGATCGAGCGCGAGAAGGGAATCGAGAGCGGCACGCTCGTCGCCGCGCTCGAGGACGCGCTGCTCGCCGCGTACAAGAAGACACCAGGTGCATCGCGCCACGCAACGGTCGAGCTCGACGAGCGCGGCGACTTCCGTGTCTACGCGATCGACCTGCCGGCAGACATCGAGTCCCGCCTGCTCGACGAGGCGCGCGAGCGCACCCTCGAGGAGCTCGAGCGAATCGAGGAGGAGACGGGCGAGAAGAACCACACGCTTCTGTCCGACGACGACCTCGAGATCGACTGGTCGGACGTCCCCGAGAATCTCGTCGCGCGCGAGGACGTGACCCCCGACAACTTCGGCCGGATCGCGGCGCAGACCGCGAAGCAGGTGATCCTGCAGCGGATCCGGGAGGCCGAGCGCGAGATGATGTACGACGAGTACGTCGACCGCGTCGGCGAGGTCGTCACGGGCATCGTCCAGCAGACCGGCGACCGCCGGAACATCCTCGTCGACCTCGGCAAGGTCGAGGCGCTGCTGCCCGGCCCCGAGCAGGTCGACGGTGAGCGCTACGAGCAGGGATCGCGCATCAAGGCCGTGATCCGCGAGGTGCGGACGGGCACGAAGGGCCCGCAGGTCATCCTCTCGCGCCGCGACCCGGAGCTGATCAAGACGCTCTTCGAGCTCGAGGTGCCGGAGATCGCGGACGGGCTCGTCGAGATCCGCGGCGTCGCACGCGAGCCGGGCTACCGCTCGAAGATCGCCGTCGAATCGCACGCCCAGGGTGTCGACCCCGTCGGCGCCTGCGTCGGGCCGCGCGGCTCGCGCGTCCGCATGGTCGTGTCCGAGCTCCGCGGCGAGAAGATCGACATCATCCCGTGGAACCCGGAGCCGGCCCGGTTCGTCGCCAAGGCGCTCTCGCCCGCGCGCGTGCGCGAGGTCTACCTCGACGACGACGGCAAGGAGGCCACCGTGGTCGTCCCGGACGACCAGCTCGCGCTCGCGATCGGCAAGGAAGGCATGAACGCGCGCCTTGCCGCCCGCCTCACCGGCTGGAAAATCGACATCACCTCCGACACCGAGTTCGCCCAGCAGGAGGCCGAGGCGGCCTTCGGCGGCGAGGGCAGCGACGGTGAGGACTTCTCGGGCCGTTGCGGGGCGGTCCTGTCGAACGGCAAGCGCTGCCCGAACACGGCTCTGCCGGGCTCGCGCTACTGCGGCGTCCCGGCGCACCAGGAGCTCGCGCTGCACGAGCCGAACGAGGAGGACAACCCGATCGTGGCCGAGGAAGAGCCGGAGCTCGAGGAGCTCGCCGACACCGCTGAGCCCGAGGCCGTCACCGAGGACGCCGCGGAGTTCGGCGACCCGGAGCCGGAGGAGTTCCCGGCCGGGCCGGGCGACGCTCCTGTCGCCGGCGAGGACGAGACGCTCGAGACCGGCGCGGCGCAGGCCGAGCACCGCTACGTCGAGGACGACCCGAACGACGGCGTCCCCGTCGAGACGGCGGCGCGCGAGGAGAACAGCTGAGCGCGGCGCCCATCCGCACGTGCGCCGGCTGCGGCCGCAAGGCGCCTCAGGCCGAGCTCCGCCGTTTTCATGCGCTCGGCGGCCGGCTCGTGTCCGGCGCCGGCCCCGGCCGCGGCGCGTACACGTGCGCGCGCCTGCTCTGCTTCGAGCGGGCGACGGCCCACCGGGCCTTCAACCGGGTGCTCCGCGCCTCCGTCCACGTCGACCCGTCGCTGTCCCGCCTCTACACTTGACCATCGATGGCAAACGGCAAGCCGAATAGACCGATCAGACCGCGCGGCGGGGGCCCGAAGGGACGGCGCCGCGTCGTCATCGACCAGGGCGGCAACCGCCCCGGGCAGGGGCAGCGCCAGCGGCCGGGCGACCGGCCCGCCGACCGGCAGCCGCGCCAGCCGCGCGAGGTCGTCCAGCCGACCGGCCCCGCGACCGTCGAGTCGGGCGTCACGCTGCGCGACTTCTCGCAGGCGCTCGGCGTTGCGATGCCCCAGATCATCAAGCTGCTGATGAACCTCGGGACGATGAAGACGGCGACGCAGTCGCTCACCGACGACGAGGTCGAGCTGATCGCGGCCGAGCTCAAGCGCGAGGTGACGATCAAGCACGCCGAGGACGACGACGTCGAACCGGAGACGTTCGACGACCCGGACGAGTCGCTGCGCGAGCGGCCGCCCGTCGTGACGATCATGGGCCACGTCGACCACGGCAAGACCACGCTGCTCGACGCGATCCGCAAGACGACCGTCGTCGAGACCGAGGCCGGTGGGATCACCCAGCACATCGGCGCGTACCAGACCGAGGTCGACGGCCGCCGCATCACGTTCCTCGACACGCCCGGCCACGAGGCGTTCACGGCGATGCGCGCCCGCGGCGCCAAGGTCACCGACATCGCGGTGCTCGTCGTCGCCGCCGACGACGGCGTGATGCCCCAGACGCGCGAGTCGATCTCGCACGCCCGCGCCGCAGACGTGCCGATCGTGGTCGCCCTCAACAAGATCGACCTGCCGGACTCTAACCCGGATCGGGTGCTCGGCGAGCTCGCCCAGGAGGAAGTGCAGCCGGAGGAGTGGGGCGGGACGGTGCAGGTCGCGCGCGTCTCTGCGAAGCAGGGCGAGAACCTCGACGAGCTGCTCGAAAAGATCCTGCTCGTCGCCGACGCCGAGCTCGACCTCCGCGCCAACCCGGCCGCCGAGGCGTCCGGCCCGATCATCGAGTCGCGCCTGGACATAGGGCGGGGCCCGGTCGCGACGATGCTCGTGCAGCGCGGCACCCTCAAGGTGGGCGACGCGATTGTCGCCGGCGACGCCTGGGGGAAGGTGCGCGCGCTCTACGACTATCGCGGCGAGCGCATCCAGGAGGCGAAGCCCGGCGATCCGGTCGAGATCCTCGGCTTCGACCGCCCGCCGCCGGCCGGCGAGCTCGGGCGCGTCGTCGAGAAGGAGTCACGGGCCCGCGACCTCGCCCAGCAGCGGAGCGAGCGCCTCCGGCGTGAGGCGCGCTCGAAGCAGGCAAGCCGCGGCATCTCGCTCGACAAGCTCTTCGAGCAGATGCAGGCCGGCGGGATCCAGGACCTGAACATCGTGCTGAAGGGCGACGTTCAGGGCTCCGTCGAGGCGATTGTCGGCGAGCTGCAGAAGATCCGCCATTCCGAGGTGCAGGTGAACGTGATCCACACCGGCGTCGGCGCGATCACGGAGAACGACGTCAACCTCGCAGCCGCCTCGAACGCGATGGTGATCGGGTTCAACGTCCGCCCGTCTGCCGAGGTCCGCGCCGCGGCCGACCGGCAGGGCATCGAGATCCGCCTCTACCGGGTCATCTACCAGCTCACCGAGGAGATCGAGCAGGCGCTCGTCGGGATGCTGTCGCCGGTCGAGACCGAGGCGATCCTCGGCGAGGTCGAGGTTCGGGCGCTCTTCCGCGTCTCTCGGCTCGGAACGATCGCCGGCTGCATGGTCACGAGCGGAATCGTGCGGCGCGGCGCCCACGTGCGCATCTTCCGCGAGGGCACGCGGATCCACGAGACGACCGTCGCTCAGCTCAAGCGCTTCAAGGACGACGCGCGTGAGGTGAGCGAGGGATTCGAGTGCGGAATCCTGCTCGAGGGCTTCAACGACCTGCGCGAGGGCGACGTCTTCGAGGTCTACGAGACGCGCGAGGTCGAACGCACGTCGCTCGAGGAACAGCCCGCGGCCGCGGAAGCGCCGCAGGGCGTCGCCGGCAGCTGACGCACGCGGCCTTGGGCGCGGGCTTCGTCGCGATCCTGACGGTCGAGCTCCACTTCCCCGAAGCGGGCTCGCTGAAGGGCAAGCGCCACTACGTTCGCTCCGCCAAGGACACGCTGCGCCGGCGTTTCGGCGCCTCCGTCGCCGAGGTCGACCACCACGACCTCTGGCAGCGCGCGGCGCTGACGGTCGCCTGCGCTGCGCGGACCGCCCACGAGGCCGACGAGCTCGCCGCCGGCGCCGAGCGGTGGCTCGCCTCGGGCGAGCCGGTGCTCGTTCGCTGCGAGCGGCTGCTCGTCTCGCCGGGGGACGAGGCATGACTGAGCGGATGAGGCGGGTGAACGAGTCGGTGCGGGCCGTCGTCGCCGACGGCATCGGCGACCTGAAGGACCCCCGGATCGGGATCGTCACCGTCACCGGCGTGCGCGTGACGCCCGACCTGCGCGAGGCGACCGTGTACGTGTCGGTGCTCGGCGGCGCCCGCAGGCAGCGCGAGTCGCTCGCCGGGCTCGCGTCGGCGCACGGCGTCCTGCAGGCGCGGATCAACCGCGAGCTGAACCTTCGGCGAACGCCCCAGCTGACCTTCGCTTACGATGACGCGGTCGAGCGCGGCGTCCGCATGTCGAAGTTGATCGAAGACGTCGCTGCCGACCTCCCCGAAGACGATGGGCCAGTCGACGACGACACGGATTGACGCTCAGGCGGTCGCAGACGCGATCCGCGAGCACGACGCGTTCGTCACGGTCGCCCACGAGAACCCGGACGGCGACGCGCTCGGCTCGCTGCTCGCGACGACGATCGCGCTCCGCGAGCTCGGCAAGGACGTCGTCATGTACCTGTCGGGCGACGCGCCGACACCGGCCGAGTACGGCTTCCTCGATCTCAGCACGCTCCAGCGCGAGCTGCCGGCCGACCTCGAGCAGCGCGTGCTGCTTGCCCTCGATTGCGCCAACGAGCAGCGCATCGGCCCAGACCGCGCGATCGTCGAGCGCGCCGGCGTCGTGCTCAACGTCGACCACCATCACGACAACTCGCGCTTCGGAGACGTCAACCTGGTCGTCGACGATGCATCCTCGACGGCCGAGATCGTCCGCGACATCCTCTCGCTGCTCGACGTCCCGCTGACACCCGACGTCGCCGAGGCGCTCTACGTCGCGCTCGTGACCGACACCGGCCGCTTCCAGTACTCGAACACCACTCCGAAGGCCCTACGGCTCGCCGCCGACCTGGTGGAGGCGGGCGCCGACGTGCACGGGATCTTCCGGCTCGTCTACGAGACCGTCCAGTTCGCGAAGCTGAAGCTGCTCGCGCGGGCGCTCGACCGGGCCGCCGTCTACGAGGGCGGGCGCCTCGTCGTGAGCTACCTGCTGAAGAACGACTTCGCCGAGGTCGGCGCCGAGGAGCCGTACTCGGAGGGGATCATCGACTACCTCCGGAGCGTCGAGGGCTCCGAGATGGTCGCGCTGATCCGCGAGCCGCCCCGTGTCGACGGGCCGTCCCGCCGCATCTCGCTCCGCTCGAGCCGCGACGAGGTCGACGTCTCCGCGATCGCACGTGCGGCGGGTGGCGGCGGCCACCGGCAGGCCGCGGGCTTCAGTTCCGACCTCGAGATCGACGAGATCATTGCGTTCCTCCGCCGCGAGCTCGCGATCGTCGCGGGCTGACAAGCGCGCTCCTTCTGTGAGAACGTCTACGGGCGTGCCCCCGCGAGCACTCCGTCCGGTCGGGATCGCCCTGGTCGACAAGCAGCCGGGGCCGTCCTCGTTCGCGATCGTGGCGACACTCCGGCGGCGGACACGCGCGAGGACCGGGCACGCAGGTACGCTCGACCCGTTCGCCTCGGGCCTGCTGATTCTGCTGTCGGGCGCGGCAACGCGGCTCGCACCCTGCTTCGTCGGGCTCGACAAGCGGTACGTCACGGACGTCGACCTAACGGCGACCACCTCGACCGGCGATCCCGAGGGCGAGACACTCGAACGCCACGCCGCTCCCGAACGAACCGAGCTCGAGGCGGCGCTCGAGCGCCTGCGCGGCCCGGTCGACCTGGTCGTCCCGGCGGCGTCGGCGGTGAAGATCGGCGGCGAGCGGGCATACAAGCTCGCCCGGCGCGGGGTCGAGGTCGAGATGCCCTCCCGCCGGTCGGTCGTGCACGCCCTCGACGTCGTCGGCTACGACGGGACGTCCGTGCGGTTGTCCCTGCACGTCAGCTCGGGCACTTACGTGCGCTCGGTCGCGCAGGCGCTGGGCGGGCACTGCACGACCCTGCGCCGCACCGCGGTCGGCCCGTTCACGGTCGACGAGGCCGACGCCGACCCGGCGACGGCCAGGCTGCTCGAGGTGGAGAGCGTCCTCGTCCGGCTGCCGGCGGATGCGCTCGAGCGCGTCGCCGCCCCGATCCGCGCCGGCGTGCTGGCCGCGGCGGCCGGCGGGGGCGTGGGCGCCGCGTGAACGTCGCGCGCAGGCCCGCCGAGCTCGAGCAGATCCCGCGGGCCCTTGCGATCGGGACGTTCGACGGCGTCCATCGCGGGCACCTCGCGGTCGTTCGGACCGCGGTCGAGGCGGGGCTCAGGTCGACCGTCGTCACGTTCGACCCGCACCCGCGGACGGTGCTCGGAAATCGCGTCGAGCTGCTCTCGACGCTCGAGCGGCGCCTCGAGCTCCTGGCGGGCTGCGGCGTCGAGGACACGCTCGTGGTGCCGTTCACGCCCGAGCTCGCGGCGCTCGAGCCGGAGGCGTTCGCGCGCGACTACCTCTCTGCGATCGGCGGGAAGATCGTCGTTGCGGGCGCCGACTTTCGCTTCGGGCACAAGCGGAGCGGCGATCTCGAGCTCCTCCGTCGCCTCGGCTTCGACGTCCGCGCGGTGCCGATCGTCGAGGGGGTCTCGTCGAGCCGCATCCGCCAGCTCGTGTCCGCCGGCGAGGTCGGCGAGGCCGCCGGACTGCTCGGGCGGCCCGTCGACGTCGAGGGGATCGTCGTCGGCGGCGACCAGCGGGGCGGCACGCTCGGGTTCCCGACCGCCAACCTCCAGGTCGAGCCGGATCTGGTCGTCGCGGGCTTCGGGATCTACGCCGGCGCGTCAGGCGACCTCCGCGCAGCCGTCTCGATCGGCGTCAACCCGCACTACGGCGGCACCGAGCGGCGCGTCGAGGCGTTCCTGCTCGACTGGGAGGGCGATCTCTACGGGAAGCGGCTCGTCGTCGAGCTCTGGCAGCGGCTCCGCGACGAGATGACGTTCGCGAGCGAGGCCGACCTCGTCGCGCAGATCGCACGTGACGTCGAGCAGACGCGCGCCGCAGAGCGACCTTCCCTCTAGAGAAAGCTGACGGCGCCGCTCCGGCGCGGATCCGCCCCGGCGCCGTGCCGGCCGATCGCGCTGACGCCGCCGAAGAAGTGGTGGCGCGCGGGCCAGCGCCGCACGGTCCGGCCGCTCTGCTCGAGGGAGGCGAGCCAGGTCTCGTCGACGCCCGGCTCCGCGTTGACGACGCCGTCGACCGGATGGAAGCGTGGGCGGTCGATCGCACGCTGGACATGCTCGCCACCGCCGAGGACGCTCGCGACCACACCGACGAGCGCCGTCCGCAGGCGCGTGCCGCCCGCCGACCCGAGCGCCAGCTCGAGCCCTGCGTCGTCGAAGGCGAACGTCGGCGCCATCATGCTGGCCATTCGCGCGCGCGGCCGGAGAGGCTCGCGGACGAGGTCGACCTCGCCGAGCATGCTGTTCAGGTGAAGGTCGAGGCCGGGCAGCCAGTCGCCCGAGCCGAGCCCGATGCTCGTCGTGAGAACGCAGGCGTTCCCCTGCGTGTCGACGACCGTGATGTTCGTCGTGTGCCCCGCGTCCGGGAGCGGATCCTCGAGCACGGCGAGCAGGTCGCCGTTCGTCGTCGGGGCCGGAAGCCGGCCGAGCGCCTCCGGCACGCCGCTCAGGTCGCCGCGCGAACACACGGTGCGGCCGGCGTACCGCGCGTGCGCAGGCGCGGCCCAGACTGCCTCGTAGGCGGCCAGGTCGGCCGCGGTGATCCGGCCCGCCCGCTCCTCGACGAGCCTCAGGAGCTCGTGCGCGATCGACCCCTCATAGACGCTCCGGGCTCCCTCGTCGCGGACGAGCTCGAGCGCGGCGACCAATCCGGGCTGCTCGAGCGCTTCGCCCTCCTGGAGGAGCCGGCCGCCGGGCGCGTGGATGCGCGCTCCCTCACGCATCGTCATCACCGGCTCGAGCATCGCGAGGCACGAGGCCTGCGCCTTCGTCATGCGGACGCCGTCACGGGCCAGCGCCAGCGCGGGCTCGACCAGGTCGTCCCAGGACAGGCGCCCATGCGCGCGCCAGAGCGCGTCGAGCCCTGCGGGGACGCCGGGGACGGCGCACGACGACGCGCCGATCGCGTAGGCGACGTGCTCCTCGCCGAAGCGAACGTGGAGCTCGTCCATCGCCGCTCCGCCTTCGGCCGGGACGGCGACGAAGCAATCGAGGTTCCGGGTGACGCGGGTCGCTGAGTCGAAGTAGATCGCGTGGCCGCCGCCGAGGAGGCCGGTCATCAGGGTCTCGGCGACGCAGGAAGCGAGGCACGCGCCGACCGCCGCGTCGGCCGCGCTCCCGCCCGCCTGGAGCAGCGCCGCCCCGGCCGCGGCAGTCGCCGGATGGCCGGCCGCGACGCCGACGATCACGCGACGCGCGCGGCGAGCCGGTTGCCCACGCGCGCGAACCCGTCGAGCGGGAAGTCGAACCGGAAGCCCTCGAACGGGCCGCCCGCAACCTCGAACGTGCGCTCGCCGAGCGGTCGCGCCCAGAGCTCGAACGTTTCGCCGTCCTCGGTGGCGTGCACGGAAAGGCCGCTGCCGCTGCGCGCCACGACGGCCGATGCCTCGTCGTTCGCGTATGTGCCGGCGAACGACTCGAGCGCCTCGTCGGGGAGCACGACCGTCTCGGGAACCCGGCGGCGCTCGCCGAGCAGGCGCTCGAACCACAGGTTCTCGAGCTCGCGGAGGGCGCGCGAGCCCTCGCCGCTCGAGGTCAGCCCGACGAAGACGGCGCCCTCGCTCGGGACGAGCAGCATGCTCGACTGGAATCCGCCGTAGGAGCCCGGATGCCCCCACACGTCGACGCCGCCGACCCGCTCGCCGAAGAATCCGAGGCCGTAGACGCCGCCGACGGGACGCGCGAGCGGCTGCCGCAGCGCCCCCGTCCACGGCTCGGCGAGCTGCCAGCGCGCGAAGCGGATCACGTCGGAGGCGTCGGCGACGAGGCCGCCGGACGGCCGCCGGGCCCGAGGGTACGGCGCCGTGGTGGCGCCGCGGCCGCTCCCCGGGAGCTCGGGCTCGTCGAACCCCGCGCTCGCCATCCCGGCGGGGCCGAGCACGTGGCGGCGGAGCGCGTCCTCGAAGGTCTCGCCCGCCGCCTCGGCGGCCAGGCACCCGGCGAGCCAGTAGCCGGTGTTCGCATACGACCAGACCTCGTCGACGCCCAGGAACCGAGTGACCGGCGGCAGCTCGGCGACGGCGAGCGGAAGCGCGTCGTCGCCCTCCCCGAAGCGGGCGAGGTCGCCGTTCTCGCCGGCGAAGCCGCTCGTATGCGAGAGCAGATGGCGAACGCGCACGTCCTCGGGCCAGACCCCGGTCGCCGCCTCGAGGTCGAGCACGCACGCGGCCAGCGACGCGGTCATCGGCTTCGTCACCGAGGCGAGCCGGAACCGCTCGTCCGGCTCGCAGCCGACCGCATGGAGCTCCGTCGTCCCGTCCGAGCCCGCAACGCCGACGACCAGGGCGGGCACGCCGAACCGGGCCGCAGAGTCGTCACAGGCCCGGCAAAACGTCGAATCCAACACGAATCCGGTACCCTACTGCGCGACCCGGCCTCGGCCGCACGCGTCTTCCTTCGCGGCGCGCGGGGGCCCCGGGCGACACTCATCGGTCAGAGGAGGTTGGATGACCCTCACCAAGGAAGAGAAGCAGGCACACATCGGGAAGTTCGGGAAGCACGCGACCGACACCGGCTCGCCGGAGGTCCAGGTCGCGATGCTGACCCAGCGCATCAACGAGCTGACCGAGCATCTCCGGACGCACAAGCACGACCACTACTCGCGTCGCGGGCTGCTCAAGCTGGTCGGCCGTCGCCGCCGGTTCCTGAACTACATGCAGCGGAAGGACGTCGAGGGGTACCGCACCCTGATCAAGGAGCTCGGCCTACGCCGCTAGCTCCGTAGACCACGGAGGGTGGAAGTTTGAGCGAGCTCCGACAGAGCGGGGCTGACTCAAACCTCCACCCTTCACCTAGCACAGTGGAGGAAGAGACAACTTATGAGCATCGTTGAGGCCGAGCACCCCGCGGGGGTGCCGGTTTCCGTGGCCGTCGAGATCGGCGGCAAAGAGATTTCGTTCGAGACGGGGAAGCTCGCGAAGCAGGCCGACGGCGCCGTCGTCGTCCGGAGCGGCGAGACCGTCGTGCTCGGCACGGCACAGGGGCGGACGGAGGCGCGCGAGGGCGCGGACTTCTTCCCGCTCACCGTCGACGTCGAGGAGCGCATGTACGCCGCGGGGAAGATCCCCGGCGGGTTCTTCAAGCGCGAGGGACGTCCCACCGAGCGGGCGATCCTGACCGCCCGCATGACCGACCGCCCCGTCAGGCCGCTCTGGCCGAAGGGCTACCGCAACGAGGTGCAGTGCGTCGCCACCGTCTTCTCGGCGGATCTCGTCGTGGCCCACGACATCCTCGCGATCAACGCGGTCTCGGCTGCGTTGACCGTGTCGCCGCTGCCCTTCCTCGGCCCGATCGGCGCCGTGCGGATGGGACTGCTGGACGGCGAGCTCGTCGTCAACCCGACGCTCGAGGAGACCGAGCACTCGTCCGAGCTCGACCTGATCGTCGTCGGGACGAAGGACGGGCTGACCATGGTCGAGGCCGGCGCGAACCAGGTGCCCGAGGAGAAGCTGCTCGAGGCGCTCGAGATTGCGCAGCGGCGAGATCCTCAAGCTCTGCGAGGCGCAGGAGGAGCTCCGTGCGAGGGCCGGGAAGCCGAAGTGGCTCGACCCGCAGACGACGGAGCGGCTCGAGCAGACGTACGGGCAAGAGATCTGGTCGCGCATCCACGAGCAGGGCATCCGCGAGGCGGGTCCGATCGTCGAGGACATCGTCGCAAAGGAGGCGGGGACGCTCTCGATGACCTCGACCTCCGCCGACGTCCTGCGCGAGCTGCAAACGCGCATGTCGGTCGGGATGATCCTCGAGAAGCAGCGGTCGACCGCGGTCGAGGGCCTGGTGCGCGAGCAGTTCGAGAACGATCTGCGCGGGCTGACCGAGGCGGAGCAGGACTCGAAGGAGCTCAAGTCTGCGAAGCGGCACCTCCTGTTCGACCACATCGTCGACAACGTCCACCTGACGTTCCCCGGCGGCGGGGAGGAGGGTGAGGCAGACGCGCTCACGCGGAGCTATGTCCGCAAGGCGTGCGAGTCGATCTACAAGAGCCTCGTCCGCCGGAAGATCGCCGTCGACAAGCGGCGCCCTGACGGCCGCAGCGAGACCGAGATCCGCCCGATCGAGGTCGAGGTGGGCGTGAGCCCGCGGACGCACGGGTCGGGCCTCTTTACGCGTGGGCAGACGCAGATCATGACGCTGCTGACGCTCGGCACCGCGAAGGAAGGGCAGCGCATCGACGATCTGTCGCTCGAGACGGATCGCCGCTACATGCACCACTACAACTTCCCGCCCTACTCGGTCGGGGAGACCGGCCGCATGGGGTCGCCGAAGCGTCGCGACATCGGTCACGGGGCGCTTGCACAGCGCGCGCTCGAGGCCGTCATCCCGGCAGCCGAGGAGTTCCCGTACACGATCCGCCTCGTCTCCGAGACGCTCGAGTCGAACGGCTCCTCGTCGATGGGCTCGGTGTGCGGCTCGACGCTCGCGCTGATGGACGCCGGTGTGCCGATCACGGCGCCCGTGTCGGGCATCGCGATGGGCCTCGTCAAGGAGGGCGACGACTACGTCATCCTCACCGACATCCAGGGCGCCGAGGACCATCTCGGTGACATGGACTTCAAGGTCGCCGGCACGCGCGACGGGATCACCGCCCTGCAGATGGACATCAAGATCACCGGCGTCAGCCGCGAGATCATGGAGCAGGCGCTGGCGCAGGCGAAGGAGGCCCGCGTCGCGATCCTGGGCCGGATGCTGCAGGCGATCCCGGAGCCGCGCGAGGCGCTCGCCTCGCACGCGCCGCGGATCTCCACGATCCAGATCAACCCCGAGTACATCGGCATGGTGATCGGCAAGGGCGGGGAGACGATCCGCTCGCTCGAGTCCGAGTACGAGGTGCAGATCGACATCGAGGAGGACGGCACGATCCTCGTCTATGCGACCGAGGGCACCAAGGGCGACGCCGCGATCGAGGCGATCCGGACGCTCACGAAGGAGCCCGAGGTCGGCGATCAGTACACCGGCAAGGTCGTGAAGACGACCGACTTCGGCGCGTTCGTCGAGCTCAAGAAGGGCACCGACGGCCTGCTCCACGTCTCGAACGTCGGGCCGGGCCGCGTGAACCACATCGAGGATGTGATCTCGCGCGGCGACGTGCTCGACGTGCTCGTGCAGGAAGTCGACAAGGCGCGCGGCCGGATCGGGCTGAAGCTCGTGCAGAAGCACGAGAACGGCTCGGTCGTCTCGCCGGAGGAGCTCGTCGAGCGGGCGAAGAACGCCCCGCCGCGCGAGCCTCGCGAGGAGCGCCCGCGCGGCGACCGCGATCGCCGTGGCGGTCGCGGCGGCCGGGGCGGCCCTCGCCGCGAGCGCGAGGAGTCGCGGAGCGAGTAACGGGGCAGTAGCGTCGGCGGCGTGAAGCTGCCGGCGACCCTCACCGACGGCGCGGTCGTCCTCCGGCAGCTCGAGGAGGACGACCGCGCCGACGTGCTTCGGACGATGCGAGACCCGCTCGTCCGGCGCTGGCTGAACATGCCCGCGGAGCCGGCCGACCGCGACTTCGACAGCCTCAGGAGGCAGGTCGAAACCGGCTGGCGAACGGGCGACCGCCTCGACTACGTCGTCACCGACGCAGCCGACGGCGCTGCGGTCGGCGCGGTCGTCGCCTCGCGCCGTCATCGCGACAACTACGAGCTCGCCTATCTCGCGAGCGCGGCGGGACGCGGCCGCGGGCTGGTGTCCCGCGCGATCCGCCTTCTCTGCGACGCCCTCTTCGCCGCCGGTGTGGGACGGCTCGAGATCCGCACGCATCCGGCGAATGGGGAGTCGCAGCGGCTCGCCGAGCGGTGCGGTTTCGTGCGCGAGGGAATCGAGCGGCGTTCGATCTGGCTGCACGGCAGGCGGGAGGACGCGATCGTGTGGTCGCTGCTGCCGGACGACGCGCGATGACACTGCACTCGCTACGGGTGCGCGCGATCCTGATCGCGCCGATCCGGCTCGTGCTGGGCGTCGTCTGGCTGGTCGTCGCCCGCCTCGCCGGGGCGGCAGGGACGCCGGCGCTGATCGCGTTCGTCGTCGGCGTGTTCGGGATCGTGTTCCTCGCGTTCGCCGACCCGCGGGCGCGCTTCGCCCACGGCGAGGTCGACCCGCTCCCAGCACCGCCCGACGTACGACTCGCTCCGCGCTGGCAGCAGGCGCTCGCCGCAATGTTCCCGAGCACGATCGGGGTCTCCGTGCTCGCCGCCATTGCGGCGGTCCCGTCTCCCACGCTCACGGCCCTGCTCGGCGGCGTCTGCGCCGGCCTCGGAGTGGCGGCGCTGCTGTCGCTGCCGGGGATCGACCCCGCGCTGCTCTACGACCCGCGCCGCCAGATCGTGTACCGGCGAGAGGCTTGATGTGAAACGACGTGCCCCCGGGGATGCACCAGACCAAGTGGATTGGACGGGGCGGGCGTAGCGCGTAGCGGTGGCTACGGGCAAGCCCGACCCGGCCGAGCCGCGCCGTGTCGGGCGCACCAGCCGCGGGTGCGCGAGTTTCACATCCAGCCTCTATAGACGGGCACTACGATCCGGGCGTGCAGAACTGGATCCTGACCGAGCTCGACTCGGGGGAACGGATCATCTCGGAGCGGCTCGAGCACGTCCGCTCGGCGGCGGTCGGCTACTGGATCGGGGCAGGTTCGCGCGACGAGGACGGTGGCGAGGCCGGCGTCACGCACTTCATCGAGCACCTCCTGTTCAAGGGCACGGAACGCCACAGCGCCCTCGAGATCGCGGAGATCTTCGACGGCCTCGGCGGGGAGCTGAACGCTGCGACCGCGCGCGAGCACACGCTCGTCTACGCGCGCATCCCGGATCACCATCTCGAGACGGCGGTCGAGGTGATGAGCGACATGGTGTTCTCGCCCGCGTTCGCCGACCTCGACGCGGAGCGCGAGGTGGTGCTCGAGGAGATCGCGATGTACGAGGACGCTCCGCAGGACCTCGTGCACGACCTCATCTCGGAGGCGGTCTTCGGCGAGCATCCGCTCGGGCGTCCGGTGATCGGGACGGCCCAGGTGATCTCGTCGATCAGCCAGGAGGCGATCGCGAGCTATCACGCCGCCAAGTACGTGCCCGGCAACATCGTCGTCTCGGCCGCCGGCAACGTCGATCACGACCGGCTGCTCGAGCTGCTCGAGCGCGCGCTCGGGCGGCGGGAAGGCGGCGACGCCATGGGCCCGACCGTTCGTCCGCCGCTCGTCCAGCCGCCTCCACCGCGGCTGCGGTTCCAGCGGAAGGACACGGAGCAGTACCACGTATGCCTCGGCGCCCCGGGCATCTCGCGCTCCGATCGCCGGCGGTTCGCGGCGTCGCTGCTCGACGCGATCCTCGGCGGGTCGGCATCGTCGCGGCTCTTCCAGGAGATCCGCGAGAAGCGCGGGCTCGCGTATGCGGTCTACTCGTTCGTCTCCCAGTACACGGACACCGGCCAGGTCGGCGTGTACGTCGGCACCCGCGAGGACAACCTCGCCGAGGCGCTCGCGATCACGGCCGATCAGATCGCCGACATCGCTGCAGGCAACCTGCCCGAGCGCGAGCTGACGCGCGCGAAGGAGAACCTCAAGGGCCGGATCCTGATCTCGATGGAGTCCACGTCGACGCGCATGAATCGGCTCGGGAAGTCGTTGATCTCCGATTCGGAGCTCCTGTCGCTCGACCGGATCGTCGCCGAGATCGACGCGGTCGAGGCGGAGTCCGTGTGCGCGCTCGCGGCGACGCTGCTCGCGCCGGACAAGCTCTCGGCGGCGTGCATCGGGCCGAACGAGGACCGGTTCGTCGCCGCGCTCGAGCGGATCGCGCCCGCGCTTGCGCGTGCGGCGTGAAGGTCCTCCTCAACGGCCGCGGCGGCAAGGTCGGGACGGTGCTCGCGCCTGCGCTCGACGCGGCCGGGCATGAGCTCGTCGGCTCGCTCGGCAAGGCCGACGCCGTCGTCGACTTCACCACGCCGGACGTCGTCGTCGCGAACGTGCTGGCGGCCGTCGAGGCCCACGTCCCCGCCGTGGTCGGCACCTCCGGCTGGGACGTCGCGGACGTCGACGGGGCGGCGAGGGCGGCGGGCGTGCCGGTGTTCTTCGCTCCGAACTTCGCGATCGGGGCCGTGCTGATGATGCGCTTCGCAGCCGAGGCGGCGCGCCACCTCGAGGGAGCGGAGATCGTCGAGCTCCACCACGCCACGAAGCTCGATGCGCCGTCCGGGACGGCGAAGGCCACTGCCGCGGCGCTCGGTGGCGAGGTCCCGATCCACTCCGTGCGCCTGCCCGGCCTCGTCGCGCACCAGGAGGTGCTGCTCGGCGGGCGCGGCGAGCTCTTGACGATCCGCCACGATGCGCTCTCCCGCGAGGCCTACGTCCCGGGCGTCCTGCTCGCGCTCGAGCGGGTCGCTGGGTTGCCGCCCGGCGTGACCGTCGGGCTCGACGCGCTGCTGTAGCGGTGCTCCGCGAGCACGTTGTGCGGGCCGGCGGCGTCGAGCTGGCGCTGCTGCGGCCGGCCGCGCCCGAGGAGCTGATCGACGAGGAGGCGTTCGATGCGGACGAGTTCCTGCCGTACTGGGCCGAGCTCTGGCCCGCGGCGACCGCGCTCGCGGACGGCGCTCCCCGAGACGCTCGCGGGCGTGCGCGTCGTCGAGCTCGGCTGCGGGCTCGGCGTGCCGTCGCTGGTCGCCGCCGCGCGCGGGGCCGACGTGACGGCGCTCGACTGGGCGGAGGACGCGGTGTCGCTCCTCGAGCAGAACGCCGCCCGCAACGGGCTCGCGCTTGCGGCGGCGGTGCACGACTGGCGCGAGCCGCTCGGCGCTCGGCTTCGATCTCGCCGTCGCCGCCGACGTCCTCTACGAGCGCCGTAACGTCGAGCCGGTGCTCGAGCGTCTCCGCGAGGCAGCACCCGTCGCGCTCGTCGGCCTCGCCGGCCGCCCCTACGAGCCCGAGTTCCTCCGCCGCGCCGCCCCCGTCGAGCACCTCGCCGACAGAGTCGTGCGCCTTTCGTGGCGGTCCTGACACCCTTGCCTGGGGACCGCCTGGGGACAACTCCGCACGTGAAACCGAGCTCCCAGCGCCGTTCGCCGCGAGCTCGCCTCGCCTCGTTTCACTCTCGTAACCCTTCCCAGGCGAGAGGACGCGCCCCGAGCAGACACGGCGCCGTCAGGCGAGCGACTCGAGCAGGTCGGCGAGCTCGACGGGGTGCGTGAAGAACGGGGAGTGCCCCGCGTCGAGCTCGAAGGCGCGCAGCATGTGCGCGGCGGCGGCGCGTCGCTGCCATCCGGGATCGACCGCGCAGTCGCGGAGGGTGACGACGAACGCGTCGCCCGCGGAGACGGGGAGCGGCACCGCGTCGACCGGGGCCTGTCGGCGCAGGCGCGCGAATGCGGCGTCCGACACCGCCCGCGTGCAGTCCGGGTACATCTTCGCGCCCGCCGTCTCGCGATCCGGCCAGTACGACCGGCCCTGCTCGTCGCGGAGGAAGCCGTCGAAGTCTCTCCTGAGCGCATCGGCGTAGACGTTCTCGAGGGGCAGCAGCGCGGCGAGGTACACCCGCACGCGGGCCTCGACCAGCGGGATCGTCAGCCCGCCCATCGAGTGCCCGACGACGACGGCGTCCGGCTGCGGCCCGATCAGCCCGGCGTAGTCCTGCACCGTCCGACCCACGCGCTCACACGGCAGATCCGGCGCCTCGACGTCGTGGCCGCGCCGCTCCAGCTCGCGCCGCACCTGCTCGAAGCACCAGCCGCCGTGCCAGGCACCGTGCACGAGGACGAACCGCGCCACCGCGCGGAGTATCCTCCTGTACGTGCTGGGTCGCGTGCTGACTGCGATCGTGACGCCGTTCACCGACGACGGCTCGGTCGACTTCGACGCGTTCCAGGAGCTCGCCCGCCACCTCGTCGAGAACGGCTCCGACGGCCTGGTGGTGGCCGGCACGACCGGCGAGAGCCCGACGCTGTCCGATTCGGAGCGGCTAGACCTGATCCGCGCCGCGATCGATGCGGTCGGCGAGACCGCGACGATCGTCGCCGGCACCGGCACGTACTCGACCGCGCACTCGGTGCACCTGACCGAGGAGGCGCACGAGCTCGGCGCCGACGCGTTCCTGATCGTGACGCCGTACTACAACAAGCCGCCGCAGCGGGGAATCGTGGCGCACTTCGAAGAAATTGCACGCGCGAGCGACCGCCCGATCGTGGTCTACAACATCCCCTCGCGCGTGGTCGTGAACATCGAGCCGGAGACGATCTCGCGCCTTGCCGAGATCGAGACAGTGCGCGCCGTCAAGCAGGCGAACGACGACCTCGCGCAGGCGCGCCACATCGTCGAGGCGGGCCTCGACCTCTACGCCGGCGACGACAACCTCGTGCAGTGCTTCCTCGAGATCGGCGGGACGGGCGGCGTGTGCGTCCACACCCACGTCGTCGGGCCGCGCGTCGCCGAGCAGGTGCAGGCAGCGCAGGCCGGCGATATCGCGCGGGCGCGGGAGATCGACGCCGAGCTCGGTCCGGTCTACGACCTGCTCAAGGTGCAGACGAACCCGATCGCGATCAAGGCCGCGCTCACCCTGCTCGGCCACCGTGTGGGCGGGCACCGCCTGCCGCTCGTCACCGCCGACGCGGGCGAGATCGAGCAGGTCCGCGGCTGCCTCGAGCGACTCGGCCTGCTCGTGCACGCCTGAGCGCTCACTGGCGGGCCTCTAGACTCAGTCGCGATGGCTTCGGACATCCTGCGTGTGATCCCGCTCGGCGGCCTCGGCGAGGTCGGCAAGAACATGACCGTCTACGAGATCGACGGGGAGCGCCTCGTGGTCGACGCGGGCATGGCGTTCCCGCGCGACGAGCACCTCGGCGTCGACCTGATCCTCCCGGACTTCGGCTACCTCCGCGACGCCGAGCTGCGCGCGGTCGTCCTCACGCACGCGCACGAGGATCACGTCGGGGCGCTGCCGTACCTCATGCGCGAGGTGCGCGTGCGCGCAGGTCTGGGCGACGCGGCTCACGCTCGGCCTCGTGAAGTCGAAGCTCGACGAGCACGGCCTGTTGCGCGCGGCGGAGCTCCGCGAGATCGACCCGGACGGCGCGCCGCTCGAGTTGGGACCGTTCCGGCTCGAGTTCGTGCGCATGGCCCACTCGGTGCCGGACACCGTCGGCATCGCGATCGAGACGCCGGCGGGCCGCGTCTTCCACACCGGCGACTGGAAGCTCGACCACACGCCTGTCGACGGGCTGCGAACCGACGTCGGGAAGCTGGCCGAGCTCGGGAACCGCGGGGTCGATCTTCTCTGCGGCGACTCGACGAACGCGGAACGTCCTGGGTTCACCCGCTCCGAACGTGTCGTCGGCGAGGCGTTCCGCCAGATCATCCCCGCGCGAGAGGGCCGCGTGCTCGTCTCGAGCTTTGCGTCGAACATCCACCGGATGCAGCAGGCGATCGACGTCGCCGTCGACTGCGGCCGGCGCGTCGCGGTGGTAGGACGATCGATGCGCCGCAACCTGAACGTTGCGCGGAACCTCGGCTACGTCGAGGTCGACGAGGACCAGCTCGTTCGGCCCGCCGATCTCGACGAGATCCCGCCGCACGAGCAGCTCGTGCTCTGCACGGGCTCGCAGGGCGAGCCGCTCTCGGCGCTCACCCGGATCGCGTACAACGACCACCCGTCGGTGCACGTCGAGCGCGGCGACACCGTGATCATCTCGGCCCGGCCGGTCCCCGGCAACGAGCTCCGCGTCCACGACGCGATCAACCGGCTGACGCGGAACGGTGCCGAGGTGCTGCACGAGGAGAACGCGCCGGTGCACGTGTCCGGCCACGCGCGCGCGGAGGAGTTGCGCACGCTGCTCGGACTGATCCGGCCGAAGGCCGTCCTGCCGATCCACGGCGAGTTCCGGATGCTGGCCGCGCACGGCCGGCTCGCCCAGGAGTCGGGCGTGCCGGCGTCTTCGGTGGTGATCGCCGAGAACGGCGACGTCGTCGAGCTGTCGCCGACGGCGTGCGCATCGCCGGGAAGATCGAGGCGGGCGTGACGTTCGTCGACGGACTGGGAGTGGGGGACATCTCCGACGTCGCCCTGCGTGACCGCCGCCACATGTCGGAGGACGGCGTCCTGATCGTCGTCACGACGCTGTCGAACGGGCTCGCCGCGCAGCCCGAGCTGATCGCCAGAGGGTTCGCCGACTCGGAGGAGCTCTTCTCCGAGATGCGCCAGGAGGCGCACCAGATCGTCCGCGAGCTCCTCGAGCAGGACATCAGCGAGGTGAAGCTGATCCAGGAGCATCTGCACGACGGCATCGGGCAGCTCGTCTACGACCGCATCCGCCGGCGGCCGATGATCCTCCCGGTGGTGGTGGAGGTATGAGCCGTAGGCTCGACGGAGGCTCACTGGGAGCGGAGGTGCCGGCTTTGCCGGCGCCGGAGCGGGGATATGAGCCGTAGGCTCGACGGAGGCTCACTGGGAGCGGAGGTGCCGGCTTTGCCGGCGCCGGAGCGGGGATATGAGCCGTAGGCTCGACGGAGGCTCAGGCCGGCGTAGGCTCGACGGAGCCGGCAAAGAGCGGAGGCGCCGGCCTGGCCGGTGCCGGAGCGGGCGAGGAGCGGAGGTGCCGGCTTCGCCGGTGCCGGAGCGGGTATGAGCACGGTTGCTCATCCCGAATGGGCGGAGGTGATCGCGGAGCATGCGGTGGAGGACCGGACGGCGCGGCGCCTCATCCACCAGCTCGTCGCGGTCGAGGTCTCGGCGCTCGCCTTCTGCCGCCTGCTCGAGCGATGGCGCCGCGGCGAGGCGGTGCCGGCGACGCCCGGCGGCCGCCAGGCGGCGCTGCGCCGGGCGGCCGACCGGGTCGAGACGGCGCTCGCCGGCCTCGAGCGGCCGCTCGGCCGCTACCTGCTCGAGCTCGACGCCGGTGAGGCCGAAGGCCGCTCGTGGTTCGGCGAGCCCGGCGCCGGCGAGCTCGTCGACTGGGAGCCCGTGCTGCAACGTGCCGGCGTCCGCGTCGCCGCCCATCGCGTCGCCACCGTGTACCTCGAACTCGCCGTGCTCCTGCGGGCGCTCGAAGGGCTCGCCTCGACGGTGCGCTGGCAGTCCGTCGTCGGCCCCGACTCGCTCTGGGCCGGTCTCTTCGACCTACGCGAGAACCTGCTCGGCGACACGCTCGACGACCTCCGCGCGCTCGCCGCCTGAGCGGGCCCAGAGGGTGGTCGAGCTCACGGTCGTCGGCTCGATCAACCTCGACCTGGTCGCGCGCGTCGAGCGCCTGCCCCGACCCGGCGAGACGATCCTCGCCGGCGCGTTCGCCCGCTTTCCCGGCGGCAAGGGAGCGAACCAGGCCGTGGCCGCGGCGCGACTCGGCGCGCGGGTGCGCATGGTCGGCGCCGTCGGGGACGACGCGCTGGCCGACGAGGCGCTCGTAGGGCTCCGCGCGGCCGACGTCGACCTCGAAGTGTCGCACTCGGGCGACACCGGGCTCGCCCTGATCGTCGTCGCGGACGACGGGGAGAACGAGATCGTCGTGGTGCCGGGGGCGAACGCCACGGTCGAGCCGCGGGCGGTGGAGGGCGCCGTGCTCTGCCAGCTCGAGGTGCCCGACACCGTCGTCCTCGCCGCTGCCCGGGAGGCGTCGTTCTTCGCGCTGAACGCCGCGCCGGCGCGGCCGATCGACGTCAACCCGGACCTGCTGATCGTCAACCGGCTCGAGCACGAGGTCGTGTCGGAGGGCAAGCTCGTCGCGGTCACCCTCGGCCGCGAGGGCGCGGCGCTGTACGAGGGAGGTCGGCAGGTCGCCCGCGCGGTGCCGCCCGAGGTCGACGCGGTGGACGGGACGGCCGCGGGCGACGCGTTCGCGGCCTGCCTCGTCGTCTCGCTCCTCGAGGGACGCGGTCGCGAGGAGGCGCTCGAGCGCGCCTGCGCGGCAGGGGCGCTCGCGACGCTGCGGCTGGGCGCGCAACCTTCGCTGCCGACGGCTGCGGAGGTTGACGCGATACTCGCAGCATGACCGCATCCCCGATCATCCTCGACTGCGATCCGGGTCACGACGACGCGATCGCCATCCTGCTTGCCCTGGCATCTCCCGAGCTGGAGCTGCTCGGCATCACGACCGTCTCGGGTAACCAGACGCTCGACAAGACGACGGCGAACGCACTGCGCATCCTGGAGTTCGCCGGCCGTGCAGACGTCCCGGTCCATGCGGGCGCCGACGCGCCCCTCGTCCGCGTTCGCGACGTCGCCGCGCACGTCCACGGCGAGTCGGGCCTCGACGGCCCCGACCTGCCCGCACCGACGACCGCCGTTCGCCCGCAGCACGCCGTCGACTTCCTCGCCGAGCAGATCCGCCAGCGCGACGGCAGGGTCACGCTCGTCCCGACCGGTCCGCTGACCAACATCGCCCTGCTGTTCTCGCTGCACCCCGACGCGGTGCCCGAGCGGATCGTCCTGATGGGCGGAGCGGTGGGGGAGGGCAACCGCACGCCGGCGGCCGAGTTCAACATCTGGGCCGACCCGGAGGCCGCCCAGCGCGTGTTCGCGGCCGGGCTCGACACGACGATGATCGGGCTCGACGTCACGCACCGCGCGCTCGTCACCGACACGCACACCGAGCGCCTGCGTGCGGCGGGCCGGGTCGGCGCGATGGTCGCGGAGCTGATGGATTTCTACTCCCGCTTTCACCGCATCCGCTACCCGGAGCTCGGCGGCTCGCCGATGCACGACCCGGTCTGCATCGCGCACCTGCTCGAGCCCGGGCTCGTCGAGCTCCGCGACGCGTTCATCGAGGTCGACTGCAGCACCGGGCCGAGCTGGGGGCGGACGAACGTCGACTGGCGCGGGCGCGAGCACTTCGGGCCGCCGAACGCGAAGGTTGCGCTCGACATCGACGGGCCCCGTTTCGGCGAGTTGCTGATCGAGCGGATCGGGTCGCTCGGGTGACGCTCGTCTTCGCGGCGATCGCCCCTCACGGCGGCCTCGTGTTCGAGCAGCCTGACGGGGAGACCCGCCGCGGGATGGACGAGCTCGCACGCCGCTTCGCGGCGGCAGAGCCCGAGGCCGTGGTCGTCGTCACCCCGCACGGGACGCTGCTCGACGACCGCTTCGGCGTGGTACGGGCCGGGCGGCTGTCCGAGCACGGCTCCCGCTTCGTCGACGCCGAGCACCTGTACGAGGGCCCGGGAGAGCCGGCGCTGGCCGACGCCTGCATCCAGTCGTTGCGGGAGTCGGACGTCCCGGTCGTCGGGCTCACCTTCGGGGCGACGGTCGCGGGCGACTCGGAGATGCCGATCGACTGGGGCGCCGGGATCCCGCTGAGCTTCCTCAGTGCGCCTGCGGTGGTCGTCACGCCGTGCCGGGCGCTGCCGAACGGCCTGCACGTGCGTGCCGGCGCGGCGCTGGCCGCCGCGACCGGAAGCAGGCGAGTCGCGTTCGTGGCCAGCGCCGACCACGGTCACGGTCACACGGCCGACGGGCCGTACGGCTTCTCCGAGCACTCGGCGCCCTACGACGCCGAGATCGTGCGCATCGTCCGCGAGAACCGGCTCGACGAGCTGGTCGACGTGGTCGCCGCAGGTCGCGTACGACGCTTTCGCCGACAGCTTCTGGCAGCTCCTGATGCTCCACGGCGCGCTCGGGGAGGGCTGGAGCTCGGAGCTCCTGACGTACGAGGCGCCCACGTACTTCGGGATGCTGACCGCCTCGTTCTCGCGGCAGGACTGACGCCCGCGAGCGAGAAGTGCCCGCCATGGCGCGCAAACGGCGGGTCCACAAGACGTCCCCGAAGACGCCGAGCCGCGTGAAGAAGCGGACGAAGCGCCGTACCCGCACGCGCTCGCACCACTATCCCGAGCTGATCGGCCTCTCGCTCGTCGCCTTCGGCGTCTTCCTCGCCGCGGTGCTGTGGTTCGGCTTCTCCGGCGGCCCGGTCGCGCGACTCGCGACGGACGCGGTGGGTGCGGCCGCCTACCTCGCGCCGCTCGTGCTCGTGCCGCTCGGCGCGCTCGTCGTGACGAAGAGCAAGCTCGTCGACTTCCGGCCGTTCCAGCTCGGCCTCGCCGTCGCGCTTGTGGGTCTCGCCCTGACCCTGGGGAGCACGCACGGCGGCGCCGTCGGCGACGCGCTCGAATCGCTCGTCGCGATCGGCCTCGGCACGACCGGCGCGACGATCCTCGGCGTGCTGCTCACGGTCGCGGGGGCACTCTTCCTGACCGGAGCCAGCCTGGGCGCGATCGTCAGGCGCACCGGGCATGCGGTCCGCGTCGCGCACCGGCGCGTGACGTCGGCCCGGCCGGAGGCGCTCGACCCGGAGCCGGTCCCGCTGCGCGACGTCTCCCCGCCGCGCCCACCGCCGGTCGACGTGAAGCAGGACTACCCCGATCTCGTCTCCGACTCGGTCTCCGGGCCGCCGCCGTCGTTGCTGCGGCCCGAGCCCGTGCACGACCTCGGAACGGAGGAGAACACGCAGGAGACGCTCTTCGACCCACCCGAGCGGGTGCATGTGGAGTACAAGCTGCCCGACCGCGCGCTGCTCCGCGTGTCGCAGCCGGGCGCCGGTCCCAACGGCGAAGCCGGCCGGCGCATCGCCGACGCGCTCGTCACGTGCCTCGCGCACTTCGGGGTCGAGGCGACCGTGATCGGCCAGATCGCCGGGCCGCGCGTCACACGCTACGAGCTCTCACTCGCGCCGGGAACGAAGGTGGGGAAGGTGGCACAGCTGAAGGACGACCTCTCCTACGCGCTCGCGACCACCGAGATCCGGATCCTCGCGCCGATCCCCGGCAAGCAGGCGGTGGGCGTCGAGGTCCCGAACCTGAGCCCCAACCTCGTCACGCTCGGCGACATCTTCGACGACCTCCCGCAGGCCGCGAGCCCGCTCGCCGTCTGGCTGGGCAAGGACATCTCCGGTGCGTCGGTGTGGGCCGACCTGGCGCGGATGCCGCACATCCTGATCGCCGGCACCACCGGCTCCGGCAAGTCGGGCTGCATCAACACGATCCTCACGTCGATCCTGCTCCGCTCGAACCCCGACGAGGCGCGGCTGATCCTGATCGACCCGAAGCGGATCGAGCTCAACTACTACGAGTCGATCCCGCACCTGCTGACGCCCGTCGTCTCGAGCCCGAAGGAAGCGTCCGCCGTGCTGCTCAACGTCGTCACCGAGATGGAGCGCCGCTACGAGCGGCTCGCTCAGGTGCGCGCGCGGAACCTGAACGAGGCGAACCGGGCGTTCCGCAAGCGCGGGGAGGAGGCGCTGCCGTACCTGCTCGTCGTGATCGACGAGCTCGCCGACCTGATGATGGTCAGCCCGCAGGAGGTCGAGGACTCGATCATTCGCCTCGCCCAGAAGTCGCGCGCCGTCGGCATCCACCTCGTGCTCGCCACGCAGCGCCCGTCGGTCGACGTGATCACCGGGATGATCAAGGCCAACGTCCCCTCGCGTATCGCGTTCGCGGTCTCGTCGCAGACCGACTCCCGCGTGATTCTCGACTCGAACGGCGCCGAGAGCCTGCTCGGGCAGGGCGACATGCTCTTCAAGCCGCTCGGCACCTCGCGGGTACAGCGCGTGCAGGGGGCTTTCGTGACAGAGGAGGAGATCGCGCTCATCGTCGAGCAGACGCGGGCCCAGCGCGAGCAGGAGGTCGACGAGAGCTTCCTCGAGGCGCCGCAGGTCTTCGCCGACGACGTGGACGACGGGGACGGCGAGTTCGACCCGGACGAGGACCCGCTCCTCGACCGTGCGATCGAGGTGGTCGTGACCGCCCAGACGGCTAGCGTCAGCCTGATCCAGCGCCGCCTGCGGGTCGGCTACACGAGGGCCGGGCGGCTGATCGACATGCTCGAGCGGCGGGGGATCATCTCGCCCTACGAGGGCTCGAAGCCCCGGCGCGTGCTGGTCTCCGAGCACGAGCTGGAGCGCCTCGCCGCCGCTCCCGGCGACCCTTCGCCCGTCTAACTACCTCACCTCTCAGGCGTCTGAGCTTGGGGTTAGGGTTACCCCGCACTTCCCCATGACATTGCTCGAACAGGAGGGTTCATCCACGTGAAAAAGCGTTGGCTCACGCTCACGATCCTCGGGATCGTGACGGTGCTTCTGGCGCTCGGAGTTTCCGTGATTCGCGGTTCCTCTGCGTCTGCGGCGCACAAGGCGAGCTTTACCGCCTGCCTGGTCACCGACGTCGGCGGTCTGAACGACAAGTCGTTCAACCACCTCGCCTACGTCGGCCTCCAGCGGGCACAGAAGACCGGCGTCAAGGGCCGCGTCATCCAGTCGCAGACGTCGAGCCAGTACATCCCCAACCTGCAGGCGTGCGCCCAGAGCGGCGCGGGCGTCACGATCGGCGTCGGCTTCCTGATGACCGACGCGATGGACGCCGTCGCCACGTCGTTCCCGAAGAGCAAGTTCGCGATCGTGGACGTCGACGTGACGACGCTGAAGCACAAGCCGAAGAACGTCGAGGGGCTGCTCTTCCGCGAGCAGCAGGCCGGCTACCTCGTCGGGTACGCGGCCGGCCTCTGGGCCAAGTCGAAGGGCGCGGCGGCCGTCGGCTCGGTCGGCGGCATCAAGATCCCGCCGGTCGACCGCTACATCGCGGGCTACCAGTACGGCGCGAAGAAGGCCGATCCGGGGATCAAGACCCTGAACGCCTACTCGAACAGCTTCACCGCTCAGGCGAAGTGCAAGGAAGCGGCACTCAACCAGATCGCAGCCGGCTCCGACGTCGAGTTCCAGGTCGCCGGCTCGTGCGGCCTCGGTGTGCTCGACGCGGCGCACAGCAAGAACGTCTTCGGCGTCGGCGTCGATGCCGACCAGGGCTACCTAGGCCCGTGGGTGATGACGAGCGCCCTGAAGAAGGTGGACGTGGCCGTGTACAACGCGATCAAGTCCGCGCAGGCGGGCACGATCAAGACGGGCACGAACAAGCAGTTCGGCGCCGACATCGGCGGCGTCGGCTACGGCAAGTGGAGCTCGAAGGTCCCGGCTTCCATCCGCGCGGCGGTGCTGAAGCAGTACGCACTGCTCAAGGCGGGGAAGATCACAGGGCATCCCGGCCACCGTCAAGTAACGGTCGGATCGACCGAAGGTGGGGCGGCGCGCGCGTCGCCCCACCTTCGAGACATCGCGGTGCCCGAGACCGTCTAGGATCGCCCGCACGTGAGTGCACAGGGCCCGATCCTGGAGTTGCGCGGAATCACGAAGCGGTTTCCCGGGGTGCTCGCGAACGACGCGATCGACTTCGACCTCGAGCCCGGCGAGGTGCATGCGCTGCTCGGCGAGAACGGCGCCGGCAAGTCGACGCTGATGAACATCCTCTACGGGCTGTACACGCCCGACGAGGGAGAGATCCGGCTCCGCGGGCAGCCGATCGAGCTCGGCTCGACGAAGGCGGCGATCGAGCACGGCATCGGGATGGTGCACCAGCACTTCATGTTGATCCCGGTGATGACGGTCGCCGAGAACATCGTCCTCGCCTCCGAGCCGCGACACGCGGGCGTGATGCTCGACTACGGCGCCGCTTCCGACCGCGTGCGCGAGCTGTCGGGGCGCTACGGCCTCGCGGTCGACCCGGGCGCACGGATCGACCGCATCACGGTCGGCCAGCAGCAGCGCGTCGAGATCCTGAAGGCGCTCTACCGCGGCGCCGAGATCCTGGTGCTGGATGAGCCGACCGCGGTGCTCACGCCGCAGGAGGCGCAGGAGCTGTTCGAGATCGTCCGCGCACTCGAGTCGCAGGGGAAGTCGATCATCTTCATCTCCCACAAGCTCAACGAGGTGCTCGAGATCGCGAACCGCATCAGCACGCTCCGCCGCGGCAAGCTCGTCGACACTGTGACCGCCGACGGGGCGACCGAGGAAGGGCCTCGCGCGGATGATGGTCGGCCGCGAGGTGCTGCTGCGCGTCGACAAGACCCCGTCGCATCCGGGCGACCCGCTGCTGAGCGTCGAGAGCCTCACCGTGATCGACGACCGCGGCCTCGAGACCGTGCACGACGTGAGCTTCGAGGTGCGCGCGGGCGAGATCCTCGGCCTTGCCGGCGTCGACGGGAACGGGCAGTCCGAGCTGATCGATGCGATCGCCGGCCTGCGCCACGCCGAGTCGGGGCGCGTGATCCTCGACGGCGAGGACATCTCGCACGCGACCGCACGCGACGTGCTCGACAGCGGCATCGGGCACATCCCGGAGGATCGTCACCGCCGCGGCCTCGTCCTCCCGTTCACGCTCACCGAGAACCTCGGCCTTCACGCCTACCGGTTGGCGCCGAACTCGCGACGTGGCTTCTTGCAGCTTCGGCGTATGCTCGAGCGGGCGAGGCGCCTGCTGAAGGAGTTCGACGTCCGCGGCGGATCGCCGTCGACTCCGGCGAGCGCGCTCTCCGGCGGGAACCAGCAGAAGGTCGTGCTCGCCCGCGAAATCGACGCCGATCCCAAGGTGCTGATCGCCGCACAGCCCACGCGCGGCCTCGACGTGGGCGCGATCGAGTTCGTGCACCGCCGCCTCGTCGAGCAGCGCGACGCAGGGCGCGCGGTCTTCCTCGTCTCGCTGGAGCTCGAGGAGATCCTCTCGCTCTCCGACCGCATCCTCGTGATCTACGAGGGTCGGATCGTCGGTGAGTTCCCGCCGACGGCGACCGAGGAGGAGCTCGGCTTCGCGATGACCGGCGGGCGGCGGGACCGGGCGGCCTGATGGCGAAGGACGAGCTGCTCGAAGAGGAATTCGAGGAAGCGCCGGCCGGCGGGGAGCCCCCCTCGTCTCAGCAGCACTTCGCCTCGACGTGGGGCTTCCTCGGCAAGTTCGGCGGCGTCGTCGGCCCGATCATCACCACGGTCTTCGCCTTCCTGATGGCGGGGATCGCGGTCGCCGTGATCGGCAAGAACCCGATCAAGGTCTACAAGGCGATCTACGACGGCAGCGGGCTCAACTTCTTCTTCCACTTCGGGTCGTACTCGGTCCGGCTCCCGTTCTCGACCGAGCACGTCTGGTTCTGGTGGGACACCGCGTCGCCGGCCGCGGCGAACCTCCAGCAGACGCTCCTGATCACGACGCCGATCATCTGCTGCGCGCTCGCACTCTCCTTCGCGTTCCGCTGCGGGCTCTTCAACATCGGCGGCCAGGGTCAGTACCTCGTCGGTTCCTACTTCGCCGTCTGGATCGGGACGTCGTTCGTGCACCTCGACCCGTTCCTCCACGTCGTCTTCTGCCTCGTCGCCGGGGCGCTCGCCGGCGCCCTCTACGCGGGCATCGCCGGCATTCTCAAGGCGACCGTCGGGTCGCACGAGGTGATCACGACGATCATGCTCAACTGGATCGCGATCTGGGTCGGCGAATGGCTGTTCGGCCAGCAGGGGCCGCTCCAGAACACGTCGCAGCCCGCGATTCCGATCTCCAACGACATCGCGGACGGCGCCAAGCTGCCGATCTTCTGGGGCCCCAAGCTGCTGCAGGGCCTCTCGATCGGGATCTTCATCGCGCTCGGCGCGCTTGTCGTGTACTGGCTCCTCATCAACCGGACAACCCTCGGCTACGAGGTCCGCGCGGTCGGGTTCAACCCCGAGGCCGCGCGCTACGGCGGCATCTCGGTCGCCCGCAGCTACTTCCTCGCGATGGCGATCGCCGGCCTGTTCGCCGGGTTGGGCGGCGCGCTCGACATCACGGGCTGGGAGTACCGGCTCGGCCAGCTCGACATCCCGGCGAGCACGATCGGCTTCATCGGGTTAGCCGCGGCCCTGCTCGGGCGCAACACCGCCATAGGGATCCTTGCCTCGTCGCTGCTCTTCGGCGCGCTCATCAACGGCACCTCCGGCCGCCAGCTCGACCCGACGGTCTTCCGCCCGGATCTCGCCGGCAACCTCACGATCATCATCCAGGGGCTCGTGATCCTCTTCGTCGGGCTCGACATGACGAGGCTGCTCGCCGGCGCGCGCAGGAGGTTACGCACGTGACGGCGATTACCGCCCGCGTCGGGAGCTTCCGCTGGACATCCCCGCGTGCCGTCGGGATCTACGGCATCGGGCTCGGCGCGCTCGCGTTCTGGCTGGCCCTGCCGCCGGTCGCAGCCCGGACGGTGCTCCTCCCGGTGTTTATCGGGTTGCTCGCGATGCTGGCCGGCGTCTGGGCGATCGCGCGCGACGAGAAGCGCGTCGGGTGGGGGGCGGTCGCGGCCGGGGCGGCCGGAATCGCGCTCGGGGCCCTCGCCACTCGCTCGTCGACCGCAAACCTCGACAGCGTCGTCGTGTGGAGCGCGCTCTTCGCCGCGACCCTGCGCTACGCGACGCCGCTCGTCTACGCCGCGATCGGCGGGCTCTACTGCGAGCGGAGCGGCGTCGTCAACGTCGCGCTCGAGGGGATGCTCCTCACCGGCGCCTTCTTCGGCATCTGGACGATCATCTGGGCCCACACGTGGGCCGGCGACTTCGCCTGGGTGGTCGCGCTCGTCGGCGCGTCGGTCGCCGGCATGCTGCTCGCGACGATCCACGCGGTCTGGTCGGTGAGCCTGAAGGTCGACCAGATCATCTCGGGGACCGCGCTCAACTTCCTCGCGGTCGGGATCACCGGCTACATCTTCATCGACAAGTACGGCGATTCGGGCACGCCGGGGAACATCACCGACTACGGCATCCCCGACGTCCATCTCCAGTTCCTCTCCGGGTGGCCGCTGATCGGCCCGATCTTCGGGCAGCTGAACCTGATGATCTGGCTCTCGTTCCTCCTGCTGATCGGGACCCAGATCTTCGTGTTCCACACGCCGTACGGCCTCCGGCTCCGCGCGGTCGGCGAGCACCCGCGCGCCGCGGATACGGTCGGCATCTCGGTGTACAAGACGCGGTACGTCGCGGTGATCGCCTCGGGTGGGATCGCCGCGCTCGGCGGTGCCTACCTCTCGATCGGCTTCGTCCACTCGTTCAACGAGAACATGACGCAGGGAATCGGGTTCATCGGCCTCGCCGCCCTCGTCTTCGGAAAGTGGCGACCGTTCCCGACGTGGGGCGCCACGCTCCTGTTCGGGTTCTCGAGCGCGCTCGCCGACCGGCTGCCCAATGCGTACGGGAACCAGTGGGGAACGCTGTTCCAGGCCCTGCCCTACGTGCTCACGATCATCGCCGTCGCCGGCGTGATCGGACGCTCCGTCGGCCCGGCAGCCGCCGGCCGGCCGTATGAGAAGCAGTAGGCGCGCGGCGATCGCGGCGGGCCTGCTGGGCGCGCTTGCGATCGCCGCGATTCCGGTCGCGATCCTCGCCGCGCAGCAGCTCGAGAGCCTCGCGTTGCTTCACGCGCTGTACGTGAGCGTCCCGATCGCGCTCCTGCTCGGCACCGTCGCTGTGCTGCTTGCACGGCGGGCCCGCCTCCGGGCAGCCCGCAGCGTGTACGGAAGCTCCTCGATCCGCATCGGGCAGCTGCTCGCGTGGGCGGGGCTCCTCTGTGGGGTCACGGGGGGCATCGCGCTCGTCGTGTACGGCGCGCTTCGCTGGGCGCAGTAAGAGGCCAACGCCTCTTTGGTCCCGGGCCGCGGACGAGCGTCTACCCTGTGTGCGCCCGTGTTCGAGATCGGCAACAGCCTGCGCGAGGCGCGCCTCCGGCGTGGGACCGACTTCGCCCAGGCGGAGCTTCACACCAAGATCCGCGGCAAGTACCTGCGCGCGCTCGAGGACGAGCAGTTCGAGCTCCTTCCGGCGCAGACGTACGTCAAGGGCTTTCTGCGCACCTACGCCGAGTACCTGGGCCTCGACGGCCAGCTGTACGTCGACGAGTTCAACTCGCGGTTTGTCTCCGGAGAGGAGCACGAGCCGCGCGTCCGCCGCTCCGCTGCGCGCCCGGCCCGCCGCAACCGGCGGTCGGAGACGGCGATCGTCCTGGTCGCGCTGGGCTTGATCGCGGTGCTCACGATCGTGGTGATCAGCGCGTTCAAGGGCGGCGGCGACAAGGCCGCTCCGCCCGCCACGTCGACCGCAGCCCACGCCAAGCCGCCGGCGCCGCTCCTCGAGGTGACGGCGCTGCGTGGCTCGACGCACCTCACGGTGCATACCGCGAGCGCGACCGGGGCGATCAAGTTCGACGGGACCGTCCAACAAGGTGATGCGCCACGCGCGATTCGCGGCTCGAGGCTGTGGGTCTCGCTCTCGACGCCGGAGAACGTCCAGATCCGCGTGCGCGGGACGCTCGTGCACGTGCCCGGCCGGCAGCCCCGCGTGATCATCGTCACGCCGACGGGTTGGCGTCCGGCGTAGGCCGCCCGCGCGCCGCGATCGTCGCGTCGGGCTCTGAGCTCGTCCGCGGCGATCGCAACGACCGGAACGGTCCCTTCCTCGCGGCCTCGCTCGTCTCGCTCGGGATCACGCCCGCCTCGATCACGATCGTCGGCGACGACCCCGACGATCTCGAGGCCGCGTTCGCCGAGGGTCTCGGCTTCGACCTGCTGTGCGTCTCCGGCGGGCTCGGACCGACGCACGACGACCGCACGGTCGAGCTGATCGCGCAGGCAGCCGGCGTGGGCCTCCACCTGGACGACGAGCTCGTCGAGCGGATCTCGGAGCTCTCGCGCCGCGTGGCGACCAGGCTCGGGCGCCCGTACGCGGACTTCGAGGCGGGAGTGCTGAAGCAGGCGACGATCCCGGACGGCGCGATCGTCGTCGGGCTCGCGGGAACGGCGCCCGCGCTCGTGCTCGAGACACGGGGAGGAGCCGTCGCGGCCGTCCTGCCGGGCCCGCCGCGCGAGCTGCAGGCCCTCTGGCCCGACGTGCTCGCGACCGAGCCGGTCTGGCGCGTGCTCGCGCGGGCGGAGCCTCCCGAGCGTCGCGTCCTGCGCTTCTACGGCGCGTCCGAGTCGCACGTCGCGCGGGCGCTCGCGGAGGCGGGCGGAGACGGCGACGGCGTCGAGGTGACGATCTGCGCGCGCGACTTCGAGATCCACGTCGACCTGCTGGCAGTGCCGGGCGCGGAGGGGCGCGCCGCGGAGCTCGAGGAGGCGCTCGCCGGTGGGCTCGAGCGCTACCTCTTCAGCCGCACCGAGGACCCGACGCCCGGGCTCGTCCTCGACCTGCTGCGGGCGCACGGCCTCACCCTCGGCGCCGCCGAGTCGTGCACCGGCGGGCTTGTCGGCTCCAGGCTGACGAGCGTCCCCGGTTCGAGCGACGTGTTCCTCGGCTCGGTCGTCGCCTACGCGAACGAGGCGAAGACGGCGCTGCTCGACGTCCCGGAAGCGCTGATCGAGCAACACGGATCGGTCTCGCCCGAGGTGGCCGCGGCGATGGCGGACGGCGCCCGGTCGCGTCTCGGCGCGGACGTCGCGGTCGCCGTCACCGGCGTCGCCGGGCCCGGAGGGGGCACGCCCGAGAAGCCGGTCGGGCTCGTCTACCTGCACGCGGTCGGGCCGTCCGGGGGCCTCGCCGCGCACTTCGACCTGCCCGGCGACCGCGAGACGATCCGCGGGCGGGCGGCCGCGGCCGCGTTGCACCTCGTGCGCAGAATCGTCACGGAGCCGGCACAGAGCTCCGGCGGATAGCGGCTAGCGTGGAAGCCGGTGACCGCCTTCGCCTCTTCTGCGCCCTTCGCCTCCCCGACGACGTGCTCGACCGCCTCGCCGCCTGGCAGGCGGAGCACCGGCTCGCCCGTGCGGTCCCTCGTAGGAACCTGCACGTCACGCTCGTCTTCCTCGGCGCCCGGCCGGCGCGCGAGCTGCCGGTCGTCGCGCGCGAGCTCGCCGGGGCCGGCCGCGAGTCGGCTCCGATCGTGCTCGAGCCCGTCTCCTACCGCGAGACCCGAAGCGTCGGCATGGTCGTGCTGGCGGACGAGGACGGTGCGGCGACCGCGCTCGCGGACGACCTCGCCGCGAGGCTGGAACGGGCCGGGGTCTATCGCCGCGAGCGGCGGGCTTGGCTGCCGCACGTCACCGTCTCCCGCTTCCGCGACCGTCCACGGCTGGTGGCCCCGCCGCCCCGGATCGGGCCGTTCAGTCCGTCCGATGCCGCTGTCTACTCTTCGGTGCTGCGCCCAGGGGGCGCGGAGTACGAAGCTCTCGAATCGGTTGCGCTAGGAGGTCGGTAGACGGTGGATCGCGAGCAGGCACTCGATGTCGCGCTGGGGCAGATCGAGCGGCAGTTCGGCAAGGGCGCGGTGATGAAGATGAACGATGCGGCCCAGGTCTCGATCGCCGCCGTTTCCACGGGGTCGCTCTCGCTCGACCTCGCGCTCGGCGTCGGCGGCCTGCCGCGCGGCCGAGTCGTCGAGGTGTTCGGGCCGGAGTCCTCCGGCAAGACGACGCTCGTCTACCACGTGATCGCGGAGGCGCAGCGGCGGGGAGGCATCTGCGCGTTCGTCGACGCCGAGCACGCGATGGACCCCGCGTACGCGAAGCGCATCGGCGTGAACATCGACGAGCTGCTCGTGTCACAGCCCGACACGGGCGAGCAGGCGCTCGAGATCACCGAGCTGCTCGTGCGCTCGGGTGCGCTCGCGGTGGTCGCGATCGACTCGGTCGCGGCGCTCACGCCGAAGGCCGAGATCGAGGGCGAGATGGGCGACTCGCACGTCGGCCTGCAGGCGAGGCTGATGAGCCAGGCGCTGCGGAAGCTCGCCGGCACGCTCAGCCGCACCGACACGATCTGCCTCTTCACGAACCAGCTCCGGGAGAAGATCGGCGTCATGTTCGGCAACCCGGAGACGACACCGGGTGGTCGCGCGCTGAGGTTCTACGCGTCGGTGCGGCTCGACATCCGCCGCATCGAGACGCTCAAGGACGGCGTCGAGGCGTTCGGCAACCGCGTCCGCGTCAAGGTCGTGAAGAACAAGGTGGCGCCGCCGTTCAAGCAGGCGGAGTTCGACATCATCTACGGCGAGGGCATCTCGTGGGAGGGCACGGTGCTCGACGCGGGGCTCGAGCGCAAGATCGTGCAGAAGTCGGGCTCGTACTTCTCGTTCGGCGACGAGCGGCTCGGCCAGGGCCGCCAGAACGCCACCGCGTTCCTGCGCGAGCACCCGGACGTCGTGCAGGGGATCCTGCAGGCGATTCAGGCGGAGGCGCCGCCAACGCAGGTGGTCTCGGCGCGGCTGCTCCCGACGGCCGAGCAGGCGGAGGCGCCGGCAATCGACGAAGTGGAGGCCCCGGCGGTCGCGCGCGGGTAGGGCCGTGTCCGGAGAGTGCGACCCGCTCGAGCTCGCCGCGCGCGCGCTCAAGCACCGCGATCGCTCGCGGCACGAGCTCGACCGTCGACTCGAGGAGGCCGGGATCGCGGCCGAGGAGCGCGAGCAGACGCTCGCGACGCTCGAGCGGATCGGCTACCTCGACGACCGGCGATTCGCCTCGATGCGGGCACGGACGCTCGCCGAGCGCGGCTACGGGGACGAGGCGATCCGGGTCGACCTCGACCGCGAGGGAGTGACGGCCGAGACGGCCGACGCCGCGCTGCGCGGTCTGGAGCCCGAGCGCGATCGTGCGCGGACGCTCGTGCGCCGGCTCGGCGGACGCCGGAACGCGGCCGTCCAGCTCCTTCGCCGCGGCTTCGATCCGGACTCGGTCGAAGCCGCGCTCGGGGCCGACGTTGCGCCGGGGTCGACCTGAGCTGTAGGCTTTCGGCCTCAGAAATCATGTCGTTTAGCCTGCACGTTGTGCTCTTTGACCGATCGAAAACGCTTCCTTGAAACCCCGTAGCCTCCATCACGATCTCACGACGACCATCCGCGCCACGAGAGCGAAGACCCTGACCTGAGATCGAGCGGCGCGCACGTGGCGCGCCGGAGCAAGCGCCGATCGGCGATGAGCGCCGTGCGGGCTCCAGGCCCGTAGGGAGCGCCCATGCAAGTGGTGTTGGCAACCGTGATCGGACTCGTCGTCGGTGCAGCCGCGACGATCGTCGGGCTGCGCCTGCTCGCGGGATCGCGGCTCGACCAGGCCCGGCGCACGCGGTCGCTGCTGCTCGAGGAAGCACGCCGCGATGCGGACGCGACGCGGCGCGAGGCTCAGATCGAGGCGCGGGAGCAGGCGGTCAAGGTGCGCGCCGACCTCGAGGCGGAGCTCCGTGGCCGGCGCGACGACGTCGTCAAGATCGAGGAGCGCGTCCTGCAGAAGGAGGACGACATCGACCGCAAGCTCTCGGAGCTCGCGCGGCGCGAGCAGGGGGTTGCCGACCGCGAGATCCACCTCAAGGAGCTGCAGGAAGGGCTGAAGCAGACGAGCGACCGGCAGCGTCGCGAGCTCGAGCGCATCTCGAAGATGACGACGGGAGAGGCGAGGCAGCGGATCCTGGAGGAGTCGGAGGAGCAGGTGCGGCACGAGCTGGCGGGGCGCGTCCGGCAGCTCGAGGAGGAGGCCGCCGGCGAGGCCAAGCGCCGGGCTCGGAACCTCGTTGCCGATGCGCTGCAGCGGGTGGCGGCGAGTGCGGCCGCCGAGACGACCGTCACGCTCGTCGAGCTGCCGTCCGACGACATGAAGGGTCGCATCATCGGCCGGGAAGGGCGGAACATCCGCGCGCTCGAGCACTTGACCGGTGTCGACTTCATCGTCGACGACACGCCGAGCGCCGTCGTGCTCTCCTCGTTCGACGGGATCCGGCGCGAAGTCGCCCGCCTCACGCTGATGAAGCTGATCGAGGACGGGCGCATTCACCCGACGCGGATCGAGGAGATGTACTACCTCTCGAAGGCCGAGCTCGACGACCATATCCGCCAGGCCGGCGAGCAGGCCGTCTTCGAGGCCAACTGCGGCGAGATCCACGAGGAGCTGGTGAAGATCCTCGGACGGCTCCGGTACCGGACGAGCTACGGCCAGAACGTCCTCAAGCACACGCTCGAAGTCGTCCAGCTGGCCGGGATCATGGCGGCCGAGCTGCAGGCATCGGCGAAGACCGCGAAGCGCGCCGCGCTGCTGCACGATCTCGGCAAGGCGATGACGCACGAGGTCGAGGGCTCGCACGCCCAGATCTCGACCCAGCTCGCGCGCCGCTTCGGCGAGAGCCCTGCCGTCTGCCACGCGATCGAGGCGCACCACTACGAGGTGCAGCCGCAGACGGTCGAGGCGGTGCTGCTGATCGCGGCCGACGCGATCTCGGCCTCGCGGCCCGGAGCGCGAGGGGAGAGCCTCGAGCACTACGTGAAGCGCCTCGAGTCGCTCGAGCAGCTGGCCGCGAACCACATCGGCGTCGAGAAGGTGTACGCCCTCCAGGCGGGCCGCGAGATCCGCGTGCTCGTCAAGCCGCAGGAGATCGACGACGACGCCGCGGTGCTCCTGTCGCACGAGATCGCCCGCGAGATCGAGGATCACCTCGAGTACCCGGGTCAGATCCGCGTGACGGTGATCCGCGAGAGCCGTGCGGTCGACGTCGCCGCGAACAAGCTCGAGCACCGCCGCGACCGCGTCGACGCCGCCTAGGCCCTCGTCCGCGCCGGTGCCTGGCACCGCTCGAAGCGGGCGGTACCCTGGTGGCGGCCATGAGGCGCTATCACGTGCACACGTTCGGGTGCCAGATGAACGCGCACGACTCCGAGCGCATCAAGGGCATGCTCGAGGAGCTCGGGCTGGGGGAGGCGCCGACCGCAGAGGATGCCGACGTCGTCGTCTTCAACACCTGCACGATCCGCGAGAAGCCCGACACGAAGCTCGCCGCATACCTCGGCGCCGAGGCGGCGCGGAAACGCGTCGACCCGACGCGCGTGATCGCCGTCGGCGGCTGCTACGCGGAGGCGCAGCGTGATCGCCTGTTCGAGCTCTATCCGTTCGTCGACGTGGCGTTCGGGCCCGGCTCGATCGCGCATCTCGGCGATTGGCTCGGCGCGGGAGGCGAGGGAGTCGCGCGCGGCCGGTTCGGGCTCGACGACCGCGCGTTCGCCGCGACGCTGCCGATGCACCGCGAGCGCTCGTTCCAGGCGTGGGTGCAGGTGTCGATGGGATGCAACTCGGTGTGCTCGTACTGCATCGTCCCGGCGGTGCGCGGGCGCGAGGTTTCGCGTCGGCCCGGCGAGATCGTCGCGGAGGTGACACGGCTCGCCGCGGAGGGCGTCAGGGAGGTGACGCTGCTCGGGCAGAACGTCAACTCGTGGGGCCGCGATCTCCGGCCGGAGGTGACGACCGAGTTCGGCGAGCTGCTGCGCGCGTGCGACGCCGTCGACGGCATCGAGCGGCTCCGCTTCACGAGCCCGCACCCGAAGGACTTCCGCGAGCCGGTGATCGCGGCGATCGCGGAGTGCGCAGCCGTCTGCGAGCACGTGCACCTGCCGTTGCAGTCGGGCTCCTCGCGCATCCTCAAGGCGATGCGGCGCACGTACACACGCGAGCGCTACCTCGCGCTCGCGGAGCGGATGCGGCAGGCGATCCCCGACCTCGCCTTCGGCACGGACATCATCGTCGGCTTCCCGGGCGAGACGGAGGACGACTTCCGCCAGACGCTCGAGGTGGTCGAGGAGATGCGCTACGACAGCGCGTTCACCTTCGTGTACTCGCCTCGCGCCGGGACCGAGGCGGCGGCGATGGCCGACCAGGTGCCGCACGAGGTGAAGATCGAACGCCTCGAGCGCCTGGTCGAGGTCACGCAGCGGACGGCGCGCGAACGGAACGAGGCGCGCATCGGCCGCGTCGAGCAGGTGCTCGTCGAAGGAGCCTCGCGCACCGACCCGACTCTCCTCCGCGGTCGGACCCGGAGGAACACGACCGTCAACTTCGGCGGCGACGCGCAGCCCGGGGAGCTGGTGGAGGTCCTCGTCGACGCGGCCACCTCGACCACATTGCGCGGCAGCCAACACGCGCTCGCAGCGGCTTGACTGACATGTCCATCACATCCGTCCGTCAGGATTAGCCGCTATGCGGATCCTCGTCACCGGCTCGTCGGGCCAGATCGGCACCAACCTTGCACTCCGGCTGCAGCGCGACGGCCACGACGTCTTCGGCGTCGACAAGCGGCTCAACCCGTGGACCGACGCCTTCCCGACCCTGCTCCAGGATCTCGCCGGCCACTATCCGGCGTTCGTCGGCGGGATCGGCGGGGTCGAGTACCCGGAGGTCGACGCCGTGGTGCACCTGGCCGCGCACGCGAAGGTTCACCAACTCGTCCGGGAGCCGCACCGCGCGCTCGAGAACGCGATCATGACGTTCAACGTCCTCGAGTACGCGCGCGCGCTCGGGTTGCCGCTCGTGTTCTCGTCGACCCGCGAGGTGTACGGCGACGTTCACCGCTTCGAGGAGTACGCGGAAGAGGCCGCTGACTTCGCATTCACGGAGAGCCCGTACTCGGCGTCGAAGATCACGAGCGAGGCGTTCATCTACTCGTACGCGCGCTGCTACGGCCTCCACTATCTCGTCTTCCGGTTCTCGAACGTCTACGGGCGTTTCGACAACGACCTCTGGCGGATGGAGCGCGTGTTGCCCCTGTTCATGCACCAGTTGTCGCGGAACGAGCCGATCACGATCTACGGCGGCGAGGAGAAGGTGCTCGACTTCACGTTCGTCGACGACTGCGTCGACGGGATCGCCCGCGGCGTCTACGCGCTCGTCGAGCGGCGCGTGACGAACAAGACGATCAACCTCGCCTACGGCGAGGGCAACACGCTGGTCCGAGCCGCCGAGCTGATCGCTTCCGAGCTCGAGGTGGAGCCCAAGGTGACGATGGCGCCCTCGCTCGTCGGCGAGGTGACCCACTACGTGGCCGACGTGACGAAGGCCCGCGAGCTGCTCGGCTGGGCGCCGGTGACGCCGCTCGACGACGGCATCCCGAGATCGGTCGCGTGGTTCCGCGAGTGGCGCGCGGACCATCCGGAGGAGGACCGCCCGTTCGAGCGGCAGCGCTCGAACGCGGAGCTCGACCATGGCTTCAAGCAGCCGGCCGGCGCCGGCGCATAGCGTCCTCGCGCTCTTCGGGCCGACCGCGTCGGGCAAGACAGCCGTCGCCGGCCTGCTCCGTGAGCGCCTCGGCGCCGAGATCGTCTCCGCCGACTCGGCGGCCCTATACGAGGGACTGCGGGTCCTGACGGCGGCGCCGCCGTACCCGGCGCGCCTCGTCGGCATCGTGCCGCTCGCGGAGGAGGTGTCGGTCGGCGCCTACCAGCAGCGTGCGCACAGGGCGATCGACGAGATCGCGGCCTCGGGCCGCCTGCCGCTGGTCGTCGGGGGACCGGCCTGTATCTGCGGGCGGCGGTCGGGGAGCTCGAGCTCCCACCACCGGTGACGGCCGGGCGGCGGGCGTTCTGGGAGGCCGAGTACGACCGCCTCGGCCCGGACCGTGCCCATGCGCTGCTCGCCCAGGGGGACCGCGCCGCCGCGGCGAGGGTCCACGCCGAACGACCGCAGGCGCGTCGTGCGGGCGCTCGAGCTGGTCGAGGCAGGCGCGTCGCTCGCGCCGAGCGAGGACGCGCTCTGGTCCGACCGCACGCGCCTTCCGACCACGATCGTCGCGCTCGACCTGCCGCTCGCCGAGCTCGATCGCCGCATCGAGTCGCGCACGCGGGAGATGGTCGACCGGGGGGTGGTCGCCGAGGCTTGTGCCGCCTGGAGCGGGGAGCTGTCGCGCACCGCGAGCCAGGTGCTCGGGCTCGAGGAGTTCGCGACCCTTGCGCTGGATGAGGCCGTCGAGCGCGTCGTCCAGTCGACCATGCGCCTGGCCCGCTACCAGCGCAAGTGGCTCCGGCGGCTGTCGGCCGCGATTACGCTCGACGGTACCCGCCCCGCCGAGGAGATCGCCGATGAGATCGTCGCGCTGGAACGCGCAGGGGAACGTCTACCTCGTCACTGACGAGTCACCGCTCGAGGCGGCCGACGTCGTCGCCGACGTCGGCGACGCAGACGGGATCCTCGAGGTGCTCGGCGCCGGCGACGACTGGCTCGAGATCGCGATCTGGAACCCGGACGGGAGCCGTGCCGAGATGTCGGGGAACGGCACGCGCATCGCGGCCCGCTGGCACGCCGAGCAAACCGGCGCGCGTGAGGTCGCGGTGCGAGTCGGGGCGCTCACGGTCCGTGCGCGCATGCTCGACGGCGACCTCGTCGAGCAGGACCTCGGCGTCGTGTCGATCGGGCAGCCCGAGGAGCTCGACGGTGTCCGCTTCACGCCGGTCGACGTCGGCAACCCGCACGCCGTCGTCGAGGGCGACCCCGCAGACCTGCCGCGGATCGGGCCGCTGCTCGAGACGCACGAGCGCTTCCCGCAGCGGACGAACGTTCAGGTTGCGCGCTGGGACGGCGCGAAGATCGAGGCGCGGGTCTGGGAGCGGGGGGTCGGCGAGACCGCGTCCTCGGGCTCGAGCGCCGTGGCGGTCGCCGCCGCGCTCGGGGCCGGGCAGGCGACCGTGAACTTCCCCGGAGGCCCGCTGCACGTTCGCTTCGAGGGCCGCCGCGCGCTCCTGACCGGGCCGGCCGTCAGATCCGCTTGAAGAAGTAGGTCGTGTCGCAGAAGCGCCCGTCGGGGAACAGGGCGTAGTCGGGGATCACGCCGACCGTCGTCCACCCGAGCCGCGCGTAGAGCCGCGCGGCGTCGCCGTCGGTGACCGCGTCGAGGACGAGCAGCGTCCGGCCCTCGGCGCGCGCCTCCGCCTCGGCCTGCTCCATCAGCCGCTCGGCGATGCCACGCCGCCGGGCCGAGCGGTGCACGAGCAGCTTCGCGATCTCCGCACGGTGCGGCTGGTTCGGCGGCAGCGCGAGCACGACCTGGACGCTGCCTACGAGCCTTCCGTCGAGGAACGCGGCGACGATCACCCGTCCACCGCGGGCCGCGTCGTCGGCGAAGCCCTCGAACGCCGCCCGCGCGTCCTCCGGCGAGAAGGGGGCCATGTAGCTGACGGACGCACCGCCCTCGACGCAGTCCGCGAGCACGGCCGCGAGACCGTCGAGCTGCGAATCGAGCTCACCCACGTCGAGCCGCCGGACCTCGAGCCCGTCGTCCGTCACGCCCCGGCGCGTCCCATGATCTCGTCGACGACCGGGGTCTTCGCATCCGCGTAGTGCTGGACGTAGCGCCACGTGCGTCGAGCGAGCTCACGCTTCGTGCGCTCGTAGAGCAGGCGGTCGGGCTCGTTTCCCCGCAGGTGGTCGCGGAAGCGAATCATCCGCCCGATCTCGATGCAGCCGTCCGAGAAGACGTGCACGTTCACCTCCGTGTCGGGGCCCCGGAAGAGGCGGTGCTCGTGCCAGTCCGGCTCGCGGATGCGCAGCACGTACCCCGCCGCCTCGAGCGGCGGCACGTACCGGTCCTCGTCGCGTGAATCCGCCACTGCGAGGACCAGGTCGACGCGCGGCTTGGCGGCGAGCTGCGGCACGGAGGTCGATCCGACGTGCTCGAGCAGGAGCGCCCGGTCGCCGAGCGCGCGCCTGATCCGCGCCGCCTCGCGCTCGTAGAGCGCCGGCCACCCCGGGTCGTACTCGACCAGTTCGATCGGCGCGTCGAGCACCTCGGGCGGGCCCACACGCGCGGCGGCGATCTCCTCGTCGCTCCTCGGCGGCGGCTGCGTCATCGCGACACCCTAGATCGTGCGTGCGAAGATCATGTCGATGCGGACCGGGATCGGCTATGCCGACAGCGGGGGCGTTGCGATCGCGTACGAGGTCGTCGGGGCCGGGCAAACCGACCTCGTCTATGTCCCTGACTACGTCTCGAACCTCGTCTACGCGTGGGAGACGCCGTACTGGCGGCGATTCTACGAGCGGCTCGCGGAATCGTTCCGCCTGATCCTCTTCGACAAGCGCGGCACCGGCCTGTCCGACCACGGGCCGCACTTCGCGGCGCTCGAGACGCGCATGGAGGACCTCCGTGCGGTGCTCGACGCCGCCGGCTCGGAACGCACCGTCGTGCTTGCCGGCCACGAGGGGTGTGGGATGGCAGCGCTCTACGCGGCCACCTACCCGGAGCGGACGCAGGCGCTTGCGCTCTTCCACCCGATGCCGGATCTCGAGGAGGACGACGACGCAACGCAGCGCGAGTTCGCCGAGCTGCGCGACCACTGGGGCGAACAGGAGTGGTGTGACGACCTTCTTCGTACTGGTTGTCCGACCCTGTATGCCGACGAGGACGCGCGAGCCTGGTTCGCGAACTGGTTGCGGGTTGGTGCGAGCCCCGCCGTCGCCTACGCGATCAACCGCGCGTTCGTCGAGACCGACCTGCGCGAGGTACTCGCGGCGGTGAGGGTCCCGACGCTGGTCCTCTACCGGCGAGGCGCGCCTTTCGACACGGAGCGGGACAGCCTCGCCGTCGCCAGGCTGATCCGCGACGCGCGGTCGATGCGCGTCTCCGGCAGCGACTACTTCGGGATCTTCCTCTCGCTCGATCTCGTCGACGAAGTTGAGCGGTTCGTCGCCGGCGAGGACGCGCCGCCGGTGCCCGAGAGCGTGCTGACGACGGTGTTGTTCACGGACCTCGTCGGCTCGACCGAGCACGCGAGCGCCGTCGGCGACAGCGAGTGGCGACGGATCATCACCGAGCACCACGCGACGGTCCGGCGCGAGCTGGCGCGCTTCCGCGGCGAGGAACGGGACACGGCGGGGGACGGGTTCTTCGCGACGTTCGACGGCCCCGCGAGGGCGATCCGCGCCGGCGAGGCGATCACGAACGAGGTCGGCGAACTCGGCCTCGGCGTGCGCGTCGGCGTGCACGTGGGCGAGTGCGAGCTCCACGATGGCAAGCCGACGGGGATCGCTGTGAGCATCGGGTCGCGCGTGACCGCGCTCGCGGAACCGGGGGAGGTGCTCGTCACCGGCACAGTGCGCGACCTCGTCGCCGGATCGGGGCTCCACTTCGACGACCGCGGCGAGCACGAGCTGAAGGGCGTGCCTGGCCCCTGGCGCCTCTACGCGGCGACCTCCGCGTAGACGGGGTCAGCCCGGGTCCGCCAGGACCTCGGCGAGCGCGCGCCGCGCGTACGCGATGAACGGCGGATTCGTCTCCCAGTAGTACGGCAGCGCGCCCAGCGCGCACGAGAGCGCCCAGCCGCGGCCACGCGCCCAGGTCGCGTCGTCGACCTCGAGGGCCGCACGGAGCGCCGGCCGGCTGTCGGCGCCGAGGAACATCCAGGCGGCCATCAGGTCGCAGGCCGGGTCGCCGGCGCAGACGAGCGACCAGTCGATCACCGCCGACAGCCGTCCGTCCCGGACGATCAGGTTCCCCGGCATGAGGTCGCCGTGGATCCACATCGGCGGCCCGTGCCAGCCGGGGGCGTCCAACGCCGCCTCCCAGATCGGTAGGGCGTCGGACGTGTCGACCCGGCCGTCGAGCTCCGCGATCGAATGACGCGTGAACTCGTCTCTCGTCGCGAGCGGGACGCCGCGGGAACTGCGCGGCGGAGCACCCGCCGCCTCGATCGCGCGCAGCGCGCCCAGGAAGCGCGCCAGGTCGCCGGCGGCGTCGACGGCCTCTCCGAGGCGGTCGGCGGGAAGGCTCTCGCCCTCGAGCCAGCGGTAGATGCCCCACGTCCACGGGTAGTCCGCCGAAGGGGCGCCGGTCGCAAGCACCTCGGGAATCGCTACCGGCAGCTGCGGCGCGAGCCGGGGCAGCCAGCTGACGTCCTTCTCGATCTGGCCGACGACGCGTTCCGTCCGCGGCAGCCGCACGAGCTTGTCGTCGCCGAGGCGGAACAGGGCGTTGTCGGTTCCCCACGGGAGCAGCAGCTCGAGCTCGAGGTCGGCCCAGTCGGGGAACTGCGCCGCGACGAGCCGCCCGACGAGCTCGAGCGGGACTTCGATCTCGTCGTCGTGCATCTTGAGCGAGCCGGCCACGGGCGAGCTCCTCAGCGGCGGAGGAAGCGGCGACGGCGGGGAGCCTCGGTCGGCTGTGCGACCTCGCGCAGCAGCCCGGGGTGAACGAGCGGTCGTACAGGATCGCTCTCACGACCGTCACGCAGGTAGAGGATTGTGTTCTGCGCGTACCACCAGTCGACCCGCTCGTCCTCCCAGACGAGCGGCCGCAGCCAGTCCTCGGCGCGGAAGCCGTGTCGTGCGAAGTGCTCGGCCCACCAGCCCGGCCACTGCCGGTTCCGGCCCGGCCCGCCGCCCTGTTCGGGCACGGCCGCGCCGAACAGCACGGCCGGGGCAAGGGCGGCGATCGAGGCGACCAGGGCCGCCGCGCGCTCTTCCGGCACGTAGTGAGCCGCCTCGAGTGAGATCGCGAGGTCGAACGTGCGCTCGAGCCGGAACGGCTCGCCGAGGTCGCGCGCGACGAACGCCTCCGGTGCGATCCGAAGCGCCTGCGGCTCGACGTACGGCGCGTCGATCCCGAGGATCTCCGCGACGCCGTGCTGGCGGAACACCTTCAGCCAGGCGCCGGAACCGCACCCGATGTCGACGACGCTCGCGGGATCGAACCGGTCGACGACGAGGGGAACGACGGCCTGCGCCGACCGCTCCGCCGAGTCGCCCTGCCATCCGAAGTAGGTGGTGTCGAAGTACGACGCGGCGGCGCGCAGGTCGCTCAACCGGTTCCGATGCCGTACTCGCGCAGCGCCTCGTTGAGCGACGTCTTGAGATCGGTCGACTCGTTGCGGCGGCCGATGATCAGCGCGCAGGCCAGGTGATACGTCCCGGCCGGGAACTCCTTCGGCCGGGTTCCCGGCACGACCACCGACCGAGGTGGGACGTGACCGCGATATTCGACCGGCTCGCGGCCGGTGACGTCGATGATCGGCACCGACGCCGTCAGCGTCACGTTGGGCGCAAGCACGGCGCCGGCGCCGATGCGAACACCCTCGACCACGATCGAGCGCGAGCCGAGAAACGCGCCGTCCTCCACGATCACCGGGCTCGCGCCGGGAGGCTCGAGCACGCCGCCGATGCCCACGCCGCCGGCGAGATGCACGTCGGCACCGATCTGGGCGCCGGAGCCGACGGTCGCCCACGTGTCGACCATCGTGTTCGGGCCGACCCACGCACCGATGTTGACGTACGACGGCATCAGCACGACGCCGCGCGAGAGGAACGCGCCGTACCGCGCCACTGCGGGAGGGACGACACGGACACCGAGCTCGTCGTAGCCGCTCTTCAGCGGGATCTTGTCGTGGTACTCGAACGGCCCGACCTCGCGCGGCTCCATCTGGCGCGAGCGGAAGTAGTCGAGGATCGCCGATTGGACGTCGGCGTTGACGCGCCAGCCGTCGCCGTCCGGCTCGGCAACGCGCACCTCACCGCGGTCGAGGGCGGCGATCGTCTCGTCGGTGGTCACAGCACGTCCCTGATGATCGCCGCCGCCCGCTCGCACTCGGCCTGTGTGGGAACGAGCGCGAAGCGTGCGTATCCCTCGCCGGCCGCGCCGAAGAACGAGCCCGGTGCGACGACGATCCCGTGCTCGAGCAGACGCCGAGCGAACGGCTCCGAGGGCCCGCCGACGTCGACCCACAGGTAGAAGGTCGCCTGGGAGCCGGCGATCCGCAACCCGCGCTCGACCAGCGCCGGCAGCAGGGTCGCCCGCTTGCGCCGATAAAGCTCGCGGACCTCGTCGACGTGAGCGTCGTCGGACCACGCCGCCACCGATGCACGCTGCACGAACTCCTGTGGCGCCGTGCCCACGGTCGGCCGGAAGCTCCGCAGCGCCGCGACGATCTCCGGCGGCGCGCAGACGAAGCCGGAGCGGTAGCCCGTCATCGACGAGCGCTTCGAGAGCGTGTTGAAGACGACGACGTTCGTGCGATCCCTCACCTGGAGCGCCGACAGGGGGGCCTCGTCGAACCAGAGCTCCGAGTACGCCTCGTCCGAGCAGAGCAGGAAGCCGTGCGCACGGGCGCGCCCGGCCAGCTCCTCGTAGAACTCGAGTGGAGCAACCGCACCCGTCGGGTTGTTCGGGTAGCAGACCCAGAAGAGCGCGATCTCGTCCCACGCGTCGAACGCGTCCAGGTCGGGCAGCCAGCCGCTTCGTTCCTCGAGCGGCACCGTCACCACCGAGCCGCCGGCGAAGAGCGCGCCGCGCTCGTAGACCGGATACGCGGGCTCGGGGATCGCGACGAGGCGCTTGTCGCCGAGCGCGACCTGCGCGAAGGAGAAGATCGCCTCCTTCGACCCGAGCGTCGGGACAAGCTCTGTCGCAGGGTCGACGCGGACCTGGAAGCGCCGGTCGATCCAGCCGGCGATCGCCTCACGGAGCTCCGGCAGGCCCGTCGCGCGTGGGTACGAGGAGACCGCGTCGACCGAGGCGAGCAGGGCGTCGCGGATGAACGGCGGCGTGACCTCGCGCGGGTCGCCCATCCCGAAGTCGATCAGCTCGATGCCGCGCGCGGAGGCCTCGGCCTTCCACTCGTCGAGGCGGGCGAACGGGTATTGCGCGAGCTCGGCCAGGACGGGGGAGAGGTGGACTGCCACGCTCAGACGGTACCGCGCAGGCGCTGCAGATCCTGCAACACGTCCTTCGTCCGCACCTGGGCGTCGTAGTAGACCCGCTCCCGTCCCCTGGGGTCTACGAGCACCTCGAACGACGAGTGGCCGACCGTGTCGCCGGGGCCGGGTACGGTGGCCACGTGCCAGGCACGCCACACGGGCTGCAGCTGGGCGCGCGAACCGATCAGGTAGTGAAACGCGGGCGTGAGGCGGTGGCTGCGGGCGAAGGCGCGCACCGCCGCGGGCGTGTCGCCCTTCGGGTCGACGCTGACGGCCACGACGCGCAGGTCGTGCGCCCGGCGCAGAGCGGCGTTGAGGTTCTGGGTGATCAGCGGGCATACGTCGGGGCAGTGGGTGTACAGGAACGCGACCGTCACCCAGCTGCCGCGGAAGTCGGAGAGGCGGACGAGCCGGCCGTCCGCGTCGTGGAGCGCGATCGCCGGGGCGAGCGGCTCGGCGGCGATCACCGCGCCCCCCGCGGTCGTCGAGGCGGGTGGGTGCGAGACCGTCGCTTCGTGCGAGCCGCCGCAGCCGGCGGCGACGGGCGCGAGTAGCGCGAGCAGCGCGAGCTTACGCCGCACCGGCCCTCCGGCGCCTCAGCTGAAGGAGCCCGTAGGCGCCGAGCCCGACCACGACGAGCGCGAGTGCGCCCGCCGCGATCATGACCCGATCCTGCGTCGTCGAGCTGCCGTCGGATGCCGCCTGGGGCGCGGTCACGCCGTGGAGCGCGAGCACGCGCCGGACGGCGGTGTTCGCGCCGCCGGCGAGCTTGTCGCCGTCCGCCCCCGGCGGCGGCAGCGCCCGCACTGCGGCGAGCTCCTTCGGCGGCAGCGGCCCGCCTCGCCGCCACAGGCCGTAGCCGTTCGGCATCACGACGAGCACCCGCGCCTTGTTCACGTAGAAGAGCTCGGTGCCGAGGAACTTGGCGTACTGCTGCGGCTTGCCGAAGAGCACCGAGACGGCGCCGAGGTCGTTCTTCTGCGCGATGATCGCGACCTTCGTCCGCAGCCCGGCTTTGCGCGCAGACGCGACGGCCGCGTCGAGCTGGGCCTTCTCGCTCCCGGAGACCCTCGTCTCGAACGGGTAGAAGACATCGCTCTGCAGGAGGTAGTCGCTTGCTGGGTCGGCGTCGGCTCGGGCGCCGGAGGCCACGACGAGCGCGAGCAGGATTGCCGCCAGGAGGGCGGCCCTACCCAAGCATCGACCTCAGCAGGAGGGCGACGACGAGCGCGGCGGCGACCCCGGCGGCGAGGCCGACGACGGCGGCGACGACCCTGGTGCCGACGCCGGCCGTCATCCGGTTGCGTGGTCGACGATGACGACGTTGAACGGGTTGGCGCCCCTCGGGGTGACGCCGAACGACAACCCCCAGTGGCCGACCATCACGAGCGCGGGGGAGCCCTTGCGCGTGTACACCCCCGGCGCCGTCTCGTCGAGGCGGTACTCCTGGTTTCCCATCTCCATGTCCAGCATGGCAAACGTGAGCGTCACGCCGGCATTCCTGACGGGCCTGCCTCCCTTCGTGATGGCGACCTGGAAGTCGTTTGGAACCGCGGCGCGGTTCGGGGTGAAGCGGAAGCGAAGCTGGTACCCACCCTGGCGCACCACACGGGTGACCGCTCCCGGCCCGACCTTGGCGGCCGCGCCGCCCGCTTCGGCGAGTGCCTTCGACGGCGGTGCGAGGCTCGAGAGGATCGCGGCGGCGAAGAGGGCACTCGCGACGATCAGCACCTCGACTCCGACAAGCCGGCGAAGCAGGCCGGTTGCGCTCGCGGCGAGCGCCGGATCGCGTTCCGCTGCGATCAACCGCGGCCTGGTGACCGTCAGGTTGACGGCGCCCAGCAGCATCGCTCCACCCAGAAGAACCGACTTCGCGACGATCGCCTGGCCGTAGGAGGTCGTCCACAGCGACGCGATCGTCGGCAAATGGAGGATCGAGGCGCCGATGCCGGTCGCGAGCAACGCCATCACGGAAACGAACGCGACGTTCGAGAAGCGCGGCACGACCACAGAGAGCCCGGCGGTTCGCAGCGACGACGGCAATGCCTGCCAGAGGACGAGCAGCCCGATCAGCCCTCCGAGCCACAGCGAGCCGGCGGCAAGGTGCGTCGAATCGAACAGGAGCGCCAGCCCTCGCGGTGCCGTCTGCGCGGCGTGGCCGGCCGCGCCCGGCACGATCAGCGCCGCTGCCGCGGCCAGCGCGGCGCCGATCACCGCCAGCAGCTCGGCAATCGATCGCGCAGGTCGCTCGGGCCGGTCGACGTAGAGGGCGATCGCGGCCGCGACGACGAACAGCGCAACGCACAGCTCGAGGTCGAGGTAGCCGCGGCCGAACGCCGAGTCACGCAGAAGCGGGGTCAGCGCGCCGAGGTCGAACGCGGACCGCAGCGCGAACTCCGCTGTCGCCACGACGACGTAGACGGGGATCGCGACGAGTGCGACGGCCGCCGCGATCACGAAGGCGATCGAAACGGGCCGCAGGCTGGTGCCCGCGACGCGTCGGATCACGGGCCGGGCGATCGCGATGCGCAGCGCGAACAGGCCGATCGCGGCGAACAGCGACAGGAACACCGTCCACCGGGCGATCAGGAGCCGCGGTGTCGCCGCCGTCTCCGAGATCGACGGGATCACGAACTGCGGGGCAGGGCCCGGGTTCGGCCCGACCGCGAACGTGAACGCCCCCCGCACCGGGTGGCCGTCGACCGAGATCACCCGCCAGTAGACGAGGTACCAGCCCTCCTCGAGATGCTCGAGCGGGACGACGAGCGTGTCGGGGTCCGTTGCCGACCGCCGTGGCGCACCGTCCGTGACGAGATGACCGCCCTTGTCGGTGACGGAGACGATCGCGAAGCGCGGCTCGACCGCCTCCGAGTAGGTCAGCCTGACCTCACGCGGCGAGGTGTTCACCGTCCCGCTCGCCGACGGCACCGTGCGCAGCAGCGCCGCATGGGCGAACGCCGCGGCCGGCAGCGCGAGTGCCAGCGCGCTGACCGCGACGATCGCCCAGAGCCGCGCGCGGCGGCTCACGCGAGCGAGCGCCTTCCGGCAAACAGCGAGATCAGCGCGATCACGAGCGCGACCGCCGCAAGCGCGAGCGCGACGATCCCGAGCGTCGACGAGCCGCCGCCGCCGAGCGAGCTCTTGGCCTCGATCGTCGGCGCGGGCGTGTCGGACGACTCGGGTCCCGACCAGTCGACGATCGACCCGTCCGAGTAGGTCTGGCGTACGGCGAAGGTGTAGGTCTTGGCGGAGCTGGCGCTCGCGAGAAACTGGAAGACGGAGTCCTCTTCGGTCGGCACGTTGCCGCCCGTCCACGTCACCTTCTGGATCACCGCGTCCTCACCGGATCCCGCCTGCTGCACCTCCCGCTTCCAGCCGGGTGACGGGACGAACGAGTCGATCCCGAACCCCGACGGCAGCGTCAGCTCGATCGTCGTCGTGGTTGCACCCTCCTTCTCGGTCGGGACCGCCAGGGTGAAGAGCTGCAGCGTCTTCGCGACCGTCACCGGAGGGCTGAGCTCCGCGTGGGCGAACGCCGGGGCGGCCGTCAGGAGGCCGAGCAGGGCGGCCGCTCCCACGACCGCCACGAGCTTGCGAGTCATCGAGGTCTTCTCCTCTCGGTCATGAACAGGTCAACGCACGTTCAGGGTGAAGGGGGCGGTGAGTATGTGATCGCCGACGCGCGTCTGCAGGAAGAGGCGCCAGGTGCCCGCCACCGGCACGAGGACGCCGACGGTCAGCTTTCCGGGCGTGGACGAGGTGCCGGTGACGCGCGTTCCGCCGAGCGCGCTCGTGCAACCGTTGGCCCCGGGCGCACAGACGTGCGTGTGGAAGTAGTCGAGCGATCCGCTGCGGAAGAAGATCGCGTGCGCGAGGGCGCCGAACCACGGTGTGAACTGCGCAGGCCGGCCCTTCGGGTCGGTGACGGTCAGCGTCAGGAACGCGGGCTCGATCGCGCGGAGCTTCGGCGATCCGTGCATCGTGAACCGGTAGCCGTCGACAGTCACCGTGCGGGAAGGCGCCGGGAGCATGCGCGGCTTGTACTGCCCGTTGACGCGGAGCCGGTGGAAGAGCTGGAAGTTCGGCTGGCTGCCGCTGCGGGGGTAGACGTCGATCACGGCGCGGTACGCGCCCGGCGCGGGGAAGGCGATGCGGTCGTGGATCGTCCCGTCGGCTGCGATCGGCGGATGGCGGTGGACGATGTAGCCGAGGTCGTCGCGCACGAAGATCAGGTGGATGCCCGTGTGCGGGCCAGGCCCTCGCTTGAACGCCGTCAGCGGCTTTCCGTTCGGCTGCCGGATCACGAACGACACGTCGGTAGGGACGTTCGCCCTGGCGACACGGACCGGCTTGAAGTCGACGAGCTCGTACGTGCGCGCGGGGGCGATCGTCGGTGCGGCCGGCGTCGACCCGGAGCCGCCGCAGCCGGCGAGCGCGGCGAGCGGCAGGAACAGGAGAGCGTGGCGGAGCTTCATCAAGGGATCCTCGGGAACAGGAAAGAGCGGTGTGGCGGGACGTAGGCGCCCAGCTCGAGCACGATCTGCGCCTTCGGGGTCAACGGAACGCGGGAGACGTCCCCGCGCACCAGCCTGCCGGCGACGTACGCGCGGAGTGGTCGCTGCGACCTGAACGAGGTGAGGCGGTGTCGGGCAAGCGGCTGCCCCCAGAGCCGGAAGAGGTCGCCGATCGTCGCTCGCGTTCCGCGCGCAACTTCGACGACGCCGATCGGCGTGCGCGTGCGCAGCGGGTAATCGCAGCGGCCGGTGCGTCCGATGCCCGACGGCACGATCACCACTCTGCGGTTGACGAACAGCTCGACGTGGACCGGGAAGACCGGGCGGGCCGCACCGCAGCGCAGGCTGCCGACCGGCCGCCCGTCCAGCTGTTGCGCGGGCGGGCGGTAGCGCGGGCCGGGCCCGATCGGCCACGGGTGCACCGACGGATCGCCGCCGATCGCGAGCGCGAGCAGCGCGAGCGCGATCATCGCGCGAGCCTCCGCGGCTGCTCGGCGACGAGGCTGACGGCCGCAGCGCAGATGCCGCCCACGAGCGCGACGGCGCAGGCCAGGCGCGCTGCCGTGGCAGGCAGCGCCGAGATCACGACGCCGTGCCTGAAGACGGGAAGGGAGCTGAGCATCGCGGCGGCAGCCAGCGCGCCGATCACGCCCGCGGCGACCGTACGGCGGGAGCCGTGGGTGCGTACCAGCACCGCTGTGGCTGCGGCGGCGACGACGGCGCCGCCCGCGAGCTGGAACCACTGGATGCCGCCGGTAGGTGCGTCGCGGACCGCGAAGGCGCCGATCGCGACGAGCGCAGCCGCGGCCGCGACCACCGCGAGCGCCAGTGCGAGCGCGTCCCGTTTCCCCGGCCGTCGAACGGCGGCCGCCGCCACTGCCGGCTGCGACGGCAAGCGCGCCGAGCAGCCACGGCAGCAGGCTGGGCGGTGAGACGTGCCAGAACGTCCCGGCGATCGCTGCACGCCTGCCGTCGACCGTCAGCGGGACCGACCAGGTCCCGGCCGGTCCCTCGCCCCGACGGGGCGGCGGCGCCAGACGGTGGTCGTGCCAGGCATAGGTGCGTCCGTGGACGACGGTCGCCCAGCCGCGGCCTCCGCTCGCGATCCGGTCGGCGTTGGCGGTCGGCGACCCGCGGTTGACGCTCACCAGCCCATCGGCGAAGCGGATCATCGGCTCGCCCAGGTAGCCGCGCACGATCACCGTCCGTCCGGGGTCGACTGTCACGTGGAGCGCGCGGTCGCCGTCGAGCACGTGAACCGCGACCCCGGATGCGGCGTGCGCGACGACCACACGGTCGTCGATCGCCACCGTCGGACCACGGCCGTGCGCCGCGGCATTCGCGGGCAGCAGCAACGCCACCAGAGCCATGACGATGAGCCACGGCGACAACGATCTCACTCCTTCCTTCGCGGTCCGGACGGCGCTCCGCGCGCCGCCTCTGTCTAGGCGAAGGAGAGCGGGGGCGCGCGGCCCGCGTGGGCCAGCGCGAGCGGCCGCGGCCGCGGCGTGCCGGCGGCGGGGCGGAGAACGATGGTGGTACCGGCGGCGATGTGCCGTGGACGGAACCGGCTTGCAACGGCCTCGACGACGACCGTTGCGACGCGCAGCAGCAGCGCGATCACGGCGCCGACCGCGACCGCGAGGACACCGGCCCACCAGCCGCCGTGACCCACGATGCCGTGGACGCCGCCGGGATGGCCGGCCGCGACGAGCCCTTCCAGGAACTCCTGGACGGCGTACACCGCGACGAGCATCACCGAGCTGCTCGCCCAGACGGCGCCGAAGGAGCGGCCGCGCCGCCCGGCGTGACCGGTGGCCGCCGCTTGCGCGACGCGCGCGAGGAAGCTGCCTGCCGCGAGGCAGAGCAGCAGCACCAGCCACGGCGCGAACGAGTCGAGGTACGTGTGCCCCTGTGCCTGCAGCTGCGCTTCCGCGTGCGGGCCGTAGGCGAGCCAGTAGCGGAGCTGGTGGACCACGAACGCGCCGGCGGGAAGCAGGAGCAACCCCCGCGATCGTGTCGAGACGCCCGTGACCCTCGAGATCACGGGCCTAGGGTACCCCTTCGGCTGCGAGGAACCGCTGCAGCGCGGCGAAGGTGCGCTCGAGCTCCGCCACCTCGACCTGCTCGTCCGCAGTGTGTGCGAACCGCGTCGCGCCGGGCCCGAGGTTCACGGCGTCGAGCCCGCGCGCGGAGAAGTCGGCGACGTTCGTCCAGGCCTGCTTCGCCTCCACCTCGAAGCTGCCCGCGGCCCGCAGCGCCGCCACGAGCGGCGCGTCGAGCGACGGTACGCGGGCGGCCGGCGAGTTCGCGAGGATCTCGACGTCCGTGCCCACCAGCTCGCGCACGCGGGCGGCGGCAGCGGCGGGCGTCCGGTCGGGGGCGTAGCGGAAGTTCAGCGTCGCCTCGACGCGCGCGGGGATCACGTTCGACGCGATGCCACCGTGGATCTCGGTCACCGAGAGCACCTCGCGGAACAGGAGGCCCTCGAGCTCGACGTCGCGCGGCTCGAGCGAGAGGACGCCGCTGAGCCCTTCGAAGGCGACGGCCACCGCGTTCACGCCGAGCCAGGGCCGCGCCGAGTGCGCGGCGCGGCCCTCGAACACGACACGAGCGGTGAGGTTGCCGAGGCAGCCGAGCTGGAGCGTGTTGTCGGTCGGCTCCAGGCAGACGACGAGTGCGGCCTCGTCGACGAGCGGCGCGGCCGCGAAGACGCCGGGGAGCGGATTCTCGGCCGGGCCGAGCTCCTCGCGCGGGAAGAACAGCACCGCCAGGTCGTACGCGAGGTCGGCCGACGCGGCCCAGTTGGCGAGCTCGATCATCACGGCGAGGCCACCCTTCATGTCGCTCGCGCCCAGGCCGACGACGGCGCCGTCGGCGACCGAGCCGGGCAGGTTCGCCTGCGCCGGAACCGTGTCCGTGTGGCCCGCGAGCACGACCAGCGGTCGACCGTTGCGCCGGGCGGCGAGCAGCGACTCCCCGTCGTCGAGCACGAAGGGCAGCTGGAGGGCACCTCGGATGTATTCCGTGACGGCGGCCTCGGAACGCGAGACCGAGGGGATGTCGACGAGCGTGAGCGTCCGCTCGGCGAGGGCGGCGCCGGGACCGGCTGCGGGCATAATCGACCGGATGATTCCACGTTTGGCGGGCACCGAGCCCGAGCGCGGGTTCGTCCTCGCCGTGCTTGCTCAGGGAGTTGATCCGGACGACGAGCTCGCCGAGATTTGCGAGCTTGCACGGACTGCAGGCGTCGAGCCCGTCGGGCAGGTCGTCCAGCACCGCGGCCGGCCCGCGCAGCGGACCTACGTGGGCAAGGGCAAGCTCGAGGAGCTGAAGGATCGCTTCCAGGCGGTCGAGGCCGAGAGCCTGCTCGTCGACGACGAGCTCGACCCCGCGCAGCAGCGATACCTGGAGAACGCGCTCGGAACGCGGGTCGTCGATCGCACCCAGCTGATCCTCGACATCTTCGCCCAGCACGCGGTGACCTCCGAGGGCAAGCTCCAGGTCGAGCTCGCGCAGCTCGAGTACAACCTCCCCCGCATGCGCGGTATGTGGCAGCACCTCGAGCGCCTCGGCGGCGGGGTCGGGACGCGCGGCCCCGGCGAGTCGCAGCTCGAGACCGACAGGCGGCTCGCGCGACGGCGCGTCTCGGTGCTGAAGAAGCGCCTCCGGGATCTCGAGCGTCAGCGGGCGACGCGTCGCAAGGAGCGTCGCCGCACCGAGATCCCGACGATCGCGCTCGCCGGCTACACGAACGTCGGCAAGTCGACGCTCCTGAATGCGCTCACCGGCGCGGACGTGCCGGTCGAGAACCGCCTCTTCGAGACGCTCGACCCGACCACGCGCGGCTTCGAGCACGACGGCCGGCGCTACCTGGTGACGGACACGGTCGGCTTCATCCGGCGGCTGCCGCACCAGCTCGTCGAAGGGTTCGCGTCGACGCTCGAGGAGACGCTCGTCGCCGACATGGTGCTGCACGTCGTCGACGCCTCTGCGCCGGACGAGGAGCAGGACCGCGAGCGGGAGGCGGTCGACGACGTTCTCTACGAGATCGGGGCGAGCGACCTGCCCGTCGAGCTCCTGCTGAACAAGATCGACCTCGTCGACCCGCTCGGGCGCCGGCGGCTGCAGAACCGGTTCCCGGGTGCGCTGCAGGTGTCGGCACGCGACGGCGAGGGGCTGGACGGGCTCCGGCAGGAGCTCGCGCAGCGGTTCGAGGACCGGCTGGAGCGGGTGCGCCTGCTCGTGCCGTTCGGCGAGGGCGGCCGCCTGTCGGAGCTCTACGCGCTCGGCGCCCCGGTCGAGCAGCGCGAGGACACGCCCGACGGCGTGCTCGTCGTCGCGCGTCTCGCGCGCCGCGACCTGGTGCGCTTCGCGCCGTTCCTGATCGCGGACGCCGAGGCGGGCCGGGAGGAGTTCGCCTGATCGAGCTGCTCGTCCGCCGGCTCCGGCCGGAGGCCGTCGTGCCGACGCGCGCCCACCACGGTGACGCGGGGCTCGACCTGGCGGCCTGCGAGCGGGTCGAGCTCGAGCCGGGGGAGCGCGCCCTCGTCGCCACCGGCCTCGCGGTCGCGATCCCGGACGGCTACGCCGGCTTCGTCCAGCCGCGCTCGGGCCTGGCCGCACGGCACGGGATCTCGATCGTCAACACACCCGGGCTGGTCGACTCCGGCTATCGCGGCGAGCTGAAGGTCGCACTGTTGAACACCGACGTGCGCGAGTCGTTCGTCGTCGAGCCGGGGATGCGGATCGCGCAGCTCGTCGTCCTGCCGGTCCCGGCCGTGGAGCCGGTCGAGGTGGGGGAGCTCCCGGAGAGCGGGCGCGGAGCAGCCGGCTTCGGCTCGTCCGGATCGTAGGCTCGCACCGTGGAGCCGCGGATCCGGGTGAGCGCGATGCTGACGTGGCAGGGCCGAATCCTGCTCTGCCGCCAGGAGAAGCCGGGCAAGGAGTACTGGCTGTTGCCCGGCGGCGGGGTCAACGGCGGAGAGACGCTCGTCGAGGCACTGCGCCGCGAGCTGCGCGAGGAGCTCGGGATCGAGGCGGACGTGCAGTTCGAGGGCCCGGTTGCGCTGGTCGAGTCGATCGCGCCGAAGGCGCTCCGGCTCGGCAAGCACGTCGTGCACATCATCTTCGCCGCCGACCTCTCGCATCGCTCGCTCCACGACGTCGAGACGAAGGACGCCGCGGTCAAGGGCGCGCGGCTCTTCTCGAGCGACGAGCTCGAGGACGTCGTCGTGCACCCGCCGATCAAGCGCTTCCTCGTCCGCCGCCAGCCCGGCGACCCTGCCGTCTACCTCGGGAGCCTCTGGGCGCGCTGAAGACGGTGCCAGGCACTTCGGTGCCTGGCACCGCGCTACGACCGGCCGCCCCGCGTGCGCGCGCGCTCCGCGGACACGGCGTGCGCCGCCCGCTCGAGCTCGTCGTCGAGCGGCTCGAGCTCGTGCGGGTCGCCTCCCGTAAGGTGGGCGAGCGCGTCTGCGAGCACCCGGTCGGCGAACCACGGGTTGCGCGGCAGCAGCGGCCCGTGCAGGTAGGTCCCGTACGCGCGCAGGTGGCGGCAGCCCTCGAAGCCGGACGCGCCGTCGTTGCCGAAGCCGGCGAGGACGCGGCCGAGCGGCTCCGCTCCGGGATCGAGGATCGTGCGCCCGGCGTGGTTCTCGAAGCCGGCGAGCGTGCGGCCGGCCCACGGGCAGTCGAGCAGCACGTCGCCGATCATGCGTCGCGTGCCGGCGACCGTGTGCAGCGGCAGCAGCCCGATGCCGGGAAGCTCCGTGCCGGCGACGTCGCGGTAGAAGCGCCCGAGCAGCTGATAGCCGCCGCAGACCGCGAGCAGCGCCGCGCCGTCCTCGACCGCCGCGCGGAGGGCGTCCGCCTTGCCGGCCAGGTCGGGGGCGACCAGCTCCTGCTCCCGGTCCTGCCCGCCGCCGACGTAGTAGAGGTCGACGGCGCCCGGCTGGACCGCGTCGCCGAGCCCGATCGCCTCGACGTCGAGCTCGTGCCCGCGCAGGCGCGCCCGCTCCGCGAGCACCGCGATGTTGCCGCGGTCGGCGTAGATGTTCAGGTAGTCGGGGTAGAGATGGCCGACCCTGATCCTCGATCCCCGCCTCATGCCGCCTGCTCCCAGTAGTTCGCGACGTGCCCGCGCGAGGCGACGGTGCGTCGCAGCGCGAGCATCGCCGTGTACGTCGGCAGAACTGCCAGCTCGCCGCCGGGCGGCGTGAGCTCGAGCCCACGGTCGAGCGCGGCGGCCGGTGAGCGGACGACCTCGATCCGGTCGCGCGACAGCCCACCGTAGGCGAAGCGAAGCGCGAGCTCCTCGGCACGCGAGCCCGTCGCGACCAGCGTCTCGAGGCCCGCGACGAGCGGCTCGAAGTCGACGTCCCAGATCCAGGAGACATCGCGGCCGTCGGCGATCTCGTCGTTCAGCGCCACGACTGCGACCCGCGGCGCTCGAGCATCGACCAGCGTTCGCACGACCTCGTTCGCCCCCGCCGGGTTCTTGACGAGGAGGATCAGCAGGCGCTTGCCGTCGACCTCGATCCGCTCGAACCGCCCGAATGCGGCCGTGAACCGCGCCAGGCCGGCGGCGACCGCGTCGAGCGACGCGCCCAGCGAGAGCGTGAGCGTCGCGGCGCCGAGCGCGTTGTAGACGTTGTAGAGACCGGGGACCTGCAGCTCGACGCGCGTGCTCCCGGCGGCCGCGGCGAGTGTGAAGCTCGATCCGTCGAGCCCGTGCAGCTCGATCTCGCGTGCCGCGACGTCGAGCGCGGGCCGCGCGTGCCCGCAGTTCGGGCAGCGGTAGTCGCCGAGATGCCCGACATACGCCGCCGCGTACGCATACGGCGTGCCGCACCGCAAGCAGTGCTTCGAGTCGGCCGCGTGCTGGAGGGCGGGCCGCGCGTGGGCGGGGTCGTCGAGCCCGAACACGACCGACGCCGGCCGGTCTCGCGCCAGGTCGGCGACCTGCGGGTCGTCGCCGTTCACGACGAGCGTCGCCCGAGGGAGAGCGGCGACGGCGTCCCGCCAGCGCGAGGCGACGATCTCGAGCTCGCCGTAGCGGTCGAGCTGGTCGCGGAAGAGGTTCGCGAGCAGCATCGCGCGCGGCTGCAGGCGCCTGGCGAGCTCGGGGAGCGCGCCCTCGTCGACCTCGAAGAGCCCGAGCTCGGCATCCCGCATCCGGAGGAGGGAGGAGGCGACCCCCGACACGAGGTTGGCGCCGGAGTCGTTGTGGACGACACGCAGGCCCGGGCGCAGGATCTGCGCCGCCATCGCGGTCGTCGTCGTCTTGCCGTTCGTCGCCGAGACGAGGGCCGAGCCCTGCGGCAGGCGCCGGGCGAGCTGGTCGATCGCGGCCGGGTCGAGCTTCCAGAGCAGCTTGCCGGGGATGGTCGTACCGCCGCCGCGCCGGGCGAGGCGGGAGAGCGCCCCGGCGGCGCGCAGGGCGGCTGCCTCGAGGTCGAGTGCGAGCGGGGGGCGCATCGGGACACGACACCGTAACGGAGGCCTGAACTCGCCCGTACTTGCACTTCGCTCATCCCGCTCTACCATTCTTGCATGGCCGGCAAGCCGAACGTCCCACGCATCGACCCCGACGTGCTCGCGGCGTTCCAGGCCGGGCTCAGGCGCCGCTTCACCGACGAGCAGCTGCTCGAGGAGCTCCGCGCGTCGGCCGCCCGGCTCGGCCGCTCGCCGACCATGAAGGAGTTCGCGGCCGACCCGGGGGCGGGGGTGCATCCGCAGACGGTGATCGAGCACTTCGGCACCTGGAACGCCGCCAAGCGGGCCGCGGGCCTCCTGCCGCGGCGGTTCGTGACGCGGGACGAGCTGCTCGGGGCGTTGCGCGCGCTCGGGGAGGAGCTCGGACGCACGCCGACGGTGGTCGACATCAAGAAGCGCCGGGGTGCGATGCCCTCCGCGTCGCTCTACTGGCACACGTTCGGCTCCCTCGCGGCGGCGCTCCGCGAGGCGGGCTTCGACGTCGCGCTCGCCGAGGAGCGGCTCGACCGCGCGACCACGCAGGGGAGCGTGCTCGCGCGGCAGCTCGGGCGGCTGCCGAAGTTCGGAGACTGGCGCGAGGCGCGGCTCCGCGACCCGTCGCTGCTCACGGAGTGGCAGGTGTATCGGCTGTTCGAGGCGCGCCGCGGTGCGTGGGCGACCTTCCAGTACCTCGTGCGGGAGCGGCTCGCCGACGAGGGCGTGCACGTCGCCCCCGACGGGACGCTGTAGCTAGCCCAGCGTGGCGAGCGCGGCGAGGCGCGTCAGGCAGAAGTCCCGCTCGCCGGGTGCGCGCACGGCAGGGAGCGGGTCGGCCTCGGTGAACTCGAGATCCGGGCGGAAGCGCTCGCGGCGCACGACGGCGCCGTCCTTCAGCGTCAGCAGCGTGCCCTCGCGCACCTCGTGCTTGCGCAGCCGGACACCGCAGTAGCGCTCGACGACCTCGAGCGCGCCGCGCGTCGAGGCGAAGAAGACCTCGTTGCGACCCTCACCGAGCCACAGCGGGCGGCCGACGCCGCGCGCGAGATAGACGACCTCCGGCCGGCGCTCGTCGAGCCAGGCCGTCGCCATCGCGCCGCGGAGGCTCTCGAGCGCCCGCGGGTCGTTGTCGGAGTGCGCCGCCAGCGCGAAGATCGCCTCGGAGTCGACCGTCATCCGCGGCTCGGACCGGGCGCAGTCGTGGGGCTCGAGCAGCTCGTCGTCGTTGACGATGATCCCGTTGTGGATCCCGACGACCGGCCCGTGGCGGACGGGATGGTTGTTCGCGGCGATCGACGGATGCCCCTTGGTGTAGTCGCGCACGTGCACGAGGAGCTGGTGTGCCGCTCCGGGGACGGAAATCCGCTCGAGCAGCTGCGAGGCGGGCGTTCGCTGCTTGACGACGGTCGGGTACTTCTCGTCGGGAGCGCGATAGGCGTAGCCGACCGCGTCCGCGCCGCGCTCGGAGATGCCGGCGAGCAGCGCTTGCGCGGCGAGCGTCCGCCCGATTCCCGACCGGGCCCTGACGCTGTATCCCGCGATTCCGCACATCTCGCTTGCTCCTTGTGACGTTCGTCCTCTCCTGACGATAGGCAACTTGGCCGCTGTATTCAGGAATCCTTTACATCTCATACGAGCCTCAAGCCGCGTCGTGCGTACGCCGATAGGGAGGGGGTGGAGCATCCGCTTCCGAATCCGACCGACCCCGAGGACGCCGAGCCGACGCTCGAGCTGCTGCCCGCGCTCGACGAGCCCGACGCCGAGAGCGAGGACGAGGAGGACGAGCCGGGGAACGCCGGGCTCACCGACGACGAGCGTCTCCGCACCGACGACCCGCTGAAGCTGTATGTCCGCCAGATCGGCGACGGCCGGCTGCTCACGCCGGCCGAGGAGCGCGAGCTGGCGCGGCGCAAGGACCTCGGGGACGACGCCGCGAAGCGCCGCCTGATCGAGTCGAACCTGCGCCTCGTGATGTCGATCACGCGCAACTACACGAAGGCCGGCGTCCCCCTGCTCGACCTGATCCAGGAGGGCAACCTCGGTCTGATCCGCGCGGTCGAGAAGTTCGACTACAAGCTCGGGTTCAAGCTGTCCACGTACGCGACGTGGTGGATCCGCCAGGCCGTCACACGGGCGCTCGCCGACCAGGGCCGCACGATCCGGCTGCCGGTCCATGTCGCCGAGCAGGTGCGGCGTGCGCAGCGCTCGCGCCGGCAGCTCGCGCAGAAGCTGAACCGCGATCCGTCGACCGAGGAGATTGCGAAGGACGCGGGCTTCACGGTCGAGCGCGTCCGCGAGCTGTTCGAGCTCGTCGAGGACCCGGTGTCGCTCGAGACGCCGGTCGGCGACGGCGAGAGCATGGTCGCCGACCTGATCGAGGACGAGCGCGCAGAGTCGCCGGACGGCGCCAGCGCCGAGCGGGCTCGCTCGGTCGAGCTCGCGGCCGCCGTCGATCGCCTGAACCCCCGCATGCGCCACGTCGTCACCCGCCGCTTCGGGCTGGACGGCAAGCCCTCGCAGACGCTCGAGGAGGTCGGCGCCGACCTCGGCATCACGCGCGAGCGCGTGCGCCAGCTCGAGACCAGGGCGCTGCGCGAGCTGCGCGCCGTCGCGCCGGGGCTCGCGCTCTACCTCCAGACCTGACCGGCGCGGCTCAGTCGAGCATTCGAAGTCGCGCGAGCCGGTGCGCGAGCTCCGTCCGTGAGCGGAGCCCCAGCTTGAGATAGATGCGGTGCAGGTGCGCCTCGACCGTCTTCGGGCTGATGAACAGCGCGGCGCTCGCTTCCTTGTTCGTGGCGCCACGGCCGACGAGCAACGCGAGCTCGAGCTCGTGCGGTGTCAGCTCGAGCACGCCCTCGAAGACGCGACGGTCGCGATCCGGCGCCGAGACGACCAGTTCGTCGAGGCCCGTCGCCGGCAGCCGCTGCGCGGGGTCCTCGGTGAGGGCGATGAGAAGCGCGACACGTTCGGACTCGAGACGTCGGGCGGCGAAGAGGAGCGCCTGCCTCGAGGCATCGTCGACCCACTGCCAGTCGTCGACGGCGACCAGCACCGGCTGCCGGCTCGCAGCCGCAGAGAGAAGGCTGAGCGTCGCGGCGCACATCACGAAGCGGTCGACGGCGACGGCCGGCCCGAGCCCGAGCGCGCCCGCGAGCGCGGTCGCTTGCGGATCCGGAATCTCGTCGAGCAGCCCGAGGATCGGTCGCAGCACGTCCGCCAAGGTGGAGAACGCCAATTGCGTCTCGGCTTCGAGCCCGCGTGCGAACAGAACGGTCATTCCACGCGCACGGCCGATCGCATGGCGGAGGAGCTCGGTCTTGCCGACGCCACACGCTCCGCGCAGCACAAGCGCCCCGCTCCTGCCGACTCGCGCCGACTCGATGAGCGAGTCGATCCGCCGGGTGTCCCCTTCGCGGCCGTCGAGCCGCATCAACCGATTGTGACGCGCGAATCGAGCCGTGTCACCGTAGGGATTTCATCGATGCCCTAGAGGCGGCAACGTGGAACCTTTGGTGTTCAACCAGACAGGGAGGGGCCATGAAGCTGACGCTTGTTTGCGCCCTCGTCGTGCTGGGCGCGCTGGCGGTGCCCGGCTTTGCCTCCGCCGACGACGTCGTGACCGATTGGAATCGGACCATGGTCGGCGCGCTCGAGGTCGATCACACGCCTCCGCCGCCCGCGATGCGAGCCGGGGCGATCGTCCAGTCCGCGGTCTTCGACGCGCTGAACGGGATCGAGCGGCGCTACACGCCGATCCACGTGCAGCCCGCGGCGCCTTACGATGCGTCGAAGCGCGCCGCCGTCGTCGGCGCCGCCTACGAGTCACTCGTCGCGCTGTTTCCCGCACAACAGTCGACCTTCGACGCCCAGCTCAAGACGTCGCTTGCCGAGATCGCCGGCAACCCCGACGGGTATTCGATCGATCACGGCCTCGCGTGGGGGAAGGCCGTCGCCGACGGCATCCTCGCCTGGCGGGCAGGCGACGGCATCGGGGCCGTCCTCCCGCCGTACGTCGCGGGCGGGGCGCCGGGAAACTGGGCCCCGACGCCGCCGACATTCGGACCGCCTCTCTTCAGGCAGTTCGCGACGATGACGCCGTTCGCGCTGAAGTCGCCGTCGCAGTTCCTGCCGCCGCCGCCTCCGTCGCTGGCCAGCGCGCTGTACACGCGGGACTTCGACGAGACGAAGGCAATGGGGAGTGCGGCGAGCACGCTGCGGACGCCGTTCGGGACGCAGACGGCTGTCTTCTGGGGAACCGACACGCCGGCCGCGATCTGGAACCGCGTCGCGGACGACCTCGCCGAGGCCAACCACACGACGCTGATGCAGAACGCGCGTCTCCTCGCGAGGATGAACATCGCCCTTGCTGACGCCGTGATCGCGATCTGGAACGCCAAGAACACCTACGACACGTGGCGGCCGATCACCGCGATCCAGCAGGCCGGCACGGACGGGAATCCAGACACGGCTCCCGATCTTGCCTGGGCGCCCCTGCTGCCGACGCCGCAGTTCCAGGAGTACCCGGCCGCGCACCCGGGCGTGAGCAACGCCGGGGCGTCGGTGCTCGCGTCGTTCTACGGCGACGCGACGCCGTTCACGGCCACCTCGATGGGCCTCCCGGGCGTCGTGCGGAGCTTCTCGAGCTTCTCGGAGGCGACCGCGCAGGTCGAGGACGCCCGCGTCTTCGGGGGGATGCACTTCCGTTTCTCGTGCGACACCGGACGGATGGTCGGAGCGGGGGTCGCCGACTACGTGCTCCGCACCGTCGCCCTTCTTCGCCTCGGGCGAGACGTCGGTTGACGTCCGCGTGCATGCCCGGCTCGCGCAGGGCCGGGCATGCACGACCCAGCAGCCCTTCGAGTACGTACGACAGCCGTCGCGCTAGTGCGCGACCGCTTCCATCTCGTGCAGCGTCGCGAGACGCTTCAGCGCCTCGACCTCGATCTGGCGGACCCGTTCGCGCGTCAGCCCGAGGCGGCGCCCGATCTCCTCGAGCGTCTTCGGGTCGGCGTCGCCGAGGCCGTAGCGGAGGACGACGACGGCCCGGCTGCGGTCCGGGAGGGCGCGCAGCGCGTCGGCGAGCACCTGCGAGCGCAGCGAGCTCTCGACGAGCTCCTCCGGTGAGGGGCCGTCGCCGGCGACGAAGTCGCCGAGCAGCGCGTCCTCGCCGTCCGAGACGGGTGCGTCGAGCGAGGCCGACGCACGGGCGGCGGCGCGCACCTCGAGCGCCTGTGACAGCGGCAGGTTCGCCTCGTTCGCGATCTCCTCGAGCGTCGGCTCACGTCCGAGCTGCACCCAGAGCCCGCGCTCGGCGCGGTTGAGCTTCTGCAGGCGCTCGACGATGTGCACGGGCATGCGGATCGTGCGCGCCTTGTCGGCGAGGGCGCGCGCGACCGCCTGGCGGATCCACCAGGTCGCGTAGGTCGAGAACTTGAAGCCGCGGCGCCAGTCGAACTTCTCGACCGCCCGGATCAGGCCGAGCGTGCCCTCCTGGATCAGGTCGAGGAACGGCAGACCCTGGTTGCGGTAGTGCTTGGCGATCGAGACGACGAGGCGCAGGTTCGCCTGGATCATCTGCTGCTTCGCGTCGCGGTCGCCGCGCTCGATCCGCTTCGCGAGCTCGACCTCCTGGGGGGCGGTGAGCAGCGGATGCCGGCCGGCCTCGCGGAGGAAGAGCTGCAGTGCGTCGGTCGTGGTCTCGAGCGAGACCGGGGCCGGCGGAGGCGGGGCGATCGGCTCGCGGTCGCCGCTGACGTCGTCGATCAGCTCGATCGACCGCGTCTCGAGCTCGCGCTGCAGCGCATCGGAGTCCGGAAGCTCGAAGCCCGACGCCTCGAGCGCGTCGTTCAGCTCGGACTGCAGCAGCGACCCGCGTTCCTCGGCCGCCTCGAGCAGGCGCAGCACGTCGTCGCCCAGCTGGAGGATGTCCGGCGACGCGGTCACTCGCCTCGTAGATGCCCCGTTTCCGGTGCGCGAAACACAGTTCCTCTGCCGTGCACGATAACCGGTGTATCGACGCAACCGTCCAGTGCGTATCGCGTCGTCCGTGGAGTTCGGCAGTTGAGCCAGATCCTCACACCGCCGAGCGGCCCAGAGTCCAGGTTGTCCGGTTAGATCGCGGCCGTTCGTCGGCCATGTTCCGAAGCGTCGCCAAGGCCCCCGCTTCTGCGGCTTACTACCGATCCGCGAGAGGGTTCTTCCCGACGTATCGGTTGTGAAGAGGGTGCGACAATGTCTTCTCCGAAGGGAGGAGTCATGCGTGTCAGCAGTGTCCGCCCGGCAACCCGGGGCCACGCTCAGATCGGATTTCTTCCCTACCTGCTGGGAATCACTCTTGCGATGACGGTTGCCAATGATTGCGAGCGCGAGAGTCCGCGTGAAGACATGCCGACGGACAGCTTGATGGAGCGGGTGGAGAGGCTTGTCCATCCCGGCAAGCGGGCGTTTGAATGGGGACACCCGCGTCTGTCGACGACACCGACCCGCGTCGCGATCCACGACCTCGCCCTACGGATTGAGGCGCTTGAGCACGCCGTGCGGGAGATCGCACTCGAAGTCCAGACGCTCCGCGACCAGGATCCGATCGACCTTTAGCCCCTCGCGCCGACGCATCGTCGCGCGTGCCACCTGCGTGTAGGGCAGTGAAGCAAGAACTCGTCGGGTCACCATCGAACTCATCCGGCGGCAGCTCGGCCACTCGACGATCTTCAACCGCCTCGCGATGCGTGTTCACGAGCCAATGCACGATAACCGGTGTTCTGTCAAGTTGACGGAAAGCGGCCGGTCGATCTGCTGAACTGCGCCGGTGGACGCGCTTCCGCTGGCGGACTCCCCCCTCCACGCCGGGGATTTCGTGATCGCCGAATGGCGCGACGACGGCGAGACGTCGGCCGAACGGCCGATCGCGCCGCTGCACGTGCACTTCTCGGACGACGAGGCGTGGTACGTGCTCGAAGGGCGGCTCGGGTTCGTGCTCGGCGACGAGCGGGTCGAGGCCGCCGCCGGGAGCGCGGTGATGGTCCCTCGAGGGACTCCCCACTCGTACTGGAACGCCGCGGACGGACCGACGCGCTACGTGATCGTGATGACGCCGCGCATCGCCGCGCTCGTCGAGGCGGTGCACCGTCCGGAGTCGCGCGATCGCTTCCGCGAGGTCTTCCGCGAGCACGACTCCGAGCTCCTCACGTAGACGAAAACGCGCGCGACGCCGTTATCCACAAGCGCAGAAGACGACCGTGGAGATGTGGATAAGTTTGCGCCCGCAAAGTGCGCCGTTTTCGGTGACGGGCGCCTTGATCGGGACCTGTCCCGCCAGTAGCTTGGCTCTTGCACCGAGCACGGAGCGCGAGTAGATCGAAGCCGCTCCCGAGGGCCGTAGGCGGAAGCCGAAGGTTCACGGGGGAGGTGGACGAAAGCGCCACCGGCTCGGTGAATTTTTTTGGTCCGGCGCGGTCGTTAGGATCACGTCGTGCGGCTACCGGCTTTCGACAAGGGCGTCACGTCGTTGCTGTGGGCGCTCTTCTTCGGCCTCTTCATCTGGATCGGCGGCGCGGCCGTCGGCTACCCGAGCTCGCAGTCGTTCATCGTCGGCTGCGTCGGCGGGTTCCTTGTGTTCCTGCTCGTCCGCCACTACGGCGAGGACGAGCCGCGGCGCCCATGATCGCCTGAGAGCGCGAACACGAGCAGGTGCGCGAGGTGGCCGCCGAGCTCGTCCTGGAGGCGCTCGTACGCACTCGCCCCGTCGGCCACGACGGCCGAGCAGTGGGCGAGAAGCAGTGTCGAGCCACGACGCGGATCGGGGGCGAGGGCGGTCATCTGGGGCGCTGACGTGGGATCGGCAGGCCCGCTGCCCGCCCCGATCCCTGGCGGGAGGGAACGCCTGCGAGGATGCCCGCATGGAGCAGCGAATCAGCCTCGTGACGATCGGTGTCTCGGACCTCTCGCGCGCCCGCGCCTTCTACGAGCGGCTCGGCTGGAAGACGCGTGCCGAGCCCGGCGCCGACATCGTCTTCTTCCAGGCAGGCGGATCGATCGTCGCGCTCTGGAGCCGTGCCGAGCTCGCCGAGGACAGCGGCGTCACGGACGCCGGCGGGTTCGGCGGGATCGTGCTCGCCCACAACGTCGGCTCACCGGAGGCAGTCGACGCGATCTTCGCGGAGGCGGAAGCCGCCGGCGCGACGGTCACGCGGGCGCCCGTCGCGACGTCCTGGGGCGGCTACTCGGGCGTGTTCGTCGATCCGGACGGCCACCCCTGGGAGATCGCGCACAACCCGCACTGGACGCTCGGGCCCGACGGGTCGGTGACGCTCGGGGGGTGATTCAGCCCAGCGCGAGGCGCCGCGCGTCGAACGAAGCCGAGTACAGCTCCTCGTGGAACTCGCGGAGCACCGCGTCGGCGTCGGCGGCGAACAGGTGCTCGACCACCCCCACCTCGCGGTCGTTCGCGAACGGCACGTCGACGTGCTCGCGTGTGACGAGGTTCACGGAGACCTTCCCGCAGGCCGGGCAGCGCACCGCGAGCCCGACGCGGTCACCCCGCGCCGTCGGCTGGAGGAACCGAAACGCCGACGGGAACGCCGGACGCGGCCGCTCCTCGGGCCAGCAGTAGAACGTCCACGGCCACTCCCCCGCGCCGATCCGCGCTGCGGCCAGCGCCGTAAGCTCGTCGCCGACGGCTTCGAGGCGAGAGGTCATGAGGTTCAGGAACGGGGTCTCTGCCGTGAGGCCGAGCGGCGCCCAGTCGAGATCCTCGTGCGTGACGAGGCCGGGATGCTCGCCCCCGCAGCCGCACGCGAACTCGACCCGGTAGACGGCCGGATGCTCCGCGCCCGGCAGCCGGTCGAGGCTGCGGAAGCGCGACAGGCGCACCTGGGTCTCGCCGTGCCGCGGGCACGAGAAGGTGTAGGCGGACCGCAGGGCGTCGTACATGGCGACTCCTTACTCCCCACTCCTCGTCGACGCATCCCCCATCTCAGGGACGCCCTCCCATCAGGAGGGCTCGGCGGAAATAGCGGTTGTGTCCCCGAACGCCATTCCGCCGAACCCTCCTAGTAGTCGATCAGCGCGTAGAGGTCGGTGCCGGCGAGGCGTTCGCGGCCGCCGAGGTATGTGAGCTCGATGATGAAGCACGCGCCCACGACCTCGCCGCCGATCTGCTCGACGAGGTTCTTGATCGCCTCGATCGTCCCGCCGGTCGCGAGCACGTCGTCGTGGATCACGACACGTGAGCCCTTGGGGATCAGGTCGGGATGCAGCTCGAGCGCGTTCTCGCCGTACTCGAGCACGTAGCGAGCGCTCACCGTCTCCGGCGGCAGCTTGCCCGGTCTTCTCGCGGGCACGAACCCGACGCCGACCTCGACCGCCACTGCGGCGCCGAGCCAGAACCCACGCGCCTCCGCGCCGAGCACGAGATCGGGCTGCTTGGCCTTCACCCATGTCGCGAGCTGCGCCACCGTCTGCCGCAGCGTGCGGGGATCGGCGAGGAGCGGCGTGACGTCCTTGAAGCCGACCCCCGGTGTCGGAAAGTCCGGAACCTCGCGCACCTTCGACCGGAGGTCGATCGTCTCGGTCACTGGGCCAAGTCTCTCAGGTCGCGCCACAGGAAGAGCGACGACAGCTCGCCGACGAGCTCCCCCAGCTGCTGCAGCTCGCGCAGCCCCTGCGTACGACGCTCCTGGCTGCGCGCGCGCAGCGTGGGCGTGAGGAGCTGGTCGAGCAAGGCCGACTGCCGTCCGGCGGCGGTCCGGAACGTGCGCAGGTGGCGCGGCGACACACCGAAACGCGAGAGGCGGGCGCACATGACCGCGATCTCGACGTCGTCCTCCGGATAGCGCTTCGACCCGCCGGTCCCGCGAGGCTGCAGCAACCCGAACTCGTCGAGCTCCCGGGCAAGCTCGACGGTGACCTCGGCGCGGTCGCAGAGCTCGTCGAAGGTGATCGTCCGCACCGTCGCGCCGAGCGCATTCGGCTTGCGGCGCTTCCGTTCCTTCGGTCCGGTCGCCTCGAGCTCCTCGCGGATCACGCGGAGCGGCAGGAACTCGTCGCGCTGGAGACGCAGGACGGTCGTGAGCCGCTCGAGGTCGTCTTCGCTGAACAACCGGTACCCACCCTGTGTCCGGCGGGGAGTGACCAGGCCCTCGTCCTCCAGGTAGCGCACTTTCGAGATCGAGATGTCGGGGAACTCCGTGCTCAACCGCCGCACGACCTCGCCGATGCGAAGCGGTCGCTCGCGGCGCTCTGGAGTGGGTGCCGTGGCCGTCATTCGATGAACGTCATCCGGTACTTCCCGATCTGCACCTCGTCGCCTGCCTCCAGCACCGCCGTGTCGATTCGACGGCGGTTGACGAAGGTTCCGTTCAGCGACCCGAGATCCTCGACGGCGTAGCGCCCGTCCCGCCCGACCAGGACCGCGTGGTTGCGCGACACGGTCACGTCGTCCAGGAAGATCTCGCATTCCGGCGAGCGCCCGATCCGCGTGCGCGGCCCCGACGGCCTGAAGCTCTCACCGACCCGACCCCCGCCCTGGCGGACGACGAGGGCGGGGCCCTCGTGCCCGACGACCGGGTCGTGCTCGAGGTCGCCGACCTCCTCGGGTGACAGCGACTGCGTCGTCTCGACGGAGGTGTCGCCCGCCTGCAGGAGGGCGGCGCCGCAACGCGCGCAGTAGTTGGCGGACTCGGGATTCTGGAAGCCGCACTCCTGGCAGTAGACGAAACTCACGCGCACCCCTCGCCGGTGGTGGCTCCCGCCGTGTGAAGCACGGCTCCGCCCCCACCTGACGGCCGAGGAGCCCGCGTGTCGCGCGATGTCGGCGGAAGGCTTGTCACGCCGGCGGCGCCGCCTTCCCCGCCAGGATCTGCGTCAGCCGGTCGACGTCGACCTGATCGAGAACGGACTGCCCCCCGCTCTGCTGCAGCCGAGCCACGAGCTCGGCGCGGAGGATGTCGATCTTGCCGTGGAGCAGGCGGCGCTCATAGCTGACCTCCCGCTCTTGCTGCTCGAGCTCGTCGATGAGCGCCTTCAGCTCGTCGTCCGTCAGTGCGCCGAAATCGGGGAGGGGTTCCAAAGGACCGCCTTTCTCACGTCGCAGGATGAGACGCCTGATTCCAGCAGACGCCGTCGAAACCGTCAACCTGACGTTGAGGGTTCAGCTCCGCGCGGCGATCTCCTCCTCGAGGAGCACGTCGTTCACGACCGCTTCGAGCTCCGCCTCGAGCTCGCGCGAGCTCTCGCTGGTCGCCCCTTCGGCGTAGACGTGAACGAGCGGCTCGTCGGGGTCGGGCAACACCTGTGCCCAGCCGCGTTCGTCGAAGAACACCTTGATCCCGTCGAGCAGGTCGACGTCGTGATCGGCGAAACGCTCGTTCAGCACGCGCATGACCGTGCCCTTGAGCGCCCACGGGCACTGCAGCTGCCGGTGGACGATCGTCGCTCTCGGCAGCCCGGCCGTGAGCTCCGACAGCGGCGCGTCCGGCCCCTTGGCCAGCAGCTCGAGCAGCTTGCAGAGAGACGCCATCGCGTCGTACGCCGGCAGGAAGTCGGGGAACGCATAGCCGCCGCCGACCGCGCCGGCGAAGATCACGCCCTCCTCGGAGGCGGCGCGCGTGAGCTCCTGCGGCGACGCGGGCGTCCGGACGACCTCGAGGCCGGGCCCGGCGAGCTCCTCGACCTGGCGGGTCGCGATCACCGGCACGGCGACCTTGCCGCGGTGCCCGGTCGCGTTCAGCAGGCGCACGTACAGCAGGAGCGACTTCTCGGCGGGGATCTCCTTGCCACGTTCGTCGATCAGGAACACGCGCTCGGCCGAGCGGTCGCACACCGCGCCCAGGTCGGCGTTGACGGCCTCGACGAGGCGGCGCGCCTGCGCCTTCCCGTCGACGTGGCGATGGCCCGCGGCGGCATCCGACTCGAACGGATGCGACGTGACCGCCTCGACGCCGAGCCGGCCGAGCAGCAGCGGCAGGACGTAGCTCGCGGCCGAGTAGCCGTAGTCGACCACGATCCGGAACCCGCGCGCGCGGATCGCCTCGGCGTCGAGCTCCGAGACGAGGTCGGTCGCGTAGCCCTCACGGGCGCGCGCCGGGTACGAGATCGCGCCGACGTCGCCGAACGACGCGCGACGGAGCTCCTGCCGCGTGTAGTGCTTCTCGATCTCCTTCTGCAGCGCCGCCGAGAGCGCGACTCCGGGCCGCTCGAACAGGCGGATCTGGACGGCCTCGGGGTCGTGCGTGGCCGCGCCGACGTGGAACGCCGCGTCGTACCCCTGCGTCTTCATCAGGTGCCGTCCGACCTGCGCCGGCAGCGTCCGCAAGTCGGCCACCTGGACCCCGGTCGAGTTCAGTCCCGAGATCAGCGCCCTCTTGATCATCCGGTACGCAGGTGCGCTCTCGCGGCTCGCGACCACGCGCGCGCCCCGCTTCAGCGCTGTGCCGAGCGCCGCTCCGAGGCGCAGGGCGACCTCGGGTGTCAGGTCGACGTTGACGAGCCCGACCACCCCGTCCTTGCCGAAGATGCGGGTGGTGCCGCGCGACTCCCAGATGAGGCTCTCGTGGATCTGCGCGCCGTACTCGACCTCCTTGTACGGGTAGATGCGCACGCCGGGATGCACGACCGACTGGTCGCCCAGCGTCACCTGGTCGCCGATCGCGACGTCCTCGTGCACGTGCGCGTGCGCGCGCACGTCGCAGCTGCGACCGAGCACCGCGCCTTCGACGACCGCGCTGCGGCCGATGTAGGTCCCCGCGTCGATCACGCTGCGCGACACCCTCGCCCGCTCGCGCAGCGTCGAGCCGGGGCCGAGGACGGTGTACGGACCGACCGACGCGTCGGGAGAGATCGTGCAGTAACGGCCGATGAACGCCGGTCCCTCGACCCCCTCGACGTCGTCGATCTCGACGCCCTCGCCGAGCCAGACGTCCCCCGCGATCTTCAGGCCGTCGATCGAGAGCGCGACCTTCTCCTCGAGTGCGTCGAAGTTCGCCTGCCGGTACTGCTCGAGGTTGCCGATGTCCTGCCAGTAGCCGTCGCACGCGAGCCCGTAGATCGGCTGACCTTGCTCGAGCAGCAGCGGGAACAGCTCCTTCGAGAAGTCGAACGGCCGGTCGGTGGGCACGTACTCGAGCACCTCGGGCTCGAGCACGTAGATGCCGGTGTTGATCGTGTCCGAGAAGACCTGCCCCCAGGTCGGCTTCTCGAGGAAGCGCTCGACGCGCCCGCCCTCCTGCGTGACCACGATTCCGAACTCGAGCGGGTTCTCGACCGCCTTGAGGCCGATGGTGACGGCGGCGCCCTTCCGTCGGTGGAACGCGATGATCCGGCCGAGGTCGATGTCGCACAGCGCGTCGCCTGAGATCACGAGGAAGGTGTCGTCGAGACGCGCGCTCGCGTGGCGCACCGAGCCGGCCGTGCCGAACGGGCTCGGCTCCACCGAGTACTCGATCCCGACGCCGAGGTTCGAGCCGTCCCCGAAGTAGGAGCGGATCGCCTGCGGCAGAAACGCGACCGTGACGACGACGTCGGTGAGCTCGTGGCGGGCGAGCAGCTCGAGGATGTGCTCCATGCACGGCTTGCCGACGATCGGCACCATCGGCTTCGGCTGGTTCGACGTGAGCGGGCGAAGCCGCGTCCCCTCGCCGCCTGCCATCACGACAGCCTTCACGTGAACCTCACCTCCCGCCGCGCCTTGAGGACGTACTCGCCGAGCGAGAGGAACGCGAGCGCGAGGCCGGCCCAGAAGATCCAAAGCGGCCAGTCGGTTCCCTTGTGCGTCACCATCACGAACGCGAGCGACGCGAACAGCAGCCAGGTCGCGATCTTGCCGAGCGTGTTGACCTGGAACTCGTAGCCGCGCCCCAGCACGAGCGGCGTCCCCAGCAGCACGACGAGGTCGCGCAGCGGGATGAGCAGCGCCGGCCACGGCAGCCGGCCTTCGATCAGGAGCAGGATGACGGCGCTGTCGATCATCAGCCGGTCGGCCAGCGGGTCGGCGATCTTTCCGAAGGCCGACTCGACGTGCCAGCGACGCGCGAGGAACCCGTCGATCTGATCGGTCACCGCCGCGACCGCGAACACGATCGCCGCGGGCCACGAGAAACCGTCGTCGCTCGTCGCGATCAGGACGATGAAGACGGGGACGAGCACCAGCCGGGCGATCGTCAGCGCGTTCGGCAACCAGCGTCGGAACACGCTGAAAGGATACGGCGATGGCGACCCTGGCCATTCCGGGCTTCGTCGACGCGCATTGCCATGCCTTTCAGCGGGCCCTGCGCGGCCGTGCCGGGGGCGAGGACTTCTGGGCCTGGCGGGACGGCATGGTCGAGCTCGCCGACGCGCTGAGCGCCGACGAGATCCGACGCGGCTACGTCGAGGTCTATCGAGAGCTCAGGGCGAGCGGCTACACGGCCGTCGGGGAGTTTCACTACCTCGGGCTCGAGGAGGCGCGGGCGGCGGCGGCCGCGGCGGCCGAGGCGGGCATCCACTTCGTCTGTCTCTTCGCCTGCTACCTGCGCGGCGGCAGCCCGCGGTTCCGGCAGGAGTCGGTCGCCGACTACCTGAGCCAGCTCGAGGCGCTGCGCGCGGACGGGATCGCGGTCGGCGTCGCCCCCCACTCCGTTCGCGCCTGCCCGGCCGACGCGCTGCGGGAGCTCGGCGCCTACGCCGAGGCCCACGCGCTGCCGCTGCACGTCCATGCCGACGAGCAGCCGCGGGAGATCGACGAGAGCCTGGCCGAGCACGGCCTGCGGCCGATCGCGCTGCTCGACCGCGAAGGCTGTCTCGGCGAGCGGACGACGGTGGTGCACGCGACCCACGCGGACGGCGCCGAGCTCGATCTGCTCGCCGCCGCGGGGGCGCGGGTCTGCGTCTGCCCGACGACCGAGGCGAACCTCGGCGACGGCTTCCTGCCGGTCGCCCGCGTCGTCCACCGGGGGGTCCCGATGTGCATCGGCTCCGACTCGAACGTGCGCATCGACCCGCTCGAGGAGCTTCGCGAGCTCGAGGGGATCGGCCGGCGGCAGACCGGCCGCCGCGGCGTGATCTCCACCGAGGAGCTGCTCGCGATCGGCGGAGCGAACGGCGCCGGCTCACTCGGCTTGACGAGCTGGCCCGACGCGGTCGTCGACCTCGAGCACGGGCAGCTTCGCGGCGTCGCCGCGGACGGCGTCTACGACGCCTTGGTCTTCGGCTGCAGCGCGGACGTGCTGCGGAAGACACCCGACCAGTAGCGCGTGCGGTCGAGGTACGCATTCGCCGCCGCCGGGCCGCGGATCCCGTAGGCGCCGTCGTAGCCCAGGTAGCGGTACGCACCGTGCCGGCCGGCCATCGCAGCCGGCTCGATCTGCGTGCCCTCGTGCCACTCGTTGAACGACGTGATCGTCACGCGGTCGGCCCCCGCCGCGATCGCGGCGTGCCACATCGAGTCGTAGGTGCGGCCGCGATAGCGCGGCTTGAGCTTCGTGTCGCCGTCCGCCCGGCGGGCGTCGTAGCCCGGCCCCACCGAGGGGGCGCAGAGGAGGTGCATGTGGTGCGCCTGGCGGCAGAGCCTCCCGAACTTGTCGCCGCTGTACGTGACGATGTCGTAGGTGTAGACGCCGTCGAAGTGCGCCGCGGCTGCCGCGCCGACGAGACCGGTCTGCGCGAAGAGGACGGAACCGCCGGTGTGCAGGGGCTCGGCCGCCGCCGCCCAGTCGGCCACCGGAAGGTCGAACGGACGGTACAGGTAGAAAGTCGTGATCCCGTATCCGCGGAGGTACGCGATGTCGGCGACGGTGCTCTCCACCGTCCGCCCTCCGTACGGCTCCAGGTGCGCGGCAACCGAGATGCCGTCGAGGTGGGCGGCCGCGACGACGGCTCCGAGACGCGCGTCCTCGGCCGAGCCCCTCCCCCACCACGAGACCGCGATCTCGTCGATCCTGGCAGCCTTGATCTCGTCCATCTGCCGCCCGATCACGAGCTTGTCCGCCGACGAGTAGAGGCCGAGCGCCGGGTAGTACGCCGAGGCGATGTCGTCAGGCGGCGTGTGCCCGTCCTGCGACCAGTGGAGGTAGGCGCCGTCTCGCGCCGCCGTTCCGTACCACGGGTAGTAGAACGCGGACACGCGGACGTCGCCCGCCCTCGAGGCAGCAGGGGCGACGAGCGCGATCAACGCGAAAAGAGAACAGAGGCGCCGCATCGAGGGGGCGCTGATTCTCTCTGAGGCTCAGGACGGCGACAAGCCCCCGGAGGGGTGGATTTTCGCGGCGGCTACCAGCCGTACGTCGCGACCTCGTAGACGTGCTCGCCCGACTGCTCGTCGTGGTCGTACGGCTTGACGACCGGCGCCGGCGCCTCGGTGCGGCTTGTCGGCTGCGTCGTCGCCTTGGGCGGGGCCTTCGGCTGCGCTGCTTTCGGCTGCGCTGCTTTCGGCTGCGCTGCTTTCGGTTGTGCCGGCTTCGGCTGCGCTGCCTTCTGTTGCGGCTTCGGTGCCGCCTGCTTCCGGCCGATCGTGCGCGGCGGGCGCTGCGCCGGGATCCGGGCCTCGACCCGCTTGCGGACGCCGGTTGCCGCCGCCGCGACGAAGCCGACGAGCCCCGCTTCCCGCGCGATCACTGCGCCGGCGCAGAGGCCCGCGCCGACGACGCAGACGAGCGCCGCTCCGGCTCCGGCTGCGACCCAGACGATCCCGGCGCCGAATCCGAACGCGGCGCCGAGCCATTTCTCCGTCTCCCTGGACATGTGGTCACCTCCCGTCTTGAGCGTTTTCCGAACTGGGACATCCGGGTTCTCGGCCGGGCGCCCGGCTCCTGCCGCCCGGCGGGGCTAAGGGAATCGCCGTCCCGCGCCGATAGACCTCCCGAGAGATGCTCGACCAGCCTCAACCCGCGCCGGCGCGCGAGCCAAGAAGCCGCCCGCTGCCCGTTCTCGTGGGCGGCGTCGAGGTGATCCTGCTCGCCGAGGACGTCAACGCGCTGCTGGAGTCGGTCGACAACCTCGTCGCGAGCACCCACAAGTCCCTCGAGCGGGCCGGTGCGACGCACCTGCACGAGATCGCCCAGCGGTCGATCGACGAGCTGGAGGAGCTCGGCGACCAGCTCGCCACGTCGGGTGGCCGTCTCGGCGATCCGCCGCTCGAGATCGACAACGACCGAACGCGCGTGCTCCGCAAGGTGCTCGCCGACATCGACGGCTACCAGCGGCGCGAGCTCACTCCGGGCCTGCGCGAGCTGCGCGCGCTGGTCTCGAGCTCCTAGCAGGCGCCGAGCGCGGGTGCGCCGCCCGGGCCGTCCTCGTGCACGAGGATCCCGTTCAGCGTCGTCTCGAGGCAGTACGAGCTGCTCGTCGCCTGCGCGAGCGTCACGCCCGAGCCGGCCGGCAACTGTGCGCCGACGTACGTGCCCGACTGCGCGTACGCGCCCTGCAGCGCCTGGGCGACCTGGGCGAAGTTCGAGGACGCCGCCGCAGCCACCGCCTGCGCCTCGGCCTGCGTGACGGCGGGTGCCGTCGGGCCTTCGGTCTTGCTCTGGAGCGCGAAGAACCAGGCGCCCACGGCGAGCCCCAGCAGTACGACAACCGCTCCGAGCGCTCTCGTCACCCTTCCGTTATCGGCAGCGCTCCCGAGAAGGTTGACCCGGGCTTCTAGACTTCCCGCGTGACCGCCTACAGCGCCGAGGACGACTTTCGGGCTGCGCTTCGCCGGCTCCTGGCCGTCACGGGGTCGTCCTTCGAGCACCGGGCGCAGCTCGAGCGGGCGCTCGAGTCGCGGATCGCGATCGAGCAGGCCAAGGGGATCCTGGCCGAGCGGCTCAGACTCGACCTCGACCAGGCGTTCGAGGTGCTTCGGCGGGCGGCGCGTTGCTCGCGCCGGCGGGCCCACGACGTCGCCCTCGAGGTCGTCGGGCAGAAGGAGACCCCGCCGTCGGTCCTCGCCGCGCTGCACGACCTGCTCCGCGACGGCAGTTGACCGGCTCCGAGCGCGCGCGGCGCATCGGCCTCAACGAGGCGTTGTTCCGGCAGGTCAACGAGCAGCTCGAGGAGCTCGCCGAGACGTTCCGGCCCCACTCCGAGCCGCTGGAGCTGATCTGCGAGTGCGGGAACCTCGAATGCGCCGAGCAGATTCGACTCGACCGGTCCGAGTACCAGCGCCTGCGCAGCGATGCCCTCCTGTTCGCGGTCGTGCACGGGCACGAGCTCCCGGACGTCGAAGAGATCGTCGAGCGCCACCCGGCCTACGACGTCGTGCGCAAGCGGGACGCCGACGCCCGGCGGGTCGCCGAGCAGACCGACCCGAGGTCGGGCTGAGCGCCCGCCGTCGGCCGGCCTACGGCTACGGGTGCGAGACGATCGTTCCCGGCGGCGAGGCCGGGTCGAAATCGGAGATCGGCATCGTCACCATCCGGCGGCATTCGAGGTGCCCGCACTCGCACAGGAACTCGCGTGTCGCCGAGTCGTCGGCGCCCCCACGCTTCGCAGCCTCGTAAATCGCGTGGTTCGCCATCCGCCGGACGAACTGCGCGCCGGCATCGGCGAGCGCCTCGACCGAGGTCTTCGGGTCCCGCAGCATCGACTTGCCCCTTTCTGCGTGCCTGACCGCCGGCGGTTGCAGGGGCGGCGGGACGACGAATCTACCACGCACTCGACGCCGCGTCCGGCGCAGCGCTCCCCCGCGTCAGGCGCCGATGACGATGCTCGGCAGCGCCCGCTTCGCCAGCGACCCGAGCCGGGTGAGCCGGGACACGGAGGCGGGCTCCGGCCGCTCCGGCGCCCACTCCGGGGCCGTGACCGACCAGCGGTTGACGCCGTCCTCCCGATGCCGCGCGACCTTGCCCTTGAGCTGGAGGCTCCGCAGCCGATTCCCGAGCGCGAGCGGCAGCTGGCGCGCGGAACCCGCCTCGTCGCCGAAGAGCGCGCGACCGAGCTCCGCGGCCGTGGCGCCGTGCCCGTTGCCCGCCTGGTCGAGCGCGCGCAGCAGCGAGCTCTCGCCGATGCTCGCAGCGTCGGTGATCGTCGCCGGAGCCGCGTCCCGCTGAAACATGAACACCTGGTCGTCCCAGGCGGCCGACGGGTCCTTGCACCGCCAGCCGCTGCGAACGAGCTCGAGCGTCAGCGTCTCGAACGCGGCGACCGGCTCCGGCGACTCGAGCACCGGCTCCCGGCTCCACGGTGGCCTCCACGTCCGGAACAGCGGCGAGCAGAGCAGCGCCTCGTCGCTCCCCCGTTCGGAGACGTAGAACTGGGCCGTGACGTAGCCGCGCCACAGCCGGACGCGACATTCCCGTGTGTTGCCCAACTGAGTGTCGGACTCGCGACGCACTCGGACCCTCCTCAAGGGCGAAACAACAACCCCGTGCCCGAGCGCCGCATCTCAAGGCAGCCAAACCGCCGTTTCGCCGCCGAATCTCCAGGGATGATTGCGACCGGACCGCCGGGCGGCAACTCCCCGATCGGGTAGGGCCGTCGGATCGCGTCAATCCGGCGGCGTGTACCGAAGGTCGACCGTGTCACGCCGGCCCGACCAGCTCAGCGTCAGTCGCCAGCAGCCCGCAGACGGCGCGTCGACGATCGACGGCCCGGGACCGGTCGGGACGATCCTGCGGAACGGCGCGCCCACCTCGCGCTCGCCGTCCATGAGCTGAAGCCGGATCCAGAGCGGCGCGACCGTCCTCGAGAGGTGTCGCGGCACCCAGAGGATCTTGTTGTTGCGATGCTGCGACGGTGGAGCGTTGAGCGGCCATCCGAACAGGACCGCGCCGATCGTTCCTCTTGTGCCGAGTACGTACGGGATGCGCGGTTGCGGGTCGCTGAAGCCGGCGCGCATCCAGACCGGAAGAACGTCGTGATGAACCTGTGCCCGGCACGCTCCCTCCCACGCCCCGTGGCGGCGAGCCGGTGCGCTCCCGGCGGCGGCGGTCGCGACGAGCCAGGCACCGACGAGCGCGATCGTGAGTCGAACGGAGCGCGGCGTGCCGTCAGGATCGCGGACGGCCGAGTGGTGGTCAACGAGCGGAGTGCCCGGCCGAGGAGCGTCACTCTCCCCGGCCAGGCAATTTGCGGCTAGCTCGATCCCCGGTCTCCGAGACCCCCCGTAGCGGTTCCGGGGAGAACTTGGCCGCTCGCCAGGACTTCTTGCTACCACAATCGGAGGATGATGAAACGGACTACGATGTAAAGATCTTCGTCATGACCTTCCGTTCCTTGCGTTCGGGCCCCGGAGTTGGTTAACTAGGTTAAGGGAACGCCACGAGAGGGCGGCCATGCCTGGGAGTGAGGTGGGGCCGGGGTCACTGCACTTGCCCCACCTCGCCGCCCTCTCGCGCGCTCCCGCTGCAGGCGCGGAGCGCTGTGCGACGATCGGCCCGTGACTCTCGAGAGCGAAGCCCCGCCGGTCGCGGCCGCTTCCGCAGAGCCGCCGGTCGACGGCGGTCTCGGCGAGTCGCGGCTGCCGCCGGCCCTCGCCCTGCTCGCCTTCATGGTCCTGAACGTCGCTCTGCGGATCTGGCTCCCCCACAACGGATTCGCGCGTGTCCCGTGGCTCGTCCCCGCGGTCGAGGCGGTCCTGCTCGTCATCCTGCTCGGGATCGACCCGAGCAGCGACCGCCGGCGCACCCGGCGACTTCACCGCGTCGCGCTTGCCCTCGTCGCGGCGCTCGTCGTGGCCGCGCTCTGGGCGACTGTGCTCCTGGTGCACGACCTGATCCGCGGCACGGGTGTCGCCAACTCCCCCACCAAGCTCCTCGCCGAGGGTGGGATCACCTGGCTCGGCAACAATCTCGCGTTCGCGATGCTCTACTGGCTGATCGACGGCGGCGGGCCGCTCGCACGCACCCGCCTCGCGGTTCCCGTCGACTTCGCGTTCACGCAGCAGATGAGCCCGGAGCTCGCGCCGCCGGGGTGGCGGCCGGTGTTCCTCGACTACCTCCACCTCGGCTTTACGAACGCCACGGCGTTCAGCCCGACCGACGTGATGCCGCTGACCCACCGTGCGAAGTACACGATGCTCGTGCAGTCGACCGTCGCGCTCGCCCTGTTCGGGCTGATCGTCGCGCGCGCCGTCAACGCGTTCACCTGACTAACGCACGGTGAGCGTCGAGGACGCGGAGACCATCCCGGCGTTCAGCTCGCGCGCGCGGACGACCGTGCGCCCGAACGGAACGAGCGCGGCTCCCGCCATCTTGAAGTCGGCGATTCCCAGCGGGATCCCGATGATCGTCAGGCAGAGCGCGATTCCGGTGACGAGGTGCCCGAGGGCGAGCCACCAACCGGCGAGGACGAACCAGAGAACGTTCCCGATCACGCTCAGGCCCTTGTAGCGATCCGGGCTCTGGACGAGCGCGCGGCCGAACGGCCATAGCGCGTAGACGCCGAGCTTGAGCGATTGCTTCGCGAACGGCAGGCCGATGATCGTGATCGCGAGCAGAACGGCAGCGAGGAAATAGCCAAGGGCCATCCAGAAGCCGGCGAGGACGAGCCAGATGACGTTGAGCAGCGTCTTCATCTGTCGGCGCTCCAGGGTAGATCAGCCGGTTCACGTGCCGACCCCTCGCTCACCCTGACGTAGAGTCGGTTCGAGATGTCCGAGGAGGCACGGTCACTGATCGAGCGGCACGACGACGCCTGGAACACACAGGACGTCGGCGCGCTGGCCGAGCTCTACTCCGAGGACGTCGTCTTTCAGAATCACACGGCGGGCGAAGAGGCGGTCGAGGGACGAGAGGCCGTCGTCGAGCACATCGCGGGGATCTTCGAGCGCTGGCCCGACCTGCGCTTCACGTCCCGCCGGCTGTATCTGTCGGATGACGTCTGCACGAGCGAATGGACCGCCAGTGCGACGACACCCGACGGGCGGCGGATCGAATGGGACGGTGTCGACGTGATGCCGATTCGCAACGGAGCAATCGCGCGCAAGGACGTCTACTCGACGTCGCACATCCCGCGCGATGCGCCGCAACGCTGAATCGTTCGCCGACGCGTTCGATCGCGACCCGTCGAGTGGCAAACCCTGTTCTTGCAAAGCGCGGACAGGTACTCGACGTTGTGAACCGTGCTTCCTGAAGCACCGTGAAGGGGCAGTCCCCTCTGGCTGCCCCTTCACGAACACGAGTGACGATTGCGTCCCCGCTTCATTTTTCATAGTGTTGGAGGCGCGAACCCCCTAGTGGTCGCGGGCGGACACTTGTAGGACGACGGGGAGCCCTGCACCGGAACCCTCGCGGGGCTCACGTCCGCCACTCCGCCGCCGCCGCGGAAACTCCGGCAGAAGGTCGGGAGTCACGGGCAACGCGATTGGTTCCCAGGACTTTCCCACTCCGATATCCGGGGCTTCCGGTTCTAAGCCGTCCTGTCGCTGGCCGACTGCTAGGTCACCAGAGATCGGTGGGCCAACCGGGCAACGCCTTGACGTGCTTCGTGGGACCGCCGGAAGGCCGTGAAGCCGGGCTCGAGGGTTTGGCCGCGCCGGAGTAGACTCGCCCTGTCGTCGTGGCCGCCAGCTCTGAGTCTGAGGTGCTCGCTCAGCAGATGAGAGCCCTCAGCATCCGGATGGAAGAACTTGAGATACGGCTGGCCGACATCGACCGCGTGATCAACAGATTGGAAGGCGCCGCCCTGACGACCGCGCGTGCGTTGCAAGAGATATCGAGCCACTGGGACAACGTCTACGAAGCAATGCGACGTACCGAGGAGCCCGACGGTCGCGAGGGAGAGAATGACTGATCGAGAAAGCGAAGCGCCCCCGCGAGGGACTGGCAGTTGGCTTGGCGATCGTAGCCGGCCTGCCTGAACTCCCCCGCTTGCTCCTCAAGCGTGCCGGTGACGGTGTTGCGCCGAAGGCGCCAACCGCTTTCCGGGCAGCCAGCGCAGCTTTCGATCGTCACCGGTCAGCGCGTAACGCGGGGCGCCGCGACCGCGGCGCCCCTCTGCTCGCCGTGAAGCCGACAGCCCCTACGCGGGGAGCGCGCTCAGTGCGTCTTCACACGCCTGCTCGCAACGGCGGCACGTCTGCTGAGCGTGGGTCATCTCCACCTCCGTCCTCGCTCTGCTTCTACGCGAGACACCCCGGCCTGCGGGCTGGCCGCGGCCCTTCGCTCGCTGACGACACGCGATGACAGACGACGGCGAACGCAAGCATCCATGCGAGTTTGCTGGGCGTTCGCGGCGCCCGATTGGCCTTGGCTGCGAGAGACGGTTTCCGCGGCGTTTGGGTCACTCGTGCGTCACGGCCCCACCGCCCCCGAACACCGCCCCCGACTAAGCAGAAACCCCCGATTTCCGGGGGTTTCTAGCGATCGGGGCGCCGAGATTTGAACTCGGGACCCTTGGTACCTCCCGGCGCCCTTTGACCTCGTCCGTCACCGCGGGGCCTCACGAAATCGGCTGGTCAGTCGCCAGGTAACCCGCGCGCTCGGGTCACACGTTGCCCTGCGGGTTTTGATCCTTGCCGGTAGTGAGAACGTCACAACGCGGCGGCGCCCGCCTGGTCGTCGGCGACGGCGAGGACGGCTTTGACGATGCCGTCATAGCCGGTGCAGCGGCAGAGGTTGCCGCTCAGGCCGATCCGTACCTCTTGCTCGGTCGGGGCCGGTGTTCGCCGAAGGAGCGCGGTCGCGGCGATGAGCATCCCAGGCGTGCAGAAGCCGCACTGAACGCCACCATGCTCGAGGAACGCCGCCTGAAGAGGCGTAAGCTCCCCACTCGGAGCGAGCCCTTCGACCGTGACGATTTCGGATCCCTCCGCCTGGAGCGCGAGGTACGAACAGGCGTTCACGGGGTCACCGTCGAGCAGCATCATGCATGCGCCGCATTCGGAGTCGTCGCAGCCCTCCTTCGAGCCGGTCAGACCGACCACCTCGCGAACCGCTCTCAGCAAGCTGGCGTGCGGATCAACCTCGACGGGATACGGGATCCCGTTCACGCGTAGCGTCGCGGAGACCTTCACCTGAGGCCTCCGTGGAGCTCTGAGCTCGCGGGCACAGCGATCCGTGCGCCGTGCGCGCGGGCAGCGGCCGTCTCGATGGCTCGCCGTGTGATGATCGCGGCCATCGCGCTCCGGTAGCGCGCCGAGGCGCGCAGATCGGAGATCGGCTCGGCCGACGCAGCCGCTGCCTGTGCCGCCGTCTCCGCAGCCACCCGTCCGGCGTCAGTCCCGATCAGCGCCTCCTCCGCTGCAGGAACACGCCGAATCGTCGGTGCGAGAGCGGTGATCGCAACTCGCGCGTCGGTGACCCGGTTGCCGTCGAAGACAAGCACCGCTGTTGCCCCGACGACCGCGATCTCCATCGCCCGCCGGTATTCGAGGCGGAGGTAGCAGCTGCCGGTCCGCCCGGAGGGAAGCGAGATCTCGATCGCCTCCAGTAGCTCGCCTGGGGCGGCGGTCGTCTGACCCGGTCCCGCCAGGAGATCGGCGATGCCGATCACACGTGCTCCCGAGGCTGAACGCAGTACGACTGTGGCGTCGAAGCAGAGGAGCGGGCCGCCCGTCTCCATCGCCGGCGAGGCGTTCATCAGGTTGCCGCCGAGCGTCCCGAGCGCACGTGTCGCGTGCGACCCGACGATCGCGGATGCATCCGCGAGCGCTGTCAGCCGCTCGCGAACGATCGGGTTCGCAGCGACGTCCGCGTGCGTGGCGAGCGCCCCAAGGCGAAGCGTCCCGTCGCCCTCGCGCAGACCGCGAAGCCGCTCGAGTCGGTGGATCGCGACGAGGCGATCGGGCAGCGGCGTCTTGCCCTGCCGTGAGCGGACGACGAGGTCGGTGCCGCCGGCAACGGCCGTTGCGCCATCGGCAAGTTCGCGTACCGCTTCGTCAACCGACGAGGCGACGACGAGCGACGGCGTCATTGCAGCGCCTCCCAGACGCGCTCGGCGGTCATCGGCAGCAGGCGCACGCGTGTCCCCGTCGCGTCTGCGATCGCATTCGCGACCGCGCCGGGCGTAGGCACACAGGGTGGTTCGCCGATCCCCTTCGAGCCGTTCGGGCCCCCGTCGCTCGCGGGCGTCTCGACCCACGCGATCTCGATGGACGGAGCGTCCGCCGCGGTCACGAGTTTGTAGTCGAGCAGGTGCGGGTTGAGCTGCCGGCCCGTCTCGTCGAGCTGTATCCCCTCCGTCAGAGCCTGGCCGATCCCCATGACGACGCCGCCGTAGACCTGCCCGTTCGCGCCGACGCGGTTGAGGATCGTGCCGGAGTCGTGAGCCGCGACGACTCGAAGAACCCTCACGACGCCGGTCTCGCGATCGACCTTCACGTGCGCCGCGTGCGTGATCAACTGCGGCTCGAGGAACGATTCGAAGCCGAGCCGGCCGATACAACCGACGTCGGGTTCGCACACGGGCGCCTCCGGCACCCGCCCCGAACCCTTGCCCAGAATCGACACCCCCGTCGCCGCCAGCTCGGCGATCGACACCGCCGCCTGCGGATCACCTTTCACCCGTACGGCGCCGTCTGCGAGCTCCAGGTCGGCTGCCGCGGCCTCCAGCCGCTCGGCCGCGAGGTCGAGGAGTTGGCGCCGCACCTCGCCGGCCGCGTCGACGACCGCGCGGCCGTTGTTGAACGTCGTCTGCGATCCCGACGAGCCGCCATCCCACGGACCGGCGTCGGTGTCCTGATACAGGATCGAGAAGTCATCGGGTCGCATCCCGAGGACCTCGGCCGCGAGCAGGGGCAGGCCCATGACCGCTCCGCTGCCGTTCTCCTGCGCTCCCGTCACGATCGTTCCCGTCCCGTCCGGGTTGAGCTTCACGTAGGCGCCCGAGGGCTGGCCGAAGGAGGGCCACCACCCGCAGGCGATGCCGATTCCCTCGTCATCGGGAAGTTCGCGGCCGTAGCCGATCAGCTCGGCCGCTCGCTCCAGCGTCTCCTTCATCCCGAGCGCCCCGAAGACCTGCCGAGTCGGGCTCTCGGCGCCCTCCTCGATCAGCGTCCGACGGCGGAGCTCGACCGGATCGAGGTCGAGCATCCGGGCCAGCTCGTCCATGTGCTGTTCAAGCGCCCAGCACGCCTGCGGCGCCGTCGGGGCGCGTATCGAGCCCGAGGGCTGGTTGTTCGTGTAGACGAGGGTTGATTCGACATGGACGTTCTCGATCACGTACGGCCCGCAAGCGTGCATGGCCGCGAGCTGCGCGAAGAAGCCGCCTTCGCCGCAGTAGGCGCCCCCATCGAGCACGAGCCGGCCGCGGCGTGCGACGAGCGTCCCATCGCGACTGGCGCCCGTCTCGAGCTCTATCACCATCCCCTCGCGCCGATGGTCCGGGACGACGAACTCCTCCTCCCGCGAGAAGACGAGCTTGACTGGGCGGCCGGCTGCGCGGGCGAGCGCGGCGACGTGCCCTTCGAAGTGAAAATCGCACTTGGAGCCGAAGCCGCCACCGAGCAGGGGAACGATGACGCGAACCTTCGACTCCGGGATCTGGAGCGCGTGAGCGATTCCGCTGCGGGCCGCGAACGGGACCTGCGTGGACGACCAGACCGTGACGCGGTCGCCCTGCCACTGGGCGATAACCGCCCGCGGCTCGATCGGCGCGCCGTGCGATCCGTCGGCGACGTATCGGCTCTTGACGACGACGTCCGCGCCGGCCAGGGCAGCATCCGCGTCTCCCTTGACGATCACCGAGTGGCCGAGCACATTTCCCTTCCGGCCAAGCGACGCGTCTCCCTCGTAGGACGCCCACCCGTCGTGAACGAGCGGTGCGCCGTCGGCGAGCGCGGCCTCGACGTCCACCACCGGCGGCAGTTCCTCGTACTCGACCTCGATCAGCCCGACCGCCATATCCGCGAGCTCCGGAGACGTGGCCGCTACCGCGGCGACCACCTCCCCCTCGAAGCGAACCTCCTCCTTGGCAAACAGGCGCCGGTCCTGGACGAGTTGGCCGTAGCGAACGTCGGGAACATCCTCATGCGTCAGCACCGCGAGAACGCCCGGGAGCGCCCGCGCGCGAGACGCGTCGATCCGGACAACGCGCGCCCGCGTGTGGTCCGCATATCGGAACCGAGCATGGAGCTGACCCGTCAGATTCAGATCCGCCGTGTAGAGCCCGGCGCCGGTCACCTTCTCCTTACCGTCCGGGCGGACAAACGCCGGCCGTGATCCCGTCGTCACCACGAGCCGATTCTAAGGCCCGGAAAGGCGACCGAAGTTCACGACCCACGACGGCTGGACACGAAAGCGGCGTGCGGTCCGCGTGTCTGGGTCGGCCTTTCCCAGTCGGGGCGCCGAGATTCGAACTCGGGACCTCTAGTCCCCCAGACTAGCGCGCTAACCAGGCTGCGCCACGCCCCGCGACGCGCTCAGGCTAGCAACGATGCGGCCCAGGACTCCCAACGGCTCGCGGCCGAGCGAGTGACAGTTCGCCGCCAGCGTGTCACGCTAGTGAGACATTCGACGGCCACGGAGAAGGAGGCTGCGCATGGCCGATGACGAGATCACCGAGGACGAGCCCGAGGCGATGGCCGAGGACGTCTCCGACGACGAGGCCCAAGAGGTGTCGGAGTCGGACGATCCCGACGTCGAGGGCCAGCTCAGGTATCACTGACGATCGAGAACTGAGGCACCGGGGCGGCGCCGGCGAGACTGCGCCGCCCCGCGCTAGCGAACGTTCGCCGCGATCCGGTAGAGGACGGTCTTCAGCTCGAACGGCGTCAGAGTCGGGTGCGCCGAGCGGATGCGGGCGAGCAGGCCGGTGACGTGCGGTGTCGCGAAGCTGTTGCCGGTGGCGCGGATCGTCCCGCCTCCGATCCATGCGACGGGGACGTCGACGCCGCGCGCGAAGAACTCGACGGGCGGCGTCGGGTTGTAGTACACGAGCTCGGGATCTTCCTCGTCGTGGCACGCGACGGAGACGACCGAGGCGAACCGCCACGGATAGCTCTCGACCGGCGAGTTGTGAGCCGAGCAGACGGCGACTGTCCCCTGGTGCGCCGCTCGGTCGGCGAACTCGGACAGCTCGACGACGTAATCGCGCTTGCGCACCGAGAGGCTCAGGTTGAGCAGCTCGAAGCGCTCCTCGAGCGCCCAGTCGAGGCCGGTTCGGAGCGCGTCGAAGGTGCCGTTGATGTCGGTGCCGAGCACGCGCACGCTGACGAGCTCGACGTCCGGTGCCAGCGCCCGGATGATCCCGGCGCAGGCGGTGCCGTGGCCGGCGACGTCGCCCGCGTCGTCGACGATCTTCAGATCGCCGCCGTCATCCCGCTCGACGGCGACGGAGCGCTGCACCTGGCCGACGAGCGGGTGATCGCCGTCGATCCCCGAGTCGAGGACGCAGACGCGCACGCCGGCGCCTCGACCGTCGCCGAACGCCCACGCGCGCGACAGCGCGCCCGGCAGCGAGGCCGGCTCGACCTCGCGCTCGGCGCCCCTCGAGAGCCCCCAGGCGGGGAGAAACTCGAGGCCATCCCCCGGCTCCGCCATCGCGCTCAGCGTGTGTCGAGCGCGTCCGCGAGCGCATCGAGCACCCGGGTCCACGCCTCGCTGTCGTCGCGCCGTCCCGCAGCTGCCGCGAGGCGGGCCGCGCTTGCGGCCGACCCCTCTAGGCCGGCGACCGCGTCGCCCGCGGCGTGCGCGCGGCGCACGAGCTCGAGCGCGATCGCGGCCTGGTCGGCGAACATGCCGAGCAACGCGAGGTCGCCCTGCCCGATCGGGCGGCCGGGCGACGGATCGAGCACCTCGAGCACGCCGACGACCACGTCGTCGAGTGCGATGGGGACCGCGAGGAGCGCATTCGGGACGTAGCCGATCGACTCCGCCTGCGACCGCGCGAAGCGCGGATCGGACGCAAGGTCGTCGACGGCGAGCGGCTGCCTGGTCGCCAGCGACCAACCGGCGACCCCTTCGGTCGCGGGTAGCCGGGTCCCGACGAGCTCGCGCTCCCCCGCGCCCGAGACCGCGGCGAAGACGAGCTCCGTACTGCTTTCGTCGAGCAGGAAGATCGTCGACGCCTCGGCCCGGAACAGCGCCCGCGCGACGTCGGCGATCGACTGCAGCAGCGCGCCGTGGCGCTCGTCGGAGCCGAGGACCGCTGCCGCGGCTGCGGCCCGGTGCAGCTCGTCGCTCACCGCGCCATTCTCCTACCTGCGAGGTCGGCTCAGTCCTTGTTGTCGCGTGGATCCCACAGCTTGACCGATGCCGTCTGTTCGTACGCCATCCCGTTCGGGTAGCTGATCAGCTCGACGAAGGTGCCGAACGGCGTCTTGAAGTAGTTGATCGACTGCCCGGCTGCCGGGCCCGCCGTGACCGCGAACGGCCCCAAGAGCTTCTTCGCGCCGAAGAGCTGCATGATCAGCACCGCGAACTCGATGTTTCGCACGTAGAAGGCGATGTGGTGCGCGCCGTAGTCCGAGTTGCGGCGGAACGTGCGGTCCTGGTCGGGCGCCTGGTACTGGAACAGCTCGATGTTCGCGCCGTTCCCGCCACGGACGAGGCTGATCTGGTCGATGGCCGAGCGCGCGTCGACGTCGACGAGGTCGTGCATCAGCGTCCCGTTCGGATCGCTGATCGGCCCGAACGTGAGCGGGTTGACGAAGCCCATGACGCCCTCGAACCAGCGGAGCGCCTGCTGGATGTCCGGGACGGTGATCCCGACGTGGTCGATGCCGAGCAGGCCGGGCACGCTCGTGACGACCGAGCCCGTGCCGTTCTCCTTCGGCGACCAGAGCGGCGTCGAGACTGTCTGCTCGTAGGCCATCCCGTTCGGGTAGCTGATCAGCTCGATGTAGGTGCCGAACGGGGTCTTGAAGTAGTTGATCGACTGGCCGGCCGCGGGCCCGCCCGTGATCGGGAACGGCCCGAGGAACTTCTCGACGCCCTTGGACTCCATGAAGGCGACCGCCTCGTCGATGTTCTTGACGTAGAACGCGACGTGGTGGCCCGACCAGTCCGAGTTGCGCGGATGCGTCCGGCGCTGGTCGGGAGCCTCGTACTGGAAGAGCTCGATGTTCGCGCTGTGACCGATGCGCAGAACGGTGATCTGGTCGATCACCGCGCGCGGGTCGACGTCGAGCAGGTCGTGCATCAGTGTCCCGGTCGGGTCGCTGATCGGGCCGAAGCTGAGCGGCGCCTCGGCGCCCATGATCTCCCGGAACCAGTCCACCGCCTCGCCGATGTCGGGCACGGTGAGGCCGACGTGATCGGCTCCGACGAGCGTGAGGAGGTTCCGCGGGCGGCCGATGATGCGTGCCGCTCGGGCCGACCCGACCCCGAGCGTCGAGAGCCCCGCCGCGGTGGCGGCAAGCGCAGCGCCGCGCTTCAGGAACGCCCTGCGCGGCATCCCCTCCTCGAACAACCCGGCTTCGAGCAGCTGGTCGGCAGCGTCGCGGTCGTCGCGCTTCACGAGATCACCTCTGAGGTCGACGGGCGTTGGAGCCGGATCTTGGCAAAGTCCGCACGACGGCGCGGAATAGCAGTGTGCTTCAATCGTTGAAGTACATACAACGACTGAATCACGACCGAGGAGAATCACTTGCCCAATCTGCTGCTGATCCCGCTCGAGGACAGCGTCGTCTTCCCGAACATGTCGGTGACGCTGACCGTCGATGTCGGCGAGAACGAGCGCGTCTTCCTCGTGCCGGTGCACGAGGGCGAGTACGCCGGCGTGGGGACCGTCGCCGAGGTCTCCGACCGCATGCGCCTCCCGGGCGGGGGCCGGGCGGTCACCCTCACCGGGCTCCACCGCGGCGTCGCCGGCGCCGCCCAGACCGGGCCCGACGGACGACTGCGCGTCGAGGTCGACGAGCGCGTCGACGAGACGCCTCCGCGCGTCCAGACCGCCGACCTCGAGCGCGAATACCGCGCCGTGGTCGAGGAGATCCTCGACCTGCGCGACGCCGACCCGCGGATCCGCGAGTTCGTCCGCGCGATCAGCGAGCCCGGAGCGCTCGCCGACACCTCCGCCTACTCCCCGGACATCTCGTTCGCCGACAAGATTCGGCTGCTCGAGGCGATCGACGTCGTCGAGCGGCTCGAGCTCTCCCTGAGCCTCCAGCGTGAGCGACTCGCCGAGCTCGAGGTCCGCCGCCGCATCCGCGAGGACGTCGAGTCCGGCGCGCAGAAGCAACAGCGCGAGTACATCCTGCGCCGCCAGCTCGAGTCGATCCGCAAGGAGCTCGGGGACGACGACGGCTCGGCGGCCGAGGACTACCGGTCGCGGATCGCCGAGGCCGAGATGCCCGACGCCGTGCGCGAGCAGGCCGAGCGAGAGGTCGGCCGGCTCGAGCGGATGGGCGACCAGAACGGCGAGTCGTCGATGATCCGGACGTACCTCGACTGGCTGCTGGCCGTGCCGTGGGGCAAGACGTCCGAGGAGCGGCTCGACCCGGCGCACGCGCGCGAGGTGCTCGACGCCGACCACGCGGGGCTCGAGGACGTCAAGGAGCGGATCGTCGAGTACCTCGCCGTCCGCAAGCTCCGCGAGGAGCGCGGGATCGAGGAGGACAAGCGCTCCGGCGCGATCCTCACCTTGATCGGGCCGCCCGGCACCGGCAAGACCTCGGTGGGCGAGTCGATCGCCCGCGCCCTGAACCGTGAGTTTGTCCGCATGTCGCTCGGCGGCGTCCGCGACGAGGCCGAGATCCGCGGGCACCGGCGCACCTACATCGGCGCGCTCCCCGGCCGGCTGGTGCGCGCGCTCCGCGACGCGGGGACGATGAACCCCGTGATCCTGCTCGACGAGGTCGACAAGGTCGGCGCCGACTGGCGCGGCGATCCTTCTGCGGCGCTGCTCGAGGTGCTCGACCCGGCCCAGAACCACTCGTTCCGGGACCACTACCTCGACGTCGAGCTCGACCTGTCGCAGGTCGTCTTCATCGCGACCGCCAACATCGCCGACACGATCCCCGGGCCGCTGCTCGACCGCATGGAGGTCATTCGGTTCGACGGCTACACGGTCGACGAGAAGGTCGCGATCGCACGCGGCTATCTCTGGCCGCGCCAGCGCGAGCGCAACGGGCTGCACGAGCACGAGGTCGAGATCTCGGACGAGCTGCTCGAGACGATCGTGAGCGAGTACACGCGCGAGGCCGGCGTCCGCCAGCTCGAGCGCGAGCTCGGCAAGCTGCTTCGAAAGACGGCCACGAAGATCGTCGCCGGCGACGTCGAGGCGCCCGTGCACGCCAGCCTCGAGCTCGTCCGCGACGCGCTCGGACGCCAGCGCTTCTTCCAGGAGTCGGCCGAGCGGACGGCCGTGCCCGGCGTCGCGACCGGGCTCGCGGTGACCGGAACCGGCGGTGACGTGCTGTTCGTCGAGGCGACCTCGATGAAGGGCTCGGACGGGCTGGTGCTCACCGGCCAGCTGGGCGACGTGATGAAGGAGTCAGCACGGATCGCCCTGACCTACGTCCGCTCGCATGCCGAGGCGCTCGGCATCGACGAGGACACGTTCGACAACCGCTCGTTCCACGTCCACGTCCCGGCCGGCGCGATCCCGAAGGACGGCCCGAGCGCCGGGATCACGATGACGACCGCGATCGCCTCGCTGCTCTCCGGCCGGCCCGTCAAGCACACGGTCGGCATGACGGGCGAAGTCACGCTGCAGGGGCGCGTGCTACCGATCGGCGGCCTCAAGCAGAAGGTGCTCGCCGCCCACGCCGCCGGGCTGACGGACGTGATCATCCCGGAACGCAACCGCGCGGATCTCGACGACGTGCCCGAGGACGTGAAGGCCGACCTCGCCTTCCATCCCGTGATGACGCTCGACGAGGTGCTCGCGCTCGCGCTCGAGCAGGCGCCCACGAGCCGTGCGCTGCAATAACTGCGCCCCGATTCCCGAGGAGGTCCGCCGCGCGGCGGACCTCCTCGAACGCCGCTTCGCGGTGTCGATCATCTGGGCGTCGTCCGAGGGCGCGGTCCGCTTCGGCGAGTTCGCGCGCTCGCTCGGACCGATTCCGCCCGCGACCCTCGCGGCGCGGCTGAGCGAGCTCGAGGAGGCGGGCGTGCTCGTGCGCGTCACGGTCGAGGGCCGGCCGCCCCGTACCGAGTACCGCCTGACCGAGCGCGGCGTGCGCCTCCAGGCGCTCGTGGCGGCGCTCACGCAGTTCGCGGAGGCCTAGGCCCCCGGCCCGACGACCAGGTCGGCGAAGGCGGCGGACGTCTTGCCGAACTCCCACCAGCCGGAGACGGTGGGCCGGACGAACGCCATGCTGCGGCCGTAGACGAGCGGGATGAGGGCGACCTGGTCGGCGACCGCCATCCGGTCTGCCTCGTGGAACAGCTCGAGCCGGGAGCGGTCGCTGCGTTCCTGGCGCGCCCGCTCGATCAGGTCGTCGAACGGCGGATAGGCGTAGCCGCCCTCGTTCGTCTTCGACTCCGAGTGCAGCAGCAGGCGAAGGTAGTACTCGGGATCGCTGTAGCCGGGAAGCCAGCCGGTGACGACGATCGGTGCGATCAGCACCTCCCACGGGCGCGGCCTCTGCCACGCCTGGTCGACCGTCCACGTCGGAACGTCGACCTCGAGGGCCAGGACGTCGCGCCAGCCGTCGGCGATCAGCTCGACCAACGGCCGCCACTGCTCGACCGCCGCCAGCTTGATCGTCGCGGAGACGCCCGAGCGGGCGAGCAACTCGCGGGCCAGCTCCGGGTCGTAGCGGGGGACGATGTCCGGCGTGTGACCCTGAAGCGCCGGAGGCACCAGGCCGCCGGTGGCGACGAGCATGTTCCCCGCGACCCGCTCCGCGAGCAGGCCCCGGTCGATCGCGTGCGCGAGCGCCCGCCGGAAGTCGACGTTCGAAGTCGTCGCGTTCGCGTGGTCGAAGGCGAGGTAGCCTGTCCACGCTGCCGGTCCCGTCACCGCATAGCCGACGTCGGCCGTCGGGACCTGGTCGGCCATGCGCGGCGTGTAGCGCACGGCGATCATCTCCAGCTCGCCGCGGGCGAGCGGCTCGAGCGACTCCTCCACCCCGCCTCGCCGGAGCGTCACCCGGGCGACGTTGCCGCTGCGAGCGACGTTCGCATACTCGGGCCGACGCTCCAGCACGAGCTCATCGTCGGTGCGTTCCGCAATCCGGAACGGCCCGCTCACGACCTGGCGACCGACGTCGGTCCACCGGCTGCCGGCCGCCTCGATCGCATGGCGCGGCTGTGGGCCTCCGTCGGGGCGGTTCATCACGCTCATGAAGTAGGGTGCCGGCGCTGCGAGCCGGAACTCGACCGTGCGATCGTCGATCGCTCGCACCCCGATGCGATCGGCGTCGGGGTCGCGTCCGAGCGCGTAGTCCTGTCCGTTCTCGAGCACGTAGTAGATCGCCACGGACGAACCGGGGTCGTCCGGGGAGAGCACGCGCTTGATCCCGAACTCGACGTCGTGGGCGGTCAGTGGGACGCCGTCGGACCAGGTGAGCCCTTCGCGGAGGTGGAAGACGTATCGCAGCCCGTCGTCCGCGATCTCCCACCGCTCGGCGAGCGACGGCACGATCGTCCGCTCGGGCCAGGCTTCGACGAGCCGGTCGTAGAGCTGCATGCAGAGCTGGATGTTCGGCCAGGCGATCGCCGAGGCGGGATCGAAGTCGTTCGGCAGGAAGCTCGTGGCAACGCGCAGCTCCGCGTTCTCGGCGGCCGCCTCGAGCGGCTGCCAGTGGTCGAAGGCGTCCTGGTACGCGGCGTTCGCCTCCGCGAAGCGGAGCGACGTGTGCAGTGCGAGCGCGAGCTTGAAGAGGACGAGCGCCACCTCCCGCGACTCACCGCGGCGCTTCAGGAGCTCGAGCAACTCCCGGTAGTGCTCGATCGCCTCGTCGAGGGCGTGCTCCTGCCGCGCCCGATCGCCGGCGCGAGTGAGATATGAGATCGCCTTCTGCTCGTCTTCGGCTGCGAGCCAGTGGTGGGCGAGGATTCCGAGCGCCTCCTCACCACCCTCCGCCCGCCGTTGTTCGAGCCATTCGGCGGCCTCGCGATGGAGCTGCCGGCGCTCGGTCCCGACGATCGTGCGGTACACGGTCTCCTGGATGAGCACGTGCTTGAAGCGGTACTCGGGCTGGGGCCAGCGGCGGCTCTCGCGCAGCAGGTCGAGTCGCTGGAGCTCCCGCAGCGAGTCGCGCAGGTCACCGGTGGGAGCGACGCCCTGCAGAAGTGGCAGCCCGAACTGGCGGCCGAGCACCGACGCGGCGGTGAGCGTGCTGCGGTGCCGCTCCGGCAGCCGGTCGACGCGCGCGAGGATCACCTGCTCGACCGTCGCGGGGACGACGACCGTGGTCTCGTGGTCGAACCGGAAGCCCCCGTTCGCCCGGACGAGGGCACCGGCGTCGGCGAGTCCGCGGACGAGCTCTTCCAGGAAGAAGGGATTGCCCTCCGCCTGCTCGAGCAGCCGCCGCTCGAGATCTGCCGGCAGCGTGTCCTGCCCGACGAGCGCGCGAAGCAGCTCGAGCTCCGCATCGTCACGCAGGGCCCCGAGCGCGAGCTCCCACGAGCGATGTGGGAGCGCTCTCGCAGCCACCTCGCGCAGCTGCGAGGCCGGGTGGTCGGGATCGGGCCGCTGCGTCAGGACGAGCAGGACGGCCGCGTCCTCGGTCAGCGCGAGCAGCCGCTCGAGCAGCTGGAGGGAGGTGGGATCGATCCAGTGCAGATCCTCGACCGCAACCACGACCGGACGCTCGGCGGCGAGCAGCGCGAGCACCTCCTGAACGACCTCGAAGGTTCGGTACTGCAGAGCCTCGGGCGAGAGCTCCGCAAGCCGGACGGCCGCCTCGTGCTCGAGGTTCAAGGCGAGCAGCGCGCCGAGGTACGGGTACAGCTCGGCCGCCCGCTCACCGGCGATCCGGTCGAGCGCCCGCCTGAGCGCAAGCCGGGCGCGGAGCTCCGGATCGTCGATCGACAGCTGCAGCCAGTCGCGCACGAGCTCGCGGAACGGCCAGTACGGCAGCGACTCGCCGTATGAGACGCAGCGCCCTTCGAGCCAGAGGAGGTCGCGCTCGCCGGTGGCCGTCTCGGCCACCCGGTGGAGCTCGGCCACGAGGCGGCTCTTGCCGATCCCGGCCTCGCCGACGAGGAAGAGGATTCCGCCGGCCCCACTCGCGACGAGCTCGACCGCCTCGCGTGCCTTGCCGAGCTCGGCCTCGCGACCGACGAGCCGCGTGTCGGCACCGGGTCTCGTGGCCTGGAAGAGCGCGTTCTCGACCTCGTAGGCGACGACGGGCTCTGACTTGCCCTTCAGCGTCAGCTCTTTCGGCTCGCTCAGTGAGAACAGCCCTTCGACGAGCCGTGCGGTCTCGGCGCCCGTCAGCACCGAGCCGGGCTCGGCCGCCGCCTGCAGGCGCGCGGCCACGTTCACGGCGTCGCCGACCGCGCCGTACTCGACGCGCCCTCCGGCCCCGACCGGGCCGACGACGACCGTCCCGGTATTCACGCCGACCCGGACGCCGAGTCCGCCGATTCCGAAGCTCCCCTCCACTTCCGCGGCGTATGCGCCGAGCTCGGCCGTGACCTGAAGCGCGGCACGGAGCGCACGCTCGGGGTCGTCCTCGTGCGCGACGGGTGCTCCGAAGAGCGCCAGGATGCCGTCGCCGGCGAGATCCTTCACGGTGCCCCCGTAGCCCTCCACGGCGTGCACCATTCTCGCGACCGCCTCGCCGACGAGGAGCCTGGCCTCCTCCGGGTCGAGCTGCTCGGCGAGCGGCGTCGATCCGACCAGATCCGCGCACAGGGCGGTGACGACGCGGCGCTCCTCACGCATCGAGCTCATCAACGCCCATTGTGCAAGGCGCCCCTGCCGGGATCGCGGCAAGATAAACGCTCGGTGGGGCCCCTAACCCCCCAGTGGTCGCTAGCCGGGACCCCACCGGGCAACAGGATTAGACGCCGGCGGAGAGCCGGGGTTAGCCATGCAGGCGCCGGTAGAGCCGGTCGACCAGCTCGGGCATCGCCTCGAGACGCTCGGTGATCGCCCGGACACGAAACTCCCGGAAATACTCGGGTTCGACGTCGAGCGCGTCAGCGAGCGTCCGGACGACGTCGTTCGACGGCACGGGCCGGTTGCCGTGGACCAGATGGTTCAAGTAGCCGGCCGAGAGGCCGGTCTTGGCCGCCAGGGCGCGGTAGGTCACGCCAGACTCGTTCATCAGGCGTTCGACGGCGGGCCCGAACGGCTCGGTTGCGTATCTCCGGCGCTTGGCCATGTCGCTACACCTCCTTGGCGAGCTCGGCCACGCCGACCCGCCGCTCCTCCCCGGTTCCCCGGTCGCGGACGTCGACGGCGCCGTCCTCCAGGCTCTTCCGGCCCGCGGTGAGGCGGATCGGGATCCCGATCAGGTCGGCGTCCGCGAACTTTTCCCCGGGCCGCTGGTCGCGGTCGTCGAGCAGGACCTCCTTCCCCGCCGCCGAGAGCGCCTCGGCAGCCGCCAGGCCGACCTCCTCCGCGCCGGCGAGCACGACCACGTGGACGTCGTACGGCGCGATTCCCGCCGGCCAGACGATGCCGTGCTCGTCGTGGCTCTGCTCGACCGCGGCCGCCATCGCGCGGCCGGGCCCGATGCCGTAGCTGCCTCCGAGCAGGGGCTTCTCGTGTCCGTCCTCGTCGAGGAACGTGGCCTCGAGCGGCGTGGAGTAGAACGCCCCGAAGTTGAAGATGTGCCCCACCTCGATCGCGGTCCGGAACCGGAGCGCTCCACCGCACTCCGGGCACCGGTCGCCCTCGTGAGGCTCGCGGAGGTCGGCGAAGCGCGGATCGAAGTCGCGCCCCGCCTCGACCCCGCGCAGGTGCCAGCCGTCGCGGTTCGCCCCGGCGACGAACTGCCCGGTCCGGAGCGCCTCGTCCGCCACGACCTCGCCGCCGAACCCGACCGGGCCCAGAGACCCGCCGCCCGCGCCGAACGCACCGCGGATCTCGTCGTCCGTCGCCGGCCGTGACGCACCGGCGAGCGCGTCGAAGAGCTTCATCTCGCTGAGCCGGTCGTCACCGCGGACCAGCGCCAGCACCAGGGTGCCGTCCTCCTTCACCACGGGCATCGCCTTGGAGGTCGCCGCCTCGTCGATCTCGAGGAAGCCCGCGAGCGCCTCGATCGTGGTCACGCCCGGCGTATCGACCTCTTCCGGCGCGCCGAGCGCGGCGGGGAACACCGGGTCGCGAGGAACGGCTCGCGCGATGTCGCCGTCGGCGGCGTAGTCGCCGTTCTCGCAGGTGACGAGGACGTTCTCGCCCGACCCCGACGGCGCCAGGAAGTCGACCGAGAACTTGCCGCCCATGATCCCGCTCTCGGCCTGCACGTCATAGGTCTCGAGCCCGCAGCGGGCGAAGATCTTCTTGTAGGCGCCGCGGTTCGACTCGAAGCTGCGGCGCACGCCCTCCTCGTCGCGGTCGAAGGAGTAGGCGTCCTTCATGATGAACTCGCGCACCCGCAGGAGACCGGCGCGCGGGCGCGGCTCGTCGCGATCCTTCACCGAGAAGTGGTACCAGAGCTGCGGCAGCTCCTTGTACGACCGGATCTCCCGCGCATGGAACGTGACCGTCTCCTCGTGCGTCATCGGGAGCACGAACCGGCGCCCGGTGCGGTCCTGCAGGTGGAAGATCTCCGGGATCGACGCCCGGCCGGTCGTCTCCCAGAGCTCCACGGGGGTGAGAACGGGCATCAGCATCTCCTGCCCCCCGATCGCGTCCATCTCCTCGCGGATGATCTGCTCGATCTTGCGATGGACGCGCCAGCCGAGCGGCATCAGCGTCCAGACGCCGGCCGACACCTGGCGGATGAACCCGCCGCGCACGAGCAACTTGTGGCTCGCTGCCTCGGCGTCGGCGGGCGGATCGCGGAGCGTAGGCAGGAAGAGCTTCGAGGCGCGGGCGATCATCGTTGCCTCCCCAGGCTACCGACCGCCGCAGGCGGCCGACTTTCTCAGTTCTCGAGCGGGATCGCGGACGCTTCGGCCATCGCGAGCGCCGCCGGCTTGGCCATCTTCAGCCGCTTGGGACGGCGCATCCCGTCGGCGATCCAGCGGTCGATCTCGTGGAAGAGCTCGTCTACCAGGATGTCGCTCGAGACCTTCTTGAGCACCCGGCCGTGCCCGTAGATGAACCCGACGTCGCGTCCGCCGGCGATCCCGAAGTCGGCGTCGCCGGCCTCCCCGGGGCCGTTCACGGCGCAGCCGAGCACGGCGACCTCGAACGCCTCCGGGTACGTGCGCAGGCGATCCTCGACGCGCTCGGCGAGCTGCTGGACGCCCACGTTGTCGCGGCCGCAGCTCGGGCACGCGATCATGATCGGCCCGCGCTCGCGCAGGCCGAGCGCCTTCAGGATCTCGTACGCGGCCTTCACCTCTTCGACGGGATCCGCGGTCAGCGACACGCGGATCGTGTCGCCGATGTTGTCGACGAGCAGCGCTCCCATCCCGACCGCGCTCTTGATCGACCCCGAGTACGGCGTCCCCGCCTCGGTCACGCCCAGGTGCAGCGGATAGGGAACCTTCGCGGCGAGCAACCGGTAGGCCCGGATCATCGTCGGCACGTGGCTCGACTTCACCGAGATCTTGAAGTCGCGGTATTCGAGCTGCTCGAGCAGCCGCACCTCCTCGAGGGCGGCCTCGACGAGCGCCTCCGCCTGGTCCTGTTGCGCGAGCTCGGTCAGGTGCTTCGGCAGCGAGCCGGAGTTCGCGCCGATCCGCATCGGCATGCCGGCGCGCTTCGCGGCCTTGACGACCTCCGCGACCTTGTCCGGGCCGCCGATGTTGCCGGGGTTGATCCGAACCGCCGCGACTCCGGCGTCGATCGCGCGCAGCGCCAGCGACGCGTTGAAGTGGATGTCGGCGATCACCGGGAGCGGCGAGAAGCGCACGATCCTCGGCAGCGCGTCCGCGTCCTCGCTCTTCGGCACCGCGACCCGCACCACCTCGCAGCCGGCGCTCGCGAGGGCCGCGATCTGCGCCGTCGTCGCCTCGACGTCGTGCGTCTTCGTCAGCGTCATCGACTGCACGACGACCGGCGCACCGCCGCCGATGCGCACGCCGCCGACGCTTATCGAGCGCTCGCTGGCCACGCGGTCAGCCTAGCCGCGCTACCCGCCGCCGCCGAACAGGTCGTTGCGGAGGCCGAAGTACATGAGCACCGCGAACAGCGCCAGTCCGACGACCGTGTAGCGCATGTAGACGGCCTGGCGGAACGTGCGCCCGCGCACCTTCTCGACGAGCGCGATCACGATGTGGCCGCCGTCGAGCGGAAGCACCGGCAGCAGGTTCAAGAGCCCGAGCGCCAGGCTGATCAGCCCCAGCACGAACAGGAAGTCGCGCAGCCCCTGGCGCCACGCGGCGGCCGAGACGCGGACGATCCCGACCGAGCTCGACACCTGGTTGGTGCCCCGGCCCGTGAAGAGGTGCCCGATGCCGCGGGCCGTGTCGGCGGTGATCCCCCACGTCAGCGAGAGCGCGTCTCCGGCCGCGGCGGGCACGGACTCCCCCGCGCCGGTGCGCGACTCGATCGCGATCCCGATCCGGTAGGCGCCCTGGTCGAGCCGCGCCCGGAGCGGGATCGCGACGATCCGGCCGTCGCGCCTGACCACGAGCGTGAACTCGCGGCCCTTGGTCGCGCGGATGTGCGCCGGAATGTCCCGGGGCTTCATGGTCTCGCCGCCGACGGACACGATCCGGTCGCCGACCTTCACGCCGGCGGCGGCCGCCGGGGTCTTCGGCAGCACGCGTCCGATCACGTTCGTGTCGCGGGTCGTCGCGACGACGAACAGGATCGTGAAGAGCACGATCGCGAACAGCAGGTTCACCGCCGGGCCGGCGCCGATCGCGACGAGCCGGCGCCACGTCGCCTGGCGCCAGTACGCGTCGGGCGCGAGCGCTCCCTCGAGCTCCTGCCAGCCGCGCGTCTCGCCGAGCGCGGGGCGGAGCTCCTCGAGGGCCGCGCGCGCCGCCGCATCGTCGCCCGACTCGATCGCCGCGTCGAGCCGCCCCAGCTCCGCCCGGTGCTCGTGGCGGGCCGGCTCGGCGAGGAGCGCCGCCAGGTCGCCCGCCGACGGGCGGTTCATCCCGGGGATCTTCACGTAGCCCCCGAGCGGGATCGAGCCGATGCCGTACTCCACCCCGCCTCGACGCGTGCGCACGAGCGGCGGGCCGAAACCGAGGTAGAACTTCCGCGGCGTCATACCGACGGCACGCGCAGCGAAGAAGTGGCCGGCCTCGTGGATCATCACGAGCAGCGCCAGGCCGAAGATCGCGATCAGGATGCTCACGACGCGGGCACCGTGATCAGGTCGCGCGCGCGGGCGTCCGCCTCGCGCAGCTCGTCGAGGTCGCGGGCGGGCGAGCCGTCGACGCGCTCGAGCACGTCGGCGACCCGCGAGGCGATCTCGAGGAAGCCGATCCGGCCCTCGAGGAACGCGGCGACCGCCACCTCGTTGGCCGCGTTGAACGCGCACGGGTACGTGCCGCCCCGCTCGCCCGCCTCGCGTGCCAGCGCGAGCAGCGGGAACGTCTCCAGGTCGGGCGCGCCGAACTCGAGGCTCCCGGCCGCGACCAGGTCGAGCGCGGGAATCGGCGTCGCGGCGCGCTCCGGGTACGTCAGCGCGTAGGAGATCGGCACCCGCATGTCGGGGTAGCCGAGATGCGCGATCGCAGCGCCGTCCCGGAACCGCACGAGGCCGTGGACGATCGACGCCGGGTGGACCACCACCTCGATCGCGTCGTACTCGAGGCCGAACAGGAAGTGCGCCTCGATCACCTCGAGCCCCTTGTTCGCGAGCGTCGCCGAGTCGATCGTGATCTTCGCGCCCATCGACCAGGTGGGATGCGCGAGGGCCTCCTCGGCGGTCACGTCGGCGAGCTCGTCGCGCGTGCGGCCGCGGAACGGGCCGCCGCTCGCCGTCAGCACGACGCTCTCGGGCTCGCCGGCGAGCGCGCACTGGAAGAGCGCCGAGTGCTCGCTGTCGACCGGGAGCAGCAGCCCCCGGCCGCGCTGGCGCGCCGCGAGCGCCAGCTCCCCTGCGGCGACGAGGCTCTCCTTGTTCGCCAGCGCGAGCGTGACGCCGCGCTCGAGCGCCCACATCGTCGCCGGCAGGCCCGCGAAGCCGACGGTGGCGTTGAGAACGACATCGGGGTCCGCGCGCTCGAGCAGCTCGGTCGGGTCGCCGCCCGTTTGCGTGAGCGGTGCGAGCCCGTCGATCGGCGTCGAGCCGCTCGTGGCAGCGACGAGCTCGAGCGCCGGGTTGGCGGCGATCACCTCGAGCGCCTGGCGGCCGATCGAGCCGGTCGCTCCGAGCAGGGCGATCCGTGACACGCCGAGAAGTGTGCCGACCGCGGCGCGCCGCGCGCGGCTATGTGAGCGCGAGGATCGCGAAGTACGCGGCAGGGGCGGCGAAGAGGAACGCGTCCAGTCGGTCGAGCATGCCGCCGTGGCCGCCGAGGAGCGCGCCCGAGTCCTTCACACCTGCGTCGCGCTTGAGGAGCGACTCGAAGAGGTCGCCGAGCGGCGCCGCGACGGCGAGGACGACCCCCAGCACGATCGAGTCGCCGATCGAGAGGAAGTCCTGCTTGTAGAGCGCCACGAAGGCGACGAACACCGTCGCAGCCGTCCCGAACACGAAGCCCTCCCAGGTCTTGCCGGGGGACGTCGACGGCGCCATCTTGTGACGGCCGAGGAGGCGCCCGCCGAAATACGCGAGCGTGTCGCCCGCCCAGACGGCGAGCAGCACCGTGAAGAGCGCGAGGCGGCCGTCGTCCGGCAGGTTGCGCAGCAGGATCAGGAAGCCGAGCCCCAGGCCGATCCAGACGGCGCCGAGCATCGTCGTCGAGACCGCCGCAGTCGGCGCCTGCCGCGCCCGCGACACGAGCTTCAGGCAGAACGCCAGCGGGAGCGTGACGAGCACGCCGCCGACCATCCACTCGACTCCGGAGAGCTCGGCGCCCACGAGCGCCAGCGCCGTCCCGGCATAGCCTGCAAGCGCAAGCGGTGCGTGCGCACGCGCCATCACCCAGAACTCATGCAGCGCGAGCAGTGCCGCGACCGCCGCGAGCCCGAACACCCACCACCCTCCCAGGTACGCGAGGCCGAGCACCGCCGGGAGCAGTACGACAGCGACCAGGATGCGCGAGACGAACGAGCTCAACGGCCGCCGAACCGTCGGCGGCGAGAGGCGTACTCGGCGAGCGCGTGCCGCAGGTCGCGTTCGTCGAAGTCCGGCCAGTACTTGTCGACGAACACGAGCTCCGAGTACGCGACCTGCCAGAGCAGGAAGTTCGAGATGCGCAGCTCGCCGCTCGTCCGGATCAGCAGGTCGGGGTCCGGGAGCGACGGCGCGTAGAGATTCGCCGCGAACACGTTCTCGTCGATGTCCTGCGGCTCGACGCCGCTCTCGACGAGCCGGCGGGCCGCCTCGACGAGCTCCGCACGCCCGCCGTAGTCGAACGCGACCCAGAGGTTGATGCGGGCGTTCAGCGCCGTCCGGTCCTCCATCGCCTCCATGCGCGTCCTGAGCTCGGCGGGCGCCCGGTCGCGCCGGCCGATGAACTGCACGCGCACCCCCTGCTCGGCGAGATCAGGAAGCTCCCGCTCGATGGTCTCGGCGAAGATCTCCATCAGCGCCTCGACCTCCTCGTCGGACCGCGACCAGTTCTCCGTCGAGAACGCGAAGACCGCGAGATCGTGGATGCCGAGGGTGATGGACGCCTCGACGATGCGCCGCACCGTCCGCGCTCCCGCACGGTGCCCCGCGGCCGTCGGCAGGCCGCGCTTCCTGGCCCAGCGGCCGTTGCCGTCGAGGATGATCGCGACCGACCGCGCGACGTCCGGCAGCGCCGGCTCGACGACGGGTCGGACGCGCGAGAGAGTCCGGAGTCGTGTGATGAGACCCATGGAGGTTCTCTAGACCTCCATGATCTCGGCTTCCTTGCGCTTCAGCAGGTCGTCGATCCGCGTCACGTGGTCGTCGGTGACCTTCTGCACGCGCGTCTCGGCTGCCCGCTCCTCGTCGTCCCCGACGTCCCCGTTCCGCACGAGCTCCTCGAGATGCTTGATCGCGTCGCGGCGGACGTTGCGGACGGCGACCCGGCCCTCCTCGGCCATGTGGCGCACGACCTTCACGAGCTCCTTGCGACGCTCCTCCGTCAGCTGCGGGATCGGCAGGCGGATCAGCTTGCCGTCGTTCGAGGGGGTCAGCCCGAGGTCCGACTCCTGGATCGTCTTCTCGATCTGCTTGATCGAGCTCGGATCGAACGGCTGGATCGTCAGCATCCGAGGCTCCGGCGCGTTGATCGTCGCGAGGTTCTTGAGCGGCGTCGGCGTGCCGTAGTAGTCGATCGTGATCCGATCGAGCAGCGCCGGCGTCGCCCGGCCGGTCCGCACCGAGTTGAAGTGCTCGTGCGTCGCCTCGACCGACTTGTCCATGCGGTGGTCCGCGTCCGAAACGAAATCCTCGATCACCGTTCTCGTTCTCCTTCGGGAGGCGTTGCCACGACGGTCCCGATCTTCTCTCCCCGCGCGACGCGCCCGATGTTCCCGGGGGCGAGCTCGAAGACGTGGATCGGAAGGTGATTGTCCATGCAGAGCGACAGGGCCGTTGTGTCCATCACCTTGAGGCCCTGCTCGATCGCCTGCAAGTGCGTCAGCGACGGGATGAGGCGTGCGTCCGGCGACGTCCTCGGGTCGCCGTCGAGCACGCCGGGGACGCCGTTCTTCGCCATCAGGATCGCCTCGGCGCCGATCTCGAGGGCGCGCAGCGCGGCAGCCGTGTCGGTGGTGAAGAACGGGTTGCCGGTCCCGGCCGCGAAGATCACGAGCCGTCCCTTCTCGAGGTGCCGCACGGCGCGGCGGCGGATGTACGGCTCGGCGACCTCCTGCACCGTGATCGCCGAGAGCACGCGCGTGTCCGCCCCGTGCCGCTCGAGCGCCTGCTGGACGGCGAGCGAGTTGAGCACCGTGGCGAGCATCCCCATGTAGTCGCCCGTCGCGCGGTCCATGCCCTCGGCCGCGGCCGCCATGCCGCGGTAGATGTTCCCGCCGCCGATCACGACCGCGACCTCGAGGCCCGCCTCCCGGACATCGACGAGCTCGCGTGCGAGCAGGTCCACCGTGTGCGCGTCGAGGCCGTAGTCGGACGGGCCCATGAGGGCCTCGCCCGACAGTTTCAGCAGGATCCGCCTGAAGGCGGCCGGTCGCTCGAGCTGCGGCAGCGACGCGGCCACGGCCTCAGGCTTAGACAACGGCGTACCAGGCGTAGTCGCGGAGCTCGATTCCCTGCTCCTTCAGGAACTGGCCGACCGTCGCCGTCGACTCGTCCGCGCGATACCAGGTCTGCTCGGTGAGCACCGCTTCGCCGAAGAGCTTCTTGTTCAGCATCCCGTCGACGATCTTCTCCCGAACGCCCTCCGGCTTGCTCTGGACCTCGTCCGAGTTGAAGAGGATCTCACGCTCGGCGTCGACGAGTTCCTTCGGCACCTCGTCGCGGCTCTCGTACGTAGGCCGCGCGAAGGTCAGGTGGAGCGCAAGGCTGCGCGCCTTCGCGGGATCGCCGCCGCTCGTCGCGACGACCGCACCCACCTTGTTCGCCGGCGCGTGGACGTAGTACGAGAGCGTCGTCCCGTTGCTCGCCTCGAGACGCTTGGCACCGACGACCTGGATGTTCTCGCCCAGCTTCGCCGCGAGCTCGACGCGCTCCGCTTCGAGCTCCGACACCGCCTCTTCCCCGCGCTCGTGAACGAGACGGAGCACCTTCTCGGCGAACGCGAGGAAGTCCTCGTTCGACGAGACCGGCTCGGTCTCGCAGCCCACGGCGACGATCGTGCCGGTGTCGCCGCGCACCATCACGCCGACCTTGCCCTCGCTCGTCTCGCGATCCGCCCGCTTCGCGGCCGATGCCATGCCGCGCTCGCGAAGCAGCTTGACCGCCTCGTCGAAGTCGCCGTCCGTCTCCTGCAGCGCGCGCTTGCAATCCATCATCCCCGCGCTCGTCGCGTCACGGAGCTCCTTCACCATCGTCGCGGTGATCTCGGTCATCCGCCGGTCTCCTCTGCGGCATCCGCGGCCGGCGCTTCCGCCTCGGGCTCCTCGGCCCGAGGCTCCTGCTGCGCGCCGCCGTTCTTCGGCGCGCGCAGCTCGGCGGCCGTCACCTTCTGCTTCCCGGCCTCGATCCCGTCGGCGATCGCCTTCACGATCAGGCCGCACGAGCGAATGGCGTCGTCGTTCCCCGGGATGACGTAGTCCGCCTCGTCGGGGTCGCAGTTGGTGTCGACGAGCGCGATCACCGGCAGCCCGAGACGCTTCGCCTCGCGCACCGCGAGCTGCTCCTTGCGGAGGTCGACGATGAACACCGCGTCGGGCTGGCGGCGCATGTCGGCGACGCCGCCGAGGTTCGCCTCCAGCTTCTCGAGCTCGGCCTCCATCGAGATCCGCTCCTTCGCGGGCAGCAGGTCGAGCTGCGCTTCCTGCTTGAGGCTTCGCAGCTCGTGGAGGCGCTGGATGCGGTCGGAGATCGTGCGCCAGTTGGTCAGCAACCCGCCCAGCCAGCGGTTGTTGACGTAGGGCATGTTCACGCGCTTCGCCTCGTCCGAGACGGCGTCCTGCGCCTGCTTCTTGGTGCCGACGAACAGGATCGAGCCGCCGCGCTCGGCGATGGCCCGGGCGAAGTTGTGCGCCTCGTCCAGCAGCTCCTGCGTCTGGGTGAGGTCGATGATGTAGATGCCGCCGCGCTCGGTGAAGATGAATCGCTTCATCTTCGGGTTCCAGCGGCGGGTCTGGTGGCCGAAGTGGACGCCGGCCTCCAGCAGCTCCTTCATGGAGACGACGGGCATACGAGCCCCTTTCTGCGGTTTCGGGTGCAACGAACGAAGCCGGCGGCCGTGGCGGAAAGCAGACGCCAACGCGCCTGCCACCGTCCGCCTCGGTGGGCCCACCGGGCCGGAGGGACTGGAAGAACGCGGGAATGGTAGCTACAGCCGCTCGAGATACGCCTCGAGCTCGGGCGGAAGCTCGGAGCGAGCCTCGACCCTCTGCCCGTCGAACGGGTGCGGGAAGGCGAGCTCCGACGCGTGGAGGAACTGCCGCCCGAGCTCGGGGTCGGCGGTGCCGTAGACCGGATCGCCGACCACCGGCAGCTCGATCGCGGCGAGATGGACGCGGATCTGGTGCATTCGCCCCGTCTCGAGCCGCACCCGCAGGAGCGCGTTTCGGTCCCACAGCCGCTCGACGGTGAAATGCGTGACCGCGTCGCGAGGCGTGTCGGTGTCGAGCGAGACGCGCGTGGGGTCGCGGCGGTCGCGGCCGATCGGCGCCTCGATGCGTCCCTCCCGGGACCGCGGCCGGCCGGCGACGAGAGCGAGGTACGTTCGCTCGAGCGCGCGCGCCCGCACAAGCTCGCTCAGGCGCCCGTACGCCTCCTCGGAGCGCGCGAGCACCAGCAGCCCGGACGTGTCGCGGTCGAGCCGGTGGACGACGCCGGGCCGCTGCGGGTCGCCGCCCGCGATCAGCGGCCGCAGCGCGTCGACGAGCGTGCCGGACGCGCGCCCGGCGCCCGGGTGCACGACGAGCCCCGCCGGCTTGTCGACGACGAGCAGGTGCTCGTCCTGGACGACGACCGGCGGCGGCTCGGGCGCCTCTGCGCCGGCGGGCTCGGGCTGCTCCGGCAGCTCGACGAGCTCGCCGCCCGCGAGGCGGTAGCTCTTCGCCTTGACGTCGCCGTCGACCTGTGCGCCCGCCTCGACCGCACGCTCGGCTGCGCTGCGCGAGCCGAGGTGCGCGGCGAGGAACCGGTCGAGCCGCTGCCCGGCCGCGTCGCGCGGCACGGTGAGCTTCATCAACGCGCCGCGACGTCGAGCGCCCGGCGCGGAGGCCCCGGCGCTCGGTCGGCCGCGACGAGCGCGGCCAGCAGGATGGCGACACCGACGACGATGAAGCTGTCGGCGAGGTTGAAGGCCGGCCAGTACGCGAAGTCGATGAAGTCCGTCACGTGCCCGAGCCTGATCCGGTCGACGAAGTTCGAGAGACTGCCGCCGATCAACAGCCCGAGCGCCGCGGGGAGCACCGGGTGCCGGGCTCCGGAGCGCCCGAAGAAGACCAGCATCCACACGATCGCGACCGCGGTCACGATCGTCACGAGCGACGTCGCACCGGAGAAGAAGCCGAAGGCGATGCCTGTGTTCTGCACGTGGTGGATGGAAAGCGGCCCGACCACGTGAGCCGACTCGTCCAGCGCGAGCGTCGACGTGACGACGTGCTTCGTCAGCTGGTCGGCGGCGATCGCGGCGATCGCGACCGCCGCGAGCCCCACCCACTGCCAGGGCCCGGCGGCGAGGGAGCGCTCGGCCACCGAGAACGGCGACAGGCCGTCGGTGGCGGAACCGACGCGAACGTCGGTGCGCGACTCGTGCACGGGCGGCTCGTTCAACGCTTCGCGTCGTCGATGCACCGGGTCGTCCACGGGATCGCCTCCAGTCGTGCCGGGGCGATCGGATTGCCGCAGACCTCGCACACGCCGAAGGTCCCGCCCGCGATTCGCGCGAGCGCGGCGTCGATGCGCTCGACCGTCTGCTGCACGCCCTCCTCGAGCCCCTGGTCGAGCTCGCGGTCGTACGTGACCGTCGCCATGTCGGCCAGGTGGTTGTCGCCGCCTCCCCCGCCCGAGATCTCGCCGAGCTCGTCCTCCATCGACCCCGGATGCTCCTGTTGCAGGTACCGCGCGGACTTCACGAGCCGCTCGCGCTCCGTCTCGAGGCGTCCGCGGAGGTTCTCGACGTCCAGCGAGCTCACGACGGCCTCGCTCGCGCAGCGCTCGCACGGGCGAGCACCGCGTTCGCCTGGTCGAGGTCGAGGCCGGCCACTGCGACAATCTTGTCACGCGATGTATGCCCCGCGACGACGGCCACGTCGCGCGGCGGCACCGAGAACGTGTCGGCGAGCAGCCGCACGACCGCCTCGTTCGCCCTGCCGCTCTCGGCGGGCTGCGTCACCCGCACCTTCCACGCGTCGCCGTGCCGGCCGACGACGCCGGCCGCGGCCGCTCCCGGGGCGACCCTGAGCGCGATTCGAGCCGAGCTGGGCACGCCCGAAGCGTAGCTCCGCCCCGTTTTGGCTAGATGCCGCCGTAGCGGTCGTCGCTCTCGTCGTTCACGGGCGGCAGGCTCACCCGGTCCTCCGGCTCGAGGTCGCGCTCGTCGGTGAGCTCGTGATCGTCGAGGTCATGCTCATCCGCGAGCTCGTGCTCGACCGCCGGCTCTGCCGGACCGCGCTCGAGCTCGGTCGGCTCGGGCTCGCGCACGGCCGCCGCGGCGCCCGGCGAGAGGATCGCCTCGAACTCGCTCGTGTCCTCGTGCACCGGCCAGGAGCCGCTCTCACCGGCCTCGACGGCGAGCTGCTCGGGGCCTTTCGACTCCTCCACCATTCCGAGCGCCGCACGCAGCAGCGCCTCGACCCGCCGGGCCTCGGCGAACAGGCGCTCCTTCTCGCCCTGGGCGGTGCGCGCGATCGACCGCGCCTCTCCGTTCGCCTCCGCCAGGATCAGCTCGGCCTCGCGTCGCGCCGCGTCCTTGGCGTCGGCCGCGGCCTTCTCGGCCGACACCAGCGTGGATGCGAGCAGCTGCTCGCGGTCCTTGAACTCGCTGAGACGCTTGTCGGTGTCCTCAAGGCGGTCGGTCAGCTCGCCCCGCTCCCGCCAGACCTCCTCGTAGCTGTCCGCCACGTCCTCGAGGAGCTTGTCGACGTCGCGTCGGCGGTAGCCGAACAGCGATCGTCCGGGTTTCACGTGCCGTAGCTCTACCGGGGTGTAACGCATCTCCCCCTCCTTCCTAGAAGGCGTTCAGGATCGCGATCAGGATCCTCGACACGAGCAGGAGCGCGGCGATCGCGACGATTGGCGAGAAGTCGATGGCGCCGAACGACAGCGGCAGCAGACGCCGCCAGAAGCGCAGGTAGGGCTCGCATGCATCCGAGAGGAAGCGTTGCACGCCGCGCAGCGAATACGGCAGCTGCACCCACGACGTGAGGATGTAGAGGAGCAGCGCGAGCAGATAGACGGTCGCGAAGATGTAGATGAACGTCTGGACCGCACTGACGACGTCGAGCACCATGGCGCCCCGTTCGCGCCTCCCCGCCCTTCTCCTACGCTTGGTTGAAGAAGCCGCCGCGCTCGAGCAGCTGTGCCCGCTGTTCGGCGGAGACCTCGACGTTCCTGGGTGTGAGCAGGAAGACCTTGTCGGCAACGCGCTGCATGCCGCCGTTCAGGGCGTAGGTGAGCCCGCTCGTGAAATCGATCAGCCGCTTCGACAGCTCCGCGTCCGCGTTCTGGAGGTTGAGGATCACCGGCATCCCCTGCTTGAAGCGATCGGCGATCTGCTGGGCGTCGTTGAAGCTGCGCGGCAGGACGAGGTGCACGCGCACGCTCGACGGGTTCGGCACGACCTCCATCTGCGGCCGCCCGTCGCGGATCCGCGGCGGCCGTGTCGCGGGCACCCGGGTGGCGGCCGCGTCCGACTCGGACTCGGTCCAGTCGTCGTAATCCTGGCTCCGCTTCCGCGGCGTCAGCCGGCGGACGTTCGGCCGCTCGCGGTAGGTCTGCTCGAGGCTCTCCTCTGCTGCGTAGCCGTCTTCGTCGTCCCAATCCTCGTCCTCCTCGGCGATGCCGAAGTACACGAGCGTGCGATTCCAGAGGTCGCCCAGCGCCACGCCGGGAGTCTAGAGGCTTGATGCGCATTTACGGGCACGTGGATGGTGCGCCCGACAGGGCGCGGCTCGGCCCCGTCGGGCTCGCCCGTAGCCACCACTACGGGCAGCGCCCGCCGTGTCCAATCCGCTTGGTCAGGCGCATCCCCGCACGCACCCCAATACACATCAAGCCTCTAGACCTGATCAGTTTGCGAACAGAAACGAGCCGACGCGCACGTATGTCGCGCCCTCTTCGGCCGCGATCTGGAAGTCCTGGGTCGTCCCCATCGAGAGCTCGGAGAGACCGTGCGCCTCGGCGAGCTCGCGCAGGCGACGGAACCACGGACGTGAATCCTCGGGCGACTCGACCGCCGGCGGCATCGTCGACAGCCCGACGATTCCCTCGCCGACATAGCCGGCGAGCTCGTCGGGCCCGACGCCCGACTTCGTGCCCTCGCCGGCGAGATTGACCTGGACGAGCGCAGGAACCTCGAGCCGGCTTCTCACCGATTGCGAGTCGAGCGAGTGCACGAGCTCACAGCAGCGGTTCACGACCTTCACCTTGTTCGACTGAAGATGCCCGATGAAGTGCCAGCGGAACGCGTCGCCGTACTCGGCGTGCTTCGCCTCGAGATCCTGCGCGCGGTTCTCTCCGACGACCGGCACTCCGGCCTCGACGAGCACCGCCATCTCGGCGAGCGACACGTACTTCGTCGCGGCGACGATGGTCACGTCCGGCCCGACGAGCTCGCGAACCCGCTCGAGCTTCGCGCGCACGGACTCAGGCGACGTAGCCGATCACCCCTTGCACGCCCCGCGGCTTGCCGTCGCGCCGGTGGGAGAAGAAGAGCTCGGGGTTGCAGATCGTGCAAACGTCGACGCGTTCGACGTCCGCGACGCCGGCCGCGTGGAGGAGCCGCTCGGCCGCGGACCAGAGATCGAGGCGGCCCTTCCGCGTCAGGTCGGGCTCGAACCGGTCGGCGACGTCGACGCCCACGTCGTAGCAGCAGGGGCCGGCGGACGGGCCGATCACGGCGGCGAGCTCGGCGTTGCCGTCGTCCCGCCGGACGGCGGAGGCTCCCGCGGCGACGAGCCCGCCGAGGAGACCGCGCCATCCCGCGTGCAGGACTGCGAGCCTGCCGCGTCCGCGCACTGCGATCGCGATCGGGACGCAGTCGGCGGCAAGCGCGAGCATCGGCAGCAGGGGTGCGTCGGTCCAGAGCCCGTCTCCGCGCTCGCCCTGGACGCCGGCTGCGGCGCGGTTCACGTCCGTGGAGTGCACCTGGCGGTTGACGGCGAGCGCGGCCGCGTCGACGCCGAGCGCGTCGCAGGCACGTCGCCGGTTCTCTTCGACCTGCACGACGTCGTCGCCGGTCGAACGACCGAGGTTCAGCGAGGCATACGGGCCGCTCGAGACGCCGCCGGTACGGGTCGTGAAGCCCACGACGTATCCCGGCTCGTGCCAGCGGATCATGCTGTTCGCAGCTCCTCCGCACGTTCGAGCAGCCCGGCCCGCGTGTTCCGCGAGGGCTGGTCGACTACCTCCGCGAGCAGCGTCCGGAGCGTCGCTCCGACGGCCGGCCCGGGCGTGTAGCCGAGCTCGAGGAGGTCGGCGCCCGTGATCGCGAGATCGCGGAGCCGGTGCGGGCTCGTGCGCTCCGCCTCGACGAGCCGCCGCATGTTCGCGAGGTGCTCGAGCTGCTCCTCGGGCGGCGGCTCGCCGGGGCCCCACTTCCCGCGCAGGTCGGCCTCCTTGTGGTCCAGCAGGTCGACCGTCAGCTCCTCGCCGAAGCGGGCGAGCAGCCGGCGCGCGCGCGCGGCGTCTCCTCGGGGGCTGAGCATGTGGTGCCGGACGATCTGGACGACCCGGCGCCGCGTGTCGGTCGGGTAGCGCAGCCGCCCCAGTGCCTCGCTCGTCAGCTCGGCGCTGACCTGCTCGTGCGCCCGCTCCGACTTCCCCGTCTTCGCGTAGTAGTGGAGCCGCCCGTCCTTGCCGCGCCATGCGACGTACGGCTTGCCGGCGTCGTGGAAGAGCGCGGCCAGCCGGACGCGAAGCGGGAAGCCCGCGTCGGCCGCCGCCTGGACGACGGCGAACGTGTGCTCGTCGACCGGCAGCCCGTGGTAGGCGCTCTCCTGGTCGAACCCGATCGAGCGCTCCAGCTCCGGCAGCAGCGCCACGAGCACGCCGGTGTCACGCGCCAGGCGCAGCGCCTTCAGCGGATTTCGGCCGAGCAGCAGCCTCGACAGCTCGCCCAGCCCGTCCGCCGCCAGCCCGCCGCCGATGCGCTCGCCGCTGACGAGCTGCACCGAACCAGCCTCGCTCCGCATCTGCTCGAGCGTCTGTGGGGCCGGGTCGAGGTCGAGCTGGGAGACGAAGCGCAGGCCGCGCACCAAACGCAGCGGATCCTCCGCGAAGCTCGAGTCGGAGACGGTGCGCAGCACGCGCGCGTCGAGATCCGCGCGGCCGCCGAAAGGATCGACGATCGTGTCGTCGGACAGGCGCCGCGCCATCGCGTTGATCGTGAAGTCGCGACGCCCGAGGTCGTCGTCGATCGCGGCCTCCGGATCGACGACGATCTCGAAGTCGTGGCGTCCCGGCCCCGTCGAGACCTCCCGGCGCGACGGCGCGAACTCGATCCCGGCGGGCACCTTGCGCCTGAGGGCGCGGTCGGACGGATGGAAGCGCACGCCCACGGCACGCCCTGCGACGGTGAGCGGCTCGGTGCGGCCGTGCGGAGCGAGCGCGGAGCGCAGGCCGGGGATGTCGACGCCCGGAACCAGGAAGTCGGCGTCCTTCGCGTCGATCCCGAGGAGCGCGTCGCGGACCGCGCCGCCGACCACGTAGGCGTCGAGCCCGAGCGTGCGGACGTACTCCTCGATCTCCTTCGACAACGGAGGAGGCTCTAGACGGTCGCAACCGCTTCGATCTCGACGAGCGCGCCCGAGGGGAGCTTGGCGACCTCGATCGTCGCCCGCGCGGGCGGCTCGCCGCCGGCGTAGCGTGCGTACACCGCGTTCATCGCGCCGAAGTCGTCGAGATGCTGGAGGTAGACGGTCGTCTTGACGAGCCGGTCGAGCGACGACCCGGTCGCCTCGAGGATCGCCTGCAGGTTCTTCATAACCTGCTCGGTCTGCTCGGTGATGCCGCCCGGGACCATCTCCGTGGCGCCCGGCTGCAGCCCCAGCTGCCCTGAGATGAACAGGAGGCCGCCCGCGGCGACCGCCTGCGAGTACGGCGCCCCCTGGAACGGCGCCGGAGCCTCTTCCGTGCGAACGATCTGCTTGGTCACCGAGCCCTCCTTGGCATCGAGATCACGGGTTTGGGCGACACGCCTGTCCGAGCGCCGCACCGACCGCCTTGAAGATCGCTGCGAGCACGTGCTGTGGATCCTTCCCTTCCAGCAGCCGGACGTGCAGGTTCAGGCCCGCAGTCTGGACGAGCTCTCCCAGGAACTGCGAGGCGACGTCCGTGCCGAGGCCGCCGACGCGCTGATCGGAGAAGTCGACGTTCGAGACGAGCAGGGGCCGCTCGGCCCGCTCGAGCGCCGCGGAGGCGAGCGCCTCGTCCGACGGGACGAGCGCCCAGCCGCGACCGGAGTCGAGCCGCTCCGCGATCGCCCCGCCGAGCGCGCGCCCCGCGGCCGACACGGCCTGGTCGGCGCGCTCGGGCGCAACCTCCAGGGAGACGGCGAAGCGTGCGCTCCGCGCGAGCTCTCCGACGAGGTGGTCGAGCACGGTCACGCCGGTCGCGACGTTCGCGGCGCCCTCGTCCGCGAGCGTGACGCGCACGCCGTGTCTCGCGCCTCGGCTCGTGACGGCCTGCTGCTCCGCCGATTCCCAGCCCTCGACGCGCTCGATGTGCGCGCCGAGCGAGCGCAGGCGCTCGTCGATGCGCTCGTACCCACGGTCGATCTGGTAGGCGTCTCCGATCGTCGACGTGCCCTCCGCGCAGAGCGCCGCGATCACCATCGCGATCCCGGCGCGGATGTCGGGGCTCGCCATCCGCTGCCCGTACAGCCGCGTCGGCCCGGTGACGACGACGCGGTGCGGATCACAGAGGATGACGCGAGCGCCCATCGACACGAGCTTGTCGGCGAAGAACAGCCGGCTCTCGAACATCTTCTCGAACACGAGCACGGTGCCACGGGCCTGCGTCGCGACGACGACCGCGATCGACGTGAGGTCGGCCGGGAACTGCGGCCACGGGCCGTCCTCGATCTTCGGGATCGCCCCGCCGAGATCGTCGACGACCGCGAGCTCCTGACCCGCCGGCACGTGCACCGAGTCGGCCTCCAGCTCGACCTCGATCCCCAGGCGCCGCAGCACCGGCAGCACCGGCCAGAGATCGTCCCCCACGATCCCGTCGATCGTCATCTCCCCGCCGGTGACGGCGGCCATGCCGATGAAGCTTCCGACCTCGATGTGCTCGGGCCCGATCGCGTACTCGCCGCCCGAGAGCCGGTCGACGCCCGTCACGTGGAGGACGTTCGAGCCGACACCCTGGATCTTCGCGCCGCGCGTGACGAGGAACCGGCACAGGTCCTGCACGTGCGGCTCGCTGGCGGCGTTCGAGATCATCGTCTTGCCCGGCGTGAGCGTCGCCGCCATGACCGCGTTCTCGGTCGCCATCACGGAGGGCTCGTCCAGGTGGATGTGCGATCCCTGCAGCGTGCCCGCGAGCTCGTAGCGCTCGCCGAGCTCGAACGTCGCGCCGAGCTCCTGGAACGCGTGGAAGTGCGGGTCGAGCCGGCGCCGGCCGATCACGTCGCCCCCGGGTGGAGGCACGATCGCGCGCCCGAGGCGCCCGAGCAGCGGCCCGGCGACGAGGAACGAAGCGCGGATGTGGCTCGCGAGCTCGGCATCGACCTCGTTGCCGATGTCGGTTGCGTGCACGCGCACGGCGTTCGCGTCGATCCATTCGACGTCGGCGCCGAGCTGGGCGAGCAGTGCGCACATCGTCTCGACGTCGCGGATGCGCGGGATGTTGTGCAGCGTCACCGGCTCGTCCGAGAGCAGGCACGCCGCCAGGATCGGGAGTGCGCCGTTCTTGTTCCCCGAGGCGCGCACGCGACCCGAAAGCTGATGGCCGCCCTCGATCACGAACGACTCCGCCAACGGCCTGACGATTGTCGAGGACACGGGCGAACTATGCTAGCTGCCGAGTTGTCGGCCACCCGCCAGCAGGCCTGGGACACGCTCACCAGGTACACGAAGAGCGAGGCGCTCCTGCGCCACGCGCTTGCCGTCGAGGCCTCGACGGCGAGCTATGCGGCCCGGTTCGGGGAGGACGAGGAGCTCTGGCGCGTGACGGCGCTGCTCCACGACTTCGACTACGAGATCCACCCCACGCTCGACAAGCACCCCCAGGACGGCGCCACGATACTGCGCGAGGAGGGCTATCCCGAGGTCGTCGTCGAGGGCGTGCTCTCGCACGCGAACCACCTCGGCCTGGAGCGCGACACGCCGCTGAAGAAGGTGCTCTTTGCGTGCGACGAGCTCTCCGGCTTCGTGCACGCCTGCGGCCTGGTCCGGCCGACCGGGCTCGAGGGGCTCGAGCCGCGCTCGGTCAAGAAGAAGCTCAAGCAGCCGTCGTTCGCCGCCGGCGTGTCGCGCGACGACGTCTACGAAGGCGCGGAGCTGCTCGAGCTGCCGCTCGACGAGCACATCGCGAACGTGATCGCCGCCCTGCAGCCGATCGCGGGCGAGCTCGGCCTGCCGACCTCCTAAAGGGCTGCGACGAGGCGCTCGAGGTCGCTCTCGTCGTTCCACCAGCCGACGGAGGCGCGGAGCAGATCCGTGCCCGGCATGTCCCGCACGATGACACCGCGTTCGTAGAGCTGCCCGCGCACCGTGACCGGGTCCTCCGGCGACCGGAACGAGACGAGCGTCGCCTGGCCGGGCTCGGTCACGACCTCGTGCCCGGCGGCGATCAGGAGCTCCCTGCACCGCTCGGTGAGCTCGCGTGCGCGCTCGAACCGCCCCGCCGGCAGGTCGGCGAGCGCGGCCTCGAGCCCGGCGAGCGACGAGGGCGGCGCGAACCCCGTGTCGAAGCGCGCCGCGCCTGGCTTCGGCTCCCAGTCGCCGGTCTCGAGGTCGTACGACGCGGCCGCCGGATACGAGAGGAGCCTCGCGTCGAGCCGGTCCGGTTCGCGCACGTACAGCGCGCCGGTCGCGTCAGGCCCGCACAGCCACTTCTGTGCGCTGACCGTGTAGAAGTCGGCCGCCGACGCGTCGACCTCGATCGCGCCCACGGACTGAGCTCCGTCGACGAGCACGGGCACGCCGGTCTGCTCGCGCAGCGCCTGCCACGGCACCACCTTCCCGTCGATCCAGACGACCGCCGAGAGCGCGAGCAGGCGCGTGCGCGCCGTCACGTGCGCGCTGACCGCGTCGAACAGTGCGCCGGCCGCGAGCCCACGAATCGGGACGATCTTGAGCTCGGCCCCCGACGCCGCGAGCGGGCCGAGCAACCCGAAATGCTCGGAGTCGGTCGTGACGACCTCGTCGCCGCGGCCGAGCCTCGTCCCGAGGACGACGACCTGCACGCCGCGGGTCGTCGACTCGGTGAGAGCGACGCGGTCCTGCGGCACCGCGGCCTGCGTAGCGAGCAGGCTGCGCACGCGCTCGCGGCGCTCGAGCATCTCGTCGAAGTACGCCTTGCCGCCGCGACCGTTCTCGGCCTCCCAGGACTGGAGCCGCGAGACCGCTTCGATCGTCGCGCCGGCCAGCGGCCCGTTCGTCCCCGCGTTGAGGTAGGCGTGGCGCGCGAGCACGGGGAAACGCGAGCGTGCCTCGGCCCAGCTCACCCGATCTCGACCTCGACCGGCGCGTGGTCGGAGAGCAGCACGCCGCCCAGCACCCGTCGTTCCTGCTTCCAGACGCGCGGCCCGGAGGCCGGCGCGCCGCGGACGAGCACGTGGTCGAGACCCGGCGCCGGCGACGAGAAGCCCCAGCTGCCGTCGGTCAGCCCGAGGACGGCGTCGTTCGAGCCCCGGAGGTTGAAGTCGCCCGCGAGCACGACGACGTCGTCCTGCTCCGACTGGTCGAGAGCGAAGGTCGCGCCCCGCTCGAGCTCGACGGCGGGCAAACGCACGTCCCGCGAGCTCGTGCAGTGCATGTTCGCGACCAGGAACGCGCGTCCGTCGTCGTGAAGGAGCCGGACCGCCTGCACGATGCGGCGCTCCTTGGCCCACGCAAGCCGCGACACGAGATCGAGCGCGAGCTCCTCCGCCGCGGCCGCCCGCACCGGCTGCGGGTTCAGGATCGCGACGGCGCGCCGCACGACACGCAGCCGCGGCCCGACGTGAACGGCGTTTCCCTGCCCGGCGAAGGCGGAGCGAAAGAGACCCGGGTGCGACGCGGTCAGCAGACGACCGACCGCCGCCGGGATCGGCAGCGGCCCGATGCTCGCCGGCGCCGCGACGTCACCGACCGTGAATCGGCTGAGAGCCCACGCGGGAACCTCCTGCAGGCACACGACGTCCGGTTCGTCGGCGGTCGCGAGCGCGATCATCTCGTCGAGGTGGGCGCTCCGCCCCGGCGGGCAGCTGTTGCCGTGGTAGAGGTTCCAGCTCCGGACGAGCACCCGTTCTACGCTACTTCGGTGCGCGTCGTCGTGGCCGACCCACCAGCGTTCACGCCGTGGTACGACCACGAGCTCGCCGCCGCGCTCGCTCGGGCGGGGGCGAACGTCGAGCTGGTGACGTCGCCGTTCCGATTCGGCACGCCGCCGGAGCCCGACGGGTACGCGTGCACGCGACCCTTCTACCCCGTGTCGTCCAGGCTCTTCCGCCGCTCGCGGCTGCGCCTGCCGGTGAAGGTCATCGAGCACCTGGCCGTGGTTTCGTCGCTCGCCCGCTTGCGCGCCGACGTCCTGCACGTGCAGTGGCTCGCGTTCCCGCAGGTCGACGCGCAGCTGCGCTTCCGCTCGCCGGCGGTTTTCACCGCCCATGACCTGCTGCCGCGGCGCACCGCCTCCAAGCGAGACCTGTGGCGGCGAATCCTGCACCGCTTCGACCGCGTCGTCGTGCACAGCGGGCGAGGGCGTGAGGCCCTCGCCGAGCTCGGAGTCGACGCGACCGTGATCCCCCACCCCGTGTACCCGAGCGCCGCGCAGCACGCGGACGACGGGCGCACGATCCTGAGCCTCGGCGTGATCCGCCCGTACAAGGGGCTCTCCGACGCGATCGAGGTCACGCGCCGGCTGACCGACACCCGCCTGCTCGTCGCGGGCGATCCCGCGATGCCGCTCGACGGCCTTCGCGCCGCCGAGCGCGTCGAGTGGCGTCTCGGCTATCTCCCGCCGGCGGAGCTCGACCGGGCGCTCGCGGACGCGACAGTCGCCGTGTTCCCGTACCGCGCCGAGCTCGACCAGTCGGGAGCGCTGCTCCAGGCGCTCGGGGCCGGCGTCCCGGCGGTCGCATACGACGTCGGGGGCCTCGCGGAGCCGATCGAGTCGTACGGCGCGGGGAGAGTCGTGCGCGCCAACGACGTCGACGCCCTCACCGACGCCGTGCGCGAGCTGCTCGACGACCCCGCCGCGCTCTCCGCAGCGCGAACGGGGGCGGAGCGCGCGCGTGCGGAGCTCACCTGGGACGCGGCCGCCCTCCGCCATCTCGAGCTCTACCGAGAGCTGGCGTGATCGGCCGGCGCCCGAAGTTCGACGACGTGATCGAACGGCAGCTCGACGGGTTCGAGCGCGATCACGCCGACGTGCTCGAAGAGGTCGAGGCGAAGCTCGCCGCCTACAACGCGGGCGGGCGTGACGAGGCCGAGGAGCTCTACGGCGATTACCTCGACGCGGTCGAGACGGGAACAGAGATCCTTGCCGACATGCGTGACTCCTTCGCGCAATCGCTCGACGAGCGGTTCGCCGATCGCTACCTGCGCGACTTCGACCGCGCCGTCGGCCGGCGGCTGCCGCCGTTTCGGCTCGAGCTCGAGAACCGTTAGACATGGCCGAGCCGATCCAGGACTACGGGCTGCTGAGCGATCTGCAGACGGCCGCGCTCGTCGGCCGCAACGGCTCGATCGACTGGCTCTGCGTACCTCGATTCGATTCCGGCTCGTGCTTCGGAATGCTGCTCGGCTCGCGCGAGAACGGGCGCTGGCTGATCGCGCCGCGCGACGGCGGCCTCGCGACCGAGCGCCGTTACCGCGACAAGTCGCTCGTGCTCGAGTCGGAGTGGCAGACGCCGACGGGCCGTGTGCGCCTGATCGACTTCATGCCGCCGCGGGGGACGACGCCGGACCTCGTGCGCATCGTCGAGGGGCTCGAGGGACGCGTCGAGATGTCGACGGAGCTCGTGATCCGGTTCGATTACGGGTCTGTCGTTCCGTGGGTGCGGCGACTCGACGACGCGACGCTGGTCGCGATCGGCGGGCCGAACGCGCTCATCATCCGAACGCCGATCGACCTCGAGCCTGAGGGCATGTCCCACCGCGCCGACTTCGTCGTGTGCAAAGGCGATCGCGTGCCGTTCGTCCTGGCGGCGTTCCCATCGCACGAGCGTCGGCCGACGATCGTCGATCCCGAGGTCGCGCTCGAGCAGACCGAGGCCTACTGGCACAAGTGGATGAGCGCCTGCGCCTACGAGGGCGACTACGAACGCGCCGTGCACACGTCGCTGCTGGTGCTCAAGGCGCTCACCTTCCAGCCGACCGGCGGGATCATCGCGGCGCCGACGACGTCGCTCCCCGAGCAGATCGGCGGCATCCGGAACTGGGACTACCGCTACTGCTGGCTGCGCGACGCGACCTTCACGCTCTTCGCGCTCATGAACGCCGGCTTCAGCTCCGAGGCGCGTGCGTGGCGCAACTGGCTCCTGCGTGCCGTCGCAGGCGATCCTGCAAGCGCGCAGATTCTCTACGGCGTCGCCGGCGAGCGCCGAGTCCCCGAGACCGAGCTCGGGTGGTTGCCGGGATACGCGGGTTCGACGCCCGTCCGCGTGGGGAACGCCGCCCACGAGCAGTTTCAGCTCGACGTCTACGGCGAGGTGATGGACGTCCTCCATCACTCCCGACTCGCCGGGCTGCCTTCCGACGATCACGCATGGAGCCTCCAGCGCAACCTGATGGAGTTCCTCGAAGGCGCCTGGAGCCGGCCTGACGAAGGCATCTGGGAGGTGCGCGGCCCGCGCCGCCACTTCACGCACTCGAAGGTGCTGGCCTGGGTCGCGTTCGACCGCGCGGTCGACACGGTCGAGAGCATGGGACTGCCCGGCCCGGTCGACCGCTGGCGGCGGATCCGCCAGGAGATCCACGACGAGGTCTGTCGCGAGGGGTTCAACATCGAGCTGAACTCGTTCACTCAGTCGTACGGCTCGGCCGACCTCGACGCCTCGACGCTGCTCATCCCGCTCGTCGGCTTCCTGCCGGCGAACGACCCGCGCGTCATGGGAACGATCGACGCGATCCAGCGCGACCTGACCCGCGACGGCTTCGTCGAGCGCTATCGCACGACCGATGCGCGACACCAGGTCGATGGGCTCAGCGGCACCGAGGGCGTCTTCCTGCCGTGCTCCTTCTGGCTGGTCGACGCGCTGCTCATGCTCGGCCGCACCGAGAAGGCGCGTGCCCTGTTCGAGCAGCTGCTAGGGGTCAGCAACGATCTCGGGCTGCTCTCGGAGGAGTACGACCCCGGCGAGGGTCGCCTGCTCGGGAATTTCCCGCAGGCGTTCACGCACGTCGGGCTCGTCAACTCCGCGTACAACCTGTCGGCCCACGCAGGGCCGATCCGTCAGCGCGGTGACGGCCGCCGGCGGCGCAATCACGCAGCAGACGCCGGCGGCGCTACGGGGTGATCACGTTGTGCAGCTCGTACGTCTTCAGGTCCGGCGGCGGCGCGTCCCCCGGGACAACAGCCTGAACAGCGGGCATGAGGCGCTCAGCCATGAAGCGGTCGAAGTGCTCGCTCGTCTCCCAGACGTCGAAGATGCGGAAGCGGTCGCCGGCGAATCCCGCGCAGTGCAGGATCAGCCCTTCTGGCACGCCGTCAGCGGCGATCCGCTTGTCGATCGCGTCGTAGTTCTCCGTCGACCGGTCCTCGACCTGCCATTCCTGCACGACTGCAACAGCCATCACGGGCCTCCTTCTCGCTTGCGAACGACTCTCGCACGAACGCGCGCTGAGCGCCAATTGGTGCGTGGCACGCTCGCCGGTTTGGGACGAGTCGATCAGCGGTGGCCGAAGTGATGGGCGCGCGGGAGGGCCCGCACGACCTCGGCTTCGCTCGCGGCGCGACGGGCGAGCGGGCCCAGCGATGAGAGCGTCGACACGAGCAGGTTGATGTTGCGCTCGTGCCGCTCGAGCTTGCCCCGGGCGAGCAGCAGCGGCTCTCCGCGAACAATTGCGCGGTACCGCTCGTACACCGGCGGCGGGATGATCAGGTTCGCCTGGCCGTGCTCGTCCTCGAGCAGCATGAACACGATCCCGTTCGCCGTCGACGGCCGCTGCCGCGCGATCGCGAGCCCGGCGATCTCGATCTGCGCACCGTTCGGCAGCTCCGGAAGCTCGGCGCTCGTCGCGACTCCGGCAGGCAGGTGCGGCCGCAGCAGCTCGAGCGGGTGAACGCCCACCGACAGCGACGTGTGCCTGTAGTCGGCGAGCATCCGCTCCCAGCTCGTCTGCTCCGGGAGCTCCGGGATCTCTGCGGTCGGCTCGAGCGGCAGCACGAGCTGGCGGTTGCCACCTGAAGCCCCCTCCCCTCTGGAGGTGACGCCGAGACGCCAGAGGAGCTCCCGCCGCGGGCCCCAGTCGTCACAGGCTCCGGCCGCGACGAGCGCCTCGAGCACACCGCCTTTCACCTCAGCGCGCCGGGCGAGATCACCGAGGTCGGCGTACGGCTGCCCTGCTTCGACTGCCGTCGCATCATCCTCTCCGACCGACTGCACGTATCCGACGCCGACGCGCACTGCGCCGTTCTCGACCGCGCACTGCGCCTCCGAGTCGTTGATATGCGGGGGACGAACCTCGACCCCGCGCCGCTGCGCGTCGCGCACGAGCGACGACGGCGGGTAGAAGCCCATCGGCTGTGCGTTCAAGAGCGCGCACAGGAACTCGGCGGGGTAGTAGCGGCGGAGCCACGCCGACTGGTACGCGAGCAAACCGAATGCCGCGGCGTGCGACTTCGGGAACCCGAAACCGGAGAAGCCGACGAGCTTGTCGTAGATCGCGTGCGCGACCTGCTCGTCGATGTCGTTGCCGAGGCAGCCTTCGACGAAGCGCGGGCGGTATGCCTCGATCGCCTCCTCACTCCGTTTTCTGCTCATCGCCCGGCGCAATCCCTCCGCCTCGCCGACCGAGAACTTCGCCGCGGCCATCGCGACGTCGAGCACCTGGTCCTGGAAGACGACGACACCGAGCGTGTCGCGCAGCGCCTCGCGCAGCGACTCGTGGTCGATCGGCGGCTCGAATGCCGGGTCGTCCCGGATCCTCCTGCGGTGCTCGATGTAGGGGTGCACCGCCTTCCCCTGGATCGGCCCGGGTCGCACGAGCGCGACCTGCACCGTGAGGTCGTCGAGGTTCTCCGGCTGGGTCTGGAGCAGGCTCTGCATCTGCGCGCGGCTCTCGATCTGGAACACGCCGACCGTGTCCGCAGCCTGGATCTCCTCGTACACCCCGGGATCGTCGAGCCTGATGCGCGACAGGTCGATCGTCTCGCCGCGCAGCCGGGCGATCCGGTCGATGCACTCCTCGACCGCCGAGAGCATCCCGAGCCCGAGCAGGTCGATCTTCAGGAACCCGGCGTCGCCGCAGCTGTCCTTGTCCCACTGGCAGATCTGGCGGCCGGCCATCGCCGCCGGCTGCACGGGGACGAGGTCGATCAGCGGCCGCGACGAGATGACCATGCCGCCCGGGTGCTGGCTGATGTGCCGCGGCAGCCCGGCGATCTCGCGGGTCAGACGCCGGAACGCCTCCCATCGCGGCCCCGAATGCGAGCCCGGCACGCCGTCGAGCTCGCCCGTGATCCCCGCCGCGTCCCAGCCGTCCGTGACCCGCGACAGCCGCTCCAGCTCGGCGAACGGCAGCCCGAGCGCCTTGCCGACATCGCGGATCGCACCCCGGCTCCGGTACGTCGCGAAGCTCGCGACGAGCGCGGCATGCCGCCGTCCGTAGCGCTCGGTGACGCGGACGATCAGCTTCTCGCGAATGTCGCGCGGGAAGTCGAGGTCGATGTCGGGCGCCGCGACCATCTCGTCGTTGATGAAGCGGCCGAGCGAGAGCCCCGACGCGACCGGGTCGACGTGCGAGAGGCCGGTGAGATAGCAGACGATCGAGCCGACGCTCGAGCCGCGCCCACGCCCGGGCGGCAGCGCGTGGCGCGGGCTGCCCGGCCCGCGCACCTCGAGCGCACATTCGCGCGCGAGCTCGAGCACCTCCCAGTGCAGGAGGAAGAACCCGGAGAGGCCGAGCTGCGCGATCAACAGCAGCTCGCCGTCGAGCCGCTCGCGCGCTCTTCGCCTGAGGCCGTTCGCGCCCCGGTAGCGGTCGCGGAACGCCTGGTCGCAGATCTCCCTCAGCTGCACGTCCGCCGGGTCGGGACCGTCGGAGAAGTCCGGATAGCGGTAGCCGAGCTCCTCCGTCAGGTCGAAGCGGCACCGGTCCGCGACCTCGCGTGTCCGCAACGCCGCCTCGTGCGGCAGGCGCTCGAGCATCGCCGCCGGCGCGAGCAGCACCGACTCGTGATTGCCTCGCCGTTCGCGCTCGCAGCCGTCGAGCGACGTGCGTTGGCGGATCGCGACGAGCGCATCCTGGAGCTCGGTGCGGCGCTCGTGGTGCGCGTGGACGTCACCGGTCGCGACGCTCGGAACGCCGAGGTGCTCCGCCAACTCGACGAGCCGCGCGTTCCGCTGCGTGTCGCCACGCTCGAACGGCCGCTGCAGCTCGACGTAGAACGCGCCGCGAAACGCCGACGCGAGCCGGGCCGCCCCGGTCGCGTCCAGCACGCCCAGCCCGTGGCGCGCGCAACCCGACAGGCAGACGAGCCCTTCGGCATGCTCCGCGATCGCGTCGATCGTCGTCGCCGGCTGCAACGGCTCGCGGTGCTCTCTCCCCTCGGGTCGCGTCCCCGCGTGCGCGTCGGTGAGGATGCGACAGAGGTTCGCGTAGCCGCCCTGCGTCTCGCAGAGCAGCGTCACGTGCATGTCCCCCCCGAGGCTCACCTCGGCGCCGGTGATCGGACGGACGCCGAAGTGCTTCGCCGCGTGCGCGAACTCGAGCGAGCCGTACACGCCGTTGTGGTCGGTGAGCGCGAGCGCGTCGTAGCCGAGCTCCGCGGCGCGCGCCGCGAGCTCCTCCGGCAGCGACGCGCCGTCGAGGAACGAGTACGCCGAGTGCGCGTGCAGCTCGACGTACCGCGCAGCCGACCTATCGGCGCCAGGCACCGAAGTGCCTCGCACCGGATAGAAGCGCCGCTCGTCCCCCACTCCGCCGCGCGCCGGGAACGCATCGCGCGAGCCGAACGTCATAGGATCCCCGGGTGGACACGATCGTCAGCCGACCCGGCGACGGCGAGCGCTTCGAGCGCGAGAACCGGACGATCACGATTCGCAGCGATCTCCCCGGCGTGTCGATCATCGAGATCGAGTTCGACGACACCTTCTCGGTCGACCCGCACACGCACGACGACCACACCGACTCGTTCTACGTGCTCGAGGGCGAGGTCGAGTTCACGGTCGGCGACGACACCGTCCGTGCGGGCCCGGGCACGGTGCTCTCCGCCCCACCCGGAGCCCGCCACGGCTTCCGGAGCGCAGGCGGCACCGCACGCGTGCTCAACATCCACGCGCCGGACGCAGGCTTCACCGAGTCCGTCCGCGGCGGCTAGATCGTCTAGGCCCGCTGCGTGAACCATCTGCCCGCGCCGCTCGCGTGGGGGAACCCAGAGTTCCCCCACGAGCCCCCTCCTTCCGCGCACCTCGTCACATCTCGCTCCTGGCCTCCCGCCGGGCCAAGCCCGGCTTCGGCCGCACCGGCAAATCGAGCCACGACGGACGTTCTCCGAGAGGGCATTCACGCGCGCTGCGTGAACCATCTGCCCGCGTCGTCGCCCGACGTGGGGGAACCCAGGGTTCCCCCACGAGCCCCCTCCTTCCGCGCACCTCGTCACATCTCGCTCCTGGCCTCCCGCCGGGCCAAGCCCGGCTTCGGCCGCACCGGCAAATCGAGCCACGACGGACGTTCTCCGAGAGGGCATTCACGCGCGCTGCGTGAACCATCTGCCCGCGTCGTCGTCGTGGTAGACGACGGCGTTCTCGCCGCTCTCGAGCACGAGGTCGAAGTACCGGCGATGGACGGGCTCCTCGGTCCACCACCGGTCGACGACGCGCCACTCCTCGCGCACGAGCGCGACCTCCTGGCGGTTGACCCGCTGCGGCGCGCCTCCGGCGTGGGCCTCGACGAGCGCAGGTCTCGGGCTGTTCAGTCGTCGCGCGGAACGAGCAGCGCGCGCGCCTCCGGGATGCGCGACCACGGCGCGACCTCCACCACCGTCGAGACTCCTCCTGCCCCCACGGCTGCGCGAACCTGGCGCAGGCCCTCGCGGAGCCGTCCCTGCACCACTGCGCCCTCGGCGGCGACCAGCTCGAGCTGCTCGCCGGTGTGCTCGGCCAGCGCCGACACCTCGAGCCTGAGCTTGAGCGCCGGCGCGGGCAGCTCGGCCAGCTTCGGCGCGAGCGCGGCGCGCAACCGCGCCGCGTCCGTGGTCGGCTCGCGCAGCGTCACCGTCCGGCGCCACGAGGCCCCGCCGACGAGCCGCGCCCAGAGCGCGATCTTCCTCGGCGGACGCCCCGCGCGTTCCGGTCGGGCGAGCAGCCGTTCGAGCAGCACTGCGAGCCCTCGCCGAAGCGTCAGCTCGTTGCCGATCGCCTCCGGGAACTCGAGCGTCTCGTGGATGGCCGCAGCCGGCCGTCTCGGCGCGACCTTCCGGTCCCCCGGCTCCTCACCCCCTGCCAGGCTCCAGGCGCGCCGGCCGTCCGGCCCCAATCGTTCGGCGACGGCGCCACCCGGCAGCCCGGCAAGCTGTCCGATCGTGCGAACCCCGAGCTCCTCGAGCTCCTCGTAGCGCTCGCGCTCGAGCGGAAGCAGCTGGAGCGGGAGCGGTGCGAGGAACGACTGCGTGCGGTCGTCGGCGACGACGAGCGCCTGGCCGGGACGGGCGACGCTGGCCGCCGCCAGCGCGGCGAACCGCCGCTCGGCCGCCCCCACCCGCGGGTCCCATGCGGTGCCCACCGCGGCGAGCGAGCGCTTGAGCGCCGGCTCGAGCCCGCCGTAGAGGCGCTCGACTCCCCGCGAGTCGAAGTAGACGACACCGGGGCTGTCCGGCTCGACGGCGAATCCGGCGTCCTCGAGCCGGCGCAGGATCTCCTCCCACGCCTGCTCGGCCGACGCCGGGTCCTGCTCGACCAGCTCGAGCGACGGGCACGTCGAGAGCGCCTCGGAGAGCCTCATCCCCGGCCGCACCCCGGCGGCCTCCGCCGCGCCCGTCACCGAGCCGATGAGCGGCTCCGATCCGGGGAGCGGTGCGAGCGCAGCCGGGCGGCCCTGGACCGCCGGCCGCAGGCGGAGCGCCGCCCGTAGATCGAAGGCCGGAATGACGAGGGCGGCAACCATTGGGAACGTATGTTCTACACGAACGTCTGTTCCCCTGTCAAGCGCCGGGCAATTATCCCTTGACAGGGGGTACCCCTCATGAGAGAATCTCCCTATGTCCAAGGCCAACCGCAACGAGCCGAAGCGCGGAACTGCCTCCGAATCGACCTACTCGATGATGGAGTTCATGCAGCAGTTCCCCGACGACCGGGCCTGCCTCGACTGGCTCTGGCGTGAACGCTACGCCCCTGACGGCCACCACGCGCATTGCCCGAAGTGCGATCGTGAGCGCAAGTTCCACCGTGTCAACGGCCGCCCGGCCTACGACTGCGACACCTGCGGCCACCATCTGCACCCGTTGGCGGGGACGATCTTCCACAAGTCCGCCACGTCGCTGCACCTGTGGTTCTACGCCATGTACCTGATCGCTAGCACTCGATGCGGGGTCTCGGCCAAGCAGTTGGAGCGCGAGCTTGGCGTGACGTACAAGACCGCATGGCGGATGTTCAACCTCATCCGCAACCAACTCATGTCCGACGATGAAGAAGGGCCGCTCTCCGGATCCGTTGAGGCCGACGAGACATGGCATGGCGGACGGATGCGCCAGACCGACCGCCGCAAAGCCGTTCAGCGTGGCGTCACGATCGGCCCGCAGGCGAAGCGCCGCGAAACCGTGTTCGGGATCGTCGAGCGCGGCGGACGCGTCGTCGCCATGCACGTCCCGAGCAGATACGGGTACACGCTCCGCACCAACCTGCGCCAGCGCGTCGATCCCGGCTCGATCGTCTACACCGACGACTACGCCGGATACAGCGGAGTCGACCAGCTCTACACCCATCACACGATCAACCACTCCGGCCGCATCTACGCGGAAGGGCACGTCCACACTCAGACCATCGAGGGGTTCTTCTCGCTGTTCAAGAACGGCATCCGGGGCGTCTACCACTCCGTGTCCCCGAAGTGGTTGCAGGGCTACCTGAACGAGTACACGTGGCGGTACAACCGCCGCGACAACGGCCGGGCGATGTTCCTCGACCTGCTCGAAGCAGCCGCGAGTCGCACGCTGTAGTCCGACAGGTCCGCTCCGTACCCTGAGCCGTTGCCCCGCCATATGGAGTGGGGCAATGCACGGCTCGGGCTCAGTTCCCGGGATGGTGCCGAAGGCCCGGGGCGGGCGGTTCACGATTCGCGTCTGCGCCGCTCGCTCCGGGATTACTTCGGGGGCTGAGCTTAACCCCCTTTCGGCACACCATTCCATACCGACCGGACGAAGGTCGGCGGTCAGCCCTTCTTGGGCTTCGCGATCTTCTTGAACGCCGAGAAGATCGATTCCCGCGAAGGCACCGGGATCTCGTAGCCCTTCTCCGTGACCTGCTTGAGCTCTTCTGTGGCCGGCTGTTGCACGGGCTTCTCCATTCATGTTGAGGTTAGCGAATGCCGGGATCATTGAACGGCCCGCGTCTGAAGGTAGGGCGAGCCAAGAAACACATCGAGAAGCTCGATGCTGCTATCAGCGGTTTCCTTGTGGATAACCCATACGAAGTGCTGGAAGAGCCTGATCCGGAATTCGGCGGCGAGCACGGAGGCAAGCAATGGCGCATCCGCGTCAAAGCCGACCCGCCCGACGATCTTGCCCTGCTCGCCGGAGATGCGATCCATAACCTGCGCTCCGCGCTTGATCTGTTGGTCGGGCAGCTCGTCATCGCCAACGGCAAGGACCCGAAGCGGGAAGCGTTCCCGATTGGCGATACGAAGACTGATTTCGAAACCGGTCGCTTCGGAATCAAGACGTTGAAGGGCCGAATCAGCAGCGACGCCATCAGGGTCATGCGCGAGTTGCAGCCCTACCAGGGAGGGAACGACTCCCTCTGGCGTCTCCACAAGTTGGACATCGTGGACAAACACCGGTTGCTGCTCGTCGTCGGCGGTGCGTTCATGAACCTTCTTCTGAGCGCGACGCTCACCCTCGGCGAAGACTCGATGACCACTGAGGAGTTTGGGCTTCAGCCTGCCGAGTTCCTCTGCCCGTTGAAGGACGGCGACATAATCCCGGTCGGACTCCGCCAGACCGCCTCCGCCCATGCTCCCGGAGATGATCCCGATGCCCCGACACCTGAAATGAAGATGAATTACAAGTTCGCCTTTGCGGTAGCGATCCACGAATCGGGGGTTGCTGAAAGAGAACCACTTGTGCCCTTCCTCAACCACCTGGCGAGCACGGTTGATGGCACGATCGCGGCGTTCGAGCCGCTCCTTCCGGGCCTGTAGATAGCCCCTCATGGGGCGGCCTCACCGAGTTCCTGCTTGCCATGCGCTCGTGAGTCTACCCCCCGCGAGGGGATAGTTACCAAGCGCCGGTAGATTCGCACCGAGTGGCCGACCGCGACCGCCTTCCGCAGCTCTCCGGCGAGCTCTTCATCACGGACGGAGGCATGGAGACGACGCTGATCTTCCACCGGGGGATCGACCTCCCCCACTTCGCCTCGTTCGACCTGCTCGCGACCGACGAGGGCCGGCAGGCGCTCCGCGACTACTACGAGACGTACGTCTCGCTCGCGCGCGACCGAGACGTCGGCCTGCTCCTCGACACGCCCACGTGGCGGGCGAATCGCGACTGGGGCGAGCTGCTCGGCTACTCGGAGGAAGCACTCGCGCGCGTGAACCGGGACGCGGTGGCGCTGGTCGGCGAGCTCCGCGCCGAGGACGGGCCGCCGATCGTCGTCAGCGGCTGCGTCGGCCCGCGCGGCGACGGCTACCAGGCCGGCGCGATGATGAGCGCGGAGGAGGCGCAGCGCTACCACGCCGCGCAGGTCGAGACGTTCGCGGACACCGACGCCGACCTCGTGAGCGCGCTCACGCTCAACTACGCAGCAGAGGCGGTCGGGATCGCGCGCGCCGCGGACGACGCGGGGATTCCGGTCGCGATCTCGTTCACGGTCGAGACCGACGGGCGCCTGCCGACCGGGCAGAGCCTCCGCGATGCGATCGAGCAGGTCGACGCGGAGACGGACGGCGCTCCCGCCTACTTCATGATCAACTGCGCGCACCCGACGCACTTCGTGGGCGCCCTTGCTGAGGGCGAGCCGTGGCTCGAGCGGCTCGGCGGTCTCCGCGCGAACGCCTCGCGCAAGAGCCACACGGAGCTCGACGAGTCGGACTCGCTCGACGCGGGCGACCCGCACGAGCTCGGCGAGCAGTACGCGGAGCTCCACTCGAGGCTTCCCCGGGTGACGGTCGTCGGTGGCTGCTGCGGGACCGACCACAGGCACATCGGCGCGATCTGCGACGCCTGGACGCGCGCGGGCGGCTAGGAAGCGGCGGAGCGCAGCTCGGCCGCGAGCTCCTCGTGGCCGCCGAACTCGGCCCAGCCCCACGCCGGCCCGTAGAGGTCGTCGCGGAGCGACGGGTCGGCGCCTGCCGCGAGCAACAGCCGCGCCGTCTCGGTCCTGCCGTCCTGCGCGGCGATGTGCAGCGCGGTGACGCCCTGGCCGTGGTCGGGGCCGCCGAAGGTGCCACGGGCGTTCGGGTCGGCTCCCAGCTCGAGCAGGCGGGAGACCGCTTCGGCCCGCCCGTTCACGGCGGCCCAGGTGAGCGCCGTTCCGCGATAGGGATCGGCGTCGAGGCGTGCGCCGAGCGCGACCAGGCGGTCGAGCGCCTCGACGCGGCCTGCCTTCGCCGCCCAGACCAGCGCCTCGTCGAACACCTCCTGCGGGTCGCCCGAGGGTTGCCACGCGGGGAAGCCGCCGTGCGGCCGGTAGAACGCGCGGTGCGCGCCCGCCTCCGGCGTCCCGGCGAGCTCGTCGATCAGGTCGACCCTGCCGAGGCCGGCGGCGACCCTGAGGCTCCGGGGCTCGAGACCGAGCAGGTCGACGACCTCGCGGTGCCCCCAGAAGAGCGCCGCCACGAGCGGCGTGCCGCCGTCGCCGCGCGCGGAGAGCGTCGTGTCGGCGCCGGCCCCGAGCGCAGCCTCGGCGAGCGCCCGGTCGTTCGAGTATCCCGCCTGGTGGAGGATCGTCCAGCCGTAGTCGTTGCCGCGGTTGACGTCGGCGCCGCGCGAGAGCAGCAGCGTCACGGCCGGCAGCCGGCCGCCGGCGAGCCCCAGCAGGTCGTTGCCGTTCGTGCCGCGGGCGGCGACGAGCGAGGGATGCTCGTCGAGCAGCGCCTCGAGCTCCTCGAGATCGCCGCGCTGGAGCGCGCGGAACGCGAGCATGAACGGCGACGGCGGCTCGCGGCCCTCACGGAGCGCCGAAACGTGGCGCTCGAGCGCGGCCCAGCTCGGGAAGCCGTGGCGCTCGGCGAGGTCGCGGCGGCCTTCGTCGAGCGGGACGCCGCGGACGCTGGCGATGCCCTCGGCGCGGCCTTGGTAGTACGCGAGCTTTGTCTCGAACGGGAGCTCGACTGAGTCGTCTCTCACCGCCGCTCGAGCACGACGACGGGAATCTCGCGCGTCGTGCGCGTGGCGTACTCGTCGTAGTGCGGCCAGACCTCGTTCGCCTTGCGCCACAGCCGCTCGCGCTCGTCGCCCTCCGCCGTCGTCGCGCGCGCGGCGAACACCTCGGGCCCGACCTGGAGCTCGACCTCGGGGGTCTTCACGAGATTGCTGTACCAGCCCGGATGCTCGGGAGCGCCGCCCTGCGACGCGACGATGACGTAGCGATCGCCGTCGCGCGCGTAGATGAGCGGCGTCGTTCGCGGGAGCCCGCTCGAGCGCCCGGTCGTCGTGAGCAGCAGCACCGTGGATCCCTCCTTCCAGAGGTGCCCGGTCTCACCGCCGGTCTCGCGGTACAGGCGGACGTGCTCCTCCCCGAACGGGTACGTCTGCTGGGTCATTCCGCCCCCTTTCGGTCGATCACTCGACTAACTCTGCCCGCAGGCGGGTATGTGAGGGTGAGATGACAGGTGCAGCGTGGCTCGCTGCAGTCGTGATCGGAGCTGCTCCGGCGCCGCCGTCCTTCCACGCGCAGGTGACGAACAGGTGGTTCCCACTCGTTCCCGGCACGACCTACACCTACCGCGGCGTCAAGGACGGCCTGGCGTCCCGGGACGTCCTGACGGTGACGCATCGCACTCGGACGATCGCGGGAGCACCGTGCGTGGTCGTCCGCGACCTTCTGTACCTCGCGGGGCGATTGCGCGAGCGGACGACCGATTGGTACTCGCAGGACGGCCCGGGGAACGTCTGGTACTTCGGCGAGAGCACCGCGGAGCTCGATCGCGCGGGCCACTTGACGAGCACGGAAGGAAGCTGGCGCGCGGGCCGGAACGGCGCTCGCGCGGGGATCTACATGCCGGCGCACCCACGCGTCGGAGCCTCCGGAAACCAGGAGCACTACCCGGGACACGCCGAGGATCACTATCGCGTGGTCTCCATCCACGCCTCGGTCGCGGTTCCCTATCGGAGCACCCACTCCGCCCTGCTGACCGAGGAATGGACGCCGCTCGAGCCCGGCGTTCTCGACCACAAGTACTACGTGGCCGGCATCGGCACCGTGCTCGAGCAGACGGTGCGCGGCGGCGACGAGCGAAACGCGCTCGTCTCGGTCACACGCTCCTGATCTCGGCCGCCCGGCCGACCATCCCCGAGAAACGCGGGACGACATCGAGCAGGTCGACCTGCGCGCAGTATTCGATGTCCCGCTCGAGCCCCGGCGGCCCGTACGTCCGGGCGTTCAGTCCCGCGAGCGAGTCGGGCCACGCGCGGGCGACGACCTCCGCCGCGATGGCCGAGTCGGTCCGCTCACCGTCGAGCGCCGCGACGATCCGTCCGGCGCAGTACGCGTCGTCGAGCGCAAACGCTCCGTTGAAGCCGGAGCACACGACGGCGACGTCGTCTCCCGTGCGCCGCGCGTAGGCGACGACCGCGCCGAGGTTGAGCAGGGACCCGAGCAGCACGACGTCGCAACGTGCGACGGCGGCGAGGATCGCCCGGGTGCCGTTCGTCGTCGTCAGCACGAGCGTGCGCGCCAAAGCTCCTTGCGCGAACTCACGCGGTGAGGCCCCCACGTCGCAGCCGTCGATGACCTGGGCTTCGCGCTCCCCGCCCACGACGGCGTCGTCGCCCAGGGCGGCCCGCAGCGCTCGGGCGTCCTCGATCTGCTCGCAGCACAGCACCCGCTCGTAGCCGGCGGCGAGCGCCTGGGCGATCGACGAGGTCGCGCGCACGACGTCGACCACGATGCCGAGAGGCGCCGCCGCCTCCTCATCGGGCGTGAAGGCGACGTGAACACGCACGCCGATACGCTAGCCGCGTGGAAGAACCGCGCTATTGCTATCGCCATCCCGACCGCGAGACCGGGCTTTCGTGCTCGGAGTGCGGACGCCCCATCTGTTACGAGTGCATGACGCCGGCTCCGGTCGGGCTGCGCTGCCCCGAGCACTCGGGACAGCCGCACGGATTCCAGCGGGTGTCGCGGCCGGTGCAGCGCGCCGCCCGTCCGCAGGCGCTGGGCGGCATCTCGGTGACGATGGTGCTGATCGGGCTCAACGTCGCCGTCTACTTCGCCGAGCTCGCAATGGGCGGCACGGTGAACGGCCAGGGCAACTGGATCTACGAGCACGGCGCGCTGTTCGCGGCCGGAATCTCGTCGACCGGGCACCTGATCGGAGTCGCGCACGGTGACTGGTGGCGGCTCGTGACCGCGGCCTTCCTCCACTACGGGCCGATTCACCTCGGCCTGAACATGCTCGCGCTCTACTTCGGCGGCACGGCGCTCGAGCAGGTGATCGGACGCTGGCGCTTCGCGCTCATCTACTTCGCGTCGGGCATCGCAGGCTCCGCGGGAGCGCTGCTCCTGACGCCGAACTCGCCGACCGTCGGCGCGTCGGGCGCGATCTTCGGCGTGTTCGGCGCGCTGCTCGCGCTCGAGCGCATGCGCGTCATCCACTCGGGCGGCCAGATTCTCGCGCTGATCGTGATCAACCTCGTGTTCACCTTCGCCGTGCCGGGGATCTCGATCGGCGGCCATCTCGGCGGGCTGATCTGCGGCTTCGTCCTGATGTGGGCGATGACGCACGTCGCCCGCTCGACCGAGCTGAGCGTGCTCGCCGCCCTCGCGGCGATCGCGGCCAGCTTCGTCGTCGCGTACGCGAAGGTCCGCGGCTACTCCTGAACGGACACCCGCGCTCCTGCGGTGGGCAAGGCGCCCTCACCCTGCCCACCGCGGGCGCATCGCTTCGACGGGACGTACCGTGGTACGCCTCCCCTCCCGCCGTCGGCGCTTGCCACAGACGTCGGTGGTGTGGCGTCGGATTCTGCCCGTTCAGCGCGACGATCGCAACGATCGCAACAAAACCTACCCGCCGGCCGCCACGTAGGCCGCACGCCCAGATTCGGCGAGCGCGGCCTGGGCCGCGGCCAGCCGGGCCACCGGCACCCGGAACGGCGAGCAGCTGACGTAGTCGAGCCCGAGCGAATGGCAGAAGGCGATCGAGCGCGGGTCGCCGCCGTGCTCGCCGCAGATCCCGAGCTTGAGGTCCGGCCGCGCGGCCGTCCCGCGCTCGACGGCGATCCGCATCAGGTCGCCCACACCGTCCACGTCGAGCGTCTGGAATGGGTTCTCGGCCAGGATGCCGTCCTCGAGGTAGCGGGGCAGGAAGCTGCCCTCGGCGTCGTCGCGCGAGAACGCGAGGACCGTCTGCGTGAGGTCGTTCGTGCCGAACGAGAAGAAGTCGGCCACCTCCGCGATCGTGTCGGCGCGGAGCGCCGCGCGTGGCACCTCGATCATCGTCCCGACGAGGTGCTCGACAGCCGGCGCCTCCTCGGCCCAGACCGACTCGGTGAGGTCTCGCAGCCTCGTCAGCTCCTCGCGGAAGCCGACGAGCGGGTGCATGACCTCGACGAGCGGGGCCGTACCCCGCCGCTCGAGGACGCCTCTCGCCGCCCGGGCGATCGCGCGCACCTGCATCTCGTAGATCTCCGGGTAGATCAGGCCGAGCCGGCAACCGCGCGTGCCGAGCATCGGATTCGCCTCGTGCAGGGCGCGGATACGCGCCCGCATGCGCTCGTCGGTCGCCTGCGCCTCGGCGGGCAGGAACTCGTGCAGCGGCGGGTCGAGCAGCCGGATGGTCACCGGCAGGCCGGCCATCGCCTCGAAGATGCCCTCGAAGTCGGCCTGCTGGAACGGCAGCAGCCGGTCGAGCGCCGCCCGGCGGCCCGCCTCGGTGTCGGCGAGGATCATCTCCTGCACGACCGGCAGCCGCTCGTCGCCGAAGAACATGTGCTCGGTCCGCGCGAGGCCGATGCCTTCGGCGCCGAACTCGCGGGCGCGGGTCGCGTCCTCCGGCGTGTCCGCGTTCGCGCGGATGCCCAGGCGGCGCAGGCTGTCGGCCCAGCCGAGCACTGTCTCGAAGTCCTCGTTCAGCTGCGGCGGCACGAGCGGCACGGCGCCGACGAACACCCGCCCGGTGCCGCCGTCGATCGTCAGCAGGTCGCCCTCACGCAGCGTGTGCGACCCGATCGTCGCCGTGCGCGCCGCCTCGTCGAGCTGGAGGTCGCCGCAACCGGCGACGCACGGTTTCCCCATCCCGCGCGCCACCACGGCGGCGTGCGACGTCATGCCGCCGTGCACGGTGAGGATTCCCTCCGCGGCGATCATCCCGTGGATGTCATCCGGCGTCGTCTCGAAGCGGACGAGCAGCACGGGACCGCTCGCCGCACGCTCGACGGCGGTGTCGGCGTCGAACACGATCGCGCCGCTCGCCGCCCCGGGCGACGCGTTCAGCCCTCTCCCGGCCGGCTCGAGCGCCGCGCCCGGATCGATCGTCGGGTGCAGGAGCTGGTCGAGCTGCGACGAGTCGATACGCACGACCGCTTCCTCCCGCGTGATCAGGCCCTCGTCGACCATCGCGACCGCCGCCTTGAGCGCGGCCGCGGCCGTGCGCTTCGCCGATCGCGTCTGCAGCAGATACAGACGGTCGTCCTCGACGGTGAACTCGATGTCCTGGACGTCGCGGTAGTGACGCTCGAGCCGGTCCATCGTCTCGATCAGCTGCGTGAACGCATCGGGCAGCGCCGCGCCCATCGCCTCGATCGGCTGCGGGGTGCGGATGCCGGCGACGACGTCCTCGCCCTGGGCGTTCGCGAGGAACTCGCCGTACGGGCCGCGCTCGCCGGTCGACGGGTCGCGCGTGAACGCGACGCCCGTCCCCGAACGGTCGCCCTTGTTGCCGAAGATCATCTGCACGACGTTGACGGCGGTCCCGAGGTCGTCGGAGATGTCGTGGGCGCGGCGGTACACCTGGGCGCGCGGCGTGTCCCACGACGCGAACACGGCGGCGACCGCCCGCGCAAGTTGTATGTGGGCGTCCTGCGGGAACTCGCTCTGCCCTTCCTCGCGATAGATGCCCTTGTAGGTCTCGACGAGCCCGCGCAGGTCGTCGCCCGAGAGCGCGACGTCCTCCCGCACGCCGCGCGCGTCCTTGAGCGCCGAGAGCGCGCTGTCGAAGCGATGCCCGTCGATGCCGTCGACGACCTCGCCGAACATCTGAATCAGCCGCCGGTACGAGTCGAACGCGAAGCGAGGGTTGCCGGTCTCGTCCGCGAGCCCGGCGGCCGCGTCGTCGCCCAGTCCGAGGTTGAGGATCGTGTCCATCATCCCCGGCATCGAGATCGCCGCCCCGGAGCGCACGGAGACGAGCAACGGCGCCGAGCTCGAGCCGAACTGCCGGCCCGTTCGCTCTTCGAGTCGCCGCACGTGCTCGCCGACCTCTTCCTGGAGGCCGGCCGGCAGCTCATGGGTGCGCAGGTACGCGCGGCAGGCGTCGGTCGTGATCGTGAACCCGGCCGGGACCGGGATGCCGAGCTGGGTCATCTCCGCGAGTCCCACTCCCTTGCCGCCGAGGAGCTCGCGACCTCCTGCTGCAGGCTCGTCGAAGTCGTAGACGTACCGCGCCACGGGAGCAGGAGCCTACCGGCCGCGTCGACGCCGAGACCGGAACTCGGCGATCCAGGCGAGGCCGCGCAGGGAGAACCAGAACGGTGTGAACAGCCCGTAGAAGAGGACGAGGGCCGCCCCGAGCAGCGTGTACCACAGGCCCCAGCGCCAGCGGGGCACCGGCGGCTTCGGTTTCATCCCCGGGCGCTCGCGGTGCGTTGCTCGACCAGGTGGATGATCCGGTGCGAGATCTCCTCGATCGAGAGCTCGCTCACCTCGAGCACCGGGCAGCCGAGCCGGCGGTGCACCTGCGCGGCGTACTCGAGCTCGTCGTAGATCTCGACGAGGCTCGCGTACTTGCGGTCGCCGCGCATCCAGCGGATGCGCTCGCCGCGGATCTCCGACAGCCGCTGGGCATCGATGGTGAGGCCGACGATCTTCGCGGGCGGCACGTGGAACAGCTCGGGCGGCGGGTCGATGCCCTTCACGAGCGGGACGTTCGCAGCCTTCCACCCCAGGTAGCCGAGGTAGATCGAGAGCGGTGTCTTCGACGTCCGCGAGACACCGACCAGCACGACGTCCGCCTCGTGGAGCCCGGACGGGACGCCGTCGTCGAACTTGACCGCGAACTCGATCGCGGACATGCGCTTGAAGTAGGCGTCGTTCAGCGGCGGACGCGCGCGCGGGGTCATCCGGGCCGCCTGGCCCGAGACCTTCGCGACCGCCTCGATCGGGTGGCCGAGCAGGTCGCAGTAGTGCAGCCGCGCGCGCCGGCAGAGCGTGCGCATCGTCTCGCGCAGCTCCGGCTCGACGAGCGTGTAAACGACGACCGCGGGGCGGCCGCGCATGCGGTCGACGGCGAGCTGCAGGTCGGTCGCGGACTCGACACGCGGGTGCCGGATCTCCCTGAACTCCTGGTCGGGGAACTGCGCCTCGAGCGCCAGCACCAGCCGGTGCGCCGTCTCACCGGTCGAGTCGGAGACCATGTGCAGCTCGACCGCTTCCACGCCGGCGTTACGACTCAGTCGCCGGTGCGCGGAATCTGCGCGAAGTCACCGAGCCGCCCCAGCGCATCCCGAACGTCGAGGAGCAGCCGCAGCCGGTTCGCCCTGACGGCGGGGTCGTCGGCCATCACGAGGACGTCGTCGAAGTAGCGGTTGACGTGGGGCGCGAGCGCCGCCGCCGCCGAGAGATCGCCTCCGGGCTCGATCGTCGTCGCGGCGAGTGCGTGGGCCAGCTCGCGCTCGGCGCCTTCCTCGAGGAGCGCGGAGTCGACCCTCGGCGCCGCGTCGGCCTCGGCGCGCCCGGCGAGACGGTTCGCGCGGTCGAAGGCCGTCTGCACGGCGTCGAATTCCGGCGTGCGCTCGGCGTCGGCGAGCACGGTCGCCTGGTGCGCGACGCCGGCGAGGTCGCTCACGGTCGACGCGCGTGCCGCGCGGACGAAATGCACCGGCACGTCGAGCAGCCCCTCGAGGCGCTCCTCGACGAAGTCGCGCACGTCGCCCTGCAGCAGCTCCCGCGGGATCACGACGCCTCCCTCCACGGCCAGCCGGCACAGCCCGATCGCGGCACGGCGGAGCCCGTACGGGTCGCGCGAGCCGGTCGGGCGGGTGGCGACCGCGAAGACGACGGTGAGCGTGTCGAGCTTGTCGGCGGCTGCGAGCACCCGGCCCGCCTGGGTCTCGGGCAGCGGGCTGCCGGCTCCGTCCGGCAGGTGGTGGTCGTCGATCGCCTCCGCGACGTCCGCGGGGTAGCCGGCCAGGCGCGCATACGTCGCGCCGATGTGCCCCTCGAGCTCCGGGAACTCGCGGACGAGCTCGGACGCCTGGTCGCCCTTCGCGAGCCGCGCCGCCTGCACCGCGACATCGTCGCCCCCGAGCTTCGGCAGGAGCTCGACGACGCGCGCGGTCTTGTCGGCGATCGTCCCGGCGCCCCGGAAGAACGTGATCTCGTTCGTCCGCTCGACGAGAGCGTCGATCCCGACCGCGACGTCGCGGCCGTAGGTGAACTCGGCGTCCTCGAGCCGCCCTCGCAGCACGAACTCGTTCCCGGCACGGACCACGTCCGGGTCGCCGCCGTTCGCGACGAAGGCGAACCGGTTGCCGCCGAGCGGGAAGTACCGCTGGTGCGACTGCATCGTCGTGATCACGACGCGTTCCGGCAGGCGGAGGAAGCGCTCGTCGAACGAGCCCTCCTGCACGCGCGCCTGCTCGACCAGATACACGACCTCGTCGAGCTTGTCCGCCGGATCGCTCCATGCACCGAGCGCGTCCAGGCCGGAGGTGATGCGCTCGAAGCGGACGGCCCGATCGGGCTCGACTCCCGCGGCGCGGAGCGCGGAGAGGTACTCGACCGCGTGGTGGATCTCGACGCGGTCCGGATGCGTCGAACGGTGACCGTACGAGTACCCGCCGGTCTCCACGCCCGCGAGCGCCACCTCGATCGTGTGGTCGTCGAGCTTCGCGCAGACCCAGCGAACCGGTCGCGCAAAGCGGAAGCCCGCGCCCCAGGACATCGAGCGTGCGAACTGCAAGCCCGTGACGATCGCCGCCAGCCGCTCCGGCAGCGCCTGCTCGATCGGCTCGCCGGGCAGCTCGACGCCGAGGTAGCCGTCACGCACGGTCAGCGCGTCGACCTCGACGCCCTGCCGCTTCGCGAACCCGACGGCGGCGCGGTCGCGCAGCGACTCCGGCGGCCCCTGCACCCACGTGTCCTCGGTCCGGTCGGGCACGGTCGCAGGAAACGCCAGTCGGCGCGGGCCCAGCCACAGCTCGTCCGGCGACACGCCCAGGTGCTCCCGCGCCAGCGCGGGCAGCTGCAGTCCCGCCTCCATGCACGCAGCGGCCGGAAGCTCCTCGCAGCCGATCTCAAGCAGCAGCTTCCGCATGCTCCTCCTGCTGCTGGGCGAGGTAGAGCTGGGCCACGTCGCGCACCAGGTCGCGGATGCGCGCGATGTACCCCGCGCGCTCGGTGACGGAGATCGCGCCGCGCGCGTCGAGCAGGTTGAAGGCGTGGTTCGCCTTCAGGATCTGGTCGTACGCGGGCAGCGGAAGGCCCTGCTCGACGAGGTAGCGCGCCTCCTCCTCGAGCTCGCCGAACCGGCGCGCCAGGATGCCGACCGGCGCTTCCTCGAAGTTGTAACGCGACCACTGGCGCTCGTTCTCGCGGTAGACGTCCTCCCACGTGACGCCCTCGGCCCAGACGAGGTCGAACACCGTCGGCGTGCCCTGCACGATCATCGCGAGGCGATCGAGGCCGTACGTGATCTCGGCCGGGACGAGATCGAGGTCGAGCCCGCCGAGCTGCTGGAAGTACGTGAACTGCGTGATCTCCATCCCGTCGCACCACACCTCCCAGCCGAGGCCCCACGCGCCGACCGTCGGCTGCTCCCAGTCGTCCTCGACGAACCGGACGTCGTGCCGCGACGTGTCGATGCCGATCGCACGAAGCGACCCGAGATAGAGGTCGAGCACGTCGGGCGGGCTCGGCTTGAGGATCACCTGGTACTGGAAGTAGTGCTGGAAGCGCATCGGGTTCTCGCCGTAGCGCCCGTCGAGCGGCCGGATCACGGGCTCGAGGTAGGCGGTCTTCCACGGCTTCGGGCCGAGGCTGCGCAGGAACGTCGCCGGGTTCATCGTTCCGGCGGCGAGCTCGGTGTGGTAAGGCGTGAGCAGCACGCAGCCCTGATCGGCCCAGTACCGCTCGAGCGCGAGAATCGTGTCCTGGTACGTTCGCTCGGCCATGAGCGCCCATCGTACGGACCGCTGGCAGCGCCTGTCACTCGCCTCCGAGGCCCTGCGCGGCAACCCGCTCGGCGACCCGCACGAGCGCCCGCTCTGGGTCTGGGCGCCCGACGACGACTCGCGGCGATATCCGTCGGTCTACGTGATCCAGGGGATGCTCGGCCGCGTCGACGCCTGGTTCAACGTCACTCCGTGGACGGAGTCGTTCCCGGACGCGGTCGAGCGGAGCGCTCCCGACGCGGTCGTCGTCCTCGTCGACGCCTTCACCGCGGTCGGCGGGTCGCAGTTCGTCGACTCTCCCGGGACGGGCCGCTACCACACCTACCTCTGCGACGAGGTCGTGCCCTTCGTCGACGCACGCTTCCCAACGCTGCCCGAGGCCCGGCACCGTGGCATCCAGGGGAAGTCGTCCGGCGGCTACGGCGCGATGATCACCCCGCTCCTGCGCCCCGACCTGTTCGGCGGTCTCGCGACCCACGCCGGCGACGCGCTCTTCGAGCTCAGCTACCAGAACGAGTTCGGCGCGGCCGCCCGCGCCCTCCGCGACAAGTACGACGGCTCCTACGAGCGGTTCTGGGAAGACTTCCGCAGCGGACGCCCCGCCCTCGCGGACAAGGACGACGCGGTGCTCGTCAACAGCTACGCAATGGCGGCGGCGTACTCGGCACGTGACGACGGCACCGTCGAGATTCCGTTCGACGTCGCCACCGGCGAGCTGCTCCCGGAGGTCTTCGAACGGTGGCTGCGCTGGGACCCGGTGCGCATGGCCCGCGACCCGCGCCACGCGGAGACGCTCCGCGCGCTCCGCGGGATCTGGATCGACTCCGGGACGCACGACGAGTACTGGCTCGATCTCGGCGCGACCGCCTTCCGCCGCGTGCTGGGCGAGATCGGCGTCTCCGACGACGCGGTGCACTTCGAGCTTTTCGACGGCACCCACGGCGGGATCACGTGGCGCTATCCGCTCGCGCTCGAGTGGCTCGTCGCGAGGCTGTCCTAGCGATCTCTCGGGGGCGCCGGCCGCTCCATCACCTTCGCGTCGGGCACGTCGAAGCCGAACTTGCGGTAGAGCGGGTGCATGTTGCTCGTGTGCAGGAGCCAGCGACGGTCGGCGAGCGGGCCGCGCTCGATCATCTCCCTCAGGAGCTCCTCCCCCAGCCCGCGCCCGCGGTGCTCGGGGAGCACGTACACGTCCGCCAGGTAGACGAACGAGACGCCGTCGCTCGCCGCGCGGCAGAAGCCCACCTGCCGGTCGCCGTGGTAGAGGCCGACGACGCGGGTCGCCTGGCGGACGAGCCGCTCCTGCACGTCGCGGGGACGGCCGAGCGCCCAGTACGCCTCCTCGCTGAGGAAGCGGTGGATCTCGTCGAGATCGATCCGCTCCTTCGCGTCGTCGACCTCGAACCCGTCGCCGAGCTCGCGCCTCACGCCGACAGCGTCCGCAGACGGAAGCCCCCGTGCTCCTCGTACGACGCGACGATCACCATGAGCGCCTCCTTGCGCGCGCGGTCCGAGAGCGGGGCCCCGACCGCGTCCGCGAGCGGCGTCGAGAGCAGGCCCTCGATCGCGGCGAGGCCCTCGGCCGAGAGGCGCAGCCCGTCGACGGCGTGCGCCCGACAGAGCGCTCCTCCTGACCGCGCCGAGTACCCCACCAGGTCGTCGGCCGCGCCGCACTCGACGCAGCCCGTCAGATGCGGCAGATAGCCGGCGAGCCACAGGAGCTTCAGCTGAAAGGAGAGGACGAGCGGATCGAGCGCAGGTGTCTCCCCGCCGGCCGGCGCGTCGTCGAGGTGGTCGAGGAAACGCTCGAGCGCCGTGAACGCGCGCTCGTTCGCCTCGGGCTCCCCGTGCAGGCGCAGCATCGCCTCCGCGCCGATCAGCCCGACGTTCAGGCGGTAGGAGTCCTCGCGGATGGCGCGGTGCGAGTGCTTGAGCTCGACGCCGGTGATCGTGAGCAGCTCGCCCGACCCCTGATGGAGCATCAGTTCGACGTGCGACAGCGGCTCGAGCCGGGCCCCGAACCGCGAGCTCGTCTTGCGCACTCCCTTGGCGATCGCCCCGACACGGCCGCGGTCGGCGGTGTAGAGGTGGAGGATCCGGTCGGCCTCGCCGTAGCGCAGCGACCGCAGGACGATCGCGTCGGTCTTCGCGGTCCGCGCGGCCATTCGCGGGCTAGATGGTTGATGCCACGGGATCGTCTGTTCCGGGGCGTGGACTGAGGGTGGTCGGGCGCGGCGGCGTGCCGGCAGCGATGGCAGCGCCATCGGTGCCGGTACGACGGCGTGAAGCGGACGGCCTGCTCGGGGCGGCCCCGCCGCCACGACCAGGCCGGGAGCGGCCGGGCGCCCTCAGGCCGCGCATCCGGACACGCGAGTACGTGGCATCAACCATCCAGTCTAGAGCGGGCGTGCGTCAGCCCCGGCCCTGCGGCAGGCGCTGGCAGCCCGGGCAGTACCAGGTGCCGCGTCCCGCGGCGCGGGTCTTGTCGATCGGCGTCCCACACCGCTCGCAGGGCTCGCCTGCGCGGCCGTACACCTTGAACTCGTCCTGCATCGTCCCGGACTCTCCGTCCGGGAGGGCGTAGTCGCGGAGCGTCGATCCCTGTCGCGCGATGCCCTGCTGGAGGGCGCGGCGGATGCCGCGGTGGAGCGCGCGCACCTCGTCGAGCGTGAGCGCCGCCGCAGGCGTGAGCGGATGCACGCGCGCCCGCCACAGCGCCTCGTCGGCGTAGATGTTCCCGACGCCGGCGACCGTGCGCTGGTCGAGGATGGCCGCCTTGATCGGCGCCCTGCGTCCGGCCAGCCGCGCGCCCAGGTTGCGGGCACGGTACGACTCGAGCAGCGGCTCCTCGCCGACACGCGCGTCGAGGTATGGATCGAGCTCCCCCGGCTCGAGCAGCAGCCACGTGCCGAACCGCCGGACATCGCGATAGGCGACGTCCGATCCGTCGTCTAACCTGACAACAGCTCGGCGATAGGGATCGTCCGAAAGCGTTCCCGCCTCGCCGTGCCGTAGCGACCCCGTCATCCGGAGGTGGATCAGGAGCGACCGACCCGACTCGAACCGAACAATCAGATACTTGCCGCGCCGGTCGAGCGCCTCGACGCGCTCACCCTCGAGCTCGGCGGCGATCTCGCGGGGATCGAACGGCCGGGTCAGCCGCGGGTCGGCGATCGACACCGTGTCGAAGCGGCGTCCTTCGACGAGTGGCGCGAGTCGTCGGCGAACGGACTCGACCTCGGGCAGTTCAGGCATGCCCCCACGCTAGCCGGAGGCCCTCGCGCCGCCGCGCGACGGTCCGCCGAAAGCGGTCAGTCGACGACCTCGAGCAGCACCGGCCGCTCGGGCGGAGCCTCTCGGGCGATCTCGTAGGCGGCGAGCAGTTCGTCAACTGCCTCGGCCGCACCCGCGTCGTCGCGCGCCAGTACGCGCGCGAGCGGCTGGCCTTGCTCGACGGCGTCGCCGCGCTTCGCGAGGCACAGGACGCCGACCGCGTGGTCGATCGCATCCTCCTTCGTGCGGCGCCCGGCGCCGAGGTGGACGGCTGCGTTCCCGACCGCGATCGCACCGACGCGTCGCACGTAGCCGGCGGCCGGCGCCGGCACGTCGCGCTCGACGGGCGCAGAGGGAAGCACGCCCTCGTCGGGGTTGCCGCCCTGGGCAGCGATCCAGCGGCGCCACGCCGCCTCGGCGCTCCCGTCCGCCACCGCGGCCTCTGCGCGGCGGCGCCCCTCGGCCTCGTCGATCCCGAGGTCCGACAGGGCGAGCAGCCGTGCGCATGCCTCGAGCACGAGCTCGGTGAAGTCCGCCGGGCCCTGCCCGCGTGCGGTGTCGAGCGCCTCGCGCACCTCGACCGCGTTCCCGACCGCGGCCCCGAGCGGCTGGTCCATGTCGGTGAGGAGGCAGACCACCTCGCGTCCCGCTTCGTGACCGAGCGAGAGCATCGCGTCCGCGAGCCGCCGTGCCTCGTCGAGCGTCTTCATGAACGCGCCGTCGCCGACCTTGACGTCGAGCACGATCGCCTGGGCGCCGGCGGCGAGCTTCTTCGACATGATCGAGGCCGCGATCAACGAGAGCTGGTCGACTGTCGCCGTGACGTCGCGCAACCCGTACAGGAGCTTGTCCGCGGGGACGAGGTCGCCGGTCTGGCCGATGATCGCGAGACCGACATCCCGGACCTGCTCGACGAACTCGTCGAGGCCGAGCTCGGTGCGGTAGCCCGGGATCGACTCGAGCTTGTCGAGCGTGCCGCCGGTGTGACCGAGGCCGCGGCCGCTCATCTTCCCGAACGGGACACCGCACGCGGCGACGATCGGGCCGACGGCCAGCGAGGTCTTGTCGCCCACTCCGCCCGTCGAGTGCTTGTCGACGACCTTCCGGCCGAGCTCGGCGCCGAGGTCGATTGTCTCGCCGCTCCGGATCATCGCGTCCGTCAGCACGAAGGTCTCGCGCGGCGAGAGGCCTCGGAAGAACACCGCCATGCAGAACGCCGCCATCTGGTAGTCGGGGACCTCGCCACGGGCATAGCCGAGGATCAGCTCCGCCAGCTCGGCGTCGGGCAGCTCCTCGCCGTCGCGCTTGCGCTTGATCAGCTCCGCGGCGCGGATCATCGCGTCGCGAAGAAGATCGTCGGGCGGCTATGCGTGACGAACGGGATCTCGACAGCCTCCGGAACCGGCCGCGTCGGCATCGACATCGACATCTGGTACGCGACGAGCTTCGAGCGGTCGTGAACCGTGACCGTGATGTCGAGATCGTGCTGCGCCACCTCCGCGAAATGCGGACGCAGGAGCTCGGCGCCGTTCTCGCGATTGAACCGCTCTTCGAACCCGGGTGGATACGAGACCAGGGCACGAAACTCCCCGAGATGCGACACCGAGTTCGTGACGGCGATCAGTGCGCCGCCGGGCCGGAGCACGCGGGCGATCTCGCCCAGCCCGCGGTCGATGTCGGGCACGTGGTACAGCATCCACGCAGCGACGACGGTGTCGAACGTCCCGTCGGCGAACGGCAGATCCTGCACGTCGCCGACCTGCCCGTCGACACCGCGCGACCGCGCAAGCTCGACCATCCGTGGCGAGATGTCGACGTACGACACACGGGCGCCCAGGTCGGTCTGCATCCGCTCGGCCAGCTCACCCGGGCCTCCGCCGACCTCCAGGACGACTCGAGGCTCCCACTCGACCAGCGTGCGCCAGAGCACGTCGTGCGGGTCCGGGCCGGAGACGTCGTCGTAGAGCGCCTGCCGCGCGCGAAGGTTGTCCTCGCGCGCGTACTGGCGGCGGACGGCTTCGGGATCGTGAAGCGACATCACGAACGCGCCTTCTCCGCGACGAACACCGACGTGGCGCGCCGCGCGACGAACGGCTCGCCGATCTCCTCCGGGAGGTTCCCGACGAACGGCGACATCGAGATCGAGGCGCGCACGTACTCCTCGACCTCGCCACGATCCGCGAACACGAGCTCACCGTCGACGTCGTGTCGGCGAACGGTCGCGAACCGCTGCGCGAGCAGCTCCTCCCCGCTCTCGCGCGAGAACGCGATCGTCGACGGTCCGCTACCGACCAGCTCGCGCAGCTCGTGCAAATGGGTCGTCGAGTTGGTCGCGGCCACGAGGCGGCCGCCGGGCCGAAGCACGCGCGCGAGCTCGGCGACAGCCCGATCGCGATCCGGCACGTGGTAGAGCATCCACGCCGCGACCGCCACGTCGAACGAGCCGTCCTCGAACGGCAGCTGCTGCACGTCGGCGACCTGCGCCGCCACCCCGGCTTCCTTGGCGAGCTCGACCATGCGCGGCGACAGGTCGACGGCCGTCACGCGAGCGCCTGTCTCGCGTCCGATCCACGCTGCGAGCTCGCCCCAGCCGCAGCCGACCTCGAGCACGCGCTCGGGCCGGAGCTGCGCCACGGCCGAGACGATGAAGAGGCGGGCGTCCTCCCCGCCCGATCCGTCGGCGTACGCCGATGCGCGCCGCCGCAGGCGTGCCTCGTCGGCGTACTCGCGCTCGACGAGTGCAGGGTCGTCGAGTCGCGTCACGGCTCGACGATCGGCCGCCCGGGGACGCCACGAGGCGCCGCCCCGCCGCCGAGCCAGACGTTCACCGTCGCGCCGACGTCGGCGAACTCGCCGTCCTCGTGGATCAGGCCGGCCGCGTTCCGCCCCTCCACGTACGCGAGCAGCGGCGCGTACTCCCGCGAATGGTCGGTCGACGGCGTCGTCGGATCGCAGCCGTGATCCGCCGTCACGATCAGGAGGTCGTTCGGGCGGAGCGCGTCGAGCAGATCCGGCAGCCGACGGTCGAAGTCCTGCAGCGACCGGTGGAAGTTGACCGGATCGTTTCGATGCCCCCAGAGCATGTCCGTCTCGACGAGGTTGGTGAAGACGAACCCGTCGTCGATCGCGCGCAGGATCTCCTCGGTCTTCTGGATGCCCTCGACGTTCGACCTGGTCGGAAACTCCTCGTCGATGTCGACGTGCGCGAAGATGTCCGGGATCTTGCCGACGCCGTAGACCGTGTGACCCACGGCGCGGATCTGGGACAGGTAGTTGGGCCGGCGCGGTTCGATCGAAAAGTCGTGCCGGTTCGGGGTCCGCTCGTACGAGCCGGGCTCGCCGATGAACGGTCGCGCGATCACGCGGCCGACCGCATGCTTGCCGGTGAGGATCTCGCGCGCGACGCGGCAGCCGTCGTAGAGCTCCTCGAGCGGGATCGTCTCCTCGTGCGCCGCGACCTGGAAGACCGAGTCGGCGCTCGTGTACACGATCCACTTGCCCGTCCGCTGGTGCTCCTCGCCGAGCTCCTGGATGATCTCGGTGCCGCTCGCTGCCTTGTTCGCGAGCACGCCTCTCCCGGTCCGGTTCATGAACGGATCGATCACCTCGTCGGGAAACCCGAGCGGATAGGTCGGGAGCGCCTGTGGCGTCACGACGCCCATCAGCTCCCAGTGACCGGTGGTCGTGTCCTTGCCCTTCGACCGCTCGAGCAGCCGCCCGGCGATCGCCGGGGCACCCGGCTGCGGCGCGCAGCCCTCGAGGGGCTCGACGTTGCCCAGGCCGAGCGCCTCGAGCGTGGGCAGGTCGAGACCGCCGACCGCACGCGCGACGTTGCCCAGCGTGTTCGAGCCTTCGTCGCCGAACTCCGCCGCATCCGGTAGTTCGCCCGCTCCGACGGCGTCCAACACGATGACGCACGCGCGCGGCACCGGGCTATCCTACTTCGGTGGCCGACATCCTCGGACTGATCGGGATCGCCCTCTTCGTCGCATTCATCATCTCGCTCGCGGCAGCCGTGACATGGGTTGTCGTCAAGCTGTTCCCGACGAAGACGTAGGCGTCCGCTCAGACCGCGGAGAGCGGCAAGACCGCTTCGAGCGGTGTGTGCTCGAGGCCGTGAGCTTCTGCGACCGCCTGGTACGTGACCTTGTGCTCGATCACGTTGACGCCCTTCGCGAGGCACGCATCCGTCGCGACCGCGTCGCGTAGCCCGAGGTTCGCGATCGCCTCGACGTAGGGCAGCGTCGCGTTCGTCAGCGACTGCGTCGACGTGATCGGCACGGCGCCGGGCATGTTCGCGACGCAGTAGTGCGTGACGCCGTCGACGACGTAGACGGGCTCGGCATGGGTCGTCGCATGCGACGTCTCGAAGCAGCCGCCCTGGTCGATCGCGACGTCGACTACGACCGCGCCCGGCCTCATCGAGGCGATCATCGCGCGCGTGACGAGCTTGGGCGCGAGCGCACCCGGGATCAGCACGGCACCGATCACGAGGTCGGCCTCCGCGACCGCGGCCGCGATCTCGAGGCTCGAGCTCATCAACAGCGTCACGCGGCCCGACAGCACCTCTTCGAGATGCCGCATCCGGTCGATCGAGCGGTCGAGGATCGTCACCTGGGCGCCGAGCCCGAGCGCGATCACGGCAGCGTTGTAGCCCACGACGCCGCCGCCGACGATCACCACCTTTCCCGGCGCGACGCCGGGAACCGCTCCGAGCAGCAGCCCGCGCCCGCCGAGCGGCTTCTCCAGGAAGTGCGCGCCTGCCTGAGGCGCGAGCCGGCCCGCGACCTCGGACATCGGCGCGAGCAGCGGCAGCGTGCGGCCGACCTCGACCGTCTCGTACGCGACGGCGGTGATGCCCGAGTCGATCAGCGCGCGGGTCAGCGGCTCGTCGGCGGCGATGTGCAGGTACGTGAAGAGGATCAGCCCCTCGCGCAGCCGCGCGTACTCGGGCTGGATCGGCTCCTTCACCTTCAGCAACAGGTCGCTGCCCTCCCACACGTCGTCGACCGACGCGATCCGCGCGCCGACCCGCTGGTAGTCGTCGTCGGCGAACGCGCTGCCCTCGCCGGCGCCGGTCTCGACCACGACGTCATGCCCGAGGTTGATCAGCTCGAGCGCGCCCGCCGGCGTCAGCGCGACGCGGTACTCGTCCGGCTTGATCTCCTTGGCGACGCCGATCCGCACGGGGCGCAAGCCTACCGTCGTGCGCCGAGCAGGCGGCGTGCCTCGACCCCCGCCGCAAAGGCGGCCTCGAAGTGCGGCGCGTCCTCGTCTACGCCGCGTCCCATGTGCTCGAGCGGAAGGCCCGCGCACGCCTCTTTCCAGCCTTCGGCCTCCGCCGGAGCGAGCGCGGCCGTCCCGCCGGCGAGCTCGAGCACGGATCGGGTGTGGTGCGACACACCTCGGTGCCGGCCGCGGCTGTCCGCCTGCGAGACCCGTTGTGCGAGCAGCGCCTGCCCCCCGAGCACGGACGCGACGTGTGCCACCTCCGCGAGCGCAGCGGCGCCGTGGCCGAAGCGCGTCCCGGTGCCGGCGAGCCCGGGACCGACCGAGCAGAGCGCGACGTCGGCGGCTGTCGCGGCCCAGAGCAGCGCCGAGGCGATCGAGAGACAGCGCACGTCGCCGCCGAAGCACGGGGCGACAGCCGCGGTCGCCTCGACCAGCTTGCGCTCCCTGAGCACGCGCAGGGCATGCGACAGCGACACCGCGAGTGAACCGCCCTGGACCTGCACGTACGCGACGCGCACACCTGCGAGCCCGGCGCACGCCGGCGCGACCTGGGAGTGAACCGTGCACAGCAGCACCGGTAGCCCGTCCAGCGACTCGGGGAGCAGCACGTCCTCCTCGACGTGGCGGACCGCCCACTGCCCGGGCGCGTACGGCAGCGCCATCACGTGGGCACCGTTGTCCGGCGGGAGCTCGAGCCCGCGCGTGAGGTTCGCGTACAGGACGTCGAAACCGCCGGAGCCGAGCCCGAGCTCGCGCGCCTGGACGTTCACGAGCACCTCGTCACCCTCCTCGACCTCGCCCGTGAGCGGCGGATAGGCGATGCACGGCACGCCGTCGACCTCGCACCGAACAAGGCCGGCGAGCCGTTCGGCGACACCGGAGACGCGGCCGCGCCTAAGCGAGAGCGGCATCGACCAGCGCCAGCGTCACGCCGACCATCGCCTCGAGGTCGGAGACCGTGATCCGCTCGTCGGGCGTGTGGATGTCGGTCATGCCGTTCGCGAGGTTGACGACCTGGAGCCCGCGCGCGTTGAAGATGTTCGCGTCGGCCGCGCCGCCCGACAGCTCGTAGCGCACCTCGTGGCCGCTCCGTTCGAGCGCCTCGGCCGCGAGCGTGACCGCGCGGTCGCCTCGGGCGAAGCGATAGCCGGTGTAGCTCTTCCGCACGACCGTCGTCGCCTCGCACTCGGCGATCCCCGCGGCGAACGTGACGGCGTCCTGCATCTCCTGCACGAGATCGGCGAGCCGCCGCTCGTCGTGCGATCGTGCCTCGGCGACGAAGGTGCACCACTCGGGGACGATGTTCGTCGCGGTGCCGCCGGTGATCGTCCCGACGTTTGCAGTCGAGAGCTCGTCGACGCGGCCGAGCCGGAACTCGGAGATCGCGCGCGCCGCGGCCGCGATCGCCGAGCGCCCCTCGTCCGGGTGCATGCCGGAGTGCGCGGCGCGACCGTGGAAGGTGACCTCGAGCGACTGCGAGTACGGCGCGCCGAGGATCACCGTGCCGATCGGCGCCGCCTGGTCGTAGACGTAGCCGATCCGCGCACGCAGCCGCTCGTGATCGAAGGCGGCCGCGCCGATCAGCCCGACCTCCTCCTTGGGCGTGAACAGGAGCTCGATCCCCGCGTGAGGGCGGCTCTCGGCCAGGATGGTGCGCGTCGCCTCGAGCATCGCCGCGACCGCCGACTTGTTGTCGGCGCCGAGAATCGTGCCGGCCGCGTTCCGGACCGTCCCGTCGTCGACGACGGGCTCGATCGCCGCCGTCGGCGGCACGGTGTCGAGGTGCGCGCAGAAGAGGAGAGGCTCGCCGTCCGCGGTCGGCTCGACGCGCGCATAGACGTTGCCGGCGTTCGACCCGATCTCCTGCGCGGTTCCGTCCTCGTCGGCGTCGAGCCCGCAGGCGGCGAGGTACCGGAGGACGAGGTCTGCGACGGCGCGCTCGTCGCCCGGCGGACTGGGAACGACCGCGAGCTCCGTGAAGAGGTCGAGGACGTCCGGGGGCACTACGCGACTTCGGCGTGAGCGCGCGTGCGGGCCCGATCGAGCGCCGCCGAGACGAACCCGAGGAAGAGCGGCGCCGGCCGCGTGGGCCGTGACTTGAACTCGGGGTGGAACTGCGATGCGACGAACCACGGATGGTCGGTGAGCTCGATGATCTCGACGAGCCGGCCCTCCTGGAACGTGCCGCTGATGACGAGGCCGCCGTCGACCAGCTGCTGGCGGTAGGCGTTGTTGACCTCGTAGCGATGCCGGTGCCGCTCGGCGATCATCTCCTCGTCGCCGTACGCCTCGCGCACGCGCGATCCGTCCGCGAGCTCGACCGCCTGGGCGCCCAGCCGCATCGTCCCGCCGAGGTCCTCGACCTCCTTCTGCTCGGGGAGCAGGTCGATCACCGGGTGCGGCGTCTCGGGGTCCATCTCCGTCGAGTTGGCGCCGTCGAGCCCGACGACGTGCCGCGCGAAGTCGGAGACCGCGACGTGCATGCCGAGGCAGATGCCGAGGTACGGGACGTCGTCCTCGCGCGCGACCCGGCAGGCGAGCACCTTCCCCTCCCACCCGCGCGAGCCGAACCCGCCCGGCACGAGCACGCCGTCGACGTCTGCGAGCTCGGCGCGGGCCTCGTCGAGCGTCATCTCCTCCGCGTCGACCCAGCGGACGTGGACGCGGCAGCCGGTCGCGATGCCGGCGTGCTTCAGCGCCTCGTGGACTGAGAGGTACGCGTCGTGGAGCTTCACGTACTTGCCGACGAGCGCGATCTCGACCGTCTCGTCGCGCTCGGCGATCCGCTCCGTCAGGTCGAGCCACTCGCCGAGATCGGCCGCCGGCGCGTCGATCCCGAGCTTGCGGCAGACGAGCTCGTCGAGCCCCTGCTCCTGCAACGCGATCGGAACGAGGTAGACATCCGGCACGTCGGGGTTCGTGATCACCGCGTCGACGTCGACGTCGGCGAACAGCGCGATCTTCTCGCGGATCTCGCGCTGCAGCGGCTCCGTGGAGCGGCAGACGAGCACGTCGGGGTGGATACCGATGCGGCGTAGCTCGTTCACCGAGTGCTGCGTCGGCTTCGTCTTCAGCTCACCGGCGGTCTCGATGAACGGGACCAGGGTCACGTGGACGTACAACACGTTCTCCGGCCCGACCTCGCGGCGGAACTGCCGGATCGCCTCGAGGAAGGGCAGCGACTCGATGTCGCCGACCGTGCCGCCGATCTCCGTGATCACGACATCCGTGTCGGTCGCCTCGGCCACCGAGCGGATGCGGGCCTTGATCTCGTTGGTGATGTGCGGGATCACCTGCACGGTCGAGCCCAGGTACTCGCCCTTGCGCTCCTTCCGCAGGACGCGGTCCCAGACGGCGCCGGCCGTGTGGTTCGCCGCACGGGAGAGGTTCTCGTCGATGAAGCGCTCGTAGTGGCCGATGTCGAGATCGGTCTCGGCGCCGTCCTCGGTGACGAACACCTCGCCGTGCTGGAACGGGCTCATCGTGCCCGGGTCGACGTTGATGTACGGGTCGAACTTCTGCACCTGCACCTTCAGCCCGCGCGCCTTGAGCAGCCGCCCGAGCGAGGCCGCGGTGATGCCCTTGCCGAGCGACGAGACGACGCCGCCGGTCACGAAGACGTACTTCGCGCTCACGGACGCCCCCACGCGTCGAGCTCGCGGAGCACCGGCGTGCGCTCGATCACGCTGCCGAGCGAGACGCGCTCGCCGAGAACGGTGAGGGCGGTAAGGGCTCCAATCGCCAGCCAACGCCGTCCGCCCGTGAACCGGTCCACGGAACACAAGCCTAGCAGCGCACCGAATGCGTTCGATCCTGCGTCACCGAGCATCGCCATCTCGCGGAGATCGTAGGGAGCGATCAGGACGGCGATCCCGAGCGGCGCGCGGAGCGGCGCCGCGGCCGCGAGGTACACCTTGAGCGCGCGGCCCGGCCTCGTGTCGAGCTGGTTGAGGGCGTTCGCCGCGAGGCCGACCAGGAGCGCGCCCGAGAGCGAGCGCGTCCGCGCGAGCCCGTAGAGCGGGATCGCAACCAGCTTCAAAACGCCCGTCGACGAGCGGGCCCGCAGGTGCGCCGCGAAGCCTCGCTCGGAGCCCGACCAGAGGTCGTCGGCGAGGCCGATCGCGCAGACGACCGGCTCGTGTGCGGCCGCGAGCCAGCCGACGAGCGGCAGTCGCAGACCGCGGTGGTTGACGCGAAGCGGCCCGGCCGCGAGGACCAGGTCGAGCAGCTGGCGGCCGCGGTGGAGGAAGCCCGCGAGGTCGCGTCGGGTGGGGCGGTGACTGAGCTCGAGCTCGACCTCCGCGAACGCGATGCCGGCGCGAAGGGCGTCGATCGTCATCCGCGTCTCGGCGCCGAACCCCGGCGCGAGCGGGAACACCGCTGCCCGCGCATCCGCGTCGAGCAGGCGCTGGCCGCTGAGCGGCTCGGAGGCGGCAACGCCCCCTCGCAGCGCGATGAGCGCCGCCGCGGCGCGCTTCGCGATCCCGAAGCCGCCGCCCTGCCGCTGCGCGAACCGGGCGACCCGCAGCCCGGCGCCCGCCCCGAGCTGCGTCAGGTGGCCCTCGAGGTCGGCGTCGGCGAGCAGGATCGGCCCGGGGTCGGCGAGGCGCTCCACCGCCGACAGCGCCTGGCCCTTCCCCCGGCGCGGCAGCTCGACGACGTCGGCGCCCGCCCGGCGCGCGGCCGCGGCGGTCTCGTCGCGCGACCCGTCGTCTGCGACCAGCACCCGTGCGCCCGAGAACTGCTCACGCAGCGCCGAGACGGTTCGCGCGATCGTCGCCTCCTCGTCGCGCGCGGCGACGAGGATCGTCGGCGGTCCCTGCGTCACCCGCCGTTCACGATCCGCGGCAGCAGGGCGTCCGCGGTCGGCTTCACGCCGTAGCTCCCCGCCTCCGAGCCGGCGAGCAGCAGCACTAGCGCGAGCTTGCCCGGCGCGGTGTCGATGTCGTCGACCGTCGACAGCCCCGGGACGTCCTGCCAGACCGGGACGAGCGAAGGGTCTGCCGAGGTGCGCTCGACCGCCACGACGGGAACGCCCGCCACCTTGAACCCGCCGAGCAGACCCGCGACGAAGCGTTTCGTCGGGCCGTCCGGCGCCCGCGACTGCTGCACCAGCACGACCCCGTCGACCGGGCGCGACGCTGCGCCGCGCTGCTCCTCGACGAGCAGCGGCGCGACGCGGTCGGCGAGCGGGGTCTTCCCGCCCGTCACCCATTCCTGCGCGAGCTCGTGGCCGATGTCCGGCAGGTCGCGGAAGCCGGGCACTCCGTTGAGCGCCTGGACCAGCGGCTTGAGCGCGACGGGCTCCTTCAGGGCGCGGTAGAAGGCGGTCGTCCCTCCCGCGTCGGTGAGCGCCTGGGTCACGTCGGCCCCCGGCGCGCCGCCGCTCGGGCCCACCACGATCACCGCGATGCGCTTGCGCGCGAGGCGGTTCGCCATCAACACGGGATAGGTGTCCTCGACGAACGACTGCGCAGCCTGCCCCTGCTGACCGAGCAGCGACTTCTCGGCGCTGAGCCCGTCGACACGGCTCTGCAGCGCCGCGATCCGGCTCTCGAAGTTCCGCCGCTCGGACTTGTCGACGAACCCACGCCCTGAGACGCCGACGCCGACGAGGATCCCGACGATCAGGGCGATGAAGACGGCCGAGAGGGACGCGACGTGATAGCGGAGGTCGAGCATGGCTCACGAGAAGCTTGCCGCAGTCTGGACGAGGTCGTAGAGACGTCCGACCGCCCGGGCGGGAGACCCGCGGCTCGCGGAGACGGTGACGACGGTGCGGTCCGGCCCGGCGGCGGCCAGCGTGATCTCGACATCGGTCTTCGGCTTGAGGAGGTGCCAGGCGAAGCGCTCGTACGGGTCGACGGCCCGGACGAGCAGCAACGATTCCCGCGGCCGGTTCCCGGCCAGCCAGTTGTGCGACGTCGAGATGACCTTCCAGCGCGCACCGGGAGCGAAGCCGCGCCGGTCCGGTTCGACACCGGTGATCCCCGGCCACCAGTCCGGGAGGTGATACGGCTCGGCGAGGAACGCCCAGACGTCCGCGCGCGAGGCGAGCAGCTCACGCGCCGCCGTCTTCACAGAAGCGTTCGGACGGCGTCCTGGATCATGCTGCGGAGCGCGGGCGAGGCGAGCACCGCGACGACGATCGCCAGCAGGCCGACGAAGCCGAGCAGCGCGAGCGGCCAGATCCCGACGCGCGGCGTCACGAGCCGCGAGACGCCCTTGGCGTCGATCAGGATCTCCCCCACCTTCAGCCGGGTCACGAACGTCGACGACATGCCGGCGCGGTCGCGCTCCAGGAACTCGATGAGGTTGAAGTGCGTGCCCACCGCGACGATCAGCTGCGCGCCCTTCTCGTGCGCGACGAGGAACGCGACGTCCTCGCTGATCCCCGGCACCGAAACGGACTGGTACTCGAGACCGAGGCGCTCGAGCCGCGCCGCGCCGGGCGCCTTCCCGGTGCCCGGGTAGGCGTGGACGAGGAGCTCGGCTCCCGACCGGAGCGCGGCGTCGGACACCGAGTCCATGTCGCCGACGATCAGATCGGGCTGCCAGCCGGCGTCGATGATCGCGTCCGCGCCGCCGTCGACGCCGATCACGACCGGGTGGTAGTCGCGGACGTACGCGCCGACCATCCGCAGGTCGCGCTTGTGCCCGGGCCCGCGCGCGACCACGAGCACGTGCCGGTCGCGCAAGCGGGTGCGGAGCTGCGGCACGTCGAGGCCCTCGGTGAGCAGCCTCCCCTCCTCCCGCAGAAACCGCAGCGTGTTGTCGGCGAACGCCTCGAGCGCGTCGGTGACGCGTGCGCGCTGCTCGTCCAGCGCGACCCGTAGCTCGTCCTCGGCGAGCATGCTCCCCTGCGCGACGCATGTGCCGTTGCGATAGAGCCCGGCGCCGCGGACGGACAGCAGCTCTCCGTCCTCGACCTTGTCGAAGAGGTCGGCGCCCGGTGCGTCGATCAGCCGCACCCCGCCGCGCACGAGCTCGAGCGGCCCTGGGTTCGGAAAGCGCCCCGTCTGGCTCGGCGCGACGTTGACCACGACCCGCACGCCCGACTCGACGAGCTCCTCGGCCGAGACGCGGTCGAGGTCGGCGTGGTCGATGATCGCGACGTCGTCGGGCCCCACCCGCTTCGTCAGGTCCTTCGTCCGTCGGTCCAACCGGGCGTGGCCGGTGAATTCGACGAAGCTCACGACGGACTTAGTCTAAGGATGAACCGGGGCGTCCGCCCGCTCGGCCGCAACCGCGACTTCGTGCTGCTCCAGGCCGGACAGCTGCTTTCGAACGCCGGCACGCAGACGACGGCGATCGCCTACCCCCTGCTGGTGCTCGCGCTCACACACTCGCCGGCCCAGGCCGGCCTCGTGTCGTTCGCCCGGACGCTGCCGGCGGCGCTGTTCGCACTGCCGGCGGGCGTCCTGGCCGACCGGTTCGGCAGGCGACGGCTGATGATCGCGGCCGACTGCGTCCGCGCGGCGGTGGTGGCCGCGCTGGCGGCGGTGATCGCGCTCGGGAGCCTCGCGTTCTGGGAGCTGCCGGTCGCGGCGTTCGTCGAGGGCCTCGGCGCGACGGTGTTCGCCGCGGCTCAGGTCGGCGCGCTCCGCGCCGTCGTCCCCGCGAAGCAGCTCCCGGCTGCCGCCGGCGCCGAGACCGGGCGGAACGCGGTCGTCGGGCTGGCCGGCCCGCCGCTCGGCGGCGCTCTCTTCGAGGTCGCCCGCGCGCTGCCGTTCGTCGTCGACGCCGTGTCGTACGGGTTCTCGACCGTCTCGCTGCTCGCGATGCGCACGCCGTTCGAGGAGACCGCCGATCGCATAACCGAGCCGCTCGGGCGGCGGCTCGCCGAGGGCTTCCACTTCGTCTGGGGCCACGCCTTCCTGCGCACGACCGCGCTCCTCTTCGGGCTCGCGAACTTCATCGGGCCCGGCCTGCTGCTCGTCGTGGTCGTCGTCGGCCGCGATCAGGGGCTGACCGGCGGGCAGATCGGCCTGCTCGTCACCGCGTTCGCGGTGTGCCTGCTCCTCGGATCGATGCTGTCGCCGCTCTCGCGCCGGCTGCTTCCGGTGCGCGCGATCATGCTGCTCGAGCTCTGGACCTGGCCGGCCTGCGTGGTCTTCCTGATCTGGCCGAACGTCTACGTGCTGACCGCGGCGCTGCTTCCCGACGGCGCTCGTGATCCCCTCGACCGACTCGGTGGTGCACGGCTTCCGCATCGCGATCACGCCCGACCGCCTGCTCGGACGCGCCGAGTCGGTCCGGCGCACGATCTCGCTCGCGGTCGCACCGCTCGGGCCGCTCGCGGCGGGCGTCCTGCTCGGGGCCGGGTCGGCCCGCCTCGCCGTCGGCTGTTTCGCCGCGGTGGCGCTCGTGCTCGCGGCGTGGGGCACGCTCAGCCCGGCGATCCGCGCCGCGCCGAGCCTCGACGAGCTCGAGCGAGGGTAGCTCAGCGCTCGAGCGAGGCGAGGAACTCGGCGCCGCCAAGCATCCGCTCGAGCTCGTCGCGGCGGTCGCCGTCCGCGAGCTCGTCGATCTCCGTGCGGGTCGGGTCGCCGATCGCCTTCTCGACGCGGAAGTGCCGGTCGGCGGCGCTCGCGATCTGGGGCAGGTGCGTGATCGTGACCACCTGGGCGTGCGCCGCGAGCCGGCGCAGCGTGTCCGCGACGGCGTGCGCCGTCCGGCCGCCGACACCGGCGTCGATCTCGTCGAACACGAGCGTCTCGCCGCCCGCGACCGCGGCGAGCGCGAGGGCGATCCGCGACAGCTCGCCGCCCGAGGCAGTCTCGGACACCGGGGCGAACGGGAGCCCGGCGTTCGGCCGGATCAGGAAGACGGCGTCGTCGGCGCCCGTGGGGCCCGGCTCTCGCGTGTGCACCTCGACCGCGAACTCGCCGTCGCCGAGCGCGAGCCCGGCCAGCTCGCCGGCAACGGCGTCGGCGAAGCGCCCCGACGCCGCGCGACGGGCGGCGCCGAGCTCGGCGTGGATCCTCGCGAGCTCCCGCTCCGCCGTCTCGAGCTCGGCCGCCGCCGCCTCGGCCGGGTCGTGGCCGTCCTCGAGCGCAGCCAGCGCACGCCGCGCCTCGTCGCGCCGCTCGACGAGCTCGGCGAGCGTCTCGGCGCGATAGCGGCGGCGCAGGTCGGAGAGCCGGTCCAGCTCGCCCTCGACGTGCTCGAGCCGCCCCGGGTCGGTGTCGAGCGACGCGAGGAAGCCGCGGAGCTCCGACGCCGCCTCCCGGAGCTGCAGCTCTGCCTCGCGGAGGACGTCGCCCGCCGCCCGGAGCTCGGGCGCGAGCCGCTCGAGCGGCTGGAGCGCCCGCTCGGCGCCCGCGACCAGGTCGGAGGCGCCTTCGCCCTCGTCGGGCGCCAGCGCCGACGCCGCGGCGGCCGCTCCCGCCGCGAGCTCGGTGACGTGACGGAGGCGTTCGCGCTCGGCGCGGAGGTCGTCCTCGTGCGACGCGTCGAGGCCGTCGGTGTCCGCGGCGAGCGCGCGCAGCTCGGTGAGCCGAGCCGCGGCGGCCGCGGCGTCCTGCGTGAGCTCCTCGTGCTGCCTGCGAGCCGCCTGCACCCGCCTCCAGGCCGCGCGCGCCTCGGCCGTGTCGATCCCGGCGAAGCGGTCGAGCGCGTCGAGCCGGTACGCCGCGCCGCGCCAGTCGACGCTGCTCGAACTGGCCGCTCATCGCGATCAGCCCCTCGGCGGCGGCCGCGACGTCCTCGCGTGCGGCCGCCCGTCCCCAGGCGTAAGCGCGCGTGCGCCCGTCCGCGAAGATCCGCCGCGCCAGCACGAGCCCTTCCTCCCCGTCGGGCCGCAGGTCGGTGAGCGCGCCGAGCAGCTCGTCGGGCGCCGCGTCGAACTCCGCCTCGACGTACGCCTCGTCGCCGGCGGCGCCGATCAGCGCCGCGTCCCCACGCGCCCCGAGCAGCAGCCCGAAGGCGCCCGCGAGGATCGTCTTGCCGGCGCCGGTCTCGCCGGTGATCGCGTTCAGGCCGGCGTGCAGGTCGAGCTCGGCCGACTCGATCAGCACGAGGTTCGAGATCCTCAGGTGACGGAGCACCCGGGCAATGGTAGGCGGCGTGCCTGCCGGTGCTTATCCGCCGAAGGTGGCGGCGTAGCGGCTGAAGAAGGTGACCTCGGGCAGCGTGGCGAGGAGGCTGCGCTCGTCGGCCAGCCGCACGCGCACGGTCGCGCCCTCGGGCAGCGGGCCGACTGCATGGCCATCGGCGAGCACGGTCGCCTCCAGCCCGAGCGTCCGGTTCGTCACGACGACGTCGGGGCCGCGCGGCACGACGAGCGGCCGGATGTGCAGCGCGTGCGGGGCGACGAACGTCAGCACCATCGCGTCCATGCCCCAGACGAGCACCGGGCCGCCGTTCGACAGGTTGTACGCCGTCGAGCCGGTCGGGGTCGCGCAGATCAGCCCGTCGCACGGCTGGGTGCCGAGATACTCGCCACCGATCGCGTACCCGAGCTCGACCATGCGGCCGAGCGTGCCGCCGGCCACGACGACGTCGTTGACCGCGACGCGCTTCTGGTCGCCGACCGACACCTCGAGCGCCGAGAGCTCGACGGCGCGGTACTCGCCGGCGAAGACGCGACGGGCTCCGTCCTCGAGCTTCGCCGCCGCGATCGCCGTGAGGAAGCCGACGCGCCCGTAGTTGACGCCGATCACCGGGACGCCGGTGCCGAGGAAGCGGGTGAGCGCCCGCAGCATCGTGCCGTCGCCGCCGAGCACGATCGCGATGTCGGGCTTGCCCGCCTCGTCGTCGACGAGCAGGTCGACACCGCACTCGCCGGCGACGCTCTCGAGGCGGGCCAGCGCCTCGGTGACCACCCCGTCGCGACCGTGCGCGACGACCGCCGCGGTGCTAACCGACGGCATCGTCGATCCAGCGGTCGAGGTCGGCGGGGATAGCGGCATCGGCTCGGTCGACGAGGTGGAGGACGAACTCACGGTTTCCCTTCGGTCCGGGGAGGCCGGAGTCTACGACGCCGCACGACTCCGCCCCGACCGCTGCGAGCGCGACCGCGACCTCGCGGACGACACGGCGCTGCACGGCCGGGTCGCGGACGACGCCCTTCGGCGCTTCGGCGCGGCCGGCCTCGAACTGCGGCTTGACGAGCACGAGCGCCTGCCAGCCCGGCGCGGCGAGGCGCAGCGCCGGCGGGAGCGCGGTGCGCACCGAGATGAACGAGACGTCGCAGGTGACGAGCTGCGGCGCGAACGGCAGCTCGGTGAGCGTGCGCGCGTTCGTCCGCTCCATCACGATCACGCGCGGGTCGTGCCGCACCCGGTCGTGCAGCTGGCCGTACCCGACGTCGAGCGCGATCACGCGCGCCGCTCCGCGCTGCAGCAGCACGTCGGTGAAGCCGCCTGTGGAGGCGCCGACGTCCAGGCAGTCGAGCCCGGCGGCTTCGACCTCGAACGCGTCGAGCGCGTTGACGAGCTTGTGGCCGGCGCGCGAGACGTACGGCGGCGGTGCCGTGACCTCGAGCGGCACGTCGTCCGCGATCTGCTCGCCCGGCTTGGTGTGCCCGGGCACGAGCCCCGCCAGCACGAGCGCCTGCGCCTGGGTGCGCGACTCCGCGAGCCCGCGCTCGACGAGCACGAGGTCAAGCCGCCGCTTCGGCACCGGCCAACCTCCCCGGCTTGTCCCTGATCGCCCACACGGACGGCTGGCTGATCGTGGCGGCGAAGCAGGCCACCATGATCAGGAACGCACCGAACAGCGTCGCCGATGTGCCGAACAGCGCCGCGACAGGCCCCGCGATCGCCGCTCCGATCGGCACCAGCACGAGCGAGCCGAGCGCGTCGTACGAACTCACCCGAGAGCGCGCCTCCTCGGGCACGTGCTGCTGGAACACGGTGAACCAGAGCGCGAGATGGACGGCGATGCCGATGCCCGCGCCGGCCGCGATCGCCGCGAGGACCGGAACCGGCGCGTGCACTGCGAGGCCGAGCGGCTGGAGGAGCCACGGGATCGTGGCCAGGCACGAGGCGGCGAGCGGCCGGCCCGGGCGGAACCGCAACGCGAAGACCCCACCGGCGATCGTCCCTGCGGCGAAGGAGCTGACGAACAGCGCCCACGTCCGCGCACCGGAGTACCGATCCGTCGCAACGAGCGGCCCGAGGACGACCACCGACATCGCCGCGCAGTTCCCGATCCCGAAGAAGACGATCGTCGTCCAGAGCCAGGTCTGCCGCCGGAACTCCTTCCACCCCTGCGCGCACCTCGGCCAGGAACCGCTCGGCCACGACGCCGTCGGCGCGCTTCGGGATCGAGACCCGCACCAGCAGCAGCGCGGCCGCCCCGAACGTGGCGGCGTCGACGAGCAGGGCGCCGCCGGGGCTTCCGGCGGCGACGAGCACGCCGCCGATCGCGGGCCCGATCACGCCGAGGATCGACCTGCTCAGGCCGAGCAGCGCGTTCGCCTCCTGGAGCCGGGTCGAGCTCGACGATCGCGGGGATCAATCCCTGCTAGGTCGGGATGACGAAGCCGTCGGCGAGCCCGTAGCCGAGCGAAAGCACGACGAGCATCCATACGCGCGCGCTCCCGCTGATCACGAGCGTTCCGGCAACCGCCTGCATCGTGCCCTGCACCGTCGCCGCGCTCACGAGCACGAGATGCCGCGGCAGCCGGTCGGCCCAGACGCCGGCGGCGATCGTGATCGCCGCGGCCGCCCCCTGCCTCGCCGCGATCACGAGGCCGAGCGCCGTCGCCGACCCGCCGACGTGCAACACGGCGAACGCGAGCGCGACCGTCGAGACGCCGTCGCCGAACGCCGAGATCGAGGTGCTCGAGAAGACGAGGCGGAAGTTGCGCTCGGCGAGCGCCCCGAGACGAGCGCGTAGCTCCACCCCGGAAAGTTATTCGCCGGGACGAACGAGGCCGGTCTCGTAGGCGAGAACGACCGCCTGCACGCGATCGCGCAGGCCGAGCTTCGAGAGGATCCGGTTCACGTGCGTCTTCACGGTCGCGCCGCTCACGAAGAGCTTCGCGGCGATCTCGCTGTTCGACAGCCCCCGGCCGATCAGCTCGAGCACCTCCCGTTCGCGCTCGGTCAGGTCGCGCAGGGCGCCGCCGGGCACATGCGGGCCTAGCGTCGTGAGCGACCAGCGCGACATGGAGGCTCGAGATGAACCCAGGCACCACGCCGTGATCGGGTTCGGCTTCTGGGTGTGCGTGCTCGGATTGATCGCGCTGGCCCTCGTCGCGCTCGGCCGCGGCGTCCTGCGCCGCGCGAACGCGTAACGAGCCCTGGAACGGGTGCCAGGCACCGTGTGCCTGGCACCCGATTGCGCTAAGCGGTGCGAGCGGCGAGCTCGTCGACCAGCTCCGCCAGCATGCCGGTGTCGGCGTCGATCGACGCGAGTCTCGCGTGGGCGCGCTCTGCCGCCTCGTCAGCGAGGCGGCGGGCGCCTTCGCCGCCGACGTCGAGCACGTAACCGTCGCCGTCCAGCAGATCGTCGACGATCTGGAACAGCAGCCCGAGCTCGGCGGCGAACTCCCGCCAGGGCTCGCGCTCGGGCTGCGGCACGTCGGCCGCCGCGAGCGCACAGCGATCGAGGCAGAGAAGAGCGCTCCCGTCTTCAGGCGATGAAGCTCGTCGCGGTTCTCCGCGCCGTTGAGGTCGAGCCGCTGCCCGCCGATCATCTTCAGCGTCGCCCCCACGAGCTCGCGCGCGACGTCTCCGGTCGGATACGTGAGCGCGAGCCGAAAGGCCTCGGCGAGCAGCGCGTCGCCGGCGAGCACCGCGGACGCCTCGCCGTAGGCGGCCCACACCGATGGCGCGCCGCGCCGCTCGCTGTCGTCGTCGAGCGCCGGCAGGTCGTCGTGGACGAGCGAGAACGAGTGCACGAGCTCGACGGCGGCGGCCGCGGGCAGCGCGTTCTCGACGTCCAGCCCGAGCGCGTCGCTCGTCGCAAGGCAGAGCACCGGCCGCACGCGCTTGCCGCCGAGCGCGTGGCGCACCGGCTCGGCCAGCCCGCCGAGCTCGGGCGTGAGGCTCAACTCGTCGAGGTACTCCTCGACGAGCGTGCGGAGCTGTTCAGGCCGCCGCGGCATCCGGCGCCGGGCCGCGGCGGCCTCGGTCTCCGCCGACCGCTTCGCGCGCTGCAGCTCGGCCTCGACCTCCTTCGCGAGCTCGGCCAGCTCCTGCAGGATCGTCGATCGCCCGCTCGGGGTCGTCCGTGTGCTCGAGCTGCGTCCGTGCCGACTCGAGCCGCGCGAGCAGGTTCTCGGCGTTCGCAAGGCTTCTTCCGAGGTCACGCAGCCTCCTCCCGTTGGATATCGACCCAGGATGCCGTTCACGAGCCTCGCAGCGTCCTCGGATGCATACCGCTTCGCGAACGCGACCGCCTCGTTGATCGCCACCTCGGGCGGCACCTCGTCGGTCTCGAGCTCGTGGACGGCGACGCGAAGCGCGCTCCGCTCCACCACGCCGAGCCGGTCGGCCGTCCACCCCTCGGCCGCGGCGGTGATCCGCGCGTCGAGCTCGGCCGCGCGCCCCGCGACCGTCTCCGCGACCCCCCGCGCCCACGGGTCGATCTCGCCGGCGTACTGCGAGCCGATCGTCTGCGCCGGAGAGATCCCACTGGTAGAGCAGGAACAGCGCCTGGCGCCGGGCCTGGCGACGCGAGATCGGCGTCACGCGGCCACCGCCCGCAGCGCCTCGAGCGTCGAGGTCGAGTACTCGCCGCTCCGGAACGGCGTCGCTCGCGAGCACCTCGAGCGCGAGCTCGCGGGTCGTCGGGATGCCGTCGACCACGGTCTCGCGCAGCGCCCGCTCGGCCCGGGCGATCGGCGGCGTGGCGGTCGGTGTCCCACGACGATCAGCTTCGCGATCATCGAGTCGTAGTACGGCGAGATCGCCGAGCCGGACTCGACGAACGTGTCGACGCGGACGCCCGGCCCCTGCGGCGGCGGAACACGCGCGATTCGCCCCGGCGCCGGGACGGAAATCGGCGTCGGGATCCTCGGCGTTGAGCCGGATCTCGATCGCATGCCCGCGGCGCGGAGCGCGCCCGGTCGTGCCGAGCGGCTCGCCGGCCGCGATCCGCAGCTGCTCGCGCACGAGGTCGATGCCGGTGACGAGCTCCGTCACGGGATGCTCGACCTGGAGGCGGGCGTTCAGCTCGATGAAGTAGAAGCTGCCGTCCGGGCCGAGCAGGAACTCGAACGTCCCCGCGTTGCGGTAGCCGACCGGCGCGGCAGGCGCGCTCGGCCGCGGCCTCCATCGCCTCGCGCGCTGCTCGGGCGTGAGCGCGGCGCACGGCGACTCCTCGATCGAGCTTCTGGTGGCGGCGCTGGATCGAGCACTCGCGCTCGCCCAGCGTGAGCACGTTGCCGTGCGCGTCGCACGAGCACCTGGATCTCGACGTGCCGCGCCGGGACGAGCGCCTTCTCGACGTAGAGCGTCGCGTCGCCGAACGCCGCCTCGGCCTCGGCGGCGGCGGTGCCGAACGCGTCCTCGAGGTCGTCCGGCGAGCGCACGAGCCGCATGCCCTTGCCGCCGCCGCCGGCGCTCGCCTTGAGCAGGACCGGGAAGCCGATCTCCTCGGCCGCGCCGCGTGCGCGGCGACGATGCGTCGTCGCGCCGTCGGTGCCGGGCACGGTCGGCACTCGGCGGCGCGCATCGCCTGCTTCGCCGCGATCTTGTCGCCCATCGTCGCCATCACGTCCGCCGGCGGCCCGACGAAGACGAGGTCGTTGTCGACGCAGGCCTCGACGAACGCCGGGTTCTCGGCGAGGAAGCCGTAGCCCGGATGCACCGCCTCGCAGCCGGTCGTCTCGGCGGCGGCGACGACGCTCGGGATGCGCAGGTAGCTCTCGGCCGCCGCCGGCGGGCCGATGCACACGGCGTGGTCGGCCAGCCGGACGTGCAGCGCGTCGCGGTCGGCGGTCGAGTAGATCGCGACCGCCTCGATCCCGAGCTCGTGCAGCGCGCGGATCACCCGGACGGCGATCTCGCCCCGGTTCGCGACGAGCACCCGGCCGAACATCGGACCGCTCTAGAGCTCGAGCGGCCGGCCGCTGACCGGCTCGAGCTCGAACAGCAGCTGGCCGTACTCGACCGGCTCGGCGTTCTGCGACGTGGATCCGCGCGCACGATCGCCTCGACCTCCGCCTTGACCTCGTTCATCAGCTTCATCGCCTCGAGGATGCAGAGCGTCTGCCCGACGGCGACGGCGTCGCCCTCCTCGACGAACGGCGCCGCGCCCGGTGCGGGCGCGCGGTAGAACGTCCCGACCATCGGGCTCTCGACGCGCACGAAGCGGTTGTCGCGCGGCGCGATCGGCGCGCAGCTCCGGCTCGCTCGGTCGCCGTCGACGGGCGGCGCCGAGCCGGCGGCGGCGCCGCTCGGCCGTCCGGCGCACGCTCACGCGCATGCCGTCCTCCTCGATCGTGATCTCGCCGACGCCCGGTCTCCTGGACGATCCGGACGACCTCGCGGATCCGCTCCGCCCGCGCCTGGTCGACGCCCCCGGCGGCGAGCGACTCCTCGCCGCCCGAGCGCTCGCGGATCGAGCGCAGCAGCGGCTCGGCCTCCTCGCCGAAGAGCGCGAGCAGCAGCAGCTCCTCCTCGCTCGCGGCGAGCCCCCCGGCCTCGACGCGCAGCTCGTCGAGGTCGACCGGCGCCGCTTCGCGCTCGTCGCCGTACAGCTCGACGGCGCGCGGCAGCGCGGGTCGATCGGGGCCGGCGTGCGGCCGAAGCGGCCGCGACGAGGTCGCGCACCTCGTCGACGATCGTCGAGTAGCGGTTCGCGCGTCAGCACGTTGAGCGAGCGCCTGCGAGGCGACGATCTGGCCGATCGGCGCGGCGAGCGGCGGCGAGCCGAGCTCCTCGCGCACCTGGTCGACCTCGTCGAGCACCTCGTCCAGCCGGTCGCCGGCGGCCTGCGCGCGCAGCTGCTGGTCGAGCGCGGCGACGAGGCCGACCGGGAGCTTCTGCTGCGCCGCGCGCACGGCGATCCGCGGCGCCAGCGGCGCGACCGGCTCGTCGCCGATGTGCTCGTCGACGAGGTCGGCCGCCCCCCACAGGCGGTCCATGTCGACGCCGGTCTCGAGGCCGAGCCCGGCGAGCGCCTGCGCCACCGCCTCGGCGGAGACGCGGTGCAGCGCGAGCGCGATCGGGTAGACGGCGGTGGCGATCACGTCGGCGCCCGCCGCGCGCCGCCTCGAGCGCGCTGCGAGCGCGCTGCCGCCCGCGCCCTGCGCGTAGAGCCCGACCGGCAGCCCCGACACCTCGCGCAGCTCGGCGACGAGCTCGCTCGCCCGGTGCGGCTGCAGCAGCGCCGCGGGATCGTGGAGGAGGAGGCGCGCCGCGCCGAGCTCGGGCAGCCGGCTGCGCCGCCTCGACGAGCGCCTCGTGCTGGCCGCTGCCGTACAGCAGCCCGGCCTCGAACTCGCGGCCGGCGTCGACGATCGCGCCGGCGGCGTCGCGGAGGTTGTCGACGTCGTTCAGCGGGTCGTGCAGCCGGAAGACGTCGATGCCGCTCTGCGCGGCGCTGGCGACGAACCGCCGCGCGAGGTCGTCGTCCGACCGGCCGCGAGCCGACGAGGAAGCGGCCGCGCAGCGGCGAGCGCGAGCGGCGTCGACGTGCGCGCCTTCAGCGCGCGGATCCGCTCCCACGGGCTCTCGACGCCGCGGCGGACGGCGGTGTCGAAGACGCCGCCGCCCGAGACCTCGAGGTAGGCGAAGCCGGCGCCGTCGAGGATCTCGGCGAGGCGCAGCAGGTCGGCGGTCGGCATCAGCCCGGCGAGCGGCTCCTGGCCGAGGACGCGGATGGTCGTGTCGACGAGACGCGGCATCGGGTAGACCTTACCGCGACCGTTCATACCGTCCCGCTCTCAAGGGCGCGAGCGGCCCGACCGAAACCTGAGGTCTGATGTCTGCGGTTCAGATCACCTGGAACGAGTTCGAGGCCTGGGAGCCCGAGCGGACATGGACCCCGATGAGTTCGAGCACCTGTCGGTCGATGCAGCGGAGCGGGTGCTGGCCCGCCGGCTTCGCAAGTTGATCGACCGCGGCTACGAGCCCGGGGTCGCGCTTCGGTTGGCCGCCCGCGTCGACTCGCACATCTAGGCCCCGACGACCGGGCCTCGACGCCCGACCCGCCGGCAGCGGCAGCCGTGGGTCGAGCCCTGGTCCGATGCCGATGGAAGCTTCGGACGATGTGCTGCGGCGCGCGCCTCCCCTCTATCGGGAAGTTCAGCTCCCCGAGGCGCGCGCCCACAGCACGAGAGCGCACCCTCCTGACGCCTGAAATGGTACGCCGAATGCAGCATTCCGCAACTGTCCCCGCCGGACGGATGTATCTCGGTGCGCGCCGGGCGCTCGTATGGTCATGGTCGCGCTGATGAAGAGCGGCCCCTTGGACCGCGACCCGCAGCTACGTGGAGAAGCCGCTGATCGCGTCGCCGACGAGCTTGACGGCGATGATCAGGAAGAGGACCGCCATGACGGGCTTGTTGTCGCGGGCCGTCCAGACGTTGAGGCGTTCGAATAGCTCGGCCGAGCGCGCCCCGGGATTTACCCACTTCGCGAGCGCGAGGAGGACGAACCCGACGACGGCGCCGGCGGCTCCTGGAACCGAATTGACCTTGAAGCCCGAGCCCGGGCGCCGTACGCTCTTTTGTGACCATCGAAACGATGGGGTCTGGAGGAGGGACACGATGAACGTCCCACGGTTCGGCCTTGCGGTGGGAGGAGCGCTGATTGCGCTCGCGCTCCCGGCCGTAGCGCAGGCCAACGAAGTCACGAAGTGGAACTCGATCGCTCTCAGCACCGTGGCCGCGCAGCCACCGGTCGGCTCGGCGCCGAACGCGTCGGCCGTGTTCATGGCCATGACGCAGGGTGCCGTGTATGGCGCGGTCAACTCGATCGACGGGCACGATCCCGCCGTATCTCGTGCGGTGGAGCTTCCCGCTGGCCTCGAAGGACGCCGCGGTCGCGACCGCGGCTTATCGGGTGCTGGACGCGACGTTCCCCGCACAGCACGCAGCGTTGAAAGCCGAGTACGACGCTTCGCTTACGAACATTCCCGACGGCTTCCGGAAGACCTTTGGCGTGGAGGCCGGCGAAGACCGCGGCCGCCGCGATGCTCAGGCAGGGGCACGACGCACGCGCGGTGATCCCGTGCTCGTTCGGTTTCTTCGTCCCGGGTGTATGGCAGCCGTTGGCGGATGCCACCGGCGCGCCGTTGTGCGACCCGAGCGCGTGGGTGAAGGACGCGGCGCCGTTCCTGGTCTACAGCGCGTCGGATTTTCGGACAGCGGGGCCCTATCCGCTCGGCAGCGCCGCGTACGCTGCTGACTACAACGAGGTCAAGGAGCTCGGCTCGCTGAACAGCGCGACCCGCACTCCGTTGCAGACGCACCTTGCGGCGTTCTGGCAAACGAACCCGGCACCGAACTACAACCTCCTGGCGCAGAGGTTCGTGGCCGAGAACTCGCTCGATACAACCGACAGCGCACGGCTGTTCGCGATGATCGACCTGACGGCGGCGGATGCGATCATCACCGCCTGGACGACAAGTACGCCAGGCTCTTCTGGCGGCCGATGGCGGCCATCCGGCACGGCGGAGGACGACGGCATTCCGCGACCGTGGGCGATCCGACGTGGACACCGCTGTTCAACCCGTCCTGCCGGTGGCTGTCGCGGATCGGCCCGGCGCTGATCACGCCGCCGTATCCCGGAGCACCCGTCGGGTGCGGTACCTACGCCAGCGCGACGATGCACGCCTTCCAGTCGTTCTTCGGCACAGACGACAAGACGTTCTACGTCACGAGCAGTCGGTTCCCCGGGGAGCAGCTCACGTTCAACCACTTCTCGGATCTCGTCAACCAGGTCGTCGAAGCGCGGATCTGGGCCGGGATCCATTTCCGGAACGCCGACGTCCAGGCGGCAAATCTCGGTCGCGAGATCGAGGCCTGGAACCACGTGCACTTCTTCCGTCCGCCCGCTGACGCTAGAACCTGGGAGCGGCCACCGTGGCCGCTCCACGCACCGCACGGCCGCGTCCCGCGGCGAGGTTCGCGTCGTCAGCCAACCCCCGTTGCGATGAGGCGATGGCTACCGCGAACCTCGCCGAGCGAATCACTCCGCCCATTCCTTGGGGGTCGACGCCGAGCGTTCCGCTTGGCTGCGTCACCGCGTTCTCGGACGTTCGGGTACTGATTGGGCACCCGGCGACCGGGCGGGCGGGATGCGGCGAGTTGGTCGAGCTCCTACGGCCGCCAGGTGCTTCCGAACCGCCACATCGCATCGTCAGCGACCCAGCGACTTTCGCAATCGCTCGAAAAGGTCTTTCCGCCCGGTCGGCGGCTTGCGACCGATGTACAGCCCGAATCGGGGGGTCAGACCTGGCCGACGCGACTGATCGAGGAGCACCTGGACGATCGGCGACCTGGGCGACGCAACCATGCGCCTCTGCCTCACGGTCCTAGGCTCTTTGATGTAGCGCTTCTCGCGCGGGTCGACCTTGATCTTCTCGCCCGACGTTCACGAACAGCGGCACCTGGACGACGCGCGCCCGTCTCGAGCGTCGCCGGCTTCGTCACGTTCGAGACCGTGTCGCCCTTCACGCCGGGCTCGGTGTCGGTCACCTCGAGCACGACCGACGACGGCAGGTCGACCCCGGTCGGGCTCCCGTCGACGAACATCACCTGCACCGACGACGACGGCTGCATGAACGGCAGCTCGTCCTCGACGCTCGGCGTGCGGCAGCGAGAGCTGCTCGTAGGTCTCCTCGTCCATGAAGACGACCTCGTCGCCCGCGTCGTAGAGGTACTGCATGTTCTTCGTCTCGGTGCGGATGCGCTCGAACTTCTCGCCGGCGCGGAACGTCTTGTCGACGACGGCGCCGCTGTCGAGCGCCTTCAGCTTCGTCCGCACGAACGCCCCGCCCTTGCCGGGCTTCACGTGCTGGAACTCGACGATGCGCCACGTCTGGCCATCGAGCTCGATGTGCATGCCGTTGCGGAACTGGTTGGTCGAGACGACCTCGGCCATCGGCGGCGCAGGGTAGCGAGAAGCCCCCGTCTAACGGCGCTCGATCGGGACGTACGCGCGCTCGCCCTCGCCCACGTAGAGCTGGCGCGGGCGCGCGATCTTCTGCTCCGGGTCGGTGAGCATCTCCTCCCACTGCGCGATCCAGCCGGGCAGCCGGCCGAGCGCGAAGAGCACGGTGAAGTAGTCGGTCGGGTAGCCCATCGCCTGGTAGATCAGGCCCGAGTAGAAGTCGACGTTCGGGTAGAGCTTGCGCGTGACGAAGTACTCGTCCTCGAGCGCGATCCGCTCCAGCTCGAGCGCGATCTCGAGCTTCGGATTGAGCCCGGTCTCCGCGAACACCGAGTCGGCGACCTGCTTGATCAGCTTGGCGCGCGGGTCGTAGCTCTTGTAGACGCGGTGGCCGAAGCCCATCAGCCGGCCGTTCCCGCCTTCACCTGCTCGATGAACTCGGGCACGTTCGCATCGTCGCCGATCTCGTCGAGCATCCGCAGCACCGCCTCGTTGGCGCCGCCGTGCAGCGGCCCGTACAGCGCGGCGATGCCGGCCGAGACGGCCGAGAACGGGTCGACCTGCGACGAGCCGACGCCGCGCACCGCGCTCGTCGAGCAGTTCTGCTCGTGGTCGGCGTGCAGGATCAGCAGGATCTCGAGCGCGCGCTGCAGCACCGGGTTCGGCTCGTGCTCGCCCGCCGATCTCGAACGTCATGTTGACGTAGTTGCCGATGTAGTCGAGGTCGTTCCGCGGCAGCACGTACGGCAGGCCGCGCGAGTGGCGGAAGATGTACGCGGCGATCGTCGGCAGCTTCGCGATCAGCCGGACGCGCTGCAGGTAGCGGTTCTCGGGGTCGGAGATGTTCTTCGCGTCGGGGTAGAAGGTCGAGAGCGCGCCGACCGCGCCGAGCAGCATCCCCATCGGGTGCGCGTCGTAGCGGAAGCCCTCGAGGAACTTCGTCACGTTCGTGTGCACGTACGTGTGCGAGCGGACGTCGTCCTCCCAGCGCTCGAGCTGCGCCGCGTCGGCAGCTCGCCCTCGAGCAGCAGGTACGCCGTCTCGAGGAAGCCGGCCTCCTCGGCGACCTGCTCGATCGGATAGCCGCGGTAGCGGAGGATGCCGGCGTCGCCGTCGATGTACGTGATCGCGCTGCGGCACGACGGCGGTGTTCAGGAACGCCGGGTCGTACGGAGCAGCCGTCGCGCCGTCGCGATCTGACGCGAGATCGGTGGCGCGGATCGTGCCGTCGACGATCGGCACCGTGTACTCACGGCCCGTGCGGTTGTCGACGATGGTCAGCGTGTCGGCCGTCTGCGTCATCTCCGGCGAGACTACCCGCGTCTCGCTCATGAGACCTCGATCAGCTCTTTCGGGAACGACGTCAAGAGCTCGAGGCCGTCCTCGCGCACGATTGCGAGGTCCTCGATGCGCACGCCGCCGGTGCCCGGGAGATAGATGCCGGGCTCGATCGTGACGACGTTCCCGGCCTCGAGCGTGTCGGTCGACTCGGTCGAGAGACGCGGCGCCTCGTGCACCTCGAGCCCGACGCCGTGGCCGAGCCCGTGGCCGAAGTTGTCGCCGAAGCCGGCAGCCGCGATCGGATCGCGGGCGACCGCGTCCGCCTCGACGCCGGTCATGCCCGGCCTTGATCCCCGCGACAGCCGCCAGCTGCGCATCGAGGCACACGTCGTAGGCGTCCCGCAGCTCGTCGGGCGGACCTGCCGGTCGAGAGCGTGCGCGTGCAGTCGCTGCAGTAGCCGTCGACCTTCGCGCCCCAGTCGACGGTCGACGAGCGAGCGCGGCTCGACGATCGTGTCGCTCGGCGTTGCGTGCGGCCGCGACGCCGTTCGTCCCCGAGGCCACGATCGACGTCGAACTCGAGCTCGTCCGCACCGTGGGCATGCAGCAGCTCGCGCAGCCGCCAGGCGAGCTCGCGCTCGCTTCGCCCGACCCAGGTCTCGGCAGTCAGCGCCTCGAAGGCACGGTCGGCGATGCGAGCGGCGCGGCCGATCGCCGCGACCTCTTCCTCGTCCTTCACCGCCCGGAGGCCGTCGACGATGCCGGCGCGTCGGCACCGGGGTTACGCCGGCCCGCGCCGAGCCGCTCCCACTGGAGGTACGGCAGCACGTCGGCCTCGAACTGGACGCGGCCGGTGAGCTTCTCCGCCAGGTCGGTGATCAGCGAGCGCTTCGCGAGCTCGACTTCGACGCCCGGACCCTCGCGCGCCGTCTCGATGTACCGGAAGTCGGTGTAGAGCGTCGCGACGCCCTCGGGGCGCACGAGCAGCGCGGCGTTCGAGCTGTCGAAGCCCAGTGAGGTAGAGGACGTTGACCAGGTTCGTCACGAGCAGCGGCGCTTCGAGCTCGCTCGCGAGCGTCTCGAGGCGCTTCGTCATCGTTCCTCCTTTCCGGCGAGGTACTCGAGCGCCTCGCGATAGCCGTCTGGGCCCTTGCCGAGGACGCGATGGGCCGCGAGCTCGGCGACCGACGCTGTAGCGCCGCCATTCCTCCCGCGTGCTCGATGTCGGACAGGTGCACCTCGACGATCGGCACCTCGAGCATCTCGAGCGCGTCGTGGATCGCCTAGCTGTAGTGGCTCCACGCGCCCGGGTTGACGATCACGCCGTCGACGTCGTCGTACGCGTCGTGGATCCAGTCGATGTACTCGCCCTCGCTGTTCGTCTGCCGGCAGCGCGCGTCAGGTCGAGCTCGTGCGCCCATGCGTAGATCTGCGTCTCGAGCTCGTTCAGGCTCAGGCCGCCGTAGACCTTCGGGTCGCGCCGGCCGAGCATGTCGAGGTTGGCGCCGTTCAGGACGAGGACCTGCATCAGTGGATCTACGCGATCAGCGCTTCCAGCGCGGCGCCGCACCTCGTCCGCCGCCCGCGCCTCGACGACCGGGCCGTCGTCGCCGAGCAGGACGACGTTGATCTCGCCGCCGGTGCGCTTCTTGTCGCGCAGCAGCGCCTGCCAGGCGCGCTCGCGGTCGACGCGGACCGGCTGCGGGGCGAGCTCGCGCTCGACCGGCGCCGTGTCGCGGCCCGACAGTCCGCAGCGCCGCGAGCAGCCCGAGCGCGACCGCCTCGCCGTGCGGCAGGTCGAAGTCGGCCGCCGCCTCGAGCGCGTGGCGCGAACGTGTGGCCGAGGTTGAGCCAGCGCCGCACGCCGCGGTCGTGCGGGTCGCGCAGGCAGAGCGCCGGCCTTGTAGGCCGCGGCGCCGCGCACGTCGAGCTCGCGCCCCGCGAGCAGCCGCGTCTTCACGAGCTCGGCCATCCCCTGCCGCCGCTCGCGCTCGGGCAGCGTCTCGAGCAGCGCCTCGTCGATCACGACGCGCGCCGGCCAGTGGAACGCGCCGACGAGGTTCTTGCCCTCGGGGATGTCGATCGCCGTCTTGCCGCCGATCGCCGCGTCGACCTGGCCGACGAGCGTCGTCGGCACCGCGACCCACGGCACGCCGCGCAGGTACGTCGCCGCGGCGAAGCCGGCGACGTCGGTCGTGCAGCCGCCGCCGAGCGCGACGACCGTGCCGTCGCGGTCGAGCGTCAGCTCGCGCCACAGCCGCTGCGACGACGCCGGCGCTGCTTCGCCTCCTCGCCCGCCGGCAGCTCGTGCGTCGTCGTCGAGCCGGTCGCCGAGCGCCTCGCTGCGCGCGCGCGCCGTAGATGCCCATCACGGTCTGTCGGCGACGAGCGCGACCGGGCCGTCGCCGGGGACGAGCTCGCCGAGCCGGTCGAGCGCGCCGCGCTCGTGGTGGACGCCCGCGGCGGCGAGGATCACGCCGTCGACGTCGCCGCTCGCACGACCGCGTCGGCGACCTCGCGGTAGAGCGGCCGCCGCTCGTCGTACAGCCGGCGGAACGCCGCCTCGTCCTGCGCGAGCGGCCGGCTCGGTTCCGCGCACCCGCTCCCAGGCGGTCTCGACGTCGACGTCGAGCAGGACGGTGAACGCGTCCCGCGAGCGGCTCGCGGTTCTCGGGGAACGTCACGGCGCCGCCGCCGAGGTCGATCACGGCGGGCTGACGCGCTCGAGCACCGCGGCGCGCACGCGTGCGCCTCGACCCGCCGGAACGCCCGCTCGCCGCGCTCCGTCGAAGAGCTCGGGGATCGCTCGCGCCGTGCGCGCTCCTCGATCGCCTTGTCGAGGTCGAGGAACGGCCGGCCGAGCCGCCGCCGAGCGTCGCGCGCCGAACGTCGTCTTCCCGGCGCCCATGAAGCCGACGAGCGCGACGTGCGCGGTCGAGCGCGTTCAGCGCCACTACGCCCATCGATGCGCTCGAGGTACGCGCGATGCGCGGCGACGAAGTCGCCGACCGCGTCGCCGCCGAACTTCTCGTGCGCGGCGACGGCGAGCTCCCACGCGACGGCGGCCTCGGCGACGACCGCGAGCGCCTCGACCGCGGCGACGTCGGAGCGCTCGACGAGCGCCTGCGCCGGCTCGCCGGTCGCGAGGTCGACCGAGCGCGAGCGGCTTCATCAGCGTCGGCAGCGGCTTCATCGCCGCGCGGACGACGATCTCCTCGCCGTTCGACATGCCCGCCTCGATCCCGCCGGCGTGGTTCGTCGCCCGGCGGCGGTCGGTGCCGATCTCGTCGTGCGCCTCGGAGCCGCGCATTGTCCGCGAGCGCGAAGCCGTCGCCGATCTCGACGCCCTTCACCGCCTGGATCCCCATCACCGCCGCGGCGAGCCGCGCGTCGAGCCGATCCTCCTTCGCCGCGTACGATGCCGAGCCCGGGCGGCACGCGCGGTCGCGCGCACCTCGACGACGCCCGCCGACCGTGTCGCGCGTCGCCCGCGCCTCGTCGATGCGCGCGCGCAGCCGCTCCTCGTCGACGGTCGACGCCTGCGACCGCGACGCCGATCGTTGCGAGCAGCGCCTTCGCGACGGCGCCGGCCGCGACGTGCACCGCCGTGTGGCGCGCCGACGCGCGCTCGAGCGCGTTGCGCACGTCGTCGTGGCCGTACTTGAGCACGCCGGCGAGGTCGGCGTGGCCGGGCCGCGGCAGCGTCACCGGCTTCGTCCCCTTGCCCGTCGGCTCGCCTTCCGGGCGGCCACGGGCTACATCCCCCACGTCCAGTTCTTGTGGTCGCGGTTGCGGACGACGAGCGCGAGCGGCGTGCCGAGCGTGCGTCCGTGCCGCAGCCCGGCGAGCACCTCGACGCGGTCCTGCTCGATCTGCTGCCGCGGCGAGCGGCCGTAGCCCTCCTGCCGCCGCTCGAGGTCGGCGTCGATCGCCTCCCGGTCGAGCTCCAGCCCGGCCGGCAGCCGGTGAGGATCGCGACGAGCGCAGGTCCGTGGGATTCGCCGGCAGTCGCGAGGCGGAGCGTCATGGGCGAGAGCCTAGAGTCAGCCGGTGGCGGTCGTCCTGCAAATCTCGCGAGCGGCTTTCGCCGCGGGGCGGTCTACGGGCTCGTCGACGTGGGGCAGGCGGTGCGTACCGCCTCACCGGCGTCGTGCATGCGCGACCGCGATTGGCCGCACGAGCGCTCGGGAATGACACCCGACGGAGTCAGGCAGTTCCGTCGAGCACGAGATCGGCGCGGCTCGCGGGATGCTCGGCTTGGAGATACCTGTTTTCCTCCGGCATCCATTCGGTGAGCCACCGCTCCTTCGTGTCCTGCCCGCCCCGACGGAGACCTCGTTCCAATCGCAGCTCGTGGGGCGCGTCGATCCAGACCGTGTAGTCGTAGAAGCCGAACAGTTCCCGGCGCGTGCAGTAGTTCCCTTCGACCACCACAGTTCCGCCAACCGGGACGGTCTGCCATTCCGACAGCTCGTCAGTCGGCCAGTCGTAGCGCTGGTAGGAGGCGGAAGCATCCTGCGATAACGGGATCAACACCTGGTCGCGCAGCCTTCGCCAATCGAAGTTGCCTCCAATCTCCCCGTCGGCGCGGGCAGCTCGGGCCTCTCGGTCGCGAAAGGGGAGGTAGAAGTCATCGAACTCCACGACTGCGACCTCGGTGGACGCACGTTCGAGGCGTCGCGCGAGAGTGCTCTTTCCGGATGCGCCGCGGCCGTCGATCCCCGACGAGCAGCGTCTCGTGTCGCCGCGGAACACCAGCCAGAACCGCCAACAACTCATGAACCGGTGGAATGGGCTTCGCCCTCCTGCATTGTCGCAAGGCGACCGCGCGCCCTCGCGTCGACCCGCCTAGGGTCGCACGGCGGTGCGCATCACATCGAGCGGCGCGTCGAGCCCGGTCCAGATCCGAAACGAGGCGGCGCCCTGCCGGACGAGCGCCTCGCGACCGTCGACGACCTCGCAGCCCGCGCTACGGGCCGCCGCCGCGAGCGCCGTCTCGCGCGGCCCGTACGCGAGGTCGACGACGACCTGGCCGGCCTCCGGGGTCACGAGCAACTCGTCCCGGACCGGCGTGGCGTTGACGATCAGGTCGCATCCGGACGCGTCCGGCGGCCAGGTCCCGGAGCGCGAGAAGACGCGCGTGTCCGCGGGCAGCGCGGGGCGAAGCGCCTCGGCCGCCCCGCCCGCTCCGATCAGGCAGGCCCGCGCGGCGCCGATCCCGGCGACGATCTCGCGGTCGGTGTTGAAGCCGAGGACGCGGCCGTCGCGGAAGACGAGCGTGTTGACCGCGTCGCCGTCGGCCTCGTCGCAGGCCGCGACCACCGCCTGCTTGTGCGGGATCGTCACGTTGGCGCCGGCGAAACCGAGGACGACCAGGGCGCGCACAGCCTCGAGGGGATCGCCGACGTCGACCGCGATGTAGGTCCAGTCGAGGCCGAGCGCAGCGAACGCGGCGTTTTGCATGCGCGGCGAGAGCGACTCGGCGACCGGACGGCCGATCAGCGCGACGTTCGTCAACAGCCGTAGCCGTGCGCGCACTCGTACTGCTGGAACGCGGCGCTGCTCGCGGTGAAGAAGTGGTGCACCTTGTCGGGCTTGCGCACGAAGTAGAGGTAGTCGACCTTGGCGGGATGCGCCGCGGCCTGGAGCGACGCGAGCCCCGGGTTCGCGATCGGGGTCGGCGGCAGCCCGAGCCGGTTGCGCGTGTTGAAGGGCGAAGCGCTCTGCAGTTGCGATTCGCGAATCGACTCGTCCGGCGGGATGTCCAGGCCGTAGCGGAGCGTCGCGTCGATTCCGAGCGGCATGTGCGCGTGCAGGCGGTTGTAGATCACCGCCGAGATCAACCGTCGCTCCTCCGGCGCCTGCGCCTCCTTCTCGACCATCGACGCGATCGTGAGCACGTCGTAGGGCGTGAGGTTCTTCGAGCGCGCATAGGCGAGGTCGAGCTTGCGCCAGTTGCGGCAGAACGCCTGCACCTGGTCGCGGGCGAGCTGCGCCGACGTCGTCTTCGCGAGGAAGTCGTATGTCGCCGGGAACAGGAATCCCTCGACCTTGTCGCGCAGCCTCGGCGAGAAGCACGGCACGGCCAGGCGCTTCGTCGCCCTCAGGTACGCAGGCGCCGCGAGCCGCACTCGGCCGCCGCGCTTCCGCTGCGCGATCGCGGCGACCGCGCCGACCCGCTCGGCCATCTGCGCGCGCGTGAAGCCCTCCGGGAAGACCACCCGGAACGGCTTCGGCGGCGGGGGCGGCGGCGGCGGCGCGGCGTGCCGCCGGTGGACGTGCGGAAGCGCAATGCTGACGGCGACGACGATCAGCAGGACCGCTCCGACGACGCCGAGCAGGGCGACGAGACGACGCCGCCTGAAGTCCGCGCGGGAGGGCGCGCGCCCTGTGCTCAGCGGCTCGCGCTCTGCCACTCGAGGAAGCTCGAAAGGAGATGGGCTGCGGCGAGCGCGTCGTCGCCGTCGGCGAGCACCGACGTGAATCGCTCGTCGTACGTCTCGACCGGGACGTCGAGCCCCTGTTGCAGCCGCTCGACGAACTCGGCCGTCTCGCGCGCCTGCTCGCCGTGCTCGCCGCGAAGCGTGAGCGGCATCCCCACGACCACGAGCTCCGGGCCTTCGCTCGCGATCAGGTCGAGCAGCTGTCTGAAGCCGGCGTCGCTCCCGACGCGCTCGACGACGCCGGCCGGCCGCGCGACGAGGCCGGTCGGGTCCGACACCGCGACCCCGGTTCGCGCGGAGCCGAAGTCGAGCGCGAGAACCTTCACTGCAGCGCGGCGGCGAGTGCGTCGCGCCCGGCCTCGAGCGCGTCACGGAGCGCGTCGACGTTCTTCCCGCCCGCCTCCGCGAGGGTCGCCCTGCCCCCGCCGCCCCCACCGATGATCGGCCCGAGGCCGCGCACGACGGCGACCGCGTCGATGCGCTCGACCGACTTGTCCAGGTTGACCACGAGCGCGACCTTCCCGTCGTCGGCGGACGCCAGCACGACGGCGACCGCGGCTTCGCGCTGCCGGACCTGGTCGGAGAGATCGCGCAGCTCCGCTCCCCGGGCGCCCTTCACCTCGGCGACGTAGACGCCGTCGACGCGGTCCTGCCAGACGATGTCGGGGCCGGAGGCGGCGGGCTTCGCCTTCTTGGCGTCCCGCTTCGCCTGCTCGAGCTCGAGGCGCACGGCGTCGAGCTCGCGTGAGCGCCCGTGCAGCACCGACCACGCCTCGCCCGCGGTCACTGCCTCGATCCGCCTGGCACCGGAGCCGACGGACGTCTCGGAGAGGATCACGAACGGCCCGATCTCCGCCGTCGAGCGAACGTGCGTCCCGCCGCACAGCTCGCGCGAGAAGTCGTCGATCTCGACGACGCGCACCTCGTCGCCGTACTTCTCGCCGAAGAGCATCGTCGCGCCGAGCGAGCGCGCCTCCTCGATCGACGTCACGAACGTCCGCACCGGGATCGCCTCGAACACCTTCTCGTTGACGGTGCGCTCGACCCGCTCCCGCTGCTCCTGGGTGAGCGGCTGCGCGTGCGTGAAGTCGAAGCGCAGCTTGTCGGGCCGCACGGCGGACCCTGCCTGGTGGACGTGCTCGCCGAGCACTTCGCGGAGCGCCGCCTGCAGCAGGTGCGTGGCCGTGTGGTTGGTCATCGTCGGGAACCGCACCGACCACGGGACGACCGCGCGCACCCGATCGCCCTCCGCGAAGCCCTCTCCGTCGAAGAGGAGCGCCTGGTCGTCGCCGAGCTTGTAGGCGGCGAGCAGCGCTGCGGTCGCCCTGGTGCCCTCGTGGATCAGCTCGCCGGCGTCGGTGATCTGACCACCGCTCTCCGCGTAGAACGGCGACTCGCGCAGCTTGCAGAGGAACGTCCCGTTCTCGAGCTGCTCGAGCGCGCCGATCTGCGTGAGCACGTCCGTCTTGGCGTAGCCGACGAACGCGCTCTCGAAACCGGCCGCGCCGGCGAACGCCGCGGCGCGCTGCAGATCGCTCTTCTCGCCGCCGCCGCGCGAGATCTCGCGGTGCTCCTCCATCAGCTCGCGGAAGCCGTCGACGTCGACCGGCTGGCCGCGCTCCTCGGCGAGCTCCTGGGTCAGCTCGATCGGGAAGCCGAACGTCGCTGCGAGCCTGAAGGCGTCGTCCGCCCCGATCGCGTCGGCACCCGCGAGCGCATCGAGCTCCTTGAGCCCACGCTCGAGCGTCTCCGTGAAGCGCGCCTCCTCTTCGCGGACGACGCGCTCGATCTCGGACGCCTGTTCGGCGAGCGCCGGGTACGCGGCGCTCATCTGCTCGATCACGACCGCGGGCAGACGGTAGAGACGGTCCAGGCCGATTCGCTGCCCCTGCTGGATCGCGCGGCGCAGGAGGCGGCGGCAGATGTAGCCGCGTCCCTCGTTCGACGGCAGCACGCCCTCGGCGATCAGGAAGGTGGCCGCGCGCGCGTGATCGGCGAGCACCCGGTGCGCACGTTGCGAGACCTCGCTGTCGCGGTAGGCGACCCCGGACTCCTCGGCGATCCAGTCCATGATCACGCGGAATCCGTCGGTGTCGAAGACGGAGTCGACCTCCTGGACCACGCACATCGTGCGTTCCAGCCCGAGGCCCGTGTCGACGTTCTGGGCCGGGAGGCGCTCCAGCACGTTGCCCGGCCGGAGGTCGTACTCCATGAACACGAGGTTGTAGATCTCCATGTAGCGGTCGCAGTGCCCAGGCCCGCAGCCCGGATCGCCGCACGCGTAGCGCTCGCCCCGGTCGTAGAAGATCTCCGAGCACTGGCCGCAGGGGCCTGTCTCGGCCGCCTGCCAGAAGTTGTCCTTGCCCAGCCGCACGATGCGCTCAGGCGGAATGCCGACCCGATTCCAGGCCGCGATCGCGACCTCGTCCTCGTCGAGCGACAGCACGGGATCGCCCTCGTGCACCGTCGCCCACAGCCGGCCCGGCTCGAGCCCCATCACGCCGGTGACGAACTCCCACGCGTAGTCGACCGCCTCGTTCTTGAAGTAGTCCCCGAACGAGAAGTTGCCGAGCATCTCGAAGAACGAGCAGTGGCGCTCGGTCCGCCCGACGTCGTCGAGGTCCGTGTCCTTGCCGCCGGCGCGAAGGCACGTCTGGACGCTGACGACCCGGTTCCCCGGCGGCTCCTTCGTGCGCAGGAAGTACGGCTTGAACTGCTGCATGCCCGCAACGATGAACAGCGTCGAGCGGTCGTCGAGGGGCGGGATCAGCGGATGCGACGGCACGCGGAGATGTCCGCGTTCCTCGTAGAACGCCTGGAACCGTTCGCGGAGCTCGGCCGTGGTCATGGGCACGGCGGACAGTGTACGGAGCGGAAAGTCAGAGGCTCGAGCGCGGGGCGGCTCGAGGCTCCATCGGCTCGTCGCTTCCGATCTCGTCCCGGATCTTCGCGATCGCACGTCGGATCAGCCGCGACACGTGCATCTGCGAGATGCCGATCTCGCTGGCGATCTGGGACTGCGTCTGGCCCTCGAAGAAGCGCAGGTGGAGGATCTGCCGCTCCCGCGCGTCGAGCGCGCGGAACCCCGGCGCGAGCACGACGCGGTCCTCCGAGACCTCGTACTGGTGCTCGACCGAGCCGAGCGTCTCGAGCGGATCGAGCTCCTCGCCCTCCTGCGACGAGCCGCCCTGCGAGAGCGAGAGGGTCGAGTACGCGCGGCCGGATTCGAGGGCCTCGAGCACCTCTTCCTCCTCCACGCCCGCGCCCTCGGCGAGCTCCGGGATGGTCGGCGAGCGACCGAGCTCGACGGTGAGCTGCTCGACCAGCCGCGACAGCTGGACGTTCAGCTCCTGCAGGCCGCGCGGGACGCGCACCGCCCAGCCCTTGTCGCGAAAGTGCCGCTTGATCTCGCCGATGATGTTCGGCGTCGCGTAGGTGGTGAGCTCCACGCCGCGATCGACGTCGAAGCGATCGATCGCCTTGATCAGCCCGATCGCGCCGATCTGGATCAGGTCGTCGAGCTGCTCCCCCCGGTAGCTGTACCGCCTGGCCAGCGAGCGGACGAGCGACATGTGCTTCTCGATCAGCTGCTCGCGGGCCTGCACGTCTCCGTCCTCGTGGTACCGCCGCAGGAGGACCTTGTCCGAGTCCGCGCTCATCTCGAAAGGCTCACCGCCTTGGTCAGGACCGCGAAGTCGCCGTCGACGAGCACCTCGTCGACGGTGGAGTCGAGCACACGCCTGATCCCGAGCCGGTCGCCCGGCTCCTGCTCCAGCTCGTCGAGCACCGCCGGCCCGAGCGGGCCGACGCGGGTGACGAGCGCGTCCTCGTGCACGATCATCCGCAACGTGATCTCCCCGGCCGGGCCCTCGACGCGCGCCAGCAGCGCGTCGAGCGCCAGCTGGATGTCCTCCAGGCTCTCGATCGTCAGGTTGAGGCGGGCCGCGAGACCGCCCACCACGTAGGAGGCGACGCGCCGGAACTCGGGGTCGCGCGGGATGGTGAGCGTGATCTCGTCAGCCACGCGCGCGCCTCAACTCCTCCTCCAGGTCGCGCTCACGGCGTGCCGCAGCCTCCCGCCCCTCGGCGACCGCCTGCCGCCAGTTGCGGCGGGTGCGCAGCGAGGACCACCCGTGCGTCACGCCTGCCGTCAGGCCGGTCAGCTTCTGGACCGGCTTCGTGATCGCGAAGCTCACCGACCGCACCGCCTGGTCGACCGCGTCCACCGCGTCGACGGCGCTGTCCGTCGCCGGGTCGAGCTTGTCGAGCTGCGCGTTCACGCGGTCGACCGAGCCTCCCAGCTTGCTGACCACCGGGATCAGCTCTCGCTCGGACGAGCGGAGCAGCGACGAGAGGCGGTCGAAGGTGACCGACAGCCGGAGGAGCGCCCACGCGAGGGCGAGCCCCACGGCGAGGAGAAAGACGGCGAGGGCGAGGTACGCCGCGTCGCCTGCGGAGAACGCAAGCACGACGGCGCAGCCTAGATGAGCGCCGAGTGGGTGACCAGGCCGGAACCGACCACCACGTCGTCCTCGTACAGCACCGCCGCCTGGCCGCGGGCCACGCCGAAGGCCGGCTCGTCGAGGCTGAGGTCGAATCCGCTCTTCGTCGCGGCCACCGTTGCGCCCACCGCCGGCGACCGGTAGCGGAGCTTCGCCGCGACGCGGCCGACGGGCACGTGCAGCCTTCCGCGCGCGGAGACGCGCGTCCGCGCAAGGGACGGTCGCGGCCCCACGTAGACCGTGTTCGAGCGCGGCTCCGAGCCGAGCACGTAGAGCGGCGTCGCAGAGGCGACCCCCAGCCCGCGCCGCTGTCCCGGCGTGAACGCCCAGTGCCCCCGGTGCGTCCCGAGCACGTTCCCGCGCTCGTCCGCGATCGGGCCGTCGTGCGCCTCGACGCCGTGGCGCTCGAGGAACGGCCGGTAGTCGCCGCCGGCGAGGAAGCACGCCTCCTGCGACTCGGGCCGGCGGGCGGCCGCGAGCCCGGCGCGCCGGGCCTCGGCGCGCGTCGCGTCCTTCGTCTGCTCGCCGAGCGGGAACCAGATGCGCTCGAGCAGGCGCGGGTCGAGCCGGGCGAGCATGTAGCTCTGGTCCTTCGCCTCGTCGTGTGCGCGCGCGAGCAGGAGCGCCCCATCGCGCTCGACGATGCGCGCGTAGTGGCCGGTCGCGAGCCGCTCGGCGCCGATCCGCCGCGCGAACCGGAGGAGCTCGGCGAAGCGGAAGCTGCCGTTGCAGCGGATGCACGGGTTCGGCGTCTCGCCGCGCGCATAGCCGCGCACGAACGGCGTCACGATCGCCCTCCTGAACTCCTCCCGCAGGTCGAGCGTGAAGTGCGGCAGTCCGCGCCGGTGGCAGGCGTCTCGCGCCGCCAGCACCGCGCTCGGCGAGCAGCACGCCCGCTCCGAGTCGGGCCCCTGCGGGTCGATCCAGAGGCGCAGGGTCACGCCGACCGCGCCCGGCCCGGCACGGAGCAGCGCAACCGCGCTGTCGACGCCTCCGCTCATCGCGACGGCGGTCCGCCCCGGAGCCGGCGCGGCACGAACGGCGGCGGCGAGCGCGTTCGCGAGGGCGTCGACCGCGAGGGTCTCGCCGCCGACCGCGGCGGCCTCGAGCAGTGTCAGGCCGCGGAGGTCCTCGGCGAGCCCCTCCGCGGCCGCGTCGACGATCCGCCCGCGGTCCACCTGCAGGCGGACGTACGCCCAGTCGGCCCCGCGGGCCGAGTCTCCGACGAGCTCCCGCACCTCACGGCCAGGGTACTGGGCCGGAAATGGACGGAGGGAGCCATGGCTCCCTCCGTCATGCTCTGACACCGCCGGCCTGCCGCGCCCGTGTGAACCTGGACAAGCCAGGTGGGTGCCGTGCGGGAGACGGAGCTTTGCGGCCCCGGGCCCGACGCGGGCTCCCTGTCACATGGTGTTGGTTCTACATGGATGCGCGGCGTCGCGAACGGCGTCGGGCAACCGCACGACTGTACCGATGGTCAGCTACCTCGCGCGGCGTACGCCCAGTGGACGGTCTGCACGCCGCGCAGCCCGAGCCGCCGCGCGAGCGCATCGGTGAGGTCGAACTGCCGCCCGCCGCTGTAGGGGCCGTGGTCGACGACCTGGGTGAGCACGGTCTTGCCGTCGAAGGTGATGAAGACGCGTGCGCCGCAGGGAAGCGTCGGGTGCGCGATGCCCTCGGTGTCGGCGCTCAGGACGGTCCCACACGCCGTGTGCCGCCCGAAGGTCGACGGTCCCGCCGATCCCGCGAGCGCCACGAACGAGCCCTCCGGATGCGGCGCCGTCGAGGTGTCCGAGCGGGTCGACGCCGAGACCGCGACCGCCGTGACCGCGGCGAGGATCGCGACCGCCGCGAGCGCAAACTGCCGCTCGGCGAGCCGTGTGCTCATTCGCGCCCGTGGCGGGCCGGGAGCACGAGCGGCGCGGCGCGGGCGGGAACCTCCACCGCGAACACCTCGACCGTGGTGCGGCGGCCGAGCAAACGGCGGCCGGGCGGCGGCGCGAACGGCTCGAGTGAATGCGAGGCGATGCCGTAGCCCGCGCCGATCGCCGCCGGGAGCGGCGGCAGCGGCGTGACCGGCACCTGCGAAGGCGCCTCCGCCGGCGCCGGTGCGGGCGGGAGCCGGACGGGTTGCGCGCCGGTTTCGTCGCCGTCGACGCTCTCCGGAAGCTGCTCGCCGTCGGGCGCGACGACCGGCCACTCGGCGAGCAGCTGCTCGCGCACGGCCGCCGAGGCGATCCAGGTCGGCGCCTCCTCGCGCTGCGGGTCCGGGTACCCGGCGTAGACCTGCTCGAGCGGCTGGGCGGGCGGAAGGCTGGTGCGCGGCACGTAGTAGCGCGGCGGCAGCCCGGACCCGAAATGCGGCTCGCCGCGCCACGCGACCCATTCGATGATCGCGACGACGGCCCAGCCGAGCGCCATCACGCCGATGATCTCGAGCGGGCTCAGCTTCGCGAGCGCCAGGCCGGTCGCGAGCGCTGCCAGGAACAGAACCTCGAGGACGAACCGTGATCCCTGACGATCGAGCACGGCTGGTTCTTCGCTAGGAGGGCTCGGCGACCTGCTCGCTCTCCGCAACGACGTCGATCCCGAGCTCGCCGAGCTGCTCCTCGGTCACCGCCGTGGGAGCCCCCGACATCGGGTCGACGCCGGCCTGGTTCTTCGGGAAGGCGAGCGTGTCGCGAATGAACGGTTCGTCGAGCAGCGCCATGCAGAGTCGGTCGATCCCGGACGCGATGCCGCCGTGCGGCGGCGCGCCCATCGAGAGCGCGTCGAGCAGGAAGCCGAACTTCGCGATCTGCTCGTCGGGCGTGATCCGCAGCAGGTCGAAGACCTTCTTCTGCAGCTCGGGCTCGTGGATGCGGAACGACCCGCCCGCGAGCTCGAGGCCGTTGCCGACGAGGTCGTACGCGATCGCCTTCGCCGATCCCGGGTCGGAGTCGAGCAGCGCCAGCGACTCGTCGTTCGGACGCGTGAACGGATGGTGCTCCGCGTCCCAGCGCTCGAGCTCCTGGTCCCACTTGAGCATCGGGAAGTCGGTGATCCAGATGAACCGCCACGCGGTCTCGTCGATCAGTCCGAGCTCGCGCCCGAGGTGCAGGCGCAGGAAGCCGAGGATGCGCGACACCTCGGCGCGCTCGCCCGCCCCGAAGAGCACGGTCGTCCCCGGCCGGCCCACGCGCGTCGAGCACCTCCGGCGAGAGGAACTTGGCGATCGCCGGCCGGCGGCTCGCCGTCGGCGCGGAACACGATCGACGCGAGCCCCTTGGCGCCCCAGCCCTTCGCACACCTCCTCGAGCTTCGCGATGTCGCCGCGCGAGAGCTCGCGCTCGACCCGCAGGTACCGGACCGTTTCCGCGTTCGCGAACACCCCGAACTCGGAGCCGCGGGTGAGCTCGGTCGACGTCCTCGATCTCGAGCCCGAAGCGCAGGTCCGGCTTGTCCGAGCCGTAGCGCCGGTCCGCCTCCTCCCACGGCATGCGCGGGAACGGCGTCTCGAGCTCGACGCCGCGGCACTCGCGCCAGATCCGCGCGACGACCTTCTCGACCAGCCCGAACAGCTCGTCGAGGTCGGGAAACGCGATCTCGACGTCGAGCTGCGTCAGCTCCTGCAGCCGGTCGGCGCGGAGGTCCTCGTCGCGGAAGCAGCGGGCGATCTGGTAGTAGCGCTCGAAGCCGGAGATCACGAGCAGCTGCTTGTAGATCTGCGGGCTCTGCGGCAGCGCGAAGAAGCGGCCCGGCTGCAGGCGCGTCGGGATCAGGAAGTCGCGTGCGCCCTCGGGAGTCGGCTTGCCCATGATCGGCGTCTCGATGTCGACGAAGCCCGCCGCCTCCATCTCCTGGCGGATGATCGAGACGGCGCGTGCGCGCGTCCGGATGTTCCGCTGCAGGCGGTCGCGGCGCAGGTCGAGCCAGCGGTAGCGGATCCGAAGGGTCTCGTCGACGCCTTCCTCGTCGAGCTGGAACGGCAGCGGCGTCGACCTGCTCACCACCTCGAGCTCGTCGACCTGCACCTCGACTTCGCCCGTCGCCATGCGCGGGTTCACGGTCTCCTCGCTGCGGCGCACCACCTCGCCGCGAGCGCGGACGACGAACTCGTTCCGAAGCTCGTGCGCGGCGGCGGCCGCTGCCTGCGACCGCTCCGGGTTGATCACGAGCTGCGCGACGCCGCCCTGGTCGCGGAGGTCGACGAAGATCAGGCCGCCGTGGTCGCGCCGCCGCGCGACCCAGCCGGCGAGCGTCACCGTCCGCCCCACGTCGGCGGTGGTGAGGCTGCTGCCGATCGTGTCGCGCCAGCTCATCAGGTGCTGGTGAGGGTAGCGGCGACCGCGCCGAGCGAGACCGGCTCGGAATCGCGGCCGTCGCGCCTGACCACGGCCTCGTCGCCGGTCACGATCACGACCGCCCGCGCGCGCGTTCGCCCGGCCTGGGTCATCTGTCCCTTGAACGACCGCCCCGCGTAGTCGGTGTCGGCCGAGATACCGGCGCGACGCAGCTCGACGAGGAGCACCGACACCCCCGCCCGGTCGGCACCCTCCCCGAGCACGACGAAGACGTCGAGCGGATCCGGTTCGAACGTGATCTGCTCGTTCTCGAGTGCGAGCAGGAGGCGCTCGATCCCCGCGCCGAAGCCGATGCCCGGCGTCGGCGGGCCGCCGACCTGCTCGACGAGCCCGTCGTAGCGGCCGCCGCCGCAGATCGCCGAGTTGGCGTTGGCGAACGGGCCGATGAACTCGAAGGTCGTGCGCGTGTAGTAGTCGAGCCCGCGCACGAGCGTCGGGTCGAGCACGTACGGGACGCCGAGCGCGTCGAGCTGCGCCTTGACCGCCTCGAAGTGCTCGCGGCAGGCGTCACACAGCGACTCGCCGATCTTCGGCGCGTCGGTAAGCGCCGCGCGCACCCGCTCGTCCTTCACGTCGAACACCTGGAGCGGGCTCGTCGCGCGCTTGTGGCGCGCGTCCTCGTCCAGCACGTCCGCGTTCGCGTCCAGCCATTCGTCGAGACGCTCGACGTACGCGGGCCGGCAGTTCGCGTCGCCGATCGAGTTCAGCAGCAGCTCCCACTGCGTCACACCCAGCTGTCGGAGCAGCTCGACGTAGACCTGGATCACCTCCGCATCGATTGCCGGGTCCGACGAGCCGATCGCCTCGAGGGAGAGCTGTGTGTGCTCGCGGTAGCGGCCGAAACCGGGCGCGCCGTACCGGTACATCGTCGCGATCGTGTACGCCTTCACCGGTTGCGGCTCGCGGTGCAGGCCGTGCTCGACGTACGCGCGCGCGATGGGCGCCGTAGCCTCGGGCCGCAACGTGAGTGACCGGTCGCTGCGGTCCGCGAACGAGTACATCTCCTTGTGCACGACGTCGGATGCCGCTCCCGAGGTGCGCGCGAACAGCCCGGTGTCCTCGAACCCGGGCGTCTGGATGCGGCCCCAGCCGTAGCGCGCCGCTACGTCCTCCATCGTCCTGACGACGCGCCACCACGCTGCGTCGCCCGGCAGGACGTCGTGTGTCCCGCGCGGCGCCTGGAACTTCGAGCTCACGACTGCGCTGCGCGGAGCTCGCTCAGGAACGGGTTCGTCTGCAGCTCCCGCCCCAGGGTCGTCGTCGGTCCGTGCCCCGGATACAGCACGGTGTCGGGCGAGAGCCGGTCGAGCAGCGACCGTACCGAGTCGAGCAGCGTCTCCCAGTCGCCTCCTTCGAGGTCGACCCGGCCGACCGAGCCCGCGAACAACAGGTCTCCCGAGAAGAGCTGGTCGTGGACGAGGTACGCGACGTGGCCGACCGAGTGACCGGGCACGTCGAGCACCTCGAACGTGATCCCGCCGACCGTGACCTCGTCGCCGCCGGTCACCGTGTGCGCCGGATCGTGCGCGCCGACGCGCAGCCCGCCTCGGGTCTCCCCGGTCCGCAGTGCCTCGACCTCGCCGGCCGGCGCCCACACCTCGCTGCCCGTGCCCTCGGCGAGCGCCGCGACGCCTGCGATGTGGTCGACGTCGGTGTGCGTGACGAGCACGCCGGCCGTCCGCGCACCCATGCGCGCGAGCTCGAGCCGGAGCGGCGTCGGATCGTCGCCCGGGTCGACGACCACCGCTTCGCTCGCACCGCGCTCGCCGCGCAGGACGTAGCAGTTGCTGCGGTACGGGCCCATCACGAACGTGTCGACGACGATTGACATGCGAGGGCGTTTGAGTGTATCCAGGCGGTGAAAGGCCGCCTTCGATGCAGCGCTGGGATCTCACCGAGCTCGACGCGCCGGCGGGGACACGTGATCCGATCGTGCTCCACTCGGACGACGGCGCACGCGCGGTCCTGCTCGTGCTGCAGCCCGGCCAGGAGCTCGGCCAGCATCAGGTGAAGGAGAACGCATGGGTCGTCGTCGTCGACGGCGCCGTCCAGATCACCGCAAGTGACGGCACATCGTTCGACGCGACGCCCGGCACGCTCGCACGCTTCGAGCCCGACGAGCGCCACGCGCTCACGAGCCGTGACGGCGCGCGGGTACTGCTCGTGCTGGCACCCTGGCCCGGCGAGGGCCACTACCGCGGCAGCTGACTACTTCTTCTGCGGCTGAGCCTGCTTCGCGAGGCGTCTCTGGTATGCGCGATACGCCGTGCGGTCGACCCAATAGGTGAGCGGGATGAACGCGACCGCGTAGAACGCTCCCCACGCGAGCCTCATCCCCATCGGCGCGTTCTTGAAGAGGAAGACGAACGCGACGAGCATCAGGCCGCCCATCAGCCCGCCGCGGCGCAGTGCCCGATCCCACGACGGCGGAGCGACCTCGCGCATGCCGCGACCGCGGCGCTGGTCGGGCGCTCCCGTCTTGCGCGCAGCCGGTTTCGCCTCGGCTTTCGCCTGCGCGCGTGCCTCCCGTTCCGCGCGCATCTCCTCGTCGTCGAGGGGGCGCTCGTTGCCGTCGGCGTCGAGGAGAACGGTCTCGTACTCGTGGCGGAAGTTCTTCTCGCGACGGCGGCGCTGCTTCCGGGTCGGCATCGACAGTCCAGGTTAGCGCCGAACCGCGACCCGGCCGCCGCTGACCACCGTCTCGACGACGTCGCCCGCGAGCGCGTACGCGAGGTAACGCCAATCGCCTCCCTCGACCAGGACGAGGTCGGCTGCATACCCGGGCGCGAGCCGCCCGATCCGACCGGACCGGCCGAGGACGTGCGCTGCGTTGACGGTGACCGCGGTGAGCGCCTCCGCGGGCGAGAGATGGAGCTGCGTGCACGCAAGCGTGCACACGAGCGGGATGCTCGTCGTGAACGAGCTGCCGGGGTTGAAGTCGGTCGCGAGCGCCACCGCCGCGCCCGCATCGACCAGGTGCCGCGCCGGCGGCATCGGTCGGTCGAGGAACAGCGCGCTCGCCGGCAGCAGGACGCCCACGACGTCGCTCGACGCGAGCGCGGCGACGCCGTCGGGCCCGGTTGCCTCGAGGTGATCGACCGAGCGTGCGCCGAGCTCGATCGCCAGCGGGATCGCGCCGCACTCGGTGAACTGATCGCCGTGGAGCCGCAGCGCGAGGCCGGCCGCGCGGCACGCCTCCAGGTAGCGGCGGGCCTGCGCCGCGTCGAACGCGCCGCGCTCGAGAAAGACGTCGGCGGCGTCGGCGAGCCTCGACGCGTCCGGCAGCACCTCGGCGACCGCCCACTCGAGGTAGGCGTCGGCGCTCCCGCGCTCCGGTGGGACCGAGTGGGCGCCCAGCCAGGTCGGGGAGCCCCCCGCGCTGCGCACCGCCCGGAGCGAGGCGAGCTCCGTCTCGCGGTCGAGACCGTAGCCCGACTTTCCCTCCCACGCCGTCGTGCCGTGCCGCAACATCCACCCGGCGTGCCGCTCGACGCGCGCGGTCAGCGCCGCCTCGTCGAGCACGCGCGTCGCGGCGACCGTCGAGAGGATTCCGCCGCCGGCCGCCTGGAGCTCCTCGTAGGTCGCGCCGGCCGAGCGCAGCGCGAACTCCTCGACGCGGTCGCCGCCGAACGCCGGATGCGTGTGACAGTCGACGAGGCCCGGGATCGCGCTCAGCCCACGACCGTCGATCTCCTCGACGTCACCGCCGAGCCGGCCGAGGTCGCGCATCCGCCCGACGGACTCGATGACGCCGTCGCCGCACAGGACGTAGGCACGCTCGAGCACGTCGACGGCCTCGAGATCGCCGCCGCGCGCCGGCAGGGCCGACGGGGTCGGCGTCGCGAGCTGCGCGAGATCGCGGACGAGGAGCCGGTGGGCCACGGCCGCCTAGGGAGGGCCGCCCGGCTGCGCGAGGCCGTGCTCGCGGGCGGCGTCACGCGCCTCCTCGTAGCCGGCGTCGAGGTGCCGGACGACGCCCATCCCCGGATCGGTCGTCAGCACGCGCTCCAGCCGTTCGGCCATCTCGTCCGTGCCGTCTGCGACGACAACCATCCCCGCGTGGATCGAGTTCCCGATCCCGACCCCGCCGCCGTGATGGACGCTGACCCAGCTGGCGCCCGCCGCCACGTTCACGAGCGCGTTCAGGATCGGCCAGTCGGCGATCGCGTCCGAGCCGTCGAGCATCGCCTCGGTCTCGCGGTACGGCGACGCGACGGAGCCGGCATCGAGGTGGTCACGGCCGATCACGACCGGCGCCTTGACCCGGCCGTCGCGGACGAGCTCGTTGATCGCAAGCCCGGCACGCGCGCGGTCGCCGTAGCCGAGCCAGCAGATCCGGGCCGGCAGACCCTGGAATGCGATACGCGACGGAGCGACCTCGAGCCAGCGCTGAAGAAGCTCGTCGGCCGGGAACAGCTCCCGCAGCGCTTCGTCGATCGCTGCGATGTCGGCGGGATCGCCCGACAGCGCGGCCCACCTGAAGGGGCCGATGCCGCGACAGAAGAGCGGTCGGATATACGCCGGGACGAAGCCCGGATATGTGAAGGCGTCCGTTACCCCAGCTGCTTCGGCCTCACCTCGCAGGTTGTTGCCATAATCGAAAACATAGCTCCCGGCCCGGACGTACTCGAGCAGGCCCTCGACGTGCCGCGCGATCGACCCCCGCGCGCGGCGCAGGTACTCGGCCGGATCGGCCAGCCGGAGCGTCGTCGCCGCATCGACGTCGAGACCCTGGGGCACGTAGCCGGTCAGCGGGTCGTGCGCCGCTGTCTGATCGGTGACGAGGTCGAAATGCTCGCCCCGCCGTGCGAGCTCGGGGACGACGTCGGCGGCGTTGCCGAGCAGCCCGACCGACAGCGCCTGCCCGGACGAAGCCGCCCCGCGGACGCGTGCGATCGCCTCGTCGAGCGACTCCGTCGCGACGTCGAGGTAGCGCGTCTGCAACCGCCGCTCGATCCGCGCAGGGTCGACCTCGATGCAGAGGATCGCTGCGCCGGCCAGCGCGGCGGCCAGCGGCTGCGCCCCGCCCATGCCTCCCAGGCCGGCCGTGAGAATCGTCCTGCCCGCGAGCGACGGAGCCCCGAAGTGCTTCTGACCGGCGGCGGCGAACGTCTGGTACGTCCCCTGCAGGATCCCCTGCGTTCCGATGTAGATCCACGACCCCGCGGTCATCTGCCCGAACATCGTCAGGCCCTCGGCCTCGAGGCGGCGGAACTCGTCCCACGTTGCCCAGCGCGGGACGAGCAGAGAGTTCGCGATCAGGACGCGCGGTGAGGCGGGTGTCGTGCGGAAGACCGCGACCGGTTTCCCCGACTGCACGAGCAACGTCTCGTCGTCCCCCAGCTCGAGCAGCGTGCCGACGATCGCGCGCAGGGCCTCGTGCGAGCGCGCCGCCTTCCCCGAGCCCCCGTAGACGATCAGCTCCTCCGGCTTCTCGGCGACCTCCGGGTCGAGGTTGTTGAGCAGCATGCGCAACGGCGCCTCGGTCGCCCACGAGCGGGCGTTCAGGTTGGTGCCCCGAGGCGCGCGGATCGCCGAGAGGTCGCCGCACAGCGACTCGACCCGGTTGTCCAGCGACTGCGTGACCGTCATGGCTGCCTCTCTTCCGTGCGCGCGCGCTCCGCACGCTTACGCTGACGAAGCCGGTAGGTGTTCCACGCGGTCGCGACCAGGAAGAACGCGCCCGCAACCACTGCGGCCTTCTTCACGTCGCCGCCGGTCGCCCACGCGACGAGCACGACGATCAGGGCGAACGCGCCGTAGACGATCAGCGTGTCGCGGTATGGATGCTTCGGCGGAGGCGGGTCGGGAGCTCCCCAGCGGAGGTAACGGGACGGGCTCATTCCCGCTCCGGCGCCGGCAAAGCCGGCACCTCCGCTCCTGGAGAGCCTCCGTCAAGCCTACGGCTCATTCCCGCTCCGGCGCCGGCAAAGCCGGCACCTCCGCTCCTGGAGAGCCTCCGTCAAGCCTACGGCTCATTCCCGCTCCGGCGCCGGCAAAGCCGGCACCTCCGCTCCTGGAGAGCCTCCGTCAAGCCTACGGCTCATTCGAGCTCGTCAACCTCGTGCTCGACCTCCGCGACCAGCGTGCCGTCCCGAATCGAGCTCGCGACGGCCTCGATGTCCTCTCCGAGCGACCGGTCGTCGCGGAGCCGCGCCGACCGGCGCCGGACCGCGGCGTGCACCGCCGCGACGCCCCGGCCCGGCTCGAGTGGCGCCAGGAACTCGACGGCCTGCGCTCCCGCGAGCAGCTCGATCGCGACCGCCCGCTCGGCGTTCGCCACGACTTGCCAGGCTTTGAGCCCCGAGGCGTTTCCCATCGACACGTGGTCCTCCTGCCCCGCGCTCGTCGGGATCGAGTCGACCGAGGCCGGGTGGCAGAGCGACTTGTTCTCGGACACGAGCGACGCGGCCACGTACTGGGGAATCATGAACCCCGAGTTGAGGCCGCCGTCCGTCGTCAGGAACGCGGGCAGCCCGTCGCTCAGGTTGGGGTTGACGAGCCGCTCGAGCCGCCGCTCGGAGATGCTCGCCAGCTCCGAGACCGCCATCGCGAGCGCGTCCAGAGCGAAGGCCAGCGGCTGGCCGTGGAAGTTGCCGGCCGAGACGAGGAGCTCGTCGTCGGTGAGCACGAGCGGATTGTCGGTCGCGGAGTTCAGCTCCGTCGAGATCGTGTAGTCGACGTAGTCGAGCAGGTCGCGTGCGGCGCCGTGCACCTGCGGGGCGCACCGGAGCGAGTACGCGTCCTGGACCTTGTCGCACCAGCGGTGCGACTCGATGATCGCGGAGCCGTCGAGGAGGCGGATCACATTGCGCGCTGAGGCGGCCTGGCCGCGGAACGGACGCAGCGCGTGCACCTGGGGCAGGAACGAGTTCCGCGATCCCTGCAGCGCCTCGAGCGAGAGCGCGCACGCGCAGTCGGCGACCCGAGCGAGCCGTTCGGCGCGCACGAGCGCAAGCGCGCCCTGAGCGGTCATGAACTGGGTCCCGTTGATCAGCGAGAGACCTTCCTTGGCGAGCAGGCGCACCGGCTCGAGGCCCGCGCGCGACAGCGCCTCCGCGCCGCCGAGCAGCTCCCCGTCGAACCAGGCGCGACCCTCGCCGACCAGCGGCAGCGCGAGATGCGCGAGCGGAGCGAGGTCGCCCGACGCCCCGACGGAGCCTCGCGCCGGAACCTCCGGCAGGACGCCGCGGTTCAGGCACTCGAGCAGCAGCGTCACCGTCTCGACCCGCGCGCCGGAGTTCCCCTTCGCCAGCGTGTTCGCCCGTAGCAGCATCGCCGCGCGCACGACGTCGTCGGGATAGGGCTCGCCGACGCCGCAGGCATGCGAGCGGAGGAGGCGGAGCTGCAACTCCTCGGTCAGCTCTGGGGGTATCTGTTTCGAGACGAAGCGCCCGAACCCGGTGTTGACGCCGTAGGTGTGCTCGTGCGCGCCGTGCGCAGCGCGTTCGACGACGTCGCGGGCGGCGAGCATCCGGCCGCGGGCCTCCCGCGAGACATCCGCCGCCCGGCGTCGCTCGACGGCGACCACCCAGACGTCTTCGAGCGTCAGGTCGTCGCCCGTGAGCGCGGTCGTCGCAGGCACGAAGCCGAGTGTAGGCAGACTCAGGCGCTGGTGTCCGACCCTGTTCTCGATGTGCCCCGGGAGCTCGAGACGGCTCCTCCCGTGGAGCGCCGGGCAGCACGCGACCTCCTTCGTCGCCACGATTTCCGCCGCCTCTACCTCGCGGTCGCAGCGAGCGAGCTCGGAGACTCGCTCCACTACATCGCATTGATGTGGTTCGCGTTCGACGCCGGCGGGCCGCTCGGCGTCGTGGCGGTGCGCGTGGCGGACAGCGTGCCGGCACTCGTCTTCGGGCTCCACGGCGGCGTCGCCGCCGATCGGTGGAGCCGGAGGCGGCTGATGATCGGGGCCGACGTGGTGCGCACAGCGGTGCTCGTGCCGATCGCGATTGCGGGGCTCGCGGGGTCGCTGCCGCTCTGGGGACTGGTCGTCGCGTCGTTCGTGCTCGAGGCGGCGACGAGCTACTTCGCGCCCGCGTACGGCGCGACCTTGCCGACGCTCGTCGACCGCGAGAACGTCCAGCAGGCGAACGCGTTCGTCGAGGCGACGACGCAGGCGCTCTCGATCGGTGGCTGGGCGGTTGCGGCGCTGCTCCTCACCGTCCTCCCGTTGAGCGTGTTCTTCGCCGTCAACGCGGTGTCGTTCGCCGTGTCGGCGCTGCTGATCGCACGCATCCGCCGCGGATTCGAGCACGACCCGCACGCTCCGGCCCCGCGGATCTCCGAGGGGTTGGCCGCACTGCGGCCGCGGCCCGCGCTGGCCGCCGGAGTGGTGGCGCTCGGCGTGGCGGTCACGATCACCGCGGGGACGTGGATCGGCGGCGTGCCGACGCTCGTCCGGGACACGCTGCACCACGGCGCCGGAGGCTTCTCGATCGTCATGGCCGGCTACGCGGCGGGGTCGATCGTGAGCGGTGTGCTCCTCGCCCGTGTGCCGATCAGGCGGAAGGCACGGGCGAGCATGCTCGCCTGGGTGATGTACCTGCCGGGCTACGGGCTGCTGGCGGTCGCCCACTCGCTGACGGCGGCGATCGCCGGCGCCTTCTTCGCCGCGACCGGGCAGAGCTCCGCGGTCGTGCTGCTGAACTCGGCGGCGCAGGAGGAGGTTCCCGACTCGCTGCTCGGCCGCGTGCTCGGCGTGATCTCGCTCACGCATCGCGGCGCGCACGCGACCGCGCTCCTCCTCGTGTCGCCGCTGTTCGCGTTCGTGGCGGCGCCGGCCGTCTTCGGCGCGGCCGCGATCGCGGTCCCACTCGTCGGCGTGGCGTCGCTTGCCGGCGCGTCGCTGATCGTCAGGCGTCGAGCAGCCTGAGCTCGATCACGTGCGAGGCGTCGAACCCGTCGATTCCGAGCGCGGCCCCGGCCGCCGCGGCCGCGGCGCCGGCCGGCATCAGCCCGACGAGCTCCGACCCGATCACCTCGGCGCCCCGTGCTTCCGCCTCGCGCTCGATGCGTGCGACGATCTCGTGCAGCGCCGCGGCCTCCCAGTCCTCGACGTTCATCGAGACCTGGACGAGACCGGCGCTCGGCAACTCGAGGCCGAGCGCACGTACACCCGGATACCCGCCGCCGCGCTCCCGGACGACGGCGGCGACTGCACGCGCGACCTCGACCGGCCCGCGCAGGTTGACGTTGAACGCGATCAGCGGTGCCCGCGCGCCGGCGATCACCGCGCCGGCGGTCGGGTGGAGGCGCGCGGGGCCGTAGTCGGGCACGAGCTCGCCGGCGTCGAGGCGGGCCTGCAGCCCGTCGGGGCCGCCGCGCCGGTAGAACGCCGGCCCGCGCTCGGGCGGCGCGTAGAGGAAGACGGGAACCTCCAGCTCGCCGCCCACGAACGCCGCCACGCGTTCCGCGGCCGACCGCGCGCGCGGCAGGTCGTCCGGGCGCAGGGGCACGAGCGGCACGACGTCGGCGGCGCCGACCCGAGGGTGCGCACCGGCGTGACGGCGGAGGTCGATTCGCTCGACGGCGACGCGGATGCCCGCGCTCAGCGCGTCGACCAGCTCGTCCTCGCTCCCGACGAGCGTGAAGACGGAGCGGTTGTGGTCGGCGTCGGCGTGGACGTCGAGGAGTCGCGCATGCGAGCCGAGCGCCGCGGCGATCGCGTCGACCGTGGCCGAGTCCCGGCCCTCGCTGAAGTTGGGCACCGACTCGAGCGGCAGCACGGCGCCTACTCTAGGGAGCGGTGAAGGAGTACTACGAGCGCCGCGCCCCGACCTACGACGACTGGTACCTCGGACACGGCAGCCACGCGGCGCGCGACACGGCGCCGTGGGAGGCCGACCTCGCAAGGCTGATCGCCGCGATCGGAGCGCTCGACCCGTGCGCCACGCTGGACGTCGCGTGCGGCACAGGGTTCCTCACCCGCCACCTTCCGGGGACGGTGGTCGGCCTCGACCAGAGCGCGTCGATGCTCGAGATCGCGAAGCAGCAGGCTCCGGGCGCGAGCTTCGTCCAGGGAGACGCACTCACGTTGCCGTTCGACGACGGGAGCTTCGATCGCGTGTTCACCGGCCACTTCTACGGCCACCTGGACGCGGACGAGGGGCAGCGCCTTCTCGCCGAGGCCGCGCGCGTCGCGCGGGAGCTCGTCGTCGTCGACGCCGCGATCCGCCCGGATCACGAGCTCGAGGAGGTCCAGCAGCGCGACGTCGACGGCGAGACCTGGCCCGTGCTCAAGCGCTACTTCGCGCCCGAGACGCTCGTGCAGGAGCTGGGCGGCGGCGAGGCCCTGCATGCCGGGCCGTGGTTCGTGATGGCGCGGCGCGTCTGGTGAGCGCTTCGGGGCAACGTCGCTACCGGTCGGCGGCGGCGCTGAAGCGCGACCTGGCGAGGTGCCGCGCGTGCGTCGAGGCCGGCTACCCGCTCGAGTCGCTCCCGGTCGAGACCCCGGGCGCGGGCCAGCGCGCCTACCTGTTCGGCCAGGCGCCCGGCGTCGTCGAGGGCGCGGAGCGGCGTCCGTGGCGGGGGCGCGCGGGCGCGACGCTGCGGCGCTGGCTCGAGCTCGACGAGGAGGCGTTCTACGCGACGTTCTACTGCGCGTCGGTGACGCGCTGCTATCCGGGCAAGTCCGCGTCGGGTCGCGGAGACCGCACCCCGACGCCGGCCGAGCGGCGGCTCTGCCGGCGGTGGCGCGAGTCCGAGCTCGAGCTGCTGCGGCCGGGGCTGATCGTCACGGTCGGCGGGCTCGCGGCTCGAGAGCTGCTCGGACTCGAGCGCGTCACCGAGTTCATCGGCGAGCGCTACGAGGTCGGAGGCGTGGTCACCGTCCCGCTCCCCCACCCGTCCGGTGCAAGCGGCTGGCTCAATGCGCCCGCCAACCGGGCGCGGCTCGACGACGCCGTCGCGCTTGTGCGGTCGGAGCTCACCCGCCTGTAACGCCGAAACGCCTCGCTACGCTCAGCTGCGTGGCCGACGCCCCCGCCCCGCGCTACCGCACGACCTTCCTTCGACTGCTCGCGTTCCTGCGACCGTACAAGCTGTCGATGGTCGTGTCGGTGCTGCTCGCGATCGCCTCGCAGGCGGCGGCGCTCGGTGCGATCCTTCTGACTCGGAGCGTCGTCTCGGCGCTCAACCACGATCACCTGGACGAGCTGCCGTGGCTCGTCGGGCTCGTGCTCGCACTCGGCGTGGGCCGCTCGCTCGCGCTGGCGGGCCGTCGGCTGATCGCGGGCAAGCAGGCGCTTCAGGTCGAGATGGACGTGCGGCAGGCCGTCTACGCGAAGCTCGTGCGCCTCTCCTTCGGCTTCTACGACAGGCATCAGACCGGGCAGCTGATGAGCCGGGCGACTGTCGACCTGCAGGCGGTGCGCTTCTTCCTGGGCTACGGGTTGATCTTCTTCTTCCAGCACGTCTTCACCGTGCTGGGCGTCGGCATCGTCGTCTTCCTGATCTCGTGGAAGCTCGCGCTGATCGTCGTCTCGATCGCGCCGCTGCTCGTCGCGGTCGCGTACCGCTACAGCCACGTGTCGCATCCGCTGCTCCGCGACGTGCAGCAGAAGATGGCGGATGTCGCGACGGTCGCCGAGGAGAACATCGTCGGCGTTCACGTCGTCAAGTCGTTCGCCCAGGAGCAGGCCGAGCTCCGGAAGTTCGAGGACCGCTCGGAGAAGGTTTTCACTCGCAGCGTGCAGGCGAACAGGCAGCGCGCGTTCTACATCCCGCTGCTGAGCTTCCTGCCGCTGCTGTCGCAGGCGGCGATCCTGTTGGTGGGCGGCCAGATGGTCGCGCGCGGGACGCTGTCGCTCGGCGACTTCGTCGCGTTCAACCTCTTCCTCGCGCTGCTCGTGACGCCGCTGCGCGCGCTCGGCATGTGGATCGGCCAGGCACAGCGCGCGACGGCCTCGGGCGAGCGGATCTTCCAGGTGATCGACGAGCACGAGGACATCCGCGACGTGCCCGGCGCGCGCGAGCTGCCTGCGGGCCCCGGCGCGGTGACCTTCGAGCGCGTCACCTTCGGGTACGACGCGGAGCGACCGGTCCTGCGCGAGGTCGACCTCGAGCTCGTGCCCGGCCGCAGCGTCGCGCTGATCGGGCATACCGGCGCCGGCAAGACGTCGCTCGCTGCCCTGATCCCGCGCTTCTACGACGCGCAGCAGGGGCGCGTGCTGGTCGACGGCGCCGACGTGCGCGAGATCTCGCTGACGTCGTTGCGGCGCGAGATCGGCGTGATCGCGCAGGACGCCTTCCTGTTCTCCGCGACCGTACGCGAGAACATCGCCTTCGGCCGCATCGACGCGACCGACGAGGAAGTCGAGCGCGCCGCGCGACTCGCGCAGGCGCACGAGTTCATCGAGGCCCTGCCGGACGGCTACGACACGGTGATCGGCGAGCGGGGAATCACGCTGTCCGGCGGTCAGCGCCAGCGCATCGCGATCGCCCGGGCGATCGTGATCGATCCGCGCATCCTGATCCTCGACGACGCCACCGCGTCGGTCGACGCGACGACCGAAGGGCGGATCCGCGATGGCCTCCGCGAGGCGATGCGCGACCGGACCACGATCATCATCGCCCACCGCCTCTCGACGATCGCGCTCGCCGACGAGGTCGTCGTCGTGGAAGAGGGACGCGTGGTCGCGCGCGGGACGCACACCGAGCTGGCCGCGACGAACAGCGTCTACCGCGAGATCCGCGAGCACGGGCTGCTCGACCGCGTGCTCGGTGAGGAGGAGGTCGCGTGAGGGTCCACCAGCCGGGCGGCCACCTGACGCGCGTGCGTGGCGCGGAGGTCGAGGACTGGTCGTGGCGCCGCACGAAGCGCCGGCTCGGCACCCTCTACCGGCTCGCGCGGCCGTACCGAATGCACACGGCGCTCGCCCTCCTCTCCCTGCTCGGGGCGACGGCGGTCGCGCTCGTGCCGCCCTACCTCGTCGGCCTGACGGTCGACCACGTCCAGGACGGCGAGACCTCACAGCTGCCGCTGCTCGTCGGCGTCTTCCTCGCCGTGGGCGTGCTGGGCGTGGGGCTCGGCTACGCGCAGACGTACTACACGGGCTGGACCGGCGAGCGCATGCTGGCCGACCTGCGACGGATCGTGTTCGGTCACCTGCAGCGCCTCTCGCTCGGGTTCTACGAGAAGAATCGCGCCGGCGTGATCATCAGCCGCCTGACGAACGACGTCGAGGCGCTCGACCAGCTGGTCACGGACGGCGTCAGCTCGCTCGTGCAGAACACGCTGATCCTCGCCGGCTCCGCGGCCGTGTTGTTCATCCTCGACTGGCGGCTCGCGCTTGCGACGCTCACCGTGATCCCGCTGATGGCGCTCGCCACCGCGTGGTTCCGCAAGCGCTCCGGCCGCGCGTATCGCGCCGTGCGCGAGACGCTCGGGGCGGTCACGGCGACGCTTGCGGAGGACATCGCCGGCATGCGCGTGCTGCAGTCGTTCACGCGCGAGCGCCCGGCGCAGGACAACTTCCGCGAGGTCGCGGACGCCTACCGCGTCTCCAACATGCAGACGGTCTTCCTGAACGGCGTCTACTTCCCGGTCGTCGACTTCCTGTCGACGATGGCGACCGTCGTCGTGCTCGGCTACGGCGGCTGGCTCGCGTCGAACGGCGACATCTCGATCGGAACCCTCGTCGCCTTCCTCGGCTACCTGACGAACTTCTTCGATCCCGTCCAGCAGCTCTCGCAGCTCTACAACACCTTCCTGTCGGCGGTCGCCGCGCTCGACAAGATCACCGGCCTGCTCGACGAGGAGCCGGAGGTGAGCGACCGGCCGGATGCCGTCGACCTGCCGTCGATTCGCGGCGACGTCTCGTTCGAGGCCGTGCGGTTCGCCTACGGCCGCAGGCCTGAGGTCCTGCACGGCATCGACCTCGACGTCGCTGCGGGGACAACGGTCGCGCTCGTCGGCCATACGGGCGCCGGGAAATCGACGATCGCCAAGCTGCTCGCGCGGTTCTACGACCCGACGGCCGGCAGGATCACCGTCGACGGCGTCGACCTGCGCGACGTCAGCCAGGCCTCGCTGCGGCGGCAGCTCGGGATCGTTCCACAGGAGGGTTTCCTGTTCGCGGGCAGCGTCGCCGACAACATCGCCTTCGGCCGTCCCGGGGCGTCGCTCGAGGAGATCGTCGCGGCAACGCAAGTCGTCGGCGCCGACGACTTCATCAGGCGCCTCGAGCACGGCTACGACACCGAGCTCGGCGAGCGAGGCTCGCGGCTGTCACTCGGCCAGCGCCAGCTCGTGGCGTTCTCGAGAGCGCTGCTCGCCGACCCGCGGATCCTGATCCTCGACGAGGCGACGAGCTCGGTCGACATCGGCACCGAGCGCAAGATCGAGCGGGCCTTGCGCAGGCTCCTGCACGGGCGAACGGCGTTCATCATCGCCCACCGCCTGTCGACGATCCGCGACGCCGACCTCATCGTCGTGCTCGAGCACGGCGTCGTCGTCGAGCAGGGGACGCACGACGAGCTGCTCGCGGCCGACGGACGCTACCGGGCGCTCTACGGCGACTGGGTCGAAGCGGCCTAACGCCCGAGATACACGGGGACCGACCCGGCCGCCTTGTCGTGCCAGGTCTGCTTGCGCGGGTCCCAGAGCATCCACAGGTAGCCGAGCAGGAACACGAGCGCGGAGACGATCGAGACGAGCGCGCGGACGAGCGCACGCCCGTAACCGATCGGCTGACCGGGGTTGTCGCGGATGTCGACGACGCGGATCGAGAGGGCGGCGTCACCCGGCGTCTGACCGGTGCGGCCGTGGAAATAGGTGAAGTAGGCGAGCGAGAGCACGAAGCCGAGCAACGAGCCCGTCGTCCCGAGCACCAGGCGCAGGATCGTGTCGACGACCGAGATCACGATCCCGTCGACGAACGCGGCGGCAAAGCGGCGCCAGAAGCCTGCCGGCGGTCCGCCCAGTCCGCCCGGGAGCTCGTTCAGCACGACGAGGCGTATGGTGTCAGCTGTGCCGGACGACCAGACACAACTCGACCCGGAGGTGCGCGAGCGCATCACGACGCCCGTCTCGCAGGAGGCCGCACGCGAGGTCCGGCTGACGCCGGCCGAGGCCGTGCGGCAGATGCGGATCCGGGTGCCGGAGCGCGCGAACCGCAAGCTGCGCACGGTGATCGAGCGCGTCAACCGCGACGATCAGCTGAAGGGCTGGTGGCACGTCGCGAACGTGAACGCGGTCGCGCGCATGGAGATCAACGACCACTCGTGGGTCCACATCCAGATCGTGACCAACATCGCGCTCAAGCTCCTGCGGCAGCTGACCAAGCACGGCATCGAGCCGGCGATGGTCACCGATTACGGGATGTCGCGCGACGACGCCGAGGTCGTCGTCGCGCTGACCGCGCTGACGCACTGCGTCGGCATGTCGGTCCACCGCAAGGGGCACGAGGACTTCAGCCTCTTCCTTGCGGAGCCGAAGGTGCGCGAGCTCCTCGACGGCATCTACGACGAGCCTGACCTGACGGTCGTCGCGTCGGAGGTGCTGCAGGGGATCATCAGCCACCGCGCCGACGGCGAGCCGCTCACCCTGGAGGCCGGCATCCTTCGCGTCGCGGACGCGCTCGACATGGAGCAGGGCCGGTCGCGCATCGCCTTCGAGCGCGGCCACGTCGGCATCCACTCGCTGTCGGCGGCCGCGATCGAGGAGGTCGCGATCTCCGACGGCGAGGGCAAGCCGATCCGGATCTCGATCACGATGAACAACTCGTCGGGCATCTACCAGGTCGACGGCCTGCTCAAGGCGAAGCTCGTCGGCTCGGGGCTCGAGCCGTACGTCGAGGTGATCGCGCACATCGACACGGAGGACGAGAAGCGCCTCGTCCCGCTCTATCAGCTCGAGCTCTGACGCGGGTTCGGGCGGCTCGGGCGCGGGTACAATGCGCCCGCCCTGCGGGGTCGTCTAATGGTAGGACGCCTGACTCTGGATCAGGTAGTCAAGGTTCGAGTCCTTGCCCCGCAGCTCCACGAAAGCCCCGCGCAGGCGGGGTTTTTGTTTGCCAACAAGGCGACGCAGGCGGTGAGGGGCCAACATACGGGGCAACAGACACCGCCGTGGATCGGCGTTAGGCTCACCCCGTGGACGACCTGCGCTGTGTCCTTGCGGCGCCCCGGCTGAGGTGTCGCGGAACTGGGGTCCGGTCAGCCTGCGTGTCAGCACGGAAGGCCCGGTGCCCGTCGCCCCGAATGAGATGCCCTACGAGTGCGGAGCGTGCGGCAAGGTGTTCTCCGAGGGTCACTACCGATGGGCTCGGCGCTCGGGCGAGCTGCCGCCGCCGCCGGTTTAGTACACGCTGAGCAGCGATCGTCAACGTTCCGAACGAAGGCGCCCCGCCGACAGGGATCGGGTCGGGGCGGAGCGCCTCGGGCTGCTTGAACTGTCCTTAGGTCTTGTGTTCGCGGCCTCGCGGTGCAACGATTGAACTTGCCGTCGAGACGGGGGAGTGGCAGGTGGAACCCGAAGCCGTAGACGACGAGACGCAGGCGAGGTTCGACGTGGAGACTGTACGGCGCCGGGATCAGCTTCGGTCGCAGCTGGACCTGACCGGGCGGGTGAACGCTGCCTTCGCGAGCGCGGTGGGCGTGGACGCTTCGAAGATTCCGCCGGAGTTGCTTCGCGAAGTCGAGCAGGTCGCCGAACGGATGTCGAAGGAAGAGCCGCCACCCTTGCCGAGGGAGTGAGGAGACGTGCCGTTCGTCGTTCCGAAGATCCCGGCTTTCTCATTCAGTAGCGACACCGTGGCGGGTGCGGTCCGGGATGTCACCCCGGTTCAGTTCGGCTCCATCTCGCGGATCGGCAGCAGCATCTACGCGACCGTACCCGGAGGGACGGAAGCCCTTTTCACCGCGTGGGGGTTCATGGCTGGCAAGGCGCCGCCGGGTAGCAGCAGTCTTGCCGTTGCTGCCAGCGGAACGACGATGATCTATGGCAACTGTTACACCGTCGGCGGCTACGCCCGCGCTTACGCCGACATCCATGTTGTCGTCGAGGAGTTCGAAACACTCGAGCCCGTTCACTCGGGCCTCATGCACGATTCCGGAATCGCCGAGCTCGCCCCAGGTCCCGGCGCCGGGCTCGGCACCCTCGTATTCAAGCGGCGCGTATCCAGCAACCCGACGATCCTCATCAACCACGAGACGAGCGCACTCGGGTACCAGATAGTCGCTCTCGATAACCACCCCGACTTCACGGTGCTGGTGATGCCGATCACGCCGGGAAACGTCTATCGGTGGTGGATCGCTTCGTATCAATTTTGCCAGTGTGCGCTCGCCGGATGGGCGGGCTCGAACATCTCGTTCGACTTCGACCCGGTGTTTTTCGCTTTCACCTAGAGCGCTCGACTGGAGTCTCGGAGGTCAAGCGAAGGCTCGAGCGTCAACCAGCTCCCTCTAGCGATTGCGGGCACTCGCTAACGCGCCGACTCAGCCGCCAGGCTCGACGCGCTTCCAGGATTCGCCCAGGTCGAGCTTCAGCCGCGCCGGCCCGGCTGGACGACAGTCCTCTCACCTGACCTGACGATCGTGATCACGCACCGGGCCGGGCGGCGATCCGAACGCCCGGGCGCTAACACCCACCGGACCCCGACTGGCACGCTACGCACAGCCGGGGTCCGCGAGTGGTCGTTTTCGGCTATGTCTCAACGGCGTGGGCGACCGCCAGTCAGGCGGTCCTGCAGCTCTAGAACCAGCCGCGTCGCTTGAAGAGGGTGAAGAGCGCTGCGACGGTGACGACCTCGAGCCCGATGCCGAGGGCGAAGAAGATTCCGGGGCTCCTGATGTGTCCGACCATCCAGCCGAAGTTCTGGCCGAAGAAGCCGGTGATGAAAGTGAGCGGCAGGAACACGGTCGCCATGATCGTGAGCTGTTTCATCACCGTGTTGAGGCGGTTGGAGACGGTGGAGAGGTAGACGTCCATCGAGCTTGTCAGCAGGTCGCGGTAGGTGTCGATCAGGTCGCTGATTCGAATCAGGTGGTCGTAGATGTCGCGGAAGTAGCGTTCGTCCTCCTCGCTCAGTCCCGGGAGCTCGGCAACGCCTCCCATCAGGCTGGCGAACATGTCCCGTTGCGGCGTGATTGCCTTGCGCATCCCGACGAGGAGTCGCTTCATCCGGAAGATCTCCTGCAGCTCCTCGTCGCCGGCGTGGAGGAAGGTCTGGTTCTCGAGCTCGTCGATTCGATCGTCGAAGTCGGCGAGAATCGGGAAGAAGCTGTCGACGAGGCCGTCGATGATCCGGTAGAGGAGCTGGCCGGGATCGTCGACCGCTTTCTCGCGCTTTATGTAGCGCTGGCGTACCTCGCTGAATGCCGGCGCCTCGTCACGGTGCACGGTGACGAGGAACTTCTCGGAGTAGAAGCAGTGCACCTCGACGAGCCGGTCATCGTCCGGGACTGCGCCGTAGACCACCATGAAGACGTAGTCGTCGTAATCGTCGATCTTGGCTCGCTGCCCGAACTTCTCGGAGTCCTCGACGGCGAGCGGGTGGAACTTGAAGACGTTGCGCAGGATCTCGTAGTCGTCCGCGTCGGGTTGATCGATGTCGAGCCAGAAGAACGAGTCGCTCGCGAGAAGCCTCTCGACGTTTGCGCGGTTGAGATGCATCTGTTCGCTGCCGCGGTCGTGAATCACGGTGCACATATTCGGCGGCGGGCGCTCTCCGCCCGATGCTGTTTTCGACTCGGCATCGCCGGCAGGCGGCGTCGGCGGCTCGGATTCGGTCAACGCGTGCGCCTGGATCGATGGTCGCGACGCGACTGGATCCGACGCCACGAGCGGTCAAGTTGGAATCTCCCCCATGCGCTGATCGTGATCACACAGGCCACGAACACGAGCCAGCCGAAGCCGAGCGCTGGAACGGGGCCCGCACGCCAAGCCTCGTACGCGGCGAAAGTGGCCACAACCGCCGGGGCAACCACCAAGCGCAGCACGGCTCCTCCGAGGAGGCGCGTCATTTCCCTGACGCTATCGGCAACGCAGGACGTCGGGGAGGAGGGCAACCGGTGCCCGGCGCAGAAGTCACGGAGCTATCGACGATGAACTGACAGGTTCAGCCGAGGAAGCACGGGAGTCGCGGTGGGAAGCCGCGCCGGCCGTGCTCGTCGTGATCTTGCTCCAACTCACGCTGGCCATCGTCAGCCGTGAGCTCGACTGGAAGTTGTGGGACCTGCCGTGGTGGGTCTGGATCCTCGCGGTCGTCCCGGAGACGATCTTGCTCGTCGCGCTGGCCTGGCGCCCGGCGCTTCGAACGCTCGAGCGAATCGGCCATCGCCGCAACGTCGCAGTCATCCTGCTCGCGATCATCAGCCTCTACAACGCGGTCGCCCTCGTCGCGCTGCTCGGCTCGCTGATCAGCGGCCAGGAAACCAGTGGCGGCCAACTGCTGTTGAAAGGGATGACGATCTGGGGGACGAACGTCATCGCCTTCGGTCTCTGGTTTTGGGGCTTCGATCGTGGAGGCCCGGTAAGGCGGGAGGAGCCAGATCCACCTCCGCCCGACTTCCAGTTCCCTCAAATGGAGAACCCGCAGCTCGCAGCCCCGGGATGGCATCCGCAGCTCGTCGACTATGTCTACGTGTCGTTCACGAACTCGATCGCGTTCAGCCCGACCGATGCGATGCCCTTGAGCCGGTGGGCGAAGCTGCTGATGCTCTCGGAATCCGCGATCTCGGCGCTGAGCATCCTGCTCGTGACAGCACGCGCCGTCAACATCTTCAAGTAGCGCCGACGCCTACTTCAGCGGGGAGCGCGGATCAGGTTCACGAGCCTCCGAAGATGCCGAAGCCTCGTCCGGGTGGCGGCGCCACCAGCTCGAGGACGTCGTCGACGGTGATGATCCCGATGGGGCGTTCGTCATCGTCGAGGACAGGGACGACGGTGAGGTCATAGTCGGTCATCGCACGGACGATGTCGTCGAGCTCGGCGTCTGCGCTGACGTAGCGCGTGTGAGTGATCAGGTCAGTGACACGAGTGTGGGGTTCGGCGCGGACGAGGTCGGGGAGCGAGACCGCGCCGCGGTATCGGCGGTGCGTGTTGATGGTGAAGATCCAGACGAGGGCGTCGCTTGGGGCGATGGCGCGCCGGACGCGGTCGAGGGCTTCTTCCTGGGTCGCCTGGGTGTAGATCGCGACGAACTCGGGGCTCATCAGTCCACCTGCCGTCAGTGGCTCGTAGCCGAGCAGTGTGCGCAGCCGACGGCGTTGGACGGTCGGGAGGAGTTCGAGGATGCGTGTGCGCCGCTCATCGTCGAACTGAGCGAGGAAGTCGGCAGCGTCGTCGGTCTCCATCCGCGCGACGAGGTCGGCGATCTCGCCGTCGTTGCGGTCCTCGCTGAACTCGAGCTGGTGCACGTCCCCGAGCTCCTCGAACAGGTCGGCTTCCAGCTCGGGGTCGTGATGGACGGCGGCGATGATCTCCTCGCCCTGACCGTGCGGCGAGGCCTCGACGAGATCGGCGAGCTCCGCGGGATGGAGCCGTGCGAGCTTCGGGTGCGGGACGCGTAGCTGGATCGTCGGGATGTGTCCGGTGAACGGCTCGAGGTTGGCCCAGTCGAGGAAGTCGCCGACACTGACACGCGGTGCGACCGCCCTTGGCAGCAGCCTCCGCAGCAGGCTCTGAGGGCTGATGTCGATCCCAACGACGCGCCACCAGCCTTCGACGCGGGCGATCTCGATCTCGTTCGCGCGCACGATCCGAGCGCCATGGACGTTGATCAGTTGCCGATCGAGCAGGTCTTCGCGGAGCAGCAACTCTCCCTCACGACGCTCGAACGGCTGCAGGTCGAGCTCCGCCTTCGTCAGGGTGACCCGGCCATGCTCGACCTCGCCGATGCGGTCGGCAGGCACGTAGACCTCGCGGCCGGCCACCTTCGCGACGGCGCCGCTGATCGGCGGGTACTCGTCCTCACCGAGCCGCACGAGCAGGTCGTCGATCCGGCCGAGCTTCCGGCCGTTGCCGTCTGTGAGTTCGCCGCCGACGACGAGGGAGAGATGGAGGATGGCCGGGACGGTGGTCATGGCGTGAGGTATGTCACGACCAGAGCGATCGACATCAGGCTGACCACGAGTGTGACGAACCAGCCTGCCGAGAGCAGGAACCGGCCGCTTGCCAGTTCGCCGAGCAGCTTCGTGCGGCGGCTCAACAGCATCACGAAGACGAGGATCACGGGCAACAGAAGGCCGTTGACGACCTGGGCGAGGAACATCACGCGGATGAGTGGCAAACCGGGGATCAGCACCAGCACGGCTGCGGCGCCGAGGAAGAACGCGAGCAACCCGTAGAAGGCGGGCGCTTGGCGGGGTCGGAGGTCGAGTCCTCGCTCGAGCCCCAGCGCCTCCGTTGTCGCATACGAGCTCGTCAGCGGCACGACCCCGAGGCCGAGGAAGGCTGCGCCGAGCAGTCCGAGCGCGAACACCGTCTCAGCGGCATGTCCCGCGAGCGGGCCGAGTGCCTTCGCCGCCGCGGCCGCGTCCGGGATGCTCCGCTCACCGTGCGCCCAGAGCGTCGCCGCGGCCGCGATCACGATGAACGCGGCGATCGAATTCGTTAGAAACGCGCCGAGGCCGACGTCGAACCGCGTTGTTCGCAGATCCTCGGCGCCGAGGCGCTTGTCGGCACAGTAGGACTGGATGAACGCCTGGCCCCACGGCGTGATCGTCGTGCCGACCGTCCCGACGACCGCCAGCAGATACGCCGAGGTCACCTGCCCATGCGGTGCGACGAGGTACTGCGCGCTCTTCCCCCAATTCGGGTGGGCAAGGATCGCCGAGACGACGTAGGCGACCGAAACACCCGCCCCGACCGCGAGGAAGACGTACTGAACGCGGAGGAACCCGGCGCGGGCAAGCAGCAACCCGATCACCAGCACCGAGACCACGACCGACACCGCGACAGGGACGCCGAATAGGGAGAGCGCTGCACCGATGCCGGCGAACTCAGCCAACGTCGTGCCGAGGTTCGCGATCAGCATCGTCGTGATCGCGAGCGCCGCCCAGCGGATCCCGAAGCCCTCCCTTACAAGATCGAGCAGACCACGTCCCGTTGCGAGCCCGAGCCGAGCGCCGACCTCCTGGGTGACGAACAGCGCCAGCATGCTCGCAAGCACCACCCAGAGCAACGCGTACCCGAACTGAGCGCCGACCACAGAGTAGGTCGTGATCCCGCCGGCGTCATTGTCCGCAAAGCCGCTCACCAGCCCAGGCCCGAGCACAGCGAGGAACGCCAGCTTCGGAAGCTGCACGCCTGCGACCCAGCGCGAGCCAGGCACGCTAAGACGCCGACGCCGCCGGCGACGACCGAATACCCGCATCCACTTCTCCATTCGCTGTCGAGCCAGCAGCCGCCGGCGTGCGCAGACGGAGGAGAACGCCTAGAAGCGCCCGGACAACGTCACGCGCACGCGCACGAGTCTTCGACTCGTACTGCTTGGGCCAGGCACCACTGGCTCACCTCCGCGTGTCGTTGCCATAGCAAGAAGTCTATCCCGCACGCGTTCGCGCGACTGACGGACGCTCAGCGGTGTGTGCGGTCGTCGTCCTCTTCGATGTGGTCGAGGTCGATTTCTGCGTTCCGGACGGCGTGCCAAGAGTCCCAAGTGATCTTCAGGATCACGATCGTGATCGCCAGACCAATAATCGGGTCGGCGATCTGGGCTCCAAGCGCGACCAAGAGTGCGCTGATGAGGACGCCGAGTGAGACGAAGCCGTCGATTCGCGCGTGTTTGCCGTCGGGTGCCTGCCTGCTGCGATGCGACTGCGCTGCCTGCGGATCGAGAACCGGCCGGCTCCCGTTTGCAGTCCGTTCCGCCGGCCGGCAACCCCGCATCAGCACACCGATTGCGAAGCCGTGCAGAACAGAGCGTTGTAGCGTCCACAGCGTTCACGCTCCGCCACCTCCGGGTGCGCGAGGACCTCGAGCTCTAGCGGGCATGGTTCGCCGCTACAGGGCTGCGAGCTGCTCAAGCATGGAGACGTACATCAGGTCACGCACGAAGCTGCCGTCGGCGTCGTGCACAAACACCGAGCTCAGCCATCGAGAGTCCTTTCAACTCGACGGACATAGGTTCGTTTTCGCGGCCCGCGATCCTCAACACCGCATCAACGAAATCGGCGCGTTCCGCCTCGTCGGCCCGCTGCCACAACATCTCGAGCGCGACCATCACCGACGACAACTGCGGCCTCAGCAGCACTCCGATCGCCTCGAGCGTGAACGCGACACTCGCATGGCCGAGACGCTCGCTCACGACCTTGGCGTGAACGGCGCCCACGTTCGCGTTGTGAGCGTCGCGGTCGGCGTGTAGGTTCGCGCCCGAGCCGGTCCGGTGGTGCGGGCAGGCCGCGCCACCTTTGGCCGAGGAAAGGGGTTTTGGGGTGTCTCTGGATCAGAAGAGGGCGCGTTGGTTCGGCGTGCTCTACCTCATCACGTTCGTCACGTCGATCCCGGCGCTGGTGCTGTACGAGCCTGCGCTCCGTCATCCGGTGGGCTTCATCGCGGGCTCGGGCAACGTCAACAAGATCTACCTCGGCGCGCTGTTGGAGCTTCTGCTCATCATCGCGAACATCGGAACGGCAGTCGTGATCGTCCCGATCATGAGGCGGCAGTTCGAGGAACTGGCGATCGGCTACGTGACGGCGAGGATTGTCGAGTGCACGTTCATCCTCGTCGGCATCGCCTGCATGCTCGGGATCGCCACGTTGCAACAAGAGGCTGCGGGCGCGTCCGAAGGCACGGTCGCCTACACGCTTGCGGCACTCAAGGACTGGACGTTCCTGCTGGGACCGGGCTGGGTCGTCGGCTGGGGGAACGGGTTGATTCTCGGTTACATGATGTACCGCACGCAGCTCGTGCCGCGGCCGTGGACGTGGCTCGGGCTCGTGGGCGGGCCGCTGATCATCATCTCCGGGACGGTCGTGATGTTCGGAGGGAATCCCGCAACCGCCACGATCAAGGGCCCCGCGTCGATTCCTGAAGCCCTGTGGGAGCTCTTCCTCGGCGTCTACTGCACCATCTGGGGTTTCAGGCGCGATGCCCCGATCCTTTCCGGGAGCGAGCGCGAGTAGCACGGCCGCTGGTGTTTGCGTGTACGGCCGGGTGAGCAGCCCGCCGATCTCTACGCGAGGCTCTCGATGATCTCGACGAGGTCGCTCGTCCGGTAGCCGTGCATCCGCGCGAACGCGACGAGATCTCTCGCCCGCGTCACGACGGCGCCGTGCTCCGGCGTGCCGGCGACGGTGATGCCGCGGCCCCGGCGAAACTCGAGCAGCCCTTCGTCGCGCAGCTCCCGCAGCGCCCGGAGGACGGTGTTCGTGTTGACGCCGAGCACGGCAGCGAGGTCACGCGCCGGCGGCAGCCGCTCCCCCGGCTTCGCCTCGCCGTCCGCGATCGCGCGACGCAACTCGCCCGCGACCTGCTCGAACAGGTCGGTCGGCTCGGCGCGATTGACCTTGACTCCCAGCATGGTGCTAAACATACTAGCTTCATCCAGGAAAGGAGACGGCGTGCCGGTCACCACTCCGAGGCCGCCGCACATCGACCAGCGCGAGCTCGACGAGCTGGTCGACGAGCTCCAGGCTCTGATCGAAGAGGCGCGCCGACGCGCGCGTCGGCGCAGGCGGTTCGTCGCGGCCGTCGTCGTCGCCGCGCTGGTCGCCGGTGCTGCCGCCCTCTTCCGCGGCGGCGGCGAGGGCATGACGCTCGCGCGCTCGACCGCCGACGCGTCACCGCAGCAGCCGGGCCTCGGCCCCGGGACCTCCGCGTGGAGCGCGACCAACGGTCCCGACGGCGCATTCGTGACCGCGTTCGCGGCCACCCCGGACGCCCTCTACGCGGGCACGATCGGCTCGGGCGCGTTCAAGAGCACCGACCGCGGTCGGACGTGGCACGCGCTCCGGGGCGGGCTTCCGGCCTCGCTGCGGGTCGACGCGCTCGCCGTCGATCCGACCCGTCCCCGGAAGGTCTACGCCGGCACGAGCCTCGGCGTGTTCGAGAGCACGAACGCGGGCCGAAATTGGCACCTGGCGAACCGCGGCCTCTTCAAGGAGCGCTTTCGGGACTCGCGCACGCACCGCCTGATCGAGGGCTACATCTCAGGCCTGGTGGTCGATCCGAAACGGCCGCAGACGGTGTATGCGGCCGCCGGCCGCCTGTACCGGAGCGACGACGCCGGCGGGACGTGGCACGCGCTGCGGCTCAACGCCCACGAGCCATTCGTCGGCACGCCCGCCCTGACGCCGGCGGACGCTTCTCTCGCCGTGGTGAGGGTGAGCGGCCCCTCAGGAGCCCGCGTGCTCGAGAGCCACGACGCGGGGCGCACGTGGACCGCGCTCGGGCTCGAGCTGCCGCGGTACGAGGGCGAGCAGGTCGCGATCGACCCCCGCGACCCGCGCACGCTCTACGTCGGATCGAGGAGCCGCGGCTTGCTGAAGAGCAGCGACGGCGGCGCGAGCTGGCGGGCCGTGCACCCCGCCCGCGTGCTCTCGTTCGCCCTCGACCCGGTCGCCGGCGGCACGCTCTATCTGCTGTCGGACACCGGGCTCTTCAAGAGCACCGACGGAGGGTCGAGCTGGAGCGCGCTACCACTCGAGCTGAGGGACGAGGAGGCCGCGTGGTCGTTGTGGGCCGGCACGCGCGGAACCGTCTACGCCGCGACGCCGGGTCGCCTGCTGCAGAGCGTCGACGGAGGCGCGAACTGGCACGAGGCGATCAGGGGCCTCCGCGCGCCACGGGTCACCGACCTCGCAACCGGCGGCGGGGCGCTGTACGCGGCCACGGCCGGAAGCGCCCTGTACCGAAGCGCCGACGCCGGCGCGACCTGGCACGTGCTCGAGACGAGCGCCACCGTCGGCTCGGTCGCCGTCGACCCGACGCTCCCCCATACCGTCTTCGCGGCCACGGACCACTCCGGCCTGCTCCGCAGCGACGACGACGGGCTGACGTGGCGTCCCGCGACCACGGGCTTGACCGCTCGGCGAGTGCTCGCGCTGGCCGCGGACGCCAAGCGGGAGACGCTCTACGCGGGTGCGGCGCCCGGGCTCTTCACGAGCGCCGACCACGGCGCCTCCTGGCGGCCGACGGCGCTACAGGTGCAGACGAGCGCGCTCGCCGTCAGCGAAAACGTCGCGTACGCCGGAACGAACGACGGCGGCGTCTGGAGGAGCCGCGCCGGCGGGACGTGGCTGCGCCAGGGGCACGTCTGCTGCGGCAGGATCCGCACGCTCGCCGTCGATCCGTCAAGCCCCGGCGTCGTCTACGCGGGGAACGGCTACGGCGCGTTCAGGAGCGCCGACGGCGGTGTGACGTGGGAGCGCGCCGGACTGTCGCGGCTGGACGTCGAGGCGCTCGTGGTCGACCCGGCCGACTCACGCACGCTGTACGCGGGGACCTGGGGCGGAGCCGGGATGTACCGGACCACCGACGCAGGATCGACCTGGATGCCCTTCGACGACGGGCTCCCGACAGGCGTGACAGGCGGTCTCAGCCTGGCCAGCGGCGTCAGCGCTCTCGTGCTCTCTCCCGATGGGCGGAAGCTGTTCGCAGGCACTCTCGGAAGCGGCGTCGTCGCGCGCGCACTGCCGCGCTGATCCAGGAGAAAGGGTGGGCAGGCGGCGCGAGGACAGAGGGGAAACGCCTTCCTCGGGCCGCCCGCCCTCACCGCGCGGGGAGCGCCAGATCTCCGCGGCGGCATAGGTAAGACGCCGGCCTCAGCCGAAGGTTGGCTCGGGTTGCGCGCGGGTCAGATCGGGCTCGTGCTCGGCGCCCGGCTGGAAGAAGCGCTGCGCGACCACGGTGGGCACGATCGCCGACAGGACGACCACTCCGACGAGCAGCGAGAACTGCGTCCGGTCGATGATCCCGGCGTTCAGCCCGTAGAGCGCGCTGATCGTCCCGAACGTCAGGCCGGTGCTCATGAGCAGCGTCGTGAACGTCGCGTTCGGCGAGCAGTAGCGGCGTGCGAGCGGATAGACGAACGTCAGCTTCGGCACCATCTTCCCGAGGAAGAGCAGGGCGAGGATGCCGAGGTTGGCCCAGAGCGCCGACGCCGACACGCTCATCCCGCCCTTCAGGAAGAAGAACGGCGTCAGGAAGGCGAATGCGACGACACGGATGCGCTCCTGCTCGGTCCGGTGCCGCGCGTAGTGCTGCGCCATCGCGAGCCCGAGGATGAACGCGGGCAGGACGGCCTGTGAGTTCGCGCGGCCGCCGAGCCACATGAGCAGGAAGAGGCACGCGAACACGAGCTTCATCTCCGGTTCGATCACCCGGTTTCCGTAGCGGCGGAAGAACGGCACGGCCAGCTTCGGCAACCCGACGATCAGGATCAGCGACACGGTCACGAACGGGACGATCCACCAGGTCGGCGACGTGAAGAGGACCGTCAGCGCCGTCACCGTGGACAGATCGGTGACGAAGGTCGCGGCCATGATCCGCTTGCCGGTCAGCGAGCGGTTGAGGCCGGTCTCGACGAGCACCGCGTAGACGACGGCGAGGCTCGTGGTCGAGAGCGCGACGCCGGCGATCTCGGCCTGGTCGCGGTCCCACCCGAGCCCGAAGTACGCGAGCAGCCCGACCACGACGAACGGGCCGGCGAACGACACGACGCCGATCGAGACCGACGCCCGCCACTCGCGGCGGAACTGTGGGACGTCGACCTCCGCCCCGGCGAGGAACGTCAGCACGACGCCGGCGAAGGACCCGATGAACGCGAGCCACCCCGGCACGCTCATCGAGAACGCGTTCCCGACGACGAACCCCGCCGCCAGCTCGATCAGCGCCACCGACACGCCGACCTCGATCGAGATCACCGACGCGGCGAGGATCGTGACTGCGAGAACTGCTGCTACCGCGAGATCGCTCAACGCTCTACCTCCTGGAACCGGGTTCAGTTGGTAGAGGCCATTGGCTCGATCCCGAGCGGTTAGGCGGGGGCCTCACCCCGCTTTGCTGCACCTCGATGTTACCGGCACTCCAGTCGCACGCCCTCGAAGCCGATAACGGCAGACATGTCGATGAAGCGTGCAGCGGTGGTCACGGTCGCCGCCTTCGCGGCCGCGCTCGCCGCGGTCTTCAGCTAGACCGCGAGATCGCGCGGGATCGGCCGCTGGCCGAGCAGCGACGTGCGGCGGAGCTGGCGGAACTGGTCGTTCGACTCGACCGAGCTCGCTACGACCGCCACGGGCCGCGGCGCCGACGTCGGCTCGGGTGCCGGAGACAGCACGTCGCGCACCACACCGCCTGCAACTGCGGCGGCCACGATCACGGCCGCGGCGAAGGCGACCACGAGCGGCTTGCGCGCGCGGCGCGGCAGGTCGACCTGCACGGGAGCGTGTCGGGCCGGGGCCGCTTCGCGAAGCTCGGTGGTCGTCAGCTCGGAGGCGGCGGCGAAGTCGCTGCACGCCGGGCACGCGGCCAGGTGAGAGTCGAGGAGCGCTCCCTCGAGCTCCGAGAGCTGGTCGTCCAGGCGCAGCGACACCCAGAAGCGGGCGCGTGAGCAGAGGCGGCTTTCGAGCTGCATTGAGAAGTCAGACGTCTCCCGGGCCAATTCGTTAGCCACGTTATCGGCTCGAATCGAGTCTGGGCGAGCGCTTTTCCCGCAGACGCAGGGTTCCGCCGCCGGACCCGGTATGACAGCGGTATGAACGAGCCGCCGATTCGGATCCTGGTCGTCGACGACGACGAGGACATTCGACTGCTTCTGCGCGGCCTGCTCGAGCGCGCAGGCTTCACGGTAGACGAGGCCGACGGCGGGCGTGCAGCGTTGCGGGCCCTGTACGCGGCGCCCCCCGGTCTCGTGCTGCTCGACGTCTCGATGCCCGAGCTCGACGGGTACCAGACGCTCGAACGGATCCGAGACCTCTCCGACGTGCCCGTGATCATGCTCACGGCGCGGGCGCAGGAGCTCGAGAAGGTGCGCGGTCTCTCGGCGGGCGCAGACGACTACGTCGCCAAGCCGTTCGGCCGGCAGGAGCTGCTCGCCCGCGTGCAGGCGCTGCTCCGGCGTACCGGCGGGCGCGCGGAGGTGAACGAGTCCTACTCGGACGAGTTCGTGACGATCGACTACGCGGAGCGCAGGGTCTCGGCCCGGGGCCGTGAGGTGCAACTCACCCCACTCGAGTTCAAGCTGCTCTCGGTGTTCGTCCAGCACCCGAATCGGGTGCTGTCGCGCGACGAGCTCCTCAACCTCGTCTGGGGCGACCCGTATGGCGTCTCCGGCGACCAGGTGAAGCTCTACGTGGGCTACCTCCGCCGCAAGCTCGAGCCCGACGCCCCGGCGACCGCTCCGATCGAGACGCTGCGCGGCTTCGGCTACCGCTACCGGACTTGAAGGCCCGCTGGCCGTTCTCGTTTTCGCTCTCTATGCTGTCCGCCACATTCCCCTGACCCCCCAGACAGGAGGACGAGTGAAGAAGCGCATCTACGCGGGCGTGGGAGCGTCCGTGGGACTTGCGGTCGTCGTGCTTGCCGTCACGGTCGGCTCGGCGATTGCGCACTCGAGCGGGGCGAAGCCGCTGCCGGCGTCGTCATGCTCGGCGATCCAGAACCCCAGTGGGCAGTACCTGATCGCCTCCGACCTGCCTCTGCAGGGCTCGGGCCGTACTCAGACGGTCCAGATGACGAAGGCGATTGCGTACATCCTCAAGCAGCACGGTTGGAAGGCGGGCAAGTACACGCTCGCTTACCAGAGCTGCGACGACTCGACCGCGCAGGCTGGTAAGTGGGACTCGGGGAAGACCTCGGCCAATGCCAATGCCTACGCTCAGGACTCGAGCGTGATCGGCGTCATCGGAACGTTCAACTCCGGTGCAGCAGAGATCGTCGTTCCGATCCTGAACCGTGCTCCGAACGGCCCGATCGCAATGGTCAGCCCGGCGAATACGTACGTCGGCCTGACGCACGGCGGCCCGGGCACGGCGGCGGGCGAGCCGGGCAAGTACTACCCGACCGGGAAGCGCAACTACGCCCGAGTCGTCGCTGCCGACGACTACCAGGGCGCAGCCGACGCGCTGCTCGCCAAGTCGCTGGGTGTGAAGAAGGTCTTCATCCTGAACGACAAGGAGGCCTACGGCCTCGGCGTCGCGACCAACTTCCGCAACGCGGCGACGAAGCTCGGGATCAAGACCGTCGGGTTCACCGCGTGGGACGGCAAGGCGTCGTCCTACGAGGCGCTGGCGGTCAAGATCAAGGCTTCGGGGGCACAGGGTGTGTTCCTCGGCGGCCTGATCTGCGAGAACGGTGGAAAGGTGATCAAGGACATTCGCGCCGGCGTTCCGTCGAGCGTGAAGATCATGCTGCCGGACGGCTTCACGCCGGCTTCCGCCACGATCAAGCAGGCCGGCTCTGCGGCGCAGGGTGCGACCATCTCGGTCGCGGGCCTGCCGAATTCGTCGCTCAAGGGTGCCGGCAAGGCGTTCGTCACCAACTTCACCAAGGCAGTCGGCGTCCCGGACCCGTACTCGGTGTACGCGGCCCAGGCGACCGAGGTGATGGTGCAGTCGATCGCGCAATCGAACGGCAGTCGGTCCGATGTCACGAAGCAGATGTTCAAGGTCCTCCTGAGGAACTCCATCCTCGGGAACTTGTCCTTCAACTCGAACGGCGACGTGACCTCGAACCCCGTGACGATCTACCAGGTGAAGGGCAACTCCGCCCCGACCCTCAAGGTGATCGTGCCGCCGAAGGCGCTCGTCAAGGCGGCGTAAGCCGGGACCCCAGTGGTGCACGACTCCGAGGGGAGGGCGAGAGCCCTCCCCTCGGTCGTCTCCGCGCGCCGGACGATCTAGCAATCGCCGGCCATGTCTTCTAGAGTCAACAGCGGCGGATTTTCCAAGCTTCACGGGAAAGGGATGGCTGCGGCGGATCGGACAAGCGTGGCGAAGCGTGGCGTTGTAACGCCGTTCGTTCGGCGTGCAATCAAGGACGACGACCGTGCCGACCTCGTCGACGAGCTCGAGCGCCTGCGGCGCGAGAACGTCGACCTGCGGGCACAGCTCGCGGCCGAACGCGCGCAGATCGTCATGGACGCGGCGTTGTCGGCGGCTGCGCGCGTGCTCGCCGTCGTGCGGGGCGAGGCCGAGCTTCGGGTCGCAGAGGCCCGCTGGGCGTTGACGAAGATGCGCAACGAGTCCGACGCGGCGATCGCCGCCAGCGCACGACGAGCTCGCACGGCTCGCATCGCTGAAGCGCCAGGTCTCCGAGCAGACGAACGCGTTCGCCGCAGACCTGACCTCGCTCGTGAAGTCTCATCTCGACTCCGAGCAGCACCAGCAGGAATCGCTCGACCAGGCGCTCGCAGACCGCCTTCCCGACAGCTGACGCCGTCGTCCCGCTGCGATAGGGTCCGCGGTCGAGTGATCGGCAGGGTCGGATCGCTCCCGGGGTCGGCGGCGGCATGCGGGAGCATTGCAGCGATGGTCGCGGGCCTGGCGTCGGCCGGTGTGGCGGCGGCCGCCCATACGGCGACGCCGCAGTACCTGACGGCGTGCGTGCAGTGTCGACCCTTACGATCTCGCCGTGGCCACGAACGTCGTCACCAGTCAGGCGTACACCGCAACCGGTCAGTCGATCTCTCCCCGGCAGTTGATCCTGCCGCTCGCGCTCGCGCAGTTCATCTGCAGCTTCGCCGGCTCGAACATGAACGTGATGATCAACGACATCAGCGACGACCTGGACACGACCGTCAAGGGCGTACAGACGGCGATCACGCTGTTCCTGCTGATCATGGCGGTGCTGATGATCCCCTGCAGCAAGCTGACCGATCGCTGGGGGCGCAAGCGGTGTTTCACCATCGGCCTCACCCTCTACGGGATCGGTGCACTGCTGAGCGCGATCTCCCCCGGGCCTCGGCGTCCTGATCCTCGGCAACTCCGTCCTCGAGGGCGTCGGCACCGCGCTGCTGATCCCGCCGGTCTACATCCTCGCGACGCTGTGGTTCAGCGATCCGACCTCGCGCGCGTGGGCATTCGGCGTGATCAGCGGGCTCGGCGGCATCGGCGCCGCAGCGGGGCCGCTGATCGGCGGGCTCATCACCACGGCGATCAGCTGGCGGGCGGCGTTCGTCTTCCAGGCCCTCGTCGTCGGCGCGATCATCCTGCTCAGCCGTCGTCTCGTCGATCCGCTGCCGGCCGATCCGACGCGTCCGTTCGATGCGGTCGGCGCGATCCTTTCCGCGGTCGGCATGTTCTTCGTCGTCTTCGGGATCCTGCAGTCCGGCACGAACAACGCGCTGTTCGGCGGCGCTCCTCGTGCTCGGCGTCGCCCTCCTGGTCGGCTTCTTCCTCTACATCCGCTCCCGCGAGCGAGCGGGCAAGGAGCCGCTGCTGTCGACCCGGCTGTTCAAGAACCGCACCTGCAACCTCGCGCTCGTCACGCAGAACATGCAGTGGCTGATGCTGATGGGCGTGTCGTTCGTCGTCTCCGTGTTCCTGCAGGAGGTCCGCGGCTACAGCGCGATCGAGACCGGCGTCGTCTTCACCGCCGCGACCGTCGGCGTTCTCGTCTCGTCCTTCGCCGCGGAGCGGTTCGCCAGGAGGGCGCCCAGCGGACGCTGATCATCGCGGGCTTCGTCGTCACCTTGGCGGGGATCGTGCTGCTGCTCGCCTTCGTCCACACATCGTCGAGGGTCGTCGCCTTCGTGCCCGGGCTGCTCCTGATCGGCTTCGGGCTCGGAGCGATGCTGACGCCCTCGGTGAACGTCGTGCAGTCGAGCTTCCCCGAGGCGATGCAGGGCGAGATCTCGGGGCTCTCCCGCGCGTCTCGAACCTCGGCTCGTCCTTCGGCACCGCGATCGCCGGCACGATCCTCGTCTCCGTCGTCGCCCTCGGGACCCGGTCGTACGCGGTCGCGCTGATCACGCTCGTCGTGTTCGGGCTGATCGGCCTCGTGGCGTCCATACGCATCCCGGCCGCCGCCGGAGGGACGGTCGGCAAACCCTCCGCCGCAGCCTAAGCACGCGCCCGGTCCGGATTTGCGGGCACGGGCGGTATCCAACTAGCGTACGTGCCGAGGGGTCGCGATCGGCCGGATTTGTCGGCTGTGCGAGCGTGGAGGTGCGAGATGAGCAGCGCGGTGGAGCAGGCGCCCGGGCTCTGGCGTACCGATCTGCAGCGGCACGCGGCGGCGCTCGCGACCTCTGTGGTCGAGAAGGGGAGGCCGTTCCTGGTCGTGGTCGATTGAGCCGGAACGAGGATCGGGTCAGCCGTCCGAAAGACGAAGCGAGTCAAGGGAGGTAGGCGTGAGCAGCACCGTTCAGACCGCCGTCGAGATTCGTCCCTTCCACGTTGAGGTTCCCGAGGAGGCGTTGGGTGATCTGCGTCGCCGGGTCGATGCGGTCCGCTGGCCGTCCAGGGAGCTGGTGTCGGACCGCTCGCAGGGTGTGCAGTTGGCGACGATGCAGGCGCTCGCCCGCTACTGGGTGAGCGAGTACGACTGGCGCAGGGCTGAGGCGAAGCTGAACGCGTTGCCTCAGTTCACGACCGAGATCGACGGGGTGGAGATCCACTTCATCCATGTGAGGTCGGAGCAGGAGAACGCGTTGCCGCTGGTCATGACCCACGGTTGGCCGGGTTCGGTGATCGAGTTGCTCGAGACCGTTGGTCCGCTGAGCGACCCGGCCGCGCACGGCGGTCGCGCCGAGGACGCGTTCGACCTCGTGCTGCCGTCGATCCCCGGCTACGGCCTCTCCGCCGAGCCGACCGAGGTCGGCTGGGGCCCCGCCCGTGTCGCGCAGGCGTGGGCGGAGCTGATGCGCCGGCTCGGCTACAGCCGCTACGTCGCCCAGGGCGGCGACGTCGGCGCGGGCATCACCGACGCGATGGGCCGCCAGGCACCCGAGGGGCTGATCGGCATCCACACGAACCTCCTCGTCACAGTGCTGGCGGGCGTCATGCCGACGGACACCGAGGAGGAACGCGCGGCGGCCGCGCAGATAGCCACCTTCAGGCAGTCCGGCTACGGCTACTTCCTCGAGCAGGCGACGCGGCCGCAGACGATCGGCTACGGGCTGCTCGACTCTCCTGTCGCCCTGGCAGCCTGGATGGCAGACCACGACACGGACAGCTACTACAAGATCTCCCGCGCCTTCGTCGACGGGCAGCCGGCGGGCAACCTGACACGGGATCACATCCTCGACAACATCACCCTGTACTGGCTGACCGGCACCGGCGCCTCCGCGGCAAGGTCGTACTGGGAGAGCGTACGGACCCGGCTCGCGCGGCCGGCAAGCTCCTCCGCCGGTTTCGCTCCCGTTCGGGTTCACGACGTTCCCCGGCGAGATCTGGCGGACGCCGCGCAGCTGGGTCGAGAAGTCCTACCCGAACGTCCTCTACTTCAACGAGGTCGACAAAGGCGGCCACTTCGCCGCCTGGGAAGAGCCGGAGCTCTTCTCCTCGGAGCTGCGAGAGGCATTCAGGTCACTCCGTTGATGCACCCGCCGGCGGCGCGCATGGGGAGTGCGCGCCGCCGGCGGCTAAGGAAGGCCCTTCCCTGACGACGAAGGCCTCGGCATCCGTCGTCGACTGGAAGGGGTGCCGATGGCCGCTGCGCCGTGGATCGTCTCGGACGACTTGTGGGAGTTGATCGAGCCGCTTTTGCCGACGCGGGAGCGTCGTTTTCGTTATCCCGGTCGCAGGCGCTTCGACGATCGGTTGGCGCTGCAAGGGATCTTGTTCGTTCTGCACACCGGGATCGCCTGGCAGCAGCTGCCGGCCGAGCTGGGGTTCCGTTCAGGGGTGACCTGCTGGCGTCGCCTCGACGAGTGGCGACGGGCAGGTGTCTGGGAGCGGCTGCATGCGCTCTTGCTTGCACGGTTGCGGGCCGCGGGCGAGCTCGAGTGGTCGCGGGCGATCGCCGACTCGAGCCAGGTGCAAGCGAAAAAGGGGGCGCCGAGACGGGGCCGAGCCCGGTCGACAGAGGCCGTCCCGGCTGCAAACACCACCTCCTCGTCGATGCGACCGGGATCCCGCTCGCCTTCTCGATCACGGCCGGCAACCGCAACGACGTCACCCAACTGATCCCGCTTCTCGAGGCCGTGCCAGCGGTCGCTGGCCTGCGCGGCCGGCCCCGCTGCCCCGATCGCTGATCGCCGACCGCGGTTACGACCACGACAAATACCGCCGACTCGTGCGCGAGTTCGGCATCAAACCGTTCATCGCACGACGTCAGACCAAGCATGGCTCCGGGCTCGGCCGCTACCGCTGGGTCGTCGAGCGCACCTTCGCCTGGCTGCACAACCTCAAACGGCTACGCGTCCGCTACGAACGCCGCGCCGACATCCACCACGCACTCCTCGCACTCGGTTGCTGCCTCATCTGCTACCGCCGACTCCGGAGCTCAATCTGAAATGAAGCGCTTGTTGGGCTCTCCTGGACGTCGGTCTTCTCGATGATCAGCTCGACGACCTTCTCCTCGACCGGGTCAGCCTTCTGCCGCTCGATCTCTTCGGACTGCGCTACCTCGACACGGGCGGCCTGCCACGTCGACCAGTGGCCGGAAACGAGAGCCCAGAGTGAGATCGCGGAAACGAAGGTGACACTCCTCAGCCAGCCGGTCTCGTAGGCGATCGGGATCATCGCAACCCAGAACAGCGCGAGGACGCCGTTGACCCGGCGCATGAACACCGGGTCGCCCTGGATGAGACCCCACAGGTAACGAACTACACGCACGCTCGCGGTTATGCACGAAACCGGGATCCGTTAATCCCCGTACCGCGCTGCTCCTAGTACTCCGCCTGGCCGAACTCTGACCTCGGCACGAATCTCGGCGGCGAGCTTCCAGGCGCGTCGCGTACTCAAACAACCCACCGACGACCGAGCAGGGTGGAGTGGCTCCCTGTCGGCGGGGCCACTCCAATCCTCGTTCTTCTCGCTAGCTCCCGGTGATCGCGCCCGTCCCGGTGATGCTCTTCGTCACGTCCTGCGGATTGCCCACGTAGAGAATCGCGCCGGAGCCGGATACAGAGGCATCGAGACTCTTGGACGCGGTGACGAAGATGCTTCCCGAGCCGCCCACGACCGCCCGCACCTCGTTGGCAACGAGTTGTGTGAACTGCACAGTTCCGGAGCCGCCAACCGTGACATCGAGCCGCGCCGCAGTTCCGCTTCCGGTGAGCGTGCCACTGCCGGGCAAGGTCACCTCGAGGCTCTCGGCCTCGACGCCGCCGACGACGATGTTGCCGCTGCCCCTGAGCGTCAACCGGCTGAGCGTCGGAACACCGACCTCGACGCTCATCGGACTGTTCGTCGAGAAGCTGCCTGGCGTGTTCGCGACCACGAGCTGGCCCGACCGCACTTCGGTCGTGACGCGGTCGAGGAGGTTGTCATCGGCCTTCACGACGACGGACTGCTTCTCCCCGACGCGAATCACCACGTTGTTGCTCCCTGCCAGCTCGACGCTGTCGAACGCGGCAACATCACGGACTTGCATCGCGGGTACGCCCGATCCCTCGACGGTCGAGCCGGACGAGCCTCCGAACACCTCGAAGTGTTCTATCAGCGCAACCGCGAGACCTCCCATCAGAAAGGCCACGATCGTGAGGAGCACCCACCGGGAGCGGTGTTGCTCGCGTCCGGGGTGAACCGATGTTGGGGCGACAGTCATTGCCCCTCCCTTCTCACGCGAGCGCCGAAACGGCTTACCTCGCGAGTCGTCACCAGCCCGCTCAAATTCGGCACGACGCGTAGTTGTGCCTCATGAAGAACGTGGTGAGCATCCCCCGCCCATCGGTCTGGCGCATCGGGTCCGCGTACTGAGTCGGATGTGGGAAAGCCGCAGGCTCCGACTGGCGGAGAGCGGTCAGAAACGTGGGCTCTCGAAGCTCCGACGCTCGAGTAGACGGCTAGTGCGTCAGCCAGTCACGCGCCGATAAAAGGCCGGGCAGGGATACCCCTCGCACCCTGCCCGGCCGAAAACCCGAAGATCGGGCCGCTTCGCACACCGAATCTCCGGGCGCTACGCACAGCGCTAGTGCGCAACGATTGTCCCTGGTGCGGACGTGAGGTCGAACTCCGACAGTGGAAGGGTGACGAGAGCGTTGCACTCGAGGTGGCCGCACTCGCAGAGAAGCTCCAGCGGTGCATCGTCCGCGACCCGGAGCTCGACTGCCTGGACGTAGATCGATCGGTTGGCAAGTCGCCGTATAGACCGGCCGGCCTGGTCAGCGAGTTCCTCCGACCCCGTTGCGACCGACGTCTGAACCACCTTCCCGCTCTGGCTCAGGGTGTGCACCCCATTCCTCTCTCTGGTAGCGTTGTCCTGTCAAACAATTGGGGCAATGAAATGAACGAAACCAAATATACGACATTAAATTCGTCAAAGTCAAGTACCGAAGAGCTACAGCAGCCGCTGGTGTCAAGGGCCGAGGAGGCCCAACACAGATGGCGATTCGTCACCAACCACACCCAGGCGCTGCTTTGCATCTCCGCCAACCCCGAGATACGGCTCCGTGACATCGCGAGCCGCGTGGGGATCACCGAGCGGGCGGCGCAACGGATCGTCAGCGACCTGGTCGCCGAGGGCTACGTGACGTGTAACCGAGTCGGGCGCCGCAACCACTACGCGATCAACCGCAAGCAGGAGATGCGCCACCCAGCCCAATTCGGGCTCGAGATCGGGCCACTGCTCGACCTCCTGCAACCCTAGGAAGTCCGCCACCCGATTCGACGGCTGCACGAACTCGCGCCGAACAGCAAGAGCAGGATGGGCGGCAGTCGTCGGCGCACGGATGCCGGCGAAGGTCGCGTGGTCGAGAGCCGGCCATCGCGCCTCACTCCTCCGAGCGCGCACGGGAGCTGCGACCATGAGTGAGCGGGACGACGTACCAGATCACAGCGATCCCGGTCGCCAGCACCAGCACCGACACGATCGCGGCGACCGGGCCGAAGAGGACGTCGGTGACGAGCAGGACGGCGGCGAGGATCCCGACGGCGAGCGAGGTCGTGCCGGCCAGGAACATCCAGTGCCCGACACGAACCACCTCGCTCTTGCCCCCTGCCTCCCAGCGGAGCCGGTGGTACACGGACGGCGCCATCAACAGGATCGTGCCGGCGGCCGTGAAGAACAGGCAGACGAAGAGCGTGACCCGGCCACCGTGCCCGACCCGGCCGAACCGCGTCGCGAACGGGACCGTGAGCAGGAACCCGAGGAGGACCTGAGCGCCTGGCAGCGCGACCCGAAGCTCGTTGAGCAACTCGATCAGCTGCCGGTCGGTCTTCTGCTTCTCGGACTCGGTCTCAGGCCCCATTCATTGCGTTCTGCCCGTGCCCGGAGGCGAAAAACCGTCCCGACGCAGAAGCAACCTGGGCCTGGGAAGCGCGGCGAAGAAAGGCGTGGACTCTAGTCAGCCGCCTTACCCGCGTGGATCACTGTCCTCGGCGACCTCGGCGGCGGGGCCTTGCTTACGAACGAGCTGATACGTGTCAGCGACGAAGACGACCTCTTCGATCTCCGGCAGTTCGTGACCTACCGCAACCACGAACTGGGTGGCGTCACTTCGAGCCTGCTCGTACTCTGTGAGAGTCAGCTGCAGCCGCAGCGTGCAATCGACGTTCGAACACTCGCAAAGGAAACCGAGATCGCGCTTCTCACGGAGCGCTTGGGCGTGTTCAAGCGCCATCTTCTCGATCCGCTCGTTGACGTCTCGGAAGACGATCTCGTTTTTCGCGAGACGCTCCTCGCGCGCATCCATCAATTCTCGCCGCGTCACGCTTCGGCCGGGTCGGCCGTCGGCCCGCGCTGGGCAACGACAATCACGTTGCCGTCCGGATCCGCGAACCAGCCCACGCCCAGCGCTCCGCCCTCCGGCGGGAGAACTCGATGTAGTTCGAGGAGTCGACGAGTGGATTCCGCGGCCACCCGAATGCCTCCTCACGAAACCTCGACGCTCGAGCGACGTCCTCGACTGCGAAAATGACCTGCATACCCACACCCATCCTTTCTCCGCTCCGATAACGGGGCCAGTCGCGACCGTGCCGCAACCGTCCGCGCCCGGCCCCGCTAACTGACGGTATGAACGGAATCGGGCTCCGTTAATCCACGTCCCGCCAGTAGTCGACGCGACCCACGGCGTTTGAGCCGAGCAGTCGACGGGCAGCCCGACACAAACGAGAGGACTGGAGGGCCTGATGAAGGCCAAGCTATTGCATGACGCAGGCGAGATCGTCAAAGGGGCCGCTGTCGAGATCAGGTCAATCGCGGGCTTAGCGACGCTCGGTCAGAAAGGAACATCGGGGGACGGAGTACTACGCCGGAACCCGTCTACGACGTGACCGACAGCGAAGGGCACACAGAGAAGGTCGACACGCGCGACCTTCAGGTATTGCCGTAGTCGACACCGGCTGAACCGAACGACCGGGGGAAGGCGGGCAGGGGCACTGAACGCCCCGTCATCCAGTCGTGACCTTGCCACGGTGGGTTCGAAGGCCCGATGCCCGTTCACTGAACGCCGTGGGTGGGTATCGCGTTCCGGTGGCTGTCGAAGCGGGGATCCTGCCCGAGCGCTACCAGGACGTAACACGGATCGCCCGCGGCGGCATGGGTGAGGTCTACCTGGCCACCGACACGCTGCTCGGGCGGCCGGTTGCCGTCAAGCTGCTCTCGGAGCGGTACGCCGCGAACTCGGAGATTCGCAAGCGCTTCACACGCGAGGCGCTCGCGGCAGCCCGGCTCTCGTCGGACCCCGACATCGTCACGATCTACGACATCGGCGAGTCGAACGGGCGGCCGTTCATCGTCATGGAATACGTCGAGGGAGGCTCGCTCTCCGACGAGCTCCGCCGCAGTGGGCCGCAGCCGCCGCAGCGGGCCCTGCCCTGGCTCGAGTCGGCGGCGGACGCGCTCGACTACGCGCATGCGCGCGGCGTCGTTCACCGGGACGTCAAGCCCGCCAACATTTTGCTCGACGACGACGATGCGATCCACGTCGCCGACTTCGGGGTCGCGAGCGCGGCCGGGCTCGACTCGCTAACGCAGACCGGCACGATCCTCGGCACCGCGGGATACCTCGCGCCCGAGCAGGCGCAGGGCCAGACGGCGGGGCCTGAGGCCGACCGCTACGCGCTCGGGGTCGTCGCGTTCGAGCTCCTGACGGGCGCGCGACCGTTCGAGACCGACTCCCCGACGGCCGAGGCGGCGGCGCACGTGAGCTCGCCGGTTCCGTCGATCTCGAGTCGCGGGCTCGGGATCCCGAAGGAGGCCGACGATGTGTTCAGGCGCGCGCTCGCGAAGGAACCTTCGAAGCGTTTCCGGAGTTGTGCAGAGTTCGTCGCCGCTCTGCGCGACGCATACTCCTCGTCCGCGGGAGAAACCCGGGTGGTCGCGCCCGCCCCCGCGCCGCCGCGTCGCGCTCGCAGCCCGCGCCGGCTCCCGCTCCTCCTCGGGCTCCTCGCGCTCGTGCTCGCCGGCGGTGCTGTCGCGGGAGCGCTCATCGCCGGCGGCGACTCGGGTAGCAGCGCGACACCGCCGATCACGGTGACGGAGAGTGGGACGACGGTGCGGGAGACGGTCACCGCGCAGCAGCAGCCGACCTCGACGCGCGCTCCCGTGACGGCATCCTCGGCGAGCGGCGTCTCGCTCGCCGACGCAGGCTATGCGAAGCTCCAGGCGGGCGACGCCGCCGGTGCGCTGCCTCTGCTCGAACAGGCGGCGCAGAAGCTCCAGGGCACCCGCTCGCTGAGCGAGGCGTACAACGACTACAACCTCGCGGTCGCGCTCACAGAGACGCAGGGCTGCTCGACGCGGGTGCTGCAGCTCCTCGACACATCACAGTCGATCCAGGGGCACCGCAAGGAGACCGACCAGCTCCACAAGTCATGCGAGCATCACGGTCACGGCCAGGGCCACGGCCAAAACCAGGGCGACGGGGCCGGCGACGGCGGCGGTTGACGCACTGCGTCAGGTCGGCATGACCAGGCACTCAGGATGTGATCCACAAACAGCGCGTCGGGAAGCCCCGGAGGCCAAGTCGACGCTGTTACCAGGGTCTCGCCGGGACTAGGTTCGTAACTCATCCCAGCGTGCGGCAAGGTCTCGGGCGTCGAGTTTCTCGGCTGCATCGAGCGCGCTGGCCGCCCGCTTTGAGGTCGCCCTGCCGACGGCTCCCCGGAAGAGCCACTTGCGGGTGAGTCGAGCGAGGCGCAATTTGTCGTCTGTCAACTCGGGCGCGCGTCTCGGCTTCAGGTAGAGATCGATTGCCACCTTCTTGACGAGCGCTGGGTCGCTCGGCACGCCGGTTGCCTCCTCGAGCCGGTAGGCCACGAACGAGGCCAGCACCTGCAGCTCGCGCACTCCGGTGCGCACGGCGATGCCTGCCGAGACGGTGCTCGCGGCGAGTATCCCCCAGGGCATGCGACTGAAGCGTGCGCTCCGGATGAGCACACGGATAACGGGCACCGCCAGCACGACGACGCGCTGGACCTTGTCGGCCAACGCCTCCACGTCGGCTCCGCCCGCGAGCAGTTGCTTCCCCTCGGCCGCCGAGGTCACGCGCTTGTCTGTCAGGAGCACGTGGTCGACCGCCGCGTCAGCGAGGTTGCCGACGGCGTCGATGAGCGCGCTGCCGGCGTTCTGCGTCGCCGCGCCGGCTTGCTTCCCTGCCGAGGTTGCATGCGCGCGCAGGCCGCGCCGCCCGGCTGGCCGCCGCATCTCTCGGCTCGTCCAAAGTCATCCCCGACACCCGACGACGATGCGGGCGTGGTCGCTCGTCATCCCCACTTCAGCGCCGCGATGTACTCGTGGCCTTGCGCTTGGCAGTCGTCTTGCGCGCCGCGGCCCGCTTCGATCTCCGACGCGAGCTGCCTCCCGTCTGCTCCAGCGAGGCGCGCAGCGCCTCCATCAGGTCGGGCGGCGCCTCCTCCTTCGTGCTCCACCGCGTGATGCACCTTCTTGCCCTGCACCTTCGCGCGGACGACCTTCCGCAGCCCGGCCGTGTACGTGTCCTTGTACTTCTTCGGCTGCCACTCGCCAGAGAAGGCCGAGATCAAGCTCATGCGCCATCTCGAGTTCACGGCTGGGCGACGCTCGGCAGCCGATCGGGACGACGCCGGCCGGCGGGTCGACCTCGTCGGCGAAGTGCATCTGCTCGAGCGTGAGCACCTTGCCGCGCACGCGCAGACAGCCGAGATACTGGCGGCTGCGCATCACGAACTTGCCGATCCCCGCGAGCCCGGACTCTCCATCGCCCGGACGAGCAGCGCGTATGTCTTCTCGGCGCCCTCCTCGGGCCCGACGAGGTAGGTGTGCGCGAAAAAGGTTGGGTCGATCTCCTCGTAGGGCACGAAATCCTCGAGCTCGATCGTGCGCCGCCCTCGACCTGGGCCGCCTCGAAGTCCTCATCGGTCGAGTGCACGAGCTTGCCCTTCCTGTACTCGAACGCCTTCACGATCTCGTCGTCCGGGACCGGCTTGTCCTCGAGCTTGCAGACCTTCTCGTAGCCGATCGGGCCGTCGTCCTGCTGATGCACGAGGTGAAACTGCAACTTGTGCTCGTGTACCGCGCTGTAGACCCGCACGGGCACGTTGACAAGACCAAACGAAATCGAACCAGACCACAGCGCACGGGACGGCATCGGCAACCTTCTTCCCACAAGCCACGACGTGGAAACGGAGACGGGCACCAGAAGCTCGCGGCAGTGACGTGGCAGGCGACCTTCCCGTTCGGTCGCTGACGTCCTAAGCGCTCGTCGGGCTCTCCTGGACGTCGGTCTTCTCGATGATCAGATCGCGGAAACGAAGGTCACCCTCCTCACCCAGCCGGCCTCGTGGCAGCACAAGCTCCCGCCCGTCGGGAGCAACGCTGCCCGAAGCACTACCTCGTCCCAGTATTCGCCGTGTTCGTCCTTCCAGGCGTCCCGTTCGCGCCGAAGCCGCTTGCACGGCCTGATCGCACTGGTCGTGATCGTCGACAGGCGTTCTCCAGCCGCCGGCACGACCAGCCCGCCGACTACACCCCGTCCACCGCGTTTTGCACACCCACGTATCAGCGAGCACCACCTGCCCAACCGATCCGAGGGGATGACGACGGCAACGGCATTGAGGGGCGGGCACCGCGCATATGTGCCCGCCCCTCTGCCGCTAGGTTCTGCTCAGCGGGATGCCACCCAGACCAAGTTGCCTTGATCAGTTCGCCAGGCAGGGATTCACCCGGTCGCCGCTGTTGAAGTTGTTGAACCTGGTCACGGTCGTGGACCCGCGCCGGGTATACGGTCGCGAGCAGCGGGCCGAACTCGGCGGCCGAATTCCCCCCGAAGTCGTTCGTGGTTCCGGGGATGAAGTCGCCACCCTCCTGCCACGCGCAGCCGCCGCTGGTGATCGTGGTCGAGAAGAACGGGTAGAACTGCGCGCCGTTTGGCGGGTTCACGCAGTTCGCGCCGGTCGTCCGTGTCGCAGAACGGTGGGTTGTCCTGCGAGTCCGACGCCTCGATCCGGGGCAGGTCGGCCTCGAAGGCGATCGTCGAGTAGTTCGTCGTCCCGTTGCTCGTCTTCGGGCTGGTGAACAGGATCGGGCTCGGGTGCAGCGCGCGATCGCGCGCGGCGTTCGGGTCGGTTCCCGGCCAGTCGTTCTGGTACGAGGGACCGTCCCAGTCGCCGTCGCCCGAGAAACACCCGTCGATCTTCACGAGCAGCGAGTCGGATCCCGGGACACAGAAGTTGTTGTCGTCGTCGGGGTCCAAGCCACCCTTGTCGTCCTTGCCGGGTGTGGCGCAGTTGAAGTTCGCGTCGATCTTGCAGGCAGTTCTCGAAGTGCCCGATCTCGTCGGAGTAGGCGACGTTGTAGGTGTGCGCCGACCATGTGTTGCCCCGCGGGTTGCCCGTGCTGTATTCGGGGTGGAACGCGTACGGCGCCACCTGGCACGTCGACGAGGCCGGCGTGTACAGGATGTGCCCGAACCCGTTCGCCGACCGACGCCGTCATCGAGCCGCTCTCGCCGCTCGTCAGGTCGTTCAGTCGATGCGGAAGCCGTCCGTTGTGTCGTGCATGTGGATGCGGATGCGGTCGCCGGGGTTCATCATCAGATCCTTGGTGTAGTCGGGATTCACCGCGGCGAAGTTCGGAGCGGAGAACGTCCCGGTGGCGAGCGGATTGGCGGGCGCCTGGGAGTCGCCGCTCTTCGTGATGTACGCCCAGTTGATCGGCTCGGGACCGCCGAGGATGTAGTTGTTGCAGGCGGTCCGTGTTCTCTGACCCCGGTGTTCTGGTCGGCGTGCGGCTGTCGATCGTCATCGCCGCGCAGTACTGGGTCGCCGCGCAGCCGAAGCCCTCGAACTGCGGCACGTATCCAGGCCCGTAGAACTGCAGCTCCATGTACGCGTTGCCGGGGTGCTTGCCGATGTAGTCAGCGGCCGCCGGGTTGGTGCCGACGAGGTCGTTCGCGTCGGAGTCCGGCGTGCACGTCTTGGTGAACTCCGGCGAGGACTCCGAGTCACAGAGTGTGAGCCCGAACCAGAACGTCGGACGGAGCTCGAAGTTCCACGTCGCACCGGCGCCGCTGGCGCTCGGGCGAGCCTGCGGATCTGAGGGCAACGTGACGGTGTACGTCACATCATTGCCTGACCCGGCGACGGAGGACTTGAACTCGATCGAGGGCTCGTCGTGGCCGACGTACTCGTCGGTCGGGTTGTCGTACGCGTCGACGCAGAGCGACGCGCGGCTCACACAGAGCGGCTCGTCGTACCCAACTGGACCCGCAGCCTTCCCGCGCAGCGCCGCCTGGTTCGCTGCGTGCTCGTCGCAGAGAGCGGAACCGAAGCCGCGACCAACGCCAATCCTGCGAGCGCGATCGTGATCAGGGCGAATCGCTTCATCGAAGGTCCTTTCCTGGTCGAAACGGATCGCCGCAGGACGCCAACGTCGACTGCGGCGACAGAAATGACTTCGCAGCCCCTCTCCCTCCTCTCTGAAAAGCCGCCGGCTGCTGGCGGCGCAAGGGTATTCACCGAGAAGGACCGCGATTCCATGTCGCCGATCGTCGGAGACCGGCGCACCCGGCAGCGGCCGTCGCTATGTAACGATTTCCCGGCCGGACCTGCCTCCGACGCGAGCGAGGTGACCGCCATGCGCTCTTCGCTTCGTTGTTCTCGGCGTCGCCGTGATCGCCGCAGCCGCCACTATCGGCAGCTTCGCCACCCCGACCCGCCCGGCGTCGGCGTCCGTGACGCTGTCGAGCTCTCATGCCGGCGCGCGCCCGGTCGCGCTGACCCTGCGGCTGCGCTACGACATGCAATGCGCGCGTCCAGGCCCAGGCCCCCTCGTCGTCACCTTCCCGGCCGCCGAACTGCTACCGGCGCACATCGCGACGCGTGACGTCTCGGTGGACGGCGAGCCCGCAACGCATTTGGCGCGAAGCGGCAAACAGTGACCATCGCACTACCGATCCAGCACGGTCCGTTGTGCGACGTCATCGCCCCCGCGGTGCTGACAGTCGTTTTCGACCGAGGCGCGCTCCTCGGCAACCCGGCGCACGCCGGTAAGTACGCGATCGCTGCCCGCACACCGAGGGTCAGCGCGCGCACGAGCATGACCATCCGATAGCAGTCGTGCTCTAAAAGCGAGTCCCAGCCCCAAACGATGTAAACCATCGGTGACCACGGCGTCGCTCAGCGCCGGGCGGGGGCCGCAGTGGTTCGACCGCGCCTCACGGACGAGTGTTGGACCACACCCGTTCGTGAGCAGCACACGCGACACGCGTGACACACGGCTTCAAGCCGAACCCGTAAGAAGAAGGTTTGCCGGACCCTCGGCAGAGACTCGCCGCCCGTCGGGGTGCGCACCCTACAGCCGATTAGGCACTGTCAACATTAAGCACGTCCGACCGCGGGATCTTCGAGGCGGGCGGCACGACAAACCAGTAGAAGCCCTAGAAACGCTTGCGGTGGGACTCGACTGCGCCAGCGTTGCTCCTATGTCAAGGCGGGGCTCGCTTTCAGGGTGTTGAAGACGGTCCGGGCCGAGGAGGCGTTTGAGGCAGCGGAGCGCTTCTCGTTTGCTTTTGCCTTCGCCGCGTTTACGGTCGAGGTATTCGCGTGCGGGTGCGTGGTAGCGGGCTTGGGTGATCGCGATCCGGTAGAGGGCGGCGTTGAGCTGGCGGTTGCCGCCGCGGTCGAGCCGGTGTCGTCGCGTTCGGCCTGAGCTCGCCTCGAGCGGCGCAACCCCGCCATGACGCGCGAGTTGCGCGTCGCTTTTGAAGCGGTCGATCGGTCCGATCTCGGCGAGCAGCTTCGGCCGTGAGCGCGGCGCAGCCCGGAAGCTCGAGCAGCGCAGGTGCGACCTCGATCGTCTGAGCTTCAAGCTCCTCGTCAACGTTGGCGATCACCCGGTTGAGCTGGGCAGATCGTCGTAGAACGAGCTTCACGCGCGAGCCGTACCTGCAGCTCGGGCTCTCGGCGAGCGAGCCAGCGCCTGACGCACTCCAGTGGGATGCGCGGTCGAGCCTGCGCAACGGCACCTCGAAGGTCGGGTCGAGCTGGTGCAGGTGCCAACGCAGCCGCTGCTGGACGCGGCGGCGCTGGTCGACGAGATCATCGCGGTGATCGACCAGGAGCTTCAACTCGCGGTAGACCCGCTCGTCCGGGCGAGGCCTGCTCGATCCGGCTCGCGCAGCGCGGCCCGCGCGATCGCGAGCGCATCGATCGGTTCGACTTGCCGCGTGTCCGGCCGGCGCGCCGCTCGGGCACCGTCAGCTTCGGCGACCCGCACCGAGATCTTCGCCGGCGCAGAGCAGCTCCCGTTCCAGCCAGCGGGTCAGCTGGCGGCAGCTCAACCGCCCAGAGTCGGTCTTCGGCGAGCCCGCTCACCCAGCCCAGCAGCTCGTCGCTGCCGACCCAGATCACTTTTTCGTCGAGCAGCTTCGTCGACAGCCACCGCGGTCACCGACTGCTTGTGTACGTCCAGTCCGATCACGATCATCTGCATCGCCTCCAAGCCGTTGGTGGCGACCGGCGAGCGGACAGACCTCAATCTCGCGTACTGCGTCCAGAAGGTGTATGGGTGTTGAAACGGTGCGGCGCTATGCCGCGCCGCTCCGTGTTGTGGCGATGTTACGTCGTGACTTTGAGCTTGCCTTTCATGCCGGTCGCGAAGTGGACGTCGCACTGGTAGGTGTACTTGCCCGGCTTCAGGGTTACAGTCCAGGTCTGGGTGGCGGTGCCGCTGACCGAGGTCTTCTTGTTCACGCCGGGTCGAATAGGTGGAAGTTGTGGAGCGAGGACTTGTCCTCGACCTTGATTGCGGCGTACTTTCCGGCTTTGAGTATCTTCACGGCCTTTCCGGCCGCCGTCTTAACAGTGATCGTGAAGCCGGGGCCGCTTATGCCGACGAGTTTCGGTGTGGCACGGGTGCTTGCGTAGCCGCTCGCGACGGTCGCGAGGGCGACGGCGAGCAGGGCGACCGGAAACAGGAGGCGTCTCAGCATGGTGTCCCCTTCTTCCTCGTAGAACGGTCTGTATCGGTAACGACACTTTGTGGCGGAGCCGGACGAATCGCGTGTCGGGCTCCGCCACATCCTCTGACTTGCTTGGGTACGTGATGCTTAGTGCTGGCTTACCTGGAAGCAGGCAACGTCGTACTGTGAGACGGCGTGGCCGTTCGCCGGCGTTGACAGTGTCTGGCCGTTGCCGGCGTAGACGCCACCGGCGATCCCGCCGTTCTCGTTGAACGCTGAGCCACGAGCGTTAGCCGCGTTACCGGGTTCACTCGGAGCCGTGTTGCTGAGGCAAGATTGAGAGGGCTGACCCGTTCCGGGCGGATTCGCTGCCGTTGCATTCGCCGCAAGCAAGGCAAACAGCGTCAGTCCCAAGACGACAAGTTTCCTCATCCGTTCCTCCTCTTCCGGCGCCAGCAGGGCGCTGGAGTCGGTCAAAGAGGCACTACGCGACACGGAGCCATCCGGTTCGCAAGCGTTCGCAGCACAACCCAAGGACAATCTGAAAGGCTGGTTGCGCGCGAGGCTCACTGGCATGGGCCAGTGTTGCTCCTATGTCAATGCTGACTCGTTTTCGAGACCGCGCGTCACGTGCCGGCAGTCCTCGACCGCCCACAGCAGCGCCTCGTCGAGCGGCTGCGCCCAGCCGACAACGTCATCGCCGTCGGCTGCGCCGCCGTGTTCAGCGACCGTCCTGCCGAGTTGTCGACCGCCACCGCCGTCAGCGAGTGCTTGTGACGTCCACCCCGATCACGATCATTCAACTCGCCTCCAAACGGGAAAGGGGCGACCGGCGAGCGGACAGACCTCAATCGAGGCGAAAGCCACGCTCCTATCAGGTCACGCTCGACGGTCTCGGGCGGCGGCGGCGACACAACGCTCGGAAGTCAGCCCTCGGGCGACATTCGGAATAGAGTCAGCCGCCGCCGTCCGAGTCTGCGACATCCGCCGGACACCACCACCCGACGAGAATGACATTGAGTGGTTGATTGTCCCCCTGGGCGTCCGTCGGTTCAGTTTGAGCCGCCCGTCCGCGTTCTCGCGCTGGCTAGCCCTGCAGGCACCGGTAAGAACGACCATCCCGGGGATCGGGCGGTAGCCGAGAGACGCGTTCAGGCGTCGCATCGGCTCGTTCCGCTCTTCGCTCTCGGTGACGAGCCGTTGGATGCCGAGCATCCTGGCGGTCGCGATCTGATGCTGCTTGAGCGCACGGGCGATCCCGCGGCGCCTGTGTTCGCGAACGGCCGCCGTCAGTCCGTGATAGCCGTTGTCGCCGATGACGTCGACGGAGGCGAAGCCGACCACCCTCCCGTCTACCAGCGCGACGAAGGAGAGCCGCGGGTCGCGGGTCGGGCGAGCGATGTCGAACGGCGGGCTGGGCGTCTACTTCGCCAGGGACACGCACGGCAGACGTGCGAGCCCCCGTGAGCAGGCGACCCCGAGGGCACCGTACAGCGCCGCTCGGACACGGAAAGAAGCGAGCGTCAGGTCGACGATGCCGAGCTGGACGACCCGACCGCGATCGAGTTGGCGCGGCTCGAGCGGCAATTCACGCCGCCCGACCTGGTCCACGTCGCCGCCTGACGAGGCGACACGCGCGAATCGCCGCTGACCGCGCGGCGCTACCCCGACTTACATCATTACGCCGATGCGACGACCTCTCGTACCTCGACGCTATCGAGCGTGACGTCGTCGGGTGTGTCAGCCGCGATCGCGCTCACCCGATCGCCCGCCGCGCGTGCATTCTCCTCCGAGTCAAAGATGATCATCGAGAGCCCGTTCAACTCGCCACCGCCGGTCGACCACGTCCAGTAGCCAGTCTTGAAACCGGGCGCGCCCGAGACCTGCGGCACAACCTGGCTGTTGAGCACTTCCCGAGTGCGGTCAGCGTTATGGATCGTCACGCGCACGACGACTGCATGCATCTGGGCCTCCTTTTCGGGCCGTTGCTGGACCGACGACTCTACGCTCCGTCAGAGGCCCTGTCACCAGCCGAAGACCAACGACGGCTCCGAGGTGTGCCAGTGGTCGGCAGGAACTGCGGCGGTGGCGCGATCCCCGGAACGTCGCCGCACGGCCGCCACTGAGCTGGGGTTCGCGGTACGCGTCCGACTCACGCGGCCGCCTGATCGTCGAGATCACGTCGGTCAGCTGTGCCGCGCCGCCGGTCAGCATGCGCTTCCGTGTGGTCGGAAACGACCTGCCGTGCAACGAGGTCGGCTTCGGTTGGCTCGGCCGGACGTCGGCGCGGCCTCCGAGTGCGCTGGAACGGGCCGAGGCGCGGCCGCCGTACAGCCCCGCGAGCAGCCGTCGCGAACGGAAAGCGGCCCCGGTCGACGACGATGCGCTCACGGACGAGCAGGCGCTGAAGGCGTGCCGGGTCGAGCAGGAACGCCGCCCGGCCGACCTGATCGGCGCCTCGTTGCCTGGCTAGGCGAGATTCGCGGGAGCACCGGGGGAGCACCGTGTGCGCTTTCGCGTCATCCCTGGCACACATGAACGGCTCGGTTAAGCCAAATCCCTGTAGCCGCGCGGCCCTTGAAGGCCCATACGGGATTCGAACCCGTGCCGCCGCCGTGAGAGGGCGGTGTCCTAGGCCACTAGACGAATGGGCCGTCTAAGCGCGCGCAGTGTACCCACTAGCCCGCCTGCCGCTTCAGGCAGACCCCGCCGAGGTCGAGGCCGTAGACGGGTTGGTACGTCACGCAACCGACCCGCTTCGAGACGAACACGCGGGCGTTGAGCACGGCGTAGGCGGCGAGCGGCGCGCTCTCTCGTGCCACCTCGATCCCGAGGCGGCCGTAGGCGCGTTCGCGCGCGTCGCCTTCGAGGCGCTGCGCACGGTCGATCCGCGCGTCGAGCCGGTGGTTCGAGAAGTACGCGAGATTTGTGTTGCCGACGGATTGGATCGCGCGGCCGTCGAGCAGCTTCTCGATCAGCCCGTAGGGATCACCGTAGTCAGGCTTCGTGATCACGTCCGCGAGATCGAACGCCGTTCCGCGCACCGAGGCCAGCGTCGATTGGCCGAGGCCGACACTCGACCGGATGTCCACGTGCAACCCGATCTTGGCGAGCGAGTTCGCGACGACGAGCGCGCGGTTCTGGCAGTCGAGGGTGCCGCAGGCGAGAAACACGGCTCGGCCGCTGCGGAGGTGGCCACGCGCGAGCCGGCGGGCCATGTCCAGATTGGGTCCGCCGACGGGATAGACATGTCTCGGCTCGTAGCCCGGGAACCCCGGCGGCAGGTACTCGTCCGTCGGCTCCGCCCCACCGACGCCGAACTGCCGAGCGAGCTCGGGCCGGTCGAGCGCGTAGCTGACCGCGCGCCGGAGCTGTGGGTTGTTCCTGAAGAGCGGGCGCTGGGTGTTCAGCGCGAGATATGCGACGGTCGTCTCGCGGGCGACGTGGAACCTGCTGCGGTCGGCCTTGAACCGCGCCTGCAGTGCCTGGAACGCCGCCGCGTCGACGACGCCGTAGTCCACGTCGCCGCGCTCGAGCTCGAGCAGCACCTGCGACGGGTACGCGCCGAAGCGGTACAGGATCGCCGGCAGCCGGCCGGGCCTCGTGCCGTGGTAGTACGGATTGCGGCGGAGCAACAGCGAGCGGCCCGGCTGGTAGCTCGACACCTCGTAGGGCCCGGCCGTCGGCAGCTCGTTGGTCTGCTCGTTCGGCGTGCTCTTCGGCACCGCGCAGAAGTACGGGAGCGCCAGGCGCTGCGCGAAGTCCGGCGCAACGTGACGCAGGCGAACGGTGAGTGTCCGGCCCGACGCACGCCAGCCGTCCACGTCGCGTAGATATGTCGACGCCGGTGACGCCAGCACCGGCGAGCGCGCGCGTTCGAACGCACGCGCGAAGGAGGCAGCCGTCACGGGCGATCCGTCGGAGAAGCGCCAACCGGGACGGACCGTGAGCGTGTAGGTGAGCCGGTCCGGCGAGATCCGCGGCATCGCCGCGGCCACCTCGGGCACGAGCTCGGTTCCGCGGTACCCCGCAACGGGTCGATAGTCGAGGAGCTTCGCGCACGTCGCGTACTCGAGCTCCCACGCCTGGTCGCCCTGCGCGAGCGCCGGGTCGAGCGACGCGAAGTCCTGCGTCTGCGCGATCACGAGCGTCCGCGCGGGCGGTTTCAGCCCGTCGCGGCCGGACGCCACCACGACGCCGATGAACACGAGGACGACGATCGAGAGGACGCCGAACGCGGCGACCTCGATCGCGAGGCGCGCACCTCCCCGGACCCGCCGCGGACGCCGTCGCGCCGCCTCGGGATTCTCGTCCATGTTCCTTTCCCTTTAGGCGTTGAGCTCGTGCAGCAGCGGTCCCGTGTCGAGCGGATCGAACGAGAGGCGCGCGGCGATCTCCTCGCTCGACGGCTTCGTCCCCTCCCGGAACAGCCCGCGCAGGAGCTCGCCCGTCGCAGGATTCCGCCACCAGTCCTCGCCGACTTCGTCGATCAGGTACCGGCGAAGCTGTGCCGAGCGGATCCATGCGCGCAGGTAGTCGGCCGAATAGAAGCCCTCGTCCATGTCGCCGAGGTGGCCCTCCTGCCGGTACTGGAAGCCGGTCGCAGCGGTCAGCCGGTCGGCGTAACCGATCGATGTCCCGCCGTCCGAGGGGAATCGAGTCCAGAAGTCGAGCTCGAATCGGAGCTTTGCCTCGTAACGGCGGAAGAGGAACGCCTCGAGGAACGTCGTCGCCTCGGCGTTGTGGCGCGCCTCGTCCTCCGAGAGCCCGAAGAAGTGCGCGTGCCATGCCGGCTCGCGCGAGATCGCCTCGACGATGTACGAGTAGATCTCGGTGAGCGCGTGGTCGCGCGCGATCCGGCGGAAGACGTAGGGCAGCGACGGGTCACAGCCGCCGTAGTGCAGGGCATGCCCGGCCTCGTGCAGGAACGCCTGGTAGTCGTGCAGCCCGCCCTGCGCGCGCGTGATCAGGTGCACGACTTTCGGGGGATCACTCGCGATCACACATGCACGCGGCGACTTCTGCGGCCGGTCGTCGAGATCGAGGCGGATGTTCGGCTGCGCGGCCAGGTCGAAGCCGAGCTCCGCGAGGGTCTCGAGGCAGACCTCGGTGGCGCGCTCCTTCGTGTACGTGGCCTCGAGCGGCGACAGGCGGCGCACGTATGCGGTGTGCGCGTTCGTCGGGAGCTCGTCCCGCTCGTCGCCGAGCAGCTCCGCGAGCCACTTCTCCTTGAGGCCCGAATAGCTGGAGTTCAGCGCGTCGCTCGCACGCTCGAGCGCCGCCGAGAGCTCCCGGAGCGAGATCCCCTTCTCGTCCTCGTTCCGTTCGACCGCACCCGGGATGCCCGAGAGCTCGGCCGCGAGCTCGTCGTTCCGCGAGAGCAGCTGGAGCCGGTCGGGGTTGAACGTCTCGCTCGCCTCGGCCTGGATCCGACCGAGCGCCTCCCGGTCGGCGTACGACGAGAGCACGGCGAGCCGCGCCTGCGCGGTGCGGAGCGGCATCTCCTCGCCCTTGAACACGATCCGCTCGGCGAGCAGGCTGTTCTCGAGCTCGTCCTCGTCCTCGGTCAGCTCGTTGGCGATCAGCCCCCCTTCGCACGTCTTGCGGAGCCTGAACAGGAGCTCCTGCTCCTCACCCTCGGCGCCGTCCTCGGCGCTTCGGAGCGCGTCGAGCTGCTCGCGGGTGAAGAGATCGCGGTAGCGCTCGACGATCGCCGCCTGCTCGGAGATCTCCTTCTCGCCGACGCGGACCGCCCTCCCCTCCTCCGAGCGCTCGAACAGGTAGCGCTCGAGTCGGGACTCGAACTCGGTCGGGCTAAGGACGCCGGTGGTGCTCACTCCTCAACCCTAGCGAGGCGGCGCGTCACCTCGACGAGGGTCGAGGGTGAATACGGCTTCGTGAGCACGGCGTCGGCGAGCGACCGGAACTCCGACACGTCGACCGAGCCGGTGACGATCGCTACCGGGATCCCGGCCTCGTGGATCTGCTCGAGCAGCGCCGACGACTCGTCGCCGCCGAGGTGGACGTCCAGCAGCACGACGTCGGGGTGCTCCTGGAGGGCGGCCTCGGCCTCGGCGAGCGTGCCGGCCTCGCTCACCTCGAAGCCGTCGAGCTCCAGGTTGACGCGCGCAAGCAGCCGAAGCGAGTCGTCGTCGTCGACCACCAGCACCCGCGCCAGAGGAGCCATCGGCGGGCGATGGTAACGATACGATCTGACGGTTGGTGCCGAAGATCGGCAGCGGGGAGCGGTACGACGTCGCGATGGGTGAGCTCTGGCCGGATCTCGCCCGCACGCTGTCGCGGCTCGACGTGCTCGCGGGCGAGCCCGACGAGCTGGAGGAAGTGAGCGCGACGACGGCGCTGCGGAGGCTCCAGTACTCGCTCCACATCGCGGGCGAGCAGATCCACGGGCTCGTTCCGCCGCCGGGCGCGGCAACGGCTCACGCCGAGCTCGCCGACGCCCTCGCCTGCGCGCGGGACGCAACCGCCGAGGTGGCCGAGGCCGCGATGGTCTGGGGCGCCGACGGTGTTCGCCCGCTCCTGCCCGAGTGGCGCGGCGCGCTCTTCCGCGTCCGCCTCGCGCGCCTGCGGCTCGCGACGCCGAACACACCGGCGAAGGCCGAGCCGACGCCTGCTCCTGCCGCGCTCGCACCGGTGCTGCTCGCGGTCGCGCTCGCGCTCGGCGGCGCGCTCGCGTTCGTCGCGGGCGCGACGATCGGCCTCTGGCCCGTGTGGGTCGCCGGCCTCGTCGCCGTCGTGGCGGCGATCTTCGCCTACAAGCCCTGAGCCGCCGCCTCGAGGCGGCGGAGCGTCTCGTCCCGGCCGAGGAGCTCGAGGCTCTCGAAGAGCCCCGGCGACACCTTCGATCCCGTCACGGCCAGCCGGATCGGCTGGAACGCGACCCTCGGCTTCTCGCCCCGGTCGTCTGCGAACGCGCGCAGCGCCTCTTCGATCGCAGGCGCCGACCATGACTCGACGCCCGCGAGGCGCTCGGCGGCCGCCGCGCACGTCGCCGGGTCGGCGCCGTCCGGAGAGACCGGCTCGAAGAAGAATCGGACGAACGCCGGATACCGGTCGAACCGCTCGATCTTCTCCTGCACGAGCGGGGCCGTCGCGCGGACGAGGTCGCGCGGCCAGTCGTTCCCCTGCTCGTCCAGCCAGTGGCAGAGCTGCAGCGCGTACTCGTCCGGCTGCAGGTCGCGGAGGTACACGCCGTTCAGCCAGTCGAGCTTCTGCACGTCGAGCGTGGCCGGGCTCGGGCCGACGCGCTCGAGCGAGAAGCGCTCGACGAGCTCGTGCCGGCGCATCACCGTCGTGTGGTCGTCGTAGCTCCAGCCGAGGAGCGCGAGGAAGTTCATCAGCGCAGGCGCGTAGTAGCCCTGCGCGCGGAAGTCGTCCAGTGACACCGCCTGCCGGCGCTTCGAGAGCTTGCGCCCGTCCTCGCCCATGATGTTCGGGACGTGCGCGTAGACGGGCAGGTCGGCCCCGAGCGCACGCAGGATGTTGATCTGGGACGGCGTGTTCGAGACGTGATCGTCGCCGCGGATGACGTGCGTGATGCGGTCCTCGACGTCGTCGACCGGCGAGACGAAGTTGTAGGTCGGGCGACCGTCCGAGCGGAGGATGACGAGATCGTTGAGCTGGTCGTTCCGGAACTCGATCAGGCCGCGGACCGCGTCGTCCCACGAGACCGTCCCCTCCCGTGGCTGCCGGAACCGGATCGCGCCCTCGTCTTCGTACGCCTTCCCCTCGTCGACGAGGCGCCGGGCGAGCTCGCGCGCCCGGTCGGCGGTGTCGAGCTGGAACGACACCGGGCCGTCCCAGTCGATGCCGAGCCAGTGCAGCGACGACTGGATCTGCTCGGTCGCCTCCTCCACCTCGCGGCTCGTGTCGGTGTTCTCGATCCGCAGGAGGATCTCCCCGCCGTGGTGGCGGGCGAACAGCCAGTTGAAGAGGAACGTGCGCACGCCGCCGATGTGCAGGAAGCCGGTCGGGCTCGGGGCCATGCGGACGCGGACGGTCACGGTCGCTCTATCGTAAGGACGCGTGAGGTTCGGGGCTCATGTGTCGGCGAGCGGCGGCATCGACACGGCGATCGACCGCGTCGAGAAGATCGGCGGCGAATGCGTCCAGGTGTTCACGCAGTCGCCGCGGATGTGGAGGCCGACGAACCACAAGCCCGAGGCGGTCGCGCGGTTCCGGGCGCGCCGCGACGAGGCGGGGATCGAGGGCGTCGTCTGCCACGCGCTCTACCTGGTCAACCTGGCGGCGCCCGACGACGAGATCCACCGCAAGTCGATCGCGACGCTCGGGCACACGCTGGACGCTGCCGAGGCGATCGGTGCCGAGGCGGTGATCTTCCACGTGGGCTCCCACCTCGGCGCCGGGTTCGAGGTCGGCCTCGACCGCACGGTCGACGCCCTCGAGCAGATCCTGGCCGACTACGACGGCGAGCCGTGGCTGTGCATGGAGAACTCGGCGGGGACGGGCGGCACGATCGGGCGCTCGCTCGGAGAGCTGCAGACGCTCGTCAAGCGGCTTGACGGGCATCCGCGTCTCGGCATCTGCCTCGACTCGTGCCACCTGTTCGCCTCGGGCTACGACATCACCGACCCGGCCGTCGTGGACGCGCTCGTCGAGGAGATCGACGGAGGGATGGGCCTCGCCCGGCTGCGCGCGTTGCACGTCAACGACAGCGCGACGCCCCTCGGCTCGAACCGCGACCGCCACGCGAACATCCTCGAGGGAGAGATCGGTGAGGGCATGGCCGTCTTCCTCGCCCACCCGGCGTTCCAGCACCTCGACGCCTACCTCGAGGTGCCCGGCGTGAACCGGAGCGGCGTGACCGCCGAGGAGCTCGCGAAGGCGCGGAAGCTCCACGCCCGCGGTCTGACCGCGGTCTGACACACGAAAGTGTGACGACGGCCGCCCCGGCGGCGTAAATGTGAGGAGATGACCTTTGCCCAGGCCGCGGAGACGCACCTCGACGACGTGTACGGCTACCTCACGTGGTTCACGTCGGACCGGTTCGTCGCCGAGGAGCTGACGGGCGAGACGTTCGAGCGCGCGCTCCGGCTCTGGCACCGGTTCGACCCGCAGCGCGGCTCGGTGCGGACATGGCTCTGCCAGGTCGCGCGGACGGTCGCGCTCGACCACTTCCGCTCCGAGCGCCGCCGTTCGCGGCGCGAGCAGCTCGCGGCGCCGCCCGAGCGGGTCGAAGCGCCGTTCGGCGAGGGGCTGTCGCCCGACCTCGAGGCTGCGCTCGCCCGGCTGAGCGCCGGGGAACGCGAGGTCGTCGCGCTTCGCATCCTGCTCGACCTCGACGCCGCGGCCGCCTCGCGCGTGCTCGGCATCTCCGAGACCAACTGCACGACCCGACTGAGCCGCGCGCTCAAGAAGCTCGAGGAGGCCCTCCATGTCGCAGCGTGACCTCGTCGCCGAGCTGCGGGCGGCGCGCATCCAGGTTCCCGCCGAGGTGCGTTCGCGCGTTCGCGCGATCGCCGCCGAGGCCGCCGCGCCCCCGTCGCATCGCTTCTGGCGCCGCCGCTCGCTCGTGCTGCTCGTGCCCGTCGCCGCCGCGCTCGTCGGCGCCGTCGTACTCACGCGGCAGGACGGCCACGAGAACGACCGGCTCGCGCATGGTGGCGTCGCCGCAACCACAATCCCGTACCGTGCCGAGGCGGCGCCGAGCGCCGCCGTCCCGGCACCCTCCGCGAAGGCATTGGCGCCCGCTCCGTCGTCGACCCGCGTGCAGCGCTACGGCGCCACGATCGGCCTGCAGGTCGCCTCGCCGAACGCCGTCTCGAACGCCGTGAAGAAGGCGCTCGCCGTCACCGCCGCGCTCGGCGGCCACCCGACGTCGGTCCACGCATCGTCGGCCGGCAAGGCGGGCGTCGCAGACCTCGTCCTGCGCGTCCCGCGCCGCCACGTGCAGGAGGCGGTGACCCGGCTGTCTCAGCTCGGGACGATCACGTCGGAGCAGGTCGACGTCCAGGACCTCCAGGCCGGCCTCGATGCGAACGCGAGGCGCATTACGCGGCTGCAGCGACAGCTCGCGACGCTCCGCACCGAGCCACAGACGCCGGAGCGCGACCGCGCGATCGCCGCGATCACCTCACAGGTCGAGCGCCTGCAGCGCGCCGAGGCCGCGACGGTCCGCAGCGCACAGCTCGCCACCGTGCGGCTGCACGTCGCGACGCCGCCGGTCGCGCAGCCCGCGAACCACGGTCACGGGCCGCTGCACGGGTTGGGGACAGCCGCGTACTGGACCGCGATCGGCGGCGTCTACGCGCTCGCCTTCGGGATCCCGCTGATCGCGGTCGCGTTGCTGATCTGGCTGATCGCGCGGACGGTCCGCCGGCGGCGCGTCGACGCGCTGCTCAGCCGGCCGTGAGCTGCGCGAAGACCCGGAACGTCGGCTTGCCGACGGGTAGCTCGGAGAACTCCGGGTTCACGCAACCGAGCTCGTCGAAGCGCGACTCGTAGGTCCGCTCGACCTCGGCGCGGCACATCGGCAGCGGCTGCCTGACGGCGCGGATCGCGCCGAAGCCGGGGCGCCGCCGCTCGGCCGCACGCAGCATGTCGACGTCGATCTCGACGTCGAAGACCTTCTGCATGCAGCCGACGTAGGTGTGCCCCCAGGCCTCGTACGAGTAGACGAACGGGCACGCCCGCCCGAGACACGCCGCTGGATAGACGACCTTGTCGCAGTGAACACCGCAGCGGCGGCACTCCATCTCGTCCTGCGGATGGAGCGGCAGTGCCGGCGTCGCGGCGGTCTGCTCGGGTGTCATATGGGCATTGTCCGAACCCTGCCGGATGCTCGCAAGACTTGACTTACGACGTCTTTGACGCTAGTCGCCGCGTGACATTCAGCACGTCCATCGGCGTGAAGGCCGCGAAGTCGGGCTCGACGTCAGCCGAGGCCGAGTCGGCAGAGAACCACAGCGCCTGAACGGTCGTCAGGCCCGCGCCGGCCGCGCCGCGCACGTCGGCATCGAGGCGGTCGCCGACGTGCAGCGCTTCGGCCGGCGCGACGCCGAGCACGCTGAGCGCCGCGCTGAAGATGCGCGGATCCGGCTTGCGCCACCCGACCTCGTCTGCCAGCACGACCGCATCGACGCGCTCGGCGACACCGAGCTCCGAGATGCGCCGACGCGTCAGCCGGGCCGGCTCCGGCCAGCCGTTCGCGACCACCGCGAGCCGCAGACCGCGCCCGCGGAGGACCTCGAGTAGCGCGTGCGCCGACCCGAGCAGGGCGTGTGCAGGCGTCCACACGTCGTACTCCGCGTCGAGGAAACGCGCGATCTCGTCGTCGCTTGCTCGAAGCTCGCGCCGGAGCAGGGCCGTGTAGTCGTCACCTGGGACGAGCGCCGGCAGCAGCTCGCCGACGAAGCGCAACGTGAACGTATCGGCATCGCCCTCGCGCCCGATCGCGCGCAGTCCGGCTCGATGCCCCGCCGCGAGCAGCTCGTCGCTCCACGAGAAATCGACGAGCGTTCCGCCCCAGTCGAAGAGGACTGCGCGCACCAAGAACCGTCTAGGGTAACCGCGTGGCGCGGCGGATCCTCTGGGCGTCCCTCGCCCTCTCGCCCATCGCCCTGATCGCCCGGTTCGTCTTCCACGCCGACCCGACCACCCTGTTCGTGCTCTCGGCGCTCGCCCTCATCCCGCTCGCCTGGCTGATCGGCGAGGCCACCGACCATGTCGCCGAGCACACCGGCGCCGGCATCGGCGGCTTCCTCAACGCCAGCTTCGGCAACGCGCCCGAGCTGATCATCGCGCTGTTCGCCGTCGCCGACGGACTGCCGAACGTCGTGCGCGGCTCGCTCACCGGCTCGGTCGTCTCGAACGTGCTGCTCGTCCTCGGTGCGGCGATGATCGCCGGCGGCCGGCGGTCGCTCGAGGTCGACGCACGCTCGCTGCGCCTTCAGCTCGTCGCGGTGCTCGGAGCCGTCGCACTCATGCTCATCCCGACGATCCCCGGCCTGCACGGCTCGCGCGACCGGCACTCGCTGTACGTGGTGACGATTCCCGTTGCCGTCGTCCTGCTCACCGCGTACGTCGTGATCACGGTTCGCAACCTGCGCATCCACAGCCACGAGGACCTGCGCGCGCCGCGCGAGAGCGCGTGGACGATGCGGCGCGCGCTCCTGCTGCTCTCCCTGGCCACCGTCGTGACGGCGCTCATCTCCGAGACCCTCGTGCACTCGCTCGACGCGTTCAGCAAGTCGGTCGGCCTGGACGAGTTCTTCATCTCCGCCGTGATCGTGGCGATCGTCGGCAATGCCGCCGAGCACGGCGGTGCGATCGTGATCGCCCACCGCGGCAACATGCGGCTTGCATCCGAGATCGCAGTCAGCTCGTCGATGCAGGTGGCCGTGCTGGTGACCCCCGCCGTCGCGTTGTTGTCGTGGCTCGTCGGCCCCGGCCTGCCGCTGGCGTTCCGCCCGGTCGAGATCGCGACGATGGTGATCGCCGCGGCGTTCGCGTCCGCGATGATCTGGGACGGCAAGTCGAGGCAGGTGGAGGGATTCTCGCTCGTCGCGGTCTACGCCGTGATCGTGGTCGTCTATTTCTTCGTGTGAGCGCTCAGCCCGAGAACGGCTGCTGCGCACGCGTGAACTCGTAGCCGGCCCAGATCAGCCGCTCCCCGTCGATCCGCAGCCGCTCGCCCCGCTCGCGGCCGACTGCAGCGATCCACCCGTCGCCGTCGCGGGCGAACGTGGTCTCCGCGGTGCGCGTCGTGCCGGCGACGAACCGCGCCTTGAGCGTCGCGTCCTCCCACCAGAACTCGAACTCGTTCCCCTCCGACCACCACCGGCCGAGCAGCGGCCGGACGTCGCCGGGGTCCTGCTCGGGCCGCCAGGGCTCGATCGGCTCGGGCCATAGCTCCGCGGTCTTCGCCGCGAGGCGGATTGCCGTCAGGTCCATCTCGCCGCGCGTGCCCGAGTTCGTCAGTGCGGTCGCGCCGATCTGCGACTTCCGGTTCACGTACACGCCCGCCAGGTGGCCGGACATCGCGCCGCCGTGACCCGCGTAGATCGCGCCCTCGTGGTTGTGGAGCATCAGCCCGAGCCCCCAGGCGAGCCGCCACTCGTCGGGGTCGTACATCACCTGCGGGAAGCACATCTGCTCGAGCGTCGCGGCCGGCAGCACCCCGTCGGCGCCGCGCGCGAGGAACGTCGCCCAGCGGCCGAGATCGGTCACCGTCGACCACAGCTGGCCGGCGGCCGCGGTCCCGGAAAGATCGGTCTCGGGCTCGCGCCACACGGTGCGCGCGTACTCGTCGACGAGGTAGCCCTGCGCCTTCGGCGGCTGCGGCCGCCACGTCGTGCGCGTCAGCCCGAGCGGGCGGATGATGCGCTCGTCGACGTAATCGGTGTACGCCATCCCCGACTTGCGCGCGACCACCTGCCCGAGCAGCGCGAACGCGAGGTTCGAGTAGTGGTGTGCCTCGCCCGGCGCCAGCACGAAGGTGACCGACTGCATCGAGTCCACGAGCTGCTGCTCCGTCGGCGAGTGCCCGGTCACGAACATGTCCCCGGCCTCGCGCTCGAGCCCCGACAGGTGGCAGAGGAGGCGGCGGATCGTGGGTGTCCCGTTCGCGACACCGTCGATGTGCTGCTCGAGCCGGTCGTCGAGGTCGAGCTCGCCGGCGTCGCGCAGCTGCATGATCGCCGTGGCGGTGAAGGTCTTCGTGATCGACCCGACGCGGTACTGCGTGTCGGCCGTCGCAGCGAGGTCGTCCTCGTAGCTCGCGCTCCCGACCGCCCCCGACCAGACGAGCTCGCCCTTGCGCACGACCGCAGCGGCCACCGACGGCAGCCGCGCTGCCTGGCGCTCGGCGATCAGCCGCTCGAGCGCCGGCGCGAGCGTGTCAGGCGGCGCGGACACCCGCTCCCAGGGCGCGCGGCACGAGCTGCAGCGCCTCCGCGACGTCGTCGTCGTCGATGTCGAGATGCGTCACCGCGCGGAGCACGCCGGGCTTCATCGTGCGCGAGAGCAGCACGCCGTGCTCGCGCACGAGGTCGACGGCCTCCCACTCGCCGAGGCCGAGCGACCCGACGTCGATCTGGATGAAGTTCGTCTCGACGAGCTCGAGGTCGATCGGCAGCCCGGCTGCCGCCCAGCCCTCGGCGAGACGCCGCGCCCGTGCGTGGTCGTCCGCGAGCCGCTCGACGTTGTGGTCGAGCGCGTAGAGCCCGGCCGCCGCGACGATGCCCGCCTGCCGCATCGCACCGCCGAAGCGGTGCTTCTCCATCCGCGCCCGGTGCATGAGCCCCCCGGAACCTGCGATCACCGCGCCGAGAGGGCACCCGAGGCCCTTCGAGAGGCACAGCGTGACCGTGTCGAAGAGCGCGCCGATCTCGTCGGGAGACGTTCCCTGCGCGACGGTCGCGTTGAGCAGCCTCGCGCCGTCGAGGTGCGCGTGGATCCCGAGCTCCCGCGCGGTCGCGACCACCGCGCGCAGCTCGTCGAGCGGCCAGACCGCGCCGCCTGCCGTGTTGTGGGAGTTCTCGAGCGCGACGACCGACGTGCGCGGCGTGTGGAAGCTCCCGTCCGAGTGCGTCGTCGCGCGCACCTGCTCGGGCGTCAGCCGGCCGCGATAGCCGGGCAGGCCGCGCGTCTGCAGGCCCGAGAACCGCGCCGCACCGCCGAGCTCGGAGATCATGATGTGCGCCTTCTCCTCGACGACCAGCTCCGTGCCCCACTCGCCGAGGATCGCCAGCGCGATCTGGTTGCCCATCGTCGCCGTGGGGAGGTAAACCGCCTCCTCCTGACCGAGCAGCGCGGCGGCGCGACGCTCGAGCTCGAGGACCGTCGGGTCCTCGCGCTCCTGCTCGTCGCCGACCTCGGCGGCCATCATCGCCTCGCGCATCCCCTGCGACGGCCGCGTCTGCGTGTCCGAACGAAGGTCGATCACCTAATCGGAATCTAACGGCCTGCTCACATCCGCTGACGACACTTCGCACGTGAGGATCCTCGCCCTCTCGGCCATCTCCTTCCTCGCGCTCGCGTCGAGCGCGACCGCCGGCCCGTCGCCGCTCGTCCCACCGTTCACGAAGCTGCTCGTGGAGAAGAAGGCGGGCGCACTCGCCTACGCGCCGACGCGCTCGCCCTTCGGGTACCGCTACCTGAACTACAGCTGGAGCCCGACCAAGCGCACGCTGAGCATCCGCCTCCACGACAAGCACTACCGGCCCGGCAACGCCCGCCACACGGCGACGTTCACCGCGTCGTGGTACGGCGGCTCGCTCGCGTCCTGCGCGAACGGCAAGCAGAAGACGATCCAGTACGACGGCAACAAGGTCTACTGGGACGGCCGGGAGGCCTGGCGCTGCGTCAGCGGTCCCGGGGGCCGCGCCGTGAAGCTGGCGGCGACCGGCCCGACGCTCCCCGACGTCGCGCTCGCGCAGATCGTCTCGTCCGGCAAGCGCATTTAGGGGCTACGTGGTTCACTGGGTCGCGGCATGGCCCACGACCCGTACACGCTGCCGCCCGGCCTGCCGGCGCCGGTGGACGACGGCGGCGCAGACCACCTGCCCGGCGCGTCGATCCCGCAGCTGACCCTCGACTCGTCGCGCGGTCCCGTCGACCTCTCGGAACTGGCCGCGGAGCGCCTCGTCCTCTACGTCTATCCACGCACCGGCACGCCCGGCGTCGATCCGCCCGACGGCTGGGACGCCTTCCCGGGCGCACGGGGCTGCACGCCGCAGTCGTGCGCGTTTCGCGATCACCACGCCGAGCTCGGAGAGCTCGGAGCGGAGGTCGCCGGGCTCTCGGCGCAGACCCTCCCCGAGCAGGTCGAGTTCGCCGAGCGGACGCACATGCCGTACCCGGTGGTCGCGGACCCCGGACTCGAGCTGCGCGACGCGCTCGGCCTTCCCACCTTCGAGATCGCCGGGATGACCCTCTACAAGCGGCTCGCGCTCGTCGCCGAGCGCGGTTCGGTCGTGAAGGTCTTCTATCCAGTGTTCCCGCCCGACCGGAACGCGGGCGAAGTCGTCGCGTGGCTGCGCGGGCGATGAACCTCGAGCGCGTGGCCGAGGTGCTCGACGGGAAGCCCGCCTACCGCGTGCGGCAGGTCTGGGAGTGGGCAGCACGCGGCGCGTTGTCGTACGCCGAGATGACGAACCTCCCGACCGCGACGCGCGCGCTCCTCGAGGAGCAGGCGCCGTTCAGCACGCTGGCACTCGCCCATGAGGCGCGCGCCAAGGACGGGACGGTGAAGGCGCTCTTCCACACGCACGACGGGCACCCGGTGGAGGCGGTGCTGATGCGCTACCGCGACGGACGGCGGTCGGTGTGCGTCTCGTCGCAGTCGGGCTGCCCGTTGACGTGCACCTTCTGCGCGACCGGCCAGATGCGGTTCCGGCGCAACCTCGACGAGTGGGAGATCCTCGACCAGGCGCTCCACTTCCGGCGGCTCGAGCCGATCGACCACGTCGTGTTCATGGGCATGGGCGAGCCGATGCTCAACCTCGACTCGGTGCTCGGCGCTGCACGCCGGCTTCCGGACGTCGGCGTCACGCACCGGCGCACGACGATCTCGACCGTCGGCTGGATGCCGGGGCTGACGCGCTTCGTCGACGAGGTCGACGAGCCGATCCGCCTCGCGCTCAGCCTGCACGCACCGCTCGACGCGTTACGCAGCGAGCTGATGCCCGTGAACGACCGCTATCCGATCGAGGACGTCCTCGGCGAGTGCCACCGCTATCACGCGCTCCGGCACCGCAAGGTCTTCGTGGAGTACGTGATGCTCGACGGAGTCAACGACGCGCCCGAGCACGCGGCGGCGCTCGCGGAGGTGCTCGACCGCACCGTGTTCAAGGTGAACCTCATCCCCTACAACCCGACCGGCATGTACGAGGGATCGCCGCGGGACCGCATCGCCGTCTTCAAGGCTGTGCTCGACAAGGCACGGCTGCCCGCAACGGTGCGCCTGACCCGCGGGCGCGACATCGCAGCGGCCTGCGGACAGCTCGCCGCGAGCGGCTAGGGGCCGGCGGCGGTCCGGCCGGCGCCGGGTTCGGCGGACAACCGCCAAGGTGGGTGAGGAAGGGGCGGCCTTTTCGGATGGACGGCGGGCGCAATCGTCGGCTGCCGCGTGTTGGCAAGACACGCGACAGACGACAGGCCGGACTGCGTCGGGACACCCACGCACCGCGACAGCCCGGATGGTGGCCACGCTTGTCAGCAGCTGTAGCCCCAGACATAGCCGTCGCCGAGGCCCAGAGTGCAGCCGCTCGGGATGGCCCAGTTGGTTGCCGTGGTTGCCGTGGTTGCCGGCGTCGAGGGCGCCACTCGCCGAGCCGGGCGGCGATGCTTCTTCGTTGCCGGCGAGACCAGCGCGATCTTCGCGCCCGTAGCGATGACCGTCGCGATTGGAGTGCCTGCCGCGGCCGCCGCGGGTTCGGGCGGTGCCATGCGGGCGGCCGCCGACTGCACGATCATGGTCGCGATCGCCAACACCAGCAGACAGGTGAGCAGCCGCCTCGGTGCGCGTACGTAGTGCATCTCCTGCTCCTTCCTTCACGATCGGGCCCGACTGGGCCCGCCACCGAAGAGAGCGCGAGACACCAGCGCAGATACACCAGTCGACGCGGCGCCGGCGGCGCTCCGCATGGAGGAACGGTTGCCCGCACCGGTGCGCCTGACCCGCGGGCGCGACATCGCCGCGGCGTGCGGACAGCTCGTCGCGACAGCTGAGCGCACGGAAAGGCTTGCGAGACAAGGCTCCGGTCTGGTACCTTGCGGTGCATGGCACTGGGCTCTCAGCGGCGAACGGAACTGCTCCGCGGCGTGCTCGACCTTTGCTTGCTTGCCGTGATGGACGAGGGCCCGGCATACGGCTACGAGATGACCAAGCGGCTGCGTGCCCGCGGCCTTGCAATCGTCGGCGAGGGCTCCATCTATCCGTTGCTGGGACGTCTGGAGCGTGACGGTCTGGTCGAGACATACCGCGCCGCGAGTAACGGAGGACCGCCGCGGAAGTACTACCGACCCTCGAGCGCCGGGCGGCTGGCGCTCGCGCTGGGCGTGTCCGAATGGCGAGCCGCCCGCGATGCCGTCGATGCGGTGCTCGCCCCTGTCAACGTCGAGGTGGCCTCATGAGTGATTTCGTCGAGCAGTGCCGCCGGGAGTGGAAACGCCTCGGTGTCCCCGATCCACTCGCCATGGAGATGGCGGCCGACCTGGCCTCCGACCTCACCGAAGCCGAGGCCGAAGGCGTCTCGGCCGAGGAGCTCCTCGGAAGCAGTGTCTTCGATCCGCGTTCGTTCGCCGCCTCCTGGGCGGCCGAGCGAGGGATCATCCCCGTAGCGCCCAGCCGAGGAAGCACCCGCCGCAGACCGCTCGTCCTCGTGGCGTTCACCGCCCTTGCAGCGATCACGCTGATCGTTGCAGCGGTGCTGCTCCTGACCGGGGAACCCAAGGTGTCAGTCGTCGCGTCCGGGCCGGCACGGTCTCGCCTTTCCTCGCCGCCGTTCGGACCATCCGGCCCCAGCCGAACCGTTCTCCACACAAGCGCATCGAGCCCGGTCGAGTGGATCCTGCTGTTGCTCGCGCTCGTCGCGCTCGGCTTCGCTGCTTGGCTGTGGGCGAGCTGGGGCCGCTCGCGACCACCAACCGTCCCCGCCTAGCAGTCAGCCCTTCGGCCTAGGAGGGTCTGGCGAAACGCAGCTTGTGCCGCAGGGGCGCGCTGGACGCCCCGACGCGGCGTCCTCGGTCGCGCCGATAGCTTCGGCTATCGGCGACTCCCTGCGTCCTTGCCTCGGAACGTCCGTCGCACCCCCGCGACGAACGGCGTTCCGCCAGACCCTCCTAGCGGGAGCCGCGGCCCGACTGGTAGTTCTGGCCCGCCGAACCGGCACCGCGGGTCTGGCTCAGCCGGACGCTCTGCATCTCGTCCTGCAGCCGCGCCGCCTCGGCGAGCTGCTCGGGCGATTTCGGCTCGCGCTTCCAGAGGCCGCGCATCTTCTCCCACAGCCCGCTCATACCGCTTAGCTTAGTCCTACCGGTCGTCGAGCTCGAGCCGACGAAGCGACGGAAGCGCCTCGGCGCGGCGGCGGTCGAGGTGCCGCAGGGCGCGCATGAGCAGCTCCTCGACACCGTCGTCCGGCGCGTCGCGCTCACGCGCTCGCTGACGCCAGCGCTGGGAAGCCTCCCAGCGCTCGAGCAGCCGATAGTCGACCGTCGACATCAGGTCGAATAGATCGGCTGCCAGCGCCGGGCTCTTTAGCTCACGCCACTCGAAGTAGTGGCGAGCCGCGGGGTGCAGCTCGCGAGACCACGCTTCTCGAGGTAGCGCTGGTGGTAGTCCTCGGCCTCCCAGAACGGCGGTGCGTCCTCGATCTGCGTGACGACCGGCCGCGAGAAACGGCCCTGCACGCGCTCGCGCGACGCCTCGGCCGCCGCCCGCTGCTCGTCGTCGTGGACGAAGATCACCGACCGGTACTGCGAGCCGAGGTCGGGCCCCTGCCGGTTGAGCTGCGTCGGGTCGTGCTCGGCCCAGAACACCGCGAGCAGCTGCTCGTACGGGACCCGCTCCGGGTCGTACGTCACCTCGACCACCTCGGCGTGGCCGGTGCGGTCGCGGCAGACCTGCTTGTAGGTCGGGTCCTCGACGCCGCCGCCGGCGTACCCGACGCGCGTCGCGGTGACGCCGTCGAGCCGGCGGAACGCGGCCTCGACTCCCCAGAAGCACCCCGCCCCGAAAGTCGCGATCTTCTCGGTCACTTCTCCTCCAGCTTCAACGCGGCCGAATTGATGCAGTAGCGCAGGCCGGTCGGATGCGGGCCGTCCTCGAACACGTGGCCGAGGTGGCCGCCGCACGCGGCGCACAGCACCTCGGTGCGGACCATGCCGTAACTCGCGTCGGTCTCCTCGTCGACCGCCTCGCCGGACGCCGGCGCGTAGAACGCCGGCCACCCGCAGCCCGAGTCGTACTTGGCGTCGGACTCGAACAGCTCCGCACCGCACCCGGCGCAGCGGTACGTGCCGGGCTCGAAGACGTGGTCGTACTCGCCGCTGAACGGCCGCTCCGTGCCCTTCTGGCGCAGGACCTGGTACGCCTCGGGATCCAGCTCCGCCCGCCACTGGGCGTCGGTCTTCTCGATCTTGTTCAAGCAAGCTCCTTCTCGTCGTTGAGTCTCGCCTGTACAGAGTCGGAAACGGTCTCGTTCGTTACACCGAAGTCGTAGCGAAGGACCGGCTGCTTGGCGGCCCGCACCTCGTCGAGACGCCTCACCGGTCGCCCGTGCGGCGCCTCGTGGATGAGCTCCGGGCTCTCCGCCGCCTCGCGCGCGATCGCGAGCATCGCCTCGACGAACTCGTCGAGCGTCTCCTTCGCCTCGGTCTCGGTCGGCTCGATCATCAGCGCCTCGTGCACGACCAGCGGGAAGTAGACGGTCGGCGGGTGGAAGCCGTAATCCATCAGCCGCTTCGCCACGTCGAAGGCGGTGATGCCGTGCTCGCGCTTGAGCGCCCTCGCGCTGAGCACGAACTCGTGCATGCAGAGCCGGTCGAAGGGCAGCTCGTAGGCCTCCTTCAGCCGTGCGAGCAGGTAGTTCGCGTTCAGCACGGCGACCTCGCTCATCTCGGTGAGCGCGGGCCCCCACGCGCGCATGAAGGCGTAGGAGCGGACGAACACGCCGAACGGGCCGCTGAACGCCCGCACGCGGCCGATCGACTTCGGCCGGTCGTAGTCGAGCCGGAAGCCCGAGCCCGTCCGCGCCAACACCGGCACGGGCAGGAACGGCTCGAGCGCGTCCCGGACCGCGATCGGCCCGCCGCCCGGCCCGCCGCCGCCGTGCGGCTGCGAGAACGTCTTATGCAGGTTGATGTGCACGACGTCGAACCCCATGTCGCCCGGGCGCGAGATGCCGCAGACCGCATTCAGATTCGCCCCGTCGTAGTACATGAGCGCGCCGGCGCCGTGGAAGATCCGGGCGATCTCCTCGATGTTCTCGTCGAACAGGCCGAGCGTCGACGGGTTCGTGAGCATCAGGCCCGCGGTCTGCGCGTCGACCTTCCCGCGTAGGTCGTCGAGGTCGATGTTCCCGCGCGCGTCGGTCTTCACCGGTGTGAGCTCGTAGCCGGACATCGTGACGCTCGCCGGATTCGTGCCGTGCGCCGTGTCGGGGATGACGATCTTCCGCCGCGACTCGTCCTCACCGCGGTCGGCGAAGTACGCGTGGAAGAGCATCAGCCCCGTCAGCTCGCCCTGGCTGCCCGCAGCCGGCTGCAGGCTCACCGCGTCGAGCCCGGTCAGCTCGCGCAGGATTTCCTGCAGCTCCCACTCGAGCTCGAGCGCGCCCTGCGCTGCGTCGTCCTCGACCAGCGGGTGCAGTCCCGCGAACCCTGGGAGCCCCACGAGCCGCTCGTTGATGCGCGGGTTGTACTTCATCGTGCACGAGCCGAGCGGATAGAAGCCCGTGTCGATCCCGAAGTTGCGCGTCGAGAGCGCCGTGAAGTGCCTCAGCACCTCGGGCTCGGAGAGCTCGGGCAGGCGCGGCGGCGACGCGCGCCGATGCTCCTCGGGGAGCTCCGGGACCGGGAGGTCCGGGCGTGGGACTGCGAGGCCGCGACGCCCGGGCTGCGACTTCTCGTAGATCAGCTTCACGCGCCGAGCGCCTCCGCGAGCCGGTCGATCTCCACGACCGTTCGCTTCTCGGTGACGGCGACGAGGAGCGCGTCGTCGAGGCCGGCGTAGTCGCGGCCGAGCGGGTAGCCGGCATAGATCCCGTTCGCCCGCGCCGCCTGCAGCGCGACCCTGGCGTCGCGCCCCGTGCGGACCACGAACTCCTTGAAGGTGTGCCGCTCGGGGAAGGCCAGCTCGAGCCCCGCGCCCACGAGGCGGGACTTCGCGTAGCCCGTCAGCGCCAGGCATGTCTCCCCCAGCTCGCGCAGGCCCTCGGGCCCGAGCAGGCTCAGGTGCACGAGCCCCCCGAGCGCGAGCAGCGTCTGGTTGGTCGTGATGTTCGACGTCGCCTTCTCGCGCCGGATGTGCTGCTCGCGGGTCTGCAGCGCGAGCACGAAGCCGCGCTCCCCCTCGGTGTCGATGGTCTCCCCCACGATCCGGCCCGGCAGCCGTCGCACGAGGTCGGAGCGAGACGCCAGGAAGCCGTAGTGGGGACCGCCGTAGCTCATCGCGTTCCCCGCCGACTGTCCCTCACCGATCGCCATCGCGCAGCCATACGACCCCGGCGAGGCGAGCAGGCCGAGCGACACGAGGTCGACGTGCGCGATCGGCAGCGCGCCCGAGTCGTTCGCGGCCGCCGCGAGCTCGGCGGCCGGCTCGAGGCAGCCGAAGAAGTTCGGCTGCTGAAAGAGCACGGCGGCCGCGTCGGCAGCGGCCTCGCGCACACGGTCGGGATCGGTCGCGCCCAGCTCGTGCGGCACCTCCACGACCTCGAGCCCGAAGCCGGGCGCGTAGGTCTTCACGACCTGCCGCACCTGCGGGTTCATCGCCTCCGTCACGACGACGCGGCTACGGCCGGTCGCGTGCTTCGCGACGAAGCAGGCATCGGCGGCGACCGTGGTCCCGTCGTAGCCGGAGGCGTTCGACACGTCCATCCCGGTGAGCTCGCAGATCGCGGTCTGGTACTCGAAGATCGCCTGCAGCACGCCCTGGCTCATCTCCGGCTGGTACGGCGTGTACGCCGTCAGCAGCTCGCCCCGCTGCAGGATCGCGTCGACCACGGCCGGCACGTGGTGGTCGTAGATGCCGGCGCCGAGGAAGCACACCTCGTCGACGACGTTGCGCGCGGCGAGCTCGCCCAGGTGCCGCTGCAGCTCTGCCTCCGACAGCGCGGGCGGGACGTCGAGCGGCCTCCGCAACCGGACCGCCTCGGGGATGTCGCGGAACAGCTCCTCGATGCTCCCCACGCCCACCGCCGCGAGCATCGCCTCGCGGTCGGACTCGGTCAGCGAGAGGTAGCTCATACCCGCGCCGGCGCCGGCAAAGCCGGCACCTCCGCTCCTGGTGAGCCTCCGTCGAGCCTACGGCTCATGCCTCGAGCAGCTTCCGGTAGGCGGCGACGTCGAGGAGCCGCTCGCGCTCCGACGGGTTCGTGATCCGGATGCGGATCAGCCAGCCGTCGCCGTAGGGGTCCTCGTTGACGGTCTCCGGTGCCTCGACGACCCGCTGGTTGACCTCCAGCACCTCGCCCGAGAGCGGTGAGATGAGGTCGGACACGGCCTTGACGGACTCGACTTCGCCGTAGCTCTCGTCCTTCGCGACCGTGGCGCCCTGCTCGGGCGGCTCGAAGTGCACGAGCTCGCCGAGCGAGTCCTGCGCGTACCAGGTGATCCCGAGCACCGCCTCCTCGCCGTCGATGCGCGCCCAGTCGTGCTCGGCGTTGTAGGAGAGCTCCTCCGGATACGACTCGCTTGCGGCCACTACGCCTTCTCCTCTCGCGTGTAGAACGGCTTCTTCACGACGCGGGCGCCGCGCGGCTTCCCGCGCACGTCGACCGCGAGCTCGGTCCCGACCTTCGCATCGCGCGAAGGCACGTACCCGAGCCCGATGCCGACGTCGAGCACCGGCGAGTACGAGCCGGACGTCACCTCGCCGCCGTCCCCGAACGCCATCCCCTGCCGGGGGATCGCCTTGTCGATCATCCGGAAGGCGACGAGGCGGCGCTCGGGCCCGGCCTCCTTGATCTCCCGCAGGACGTCGGCGCCGGTGAACCCCGTGTCGAGCGCGCACGCCCACCCGAGCCCCGACGAGACGGCGTCCCACTGCGGCCCGATGTCGTTGCCGTGCAGCGGATAGCAGACCTCGAGGCGAAGCGTGTCGCGTGCGCCCAGGCCGCACGGCGTCACGCCGGCTGCGATCACCGCGTCCCAGAGCCTCTCCGCATCTTCCGCCATGCACGCGAGCTCCACGCCCTCCTCGCCGGTGTAACCGGTGCGGTTGATCATCACCTCGACGCCGCCGACGTCTCCCATCTGCCACGTGAACGCCTTGCCGTGGGGCACTCCGATCCGCTCGAGCGCGCGGGGGCCCTGGACCGCGAGCAGCGCGTAGTCGTCCGAGACGTCGCGCACGTCCGAGCCGCGCGCCTCCCGCTCCTGGAGCCACTCGAACGCCGGCTCCCGGTTCGACGCGTTCACGACGAGCAGATACCGGTGTGAGTCGAGGCGATAGACGATCAGGTCGTCGACGATCCCGCCGGACTCGGTCGTCAGGAGCGTGTACTGCGCATCGCCGGGCGACAGCCGGTCGATGTCGTTCGACAGCGCCGCCTGCAGCACGTCCCGTGCGGTCGGGCCCTCCACCTCGAGCTCGCCCATGTGCGACACGTCGAAGACACCTGCATCGGTACGGACGGCCATGTGCTCCTCGATCACGCCGGCGTACTGCACCGGCATCTCCCAGCCCGCGAACGGGACGAGGCGCGCGCCGAGGGCGACGTGCTTCTCGTACAGGGGCGTCCGGCGCAGCGTTTCCATGCGCCCGCGATGCTAACCGTCGCTCTCGGGCCACCGGGCCCGAGCTCACGGTCAGGGCTCGCGTAGGAACGAGGGCACGTCGAGCGTGTCGCCGGGGTCGAACTCGGGGACCCGCTCGCCCAGCGCCGAGCCGCTCTCGACTGCCGACGTGCGGGCGCGGCGGCGCCGCTGCGCCCCGAACCCGGTCGCGATCACGGTCACGCGGACGTCCGCGCCGGCCTGGTCGTCGATCACGGCGCCGAAGATCACGTTCGCGTTCTGGTCGGCGGCGCCCGTGACGACCTCGGCCGCCTCGTTGACCTCGAACAGCCCGAGGTCGGGCGGGCCGGTGATGTTGAGCAGGATCCCGGTCGCTCCCTCGATCGACGACTCGAGCAGCGGCGACGACACGGCCGTGCGCGCCGCCTCGGACGCGCGGTTCTCGCCCTGACCGACGCCGATTCCCATGAGCGCCGAGCCGGCGTCGCGCATGATCGTCCGCACGTCGGCGAAGTCGAGGTTGACGATGCCGGGCACGGTGATCAGGTCGGTGATGCCCTGCACGCCCTGCCGCAGGACGTCGTCGGCCATCTTGAACGCCTCCGACAGCGGCGTCTTCTTCTCGACCACCTGAAGGAGGCGGTCGTTCTCGATCACGATCAGCGTGTCGACCTTGTCGGCAAGCTCGGAGATCCCCTGCTCGGCCTGCTGCGCGCGCCGGCGGCCCTCGAAGTTGAAGGGGCGCGTGACGACGCCGACGGTCAGCGCCTCCAGCTCACGGCCGAGCTCGGCGATGATCGGCGCGCCGCCCGTTCCGGTGCCGCCGCCCTCGCCGGCGGTCACGAAGATCATGTCCGCGCCCTTGAGCGCCTCCTTCAGCTCGTCCCGCGACTCCGTCGCCGCCTCGCGCCCGACGGTCGGGTCGGCGCCGGCGCCGAGCCCCCGCGTCGCCTTCGCGCCGATATGGATCTTCACGTCGGCGTCGCACATCAGAAGCGCCTGAGCGTCCGTGTTCACGGCGACGAACTCGACGCCCGTCAGCCCGGCGTCGACCATGCGGTTGACCGCATTCGTCCCGCCGCCGCCGACGCCGACGACCTTGATCACTGCGAGGTAGTTTCCGGAGCGTTCTCTCATCTCGATCTGGCTCGACCTCAAGCTCGAGTGCAGAGTGGGGCTGTCGAGCGCCTCCCTTCCTTCGGGAGCGTACGGCCGGTTTCCTGCCCTGTCAACGCATGTTGCGCGAAAGCTCGATCTGTCTCAACCTCAAGCTCAACCTTATGGTAGAGAGTCGACGGACAGCACCGGCCGCTCCGGGACGCTCACGTCGAGGTACCCCGCGTCGACGGTGGAGCCGGTCGCGCGCAGGATCCGCTTCGCGATCGCGAGCTTCAGGCGGACGTCGCCCGGCTGCCCGAGCCGCAGCTCGAGGCCCCGCCCCAGCTCGAGCGCGAACGAGCCTCGGGCCTGGACGATCGAGCGCACGCCGCCCGGAAGCCCTGCACGCTCCGCGACCGCGAGCGCCCGCACCGAGGCACTCTCGATCGGCGGCAGCGCGTCGCCGACCGACACCGGGACGTCCTTCTTGACCCAGAGCCGCGGGAGGTGCGAGAGGAGCGGGTGCGGCAATCCCTTGAGCACCCTGCCGGTGGCGGCGACCAGGTACGCGTCGGCGCCCTGGCGGAGCACGAGCACCGGCTGCTCCCGCCGCACGGTGACGCGGAGCGTGTTCGGGAAGTCACGGTCGTACGTGAAATCGAGCACGTCGGGCAGAGCGGAGAGCTTCTCGGCGAGCGTGTCCCGGTCGACGACCAGCAGGCTGCGCCCGACCTCGCCCTCGAGCGCCGCGCGCACGTGGGCGCGCGTCTTCGGCGTGCCGCCGCGCACGTCGAGCGTCTTCACGGCGAACACCGACGTCTCCCGCGCGCCGACGTAGGCGAGCACCCCGAGCACGGCGATCACGAGGCCGGTCAGGATCGAGCGCCCCGAGGGCAGGATGCGGGCGACGGCGCTGAGCTGCGGACCGGCGGTCAGCGCCGCGGTCTGCGCGGTCGGCCTCTTCGGGGCTGCCACGAGGCCGAGTTCGCCGCGCGCCGGCGCTTCCCTACAGCGCGGGCAGCTCCAGCGGGCCGAGGAAGCGGACCTCGTGCTCGAGCTCGAAGCCGAACTGCTCCGAGACCCTCGACCGCGCCTCCGCCATCAGGGCGATGCAGTCCGCCGACGTCGCGCCGCCGGCGTTCTCGATGAAGTTCGCGTGCCTCGGCGACACGAGCGCACCGCCGATCGCGAAGCCCTTCAGCCCGCACTCCTCGATCATCCGCCCCGCCCCGGGCGAGCCGTCCGGGTTCTTGAAGACGCTGCCGAACGTTCGCTTGTTGGTCGGCTGCGCCGCTTTGCGCCGTCGCAGGAGCTCCGCGACCCGGGCCTTCACCGCCTCCGGCGACGATGCCTCGAGCCGCACCCGCACCTCAGCCACGACCTGATCCCCGCGGAGCGCGGAGTGGCGGTAGGAGAGGTCGAGCTCGTCTCCACGCATGCGCCTCGCGCCGTCTGCGTCGACCACGAGCGCGTCGACGAGGACGTCGCGGAACTCCCGGCCGTACGCGCCGGCATTCATGCGGACCCCACCGCCCACGGTGCCCGGGATCGCCGACGCGAACTCGAGCCCGCCGAGCCCCGCGTCCCGGGCCCGGTGCAGGCACACCGCGTTGGCCGCGCCGCCGCCCGCGACGAGCTCGTCTCCGTCCACGCGCACCGACGCGAGCCCGCCGCCGAGCTTGAGCACGAGCGCCTCGACACCGTCGTCGTGCACGAGCACGTTCGAGCCGAGCCCGATCACCGCGACGGGCACACCCTCGGCCGCCGCCCATGCGAGCACCTCTCCGAGCTCCCCGACGGACTCCGGGCGCGCGAACCACCGCGCGGGGCCCCCGGTGCCGATCGTCGTGAAGCGGGCGAGCGCGACGTTCTCGTCCACGCGCCCGAACCTATCCTGCGAGCAGGCCGACGGCCCGTTCGACGTCCCCGGCGCCGAGGACGAGCAGGACGTCTCCCGGCTGCGCGCGGCGGCGCAGGCGGGCCGCACCCGCCTCGACGGTCGGCGCCCAGCCGGCGAGCACGCCGAGATCGGAGAGGCGGTCGACGACGAGCTTCCCGGTGACGCCGGCGATCGGCGCCTCGCGTGCGGGATAGACGTCGGTGACGGTCACGTCGTCGGCGCCGGCGAGCGCCGCCGCCAGCTCGTCGGCCAGGTGACGCGTGCGCGAGTACAGGTGCGGCTGGAAGAGCACTCGAACCGTTGCGCCGGGAAAGCGCTCGCGCGCCGCCGCGAGGGTCGCCTCGATCTCGCTCGGGTGGTGCGCGTAGTCGTCGACGATTGCGAAGTCGGAAGTCGAATGGATCTCGAAGCGGCGGCCCGTCCCGGTGAACCGCGCGAGCGCCGGCGCGGCCTCGGTCCGCGTAACGCCGGCCGCCTCGAGCGCGGCGAGCGCCGTTCCGGCGTTGAGGCGGTTGAGCTCCCCAGGGAGCGCGACCTCACCGTCGTAGGCCGGTGCGTCGCGGACGACCACGCGCGCATCCGCGAGCCACGCAGCGAACGCCGCCTCGAGCTCGGCGAGCGACGCGAATTCGGAGTGGTGGTCGAGCTCGACGTTCGTGACGACGGCGATGTCGGCCGGAAGCGCGAAGACGGTCCGGTCGGACTCGTCGCCTTCGACGACGAGGTACCCGGAGCCTGCGCCGGCGTTCGACCCGAGCTGCGGCACCGGCGCCCCGATCAGCCACGCAGGATCGCGCCCGGTCTCGCGCAGGGCGAAGGCGATCATCGCGGCCGTCGTCCCTTTGCCGTGCGTCCCCGCGACGACGATCGAGGGTCGCGCTGCGACGAGCTCGCGGAGCAGCTCCCTGCGGCGCGTCCCGGGAACGGACGGGTACGCCGACGAGACGACCGCTTCGAAGCCTGCCGGGACGACGGGCTCGGGCGAGATCTCGACCGGCACGCCGGCGAGCGGCTCGAGGTACGGCGTGCGTACGCGGTCCCAGCCGCCTACCTCGGCCCCCCACGCCTGCGCCAGCTGCGCGTAGGCGCTCAGCCCCGCGCCGCCGATCCCGACGAACCACAGCCGCCGGCCGGAGAACGGCCCGCTCACCGCGCGAGACCGAGCAGCTCGTCCGCGATCGACTCCGCTGCGTCCGGCTTGGCCGCCCGGAGCATCGCCGCGCCCATGCTCACGCAGCGTGCCGGGTCGTCGAGCAGCGAGCGCACGAGCTCGGGAACGTCGTCGAGGTCGAGCTCCCGCACCATGATCGCGCCGCCGGCGTGGACGAAATGCGCGGCGTTCAGCGCCTGATGGTCGCCGGTCGCGAACGGGTACGGCACGAAGATCGCCGGCCTGCCGGCGGCGGCGACTTCCCACACCGACGACCCGGACCGCGACAGCACGAGGTCGACCGCCGACAGCGCGGCGCCGAAGCGCTCCGTTTCGGCGAGCACCCGGTAGTCGGGGCGCACGACACGGCGCCGGACGTCGTCGTAGTCGCGGCGACCGGTCAGGTGCAGGATCGCCGGGCCGGCCTCGCCCCAGGTGTCGACGACAAAGTCGTTGAGCGCCTTCGCGCCGGCGAGCGCCCCGAAGACCCCGAGGATGCGCGCGTCCGGGTCGAGCTCGAAGATCTCGCGCGCCTCGTCGCGCGGGATCGGCCGCGAGCGCGCCGGGATCGGCCGTCCGACGACCGCGTACTTCGGCCCGTCGCGTCCGTGGACCGCGTACGCGAGGAACACCCGCTGTGCGAACGGCGCTGCGAGCCTGTTCGCCAGCCCGAGGTGCGCGTCGGCTTCCGACAACGCGGCCGGGATGCCGAGCGATCGCGCCGCGACGACCATCGGCCCGGCGACGTAGCCCCCGCCGCCGAGGACGACGTCCGGTCGGCGCCGCCGCAGTATCGCCCGGCAGGCGCGCGGTGCGTTGCCGGCGAGGAGGAGGGCGCGCACCATCGCCACCGACGGCCGTCGCGGCAGGCCGTCGATCGGGAAGGTGTCGAGCTCGTAGCCCGCCTCAGGTACGAGCCGCGCTTCGGCCCGATCGGGCGACCCGGCGAACGTCACGACTGCGCCCCGCCTGTTCAGCGCTTCCGCCACGGCGAGCGCGGGCAGGACGTGCCCCGCCGTCCCGCCGGCCGCGATCAGACACCGAACCTGCTGCCGCGCTCCCACGCTGAGCGATGTTAAGGAGGATGCCGACGCCGGCGAGCAGCACCACGATGCTGGAGCCCCCGTACGAGAGGAAGGGCAGCGGGATGCCGGTGAGCGGCGCGATGCCGAGCACGGCCGCGATGTTGACCGCCGCCTGGCCGCAGACGAGCACGGTCAGGCCGGCCGCGAGCCGCTTCCCGAACGGGTCGCGGCAGCGGACGGCGATGTCGAGGCCCGCGTACGCGAACAGCGCGTACGCGCCGATCACGGCGGTCACCCCGACGAGGCCGAGCTCCTCGCCGATGTTGGCGAGCATCATGTCGGTGTGCGCCTCCGGCAGGTAGAAGATCTTCTGCACGCCCTGGCCGAGCCCGACGCCGAAGACGTGCCCCGAGCCCATCCCGATCATCGCCTGGACGATCTGGAAGCCCGTTCCCTGTGCGTCGTGCCACGGGTGTAGGAAGGCGAAGAAGCGCGCGCGCCGGTAGGGCTCGAACCAGATCGCGGCCGTCCCCAGCGCCGCCGCGATCCCGAGTGCGAGGCCGAGCACCCGCCCGGGCATGCCGGCGACTACGAGCATCCCGGCCAGCATGAGAACGAGCGCGATCGCCGTGCCCAGGTCGGGCTCGAGGATCAGCAGCACGCAGTACAGGCTCGTCAGCGCGCCGATCGGGCGCCACAGCTGCTTGAGCGTGCGCGGCGCCGGGCGGCGCGCGAGGAACGCCGCCGCCCAGACGCAGAGCGCCAGCTTCGCAAGCTCGGAGGGCTGGAACGCGGCCGGCCCGAAGGAGATCCAGCGCCGCGCGCCGTTCACCGGCGGGCCGACGACGAGCACCGCGACGAGCAGCCCGAGCGACGCGACGACGAGCATCGGCGCGAACACCCTGAGCCGCCGGTAGTCCCATCGCTGCGCCAGCATCATCAGGACGATCCCGACGGCTGCGTACATGCCCTGCCGCTTCAGGTAGTAGCTCGGGTCCTTCCCGCCGACGGCGGCCGCGGCCGACGTCGCGCTGTAGACCATCACGAGGCCGAACGCGACCAGCGCGAGCGTGACCAGGATCAACAGCCGCGAATCGAGCTCTCCCCGCTTCACTCCGTCTTCTCCCTTCGCGGAGGGAGCGGGAACTCCTAGAGGCTTGATGTGAAACTCACCCACCCACGGCTGGTGCACCAGACACGGCGCGGCTCGGCCGGGTCGGGCTTGCCCGTAGCCACCGCTACGCGCGGCGCCCGCCCCGTCCAATCCGCTTGGTCTGGCGCATCCCCGCGGGCACGTCGTTTCACATCAAGCCTCTAGTCGCAGTCGCCGTCCGCTGCGAGGCGGCGGAACGCGTCGCCGCGCTCCTCGAAGTTCGCGAACTGGTCGTAGCTCGCACAGGCCGGGCTGAGGAGGATCACGTCGCCCGGTGACGCGAGGCGCGCCGCGTGGGCGACGGCGTGCTCGAGGTCGCCGTCCAGGTTCGGCGCGCGGCCTGCGAGTGCCGCTTCGAGCTGCTCCGCCGCCTCGCCGATCAGGTGGAGCGAGCTCACGTTCGGCCCCACCTCGGCGGCGAGCGGGCCGAAGTCCTCGCCTTTCAGCGAGCCGCCCAGGATCAGGTGCACCGGCTCCGTCGCGTAGGCCGCGAGCGCGCGGCGGGCGGCCGCGACGTTCGTCGCCTTCGAGTCGTTCACGTACCGCACGCCGTCGCGCTCGCCGACGAGCTCCAGCCGGTGCGCGACACCGGGGAACGACCGCAGCGCGTCGGCAATCGCCCCGTCGCCGATGCCGGCCACGCGCGCGGCGGCCGTGGCCGCGACCGCGTTCTCGCGGTTGTGCGGCCCAGGGATGCGCGGCTCGGCGGGCAGCTCGTCGGTCGCCGCGAACTCGACAACAGTTACCGGTCGGTAACTGTTGTCGAAGGTGAACCCACGCGGCACGACCGCCGCCTGCGCCCGCTCGAAGATGCGCAGCTTCGCCGCGCGATACGCGTCGAACGTCCCGTGGCGGTCGAGGTGGTCGGGCTCGAGGTTCAGCAGCACGGCCACGTCGCAGGCGAGCGTGTGGACGTCCTCGAGCTGGAAGCTCGAGAGCTCGCAGACGACCCAGTCCGCGGAGCGCACACTCGAGAGCGGCGTGCCGACGTTGCCCGCGACCGCGACGTCGCGCCCGGCCGCGCGGAAGATCGCGCCGAGCAGCTCGGTCGTCGTCGTCTTGCCGTTCGTGCCGGTGACGCCGACGAACCTCGCGTCCGCGAGTAGGCGGTAGCCGAGCTCGACCTCCGACCACACCGGCACGCCGCGCTCGCGCGCGGCGGCGAGGAGGGGAACGTCGCCGGGCACGCCCGGCGACTTGACGAGCAGCTTTGCGCCGTCGAGTAGCGAGATGTCCTCCTCGTTCCCCAGCGAGCGGTCGACGACGACGACCTCGTCGCCCGCCTCGCGCAGGCGCTCGGCGGCGGAGATCCCCGACCGTGCGAGCCCGTACACCACCGCTCTCATCCGTGCGGCGGTCGGATCTGCGGGTAGTACTTGTAGAAGAGCGCGAACCCGGCGCCGCAGAGGAGCGCGGTCACGATCCAGAAGCGCACCATGATCTTCGTCTCGGACCACGCCTTCATCTCGAAGTGGTGCTGCAGCGGCGCCATCAGGAAGATGCGCCGCCCGAGCCACTTGAACGACAGGACCTGCAGCACCACCGACAGCGCGACGATCGCGAAGATCCCGCCGACGAAGAGCAGCAGCAGCTCCACCTTCATCATGATCGCCATCGCCGCCATCGCCCCGCCGATCGCCATCGCGCCGGTGTCGCCCATGAAGAGCTCGGCGGGAAACGCGTTGAACCAGAGGAACCCGACGCATGCTCCCGCGATCGCCGCGCCGATGTAGGCGACGTCGAGCCGGTTCTCGATGCGCCCGTGCGGGCCGTGCGAGCGGATGAAGATGGTGACCGCCATCGCGGTGAACGTCGCGAGCGCGATGATCCCGGTGCCCGCCGCGAGGCCGTCGAGGCCGTCGGTCAGGTTCACGCCGTTCACGGCGCCGGCGATCAGCAGAAACAGGAACGGGAACCAGAAGGGCCCGAGCGGGACCCAGACGTCGATCACCGGCACGTAGACGTCGTGCGGGAGGTGCTGGTGCCAGGCGGCGAGGCCGACGGCGACCGTGATCGCCGCCAGCAGCAGCATCTTCCAGCGACCCGACAGGCCGAGCGAACGGCGATGGCGGAGCTTGATCAAGTCGTCGAGGAAGCCGACGCCGCCGCAGGCCAGCATCGTCCCGAAGACCGTCAGCGCGGGCAGGGTGAAGCGGGAGAGCGCTAGGAAGGCGATCGACGCGGCCGCGATGATCAGGAGGCCGCCCATGGTCGGCGTGCCTTGCTTCTCGGCATGGCGCACCGGCCCCTCCTCGCGGATGTGCTGGCCGAACTCGTTCTTGCGCAGGAACGCGATGAAGCGCGGCCCGACGAGGATCGCGATGACCATCGCGACGATCGCCGCGATCAGAACTCTCGCCATTAGGCGGTTAGCTTCTCCGCGACTGCCTCGAGTCCCACCGCGCGCGAGCCTTTCACGAGCACGAAGTCTCCGGGGCGAAGCGCGGCGCGCAGCGTCGTCGCGGCGTCGTCGGCCGAGGCGACCCAGTCTCCGCCGTACGCCCGTGCGAGCTCGCCCACGCCGATCACCTGCTCGATCCCGAGGCGGTGGACGAGCTCGCCGATCTCCCGGTGATACGCGGGCGCCTCGCGTCCGAGCTCGGCCATCTCGCCGAGCACGGCGACGCGCCGGTGACCGTGGCCGCGCTCGACCAGATGCTCGAGGGCGGCCCGCATCGAGACCGGGTTCGCGTTGTAGCAGTCGTTCAGCAGCAGGCCGCCGCCCGGCAGCGGCCGTTCCTCCTCGCGCAGGCGCGAGAACTCGACCGTCAGCTCGTCCGGCAGCGGCACCTCGAGCCGACGCGCGACGGCGAGCGCGATGCGCGTGTTCTCGAGCTGGTGGCGCGCGCTGTACGTGGTCCGGAACGGGAGCGGCGCGGTGCGGTCGACTCGGTCGACGACGATGTCGGCGCGGCCGAGGTACGGCTCGAGCAGCGGCTCGTCCGAGGGGACGACCGCGACGCCTCCCTCCGGCAGCGCGTCGATCAGCTCCGCCTTGGCTTGGGCGACTTTCTCCACCGTCTCGACGAGCTCGAGATGCACGGGCCCGACGTTGGTGATCACCCCGATGTCGGGTCGCGTGAACCCGGCCAGCCAGGCGATCTGCCCGAGGCCGCGCATCCCCATCTCGGCGATCAGGAGCTCGGTCTCCTCCTCCAACCGGGACAGCGTCAGCGGCACCCCGATCTCGTTGTTGTAGTTGCCCTCGTTGGCGATCGTCCGGCGATGGGGCGCGCAGAGCGCGAAGAGGATGTCCTTGGTCGACGTCTTCCCGGTCGAGCCGGTGATCGCGACGACTCGCGCCGACGAGCGCTCGCGCACCGCGCCGGCGATCGTCGCAAGCGCGTCGGTCCAGTCGTCCGGGACGAGCGCCGCCGCCGCGCCGCGCGCCAGCGCGTGCTCGACGAAGTCGACCCCGCCGTCGATCGCGACGAAGAGGTCGCCCTCCTCGATCCGCCTCGAGTCGACCTGAAGCCCCGTGACGACGTCGGCCCACGGCCGCGCGTGCAGTCGCCCGAGCGGCTCGACGACCGCGAGCTCGAGCGGGATCACGCGGCTGCTCCCGCCCGCCGAAGCGCGGCCCGCGCGACTTCGCGGTCGTCGAACGGCACCGTCGCGCCGGCAATCTCCATCTCGCGGTCGTCGCCCTTGCCGGCGATCACCACGACGTCGCCGGGCTCGGCCGCTTCGATCGCCGCCTCGATCGCGGCGCGGCGGTCGACGATCACCTCGAGCTCGCCTGCCGAGACCTCTGCGGCGATCGCGACCGGATCCTCGGAGCGCGGGTTGTCGGTCGTCACGATCGCGCGGTCGGCGAGCGAGCGGGCCACGGCGCCCATCAGCGGGCGCTTCTCGCGGTCGCGGTCGCCGCCGGCGCCGAAGACGACGAGCAGCCGGCCCTCGCTCAGCCCACGCGCGGCTGCGAGCACGTTCGCCAGCGAGTCCGGGGTGTGCGCGTAGTCGACGATCACCGAGAACGGCTGGCCCTCGTCGACCGGCTCGAAGCGCCCCGGCACGCCCGCCACGCTCTCGATGCCGGCGCGGATCGCCGCCTCGTCGATGCCGAGCGCTCGTGCGGCCGCGACGGCACCGAGCGCGTTCGTGCGGTTGAAGCCGCCGCGAAGGCGCAGCTCGAGGTCGGGCAGTGGGTCGCCGGGGGAAAACGTCAGCGCCTGCGGCAGCTCCGCCGCGAGCCGCCTGCCCCATTCGTCGCCGACGTTGACGACCGCGTGCTCCGCCTGCTCGAAGAGCCCGCGCTTCGCGGCGAAGTACTCCTCCATCGTGCCGTGGAAGTCGAGGTGATCCTGCGTCAGGTTGGTGAAGACGAGCACGGCGAAGCGCGTGCCACGTAGGCGGCCCTGCGACGCAGCGATCGACGTCGCCTCCATCGCCAGCGACCGATCACCGGCGTCGACGATGGCGCGGAGCAGCCGCTGCAGGTCGATCGCCTCCGGCGTGTTGAGGCCCGTCGGCAGCAGCTCGCCGCCCACACGGCGCTCGATGTTCGTCAGCAGAGCAGGCCTGCGCCCGGCCGCCTCGAGGATCGCGCACAGGAGAAACGCCGTCGTCGTCTTCCCGTTCGTGCCGGTGACGGCCGCGATCTCGACCTCGCGCGACGGGTCGCCGAAGAACTCGACGGCGGCGGCCGGCATCGCGGCGCGCACGCTCGGGACGATCACCTGCGGCACGGCGACGTCGACCTTCCGCTCCACGACGATCGCCGCCGCACCCGCCGCGACCGCCTCGACGGCCAGGTCGTGGCCGTCGACCCTCGCACCGGGAACGCAGAAGAACAGCACACCCGGCGTGACCGCGCGCGAGTCGTAGGCCAGCTCGGCGATCTCGACCGACGCCGCATTCGCGACCTCGATCGGCTCGAGCGCCGCGGTCAGCCGGTCGAGCTGCATCGACGAAACGCTAGCTGGGTGGGGTGATGCGCACGTTCGGAGGCACCGCCAGGTACTGGAGGTCGAACTTCGCAATCTGCGCGAACGCCGGTGCCGCCACCTGGCCGCCGAAGATGCCGCCGCGCGGCTCGTCGACGACGACGAGGACGAGGAGACGGGGCTTCTCGACCGGCACCATCCCGACGAACGACGCGACGTACTGCCCGGTGGTGTAGCCGTGCGGGCCCGGCAACTGCGCCGTGCCCGTCTTGCCGGCAACCGTGTAGCCGGGGATCGCGGCCGCGGTGCCGGTCGCGCCGTGCTCGTCGACGACGTTCGTCAGCATCGCCTTGAGCTCGCGGTCGACCGCGCGAGAGACGACCCGGCGCCGCTTCACGTGCGAGACGGCACGCTCGCCGATCCGCTGGACGAGATGCGGCTGCACCCACACGCCGTCGTTCGCGACCGCGGCGTAGGCGGCGGCCATCTGGATGGGCGTGACGTCCACGCCCTGCCCGATCGGCACGTTCCCGATCGTCGAGCCCGACCACTTGTCGAGCGGCAGCACCGCGCCGGGGCTCTCGCCCGGGAAATCGATGCCCGTCTTCTCGCCGAAGCCGAAGCGGTTGATCCACTCCATCAGCGCAGGCGCCCCGAGCCGCTCGGCGATCGTGATCGCACCGACGTTCGACGAGTGCGAGAGGATCTTCGCCACCGACATCGTCTCGGTCGGCCGGTACTCGGCGTCGTGGACGACCCGGTCGGCGACGTGGATCGAGTACGGCAGCCGGAACGTCGAGCTCGGTGTGACGATGCCGGTGGAGAGCGCGCCGGCGATCGTGACGAGCTTGAACACCGACCCCGGCTCGTACATGTCGGTCACCGCGGTGTTGCGCTGGGTCGCGAACGGGACGCGGTTCGCCTTGTTCGCGTCGTAACCCGGCGCCTGCGCGAGCGCGAGCACCTCGCCGTTCCGCGGGTCGAGGATCACGGCGGTCGCCGACCGAGCGCGCCAGCGCGTGACCGTCTCGCGGAGAACGCTTTCGGCGTTCGACTGGATCACGTGGTCGAGCGTGGTCACGATCGGCCTGCCGTCACGCTCCGTCGTGCCGCCGATCACGTCGATCGCCCGGCCGAACGGATCCCGGACGACCGTCTGCACGCCGGGCCGGCCGGCGAGCGTGCGGTTGTACTGCACCTCGAGCCCGCCGAGCCCCTGGTTGTCGGTGCCGGCGTACCCGACGACCTGCGCCGCGACGGAGTCCTGTGGGTAGATGCGCCGCTCCTCGGGGTACGACCCGATGCCGTTGAAGCCGTTCTTCAGGAACGCGGCCGCGGCCTTCGGATCCGCGAAGCGCTGCACGTAGACGAACTGGCGGTGCTTGTCGACGAGCTCGGGATACAGGGTGTTCGCATCGGCGCCGAACAGCTTGTGCGCGGCAAGCGCGATGCCTCTCGCGTTCGTGACCTGGCGCGGGTCGGCGTAGACGGTCGTCATCTGCTCGCCGATCGCGAGCTGGACGCCCGTGCGGTCGTAGATCGTCCCGCGCCCCGCCGGCACGGTCACCGTCTCGCGATGCTGGCGCTCGGCGAGCTTGCCGAGCGAGGCAGCGCGGACGCCCTGCAGCCACGCCGCTCGCGCGAGCGTCGCGGCGAACACGAGCACGAAGATCGCGAGCAGCAGGCGGATGCGGCGGTTGGCCTGCCGGTCTCTCGTCATCTAGCGCGCGAGGTTGACGTACCCGTACTGGGAGGGATCGGCGTAGACGAGGCCGAGCTGCTTCGCGGCCTGGCTCTGGATGCGCGGCGACGCGAGGGTGCTCGAGAGCTGAGACTGAAGCGCCGCGTTCTGTGCGCGGAGCTTCACCCGCTCGGCGTTCGCCGAGTCGATCGCAAGGTTGAGCCGCAGGACCCCCACGTTCACGAATACGACGCCGGCGAGGAGAATCCCGCTGACGGCGATCCAGAGGATCCCGCCGCGTGCGCGGGACGCGAGCGGGAGCGCACGCGGGTGCGCGCCTTCCGGCGCTTCTTCGGCGCCGCCTCCGCGGGAGCCCGCGACGGGGCGTGCGCGACGCTAGCCAACCTTGGTCCCCACGCGAAGGCGCGCCGACTGCGCGCGCGGATTCCTGGCGATCTCCGCCGCCGTCGGCCGGATCGCACGACGTGGAGTCGCACGCAGCGTCGGCGCGGAGCCGCAGACGCAGGTCGGGAAGTCGGGCGGACAGGTGCACCCGTGCTCCTCGCGGCGCAGGAACTGCTTGACGAGCCGGTCCTCGAGCGAATGGAACGAGATCACGCCGAGACGCCCACCCGGGCGAAGCAGCTCGAGTGCCGCCGGCAGCGCCCGTTCGACCGCGCCGAGCTCGTCGTTCACCTCGATGCGGAGCGCCTGGAAGACGCGCTTTGCCGGATGGCCCTCCCCGAACCGGGCGGGCGCGGGAATCGCGCTCTTGATCGTCTTGACGAGCTCGCTCGTGCGCTCGTACGGGCGCTCTGCGCGCTGCCTGACGATCGCGCGCGCGATCGGCCGCGCGTGACGCTCCTCCCCGTAGCGCCGGAAGATGTCGGCGAGGTCCCGCTCGTCGGCCTCGTTCACGAGATCGCGGGCGGAGTACTCGGAGCTCGGGTCCATGCGCATGTCGAGCGGAGCGTCGACCGCGTACGAGAAGCCCCGCTCGGGCCGGTCGAGCTGCATCGACGACACGCCCAGGTCGAGCAGGACGACGTCCGCGCGGACGCCGTTGCCGGCGAGCTGGCCCAGCACGGCGGAAAACTCGCCGTGCAGGAGGCGCGCCTTGACGCCCGCCTCGCGGCGGAACCGCTCGAAGAAGGGAGTGACCGTCTCGTCGCGGTCGATCGCGATCACCTTCCCCTCGCCCCGCAGGCGCTTCGTGAGCAGCGATGCATGGCCGCCGGCGCCGAACGTGCCGTCGACGACGGTCTCGCCCGGGCGGGGGGCGAGGGCGGCGACGACCTCGTCGGCGAGGACGGGGACGTGGTCAGTCTCGGTTGGCAAGACGCTCGGCAACATCTTCCGCTCTCCCTTCGATCTCGTGCTGCTTCTCTCGCCAGGCCGTGCGATCCCAGATCTCGAGGTGGTCGTGGACGCCGATGACGGTGACCTCGCGGCCGAGGCCGACGCGCTCGATCAGCCTCGCCGGCACGACGAGCCGTCCCTGCCGGTCGAGGTCGCCCTGCGCAGCGCCGGCGAAGACGTGGCGCTTGAGCAGCCGCGAGTCCGCGGACAGGGGGTCGAGCGCCTGAATCCGCCCCGCCACGTCGTCCCACCTGCCGCGGGGGTACGCCTCGAGGCAGCCGTCGAGCCCGAACGTCACGACGACGCCGTCCTCGAAGGCTCCGCGCAGCTTGGCGGGCAGGGTGAGGCGGTTCTTCTCGTCCAGCGAGTGGTCGTGTTCGCCCAGCAGCATAGGTCCACTTCGACCCACTCTAACCCACTATTTCCCACCTGTCCACCCCTCGGAAGGGGCAGTTCGGACGCGCCGGCGGGCGGCCTCCGGTGCAGCTCGCCTGGGGGCGCGGCTAGACGGGCTCGACCGGGTCGCCCAGGCGGACCCGGCCGGGGGCGACAACTGCCGCGTGGACGCCGAACGGGAGCGGCTCCGTCGTCTCGACCTCACCGCGGTAGTCGGCAAGCGCGCCGAGCGTGTCGAGATCGCGGATCCCGGTCTCCGGGTCCTGCGTGGTGATCGCGCAGCGGCCGACGTTCCCCTGCGGCACGACGACGGCCTCGCCGACGCGAATCCGCCGCCCGATCCACGCGTCCTCGGCGTGCGGTTCGAGCCCCTCGACGCCGAGATTCATGCGGAACCGCCGCGGATCGACCGTGTCGACGCCGAGCACGCCCGCGATCGCTGCGAGCGAACCGTCGCCGAGCAGCGTCGTCGCGCCGCCGCGGCCACGGTCGGGCGCCGGCCCGTCCGGCTCGACCAGCCGCACCGGCTCGCCGGCGTACTCCGAGAGCGCGTCGTCCCACGACCCGGGGACGAGCCTCGCCGGCTTCGGCGCGCGGTGGAACGACGCGACGATCTGCGCGCCGGGCTCGATCGTCCCCGAGAGCTCCTCGCCGTCGGGAAGCTCAAGCGCCAGCAACCGCTCGGCGGAGTCGTAGCGCGCGCGCACGCGCTGCAGCGGCCCGTGGCCCTTGTCGTTGACGAGGCGGTCGTTGCGGTCGACGAGGAAGAACAGCCGGTCGCCGCGGATCCCGGTCTCGTCCAGCTCGGCCTCCTCGACCTGCGACAGCGCGAGCGCCTTCACCGGCGTGAGCGAGATCCACGAGAGACGTGCGGTCACTCCGGCAACGTTAGCTGCGAGGTGTACGGGCCCTGCCCCGTCACCACCAGCGCACCGGCGCGCGTCGCCAGCGCGAGCGCCTCGGGCAGCGCGTCGCCTCGTGCCAATCCGAAGCACAGCGCGCCCGAGAACGAGTCGCCCGCCCCGTACGTGTCGGCGACCGGCCCGGGAAGCGGCCCCGCCTCGTACCGCATGCCGTTCGCGGTGCCGCCGTTCGCGCCTTCCGTGATCACCACCGTGCGCGCGTCGAGCGAATCGTCGTACCGCTCGCCCGGGTCCTTCGCGCTGCCGACGACGAGGTCGAGCGGAACGCCGGCCTCGTGCAGCGTCGGCAGCTCGCGCGCCGTCGCGGCGACGAAGGCCGCCCGCCGGGCCGAGCGCAGCGCCTCCGCGTCACCGGAGACGAAGAAGACGGCGTCGTAGCCGTCGAGAGGGAGCGGGCCGCGCGGCAGCAGCTTCGGGCTCAGCAGCGTGATCGTGCGCTCGCCGTCGGCGTCGACGTGCACCCACGCCCGCCTCGTCTCGCCGAACCGCTGGACGTGGACGTCGACGCCGAGCTCCGCGAGGCGCTGCTCCGCGCGCCGGCCGAGCTCGTCGTCGCCGAGCGCGGTGAAGAACTCGCAGCGTCCAGCGAGGCACGCGATCTGTCGCGCGATCACGGAGCCGCCGCCCGCAGGCTCGTCGAGCAGGCGCTCGCCCTGGACGATCTCGCCCGCCGGTGGCATTGTCGGCACCCGCACGAGCTCGATCCACTCCAGGTGTCCGACGACGGCGCATCTCACGGCAGGCCACCCTTTCACGTTTGAATCAATGATGGTGGCGATGCCGCACGCACCCGAGATCCCGCCGTTCGAGCGCTTCTATCTCGAGCATCGCGAGGAGGTGCTCGCGTACTTGCGGCGGCTGCTCGGGCAGCGGGCCGAGGACGCGTGGCAGGAGACGTTCCTGCGGGCGCTCCGGGCCTACGACCGGCTCGAGCACGGACGCCACCTGCGGGCATGGGTGTTCACGATCGCCACGAGGGTGGCGATGGACGAGCTTCGCGCAAAGCCGAGCCCGACCCTTCCGGCCGAGCCGGCGACCGAGCTTCGTCGCGATGCCTTCAGGGAGATCGAGCACCTGACCGACGAGCTGCCGCCGACCGAACGGGCGGCCGTGGTGCTCCGTTACGCCTACGACCTTCCGTACACCGACATCGCGGCTGCGCTCAGCTCGTCCGAGGACGCGGCCCGCGCGGCCGCCTCGTCGGGCGTCCGCAGACTGAGGAGGAACAGATGATCAGCCAGGAGCTGGATGCACGCTTCCGTGCGGCCGCGCTGCGAGAGGGGCTCGTCGACGTCCGGTACGACATGATCGACTCGCCCGTCGGGGAGCTCGCAATCGCCGCCACCGACGTCGGCCTCTGCCGCATCTCGTACGGCGTGGACGGATTCGACGACGAGCTCGCCGCCGTGTTCGGCGCCCGCGTGCTGCGCGCGCCGCTCGACGAGGTGCGACGCGAGCTCGACCAGTACTTCGAGGGCGGTCGCCGCGACTTCGACCTGCCGCTCGACCTGCGTGTCGCGCCCTTCCACGAGGTTGTCCTCGCCGCGCTCGCACGCGTCCCGTACGGCGCCACGACGACCTACGGCGCGCTCGCCCGCGAGGCGGGCAAGCCGAAGGCCGCGCGGGCGGTCGGCACCGTCATGAACCGGAACCCGATCCCGATCGTGCTTCCCTGCCACCGCGTCGTGGGCGCCGACGGATCGCTCACCGGCTACGCAGGGGGCCTCGACCGGAAGCGCCTGCTGCTGCGGTTGGAAGGCGCCACCCTGCCGCTGTAGGGAAAGCTGTCGCCATGGCGGCGGCAGGACGCAGACGGGTCGTGGTGGTCGGCGGCGGCTTCGGCGGGCTGCTCGCCGTCAGGGGGCTGCGACGCGCCGATGTCGACGTCACGCTCGTCGATCGCCAGAACTACCACCTGTTCCAGCCGCTCGTCTACCAGGTTGCGACGGGCGGCCTCGCGGCTCCCGAGATCGCCACGCCGCTGCGACGGGTCCTGCACCGCCAGAAGAACGCGCGCGTCCTGCTCGCCGAGGCGACCGAGCTCGACGTCGCGCACCGGCGCGTGCGACTCGGCGGAATGCCGAACGGCGAAGAGGACGTGGTGCTCGACTACGACGACCTCGTCGTCGCCGGCGGCTCCGCCTATTCGTACTTCGGGCACGACGAGTGGGCGCCGCACGCGCCCGAGCTCAAGTCGCTCAGCGGCGCGCTCGAGCTTCGCTCCCGCATCCTGAGCGCGTTCGAGGCAGCCGAGGTCGAGCTCGGCGATGCAGCGCAACGGCGGGCGTGGCTCACCTTCGTCGTCGTCGGCGCCGGCCCGACCGGCGTCGAGATGGCCGGCCAGATCGCCGAGCTCGCGCGCGACACCCTGCGCCGCGACTTTCGCGACATCGACACGCGCACCGCGCAGGTGCTGCTCGTCGAGGCCGGCCCGCGCGTGCTGGGCGCGTTCCCGGAGTCGCTGTCGCGCCGGGCCGAGCGGTCGCTCGCGCATCTCGGCGTGACCGTGAGGCTGGACACGACCGTCGTCGGCGTCGAGGAGGGTCGTGTCGAGCTCCGAGCTGCGAACGGCAGCGTCGAGCAGGTGGCGGCGCGCACCGCGGTCTGGGCCGCGGGCGTCATGGCCTCTCCTCTCGCCGCACTGCTGGCCGACGCGACCGGCGCCGAGGTCGACCGCGTGGGACGGATCCTCGTCGAGCCCGACCTGACCGTGGCCGGCCATCCCGAGATCCACGCGCTCGGCGACATGGTTGTCGTCTCGGACGGCGCCGGGGGCCGCCTCCAGCTCCCCGGCGTCGCGCCCGTCGCGATGCAGCAGGGCCGCTACGTCGCCCGCGCCATCCGAGGGCGTGCGACGGCGCCGTTCCACTACCGCAACAAGGGCGACATGGCGACGATCGGCCGCTCGCGGGCCGTCGCGGTGATCGGCGGCGTCCGGCTGAGCGGGTTCCCGGCCTGGGTGATCTGGCTCGCCGTGCACATCGTCTACCTGATCGGCTTCGAGAACCGGCTGCTCGTGCTCGTGCGCTGGGCGTTCGCCTACGTGACGCGAAGCCGGGGCGCGCGGCTGATCGACCACAGACCAGCGCGCTGAGCGGCACGCCCCCGGCCGCCTTTGCATAACGGCCTCGACCGTCGTAACGTAATTCGTCGAGGAACTGCGGCAAGTGCGATTTCGACTGCTCGGACCGCTCGAAGTCGAAGACGGCGAACATGCGCTCGACATCAGCCGTCCGAAGGAGCGTGCGCTGCTAGCGATGCTGCTGCTCAATGCAAACCGAGTCGTCTCGACCGACGCGCTGATCGATGCACTCTGGGAGGACCGGCCCCCGGACACTGCCGCGAAGGCGTTGCAGGTTCACGTCTCCCACCTGCGCCGATCGCTCGGGGCAACACGGCTCGAGACGAAGGCGCCGGGCTACTTGCTGCGAGTCGACGAAGGCGAATACGACGTCCGTGAATTCGAGGCGCTGATCCGGCAAGCGCGAGCCGAGCCGCCCGCGCGGGCCGCCGCCGCGTGGCAGCGGGCGCGCGCGTTGTGGCGGGGCGAGCCTCTGGCCGACTTCGCAGCCACCGGGTTCGCCCAGGCCGAGATCGCGCGGCTCGAAGAGATGCGCGTGGACGCGATCGAGGGATCGCTGGACGCCGAGCTCGCCCGCGGCCGCCACACCGAGCTGATCGGCGAGCTCGAGGGCCTTGTCACCGAGCATCCGCTGCGTGAGCGATTCCGCTATCAGCTCATGCTGGCGCTCTATCGCGGGGGTCGTCAAGCGGAGGCTCTGGAGGCGTATCAGGACGCTCGCCACGTCCTCCTCGAAGAGCTGGGCCTCGAGCCGAGCCGGTCGTTGCGGGAGCTCGAGCGGGCGATCCTGAGCCAGGATCCAGCACTCGACCCGAGCCCGGCGAACGAGCCCGGTGACGGGGGCGGACCCGTCGCGCCGGCGTTCGTCGGCAGAAAGGCCGAGATGAAAGAGCTGGTCGCGGGCCTCGAAGAGGCGCTCGCCGGACACGGCCGCCTCGTCCTCCTCACGGGCGAGCCGGGCATCGGCAAGAGCCGACTTGCCGAGGAGCTGATCAAACGGGCGCGGGAGCGCGGAGCGAACGTCCTTGTCGGGCGCTGCTGGGAGGCGGGTGGCGCACCGGCGTACTGGCCGTGGGTGCAGTCGCTTCGCGGCTACATCCGCGAGCTCGACCCGGAGCTGTTGCGCGCCGGGCTCGGACCGGCCGCCGCCGACCTCGCGCCGATCGTCCCCGAGCTCCGCGGACGCCTGCCCGAGCGGACCGACGATCTGGAGGCGAGGTTCCGATTGTTCGATGCAACCGCCGAGTTCCTCCGCTCGGCCGCGGAGCGCCGCCCGCTCGTGCTCTTCATCGACGACCTCCACGCCGCCGACGCCCCTTCGCTCCTCCTGCTGCACTTCCTCGCCCGGCAGCTGGAGTCGAGCCGCGTGCTCGTTCTTGCCGCCTACCGCAGCGTCGATCCTGCCCCGGGACCCGCGCTGCGCGCGTTGCTGGCGGAGGTCGTCCGCGAGCCGGCGACGCGCCGAATCGCCCTGAAGGGGCTGAGCGAGACCGACGTCGCGGAGTACGTCGAGCTGACCGCCGGACCCGCAACCGCGAATCTCGTCGCGGCACTGCACGGAGAAACGGAGGGAAACGCGCTCTTCGTCGTCGAGATGGTGCGGCTGTTCGAGATCGAGGGCATGGATCTCGAACAGCCTGCTCGGGACGTTCGGTTCCGCGTTCCCGAAAGCATCAGGGACGTGATCACCCGGCGCCTCGCGCACCTCTCGGACGAGTGCGACCGCACGCTGGTGCTTGCGTCCGTGCTGGGACGTGAGTTCACACTGGGAGCGCTCGCACGTCTCGCCGGTGTCTCCGAGGACAAGTTGCTCGGGCAGCTCGACGAGGCCATGTCCGCAGGCGTCCTCTCGCACGTCCCCGGCGTCGGCGACCACATCCGCTTCGCCCACGTCCTCATTCGCGACACGCTCTACGAGGGAGTCACGGCCGCGCGCCGGGTCAAGCTCCATCGGCTCGTGGTCGACGCGCTCACCGATCTGTACGGAGATGAGCCCGGCCCTCACCTGAGCGAGCTGGCTCATCACTCGGTCGCGGGCAAGGACTTCGTGCGGGGTGCCGAGTTCGCGCGCCGGGCCGGTGATCGGGCGCTCGCGTCGCTCGCCTACGAGGAGGCGGCGCGCCTCTACGAGGTGGCGCTCGAGGCGGCCGGGCTCTCCGGCGCCTCGGCGGCGACGCGGACCGAGTTGCTGCTCGCCAAGGGCGATGCCCAGGTGCTCGCCGGCGAGGGCCCCGCGGCACGCGACACGCTCATCCACGCAGCCGCGACTGCGAGGGCGGAAGGCAACGTCGAACACTTCGCAAGGGCGGCGCTCGCCTACGGCGGTAGAGACATCTGGGGCCCGCGTCAGGAGTGGGACCCGCGCTACCTCCCCCTCCTGGAGGAGGCTCTCGGAATGTGCGGCGACCGCGACAGCGTGATTCGGGCGAGGCTGCTGACGCGGATGGCGAGCGCGCTGCGTGGCGACGCCGACCGTCAACGACTCGAATCGCTGACCCGCGAAGCACACGAGATCGCCGAGAAGCTCGGAGACCCCTCGACATTGCTCTTCACGCTCGACGGGAGGCTCGCCGCGACGGGGGGCCCCGAAACGGCGGCCGTGCGCTTCCGAACCGGCGCCGAACTGGTGGAGCTCGCCACCGAGGCCGGCGACCTGGAGCGAGTCTTCGGCGGTTACGAGCACGTGCTGTACACGGCCTGGGCGCTCGGAGATCTCGTCGCAATGGACCGGACGGTCGACGCGATGAGGCAACTCGTCCAGGACCTGAACCTCCAGAGTTTCCGGTCGCTCGTCACGGTCTTCGAGGCGCAATTCGCCGCGTCGCAGGGCCGCTTCCACGAGGCAGAAGAGCTGATCACCGAGGCGCTTCGCCTCGGCGAACGGGCGCAGAGCTGGAACGTTCAGACGCCGCACCGGCTCCAGATGTTCAACCTGCGCATCCAGCAGGACCGACTCGACGGCTACGCGGACGTGCTCAAGCAATCGGTCGAAGAGTTCGCGGGTTACCGCATCTTCGACTGCGCGCTCTCCCGCGCCTACGCGCACCTCGGGCTCCGCGACCGGGCTGTCGAGATATTCGAACGGCTCGCCGCCGACGGGTTCGGACAGCTCAGTCGCGACGAAGACTGGCTCGTGAACCTAACCCTGCTGAGCGAGGTCTGCGCATATCTCGAGGATCGGGAGGCCGCGCTGACCATGCACGAGCTACTGGTTCCCTTCGCCGACCAGAATGCGATCGCCGCCGGCGAGATCAGCATGGGCTCCGTCGCCCATCACGTGGGACGCCTCGCCACGCAGATCGAGCGTCACGGCGAGGCCGAGGTGCATTTCGAAACGGCGCTCGAGATGAACTCGCGGATGGGCGCGCGACCGTGGCTCGCGCACACACAGACCGATTACGCGCACCTGCTCCTGACCCGCGCGGCCCCGGGCGACAACGACAGAGCTTCGACGCTTCTGCACGAGGCACGACAGACGTACGAGGAGCTCGGCATGCCGCCCGGTATCGCACGCACGACGGCGCTCGCAGCTGCAGAGATCGGCGGGGCCGCGACCCCCAGATGATCGTCGCGGCCCCGCAACGGCTCACCCGTGAAGCGCGGGCGCCGTCGGCTTCCCGCGGGCGTCACCGTGCCGGCGGGTGCCGATCAGGAAGACGCCGCCTCCGATCAGGATCAGCGCGAGGGTGCTCGCGGCGCCGATCCCGGCATCGACCCAGTCGAAGCCCGACTCGGTTGCGGCTGCCGTGAGAGCGGGCGCGGCCGAGGCGACCGCGGTGGTGCCGATCCCTCGAACGGCTGCGCGATCATCGGGACGGACCGCCGTGACGGCGGCCCCGGTCGAGGCGATGGTGGTCGTGCCGATCCCTCGAACGGCTGCGCGATCATCGGGACGGACGGCGGTGCTCGTGGCCGCCGTGAACGCCGGCGCATTCGGGCCGCGGATGCCCGCCCGGTCGTCCGGGCGCGGTCCCACGGCGACCTGGGCAAAGTAGTTGCGGGCATGCAAGGCAGGATCCCCCAACGCTGTCCCTGCGCCGCCTCCGACGATCAGGACGGCAAACGTGACGGCGCCGATCAAACGCGCGGGAAAGGTGATGCCTGCGAGATTCATCGTTGCTCCCTTCTCGCGACCGCCCCACGCGGTCGCCTGCGGCCGAGGATCGGACAGGACGGCTACCTGTCGGTAACGGGTCGGTTAACCGAGTCGGGCCCGGCTACTCGGCGAGCGCCGCGCCGGCGATCCGGGCCGCTTCGGCGTACGCGGCGGTGGCGAGGCCCGGCCCCCAGGTGAGGCGGGCGACGCCGAGCCGCTCCAGCTCGGCCGGCGACGGCAGTCCGGGCACGACGACGACGTTGACCGGCCCCGCGATCCGCCCGGCCAACTCGGCGACCACGTCGGTCGGGCACAGAATCGGGTAGACGCAGTCGGCCCCTGCCTCCAGGTACGCGCCGGCGCGTTCGACGGCGTCGTCCACCCCACCCGTCTGGCGGATGAACACGTCGACTCTTGCGTTGACGACGAGCTCCGGCAGGGCGGCGCGGATCGCGCGGATCACTGCCACCTGCTCTGCGACCGTGACCAGGCGTCCTCCCGTCGAGTCCTCGACGTTCAGGCCGACGACGCCGGCCGCCCAGGCGGCGCGCGCGGTGCCCACGGGATCGCCGTAGCCGCGCTCGAGATCGGCGGTGACCGGGACGTCGACCGCCGCCGCGATGCGCCCGGCGGCGCGAAGCATCTCATCGGCCGGTGCCTGCTCGCCGTCCTCGAATCCGAGCGAGCGGGCAACCGCGGCACTGGTCGTTGCGAGCGCCCTGCACCCGGGCAGCGCCGCGAGCACGCGGGCGCTGGCGACGTCCCAGGCGTTCGGAAGGACGAGCAGCTTCGGGTCGTGATGGAGCCGACGGAGCAGCGCGGCCTTCTCGGCGGTGTCCACATGCGGACGCTACTCCTCCGACATCGGTCCGAGCAGGCGGTATCCGACACCCCACACATTGTCGATCAGCGCACCCTCAGCGCCCGCGGCGCGGAGCTTGCGACGGAGGCGTGAGGCATGGGAGTCGAGAGTGCGCGTCCGGCCGAGGACGCGATACCCCCAGACGTCGCGGAGCAGCTCCGCCTTCGTGAGCACGCGGTCGGGCTCGCGTGCGAGCCGCAGGAGCAGGTCGTACTCCTTCTGCGATAGGTGGACGCGACGCCCGTCGACGCGGACATCGCGCGTCCGCGTGTCGACTCGCACCGGCGGTGCGTTGACCACCGCCGGTGCCGGCGGGCGCACGCGACGCAGCACCGCGCGGATGCGCTCGACGAGCTCCTGGTAGTCGAACGGGGGCGCGACGTAGTCGTCGCAGCCGTTACGGAAGGCGCGGATCCGGTCGACCGCATCGGCCTGTGGGCTACCGAGCACGATCACCGGCGCCCGCTCGATCCACCGCTCGACGCACGCGACGTCGCCCGCGAGCACGAGGTCTGGATCGTCGCGCGCGCCGACGAGCCGGAAGCCGTCCTGCGTCAGCTGGCGGGAGAGAAACCGCCGCGTCTCGGGCTCGGTATCCGCGACGAAGAGCGCTGCGGCAGTCGGCATTCACCGACCGTAGCCCGGCGGCTTGCGCTTCGACAGTTGTCCATCGGCACGATTCCGTGCCGTTCGTTCCTCAATCGGCCGGAACGGCCGCCGTCGCGGTCGGCGCGACCGCCGGCTCCCGCTGCCACATCAGGTAGGTCAGCCACGCGAACTCCGCGAGCAGCGCGAACCCGTTCAGCGGATGGAACGCGCCGCCCCACCGTCCGATACCGGCGAGCACCGACTGCAGGAAGAGCTGGAACGGGAGGACGAGGGACAGGATGCGGACGCGCCGGTCGGGCGACCACGCGAGGAGAGCGACGATCAGGAGCAGCAAGGCTCCCGGAAACGTCAAGAAGAATCCCAGCCCGCGATGCGGATCGAGCGTCTTCGCGTCGTCGAGGTCCTGGACGTTCTTGAGCCCGAAGATCCCCTCACCGGCCAGGAACACCTGGACGACGATCGCGAGCACGAAAATCGGGGCGAGATACTTGAGTACCGCCTGCGCGCCACGCCGAACACCGGCCATGCCAAGCTCCTTTCGTCGATTCGCCGACCGAGCCGGTCAGATTCGACCAGATCGGACGACGCTCCACAAGAGCCAGACCCCGAGGATCGCCGAGAGCGAGAACCCGAGCACCGAGATGACGTGCAGCCCGAGCACGTGCGGGCCGGACTTGGCGAAGATCCCGATCAGGCTCGAGCCGATGAGACCGCCGGTCACGACGAGCGCGATCACGAGCCGGTTGAACAGCACGTCGAGCTTCGCCATGAACTCGTCGAGGCCCTTGTGGACGAAACCGACCTCGATCTGGCCGTCGCGAACCTGCTCGAGCGTGTCGTAGAGCGCGTAGGGAAGATCCGAGGCGATCGTCGCGAGCTGCCAGCCCTCGCGCCGTGCGCGCGCGACGATACGCCGTGGCGTGAAGCGCTCGACCATCAGGGCGCGCGCGTACGGCTTCGCCACCTCGAACACGTTGAAGTCGGGGTAGAGCTCGACGCCGACCGACCCGAGCGTGGCGATCGCCTTGTCGAGCATCACGAAGCGCGTCGGGAGCCGGAGGTTCATCGAGTAGATCAACGCGAATCCCTCGCGGATGATCTGGATCGGGTCGATCTCCTGCAGCGACGCGCCGTAATAGCGGTGATAGAGCTCGCGGAGCTCCCCGATGAACTCGTCCTCGCGCTCGCGCGGATAGCGCACCCCGAGCTCCGCAAGGCGCTTCGGGAGCAGCTCGATGTTCTCCGACGCTGCATCGATGAACAGCTTCGTCAGCTTCGACATGTCGTCGTCGGTGAGCTTCCCGCTGAGGCCGAAGTCGACGAGACCGATCCGCTCGGGTGAGAGCACGAGGATGTTGGCGGGATGGGGGTCGCCGTGGAAGAAGCCGTGGCGGAAGATCATCGTCATCCAGCACTCGGCGATCAGGTAGGCGAGCCGCCGACGCTGGTCGAGCGCCCAGTTGTCCAGGTCGAGATCGGCGAGCTGCGTCCCTTCGAGCCGCTCCAGCGTGAGCACGCGCGAGCGCGTGTACGACCAGTAGACGCGCGGCACGGCCACATGCGGATGACCGGCGAAGTTGTGATGGAAGACGTCCGCATTGCGACCCTCGAGGCGGTAGTCGAGCTCCTGCCGGATCGAGCGGGCGAACTCGTCGACGATCTCGTTGGTGTCGATGAAGTCGAGCGCGCGGATCCGCTCCTTCGCGAGCCGCGCCGCCTGGTACATCAGGGAGAGATCGGACTCGATCTGCCTCGGCGCGTTCGGGCGCTGCACCTTGACGACGACCCGTCGCCCGTTCGGCAGGACCGCGCCGTGCACCTGCCCGATCGACGCCGCGGCGAGCGGGGTCTCCTCGAACTCGAGGAACAGCCGCTCGATCGGCTGGCCGAGCTCCTCCTGGATCGTGCGCTCGACCTCCTCGAACGGAAACGGGCGCACGTCGTCCTGCAGGCCCCGGAGCTCGGCGATGATGTCAGGCGGTACGACGTCCGGCCGCGTCGAGAGAAGCTGGCCGAACTTCACGAACGTCGGGCCGAGCTCGTCGAGCATCTCGCGGAGGTGGCGTCCACGGGCGGTGCCGCCGTCCTGATCGCGGCCGCGCCTGCCCTCGAACACGTACCCGAAGCCGTGGCGAACCGCGACCTGCGCGATCTCGCTCATGCGGCCCAGGTTGCGCTGCTTGGGGCGTGCCGCCACTATCCCTAGTCTTGCAGCCCGATCGGAGCGGGCGGCTAGTGGAGGCGGCGGATCGTCGCCCGCCAGGTGCCGCGCGGCGCAGTGACGTCGACCGTGTCGCCGACCTTGCGGCCGAGCAGAGCGGTGCCGAGCGGCGACGTGGGCGAAACCGTGCCGGCTCCGCCGAGCGCGCTGATCTCGACCGTCATCGTGTCGCCGCCGTCCGTCTCGACGTCGACGACCGACCCGACGCCGACCGCACCACCTGTGGCGTCCTCGACGATCTCCGCCGTGTCGAGCCGCGCCCGTAGCGTGCGGATGCGCGCCTCGAGCAGCCCCTGCTCGTTCTTCGCCGCGTGGTACTCGAAGTTCTCGGAGAGGTCGCCGAACTCACGCGCCTTCTTGATCGCTGCGACGGCCTCGGCACGGCGCGGCCCTTCGAGGTGCTCGAGCTCGTCACGGAGCGCAGCCGCCTGGGTGGCCGTGAGCCGTTCGGCGCGCTCTACCACTTGGACGACCTCCCGCGACGGGACGTGTAGACGACGCGCGGACGGGCGACCTTCATCCCGGACTCCTCGAAACGCTCGACGTGGCCCTGCAGCCGCGCAACACGCGAGACGTCCGCCTGCTGGTCCGGCAGGACGAGCGTGATCCCGACGCCCCCCCGGCCCGCACGCCCGGTGCGGCCGACGCGGTGCGTGTAGGCGTCGGGATCCTCCGGCGGGTCGTAGTTGATCACGTGCGTCACGTCGTCGACGTCGAGGCCGCGGGCGGCCACGTCGGTTGCGACGAGCGTCCGCACCTTGCCGGAGTCGAAGCGCGCGAGCGCACGTTCGCGCTGTGCCTGGCCCTTGTCGCCGTGAATCGCGACGGCGTCCACGTCGTGGCGGCGCAGCTTCTCGACGAGCCGGTCGGCGCCGGCCTTCGTGCGGACGAAGACGAGCGCGAGCCCGCGTTCCTCGGCGCTGAGCAGGTCGACGAGCGTCCGTACCTTCGTGTCGGACGTGACGGGGACGAAGCGGTGGTCGACCTCGCCGGTCCGGCGCTCCTGCGGTAGCTCTCCCTCGAAGCGTGCCGGGAACTGCGTGTAGCGGCGCGCCAGCTCGCCGACCTCGCCGTCGAGCGTGGCGGAGAAGAACATCGTCTGCCGCTCCCGCGGCAGCAGCCGCACGATGCGGTCGACCTGCGGCTTGAAGCCCATGTCGAGCATGCGGTCGGCCTCGTCGAGAACGAGCACCGTGACCGCGTCGAGCGACACAAGCCCGCGGTCGACGAGATCCTGCAGGCGGCCGGGCGTCGCGACGAGCACGTGCGCGTCGCGCGCCTCGCGCGCCTGCGCCTTGAGCGGCACGCCGCCGTAGACGGACGCGACCTTGATCGCCGGGCCGGCGACGAGCTCGAGCTCCTCGGTCACCTGCACGCAGAGCTCGCGCGTCGGGACGAGCACGAGCGCCGCGGGCCTGCGGTCGTCCGGACGGATGCGCTGGACGATCGGAATCGCGAACGCGAGCGTCTTGCCCGATCCGGTGGGGCTCTTCGCGAGGACGTCGCCGCCGCGAAGCGCCTCCGGGATGACGAGTGTCTGAATCTGGAACGGCGAGTCGATGCCGCGGCTTGCGAGCACTGCGCAAACGGCCTCGGACGCGCCGAGCGAACGAAAATCTGTCAGCTGTCTCAACTCCTTCGGACGTCGAGATCCCGTGTCCGTAAGCAGGAGACGCGATCTCACGGGAACGCGGCCCATCCGCGCTCCCTCATGAATCAAGGTAGCAGGCGCTACGGACGCTCTTGCGGGCGTGCGCCCTCCACGAGTCGCAGGCGGTGCTCGAGCTGCGCCACGCGGAGCTCCAGCTCGTCCCAGTCGTAGCGGCTCACGAGCCCGAGCTCGCGCGCGATCTCGCGCACGCGCCGGCGCGTTCCCTCGCCCACCCTCGCAGCGTCGCCGCGCCAGCGCGAGCTTGCATCGTCGAACAGGACTCGGACGTCCTCGAGCCTCGGGCCGAGCAGCGCGAGAATCCGCTCGAGCGCGTCGCGCTCGGGAGGGCCGTTACCGGGCGCGTCCATGCGGACGCGAGCTCCTGCGCTGCCGCCGCCGCGCGCGCTTGTCGGTGTCGTCGACCGGTCCGTCGGTGCGCTGCGCGACGCCCGACTCCACTGCGCCGGCGGGAACCTCCGGCGTCGCGGTGTCCTCGTCGAGCAACCCCTGCTCGGACTCGCCGAGCAACCTGTCGCCGGCACGACCCTCGGGCGTGAGCTGACCCTTGCGGCGTGCGTACTCCGGCTCGCGCTCCTTCCAGATCGTGAGCAGCGGCGCGGCGATGAAGATCGACGAGTAGGCACCGGAGACCACGCCGATGAGCAGCGCGAACGCGAAGTCCTTCAGCGTCGATCCGCCGAAGAAGAACAGCGCGGCGACCGGCAGGATCGTGATGAACGTCGTCGCCAGTGAACGACGGATCGTCTCCCAAAGCGAGATGTTGGCGATCGTCGCGAACGGCTGGCGTCGCATGATCGGCACGTTCTCGCGAATGCGGTCGAAGATGATGATCGTGTCGTAGATCGAGTACCCGAGCACCGTCAGGACGGCGGCAACCGTCGCCTCCGTGACCTCGCGCCCGGTGATCGAGTAGACCCCGACCGTGATGATGACGTCGTGGAGCATCGAGACCACCACCGGCACCGCGAACGCGAGCCCGTGGAAACGGATCGTGATGTAGAGCGTCACGATCAGCAGTGAGAAGATGATCGCCAGAATCGCGGCGCGCGCGATCTGGCGCCCGAAGCTCGACGACACGTTCTTCACGCCGAGCGCCTGCGCGTTCACGTTCTCCTTGAGCGCGGTCGTCAGCTTGTTCTGGTCGGCCGAGGGCAGCTTCTTCAGCTGGATCTGGAAGTTCTTGTAGTTCTCGCCGCCGCCCGTCGACGAACCGCGGCCCTGCACGACCGCGTCTTTCGCATGGCCGATCGACGCGGTCTGGTCACGCACCTTCGAGAGCGATGTGTACTGCTGGGTCTTGAAGGTCAGCTGCACGCCGCCCTTGAAGTCGATACCGAGGTTGAGCCCGCGGACCGCGAGCGAGGCCAGGCCAAGCACGATCACCGCACCGGAGATCGCGAACCACAGGTAGCGGCGGCGCATGAAGTCGATCTGCAGGAACTTGAGCCCCTGCTCGCCGGCGGCTCCCATGAACTGCGGGTTGTCGAACCACTTGAAGCCGGAGAGCAGACCGAGCATCGCGCGCGTTGCAGCGACGGCGGTGAGCAGCGACACGACGGTGCCGATCAGCAGCATCAGCGCGAAGCCCTTCACGCCTGCTGTCGCGACCGCGAACAGGATCAACGCGGTGATCACCGTGACGACGTTCGCGTCGATGATCGTGTGGAAGCCCTTGGCGTAGCCGTCCGCGATCGCCTTGCGCATGGTCTTCCCGGCGCGCACCTCTTCCTTGATGCGTTCGAAGACCACGATGTTCGCGTCGGCGGCCACCCCGATCGTGAGGATCAGGCCGGCGAAGCCCGGCAGTGTCAGCGTGACGCCGAGGAGGAGGATCGCGCCGTACATCAGCGCGGCGTAGATGCCGAGGCCGAGCACCGCGACGAGCCCGAGGAAGCGGTACGCGAACAGCAGGAAGATCGCGACCGCGATCAGACCGCCGATAGCCGCGTCGCGCGCCTGGTTCAGCGAGTCCTTACCGAGCGTCGCGGAGACGTCGGTGCGCTCGAGCGTGATGAAGTTGACGGGCAGCGCGCCGGTTTGCAGCACGAGCGCGAGATCCTTCGCCTCCTTCAGGCTCTGCAGGCCCGTGATCTGCGCGCCGCTCCCCGTTGGGTCGATGCCCTGCGGGTTCTGGTTGTAGTCGATCTGCGGCCACGACCGGATCTCGTTGTCGAGCACGATCGCGAAGTGCTGCGGCGTCTGCTGGATCGACCCGCGGATCGCCTCGTTCTTCGTGACCTCGTGGAAGATCTTGTTGCCCTTGCCGCTGAACTGCATGAGCACGACCGGGTCGCCCGTCGTCGGGTCGAAGTCCTGACGCGTGCCGGAGAGCTTGAGCTCCTCGCCGCCCATGTTCGGGAACTTGCCGTTCGTGGCGTAGCGGTCGTTCGGGTAGGCGCCGTGCTTGAACAGGTAGTAGTCCGTCTTGCCGACCGGGGGCACGCCGTTCGGGTCTCCCGGGCAGACGGCGGAGGTCTCGCTGGAGCACGTGATGATCACCGTGTCGTGCGGGACCGTCAGCACCTTCGCGCCCTCCGGAACCTTCCCCTTGTATGCGTCGAGCAGCCCCGGGTTGCCCGTCGACGGGTCACGGTGGAGCGTCGCCGTCGGCCCCGCGATGCGGTGCCACGTCGTGACCGTCTTCTTGTTCTTGCCCGTACCCGTGGTGTTGGTCGTCTTCTTGAACAGCGCGTACTGGCTGGGCGTGCCCTGCTTCGCGGCGGCCTGGACGCGCGAGAGCAGCTGGTAGAGGCTCGTGGTCGCCAGGGGCTGGCCGGTCGCGCTCACGGACGGCGGCACGAGCGCCGGCTCGAGGTCGTAGAGCGCGAGCTGCGCAGTCTTCCCGATCAGCTTCGCCGCGGCGGCGGCGTCGTGCACGCCCGCGAGCTGGATCACGATCTGGTCGGAGCCCTGCCTCTGGATGTGCGGCTCCGCAACGCCGAGCTTGTCGACGCGGTTCCGCATGATCGTGACCGAGCGGTCGAGATCCGAGGTGGTGAGCTGGTGGCCCTTCGGCGGCTGCGCCTTCAGGACGACCTCCAGGCCGCCCTGCAGATCGAGGCCCTTTTTCAGCGATTTGTGGGCCGGCGAGCCGGAAATGCCCAGCATCAGAACGCCGGCGAGCGAGAGGAGGATCAGGACGACCAGCGTGAGGTGTGAGCGCCGTGAAGACACAGCGGGCACAGGTTAGCTGGGTTTCAAGTCGCCCCCGCTGACCCTTTTGGGGTCATTTACCTCGACCTCCACCTCGATTTCGCGGGCCACGGCGGCCACCGCGCGCTTGTCGAGGGTGACGACGATGCCGGGCGCGATCTCGACCCGGAGGTCGCTCTCGCCGATCTCCTTGACGACGGCGTGGAGGCCACCCGCCGTGATGATCTCGTCGCCGAGGTCGACCGAGTCCTGCATCTCCTCGTGTGAGCGCCGGCGGCGGCGGGCCGGGATCACGAACAGCCCCCACACGGCCGCGAGGATGACGATCAGGATCAGGAAGCCGGCCATGAGAGCCTTTCGAGTCGTTCGCGCTTGTACGCGGCGAAGGCGCCACGCTCGATCGCTTCGCGCGCGCCCCTGGTGAGCGCAGTCACGAATCGTAGATTGTGGAGCGAGAGGAGCCGGAGCCCGAGCAGCTCGTTCTGGTTCACGAGATGGCGGATGTACGCGCGCGTGAACCGCTCGCAGGCCGGGCAGTCGCAGCCGTCCTCGAGCGGTCGGTCGTCGCGCGCGTAGGCGGCAGCGCGGAGGTTGATTCGCCCCTCGGCGGTCAGTGCGCTGCCGGTGCGCGCCGTCCGCGTGGGCAGGACGCAGTCGAACAGGTCGATGCCCGCCTCGATCACCTCGAGGATCCCCTCGGCGTCGCCGATCCCCATGAAGTAGCGCGGCCGGTCGGCGGGCAGGAGAGCGGCCGCCCAGTCCGTCGTCTCGAACATCACGTCGCGTTCCTCGCCGATCGCGAGGCCGCCGATCGCGTTCCCGTCGAACTCGAGCTCGGCGATCTCCTCGATCGAGCGGCGCCGCAGCTCGGGGTCGACGCCGCCCTGGTTGATACCGAAGCGGAGCTGGCCTTCGGCGCGCGGCGCGACCGCCTGCCGTCCGGCCCACAACGTCGTCCGCCGCACGGCCTCTTCGAGCTCCCTTCGGCTGACGTCTGCCGCCGGAACCTGATCGAGGCACATCGCGATGTCGCTGCCGAGGTTCCGTTGGATGCCGGCCGCGAGCTCAGGGGTGAACCGCGTCTCGGCGCCGTCGTAGACGCTGCGGAAGGTGACGCCGTCGTCGTCGACGCGGGCGATCGTGTCGCGGAGCGAGAAGACCTGGAACCCGCCCGAGTCGGTGAGGATCGGCCCGCTCCACCCCATGAAGCGGTGCAGCCCGCCGAGCTCGGCGATCAGTGCGTCGCCGGGCCGGAAGTGGAGGTGGTAGGTGTTGGCGAGCACGATCCGAGCGCCGAGCGCCAGCACTTCGTCCGGGTGCAGCATCTTCACGGTCGCCTTCGTCCCGACCGGCATGAACGTCGGCGTCTCGACCTCCCCGTGCGCGGTCCGCAGCAGGCCGGCGCGTGCCTCCCCGTCGCGACCCGTCACCTCGAAGACCCGGTCGGAAGGGACCAGTCCTCTCTCCTGAGAAGGGTGACGACCGTGTGCCGAATCGTTCACAGCGGCACTCGAAGCCCGCTGCCTGGGCACGACGCGTCGGCGAAACGGCCATGGCTCGTCTCCTGGGAAGGGTGACGGAAATGCAACGCGGTCAGAGGATCAGCATCGCATCGCCGAAGGAGTAGAAGCGGTAGCGCTCGTCGATCGCGTGCCGGTAGAGGTGCCGGACCTCGTCGATGCCGGCGAAGGCCATCACGAGCGCGAGCAGCGTCGAGCGGGGCAGGTGGAAGTTCGTGAGCAGCGCGTCGACGCGCTGGAACTCGAAGCCCGGCGTGATGAAGAGCTCCGTACGGCCCTCGAGCTGCCCGCCGTGCGCGACGGTCTCGAGCACGCGCACGCTCGTCGTCCCGACCGCGAGCACCCGCGGCGCCGAAGTGATGCGCTCCCACGCACTCGGCGAGACCGCGTAGCGCTCCCCGTGGATCCGGTGCGCCTCGACGACCTCGGCCTGCAGCGGCCGGAACGTGTCGAGCCCGACGTGCAGCGTCACCCGCACGACGTCGAGGGCCGCGATCAGCTCGGGCGTGAAGTGCAGCCCTGCCGTCGGCGCCGCCGCGGAGCCGAGCGCGTCCGCGTACACGGTCTGGTAGCGCTCCTCGTCTGCGAGCGGCTCCGTGATGTACGGGGGAAGCGGCGGCCGGCCCTGCGGCTCTCCCTCGATGCGCACACGCCAGCGCCCCTCGCCGAGGTGCTCGAGCAGCTCGACGCCGTCGTAGGATCGGCCGGGACGCAGGCGCCGCGTCGGCCGGGCGAGCGCCTCCCACACCTCTCCTTCGATCCGCTCGAGCAGCAGCACCTCGCCGCGCGGCGACGAGATCGGGATCCGCGCCGCGACGACCCGCGTGTCGTTCACCACCGTGAGCGTCTGCGGAGGCAGCTCGTCCGGCAGCTCCCGGAAGACGCGATCGCGGATCGCGCCGGACCCACGGTCGTAGACGAGCAGGCGCGAACCGTCTCGCCGCTCGGCCGGATGCTGGGCGATCAGCCCGGGCGGAAGGTCGTAGTCGAGCTCGCTCGAGTCCATCCGACCCGGACGCTAGCTTCGCTCCATGGACGAGTTGCGTTTGCCCCTTCGGGAGGCGCTGCGCGAGGAAGCCGCGCCGATCTCGCGGCGGCTCGCAGAAGTGAAGGGGCTGTCCAACAACGCGGTGCGCCGGCTCGAGCGAATCGAGTCCACCCTCGACGCCGAGCGGCTCGCGCGCATCGACGACCTCGCCCTCATCGTCGAGCTGCTGACGGAGGGCTGGCGGTCGATGAACGCGCGGCTCGAGCGGATCGAAGCGGCGCTGGCCGACTCGACGCCGGCGACCGTCGTGCCGCTGCGCGAGACCGGCTAGCGGTTAGACCGGCAGCACGAGCTCGAATCGGCTGCCGTGGCCGATCTCGCTCTCCAGTTCCAGCCGTCCGCCGAGCGCGCTCGAGAGCTCGCGCGCGATCGGCAGGCCGAGGCCGGTCCCGCCGCCGACGTTCGAGACGAACGGGCGGAAGATCCGCTCCCTGCTCTGCTCCGGGATGCCCGGCCCCGAGTCCTCGACGACCACGTGGACGGTGCCGTTCTGCTGCGCGAGCTCGAGCGAGATCCGCCCGCCGTTCGGCGTCGCCTTGAACGCGTTCGAAAGAAGGTTCCCGACGACCTGGAGCACGCGGTCGCCGTCGGACTCGATCACCGGCCGGTCGTGCACCTCGCAGCGATAGTCGATCGACCGCCGCTGCGCCTCGTCGCGGTACCGCTCGAACGCCTGGGCCAGCAGCTCGCCCATGTCGACCTCTTCCTTCATCACCGTGAAGCGGTGCGTGTCGAGCTTGGCGAGGTCGAGGATGTCGCCGACGAGCCGCTCGAGACGCTGCGCCTCGTGCTCGACGGTCTCGAGCGACTGCTGCTCGAGCTCTTCACCGACCACGACCCCCTCGCGTAGCGCCGCGACGTGGCCGCGGATCGCGGTGAGCGGCGTCCTCAGCTCGTGCGAGACGGACATGAGGAAGTTGCGCTCCATCGCCTCGACCTCGCTCAGGCGATGCGCCATTTGGCCGAAGCGCTCGGACAGATGCCCGAGCTCTCCGGGCGCGCGCTGCGGGACACGGACGTCGTAGTTCCCGCCGGCGACGTCGTCGGCGGCCTGCGAGAGCTGCAGGATCGGACGCACAAGGCGCCGCGACAGGTACCACGCGAGCAGCCCGGCGACCGCGAGGCCGAGCAGACCGGCAAGCGCGAGCCGCTCGATCAGCGAGCGAACGCGCTTGCCGACGTCCGTCTTCGGTTGGGCGACGACGACCGCGCCGATCGAGGTCGAGCCGAGGATGAGCGGGTTCGCGACCGCGATGTACGGGTGGTGGGTGCCGGGCGGCGTGAACTCGAACGACAGCGACTTCCCCGACGTCCAGTCGATCGTCTTCAGCGGAAGCCGGGGCAGGCCGAAGTTCACCTCCTGGCCCGGGAAGAGCACGCGCGGGCCGACCCAGTACAGCTTCGCCCCGGTCGTCAGCCCGAGATTCGCCGCGGCGAACGTCGGCGCCAGGCGGTCGCCCGACCGGTTGCCGTAGCCCGCGCGCACGGCCGCCACGTAGAGGGCGGCGATGCCGTGACCCTCGCGAGACAGCTGCGCGATCGCCTGGTCGCGCGCGAACTGCTGGAACAGGCGAATAGAGATCGCCGTGGTGATGACGCCGGCCACCACGATGCCGGCAAGGAAGACGAGCGGCAACCGGACGCGAAGCGAGTTGAACATGACCGCCTAGGTCTTCGTCTTCTCCTTGCGCGCATCCTTCGCCGGCGAGACCTTGTACCCGACGCCCCAGACCGTGACGACCGGGGACGCCTCGCCGAGCTTGCGCCGGAGCTGTCTGACGTGCACGTCGACCGTTCGCGTGTCGCCGGCGAACGTGTAACCCCACACCCGCTCGAGCAGCTGGTCGCGCGTCAGGACGAGCCCACGATGATCGAGCAGCTCCCAGAGCAGGTCGAACTCCTTCGGCGCGAGCTGGATCTCCTCGTCGCCGACGGTCACCTCGCGCCGGCCGGCGTCAACGCGCAGGTCGCCGTGCACGATCACCTCCGTCTCGCGTTCGCGCCGCTCGGGCGCCGCGCGCCGGAGGATCGACTTCACGCGCGCCACGAGCTCTCGCGGGTTGAACGGCTTCGTGAGGTAGTCGTCCGCGCCGACCTCGAGGCCGATGATCTTGTCGACGTCCTCGTCGCGAGCCGTGAGCATGAGGATCGGCACGTCACTCGACTGGCGGATCCGCCGGCAGACCTCGATACCGTCGATGTCGGGCAGCATCAGGTCGAGCACGATCAGCGAGGGCATGTCGTCGGCGACCTTCACGAGCGCGTCGTTCCCGGTCGCCGACGTCCGCACGCCGTAGCCGGCGTTCTTCAGGTAGAGCGAGACGAACGAGGCGATCGAGCCCTCGTCCTCGACCACCAGGATGTTCGCGGCCGGCGCGCTCATCTGGCATCAACCATCTAGGGCCCCGTCGTCGTCGGCGGCGCCGGCTTGACGCCGAAGCGGAGGTAGAGCGGGTCGTAGAACGGCACGGCCTTCCACTTGGCGCCGTCGACGGCGTAGTCGCCGTCGTCGGTGGCCGTCCAGTCGGGCAGGATCGTCGCCCTGCCGACGCCGACGGTCGTCAGGTCGATGCCCGTCCCGTTCGTGAACTGGAGCTTGTACGAGCCGCCGGTGATGCGGAAGTGCAGGTCCTTCCCGACGTAGAGCACCGATCCGTCTGGGAGGACGCGCGCCGGCTTGTCGGCGCCGTTCACCAGCACGTCGCCGTCGCCCGCGACCGGGTCGGTGACCGTAAGCGAGCCCTTGTCCATCTGACCCCAGAGCACGCCCTTGGCGTTGATAGTGACGGTGCCGGAGACGCCCCGAAGCTCGAGCACGCCGTCGCCGGCCGCACCGGTCGCCGCGAACGCGGCGGGGACGGCGGCCAGACATGCGAGCAGGATGATGCAGAGCCGGCGCATCGACAGAACTAGTGTTTCCGGACCGATTATGCCGCTCGTGAGGGAGATGTAAGGACTTTTGGGATGAACTCTGTCCGTCGGCATACCGACCCGTCCCTCACCCTCACGGCGTAGCGTCGGCGGCGCGTGCACGACCTCACGAGCTTCGGGCTGGCGGTGCTTGTCTTCTCGGTGGCGCTCGTCGCCGCGCTCTACGTCGCCAAGCTGAGCGCCCGGCTCGCGGTCCCGTCGGCGGCGCTCTTTCTCGTCGCGGCTGCGATCGCGTCCGACGTCTTCCCGTCGCTCGTCGTGCGGATCGCCACTGTCGAGCGGATCGCGACGGTCGCACTGATCGTCATCCTCTTCCAGGGCGGGTCCTCGATCGGGATGCGCCGGTTCCGCGTCGCGGCGGGCCTGATCGCGTCGCTCGGCGTGCTCGGCACGTTCGCCTGCGCCGGCCTGGTCGCGCTGTTCGTGCATGCGGTGTTCGGGCTCGGGTGGCTCACCTCGGGCCTCCTCGGTGCGGCGGTCGCGCCGACCGATCCCGCGGTGATGTTCTCGGTGCTCGGCGAACGGGAGATCAACGGACGAAGCCGCACGATCCTCGAGGGCGAGTCGGGCGCCAACGACCCGGTCGGGATCGCGCTGATGGTCGGGCTGGTCGAGCTCGCGCGGCACGCGGACGCGAGCTTCTGGATCGTCGTCCGCGTCTTCCTCGAGCAGATGACGATCGGGCTTGCGGTCGGCATCGCCGGCGGGCTCCTCGCGAGCTACGCGCTTCGTCGCGTCGGTCTCCCCTCGTCGGGGCTCTACACGGTGCGAACGCTCGGGATCGCCGGCGTGATCTACGGCGCCGCGACCGTCGCGCACGGCTCCGGCTTTCTCGCGGTCTTCATTGCGGGCCTCGTCCTCGCCGACGTCGACGCGCCCTTCAAGCACGAGATCGAAGTCTTCGAGGAGGGGCTCGCCACGCTGGCCGAGATCGTCGTGTTCGTGGCGCTCGGCCTGACGGTCGACATCTCGTCGCTCACCCTCGGGCGCATCGGCGAGGGCCTCGCGATCGCGGCGTTCCTCGCGATCGCGGCGCGCCCGGTCGTCGTCGGCGCGCTCCTTCTGCCCGCCCGGCTCTCGAACGGCGAACGGCTCTTCGTGATCTGGGGCGGGCTCAAGGGGGCCGTGCCGATCCTCCTCGCCGCGTTCGCGCTCGGAGCGCACGTCGCCGACGGACGCCGCATCTACGAGACGGTGTTCGTCGTCGTCCTGGCGTCGGTCGTCGTCCAGGGCGGCACGATCCCGTTCGCCGCGCGGCGGTTCGGGGTCGAGTCTCAGTCGTAGGCGTAGAAGCCCTCGCCCGACTTCCGGCCGAGCTTGCCGGCCTTGAGCATGCGCACGAGGCGCGCGGGCGGCGCCATCCGCGGCTCGCGGAGCTTCTCGTACAGCGCCTCGCTCGCGTGCACGTGCACGTCGACGCCGACTAAGTCGAGCAGTGCGCACGGGCCCATCGGCCAGCCTGCGCCCTTCTGCATTCCGGCGTCGAGGTCCCGCGGGCTGACGGCCGCCTCGTCGAGCACGCGGACGCAGTCGTTCAGCAGCGGGATGAGCACGCGGTTGACGACGAACCCGGGCGTGTCGAAGCAGTCGATCGGCGTCTTGCCGAGCCTCTCGCCGAGCGCATGAGCGTCAGCCGCCGTCTCGGGCGCGGTCCGCTCGGCGCGCACGATCTCGACGAGCGGCATCAGCGGCGCGGGGTTGAAGAAGTGCATGCCGACGGCGCGCTCGGGTCGCTCGAGCACCGAGGCGATCTCGGTGACCGACAACGCGGACGTGTTCGTCGCGAGGAGCGCGTCCGCGCCGACGACCGACTCGAGCGCGCGGAACACCCCGTGCTTCACCGCGAGATCCTCGAACGCCGCCTCGATCACCACGTCGCAGGCGGCGAGGTCGGCGAGGTCGTCGGTCAGGCGGAGCCGTTCCATCGCCGCGTCGCGGTCGGCCGCAACGAAGGTGCCCTTCTCGACCTTGCGCGTCAGGAAGTGCCCGATGCGGTCGCGGGCCGTCTGGGCGCGCGGGAGCTCGAGCTCGTGCCCGACCGTGTCGAGCCCGGCCTCGATCGCGAGCTGCGCGATGCCGGCGCCCATCGCACCGAGGCCGACGACCCCGATCGTCTCGAGGTCGCGGGCCATCTACAGGCGCTCGACGACGCCGGCGATCGCCATGCCGAAGCCGACGCACATCGACGCGACGCCGAACCGCGACTCTCGCCGGTCGAGCTCGTTGACGAGCGTCGCGGTGACGCGCGCACCCGTCGCGCCCAGCGGATGCCCGAGCGAGATGCCGCCGCCGTTCGGATTGACGTCGTCCATGCGCTCGCCGAGCCCGAGGTCGGCAGCCGTCTGCAGGACGACCGAGGCGAAGGCCTCGTTCACCTCGAACACGCTCACCTCTTCCAGGGAGAGCCCGGCCCGGTCGAGCGCCTTCCCGATCGCCTGCGGGTTGCCGTGGAGCATGCGCGTCGGGTCGACGCCGGCGAGGCCGAAAGAGACGAAGCGAGCACGAGGTTCGACGCCGAGGCGGTTGCATGCAGCCTCGCTCGCGATCAGCACCGCCGCGGCGCCGTCGACGATCTGCGACGAGTTGCCGGCCGTGACGACCCCGTCCTCGCGGAACGCCGGCTTGAGCGCGGCGAGGGCCTCTGCGGACGTGTCCCGGCGCGGCCCCTCATCGACCGCGAACGCGGTCGGAGCAGTCACGACGGCGCCCCCGGCTGCCTGTAACAGGCTGCCGCTTGCATCGGGCCCTGAACGCGGCTCCGGTTCCGGCAGCTCGACGGGCACGATCTCGCGGTCGAACCTGCCGCCGTCGATCGCGGCGACCGCCCGGCGATGCGACTCGAGCGAGTACGCGTCGAGCGCCTCGCGGTCGAGCTGCCACTCGTCGGCGAGCAGCTCCGCCGAGATTCCCTGCGGGACGATCAGGAAGCGGTCGGTGACACGGTTCGAGAGGTCGCCTCCGTTCGAGCCCATCGGCACCCGCGACATCATCTCGACGCCGGCCGAGACGACGAGGTCGAGCTGTCCGGCCGCGACGGCGGCGGCCGCGTTGAAGTTCGTCTGCATCGACGATCCGCACTGACGGTCGACGGTCGTGCCGCAGACGTCCACCGGCCAGCCGGCTGCCATCACGGCCATGCGGCCGATGTTCCAGCCCTGCTCGCCGATCTGCGTGACGCAGCCCATCTGCACGTCCTCGACGAGGCCCGGCTCGAGGTCGTGTCGCGCGAGCAGTCCGTTCATCACCTGCGCGACGAGGTCGTCGCCGCGCATCGACGCGAGCGTGCCGTCCCTGCGGCCGATCGGCGACCGGACCGCGTCGACGATGTAGGCATCCATCCCCGTCAACTGTAGACGGGCTGCCACGGCGACTCGTGGTGCGCGAGGTACACGAGCCGCGGCCGCAGCTCGTGGATGCGCAGGATCGACGGTGTCGCGCCGTCGATCAGCTCGCGCATCGAATAGGTCACGTCGCCGCCGAGCACGATCGTCCCTTCACGCGTCGACACGACGACCGACTGGTGCCCCGCGGAGTGACCTGGCGTCGAGAGCACCGACACGCCGTCGAAGAGCTCGGTGTCACCGTCGAGCTCGACGTAGTTCGCGCCGGGAAAGCGGACCCATTCCTCCAGGTAGTCCGGAGCGACGGCCGCCTCGAGCTCGGTGCGCTGCACGTACGCGGGCAGCCCGGCGAACCGGCGGTTGCCGCCGCAGTGGTCGAAGTGGAGATGCGTGTTGATCACCGCGACGACGTCGTCGGGCGCCGGCCAGGGCCGAAGCGTCGGCCCCCACTCCGCGTCGAGCTCCGGAGTCGAGTCGATCATGCCGGTGTCGACGAGGATCGTCCCGTCCGGGACGGTGATCGCCCAGCCGTAGACCGGCCACTGCTCCCCTTGGACGATGACGTCGCAGAAGTGGAGTGGCGTGACCTCCGGCATGGTCAGTCGGCGTAGGCGCGCGTGAAGGTCGGCACGCGGCTGCGCCTGTCGAAGACTGCGTTGACGGCCACGTACGCGACGATTGCATAGAGCCACCCGGCGAGGCAATCGACCACGTAGTGCTCGCCGGTGTAGACGAGCGCCCACGCCATCGCTATCGGGTAGACGGCGAGGAGCGGACGCACCCGGCGAGGCACGATCGGCCAGAGGAACATCGAGAAGAGCAGGGCGTACCCGGCGTGCAGCGACGGCATCGCGGCGACGTTGTTCGCGTAGTGGACGCCGTGCTCGAAAAGCGCACTGGAGTGCCCGATCGGGACGTGATGCCACACGATCGGGACGATCCTGTTCGACTCGCCGAAGTTGCCCCGCTGCGCCGCCATCCAGGGGGGAACCGCCGGATAGACGACGTACGTCGCGAAACCCGCGACCGTGAGCGTGCAGACCATCCACGCATACCGCTTGAACTTGTCGTGCGCGAACGTCCAGAGCGCCGCCGCTGCGATCAGGGTCGCCAGGAAGTGTGTCAGGTAGACGAGCCAGGCGAGGTAGTCCCACCACTTGATGTCGTCGGTGCCGTGCCAGAGGTGCGACTGCAGCCAGACGGTCGGAGCCGGCGTCCCGAAGAGCAGGTTCTCGAGGCGGATCTGCGGCAGCTCGCGTGCCGGGAACAGGAGGCCGTCCGCGAAGCCGCGCATGAGGTCGTAGACGAGGAGCAGCGCGATGAACGGCGCCCAGTCGACGACCAACCGCGGCAGCCGATGCCGAAGGTCGCTCGCCGAGAACGCGAGCATGCCCGCGAGCACCCAGACGAGGATCAGCTCGCGGGAGGTGGGAATGCCGAGGGCGACGACACCGACGACGGTCGCCACGGCCCACGCCAACGGCGCGCCGATCCGTACGGCGCTCACGGGGCCATTCTCACATCTAGCATTGACCCGGATGACGGCCACCGTCACCGAGCACCTGCTGTCGATCGGCGGGGCGCGCGTCGAGACCGGCTCGTGGCTCGACGTGCGGTCGCCGTACTCGGGCGAGGTCGTCGGCCGGGTCGCCTCGGGAGGCACCGACGAGGCGCGGCGCGCACTCGACGCGGCAGCCGCGGCGCTCGACGACCCGCTCCCGGCCCACGAGCGCGCGCGCCTGCTCGACGCCGTGGCCGCGCTGCTGCGCGAGCGCGCCGACGAGGCCGCGCGGACGATCTCCGCCGAGGCGGGCAAGCCGATGAAGGCGGCGCGCGTGGAGGCGTCGCGGGCGGTCTCGACGTACACGTTCGCCGCCGTCGAGGCCCGCAAGCTCGCCGGCGAGGTCGTGCCGATGGACGCCTCTCCGGCCGGCGAGGGGAAGCTCGCGTTCACGCTCCGGCTGCCGATCGGGATCGTCGGTGCGATCTCTCCGTTCAACTTCCCGCTCAACCTGGTCGCGCACAAGGTCGCGCCCGCGCTGGCGGCCGGTTGCCCGGTCGTGCTCAAGCCGGCCGGTGTGACGCCGCTCTCCGCCCTCTTCCTCGCAGGGCTCGCCGAGGAGGCAGGCCTCCCGCCGGGCTGGCTGAGCGTCGTCGCCGGCCCCGCGGCGCCGATCGGCGACGAGCTCGTCGGCGACGAGCGGGTGAAGCTGATCACGTTCACGGGCTCCGGCGCCGTCGGCTGGGGCCTCGCGGAGCGTGCGCACCGCAAGCGCGTGAAGCTGGAGCTCGGCAACGCGACACCGGCGATCGTCTGCGCGGACGCACCGGAGGGAACCGCCGCGAAGCTCGCCGCGAACGCGTTCTCGTTCGCGGGCCAGAGCTGCATCTCCGTGCAGCGGGTCTACGTCGCCCGGGAGGCGTGGGACGAGTTCGTGGCCGCCTTCGTCCCGGCCGTCGAAGCCCTGAAGGTCGGCGATCCGGCCGACGAGGACACCGACGTCGGGCCGCTGATCTCCCAGGACGAGCGCGACCGCGTGCAGTCGTGGGTGCGCGAGTCGACCGGAGAGGTGCTGACGGGCGGCGGGCTCACCTCCGACGGCCTGCTCGAACCGACCGTCGTCGCCGCGCCCGCGCCGACCGACCGCGTGCAGTGCGAGGAGGTGTTCGGGCCTGTCGTGACGCTCACGCCGTTCGCGGCGCTCGACGAGGCGATCGCGCAGGCGAACGCGACGCGGTACGGGCTCCAGGCGGCGGTGTTCTCTCGCGATCTCGCGACCTGCGTGGCCGCGGCACGCGAGCTCGAGTTCGGTGGCGTGACCGTCAACGAGGCGCCGACGTTCCGCGCCGACCAGATGCCCTACGGCGGCGTGAAGGCTTCCGGGAACACCAAGGAAGGCCCCGCCTGGGCCGTGCGCGAGATGACGGAAGAGCGTCTCGTCGTGATCGACCTCTAGACTCTTTTCCGCATGTCGCCGCTCCATCGCCGGCGGTCGGATGTCGAAGGGGTCGCACTGCGGCGCCCGCAGCCCGGAGCGCTTCGCCGCGAGCGCCGGATACTCGGCAAGGCCCGCAACGAGGCGCTCGTCGAGCTGGGCGGACTGCTCGTCGAGATGTACCGACGGGGCGGCTTCCGCGAGGACCTGCTCGCGGAGCGGTGCGCTGCGGTCGTGGGCATCGACGCGCGGCTCGCCGAGATCGAAGACCTCCTCCACATGCGCTCGCGGAACCTGCCGCGCTGCGAGTGCGGAGCGCCGGTGCTTCGTGGATCGCATTTCTGCCCGAACTGCGGACGGACGCTCGACTCGGATGCCGGGAGCTCGCCGGACGTCGCATCCGAGGAGACCGTGCTCGCCGCGGAGGACTAGGCAGGGCCTGTGGAAGACGCTGCCGGGCCGAGGACCCGCGCCGAGCTTCGCCGTGCCGCGATCACCGGCACCGACGAGACGTGCCCGCGCTGCGGGGCACGCCGGACGACCGACCAGCGCTACTGCCTCGACTGCGGCCTCCTGCTGCCCGAGGTCGAGGGCCGCGTCGCGGGCCTCCGCCGACGGTGGCTGCGCGTGCTCGGCTGGTACCCGGGCGACTTCGTGTGGGCGGCGCTGCTCGGCCTCTGTGTGGCGGCGGCGGGCGCGGCGGCGGCGATCGCGATCAGCGAGCGACGGGCCGACAGCGGATCACAGGCGTTCGAGGCTGCGACGGCGGCGATCCCCGTGCGCGCGCCGGCCGCGGTCCCGCCCGCGCGGCTGCGGGCGCACGCGGGCAAGCTGCCGAAGGCGCCCGAGCCCGGCCGGAGATCCGGGCGGCTGACCTGGCCGCGCAACGCGAACGGCTGGACGATCGTCCTCGTCTCCTACCCGAAGGCGACGGGCCGGCGGGACGCCCTCGATACGGCGACGCGCGCCGCGCGTGCACGGCTCGCCCAGGTCGGAATCCTCGATTCCGGCCGGTTCGCCAGCCTCCAGCCGGGCTATTTCGTGGTCTTTGCAGGGATCTATGGCTCGAAGACCGATGCCGACGCCGCCGTGGCGACCGTCCGCGGCGCCGGCTTCCCAGGGGCCTACAGCCGCCAGGTCGCGCGCTGAGCCGTTTTCCCGGCTGAAAACATTTGTAACAGCAGCGGAGACGGTGTAGAGTGGCACCGGGTCGCAGCGGAACCGACGCATTTCAGGCCTCCCCAAAGGGCCGAAGCTCGAGTCTGAAGGAGAATTCAAGACGCCTATGGACGAGCGGATCCTGCACATTCAGAACTGCATGTATCAGTACTCTCGAGCGATCTACCGTTCGATTCGAGACCTGATCGACCCCTACGCCGACCCGAACACCAGGCTCGAGTACCGGCGCGAGGTGCTCGTCGCCTGTGAAGGGACGATGGAGCGCCTGGCGGCCGACCCGCACTACTTCGCGAAGCCCGATCGTGCGCTCTTCGGCGACATCCGCCGCTACTTCCCGATCACCGTGCAGGCGCAGGTGGCCTGGGCGGTGTCGGAAGGAGTCAGCGCGGCGGTCGACTTCGTCGAGGAGCAGATCGAGGCGGGCGCGTTCGACGGTGGGGTTGCCCGCTGTCGCGCGACGACGCGCAAGGGCAAGCCGTGCCAGCGCACGCCGCTGCCCGACCGCGACTACTGCCCGTCGCACCAGCACCTCGAGCGCAGCCGCGTCGCTGCGTGACGCGCGCGCTCGCGCCGTCCGGCCGATAGGCTCGGACGGCGCAACATGAGTCACGACACGGACAAGCTGATCCGTCAGCTCTCGCTCGTCGCGTTCCTGATGGCCGAGCGCAGACCGTTGACCGCGCGTGACATCAAGTCGAACGTCGAGGGCTACCAGGAGATGAGCGACGAGGCGTTCGCGCGACGCTTCTACTCCGACCGCGCAGAGCTCGTCGCGCTCGGGGTGCCGCTCGACAGCCAGCGCGACGAGTTCACCGGCGAGGAGCTCTACACGCTGCGTTCCGAGCGCTACTTCCTGCCGGAGCTCGAGCTCGACGACGAGGAGCTGGCCGCGCTGCAGACGTGCTTCTACCTCCTCGAGGGCCGGTTCGCGTATGCCGAGCCGCTGCGCCTGGCGCTGCAGAACCTCGCCCTCGGCCGCTCGGCCGGCAGCCTTGCGGCGCCTCCGACGGGGACGGCGGTGCGCGCGCTCGTCCGCGACCCCGACTACTCACCGGAGCTGCAGGGACGGCTCGGAAAGCTCGAGGGCGCGATCTCGAAGCAGCGAACCGTGAAGTTCCGCTACTGGTCGATCTACCGCGACGACGAGCAGGAGCGCACGCTCAACCCCTACGCGCTGCTGCCGGAGAACGGGTCGTGGTACGTGATCGGTCACGACCTCGATCGCAACGACATCCGGACGTTCCGCGTCTCGCGCATCCGCTCCGACATCCGCTTCGCGACACGCCGCGAGCGCGACTTCAAGCTTCCCCAGGAGTTCGACGTCGAGGACTACCGCGGCCGTGCCGAGTGGCAGTTCGGCGATCTGATCGGCGACGCGCGCATCGAGCTGGCGCCCGACACCGCCTGGTGGGCCAAGCGCGCCTACGGCGGCGAGCGCAACGACGTCGACGGCGAGGTGTTCACGACCCGCTATGCGTCGTCGGCGCTGCTTGCACGGTGGATCCTGCGCCAGGACGGCCGCGCGATCCCGCTCGAGCCGTCGGAGCTGCGCCGGCTCGTCGTCGAGGGTGCGCGCGCCGCCCGTGCGGCGCACGAGGGCGCTCCCCCGGCGCCGGCAGGGCAGGCGGACCCGGGCGAGAGCGCTGCACCGGACCGCCCCGCGGGACCGGTCGCGCCGGAGCGCTTCGGCGTGCTGCAGTCGCTGCTCGCCTACCTGCTCACCGCCTGTGGCGAAGGCCGCAGCGGCGTCCTTCCAGCGTCCGAGCTGTGCGAGCGCTTCGGGATCCCCGCGGACCAGCTCGAGGAGCACCTCTCCCTGCTCAACCTCGTCAACTTCGGCGGGGGCTGCTACGCGGTCTACGCCGAGCTGCGCGGCGACGAGGTGCACGTCGACAAGGAGCTGTTCGGGGACACCTTCCGCCGTCCGCCTCGCCTGACGCCGCTCGAGGCGCGCGCGATCAGGCTCGCGCTCGAGTTCGTCGGGCCGATGATCGCGGCGGGCGCACACTCGCCGCTCGAGCGCGTCCGCACGAAGCTCGAGGAGACGTTCGGCCAGTTCGAGCTCTCGCAGACGCCGGAGCCGCACGCCGGCGAGGAAGAGGATCTCGTCGCGAAGCTCACGGCGGGCATCGATGCGCACCGCCTCGTCGAGATCGAGTACCTGAAGCCCGAGGAGCAGGAAGTCGCCACGCGCACCGTCGAGCCCTACGCGATCGAGCGGCGACTTCCGCACTGGTACGTGCACACCTGGGACGTCGAGCGCGACCAGCCTCGCTCCTACCGGCTCGACCGCATGCGCAAGGCGAAGCTCCTGCGCAAGTCGTTCACTCCGCGCGAGGGCTTCGATCCGTCGGAGCTCAAGCAGGCGACGACGGCGCGCATCTGGTACTCGCCGGCGGTGGCGCGGTGGGAGGTCGAGAAGGGCGCGACGGCGCTCGTCGACGGCGCCGCGATCGCCGAGAAGGCGGTGGGCAGCGCCGAGTGGCTCGTCGGCGAGGTCGTCTCGTACCGCGGCGAGGCGATCGTGCTCGAGCCGCACGAGCTCCGGGCCCGCGTCGCGCAGCGCGCCCGCGAGCTGGCAATCGAGCTGCGGCCGTCGCGCGCCCGCGCCTGACCCCGAGCTCGTAACAGTCTGTTACTTGCTGAGTGTGCGCTCCAGGGCCCAGCGTGCGTGCTCGCAGAGCAGCTCGTCGTCGCCGGCCGCGTAGCTCTCGAGCACGTCCCGAGCCTCCTCCCCGCCGGTGTTGCCGAGCGCGATCAGCGCGTTCCGGCGCAGCCAGCGCGGGTCGTTGCGCGGCACGTAGAGGCGGTCGTACTCCTCCGCGAGGGAACGACCGTCCGCCTCGAGCCAGCGAACCAGGTCGACATGCCCGGCGCGATCCTCCTCGTCGTCGGCCCGGCGCCGCTGCACGCCGCGGTTCCAGGGGCAGACGTCCTGGCAGATGTCGCAGCCGTAGACCTGCGCCCCGAGCGCGGCGCGATAAGGCTCCGGCACCGCCGCCGGCGCCTGCGTCCAGTACGACAGGCACTTCGTCGAGTCGAGCACGCCCGGCTCGTCGAGCGCGCCGGTCGGGCAGGCATCGATGCAGATGCGGCAGTCGCCGCAGTCGGTGTCGAGGGGCGGCGTCGGCTCGAGCGCCACGTCCGTCACCAGCGTGCCGAGCACGACCCACGAGCCGTGGCGCTGCGTGATCATCATCGTGTTCTTGCCGTAGAACCCGACGCCGCTCCGCGATGCGGCTTCGCGATCGACGTGCTGGTTCGCGTCGACGAGCACGCGGAAGCTGCCGCCGAGCCGCTCCCCGAGCAGCGAGAGCCGGGTACGGAGCTCCGAGTAGCCGTCGTGCCACGTGTAGCGCGCGAGCCGCCCCTCGCCGCGCTCGAGCGGCGGCTCGGGCGCCCAGTAGCAGAGCGCCGCGGAGACGACGCTGCGCGCGCCGGCGACCAGCGTCTCCGGATGGCACGATCGCTCGGGCTGCGCCATCGTGAAACGCATGTCTGCGAAGAGGCCGCGCTCGCGGCGCTCGCGGATGTGACGCTCGGTCTCGACGTACGCCTCGGCACGGGTGACGCCGATCGCATCCAACCCGAGCTCGGCAGCGAACCGGCTGAGCTCGTCGCGGTTCATGCGAGGATCATGCCCGCGTGAAGGCGATCAGGATCCACGCCGACGGCGGCCCGGAGGTGCTCGCCTACGAGGACGTCCCCGATCCGGAGCCGAAGGACGGCGAGGTGCTCGTCGAGCTGCGCGCGGCCGCGCTGAACCACCTGGACGTGTGGATCCGCAAGGGCCTCCCGTCGGTGCCGAAGCCGCGCATCCTCGGCGCGGACGGAGCGGGCGTGATCGCGGGAACCGACGAGCGCGTCGTGATCAATCCGGCGATCGTGCGGGGCGGCCGGATGACGATCGTCGGAGAGAACACCGACGGCACCTACGCCGAGCTGATCGCAATCCCACGGGACTTCCTGCACCCGGTCCCGGACGGCCTCGGGTTCGAGGAGGCCGCCGCGTTCCCTCTCGTCTTCGAGACCGCATACCGCATGCTCGTCACGCGCGCACGGCTGCAACCCGACGAGTGGGTGCTGGTCTGGGGCGTCGGCGGCGGAGTCGCCACCGCCGCGCTCGCGATCGCCAAGGCGCTCGGCGCAAGGGTCGTCGTCACCTCGTCGAGCGACGAGAAGCTCCGGCGGGCGCGCGAGCTCGGCGCGGACGCAGGCGTGAACCATGCGACGGGGGAGGTCGTCGCGGCCGTCAAGGATCTGACCGGCGGCGGCGCGCACGTCGTCGTCGACGACGTCGGCGAGGCGACCTGGCGCCGCACCCTCGACGCGGTCCGATCGGAGGGCCGCATCGTCGTGTGCGGCGCAACGACGGGCCCGAACCCACCGGCCGCCCTGCACCGCGTCTGGTGGAAGCAGCTTTCGATCCTCGGCTCGACGATGGGCTCACCCGACGACTTCCGGGGCGCCTACGACCTGATCGCGTCCGGGAAGGCACGGCCGGTCGTCGACCGCGTGTACCCGCTCGCCGACGCCGCAGCCGCCCACGAGCGGCTGGAGGCGGGCGAGCAGCTCGGCAAGATCGTGCTGCGGATCCCGGGCTAGATGGTTGATGCCACGGGATCGTCTGTTCCGGGGCGTGGACTGGGGGTGCTCGGGCGCGGCGGCGTGCCGGCGGCGATGGCAGCGCCATCGGTGCCGGTGCGACGGCGTGAAGCGCACGGCCTGCTCGGGGCGGCTCCGTCGCCACGACCAGGCCGGGAGCGGCCGAGTGCCCTCAGGCCGCGCATCCGGACACGGGAGCACGTGGCATCAACCATCTGGGCGCCTACGCCGCTGCGTAGCCCTCGTGGCGAAGCAGCGTGCGCGCGAGCTCTGCCGTCTCGGCGCCGGCGACCAGGATCACCAGCACGCCGCCGTACTCGGGCGACACGTGACGCAGCTCGAAATCCTCGATGTTCACGGACGCAGCGCCGAGGATCTGGGTGATCCGGGCCAGGACACCGGGCCGGTCCGGGACGCGGATGCGGATGCGATGCAGCTGCGCCGCCTCGGTCTGGTAGGCGTGGGAGAGCAACTCGTTCCGCCCCTGCTGGGCCTCCTCGATCGACCGCTCGAGGTAGCCCCGATCTCCGTCTGCGAGCGCCCGCGCTGCAGACGAGAGCTCGTCGCGGAGCGCACCCACGGCGCGCGCGATCAGATCGCCGTTCTCCACGAAGATGTCGGTCCACACCGCGCCGTTCGCGCCGGCGACCCTCGTCATCTCGCGAAAGGACGCGCCGGCGGATTCGAGCGCACCGGCTTCGGCTGCGGCCAGGCGCATCAGCGCGTTCGCAAGCGCGTGCGGCAGGTGGCTCGTGAGCGCGAGCAGCCGGTCGTGGTCGGCGGCGTCGCGCCGCACAGCCCGCGCACCGAGTGCGCTCACGAACTGCTGGACGGCGTCGACCCGGGCCGGCTCGGTGCCGGCCCGCGGCGTCAGGAACCAGGTCGCGCCGTCGAACAGCTCGGCAGCGGCGCGATCCGGGCCGCTGCTCTCACCCCCCGCGACCGGGTGACCGGGGACGAAGCGCGGGTCGTCGATCGCGTCGGCGAGCGCACGTTTGGTCGAGGCGACGTCGGTGACCGTCGCGTCCGCAGGGGCTGCCGCCAGCACCTCGCGCACCGTCGACACGGCCGAGCCGACGGGAACCGCGACGACGACCAGTTGTGCGTCGCGAACGGCGTCCGCGACCGAGTCGCGCGCATCGAACTTTCCGCGGGCGGACGCCTGCCCGAGGCGTGCCGGGTCGGCGTCGAACGCCTGCACCGACGCAACTCCCGCCCGCACTGCCGCAAGGCCGACCGAGGTGCCGACGAGCCCGGTGCCGACGATCGCGAGCCGCTCGACACCGGCCGCCGCACGCGCCGCCTGCGCCGGCGTTCGCTCGGCGGGTAGCTCCTGCTTCATGACGTCGAGCACGGCCGAGAAGATCGCGGTCAGCCCGCGCTCCGAAAGCGGCCCTCGGTTCGCGGCGGCAAGCTCGCGGAGCAGCGTCGCCTCGCGCTCGGCGTCGACGAACCGGACGCTCGCTGCGTCCTTGTGGGCCCGCACACGCTTCACCAGCTCGAGTCGCCGGTTGAGCCCGTCGAGCAGCGAGAGGTCGACCGCGGCGATCTCTGCGCGGAGCGCGGCCAGTTCGGGGCTCGTGTCGCTCATCGATAGGAACCTACCGCGCGCACCTATGATCGCGGCATCAACGCCCGACGGGAAGGAGTGCGCGCATGGCCGACTCGACCCGAAAGATCTTCGCGGCGAGCTTCACCACCCCTGATGGAGGAACGCGGGCAGGAGGCGCGATCGCCGGCGCCTTCCCCGACAAGGTCGGTAACACGGCGGTGCTCGTCGTGAAGCCAGACGGGACGCCCAAGTTCACCGAGTCGAAGGACTGGGGCGCAGGACGCGGAGCGCTGCTCGGCGGTGCGATCGGCATCATCGGCGGCCCGCTCGGGATCATCGCCGGCGGCGGGATCGGCGCGATGGCGGCGAAGCTCCGCGACTCCGGCTTCAAGGACAACCAGCTCGAGGAGCTCGGCAAGTCGCTTCAGGCGGGGCAGTCGGCGGTCGTCGTCGAGGTCGCGGGCGACGCGGTCGACACGGCCAAGTCGCTCGCCCAGGCGCTCGGGTCGACGAACCTGGTCGTCGAGGACGTCGAGTCGAGCGTCGCCGACCTGTTCGCGACAGAGAAGGCACCGGAGCCCGAGCCGGAGGCTGCGGCCGCAACGGCCGCCACCTGACGCCCGGCCTTGAGTCCCGGGCCGCCGTCGGTTTAGGGTGGCGCTCCTCCCCCGTCCAAAGTACGGCGTGCCCGGACTCACCCTCCCCGAGCCCGGGCACGCGCGGGGGTTCCGAACCTAGGGGCTGTAGGGCGCGCAGCCCTTCTGCTGCTGGGAGCGGGCAGCGGCGGCGGCGAGCGGAGCGACGAACGAGTCGAACTTCGCCGAGCTCGCGACGTGCCCCAGCGCCTTGATGTCGGTGGCGCGATAGTCGTCCTTCGCCGCCGGGGCGAGCATGAACGAGCGCACCGTGCCGTCGAATGCGCGCACGAACACCGTGAACTGCTTGTACAGGCGATACCTGTGCCCCGAGCTCCACTCGCAGGTGGTCGCTCCGCCCATGCCGACGCAGTAGGCGTTCGCGTTGTAGAACGTCCGGCCGTCCGCAAGAGCGGTGCGGTAGTGCTTGAGCTCGCTCTTGCACAGCCCGGGTGTCCAGTACCAGTCGGTCGCAGCCGACCCCGACGATGCCTGGGCCGCTGCGGGCGTGAGTACGACGGTCAGCGTGACCGCGGCGAGAGCCGCGAGAGTGCCTGCCTTCATGTGATGGTTGCCCCTTGTCGTTGCCGCGACGTCTTCGCAACGTAGGAACACGCCGAGGCGACCGGTACCCCCGGGCGGGGGATGCCCGGGTCAAGCCGCTAGTTCCAGGTCAGTCCGCTGATCTGGCTCAGGTTGACGTTTCCACCGCTGAGGACGCAGACGACATTCGCGCCGGCAGGCGCGGGTATGAGGTCGTGAAGAAGCGCGGCGACCGGAGCGGCCGCGGCGCCTTCCACGACGACCTTGCAGTAGTGCATCGTCCACAGCATCGCGTCGAACATCGCGGCATCGGGAAGCGTCACGACGTCCTCGACATGGCGGCGAACGATCTCGAACGTGTGCTCGCCGACACGCTTGACCTTGAGCCCGTCGATCGAACAGTCGACCCGACCGAGAGTGACGAGCTCGCCGGCAGCGACGGACGCCTTCATCGCCGGAGCGCCCGACGACTCGACTCCGAAGACGCGGATCTGCGGGTTCCTCGACTTCAACGCGAGCGTGACCCCGGAGATCAATCCGCCCCCACCGATCGGAACGACCACGACGTCGACGCCGGGCCAGTCGTCGTGGATCTCCAACCCGAGCGAGGCCTGGCCCGCGATCAGGTCGAGGTCATCGAACGGATGCACGTACGTCAGGCCGTCCCGCTCGACCAGCTCCTTGGCCTTCTCGTTCGCCTCGTCCCAGATCGTCCCGTGCAGGACGACCTCGGCACCGTACGCGCGAGTGGCCTCGATCTTCGACGGGGTGGCGTTCTCGGCCATCACGACGACCGCGCGAATGCCGTACAGCGCAGCGGCCAACGCAACTCCTTGCGCGTGATTGCCGGCCGACGAGCAGACGACGCCGCGGGCACGCTCCTCGTCGCTCAAGAGAGCCAGCTTGTTGAGCGGCCCACGGATCTTGTACGAGCCCGTGCGCTGGAACATCTCCGCCTTCAGGCGAACGTCGAACCCCGTCCGACTGCTCAAGGCACTCGAGCCGATCAGCGGCGTATGCCGAGCGTGCCTCGACACGCGCTCCCGCGCCTGAGCAAGCTGCTCGGGCGAGAGTTCGACCGACGGAGTCGAGGATGCGCTACCCAAAGCCAAGGATGAACTTCGCATCCTCGGACATGCGGTCCGGCGTCCACGGCGGGTCGAACGTGAGCTCGCTCTCCACCTCGCCGACACCCGGAATCTCGAGCAGGACGCGCTCGATGTCCTCCTGGATCATCGCGCCCGCCGGGCAGCCCATCGACGTGAGCGTGTACGTCACCTTCACGTTCTCGCCCTCGATGGCAGCCCCGTAGAAGAGCCCGAGCTCGACGATGTCCATCCCGAGCTCCGGGTCCTCGACCTGGCGCAGCGCCTCGACTACGTCGTCGTTGCTGGGCATGTCCCTGAGGCTAGCCGAGCGGAGCGCTCTCAGGCGGTCTGCCGCACCCGGTCGGCGGCCAGCAGCACGAGCTCCACGACCTCGTCGATCGTCCGCTCGACGTTCGCGTTCTCGACCACCGGGATGCCCACCCTGATCGCCCGCTCGACGAGATGCGTCTGCACGGTCCGGATCTCGTCCAGGCGGTCGAGGTACTTGTCCATCGGGCGGAACCCACCCGTTGCGATGTCCCGGACGTGGAAGTGGAGTCGGTGCGTCTGCTCGTCGGGGATCGCGACGATCACGTGCACGACGACCGCGCCCTCGATCTCCTCCGGGACGAGGCCGGGCACGAGGTGGACGCCTTCGAGCACGATCGACCATCCCTCCGTCAGCGCGCGGCGGATCGCCGCGTCGACGCCGACGCTCACCAGGCGCGACTGCTCGACGAACCCGGCGACCGTCGGATCGCCCTTCACCTCGCCGACCATGGCCTCGCCGGCCTCGAAGCTGGAGCGGTGGATCGTGGGCATGAACTCCTCGGAGAAGAAGGCCCGCATCGTCTGCCGGATGAAGTCGGTCGACGTGACGCGGGTGATGCCGAGACGGTGCGCGACCTCGGCCGCGACGGTCGACTTCCCCGTCCCCGTCGATCCGCCGATCAGCACGATCAACGGCACGTCGAGCGCCTGCAGGTCGGCCAGCCGCCGCAGCCGCTCGACCGCCCGCTCGCCCTCGTGCTCTCCCAGCGTCTCGCGCGCGAGCTCGTCCAGGCGCGCGAGGTCGACGGTGCGCTCGCGGCGCTGGGCGAGATCGACCTCGATCCGCCGGGCGAGGCTGTAGGCGCGATCCGCCGCGACCCCGACGGCGATCAGCGCCCGCGCCATCAGGCCCTTCGAATAGGGAAGCTCCGCGTCGCCGAGCGGCAGCGGATCGCCATGGCGCCGCCGGCTCATCAGGTGGCCACCCGCGCGGGAGCGAGATCGAGCAGCACGGCGTCGAGGTCGCCCGCGAGCGGCACGACATCGTTCGCGGCGAGCACGACGTGGCGGTCGTTCGCGAGCGCGTGCTCGGCGACCACGTCGATCGCCGCCGCCTTCACCTCGACGAGGTAGGTGTCGGCATCGAGCACGGCGAGCTCACGTGCGAGCGCGGCCCGGTCACCGAGGTTGGTCGACACGTGCACGACGTCGGCTTCGAGATGCGAGACGTCAGTCCCCCCTGCCGTGAAGACGGCCACGCGCCCTTCGAGCGGCTCGACCGCGCGCAGGCGCAGCGTCACGGGCAGGGCGCCCTCCACCTCGCAGTCGACCGAGAGCACGAGGTCGGAGATGAGCCGCCGGTACGTGTTCAGGTACGCGTCCGCGTCCTGCTTCGCGCCGACGACGAGGATCCGCCGGTCCGTCGCCACCGGGGGGATCGCGGCGCCGCTGCCGTCGAAGATCACCAGGTCGGGCGCGCGGGACGCCGCGAGCCGCGCGCCGGCCGAGACGTTCGAGATCGAGACGGCGCCGGCCAACCCGCCGCCCGCACGTCGGCAGCCGATCGTCGGGACCCCGGCGACGGCCGCCGTCTCGAGGTGGTCCGAGGCGGCGTGGTGACCGGCCCGCGACCGGGCGACGAGCTCGTGGACGGACGGCGGCCGGTCGAGCAGCTCCGGCTCGGGTGGCCCGCCACGCCCCATCGCGACGACGATCACGGAACGGTCGCGCCGGAGCAACCGCGCCAGGTGGCCGGTCACCGCCGTCTTCCCGACCCGCTTGCCGGTGCCGATCACGGCGATCGACGGGAGAGCGAACGCCTCGAACTGCGGCGGGTCGAACCGGAAGTCGGCCCCGACGTACGGGAGGCCCGCGGCGAGAGCGCGCGACACCCAGCGGAACCGCTCGACAGGCCCGAGCACGGGCTCGTCCGACAGATCGACGACCACCTCGGCGCCCGCGAAGCCGTCGACCAGCGGCACGCCGTAGTCGGGCGACTCGCGCAGCTTCTCGGTGCCGCCGACGAGGATCACTCCGACCCAGTCGTACGTGAGGGCCGTGAGCGCGTCCCGCACGACCGCCGGGTAGTGCTCTCCGTCGACCAGCGCGACCGCGCGCACGCCGCTCACCTCCGTGCGCTGACCTCGCGCTCGATCCGGCCCGTGTACTTCTCGTACTCACCCGTTCGCAGGTCGAACTGGATGATCAGCTCCTGCCCGTGGAACGGATAGCGGCGCCAGATCGAGACGTGCGAGCCCTCGACCTCGACGACGTTGTAACAGGGCCGCGTGTTTCCCCTCAGGCGGAGCGTCGAGACCGTGCCCGTGTTCACGACGAACAGGTCTTCGAGCTTCCACGCGTACGGGACGTGCTTGTGGCCCGAGAGCACGAGCTGGACACCGGCGCGCTGGAGGCACTCGATCGCGTCCCCGGCGTCGTAGACGACGTTGCGCTCCCGCCCGGTGCCGGGAATCGGCAGCAGGTGGTGGTGGAGGACGAACACCCGGAACTCGGCCGGCTCGGCGAACTGCTCCTCGATCCAGCTATAGGTGCCGCGGCCGATGTGCCCGTGGTCGAGGTCCGGCTCCGTCGAGTCGACCGCGACGACGGTCACGCCCGCTCTCCGGAGCACAGACCGCCGCTCGCCGATCAGCTCCTCGAAGTGGACGTAGCCGACGTTTCTCGAGTCGTGGTTCCCCGGTACGACCACGAGCGCCTCGCACGACAGGCGGTCGAGGTAGCGCCGCGCCCGTGCGAACTCCTCCTTGAAGCCGAAGGTCGTCAAATCGCCCGAGCAGACGACGATGTCCGCGTCGAGATCGTTGATCTCGGAGATCGCACGCTCCATCAGATCGGGCACGAAATGGGGATCGCCGCAATGGATATCCGACAGATGAGCGAGGGTCAGGTCCATGGGTTTCAGACTCTAGAGCCGTGACGCGGCCGACGGGAGCATCCGGGGGCACTGCTACCCTGGCCAGAGGTGACACTGGAAACACCGGTTTTCCAGGCATATTGCGGAGACGAGCCACCGCGTTTTGCGAATCCGGCGGAGCTCGAGTACGCCAAGGTCCTGGATTGGTACGGCATTCGTTGGCAGTACGAGCCGACGACCTTCGTGCTGGCGCGCGACGAGGCAGGCCGGGTGACGGAGGCGTTCACGCCCGACTTCTACCTCCCCGACCAGGATCTCTATCTCGAGGTGACGGTGATGAAGCAGTCGCTCGTCACGCGGAAGAACCGCAAGCTCCGCAAGCTGCGGGAGCTCTACCCCGGCGTCAAGGTCAAGCTGTTCTACGAGCGCGACTTCGAGCGGCTCGCCGCGCGCTTCGGGCTCCAGAAGGCGTCCTGACCGAGCCGGGCATCCACGACTCCCGCATCGGGGAGGTTTTTCTCGACGCCGCCGAGCTCGAGGCGCGCGTCGGGGAGCTCGGCGCGGAGCTCTCGCGCGACTACGCGGGCCTCGAGCCGGTGCTCGTCGGCTCCCTCAAGGCATCGATCCCGTTCATCTGCGACCTCTCGCGTGCGATCGGCATCCACCACGCGCTGGACTTCGTCGAGCTCGCCGGCTACGGCAACGAGGACGACGGCCACAACGGGATCAGGTTCCTGAAGGACCTCAACGAGGAGATCGACGGCAAACACGTCGTGCTCGTCGACGAGGTGATCGACACCGGCCTGACGATGAACTACCTCGTTCGCTCCCTCGAGCTTCGCAACCCTGCCTCACTTCACGCCGTGACGCTGTTCGACCGCCCCTACCGGCGCCTCGTCGACGACCTCCCGGTCCGCTACGTCGGCTTCACGATCCCCGACGAGTTCTTCGTCGGGTACGGGTTCGACCTCGACGAGCGTCACCGCAACCTGCCCGACCTCAGGCTCGTTCGCGCGGCGTCCTGAAGCGGGACCGGCGGGACCGGTGCCAGGCACCACGGTGCCTGGCACCGCATGACGGTTTTTTAGGCATGGCTAAAATACGACGGTGATCGCTTCCCGCACCGCCGAGCTTCCCGAGGGGCTCGTCACCGTCGACGAGGCGCTCCACCGGACGCGGTTTCGCGCGCTGCCCTTCCTCGGACCGGCCTTCATCGCCTGCGTCGCCTACATCGACCCCGGCAACTTCGCGACCAACATCGCCGGGGGGTCGAAGTTCGGCTACACGCTCGTGTGGGTGATCGTCGCCTCGAACCTGATGGCGATGCTCATCCAGACGCTCTCCGCGAAGCTCGGGATCGCGACCGGCCTCAACCTCCCCGAGATGTGCCGCGAGCGCTTCTCCCGGCGCACCTCGATCGGGCTCTGGCTGCAGGCCGAGCTGATCGCGATGGCCACGGACCTGGCCGAGTTCCTGGGCGCGGCGCTCGGGTTCCAGCTCCTCTTCGGGTTCGGGCTCTTCCCGTCGGCGATCATCACCGGCATCGCCGCGTTCGGCATCCTCGGCCTGCAGCGCTTCGGGGTGCGGCTGCTGGAGGCGGTGATCGCATCGATCGTCGGCGTGATCGGCGCGTGCTACGTCATCGAGCTGATCTTCTCGAACCCCGACCTCGCCCAGGTCGGCAAGCACGCAGTCGTGCCGAGCTTCAGCGGCGGCGAGTCCCTGCTCCTCGCGGTCGGCATCCTCGGCGCGACGGTCATGCCGCACGTGATCTACCTCCACTCCGCGCTCACACAGGACCGACTGGTCCCCGAGACCGACGAAGACGCCCGGACGCTGCTCCGCTATACGCGCGTCGACGTCCTGATCGCGATGTCGATCGCCGGGTTGATCAACATGGCGATGCTGGTGATGGCCGCGAGCACCTTCTACGGCACCGGCCACCGCGACGTCTCGTCGCTCGAGACCGCGCATCAGACGCTCGAGCCGATTCTCGGCAGCGCCTCGAGCGCGCTGTTCGCGCTCGCGCTCGTCGCGTCGGGGCTCTCGAGCTCGGCCGTCGGGACGCTCTCCGGCCAGGTCGTGATGCAGGGCTTCATCCGGCGGCAGATCCCGATCTTCGTGCGCCGGATCGCGACGATGCTGCCGGCGTTCATCGTGATCGCGATCGGCCTCGACCCGTCGCGGACGCTCGTCGCCTCGCAGGTGGTGCTCTCGTTCGGGATCCCGTTCGCGCTCGTGCCGCTCGTCTACTTCACCTCGAAAGGCGCGATCATGGGCCGCCTCGTCAACCAGCGGGTGACGACGCTCCTCGCGGTGTTGATCGCGGCCGTGATCATCTCGCTCAACCTCTTCCTGCTCCTGCAGACGGCCAAGATCATCTAGGAGGCGTCCGGCTCCTCGGCGCGGTCGAGGGCGCGGAGGGCCTCGGCCGCCGAGCGGCGCAGCGGCCCCACGAGCTCGCTGTACTCCTCGTCCCCGACCTTGCCGGTGCGGTGATCGAACTCGAGCTCCTTCAGAGCGGCCAGCGCTCGATCTCGTTCCTCGGCGAGCGCCAGCCGCTCGGCCTCCGCTTCGCTCGGAGCGTCGAGCCGGTCGTCTTCGACCTCCGGCTCGCGCAGATACGGCAGGCACACGACGAGCACCGCCGCGGCCGCGAGCGCGACGGTGAGGACGATCGCGAGTGCGCTCACGCGCGCGCAGGCGAGAGGCGGAGAACGAGCCGCCGCTGCTCACGAGCGTCCGGCCAGAGCGCCACGGCGGCGCCGAGCAGGAAGACGACGCCGGCGATCCAGATCAGGTTCACGAGCGGCTTCACGAGCACCTTGAAGTAGACGAGCCCGCCCGGCCGGATGTCGTCGGTGATCACGTAGAGGTCTTCGGCGCGCAGCCAGCTGGTGTGGATCCCGACCTCGTTGGAGGTCTCGGGCGGGTTGCGATACGCGTTCGTCCCCGACGAGAGCGTGCCGTTCCAGCGGCCCGTGACGTCGAGCACCGCCCGCGTCTCGGTCGCGTTCGCATTCGGTGGATGAACGATACGCCGGTAGGTCAGCGAATAGCCGCGGATGGTCATCGTCTGGCCGGGGCGCAGCGCCTGTTCTCGCGTCGCGCCGTACGCGCTCGATCCGGCGATCCCGATCGCGAGCAGCACGATCGCGAAGTGGACGATGTAGCCGCCGTAACGCCGCCGGTTGCGCGCCACGAGGCGCCACAGCGACCCTGTCACGCGCGTCCCGCGGACGAGCTCGACGACGATCGCGGCGACGACGAACGCCGAGAAGGAGTATGCGATCAGGCCGGGGCTCGAGGAGCCGGCGCCCGCAGCGATCAGGGCGATGCCGGTCACGAGCGCCGCTGCGATCGGCCACGCGAGGCTCCGCCCCAGGGCCCGCAGGCTCGTGCGCCGCCACGCGATCAGCGGCCCGATGCCCATCAGGAGGAGCAGCGGCAACCCGAAGGCGCGCAGGAAGAAGTCGTAGTACGGCCTCCCGATCGTCCGCGACTCGCCCTTCACGAGCTCGGTGAGGATCGGGAAGAGCACGCCCCAGAGCACCGCGAGGCACAGCGCGACGAGCAGCAGGTTGTTGTAGAGGAACGTCGCCTCCCGCGAGATCGCCGACTCGAGCTTGGTGCGCGCCTGCAGCAGCGGGAGGCGCCAAAGGATCAGGACGAGCGAGAAGACCGACGAGATCACGACGAAGGCGAGGAACCACCCGCCGATGGGGCTCTGCGCGAACGAGTGGATCGAGTTGACGACTCCCGAGCGCGTCAGGAACGTGCCGAACACCGAGAGCTCGAACGCGAGCGCGACGAGCACGACGTTCCAGACCTTGAGCATGCCCTTGCGCTCCTGGACCATCACCGAGTGCAGGAACGCCGTCGCGGCGAGCCACGGCATCAGGGCGGCGTTCTCGACCGGGTCCCACGCGTAGTAGCCGCCCCACCCGACCTCGACGTACGCCCAGTGGGCCCCGAGGAGCTGCCCGAACCCGAGGAAGGTCCACGCCGCGAGCGTCCAGCGCCGGGTCGCGACGATCCAGCGCTCGTCCGGACGCCCCGAGAGGAGCGCGCCGGCCGCGAACGCGAACGGGATCGAGAGCCCCACGTAGCCGAGGTACAGCATCGGCGGATGCGCCACCATGTACGGGTTCTGGAGGCTGGGCGTCAGGCCCGCGCCGTCGATCGGCGCAGTCTGCGTGTCGAACGGGCTCGCAACCGCGACCAGGACGAACGAGAAGAACGTCGCAATCCCCCCGAGCACGGGAACGACCCACGCGACGAGATCGCGAAGTAGACGCCGGTTGATCGCGACGGCCAGCGCGCCGTAGCCCGTGAGCACGAGCAGCCACAGCAGGAGCGAGCCCTCCTGCCCGCCCCAGAACGCGCTCAGCGAGTAGACGGGCGAAAGCGTCCGGTTCGTGTGCTCGGCGACGTACGAGAACGAGAAGTCGTGACGCACGAGCGCGGTGGCGAGGACGATCGCGGCGACGAGCGTCGACCCGAAGCAGGCGAGCAACGCGTTCCGGGCGGACGTGGCGAGCCGGCGCCGGTTCTGGTGAGCCGCGATCGCGCCGGCGACGAGTGCGTACACCGCCAGCCCGAAGCTGACAACGAGCGCTGCGCGGCCCAGGTCGGCCATTCCCTACGCCTTCGGCTGCGCCGTGTACTTCGACGGGCACTTGGTGACGATGCCCGCACCGGCGATGCGCCCGTGATCGAAGCTGCCGGTCACGACGACCTCGCGTGTCGCCTTGAAGAGCGGCGGCGGGCTTTCGCCGTGGTAGACGACCGGCACGACGGCCCCGTGCGACGTGCCGCGGTCGCGAAGGCCGAAGCGGAGACCTCCCTGCGAGTGCGAGTCGCCGGAGACCGGCCCGACCACGACGCCGACCACCGACACCGCACCGGCATGTCCGGTCAGCTGGCTCGGACTGAGCTGCGGTGTCGACTTGCCGGCGATCGCCGTGTAGAGCAGGAAGATCGCGAGCACGACCGCGACCGCAAGAGCGACGATCAACCGCGCAGGGTTGCGCGTGGTCACGCGCGGAGTCTAGCTACGCATCGGCCGGGGCCGGCTGAGGCCTGCGACCCGGGACTCGGTAGCCGTGCTCGACGCACAACGCACCCGGCGAGTCCTCGGTGAGCGCATCGCAGTAGCCCTTGCCGTATGCGGCGCGCATGAACGCCGCGACCACATCGAGCGACCACTCGCTTATCCCCGCAGCCTCGCGCCACAGATCGGCAAGTCGGAGGTCGATATCGAGCTCGAGCAAATCGATACGAGACGGATGACTGGGCATGGGCGAAAGGGTAGGAACGACGTCGGACGGACTCCGACGCGGTTAGGCTGGCGCGCGTTCGATGGCTCGGCGACTCCATTTCGGCCCTGCACGCGTCCCGGCGCGCGACTCGCCCGAGACCGCCGTCGGCGCCCTGCTCGAGAACGGCCACTCGGCCTGCGAGATCGACTTCGAGGGCCGGTTCTGGATGGATTACGACTACGCGGCGTCGTTCGGCGCGCTCTGCCGCGAGCACGACATCGTGCTGAGCGTCCACGCGCCGATCGCCGGGTTCATGGGCCACGCGGAGCGCGGCAAGAAGCTGAACATGGCCGTCGGGATGCTCGACCACTCGGCGGGCATCGCCGTCGCCGCCGGTGCCGAGCCTGTCGTCTTCCATCCCGGCTTCCTGCTCGGCCGGACGCGCGAGGAGGCGATCGACTCGGTCTGCGAGCAGCTGGGCGAGCTGCGCGAGCGGCTCGAGGGCAAGGGACGTGCGGTGCCCTTCGGGATCGAGGTGATGGGACGCGTTCGTGACCTCGGCTCGCTCGACGACGTCGTCGAGATCGCGTCGCGCGTCGCCTGGGTGCGCCCCGTGCTCGACTTCGCTCACATGCACGCGACCTCCGACGGCGCCTACACGACGGTCGACCCGTTCGCGGAGGCGCTCGAGCGGGCCGACTCGGTGCTCGAGCAGGGGGCGCCGTTCCACATCCACTTCTCCGACATCCAGTTCGCGAACCGCAACGAGACGAAGCACCTCCCCTACGGCGAGGGAACGCTCAGGGCCGAGCCGCTGCGCGATGCACTCGCCCGCTTCGCGCGACCGGCGACCGTGATCTCGGAGTCGCCGGACCCCGCCTCGACCGAGGCGATCCGCGAGATCCTCGAGTAGGCGGGTTAGCTGCTCGGCTCGTCGGGCGGCGGCGACGGAGCGCTCGGCGGCGGCGGGCTCGTCCCGTTGCCACCCGCGGTCGCCGGCGACATGCTCGGGAGCTTCTCGCCGCTGTCCTTGAACACGAGCCAGCCGCCGTACGCGACCACCGCGCCGAGCACGATCCCGACGTAGCTCGCCCAGGCCGAGTAGTCGTCGCTGAGGTTCTTGAGCAGCGCGAACAGGAAGATGAGGACGCCGACCACGAGCGTGACCGTCCCGTCGGGGATGTTGTCCGGCAAGTCGGCGCCGAACGCCCGCGCGGCGACCCAGCCGACGATCGCGAGCGTCATCAGGCCGAGCACCACACCCCAGAACCCGTGCCAGCCGTTCGCCGTCGCCGTGCCGAAGCCGCCGAGGTCGACCGACTGCCAGTGGAGGAACATGTCGATGAAGAGCAGCACACCGGCCCCGAGAACCAGCTTGCGACCGAGCGAGAGTGCGGCGATCTTGTCCATGCGGCGTCCCCTTGTCTGATTGCCTGCGGGCCTCCAGTCTGCAGATTCGCGACGGCCGTCACAAGCCCTGCCCTCGCGCGCCCTCTATCGTCCGTTCCGATGCTCGCTTCCGGGATCTTCAAGGCCTACGACATCCGCGGCCTGTACCCCACCGAGCTCGACGAGGCCGGCGCGTATGCGATCGGTCGCGCCTACGTCGAACAGTTCGAGCCGCGCCGGATCGCCGTCGGTCGCGACATGCGGGTGTCGTCGCCGGCGATGGCCGAGGCCGTTTGCCGGGGCGTCGCGGACGGCGGCGCGGACGTGCTCGATCTCGGGCTCGTCGGCACCGAGATGGTCTACTTCGCGGTCGGCGAGCTCGAGCTCGACGGCGGGATCGCCGTCACCGCGTCGCACAACCCGAAGCAGTACACGGGAATGAAGGTCGTGCGCCGTGGCGCCCTTCCGGTCGGAGGCGATTCCGGCCTGCTCGAGATCCGCGACCGCGCGGAGGCGGCGCGCTGGCGTGACGCTCCGCCGGGCGAGATCCGCGAGGAGGACATCTGGGCCGCATTCGTCGAGCGGGTGCTCTCGTTCGTCGACGTGGCTGCGCTGAGCCCGCTCCGCATCGTGATCGACGCCGCGAACGGAATGGCGGGGCGAATGCTCCCGCCGGTGCTCGATCGCCTGCCGATGCTCGACGTGGAGCGGTGCTACTTCGAGCCGGACGGAACCTTCCCGAACCACGAGCCGAACCCGCTCCTGCCCGAGAACCGCGAGTTCATCGTCGCGAAGACGCGCCAGGGGGCGGACTTCGGCGTCGCGTTCGACGGCGACGCCGACCGCTGCTTCTTCGTCGACGACTCCGGTGAGTTCGTGCCGGGCGACTTCGTGACGGCGCTCTTCGCCGAGACGATCCTCGCGCGCGAGCCCGGGGGGAGAGTGATCTACGACGTCCGCGCGTCGTGGGCCGTCCCGGAGGCGATCGAGCGCGCCGGTGGTGTGCCGCTCGTCAATCGCGTCGGCCATGCGTTCATCAAGCAGCGCATGCGCGAGGAGAACGCCGTCTTCGCCGGCGAGGTCTCGGCGCACTACTACTTCCGTGACTTCTCGCAGGCCGACTCCGGCGTGGTGCCGTTCCTGCTGATGTGCCAGCTCGTGTCGCGCCGCGGCGCGCTGAGCGAGATCCTGCGGCCGTTCCGCGAGCGCTTCTTCATCACGGGCGAGATCAACACGCCGGTCGCGGACGTCGCCGAGACGCTCGCCCGGCTTGAGGAGCGCTTCGGCACCGAGGGCGAGGTCTCCCACCTCGACGGGCTCTCGGTCACCGGCGACGCCTGGCACTTCAACGTCCGGCCGTCGAACACCGAGCCGCTGCTCCGGCTCAACCTCGAGGCGATGTCGCAGGAGCTGATGGACGCGAAGCGCGACGAGGTGCTCGCGATCATCCGCGGGTGAGGGACCAATAGGATCGCCGCGTGATCGAGCTCGGCCACGAGACCGACCGGCGGCCGCCGTTTTGCTACGCCGCGTATCTCCGGGTGGGCTTCTCGGAGACGGACGCGCAGGGCGTCGTCTACTACGGCCGCTACATGCCCTACTTCGACCTCGCGAGGACCGAGTTCCACCGCCACCTCGGCCGCGTCCACCTCGGCCCCGCGGACTTCGCGATGCGCGCATCCGTGGTCGAGTACCACGCACCGGCGCGGTTCGACGACCTGCTCGAGGTCTTCGTCCGCATCGAGCGCATCGGCACGACCAGCATCACCTACGACCACGCCGCCTACAGGATCGACGACGAAGCCGCTGGAGGCGAAGGCGACGTCCTGATGGCGACGGCCAAGCAGACGCTCGTGCTGATCGATCTCGCGGGGCGGCGACCCCTTCCCGTCCCGGATGCGTTCCGCGAGCGGATCGCCGCCTTCCAGGGCGCCGAGCCCTGACGAGGCGTAGGAGGGCTTGGCGAAATAGCGCTTGAGTCGCCGGGCCGTGCTGGATCGCCCTGAGGCCGCGCCCTCAGTCGCGTCGATAGCCCCGGTGCCGTCAACTCGTCAGCGCAACATCGGTCGGCTGTCGAGCGGGAGGTGTGGCGGTGGCGCTGAAGCGGAGGGAGTACTCGGCTGAGGAGCGGCGTGGGCTGTGGGAGCGGTGGAAGCGAGGCGAGTCGATCAGTGAGATTGGCCGGGCGCTCGATCGAGCGCCCGGCACGATCAGCTGCACGATCCGTGCCTACGGGGGTGTGCCTCCGCGGGAGCGGCGGCGGAGCCGCGTCTGTCGTTGACGCTCGCAGAGCGGGAAGAAATTTCGCGGGGTGTAGCGGCGGGCGAGTCGGCGCGAGGGATCGCGGCCCGCCTCGGCCGTGCCCCCTCGACGATCACGCGCGAGCTCGTCAGGCACGGCGGTCGCTTGCGCTACCGGGCTGCCGCTGCTGATCGGCGTGCGTGGCAGCGCGCTCGGCGGCCGCAACGCTGCAAGCTCGTGCTCAATCCGGGTCTAGGCGAGCTCGTGGCGGCGAAGCTCGAGCGGGACTGGTCGCCGCAGCAGATCGCTGGCTGGCTGAAGCTGGCCTTCCCGCAGGACGAGACTATGCGGGTGTCACACGAGACGATCTACTTGACGCTCTTCGTGCAGGCGCGCGGCGCCCTGAAGAAGGAGCTGGCAGCCCACCTGCGCCGGTCGCGTTCGCTCCGCCGCCCGCGCGTCGCCAAGCGCCGCAACCGCGGGCAGGGCCAGATCGTCGACGCGCTCTCGATCCGGGACCGGCCTGCCGAGGCCGAAGATCGGGCGATCCCGGGCCACTGGGAAGGCGACTTGCTCGCCGGCGCCGCCAACAGCCACGTCGCGACGCTGGTCGAGCGGCACTCGCGCTTCCTACTGCTCGTTGCCGTGGAAGGCAAAGACACCCGCACCGTCACGAATGCGCTCAGCAAGCAGGTCGGCCGTTTGCCGCAGCAGCTGCGCAGCTCGCTGACCTGGGACCGCGGCATGGAGATGGCCGAACACGCCCGCTTCACCGTCGCCACCGACGTCAGGGTCTACTTCTGCGACCCGCAAAGTCCCTGGCAACGCGGTTCGAACGAAAACACCAACGGCCTACTGCGCCAGTACCTCCCCAAGCGGACGAAGTTCGCCGGCTACAACCAGGACGACCTCGACGAGATCGCCCGCAAACTCAACACGCGACCCCGAGAAACCCTCGGCTTCAAAACACCCGCCGATATCCTCGACGCAGCGTTGCGCTGACGGACTGAGAGCACATCAGCTAACGACACTCCCTGCGTCCTTGCCTCCGAACGACCAGCCCAGCCCGGACAACGAACGCCATTCCGCCAAACCCCCTAGCGCGCCTGCGTGACGTAGACCTCGGTCTCGTACTGGAACCCGAACGGCTCGGGCATCCCCGCGACGAGCGCCTGGACCCTGTCGAGCAGCGTCTCGCGCTCGGCCGGCGCCATCGCCGCGACGAACGAGGTCGAGGTGACCCGGTCGCGCAGGTCCTGTGCGGTGGACAGCTGCTCGTTGCGGAAGCGCCGCTCCTCGATCGGCCCGAACAGGGGCGAGCGGCGAAGCGGCTCGCGCCACCCGAGCTCGATCTGGGCCGGAACCTTCTCGCGCGCGGGAGCGAGGAGCGCCTCGAGTTGATTCTGGAGCGGATCGGAGAGATCGCGGGAGTTCCAGATCAGCCCGAGCGAGCCGGACGGACGGAGGACCCGGCGGAGCTCGGGAAGCGCCTGCGAGTGGTCGAACCAGTGCATCGCCTGTGCGACGGTGATCGCGTCGACGCTTGCGTCCGAGAGCGGAAGCGCCTCTGCCGTTCCGGCCACTGCCTCGGTGCCTGGCACCACCTCCCGGAGCTTCGCGAGCATCTCGGGCACCGGTTCCACCGCGATCACGCGGGGCCCGAACGGGACGAGGAGGCGCGTGAGCTTGCCGGTGCCTGCCCCCACGTCGACCACCGTGCTCCCCGGTCCGAGGCCGAGGCGATCGGCGAGCCAGGCGACCGCATCGGGCGGGTACGTCGGCCGCGCGCGCTCGTAGACGTCCGCCGCGGCGGCGAAGCCGGCCGCCGCGACCGGATGCACCCCCTCCGGGAGCCTGCCGGCGGAGTCGGCCATCAAGCCTCTAGGTCGGCGTGACGCGGTACGCGTCGAACACGGCGTCGAGATTGCGGAGGGCGTTCAGCAGCGTCCGCAGGGCCTTCAGGTCTCCGACCTCCGCCGTGTACCGGTTCCGCGCGAGCTGATCCTCGACGACGCCGCCGTAGCTGACGATGTTCGCGCCGTGCTCCGCGAACGTGCGGGCCACGTCCTCGAGCAGCCGCGGCCGATCCCACGAATCGACCGCGATCTGCACGAGGAAGCTCTTCGCGACGGTCGCGCCGTCCCACGAGACCTCCGTGAACCGCTCCGGGTTCCGCCGCAGGGCGCGGACGTTGGGGCAGTCCTCGCGATGGATCGTGATCCCTTTCCCGAGCGAGATGTAGCCCACGATCGAGTCGCCGGGGACGGGCGTGCAGCACTTCGCGAGCCGGACGAGCACGTCCTCGACCCCCGCGACGACGACCCCCATCTCGGCGCCCTGCACCGTGCGCGCCTTCGGCGCCTTCGTGACGACCGGCGCCTCGTCGACGACCTGCTCCGTCTTCAGCCGGTTGATGACCTTGTTGACGATCGCGCCCGGTTGCAGCTTCCCCGAGCCGAGCGCGACGTAGAAGTCGTCGGCCTTCTTGAAGCCGACCTCGCGGATCACCTGCGCGAGCGTCGGCGAGCCGCGGAGCTTCGCGTACGGGAGGTTCTGAGCCTTCAGCGCATGCTCGAGCGCCTCGCGACCCTTCTGCTCCGTCTCCTCACGCGTCTCGCGCGAGTACCACTGGCGGATCTTGTTGCGCGCGCGCGAGCTCTTGGCGAGCGAGAGCCAGTCGCGCGAAGGTCCGCGCCCCTGCTTCGAGGTGAGGATCTCGACGAAGTCGCCGTTCTTCAGCTGGTAATGCAGCGGGACGATGCGGCCGTTGATCTTCGCGCCGACGGTCCGGTGCCCGACGTCGGTGTGCACCGCGTACGCGAAGTCGATCGGGGTCGCGCCGGCCGGCAGCGTCTTCACCTGCCCCTTGGGCGTGAAGACGTGCACCTCCTCGTCGAAGAGATCCGTGCGGAACGCCTTCATGAACTCGCGCGGATCCGCCTCGTCGGCAGTGCTCTCGTCCATCAGCTGCTTGACCCACGCGACCCACTCCGCGTCCTTCTGCTTCGCGCCGCGCTTGTACAGCCAGTGGGCGGCGACGCCGAATTCGGCCGTCTCGTGCATCTCGCGCGTCCGCACCTGAATCTCGAGGGGCCGCCCCTGCGGTCCGATCACGGTCGTGTGCAGCGCGCGGTAGCCGTTGAACTTCGGCATGGCGACGAAGTCCTTGAAGCGGCCCGGCATCGGCTTCCACAACGAATGGATCAGCCCGAGCGCCCCGTAGCAGTCGCGCGTTCCCTCGTCGCCGCTGCGCTCCGCGATCACGCGCATCGCGGTCAGGTCGTAGATCTCGTTGAACTCGCGGCCCTTGCGAACCATCTTGTCGTAGATCGAATAGAAGTGCTTCGCGCGCCCGGAGATGTCGGCCGGGATGTCGACCTTGTCGAGCTCCTTGTGCAGGACGATGGCCGCCTCGCGCACGTGCTCCTCACGGTCGGTGCGCCGCTCCGCGACCATCTGCTTGATCTCCTCGTACTTGCGCGGATGGAGCGTCTGGAACGAGAGGTCCTCGAGCTCCCACTTGAGCGCGTGGATACCGAGCCGGTGCGCCAGCGGCGCGTAGACCTCGAGCGTCTCGCGCGCCTTCTGCACCTGCTTCTGCTTCCCGAGGTACTCGATCGTGCGCAGGTTGTGGAGACGGTCGGCGAGCTTGATCAGGATCACGCGCACGTCCTCGGCCATCGCCACGATCAGCTTGCGGTAGTTCTCAGCCTCCGCGTGCTCGCGGCTCTGGAACTGGACGCGCGTCAGCTTCGTGACGCCTTCGACGAGCTTCGCGATCTCCTCGCCGAACTCCGCCCGCACGTCCTCGATCGCGGTGCCGGTGTCCTCGACCACGTCGTGGAGCAGCGCTGCGGCGAGCGTCGGCTCGTCGAGCTGCAGCCCGGCGAGGATCTTGGCGGCACCCCAGGGATGGAAGATGAACTCCTGCCCCGATTGCCGCACCTGGCCGGCGTGGGCTCGGGCGGCGAAGTCGAACGCGCGCGTCAGCAGTGCCCGGTCGACGTCCGCCTTGTACGCCTCGACCTCGGCCACGAGCTCCTCGACGAGCTCCTGATGCCGCTCCAGGACCGCCATAGAGCCAGTGTACCCCTGCTTTTCCGGCCTCCATCCCCCGCGCGCGGGATGCGCAGGAACCACGAGATCGACGATGAATCGGAAGAACCGTGTTCATGCGAAGGCGACAAACCAAGAAGCTCAACCAGATCGCGCGCGTCCTGCGCGAGCTCGATGCGGCCTCGACCCGCCAGGCCCCGAGGCCGCGACGCTCGCGGGTCGCGATCGGGCGCGCCGCGTAGTTACGCGGCCTGCTCGAACACCTGCGGCGACTCGAGCAACGCTCGGAAGCTCGGAGACTCGAGCAGGCTTCGCTGTGCGCCGTCGGCGAGCTCGAGCTCGCCGAAGATCGCCCTGGCCTCGGGCGTCCACGCGTGCTCGCCCGCGCGCCATTCCCCGGCGAGCCAGTCGCGCAGGTCGGCGAAGTGGTCGGCCGCGTCGAACACTCGCCGGACGACGAGTTGCGGCGAGCACACGCCGTTCCACCGGTTCTCCTGGAGGCGGAACGCGACGTCGTAGTGCCCCGGCCGGCGCAGCCGGTCGAGCTGGGCGCCTTGCCCGAACGCGATCGCCGACCCGGCGTCGCGTCCGCGCTGCCGCACGCGGAAGCGCAGATGCTTGCCGTCTCCGACCGTCTGCAGGTCGACGAGCTCGCAGCCGTCGACGAGCAGCAGCACGCCGGGATTGCCGAGCCCGAACGGCGCCAGCCGCGCCAGCTCCGCGCAGAGCCCGAGCGTGAGCTTCGAGCCGGGGACGATCGCGTCGATCCGTGTCGACGGCCTGAGATCGTCGTCGGCGAGGACGCCGTCGGCGTGCGCGGCGAAGGCTGCGGCGAACGCCTCGACGCGCTCGGGCCGGATCGAGAGCCCGGCGGCGGCGCGATGGCCGCCGAAGCGCTCGAGGTCGGCCGCGCACGCGGCGAGCGCCCCGTGCAGGTCGAAGGCGGGCACGGACCGTCCCGAGCCCTTCCATGCCCCCTCCGCACCGGCGATCAGAACGACCGGACGGTGGTAGCGCTCGACGAGGCGCGACGCGACGATCCCGATCACGCCCTCGTGCCAGTGCTCACCGGCGACGACGTAGCCGTGCCGGTCGCGGCGTGACTCGGGCCACGACTCGATCTCGTCGATCGCCTCGCGCAGGATCCGCTCCTCGACCGCCTGTCGCTCGCGGTTCAGCCCCTCGAGCTCCTCGGCGAGACGCGAGGCCTCCGCCCCGTCCTCGGTGAGCAGCAGGGCGAGCGCGGCTTCCGGCCGGCAGAGCCTCCCGGAGGCGTTGATCCGCGGCGCGAGCCGAAAGCCGATCGTCGACTCGTCGACCGCCGCCGGATCGACGTGCGCGACCTTCATCAGCGCGCGCAGCCCGGGCTTGGAGGTCTGCGCGAGCCGGCGCAACCCGGCGCGGGCGATCGCCCGGTTCTCGTCGAGCAAGGGGACGACGTCGGCCACGGTCGCCAGCGCGACGATGTCGAGGTGCCGTTCGCAGAACGGGTGGTCGGCGCCGAGCAGCGCCTCGGCGAGCTTCCACACGACGCCGGTTCCGCAGAGCCCGGGGAACGGGTACTCCCCCTTCAGCGTCGCCACCACGGGACACGCGGGGAACGAGTCGCCGTCGGGGCGGTGGTGGTCGGTGACCACGACGTCCAGGCCGAGCCCGCGCGCATGCTCGACCTCGGCGACGGCGGTGATGCCGCAGTCGACGGTGAGCACGAGGTCGAACCCCTCCTCGGCGAGCCGCGTCAAGGTCTCGCCGTTGAGCCCGTAGCCCTCCTCGAAGCGCGAGGGCAGGTGCCAGGAGACGTCCGCGCCGAGCTCGCGCAGGAGGAGCACCGCCAGCGCGGTGGCGCAGATGCCGTCGGCGTCGTAGTCGCCGTGGACGCAGATCCGTCTCCCTGCCCCCGCGGCCTCGCGGACCGCCTCGACCGCCTCGGCCATGTCACCGAGCGCGAACGGGTCGTGCCCCGGAAAGGCTCCTTCGAGGAAGCGCCCCGCGGCGGAGGGATCGGCGTAGCCGCGGCGGACGAGCACGGACGCGGTCAGCTCGTCGAGCGAGAGTGCGGACGCGAGGGCGCGCACGTCGCCGTACGAACATGCCTCCAGTTCCCAGGTCGCCGCCGCCATCGGGCAACGCACGGTACGGGCCCGGTCGGACGGAGACGCTCGAAAAACCCCTGGAAACCTGGTTCAATGCGGTCCCCGTGCTGAGGACGCTCGCCGCCATCGCCGCAGCCGCCGGATTCGCGTGCGCCGCTGCGCCTGCGTCGACTCCGACGCCGCTCATCGGCTCCGGCGTCTCCATCTCCGGCGTGCGGGTCGGCGGGCTGTCCGCGGAGCCGGCTCGCGCCCGGATCGAACAGGTCTTCTCGCGGCCGATCGCGATCCGCACGCCCGACGGCGTCGTCCACGTCTCGCCCGACCAGGTCGGCGCACGCTCGAGCATCGCGGTGGCGGTGACGTCTGCGCTCGCGGCCACGCCGGGGAGCGCGATCAAGCTGCCGACCAAGTACTCGAGCGAGCGGATCGCCGCCGTCGTGTCGAAGCTCGCGCAGCGCTTCGACTACGCGCCGGTGAACGCCACCGTGGCCGGCGCGGATGCGAACGGGCCCGTGTTCACAGCGGCGAAGTCCGGCCGCGCGGTCGACACGAGGACGATGCGCGCCGCGCTCGGACAGGCGCTGCGCTCGAGCGCCAGGCAGCAGCTCCTCCTGCTCACGCACCCGGTCCCGGCCAAGACGACGGTCGCGAACTTCGGGCCGGTGATCGTGATCTCACGCGGGGCCAACCGGCTCACGCTCTACAACGGCTCGAGCGCGGTGCGGACGTTCCGTGTCGCCACCGGGCAGGCGATCTACCCGACGCCGGCGGGGCTCTGGCACATCATGGACAAGCAGCGCGACCCCTGGTGGTACCCGCCGACCTACGACGAGTGGGCGAAGAACCTGAAGCCGGTCCCGCCCGGCCCGTCCAATCCGCTCGGCACGCGCTGGATGGGGCTGAACGCTCCCGGCGTCGGCATCCACGGCACGGATGCCCCGACCTCGATCGGCTACAGCGCCTCCCACGGCTGCGTCCGCATGCAGGTCCCGGACGCCGAGTGGCTGTTCGAGCACGTCGCGGTCGGCACGCCGGTCGTCATTCTCTAGGCAGCTCGACCCCCAGCCAGGTCAGTACGCACACCAGCACGACGACCACGGCGACGCCGCCCCACACCCAGCGCGGGTGACCGGACTCCCGGACGGTCGCCATGAACCCGCGCCCGAGCAGGATCAGCACGCCGCAGACCAGGCCGGCGCCGACCACCAGCGCGGGCAGCCAGATGATCAGGTGTTCCAACCGCGAGGCGTCGGCGAGAGGCTCCACTACCATGAGATCGTGCCTGACGCGCTACCGGCACCTGACGCGAACTACAGCTCGGGAGACGACTACATCGTCGAGTTCCTCGGCTACCGGTTCGCCTTCGGCACCGTCGATTTCGAGGGCCGCGTGATCGCGGCCGCGGTCAAGCTGGGCGTGGTGTCGTCGCCGGAGCTCGACGAGGACGAGACCGCCGACCTCGTCGCGCTCGCCGCTTCGGGGGTGATCGACGAGCCGGTCTCGCAGCTCGGCCGCTACCTCGTCCGCAACTGGGAGCGCATCTCGCTCGTGGACAACGAGTCGCTCGTCTACTGGCTCCGCAAGCTGATCTTCCGCGGAGCCTGGCTCGACCACCAGGTGAAACGCGGCGCCCTCGAGGTCGTGTGGGACGAGGACGACGCCGAGTTCGCCTACCAGCACCCGGGCGGCGGCGGCCGGCCGCTCCTCGAGCTGGCCCCGGTGCCGAGTTGGCACGAGCTCCAGTTCCGGCCCAGATGATGATGCCCAAGTCGGCGCGGCGCGGATGGGGGCAGCACACGGCGCATTGCGGCCGCCTCGCCCGGCGTCAAGGCATCACGCCTTGCCACCGGTCGAGTCGTCCACACTGCTTGGTGCAGTCCCTCCCCGCATCCACGGCACTTGGGAATCAATCATCTAGCGGCAGCGGCCGGTGCCGGGTACCTGGCCGCGCTGCTCGCACTCGACCACTACGCCGACTACCACGAGCAGCTCGCGCTGGGAGCGCTGACGTGGGCGCTGCTGCTCGCCGCGCTGACCCGCGTCTCGCCGGAACGGCGCGCGCAGACGCTCGGCGTCGTCGTCTTCGCGACGATCGGCGAGGTGACCGGCTCGCTGATCTGGGGCGTCTACCACTACCGGCTGCACAACCTGCCGGCGTTCGTCCCGCCTGCCCACGGCCTCGTCTATCTCACCGGGCTCTCACTCGCGCTGGCGCTCCGCGCGCACGCGAGGACGCTGGTCGTCGTCGCCGCGACCGCGGCGACGACGTGGGGCCTGCTCGGGCTGTTCGTCTTGCCTCGGCGCGACGTCGCGGGCGCGATCGGCGTGCCGCTGCTGCTCCTGTTCCTCTGGCGCGGCCGCAACCGGGCGATCTATGCCGCGGTGTTCCTCGTCGTCGCGACGCTCGAGCTCTACGGGACCGCGATCGGCACGTGGCGCTGGGCGCACGAGCTGCCGGGCCTCGGCATTCCCGACGGCAACCCGCCAAGCGGCGTCGCGTCGGGCTACGTGTGGTTCGACGTGATGGCGCTACTGGTCGCGCCGGCCGCCCTGTCGTGGCTGCGCCGGCGCCGGCGAGCCGGCGGCGATGAGTTGCGCGCCTCCGCGGAGTCGTACTGACGAACCACCACGCCCACACACCGCGAGTGAAGGAGCACCCGTGAAGCTTCTCCTCAGTTCCGCCGGCATCAAGAACCCGAGCATCCAGAGCGCGCTCGTCGAGCTCCTGGGCAAGCCGATTGCCGAGTCCGACGCACTCTGCATCCCGACCGCGGCTTACGGGCACCCTCAGGTCAGCCCCGAGGGGGCATGGCGTTTCATCAGCGGTCAGTCCCACCTCCCCATGACCGGACTGGGTTGGAAGTCCGTGGGAGTGCTGGAACTCACCGCGCTGCCCAGCATCGACGAGGAACGCTGGGTCACCCTGGTCCGCGAGACTGACGTCCTGCTGGTGGCGGGCGGCGATGCCCTCTACCTGTGCCACTGGATGCGGCAGTCCGGGCTGGCGGACCTGCTTCCGTCGCTCCGCGAGACGGTCTGGGTGGGACTGAGCGCCGGAAGCATGGTGATGACCCCCAGGATCGGCGAGGACTTCGTCCAGTGGAGGCCGCCAACCGGTGACGACAGCACGCTCGGGATCGTCGACTTCTCGATCTGCCCACACCTGGCTCAGGAGGGCATGCCGGGCAACTCCATGGCCGAGGCAGAGAGCTGGGCGGCCGAGATCCGGGGCCCGGCGTACGCGATCGACGACGAGACCGCGATCAAGGTCGTCGACGGCGCCGTCGAGATCGTCTCCGAGGGGCACTGGAAGCTGTTCGACCGAGAGGCCGCAGCCACCGCCTCCTAGAACAGCGTCGAGTCGCTGCGTGACGTACCGAGGTGCTCGCGGCCGAGGTCGGTGACCACGCGGCCGCGCGGCGTGCGCTGCAGGAAGCCGAGCTGCAGCAGGTACGGCTCGTAGACGTCCTCGATCGTCTCGGCCTCCTCGCCGAGGGCGACCGCGAGCGTCGAGACGCCGACCGGCCCCCCGCCGAACTTCTCGACGAGCGCACGAAGGAGCTCACGGTCGAACCGCTCGAGCCCCGCTCCGTCGACCTCGAGCAGCGCGAGCGCCTCCTCGGCGATCTCGGTCGTCACGGCTCCCTCGTGCCGCACCTCGGCGACGTCGCGCACGCGCCGCAGGATCCGGTTTGCGATCCGCGGCGTGCCGCGGGAGCGCGCGGCGACCAGCCGGGCCGCCGTCTCGTCGATCTCGACCGAGAGGATGCGCGCCGAGCGCCGCACGATCGCGGCGAGCTCGTCGGGCGTGTAGAGGTCGAGCCGGAAGGTGAGGCCGAAGCGGTCGCGTAGCGGCGTCGTGAGCAGGCCGGTCCGCGTGGTCGCCCCGACGAGCGTGAACGGCGGCAGGTCGAGGGTGAGCGTGCGTGCGGCCGGGCCCTGGCCGACGACGATGTCGAGCCTGAAGTCCTCGAGCGCCGGGTACAGGATCTCCTCGGCGGCGCGGCTCATCCGGTGGATCTCGTCGATGAAGAGGACGTCGCGAGGCTCGAGCGACGTGAGGATCGCCGCGACGTCCTTGCGCTCGAGCCCGGGGCCGGCGATCTGCCGGATCCCGACGCCGAGCTCGGTGCGAACGATCTGCGCCAGCGACGTCTTGCCGAGCCCCGGCGGCCCTGCGAGCAGCACGTGATCGAGCGCCTCGCCGCGCGCCTTCGCAGCCTCGAGCGCGATGTCGAGCTGCTCCTTGACGCGGTCCTGGCCGACGAAGTCCGCGAGCGTGCGCGGGCGAAGCGAGCGCTCGAGCTCCTCCTCGGTCTCCGCGAGCACGGGGGCGAGGAACTGCATCACGCCGCCGCCCGCAGCGCCTCGCGCACCTGCTCCTCGACGGGCAGCGACGCGTCGACCGCCGAGAGCGCGCGCTCCGCGTCGAGCAGCGACCAGCCGAGGTTCACGAGCGCGTCGCGCGCCAGCGTCTCCTCGGTCGGCTCGGACCCGAAGGCGTCCGCCGCGGTCAGCTTCTCCTTCAGGTCGAGCACGACCCTCTGCGCTGTCTTCAGCCCGATCCCGGGGATCGCCTGGAAGCGCTTCACATCGTCGCGGGCGATCGCCCGGCGCAGCTCGGCCGGTGTCGACCCCGAGACGATCGCGAGCGCAACTTTCGGCCCCACTCCCGAGACCCCGAGCAGCAGCTCGAAGAGCTCGCGCTCCTCCGAGGTCGCGAAGCCGTACAGCTGCAACGCGTCCTCCCGGACGATCGTGTGCACCTCGATCGTGACCTCGCCGGTCCCGAGCCGCTGCACGGAAGGCGCGGCGTGGACGAGGTACCCGACCCCACCGACGTCGACGATCAGGCCGGCGCCCGAGCGCCCGGCCACGCGGCCCCGCAAACGCGCGATCATGGCGACACGTTACGGGCGCGAACGGACGTTCCTGCCTCGCCCCGTCCGGAAGCGGCGCGCCCATGCGTACGGATCGAGGTCACGGCCGCCGTGGCCGAAGCCGCGGCGGACGAAGCGCTCGAACGAGCGCGCCTGCGCCGGATCGACGAGCGGGAAGCCCCGACGGGTCGCGCGGAGCACGCCGGCCGCGACCGACGGCCGCGGGACGAACAGCTCGGGCGGCAGCCGGCGCACGACCCGGAGCTCGTACCACGCGCCCCACACGACGCCGGCGACCGTGCTCGGCCACAGTCGCGCGCGCTTCGCCGCTACGTCCCACTCGACGATCAGGTCGGCCGCCGTCAGCCGGAGCAGCGGGTCGCCGAGCAGCGAGCGGCAGATCTCGGCGGCGGCGCCGAACGGCAGGTTCGCGACGACCCTGAACGGCTCGGCCGGCCAGCCGGCATCGGGGGCGGACGCCTGGACGACCTCGGCGCCGGGGCAGGCACGGCGCAGGCGGGCGGCCGACTGCGGATCGGGCTCGAGCGCGACGACACGGGCGCCCGCGTCGAGCAGCGCGCGCGTCAGCAGGCCGGTGCCCGCACCGACGTCCACCACCAGCTCGCCGCGTCCGATGCCGGCATCGCGGACGATCTCCTCGGCGAGGCTTCTACTGCGGAGAAGATGCCGTCCGCCCGGCCGAACGCCGGCGGATCGCACGGACCATCACCATCGTCATCGGCCGGAAGCCTATTGCACCGGGCGGGCCGACGCCCGCCCGGTGTGCCGGCTGCTCAGGCCGCGCCCGGCTCGGTCTGCGGAGTGACGTCGTCGCGCGGCGGCGTAAGGTCGCCCTCGATGATGGCCCTGTGCACGAACCAGCCGATGATCGCGCCGAGCGGCGGCGCCGTGAAGTAGATCCAGATGCCGGTCCACACGTTGCCGACGAGAGCCGGCCCGAACGTGCGCGCCGGGTTCACCGACGAGCCGCTGAACGGGATGATCGCGAAGTGGATCGCGACCAGCGTGAGCGGGATCGCGAGCAGCGCGCGTCCCGCCGAAGCGGTCGCTCTTCGACGACTGGAGGATGACGGTCACGAAGATCGCGGTCATCACCAGCTCCATCACGAACGCCGCGCCGTTCGACGCCGGCGTCGTCGCCGTCTCGGCCACGCTGTGCTTGTTCGTGGCGAGCAGCAGCACGAGCGACGCGAGAATCGCCCCTGTGAACTGCGCGATCCAGTAGCCGATCAGGTCGGCGACATCGAGGCGGCGGTCGAGGAAGAGCCCGAGCGACACCGCCGGGTTGTAGTGCCCGCCCGACACCTCCGAGAACGCGTAGAGGCCCGCGAGCAGTGCGAGGCCGAAGGCGAACGGGACGAGCAGCAGCGGCGGGATTCCCGATCTGATCGCGCCGACGATCGCCGTCGTGCCTGCGAAGACGAGGACGAAGGTCCCCAACAACTCGGCCAAATATCTCTGCCATTGCTGCTGCATGTGCCTGCCACCTCCGGGGCGATACGGTTGGAGCCGGGTTCTGTCGCGGGCGCGAGAATCCTGCGACCCTGCGAAGCGCTAGGAAACGGCACGGAGGAGCGGAGAGCTCGTCGCATGGCAGATCGCGACCGCCAGGGCGTCGGCGGCGTGGCTCGGCTCAGGCGTCTCGTCGAGCCCGAGAATCGCCCTCACCATCCTCCCCACCTGCTCCTTGTCCGCGCGGCCGTACCCGCAGACGGCCTGCTTGACGCGGGCGGGCGCGTATTCGGCGCAGCCGACGCCGGCGGACGAGGCGGCGACGAGGACGGCTCCCCGGGCCTGTCCGACGGAGAGCGCGATGCGGGCGTCGGCGCCGACGAACGACTCCTCCAGCGCGACCGCATCCGGCTCGTGCTCGGCGATCAGCGTGCGGACGCCGTTGAAGATGGTCAGCAGGCGCTCCTCGATTGGCTCCCGCGGCGCGGTTCGCCACCACCCGTGGCAGGTGGCCCGGAGGCGCCCGTCGCTTCCGTGGACGATCCCGTACCCGCATGCAGCCGTCCCTGGGTCGATGCCGAGGACCTTCACGGAGCGAGGTTAGGCGCCGGGGCGGACGTCTCCTGCCGGCGGAGCCCGAAAACCGACCGCCGCCGCTCGACGTAACGAAGGGCGTATGCGCTCCGCGCTCGTGCTGGCGGTGCTCTTCGCGTTGGGCCTCGTGACCGCCGCAGTGGCCGCCAGGCCCCGCACGGCGCCTGCGGCCGACGGCACGCTCGCCGCGTCGGTCGGCCCGGGGTTCTCGATCTCGCTCACCCAGAACGGCTCGCCGGTCACGAGCCTCGCACCCGGCACCTACGACATCAACGTCTCCGACACCGCGACGGTGCACAACTTCCACCTGAGCGGGCCCGGCGTCGACATGGCGACGTCCGTCGCGAACACCGAGTCGACGACCTGGACGGTCACGTTCTCGGCGGGCAACTACCACTACCAGTGCGACGCGCACCCGACCCAACTGCACGGCGACTTCTCCGTCGGGTCGCCCGGCAGCACGACCTCCACCGTCGCGACGACGACGACCCCACCGCCGACGACCACCGCCCCGCCGACGACCACCACCACGTCGATGCCGACCACCACCGCACAGACGACGACGGGCTCGACGACGACGCCGGCGACCACGTCGAGCACCGTGTCGACCACGACGACGGCACAGACGACCGTCGCATCGAGCACCACCGTCTCGCGCCCGGCCGGTCCCACCCTCGCCGCACGGGTCGGCAAGGTGCACGCGAACCGGTCGAAGATCTGGTTGACCGTCACGCTGACGCGGCCCGCGCGCGCCACGGCCGACCTGCTCGGCCGCGGCGGCAAGCGCCTCGCGCATCTCTCGTCCGCGGTGCGCCGAACGGCCACGCTCACGCTGCGGCCGCGCACGCGGCTCTCACCCGGTCGCTACCTGCTGCGGTTGCGCTTCGCGACGACCGGGCGCACGGTCGTAATGGCGAAGACGATTCGCGTCGGCTGAACGTCAGCCGGCAACGGCCTCGAGCACGCGCTCCGGAATGTCGAAGTTCGCGTAGACGTCCTGGACGTCGTCGTTCTCCTCGAGCGCGTCCACGAGCCGCATCACCTGGCGGGCCTTGGCCTCGTCGTCTACCGACACCGTCGTCTTCGGGACGAGCTGCAGCCCGGCCGACTCGATGCTGAAGCCGGCGCCCTCGAGCGCCTCGCGGACCGCCGAGAGCGCCTCGGGCGGCGAGGTGACCTGGAAGGTCGAGCCGTCGGCCTGAACGTCGTCGGCGCCCGCGTCCGCCGCGGCGAGCAGCAGGTCCTCCTCGTCGGCATCCGACGCCGAGACGGCGACGACGCCCAGGCGCTCGAACTGCCACGCGACGGCACCGGTCGCGCCGAGGTTGCCGCCGTGCTTCGCGAACAGATGACGCACGTCGGCGGCCGTGCGGTTCCGGTTGTCGGTTAGAGCCTCGACGATCAGGGCCACGCCTTCGGGGCCGTAGCCCTCGTAGACGATCGTCTCGAAGGCGTCGGCGTCGGCGTCGGCCCCGGACCCCTTGGCGATCGCACGGTCGATGTTGTCCTTGGGCATCGAGTACGACCTCGCCTTCTCGATCGCGTTCTGCAGGGCGAGGTTGTTGGCCGGGTCGGGCCCCCCCTCCTTGGCCGCGACGAGGATCGCGCGCGAGAGCTTCGAGAAGAGCTGTCCGCGCTTCGCGTCGGCGGCGCCCTTCTTGTGCTTGATCGACGACCACTTGCTATGCCCGGACAAGCCGATCCTCCTTCGCCATCGTCAGGAACCGCTCGTGCAGCCGCGTGTCGTCGGTCAGCTCGGGGTGGAACGACGCGACGAGGAACCGCCCTTCTCGCGCGAGCACGGGACGGCCGTCGAGCTCGGCGAGCACCTCGACGCCCGCGCCGGCCTCCTCGATCCACGGCGCACGGATGAACACCGCCCGCAGCGGCGCAGCCTCGCCGGCGACGGCGAGGTCGGCCTCGAAGGACGCCACCTGGCGGCCGAACGCATTGCGGCGAACGGTCACGTCGACGAGACCGAGATGCTCCCGGTCGAGCACGATCATCCCGGCGCAGGTCCCGAAGACCGCGCCGGGGAAGCTGCGGATCGCCTCGTCGAGTGAGTACAGGCGCATCAGGTGCATGAACGTCGTCGACTCGCCGCCCGGGATCACGAGGCCGTCGAGCGAGTCGAGCTCCTCCGGCTTGCGCACCTCCCGTGTCTCCACGCCGAGGCGCCGCAGCATCGAGACGTGCTCGCGGAAGTTGCCCTGCAGCGCAAGAACGCCGATTCGAAGCGGCTTCACGCCCATGGATGGTATCGGTCACGCACGCACGTACCCGCCGCCGTCGAGCGACACCACACCGTCGGCGCGGAGGCGCTCGAGATGGGCGAGCGCCTCGGCGATCGCGAACCGGCGCTCGACCGGCGACAGCGTCCCGGTGAACAGCGCCAGCGAGACCTCGTAGGCGGTGCGCGGGTCGCCGTCGAGTGCGGCGAGCGCCGCCTCGAGGCGCTCCTCGTGGTGCGCCCGGATCTCGCGCGCGCGCCGCGCCGGGTCGGCGATCGGATCCTTGTGGCCGGTGTATGCGATCCGCGGAGCGAGCTCCTCGATCCGCCGCAGCGTCTCGAAGTAGTCGGCGAGCGGATCGGGGCGCGAGTTGGGATACAGGCCGATCGTCGGCGTGATTCCGGCCAGGATCGTGTCGCCCGCGATCAGGACGTCGTCGCGCCAGAGCACGATGTGCCCGTCCGCGTGCCCACGCAGCACCTCGACGCGCCAGCCGTCGACGTCGTCGCCGCCGTCCACGAGCTGCGGGGACTCGCTCCAGTGGATCGCCGTGGCGAGCCGGTCCGAGTCGCGGATCACGTTCTCGACGTCCGCCGCCGGCATCCCGTTCGCCACCCAGTGCGCGGCGAGGCGCTCGGCGGAGCGGCCCGGCCCCCATGCCGCGAGGCACTGGGCGTAGTCCTCCCGCCCTTGCACGACCCCGGCGCCGGTGAGCCCGGCGACGTCGCGCGCACCGCCGACATGGTCGGGGTGCATGTGCGTGATGACGATGCGCTCGATCGTACCGTCGAGGTCGTCGAGGATCGGCCGCCAGCGCGCGCCAGGATCCTGCGAGCCGAGGCCCGTGTCGACGAGAGTCCAACCGCCGGAGGAGCGCAGGAGGTAGCAGTGAACGTGGTCGAGCCCGAACGGCAACGGGAGCGTGATGCGGCAGATGCCTTCCTCGAGCGCGACCACGCGTGAGAAGCTAGCTCCCCCGATGGCACCCCTGCTCGAGCTCGACGGCGTCTCGGCCCGCTACGGCCAGATCCAGGCACTGCGCGGGATCGACCTTTCGGTCGAGGAGGGCGAGATCGTCGCGCTGCTCGGCGCGAACGGCGCCGGCAAGACGACGACGCTGCGCGCCGTCTCGGGGACGGTGCGGCGCGACGGCGACGTCGTGCTCGCCGGGAAGCGACTGGGACGCTCGCCCGAGTCGGTCGCGCGCGCCGGCATCGCCCACGTTCCCGAGGGACGGGGCATCTTCGCGGAGCTGTCCGTCTGGGAGAACCTGCGGATGGGCGCGTACATGCACCGCCGGCGGCCCGACTTCGCCGGCGTGCTCGCCTACTTCCCGTGGCTCGAGATCCGCCGGTACCAGCAGGCGGGAACGCTCTCGGGCGGCGAGCAGCAGATGCTCGCGCTCGCGCGTGCATTCCTGCAGCGACCGAGGCTCCTGATGCTCGACGAACCGTCGCTCGGCCTCGCTCCGCTGGTGACGCGCGAGGTGTACCGCGTCGTCACCGACCTGAACGAGAAGGAAGGGCTCGCCGTGCTCGTGGTCGAGCAGAACGCCGCGATCGCGTTGACGGCCGCGCGGCGCGCGTACGTCCTCGAGACCGGAGCGGTGGCGGTCTCCGGGACCGCCGACGAGCTGAAGGCCGACGACTCGGTGCGCACCGCGTACCTCGGGTACTAGAGAGTTCCTCGCCGCTGATGCAGCAGTTCTTCCAGCAACTCGTGTCGGGCCTCGCCGACGGCGCGATCTTCGGCTCGCTCGCGTTGGCGCTCGTGCTCATCTACAAGGCCACCGAGGTGATCAACTTCGCCCAGGGCGAGATGGCGATGTTCACGACGTACATCGCGTGGTCGCTCTACACGCACCACGGGTTCCCGTACTGGTGGATGTTCGCGGCCACCCTCCTGATCGCGTTCGTCGGAGGGATGGCTGTTCAGCGGGTCGTGATCCGGCCGCTCGAGCGCGCGAGCGTGCTCACCGTCGTGATGGCGACGATCGCGCTGCTCGTGATCTTCAACGGACTCGCCGCGTGGATCTGGTCGCCGCAGCTCCAGTTCTTCCCGAGCCCGTTCCCCCCGACCACCTGGGTGATCGGCGGCGTGCACATCTCCAAGCAGGATGTCGGGACGCTCGGAGTCGTGCTGGCGTGCGTGCTCGTGCTGTGGGCGTTCTTCAGGTTCACGAAGCTCGGCCTCGGCATGCGCGCCGGTGCCGTGAACCCCGACGCGGCCCGCCTCCTCGGCGTGCGCACCTCGTGGCTGCTCGCACTCGGATGGGGCTTCGCAGCGGTGCTCGGAGCGGTGAGCGGGATGATGGTCGCCCCAAGCGTCTTCCTGACGCCGAACATGATGCAGGCGGTCCTCATCTACGCGTTCGCGGCCGCGATCCTCGGTGGGCTCGAGAGCCCCATCGGTGCGGTCGTCGGCGGGCTCGCGCTCGGCGTGACCCTGAACCTGCTCGGCACCTACGTCGACTGGGTCACTCCCGAGCTGCGCTTGCCGGTCGCACTGGTCGTGCTGCTCGTCGTGCTGCTCGTCCGGCCGGCGGGCCTCTTCGGGAAGGAGGTGGTCAGGCGCGTATGAAGCTGCCGCTCGGATGGATCGGCGTCGGAGCGCTCGTCGTGTGCGTGGTCGCGGCCCCGTTCCTGCTCACGCACTATCGCGTCTACCAGCTCGCGTTCGTCGGGATCTACCTGATCGCGCTGCTCGGGCTGAACATCCTCACCGGTTTCACCGGCCAGATCTCGCTCGGCCACGGCGCCTTCATGGGCATCGGCGCCTACACGACGACGATCCTCGTCGTCGACCACGGCTGGCGTGATCTCTGGACGATCCCGCTCGCCGGCCTGGTCGCCGGCCTCGTCGGGGTCGCGTTCGGTATCCCGGCGACCCGCTTCTCGGGTCCCTACCTCGCGCTCGCGACGTTCGCCATCCCGCTCGCGTTCATCGGCCTGCTCAAGCGGTTCACCGGCTTCACCGGCGGCACGCTCGGCAAGTCGCTCCCGCAGCTGCATGCCGAGCTGGGCCTGAAGTCGAACCCGTCGCTCTGGCTCTACGTGATCTCGTGGATCGTGGCGCTCGTGATGCTTGCTGCGGCCTACCTCGTCGTGAACGGCCGCCTGGGCCGCGGCCTGCGCGCGGTCCGGGACAGCGAGGTGGCGGCGACCGCGAACGGGGTCTCGGTCAAGGCGATCAAGACGGCCGCGTTCGGGATCTCCGCGTTCTTCTGCGGGATCGCGGGCGGGCTCTTCGCGATCGGAATCACCTACGTGAACCCCGACACGTTCCCGATCGACCTTTCGATCCTGCTCCTCACCGGCGTCGTGATCGGCGGCGCCGGCTCGCTCGGGGGCATGGTCTTCGGGGCGCTCTTCGTCGAGTTCATCCGCATCAGCTGGGGCCCGGGCCTCGTGCATCTCCTGAGCCGGATCACGAGCGTCGACGTGAACACGCATGCGCCCGGCTCGCCGCTCGTCATCTACGGGCTCGTGCTCCTGCTCGTGCTCTTCGCCGCCCCGGCGGGGATCGCGGGCCTGGTGCGCCGCCTGACGACCCACTGGGCGTAGAGGCCCTAGGTGCAGGGTCGAGATCTGGCCTTCAATTCACCCTGCCGCCCGCCTATCATCCGGCGAGCACTCCCCCCAGGCGACTCCCCCAAAGGAGACAACGCATGAAGAGAACGTCCCTGCTACTCGCCCTCGCGCTGGTTGCGTCGGCCGCCGTCGTGATGACGGCCGGTGCCGCGCCGACGGCGACCCCGGGCGTGACGGCGAAGACGATCCTGCTCGAGGGCACCTTCCCTCTGAGTGGGCCCGCTTCAGGTTACGCCCCGATCCCGGCAGGCATGGGCGCGTACTTCTCGTACGCCAACGCGCACGGCGGCGTGAACGGTCGGAAGGTCGTCTGGAAGTACCAGGACGACGGCTACAACCCCGCGAACACCGTGCAGGTCACGCACCAGTTCGTCGAGCAGGATCACGCGTTCGCGCTGGTCGGCGGGCTGGGCACGGAGCCCCAGACGGCCGTTCGCCAGTACCTGAACGACAACAAGGTCCCGCAGCTCTACGTCTCCACCGGGGCGACGACCTTCGATCGCGACTTCGCGGAGTACCCGTGGACGATCGGCTGGCAGCCCGACTACGAGGCGGAAGGTGCGATCTACGGCAAGTACATCGCGCAGAACCTTCCGAACGCGAAGGTCGGCGTCGTCTACCAGAACGACGACTACGGCAACGACTACCTGCGCGGCCTCAAGGCGGGCCTCACGCAGGAGAACCTCCCGCAGCTCGTCGATGCCGAGCCGTTCGACGTGACGTCGCCGAACCCGGCCACGCAGATCGCGAAGCTGAAGGCGTCGGGCGCCGACACGCTCGTCATCTTCATCACGCCGACCGGGACGATCCAGTCGTACGTGATCGCGACGAAACTCGGCTGGCATCCGGCCAACGTGATCACGAACTCCGTCTCGGCGACCGATCCGTTCCTGACGATCGCGACGAAGTCGGGCTCGGACATCACCGCCGGGACGATCACGGTCAACTACGGCCTCGACCCGAGCAACCCGATCTACAACAAGGCGCCCGGGATGAAGCTCTACCGGGCGATCATGGCGAAGTACGACCCGAAGGGGAACGCCAACGATCCGCTCAACCTGTACGGCGTCTCGAAGGCGTGGGCGACCGTGCAGCTCCTGAAGCTGGCCGGGAAGAACCTCACGCGCGCGGGCTTGATGAAGGTCGCACGCAGCCACACGTTCAGCGCGGCCACCAAGAACGGGAACCCGTTCTCTCTGCCCGGCGTGATCGAGCAGACGAGGGGCGGCGATCAGTACCCGATCTCGCAGGTGACGCTGGTCAAGTACCAGAACAACACCTTCGTGCCGTTCGGCAAGCTGATCAACGGTCGCGGGAAGTAACCCGACCGACGCTGTTGGATCGCGAGAAGGGCCGGCAATTGCCGGCCCTTCTGCTTGAACTAGAGTCCGCGCATGCCTGAAGCCGTGATCGTGTCCGTCGCGCGCACGCCGATCGGACGTGCCGCGAAGGGATCGCTCGTCGACGCGAGGCCCGACGACCTCTGTGCCTTCGCCGTGAAGTCCGCGCTCGAGAAGGTGCCCGGGCTCCCGCCCGAGGAGATCGTCGACGTGATGGTCGGCTGCGGGTTCCCGCAGGACCGCCAGGGGATGAACCTCGGCCGCCGCGTCGCGCTGCTGGCCGGGCTCCCCGAGACGGTCCCGGGCACGACGGTGAACCGGTTCTGCGCGTCGAGCCTGCAGACGATCCGGATGGCGTTCCACGCAATCAAGGCGGGTGAGGGCGAGGCGTTCGTCGCGGCGGGCGTCGAGTCGATCTCCCAGGTCGACGGGTATCCGAAGTCGCACGAGGAGCTCCACCCCGCGCTCTTCGGCGACGACGCGCCGATCGCGAACGTCTACATCCCGATGGGCCTGACGGCGGAGAACGTGGCCGAGCGCTGGGATGTCTCACGAGAGGACATGGACCGCTTCGCGCAGCGCTCGCAGGAGCGCGCCGTCGCCGCGCAGGACTCCGGCTTCTTCGGGCGTGAGCTCACGCCCTACAACGGCGCCGTCGCCGATGACGGGCCGCGCCGAACGTCGACGCTCGAGAAGCTCGCCGAGCTCGAGCCGGCCTTCAAGCCGGGCGGCAAGGTCACCGCCGGCAACTCGTGCCCGCTGAACGACGGAGCAGCCGCGGTCGTGGTGATGTCCGAGCAGCGCGCCGGCGAGCTGGAAATCACGCCGCGGGCGCGCATCCTGGCCTCGAGCGTCTCGGGCATCGAGCCGGAGATCATGGGCGTCGGCCCGATCGAGGCGGTGCGCAAGGCGCTCGGGCAGGCCCGCATGACGGTCGACGACATCGACGTGGTCGAGCTCAACGAGGCGTTCGCAGCGCAGGTGCTGCCGGTGTGCCGCGAGCTCGGGATCGACCCGTTCGGCGACAAGCTCAATCCGCACGGCGGCGCGATCGCGCTCGGGCATCCGTACGGGATGACGGGCGCGCGCATCATGAACACCCTCCTGAACGACCTCGAGACACTCGACGGGACGATCGGGCTCGAGACGATGTGCGTGGGCGGCGGGCAGGGGATGGCCATGCTCGTCGAGCGCCTCTAGCCCGCAGGCCGCGTGGGCGCCCTCGCGCTCGTCCTGGCCCTCGGGTCGTCGGTCGTCTGGGGCTCGGCCGACTTCGCGGGCGGGCTGCTGACGCGACGGCTGCCGGTCTTCGGCGTGACGATCGTCTCGCAGGCTGCCGGGTTCGCCGCCCTCCTCGTGGTGGTCGCGGTCCGCGGGTCGGCCGACGGCCCGTCGTTTGCAATTGGGCTGCTCGCCGGCGTCGGCGGCGGCGCAGGGCTTGCTGCGTTCTACCGCGCGCTCTCGCTCGGGACGATGAGCGTGGTCTCGCCGATCGCCGCCTGCGGCGCCGTCGTCCCGTTCGGCCTCTCGCTCGCCACGGGCGAGCGTCCCGGCGCGATCGCGCTCGTCGGCGCCTGCGCCGCGCTCGCCGGAGCCGTCTTCGCCTCGACCGAGGAGCGCCGGGCCGCGGCGCCCGAGCGTGGCCGTGCGGTGGCGCTCGCGGTCGTCGCGGCCGTTGCGCTCGGGCTCTTCGTCTACTTCCTCGGCCTCGGCAGCCGCGAGGGCGACCCGTGGTCGACGCTCGTCGGGGCGCGCGTCGGCTCGCTGGCGCTGCTCGTCGTCGTCGCGGCGGCGCTCCGCGCGCCGGTCCGGATCCCGCGTGCGTCCCTCGCGGCCGTCGCTGCGGTCGGCCTCGCGGACGTCTCGGCGAACGCGCTCTTCGCCTTCGCGAGCAGCCACAGCCTGCTCGCGCTCGTCTCGGTGCTCGGCTCGCTCTATCCGGTCGTCACCGTCCTGCTCGCCCACGTGATCCTCGGCGAACGGCTGACGCGCACGCAGCAGATCGGCGTCGCGGTCGCACTCGGCGGCGTGGCGGCGATCGCAGCCGCGTAGCATCGGCGCGATGGCCGTGCGGGCCCCGCTGATCGTGCCGGAGCGCGTCGAGGCGTTCCTCGACGCACATGGCCTCGGCGCCGGTGCTGCGTCGTTCACCCGCATCGGCGACGGAGGCGGCTCGAACTTCACGTTCCTCGTCGAGCGCGGCGATGAGCGATTCGTGCTCCGGCGGCCGCCGCGGCCGCCGCTGCCGAAGTCGGCGCACGACATGGTGCGCGAGGCGCAGCTGCAGCTCGCGATCCGCGCGGGCGGCTTTCGGAGGCTCCCGGAGATCGTCGCCGTCTGCGACGACGAGTCGGTGCTCGGCGTCCCGTTCTACGTGATGCGCTTCCTCGACGGCCACGTCGTCACCCAGGAGCTGCCCGGCGGGCTCGAGACACACGCCGCGCGCCGGCGGCTCGGCGACGACCTCGTCGACACGCTCGTCGAGATCCACGCCGCCGACGTGGCAATCCCCCAGCTCGCCGCGTTCACCCGCCCCGGCAGCTACGCGGAACGACAGGTGCGGCGCTTCGCTCAGCTCTGGCAGGTGAACCAGACGCGTCTCGTCCCCGACGTCGACGAGGTCGGCCGGCGGCTCGCGTCGTCGCTGCCCGATCCGATCGCGACGACCGTCGTCCACGGCGACTACCGCCTCGGGAACATGATGGTCGCACGCAGCGAGCCGACGCGGATCGAGGCGGTGCTCGACTGGGAGATGGGTGCGATCGGTGACCCGCGGGCCGACGTCGGGTACCTGCTCGCCACGTACAGCGAGCCCGGCGGGAAGCCGAGCGCGCTCGGCTCGTCACCGGTTACCGCCTCGGAGGGATTCCCGTCGCGCGCGGAGCTCGTCGCGCGCTACGCCGAGCGGAGCGGGCGGGAGCTCGGGCCGCTCGGGTGGTTCGAAGCGCTCGCGCTCTGGAAGGCGGCCGTCTTCTGCGAGGCGATCTACGGCCGCTACGTCCGCGGCGAGCTCGGCGCGGAGGACTCCCGCGCCGCGATCTTCGAGCACGGCGTGCCGGCGCTCGCCGCCGCCGCGCTCGAGGCACTCGAGGCGTAGCCCGTGGGGTCAGACCCGGGACAGACCCCGACCGCCCGCAACACCAGCAGCCATGCGGGTTTCCGCGGCCCGTCGAACGCGAGAATTGGGTCCGGGGGTCAGACCCGGGACAGACCCGGGACAGACCCGGGACAGACCCGGTCGACGCCGCTACGCGGCGGCTTCCGCGACTGCGCGCAGCGTTGCGACGTCGCGTGTCGAGACGAGCAGGCTCGTCGCGCCCGACTCGCGCCACGCGGCGAGGCGATCGGCGATCCGCGCCTTCGGGCCGACGAGCGCGACCTCGTCGACGAACGCGTCTGGCACCTTCGCGACGGCCTCGGCCTGCCGGCCGCCGAGGAACAGCTCCTGGATCTCGCGCGCCTCCGCCTCGTACCCGTAGCGCGCGAAGAGGTCGTTGTAGAAGTTCGTGCCGCGCGCGCCCATGCCGCCGATGTAGAACGAGTAGTAGGCCTTCAGCGCATCGCGCCCGCTCGCCACGTCGTCGGTGACGACGGCCGGCACGCACGGCGCGATGTCGAAGCCGGGACGCGCACGGTCGACGGGAAAGACGGTCCGCGCCTGCTCGGGCGACCAGAAGATCGGGAGCCAGCCGTCCGCGATCTCGAACGCGAGCTCGACCGCCTTCGGCGCGAACGCCGCGATGTAGATCGGGATCTCCGACCGCAACGGCCGCACCATCAACCGGAGCGGCTTGCCGAGACCGGTGCCGCCGCGAACCGGGATGTCGTAGTGCGCGCCGTGATGCTCGAGCCGCTCGCGCCGCAGCGCCGCCCGGACGATCTCGACGTACTCGCGCATCCTGCCGAGGGGCTTCCCCCACTCCTGCCCGTGCCAGCCCTCGACGACCTGCGGCCCCGATGTGCCGAGCCCCATCAGGAACCGGCCGCCCGAGAGCAGGTCGAGCGTCGCCGCGGTCATCGCCGCGTTCGCCGGCGAGCGCCCGGGCAGCTGCATGATCGCGGTGCCGAGCTTGATCCGGTCGGTCAGCGCTCCGAGCCAGGCGATCGGCGTGACGGCGTCGACGCCCCACGCCTCCGCGGCCCAGGCGGAGTCGTAGCCGAGCCGCTCGGCCTCCCGCGCGAGCTCGACCAGCTCGAGCGGATTCGTCCCCGGCTGTGCGTAACCCATGTAGAAGCCGAGGCGCATCGTGCGATGCTAACGGCATGACCGTCACCGATTGGGCACCCCCGACCGAACGGCTCGAGCAGGTGCGCGCCTTCATGGACGAGCGCGTGCTGCCGAGCGAGCCTGTCCTCGACCGCGAGGACGAGACCTCGGACGCGCTCGTCTCCGAGCTGCGCGACGAAGTGCGCGCGCTCGGGCTCTGGGCGCCGCACGTCCCGCCCGAGGCGGGCGGCACTGGCACCGGCTTCCTCGACTACGCGTACTTCAACGAGCACATCGGCCGCTCGGTGTGGGGGCAGCTCGTCTTCGGGTGCCAGGCGCCGGACGCCGGCAATGCCGAGATCCTGCACATGTTCGGCACCGACGAGCAGAAGCAGCGCTGGCTGCGGCCGCTCGTCACCGGCGAGATCCGCTCCTTCTTCTCGATGACCGAGCCCGAGGTGCCGGGCTCCGACCCCACGACCCTGCGCACGCGCGCCGTCCGGGACGGCGACGACTGGGTGATCGACGGCCACAAGTGGTTTTCGTCGGGCGCGGAGGGTGCAGCCTTCGGGATCGTGATGGCGGTGACCGACCCGGACGCACCGCCGCACGGGCGGGCGACGCAGATCATCGTGCCCGCCGACACGCCGGGCGTCGACGTCGCCCGCGCCGTCCCCGTCCTCGGGCACGTCGGCCGCGGCTGGACGACGCACTGCGAGGTGCGCTACACGGGCGTCCGCGTCCCGGTCGCAAACACCCTCGGCGGCGAGGGCGCCGGGTTCCTGATCGCCCAGAAGCGGCTCGGGCCTGGGCGCATCCACCACGTGATGCGCTGGCTCGGCCAGATGCAGCGCGCCTTTGCCCTGATGTGCGCCTACGCGCTCGACCGCGAGGCCTTCGGCGGGCCGCTCGCGGAGAAGCAGACGGTGCAGAACTGGGTCGCCGACAGCTACGTCCAGATCCAGGCGTGCCGGCTGCTCACACTCGACGCGGCCCACAAGATCGACGGCGGCGACGAGGCCCGCGTCGAGATCTCGGCGATCAAGTTCTTCGCCGCGCAGGCGCTGCAGGACGTGATCGACCGCGCGATCCAGGTGCACGGCGCCCGCGGGCTGACCGACGAGACGCCGCTGGGGCAGATGCTGGCCACGGCGCGGGCGGGTCGCATCTACGACGGCCCCGACGAGGTACACCGCATGGTCGTCGCCCGCCGCGTCCTGAAGGCGTTTGCGGAGGGCGACGGGTGGGACTTCACTTGACGTGGAGTCGCTGCGTGGAAAGCTGCTGCTGTCGTCGCCGTCGCTCGTCGATCCGAACTTCCGCAAGACCGTCGTCCTGATCGCCCACCACGACGAGGACGGCGCGATGGGCCTGGTGCTCAGCCGCCCGTCGGAGGTGAGCGCCGCCGAGGCGGTGCCGCTGCTCGAAGGGCTGCCCGGCGCGCAGGGGCCCGTCTTCGTGGGCGGCCCGGTGCAGCCGCAGGCGTTCATGGTGCTCGCCGAGTTCGACGACGTCGAGGACAGCGTGGCGCCGATCTTCGACCACGTCGGCTTCATGAGCGCCGACGCCGAGCCGGAGACGCTGTCGATCCAGCGTGTCCGGCTGTTCGCGGGTTACGCCGGCTGGGGCGCGGGCCAGCTCGAGGCGGAGCTCGAGGAGCCGGCCTGGATCGTCGTGCCGGCCGAGCCGACCGACCCGTTCGCCGACGACCCGGATGCGCTGTGGCGCGAGGCGGTCGCGCGCGCCGGCGGGTCGGTGTCGCTGATGAAGAGCATGCCGTACGACCCCGGCCTCAACTAGAGGCTTGAGGCGGCAGCCCGACGCGGTCACCCTCCCGGCGTGGGCCGGGCAAGGTGGGGAAGCGGAACGGCGCCGGCTCGCGCCCCGGCTGAACGAACCACGCCTCCCCGGTCCGCCCGCTCGTGGCCGCGCGCCAGACGGCCTCGGCGACTGCCTCGGGCGCGACGAGCGGGAAGTCCGCGGCCGCGAACGCGTCGCGCTGCGCGTCGATCATCGGCGTGTCGGCGATCCCCGGACAGACTGCGTTGATCGTCACCGGCTCGAGCTGCGGCGCGACGCTGCGCACGAAGCCGACGAGCGCGTGCTTCGTGAGCGAGTAGATCGCGTCGCTCGGCATGCCGGTGAGCCCGGCCAGCGACGCCGTGACGACGATCGATCCCGTCTCCATCACCCGCGCGAGTCGCCGCACGCCGAACACGACGCCGTCGACGTTCACCCCGAGCGCGCGGCGGTACTCGTCGTCGGACAGCGACCGCAGCTCCACCTCGCCCGTGAGCACCCCGGCGTTGAGGCACGCGACGTCGACCGGGCCGACCGCCTCCCACGCCGCGGAATCGGAGACGTCGAAGCCGTCGACCAGGTCGAGCGGCTCGACGTCGTAGCCCTCCGCCGAGAAGCGCGCCACGATCGCGCGCCCGATCCCGCCCGCGCCGCCGGTGACGAGCGCCTTCACGGCTCGAGGACGACCTTGCCCCAGTGCCGGCGCTCGGCAATCAGGGCATGTGCGCCGCCGGCGTCGTCGAGCGGGAAGTGCGCGCCGATCACCGGGTCGATCTCGCCCTTCGCCCACATGGCGAGCAGCTCGAGTGCGCACTCGCGCACGTAACCGGGGTCGAGCTTCATCAGGCGCCCCAGATAGATGCCGACCACGCCCGCGTTGCGGCCGACGAGCCACTGGACGCTCGGGTCCTGCCAGAGACCGCCGGCGAAGCCGACCGCGACGACCACGCCGAGCGGGTTGAGCAGCGACAGCGAGCGCGTGAACACCTCGCCCCCGACCGGGTCGATCACGACGTCCGCCCGCACGTCGTCGAGCTCGTCGTAATCGAGCGCCTCGTCGGCTCCGTTGTCGCGGGCGACGGCCCGCTTCTCGGGGGTGCTCGCGGTCGCGACCACGTGCGCGCCGAGGTTCTTCGCGAGCTGCACCGCCGCACAGCCGACGCCGCCGGAGCCCGCGTGCACGAGCACGGTGCTCGCCGGCGTGACGCGAACCTGGCGGTGCAGCGGGACGTACGCGGTGAGGTAGGTGAGCAGGAAGCCGGCGCCTGCCGCGTACGACGCGCCGTCCGGCAGCGGGAAGGTCCAGTCCGTGTCGACCGCGACGCGCTCGGCATAGCCGCCGCCGCTTGCACGTGTGAGCGCGAGCACGCGGCGACCGTCGAGGTCGCCCGAGACCTCGGAGCCGGGGACGAACGGCAGGTCCGGCATCTGCGGGTACAGGCCGTTGCGAATCAGCAGGTCGGCGAAGTTCACGCCGGCGGCGCGCACGTCGACGACGGCGTCTCCTTCCGGCTCCGGAACCTCCTCGACGGCGAGGTCACCGCCCACCTCGCGGAGGACCGCCGCCCTCACCGCTCGAGCCCCTGCGACCAGCGGCGCAAATCCAGCCCGTAGAGGTCGCTGTCCTCGAAGATCCCCTCGACGAGCAGCTCCCAGCCGAGCCGCCGGTACAGGCGCGGCGCGGGCCGGTCGTCGCGGTACGTCGTCAGCAGCGCACGCGAGTTCGGGATCGCTGCGGAGGAGCGCGTCGTGCAGCGCGGCGCCGTGCCCGCGCCGCTGCGCCGGCGGATCGACAGCCAGCTCGACGAACTCGAAGTGGCCGTCCAACCAACGCTCGACGACGTCCGCCGGTGCCCGCGCGGCGACCTGGTCCGTCCACCATTGGCCGCGGCGTCCGGTGTAGCCGTACGCGAACCCGACGCACGTGCCCTCATCGACGGCCACGGCACACCGGAAGCCCTCGCGACCTGCGTGAACGGGAAACTGCTCGTCGCGAAAGCGCTCGAAGTCCCGTTCCGACTCCCCGTCGCCCGGGGCGCCGAACGCACCGCGGTAGACCGTCGCCAGCTCGTCGACGAGGCCCGACAGCTCCTCGCCGTGGGTGATCAGCTTCACCGCCCGGTCCAGCGCGCCTCGCGCTTCTCGAGGAAGGCGGCAACGCCCTCCTGCCCGTCCTCGGAGGTGAGACACGCAGCGAACGCCTGCACCTCGCGCTCGTCGTCGCGGGAGTCTCGCGTGTCCTGCAGGAGCGATTTGATCTGGCGCAGCGCGTGCGGGGACTGGCGCGAGAGCGGCTCGGCGTACCGCGTGATGCCCTCGTCGAGGTCGTCGACGATGAACTCGACGAGACCCCACGCCTCGGCTGTCCGGGCCGGGATGCGCTCGCCGGACATGATCAGCCAGCGCGCGCGGCCGGGCGCGATCAGGCGCGGCGCGCGCTGCGTGCCGCCGCCCCCCGGCAGCAACCCGAGGTTGACCTCGGGGAACCCGAGCTGCGCGTCGGCGTGCGCGATCCTCAGGTCGCAGGCGAGTGCGATCTCGAGCCCGCCGCCCAGGCAGTACCCGTGGATCGCGGCGATCACGGGAACGGGAACCGACTCGATCAGGTCGGCGACCGGCTGGATGCCCGCCGGGCGGCCGCCGTCGTCGGCGCCGCCCTGAAAGCCGCCGATGTCGGCGCCGGCCGAGAACGCGCGCTCGCCGCGTCCGCGCAGGACGACGACGCGCACGTCGTCGTCGAGCCGCTCGAGCTCCGTCCAGAGGGTCTCGATGATCGCGCGGTTGACGGCGTTGACCGGCGGGTTGTCGAGCCAGACGACCTTGATCACGGAGCCGGCGCGGTCGCGTCCTCGAGGGCGAACATCTCACGAAGCTCGGTCTTGCGGAACTTGCCGACGCTCGTCTTCGGGATCTCTGCCACGAACTCGAAGCGGTCGGGGAGCCACCACTTCGCGAAGTCGGGTGCGAGGAATCCCCGCAGCTCCTCGGCGGTCGCGGACTCCCCGTCCTTGAAGACGACCACCGCCAGCGGGCGCTCGTCCCACTTCGGATCGGGCACCGCGATCACCGCGGCCTCCGCGATCGAGGGATGCGCCATCAGCGCGTTCTCGAGCTCGACCGACGAGATCCACTCGCCGCCCGACTTGATCACGTCCTTCGAGCGGTCCTTGATCTGGATGAACCCGAGTGGGTGGATCGTGACGACGTCGCCGGTCCGGAACCACCCGTCGTCCGTCCAGCGGTCGGCCTGCTCGGGCGTGTCGTAGTACGCGGCGGCGACCCACGGGCCGCGCGTCTCGAGCTCGCCCATCGCCTCGCCGTCCCAGGGCAGCACGGTCCCGTCGGCGTCGCGGTGTCGTAGCTCGACCAGCGGCAACGGCCGGCCCTGCATCGCGATCATGTCGTAGCGCGTGTCCGGGTCGGCGTTCGCGAGCTCGCCGGGCAGCTGCGCCGTCGTGGCGACCGGGGAGGTCTCCGTCATGCCCCAGCCGTGCACGACGTCGAGCCCGTGACGGTCCTTGAAGCCCGCGATCATCGCGCGCGGGGCAGCGGAGCCACCGACGAGCATCCCCTTCATGCGCGAGAGATCCCAGCGGCCCGGATTCGCATCGAGCAGCTGCAGGATCCCGAGCCAGATCGTCGGCACGCCGGCCGTCCACGTGACGCCCTCCTCCACGAACAGGTCGAGCAGGCTCTCGGGATCGAGGAACGGCCCGGGGTACACGAGCTTCGCTCCGAGCATGGTGGCGAGATAGGGGTAGCCCCAGGCGTTGGCGTGGAACATCGGTACGACCGGCAGGATCACGTCCCGGTCCGAGATGCCGAGGCCCATCGGGTTGCCGGCCGCGACGCCGAGCGTGTGCAGCATCGTCGAGCGGTGCGAGTAGAGGATGCCCTTCGGCAGGCCGGTGGTGCCGCTCGTGTAGCACATGGCGGCGGCCTCGTTCTCGTCGAGCTGCGGGTCGACCCACTCGTCGGCGTCGGCCGAGGCGAGCAGCTCCTCGTAGCCGTCCTCCACGACGAGGACGTGCTCGATCTGCGTCTCGTGCTTGAACTGGTCGAGCAGCGGCAGCAGGCTCTGGTCGACGATGACCGCGCGATCGCCGGCGTGGCGCGCGATGTACGCGAGGTCGTTCGGGTGCAGGCGCAGGTTGAGCGTGTGCAGGACGAACCCGCCGCAGGGGATGCCGAGGTAGGCCTCGTGGTGAACGAGGTGGTTCCAGCAGAGCGTCGCGACGCGGTCGCCGCGCTCGAGGCCGAGCGAACGCAACGCGACCGCGAGCGAGCGGGCGCGCCGGCACGACTCGCCGTACGTGCTGCGCTGGAGGCTCCGGTCCGGCAGGCGCGTCACGAGCTCGGCGTCGCGCCAGTACGACTCGGCGCGCCGGAGCAGTGTCGGCAGCGTGAGCTCGTAGTCCATCATCAGGCCGTTCATCCGAGCTCTCCCCGCGACATCGCCTGCCGGCGCTCGAGGTCGCGCTCCGCGTCGACGAGCTGGCCGTCGCGCTCGACGTACCCGCCCTTGCCGCCGACGACCAGCAGCACGAGATCGTCGTCGGTGCGGTTCGAGAAGCGGCGCGGCGTCGTCGACTCGACGTGGACGAGGCCGCCCTCCCCGACCTCGTGCTCGACGCCCTCGAGCAGAACGGTCGCGGTGCCGCGGTGGACGAAGTACAGCTCGTCCTGGAGGTCGTGGTAGTGCTCGGGGCCCTCGTAGTGCGGGGGCATCACGATCGCGTTGACGCCGAACGCGGTGACGCCGAGCGGCTTCCTGATCTTGCGAAACCCGTAGCCCTCCCCGAGGGCGTCGAGTGAATTCACCGAGTAGCTCATGTGCGGATCCTAGAAGCTCTAGGACCCGAACAGGAACCGTGTCAGCACGCGGTCGCGTATGCGGTCGGGCAGCAGCTGCACCGCCGCCCGCCGCTTCGCGTCGGGGCCGATCAGGTAGCGCGTCCGCGGCGTCGAGGCGGTCAACGCGTGCTCGATCGCCTTCGCAACCGCGCCGGTCGAGACGGCGTGGGCGGACGACCGTTCGGCGGCGAGACGGCTGAACTGCTGCAGACGGACGCCGTAGTAGTCGGCCGCCTCGGGCGGCAGCTCCTCGACGGAGCGCTGCGGCTTCGTCCACATCGGCGTCGCGATCGTGGCCGGCTCGATGATCGCGACGTGCAGCCCCCACGGCTGCAGCTCGATCCGCAGCGAGTCGGCCATCGCCTCGAGCGCGAACTTGCTCATCGCGTAGGCGCCGAGGAACGGGAGCGCCGACCTCCCGGCCACCGACCCGACGAGCACGACCCGGCCACGGGAGCGCCGCAGCAGCGGCAGCACCGCCTGCAGCACCCTCAGCTGCCCGACGACGTTCACGTCGAGCTGGTGGGCGAGCTCGTCGGGCGGCAGGAACTCGAGTGGCGAGGCGATCGCGATGCCGGCGTTGTCGACGAGCCCGTCCAGATACTCGATGCCTGCGACGGCGTGCTCGACCGCCTTGCCGTCGGTGACGTCGAAGACGAGCTCGTTCGTACCGGAAGGCGCGTCGCCGGCGTTGCGCACCGATGCGTGGACGGTCCACCCCGCGCCGACGAGGCGCTCGGCGGTCGCTCGGCCGATGCCCGTCGAGGCGCCGGTTACGAGGACAGCAGGGATGCGGCCACCTCTGCGCGATGCTCGCGGCCGTACCCGAGCGCGCCCTCGAGCCAGAGCGCCCGCTTGTAGTAGCGGTGCAGCGGATGCTCCCACGTGAAGCCGATCCCGCCGTGCGCCTGGATCGACCTCTCGCACGCCAGCACGGCGGCCTCGGCCGCCTGCGACTTCGCCGACGCGGTCGCCAGATCGACCTGCTCGTCGTCCTCGGCGACGCACCACGCCGCCCAGTACGCGAGCGAGCGGGCGAGCTCGACGGCAACGTACGCGTCGACGAGGGAGTGCGAGATCGCCTGGTAGGTGCCGATCTTCTTGCCGAACTGCTCGCGCGAGCCCGCATAGGCGACGGCGAGCCCGACGGCGTGCGAGCCGATTCCGACGGCTTCGAGCGCGAGCGCAGCGAGCAGGCGCCGTCGCACGTTCGCCCAGTCCCCCGCAGCCAGCTCGACGCCGTTTCGCGACAGCCGGCCGAGGCCGAGCGTCTCGTCGACGGTGGCGACAGACTCACCCTGGGCACTCGCCGACTCCATCGACGGCGTGAGCACGCGCTGCACCTCCGCGAGATGGGGGACGTAGCCGTCGATCTCGATCGACCACACCTCGTCGCCCGGCTGACCGGCGACCTCGTTCAGGACGAACGGGCCGTCGTAGAGCACGCGGCCGAGCTCCTCGAAGAGCACCGCACCGTCGAGGAAGCTGAACTCGCCGCTCCGGAGCAGCCCGACCCAGCCCAGCTCCGAGAGCTGCGCCATGGTCGGCGACGGGTTCGCCTCGAGAAACGCACGGGCTTCGCGGCGGAGGTCGTCCTGCTCCGAGGTGAAGGAGAAATCCATCAGCGTGACCTCGGCATCCCGAGCACGCGCTCGGCGACGATGTTGCGCAGGATCTCGCTCGTGCCGGCCTCGATCGTGTTGCCGCGCGAACGGAGCTGCTGGTACTGCCAGTAGCCGTCGGCGTACCCGCCGCCGTCGGTGAGCTGCGCATGGGAGCCGAGGATCTCGAGCGCGAGCTTCGTGAGCCGTTGGTTGTTCTCCGACCAGACGAGCTTCGACGCGGACCCTTCGGGCCCCGGGATCCCCGTCTTCTGCAGCGTCGTCAGCGCGCGGTAGTTCGTGTAGCGCAGGGCCTGCAGCTCGATCCACTCGCGCGCGATCCGGTCGCGCAGGATCGGGTCGGTGACGTCGCGCTCCTTCGCGAGTGCGAGCAGCTTGCGGACGGCGACGTCGAGCGTCGCGGCGAGCGCGAACCCCAGCGTCCCCCGCTCGTGCAGAAGCGTCGTCATCGCGACCTGCCACCCGCCGCCGATCTCGCCGAGCAGGTTCTCCTTCGGCAGCTGGACGTCGGTGAAGAAGATCTCGTTGAACTCCGGGTGGCCGGTGATCTGCACCAGCGGCCGAACCTCGACGCCGGGCGCGTGCATGTCGGCGATCACGTAGGTGAGGTTCTTGTAGCGCGGCTCGTCGGGCAAGCCGAGCCCGACGAGGATGCAGAAGTCGGCGATGTGCGCGAACGACGACCAGACCTTCTGACCGTTCACGAGGAAGTGGTCGCCCTTGTCCTCGATGCGCGTGCGCGCAGCGGCCAGATCACTGCCGGCGTCGGGCTCGGAGAAGCCCTGGCACCAGATCTCGTCCGCGCTCAGGATCTTCGCGAGGTAGCGCTCCTTCTGGTCCTCGGTGCCCCACGCGATGATCGTCGGCCCGGCCATCCCGAGCCCGATCACCCCGAGGTGCGACGGCGCCTCGGCCCGCGCGAGCTCCTCGAGGAAGATCGCCTGGTGGCTGTACGGCGCGCCGGCGCCTCCGTACTCCGTGGGCCACGTCAGGCCGGCGTACCCGGCGGCGCCCAGCGCGCGGCTCCAGTCGCGGTCGGCGTCCTCGAACCGGCGCGCGCCGCGCTCCCGCGATCCCGACGGCAGGTTGGCCTCGATGAACGCGCGCACCTCTGCGCGAAAGGCTGCTTCCTCCGGCGTGTCGCGCAAGTCCATTCGCCCGGATCCTAATCGCGCAACGTCATGCAGGTCGACGTCGCATAGGCGACGAGCGATCCCTCGTCGTCCGTGACACGGCAGTCGGTGAGGGCGATCGTCTTTCCCGCCTTGACGACGGAGCCGACCGCGGTCAGCCGCCCCTCCCAGACGGGCTTCATGAAGTTGATCTTCAGCTCGACGGTCGTGAAGCTCTCGTCGGGGCCGAGACGCGTGGCGTTCGCGCAGCCCATCGCGGCGTCGGCCAGGTCGCACAGGATGCCGCCGTGCAGCGTCCCTGGCGGGCTCGAGTGCTCCGGACCGGCGACGAGCTCGAAGGTCGCGGTCCCCTCCCCGACCGCAACCATCCTCATGCCGATCAGGTCGCCGATCGGCGCGCCCGGAACCTCGCCGGCGATCATCCTCCGGAACAGCTCGACGTTGCTCACGGCGTCAGCACCGTTCGCACGACCTCGCCGCCCTGCATCGCGTCGAGCGCGGCCTGCCACTCGTCGAGCGGCCCGACGCGCGTGACCATGCGCGCAAGATCGAGCTTGCCTTCGAGCGCCCACGCGGCGAGCCGTGGGAAGTCCTCCTCGGCGACGTGGTCGCCGCCGTGCGAGACGAGGATGCGCGCCCGCTTGGCGAAGAGACGCGGCAGGTCGAGCTCGCCGCGCTCACCGCCGGGTGAAAGCCCGATCAGGACGTACGTGCCGCCTGCGGCGAGCAGCGAGAGGCCTTGCTCGAACGTGGCGCGGCGCCCGACCACGTCGAAGACGTAGTCCACCGGGCCCGGCTCGGTGTCGGTCGCGCCGAACGTGATCGCCTGCTCCTGCTTGCGGCGCTCCGTGTCGAGCGCGCGGATCTCCGACGCGCCCGCCAGGCGGGCCCCTTGCACGACCGAGAGGCCGACGGCGCCGCAGCCGATCACGGCAACGCGCGCGCCCTCCCAGACCTTCGCGGTCTCGAGCACCGACAGCACTCCGGTCGCGACGGCGCAGCCGATCAGGCAGGCCTGCTCGACCGGAAGCTCACGTGACACCGCCACCGCCGCCGCGGCCGGCACGACGGTGCGCGTCGCGAAGGTGCCGGTGCGGAGCACCGGCGTGAGCACGGAGCCGTCCCGCCGGCGCAGCCGCCCGGCCGCCGCGGGCGGCGCCTTGCACTGGCGCGGGGCGCCGCGCCGGCACGCCACACACACGCCGCACGCCGTCTTCCAGCCGAGGACGACGCGATCGCCGACCGCGACCGAGCCGACGCCGTCGCCGACCGCCTCGACCGTGCCCGCACCCTCGTGCCCGAGCAGCACCGGGTACGGATGGCCCCAGCCGTCCTCCTCGATCACGTGCAGGTCGCTGTGGCACATGCCCGTCGCCTCGATTCGCACGAGCACCTCGCCGGGCTGCGGCTCGTCGACCTCGATCTCCTCGAGCGCGACGCGCCCGCGCTCGCTCAGGACGACGCCGTACTGGGGCCCCGTCACGGCGACGGAGCCGCAGATAGCCAGGTGCGGTCCAGGTCGCGTACCGAGCCCACGCCGGCGAGCGCGAGCGTCAGCTCGAGTTCCGCCATCAGGTTCTGCACGAGCTCCTCGACGCCGCGCTGACCGCCCACGGCGAGCGCATACGCGTACGGCCGGCCGAGCAGGACGGCGTCGGCGCCGAGCGCGATCGCCTTGACGATGTCGGCCGCGCACCGAATGCCGCCGTCCATCAGCACGACGGCGTCCGGGAGCGCGTCGCGCACCTCGACGAGCGCATCGAGGGCCGCGACGGCGCCGTCCACCTGACGGCCGCCGTGGTTCGAGACGATCACGCCGTCGATGCCGTGGGCGAGCGCCTGCTCGGCGTCGCCGGCGGTCAGCACGCCCTTGACGAGCAGCGGGAGTGACGTCTGCCCGCGGAGCCAGTCGAGGTCGTCCCAGGCGAGGCCGAGGTTGGGAAAGTGCGCCAGCATCGTCGCGGCCGCGGTGAGAACGTCTTCCTCCGGCGGCTTCGCGAGCCTCGAGAGGAACACGGGGTCGCTGAAATAGACGCCGCAGCCCTCGCCGCCGAGGAACGGCAGGTAGGACGAGCGCAGGTCGCGTGGGCGCCAACCGAGCGTGAGCGTGTCGAGCGTGACGACGATCGCCGAATAGCCGGCGGCCTCCGCACGTGCGACGAAGCTCGCACAGAGCTCGCGGTCGTTCGGCCAGTAGAGCTGGTACCAGCGCGGACAGCCGGTCTCCGCCACCTCCTCGAGCGAGTGCGTCGCCGCGCCCGAGAGAACCATCGGCACGCCCGAGGCAGCGCTGGCACGGCCGACGGCGGGCTCGGCATCCTCGTTGGCGATCGAGAGCACGCCGATCGGCGCGAGCAGGAACGGCGCCGCCGAGCGAAGCCCCAGCACCTCGACCGACAGCTCGCGCGAAGCGTGTCCTGCGAGCATCCGCGGGCGGATGCGGTAGCGCTGGAATGCATCCAGGTTCGCGCGCATCGTCGACTCCCCGCCTGCGCCGCCGGCGATGTAGCCGTACGCGCCGGGATCGAGCTTCGCGACCGCCGCCCGCTCCCAGTCGTCCGCCGTGATCGGCCACTCGGGCGGCTGCCGCGCGATGTAGATCGCGTTCTGGATCATCGCGCCCGAGAACGACACGCCCCGATCCTAAACTGGCGCACGTGAACGGGACCGCACGACTCGAGACGTTCAGCGACGGCATCTTCGCGATCGCGGCGACGCTCCTGATCCTCGACGTGAACCTGAGCGGCGAGGGATCGGTCGCGCACCAGCTGCTGAGCGCCTGGCCGTCCTACACGGTCTACGCGATCTCGTTCCTGACGCTGGGCATCGTCTGGGTGAACAACCACACGGTCTTCAGCCAAATCGGCCGGGTCGACCGCACGTTCCTGTTCATCAACGTCGCGTTCCTGATGGTGGTCGCCTTCACGCCGTTCCCGACCCGTGTGCTCGCCGAGCACCTCCGCGAGGGCTCGAAGGCGGCGGCGGTCGCGTACGGGCTCACGTACACGGCGATGGCGGTCTGCTACGGCGCGCTCTGGTTCTACGCCGCCCATGGAGGCAGGCTGCTCACCGACACCGCCGACCCGAGGCTCGTCTCGGGGATCTCGCGCTCGTTCGCACCCGGCGCCGCGATCTATGCGACCGCGACGTTGAGCTCGCTGCTGTCCGCAGACCTCGCCGTGGTGCTGTACGCGCTGATCGCGCTTTTCTATGTTGCCGAGAGCTCGGTGTTCGGCCGCGGCTGACGCGCCTCACTGGCCGCGCGACTGCGGGTCGACGCCGGCGAAGGTGAGGAAGTCCGTCATCCGAAACGTCCCGCTCTTGCTCGGGAGTGACGGCGTCCAGCTTCGGCTGCGTCGCGACGTACGAACCCGGGTCGGACTGCAGCAGGCCGACGAACACCTCGGCGACGATGCGGCCGCCCGACCGGGCCGAGGTGCAGCCCGTCTGCGATCACCTCCGCCTCCTTCAGGACGTAGTACCAGAGCGGCGTGCTCTGCTCGAAGCCCACCCCGAGGGAGTCGAGCTCACGCAGGTCCGCCGCCGCGAGCCTCGGCACGCCCATCTCCCGCGCGACGCTCTGTCCGGACGGCAGCTCCCAGGTCAGGTGGCGCAGCAGGTTGCGCTGCGGCAGCGCGGTCGGGGCGTCGTGGCTCGCGATCGCGCCGAGCGGCAGGTTGAACAGCGGCGTCGAGAGCTTGGTGTCGATCTTCTTGTTCGGCTTCACCTCGCCGTCGCCGAAGTCGAAGAACGTCTGCCAGCCGATGAACCGGCGCGGCGCCCGAGCGCCGCCGCGCAAGTCGTCGGGGTCGGCCGACCCCTGTCGCGACGGGTCGAACACGAAGCCGAAGAACGGTTGCCCGTTGTCGCCCGGCGAGGTTCGCGCGATACGACGGCCGCACCATGCTGTGCCCGAACCGGTAGGCCCCGCCTGGAACTCGACCGGCATGAACGCCTCGCCGGCAGCGCGGCGTGTAGAAGCGCCGTCCGCGGCGGAGGACGTCGTCCACCATCGGCTGCCCGACGATCTGCGGCAGGAACTCGTGCAGGACGAGCCAGTGGTAGTGCCAGGTCGTCAGCCTGCGCGCCTCGGCGAAGACGCCGACGGATCCAGCGTCCGTTGTCCGAGCGCACGAGGTCGACGGCGCGGTTGTGGAAGAGCAGGAACGCGCAGTGGAGGCCGGAGATGATCAGGTTCTCGTCGTTGCGCGGGTCGCCGATCACCGCCGCGCCGTCGGCGCGCCGCGGCAGATCCTCGAACAGGCCGCCGCTCTCGACCTTGAGCTTGATGTGGTCGGCGGGCTCGTACAGCTCCTGCTGCGCGACCGGGCCGGCGCCGTAGACCGAGTCGAGGTCGAGCGCCGGCGTGCGGTAGTTGCGCGCGTTCTCGGGCTCGGTCGGCTGAGCCGAGCTTCGACCCCGCGTCGAAGGTGATGTCGTGGTCGAGGAACTGCCCGAAGAAGGTCGTGCCGGCCGTGTGAGTCGGGTTGTTGGGGTTGTTCGCGCTCAGCGAAAGGTCGACGATCAGCGCCTTCGGCCCGGCCGAGAGCGGGTCGGCGGCGTCGAGCAGCCCGCCGGGCCGCCCGAGCTCGACGAGCGCGCTCTCGACCGCGGGCGTCGTGCTCGGCGAACGGCCGCAGGCGGAAGATCCGCCCGAAGTGGTCGGCGCGCTCGGCCGCGCGCGTCGGGGGCGCCTTCGGCGCCCCCAACGCCGCCGCCGGATTGAGCGCCAAGGCACCCGCCCCCGCCCCCATCGTGCCGAGGAACCCCCGGCGGCTGACCCTGCGATCGCTCTTGCTTGTCATCTCGACTGCTCCTCCCGCTCGTCACTGGGCTCTGCAACAACCTCGGAGACGCGCCCGAACGACAGGTCGGCGCGCCGAATCACCTCCCGGACCGCGTCCTCCGAGCCGGCCTCGCAGAGGTGGAAGCACGTCTCGTCCGCCGGCACGAAGATCGACTGCAGGTAGCGAACGGGCGTGCCTTCGCGGCTCAGCGCCTCGGCGGCGAGCGCGTGCCCGCTCGGCGTCACGCCGGACCGCCCCGGCATCCGACCGGGCGACGTACAGCTCGACGAGGAACGCGGTCACGTCTTCGACGGTAAGAGGGGACGGCCGGCCCCGAAATACCGGAAACCCTGAAACTTTCGGAGGCTGCCGCGTCTTAGAGGAACCGGGAGAGCTGGGCGCGCGAACGGACTCCCAGCTTCGCGTAGACGTGCGAGAGGTGCGCCTCGACCGTGTTGATGGTGACGTGGCAGCGCCTGCGCGATCTCCTTGTTCGCGAGCCCGTCGGCGGCCAGCTCGGCCACGCGGCGCTCGGCGGGCGTCAGCCCGCCCGTGGGCTGCGGCCTGCGTGCCGCCGACGCGCGCGAGCTCGGAGCGCGCCTGGTCGGCCCAGCCCGGCGAGCCGAGCTCGTCGAACAGCGGCCGCAGCAAGCTCGAGCGAGCGGCGCGCCGCGCCCCACTTCCGCATCCGGCGCTGCGCCCGGCCCAGCGAGAGCAGCGATCGCGCGCGGTCGAACTCGAGCCCGAACCGCGCGTAGTCGTCGGCAGCGGCCTCGAGCTCACTCGCCGCCCGCTCGTCGTACGGCGCGGCCGCGAGCGCGATCGACCGCAGCGCAGCGCCTGGCGCTCGCGGAGGCCCCATGGATGGTCGCTGGCGTTCCGCGAGCTGACGCAGGCGATCGTTGACGGCGGCGGCCTCGTCGAGCGCGGCGAGCTCGACGAGCGCCTCGACGAGATCCGTCGCCACCGGGAACGCGCCCGGCTCGTCGACCCGCTCGCGCACGGTGTGCTCCCATACCGCGCGCAGGCTGTCGACGCGCGGCTTCCGGATCACTGGCGAGCAGCGCCACGATCCCCGCGCGCCCGCGCGCCTCGAGCTCCTCCCAGCGCGACACCCATCGCTCAGCGACCGCTCCAGCGCTGAGCGCGATCCAGTGCTCGGCTTCGTCTGGGGCGCCGCGGCCCGACGGCGAGAAACGCGCGGCAGCGCTCGTACATCGGCCAGCCGAGCAGCTCGTCGTCCGACGTGTCGGCCCACTCGTCGAGCAGGCGGGCGGCGGCATCCCAACCGCCGGCGCGGAGCTCGAGCTCGCAGCGGTGGAGGCGGACCAGCGCGTACGAGACGGGCTCGCCGCGCTCGTCGGCGACGGCCCGCAGCCGCGTGAGCGTGGCGCGCGCGTGCGTCGACCTCGCCGCGCCAGACGAGGCGCTCGGCCGGCGATCCGCTCCGGCGATCCCGCCAGGTAGAAGACGGCGTCGGAGACCTCGACGAAGCGCCGGCAGATGTCGTCGATCGGCGGCCGCGCAGGCAGCGCGCCCAGCTCAGGCTCGTCAGCGCGAAGCGCTCGAGCTCGGCGTCCCCGGCCGAGCGGGCCGCGTGCACCGCCGCTTCCGCGCGCGCCTCCGCCTCCTCGATCCGCTCGACGCCGATGGCCGCCCAGTTGCTCGCGAGCTCCGCTGCGATCGAGGCGTGCAGCAGCCGGGTCTTCTGCGCTCTCGACGAGCGCGCGCTGCGAGGTAGTCGAGGCTCTCGTCGTTGTGCTCGATCGCCCCGCCCTCGCTCAGCAGCACCAGCGCCTGAGCCCGCGCACGCCCCGGCGGCAGCGAGTCGAGCTCGTCCGCCACGAACGCCGACAGCCGCTTCAGGTCGCCGGCGACCTCGATGTAGCGCGCGAGCTGCAGCACCCGGTCGCTCCGCTCGGGCGCCCCGGCCGCGGTGACGCGCAGCGCGTGGCCCGCCAGCACGACCGCGTCCTGGGCCGCTCCGCGTGCGCCCGCGGCCGCCGCGGCGCTGGTCAGGGTCGCGGCGAGCTCCGGGTCCGGGCCGTCGGCGGCGAGCGCGAGGTGGAGGGCGTGCAGCTCGGAGTCGGCGACGACGCGCGCCAGCTCGAGGTGCATCGCGCGCTGCTCGCGCGCCCGGGCGCGGCTGCGCGCCGCGGCGGCGAGCAGCGGGTGTGACGGCGCGCACTCGATCGCCTTCGACGACGAGCAGTCCTGCGTCGACCGCGTCGTCGAGGGCCGCAGGTCGCCGCCGATCTCGGCGAGCTGCGACACGCGCAGGTCGCCGCTCAGCGCGACCGCGAGCAGCAGCCGGCGCAGCCGGCGCGGGAGCCCTGCGACGCGCGTGCCGAGCAGGTCCTCGACGACCTCCGGAACGGCGATGTCGTCCGCCGCGGTAGGAACGCCGTGCTCGACGAACGAGCGCCCGATCTCGAGCGCGAACAGCGGGTTGCCGAGCGTCGTCTCGACGACCCTGCGCAGGTGTTGCCGCTGCAGGCTCAGCCCGAGCCGCTCGGAGAGCAGCCGCCGGATCGCCCCGAGGCTGAGCGGGCCGACCGACAGCGTCACGGCTCGTCCATCGAGTGCCCGCTCGAGCGAGGTCGGCGCGCCGGGCCGGCGCGCGAGCAGGAACGCGACCGGCGCTGGCGTCGAGCCGTCCCGCGGCGAACGCCAGGCTCTCAGCCGACGGCGCATCGAGCCACTGGAGATCGTCGACGGCCACGACGAGCGGCTCGACGCGCGCAAGCTCACGCAGGACGTTGAGGAGCGCCGAGTCTGATCGCGTGCGCCTCGGGCGGTGCGTCCGACGGCTCCGCCCGCAGCAGCGCGACCTCGAGTGCGCGCCGTTGCGGTGAGGGAAGCCCGCAGACCCCGCGAGCTCGACGCCGTCGAGCAGGTCGATCAGGCCGGCGAACGAGAGCTCGGCCTCGGCCCCGCTCGCTCGCGCGCGAGAGGACGCGCAGCCCGTGCTCCTCGGCGGCGCGAATCCCGGCCTCCCAGAGCGTCGTCTTGCCTGCGCCCGGCCCCCCGGTGACCACGATCGCCTCGGAATGACGATCGGCTGCGAGGAGTTCCTCGAGCTGGGCAAGTTCCGACTCGCGGCCGACGATGTGGTCGAGCTGCTGCGTTCGGTTTCCCCCGTTTCCTCACGGGGTGGCTTACTACAAACCGGCCGCGGCTGCACGGGCGTCCGCCGGCGTCTCTTGGCAAAGTTCGGCCGTGCCGGAAGATCATTTCGGCGAGCGGGTCGCCGCGCGCTACGACGAGTCGAGCGCGGAGATGTTCGATCCCGCCGTCGTCGAGCCCGTGGTCGACTTCCTCGCCGAGCTCGCGGGCGACGGCGCCGCGCTCGAGCTCGGCATCGGCACCGGCCGCATCGCGCTCCCGCTGTCGGCGCGCGGCGTTCGCGTGCACGGGATCGACCTGTCGGAGGCGATGGTCGCCCGGCTGCGGGCGAAGCCCGGCACCGAGGAGATCGGCGTCACGATCGGCGACTTCGCCACGACGACGCGTCGACGGGACGTTCTCGCTCGCCTACCTCGTCTTCAACACGATCATGAACCTGACGACCCAGGACGCGCAGGTGGCGTGCTTTCGCAACGTCGGCGCGCACCTCGAGCCGGGCGGCTGCTTCGTGATCGAGGTGATGGTCCCGGACCTGCAGCGGCTCCCGCCGGGCGAGACCTTCCGCCCTTCAGCGTCAGCCCGACGCATCTCGGGATCGACGAGTACGACGTCGTGTCGCAGGGCCTCGTCTCTCATCACTACTGTCGTCGACGGCAGACTCGAGGTGCACTCGATGCCGTTCCGCTACGTGTGGCCGGCGGAGCTCGACCTGATGGCGCGCATCGCCGGGATGACGCTGCGCGAGCGCTGCGGCGGCTGGCAGCGCGAGCCGTTCACGAGCGAGAGCACCTCGCATGTCTCGGTCTGGGAGAAGACGTCGTAGAGGCTTCCCGGCCGTTCCGGACTGCGGCGGCGTACTACCTGCGCTTCCGGCCCGCCTATCCGCCGGAGCTGATCGCGCGGCTCGCAGAGGCGACCGGTCTCGACCGCGAGGGACGCGTGCTCGACCTCGGCTGTGGGCCCGGCTCGCTGGCGATCCCGCTCGCGGCGTACGCAGGCGAGGTGGTCGCCGTCGACGTCGAGCCCGAGATGATCGCCGAGCTGTCGCGCGCAGCGCCCCCGAACGTCACCCCCGTCGAGGCACGCGCCGAGGAGGTCGACGAAGGCTGGGGCTCGTTCCGGCTCGTGACGGCCGGGCGTTCGATCCACTGGTTCGACGCGCCGCGCGTCCTCGACAACCTCGCGCGGGTCACGTCCACGGTCGCCCTTTGTGGAGACGACATCCGCGAGTCTGAAGCTCAGTTGCTCGCGCTAGAGCTTGCGTGAGAGCTGATCGACGAGGAGCCGCGCGAACTCCGAAGCCCAAGTTCCGCTACGCCGACATCCTTCCTGCGAGTCCGTTCTCAGCTGTCGACGTCATCTCCGTCGAGGTTGAGCGAACCTGGACACCGGATGACCTGATCGGGTTCGTCTACTCGACCGCGACAGCCTCGCCCGAACGCCTCGGCGAGCGTCGGGCCGAGTTCGAGGGCCCATCAGGCAGCGCTTGGAGGGCTTCACCGGGAACGCGTCAGCGTCAACGCGGTGGTCGGCCGCCGACCGTGACGGGTGCCCGTGACGCCGCCAGTCAGCACCTTCCTCGCTCAGCTCGACGGCGTCACCGAGCGCCGCCGCGACGGCCTGCTCGACTGGCGGTACCACGGCCGTCTTGTCGCCCGACAGCTCGATGACACGCACATCGTCATCCGGGCCTCGTTCGGCTTCAGGGATCTTCTGCTCCAGTCGTTCCCCGGCACCTTCTCCGCGCCCGGACGCTTGGCCAAGCACATGATGGTCGTCGCCGACCTCGAGAACGGAAACCCCGATGCGGTGGAGGACGCGCTCGTCGGCGCGTGGGAACTGCAGTCCGGCCAGTGACGCGGACCGGCGGCATTCCACGCATTCGGGCGACTACGGGCTTACGAGCGACTCTCCGAGAGACGTTCCCGTACCCGCTTCGCCAGGACGAGGTAGGCCTCGTACCGGTGGTACCTGTGGTGCTCCGGATCGAAGCTCGCCGGCCTTTGCCGGACGGTCGGCTCTCCGACCACCTCGCCGTTCCTGAACTGATCTCGCGTCAGATCGACTTCCATGCCTCCCGGAAGCCGGTTCCACATGTGCGCTTCGATCCGCTCGCCGTCCAGGAAGACGTCCGCAGCCAACACGTCTCCCCCGAAGATGTCGTGCACCACGAGCGTCGTCACGTCGCACTGGCCACGTGAAGGGTTTTCGGGCGTCCAGCCGTCGTCCTCTTCCGCCGTATCGAGGGCCCAGCTGGTTCTGATCGCGGCTTCGATCTCGGAGAGCGAGTGCATCGGACAGGCGCCTGCTGATTCGACCTCCGTGTCCGACGATATAGCCACCGTCCTTGAAATACTACGTACCACGTAGTAGTGTTCGAGTCGTGAACGACCCTAGCCTGCTGATCCTCACGAGCCTCTCGTCCGGGCCGAAGCACGGACACGCGCTGCTCCTCGACATCGACGCCTTCGCCGGTGTCCGCCTCGGCCCCGGCACGCTCTACGGCGCCATCACGCGGCTCGAGGAGCGCGGCCTGATCGAGCCACTCGACGCCGACGACCGCCGGCGACCCTACCGCCTGACAGCGGCGGGGACGACCGCGCTCGCCGACTCCCTCGCAGGCCTGCGCCGCATCGTCGAGGCCGGCACGACGCGCCTGGCGGCGGCGACATGAGGCTCCTCCTGCTCTGCATACCCACGGCGGTGGCGCGAGCGCTACGGCGAGGAGCTGCTCGCGCTGCTCGAGGCGGAGCCGCTCAGCTGGCGCGTCAGCGTGAACGTCGTCGCGGCCGGTCTCCGGGAGCGCCTGCGCGGCTCCGGCCCGCCGCAGCTGCGCGTGCTCTGGGCGTGGTCGCTGTTCGTCATCGGGGGGATGGCGTTTCAGAAGACGTCCGAGCACTGGCAGGTCGTCGTGCCCGGCGGCGAGCGCGCCGTCCCCACCGCGGCGTTCGACACCGTCCAGGCCGCAGCTGCAATCGGCAGCGCCGCCGTCCTCGCCGGCGTCGCGCTAGCGCTGCCCGCCTTCCTCCGCGACCTGCGGAGCGGAGGCTCGACAGCCGTGCGCCGGCCGATCCTGATCGCGTCAACCGCAACCGCCGTCGCCACGGCGTCCCTTGTCGCGCTCGCGGTCGACCACGACGTCGTCGCGGCCTCGGTCTTCGTCGCGTTCGCGTTCTGCTCGCTGTTCGCCTGGACGCACGCCGCCGCTGCCGCCGCGCGAGCGCCTTCAACCGCTTCGCGCGCACTCCTACCTCGCGCTCATCGTTACCGCGACAATGATCGTGATGACAAGCGCCGCCGCGGTCTGGTTCGCGTCGGTGACCGCGCACGCGCCCGCGTTCGTCGGCGCCGCTCAACTCGCAGTCATCGCCGGCGTTCATGCTCGCCGGCACCACGCTCGCCACCGGCGGCGTCCCCCCCCCCCCCCCCCCCCCCCCCCCCCCCCCCCCCCCCCCCCCCCCCCCCCCCCCCCCCCCCCCCCCCCCCCCCCCCCCCCCCCCCCCCCAAAAAAAAAAAAAAAAAAAAAAAAAAAAAAAAAAAAAAAAAAAAAAAAAAAAAAAAAAAAAAAAAAAAAAAAAAAAAAAAAAAAAAAAAAAAAAAAAAAAAAAAAAAAAAAAAAAAAAAAAAAAAAAAAAAAAAAAAAAAAAAAAAAAAAAAAAAAAAAAAAAAAAAAAAAAAAAAAAAAAAAAAAAAAAAAAAAAAAAAAAAAAAAAAAAAAAAAAAAAAAAAAAAAAAAAAAAAAAAAAAACCCCCCCCCCCCCCCCCCCCCCCCCCAAAAAAAAAACACCCATCTACTCCGTATTCGCATTTCCCATACCTTCCCAACAACTTCACTCCCTATCACTCTTTGCTCCTTCACACTCAACCCCCTCCCTCTCCCTCACAGCTTTCACCTTCACCACTATCGCTTGCACCCTTTCTCATCATACCTCGCCCAGACGACTAACGACGTCGTTCGCCGCTTCGTTCGGCTCAGAGCGTCGAATCCGTCCCAACACCCGCGACGAGGAAGCGGAGGGAGCCGAGATGACCGCCCCAACTGACGTTGACCGCGCCGCTCCGGTGATTGCTGTCCACGAGATCGACATCGAGGCACCGTTGGACACGGTTTGGCGACTCCACACCGACGTCAACGCATGGCCAAGGTGGCAGACCGACATCACCGCCGCGCACATCGACGGAGCGCTCGAACCCGGCGTCTCGTTCGACTGGACAAGCTACGGCTTCAGTGTCACCTCGACGGTCTATGACCTGGCCGAGCGATCCCGGTGCTTTGGGGTGGGACCTCCGGTGGGATAACGGCGTTCATGAATGGCTCTTCAGCGAGACGCCAAGAGGCGTGCACGTGACGACCACCGAGTCCTTCGCCGGCGAGCCCATCGAGGCTGACGCGCGCGGGATGCAGACGCTCCTCGACGCCTCGCTCGTCGCCTGGCTTGGCCATCTCAAAGTGGCTGCTGAGTCCTCGGCCTGACCAACCATTCGCGGTCGATTGCTCAAGGCACACTCGCAACACCGTCGCAAGCGACCGCTGGCCCGACGCGTTCGACGCTGAGCTCAACCGCTCCGGCCCGGAAGCCGCACGGCTCATTTCAGACGATGCGCAGGCGCAGACCGGCTCTCCACGTTCAATCCCCCGTGACCCCGTACAGCTCCATCCGCGAGACCCACGACGGAGCCAGCCCGTGTCGCTCCGCGTTCGCAGCCCGATGCTGCGCCACAGCCGCCATCGCGGCCTGATACGCCTCGTCGTCGTCCCAGACTATCACCGTCAGCCGCCGACCAGCGTCGCCGTCAGCGAGCCAGTAGGCGCGGACACCAACCGCCTCGAACGCCAGCACCACCTCGTCCACCACATGCGCAATCCAACCTCCAAGTCCAAAGCGACTCGTTCTCGAAAGCTATCACCTGCGCGTTCACTGCCCCCTCCTCTCGACAGCGACGAAAGCCCGAGTCTCACACCCAAACGCGAGCGAGGCAAAACCGCCAAGAGTCATTCCCGCAAGCTGCGCCTCGTGTCCGCAACACCCCCTATTGCTGTCTCCTCAGAGGCGTTCACCGTCCCAGTAATCGAGGTCCGCGCTGCGCCGTATCACGTCGTCCAGCGACTCGTCATAGCAACCCCAAACACCCATATCATCGCCGTCCTCATATTCCATAATACCGAACTCTTGCTTGTTCGAGAAAAGCGCGACGCTCGCCGCGTCATCTCTCGCGTTGTACACCCCGTGCGCGCCCTCCGACCCCACCAAACCCCCCCCCCCCCCCCCCCCCCCCCCCCCCCCCCCCCCCCCCCCCCCCCCCCCCCCCCCCCCCCCCCCCCCCCCCCCCCCCCCCCCCCCCCCCCCCCCCCCCCCCCCCCCCCCCCCCCCCCCCCCCCCCCCCCCCCCCCCCCCCCCCCCCCCCCCCCCCCCCCCCCCCCCCCCCCCCCCCCCCCCCCCCCCCCCCCCCCCCCCCCCCCCCCCCCCCCCCCCCCCCCCCCCCCCCCCCCCCCCCCCCCCCCCCCCCCCCCCCCCCCCCCCCCCCCCCCCCCCCCCCCCCCCCCCCCCCCCCCCCCCCCCCCCCCCCCCCCCCCCCCCCCCCCCCCCCCCCCCCCCCCCCCCCCCCCCCCCCCCCCCCCCCCCCCCCCCCCCCCCCCCCCCCCCCCCCCCCCCCCCCCCCCCCCCCCCCCCCCCCCCCCCCCCCCCCCCCCCCCCCCCCCCCCCCCCCCCCCCCCCCCCCCCCCCCCCCCCCCCCCCCCCCCCCCCCCCCCCCCCCCCCCCCCCCCCCCCCCCCCCCCCCCCCCCCCCCCCCCCCCCCCCCCCCCCCCCCCCCCCCCCCCCCCCCCCCCCCCCCCCCCCCCCCCCCCCCCCCCCCCCCCCCCCCCCCCGTCGCCTGCGCCAGTGATGCTTCTATGTCTGTCAAGTCGTGATTGGCGGTCCGTGTTCGAGTAGGCGGTAGAGGTTGCGGGCGAGGTAGCGCTTGAGGCAGCGGTTTGCTTCGCGTCGTGTCTTGCCTTCTGTGAGGCGACGCTCGATGTAGGCGATCGTGGCGGGGTGGGTGCGTTTGCGTGTGATGAGGATCTGGTGGAGCGCGCGGTTGAGTTTGCGGTCGCCGGATCGGTCGAGGCGGTAGCGGATCGTCTGGCCGGAGGATGCTGGGATCGGTGCGGCGCCGGCGAGTCGTGCGAACGCGGCTTCGGAGGTGATGCGTCCTTGGTGTGACCAGGAGAGGACGAGTTGCGCGGCGGCGTGCGGTCCGACGCCGGACTGCTCGAGCAGCTGCGGCGCGAGTCTGCGGGTGAGCGTTTCGATCTCGCGTGCGAGCTCGCGTTCCTCGGCGGTCAGTTGCAGCAGTCGGCGGGCGATCGAGCGGAGCGCGAGCAGGCTGCCGCGCAGCTCAGGGTCGTTTCGGCCGTGGGGCCGTGTCGCTGCAAGACGTTGCAGCAGCCGTGCTCGTGTCAGCGGTCGCAGCTCGCTGCGCAGTGGCTCCGGTGTTGTGACTAGGAGATCGCGCAGCTGGCAGAGTCCGGCCCGCTTCGCGTTGACCGCGCCCTCTCGAGCAGCCACGAGCGCTTGCAATGCCTGGCGTTCTCCGCCTGCGCGCGGCGTCGACGGGACGCTCGTTTGCCAGGGCGCTGCGCGCGGCACGGACCGCGTCGAGGGCGTCGGTCTTGCCGCCGGTGCGCCGTTCCCGCCGTAGCCGGCCGACCTCGAGCACCCGCTCGCCTCGGCCGGTCAGGAAGCGGCGTGAGCCCCAGACCGTATGAGCCTGTGCCTTCGATCGCGAACGCGCGCCGACCAGGTGCGTGCTCGCTCGGCGAGCTTCAGCGCCTCGGCGTAGCCGTTGCTGCTTGCGCCTACTGTCGCCTCGACGACGACGGCGCCACTCAGGACATGCACGACCGCGAGCGCGTGCGTGTCGCGGTGCGGGTCGACACCGATGATGTAGTCCAGCTGATCTGCGAGCATCCGACAACCGACCTCCAGCCAAGCGTTGGGGGACACGAACCGGTGTCGGTCTGGGGATGGAAACCGCGGGCGGCAGAACTGTGACGGGTCACGCGCTGAGAACGCGGACAGGCTTCTGATCAGGCCAGCAAGCGGCCGCCAGGCCGGCACCGGACTCTCCGCCCGGACAAATCACTGGAAAGACACACGCGAGCGCGGTCATTCCGAGAATTGAGTCACGAACAAAGAGCACCGACGCCAACCTGACAAACGCCCCAGACGGGACAGTCACACACTCACAGTTCCGGAATGAGCCCATGACTAGCATGACTAAAAAAAAAAAAAAAAAAAAAAAAAAAAAAAAAAAAAAAAAAAAAAAAAAAAAAAAAAAAAAAAAAAAAAAAAAAAAAAAAAAAAAAGCGCAGGCCGTCGCCGATGCGTGTCGTTCCTTCCGAGCGTCATCTCTTGCGGGCCAGAGATCTGGTCGATGCCTGCTACGCGCAGCCGCTCGATGTCGCCGATCTGGCTCGCACGGCCGGTCTCTCGCGCGCCCATTTCAGCCGTGAGTTCAGGCGTGCCTTCGGCGAGTCGCCGCACGCGTACCTGCTCGACGCGACGGTTGGAGCGCGCCGCGGCCTTGCTTCGTGCAACCGATCGGTCCGTCGTCGCGATCTGCTTCGCAGTCGGCCTACGCAGCGTCGGCTCGTTCACGACGAGCTTTACGCGGGCGTATGGCGTCACGCCGACGGCCTATCGCGCGTCGTTCCCTCCGGCGTCGTAGCTACGCGCTGATTCCGTCCTGCGTGCTTCGAGCGCACGGGCGTCCGCAACACCGCACGTTTCGAGAAGACGACGGAGCGAGGCGACCGTAGCATCGGCTCCAGGTCATTCATCGAAAGGAGTAACCATGATCAAGATCTCATTCGCGGGCGTTTGGGTGCACGACCAGGACGAGGCGCTCGCGTTCTACACCGAGAAGCTCGGCTGGGAGCTACGTGCCGACGTGACGCTGCCCGAGCTCGGCGGCTACCGCTGGTTGACGGTCGGCCCGCCCGACCAGCCCGACGTCTCGCTGCTTGCTGAATGCGATTCCGGAGCCGCCGGTGCTGGACGCCGCGACTTCCGATCAGATCCGCAGCCTGATGGCGAAGGGGTGGGCCGGGAACGTCCTGCTCACGACCGACGACGCCCAGGCCTCGTACGAGGAGCTCACGGCGCGAGGCATCGAGTTCACCGAGTCGCCGGAGGAGCGGCCCTACGGCATCGACTGTGCGTTCCGCGATCCATCGGGCAACCAGTTCCGCCTGACGCAGGTGAGTGAGTCTGCGGTGGTCTGAGCCGCAGCGCGTCGCCGGCGGCGGAGGTTGTCACCTGCTCCGCCGACCTGCGCACGCGTAGTTCCACCAGCGAGAGCCAGAGTCCAGTTACCGCTCCGTTCTGAGAGCCTCCGCCTTCCAGCAAACGCGCGCGCTTCTGTTTCTATCTGGCGTGAGCCAGTGTTCCGGAATGAAGCTCCTATGACTGTCAAGTGGTCAGCGGGGTCGAGTTCTGCATGACGCGGTAGAGGTGTCGGGCGAGGTAGCGCTTGAGCAGGCGTGTGGCGTCGCGGCTGGTCTTGCCTTCGGCGATGCGGCGGGCGATGTAGTCGCGGGTCGCCGGGTCGTGTTGGCGTCGGTGGAGGACGATCGTGTGGAGGGCGCGGTTGAGTTGGCGGTCGCCGCCGCGGCTGAGCCGGTGCCGTGTTGTTTGGCCGCTGGAGGCTGGGAGTGGTGCGACGCCGGCGAGCCGGGCGAAGCAGGCTTCGGAGTCGATGCGGTCGTGGTGGGACCAGGTGACGATCAGTTGGGCGGCGACGATCGGGCCGACGCCGGGCTCGTCGAGGAGCTCGGGGACGAGCGCCCGGACGTGGCTGAGGATCTCGCGCTCGAGCGTCTCGGCTTCGGCGGTGGCGGCCTGGATGCGGCGGGCGAGCGTGCGCAGCACGAGGATCGTCGCGAGCTGGGCGGGCGTCCGCGAGCTGGAGCGGCGGAAGCGGCTGCAGCGGTTGAGCAGCTCGCCGAGCGGCAGCCGCCGCAGCTCCTCGCGGAGTCCGTCGGGTGCGGTGACGATCACGCTGCGCAGCTGCACGAGCGCGACCCGCCGCGTCTCGACCGCGCGTCCGTCTGCGCCAGCAACAAGCAGCCGCAGAGCCTCCTGATGCTCGCCGGCTCGCGGTCTTGCCCGATGCTCGCGTGCGAGGGGAGAGCGGGCGGCACGGACCGCGTCGAGCTGGTCGTCTTTGCCGCGCAGCCGCCGCTCGCCGCGGCTGGTGCGGTCGACCTCATGCACCTGTCTCACCCCAGCTGCTGCAGGTGTCGGACAAGCCCGGCGCCGTAGTGGCCGCTGCCCTCGATCGCCCACAGTCGATCTCCGGGCGCGTGCCGATCCGCGAAGCGGACGGCTCCTCGTAGCCGCGTGCGCTGGCGGCCGTCGTCGTCTGCGCGATCACCGCGCCGGTGTGGGCGTCGACGATCGCGAGCGCGTGCTGATCGCGATGGGTGTCGACGCCGACCACGTAGTCCACCTGCTCTGCAAGCATCCCGACTGATCCTCCGACTCGTAGGGTCCGGTACGCCGGTCTGGAGCAGGGAAACCGCGCGGCAGGTCTGTAATGAGTCACGCCCCGCGGGCGGACAGGCTCCTGATCAAGCCAACAGCGGGCGCCAGGCCGGCGTCGCCGTGCACACCCGGACGATTCATTCCCAAGACACACATGACGCGGTCCGACGCCTGAAGAGTCACGAGCGACACGACAACAACCAGCCTGGCAACGGCCCCTGACGGACCGACCCCACGACTCTTACAGACGCCTGAGCGAGCTGTCTAGGATCGCGATGTTGGGCACTCGCCACGCGGCGTGTAGTGCGTCCTCGGTGTCCAAGCGTGGTTCCACTCAGAACAGGTAACGATCGAGGGGGCGTCGCGGCAGTACATGCGCGTCTCAGACGAGGGAGAGAGACGCGCCTTCTTTCACTCCTGTCCGGACTGCGGCAGCACGGTCTTCTACACCATGGAATCTTCGCCTGGAGTTGTGGCCGTCCCGGCGGTGCGTTCGCGGATCCTTCCTTCCCTACACCGTCGATTTCGGTATGGGAGGAGCGGCGACATTCGTGGCTGCGGCTTCCGGACGACATTGAGCACGCGAACTAACCGGAGCAGAGACACACGCGCTTGGGCAGCGTTCACGAGTGACCCCCGGAGCGGCGTTGCCGGCCTCCCCCTATCCGTCCCAGGCGTCGAGACGCGCACGAATCGCCTGGACTGCGGCCTCCCAGAGCCGGCTTTCATCTTCCGCTCACCGCTCATACAGGCCGCCGAACGAGCCGTCGCCCAGGGCTTCCCTCCACGCCTTCGGATTTCTGTCCTTCGGCCACACGACCGGCGGCTTGCGCTGTGCAGGCATCACGACTCCCGGAAGCCGCGTCCACGGGAAGTTCTCCTACTACGACGCATGGTCGTACTCAGGATCGATTGCGGCCGCAATCTCGTCCGGTCGCCCTTCCCAAAGCTCGTGCCAGACAACCGCCGTGCCCGGCCGGCGTTGTGTCCACGCCCGCCCCGACTCGGTGTTTCCCCCATGTCCGTTCACAACGAGGATCCGCACGAACCCCTGGCCGACCAGTGAATCGACGACGTCCGAGAGGAGAGCGACCAGCGTGACTCCCGGAGCGACGGACTGCCTGGGTACGCGGTGAAGCCGTTCACCCCGTACGGCAGCACAGGCAGCACCGGACTCCCAGCGGCTCGGCAGCCTCGACCGACGCACGCTCGGCAAGGATGTTGTCGGTCTCGAGAGAGAGGTACGCGTGCTGCTCGGTCGAGCCGACGGGGAGCACGATCCGGTCGTCTGCACGGACGTAGGCCTCGAGCTGGGCCCAGTTGAGGTCGCGAACTCTCACCGTGCCGCGAACGCTAACGCCGAAGCCGAACCTTCTGCTGCGCGACGTTCGCGAAGACAGTCCGAGGCGTGGCTCTTACAGACGCCTGAGCCGCAGGCGGTGGCGGCTCGCCGATTGGCCCGGGCGTGAGCTAGATGCAGAAAGGGCAGATGGCCGACCTGCCGAACCAGTTCGAATCCTGCACATCTCGCGCGCTTCTACGACGATTACGGAGAGCAGGAGTGGTTGCGGTTTGACCGGCGTCTGTGTGAGCGGGTGTCGCTCGAGATCCACCGCAACTTTCTCTCCGATTTTGTCCACAAGGGCGACAGGGTGCTCGACGCGGGGGCGGGACCTGGCCGCTTCACGATCGACCTCGTGCGCCTGGGAGCCACGGTCGTCGTCGGTGACATCTCGCCTGAGCAGCTGCGGTTGAACGAGGAAAAGGTCAAGGAGGCAGGGGCAGAAGCTGCGATCGAGTCGCGCGAGCTACTGGACATCAGCGACCTCTCCCGCTTCGAGGATGAGAGTTTCGATGTCGTCGTCTGCTTGGGCGGCCCGCTCAGCTACGTGTTCGACGGTGCGTCAAGCGCGCTCGCAGGGATGGCGCGGGTGTTGAAGCCAGGCGGCCGTGTCCTGGTCAGCGTGATGTCGAGGCTGGGCACTCACCGGTGACGCTTCGAGAGATTCTTGGGGCTGCAGACGCCCTCGGGAACACCGCTGTCGAGAGTGTCTTCGAGAGCGGAGACCTGCCGCCGTCACTCAACAAGGGCCACGGTATGAGGATGTACCGCTTTGCCGAGTTCGAGGCTCTGCTCAACGAGAGCGGCTTCGAGGTGGTCGCCGCCTCCGCTTCGAACGGCCTGACGATCGGCGCGGACGAACTCGGAGCCGACCCAGAGCAGTTGGCGATGGTTATCCGCTGGGAGCAGGGTTGCCTGTCGCTCGCCCGGTGCTCTGGATTGGGGCACCCACATCATCGCCGCCGCTGTACGTCGCTAGCGCCGACCTTGAAGCGACCTGGCTGGTCATCGGCGCACCTGGGCGGTCGGCTGCGCGAGTGTTCCGGAACGCCCGAGCGCGCGCTTGACGTCAGCCGATCTGCTCGGCCAGCCCGATGAGTATGCCCTCGGGGCCTCGGAGGTAGCAGAGCCGATACACGTCTTTGTACTGGACCACTTCGTCGACGAGTTGCGCGCCGTGCTCGCGGAGCCGGGCCAGCGTGTCGTCGAGGTCGTCCACCGCGAACATGACGCGGAGGTAGCCGAGGGCGTTGACCGGCGCGTTCCGGTGATCGGCGACCGCAGGCGGCGTGAGAAAGCGCGAGAGTTCGATCCTGCCGTGGCCGTCCGGCATACGCATCATGGCGATCTCGACGCGCTGGTCGCGCAGTCCGGTGACGCGCCCTGACCAGTCTCCTTCGATCATCGCCCGCCCCTCGAGTTCGAGGCCGAGCTCGGCGAAAAACGAGATCGCGGCATCAAGCGACTCCACCACGATGCCCACGTTGTCCATCCGTTGGAGCGCCAAGCGGTCATTGTCGCGGATCGCAAGCGCCGATGAATTTTCGGTGCGCTACCGGTCTCTACTGCGTACGGATCCGTAAGCGCGGGTCCGCCGACACCCCGGATCGACAGGAGCCCTCAATGACGCAGCCAGTGACTGAGCTCGACGCGCGCTTCAGCGACCCGGCCGCGGTCGCGACCGACTGGGATCAGACTCGCCGGACGCTCGAAGACGCCGAGTTGTTCTGGATCGCGACCGTCCGAGCGGACGGTCGGCCGCATGCGACGCCACTCGTCGGTGTCTGGCTCGATGACGCGATCTATTTCGCGACCGGCTTCGGCGAGCAGAAGGCCGTGAACCTGAGAACCAACCAGAACGTGATCCTGATGACCGGTTGCAACGAATGGGAGCGAGGGCTCGACGTCGTGGTCGAGGGCGAGGCCGTCCAAGTGATCGACGAGAGCGTCCTCAAACGGCTCGCCAGAGGCGTGGGAGACGAAGTGGGACGGCCGCTGGCACTACGAAGTGCACGAGGGCGGATTTCGGCACGACGCAAACGCCGACGCGATCCTCGTGTTCTCGGTGAAGCCGACCAAGGTCCTCGCGTTCGCCAAGGGCACCTTCGGCCAGACGCGCCACCGGTTCAAGCAGGAATAGCCCTGGCTCTCCACCGCGTACGGATCCGTAAGCGCCGGGAACGTTCTCGCCTACACCAACGAATTCAGGAGGCAACTTGAAGCTTCTTCTTACGTCCGCCGGCATCAAGAACCCGAGCATCCACGACGCACTGGTCGAGCTGCTGGGCAAGCCGACCGCCGAGTGCGACGCCCTCTGCATTCCCACGGCGTTGTACGGGCATCCCTTGGCCGGCCCTCGCCAGGCGTGGCGGTGCATCAGCGGGCAGGAGACTGGCACTCCCACGGTCGGACTGGGCTGGAAGTCCATGGGAGTGCTGGAGCTCACCGCCCTGCCGAGCCTCGACGCGGAACGCTGGGTCCCGCTGGTCCGAGAGACGGATGTCCTGCTCGTCGAGGGCGGCGATGCGACGTACCTGTGTCACTGGATGCGGCAGAGCGGACTGGCGGACCTCCTGGCGACGCTGCCCGAGACGGTCTGGGTTGGGGTGAGCGCCGGAAGCATGGTGATGACCCCCCGGATCGGTGACGACTTCGTGATGTGGCCGTCAGCGAGAGACGACCGCACCCTGGGGATCGTCGACTTCTCGATCTTCCCGCACCTCGATAACCCTGACCTGCCGTGGAACACGATGGCCACCGCAGAGGAATGGGCGGCCCGCTTGTCAGGCCCGGCTACGCGATCGACGACGAGACCGCCTTCAAAGTGGTCGACGGTACCGTCGAGGTCATCTCCGAGGGGCACTGGAAACTGCTCACGCCCTAAGGACTGAGACCCGGGCCAGCGTTCCGGAGTGACCCCCGAGCTCGATTCCATGGCTGCGCCCTGGCCCGGCGTCAGTCGGCGACGGTATCCCCATGCCTGTGCGCGACTTTCCACTCGCCGCCTTCGCGGCGGTAGACCTGAGTGGCGCGCAAGGTGTAGCTGCGCGGCTGACCGTTGATCGAGGCTGTTGTGTGTTCGAGGCCTGCGGAGTAAGCCATGTCGCCTGCTACGTCGAACGCCAGCAGCTCGAACACGAACGACGCGCAGTCGGAGAAGCTCTTGCCGAGAGCAGTGAACAGTTCGTCCAGCTCATGCTGACCATGGGTGTTGCGCCAGGCGCCAAGAACGCTAACCGGCTCATTGAGAGACCAGACCGTGCGGCGCGGGGCTGCGTCGCCGTTGTGCAGGGCCAGCTCTGCCTCGTAGAGCGTCGTCTGCACCCACGCGATGAACTCGTCGCGGTCGGTCATGTCCCGTCGCGCTCCTTTGCCGGTGACTCGGGAAAGTCTGACACTGGACACTGAGCGCCACAACGGGCTGCCGAGAGTCGATTCTCCACAGACGACTCTCTCCGCTGGCCAGCGTTCCGGAAGTCCCCTGAAGACGTGAGGCTGATCTGGCCGGAGCCGACGAATTTTCGGTGGTCCGCCAGTCTCTACCGCGTACGGACCCGCAAAGCCTAGAGAGGTCGCGCCTGCAGTAATGACTCAGGAGGCACCATGAAGCTTCTTCTCACGTCCAGCGGCATCAGGAACACGAGCATCCAGGACGCGCTGGTCGACTTGCTCGGTAAACCGGTTGGCGAGTCCAGCGCGCTCTGCATTCCCACTGGGGTGCAGCCCTTCCCCGACGGACCTTCACACGTCTACCGGTTCATCAGCGGATTGGCGGCGGCCCCATGTGCGGCTTGGGTTGGAAGTCGTTGGGAGTGTTGGAGCTCACTGCGCTGCCCAGCATCAAAGAGGAGTACTGGGTTCAGGCGGTCCAGGAAGTCGACGCTCTGCTGGTTTGGGGCGGCAGTCCCTTGTATCTGTGCTACTGGATGCGGCAGTCCGGACTGGCCGACCTCCTGCCGTCGCTGCGCCGCGAGACGGTCTACGTCGGCACGAGCGGCGGGGCCATGGTCGCGACTCCCGACTTCGGAGGAGAGACCTACGACGACAGTGATCCGCTCACCGGCAGCGATAGAGCGCTGGGACTGGTTGATTTCTCGTTGTTTCCGCACCTGGAGCGCGAGGACATGCCGGACACTTCCCTGGCCAACATCGAAAAATGGGCCGCCGGGTTGTCAGTGCCTGCGTACGCGATTGACGATCAGACCGCCATCAAGGTGGTCGACGGGACCGTCGAGGTCGTCTCCGAGGGGCAGTGGAAGCTGTTTACCCCCAGCCCGGAAGCAAGCTAATCGGCTCACGAGACACGCGCGCTCACCTGGCCAGTATGCGGGACTGACCCCCGAAGTGAGGGCCCGTTGTCTTCGTCGAAGACCCGCCGCTTAGCTGTAGAGGCGCCTAGCGGATTCGAACCGCTGTAAACGGCTTTGCAGGCCGCTGCCTAACCACTCGGCCAAGGCGCCCGAGTCGGCCATCGTATCCGGGCCGGCGCACGGCTCTCTGGCTCCGCGCGGAAGCGGCGTATACAGTCGCTTCTGCTTTGTCCCTGCAGGAGCGCACCGCCAGCGAGCGCATCCAGGCGGCCCGGGAGCGCTACGTCGCCCGAGGGCTCTCCACCCCGCCGATCTTCGTCGAGCGCGCCGAGGGGGCCAGGATCTGGGACGTCGAGGGCCGCGAGTACATCGACTTCGCGGGCGGCATCGGCTGCGCCAACGTCGGCCACTCGCTGCCCGCGGTCGTGCAGGCGGTGCACGAGCAGGTCGACCGCTACCTGCACCAGTGCGCGATGGTCGGCATGTACGAGCCGTACGTCGAGGTCTGCCGCCGGCTCGCCGAGCTCTCCCCCTGCCGAGGTCGCGATCAGAAGACGCTGCTCCTGAACTCGGGCGCCGAGGCGATCGAGAACGCGGTCAAGATTGCCCGCGTCGCGACGGGCCGGCAGGCGGTGATCGTCTTCGACAACGCGTTCCATGGACGCACGCTGCTCGCGATGACGATGACGTCGAAGGTGGTCCCCTACAAGAAGGGGTTCGGCCCGTTCGCGCCCGAGGTCTATCGCACGCCGGCGCCGTACCCGTATCGCGGCGTCACCGAGGACGACGCGATCGCCGCCCTGAAGCGGCTCTTCAAGGGCGACGTCGACCCGCAGTCGGTCGCGTGCGCCGTGCTCGAGCCCGTGCAGGGCGAGGGCGGCTTCATCCCGATGACGCCCGACTTCCCGAGGCGACTGCGCGAGCTGCTCGACGAGCACGGGATCCTCTACGTCGACGACGAGGTGCAGTCGGGGTGCGGCCGCACCGGGCCGGTCTGGGCGATCGAGCACTACGAGGACGCGCAGCCGGACCTGCTCGTGAGCGGCAAGACACTCGGCGGCGGGCTCCCGCTCGCCGCGGTCACCGGCCGCGCGGACGTGATGGACAGCGTGCCGCCCGGCGGGCTCGGTGGGACGTTCACGGGCAACCCGGTCTCCTGCGCGGCGGCGATCGTCGTGCTCGACGTGCTCGGCGAGCTGCGCCCGCAGGCCGAGCAGCTCGGCGACCGCATTCGCGAGCGGCTGCTCGCGATGGCGCCGGCGGGAGCCGACGTGCGCGGGCTCGGGCCGATGCTCGCGCTCGAGCTTCCCGAGCAGACGGCGGACGAGGCGTCGCGCATCACCGCGGCGGCCAGAGAACAGGGGCTGATCCTCCTCTCGTGCGGCATCTACGGCAACGTGATCCGGATCCTCGTCCCGTTCACGGTGTCCGACGCGGAGCTCGACCGCGGCCTCGACATCCTCCAGGAGTGCCTTGGCGGCTGAGGTTCGCGTCGAACAGGCGCGCAAGACCTACGGTGACGTGGTCGCAGTGGACGGGGTCGACCTGATCGTCGCCGAGGGAGAGTTCTTCACCTTGCTCGGGCCGTCGGGCTCGGGCAAGACGACGACACTGCGGATGATCGCCGGGTTCGAGCAGCCAGACTCGGGCCGCATCGTGCTCGGCGGCGAGGACATCACCCGGCGCCCACCGTACGCCCGTGACGTCAATACGGTCTTCCAGGACTACGCGCTCTTCCCGCACATGACCGTCGCCGAGAACGTCGGCTACGGGCTGAAGGTGAAGGGCGTCGCCCGCGGGACGCGCAACAGGCAGGTGGCGGAGGTTCTCCGCATGGTGCGGCTCGAGGACTATGGACCGCGGAAGCCGGTCCAGCTCTCGGGCGGCCAACGCCAGCGCGTCGCGCTCGCCCGCTCGATCGTCAACGGGCCGAAGGTGCTGCTGCTCGACGAGCCGCTCGGCGCACTCGACCTGAAGCTGCGCCAGGAGATGCAGGTGTTCCTCAAGGCGCTCCAGGGAGACCTCGGGATGACGTTCATCTACGTCACGCACGACCAGGAAGAGGCTCTGACGATGAGCGACCACCTCGCCGTGTTCAACCACGGGCCGGATCGAGCAGATCGGCGCGCCGGCCGAGGTCTACGAGCGGCCCGCGACCGAGTTCGTCGCCGGCTTCGTCGGCACGTCGAACGTCCTCGAGCGTAACGGCCGCAGGTTCACCGTTCGCCCCGAGAAGGTACGGCTCGTCGGCGCGGGCGAGCACGATGGCGAGCCCGGCCACATCCGCGACGTCGTCTACCTCGGCGCCGTCACCCGCTACGTCGTCGATCTCGACGGCGGCGGCGAGCTCGTCGCCCTGCAGCAGAACCTCGAGTCCTCCTCGGCAGAGGCGCTCGAGCAGCGCGGCCGCCCTGTGCGCCTGACCTGGCGGCCCGAGCACACGTTCACCATCCCACCCCCCACCGAGACCCCCGTGCAAGGAGGGACCACACCGTGAGAAAGGTTCGCAAGATCCACCTGCTCCTCATCGCTCTCGTGGCGGCGCTGCTCGTGCCGGCCGTGGCCGTGTCGCGCGGGAGCGGCTCGAGCCTGCCGGCGGCGATCGGCAAGGGCGAGGGCTCGCTCAATCTGATCGAGTGGAGCGCATACAGCGATCCGAGCTTCGCCAAGAAGTTCGAGCAGCAGACCGGCTGCACGATCCATCGGAAGGACGCGGGCAGCTCGAACGAGATGGTCGCGCTGATGCGGTCGGGCGGCGGAGGCGGCGGAGGCCAGTACGACCTCGTGTCCGCGTCCGGCGACGCCAGCCTGCGCCTCATCTACGGCGGCGACCTGCAGCCCGTCAACGTCCGGCTGATCCCGGCGTGGAAGAACTTCCTGCCGGCCTTCAAGTCCCCGGCTCACAACACGGTCAACGGCGTGCACTACGGCGTCTCGGTGCAGTGGGGGCCGAACACGCTCCTCTACAACACCGCCAAGGTGAAGCCCGCCCCGACCGGCTGGGGCGCCATCTACTCCGGTAAGTACAAGGGCAAGCTGACCGTCCCGAACAACCCGATCCAGATCGCCGACGCGGCGCTGTACCTCCAGCAGACGAAGCCGAGCCTCGGCATCAAGGACCCGTACGAGCTGACGAAGGACCAGCTCAACGCGGCCGTCTCGCTGCTCAAGCAGCAGAAGCCGATGCTGAAGCGCTACTGGAACTACGCGACGGACGAGATCACGTCGTTCAAGAACGGCGACGTGTGGATGGGCGCCGGTTGGCCGTACCAGACGCTGCAGCTCCAGGGGGCGAAGGCGCCGGTGAAGGAGATCGTCCCGCTGCCCACGACCGGCTGGGCCGACACGTGGATGCTGGCCAAGAAGGCGCCGCATCCGAACTGCGCGTACCTCTGGATGCAGTACGTGACGACGCCGCCCGTCCAGGCGAAGCAGGCGCTCGTCTTCGGCGAGACGCCGGTCAACCCGAAGGCGTGCGTGTTCATGAACAAGCTCGAGGCCGGATCGTGCTCGAAGTACCACCTGAACGAGCCGGCCTCGTACTACAGCAAGATCAAGTTCTGGAAGACGCCGGTCGCGCAGTGCGGCTGGAAGTCCGGGAACGACTGCCAGGACTACAACGCCTGGCAGCGAGCCTGGACGCAGATCACCGGCTAGCCGGTGAGCGTCGACGCACACGCCTCACGTGGAGCGGGCCCCCCGATTCGGCGGGCCCGCCTCCACGTGGGCGCGGCCCTCTGGCGCCGTCCGTGGCTCAAGGGCCTGGGCCTGCTCGGGCCGCCGATCGTCGCCTTCGGCATCGTCTACCTCGGGTCGCTCGTGGTCCTGCTCGTCTCGTCGTTCTGGACCGTCGACTCGTTCACCGGGAAGATCGTCCACACCTGGACGCTCGACAACTACCGCCAGATCTTCTCGCTGTCGGACCCGACGTACCTCCGCATCGCGGGACGGACGATCGGGATCGCCGCCGCGGTCACCGTCACCGACGCGATCCTCGCCTTCCCGCTCGCGTACTTCATGGCTCGCGTGGCGCCGCCGCGGGTGCGGAGCGTGCTCTTCGTCGCGATCCTCCTGCCGCTGTGGTCGAGCTACCTCGTGCGCATCTACGCCTGGCAGACGATCCTGTCCGGCGGCGGCGTGCTCAACTGGTCGCTCCGCCAGGCCGGCCTTCCCGCCGCGAACATCGCCTACTCGAACTGGGCGATGTGGCTCGTCTTCACGTACGTCTGGCTGCCCTTCATGGTGCTGCCCGTGTACGCGTCGCTCGAGCGGATCCCCCACTCCTACATCGAGGCGTCGCGTGACCTCGGCGCGCGGGGCTTTCGCACGCTTCGGTCCGTGATCCTCCCGCTCGCGCTGCCGGGCGTCGTCGCCGGGTCGATCTTCACCTTCTCGCTCACGCTCGGCGACTTCATCACCCCGCTGCTGATCGGCGGGACCGGCTCGAGCTTCATCGGCAACGTCGTCTACGAGAACATCGGCATCAACGCCAACATCCCGTTCGCCGCTGCGCTCGCGGCGATCCCGGTGGGCGTCATGGCCGTCTACCTCGTGATCGCGCGGCGTCTCGGCGCGTTCGAGGCGCTCTGATGGAGAAGCGCTCGACCCGCATCGGCCTCTGGATCTGGACGGCGCTCGTCATCGCGTTTCTGTGGTTCCCGCTGGTGCTGATCGGCGTCTACGCGTTCAACAAGTCGAACGTGCAGAGCTGGCCGCTTCCCGGCTGGACGTTCCACTGGTTCCATGTCGCGTGGTCGGACCCGGACGTTCGCGACTCGCTGAGGCTCTCGACCGAAGTGGCGGTGATCGCGACCACCTTCGCGCTCGCGCTCGGCTCGATGGCGGCGTTCGCGATCCACCGGTTCTCGTTCTTCGGGCGCGAGTCGGTCTCGTTCCTGCTCGTTCTGCCGATCGCACTGCCCGGCATCATCACGGGCATGGCGCTGAACTCGTTCTATGTGTTCGCCGGCCTCCCCTTCTCGATCTGGACGATCGTGATCGGGCATGCGACGTTCTGCGTCGTGGTCGTCTACAACAACGTGCTCGCGCGCCTGCGCCGAACCTCTCCGTCGCTGTACGAGGCGTCGATGGACCTGGGCGCCGACGGCTGGCAGACCTTCCGGTACGTCACGTGGCCCGTGGTCTCGACGGCGCTCATCTCGGGCGCCCTGCTGGCATTCGCGCTCTCGTTCGACGAGGTGATCGTGACGACGTTCACGGCGGGCGCGCAGACGACCCTTCCGATCTTCATCCTCGACAACCTGCGTCAGGGGCAGCAGCTGCCCGTCGTCAACGTGGTCGCGCTCGTCGTGATCCTGTTGACGATCATCCCGGTGGCGATCGCACAGCACCTGACGCGCGAGACTGGGATCCTTCGCACCGAATAGGAGGCGTGAACAATGGCAACCATCGAAGCCACCCTCGACGTCCTGAACCCGGCGACCGGCGACTCGATCGGCTCCGTGCCGAACATGTCGGCGGACGAGGTCGACGCGGTCGTCGAGAAGGCCAAGGCCACGCTCCCGGAGTGGCTCGACGCCACGCCGGGCGAGCGCGCCGAGCTGCTGCTCAAGCTGGCGGACGTGATCTCGGACAACGCGGAGGAGCTCGCCCAGATCGAGTCGCGGAACGTCGGCAAGCCGATCGGCCTCGCCCGCGAGGAGATGCCGTTCGCGGCGGACAACCTCCGCTTCTTCGCCGGAGCGGCGCGCAACCTCGAGGGCAAGTCGACCGGCGAGTACATCAAGGGCTACACGTCGATGATCCGCCGCGAGCCGATCGGCATCGTCGCCGGCATCTGCCCTTGGAACTACCCGCTGATGATGGCGGTGTGGAAGATGGGCCCGGCCCTCGCGGCGGGGAACGTGCAGATCTTGAAGCCGTCCGAGCAGACGCCGATGTCGCTGCTCCGCTTCGTCGAGCTCGCAGGCGATGCGATCCCGGAGGGCGTCCTGCAGGTGGTGACCGGCGACGGCGTCCCGACCGGCGAGCGCCTGGTCCGGCATCCGGACATCGGCCTGGTCTCGCTCACCGGCGACGTCGCCACGGGCAAGTTGATCGCGCGCAACGCAGCCGACACGCTCAAGCGCGTCCACCTCGAGCTCGGCGGCAAGGCGCCGATGGTCGTGTTCGACGACGCCGACCCGGCAGCGGTCGCCGAAGGGATCAAGATCGCCGGCTACGCGAACTCGGGCCAGGACTGCACCGCAGGCTCGCGCGTGCTCGCCGGCCCGAAGATCTACGACTCGCTGATCGAGGCGCTGGTGCCGGCGGTCGAGTCGCTCAAGGTCGGCGATCCGGCCGACGGCGACGAGATCGAGATGGGCCCAGTCATCTCGAAGGACCAGCAGGACCGCGTGCTCGGCTTCCTCGAGCGCGCAACGGGAGCGACCGTGCTCACCGGCGGCGGCACGAACGGCGACCGCGGCTTCTTCGTCCAGCCGACCGTCGTCACCGACGTCGCCCAGGACGACGAGATCGTGCAGAAGGAGGTCTTCGGACCCGTCGTGACCGTGCAGAAGTTCGGCGACGACGCCGAGGCGATCGCCTGGGCGAACGGCGTCTCCTACGGGCTGGCGGCCTCGGTCTGGACGCGTGATGTCGGGCGCGCGCTGAATGCCGCGCGCAAGCTGCAGTTCGGCTGCGTCTGGATCAACGACCACCTCGTGCCGATCGCCTCCGAAATGCCGCACGGCGGCTACAAGGGCTCCGGCTACGGCAAGGACATGTCGGCGTACTCGATGGAGGAATACACCCAGATCAAGCACGTGGTCGCGAAGCTCGACTGAGCTGCGTGGCTCGCATCGAGCACGTCGCGCTGTGGACCGACGACCTCGAGCCGCTGCGGGAGTGGTACGAGCGGTGGCTCGGGGGCCGGTCCGGCCCGCGCTACGAGAACGCCGAGACCGGGCTCCGGTCGTACTTCCTCGAGTTCGAGGACGGTGCGCGGCTGGAGCTGATGCGCATGCCCGGCCAGGAGCCCGGCCTGCGCGCCCACGTCGCCTTCGCGCTCGGCTCGCAGGAGCGGGTCGACGCGCTCGTCGAGGAGCTGCGCGCCGCCGGCGTGCCGGTGCTGGACGGGCCGCGAACGACCGGGGACGGCTACTACGAGGCGGTCGTCGCCGACCGCGACGGGAACCGCGTCGAGCTGACGGTCTGATGTAGGTGCCAGGCACCACGGTGCCTGGCACCGTTCTTCCGCCCGACCCCGCCCGGCCGTGCTTGCCGCTCGGCGCGGTGTCGCGCGCTGCCTCTCCTAGACGGACTGCAGCTCGGCCAGCTCCGCTGCCGTCGGCACCCACGTGCCGGCGGCCGCGTTGGCGCGCACCTGCTCGGGCTTTGTCGCGCCCGCGATCACCGACACGAGCGGCGTCACCGCGAGCAGGCCGCCGATCGCGACCTCGAGCAGCGAGACGCCATGCGCGTTCGCCCACTCCGCGAGGCGCTCGACGCGGTCCAGCGTGTCGTCGTCGATCGACCTCCCGTGGAGTCGCGTGCCCGCCTGCGGCGGCCGGTCGCGGGACACCTTCCCGGTCAACAGGCCGCTCGCGAGCGGGAAGTACGGGATGAACCCGAGCCCGAGACGCTCACAGGTCTCGAGCAGCTCGTGCTCGGCGTCGCGCTCGAGCCACGAGTAGTGCGCCTGCTCCGAGACGTACGGCAACTCGAGCGACTGCGCGAGCTTCGACGCCTGCTCGACGGTCGCGGGTGCGTAGTTCGACGTCCCCACAGCGCGCACCTTGCCCTCGGCGACGAGCTCGGAGAGCGCGCCGAACGTCTCGTCCAGCGGCGTGTCCGGATCCTCCTCGTGGTGCTGGTAGAGATCGACGTGGTCGGTCCCGAGCCGCTCGAGCGACGCGTCGATCGCGCCGCGGATGTACTCGCGTGAGCCCCGGCGCGTCGCGCCGTCGCCCATCGGCTTGCCGAACTTGGTGGCGAGCACGACCTGGTCGCGGCGGCCTTCGAGCGCCTTGCCGATCAGCGTCTCGCTGCCTCCACTCCCGCCGTAGATGTCGGCGGTGTCGAAGAAGGTGACGCCCGCGTCGAGCGCCGCGTCGATCACCTCCCGCGTGCCGGCCTCGTCGACCCGCCCGCCGAAGTTGTTGCAACCCAGGCCGACCACGGTGACCTCGAGCGGGCCGAGCGCGCGCGTCCTCATCGCTGCCACGTCTCCCCGAGCACGCGCAGCCAGTTCCGGTGAGTCACTTTCTCCACCGCGTCGTCGTCGTAGCCGGCCGAGCGGAGCGCGTCGACCAGCTTCGGGAAGCCTGCGACGCCGCCGAGCTCCTCGGGAACCGCGGCGCCGTCGAAGTCGGAGCCGAACGCGACGTGGTCGATCCCCATCCGCTCGGCGAGATAGTCGACGTGCCGGACGATCTCCGTGATCGGCGTGTCCCCCACCTGGCTTCCGTCCTCGCGCAGGAACGTGACCGCGAAGTTGACGCCGACGACCCCGCCGGAGTCGCGCACGGCGTCGAGCTGCGCGTCGGTGAGGTTGCGCGACGACGCGCAGAGCGCGTGGGCGTTCGAATGCGTCGCGACGAGCGGGGCGTCGCTCGTGCGCGCCACGTCCCAGAACCCTGCCTCGTTGAGATGGGAGAGATCGACCAGGACGCCGAGGCGGTTGCACGCTTCGACCAGCCTCCTCCCCGCCTCGGTGAGCCCCGGGCCGGTGTCGGGCGATCCCGGGAACACGAACGGGACTCCCTCGGCGAAGGCGTTCGGCCGCGACCAGACGAGCCCGACGGAGCGCAGCCCGCGCTCGTACCAGCTCTCGAGGTCCGTCAGGTCGGGCGCCAGCGGATCGGCGCCCTCGAGATGCACGATCGCCGTGACCTCTCCCTCGCGAAAATCGTCGACCGACGTCGCGCGGCGAACGGGCAGCGCGCACAGCGCCTCGTACAGCTCGTCCGCGATGCGCGCCGCCTCGGGCTGCGGGATCGCCTGCGCGAGCGGGACCGCATACGGGATCTCGTTCGGGTCGTCCTGGCGCGGCGAGGGGACGTAGAGCGCGAAGAACCCGCCGGCGTATCCGGCCGCGCGGCCGGCCTCGAGATCCATGTGCGGGCTCTCCTCCCCTCGCCACCGATGCAGCACGAGGTCGTTGTGCCCGTCGATGACCATCGCGGCATCCTACGTGCCGGTCTGTCAGGCTCTGCCGCCGTGGCGTCGGAGCGGTGGCGCATCGTGCTGGCCGAGGACGACGAGCAACTCGCTGCTCTGGTCGAGCAGCTGCTCGCCGACGACGGCCGTTTCGAGATCGTCGGCCGCACCGCCGACGGCGACGAGGTGGTGCGCCTCGTCGAGCACCACGCTCCCGACCTTGTACTCATGGACATCGGGCTGCCCGGCCAGGACGGCCTCGCCGCGACGCGCGCCATTCACGCGCACGACGCGACCCGCCACGTCGTGATCTACACCGGCTCGTCCGACTACGGCGACGTCGCCCGCTCGGAGGAAGCCGGCGCCGTCGGCTACCTGCACAAGGACGCGCTCGCGTCGCCCGACCTGCCGGACGCGCTGCACGTCCTGCACACGAACTACGTCAACCGGCTGCCCGACGAGCTGTAGGACTGCAGGGGCGCTCCTGCCTGCCCGAGCAGGTCGGCGATCGCCTCGACGCAGTCCGGGTCGAACTGCCCGCCGCTGTGGTCGTGCAGCTCGGCGAGCGCGGCCTCGACGCTCAGCCGGGTGCGGTACGGCCGGCCGCCCGTCATCGTCTCGAACGCGTCCGCCACGGCGAGCACCCGCGAGGCGAGCGGGATCTCCTCGCCGGCGAGCCCGGCCGGATAGCCGGTTCCGTCGTACCGCTCGTGGTGGTGCAGCACCCACTCGGCCTCGGTGTCGAGGTCGGCCGCGAGCAGGATCGCGTGGCCGATCGTGACGTGCTGCTCGAGCTCGACGCGCTCGTCCGAATCGAGCGCACCCGGCTTCTGCAGGATCACGTCGGGGAGGCCGATCTTGCCGACGTCGTGCACGAGACCCGCCAGCCGCAGGCGCTCGAGGCTCGCCGCCGGGATCCCCACACGCGCCCCGATCCCGACGGAGAGCTCCGCGACCGTCTCGCAGTGGTTCCGTTCGCCGCTGTCCTTGGCGTCGATCGCGTGTGCGAGCGCGGCCGCGAGCGCGCGCTGGTTCGCGCTGGGAGCGGCCGAGTCGGTCGCGCCGCCGCCGACCCGCTCCAGTCCAGGGCGGTAGATGACCGCGAGCAGCATGTTGCGCTTCGCCTCGTAGAGCGCAACGTCGGCCTGGTGGATGAGCACGCGCGCGCTCTCGGTGTTGGCCGATTCCGTGATGCCGACGCTGAGCGCGCGACCGCCCGTCGCGTCAGTCGCCGCCCGCTGGATGTTCTGGGCGATCGTCAGGGCGCTCCACGCCCGGCGGTTCGGGAGCAAGACCATGAACTCGTCGCCTCCGGTGCGGTAGAGCGAGCCCATGCGCTCGACCTCCATCCGAACCGCGCGCCCGACCGTCTTGATGAACTCGTCACCGGCGAGATGGCCGCGCTCGTCGTTCACGCGCTTCAGACCGTCGAGGTCGATCGCGAGCAGGCTGAACGTCGAGCCCGTCCTCGAGCGGCGCTTGATCTCCCTGGCGAGGTGGTCGTAGAACATGCGGTGGTTGCCGAGCCCGGTGAGGCTGTCGGTGTGCGCGGCGTCCTGCAGGCGCTCGACCTCGCGCCGGTTCTCGATCGCGTAGCGAAGGCCGGCGAGCCCGCGCGCGACCTGCACGAGCCGCCAGATGCCGATGGCCACCACGAGCGCGAGCGCGGTCGCCTCGAGCAGCTCGAGGAAGCTGCTCGGCCAGGGACGTGTCGGGAGCACGCCGCGGGCCGCGCGCATGCTCCCGTCCGACGACTTGAGCAGCGTGCGGGCCTGCGTCAGCAACTGCAACCGGGTCGAGGGAGGCGTGCCCTCGGCGAACGCGTGCGAGACGAGCGAGACGGCGCGCGCGTGCTGCGTCTCGGCGTCGATCAGGTGCGCGGCGGGCTCACCCGACGCAAGGCCGACCGCCCGGTCGAGCCGGCGCGTCTGGCCAGAGGCGAGCGGAACGAAGGAAGCAGCCGCGGCGCGGCGCTCGGCAGAGGTCGGCAGCGTCTCGACCGACGCGAGCACCCCGCGCTCGCGCGACGAGACGAATCGTCCATCGGCGATCAGCCGGGCGACGGTGTCGCGCTTGACGTCCTGCCGCCAGGCCGAGACGGCGCCCGCGGCGCCGATCACCGCCCCCGCCGCTCCGGCCAGGATCCCCAGGATCACCAGCGTGCGCAGAACACGCACTTTCGTTTCACCTCTCCACATGTGCCGCAAGTTTTCGACCGCCCGCTCGCCTCGGCGGCCGGTCTCTCGCAGCCTCGCGGCGGCCACGGTCCGCGGCAATCCCCCGGCTGGGTGTCTCGCGGCCGCCGGCGCCGCACACGGGCCGGGGCTACTGTACGCGTCGTGCGTTCAGCTCTCCGCACGCGGGCTGGCTGCGACGAGTAGCACCCCGGCGGGGTCGAGCGACTCCGCTGTCGTCCTGCGGCTGCTGGCGGCGGTCGCGGCGCTCGTGGTCGGCGTGGTGGCGATCGTCGTCGTCGTCGTCCTGCTGCACGACACGCCCGGCCCGGTCGCGACGACCACGTCGGTCGCGCCTCCCGCGGGCTCGTCGGCGACCGCAGCGTCGCCGACGCCGTCGACCGGGTTCCCGGCGCCGCCGCAGGGAGCGACCGTGTTCACGCACCAGGACGGCGGCAGCGTGCTCGCGCTCGCCGTCACCCCGCAGGGGAGGCGGCTCGGGCTGCAGGCATCGGTCGTCGGCCAGCAGGGCGGCGGCACGAGCGGGCTCGGCGTCTCCTTCGCGAGCGGCGGGCACACGGCCACCGCGACGGCGTGCGGCCCCGGTTGCTACCGGGCGACGCTGCGCGTCCGACGCGCCGCTGCGGGCGATCGACGTCGCGGTTCGCGGCAAGGGGCTCGACAGCCGCTGGCATCAGGCGATGCCGGCCGACCTGGCCGGCGCCCTCGGGCGCGGGCTTGCTCAGAAGCGCCGACCGCGTCTGGCGCACGCTCCGCTCGCTGTCGTATGTCGAGCACCTCGCGTCCGACCCGAAGCACGCGGTCACGAGCACCTGGCGCGTGAGCGCGCCCGACCGCGCCGCCTACCAGGTGCAGGGCGGCTACGGCGGCATCGTCATCGGCGGCAAGCGCTGGGACCGGCCGCCGGGCGGGCGGTGGATCGAGTCTGCGCAGACGGCGCCGATCAGGCAACCGGTGCCGTTCTGGGTCGGGTTCCGGAACGCCCACGTGGTCGGGAGCGGCACGGTCGGCGGCCACCCGGTCTGGCTCGTCTCGTTCTTCGATCCGCGCACGCCGGCCTGGTTCCAGGTGGCGCTCGACAAACGCACGTCGCGGACGCTGAAGCTGCAGATGATGACGACCGCGCACTTCATGCACGACACGTACAGCGCGTTCGACACCGCGCCGCCGATCACGCCGCCGTAGCCCCTAGCTCGCAGACCGATCGAAATCGTCGATCGGTCGTGATCCACGAATCGATACCTTCTCCTGATGGCTCAGACGCCGGTGATCGAGCACAGAGCTGAGGCTGATCCGGTCCGCGAGACGGCGCGGCGCCTCGTCGAGAACATCGAGAGCGTCATCGTCGGCAAGCACGACGAAGTGGTGCTCGTGCTGGCCGCGCTGATCTCCGGCGGCCACGTACTGCTCGAGGACGTCCCAGGCACCGCGAAGACGATGCTCGCCCGCTCGCTCGCGCAGACGATCGAGGGCGGGGAGTTCGCCCGCCTTCAGTGCACCCCGGACCTGCAGCCCACGGACGTGACCGGGCTCTCGATCTACAACCAGCGGTCGCGCGAGTTCGAGTTCCGGCCGGGGCCCGTGTTCGCGAACGTCGTGCTCGTCGACGAGGTCAACCGCGCGATGCCGCGGACGCAGTCGGCGTTGCTCGAGGCGATGGCCGAGCGCCAGGTGACCGTCGACGGCCTCACACGGCGGCTCCCCGACCCGTTCTTCGTGATCGCGACGGAGAACCCGATCGAGCAGGAGGGGACGTTCCCGCTGCCCGAGGCGCAGCTCGACCGCTTCGCCCTGCGGGCCGCGCTCGGCTATCCCGACGAAGGCGAGGAGGTGTCGATCGTCCTCGCCCAGCGGCACGGCCACCCGATCGATCAGCTCCGTGCGGCGGTCACCACCGACGACGTGCAGCTCCTGCAGCGCGCGACCGAGGACGTCTACATCGACGAGCTCGTGCTTCGCTGGACGGTCGAGCTGGTTCGCGCGACGCGGGACGTCGAGGGTGTCGCGCTCGGCGCGTCGGTGCGAGGCAGCCTCACGCTCGAGCGGACGGCGCGCGCGTGGGCGCTCCTGCAGGCGCGCGACCACGTCGTGCCGAACGACGTCGAGAAGCTGTTCCTGCCGGTGCTCGGCCACCGGCTCGTGCTGACGACGGCGTTCCTCGCCGAGACCCGCGGCCTCGGCCGCGAGGTCGCGCTCGCGCAGATCCGCGACCGAGCGCTCGAGCTCGCACCTCCGCCCGCACCAGGCTGGGACGGATAGGTCGTGCCTTCCCGCGAGCGGCGAACATTCCCGCTCGTGCCGCGGCGGCGCCGCACCGGCCTGCCGTTCGGCGACCTCCCGGGACGCCGGCGTGGGCACGGCTCCGAGGTGATCTCGCACCGCCCGTACGAGCCGGGCGATCCGGTGTCCGCGATCGACTGGTCGGCGACCGCACGGCTCTCGGCGGTCACGGGCGCCGACGCGTTCGTCGTACGCCAGAAGGCGGCCGACGAGGCGCCGCGCGTGGTGCTCGTGGCCGACCGCCGCCCCGCGATGGGCCTCTATCCCTCCGCGCTGCCGTGGTTCTCGAAACGGGAGGCGCTCACCGAGGCGCTGCAGTCGATCGTCACGAGCGCCGAGGCGGCCCGCGCCGACGTCGCCGCTCTCGACTTCGCCGACGACGAGGCCTGGTGGCTCCCGCCGGGGCGCCGCGAGCGAAGCTGGCAGGTCGCCGAGCGCGACCGCTCCGCCCCGTTCGAGGCGCCGGAGGACACGCTCGCACTCGCGATCGAGTTCCTCGGCCGGCACCGCGCGAACCTGCCCGCCGGCAGCTTCGTGTTCGTCCTCTCGGACTTCCTCGCGGCACCCACGGTCGAGACGTGGCTCGACGCGCTCAGCCACGGCTGGGACGTGGTGCCGGTGATCCTGCAGGACCCGCTCTGGGAGCGCAGCTTCCCGGCGGTCGCGGGCGTCGCGGTCCCGGTCGTCGACCCCCGTGACCACTCGACGGCGCTCGTCCGCCTGCGGAGACCGCAGGCGGCGCGGCTGCGCGAGGACAACGAGCAGCGGTACGCCGGGCTGATCGAGCTGTTCACGTCGCTCGGGCTCGAGCCGGTGACGATCTCGTCGAGCGACTCGGTCGACGTCGACAACGCCTTCGGCGCGTGGGCGGAGGAGCGGAGGAGGATGCAGTGGGCACGGTGATCCGCTTCGCCGTCGTGGGGCTGCTGATCGTCGCAGCGGCCGTCGGGCTGCTCGCGCTCGGCCGCAGCGTCTCCTCGCCGCGCGCGGGCGCGACGTCGGCGACGACCGTCCGCACCAGCTTCGAGCCGCCCGCGGTGCAGTTCGGCGACCCGCTCACGCTGCACATCGCAGCCCGGTTCGACAACCGTGTCGTCCTCCCCGGCACGTTCCGGCTGACGAGCAGCGTCGCGCCGCTCACGCAGCTCGGGCCGACCCGGACGAAGCGCACGAGCCGCGGCCACCTCACGGTCGTGTCGGTGTCGATCCCGACCGTCTGCGTGGTCGAGGCCTGCGTGAAGCGGCCGGGTGAGACCCGCATCCACCTGCCGGTCGTGTCGGGCCACGTGACCGGCGTCGACGGCCGCGTGCAGGCCGTCCGCGCGACCTGGCCGCCGCTCCTGATCGGCAGCCGCATCGTCTCCTCCGACCTCTCGCGCACTTCGCCGCCCCTGCGCGCCGACACCGCCCCGGCTCCGCCGACGTTCAGGATCGCGCCGAGCAGGCTCGCGCTCCTCCTCGACGTGCTGTCGGTGCTGCTCGCGGCGACGGGGATCTGGATCGCCTCGCGGCAGGTGCTCGCGATCGTGCGCAGGCGGCGCACGGCGGCCGAGCTCGACCAGCTCGACATCGCGCTCCGGCAGGTGCGCCAGTCGGAGTCGCGCCCGCCCCCCGACAAGCGGCGTGCGCTCGGTCAGCTCGCGCGCATCCTCGACCGGCGGGGGCTCGACCACGCCGACGCGACCAACGACCTGGCCTGGTCGCGGCCCGTCCCCACCACGGAAGGCGTCTCCGAGCTCGCCGGGGTAATCGAGAGCGAGACCCGCGGATGAGCCGTAGGCTCGACGGAGGCTCACAAAGAGCGGAGGTGCCGGCTCTGCCGGCGCTGGAGCGGGTATGAGCACGATCCCGCTGACCGACGCCGGCAGGTTGATCGCGGCCGGGCGTGGAGCGCGCATCGCGGCACTCGTGCTCGCGGTGGTCGCGGTCGCGTTCGCGCTCGTCTTCGTGCTGTCGTCGCGGCATCCCGGCACACGGACGATCGTCCCGCTGCCGTCGAACGCGGACACGGTCGTCGTCCTCGACCTGTCGGCGAGCATCTCCACCGACACGTACTCGCGCATCGGCGGGACGCTGCAGGCGCTCTCCGACAGCGGCCGCAGGTTCGGGCTGATCGTCTTCTCGGACGAGGCGTACGAGGCGCTGCCGCCGGGGACGCCGTCGGCGGACCTCGCCCCGCTCGTCCGCTACTTCACGCTTCCCGAGCAGACGACGCCCGGCTTCCTCCCGACCTTCCCGAGGAACCCGTGGGCGCGCGACTTCACCGCCGGAACGCGCATCTCGGCCGGCCTCGACCTCGCCCACCGGCTCGCGCTCGAGACCAGCCGTCCCGCGACGGTCGTGCTCGTCAGCGACCTGTCCGACGCGCCAAGCGATCTGACGCGGCTGACGACGGTGCTGCTCGCCTACCGGCGCGACGGCGTGCCGATGCGCATCGTCGGGCTGAACGCATCGCCCGCGGACACTGCGTTGTTCAAGCAGATCCTCCCCGCCGGCACGGCGATCGTCGACGCACCGACCCTGCAGCAGGCACCGCCGCACTCGCTGACCCCGTTCCCATGGCGGCTGGTCGCCCTCGTCGCTGGGGCGGCCGCCGCGCTCGCCCTCCTCACGCTGTGGCGGCAGCGCCTCGACTGGAGGGCCGCGTGACCGCGCTGAAGCTCGTTCTGGCGGGTGTGCTGATCGCGGTCGCGGTCTTCGTTGCGCTGCTGGCGGCGGACATCCGTTCGTGGCCGGCCGCGCTGTCGAGCGGCGACGCGGTCTATGCCTCGGCTCCGAGCCGCGCGTCGTGGACGCCGCCGACGCGCCTCGGGAACCTGTCGCGCTCGCTGCTCGGCGTGTCGCCCGACGTGACGTATCGCCGGGCGCTCCGCCTCTACCGCTTGAGCGCCGGCCGCCAGCTCCGCCTCGACAACGCGCTCGACGTATCCACCGAACGCGGCCAGGCGCAGGACGCGCTCGGCGTGGTCGCGCGCGACGGGAACGGGCCCCGGAGGTCGCAGGCGCGGACGCTGCTCGGCGTGCTCGCGTTCAGCGCGGTTGGGCAGGGCGGCGGCCCGAGCGAGCTCAACCAGGCGATCCTCGACTTCGACGACGCGATCCGCGCCGACCCGACCAACGAGGCCGCCAAGTACGACCTCGAGTTGCTGCTGCGGCTCTCGGCGGCGAAGGGCGTACGCGTCGCCCCGGGCCCGGGGACGCCCGTCGACACCGAGGGGCGCAAAGGCGCCGGCACGGGCGGCGGCGGCTCCGGCTACTGATGACCCTGCTCACCCCGCTCGCCGCCCTGACCGCGCTCCTCGCGCTCCTCCCGGTCGCTGCCGTGCTGCTCGGGCAGCGGCGCGTCGCCGCCGTGCGCGCCGTCCTCGGCCTCTCGCCCCCGGGGCGCCGTGCGAGCGTCGTGCGGGTCGTCGTGGCGTCGGCCGGCATCGCCGTCCTCGGGCTCGCCGCGGCGCAGCCCGCACTGACACGGAACGCCAACGCGACCGTGCGCAAGGACGTCGAGGCCCTGTTCGTGATCGACACCTCGCGATCGATGGCCGCGTCGGCCACCCCGACGTCGCCGACGCGGCTCGATCGCGCCGCCGAGGACGCCGTGCGACTTCGGCTCGCGATCCCGACCGTCGCATCCGGGATCGCCACCCTGACCGACCGCGTGCTGCCGGATCTCCTCCCCGTCGCCGACAGCGACGCGTTCGCGGCGGTGGCCCACCGTACGGTGCAGATCGAGAGCCCGCCGCCGCGTTCCTTCAGCACACGGGCAACCACCTTCAGCGCGCTTTCGGACGTCACCGCCGGCAACTACTTCGTGCCCGGCACGTCCAAACGGATTGTCGTGCTCCTGACAGACGGCGAGAGCAATCCGGTGGACCTGGGCGAGCTGGCCGGCGCCTTCGGCCCCACGGGGAAGTACCGCTTCCTTGCGGTGCACGTGTGGGGCCCGAACGAGTCCGTCTATGACAGCGACGGCACCGCCGAGCGCGCCTACCAGCCCGATCCCACGAGCGCCGACGTACTCGACAACCTGGCGGCAAACCTGTCCGGTCGGTCGTTCGCTGCGGCCGACCTCGGTGCCGCGACCGCCTATCTGAAGGCCCTGGCCGGCTCCGGCCCGACCGCGGCGAGCCCTGCGCGCACACACCGGACGATCGCGCTGACGCCGTACTTCGCGGCGCTCGGGCTGCTGCTCGTCGTGCTCGCAGTGCTTCCTGGCCAACTCGCTCCGAGAAGCGTACGATCGGTGACTCGATGAACCACCGCGCCCGCGCCGCGATCCTCGCCGTCATCGCCGCCGCCGTCGTCCTTGGAATCACACTCGCCTCGGCGGTGGCGCGGCCGAGCGCCGATGCGAACGTCGGCTGGGGCGGGTTCGGCAACACGCCCGACGAGAACCGCCACTCGCCGCTCACGCAGATCACGACGGGCAACATCGACAAGCTCGGCCGCGCGTTCACGGTCGACTTCCGCAACATCGACCCGAACATCCGGCGCGGCGAGCAGTCGTACCCGGTCGAGGCGAACGGGACGCTGTTCATGACGACGAACGACGACAACGTCTGGGCGCTCGACGCGACGACCGGGAAAGTGAAATGGCGGTGGTCGCCCGACAACGTCGCCGTCTTCCGCAACTTCGGGATCGTCGCAAACCGCGGCGTCGCCCTTTGCGACGGCCACGTCTTCGTGCTGACGCTCGACATGACGATCGCATCGCTCGACCCGGCCACCGGGCGGCTGCAGCGTCAGGTGCCGATCGCCAAGGCAGTGCCCGGAGCCTCCTCGAGCTACGGCTACTCGGAGACGAGCGCCCCGATCTGCGCGAACCACCGCCTGATCGTCGGCGCGGCCGGCTCCGAGTACGGCGTGCGCGGCTTCGTGATGGCCTACCACACCGACCTCACGCCGGCCTGGGCGAACCCGTTCTGGACGATCCCGCCCGCGGGAACGGAGTGGCGGCGCTTCTCGACGCTCGCCGGCGGCGGGGTGGTCTGGACACCGACGACCGTCGACCCGACGACGAACACGCTCTACTTCGGCACCGGCTCCGCGACACCGCTCTACTTCGCGTCGATCCGCCCCGGCTCGAACCCGCGCGCCGACTCCCTGATCGCCGTCGACCTCGCGACCGGGCGGATGAAGTGGTGGCAGCAGCAGATGGCGTTCAACGAGTGGTCGTACGACACCGCCCAGCCGCCGCTCGTCTACACGGCCAAGGTCGGCGGCAAGAAGCAGCGCGTCGTGTCGGTCGCGACGATGGAAGGCGTCTGGTTCGCGTACGACGCCACGACGGGCCGGCCGATCTATCAGCGGATCAAGGTGATCGACCGCACCGAGCACCCGTCGCTCGAGCCGGGCAAGGCGGTGGCCGTGTTCCCGTCGTCGCTCGGCGGCGTGAACTACTCGCCGGCGTCGTACGACCCGCACACGAACTACGTCTTCAACGCCGCGGCCGAGACCGCGGCGCTCGACACGCAGGCCGCGCTGACGCCGACGCAGAAGAAGCGGAAGTTCACGCTCGGCGACGTCTTCCTGGGTCTCGAGAACGGCAACTTCGGTTCCGTCCTCCCGGGGTGGCACGACCACGGTTCGATCAGCGCGATCGACATCTCGTCGGGCAAACGCGTGTGGAAGTTCAACACGCCGGAGCCCGAGCGCGGCGGCGTGACGACGACGGAGAGCGGCCTCGGGCTCGCAGGCGACGGCGACGGAGTGCTCCGCGCCTTCGACCTCAAGACGGGCAAGGTCCTCTGGACGTTCCAGACCGGGCATCAGATCGCCGCCGGCCCGTCGGTCTACTCGGTCGGAGGAACCGAGTACGTCGCGATCACGTCGGGCGGCACGCCCACGTCGTCAAACGGCGGTACGGCGACGCAGCTGCAGGTGTTCACGCTGGGCGGGTCGTCGACGCAGTCACCGGCGCCGCAGCTCGCGACGTTCCACGCAGCACAACCGGCCGCCCAGCGGCAGCTCGCAAGCGCGTCGGCCCATGAGCGCCGCGCTGCGCCGCAGGGCAACGCACGTCTTCGCACCCCGGCTGGGCTGGTCGTGCAGCCGTGGACGGCGAACAGCTCGAACGTGAAGACCGTGCAGGGGCGCCTGTCGCTCGACGGCGCACCGGTCGCCGGCGCGCGGGTGACGGTCGACGGGTTCACCGTCCCGCGGCCGACCGCGAAGGACGGCTCGTTCAGCTACGACGTCGACAACACCATCCCCGGACGGCACGCCGCCCAGGTGACGGGCGTCGCCGCGGCGACGGCCGGTGGGCGGTCGCTCTCCGCGGGACAGCGCAGCGCGCTGCTCCGGGCGACGGGCGGATTTACGGTCGGCTACGCGCTCGACAAGCTCACCGCGCACGTCGAGAAGAACGGCGCGGTCGTCGTCACCGGCAAGGTGGCCGACTCGACCGGGCTCGCGCCTCCTACCGTGCGGCTGCTCACGTACCAGCTCAGCGGCACGATCACGGACGTCGACGGCAAGCCCGTGCCGGGCGCAGTCGTGATCACGCGCACCCAGGACCGCGACTTCTGGACGCACTCCTCGGCGAGCGACGCGAACGGCCACTACACGTCGTTCTACTCCGCTGCCGACGAGACGTCGGCCGACCCGGTGCCGCTGAGCGTCGGCGTCGCCTCGGGCGGCATCTCGTACGGGGGCAACGTCGGTGTCAACGCGTCGTTCAAGCGTCTGAAGAGCGCCGTGCTCAACGTCAAGCTCGGGCCGGGTACGAACTACACGCTCGCGACGCCGACCTCGTACGACGGGGCGGTCTACTCCGGGCTCGTCGTCGGGGTGACGGCAGGCGGTCAAGTCGTCAAGCCGCTGGCTGAGCGTTGGCCGTCGAAGGACGGTTCGTTCTCGATGACGCTGCCCCCGTCGGTGCGCGGCAAGACACTCGCCTTCTGGGAGAACCAGCGCCAGGTCTTCTCGCGCTTCCCGGCGACTCCCGGCGGCGCGATCGACCTCCAGTCGTGGCCCGCGAACCTCGGGAGCTCGGTCCCGAGCGGGCTCGCCCGGCTCAAGGTCCCGGGCTAGAGGTCTCCGCACCAGAGCTCGACCTCTTGACACCGTCGCGTGTTTTCACAAGATGCGCGTAACAGGTACTCGGTGCTGGAAAGGGGACGACAAGTGGCATCCACGATGTTGGTCGACCTCTGCGGTGATACGGGCATTCGCATGAAGTACGAGGGGGTCGTGGCATGAGCGAGAACACCGATCCGGCGGCTCCGTCCGACGATGCGACGTTGTGGGAGGCGAACGGCCTGCCGTATTCGATCGAGGAGCCGGGGGTCGTGCTGATCTGGGACCCCGAGCCTCGCCGAGGCACGCTCGCGATCGTCAATGCCGACGGCGCGCGCATCTCCCGGGACCGCTTCGAGAAGCTGAGGCGCGCTTACACGCCACTCGTGCGGAGCTGAGGCTCCGCACGACCGCCCGTGTGGGTGCTCTTCCATGTCCCGACGCCGACGCCGGACGGGCGAACGGCGCGGGACTTGTACGAGCGGCGCATCGATTGGATCACGCCGGCGATGCGCGAGAGCGCCGAGGCTCACGGGTGTCGCTTTCATCGCGCGTGGTACGCGCAGGACGGGTCGGCGTTCTACGCACTCGCGAACTGGGAGAGCCGCGAGGCCGCCTCGGCGTTCTTCGAGGAGTGGGAGATCGAGGCCGAGCCAGGCGAGCAGGCGATCGTGCTCGAGGGCGACGTCGGGCTCGTGCCGGAGCCCTGAGCGGCCGGGCGCGCCGCCGCCGGAAGTTCGACTAGCTTTCCGCTTGCTGCGGTGCCTCCGGCGTCTCCCCCAGTCAAGCGAGGGCGGCGCCGAGCGCCGCGGCGTTTCTCTACGCCGCGCGCCGCTCGAGATCGTCCGGGGATTCGGTCTCGTCCGGGCCCTCTTCCTCCGGCGGATCGACGACGGCGCCGCCTGAAAGCCACGGCTTGATCGGGCGACGGGGTTCGCGGACGCCGGTGCCGGGCTCGTCGTCCGACTCGTCCGGCGGCTGCGGCCGGACGAGCCCGCGGGCGATCGCCCAGTGGCTCGCCTCGATGCGATTCCGCACACCGAGCTTCTTGTAGATGTTGGCGAGGTGGAACTTGATCGTCTGGTCGGTGACCCAGAGGATCTTCGCCACCTCCCGGTTCGGACGGCCCTCGGCGACCAGCCGCAGGATCTCCAGCTCGCGCCGGGTCAGCCTGGCCCGCACACCGCCGCCCGAGTCGGTCGCGCCCGTCTCCTCCAGCTGGGCGCGATAGGCCTCGGTGACCGCCCGCACCAGCTCGGTTGCGCCCAGCCGCCGGTCGACCGCCCAGTAGGCGCCGCCGGCGAGCGCGGCGTCGACCGTCAGCCGGTCCTCGTGCTCGACGAACACGACCGTCACCAGGTCCGGGCAGCGCTTGTGCACACGCCGGAGCAGCCGATACAGCTCGCGGTTGTCGACCTCCTCCTCGAGACCGACGAGCAACAGGTCGGCCGCGTGCGCGTCGGCCAGCTCGGGGGCCCGGCAGAGGTCGCCCGAGTTGGCGACCACCGAGACGTTCGAGCGCGTCAACGCCGCCGTGACAGCCTGCTGCCAAAGTGGATCCGGATCGATCACCACGGCCCGGATCGGCTTGCCGGTCACTCTTTCCCTTCGACCTCGGACGTCGCTCGACCTCTGCCGGCCATCTGCGAGCCGACGGCGATGCCGCCGAAGACGGCGAGGCCGTCGAGCGTCAGGACCGGTGCTTCCGGGTCGTCCTGAGCCGGCGTCCGGACGTCGACGCCGCCGCCGATGACCTTCGCGCTCGACTCGATCCGCCAGCCGGGCGGCGTCTTGAGCGCGATCCCGCCGAAGAGCGTGTGCAGGGTCAGCCGCGCGCCGGGCGCCAGCTCGGCCTCGCGCAGGTCGACCGAGATCCCGCCGAGCCACGCGAGCATCGAGCCTCCCCTGAAAGCCTTGGCCCGGCTCTTCATGTCGATGCCGTTGAGCACGGCGACGAGCGCGACCTCGTCACTCTCCTCGTCCCCGTGGGAAGGAATAGCCCGCTTGACGAACGCGCCGGCAGCGGCCAGCCCGGTGAGGGCGCCGAGCTCGAAGAGCAGCAGTCCCCGAAGTGGGCGCATCCCGGACGAGATTAGTCGCTTGACCAGCCCGCCGGATCGGTTCAGTCTCGATGCGGGGTCACGTCCGAACAGGAGGTCGTGATGGCCAGGCTGAACGTCGTCGCAGCAAGCAGATGGGGAGCCGGCGGACCAAACTTCCGAACCACGCCGATCGTTCTCGGCCTGTCGGTGAGCGACGACACCGGGCACGGGGTGCACGGGCTGCTCCAGGCGTCGTTTCACGTCCGTTTCCAGGACGATCCGAGCGCTTCGGGCGACGGCGAGATCTTCGACTTCCACGAGCACAGCGGCCCGTCGGGCGTCGGTGAGTACTCGCTGCTCGTACGACGGCCAGGCGGAGCACAGTGGCTGGCCGATCAGGTGTTCCTCTACGTGACGGTCAGCCAGGCGGCAAACCGCGGCCAGACGGTCTGCGGCGCCAAGTTCTGGCCGCTCTCTCCGTAGGCGACGAGACCGCGGCCGGCGGGGGATGATCGCCGGCGTGGATCGCGACTCCGGACGGCGTGTCGTGCTCGCCGTCTGGTTGCTCGTCGCCCTCGACCTAGTGTTGGCGCTCGTCACGTACGCGCGGCTGCCGGCGCGCGAGCTCTACAACGTGAGCGGCACAGGGCTCGAAGGAGGCCTGTCGCGGGCGTTCGTCGAGACCAACTATCCGGCGGCTCTGATCGCCGTCGCCGTGCTGCTCGCCGTCGGCCCGCGGCCGCGGTGGCTCGCCTGGGCTGCCGCAGCGCTCTGCCTCGTCGTCGTCGTGCCCGGCGTCGTCGACGTGGACAACCTCGACGCAAAGTCGGTGAACGCGCTGCCGGCGATCGGCGTGCTGCTCGCGTTCGTGCTCTCGATGCGAACGCGCGTCCCGCCGGCCAGACGGGCGGGACCGGCACGCATCGCGCTCGCGATCGCCGTGACGCTCGTCTGCGTCGGATGGATCGCGGCGGCCCTCGGCTTGTACCTCGACGGCGTGGCGCTGCTCGGCTGGATCTTCCAGACCGGCCGCACGATCACCTCGCCCCCACCCCCGCACCCGGCCGTCCACCACGGGATCCACCACGGATGGCAAGGACTGTTGCTGATCCTGACGGGCCTGCTGCTCACCCGCCTGCCGCTGCGTCGCAGCGTCACGCCGTTCTTCGCGTTGCTGGTCGCCTACGGCTTCGGCGACATCTTGAACGACGGCAGCACGGAGCAGATCGTCGAGCGCGGCTGGACGAGCTCGCCCTTCCCGGACGTGCTGCGCCCGGCGCTCAACTGGGGCTGGGCGGCCGTGCTCGTGGGAGCCGTCCTGATCTGGCTGGTCTGGCTCCGTGATGCAGCCGACGAGCGGTGAGCCCGGAGCGTGCGCCGACCGAGCGGTGGGGCGGGCAACATGCCCGCCCCACCGGGTCAGCAGCACAACTACTTACGGGAGGTGCAACGTGCCGCGACGCGCCGCGAACGCGGCGCCGGCGATCACGATCAGCGCCGCTCCGGCGAGCAGTGCGTCGTCGGTGGACGGCGTCTGGAGCTCGAACCCGCCACCTCCGACCGATGCCGTCGGCGGTGCGCTGTAGCCGCCGCCCGTGGAGGCGTCGGTGACGATCCCGGCGCTCGCAGAGTCGGTGACCGCAGCCTGCTCGTCCATGCCGACGCTACGCGCCTCGAGCGCACGCGCAGCGGCCTCGGGACCGGGCGTCAGACCGTACTCCTCGTTCAGAGCCTGCGAACGGGCCTGGAGCGCGGCCGCGTCGTCGCTCTGACTCGGAGCTGCATACCCGCCGGTCGACGACGCATCGGTGACCATCGCGCCGCTCGCGGAGTCGCTGACAGCAGCCTGCTCGTCCATCGCGAGGCTACGCGTCTCCAGTGCGCGCGTAGCGCTCTCCGCGGCGGGCGTGAGACCGTACTCCTCGTTCAGCGCCTGCGAACGGGCCAGGAGTGCGGCCGCGTCGTCGGCCTGACTGGGAGCTGCATATCCGCCGGTCGACGCATCGGTGACCATCGCGTCGCTCGCCGACTGACTCGGAGTTGCGTACCCACCGGTCGACACGTCGGTGAAGGCCGGCGCCGTGGCGGCAACCGACGCGGGGCCCCCGCCCTCGCCGCCCACGACCTGCGCATTCGCGATCGCGGCGCCGGTTCCGAGTGCCCCGACTGCCGCGACGGCGAACACCGCGGCACGCTCGCGCATGCCGTGTGTCTCGACGTCGCCGAGCGCTGCCGTGAGCTCGTTCCGGTCGAACGTCAGCACCACGTCGTCCCCCGATGCGCCCTCGAGAAGCTGCTCGAGATCGCTCCGGCTCCACGTCATGCTGATAGTCCCGTGCTCGCGCGAACCCTCCCCTGCCACGACGTCGAGGGTGAGCTCCGGCGTGGCGTCCGCTTCCTTGAGGACGTCCCTGATCTCTCGGCTTGAGAAACTCGCGGCGACCGCTCTTTCCGCCGGGATCCGTTCCGTCAGGCGGGCTGTGCCCACTGCTTCCACCTCGGATTCTCCTTTCGGTGCCGGTCGCTGCTTGATGCAGCTATCACATGACGCCGATCGTGTCAGTTTTCTTCCCGGCGCTCAACCTCGGCCCCGGCGGGCGGCCGTCAGTGCCCGGACATAAGCCACCCGGCGGGCGCCCTCATCTCGGCCGAGGCGCAGGTCGCAGCGGTGCGCGACGACCCGGCAGCGCGCCGCAACACCTGCCCTTCCGGCGCGCGGCATTGTCGTTCATGCGCTGGCAGGCGCAGCGGGGCCTGCTCGATCCGCTCGACGGATCACCGCCCGGCAGCGTGTGGTGCACACCAGCTAGCTAGGTGAAGTGAGATGGACTCCCGGCCCGGCGGGGTGGCGATCCGAACGCCCGGGCGCTGACGCAACCCGGCCCGCCGTCACGCTACGCCGCGTCGCAACCGTCCGATAGCGGCTTTTTGGAGACGTGGCCGGACCCGAGGGCCACAGCTTGCGCTAACGGGTCGAAATTCGAGCCGCGTGTTTCCTCCATGGACGACGAACGCTCGGGCTAGTGGTCTGGCGCGTCGCGGTTTGCAATTCTGGTCGCGTGGACAGTGGGGCACTTCCCTCCGGGACCGTGACCTTTCTCTTCTCAGACGTGGAGGGGTCGACGCGTTTGGTGCGGGAGTTGGGTGATGCCACGTGGGGCGAGGCTCTGGCGGCTTATAGGGCGGTAGTCGAGGAGAGCTGCTCGGAGAACGGCGGCCGGCTCGTGGATCGGGAAGGGGACGGATCCTTCGTCGCGTTCTCGAGTGCAGCCGAAGCGTTGCGTGCCGCTGCCGAGATTCAGGCTCGGCTTGCCGAGGGGCCTGTGCGTGTGCGGGTCGGAGTTCACACCGGCACGCCCTTGCTGACGGAGGACGGCTATGTGGGTCTTGACGTGCATCGGGCGGCGCGCATCGGGGCGGCCGCGCATGGCGGTCAGGTCGTGTTTTCGTCCGCGACGCGGTCGCTGGTAGACGAGACGCAGCTACCGGGCGTCGTTCGTGATCTGGGCGAGCATCGCCTGAAGGATTTGGCGAGGCCGGAGCGGCTGTTCCAGCTCGGTGTGGGTAAGTTTCCCTCGCTTCGCAGTCTGCCGAGCACGAACTTGCCCGTCCCGGCGACGGCGTTCCTGGGTCGGAGGCGCGAGCTGCGGGACGTGATCGCCCTGCTTCGGGCTCCAGATGCGCGGCTGGTCACGCTGACTGGACCGGGAGGAACCGGGAAGACGCGGCTCGCGTTGCAAGCCGCGGCGGAAGTCTCTGACTCTTATCCGGACGGCGTGTGGTGGACGTCCCTGGCCCCTATGCGTGAAGCCGCTTCGATGCTACGCACGGTTGGACAGACGTTGGGAGTGGTGGAGGAGCAGGCTCGACCGGTGCTGGACGCTCTCGGTGATCGTGTCGCCGGCCGGCGGATCCTGCTACTGCTCGACAATGCCGAGCACCTTCTGCCAGGGATCGCGAGCGAGTTGTCGTCGTTCGTTGCCGCGTGCCCGAGCGTGCAGCTGTTGGTGACGAGTCGGGAACGTCTCCAGCTCGGCGCTGAGGTCGTCTTTCCTGTTCCTCCGCTCTCACGTGATGATGGCGAACGGCTGTTTCTCGAGCGGGCACGAAGCGCGGGCGTCCTACTGCGCGGGGACGAAGCAGCGTCAGAGCTCTGTTCTCGGCTGGATGAGCTGCCTCTCGCTCTCGAGCTGGCGGCTGCCCGCACAGTCGTGTTCACGCCGGCGCAGCTGCTCGAGCGGCTTGGTCATCGCCTGGACTTGCTTAAGGGCAACCGCGACGCCGACCCGCGCCAGCTGACCCTGCGTGCGACGATCGACTGGTCGTACGAGCTGCTCTCGCCCGAGGAACGACAGCTTTTCGCCGCTCTGGCTGTGTTCAGCAACGGCTGCACCTATGAAGCGGCAGAGGCGATCGTCCGAGCGGACCCGGACACGCTGCAGTCCCTGCTCGACAAGAGCCTGCTTCGCCGCCGCGACGCGGAGACCGGAGCGCGCTACTGGATGCTGACGACCATCGGCGAATACGCGCTGGAGAAACTCGCGCTCCTTCCGGACCGGAACGAGCTGCACCGACGTCACGCCGAGTGGTACCGCGACCAAGCAGTGGCGGTGGTCGGAATTCCTGGATCACGTGATCCCCGCGCGGCAAGCCTGAGCGAGGTCGAGCGCTTCCGCGACGACTATGACAACGCCCGCGCCGCGCTCAGCTGGGCCTGGAACGCAAGAGAAGATGAACTGGCAATCGAAATCGGGACGGGCTGCTGTCGTTACTGGCTTGGCGCGGGCTTCTACCCCGATGCAACCGCCTGGCTTCAGTCCGCCGTGCCGAAGATCGACTTTGTCCCGCGACTCACGAAGCTGCACGCTCTCGAAGTTGCAGGTCTGATCGCGTTCTTCGTCCTAGCCGACTCAAGTCAGGCCGACGAGCTCTGGGCGCAAGCAGCGGTGGTCGCGAACGAGCTCCACCTTGATGACGATGCAGCGTGGCTCGACCGATGGCGCGCCGGCGTCGCCTGGGAGCTCGGCGACATCCAAACCGCGATCGCAACCCACGAACGACTGCTCGCGTTCCATCAAGAGCGTGGGAACCGACTCGCGATCGCCGAGACCTTGCACCTGCTGGGAGAAGCACGGCGTGACATAGGTGAGTACGACGAGGCCGAGCGGAAGTTGCGTGCCGCGGATTCGATCTACCGCGAGCTCGGCGCCGGAATGATTCTTAGTCTTGCCAACAACTCACACAGTCTCGGCGACCTCGCTCTCGACCGTGGCGACTACGCCGAGGCAATCGACCTCTACCACACCACGCTCACCGAGTACGCTGACGAAGCCGAAGCCGGGCGACTGCACGCCTATTGCCTCGCAGGCATCGCAAGCGCACTCGCAGCCACCGGGCGCGATACCGAAGCGGCAGGGCTCTGGGGAGCCGTCTGCAATGCGGAGCAAGCACTTGGCTTCCGTATGATCAGCAGCGAACGGCGGCGATACGAGACACACCTCGCCCGACTCGAAGGCGGCGACGGCTGGATGCAGGGGCGGACACTCAGTCTCGAGGAAGCCGCCGAAAGCCTCAGCACAATCGCTAAGTAAGTTCTCTGCCCGACGTAGGCGCCGCGTTCGTCAGATGATTCTTGGGGCGGCCGTATTCGTCGCACGTGTAGACAACGCAGTCGATGAGCCTCAAAGTTCGTCGTCCGCGGCAACCATTTCTACAGGAGGACCGCCGGGACCGCGAGGGTGTTGCAGCTCGGATCGTCGAACGCGTCACCCGCGTTCGCTGAGAGTCTTCAACTCCGGGTCGTGCGCGCGTCGGCGCGGTTTGACCCAACTGCGTCCTACCGGTCGACACAGCCGTGGGGAACCCTGGGTGTGGCGTCACGGTTCCCCCGATCGACGCTCAATCAGGGGCGGCCCCTCCACCACGGGCCGCCCCGCCCTCTTCCCCAGGGTGTTCGAAACGCGGAGCCGGAGTCGTCAATCGACGGTGCGGACGTACACGACGTGGCGGATCACGACCCGGAAGCTGCCGTCGTCGGTCAGGATCGTCATCACGCCGCCCGGGTCGTCGCGGACCGTGTCCACAACGTCGTCCTCGCGAGCTTCGCGGTTGGCAAGGATGAGCCGTGTCCCGTCGGAGAGCCCGATCTCGACCGCCACGCCGCGAGGCTAGCTGACGGCGGACCGTCGAGTGATGCCCGGCCGCGCTCGACGAGGTGAGGACATGTCGCGAGCGCGTTACGCTGCTCGCATGCGCGTGCTGTGGGTGAAGGCGCCGCTTCTCCTGCTCCGCTACCCACCGCTCTTCGCCGCGCTGTTCGCCCTCGCCGGTCTCGCAGCGCTCTCGGCCGCCTCCGCCCCGATGTTCCGTCGGGGCGTCGAGAGCGGGTCGCTGCAGGCCCAGCTCCGTGATCTGTCTCCTCTGGCCGCCGGACTCGAGGTGCGCGTGCCGGCCGCCGGCGTCGAGGGCGATCGCCGGCGGCGTGCCGCCGTCAGCCGCGTCGCGCGCGACGTCGGCGGCGTCGGCACCCCGGTCGTGACGTCGATGATCCCCGTTCAGGCAGGCGGGAGGGTGGCGCCGGGGCTCGAGCTGATCGCGATGGCGCGAAGCGGCGCGCTCGATCATGTGCGGCACGTCACCGCCGGACGTCCCGGCGGTGTCTGGGTCGCCGACTCGACGGCAAAGGCTCTTCGACTCCGGCCCGGCCGAACGCTCGTCTTGACCGAGCACATCTTCAACGGACGCGCGCCGTCGATTGCCGTGCGCGTTGCCGGCGTCTACCGAACGCTCGAGGCCGACTGCTGTGGACCGTACTGGTCCAACTGGGTGCAGGACATCCGTTCGCCTGATCCAGATTCGCCCTTGCCGCCGGCGTTCGTTCTAATGCCGGAGTCGACGCTGCTCCGCGTCGCGCGCAGGCTCCACCCGATCGTCGAGAACCGGTTCGAGATCCCCGCGAGGACGACGCTCACGGTCGACGATGCAAAGCAGTTGCAGGCTCGGCTGGTTGCGCTGGAGCGGCAGATCACGTCCCCCGGCTCGCGGGTGGGACGGAAGCTCGGGTGCGGCGCCGGCGCGCCTGCGTGCTCGACGAGCTCGTCGCTGAGCTCGGCTCTTGCGATCGCGACGGCGGACGTGGCCGCCGTGTCGCCGACGATCTGGCTGCTCGCCGCCTGTGGGCTCGTGGTGAGTCTCGGGCTTGCGGTCACGGCCGGTCTCTTCCTCGTCCGTCGTCGATCAGACGAAGTGAACGTCCTCTTCGTGCGGGGTGAGGCGGCCGGCGCTTTCGCCACACGAGTGGCACTGGAGTCCGTGCTGCCGGCGACGATCGGGGCGGCGGTCGGCGTCGTCGCCTCGCTCTCTCTCCTCAAGCTGCTCGCCCCACCGGGCGCGGTCGACAGCGGGGTCGTCTGGACCGGGATCGCGTACGGCGTAGCCGGCGCGTCCCTCGCGATCGCGGCGGCAGCCGCAGGCGCCGCCGTCGCGTTTCCGCGACCCGGCCGCCGGAGGAGCCCGAGCCGGATCACGCTCCGCCTGCCATGGGAGTTGCTCGCGGTCGCGGCGACCGTGCTCCTGCTCGCGCTCTTGCTCAGCGGAAGGGGCCTGGCTCGCGATTCGACCGGGGCGACGCATCCGCGGTTGACGGTGTTCCTGCTGCCGATGGTCGCAGTCACGGGCGCCGCCGGGCTTGCGACGCGCGGAGGCACACGCCTGCTTCGCGGCCTGCACACCACTTCCCCGGTCTGGCTCCTGCTCGCACTGCGGAGGCTTGCGAGTGGGCGCGCGGCGCTCGTCGCGGTCGTCGTCGCCGTAGCGGCGGCATTCGGGATGTTCGCCTACGCCTCCACGCTCTCGGCGTCGCTCATGCGGAGCACGGCGGAGAAGGCGTACATCAGCACGGGCGGGGACGTCCAGGGCATCGTCGACCCGAGTGCCGGCGGCACGCGGTCGTTTCCGTTCCCGGTTGCTCTCGCGCAGGTCGACCAGTCCAACGTCTCGTTCGACTCCGGCGCTCCGGTCGATCTCGTTTCCGCCGATCCAGCGGCACTGGTGAGGACTCTCCGGTGGGGGAACGGTTGGCCGGACGATCCACGCGCGCTCCTGCCACGGCTCGCGATGCGCTCCGACAGGTTGCTCGCGATCGCCAGCCGCGACGCTCCGGACGGCACCGCCATCATCGACCAGGGCGTCCGCATCCCGATCACGATCGTGGGACGCGCTGCGATTCCGGCTGCCCGGGCCGGCCGTCCCGCATTGCTCGTGTCGTCGAAGGCACTCCGTGACGTCGCGGTGCGCAACCACATCCTGTACCCGGCGCCGGGCGTCAGCGGTCTTGTCTGGGCGAAAGGCGTACCCGCCGTCGTCGAGCGCGCTCTGAGGGCCTCGAATCTCCACCCGTTCTATCTGACGACACCCGAGGAGATCACGAAGAGCGCATCGGTCGCGGCGGCGAAGCGCAGCTATCGGTACGTCAGGGTCGTCGGCATCGCGCTGTCGTTGCTCGCGTTGGTTGCGCTTCTCCTGTACCTGCAGGCGCGGCAACGCTCACAGCTGATCTCGTCGGCGTTCGCGCGACGGATGGGGCTCAGATCACGCGCTGACACGTGGGCGGTCGCGTTCGAGGCGGCGATTGTGATGCTGTTCGCCGGGCTTCTCGGCGGCGGTGTCGCGGCTCTCGTCGCCCAGGCGGTCGTGCGCCACGTCGACTCGCTTCCCCAGTACGCACCTGGCCCGGTCTCGGTCGTCCCGTGGACGGTGCTCGTCGTCGGACTTGCGATCGCAGTCGTGGCCGGGTCGCTCGTCGGAGCGGCTGCGGCCGTCGTCGCGCGCCACTCGGACGTCGCGGAGGCGCTGAGACTTGGCTGACCGCGAAGGGATCGTCTGCCGCGGCGTCTCGCGTGTGTACCGCTCGCCGTCGGGCTCCGTGGAAGCTCTCCACTCACTCGACCTGTCGCTGCAGCCAGGCGTCGTGACCGCCCTCGTCGGGCCGTCGGGCTCCGGCAAGTCCTCCCTCCTCCGCCTCCTGGCCGGCATCGACGCACCGGACGCGGGGACGATCACGGTCGGCGGGCTCGACCTGGGGACGCTTCGAGGCCCAGCCCTCCGACGGTTCCGACGCCGGAGCGTCAGTTACCTCGCTCAGCGACCGGCCGCGAATCTCATCCCTCATCTCACCCTTCGAGAACATCTCGGCGGCGCGGCGGCCGGGGACATCGCCGAGGAGATCGGCATCGCCCATCGCCTGGACGCACGGGCAGGCGAGATGTCCGGCGGCGAGCAGGCTCGCGCAGCCATCGCAGTCGGCATCGCTCGGGAGACCTCGGTCGTCCTGGTCGACGAGCCCACGGCCGAGCTCGACCGCCGCACGGCGGCGCATGTCATCGACGCCCTCGAACGAACGACGGCAGGCGGGCGAACGGTCGTCGTCGCGACCCACGATCCCGATGTGATCCGCGTCGCCGCGCAAACGGTCGAGCTCGAGACCCGAGTCGTCGAGCACCGGCGCTTCGCGCGCAAGTCCCGCACCACGGGGCCGCCGGCCATCGTGCTCGACCGGCTCTCGAAGAGCTACGGCGGGGCAAGAGTGGTCGACGATGTCTCACTCGAGCTGCGGTCGGGCGAGTTGGGCGTCCTCGTCGGGAGATCCGGATCGGGGAAGTCGACCGCGCTCATGGTCGCCGGCGGCTGGCTCTCACCTGATTCGGGTGCCGCAATCGTGCCCGGCAGCTCCGATCGTGCACCTCCCCCATGGGAGCGGACGTCCTACCTCTCGCAGCGCTTCGGCCTGGTGCCGGAGCTGTCGATCACCGAGAACATCGCGCTCCCGCTCAGGCTCGCGGGTGCCGACGACGTCGGCCGTGTTGCGGAGCTCATGGACGAGCTCATGCTCGCGGAGCTCGGCGATCGCCTGCCCGCGGAGACGTCGCTCGGACAGCAGCAGCGCGCGGCACTGGCTCGGGCGCTCGTCCACCCGCCCGACGCGCTGCTCGCCGACGAGCCGGCCTCCCACCAGGACGGCCGTTCAGCGGAGCTCGTGTGGTCCGTGCTCGCGGCGGCCTGCGAGCGCGGCACCGCGTGCCTGGTGGCGACACACGAGGACCGGGCGCCGCTCGCCGACCGCGTCTGGCGAATCAGCGACGGCCGAGTCCACGGGGTCTGACGTGGATCCGCTCGGCCAGCGGTCGACGGAATCGCCCCGGCCCTGACGGCCCAGACGGAAGGAGAGGCTCCCGTGGTTACTCTCGGTCTGCGGGCGGCGTTCGCGAAGACGCGCGCGGCGTGCGCGGTCCACTGACCTCCAGCCGCTGAACAAACATGGCCAGATGAGAAAGGACGTCCGTGAGTTCATCCGCCGACTCGAGTCTCTCGGGCTCACTGTCGAGTCAACGCCCGGCCACTATCACGTTCTTCGCGACGGGAGGCCGCTCCGGAAGCAGAACGGGATGCCGTTCACGCTGCCGTTCTCTCCCGACACCACCCGCTGGCGCAGGACTGCAATCGTCGAACTACGCAAACTCGGGATCGATCTGTAGTCGGCCGAGCGTCGCGTCCCAGTAGGCCTCGTTGCCGATCACCGAAGGCGACGAGCGGACACTAATGGGCGGCGGCGGCATGATCTGAGCAGGGAACGGGGTCAGCAACCAAACGGAGGCCCGCGAGTCACGTTCGACCTGCTTGAGCTTCTTCTCGCGGCTGGCACGAAGCCACCGGCGCAATGTCCCGATCACTGCCACGCGGACTTCTCGTCTTCCTGCTCGCCGTCGTCGCCCTGCTGATCACGTCGGCGTGTCCGCGCGGCTTGTGTGTTTTCGGCCTCGCCGCCACGCGTCGAAGCCGGCGGCTGCTAGATCCACGATCACGATCAGCAGCAGATCGTGGCTGCGGCGACCAGGGCGAACATCGCCAGCGGCGAGCTGTCGCGAGCAAACGACGCGCCGGGCCCACGCCTCGAGGTCAGCCGATCGGCTCGACCTCCCACATGTCGTCAACGCGCTTCGCGTCGAGCCCCTCAGCAGCGGATGATTCGACAGGTCGGCAGCCCGTCCGTGCGTGAGTTCCGCAGAACGTAGCGCGCCCACAGGCCCGGCGGCACAGCGGATGAGTTGCCAGCGAGACGGAGACGTTGCGGAAACGTGCCTCGAGTCGTATGAACTCGCTGACATGTATCCGAACGCGCTCGCGGCGCTCCTACTCAAAACGCGAGCCCGAAGGAGGTCGGCATCGCTGTGACTCCTCCGAAAGTAACTCACCTGACGAATCGGATTCTCAACGGCCCGCATATCCAGTACGCGCGGGCCCCCGGCAACGAGCTCTCGAGCTGGATGAGCGACGAACTGCTCGTCTCCGCGGACGCTTCGCCCGCCGAGAAGCGCCGGCTGGACCACTTCGGCTGGCACCAGAGTTCGAGCGTGCTCGCCGAGGCGAAGATCGCCGAACGGCAGGGCATCGAGGACAGCACGACCGCCACACGGCGGGACGTCAAGGACATCGAGATCTGGCGTCCGAAGGACCCGCCCCGGTTCCAGAAGGTTGAGACGGTCATCGCCGATCTCACCCATGATTTCGGCAAGACACTAAGGGTCTCCCCGAACCACATCCTCGTGCCCTGCGGCGCCGGGGCCTACTGTCCGGCCAGCGCGCCGACGGCGCTCGCGCCCCAGCCCACTCGCGCCAAGGCGATGGCCGAGTTCGAGCCCGGGTCGGACGTCCAGGTCGTCGTGATCGACACGGGCTACATCAAGCCCACGCTCCCCCTCGAGGAGCGACGGAAGCACGGAGGGTTCGCCGACACCACCGGCCAAGTCTTCGACGGAAACGCATGGGTTGCAAGTCAGGCGGACGGCCCGCGCCGGCTTGGGGGTCCCGACAGTCCTCTCGACCTGCTGGATGGGCACGGGACGTTCACCGCCGGAGAGATCGCAGAGCGTTGCCCGAAGGTGCAAATCACCGTCGTGGGCATCCTCGATCCACGGGTGGGGGCCATGACCGAGGCCGCCGTCGCACGCGCGATCTACGAGAACTCCAACGCCGACGTGATCGTTCCGGTCTTCGCGTTCCACCCGCTGAACAGCATCCTGAACTGGACGTTCCCGAACGTCCTCCCGCAGCTCAAGCCTGGATCCGTCGTCGTCTGTCCGGCCGGGAACGAGTCCTCCTCGGTACCGCACTATCCTGCCGCGCTGCCGTGGCCCTACTTTCCCGTGGTCGGGGTGGGCTCGTTTGTACGGGAACAGACCACCCAGACGACGGGCGTGACCTTGTCCGATTTCTCGAACTACGGCCACTGGGTGTTCGGTTACCACGACGGAGAGGACGTTCCGGGTCTCTATTTCGACCTCACGACGAAGGTCGAGGATGGTCCGAACCGACCGATCCGGTACCGAGGATGGGCGCGGTGGTCCGGAACGTCGTTTGCGGCGCCGCAGGTGGCAGCCAAGATCGCCAACCAGATGGTCACGGGTATCTCACCGAAAGCGGCCGCGGCCCAGCTGCAGGCGAGCGCGCCGCAGGTCCAGCTGATCACCACCTCGGGCCCGTTTCCGCAGACGGGGCGTGATCTACGCTGAGTCGCAGCAGCACTTCCCGTTCCTTACGGTGCCGAAGCCGCTGCCGGAACGATGGGTGCCGGCGGCCCGCACCGCCCCGGCCTGTTCACCGTGACCATTTCGTGACCACACGCCCTCCGGCGTTTGCCACTGAGACGACGAAACCCCTGCGCTAGCAGGGGCTTTCGCGAGAGCGGATGATGGGACTCGAACCCACGACCTTCTGCATGGCAATGCGAGCGAGGCCGCGCAAGGCTGCACCGACAGCGCATAGACACAGAGTGACTTGGAGGTGACGTGCGATGAGCGCGACTATCCCGACTAGGCGCGCGCCGGAGTCGAGTGACGAGTCGACCATCCTGGCCGAGCGAGCGGAAGCAGAGCTACGCGATGCCGCAATCGCCAGTCTCAAGCAGAAGCGCAAGTTCGTCCAGGACGCTGTCGGCTACGTCACGGTCAACGGTGTGCTTTGGCTCATCTGGCTGGTGACCGACCGATCGACAGATGGCAGCATGCCATGGCCCGCCTGGATCTCGGTGATCTGGGGCTTCCTCCTCGCAATCGACGCGTGGCGGGCGTTCGGTCGCTGGCCGGAGAGCTTGCACCGGCCGATCACCGAGGCAGACATCCAGCGTGAGATGAAGAAACCACACAGGGATTAGCCGACAGACAACATTGCAAGCGAGGCGAACGTTGGTGGTGGTTCCTGGGGGCGGTTCACGCCGAGGCGCTCGTGACCGGTCCGATCCGCAGATCGCTGCTTCTCCAGTACCGGCGGGCCCAGAGGGCGACGTAGACCAGGGAGACGAGCACGGGCACTTCGATCAGTGGTCCCACGACGCCGGCGAGGGCCTCTCCGGAGGTGGCGCCGAAGACTCCGACCGAGACGGCGATCGCGAGCTCGAAGTCGTTTGAGGCGACCGTGAAGCCTAGGCTGGCGGTCTGTGCATAGGGAAGGCCGATCAGTTTGCCGATCACGAACCCGGCGATCCACATCACGGCGAAGTAGGCCAGCAGCGGCAGCGCGATGCGGGCGACGTCGAGTGGCCGTGAGGTGATCGTGTCGCCCTGGATCGCGAACAGCAGCACGATCGTGAAGAGCAGCCCGTAGAGCGTGATCGGGCTGATCCGCGGGATGAATGTCTGCTCGTACCAGGCGCGGCCTTTGCGCTTCAGGCCGATGCGGCGGGTCAGGAAGCCTGCGGTCAGCGGAATACCGAGGAAGATCAGGACGGTGCGTGCGACTTCCCAGATGCCGACCTGGAAGCCCTGGGTGTCGAGGCCGAGCCAGCCCGGCAGGACGGTCAAGTAGAAGTAGCCGAGAAACGAGAAGGCGACGACCTGGAAGATGGCGTTGAAGACGACGAGCAGTGCTGCGCGGTCGCGGTCACCCTTTGCGAGGTCGTTCCAGATCAGCACCATCGCGATGCAGCGGGCGAGCCCGACGATGATCACGCCGGTGCGGTAGGCGGGCTGGTCGGCGAGGAACAGCCAGGCGAGCGTGAACATGAAGAGCGGCCCGACGACCCAGGAGAGAAAGAGCGAGACGCCGAAGAAGGCGCGGTCGGAGACGCCGTCGCGCTTCATCCTCCCGAGGTCCTCGTAGCGCACCTTCGCGAGTACCGGGTACATCATCAGGAGCAGACCGAGCGCGATCGGCAGCGAGACCGTGCCCACGCGCAGCTTGTCCAGCCCGTCATTCAAAGAGGGGATAAGTGCGCCGAGCCCCAGCCCTGCTGCCATCGCCATGGCGATCCAGAGCGGCAGGAAGCGGTCGAGCGTCGAGAGTTTCTTCAGCACCGGTGCGTTGGGTGACGGCTCGAGCGCCGGTGTCGCCGTCGGGCGGCGGGCTATTTCAGTCACAGCCATGCGTCTCTACCTCGACCGCTTGGTCGAGCAGCAGGCCGAGGAGTTGGTGCAGCTCGGCCAACCGTTCGCGGCTGGCACAGTAGGACGTGCGCGGGCCGTCGATCTCGCCGACGATCAGGCCCGCGTCCTTGAGGATCTTCAGGTGCTGGGAGACCGTCGCTTGGGCGAGCTCGAGTTCGTCGACGAGTTGGCCGCAATAGCACGCGTCGCGCGCGAGCAGGAGCCGCATGATCCGCACGCGTGCCGCGTGCCCCAACGCCTTGCCGAGGGCAGCCAGGTTCGACTCGACCACGATGCTGGGTTCGACCGCAAGCACTACGAGACGCCTGCGCTGTGATGGCGTGCGGCTGCCGCGATCCCAGCTGGGACATCACTGAGCGGCTGCAGGCGCGGGAGATCGTGGTCGCAGCCGTACAGCGTGCCGCCAACCCGGTAGTCGCGCGCCTCGACGAGGTGGTCGAGGCAAAGGCCGACACCGCAATGATGGCAAACCCCGACAGCGGGAACGGCGTCGTTCACCTTGGCACACTCGAAGCAGTTCATCGCGTCCCTCCTTCCGGACCGCTTGATCGTTGATCGCCAATCAACGATCACTCGCGCCGAGCAAGGCGGCATCCGCTTTTCGCGGCGGTTCTACTCAGTGGTTTCTACGGCCCCAGTACGCCGCCGCTCCACCAATCCGACGCAAACTTCCCCCGTTCGTCTACTAGGACGTCTGGCCGACGAGTCTCATGTCACCGCGGATCGGGGCAGACGATCCGTGCGTCAGGCGTCGCGTGCAGGCGATGAGCCGAGAGGTGCGACCGGCCGCTGCGATTCCGCGCTCGCCGCGAAGACGCGCCACGTGCCGGGCAGCCCCCTCAACGAGCGGACCCCTCGATCGGTGACCGCGACTCCTGCGCTGCCTCGACGATGTCGACAAAGAGGACGGCGGTCAGCTGCCGCTCAGGCTCCGCGTCCGGCACACGCGCAGGCCCTCGAAGCCGCGCTGGGAGGAGTTCTTCGAGCACCTGCGCGGCGGCCGCGGCGCCTCCGGCGTCGGCGAAGGCAGCAGCGATCCGCTCGGCGTCTGGCCGGCGCTCGATCGCCTGCTGCACCGCCTCCCGGAGCCGCTCCGACGTCAGTTTCCGCGCAGGAAGCCTCACGCCGGCGCCTGCGGTCTCGACGCGGCGGGCGACCTCGGGCTGGTCGCGGCCGAAGGGAATCGCGACGACGGGGACGCCGTGGGCGAGCGCCTTCTGGGTGATGCCCATGCCGGCGTGGCAGACGACGCAGGCGGCGCGCTCTAGCAGCGGCGTGTGCGGCAGGAATCGCTCGACACGGACGTTGGACGCCGCGGAAAGGCCAGTCGGGTCGACGTCGGCCGTCGTCACGACTACGTCGAATGGCGCGCGGGCGAGCGCCGCGGCGGCGACCTCGGCGAGCTGCCGGTCGTTCTGAGACGAGGGTGAGCTTGGCCGGCCAGTCCGCGCGCGGGTACTCGAACGGCTCGGCCGTGTAGGCGATCACGGCGTTGGCGGCGAGGTATGCGTCGTCGATCGTCTTGATCGGCTGCAGCCCGAGCTCGGCGCGGAGTGGGTTCATGTGTTTGGCGATCACGCGCTCGAGCGTGCCGAGCGTGAGCGGTCTTGCGACCCGGTCGCGGAGGCGGCCGAGGAGGTCGTGGCGAGGACGCAAGCCGAGCCCGAACGGTGGCGCGTCGTGCGACGGCAGCGGAACCCGGGAGACGATCGAGAACGCCCACGGAAGCCCAGACGCTTCGGCCGCGGCCGCCGCACCCCAGGCTCCCTCGTCCACGAACAAGACGTCCGGCTGCTCGTTCTCGATCGCCTGCTCGAGGTCGCGGAGCTGGAAGGGCGCTCGCTCACCGAACTGTCCGAGGCCCGAGCTGAGGGCTCCGAAGCGCGTTCGTGCCTTCCAGTCGTCCGGCTCGAAGCGTTCGATCTCCCGTGTCAAGGAGTGGGCGTCGAGGCCGAGCGCGCGCAGCCGCTCGACGTCGTCGATCCCGCAACGCACGGCAACCCGGTGCCCGCGCTGTGCGAGCTCGAGCAGCGTTGCGACCAGCGGATACAGCCGACCGGGAACTGCATCGACGTACGCGAGAACGACTGCCATCGCCGGCTCCCTTCGACGCCGCTACGCAGCCGTGCGAACGTCCTGACCCGCGGTGGGCGTGCGTTCAGTCTCGAGCAACTGGAGGATCTCCTCGGTGTTGTCGCGGATCGCGCTGATGTTGCGGAACATCCATTTCGGTGGCGCGTTCTCGGGCATACGGCCGATCATCGACTCGAAGTCGAAGCTGCCGCAGCCGCGCGCGGCCCGGCGGGCCACGAGTGCGATGCCGAGTACAGCGGCGCCGACGAACAGTGACCGTCTCATCTAACACCTCCTTCGATCGTCGCCTGCTCGACTTTCTCGACGAGCGGGACAAAACTCGATTCGAACTCCTGGCCGAGCCGGTAAGCCTGCTGCAGGTAGTCCTGGCGGGTTGCGTCGTCGACCGCGCCGACCGCGTAGAAGTAGACGTGCTCGACCTGCTCGATTCCCGGGTAGCGAAAGCCGAAGTCGTCGACCAGCCGCTCGATCGCCGCGCCGCAGCCGGAGTCGCGGTAGTCGCTCTCGCGGAAGAAGGTCGGCGTCATGATCAGCGCCTTCCGGTGCTTCAACAACGGCTGCCTGCCGTTCAGGTCGCCGTGGAGCCAGGCGTCCCTCGTCATCGTGTAGACGAAGCCGTAGGTGAACACTCGCTCTATCCAGCCGCGCAGGATGGCCGGGAAGTTCATCCAGAAGATCGGGGCGATGAACGCGAGGCCGTCGGCCGCAGCCACCTTCTCCTGCTGTGCCAGCACGTCCTTCGGCCGTTGCTTCGCGACGATCTCGAGTAGCTCAGGCAGCGGCTTGTCGCGCAACCACCGACTGGCTACCTGGCGGCGGATCGGGCCGCCACTCTCCGCGATCATGCTCTCCCTCAGCTCGGCCTCGTCGAACAACGGCACTGACTCGTGGGCGAAGAACGAGTAGTCCGCCTGCCTGAAGACCGGATCGAACTTGATCGCATACAGGTCGATGATCTCGCAGCCGTGTCCGCCGTCTGCAAGCCCCGACGTGAAGCGATCGAGGACCGCGTGACAGAACGACTTCGGACTCGGATGCGCATACACCGTCAGCACTTTCATCGCCATCGCCTCCTTCCGGCTACGCACACATAACACCCCTCGAGGGATGTGTGTTGTCAGTCTTCCGCGTGCTTGTCTCGGCGGAATCGGTGGTGCCACCGAGACGATTGCCGCCAACTACTGACTGATCGGCTGGCAGTTCACGTGGCTCGGTTGCCGTTGACGAGCGTCAATTGTGGTTCACCCGCGCTTGGCCGTCACATTGGACCGGGCTCGGCCGGCAAAGTTGACACGGACCGGTGAAGACACCTCCGCGCGCTCCATGTACTGCCCACCGTCGAGCCGCGCGGTCAATGCCCGCCCCGTTTCACGCAGCTTTCCGGGACACATCCGGGACACACGTTGCCTCCGGGAAAACAAAAACCCCCGGTTTGCGGGGGTTTTCAGAGCGGATGATGGGACTCGAACCCACGACCTTCTGCATGGCAAGCAGACGCTCTAGCCAACTGAGCTACATCCGCGAAGCGGCCGAAGTATAGCCGCGGCTCAGACGAGGCCCAGGCGTGCGGACATCGCCGCCGCGACCGCCTGGAGGCCCGACAACGGCCTGATCATCACGGTGAACGCAGCGATCCGGCCATCCTCGTCCTCCTCGAGGATGTCGACGCCCTGGAGCTCGCGGTCGCCGACGTTCGCCTCGAAGAAGAGGATCGTCGAGCGGCCGTCTCGCCACTCGTTCGTGTACCGGAAGTTCTCGAAGACCGTCGCGACGAGGCGCAGCAACTGCTCCACGTCCTCCTTTCCGTGGTACGGCTTGTAGACGGCCGGACTGCGGAACACGACGTCGTCGGCGAGCGTGGCGAGCGCGGCCGCCTCGTCGCCGGACTCGATCGCGCGCGCGAAGGGATGCGTCGTGCTCATGCCGCGTCCAGCGCCTCGTTGACGAGCCGGTCGGCGAGCTCGTTGTGCGCGCGCTTGACGTGCCGATACTCGACGCTGCCGAGCTCGCGCGCGAGCCGCGACGCCTCGACTGAGAGGCTTCGGAGCGCTTCGTTCTTGACGCGGTACTCGCCGCGCATCTGCTTCACGAGCAGCTCGGAGTCCGAGACCACCTCGAGCGACTCGACCCCCAGCTCGATCGCCTTGCGAAGACCGGCGACGAGCGCGCTGTACTCGGCGACGTTGTTCGTCGCGATACCGATCGCCTCACCATGCTGCGCGAGCACCCCTCCGCCTGCATCCTCGAGCACGTACCCGAACGCCGCCGGCCCGGGATTGCCGCGCGCGCCGCCGTCGGTGTACAGACGCCCCTTCACGAGACCAGCTCGTACACGTCGAATGCCGGCTCCTCGTACGGGTGCGCCGCGCGCAGCGCCGCGACGACGCGGTCGTGCGCGTCGTCGGGATAGACCGTCTCGAGCCGCACCTCGGAGACGCGCTCCTCACGGCCTGCCTCGCCGATCGCCGGGGACGTCTCCTCGCCGCCGAGGAACGTGCCCGTGCCTTCCATGTACCAGGAGCAGCGCTCGTACGCGCCGATCCTCCCCGCACCGGCGGCGAACACCGCGTCACGGACCGCGTCGAGAGACGCCGCGGGCACGAACACGACCAGCTTCCGGCTCACTCGACGTTGTCGATCTGGGCGCGCTGAAGCTTGCCGCTGTAGTCGACGTACACCGACTTCCACTCGGTGAACACGTCGAGCGCCGCCTGCCCTGCCTCGCGGTGGCCGTTCCCCGTCTGCTTCATCCCCCCGAACGGCAGGTGCACTTCCGCACCGGTCGTCCCCGCGTTGATGTAGGTGATCCCGGTCTGCAGGTCGCGCATCGCCCGGAACGCCTTGTTGACGTCGCGCGTGAAGATCGACGACGACAGCCCGAACTCGACGCTGTTCGCCGCGCTGACCGCGTCCTCGAACGAGCCCACGGGGATGAGCGCGGTCGTCGGCCCGAAGATCTCCTCCTGCGCGATCCGCATCTGCGGGTCGACCTCGGCGAACACCGTCGGGCGGTAGTAGAAGCCGTGCCCTTCGATGCGCTCCCCGCCCGTCAGCAGCTTCGCGCCCTCGTCGACGCCGATCTCGGTGTACGAGTGGATCTTCTCGACCGCGGCCTCGTTGATGACCGGGCCGATCTCGGTGTCGTCCTCCCACGGCGCCCCGATCTTCATCTTCTCGGCGCGTGCGACCAGCTTCTGCTGCAGCTCGTCGTAGACGCCACGCTGGACGATGACGCGCGACGCCGCCGTGCAGCGCTGCCCGGCCGTGCCGAACGCCGACCAGGTGATCCCGTCGACGGCGAGGTCGAGGTCGGCGTCGTCCATCACGATGATTGCGTTCTTCCCGCCGAGCTCGAGATGGACGTGCTTGAGGCGGTCCGCAGCGGCCTTCGTCACCGCCACCCCCGTCTCGCGTGACCCCGTGAACGTGATGATCGGGACGTCCGGGTGGCGCACGAGCGCGTCGCCGGCCTCCTCCCCGAAGCCCTGCACGACCTGCACGACGCCCTCCGGCAGGCCGGCTTCGTGCAGCAGGTCGACGAAACGCTGCGCGAGGAACGGCGTGTCCTCCGCCGGCTTCAGCACGACCGTGTTCCCGCAGACGAGCGCCGGGCTGAGCTTCCAGGCAGGGATCGCGATCGGGAAGTTCCACGGCGTGATCGCGCCCACCACGCCGACAGGCATGCGCACGCTCATCTGGAACTTGTCGCGCAGCTCCGACGGGGTCGTCTGGCCGAAGAGCCGCCGGCCCTCGCCGCCCATGTAGTAGCTCATGTCGATCGCTTCCTGCACGTCGCCGCCGGCCTCCGCCTTGACCTTCCCCATCTCGCGGGTCATCAGGTCGGAGAGCTCCGGCTTCGAGCGCTCGAGGAGCTGGGCGAACCGGAACAGGATGTTGCCGCGCTCCGGCGCCGGCACGAGCCGCCATTCCTCCCAGGCCGCGCGTGCCGCCTCGACTGCGCGGTCGACGTCGGCCGCACTCGAGCGCGGGAACGTCTCGATCACCTCGCCCGTCGAGGGATTGAGCGACTCGAACGTGGCGGCGGCGGTCGCCATCGAGGCGATCCTAGATGACCGTTACTCGGCGGGGGTCTCGACGTCCGGGAACGTGCCCGGCACGCGTGCGCGGCGCCGGTCGCGCGTCTCCCGCCGCTCCTTGAACGAACCGTCCTCCGGCCCGCCACGGCGGTCGGGGCCGTCCCGGCGGTCGACGATCACCGTCACGTTCGGGTTGTCCTTGTAGTACTCGACCATCTTGTCGAAGAGCTCGGACTCGAGCTCGCGCGGGATCACGCAGTAGATCACAGCCTCAGTGTATGACGGTCGTCGGCGCGCGCAACGGACTCGAAGTGCGACGCGCTCCACGTCGAGGCGAACGACGGGTGGGCGGGCCCTCCCACCGCGAGAACGGAGGTGCCCGGCTCCATGGCGACGGCGCGCCGTCGCGTCCCCGGATCGCGCAGGACGACGACCGAGCCCGCGGGCACATCGGCCTCGGCGCCGTCGAGCCAGAACCGCGCAATCCCCTCGAGCACCACGTACACCTCCTCCTGGCCGCTCCCGGTCTCGTCGTGCTCGCCGATCAGCTCCTGGCCGGCCTCGTGTGCGACGAACGCGTTGAGCCCGAACGCCGTGAGCCCGAAGTGGTGCGTCAGCGGATGCCAGTCGGGGTCGTCGGCGTCCCCGTCCGTCACCCTCGGGACGTCCGTCAGCTTCTTGATCACAGCCGCGCGATGTCGGGGACGATCCGGCCGTCGTCCTCCATGTGCGCGTTCCAGCCGGTGAACGACGACTCGAGCCCCTGCGGGTCGTGCCCGCGGCTCTCCAACCGAACCGGGTTCTCGGAGTCGGGCGAGACGCGGTACTGGTACCAGGAGATGTCCCACGCGACGGTAACGACGACCTCCGAGTTGACGCCCGAGAGCACGACCACAGAGACGGCCGGCGCGCCGAGCGACTTGCCGATCCCGCCGACCGTGCGCCGGTACTGGGACGCGTTGAAGAGGTCGGCCGCCTCCACCATCGCGAGCTCCTGGTCGGTGAGCCGGCGGAGGATCGGCTCGGAGGCCACGGTCTGCTCCACGTCACGTGGGCGCGGGCGGATGAACGACGACAGCCAGCCGGCCGGCGTGCCGCGGCGGCGGCGGTCGGTCGCGACCGTAGGCGAGATCGGCGCGCCTTCGCGGATCCAGCCGTGCTCGACGGCCACCTCCTGACACAGGGGGCACACGTCGACGTAGTCGACGCCGCCGTTCGGCGAGTACCGGACTGCGCGCTCGCCCATCAGGAGCGTGCGCTCGCAAATCGCGCACGTCCGCTCGACCAGAACCCGTGTGACACGCGTCATCTGGCCATCGAGCGTAGCGCGCGTCACCGCTTTTAGGCTGGAACCGCCTCTTTCTCCTTCTTCGCAGCCTCGATCAGCTTCTGTGCGATGTGCGCCGGAACCTCCTCGTAGCGCAGGAAGTGCATGCTGTAGTCGCCGCGGCCGCCCGTCATCGACGTGAGCGCCTGGTTGTAGCTCAGCACCTCGGCCATCGGCACCTCGGCCTTGATCGTGGTCATGCCGGCCTTCGGCTCCATCCCGTGCAGCCTGCCGCGCCGGGAGTTGAGATCGCCGTTGATCGCGCCGACCGCCTCGTCGGGCACGGTCACCTCGAGCTCCATGATCGGCTCGAGCAGCGTCGGCTCCGCTTTCTCGTACGCGGAGCGGAAGGCCATCGAGCCCGCGATCTTGAACGCCATCTCCGACGAGTCGACGGAGTGGTACGACCCGTCGACGAGCGACACGCGCACGCCCTGCACCGGTGCGCCGGCGAGCTCGCCGTGCTGCATCGCCTCCTGGATGCCCTTGTCGACGGCCGGCCGGAAGCCCTGCGGGATCACGCCGCCGACGATCTTGTCGACGAACTCGTAGCCGACATGGCCGTCGATCGGCTCGAGCATGACGTGACAGTCGCCGAACTGGCCGCGCCCACCTGTCTGCTTCTTGTAGCGCCCCTGTGCACGGGCAGAGCCCTTGATCGTCTCGACGTACGGCACGCGCGGCTGGTGGAGCTCCATCTCGACGCCGAACCGGCGCTTCGCGCGCTCGACGGCAACCTCGACGTGCATCTGGCTCATCCCCGACAGGAGGTCCTCCCCGGTCTGCGGATCGCGGCGGAGCCGCAGCGTGGGGTCCTCCTCGGCGAGGCGGCGGATCGCCTGCGCAACCTTGTCCTCGTCGCCCTTCGTCTTCGCCGTGACGGCGAAGCTCATCACCGGCTCCGGGAAGCCGATCGCCGGCGGCTCGAGGTCGTGCTCGGCGTCGACGAGCACGTCGCCCGTCTGCACGTCCTTCAGCTTCGCGACCGCGCCGATGTCGCCGGTCCCGAAGCCCTCGGCCTTCTCGTGCTCCTTCCCCTGCAGCGTCATGAGGCTGCCGAGCCGCTCCTTCGAGTGGTCGCGGTGGTTGACGAGCGTCGTGTCCGCCTTCACCTCGCCGGCGTACACGCGGAAGATCGAGATGCGGCCTGCGAACGGATCGGCCACCGTCTTGAAGACGAAGGCGGCGATGCTCGCGTCCGTCTCGATCGGCGAGGCCTTCTTGGCGGGGCTCGGGACGCCTTCGACGAGCAGGTCGAGCAGCGCGTGCGAGCCGAGGTTCTTCGTCGCAACGCCGCACGCCACCGGATAGATCTCGTCGCGGGTCACTGCGTTCTTCAGGGCGGCCGCGATGTCCGCCTCGGCGATCTCCTCCCCGCCCAGGTACCGCTCCATCAGCGCCTCGTCGGTCTCGACGACCGCGTCGAGGAGCTTCGTGCGGTACTCGGCGACCGTGTCCGCCATGTCGTCGGGGATCGGCACCGCGTCGCCCTCGCGCGCGCCGGAGGGATCGAGGTATGCGCAGTTGTGCAAGAGGTCGACTACACCGCGCAGCTCGTGCTCGGCGCCGATCGGCAGCTGGATCGCCACACAGCGATCCGACAGCTGCTCGGTGAGCGCGCTCAGCACCCTGTAGAAGTCGGCACGCTCGCGGTCGAGCATGTTCACGAAGACCACGCGCGACAGGCCGAGCTCCTCCGCGCGATTCCACACGCGCGACGTGTTCACCTCGACGCCCATCACGCCCGAGACGACCACGATCGCACCCTCGACGACTCGCAGCGAGGCGACCGTGTCCGCCTGGAAGCCGGAGTCGCCCGGGCTGTCGATCAGATTGATCTTGCGGCCCTGCCACTCGCAGTGGCTCAGGGTCGCCGACAGCGACATCTGTCGTCGCTGCTCGTCCTCTTCCCAGTCCGAGACCGTGGTGCCGGCCTCGACCGAGCCCAGCCGGTTCGTCGCCTCCGACTGGAACAGCAGCGCCTCGACGAGCGAGGTCTTGCCCGTCCCACGGTGTCCGACGACGGCGACGTTGCGAATCTTCCCGGCTTCGATGGGCATCGATTCCTCCTGACGGCGTGAACGGTCGCCGAATCCTATGCAGTGTTCGCCGGGGCCGCGACGCGCGCGAGGCGAGGCGCCAGCGCGAGGCCCACCGCGGCCACTGCCGAAGCTGCGAGCCCGATCAGCCACGGCTCCGACCGGTCGGTGCCGGCGAGCAGCAGGTGGCCGGTGGCGCTGACCCAGACGACGAGCGTCAAGGTGTGGACGCGCCGCCAAAGGCGGTAGGACAGTCGGTCGCGCAGCAGGTTCGTCAGCCCCACGGCTGCGAGCAGCTCCGCCGACACGATGCCGAGCGATACGGCGAACGGCCGGTAGGACGAGGTGAAGGGCACGAGCTCCTGCGACAGCGAGAACGGGACGACCCGGTCGAGCAGCAGCGCCCCACCGTGGAGCACGATGAAGATGCCGGTGAGCTGCGCCAGGAACCGGTGCACCTCCTGGACCGCGAAGCGCGGCCACGCGAGGCGCGCGCGCGTCGAGAGCTGCAGGCCGACAACGACCGACGAGGAGAGCAGCAGGTACGCCACGATGCCCGCCGAGCGGGCCGTGTACCAGACGACGCCGCTCATGCTGCGACAGCGAGCGGCGCCGCCTGCCGCCACGTCTCGTTGAGGTGCACGGCACCGTCGTGATCCACGAAGCGGCCGCCGAGCCCGCGTCGGTCGAGCCACGAGGGACCGGCCGCGCCGAGCAGGAGCGCCGCCTTCGCCGCGACGTCGGCGGCGAGACAGCTCGCCGCCGCGACGGTCACGTCGCGCCACGGGCCTTCCACGGGTCGACCGGTCGCGGGGTCGATGAGGTGGTGCTGGGGCTCTCCCCCGCGCAGCCAGCGGCGGCTCGCGACACTGCTCGTGGCGAGACCGCCCAGCTTCAGCGTGACGGCACCGCCGCCGGGCAGACCGACGACGAGCGGCGCGGAGGTCGCCACGTCGCCGCCGGCGGCCACGAAGCCGCCGCCGAGCAGCGCGAGTGCGTCGTCGACGGTCGCTCCCTTGACGACACAGTTGAGATCGAGCTCGATCGGTACGGCGCGCACGAGCAGGCGCCCGCGCAGCGAGAGCGCTCCGACCGGCGGAACCTCGACGGGCGCGACCGGCGCGCCGTCTGCAGGCAGGAGATCGAAGTCGGCGTCGTAGCCGGCGCCGGTCACGGCGGCGCCAATGGTTGGGGTGACCAGGCCCCCCGTTGACCTGGCCGCCCCGAGCGCATGCCCGAGCATGCGCGAAAACTCCTCGCTCACGAGCGAGGCTCCGGCAGGGGCGCGGTTCAGCCGCGAGAGCTCGGAGTCCTGCAGGAAGCGGCTGAAGCAACGGTCGCGCTCGTCGAACAGCCCGCGCACGTCGTCGTGGCGCGCGTCATCGGAGACCTCGACCGCGCAGCCCATTGCGCGGAACCGGGTCATGACCCCGAGCTCTGGATCTGGGGCGCGGTCGAGCCCGAGTCGCCGAGCGAGCTGCCACCGAAGGAAAAGGTCGTGGCGTCGTCGCTCTCTGCCGCCTGCACCGCGTGGTGCGTCGCGGGGTGCGCGTCGCGGGCGGCGACGCCGAAGACCGCGAGGCCCGCCACCGAACCGGCTCCGAGGACGTACCGCGCGAGCCGGACGCGGTGGCGGGCTTCTGCGATCCGAGAGGAGGATTCCACCCCTCCACCCTGGCTGCGGATCCTTAGTGGACCCTGTGAATCGGGTAGGAGTTCTCTAACGCCGCGGTCACGCCCGCGCGGCGGCGCCGGCAAGACGGGCCTTGAGCCGGAGCACCGCCTTCGTGTGGAGCTGGGAGACCCGGGACTCGGTGACCCCGAGCACCTCGCCGATCTCCCGGAGCGTCAGCTCCTCGTAGTAGTAGAGCGTGACGACGAGCTTCTCGCGCTCCGGCAGCCGCGCGATCGCGTCCGCCAGCGCCTCGCGGAGCTCGGTCTCGTCGAGCGCCTCCGCCGGACGCGGGCCGCTCGTGTCCTCCAGCGTGTCGAGCAGGGAGATCTGGTCGCCCTCGCCGGTCGCCGACCAGAGCTCGTCGAGCGCCGCAATCGACGACCGCGAGATGTCGGTGAGCGACTCCTCGAGCTCGTCGACCGAGATTCCGATCTTCTGCGCGATCTCCTCGTCGGTCGGGGCGCGCCCGAGCCGCGACTCCAGCTCCGCGATCGCACGCTCGATCTCGCGGGCACGCGAGCGCACCGAGCGCGGCACCCAGTCGAGCGCGCGTAGCTCGTCGATGATCGCGCCCTTGATCCGCGCCATCGCGTAGGTCTCGAACTTGATGTCGCGCTCCGGGTCGTAGCGCTCGATCGCGCCGATCAGGCCGAGCAGGCCGTACGAGACGAGATCGCCCTCGTCGACGTGCGCCGGCAGGCCGGAGCCGAGGCGGCCGGCGACGTACTTCACGAGCGGCGCGTACGTCAGGATCAGCCGGTCGCGCAGGGCCTTGTCCTGCGTGCGCCGGAACTCGAGCCACAACGACTGGGTGTCGGTGCCCGCTGCCACCAGGGGAGAATACGACCTAGGAGCGCGTTCTCCTTAGCGCGGCCCAGGCGAGCGTGCCCATCCAGGCGGCGAGCGCGGCGGCGGCGAACGCGATCACCCACCGGCCCGCGGTCGCGCTCCCGACCGCGATCCCGGCGAACGCGAGCGTGATCAGCGAGAACAGCACCGCGAGCGGCACGCGACGATGGTAGTCGCGAGGTCAGGGCTACACTTCGCGCGCGAACCGAGGGGCGTAGCTCAATTGGCAGAGCACCGGTCTCCAAAACCGGGGGTTGCAGGTTCGAGTCCTGCCGCCCCTGTCGCTCTGTTGAGCCGAAACCCGCCCGCTTGCAGCGGGTTTGCTTTCTGAGCACGCTCGCGTATCCGCTGTGATCCGCTGGAATCCGCCTGTTTCAGGCGTAGAGGGGCCCGCAACTGGCCAGCGGCAGATTCACTCTCGTCCCCGCAAAACCGCCAAGCACCCTCGTGGTCCGCGCATACGTCGATCTGAAATCTGGAGCCTCCGTCCAGTGTTCGCTCGACTGACCACCCCCACAAACGTGGCTTGGCGACAGGCTCTGGCGCCTGACCACCAGCTTGGATAGTTCATGTCGCGGGGCCAACGCGGGCCAATCGCCCCGTCGAGCGGACGGCTCCAAGTCCTCAAGCGTAGAACTGGGTTCCGTGGAGCTCCTCTGGCTTCCCGAGCTCCCTCGAGCTCCGACGCTACCTTCGTCGGAGCCGTTCGAGCTCGCACAGCGCCCGGGCCTCCCTCGAGGCCTCCCGCGTCTGACCTCGATCACAGCGAGTGACCCGCCTCAGCTTTCCTTCAGCACCGAGTACCAGACACGCTCTGCGACTTCGCGGAGAACGTCGCTGGTCCGTGCGAGCCTCCGGTAGAGCTCGCGCCTCGCAGCGACTTCACGGAGGTCGTCCACCGCGACGAGCGCCGACATCGACCGGCGGTAGATCTTCTCGATTCGAGTCTGGCTCTTCGCAGCCCGGTCTGCGGCTTCCGTGGCCGCGACCCGTTCGCCGGCGGAAAGCTGCTCCAGCGCCCCACCGAGATCGCGCACACCTGCTGCGAGCTCGACCGCCATCTGCGAGATCGCCTCGTCCTGGACCGATCTCCATGACTTCGGCCTCGCGCACCGTGTTCTTCGCGCTGTTCAACATCCGGTCGAGCTCCGTCGAGAGCTCGAAGATGTCCTCGGGCTCGAGCGGCGTCGTGAAGGCGATCGTCAGCGAAGCGCGGAGCTCGCGCTTGCGGTCGTCCGCTCGATGCTCGCACTCCCGCAGGCGATCTGCGGCGCCCGGTTCCCCGTTCGACCAGGCAATCAGCGCCTCCATGCCCTCGATGGTGATCGCGGTCTGTTCGCGCAGCATCCCGAGGACGTCCGGCGTTTCGGGCAGGAACCAGCGATGTCGCCTCATCCGATCGCCCTCCACACGAGGAACGTAGCCGCGCCGAGGACAGCGGACCCCGGAAGCGTCAGGAGCCAGGCCACCGCGATCGACCGGACGACCGTCCATCGCACGTGCCGCCAGCGGCGGCGGCCGGTGCCGACTCCGACCACCGAGGAGACCACGACCTGCGTGGTCGAGACCGGAGCCCCAAGGTACGAGGCGGGGAGGATGACCGCCGTCGAACCGGTCTGGCTGGCGAAACCGTCGATCGGTGCCAGGTGGACGATCCCCCGCCCGACGTGCGGACGATCCGCCATCCCCCCAGGGATGCGCCGAGTGTGATCGAGTTCGGCAACCGAGCTTCGCCGACAGCGGACCTCGGGTGACTGGATGTTGCCCGCGGCGAGGAGCAGCGAACGATCACTCCCATCGACTTTTGCCCGTCGTTCGCCCCGTGACGAAGAGAAGAAGCCGCGGTCGCCCGACCCCGCGCCAGGATCGGGCGCGGGACTCGGCGCCTCGCCCGGCGCAGCACGAACCGGCTGAGCCTGATGAGCAGGAACCCGAACGCGAAACCGATCAGCGGGGAGACCGCGAGAGCGATCAACACACCAAAGATGCCGACCGTTCGCGAGCCGTTCAGGCCGCCCCATCGAACCGGACCGACCCGCCTTCGACGAGCGCCGAGCCGACGAGACCGCCAACGAGCGCGTGCGCCGAGCTCGACGGCAACCCTAGCCACCAGTGAGAAGGTTCCAGAGCACCGCCCCGAGCGCACCCGAGCCGATCACGACGACAGCCTCCGCACCGGACACCGTTATGATTCCGCGATCGTGTCGCGACGGCGGTCCCGACGAGAGCGCGCCGAACATGTTGAAGACACCTGAAGACGATCGCCTGCCGAGGGAGGCGACGCGGCTGGCGACGAGCGTCGCGATCGAGTTCGCAGCGTCGTGGAATCCGTTTGTCAGCGCGAAAACGAACGCAAACCAGGCCGCCAGCGACAGGCCGACGACTCCCAATCATCTGCGTGCCGCGGTCAAGCGTCAGGACGCTGCTCGCCGGCCCCGGGAGCCCAGCGCCGCTAAGCGCGCCGGACCTCGTCTCGCCCGTGGAAGCCGGCGCGGACCTGGCGAGCCGCGACCGGGCATCCTGGGCTGGAAGCCCGAAGTTGAAGAGCGGGCTCGTGACTCCGTCGGTGAAGAGCCGCGAGCAAGCGGCGACACATATGGGATCGATCACGGCCGCGAGTCGAGCGCTCTCCGCAAGCGCGGCGAGTTCATCGGCGTTGGCGGCGATCCGCGGTAATCGCCGAGCTCCAGGTGCCGCGGATCGCGCGGCTGAGCGAACGTCGGTTGGCCATCGTCGCCTCCTGCTCCCCACGCGTGCGCACCTCCGTAATCCCATATGCTCACGCTCGACGACGAGTCCATCGAGCAGATCCGAGCGCCGCCAACCGGCGAGCACAGCGTGGCAGGAACAACACGCCGCCGACGAAGACGGCAGCGCAAACGCGGGCCGACGGTCGAAGCAGCTACCGCGAGCGCAAAAGCGGCGGCCGCGAGTGCGCGATCCCCCCACTCCTCCGCCGGAGATCATGCAAGCGCCGACCTGCATCCTCGACTGCTCGGCAACGATCTCTACCGAGTGTCCGAGGCGCCGGGCGCGGCGAATCCGCCGACCGCGCAACCCGCACAGCGGACTTTCCGTACGTCGCCTCTTTCTCCGCCCGCGTGCAGCAGGGTTTTTCCGCATGCCGGTTTCGGGTGTTCGCCGATTCCGGAAACCTCCCTGGGGTGGACCATCGAGAGAAGCGACCTGGAGAAAGGGGGGCGGCGTGATGTACGGTACAGTCCTGTGGGCGACGGACGCTTCGCCTGGAGCGGACGGCGCTCTCGTGGAAGCCTTGAAATCCTCCAGCCTGGTGGCCGGCTGACCGCATTTCACTGCGACGAGCGTGCCCTGGCAGTCGCGTCGGCGGCCGGCGGATCGCGGCGGACGAGCCGGAGAGACGGACGAGACTGCGCGCTCAGGTCGACGAGCTGAACGACCAGTTTCGACGCTCAGCTGGTCATTGAAGTCACACACGAGCGTGCGGTCGGCGAGATCGCAAGGCAAGCGAGGAGACGGAGCGATGTGATTGTGTGCGGGACATGCGGGTTCGGGATCGTCGCGGGTGCGGTAGCCGGCAGCGTCGCGACGCGGTTGCCGCATGTCGCGGGCTGCCGGTGCTCGTGGTCTCGGAGAAGGCCAAAGAGCGGGCCGAGCTCGCGCTTGTCTAGAAGACTGCAAGGGCGCCGCGGCGATCGCGGCGCCCACATGCGGACTCATCCCACGGTCTACTCCGCACGACCCGCAGGGGTTTCCACCGATGCGTAGATGCGCACGGGGGCGGAAAGAGTCCCCATGACCCTTAGCACCGAAATCTTCCCGACATCGCCGCGGTTCTCCTGATGATCCGTGTCCACCGTCGAATGGATCGAGGATGACCACATGAGCGCATTGCAGCAGCGGACCACGCACGCGTCGGCCGAATCGTTGACGGTCGCCGACGTGATGACTACAGGGATCATTCACTGCACGCCCGAGACCCCCCTTTGCGCAGTGGCGTCGTTGATGGCCGAAAACCGCGTCCACGCCGTGTTCGTGTTCGACTACGGGCTCGAAGACGACGAAACCGTTGAGCTGTGGGGGCTGGTAACGGATCTCGATCTCGTGGCTGCGCTTCCCGTCATCGACGAGCGAACGGCGGGGGACACCGCGGTCACGCCGCTCCTCACGGTTTCGCTCGATGAGCGACTGGGTCGGGCCGCCCGATTGATCAGCGAGTCCGGCAATACGCATCTCTGTGTCGTCGATTCCCGCACGGGCCGGCCGACGGGCGTTCTCTCGACGCTCGATGTTGCACGGGCGGTTGGCCGTCGTGTCGGCCCGTGTCGCTGAGCGAACGGAGCATCGGCCGCGTTTCGAGCTCGTGCCTCCGCGGTACCGGAGCGGTCGGCAATCCTCCCCAGCCGGACTCCGCGGCCTTACCGATGTTCTGTCTCGACGGGTGGGAGACCAGGCGCTCTCTCGAAGGGCGTCGTCGAGGTGCATCGCCGAACCCGTATCGGGCAAGTCGGGGAAGATCACGATCACGACTCCATGACGCGCGTCTGCCGAGCTCGGCGGCGCTCGACGTCGTCGCGCCGTTCAGTCAGCCGGCCGACCTGATGTTCCCGCGGCCGTAGCGTTCCGTGCTTTCCCACGCTCGTGGGGCCGAGCGCATCGCGCGACCCGTCCGACCGAAGCCTTTGATGGCAACGCGAACGCTCATCATGTGCTCCCTTCGGTCTCGCCATCGTGGTCCGGCCGGACGATCACGACCGGACAGGCGGCGTGGTGGACGCATTGCTGACCGACGGAACCCAGCAGGAGCTCTGAGAATCCGCCGCGACCGCGTGAGCCGAGCACGACATGTCGGCATCGCGCGATTCGGTGAGCAGGACGCGAGCCGGCACTCCCTCGATTGCACGACTCTCGATCTCGACATCGCGTGTCTCCCCCACTTCGGCGACTGCCGCGTCGACAATCTCCTGGGCGTGCCCGTCGAGCGCCTCGGGGTCGAGCAGGCCGGCGGGGATGTACTGGAATCCGACGACGAGCGGCGACTGCCAGGCGTACACCGCCTCCACCTTGGTCTTCCGGAGTCGTGCCTCGTCGACCGCCCACCTGATCGCGTCTCTCGACGAGGTCGAGCCATCGACACCGACCACGATCATCGTTCGCCACCTCCTCTCACTCTCGAACAAATCATCGCCGCAGCGGGCTCGCCAGCCATCGGGAGCGCCGCCCATTGCGCCCGAGTAGAAACCCGCAGCGACTAGGCGACGAAGAGCCGCGGATCGATCAGCTCGGTGAGATCCGAAACAACACGGTCCGCACCCTCCGCGACCAGAGACGCAGCGCGGCCGGACAGGTCGACCCCGATCACCGAGTGCATCCCCGCGGAGCGCCCAGCTGCGATGCCGGCATGCGTCGTCTCGAAGCTCGCGACGCGCTCCGGCCCAACCGTCAGACGGCGACACGCAGCGAGGACCCAGTCGGGGTTCGGCTTGCCGCGCAGGTGCTCCGACTCGATGACTGCGCCGTCGACCACGGTGTCGACGAGCTCCCGGAGGCCCGAGCGGCCGAGGATCGCGTTCGTGTTCGCGCTCGCCGAAACGACGGCGCAGCGCAGCCCCGCTTCGCGCGCGACCTCCAGGAAGCGACGGGAGCCGTCGAAGGCGCTGACACCATCGTCGCCGAGTCGGCGGCGAAGCGCATCGTTCTTCCGATTGGCCAACCCGTGAGCAGTCTCGATGCCGGGCGGGTCGTCGATGCGTCCCTCGGGTAGGCGGATCCCGCGGCTCGCGAGGAACGTGTGCACCCCTTCGATTCGCGGCCTGCCGTGGATGTAGAGCTCGTAGTCGTGCTGAGCATCGAACGGCCGCCAGGGCCCGAAGCGGTCACCCGCGCTCTCGTGGTGGCGGGCGAGCAACTGGTCGAACGTCTCCTGCCAGGCTGCTGCATGCAGCGACGCGCTCGCGGTCAGCACACCGTCGAGGTCGAAGACACAGGCGACCACCGTGCGGTCGAGCCCGATCAGGTCTCCCCTCGCGCGCGGGCCCGTGAGGCTCCGATGGAGCCCCGAATGCGTCAGCCGCGCCAACTGTTCGAGCGCCCCCTCGACCTCGACACGTTCGCGCACAAGCCCCCTGAGCCGAGTACTGACGTCCTCAGGCGGGAACTGCAACGACCGGCGACTGCGGCTCACCTCGTTGAGCGCATCCTCGGCGGCGTCCAGCGAGTTTCGCCAGTGCATGCTCAGCGTGTCTAGGTCCTCCATATAAGAACGATCGCGGATTCGGCCCGGACGGCAATCAGCATGGCCCACAGATCGGGCTGCGGTGTTTCCGCAGCCCGATCTCTGGGCGTGGTCGATTCGATCAGACTGCGCCGCCGACCAGCTGTTCTTCGCGTGCGACGAGCTCGTGGTTCGGAGCGACGGCCGTGAGCACGACCTTCAGTGCGTGCGTCTCCGCCGCGGCGCCGAACACGTCGTAGGCCTTCTCGGTCTCGCCGAGCGCGAAGTGATGCGTCGCGAACGGCGTCGGATCGAGTCGGCCGCCCTCGATCAGCCGGAGCAGCTTCGGGGTGGTCGAGGTGTCGACCAGGCCGGTCGTGATCATCACGTCGCGGATCCAGAGCTTCTCCAGGTGCAGCGTCGCGGGACGCCCGTGGACGCCGACGTTGGCCACCCTGCCTCCGGGCCGGATGATCTCCGCACAGAGCTCGAAGGTCTCGGGAACGCCGACCGCCTCGATCGCTGTGTCGGCTCCGAGGCCGCCGGTCAAGCTCCATCACCTGCGCGACCGCATCCTCGCGCCCGTTGTTGATCGTGACGTCGGCTCCGAAATCCACGCGCCTTCTCGAGGCGCGCTTCCGCGGGGTCGACCGCGCAATCTACCGTCGTAGGCGTAGTGCAGCTTCGCGGTCATGATCGCCGCCAGCCCGATCGGGCCTGCGCCGACGATGGCGACGGTGTCGCCCGGCTCGACCCGGCCGGTGATCACGCCGATCTCGTACGCGGTCGGCAGGATGTCCGCGAGGAAGAGCACCTGCTCGTCGCGTGAGCGCATCGGGAACCTTGTAAACGGAGGTGTCGGCGAACGGGATGCATGCGTACTCCGCCGGCAGGCCGTCGATCTTGTGGCCGAGGATCGAGCCGCCGCCGCCGGTGCACAGGCCGTAGCGGGCCTCCTTGCAGAACCGGCAGCGTCCGCAGGACGTGATGCAGGAGACGAGCACCCGGTCGCCGACCTCGACGGTCGTCACGCCGGCGCCCTTCTCGACGACCGTGCCGACGCCCTCGTGGCCGAGGATCGTCCTGCCGGGGGGTCACCGCGGGCACGTCCCCTTTGAGGATGTGCAGGTCGGTCCCGCAGATCGTCGACGAGCTGATCTGCACGATCGCGTCTCCCCCCCCCCCCCCCCCCCCCCCCCCCCCCCCCCCCCCCCCCCCCCCCCCCCCCCCCCCCCCCCCCCCCCCCCCCCCCCCCCCCCGTACCCGCAAGACAAGATCGTCCGCGCTGACAATCAGCGTCGGGCGACGGTCGGATCGGAGGCCGAGATCGTGGAACGGCGAACGAGCTTCACCGCAGAGGAGGCACGCCAGGTAGGCGAGACAGTGATTGGCATCGACTGGGCGTCGGCTCCCTTCGACGTCGACCAGTTCCGGATGGGGATGGACGTCGAACTCGAGCATGGCCAACACAACCTCATGACGAACGTCACCGACAGCGATCCGGTCGTCACCGGGAAGATCGCGCTCGCGCATCTGAACGAGTTTCCGGACTACTACACACGGCTTGCGCGCATGGAGGCCGAGGGCGAGGCAGAGCGCTAGTCGATGCAGGACCCAGGCCGTGGAGACAGGCTTCCCCCGCCGGACAACAGCAGGCGCGCCGCTGAGTGTCGAACGACCTCAGTCGTCTGGCAGTTCTTGGTTGCCAGCGGAGCAGTACGGACCGGCGCCGCCGGGCGAACGCGTAAGAGTGCCGAGTTCGGGCTGAGCCGGCCGACCGGATCCTGACGCGGTGTGGCATCCGTCAGCAGCGAGACGTTGAGGAGGAGCGCGATGCCTGCGGCCGCAACGGCGATCGCGATAGCCACGAAGACTCGGCTCATGCCGCCGCCAGCTCCCGCCGCAGCGATGCCGTTTCCGCGGGCCGGTTCGCAGTAAGCGCCGCGAGCAGGCGGCCCTGCTCGTCGACGTAGCGCGCCGTGAAGGAGTCGTCCTCGCCGTCGATCTCCACGGCATGCCGACCGTGCCGCGTGACCCACGTGCTGCAGTCTGAGCCCGAACTGGTTGGACGAGAAATACGGAGTCTCGTCGAAGGGCGACGGATCCCCTGCGATCGCATGTGTGCGACCGCGCGGCCCTGCCCGGCTGCGCTTGTCGAGTGCTCGATCCGCACGCGGCCGAGACTCGGACTGTCCGAGGCCGCCACGTCCCCGCAGGCATACACGCCGGGCTGGGTCGTCCGCCCGACCGAGTCGGTCTCCATCGGCCTCCCCGTCGAGACCGGCCGGCAGTGCGCCGATCCCGACGACCACGACATCGGCCCGGAGCATCTCGCCACCCTTCAGACGCACGGCATGCATCCGGTCGGCCCCGACGAACCCCTCCACGCTCGTGCCCAGCCGAAGGTCGACGCCGCGGGCTCCCCAGCACCGGCGAGGACGGTGCCCACCTCGTCGCCGAGGATGCGTCGGAGCGGCGCGGCCAGCGGCTCGATCATCGTCACCGAACCGACGAGAGGTTGCAGCGTCGAGGCCACCTTGGCCCCGATGAAGCCGGCGCCGACCACGACCAGACGCGTATCGGGGCCGACGTCGGCAGCGAGCGTTCGTGCGTCGTCCAGCGTCCGGAGGTGATGGACGCCCGCCGGGCCGTCAAGCCGTCGTGCCCGCGCTCCCGTCGCGATCACGAACGCGTCCCATTCGACCTCCTCATCGTCGAGACGCGCCGTGCGGCGGCGCGACACCGAGCGAGTGGACGCGACGCCCGGTGCGCAGCTCGATGTCGTGCTCGACCCAGAACCCCGCGGGACGAAGCGCGATCTCGGCGCGGTAGGCGTAACCAGCTCCTTGGAGAGCGCGGGCCGCTCGTACGGCTCGTGGCGTTCGTCTCCGGCGAGCACGATCCGGTCCGGCGAACCGAGTTACCGCAGTGTCTCGGCACAGCGGGCGCCGGCCAGGCCGGCGCCCGCGATGAGCACTGTCATGCTGCCTCCCGTTCGGCGGCGGCCTCGACGACGTTGATGGCGGCCATCGGGCATTGCGCCATGGCGTCGACTGCAGGCCGGGTCGTCAAGTCTCGGCGACGACCGTAGACGCGAGGCCGTCGGATTCGAGCCGAAAGAGATGCGGTGCGAGCTCCACGCACGTGGCGAAGCCGCTGCAGAGATTGCGGTCGACGGTGACTTGATAGGTGGTCATGCTGTTTCTCCTTTCGTGAGTGTCCTGCGGGAAGCTGGTGGGACAAGGGCACGCCAGGTCGTGGCTGCCGCGACGGCGCCGACCGAGCCGAGGTAAAGGGCAACCGCCCACGACTGGCGCGTATCGGAGCCGGAGGCCAGGCCGTGATAGGTCGCGGCGGCGAACAGCGCGTAGGTCAGCCAGTGGAGCCGGCGCCATGTCTTGACGCCGATGTGACGCCGGAGCCAGAACTGATGCGACCACCGTGACGAAGAGCCAGCCGCCGATCACGCCGACCGCGACGGGAAGCCGGCCGGTAGGAGACGAGGGCCGGGACTGACGAGGGCGGCGGGCGTCACCTTGACGGTCGAGTCGAGGACGAGCGCCACGCCGTGGAGCGCGAGCGCGGCGAGGCCGGAGACCGCGAGCGTCTTGTGGAGCTCGGCAACCAGCGGCGGCGCACGCAGCCGGGGCGACGGCCGCGACCGCAGGGTCAGGCCGGCGAGCACGGACAGCGTCAGCAGCACATACGCCGACAGACCTGCCGACCTGGCGAGTAACCAGAAGGTCGGGTCGTGGTGGCGCCCGCCGCAGCCCGCGACGAAGCGCGTGCGGCCGTCGGCGGTGACGAGAACCGCCGGAACCGTCGACACCTGCGGCCTCTCGCTCGCCGGCCAGGAACAGTACTTCGCGAGAACCTCCGCAGCGACCGCGTCGTCGCCGACGGCCGTAACCCGGAGGAGATCGGTCTCCGCGGGTGCACCTGTCCGGGGATCGATGAGGTGGTGCAGCTCCTTGCCGCCGCGCCGCCACCGGCGCCGATCGCGACCGGACGTGGCGACGCCGCCTTCGGTGAGGCCGAGCGTAATCGACTCGTCGACGGCGATCGACCACACTCCGGTCGCCGGCAGCCCGCGCACGGCGACGTCGCCGCCGGCGCTCACGAGGCACGGCCCCCTGAGCGCCAGCAGCTCGGCGGCGCGCTCCGCTGCGTAGCCCTTTCCGATCCCGCCGAGGTCGATCCGGTATCGGCGTCGAGCTGCGAATTGTTGCCCGTCGACGGCGATGATGCTGCCACATTACGTATGCCGTCGATGCCCGCGTCCTCGTCCGGTGGGATGTCGTCGAACGTTCTGTCATGGGCTTGAACCACCGCGGCGTCGTGGACGGTCGGGTCGAAGCGCCCACCCGTGCGCTCCCGCGCATCGATGGCGAGCTACACGACCCGCGCCAGGTCGGGTGATGCGTCGATAGAAGCCGTCCCGGTTCAGCTTCGAGAGCTCGGAGTCGGAACGGAAGCGCGACATCACGCGCTCGAGGCGCTCGACCCCGGCCTCGACCACGTCGAACGCATCGGCTCCATCATCCGACTCCGACGAGACCACCGCCACCACGTCACCGCCGCCCACCACCATCTCCGTCCCCATCGCGTGGAAGGTGTGATGTTCCATCTCAGGACGTCCGTGTGATCACGAGGGGTGGGAGCGTGACGATCCGTGCAGGTGGAGCGGCCGCAGGCGTCGGCACCGGCGCGGACGCAACGGCGAGCCGCTGGGCCGCGACAGCACGCTGCCGCCGCACCCGGAGATTTCGGCGTTCCGCGCGCGCAAGGCCCTTCGATACACGGCCCAGCGCTGCGCGACAACCGCCCGGACGCGCGCGCTTTCCCGTTCGATCGACTTCCTTCGGATCGCGAGCTCGATCAGCCGCGGGTCACCGACTGCCCGGCGCGAGTTCCCCCCCACGGGTGAGCTGCGACGAGCGCCCAGACACTACACGTAGAAGGTGAGCACTCCGACGACGAGGGCATAGAGGGTGATGATCTCGTGGTCAGTGATCGAAGCTGCTCTGGAATGCCGCGCTGCTCGCCGCCCATGGTCAGCGCCCGCGCTTTCCGGCTCGCTCTGCAGGTGGATCACGTGGACGATCGGCTTCGGGCGGACGTAGATGACCGGCGCAGCCGCTGCGGGAGGCGCCGTCGCCGTCCGGACGGCCGGCGCCGAGACGGGGGCCGGTGCGGGGACGGGCGGTAGCGCGGGCGGCTTCCGCTTCAGCTCGGCAAGGAGTGCGGCCCGAGCTCGGTGGAGTGCGCGATTCTGGCTCGCGATCGCGGCAGTGCTGACGCGGGCCGGTTGGGCAGAGGCGACGGAGAGCTGCGTCGTCCGCATCGCCGCATAGGTGCCGGCGACGGCTGCGATTGCCACGGCGGCGGCGATGACCAGAACGTGTGCAGTTTCATGTTCGCCACCGTACGAGCACGCCCGCCAAGGTCGGGTTGGGACTGCGGAAAGACTGCACCAGGATTCGGTAAAGCCGCGATGACGGGCGGCGGCGGTACGGCGACGATATGCGGCGATGCGTGTCTTGATCGTCGAGGACGAGGACGCGATCGCAGTCCCGCTCGTGGAGGGGCTCGGGCAGGAGGGCTTCGACGTCGAACGGGCCGCCACCGGGGCGGACGCGCTTGCGGCCGAGACACCCGATCTCGTGCTGCTCGATCTTCGTCTCCCGGACATCGACGGCTACACCGTCTGCCGAGAGCCCCGCGCGGGCTCGACGTCCCGATCATCTTCGTGACGGCCAAGGGTGAGGAGGTCGACCGCGTCGTCGGACTCGAGCTGGGCGCCGACGACTATGTCGTCAAGCCGTTCGGCCTGCGCGACTCGTCGCGCGCATCCGGGCCGTCTCCCGGCGCTCGGAAGCCAGTCGGAACACGGACGCCTCGCTCGCGGTCGGGACCCTACGAATCGACCTGCGCGCCCATCGCGCGACGCTCGCCGGGCGCCGAGCTCGAGCTGACGCCGAAGGACTTCGACCTCCTGAAACTGCTCGCCGCCGAGCCGGGCGTCGCTCGTCTCGCCGCGAACAGATTCTGCGTGACGTGTGGCACACCACCTGGTACGGGTCGTCCAAGACGATCGACGTCCACGTCGCCTCGCTCCGGCGCAAGCTCGGCGACGCCGGCTGGATCGAGACCGTCCGGGGTGTCGGTCTGCGCCTGCGGGCGCCGTGAGCCTCCGGCTGCTCGCGAGCTACCTGGCGCTGACGGTCGCCGTCCTGATCGGCCTCGAGGTGCCGCTCGCCATCGTGGATGCGCAGAACCAACGGAAGGACCTGACGGCGAAGATCGCGCGCGACGCGTTCGCGGCGGCGTCGTTGTCCGAGGACGTGCTTCAGGGCGCCGGGCGCAGCGCCCAGCTACAGCGCGTCGCCGACAACTACCGGGTCGGGACCGGCGGCCGCCTGGTCATCGTGAACCGGCGCGGGCTCTCGGTCGCCGACTCGCAGCCGACGACGCCCACCGAACGCAACTTCGCCACCCGTCCCGAGATCGCCGCCGCGCTTCGCGGACGGACGATCTCCGGTATCCGGACTTCCGAGACGCTCAACACACGTCTGCTCTACGTCGCGGTCCCGGTCGCGTCGGGCGGCGTTGTGCACGGCGCCGTCCGCATCACCTACCCGACGGCCGCACTCGACTCCCGCGTACGGCGGTACCGGCTCGCACTGGTTGCAGTGGCGGCAGTCGTGCTCGCTGCGGCGTCGGCGATCGGGCTCGTACTCTCCCAGTCGATCGTTCAACCACTCGAGACGGCTCCAGCAGACCGCCGAACGCGTCGCCGACGGCGACCTGGGGGCTCGGGCGCCGGAGGACGTCGGGCCACCCGAGATCCGCACCCTCGCGGCGCAGATGAACGAGTCGACCGGCCGTCTGTCGGCACTGATCGGCACCCAGGAGCAGTTCGTCTCCGACGCCTCGCACGAGCTCCGAACACCGTTGACCGCGTTGCGCCTTCGGCTCGAGACCGACGACACCATGGGCGCGCTCGCCGAGGTCGATCGTCTGTCCCAGCTCGTCGAGGAGCTCCTCGCTCTCGCGCGGGCCGACGCTGCTGTGGACTCCGCGGAGCCTGTTGAGATCGCCCGCGCTGGTCCGGATCCGGCGCAAGCAACGCCTGGAAGCCGCTGCTCGACGAGCGCGGCGTGCGCCTCGACCGGCGACGGACGACGTAACCGTGCGTGCGGGCGCGGGACGTGTCCAGGAGGTGCGCGAGATCCTGCTCGCGACGCGCTCGACGAAGCGCCCGCCGATTCGCATGTCCAGGTAGATGGCGGCGAACGGCGAACTTCACGTCGTCGACGACGGGCCCGGGCTCACGTCGACGAGAGCGCCGGCGCCTTCGACGGCTTCTGGCGGGCGAGCGACAAGCCGGGATCCGGGCTTGGACCGGCGATCGCGAAGCGCCTGGTCGAGCGCGACGGCGGGCACATCGAGTCGCGGGCCGCTGCCTCGGGCGGCGTCGACGCGGTGGTCAGCTACCGGACGGCCTAGACGTCAGGGCCGCCGTCGGGCGGAGGTGCGGCCTGGGCGCCGGCGCGACACTGCAGCAAGACGAGCCACAGCGTCGGGGCCGACGACGATCGCCGTCAGAACCGGGCATCCACGCCGCGCAGGTCCGTCCCTGAAGGAGGGCATGCCCGACCGAGGACGAACGCGAGGAAGCTCGCGTAGCGCAACCGGCGCCAGCACCGCGGCCCGATCCACTTCCGCATCCGGAAGGAGAACGCGAGCATCAGTGCGAGCCACGAGGCGACGACGCCGGCGGCGAACGCTGCTGGATGCCAGGGCGCGGCGAACGGTACGAGCACCGCGGGGGGCCGAGTGGATGGTCGGGTCGACGAGCAGCGCATTCGCGTGCAGGGCGATCATCGACAGACCGATCGCAGGCGAGCGTCCGGTGCCAATCGAACAAGGCCTTCTGCCTCCGTGGGCCGAGCACGCGAGTGCTCATGCCGAGGCCGAACGACCACCGAGACCGTTAGGAGGCCGAGGGCGACGAGCCCCGCTGCTCGCGCGACGAGCCACGCAATGGCCACCGCCGGAGCGCGCTCACGAGGGCCCGTGGCCCCGTGCGGCGCGAGGGAAGAGTTGGCGACGAACGCCGACCTGAGCTCGCGCTGCCGCCTGCACTCTCGTAGGAATGCGTCGCGGAGTGCGCGGCGGACCTCGTCCCAATTTGACCACACCAACCAGGTGCGGGTCGTCGGATCCTGCCCGGTATCAGGATCGTGACCGGAGTCGCGTGCGGTGCACTCGCCACGGCTGGCGCGACGAGGCGAGGGCAGCCATCACCGCGAGCGTGGCCCAGACCGTGCTGACGGAGGCCCAGACGAGACGCATCAGCGTCCACCCGATGTCCCGCAGTCGCCGACGGCGCACTCTGCACGACCGTGGCGTGGCCGCCAGTGGGCTGCGCGGCGTTCCAGCGCGCGAGGCCTCCGAGCCGACGACTCCGGTCAGAAACGTCGCTGTGAGCGCCGTTGCAAGCGCACGGTGCTGCGGCGAGACACGGTCTTGGCGGAGGACAAGGCTGTTGAGGGATACCGCCCCGAAGGCAAACGGCGGGACAAAGATCGGACGAGGATCAGGCCGGAGCTGCCGCGGCCACGACGAGTTGAGGACGGGGTTGATCTCTACTCGGCGATCCAGCTTTCGTCAGGCTTCTCGTAGTCCTCGAGGCCCGCGGAGATCCGCGATGTCTGCCATTCCGTTGACGCAAACCACGGACAAGAGCGGGTTAGCGACGCCTTTCGTCGACGGGCACGGAGCATGCCGCCATCCCGACGGCGTCGCGCGCCTCGTCCGGAGCGCGCTCGACGTCTTCGCCCGCCAGGTCGCCGTGCACGCCCGCCGCCGCGGCTGCGGCCGGCGACGCCTCGAGCACATCCTCCCCGTTCCGTCTGCGAGGCGCCGATGAGGGACGACGCGCCCGTCCTGCACGTCGAATTCCCATCGCGTGCGACGGCCACGGCCTCTGCGCCGAGCTGTTCCCGGAGCGGACGGTCAGCCCCGCCAGGGAAGTCCATCACTTGGTCGTGCCCGGCGACGCCCCCGGCGAGCAGCATGTCGCGCACCGCTTGGGAGCAGGAGTGCTTCCCGGCAGGACGGCCATGGCCGCGGTATACCTCAGCGAGACCCCCGCAATCGCCGCCTCGTCGCAGCGCCTCCGGGTCGGCGGCTTACTACCGACGTAGAGCCCCACTGACGGTGTAACAAAGAGGGGCGGTGGTACCGCCCGGTGATCCTTACTCCCCGGGCGGCAACTGGCCCCCGCTAGATCCCCCACCAGAGGGTCTACCCAACGCAAGGAGGAACTCGAATGAGCATCGTCGTCCGCTTCAGCCCCACCGCCCTGACGAGCGAGAAGTACGACGAGTCGCTCCGACGTCTCGAGGCGGCGGGCGCGTGGCCTCCGGACGGACTCGACTACCACGTCTGCTTCGGGTCCGAAGGGAACCTGCTCGTGAGCGAGATCTGGGACTCCCGGGAGCAACTCGACGCGTTCGGCGAGCGGTTGATGCCGATCCTGGGCGACGTCGGAATCGGGTTCGACAAGGCCCCGGAAATCTTCGAGGTCCACAAGGTGATCAGGCGCTAGCGAGACAGGAACCGACTTCGACGAAAGGGGGTACGCGGTCAGTCGAGCCACCCCGCTGTCGCGCGCACGCCGATTAGGCTTAGCGCGATGGTTGCCCGGCCGCCGCGGGAGACATGAGCGATCCGATGCGGGACGTCACGCCGCTGCCGGACCTGCTGCACGGGCGCTCGCCACACCGGCCCGGTCCGCGAGCGCCGGCCCGTCTACGTCGACCTGCTGCCGCCGTGCAATGCCGGCTGCCCGGCGGGCGAGAACATCCAGGCCTGGCTCGCGCACACGCAAGCGGGCCGGCACGAGCAGGCGTGGCGCGAGCTCGTCGCCGACAACCCGTTCCCCGCGATCCACGGGCGGGTCTGCTACCACCCGTGCGAGAGCGTCTGCAACCGCGCCGACCTCGACAGCGCGGTCTCGATCCACTCGGTCGAGCGGTTCCTCGGCGACCTGGCGCTCGAGCGGGGCTGGCTGTTCGACCCGCCGCCGGCGCCGCAGCGGCAAGCGGGTGCTCGTGATCGGCGCGGGCCCGAGCGGGCTGTCGGCCGCCTACCACCTGGCCCGGCTCGGCCACGAGGTCGAGATCCGCGACGCGGGCGAGCGAGCCGGGCGGGATGATGCGCTACGGCATCCCGGCCTACCGGCTGCCCCGCGACGTGCTCGACGGCGAGATCGACCGGATCGCGGCGCTGGGCGTGCGGATGACGCTGCGACCACCGGGTCGAGGACCTCGATCGCCGAGCGCGAGGAGGGCGGCTTCGACGCGGTCTTCGTCGCGGTCGGCGCGCACCTCTCCAAGCGGGTCGACATCCCGGCCCGGGACGCCGGCCCGATCGTCGACGCGGTGTCGTTCCTGCGCAGCGTCGCCTCCGGCGAGCGGCCGGTGATCGGCCGGCGCGTCGCGGTCTACGGCGGCGGCAACACGGCGATGGACGCCGCCCGGGTCGCCCGCCGGCTGGGCGCCGAGGAGGCGCTGATCGTCTACCGGCGCACCCGCGAGCAGATGCCGGCGCACGAGGAGGAGGCCGAGGACGCCGAGCGGGAGGGCGTGCGGATCAACTGGCTGCGGACGATCACGGCGTTCGAGGGCCCGGAGCTGCAGGTCGAGGTGATGGAGCTCGACGAGTCCGGCTACCCGCAGCCGACCGGGCGGTTCGAGACGCTCGCCGCCGACACGGTGATCCTGGCGCTCGGCCAGGAGACCGACACCGCGTTCCTGCGCGCGGTGCCGGGGGTGGAGTTCGAGCGCGACGGCACCGTGCAGGTGTCGACCGTCGCTGATGACCGGCTGCCCCGGGCGTGTTCGCGGGCGGCGACATGGTGCCGAGCGAGCGCACCGTGACGGTCGGCGTCGGGCACGGCAAGAAGGCCGCGCGCCACATCGACGCCTGGCTGCGCGGCGCCGACGCCGTGCAAGCCGGCCGAAGCACGCGCTCGGCGACCTTCGACAAGCTGCACCTCTGGTACTTCGGCGACGCCGCCCGCCGCCAGCAGCCCGAGCTCGCGCGTCGAGGAGCGCGTCGCGGACTTCGACGAGGTGGTCGGCGGCCTCTCGCGCCGAGGAGGCGGTCTACGAGGCGGGCCGGTGCCTGTCGTGCGGCAACTGCTTCGAGTGCGACGGCTGCCTCGGCGCCTGCCCGGAGGACGCGGTGATCAAGCTCGGCGTGGGGCACCGCTACCGGTTCGACTACGACCGCTGCACCGGCTGCGGGGCGTGCTTCGAGCAGTGCCCGGTGCACGCGATCGAGATGTTCCCGGAGCCCGGCCGCTGATGCGCGCGACGGTCGACGGCAACGAGGCGGCGGCCTCGGTCGCCTACCGGCTGAACGAGGTCTGCTGCATCTACCCGATCACGCCGTCCTCGCCGATGGCCGAGCTGGCCGACGAGTGGTCGAGCCAGGGGCGGCCGAACGTCTGGGGCACCGTGCCGGCGGTGGTCGAGATGCAGAGCGAGGGCGGGGCGGCCGGCGCGCTGCACGGCGCGCTGCAGGGCGGCGCGCTGGCGACGACGTTCACCGCCTCGCAGGGCCTGCTGCTGATGATCCCGAACATGTACAAGATCGCCGGCGAGCTGACCCCGGCGGTGCTGCACGTGGCCGCGCGGTCGCTGGCGGCGCAGGGGCTGTCGATCTTCGGCGACCACTCCGACGTGATGGCGGTGCGCCAGACCGGCTTCGCGCTGCTCGCCTCGGCGTCGGTGCAGGAGGCCCACGACCTGGCGCTCGTGGCGCAGGCCGCGACGCTCCGGACGCGGGTGCCGTTCGTGCACTTCTTCGACGGGTTCCGCACCTCGCACGAGCTGAACACGATCGAGCTGCTCTCCGACGACGACCTGCGCGCGCTGGTGCCCGAGGAGCTCGTCCGCGCGCACCGCGGCCGGGCGCTCTCGCCGGAGCGGCCGTTCATCCGCGGCACCGCGCAGAACCCGGACGTCTACTTCCAGGCGCGCGAGACGGTCAACCCGTTCTACGCCCGCGTCCCGGACGTCGTGCGAGGACGCGATGGCACGGCTCGCGCGAGCGCACCGGCCGCCGCTACCGGATCGTCGACTACAGCGGGCACCCCGAGGCCGAGCGCGTGCTCGTGGTGATGGGCTCGGGCGGCGAGACCGTGCGCGAGACCGTCGCCTGCGCTGCAACGCGCGCGGCGAGCGGGTCGGCGTGGCGCAGGTGCGGCTGTACCGGCCGTTCCCGGCGCAGGCGCTGGCCGAGGCGCTGCCCGCGACCGTGCGCCGGGTCGCCGTGCTCGACCGGACGAAGGAGCCCGGCTCGCTCGGCGAGCCGCTGTTCCTCGACGTGGTCGCGGCGCTGACCGAGTCGCATCGCCGACGGCGAGCGCGAGGTGATGCCGCGGGTGATCGGCGGCCGCTACGGCCTGTCCTCGAAGGAGTTCACGCCCGGCATGGTCGCCGGCGTGTTCGACGAGCTGGCGGCGCGAGCGGCCGCGGCGCCGGTTCACGATCGGGATCAACGACGACGTCTCCGGCACGAGCCTCGCCTACGACGCGGCGCTCGACATCGAGCCGCCGGAGACGGTGCGCGCGGTCTTCTTCGGCCTGGGCTCGGACGGGACGGTCGGCGCGAACAAGAACACGATCAAGATCCTCGGGCGAGGAGGGCCTGCACGCGCAGGGCTACTTCGTCTACGACTCGAAGAAGTCCGGCTCGCAGACGGTCTCGCACCTGCGCTTCGGGCCGCAGCCGATCCGCGCGCCGTACCTCGTGCAGCAGGCGAGCTTCGTCGGCTGCCACCAGTTCGGGCTGCTCGACCGCGTCGACGTGCTCGGCCGGGCGGCGCACGGCGCGACGCTGCTGCTCAACTGCCCGCACCCGCCGGACGAGGTCTGGGACGCGCTGTCGCGCCCGGTGCAGGAGCAGATCCTCGCCAAGCACATCGACGCTCTACGTGATCGACGCCGGCCGGATCGCCCGCGAGGCCGGCCTCGCCGGGCGGACCAACACCGTCCTGCAGACCTGCTTCTTCGCCATCTCCGGGCGTGCTGCCGCGCGAGCAGGCGATCGAGCGGATCAAGGCGGCGATCGCCAAGACCTACGGCCGGCGCGGCGCCGAGGTGGTCGAGCGCAACCAGGCGGCGGTCGACCGCGCGCTCGACGGCCTGCACCGGGTCGAGCGTGCCCGAGCGGGTGACGGCGACCCGCGAGCTGCCGCCGGTCGTCCCGGCGCACGCGCCCGAGTTCGTGCGCACCGTGACCGCGGCGATGATGGCCGGCCGCGGCGACGAGCTGCCGGTCAGCGCGCTGCCGGTCGACGGCACCTACCCGAGCGGCACGACGGCCTACGAGAAGCGCAACATCTCCGAGCTGGTCGCGGTCTGGGACCCCGACCTCTGCATCCAGTGCGGCAACTGCAGCTTCGTCTGCCCGCACAGCGTGATCCGCTCCCGCTACTACGACCAGGCCCGCCTCGAGGGCGCGCCGGACGGGTTCCGGTCGGCGCCGCTCGACGCCGTCGGCCTGCCGGACACGCGCTACACGCTGCAGGTCTACGTCGAGGACTGCACCGGCTGCGGGCTGTGCGTCGAGGCCTGCCCGGTCGTCGCGCCGGGCGACGCCGGCGCGCAAGGCGATCAACCTCGCCGCGCGCGAGCCGCTGGTCGCGGCCGAGCGCGAGAACATCGCGTTCTTCGAGACGCTGCCGGCGAACGACCGCTCGCGGGTCGACTTCGGCACGGTGCGCGGCACCCAGTTCCTCGAGCCGCTGTTCGAGTTCTCCGGCGCCTGCGCCGGCTGCGGCGAGACGCCGTACCTGAAGCTCCTCTCGCAGCTGTTCGGCGACCGGCTGATGGTCGCCAACGCGACCGGCTGCTCGTCGATCTACGGCGGCAACCTGCCGACGACGCCGTGGACGACCGACGCCGACGGGCGCGGCCCGGCCTGGTCGAACTCGCTGTTCGAGGACAACGCCGAGTTCGGGCTCGGCTTCCGGCTCGCCGCCGACCGGCACACCGAGCTGGCCCGCCGCCGCCTCGCCGAGCTGCGCGACGCAGCTCGGCGCCGAGCTCGTCGACGAGATCCTCGCGGCGCCGCAGCTGCGCGAGTCGGAGCTGCGCGCGCAGCGCGAGCGGGTCGCCGAGCTGCGAGCGGCGGCTCGACGGGCTCGACGGGCCGGCCGTCGCCGACCTGCGCAGCGTCGTCGACCACCTGGTCCGGCGCAGCGTCTGGATCGTCGGCGGCGACGGCTGGGCCTACGACATCGGCTCCGGCGGGCTCGACCACGTGCTGGCCAGCGGGCGCAACGTCAACGTGCTCGTGCTCGACACCGAGGTCTACTCCAACACCGGCGGGCAGATGTCGAAGGCGACGCCGCTCGGCGCGGTCGCGAAGTTCGCCGCCGCCGGCAAGACGGTGCCCAAGAAGGACCTCGCGCTGCAGGCGATCGCCTACGGCAACGTCTACGTCGCCCGGGTCGCGATGGGCGCCGACCCCCAGCAGACGCTGAGCGCGTTCCGCGAGGCCGAGGCCTACGACGGGCCGTCGCTCGTGATCGCCTACAGCCACTGCATCGCGCACGGCATCGACATGCGCGACGGGCTCGACCAGCAGTACCGCGCCGTCGCGAGCGGCTACTGGCCGCTGATCCGCTACGACCCGATGGTGCGCGCGGCCGGCGGCAACCCGTTCCTGCTCGACTCGCCGCGGCCGCGGATCCCGCTCGCCGACTACACCAACCGGCGAGCTGCGCTACCGCACGCTCGCGAACACCGACCCGGCCGAGGCCGAGCGGCTGCTCGGCCTCGCCCAGCAGGCGGTCGACCAGCGCTGGGACGTCTACGAGGAGATGGCGACCCGCGGCGCGCAGCACTTCGCCGCCGACGCCCGCAAGGACCGCTGATGGACCTCTCGACCGAGCTACATGGGCCTCGCGCTGCGCAACCCGCTCGTCGCGTCGGCGTCGCCGCTCTCGCAGACCGTCGACGGCGTGCGGCGGCTGGCCGACGCCGGCGTCGGCGCGGTCGTCCTCTACTCGCTGTTCGAGGAGCAGCTGCGCCGCGAGGCGGCCGAGAACGCGCGGCTCGTCGACGCCGGCACCGAGAGCTTCGCCGAGTCGCTCTCCTACTTCCCGGCCGCCGCCGAGGAGGAGGCCGGCCCGCGCCGCTACCTGAGCCTGCTCGAGCGCGCCGCGGCGGCCGTCGACGTGCCGGTGATCGCCAGCCTCAACGGCGTCACGCCCGGCGGCTGGACCGACTACGCCCGCGCGATGCAGGACGCCGGCGCCGCCGCGATCGAGCTGAACATCTACTACCTCCCCGGCGACCCGCGCATCTCCGGCCGCGACGTCGAGCAGCGGCACGTCGACGTCCTCGCGCGCGTCAAGGACGCGGTCAGCGTGCCGGTCGCGGTCAAGCTCAGCCCGTACTTCAGCTCGACCGGCGAGATGGCGCTGCGGCTCGACGAGGCCGGCGCCGACGCGCTCGTGCTCTTCAACCGCTTCCTGCAGCCCGACATCGACCCCGACAACGCTCGCGGTCGTGCCCCACGTCGGCCTCTCCAGCCCGGCCGAGGCGCGGCTGCCGCGGACCTGGATCGCGCTGCTGCACGGCCGGGTGCGCGCCTCGCTCGCGGCCACCACCGGCGTCGAGACCCCGGCCGACGTCGCCAAGTACCTGCTCGCCGGCGCCGACGTCGTGATGACCGCCTCGGCGCTGCTGCGCCACGGCCCCGAGCACGCGACGGTGCTGCTCGACGGCCTGTCCGAGTGGATGGCGCGCAAGGGATTCGCGGCCGTCGACGAGCTGCGCGGGCATGCTCGCCGTGCCGCCCGGCAGGACGAGGCGGCCTACGAGCGCGCCGGCTACGTCAGCGCGCTGCGGGAGGCGAACAGCGGCATCTACGGGCCGTGGTGAGCGCCTAGCCGCCGGCAGCCTCGTAGCTCGTGCCCCGCTCGTCGAGCGCAGCGTGCGCGGCGGCCAGACGGGCAACCGGCACGCGGAAGGGCGAACAGGAGACGTAGTCGAGACCGGTCCGGTGGCAGAAGTCGATCGACCGAGGATCGCCACCGTGCTCTCCGCAGATCCCGATCTCGAGCTCCGGCTTCGCACGCCGTCCACGGGAGACGCCTAGTGACAGAGTTCTTCGACGCCTTCTTGGTCGAGCGTCTCGAAGGGATTGTCCTCGAGCACGCCGTGCTCGAGGTAGCCCGTGAGGAACTTGCCCTCGGCATCGTCCCTCGAGAGGCCGAGCGCCGTCTGTGTGAGGTCGTTGGTGCCGAACGAGAAGAAGTCCGCATGCCTGCGATCTCCGCGGCCCGCAGGGCGGCCCGCGGCAGCTCGATCATCGTGCCGCACAGGTACGCGAGCCCTGGAGCCTCCTCTGCCATCACGGCTCGGTCAGCCCCCGCAGTCGACGAAGCTCCTCGGCGAACGCGACGAGCGGATGCATGATCTCCACGATCGGCGGCTCCCCGGTTCGGGCGGCGACGGCCGCTGCGGCGCGCCCGATCGCACGAACCTGCATCTCGTAGATCTCGGGCCATTGCAGCCCGAGCCGGCAGCCGCGGGTCCGAGCATGGGGTTCACTTCGCGAAGCTCACGTATGCGCGCACGCATCTGCTCGCTCGTCGCCTCCTGTTCGGACGGAAGGAACTCGTGCAGCGGCGGATCGAGGAGACGAATCGTCACGGGCAGTCCGTTCATCGCCTCGAAAATCGCTTCGAAGTCGGACTGCTGGAACGGCAGCAGCTTGTCGAGCGCGGCGCGGCGCGCCGGCTCGTCGTCGGCGAGGATCATCTCCTGGACGACCGGGAGGCGCTCGTCGCCGAAGAACATGTGCTCGGTACGGCAGAGGCCGATGCCTTCGGCGCCGAACGCGCGGGCGCGCCGGGCGTCGGCGGGCGTATCGGCGTTGGCGCGCACGCCGAGGCGACGGGCGGTGTCAGCCCAAGCGAGAATCGTTTCGAGGTCGGCGTTGGGGCCGGGGTCGACGAGCGGTGCAGCACCGACGATCACACGGCCCGTCGAACCGTCGACCGTGAGTTGCTCGCCTTCGTGGACCTCGTTCCGCCGATCACGCAGAGCCCTGCCTCCTCGTCGATACGGAGAGCGTTGCACCCCGCGACGCAAGGCTTTCCCATGCCGCGTGCGACGACGGCTGCATGTGAGGCCATACCGCCGTGGGCTGTCAGGATCCCCTTGGCGGCGGCAAGGCCGTGGATGTCGTCCGGTGTGGTGTCGAAGCGAACGAGAATCACGGGCTCGTTTGCGCTTCGCTGCACGGCGACGTCGGGATCGAAGACGACCGCACCCACGGCAGCGCCCGGAGAGGCTGGCAAGCCGGTTGCCGCAACCTCGACCGTGGCCCCCGGCTCGACCATCGGATGGAGGATCTGCTCGAGAGCGGAGGTTCGATCCGCCGTACCGCCTCGTCGCGCGAGATGAGCCCTTCACGGACCATCTCGACGGCTGTCTTCAAGGCGGCGGCTGCGGTTCGCTTCGCGGATCGGGTCTGAAGGATGAACAACCTGCCCTGCTCGATCGTGAACTCGACGTCCTGCATGTCGCGATAGTGGTGCTCGAGAATTCTCATCGCGTCACGGAACTCAGCGAACGCCTCGGGCAACAGCTGTTCGAGGTGCTCGAGCGGCTGCGGCGCACGGATTCCCGCGACGACGTCCTCGCCCTGAGCATCGAGGAGGAACTCGCCGGTAAGGCGCGTCTCACCGGTCGACGGATCGCGTGAGAAGGCGACGCCCGTTGCCGAGGCGCTGCCTGCGTTGCCGAACACCATCTGGACGACGTTGACAGCCGTGCCGATCGCGTCGGGAATCTCGTTCAGATGCCGGTAGACCTGCGCGCGAGGGTTCTGCCAGGAATCGAAGACCGCTTCGACCGCAGCGCGCAGCTGTGTCCGCGCGTCCTGCGGAAACTCGCGCCCGAGGACATCGGTGTAGATCTGCTTGTAGGTCCCGACGAGCTCACGCAGATCGGCGGCCGAGAGATCCGTGTCGTCGGTGACGCCCCTGGCTGCCTTGAGCGCAGAGAGCGTCGCTTCGAAGCGTTCGGAAGGGATGCCGTCGACGACCTCGCCGTACATCTGAATCAGGCGACGGTACGAGTCGTACGCGAAATGCGGGTTTCCGGTCGTACGCGCGAGCCCTTCGGTCGCCCCATCCGAGAGGCCCAAGTCGAGGATGCTGTCCATCATCCCGGGCATCGAGATTGCGGCGCCGGACCGAACCGAGACGAGCAGCGGGTTCTCATCCGACCCGAACGTCTTCGACGTCTTTGCTTCGAGGCGGTGCACCGCTGCGTGGAGCTCCTCGCCAAGTCCTCCCGGGAAGCCGCCGCTATCCATGTGCGCGCGGCACGCATCTGTCGTCACGGTGAAGCCGCTTGGCACCGGCAGACCCATCCGGGTCATCTCCGATAGCCCGATCCCCTTGCCACCGAGCGTCTGGCGCCCACCCGGAGCCTCTTCGTCGAAGTCGTACACGCACCGCGTGCTGACTGTCGTGAGGACCATCGGATGTCCCTCCCTGCTTGCGTTTCGTCGTCTGTTCGTCGCCTGATTGTCCGTCGCGCCGACGGCCGCACGCATCGGGGTCGAGCCGCAGCGGCGCCACCGGCAAACCCGCAAGGGTGCCGGCTCGGTAGTTGCCCGAAGGACCGCTCGTGGGCCGCGCCGATGCCACGCAGTTGCTTCGCGGGTGACGATCGGACCGACCTCGAGTGACCGGCCACGTCGGCCGACCCGTTCGGAGGAGCCCGATGCATCAGCCCACCCCGTTTGACAGAGTTTCTACCGAGGAGGTCGACGTGAGCCAGACACGGCAGCGCCGTCATCACACCCGGCTGCACTCGATCGGTTGATCGAGGCGCTTCGTGACCGCGGCTATCGGGTGCTCGGGCCTGATGGTGCGCGACGGGGCGATCGTCTACGACGACCTCGAGTCGGCCGCACGAGCTTCCGATCGGCTGGACCGACCGCCAGGACGGCGGCACGTACCGTCTCGAGCGGCGCGCAGATCAGGCGTTCTTCGGCTACGCGGTGGGGCCGCACTCGTGGAAGCATTATCTTATCCCCCGCCCACTCTCCGGCTCTGGCAGGCACAAAAGGATGCGGGCGGTTTCCACCTGCTGCCCAGACGAACATATATAAAAGGTGCCACAAATACGCCTTCCTGGGGGTGCGCGCCTGCGAACTGCACGCTATCGCTATTCAAGATGAGGTGTTCTTGCGCGGCCCCTATGTCGATCCAACCTACTGAGCACCGCCGGGAACAGATGCTGGTTGTTTTTAGCCATCAACCGCGCTCAAGCAGGGAGGCACCTGTTTCTGTGTTTCCATGCACACCGGGCCCACAGGTGACTGCTGATTTTGACCTGGCCCTGACTGAGATAGTAGAGGAAGTGCGCCATTATTTCGTGGTTTGAGGCTGGCACTCCCCACGTAGGGGCCGAGATTCTGGCAGAACTTCCCGCCATCGCGTGGCAAGACGACGAAGAAAAAGCCGCTCAGCAGAAGCAAACGGTGGAACGCACCGCCCAGCCAGATGGGCCGAACCCTGGATACCACCGACATCGCGACTCCTCTTCCGCAACGTCGAGCATCCGCGCTGGGACGAGGTCGCCAAACGCTGCCTGACCTGCGGGAACTGCACGCTCGTCTGCCCGACCTGCTTCTGCTCCGCGGTCGAGGATGCCACCGACCTCGCCGGCCGGAGCCGAGCGCCACCGCGTGGGATTCCTGCTTCACCGTCGACTTCACCTACATCCACGGCGGCAGCGTCCGCCCGTCGAGGCGCGCGCGCTATCGCCAGTGGATGACCCACAAGCTCGGCACTGGATCGACCAGTTCGGCACTCTGGCTGCGTCGGCTGTGGCCGCTGCATCACCTGGTGCCCGGTCGGCATCGACATCACCGAGGAGGTCGCGGCGATCCGCGCGACGGAAGGGGACTGGCGCGCTCGCTTGAGACGGTGGTCGCGGATGTGCCGTTCCTCGACGGCATGCTGGCGCCCAGCTCGACTCATCGCTGGCTGCGCCGGCAACGTGCGCTTCGACGCCGGCGAGTTATTTTCCGCGAGGGCGACCAGGCCGACACGTTCTACCTGCTCGTCACGGGAGCGTGGCGCTCGAGACGTTCGTGCCGGCACGCGGGCGCGTGACCGTTCGAGACGGTCGAGGCAGGCGAAGTCGTCGGCTGGTCGTGGCTGTTTCCCCGTATCGCTGGCACTTCGACGCGCGGGCGCTGAGGCGTGCGCGCGACCGGCTTCGACGGGGCGTGCTTGCGGAAGAAATGCGAGGCCGACCCGATCTCGGCTACGACCTGATGAGCCGCTTTGCTAGGTCGTGATCGAGCGCCTTCAGTGGACGCGACTCGATTGCTCGATGTCTATGGCAACGGGTTCGTGTCTGAGCTCCCGGCCGCCGGCGCGATGACGCCGTGGCCCTTCGGGGTCTCAGCGCGTGAGCCAGATACCCCGGACATCTGGACGCTTACGCTCGAGCCGATGGCGGGCGAGCTGCCCCCTTCGCGGCGGGGCAGTTCAATATGCTCTACGTTTTCGGTGTGGGCGAGGTGCCTATCTCGATCAGCGGCCGCGTCCCCACCGGGGCCGGTCTTGCTCACCGTCCGCGCCGTCGGCGCCGTGACGAGGTGCTATCTGCGCCGAGCCCGAGGCTGTGCTTGGCTTCGCGGGCCGTTCGGGACCGCTGGCCGACGAAGAGGCGGCGGGCGGCGATGTCGTCCTCGTCGCCGGAGGGATCGGACTCGCTCCGCTGCGTCCGGTCTCTGTGATGCTCGAGCACGCCGCGACTTGGCAGGTGGTCCTGCTCTACGGTGCACGTACCCCGGAGATTCCTCTATCCGCGGCGAGCTGGAGGGTGGCGCAGTCGATCGACGTCGAGGTCACGGTCGACGCGCGCCGGCGCCTGGCGGGCGGGTCGGCGTGGTCCCCAAGCTGATCCCGGTCGCGCCGTTCGATCCCGAACAAGCGGTGGCGATGTTTGCGGGCCCGAAATCATGATGCGCTTCACGGTGGAGGAGCTTGAAGCGCGGGATAACGCCGGAGCAGATCTATCTCTCGATGGAGCGCAACATGAAATGCGCCGTGGGTTCTGCGGGCACTGCCAGTTCGGGCCGGCGCTTCTGCAAGGACGGCCCTGTCTTCGCCTACGCCGAGGTCGCGCCTGGCTTGGGTCAGGGAGCTCTGAACGGCAGCGAAAAGCCGAAGCTCGCCGTGTGGAAGTTCGCCTCCTGCGATGGCTGCCAGCTGAGGCTGCTCGACTGCGAAGACGAACTGCTTGCTGTGGCGGGCGCGGTGGAGATCGCCTATTTCCGGGAAGCCACGAGCGGCGGTCAAGGGGCCGTACGATCTCTCGCTGGTCGAAGGATCGATCACCACCCCGCACGACGCCGAGCGCATCCACCAGGTGCGCCGCGCGTCGAAGGCGCTCATCACGATCGGGGCCTGCGCCACCGCGGGCGGCATTCAGGCGCTGCGCAACTTCGAGGATGTCAAGGAATTCGTCGCGGTCGTTTACGCGACACCCGAGTATATCGGACGCTCGAGACGTCGACGCCCGATCGCCGACATGTGCGCGTCGATTTCGAACTGCGCGGCTGCCCGATCAACAAGCGCCAGCTGATCGAAGTCATCAGCGCGTTTCTGCACGGCCGCAAGCCCGACATCCCGGCGACGAGCGTCTGCATCGAGTGCAAGCTGCGCGGCATCGTCTGCGTCATCGTGGCGCACGGCACACCGTGCCTCGGCCCGGTGACCCACGCCGGCTGCGGCGCCCTCTGCCCCGCCTACAACCGCGGCTGCTACGGCTGCTTTGGGCCGATGGAGACGCCGAACACCGAGTCGCTCATCCCGTTGCTGCGGACCTGGGGCTGAGCGAGCGCGGGTCGTGCGCGTCTTCGCGGAGTTCAATGCGGACGCCGAGCCGTTCCGGGAGGGGCGAGCGGCGGTGGCATGAGCGGCGGTCGATCCGGACCGACTACCTCGCGCGCGTCGAGGGCGAGGGCGCGCTGACGGTGAAGCTCGAAGGCGACCGGGTCGAGCACGTCAAGCTGAAGATCTTCGAGCCGCCGCGCTTCTTCGAGGCGTTTCTGCGCGGCCGCGCCTTCGCCGAGGCGCCGGACATCACCGCGCGGATCTGCGGCATCTGCCCCGTCGCGTACCAGACGAGCGCCGTCAACGCGATGGAGAACCTTTGCGGCGTCGAGGTGACCGAGCCGATCCGCCAGCTGCGCCGGCTGTTCTACTGCGGCGAGTGGATCGAGAGCCACGCCCTCCACGTCTTCATGCTCCACGCGCCCGACTTCCTCGGTTACCCCGGCGCGGTCGAGATGGCACGCGACCACCGCAGGCCGTCGAGCGCGGCCTGGCGCTGAAGAAGGCCGGCAACGGCTGATGACGCTCGTCGGCGGCCGCGAGATCCATCCGATCAACGTACGCGTCGGCGGCTTCTACCGCGCCCCGACGCGCCGGAGCTGCGGGCGCTCGTCGAGCCGCTCGAGCGCGCCCGCGAGGCCGCGCTCGAGACCGTCCGCTGGACGGCGGGCTTCGACTTTCCCGAGCGTCGCCGTCGAGTGCGAGTTCGTCGCGCTCTCGCCAGCCGGACGAATACCCGATCGAGGGAGGCCGCATCCTCTCGGACGAGGGGCTCGACATCGCGCCGGGCGAGTACGACGAGCACTTCGTGGAGGAGCAGGTCGAGCATTCGACCGCCCTGCACTCGCGCCTCCGGGGGCGCGGCGCGTACCTGTTCGGCCCGCTCGCGCGCTTCAGCTCAACCTCGACCGCTCTCGCCGCTCGCGCAGGAGGCGGCCCGCGACGCGGGCCTGGGGCCGCCTGCCGAGATCCCTTCCGGAGCATCGTCGTCCGCAGCGTCGAGGTCGTCTACGCGTGCGACGAGGCGCTCCGCCTGATCGACGCTACGAGGAGCCCGACGCCCCGGCCGTGGCGGTCGAGCCCGTCGCCGGCACCGGCTTCGGCGTCAGCGAGGCGCCGCGCGGCCTGCTCTACCACCGCTACCGCGTCGACGCGGAGGGCACGATCCTCGACGCGAAGATCGTCCCGCCCACGTCGCAGAACCAGCAGGCGATCGAAGACGACCTCGCGACGTCGTCGGCCGTTACGCGCACCTGGGCGTCGACGAGCTGCGCGGCCTCTGCGAGCAGACGATTCGCAACTACGACCCGTGCATCTCGTGCGCCACCCACTTCCTCACCCTCGACAATGCGAGCGTGCGTGATGCACGTCGATCATCGGCATCGGCAACGAATACCGGCGCGACGACGGCGTCGGGCTCGCGGTCGCCGAGCGGCTACGCGGCCGGTCGCCGCGGGAGTCGACATCCTCGAGTGCGAACAGGAGCCGAGCCGCCTTGATCGACGCGTGGGAGGGAGCCGAGACCGCGCTCGTGGTGGACGCCGTCCAATCCGGCGGCGAGCCCGGGACGCTGCACCGCTTCGACGCCGGCGAGGAGGGCGATCCCGGCGGGAGGGTCTTCCGTTCTTCGACGCACGCCTTCGGCGTCAGCGAGGCGGTCGAGCTGGCGCGTGTGCTCGGCAAGCTCCCCGGCCGGATCCTCGTCTACGGGGTGGGAGGCGGAGTTCTTCGCCGGCGACGGGCCAGGGCGCCCCGGTCGACGCCGGCGTCGAGGCTGCCGCGACGGCAATGCTCGACGATCTCGAACAGCTCTGAGGGGGGAGGAACCATGCACGAGCATGCATTGATGCAGGACGTGATGCGGAAGATCGAGGAGGTCGCCCTGTTCGACGGCGCGACGCGGGTGACGCGCGTTAGAGTCCGTCTCGGCGGGCGCTCTCCCATTTCACGCCCGACCATTTCCGGCGAGCATTTTGCGGACGCATCACGCGGAACAATCGCGGAAGGCGCCCTGGTGGACGCGGTGGTCGAGGGGGACATCGCGGAGCGACGGGCAGCGAGGTCGTGATCGAGAGCGTCGAGGTCGATACGCCGAGCGGGTGGCGGTCTCCTGATGTGCCTCGGCTCGATCGCCGTGCTCGTCGAGGCCTGGGACGACGGGGCCCCGCTCGGCCGCCTCGACGACGGCGGCATCGTCCCGCTCACGTTCGTGCCCGGCGCTTCCCCCGGCGCGCACCTGCTCCTCCACCTCGGGATCCCGGTCGAAGTGCTCGACCCCGACGCGGCTCGCGAAGCGCTCACGCTTCCCCCTGCCGGGGTAGCCGACCCCAACCGAACGAGCTGTCATGACCACGCGCGCCACCGGCATCGCGCTCGCCTTCGTCACCGCCGTCATCAGCGGCATCTCCATCTTCGTCAACGGACATGCGGTTAGGCACTTCGGGGACGCGACCGTCTACACGACCGCGAAGAACGCAGTCGCCGGCGCGCTGCTGGTCGTGGCTCGCGCTGACGTCCGCGGCGTCGCTTGACTCGGTCCGTAGCCTTGCCTGCGGGCGCCGTCTCCGGCTTGCGCTGCTCGGCGTCGCCGTCATCGGCGGCAGCGTGCCGTTCGTCCTCTTCTTCGAGGGGCTCGCGCGCGCACAGGCGACGCAGGCGGCGTTCATCCAGAAGACGCTCATCATCTGGGTCGCGCTTCTCGCCGTCCCGCTCCTCCGCGAGCGCTTTCGCGGGCCGCACGCGCTTGCGATCGTCCTGCTTGCTCGCCGGCCAGGCGTGGCTCGCCGGGCACGCGGGCACCTCATGTTCGGCTCCGGCGAGGCGATGATCCTCCGCGGCGACGCTTCTCTGGTCGGTCGAGGTCGTCTACGTGAAGCACCTGCTGGACGTGCTCTCGCCGCGCACGCTCGCCGCGGCTCGGATGGGTATCGGGACGGCGCTGCTCGTCGGCTGGGTCGGGTTCTCGGGAAAGGCAGGGCCACTCGCGGCGCTCGACGCGGGGGCAGTGGCGCTGGATCACTGCTCACCGGGTTGCTGCTCACCGCCTACGTCGCCACCTGGTTCGCCGCGCTCGGCGTGCGCAGGCCATCGACGTGACCGCCGCACTCGTTTTCGGGGCGTCGTCACCGCGCTGCTCTCGGAGCGGTCGACGGCGCGCCGGTAAACGCGACGGGCGCCATCCTTGTCGTCGCCGGCGCGGTGCTCGTCGCGTTCTTCGCGCTTCGCCGGCCGCCCGTCGAACGGCCGGCGCCCGTGAGCGCGACTGCCGGGGCCGCTCCTTTTCGCGCGCTACGCGTACCCGCCGAACGCGCTCGGCCTCTGCGGCGCCGACAGCCCGCGCACGCTGCTCGAATACGGCGACGCGCACGTATCCGACAGTGGGCTCGCGGAGCTGGCGCCCACGTCGACGGAGCCTGGCCGTACCTCCACGCTGATCGCCGGCGCGAACGGGATCGCCGACCCGCTCGACCCTCGCGTGGTCGAGGCCTACTGGATCGGCAACGACCTGCTCGACCGCGTGCGACCCGGCGAGCTCGCGCATCACGTCGACGACCGGTTCCGCGGACGAATCGGCCGGGCGCGCGAGCACGTGTTCGACGTCGTCGCGGCCGGTGGCGTCCCGCACCACTGCTTCCACGTCTTCGCCGTCTACCCGTGGCTCGGGCTGCTGCGGACCGGTGTCGTCGACCAGCCGCTCACTTCTCGACCAGTGCCGGACTACGCCCGCTGGTCGAATCGGTCAACGGCGAGTCGCTCGACGTCCTCGCGCGGCCGCTCCTCTGGGACGAGAGGAGGAGGAGCTGAGGCTGGGCCGCCCCCCGCCCGGACCGTCCGCTGGCGGGACGACGGCCTCGCCTTCATCCCCGCCCGCATCCGGCGACCACGTTCGCTGCACTGGGACTTCGTCTGCGACGTCTTCCCCCGGCGGCACGCGCTCTGGGCCGGGCGACCGGCCGCGCCCGGCCCGCGGTCAACCGGCCGGCCTGCCGCTCGGGCGCTCTTCGTGTAGGCGATCGCGCCCGGTGCGCGGGCCGCGTGACCGCGGTTCGCGCACCGGGAAGCTCTCGCGCTAGGCGAGAGCCTTGACGAAGGTCTCGACCGGCTCGGCCGGGAAGGTCTCCGTCCTGACGACCTCGAGGAGCCCGATCTTCGCGAGAACGCGGAACGCGGTCTCGTTGTCGGGATACTTCACGATCGCGAAGAAGTCCCAGGGACCCATCATCGCGAAGACGTGCTCGAGGACTCCACCCTCCTCCTCGACGATCACGCGGATCTTGTCGAGATACTCGGGTGCCTTCTCCAGGTTCTCACGCCCCTCGGGCGTCAGCTGGATCAGTCCGATGTAGGTGAACACTCTGCACCTCCTTCGGCACTTGCTCACCTTGCTCGATCGAGGCTCGCACGGGGACTCCGCAGAGGCATCGGCGAACACACCGACTGGGACCCGCTCGAAACTACTGAGTTCCGACCCCGCGCAAACGCTCTGCGCGGCGGACTCGATGCGTGACGGTCGTGACTCGCTGCGATGTGGGTTTTCCGCAGACGAATGCGACCGCTCGCTGATTGCGCGACGCACGCGGAGGGGGAGACTCGGGTCGATGGCGAACACCGCATCGTCCGAAGAGCTTCGGCGGTCTCCGCGTTCTCGTCGCCGGCGGCGGCGTGGCCGGCCTGGAGACGCTGCTCGCGCTGCGCGCCCTCGCCGGCGACCTGGTCGACCTCGAGCTGCTCGCCGCCGAGCCCGCGTTCTGGTATCGACCGCTCGCGGTGGCGGAGCCGTTCGACGCCGGGCGCGCCCATCATTTCGAGCTCGCGGGGATCGCCGAGGCCGCAGCAGCCGGGTTCACGCTCGCCGAACTCGCCTCGGTCGATGCAGACGCCAACCTGGCCCGCACGAGCCACGCCATGGAGATCCACTACGACGCGCTCGTCATCGCCTGCGGCGCTCTGCCGCGGCCCGCGCTCGCGGGCGCGCTCACCTTTCGCGGGCCGGCCGACACCGACGCGTATCGCCGACTGCTCGTCGAGGCCGAGAGCGGGAGCATCGGCTCGATCGCCTTCGTCGTCCCCGCACCGGGCCTCTGGCCGCTTCCCCTCTACGAGCTCGCGCTGCTCACGGCAACTCATCTCGACCGGCGCCACGAGCAGGTCGAGCTCACGTTGGTCACCCCGGAACCCGCCCCGCTCGCCCTCTTCGGCGAGGCAGCAAGCGAGGCCGCTCGCGCACTGCTGAGCAGCCACGGCGTCGCCCTCCGAACCGGCTGCTGACGCGACCCGCTACGAGGCAGGAAGACTCGAGCTCGACCCCGATGCGACGCTTCTCGCCGAGCGCGTGGTCGCGCTTCCGCGCCTCGAGGGACAGCGGATCCTCGGGATCCCACAGGACCCGGACGGTTTCATCGCCACCGACCTGAGCGGCCGTGTCTCGGGGCTTACCAACGTCTACGCCGCGGGCGACATCACGCAGTTCCCGATCAAGCAGGGCGGAATCGCCGCCCAGCAGGCCGACGCAGTCGCGGAGGTGATCGCCGCGCTGGCGGGAGCCGCCGTCCATCCGCACCGGTTCCAGCCGGTGCTCCGCGGGCTCCTCTTCACCGGCTCGGCACCGCGCTACTTGCGCAGCGAGCCGCATGGAGCTGAGGGCACCCGCAGCACCGTTGCCGGCGATGCTCTCTGGTGGCCGCCGAGCAAGATCGTCGGCCGCTACCTCGCCCCATTCCTCGCCAGGTACGGCGGACTCGAGATCGAACCGCCGGCCAATCGGCGCGGAGCGATCGAAATAGAGATCGATCTACCAGTAGGAGGTTCGACATGACCGCCAGCTCCCCCACGCTCACGACCGGCACCGTCGGTGAGGCGATGACGCCGGGAATCCTTACGTGCCTGCCGGTGACGCCGTTGCGCGTCGTGGCGCAGATGATGGCGACGCACCGCGTCCACGCAATCGTGGTGTTCGGTCACGAGGACGTCGCTGCTGCCGTGGGGTGTCCTCTCGGACCTCGACCTGGTGGGCGCGATCGAGAGTCACGCCCCGGCCGGCGCCGTCGCCGCATCGCCGGTGGTCACCGTGACGCCGGGCGACTCCCTGCTTCAGGCTGCGTCGTTGATGCGTGAGCACTCGACGTCGCACCTCATCGTCGTGGCAGACGAGTCGTCGCCTCTCCCAATCGGCGTACTCTCGACGCTCGACATCGCACGAGTGTTTGCGACAGAGGCCGCCCCCCTGAGCCGCGGCACCGCGTCGGTCTACGGAGAGCGCTCGCAGTAGAACTGCCGTGTCGAGCAGCTCCTGCAGCGTCCCTACCCGGAGGACGCGGCACCGCTGTAGACACCGGCATCCTCCATACCGAGTCAGCCTCTCCCTTTCCGAACCGTGGTTCCCACGGCGCCGGCCGCACGTGCCCAACTCGAATAACGATCGCAGGCGACCCGACGAGAAGGGAGTCGAAAAGTGGCGATCGCATACGTTCAGGAGTTCGAGATCAAGGATGGCGACACGAGCACCACCAACTACGACGCGGTCAACGCCGCGCTCAACCTCCAAGGCGCCCCCGAAGGGCTCCTGATCCACACGGCTGGCTTCGACCTCGACGCCGGCGTCTTCCGCATCTTCGACGTCTGGGAGACGCGCGAGCACGGCGAGAGGTTCATCAATGAGCGACTCAACCCGATCATCGAGCCGATGATCGCCGCGGCCGCCGAGAATCCCGATGCGAACTTCGACCCGCCGAGCCGTGAAGCCTGGTACGAACTGCACGACTCGATCAGCGGCTGACAGATCGTCGCGTTTTGCGCATGCGGCGACCGTGGTGCGACCCCCCGGCAGTGGCTGGCTTTCTTCGCGGCAGACGCCAATGACTTCGTAGTCGCGATCAAGCGCATAAGTGCGATTTGGCGGTGAGGTGGGGGTCGTCGTCGCCGACGTTGGTGCGGGGTCGTGCAGGCGTGTTCAAGTTCGACGTTCATCCCGCTGCGGGAGTTGCTCGACGTCGAACGGCGAGGAGGCCAGTCGATCCCTACTTTGCCTCTGCGGCGAGGCGTTCTGCGCGCTGCTTGATGCCGTGCAGCATCTTTCGCTCCATCACCAGCGATCCCGGTTCCATCGGAACCATCCCGATCCTTGCGGTCAGTGAGGGGAGCCGGAAGCGGTTTCGGCTGATCAGCCGCGTCTTGCCGTCCCCCTCGTCGAGGACGAAGCTCCACACCCAGTTGCCGTCATCGGAACGGATTGCCAGGACGCGCGCAGGCTCGACCCGCTCGAAGCGCATGCGGTTCTTGCCGTACCCGAGCGTGTCCCCGACCTGGGATGCTGGTACTCAGGCAGCACACGGTCGGTGCTGTGCATGTCGAGCCGAGCAGGTTCTCGATCCAGTCATAGGTGTAGGCGCCGCCGCGCGGCGACGGCCCCATCTGCGCGATCCAGGGCCAGACTGCGGATGCGGGCGCGCCGATCGTGATCGCCCGGGTCGCCACGCCGTCTGCGTCCTCGAGCAGCTCGTCGCCCGGGAGGCGCGCGTCCACTTTGGCGTCGGTGGCTCCCCAGGCCAAGATCGGAGTCGGCGCAGCAGCCGCTGGTAGAGCGGCGTGACGGCGGCGCCGATCGAACCGAGTGTCAGACCGAAACGCTTCAACAGCGCTGGCGCCGTCATCGCGACGCGACTCTCGGTGTAAAGGCGGAGGCGGCGACTCGCCCTACTTGGGTGTGCTGCCGCTGCGCCACGACTATGCCGGCCTTCCAGCCTGGGGCCCGTCCGCCGGCTGGATGGCGGATCGATTCGACGTCGACGCCGCTGCATGCGATCAGCCAGGAGATCAATGAGTTCGAGTTCCACATCTCGCCGGCGCACAGCTCGTCGCGGCCCCAGACCGGCGTCGGAACGAGCGGCACCGAGCTCCAGCAGCCGCTCGCGCGCAGTCGGCGTCATCGCTGAGACGCTGCGGGCTGTCGACCGCTTCGGCTACGTCCGAAATCACGCCGTCGCGCCATAGTCGGATCTCGTAGCGGAAGAGCCTGAATCGTCCAAGGGCTCGTGCGCCGACAGCGCCTTCAGCAACGACACCGCGCTCTGCGCCATCGCTCCACACCGGTGCCTGCTCGATCACGAACTTCGCCTCCGGCACGCGAACCTCGAGCGCGGAGTGGTAGAGGTCGCAGCGATCTCGGCGGTCCAGGCTCGCTGCCACCCGCTCGAAAATCCGCCCGGTCCAGCGCACCGACCGGCCGCCCGCGCCCAGTGGCAGCCAGTACAGGTCGATGCCCGCTGCGCTTCTACTCACGTCTCAGACATGATCGTCGGCGTCCGCCAGGCACGGATCGGTCAAGCGCTGAACCGCCTGCGGGAAAGCCCGCAAATGGCTGCCGGGGCGCGGAAACTGACCGACCCGATGACCCCGTTCTAGAGGTCGATGCCGAGCTTGCGGAGCTCGACGATCGCCGCTCTGCGCCAGCGGATCGTGTCGGGAGAGAACGGGAGCGTGAAGGGCATGCCGTTCTGCTTTCGGAGCGGCTTCCCGTCGCGGAGGACGTGGTAGTGGCCGGGCGTCGACTCGACCGTGAGGCCCGACCGCCTCGAGCCGGCGGATGAACTCGCGAACGTCCTTTCTCATCTGGCCGCGTCTGTCCGGCGACCGCCGTTCACCACGGGAATGAGACGGAAGACCGGGTGTCTCGGTGGGCCCATAGCCTGCAACCGGCCGGCGCCAGGAAGGCGATACTTGCGGCGACGGCAAGCGCGGTCGATTCGCAGCTCGGGAGTTTTTCGCGGCGGTTCTCTTCAGCAAGACTGGCGTTCGCTCGAAGTTGATGTTCGCCGGAGTTGACGCCGTGCCGCGCTGACATCCGCTCTCCGGCTTCAGGTCCTGCGTAGTTCCCGGCAGGTGGACGAGTGGACATCCCGATTCCGCGCGTGCGCCGCCCTGGGAAAGTGGGGGTAGTTCCGAGAGGAGCGGTTTCGTGTGGATGCATGGCCCGCTTGGGTCTGGAAGTACCCCGTGTGGCTGGCAGCTATCCGCCGCACTCAAGCAGGGGTCGCGGTGACCTGACGTGAGTGGTGGCGGGACGTCACGCTTGCCGCGCCAATGGGTCACGCGGGCGGTCACCCCAGCATTCATATTCTCGCTCGCCACCTCGATCGCTCCGCTCGACTCGACGCAACGAGCCCTCGCGGACGATGCGGCTGAAACGGTCATCGCGAGCTACCGAGGCGCGCATCCCGGAGCTGATGGCCGAGCAGGACATCCCCGGTCTCGCCGTCGCGCTCGTCGACGGCGACCAGACGTTGTGGGTCGAGGGTTTCGGCCATCGATGGCGGGGCTCCGCCCGGTCACCGCCGACACGATCTTCAGCGTCCAGTCGATGTCGAAGCTGTTCACCGCCACGGCCGTCATGCAGGCCGTCGCGGCGGGCCGGCTCGACCTCGACGAGCCGATCACCACCTACCTGCCCGGGTTCACCGTCCACAGCGCCTTCGAGGCGCACCCCGAGCGGAAGATCACGCTCCGCATGCTGCTCAGCCACACCGCCGGCTTCACCCACGAGGCGCCGGTCGGCAACAACTACGAGCTCGACCCCGGCGACTTCGACGCGCACGTCCGCAGCATCTCCGACACCTGGCTGCGGTTCCCGGTCGGCACCGGCTACGCCTACTCGAACCTCGGCATCGACCTCGCCGGCTACATCCTCGAGCGGGTCGAGGGCAAGCCCTTCGCGGACGTCATGCGCGACTCGCTGCTCGCGCCGCTCGGCATGGACCACAGCACCTTCGACCGGGCCGAGATCCGGGCCACCGCCGACCGGGCCGTGGGTCACTCCACCGTCCCGGAGCCGCCGCTCGACGAGCCGATGACGGCGGCCGGCGGGCTGTACGCGAGCGCTGCGGACCTCGCCCGGTTCCTGCGCTTCCAGCTGAACGACGGCACGATCGACGGCCGGACCGTGCTCGGCCCGACGTGGCTCGACGAGATGCGGACGGTCCCGGCGCCGCACGCCGGCGCGCCGGCCGGGTACGCGCTCGGCGTCGTCCGCACCGCTGGCCGCGGCCGGCCGTACCTCGACCTGTTCAACCATGGCGGCGGCGGGTTCGGCTTCCTCTCGGACCTGTGGTGGCTCCCCCAGCTGCAGCTCGGGATCGCCGTGCTCACCAACTCGGCCGACCATGACCTGCAGGGCGACGCTCGCGCTGTCGATCCTCACGACCTGGTCAGTGAGCCGGGTGTGTATCACGACCGGCTGCTTGCCCTGCCGTGGCGGCCGACGGCCGCTGACGCGATACTCTTGCGATCCGCCGGCCGGGATGGCCGACCTCGTCGCATCAGCGCCGGGTCGCGACGCCGGATCTGGCCACCCGCTGGGCCGGATACCCCGGCCGCTACCGCACCGCGCCCGGCGTTACCTGAGCCGCACGGGCCGCCTGCGCGGTTCCTCGTCGACGCCGGCGTCCCCTACTTCGACGCCGACGACGACGGGAGCGCCGGTTCGTCACCGGCTGACAGAAATCAAGCCCGGCCTGTTTCTGGCCGACAACGGCGAGACGCTCGACCTGCGGGGGCCGTCGCCCACCTGGCGGAACCTTCGGCTCGTTCGCGTCTCGGGCAGCCCCTCCCCATGGCAGTGGGCGCTCCTCGGGACATCCGCGCTCGACGGCCGCCGTGTGGATTGTCGCCGCGGCCGGTGCGGACCATCCGGCGCTCCCCGCGACTCGCGTTCCTCCTCGAGGCGACAGCGAACCGCGACGCGCCTCTGGCGCCGGGTCGCGGCGCTGGTGGCGAGTGTGACCGCGCTGCTCGTGCTCGGAAACGTCGCCCTGCTCGCGTGGGTACCCGGGCTCGTCGACACCGGGTTCGCAGGCGCGCTCGACCTGTCCCTGGCTGAGCAACTGGCGGTGCACCTGCCGTTGGCCGTAGCCGTCCTCGGCGCCTCGATGCTGGTTCTTGCCGCTTGGGGCTGGATCGGACGCTGGTGGTCGAGGTCGGTGACGCTGCAGTACGCCGCCCTTGCAGGCGCGGCGATCGCGCTCGTCCGACTACTCGCTGCATGGCACCTCATTGGGGCATGACTCGACGATCGAGTCCCTCCTGGATCAGGAGGTGCTCTACGTCCGAAGAGCCAGACGGAGAAGGTGAGCTCTAGAGAGACGACCTCTTGTATCTGAGACGGACCGCGACACTCTTCTCTGCAGGGTCATGGCGGTGATGGAGTTTCAGGAACTCATCGACTGGGCGCTGAGGAGAGCGCGAGCCCGCGGCGACGGCATGTGGCGGGGGCGCTCGTCTATCACTACCGCGGCCAGCGGGCGCTCGGCGCCTGGAACGGCTTCCTCACGTGCTCGGGCGAGCCGCGGATGGCTTGGCCGCGCTTCCAGGGCTCGCTGCCGCCGATCGCGAGCGGAACGGCCGAGCAGGAGCCGCTCGACCTCGTGATCAGCGTGGCGGGTGACCGCGCCTGGGCGCGATTGAGCGTGACCGGGATCGACGCCGACCTGGCGGAGGAACTCCCGCTCGTGAACGTGCTCCTCCACAACGGCGTGCTCGAGGCGGAGTTCGACACGGGGAGCCCCGACGACCGCTTCAGCTACTTCGGCGATCGCGCGTACGAGTCCAGCTAGCCGGGAGCCTGACCCCGCGGTGCGTGCGAGAATGTCGCGAAGCGACATTCGGGGGGCCCGAAGAACATGCTCGAGATCGGCAGGAGCCTTCGGGAGGCGCGCGAGCGCCGCGGCATCGCATTGGCGGAAGCTGAGGCCGCGACCATGATCCGCGCCCGCTACCTCGAGGCACTCGAGGCAGAGCGGTTCGAGCTCGTGCCGGAAGGTCCGTACCTGCGGAGCTTCCTGCGCGAGTACGCCGAGTACCTCAGCCTCGACGGCGACATCTTCGTCGCCGAGTACATGCGGAGAAATCCACCGCCGCCCCCGAGCCGGAAGCTCCCGCGCCGAACCGCCTGCCGTTGCTGCTCGGCGACCTCGTCCGCAGGCGTGGCCTTCTGATCGCGTCGGTGCTGATCGTCGCGGTGATCGCTGTCTGGCAGCTCGGAAGCTCGCCCCGGAACGCCGTGCAGCCCGCGACGCCGCGGGCGAATGCGACGCCGCCGCCGCATGGGCGCCCGACCCCGGCTCAGGCGAACAAGGACGCCCCGGCGCACGTCACTCGCCCGCACACGCACGCCGTGCTCGCGCTCACCGCCGTGCACGGCAGCTGCTGGCTGCTCGCGCGCCTCCGGTCGAGCACCGGGACGGTGATTGCGGAGCAGACGCTCGCTCAGGGCCAGACCGCGCGGTTCGGGCTGCTGCGGCCGCTCTGGATCCGCCTCGGCGCTCCGTGGAACGTCGAGGCGTGGATCGGCAAGAAATCGATCACGAGCCTCCTCCCCACGCTCACGGGCAACGTGCTCGTGACCGCGGGCGGCGCGCAGCCGGCCGCCTTGATCTTCCTAGAAGCCGAGGCCGTGAACCGTGGGTGGCGGCGGCTCCCACGAGTACGCGTCCTCGGCCAGCTGCGGCGGCCCGGCGGCGATCTCGCGCCAGGCGCCGGCCGCCTGCCACAGGCCGGGCTCGACGAGCAGCCGCTCGAGCGAGCCTCCGGTCGCCTCGAACAGGAAGAGCGCGGCGTCGTCGACCACGTACACGGTGTGGCGCGCAAGGCCGGCCTCCACGGGATCGAACGGCGGGCCGGAGCCCCCGCGAGCTCGCACGCTCGCTCGCGCGTTCCCGGCTTAGGCGGGAGGCCGACGAGCGCACGTTGCGGTCCGTCGCATCCGATTCGGAGGCCGACGAGCCGCTGCGCGAGCTCGGACACGATACCCGGCTGCGCGACGCTCGCGACGCGGATCACTGGACCGACGCGCGGCTCCAGCACGAGGCTCGGACGGTCGGAAAGGCGTTCCTCACGCGCACGCCCGACGCGGATCGACTGCAGGCCCGCGAGCGGGATCGTGCGCTGGACGGCCTCGCCGTCCACGGCACCGTCGAGCACGACGTCGTGCGGCCAGCACCTCGAGACGGCCCGAGCCGACCGGATCGTCGCCCTCACGCCAGACGACTGCGTAGGTCGTGTTCACGGTGCGAATCGTCGCCATCGCCTGCGCGCGCTGCATCCGAAGGATCTCGAACGCCGGCTGCGGCAAAGCCGTATTTACAGTCTCGCTCACGATGAGGGCGATGGTCTTGCGGTCCGCGCGGGCGCCCCTCGAGCAGGTCGAGCTCGCAGGGCCGCGCCCCGCGGCCGGACAGGTGCTCCTGCGCGTCGGCGCCTGCGGCGTCTGCCGCACCGACCTGCACGTCGTCGACGGCGAGCTCGCCGACCCGAAGCTCCCGCTCGTGCCCGGGCCACCAGATCGTCGGCGAGCCGAGGACGGCGCGCCGGCTCGGCGTGCCCGTGGCTCGGCTGGACCTGCGGCGACTGCCGCTACTGCCGCAGCGGACGCGAGAACCTCTGCGATCGCGCGCGCTTCACCGGCTACGACGTCGACGGCGGCTACGCGGAGCTGGCCGTCGCCGACGAGCGCTTCTGCTTCCCGCTGCCCGGACGGCTATCCCGACGTCCAGGCGGCGCCGCTGCTCTGCGCCGGCCTCATCGGCTACCGGCGCTGCGGCTGGCCGGCGATGCAGACGCGGCTCGGCCTCTACGGCTTCGGCGCCGCCGCGCACATCGTCGCGCAGGTGGCGCGGTCACCAGGGCCGGCGCGTGTACGCCGTTCACGCGCGGGGCGACGCCGACGCCAGGCCTTCGCCCGCTCGCTCGGCGCGGAGTGGGCGGGCTCGGTCGCGCGCCGCCCGAGGAGCTCGACGCGGCGATCCTGTTCGCGCCCGGTCGGCGAGCTGGTGCCGGCGGCGCTGCGCGCCGTCGCGAAAGGCGGCACGGTGGTCTGCGCCGGCATCCACATGACCGACATCCCGTCCTTTCCCTACGGTGCTCTGGGGGGAGCGCTCCGTGCGCTCCGTCGCGAACCTCACGCGCCAGGACGGCGAGGAGTTCCTCGCGATCGCGCCGCGGAGCCGGTGCGCACCGAGGACGCCGTTTCCGCTCGCGCAGGCGAACGAGGCGCTGACGACGCTGCGTTCGGGCGACGTCCGCGGGTCGCTCGTGCTCGTGCCGGAGGCCGTCGCGCCGATCGGTAGTTCCCCGTGCGCGCATCGGCGTACAACCCGATGCGCCTCTCCTGCGCGCGGCCGACGATACGGCCACCGACCACAAGGAGATGCGTCATGAACAGGATTCTCATCGCCACCGACGGATCATCTGCTGCGGACGAGGCCGTCGAGGTCGGGCTCGATCTCGCAGCCGAGCAGCGGGCCGCGGTCACCGTGGTCCACGTCGCGCCGCCCTTCGACGTCCTCCCGTGGAGCGGCATCGGCATGACGAGCGCGTTCCCGCACGAGCTCGGCGAGACCGACCGCGCCTCGCTCGAGCGCGCGTCCAAGCTGGCCGAGCAGCGCGGGCTCGAGGTCTCGACCGAGCTGCTCGTCGGCGACCCCGCCGACGAGATCGTCGCGTCCGCGGACTCGCACGATGCCGACCTGATCGTGGTCGGCTCGCGCGGGCACGGCGCACTGGCGAGCGCGCTCCTCGGGAGCGTCTCGCTCGCGGTGCTCCACGAGACGCGCCGGCCGGTGCTCGTCGTGCGAAGCACGAAGGTCGCCGAGCAGGCCCTCGTCGCGTGATCGGGCGGCTGCGGACAATCCGCAGCGGGGGCGAACGTTCCCGCAGCCGAATTCCGCGCCTGCGCGGATGGCCCTCGACCCGAGGCGCCCGACACTCCCGAGAAAGGCACCACGGAACGAAAGGAGTCGGGTCATGCGCAAGGCATTCGAGATCGGAGGATTCGTCGCCGCAGTCGTGCTCGTCGCGTTCGGCGTCGCGGCGATCGTGATGGGCTTCAACGGCCGGGACACGGTCCAGCACGAGCCTGAAGCAGGAGTCAGATCGTCGGCACGCCGGACATGAACCAGCCGGCGATCGCAGCCGAGGCGAAGAAGGCCGGGCTGCCCGCGTCGCTGAAGCTTCCCGACCGCGGACATCGTCGGGCAAGCCGATCAACAACGGCAAGCGCGCGCGTGATTCGCGGCGTACATGCGGATCCACACGCTCGAGGCCACCGGCGGCCTCACCTACGCGCAGATGCCGCGCTATCGCGACCGCCGACGGCAAGGGCACCAACGACGCCGACGAAGGCGCTCACGTCCAAGGGACAGCCGGTCGACAACCCGGCGCGCAACCTCTGGGTGACCGAGACCGCCCTGACCACGGCGCTCAACTCGAGCTACATGGCCGAGCAGCTCTCCGCTCTTCGGCATCGTCGTCGGCATTCGCGCTGCTGCTCACGGGCGTCGGGTTCGCGATCCTCGCGATCGGAGGCGCGCTCCGGAACCCGGACTCCGCGTTCGGGCTCCTCACGGAGCCGTCCGGCAGCACACCCGAAGGCTCCGGCGGTGCCCGTGGCGTAAGGCCCGACTCCACCGCTGGACGACGGGGCCGCCTGGGGCGGCCCTCGTCGTCTCATTGCTACTGGTCGAGCAGCCCGTGCGCGATCGCGTACCGGACGAGCTCGGCGCGGGTGGACAGCCGGAGCTTCTGCATGATGTGCGCCCGGTGCGTCTCGGCCGTGCGGACCGAGATGTACAGCTGCTTCGCGATCTCCTGGTTCGTGTGGCCGAGCGCCAGGAGTCGCAGTACCTCGCGCTCGCGATCGGAGAGCGGGTCTTCCGCCGCGCGGCGCGCCTCTTCGGCCTCGGCGGCGATCAGGCGCGCGCCGAGCTCGGGATGGACGTACCGCCCGCCGCGCCGCGACCTCGCGGATCGCCGCCACCACCTCCGTGTCCGCGGCCTCCTTCAGGACGTAACCGCTCGCGCCGGCGGCGAACGCCGCCGGACGTACTGCGGGTCGTCCTGCATCGACAGGACGAGCACCTTCGCACTCGGGTGCTCGTGCAGGAGTGTCGGGAGCGCGTCGAGCCCGCTCTCGTCGGGCATGACGACGTCGAGCAGGATCACGTCGGGCTTCAGCGACCGCGCCTCGAAGATCGCCTCGCGCGCGCTGCCGGCCTCGCCGACGACTCGAGATCGTCTTCGGCGCCGACGAGCAGGCTGCAGCCCGGACCGCACGACCGCATGGTCGTCGACGATCAGCACGCGCATCGTCATGTGTCGGCACCTCGACGACGAGCGTCGTTCCCAGAGCCGGCCGCGGACTCGATCTCGAGCCTGCCGTCGAGGAGCGCGAGGCGCTCGCGCATGCCGAGGAGACCGATGCCGTCGCCGTCGAGTCCCGGGGGTCGAATCCCGTCGCCGTCGTCCTCGATCGACGACAGCGACGCCCGTCGCCCTTGCGCGTGCAGGACGATGCTCACGCTGTTGCGCGTGCGCGTGCTTGACGACGTTCGTCAGCGACTCCTGCACGATCCGGTACAGCGCGGTCTCGACCTCCGCGCGGCAGTCGCTCCTCGCCGAGCCTCGGCTGGAACTCGACGTCGATGCCCGGTCTGTTCGCCGAACGTCGCCGTCAGCCGTTCGAGCGCCGGCACGAGGCCGAAGTCGTCGAGCGCCGTCGGCGAGCTCGACGGCGAGTCGGCGCACGTCCTGCAGCGTCGTGACGACGAGCTCGCGCAGGCCGGCGCGGCCGTCGCGCGCTCGTCGTTGTCGAGCGTGTCTTCGAGCGCCTTCAGCCCGAGCAGGATCGACGTCAACGCCTGGCCGGTCTCGTCGTGCAGCTCGCGTGCGAGCCGGCGCCGCTCGAGCTCCTGCGCCGTCGACGACGCGCGTAGCGCATCGCGCGCCACGCGCTCGCGAGAGATCGACCGCGACGGCGGCGCGCGATCGCGAAGGTCTCTGCGAGGCGCAGGTCGTCGTCGGTGAAGCGTGCGTCGTCGGCGCCGAGCTTGTCGTGAACCGCGAGCACGCCGATCGCGCGGTCTCGCACGACGAGCGGCACCCAGAGCCCGGTCCGCGCCCCGACTCGTCGCGCCACGCTCCTGGTTCACCTCGGGATCGTCGAGCACCGAGTCGACCCGCTCGCTCCGGCGCCGCTCGAGCACGCGACCGCTCTTCGAGCTCGAGCGCGGGCGAGTCGTCGCGCCGACGCAGGCTCGTCGCGCCCGTCTCCCGCGGCCGCGCCGCGAACCGCAGCTCGTCCTCCCCGCCCGGCAGCGCCATCGCGACGAACCGCGCACTCGAGCAGCTCGCGCAGGTGGCCGCACGATCAGGTCGAGCAGGCGCTCGAGGTCGGTCTCGGTCGGCAAGGGCGTTTCCGATCTCGTTCAGTGACTCGAGCTGGCGCGACCAGCGCGTGGCCGCCTCGTAGAGGCGCGCGTTCTCGATCGCGACCGCCGCCTGGCTCGGCGAGCAGCGTGACGAGCTCCTCGTCCTCCTCGGTGAAGTCGCTCGCCGCCCGCCTTCTCGGTGAGGTAGAGGTTGCCGTACGCGACGCCCCGCAGCAGGACCGGGACGCCGAGGAATGTGTGCATCGGCGGGTGATTCGGCGGGAAGCCGACGGAGCGCGGATCCTCGGCGAGGTCGTGCAGGCGCAGCGGCTGTCGCCTCGTGGATCAGACGCGCCGAGGATGCCGCGCCCGCGCGGGAGCTCCCCGATCGCCGCGTGCGTCTCCGCGTCGATCCCGTGTGTCAGGAATCGCTCGAGCCGGGAGCCCGCTCGGGTCGATCACGCCGAGCGCGGCATAGCGGGCGCCGGTGAGCTCGGCGGCCGCCTCGACGAGCCGCTGCAGCAGCGCGTCGAGCGACAGCTCGGCGGACAGCGCGATGCCGGTCTGGAGCAGCGACTGCAAGCGCACGTTGCCGCCGCCGACGGTTTGCACGGGCCGACTGTAACGCTCGCTCGCCGGCGAGGCTGTGGGAAAGCCGCAGCGCCGTTCCGAGTCCACGCCGATGAGGGTCCGACGCATCTCGAGCACGCTGGCGGCGAGGCAAGGAGGTGCACCATGTTCGACAAGGTGATCTGGGCCACGGACGGCTCGGAGTTCGCGGACGAGGCACTGCCCTTCGCGAAGCGGCTCGCCGCCGGCGACGGGCGTGAGCTCGTGATCGTCCACTCGACCGAACGTCTCGTCGGCGGGCGCAGCGCCGGAGAACCGCTGCGGGCCGACGAGGACGACGTCGAGCTGAAGATCCTGAAACAGGTCGAGGAGGCCCGCGCCGAGGGCCTGAACGTGATCACGAAGTTCAGCAGCAGCTTCACCGGCCACACCGCCGATGTGATCTCCGAGCTGGCACGCGAGCTGGGAGCCGACGTGATCGTCGTCGGCACACGCGGGTACGGGCCGTCGTGGGCCTGCTTGTCGGCAGCGTCACGCAGCGGCTCCTGCATACCGCTCCGTGCCCCGTGCTCGCGGTGCCGGCAGGCGCCGCGTTCGGCCGCCGCCATGCCCGCGACGCGGCGAAGGCGGCGCGCTAGTGGCGGTTCGCGATCCGGCAGCGGCTCTGGGCGGAGCAGTCGACGTGATCCTTCGGGACGGCGGGACGCTCCGCCTTCGGCCGCCGGCCACCGACGACGCCGAGGCGCTCCTGGCGTTCTACGCGGGTCTCTCGGACCGCAGCCGCTATCTGCGCTTCCACGGCGCGCGCCGCGTGGGACGCGATCTCGTCGACCCGGTGCTCGACCCCGACTGGGCCGAGACCGGCGCGCTCGTCGGCACGCTCGACGACCGCATCGTGGCGCTGGCGAGCTATGCGCGTCTGCGCAACCCTGAAGTGGCGGAGCTCGGCTTCGCCGTGACCGACGAAGAGCAGGGGCGCGGGATCGGCACGCGCCTGGTCGAGCAGCTCGCTGCGCGCGCGAGCGCAGCCGGCATCGTGCGCTTCGTCGCCGAGGTGATGTCGGAGAACCGCGCGGCGCTCGGCGTGTTTGCCGACGCAGGCTTCGAGCTCGTGCGCGAGCTCGACGGCGGCATGTGTCGAGCTCGTGTTCCCGATCGCCGAGACGGAGCACCTGCGCGGCCGCGTGGACGAGCGCGACCACGCCGGCGTCGTCGCCTCGCTGCGGCCGTTCTTCGAGCCGGCCGGCGTGGCCGTGATCGGCGCGTCGCGCAGACGCGGCTCGATCGGCGGCGAGCTCTTTCGCAACGTCGTCGACGGCGACTTCCAGGGTGCGGTGTTCCCCGTCAACCGCGACGGGCGAGCCGGTGGCGGGCGTGCGCGCCTATCGCTCGATCGACGAGATCCCGGATCCCGTCGACCTCGCCGTCATCTGCGTTCCGGCCACTCGCGTGCTCGAAGCGGCCGCAAGCGCGCTCCGGCACGGCACCCGCGCGCTCTGCGTCATCTCGTCCGGGTTTGCCGAGACCGGTGACGACGGCGCCGCGGCGCAGGAGCGCCTGCTGGCGCTCGTGCGCGAGCACGGGGCGAGGCTCGTGGGGCCGAACTGCCTCGGGATCGCCGCGACCGGCCGCGGGCTCAATGCGACCTTCGCCCCCAGAGCGTTGCCCGACGGGCCGCATCGGCTTCTCGTCGCAGAGCGGCGCCCTCGGCCTCGCGCTGCTCGAGCAGGCGGCGGAGCGGCGGCTCGGCTTCTCGGCCTTCGTCTCGGTCGGCAACAAGGCCGACGTCTCGTCCAACGATCTCCTCGAATGGTGGGAGAACGACCCCGAGACCGATCTTGTCCTCCTCTATCTCGAGTCCTTCGGGAACCCGCAGGAAGTTCGGGCGGATCGCACGCCGCGTCGCCCGTCGCAAGCCGATCCTCGCGCTCAAGGCGGGCGCGACCGGGTCGGGCGCGCGGGCCGCGAGCTCGCATACCGCGGCGCTCGCAGGCTCCGACGCCGCAACGGACGCGCTCTTCCACCAGGCCGGGGTGCTGCGCGCGCGGACGCTCGAGGAGCTGGTCGACGCCGCCGCCCTGCTCTCGTCGCAGCCGCTCCCGCGCGGCCGGCACGTCGCCGTGGTGACGAACGCCGGCGGGCTCGGGATCCTCTGCGCCGACGCGTGCGAGGCGGCCGGCTTGCAGCTGCCCACACTCGGCGACGAAACCCGAGCGGCGCTCGCGGGCGTGCTCCCGGCGGAGGCGAGCGCCGCGAACCCGGTCGACCTCCTCGGCTCGGCGACCGCGGCGACGTACGAGGCGGTGCTCCCCACTGCTGCTCGCCGACCCCGCGGTGGACGCGTTGATCGTGCTCTTCGTGCCGCCGGTCGTCGCCGGCCCCGACGAGGTCGCAACGGCGATCCGCACGGCGGTCGCGAATGCCCACACAGACAAGCCCGTCCTCGCAGTCGTGATCAGCGGCGAGGGCATGCCGGCGGCGCTCCGCGAGCCTGGATGCCCGGTGGCGTCGTTCGCGTACCCGGAGTCCGCGGCACGGGCGCTCGGACTGGCTGCGCAACGGGCCGACTGGCTGCGACGGCCGACCGGGCAGCACGCCCTCCCTCGACGGGATCGGCGTGCCGGCAGCGCGCGCGATCGTCGACGCGGCGCTCACGAGCACGCCCGACTCCTGGCTCGACCCGGGCACCACCCGGCGGCTGCTCCAGGCCTACGGCATCCCGGTCGTGGAGGAGCAACTCGTCTCGACGATCGACGAGGCAGTCGCCGCGGCGCACGAGCTCCGCTTTCCGGTCGTGCTGAAGACCGCCGCTCCCGGCGCACACAAGACGGAGAGCGGCGGCGTCGCGCTCGACCTGAAGGACGAGCGAGAGGTTCGCCACGCCTTCGAGGCGATCGGCGCGCCGGCGCTCGTCCAGCCGTACATCCGCGGCGGCGCTGAGCTACTCGCCGGTGTAACGCAGGATCGGGTGTTCGGGCCGCTCGTCGCGTTCGGCCCCGGCGGCGTCCTCGCCGAGCTGATCGGCGACGCGGGTTTCCGCATCGCGCCGCTCACCGACCGCGACGCCGAGGAGCTCGTGACGACCGGCAAGGCGGGCCGACTGGTTGCCGGTTTTCGCGGAGCGCCTGCGGCAGACGCGGACGCGCTCGTCGACCTGGTGCTCCGGTTGTCGCGCCTCGCGGACGACCTGCCGGAGGTCGTCGAGCTGGATCTCAACCCGGTCCTCGCGCGCCCCGATTCCTGCGTCGCCGTCGACGCGCGCGTGCGCGTGGCGGCACGCGAGGCTCCGTATTCGCTCAAGGGCTGGTGACGAGAAGGGAGCTGGAGGCAATGAAGGTTCGCGACATCATGACGAAGGACGTGATCACCGTCGAGCCCGGCGCGTCCCTGAAGGACGCGGCCCGGCTGCTCGTCGAGCACAGGATCTCCGGCCTGCCCGTCGTGGCAGACGGCGTGGTGCTCGGCGTGATCTCGGAGGCCGACCTGCTGTTCAAGGAACGCGGCCCGCAGGGGCGCAGAAGCCTGCTCGGCCGAATGCTCGACGGCTACGGGATCGACGGCGAGCTGAAGCTCGAGGCCAGGGACGTCGGCGATGCGATGACGATCCCGGCGCTCACGATCGGCCCGCACCGGGCGCTGCGCGCCGCGGCCGCGCTGATGCTGGACGAGCACGTGAACCGCCTGCCCGTGGTGCTGCACGGCAAGCTCGTCGGCATCGTGACCCGCGCAGATCTCGTGCGGGCGTTCGCGCGCTCCGACACGGAGATCAAGAGCGAGATCGAGAAGGACGTGCTCCACACCGCGTTGTGGCTCGATTCGAGCGACGTCTCGGTCGCCGTCGACGACGGCACGGTGACACTCGTCGGCCAGGTCGAACGGCGCATGGACGCAGAGCTCGCAGCGGATCTGGCCACACGGGTCGCCGGCGTCGTCGCAGTAGACTCGCGCCTGACGTGGCGGAGGGACAGCGGCAGCACGGCGTGAGCGCGCCCGGCAGTGGTCGGATCGCCACGTCGCTGGCTGCTGCCCACGCATTCGACATCGACGCAGTCCAGCGGAGGCTGCGCGAGGGGAACGGGGGCTACGAGATCGTCCACGAGTCGCCGGGGATCGAGATCGGCGTGTACGTCCTCGTCGCGCCCGAGCCCGACCGGCAGCAGCCGCACGCAGACGACGAGATCTACGTCGTGCTCGAGGGAACGGGAACGCTCGACGTCGCGGGGGCCGCAGTCGAGCTCCGGGCGGGGCACGCGGTCTTCGTGCCCGCCGGGGTCGAGCACCGCTTCAGCGGGTACGAGCAGCTCAGCGTGCTGGTGATCTTCGAGCACCAGAGGCATTGACCGCCGACGGCATCGAGCTGCTCGACGCCTACTGGCGGGCCGCCAACTACCTCTCGGTCGGGCAGATCTACCTGCTCGACAACCCGCTGCTGCGCGAGCCGCTCCGTCCCGAGCACATCAAGCCGCGGCTCCTCGGCCACTTCGGCACGACGCCCGGCCTGAATCTCGTCTACGCGCACGTGAACCGGGCGATCACCGAGCGTGACCTCGACGCGATCTACGTGGCAGGGCCGGGGCACGGCGGCCCCGGCGTGGTCGCGAACGCCTACCTCGAGGGGACGTACACGGAGCTCTACCCGCACGTGTCGCGCGACGAGGCCGGCTTGAAGGCGCTGTTTCGGCAGTTCTCGTTCCCCGGCGGGATCCCGAGCCACGCTGCGCCCGAGACGCCGGGCTCGATTCACGAGGGCGGCGAGCTCGGGTACGCGCTCGCGCACGCGTTCGGCGCGGCCTTCGACAACCCGGACCTGGTCGTCGTGTGCGTCGTCGGGGACGGAGAGGCCGAGACCGGGCCGCTGGCGACGAGCTGGCACGGGACGAAGTTCCTGAGCCCGGCGAGCGACGGCGCGGTCCTGCCCGTGCTGCACCTGAACGGCTACAAGATCGCGAACCCCACGGTGCTCGCCCGGATCCCCGAGGACGAGCTCGTGTCGCTGCTCACCGGCTACGGCTGGCGGCCGCTCGTGGTGTCGGGCGACGTGCCCGAACAGGTGCACGGGCAGCTCGCCGCCGCGCTCGACGAGGCGCTCGACGAGATTGCGAGCGCGCAGCGCGCGGCGCGGAGCGGCGGCTCGTCAGGGCGTCCGCGCTGGCCGATGCTCGTGCTCCGGACGCCCAAGGGCTGGACGGGACCAAGGGAGGTCGACGGGCTCCCGGTGGAGGGCACCTGGCGCTCGCACCAGGTCCCCGTCGCCGACGTGCGTGCCAATCCTGAGCACCTCCGCATCCTCGAGGACTGGTTGCGGAGCTATCGGCCCGACGAGCTGTTCGACGAGCACGGAGTGCTCGTCCGGGAGCTCGCAGAGCTGCCGCCCCGAGGTGAGCGCCGCATGAGTGCGAACCCACACTCGAACGGCGGCGTCCTGCTGCGTCCGCTCGAGCTTCCCGACTTCCGCACGTACGCCGTCGGTGTCGAGCGACCGGCGACCGCCTCGAGCGAGGCGACCAGGGTGCTCGGGCGCTTCCTGCGTGACGTGGTCGTGCGCAACCCGACGAACTTCCGGCTCTTCGGCCCCGACGAGACGGAGTCGAACCGCCTGCAGGCGGTGCTCGAGGTCACGGCGAAAGCGTGGGACGCGGAGACGCTGCCGACCGACGAGCCGCTCCGTCCGGACGGCCGCGTGATGGAGGTGCTGTCCGAGCACCTCTGCCAGGGCTGGCTCGAGGGGTACCTGCTGACCGGCCGCCACGGGCTCTTCAACTGCTACGAGGCGTTCATCCACATCGTCGACGCGATGTTCAACCAGCACGCCAAGTGGCTGAAGGTCACGCGAGGGATCCCGTGGCGCAGGCCGATCGCCTCGCTGAACTACCTCCTGAGCTCGCACGTCTGGCGCCAGGACCACAACGGCTTCTCGCACCAGGATCCCGGGTTCATCGACCACGTCGCCAACAAGAAGGCGGAGATCATCCGCGTCTACCTCCCGCCCGACGCGAACTGCCTGCTCTCGGTCGCCGATCACTGCCTGCGCAGCGAGCACTACGTGAACGTGATCGTCGCCGGCAAGCAGCCTGCACTCGACTACCTGTCGATGGAGGAAGCTGTGGCGCACTGCTCGCGCGGGCTCGGCATCTGGAGATGGGCGTCGACCGACGGCGACGAGGAGCCCGATGTCGTGCTGGCCTGCTGCGGCGACATCCCCACGCTCGAGACGGTCGCGGCAGCCGCGATTCTCCGTGGGCGCCTCCCGGAGCTGAAGGTGAGGGTCATCAACGTCGTCGACCTGATGCGATTGCAGCCGGCGAGCGAGCATCCCCACGGGCTCTCCGACTTCGAGTTCGACGCGCTCTTCACCGCCGCGAAGCCGATCGTCTTCGCCTATCACGGCTATCCGTGGATGATCCACCGTCTCACCTACCGGCGCACGAATCACGCGAACCTGCACGTGCGCGGCTACAAGGAAGAGGGCACCACGACCACGCCCTTCGACATGGTCATGCTGAACGACCTCGACCGCTTCCACCTCGTGATCGACGCGATCGATCGCGTTCCGGGCCTCGCCGAGGTCGCCGGCGGCCTGCGGCAGGACATGGTCGACGCCCGCCTGCACGCGCGCGCGTACACCCGTGAGCACGGCGAGGACGACCCGGCGATCAGCAGCTTCACCTGGCCCTTCTAGCTCCGCCTCCGTCGTGCGGGAAAGCCGCACGCGGGCTCCGCGTCGGCGCCGATGGCGTCGTGGCGCGCCGACACGAGACTGCGGTCGAACGACCAGGAGGTACACCATGAAAGCTCTCGTCTACCACGGCCCGGGAGAGCGGGTGTGGGAGCTCGTCCCCGATCCCGCGATCCTCGAGCCGACGGACGCGATCGTCCGGATCGACTCCTCGACCATCTGCGGGACCGACCTGCACATCCTCAAGGGCGACGTCCCGGAGGTGAAGCCGGGCACCGTGCTCGGCCACGAGGCCGTCGGCACCGTCGTCGAGGTCGGCTCGGCCGTCACGACGATCGAGGCGGGCGACCGCGTGCTCGTCTCGTGCATCACGTCGTGCGGGCGCTGCCGCTTCTGCAAGGAGGGCCACTACGGCCTCTGCACCGGCGGCGGCGGGTGGATCTTCGGGCACCTGATCGACGGCCTGCAGGCCGAGTACGCGCGCGTCCCGTTCGCGGACACGTCGGTGTACCGGGTCCCGCCCGGGCTCTCGGACGAGCAGGTGCTCTTCCTCGCCGACATCCTCCCGACGGCCTACGAGGTGGGCGTCCTCAACGGCCGCGTCGAGCCTGGCGACACGGTGGCGGTCGTCGGAGTGGGCCCGATCGGGCTCGCCGCGATCATGACCGCAGGCCTGCACACGCCGGGCCGGATCGTGGCGATCGACCCGGTGGACGCCCGGCTCGAGGTCGCGCGCGAGTTCGGCGCCGACGTCCTGATCGACAACGGCCACGAGGACGCCGTCGCGAAGGTGATGGAGCTGACCGGCGGCCTGGGCGCGGATGTCGCGATCGAGGCGGTCGGCGTGCCCGAGGCCTTCGAGCTGTGCACGGAGCTGATCCGGCCCGGTGGCCGCGTCGCGAACGTCGGCGTCCACGGGCATCCGGCGACGTTGCACCTCGAGAAGCTGTGGATCAGGGACGTCCTGATCACCACCGGCCTTGTCGACACGAGCACGACGGCGAAGCTGATGAGGCTGATCGAGGGCGGACGTCTCGATCCGACGCGCTTCGCGACGCATCACTTCGCGCTCGCGGAGATGGAGAAGGCGTACGACGTCTTCGGGCAAGCCGCCACGACGCACGCGCTGAAGGTCGTGCTCACGGCGGTTCCCCTGGGCCACGAGCTGGTGGCCGACGAGCAGCAGCTCGTCGGGGCTCACTAGCGACGAGCCGGTGCCAGGCACCTAAGGTGCCTGGCACCGGTTTCCCGGTAGAAAGGCAGCATGTCCGGGAGGATCGGTGCGGTGCTCGTCGTCAACGCCGGCTCGACGAGCCTGAAGCTGACGAGCGTCGACCGCGGCGAGAGCTCGACGCAGGTCGAATCGCTCGAGGCGGCGGCGGGGCAGGTCGACGCTGTCGCGCACCGGGTCGTCCACGGCGGCGCACGGCTGCGCGATCCCGTTGTCGTCGACGACGCGCTCGAGCGCGAGCTCGCGGCGGTCACCGAGCTCGCGCCGCTCCACAACGGCCCGGCGGTCGAGGCGATCGCGGAGGCCAGACGCGCGCTTCCGGACGTCCCCCACGTCGCCGTCTTCGACACGGCCTTCCACGCGACGCTGCCCCCGGAAGCCGCGACGTACGCGCTGCCACGGCGCCTGCGCGAGGAGCTCGGGATCCGGCGGTACGGCTTCCACGGGCTCTCGGTCGAGTGGGCGGCGACGAAGGTGCGCGCACCGCGGCTCGTGGTGTGCCATCTCGGCGGCGGGTGCTCGGTCACGGCCGTACGCGACGGCCGCTCCGTCGACACCACGATGGGCTTCACGCCGCTCGAGGGCGTGCCGATGGCGACGCGTGCCGGCTCCGTCGACCCGGGCGCGCTCCTCTACCTGCTCCGAGGCGGTCGCGTCGCGCTCGGCGAGCTCGACCACCTGCTCGAGCACGAGTCCGGGCTGCTCGGCCTCGGCGGCAGCTCGGATCCGCGCGTGCTCGTGGGGACGCCCGCGCTCGACGTCTACGCGTACCGCATCGCGACGGCGATCGGCGCGATGACGGTGGCGCTCGGCGGGCTCGACGCCCTCGTCTTCACGGCCGGCGTCGGCGAGAACTCCGAAGAGGTGCGCAAGCGGGTCTGCGCCCGGCTCGCGTTCCTCGGCGTCGAGCTCGACGTCGACGCGAACCGCGAAGCCGAGGCCGATGCCGACGTCGCGGTCGTGGGCTCGGCCGTCAGGATCGTCGTCCTGCACGCGCGCGAGGACGTCGTTGCCGCCCGCGCCGTACGACGCGTGCTCGGCGGATGAAGTTCCGGGGCCCCGCCTCTGCGGCTAGGCGGAGCCCCGGGGGGGCGCACGAGCCCGAAGGCCGACGCCCCAGCCGTGTGACCGTCGCGCGGCGGTGGGAACCGCACGTTCGCTCGGGCCGAAAAGTGGAAGAAAGGAGCGGGGCCGCACCCGCTTGCGGCGCCGGGCACGGCCCCTGGTGCGCGGCCGGGGGGGAGGGCAGTGGCCGCGCCTCGATCCCTTCGCGCCTCGGGGCGCGAAATCCTGCGCGGTCGTAGGTGATCAACGCTCCGGCGCGCAATGCGCGTCCCCCCCGAGAATCTGGTCGAACTCCTGTGTTACCTGGGAGTTCTGGGCCTGGTCGAAGTGGGCAAGGCTTGGCCCTTCCCACTGCACGATAGGCGTTACGCCCGGCCCCATGGCGATCACACGGAACCGCGCTCCGAGCCCGTTGCCGTTCGGCTTGACGCTCGGGTAACCCGCCGGCGGCGCCTGGGGCACGAACGTGTAACAGAAGCCTCCGTTGCCGGGATGGGTCGAGATCGCGGTGTCGTGCTTCCATCCCGGCCCGTAGTCCGAGTTGTAGGTGTCGATGTAGATGTTCCGCGCCCACGGGTCGTTCACCGTCGCCGAGGCCGAGCGCGAGCCGAAGACCGGCTGCCCGTCGTACACGAGGCGCCCGAAGAAGCCCTGCTGGGCGTTGCCGTACGTCCAGTGCTGGTAGATCTCGAGCACGGGCAGGTCGCCGCTCCAGTGCGAGAGGTGCAGCTCGACCGCCTTCTGCGCGTCCGTCCACGGCGCGAACCCGCGCATCGGGAGGTTGCGCTGCCAGCTCTGCAGCGCCCAGTAGCTCCCGTCGGGCGCGTCGCAGCCCGCGACGAAGAACGGCACCGCCGGCCCCGTGTACGGACTGCAGGCGTTCTTGACGGTCTTCCAGAAGCTCGCGTCCTTGTGGGTCTTCCAGCCGCCCGAGTAGTCGAACTTGAACGCGGTCTGGGCGTCGGTCGGGCTCGTCTGGTGCGGGAGCGCGTTGATCGCGCCCCACGCGAGGACGTGGCGCTGCAGGCCGGCCGAGGTCGTGTAGCCGACGACCGCGAGGCCGTGCGCGTCGACGGCAAGCGTCGCCCCGCGCACGTTGCGATCGCCGAGGATCGTGCTCGCGCGCGCTGCGCCGCCCGCCGACGCGATCGTCGCGACGGCGAGAAGCATGGCCGCAGGTCGTCTCAGGTTCGTCGTTCCGCTCCGGTTGTACTGCCCTCGCTTCGAGCATCGGCACGCCCGGAGAAGCGATGACCCTCGTTCGAGGGATCGGAGGGATCAGGAGGGCTCGGTCGCCAGCCGGACGAGGCCGAGCAGCGCGGCGAGCGCGATCACGACGTCGTTCGCGACGCACCACTGGCAGATCGCACCGATCGGACCGAGTTGCGCCCAGAGCAGGTAGCCGCTGAAGCCGGCCCCGCCGAGCGCGATCACGACACCCAGCGTGGCCGCGACAACACCGCGCCGGAGCGTCGTCGCCGCGAGCGCGCAGTAGGCGATCAGCCCGAGCACGGCCACGGGGATGCCCGCGAGCTCCGCGTAGCTCGACCGCTGCACGGTCTCGCACCCGCCTGCCGTGCAGATCGGCGAGACGTGCGCGTAATGCGTATACGTCAGGTACGTGGCGATCACCGCCCCGGCGACCGCCGTGACGAGAATCGCCGCGCGGATCGGGGTCACTTCAGCGCTGCGGTGAGCTCGGCGGCGAACGTCTGCGGGTCGAGGCTCGTGACCGGGAGCTGCTGCGGCAGCGACGGCGGGCGCTGGAGCACGAACGTCGGCGTGCCCCGGACCTGCGCCGCGACGGCTTCCCTGCCGGACGCGACGAGGGCCGCCGTCACCTTCTTGGACGGGGAGGCGGCGAGGATCGCCGACCCGTCGGCGCCGGCGGTCTGCGCGGCGCTCTTGATCACGCCGGCGGTGATCCAACCGCTGTTCTCCTGGCCCTGGACGTCGTACAGGGCGCTCGCCATGTTCCAAAGCTTGTTCTGGGCGCCCGCCGCGAAGATCGCGCGGAGCGCGGGCTCGGAGTTCGGCCCGATGATCTCGATGCCGCGATAGACGAGGCGCAGCTTGCCCGTGCGCACGAAGTCGCGCACGACGCTCGGCAGCGTGTCGACCGACCACTGGCGGCAGTACGGGCACTGCGGGTCCTCGAAGACGGCGAGGGACGCCGGCGCGCTTGCCCGCCCGAGCGTATCGCCCTTCTGCGGAATCCCCGCGTACAGGTCGGCCGACCCCGCGGCGGGCGTCGTCTCGGCCTGCGACGCCTGGGCGGTGGTCGTGGGCGCTGCCTGGTGAGAGGAGGAGCCGCCGGAGGCCACGAGGACCAGCACGACGGCGACCAGCGCGGCGCCGCCCACGGCGGCCGCGATCAGGAGCAAGCGGTTTCGCTGCATGGCCTCAGGATGCCCGACGGTGTGGCCGTTCTGCTCCGTATTCCCCCGCACGGTTTAGGGTGGGTTGCGTGGCCCTCCTGCAAAGCCGGGTCGAGCGCACCGACGACTTCGCGCGACGCCACGACCGCCTCGAGGCGCTCGTCGGCGAGCTGCGCGAGCGAAGCGCGGCGGTCGCGTCAGGCGGGGGCGAACGCGCGCAGGAGCGGCACCGCGGGCGCAGCAAGCTGCTCGCGCGCGAGCGAATCGACCGTCTGGTCGACCCCGGCACCGCGTTTCTCGAGCTGAACGCGCTCGCGGCGTACGGCCTGTACGACGACCAGGCGCCGAGCGCGGGCATCGTCACCGGGATCGGCGTGGTCGAGGGTCGCGAATGCGTGCTCGTCGCGAACGACGCCACCGTCAAGGGCGGCACGTACTTCCCGCTCACCGTCAAGAAGCACCTGCGCGCGCAGGAGGTCGCCGAGCAGAACCGGCTGCCGTGCCTCTACCTCGTCGACTCCGGCGGCGCGTTCCTCCCGCTCCAGGCGGAGGTCTTCCCGGACCGCGACCACTTCGGCCGAATCTTCTTCAACCAGGCGCGGATGTCGGCCAAGGGGATCCCGCAGATCGCCGTGGTGATGGGCTCGTGCACCGCGGGCGGCGCATACGTGCCGGCGATGAGCGACGAGACGGTGATCGTCCAGGGGACGGGGACGATCTTCATCGGCGGCCCGCCGCTCGTGAAGGCGGCGACCGGGCAGGACGTGACCGCGGAGGAGCTCGGCGGCGCGGATGTCCACACGCGCCGGTCGGGCGTCGCCGACCACTTCGCGACGAGCGACGAGCATGCGCTCGCGATCGCGCGGAGGATCGTCGCGGACACGCACGGCCGCAAGCCGGAGCCGCCGTGGACCGTGACGCCGGCAGAGCCGCCGGCCGTCGACCCTGCCGACCTTTACGGCCTGATCCCGGACGACCACCGGACGCAGCTCGACGCGCGGGAGCTGATCGCCCGCATCGTGGACGGCTCACGCTTCGACGAGTTCAAGGCGCTGTACGGCGATACGCTCGTGTGCGGCTGGGCACGGATCGAGGGCTACCCGGTCGGGATCCTCGCGAACAACGGCGTCCTGTTCGCGGAGAGCGCGCAGAAGGGCGCGCACTTCATCGAGCTCGCGAGCATGCGGCGCGTGCCGCTGGTGTTCCTGCAGAACATCACCGGCTTCATGGTCGGCAAGGCGTACGAGGCAGGCGGGATCGCCCGCGACGGCGCCAAGCTTGTGACCGCCGTCGCGTGCACCGAGGTGCCGAAGTTCACGGTCGTCGTCGGCGGCTCGTTCGGCGCCGGGAACTACGGGATGTGCGGCCGCGCCTACTCCCCGCGCCAGCTCTGGATGTGGCCGAACGCGAGGATCTCGGTGATGGGCGGCGAGCAGGCCGCGACCGTGCTGACGATGGTCGGCGACGCCGACCCGGACGAGATCCGGGCCAAGTACGAGGAGGAGGGGAATCCCTACTTCTCGACGGCACGGCTGTGGGACGACGGGATCATCGATCCGCTCGACACCCGCCGCGTGCTCGCCCTCGGCATCTCCGCCGCGCTGAACGCTCCGATCGCCGAGACCCGCTTCGGCGTCTTCCGCATGTAGGCGGTAGGGTCGCGGGATGGGATATTCGATCGTAGATGTTGCGACGCTCGAGGGCTCGGGGCCGGGAGGCGCGGTGCGGTTCGTCCGGCGCGAGCTCGGCGTCGAGGCCTTCGGGATCAACTGGTTCGAGCTGCCGGCCGGCATGGAGGGCCGCGAGCACGACGAGGCCGAGTCCGGGCAGGAGGAGGTCAATGTGATCATCGGCGGCTCGGGGACGTACCTCGTCGAGGGCGAAGAGGTGCCCGTGCGCCCGGGCGTGATCCTCCGCTTCGACCCGGAGACGACGAGGCAGATCGTCGCCGGCCCGGACGGGGTGACGATGATCGCCGTCGGCGTTCGGCGCGGCAGCTACGAGGCCCGCGGCCCGTTCTGACCGCCCGTGCTCGTCCGGCTCGTCCTGTGGAACCTCGCCGACTCGCTCACGAACGTCGGCGAGCTGCGCCGCTACCTCCGCGACGAGTCGGTCGACGAGTTCTCGCGCGTCCCGGGGCTGCTGTTCAAGGCGTGGCTCTCGGACGAGACGACGGAGCGTTGGGGCGCCGTGTACGTCTGGGAATCTCGCGCGGCGTCCGAGCAGGAGCTCCCGTCGCGTGCGCGCGAGCTGATCGGGAAGGAGCCGGAGATCATCGAGCTGTTCGACGTCGAGGCGACGGTCTCGGTCGCGCCGCAGCTCGCGCGACTTGGTCTCGCGCTCGAGGGCACTACATGAGCGTGGTGCGGGTCAAGCGCGACGGTCCCATTCTCCGCGTCGCGCTCGCGCGGCCGGAGCGGCGCAACGCGTTCGACGCGGCGGTGATCGCCGAGCTGACCGAGGCGTTCGCCGACGTCGGCGACGCGCGCGCCGTGCTGCTCTCCGGCGACGGCCCGTCGTTCTCGGCCGGCGCGGACGTCGAGTGGATGCGGGCGTCCGCCGATCTGTCGTACGACGAGAACGTCGCCGACGCGCTGCGTCTACGCGCGATGCTCGAGTCGATCGACGGCTGCCCCGCGCCGGTCGTCGCGCGCGTGCAGGGACATGCGCTCGGCGGCGGCTGCGGCCTCGTCGCGTGCTGCGACATCGTGGTCGCCGAGCCCGCCGCGCAGTTCGCGTTCAGCGAGGTGAAGCTCGGCATCGTCCCGGCCGTGATCTCGCCGTTCGCGCTGGCCAAGATCGGCCCGTCGGCGGCACGACGGTGGTTCGTCACCGGCGAGCGCTTCCCGGCCGAGGTCGCGCTCCGCATCGGGCTCGTGCACGAGCTCGCAGCCGACCTCGACCCGGCCGTCGACGCGTTGCTCGCGGAGCTCGAGTCGGCGGGGCCGGAGGCCGCGCGCGCCGCCAAGGCGCTCGCCCGGGGCCCGCTCCCGGGTGACGAGACCGCGCGGCGGATCGCGGAGCGCCGCACGAGCGCCGAGGGCCAGGAGGGCCTCCGCGCCTTCCTCGAGAAGCGGCCGGCGAGCAATCCCGACGGCACCCAATGGGGCGTCTTCACGACAGGAGGGACGGATGGCACTCGACGAAGCACGCGTGCGTGAGTTCGCACGAGGCTACACCGAGGCGTGGTGCACACGCGATCCCGCGAACGTGGCGAGTCACTACGCGCCCGGCGGGACGATCGCGATCAACGGCGGAGCGCCGACCGACGTGACGGAGGTCGCGCGCGCATTCATCACCGCGTTCCCCGACATCGAGGTGCTCATGGACGACGTCGTCGTCCATCGAGACACGGCCGTCTACCACTGGACGTTCACCGGGACGAACACGGGTCCCGGCGGGACCGGGAAGTCGGTTCGCATCTCGGGCAACGAGGAGTGGACGTTCGGCGAAGGCGGCCTCGTCGCCACGTCGCAGGGTCACTACGACGAGGACGAATACGCGCGCCAGCTCGAGCACGGCGCAGAGCCGCGGACGCGCGTGGGCGGCAAGTAACAGACTGTTACTAGTTCGAGCTCAGTCGCGTCGCCGTTCGTTCTTCGCGCCCACTCGCTGGGGCAACGGGTCGCCGTACAACCAGTTCGGGAGGTCGTACGCGGGCCGCGTGCGCAGCGCGATGTCGAGGACGACGTTCGCAGTCGTGACTCGGTCGCGCTCGACCTCTGCCTGCCGCAGCCATACCCGCACTTGCTCGTAGCTCGGACGCGCCAGGCCCAGTCCCTCCGCTCCGTCTCCGACCGCGCGCGTGACGTCGGCGGCCGTCTCGCCGACGCGCTGCTCGATCAGTCGCAGGAGACGAGGGTCGAGACGAGGCGCCGCGCGCATGCGGCGAGTGTCACCCCGCGGGTGCCGCGGAATCGCACCGCCTCTGTGACGAATATCGCGCTTGTAACAGTCTGTTACTTGCCGGGTGCCGGAGACCCCGGCGGGCGGCTACCGTGCAGGCCGACCGGCGCCGAGACGGTCGCCGTGTACGAGCCGCCGCCGGTCACGGCGACGCGGTAACTGCCCGGGCGGAGCGCCCGGTTGAAGACGCCGGTGCCGCGCGCGACCGGCCGCCATTCGTTCTGTGTCAGGCGCTCGACCCGCAGCGGCAGCCGCGGCGCGACCGTGACGTGAAGCGTGGTGCCGTCGGCCTGGAGCGACACCTTCGGCGAGACGCGGTACGTGACGATGTCCCCCGCGACGCCGTTGTACGCGAGCCGGAGCTCGACCGAGCGCACAGCGCGCAGACCGAGCACGAAGCGACCCCGGGGCGTCGCGTGGACGTGCGCGACGGTCTCCCACCCGGCGGGCGTGAGCTCCTGCAGCCGCGCCTTCCCGAGCCCGCGCACCCATCCCGACACGCGCACGGTCGAGCCGAACACCGCCGACGTGGAGGTCGGATCGTCGAGGGTGAGCGCGCCGAGCTCGAAGTCGTTCGATCCGAGCTTGAACCGATCGATCACCACCGACGCGGGGAACGACCGCCATCCACTCGCGCCGAGCACGCGCACCGATTGAGCTCGCTCCGACGAGTTGAGGACGACCCGCACGTCGCGGACGCCGCTCATGCGGAGCGCCGACCCGATCTGGCCGGAGGTGAGCACGCGTGTCGGCCAGACGTGGTGCGGCGAGATGTAGTCGTAGGGGTCGGAGACCGAAACGAGGTAGGGCTCCGGCGCCATTCCGGGCCAGGCGTCCTGGATCGCCGACGTCCGTCCGCCCGAGCTCGAGAAGTAGTACGCCGTGATGATGTGCCCGCCGAACGTCAGCACCTTTCCCGCGGTCGCGCCGATCGCGAGGTTCGTCTCGGGGCGCTCGGCACGCACGCCTCCGTACATCTGGCTGCGCGAATCGGGAAAGAGATCGAAGTCCCGTCCGGGATGCAGCGTCGCGAGCGTGTACGACCGCGCCGCGACCGCCTGCGCCTCGTACGCCGCGACGTCCCAGCCGGTCGGCGCCTCCCACGGCACCACCCCGCGCAGATAGCGGTCGAGCGGCAGGACGTTCACGGCCATCAGGCCGTCGGCATTCCGCTTCACGACGACGTCGCCGCGATACGCCTGCAGGTCGACCTGTAGCGGCTGCACGCCCGGCTCGAAGCGAAGCGGCGGCCGCAGATGATCGTGACGGAGCATGAAGCGGCGATCGAGAACGACGGCGCGTGCCGGCAGATGCAGCGTCCTGCCTGCCGCATCGACGACCGCGAACGGCGCCGAGGATCCGATGCGGACCGACGTCTTGCCGCGCTCGAGCAGCACGCGCACAGGCCGCGGCTGCGTCGTCGCGAGCTCGGTCTGCGGGTAGTAGTGCGCGAGGATGCGCTCGTACGTGAACCCGTGACGCGCGTAGCCCTCGGCGCCCCACTGGCTCAGGCCGACACCGTGGCCCCAGCCGCGCCCGTCGAGCAGGAACACGGTCCCCGCGCTCGCGGCAAGCGGAACCGACAGCAACGCGAGCGCGGCAAGCGTCATCACTCTCGCGGCGCGCGCGAGAGCAGTGCGGGGCGGCGACCTCACTTTCCGATCGTAGACTCGAAACCGTGCGGCGGCTACTCCTACTGTCGAGCGCGATCGTCTTCTTCGACACGCTCTTCTTCGCGGCCCTGACGCCGCTTCTGCCCCACTACGCAGGCGAGCTCGGGCTTGGGAAGAACGGCGCCGGCTTGCTCGCGGCCGCGTATCCGGCCGGCGCGCTCGCGGGCGCGATTCCGAGCGGCATCGTCACCGCGCGTGCAGGACCGAAGCTCACGGTGATCATCGGCCTGACCGTCGTCGCCGCGTGCACGGTGCTGTTCGGGGTCGCGAGCGAGCCGTGGCAGCTCGACGCGGCACGCTTCGCCCAGGGTGTCGCGAGCGCGTTCTCGTGGACCGGTGCGATGGCGTGGCTCGTGTCCGCGTCACCGCCCGGGAGGCGCGGGAGCCTGATCGGCACCGCGTTCGCGACGGCAGTGGCCGGCGCGCTGTTCGGGCCCGTGCTCGGCGGCGTCGCTTCGGTCGCGGGGATCGGCGTGACCTTCACCACGGTCGGCGTGCTCTCGCTCGGTCTGGTCGGCTGGGCAGCCATGACGCCCGGCCGGCTACCGGACGAGATCCAGGGGCCGGGCGCGCTCTTCGGCGCGCTCTCCGACCGCCGGATGCTCGCCGGCTGCTGGCTCGTCGTCCTCCCCTCCCTGCTCTTCGGAACGCTCTCCGTGCTCGCCCCGCTGCGCCTCGCGGCACTCGGTTTCGGGGCCGTTGCGATCGGCGCGACGTTCCTCTGCTCGGCGGCCTTCGAGGCCGTGCAGAACGTCGTGCTCGGCCGCCTCTCCGACCGTGTCGGGCCGGTGCGCCCGCTGCTCGCCGGGCTCGGCGCATCCGCGGTCGTGGCGTGCCTCCTCCCCTGGCCCGACCGCAAGCTCGTCCTCGCGGTGCTCGTCGTCCTCTCCAGCATCTCGTTCGGGATGCTCTTCACGCCCGCGATGACGCTGCTCGCGAACCGGTCGGAGGAGCGTGGGCTCGGCTACGGCTACACGTTCGCGCTGATCAACCTCGCCTGGGCGCCCGGGCAGACGCTCGGCGCCGCCGGCGGCGGCGCGGTCGCGCACGCGAGCGCCGACGCAGTCCCGTACCTCGCGCTCGCGGCCGTCTGCCTCGCGACGCTGGCCGTCCTCCGCCGGACATTGGCGGCCTGATGTGAAATCAGGCCGGTAGCTTCTGCCGCGTGGAATCCGTCCTCGTCGCCAACCGCGGAGAGATCGCGCTTCGCGTCTTTCGCGCCGCGCACGCCCGCGGCCTCGCGACGGTCGCCGTCGTCGCACCCGACGACCGCGGCTCGCTGCACGCGCGCTCGGCCGACCGTGTGGTCGAGATCGCCTCGTATCTCGACCCCGCCGAGCATCTGCGCGCGGCCGCCGACGCGGGCGCGGACGCCGTCCATCCCGGCTATGGCTTCCTCGCCGAGAACGCGGACTTCGCCGCCGCGGTCGACGGTGCGGGTCTGTGCTGGATCGGGCCGCCGACGGACGCCCTCCGCGCCGGCGGCGACAAGGTCGCCGCCAAGCGCATCGCGCAAGAGGCCGGCGTGCCGACCGTGCCCGACGCGGACCGTCCGCCTCTGATCGTCAAGGCCGCGGCCGGGGGCGGCGGCCGCGGGATGCGGGTCGTGCGCACGGCGGCCGAGCTCGACGAGGCGGTCGCCGCGGCGCGCCGCGAGGCTCGGTCGGCCTTCGGCGACGACCGCGTCTACCTCGAGCGCTATCTCGAGCGTCCTCGTCACATCGAGATCCAATTGCTTGCCGACCGGCACGGCAGCGTCGTTTCGCTGGGCGAGCGGGAATGCTCGGTCCAGCGGCGGCACCAGAAGGTGCTCGAGGAAGCGCCGTCGACCGCAATCGACTCAGAGCTGCGCGCGCTCCTCGGCGACGCTGCCGAGCGCTTCGCGCGCGCGATCGGCTACGTCGGCGCGGGCACCGCGGAGTTCGTGCTCGAGGGTCGCGACTTCTACTTCCTCGAGCTGAACGCCCGGATTCAGGTCGAGCACCCTGTCACCGAGATCGTCACGAACATCGACCTCGTCGACTGGCAGCTGCGGATCGCGGACGGCGAGCGCCTCGACGTGCGCGCCGAGCTGCACAGGCACGCCGTCGAGGTGCGGCTCTACGCGGAGGACCCGCGGACGTTCCTGCCGCAGGCCGGCCGCATCGACCGGCTGACGTTTCCCGCTTCGGTGCGGGTCGACGCAGGCGTCGAGGCGGGCGACGACGTGCCGACGACGTATGACCCGATGATCGCCAAGCTGATCGCGGGCGGCGCCTCGCGGCAGGAGGCGCTCGACCGGCTGGCCGCCGCGCTCGCGGAGGTGGAGGTCTCGGGCGTCACGACGAACCTGCCCTTCCTTCGCTGGCTCGTCGCGCATCCCGCGCTGCGTGCGGGCGACACGACCACGGCGTTTCTCGTCGAGCACCCGCCGCTCTCGCCGCTGCCGGCTGCGCTGCCGCCAGCCGTCTGGCGCGGAGCGTTCCGCCTCAACCTCGCCGGTCCCCTGCTCGCGCCGCCGCCCGACCTCGAGGCCGCGGCGCACGAGCGGTCGCACGCCCACGGAGGGCCGACGACGCTCGCGGCGCCGATGCCGGGAACCGTGATCCGCGTGAACGTCCAAGCCGGAGCGACCGTCGCCGCCGGCGAGCCGGTCGTCGTGCTCGAGGCGATGAAGATGGAGACGCCGCTGGCCTCGCCCTACGACGCCGTCGTCGACGCCGTCCACGTGAGCGAAGGCGACCGGGTGACCGCCGGCCAGACGCTCGTCGAGCTCAGAAGCGAGTAAGGGGCTACCCGAAGAGCTTTTGCAGCTTCAGCGCTGCGCCCATGTCGCCCTTGATCTTCAGCTTGCCCGTCATGTACGCCGTGGTCGCGTTCTGATTGCCGGCGACGATCTGCTCGAACGTGTCGCTCGAGGCCGAGATGGTCGCGTCGGCGTCGCCCGCGCCCGCGCCGTCGGTCACCATGATCGCGCCGTCACGAACGTCGACCGCCCACTGGCCCTCGCCTTCGATGTCGAACAGATACGAGTTGGTCATGCCCGCAAGCTTGTCGGCGTCTGCGCGCGACGGCAGGCTTTCGAAGAAGTCCTTGGCTGCCACGAATGCTCCTTGGCTCGAGTTGTCGCCTGGACGCTAGCGGGCAACTCGTCGTGCCGCAGCGCGATGCGGCAGGTGACGGTCGATCAGCAACCGCGAGAGCTCGGCCTGCGCGCGGACGAGGCGGCGGCGATTCGACTCGAGCGCCCCACCACCCGCTCCGGCCGCCCGTAGCGCCTGACGCTCGGAGACGATCCGACCGATCTCGTCGCCGAGCCTGGCGACCGGGTCGGCGCGGCCGGTCTCGTGACCTCCGCTGCCCATCGCAGAGGATCGTTTCGACGCGAACGGCCTGCTTCCTCGGTACCATCGTCGCCCCGATGCCGGGCGAGCCGAGACGGGGACGCGTTTGCGACGCGTCGACCTCGAGATGAACTTCGATCTCGGTTCGGAGCACGAGCTGATCCGGGACACCGTCCGGCAGTTCGCGCTCGACCGCGTCGCGCCGGTCGCGGAGGAGCTCGACCGCGAGAAGCGCTTCCCGTACGAGCTCGTCGCCGAGCTCGGAGAGCTCGGACTGATGGGCATGACCATCCCCGAGGAGTACGGAGGCGCGGGAGCCGACACGCTCTCGTACGCGATCTGCGTCGAGGAGCTCACGCGCATCGACTCGTCGGTCGCGATCACGGTCGCCGCACACCATTCGCTCGGGACCCTCCCGATCTACCTGTTCGGCAACGAGGAGCAGAGGCGCACGTGGCTCCCCGATCTCGCTTCGGGGCGAAGGCTCGCGGCGTTCGGGCTGACGGAGCCGAACGCCGGCTCGGACGCGGGTGCGACGCGCACGACCGCAAAGCTCGAGAACGGCGAGTGGGTGATCGACGGCGCGAAGATGTTCATCACGAACGCCGGCACCGACATCAGCGTCTGCGTCACGATCACGGCGCTGACCGCCGACGGCGAGATCTCCAACGTGATCGTCCCGAACGGGGCGCCCGGCTACACGATCTCGGCCCCGATGCAGAAGCTCGGCTGGCGGGCCTCGGACACACGCGAGCTCGCATTCGCCGGCGTCCGCGTGCCCGAGGACAACCTGCTCGGTCCACGCGGCAGGGGCTTCCACCAGTTCCTCGAGATCCTCGACGGCGGACGGATCTCGGTTGCGGCGATGGGCGTCGGCCTCGCCCAGGGCTGCTACGACCTCGCCTTCGCGTACGCCGCCGAGCGGGAGCAGTTCGGCCGGCCGATCAACCAGTTCCAGTCGGTGCAGGAGAAGCTGGTCGACATGGCGACCGAGATCGAGGCCGCACGCCTGCTCGTCTACCGCGCCGCCTGGGAGAAGGACCAGGGGCGGCCGTTCGCACGGACCGCCGCGATGGCGAAGCTCTACTCGGGCGAGCTCTCCCACCGCGCCGCGAACTGGGCGCTCCAGATCCACGGCGGCTACGGCTTCATGGACGAGTACGCGATCTCGCGTCTGTACCGCGACCAGAAGATCCTCGAGATCGGAGAAGGGACGAATGAGGTCCAGCGGATGGTCATCGCGAAGCATCTGGGCCTCTAGGACGCTCGCGCTCGGCGCGGCGGCCGCCGCTCTCGGCGCACCGAGCGCGGGGCTCGCCGCCGAGACCGCACGCCTGTCGATCGACCCGCCCTCCGTCTCACCGGGCACGGCGGTCGATCTCGTCGTCTCGGTCCCGAACGCGATCGACAAGGTGGGGATCGACCACGTCACGATCGGCATCCCGCAGGACTTCTCGCTCGAGGACGCCGAGGCGAAGACGGGCTGGAAGCAGTCCCGCACCGGCCAGGCGGTGACCTGGTGGGGCGGCTCGATCCCCGAGAACCAGTTCGCGCGGTTCGGCGTCCGCGGCACGGCGCCGCCGCAGGCGGAGACCGTCCTCTTCAACGTCGTGATCGGCGACCACACCGGGAAGTCGACCACCTACCACGTCCCCCTCGAGGTGGCGGCTCCCGTCGTGCACGACAGCGCCCGGTCGCTCGCGAAGGCCGCGCTGGTGGTGGCCTGCGTCGCGGCCGCGCTCGCCCTCGGAGGCGGGATCGCCGCGTTCGCGCTCTGGCTGAGGGCCCCGCCACTCTAGCTTCGAGGGTTGTTACGCTCGACCGGCGTGCTTCTCTTCCGCCAGTTCGTGGACGAGGACCTCGGCTGCGCGTCCTACCTCGTCGGTGACTCGGCGGCGGGGCGTGCCGTCGTGGTCGACCCGGCGCTCGCGATCGAGCAGTACGTCGAGGCGGCAGCGGACGCCGGCGTCCGGATCGAGCGCGTGCTCGAGACGCACACGCACGCCGACCACGTCTCGGGGCACGGCCGACTCGCGCTCGAGCACGGGCTGCCGGTGGCGATCCACTCGATGGCCGAGCCCGAGTACCCGTTCGAGCCGCTCACCGACGGCGCCGAGCTCGAGCTCGGCGAGTCCCGGGTCCGCGTGCTCCACACGCCCGGGCACCGCCCCGAGCACTGCGCCTTCCTCGTCGACGAGCGCCTCGTCCTCACCGGCGACTCGCTGTTCATCGGCGACGCGGCGCGTCCAGACCTCGCGATCGCGGCCCGCGAGGGTGCGCAGGACCTCTATCGCTCGCTCGAGCGGCTGGCCGCGCTCGGGGACGACGTCGCCGTCTACCCCGGGCACGTGGCCGGCTCGCTGTGCGGCGCGAACATGAGCGCCGACCGGTCGTCGACGATCGGGCACGAGCGCTGGTCGAACGCGGCGCTCAAGTTCCGCGACATCCAGGAGTTCGTGCTCGAGTCGGCGTCGCTCGCTACGCCGCGGCCGCCGACGACGGAGCGCGTCGTCGCGATCAACCGCGGCCCGTGGCTCGCTCGGCCGACCGACCCCGCCGAGCTGGACGACACCGACGGAACGACCGTGCTCGACGTGCGGCCGTTCGCCGCCTACTCGGCCGGGCACGTGCCGGGCGCGATCCACGTCCCCGAGAGCGGGGCATCGTTCGGCACGCGCGCGGGCTTCGTGCTCGTGCCCGGCGAGCCGGTCTGCCTGCACGCGTCGTCGCGCGACGAGGCCCTCGCAGCCGCCCGCAAGCTGTGGGCGGTCGGCGTGCTCGGGCTCGCCGGCTACGTGACTCGACCGCCGGCACCCGAGACCCTCGCCGCCGTCGACGTCGCGGAGCTGAAGCGCCTGATCGACGAGACGGACGTGCAGGTCGTCGACGTGCGCGAATCGTACGAGCGAGACGACGGGTACATCGCCGGCTCGACGAACATTCCGTTCCGCCTGCTGCGCAAGCTCGGCCCCGGCTCGCTGCAGCGGTCGAAGCCGGTCGTGACGGTGTGCGAGTCCGGTGCGCGCGCGACGATCGCCGCGTCGCTCTTGCGGCGCGACGGCTTCGACGTTCGTGCGGTCGCCGAGGGCGGCGTCGCGACGTACGGCGGCGACGTGGTGTCGTTCAGGCGCTGCGGCGGGTAGCGGCCGCGCGAAGCTCCGCCACCTCGCGCAGGAAGCGCGTGGCGCGAACGTCGGTGTAGAACGCCTCGGCCTCGTCGAGCCATGGCCCCGGCTCGATACGGGCACGGCGAAGCCGTACGTAGGCGGCCTCGGTCGCGACCCCGATAGCGTCGAGAACCCCAGTAGCCTCGCCGAGACGTCCGTCGACGATCGCGTCGTAGGCCTCGCGCCAAACCGAGCGCGACGGCGCGAGCTCGAACCGGCGCCCGAAGTCGACGGCGAGCCATGCGATCTCGGTGGTGGCCTCGGCCGCGAACGACAGGGCGGCCCATCCAAGGCCCTCCAGCTCCTCGAAGAAGCGCTGCTCGTCGTCGTGCCGCCCGGTGAGCGACGCGAGGCGTGTCGCATGGACGAGCGTCTGCGCGAGTGCCTGCGGATTGGCGGTGGCGCGCACGCGCGTGACCGCACGCTCCAGGTCGGCCCACGCCGTACGGTCGTCGCCGCGGCCGGCCGCGATCGACGCGGTCGAGATCAGCACCTCGACGTCGAGCCGGTGCGGCTGGTTCGACCGGCGCCAGAACGACTCGGCCCGCCGCAGCGACTCGTCCCAGTCCCCTCCCTGGTACGCGTTCCAGGAGATCGCGGAGTCGAACCAGCGGAGCGTGGAGAGCATCCCGTAGCGTCGCAGCACCTCGCTTTCCATCTCGTCGCTGATCGGCGCCGCCGCCGCCAGTCCGTAACGCCTCCTCACCAGGTACCCGGTGTTGTTGAGCGCACGGAACATCGGGACCGGAGCGTTGGCCGCGCGCGCACGCTCCAGTGCGTCTCCGAGAATCTCGAACGCCTCGTCGTCTCCCAGGTTGCCGCGCGCCGTGCCAACAGTCACGAGGGCGTCGACGGCGATGTCCTCCAGCCCCGCGGCTCCCGCGAGCTCGATCGCGCGCCCGCCCAGCTCGATCGCCTCCTCGTGGTGATCGGCAAGCATGAGATGCCGTGCTCGCGCTGCGAGCGCGCGCGCGAGACTGCTGCCGGACCCGCCCCGCTCCGCAAGCTCGACCGCGCGCTCGCCGTGCCGGACATCCTCGTCCGCGTCGCCGGCGTACCACGCCATCGTCGAGAGCGCGGTCTCGGCATCGGCGGCCCCGGCCAGGTCGCCGGCCGCCTCGCAGGCGGCGACCGCAGCCTCGGCCCAGCGCTTGGCGTCGGGGTCGAGCGACGCGGATGCCGTCTCGACCACGGCACCGAGCAGGCCACGCCGCTCGTCGTCATCGGGATCGAGATCGAGCGCGCGACGGTAGAGCTCGGTCGCGTCGTGGTAGGCACCGAGCGACGTTGCGCGATCGCCGGCGGCGCGTAACGCCGCACGTGCAGGCGGTGCGAGCGTGGCGGTGTCGCCTCCCGCGGCCCCCGCGAGCTCGAGCGCTTGGAGGTAGTGGTGCGCGACGAGATCGGGCCGCGACGTGCTCGTCGCCGCGATCCACTCCGCCGCCAGGCGGTGCTTCTCGGCGCGCGCGGCGCGCGGCAGCTGGGCGTAGGCGACGTCGCGCACGAGCGCGTGCCGGAACGCCAGCTCCTGCTCGCCGGCGATCGACGAGCCTCGTTCTCTGCGCAGGAACTCCTTGCGGATGAGCCGCTGCACGAGCTCGTCCGACGCATCGGTGCCGAGTGCCCCGACCCCGCCGCGCCAGAACACCTTTCCCAGCACCGCCGCGTTTTGGAGCAGCTGCTTCTCGGGCGGGTCGAGCAGGTCGAGGCGGGCGGCGATGATGCCCTGCACCGAGTCGGGCAACTCGGCGCTCGCAGCGGCTCCGAGCATCCGCGCGTACTCCTCGGCGTAGAGCGGGTTCCCGCCGGCCTGCTGCAGCAGGCGAGCCTGCACGTCGGCGTCGAGCGCGGGGCGTCCGAGCAGCTCGCCGAGCAACTCCGCCGTCGCCTCGTCCGAGAGCGGCGAGAGCGCGACCGTCAGCGAGTTGAGCCGGCCTCCGCCCCACGAGGGGCGGCGCTCGAGCAGCTCGGGGCGCGACGTGCAGAGCACGAGCAGCGGGACGTCGCTCGTCCAGTCGACGAGATGCTCGACGAAGTCGAGCGTGCCGTCGTCGGCCCAGTGCAGGTCCTCGAGCACCAGGACAAGCGGAACGCGGTCGGCGATCGTCTCGATCAGCCGCTGCCACGCCGCGAACGACTCCTCGCGCCCGCCGGCCGCCTCGCCTCCGAGGCCCACCAGCGGACGCACCCGGCCGGCGAGCCAGCTGCGGTCGCGCTCGTCGGAGAACAGTGCCTCGAGGGCCGCCGCCACCTTGGCTTCGATCTCCGGCGGCCCGTCCGACTCGAGCACGCCGATGTGCGCGCGGACCGCCTCGCCGACCGCGCCGAACGCGCCGCCGCCGTAGGCGAGCGCACGGCCCTGCCGCCAGTAGACGAGGTAGGGCAGCGCGTGGATGTGGCGGAGGAGCTCCCAGACGAGCCTGCTCTTGCCGATCCCGGGCACGCCGACGACCGTCACCAGCTGCGTCGCGCGCTCACGTCCCGCCCGCTCGAAGGCGTCGCGGAGCAGCCGCAGCTCGACGTCGCGCCCCGCGAGGGCCGCGCTGCCGTGCTGGTCGACGTCCACGCCGAGCCGGGCGCGCGGGCGTATCGCCCGCCAGACACGCACCGGCTCGGACTTCCCCTTCGCAGCGATCGACGGGGCGTCGGCGTACTCGATGATCCGGTCGGTTGCCCGGTGCGTGCCCTCGCCGACGAGGACGCCGTTCACCGGCGCCGCCGACTGCATGCGCGAGGCGGTGTTCACGACGTCACCCGCGACGAGCGCCTCGCCTTCGCCCGTCCGTGCGTCGAGCGCGACCAGCGCCTCGCCCGTGTTCACCGCGACCCGTCCGTCGAGCCCGTCCTCCACAAGCGCTTCGCACACGGCGAGCGCGGCACGCACCGCACGCTCAGGGTCGTCCTCGTGCGACGTCGGTGCGCCGAACACGGCCACCACCGCGTCGCCGATGAACTTCTCCACGGTGCCGCCGTACCGCTCGAGCTCGTCCCGCACGCGCACGTAGTACGGCTGCAGCCGGGCACGGACGTCCTCCGGGTCGGACGAATCGGAATGGGCCGTGTGCCCGACGAGGTCGACGAAGACGACGCTGACGATCTTCCGCTCCTCGCGCGCCGCCGTCTGGGGCGCGAGCTCGGCGCCGCAGCCGGCGCAGAAGCGGGCGTCGGCGCCGCTCTCGCGGCCGCAAGCGGAGCAGACCGTCACGAATCGAGGGTAACCCGGTGCGCGCTCAGCGCAAGCGGTCGAGCTCGTACCCGCGTGCTTCGAGCGCCGCGCAGAGCTCACCGCAGTGCTGGTCGTCGCGCGTGACGACCGTCAGCTCGACCTCCGTCTCGGCGACGCCGGCAAGCCCCTCACGATGGTGCTCGACCGAGACGACGTTGCCGCGCGCGCTCGCGACGAGCTGGAGCAGCTCGACCAGGGCGCCCGGCCGGTCGACGATGCGCGTGCGCACGACGAGGTACCGGCCTGCAGCGGCGAGCCCGTGCCGCATCACCGAGATCAGCAGCGTCGGGTCGATGTTGCCGCCGGACAGGAGCGCGCAGACGCCGCCCTCGCCGCCCACCTTCCCGGCGATCAGCGCCGCGACCGACGCGGCGCCGGCTCCCTCGACCACCAGCTTCAGGCGCTCGAGCAGCAGCGTGATCGCATCGGCGATCTCGCCGTCGGTGACGTCGACCCGGTCGTCGAGCAGGTCGTCGAGGATCGACATCGTCAGCTTGCCGGGCGCCTTGACGTGGATGCCGTCTGCGATCGTCGGGCCGAGCCTCCCCGCCTGAACGCCGACCAGCCGCACTCCGGGATGCAGCGCGCGCAGCGCGATCGCGATCCCGGAGGCGAGACCGCCGCCGCCGATCGGCAGCACGAACGTCTGCGCGTCGGGGAGCTGCTCTGAGAGCTCGATCCCGATCGTGCCCTGCCCGGCGATGACGATCGGGTCCTCGAAGGCGTGCACGAAGGTCGCCGCTGTCTCGCGGGCATGCTCGAGCGCCTCGGCGAGCGCCTCGTCGAAGACGGCGCCGGCGAGGACCGTGTGGGCGCCGTACGAGCGAGTCGCGTCGACCTTCGCCATCGGTGCGTCCTGCGGCATGAAGACCGTGGCGCGAATCCCGAGCTCGCGTGCCGCCCTCGCGACCGCCTGGCCGTGGTTGCCCGCGCTGGCCGCCACCACGCCGGCCGCGCGCTGCGCGTCGTCGAGCGTGGCCAGCTTGTTGGTCGCGCCCCGGATCTTGAACGACCCGGTGCGCTGCAGGTTCTCTGCTTTGAGCCACACGTCGCGCCCCGTTCGGACGCTGAGCACGCCGGAGCCGTACACCGGCGTCTCGCGGATCTGCCCGGCAACGCGGGCGCGTGCGGCCTCGATGTCGGCCAGGGTCGGCGCGGTGAGCGTTCGCGTCTCGAGCTCAGCCAATCCGGAACACCTGCTCGAGGATCTCACGAACGGCCGTCAGCGGGTCGAGCCGGCGCGCCTGGACCTCGTCGAGGAGCCGGCGAAGCTCCGGATCGTCGCGGACCGCGTCCTCGAGATGCCGGCGCGCCCGGACGGACGCGACCTGGAAGACCTCGCGTGCGAGGTTCCGGCGGCGACGCTCCTCGAGCCGGCCTTCCTCCGCGAGCCACGCCCGGTGGCCGGCGACCTTCTCCCAGAGGTCGTCGATCCCCTCTCCGCGAACAGCCTCCGTGAGGACGACGGGCGGACGCCAGCCTCCCTTCGGGCCGAGCGAGAGCACCTGCCGGACCTCGCCGAGCATCGTCTTCGCGAGCGGGTGGTCGCGCTTGTTGATCGCGATCACGTCGGGGATCTCCATGATCCCGGCCTTCAGCGCCTGGATCGAGTCGCCGGAGCCGGGCATCAGCACGAGCACGACGGTGTCGGCGATCGAGAGCACGCCCACCTCGCTCTGACCGGTGCCGACCGTCTCGAGGAAGACGAGCTCCTTGCCCGCGGCGTCGAGCAGCATCAACGCCTGGAGGGTCGCCTCCGCGAGGCCTCCGAGGTGGCCGCGCGTCCCCATCGAGCGGATGAACACCTCCGGGTCGAGGAAGTGGTCGGTGAGCCGGATCCGGTCGCCGAGAAGCGCGCCCTGCGTGAACGGGCTCGACGGGTCGACCGAGATCACGCCGACGGTGCGCCCCTCTGCACGGACGAGGCGCACGAGCGCCGACGCGAGGCTCGACTTGCCGACGCCGGGCGGCCCGGTGAGGCCGACCGCGTACGCGCCCCCGGTCTGCGGGTAGAGGTCGGCGACGACGTCGTACGCCAGCGGATCGCCGTTCTCGACCAGGGTGATCGCGCGGGCGAGCGCGCGGCGATCGCCGGCGCGGATCGCCTCCCCGAGCTGCTCTCGCGTCCAGTCGCGCCGGCCGGTCACACGACGCCCTCGCGCGGCAGCAGCCACGCGGCTGCCGCCGCGGCGAGGACGAGGGCGCCGGCAGAGATCGCGTAGACGACGCGTGCGCCGGCGGCGTCGGTCAGGGGCCCGACGAGGAAGAAGACCGCGAGCAGCATCGCCGAGTTGATCGCGATGATCGCGGTGAGCGCGCGGCCGCGCACACGGTCGGGCGCGCCGCGCTGGACGAGGGTGATGTTCAGGACGACCGCCACGCCGTTCCCGAGGCCGTAGACGAACAGCGCGCAGCAGCCTACCCAGACGTTGGGCGCCAGCGCGGCGCCGAGCGTCCCGGCCGCGAACACGAGCAGGGCACGCGGATAGGCGCTGCGCATCCCGACGAGCTGCGCGGCCGAGCGCGCCCACAAGCCGCCGACGATGAGGCCGACGCCCGCCGCGCCGATCATCAGGCCGAAGCCGAAGTTGCCGGTCTCGTAGTCGTTCCTGGCGAGGAAGATCTCGGAGAGGTTGATACCGCCGATCCCGATCTGCGCGATCGTCCACGCGACGAGGACGGTCAAGAGCGCCCGCGACTCGAGGACGGCCCGGAAGCCCTCGCGGACATCCGCCCAGTGCCCACGCCCGATCGACCGCTCGCTCTGCATGAGGCGTGCGGGGATCAGCGAGACGAACACCGCCGAGACGGCGAACGTCACCGCGTTCGTCCAGTACGCGAGATCCGGCCCCGAGGCGGCGACGATCGCACCGCCGATGAGCGAGCCGACGACGGTCGATCCCCACTCGACGAACTGCAGCAGCGCGTTCGCGGTCGGCAGATCCTCGTCGCTGACGAGGTTCGGCACACCGGCGAGCACCGCCGGGCGGAAGAGCGCGGTGCCGATGCCGGCGACCAGCGCCATGCCGACGATGCCGACGGTGCTGTCGACGAACGGCAGCGCCGCGAAGACGGCCAGGCGACCGACGTCGGAGACGATCATCAGCAGCTTCCGCGACAGCCGGTCGACGAGCGGCCCGAGCAACAGGCCGACGGCGATGCCCGGCACGATGTTCGCCGTCAGCAGCGCGCCGACCCACCAGCCCGAGTGAGTCCGGTCGTAGACGTCGACCTGCAGGGCGAGCAGCGCGAGCCAGTTGCCGATCCCCGAGGCGAGATTCGCCGCGAACAGCCGGCGGAACTCGACGCCCTGGAGAACCGCGAGGCGGCGGTGACGCACCGGGGCCGCGTGAGCGGCGGTGGTCACGCGCGCGCGAGCACGCGGGCGAGGGCGTGATCCAGGAGGTCCAGCTCTTCGGGCGTGCCGACGGTGACGCGGATCGCGGTCGGTGCGCCGAACCCCTGGAGCGGACGCACGACGATCCCCTCGCGCAGCAGGCGCTCGTACATGTCGGCGCCGTCGCCGCCGGTCTCGGCATAGAGGAAGTTGCCGACGGACGGGATCGGATCGAGGCCGTGCCCGCGGAGCACCTCCTCGAGGCGGACGAGCCCCGCCGCGTTGGCGGCCCGCCGCCGGGCGAGCTCGTCGGCCGCGTCGATGCTGACGATCGCCGCCGCCTGGGCCGGCGCGACGATGTCGAACGGCCGACGCACCTTCGCCATCGCACTGCAGACGTCGGTCGAGGAGACGGCGTACCCCACGCGCAGCCCGGCCAGCCCGTAGATCTTCGAGAACGTCCGGAGGACGGCGACGCGCGCTCCGCGCTTGAGGTACCGCTCGACCGCGTCCGGATAGTCCGGCAGGTCGATGTACTCGAAGTACGCCTGGTCGACGACCGTGAGCACGTGCTCCGGGACCCGGGCGAAGTACCCGTCGAGCTCGTCCGTCGTGTTCATCGTGCCGGTCGGGTTGTTCGGATGGCAGATGTAGACGAGCTTCGTTCTCGCCGTGATCGCGGCCAGCAATCCGTCGAGGTCGTACCGCTGTTCGGCGAGCGGCACCATGCGCACCTCGCCGCCCAGCTTGCGCGCGTAGATGACGTAGCTCGGGAACGACGGCCACCCGCAGACCACCTCGTCGCCGGGGTCGATCGTCGCCTGGCTCAACAGGTCGATGCAGCCGTCGGCGCCTGCCCCGACGCAGATCGCGGCGGCCTCGACGCCGTGCCGCGCGGCGAGCGCCTCGTGCAGACGATACGAGCCGCCGTCCGGGTAGCGGTTGAGCTCGGCGACTACGCGCGTCATTGCCTCCTGGGCGACGGGAAAGGGCCCGAACGGGCCCTCGTTGGACGCGAGCTTCACGACACGTTCGATGCCGAGCTCGCGCTGCACCTCCTCGATCGGCGTGCCCGGCTGGTACGGACGGAGCTGCTCGACTGTGCTGCGGAAAAAATCGGTGCTGCGGAAGAACGAGACGTCGACGTCGGTGGGCCCGCTGCTCATGCTCCGATGACCCTACCCGCTCCCTCGAGACTCCAAGCCCGGGAGCCAGCGGGGGCCCCGGTAGGCTGTTCTCTTGATGGCCGAGCTGGGCCTCTTCCCGCTCCCGCTCGTGCTCGTGCCGACGGAGCGCATCCCGTTGCACGTGTTCGAGCCGCGCTATCGCGAGCTGATCGACGAGTGCCTCGAATCGGGTGCCGAGTTCGGTCTCGTGCTCGCGACCGGGGACGGCGCCGTGCACGAGATCGGGACGCGCGCAGCAGTCGTGCAGGTGCTCGAGCTGCTCGACGACGGTCGCATGAACGTCGTGATCGAGGGGCGCGACCGCTTCCGGCTGCTCGAGCTCACCGGCGGCCGCTCGTTCACGACCGCGCGCGTCGAGCCGGTGGTCGACGACCCGGAGGACGCCGACGAGACGGAGGCTGCGCGCGCCCTCGAGCTGTTCCGCGAGCTCGCGACCGTGGCCGAGAGCGACGTCGACGTGCCCTCCGACGACTCCGAGCTGCTGGACTTCGAGCTCGCCGCCCGCGTGGACTTCGGGGTCGGGCCGAAGCAGGACCTCCTCGCCTCGACGTCACCGCGGGAGCGGATGTCGCGCCTCGTCGAGCTGCTCGAGCTCTCGCTCGAAGCGCTGCGTCGCGAGCGCGAGCTCCGCGAGCACGCGGGACGCAACGGCCGCGTCCCCCCGCCCGAGCAGGCTTGACGCCTACTCCACCACGTAGCCGCCGCCGCCGCGGCGCGCGTCGCCGGCCGCCGCCTCGGTGCCGTCGGGCAGCACCTCGACCGCGTTCGTCCCGCCGAAGTACAGGTTGCGGCGCCGCCACCGGACGACGTCGTACCCGAGCCGCTCGAGCCGGTCGAGCTCCGCGGGGTCGAACCCACCCTCGCAGTGGACGTGCGGCTCCTCGAGATGCACGCGCGGGCGGTCGATCGCCTCTGCCACGCCCAGGCCGTGCGCGATCACGTTGGCGATCACCTGCATGATCGCGCCGCGCAACCGAATCGAGCCGGCGCTGCCCACGACGAGCCGGGGACCCTGTGGCCCGAGGACGATCGTCGGCGCCATCATGCTCGTCAGCCGTCGCCCCGGGCGCGGGATGCCGTCCGAGACGAGGTCGTACTCGCCGAGCATGTTGTTCAGGTGGATCGCGGCCCCCGGCACGATCACGCCCGATCCCGAACCGGTCGACGACGTGAGCGACGCGGCGTTGCCGCGCGCGTCGACGACCGACACGTGAGTCGTGCCGCCCACCGGAGCCGGCTCGCCGGAGCCGGGGGCGCCGCTCGAGATGCGCTCGACCGCCTCGGCGAGCGCGCGCCGATCGAGCAGCCGCCCGGCCAATCCACCGCGACGCAGATCGCCGGTGAAGGATCCGGAGCGGACGCGCGTCTGCTCTCGCATCACGCCGATGAGGTTCGCGATCGCCTCTGCGCTCCCCACCCGCGCCTCGGGGAGCCGTTCGAGCAGCGCCAGGCCGAGCGCGATCAAGATCCCGCCCGACGACGGCGGCGGGTTCGAGATCACCTCGTGGCCGTGGAAGCGCGCCGCGACCGGGCGCCGCCAGATCACGCGGTAGGCGGCGAGGTCGTCGGGGCCGACGACGCCGCCCCCGTCGGCGACCGTCGCGACGATCGCGCGTGCGAGGTCGCCGCGGTACACGCACGACGCGCCCTCGTCGGCGATCTGCTCCAGCGTCCCCGCCAGATCGGGCAGGCGCAGCACATCGCCCGGCTGCAGGCGGGCCCCGTCCTCCCGCGAGTACAGACGGCGCCCCTCCGCGCCGTGGCGAAGGATCAGATCGAGAATCGCGTGCAGATGCGCCTGTGCGCGGTTCAGCCCCACGCCGTCGCGGGCGAGCTCGAGCGCCGGGGCGATCAGCTCGGCCCATGGAAGGCTGCCGTAGGCTCGGTGCACGGCCTCGAGCCCGGCGGGCGCCCCGGGCACCGCGCAGGAGGCCCCGCCGACCCGAAAGACCTGGGTCGTCTCGCTGCTGCCGCCGAAGCCGATGTCGACGGCCTCCATCTCGGCGCCCGGCGCTCGCCGGCGCCCGAGCCCGGGCTCCGCGACGAAGAAGTCGGCGACCCGCGCGGGCCGCCCGCCGGCCGGACGCACGAGCGCAAATCCCCCTGCGCCCGGCCCGGTGAGCGGGCTCTCGGTGACCCAGCCGGCGAAGGCGGAGGCGACGCACGCGTCGACCGCATTCCCGCCCTCCGCCAGCACCCGCGCCCCCGCCGCGGCCGTGAGCGGATGGCCGGCGGCGACCGCGCCGTTCATACGCCGTTCATCTCGCGAGCACCCGACGACGGCCGATGCCTCTCATACCCCTCTGAATCTTCACGTTTTCGCAACCTTCCCGATGCGAGGTGGGCAGTACAACGGTGGCGAACGCCCGAGCATGAAGCCGACCCGCCCCCAGCTTCTTCTCTGTGCGGCCGCGATCCTCGCGATCGCCGTCGTCGCGCTGTTCCCGGGCTCGTCCCGGGGTCATCTCTCCTCGGCCGTCACCGCCCTGCGCGGCGCCGACCCGCGGTGGCTCGGCCTCGCGGCGCTCGGCTTCGCGTCGGCGTTCGCGTGCACCGTCGGCGCCTGGTCGGCCGCCTTCGGCGCGGCGGGCGGGCGGATCTGCCCGCGCCAGGCGGCGGCGCGGCTCGGGATCGGCTCGCTGGTCAACACCTTCGCACCGGCGCGGCTCGGGGACGCGGTGAAGGTAGCGCTCTGCTCGCGTGCGATCGACGCCCCTGGCCGGCTGTGGACGGCAGGCGGCGTGTACGCGGCGCTGAGCGCGGCGCGCTGTCTCGCTCTTGCGTCGCTGGTGGTGGTCGCTGCGGCGACCGGCGCGCTGCCATGGTGGCCGGTGCTCGTGCTGTGCGGGTTCGTGGCGCTGCTCGTGCTCGTGGGCGCCTTCTCCGGGCGGCTGCGGGAGAAGCATCTGGCGCAATTCGTCGAAGGCTTCGCGATGCTCGAGCGTTCGCCGCGCGCGCTCGCGACGGTGCTCGGCTGGACGTTCGGCATGGCCGCGGCGCGGCTCGGCGCGACGATCGCGGTGGCGGCGTCGCTCGGGATCCCGCACCCGGTCCTCGCCGCGCTCGTGATCCTGCCCGCCCTCGACGTCGCGTCGGCGTTCCCGATCACGCCAGGCGCCGCGGGCATCGGGAGCGGCGCGGTCGCCCTCGCGCTCGCGGGCCGCGGCATCGGGATGCCGGACGCGCTCGCCACCGGGATCGCGATCCAGGCGCTCGAGTCGGCCCTCGCGGTCGCGGTGGGCTCGTTCGGGATCCTCTACCTCGCGCAGGGCCGGCCGGCCTACCGCTGGACGCTCAGGTTCGCCACGGCCGGCGCGTCGGTCGCGCTCGTCGCCGTCCTCGGCGCGGTCGTCCTCGACCTGACCTAGTCGCTAGCGCTCGTCGCGCAGGAACGAGGGCGGCTCGAAGATCTCGCCGCTCGCTCCCGACGCGGCGGTGACGAACGTGCCGCGCCGTGAAGGTCTTCCGCCGCCGATGCCGGTCGCCACGACCGTGATCCACATCTGGCCGGTGAGCCGGTCGTCGATGGTCGCGCCGAAGATGATGTTCGTGTCGTCGGTCGCCGCCTCGCGCACCGCCTCGGCCGCCTCGTTCACCTCGAAGAGGGTGAGGTCGTCACCGCCGGCGATCGAGAGCAGGATGCCGCGGGCGCCGGTGATCTCGGTCTCGATCAGCGGGCTGCGGAGCGCGCGCTCGGCGGCTTCCTTGGCGCGGCCCTCGCCGGTCGCGTAGCCGATGCCCATCAGCGCGGTGCCGGAGTCCTTCATCACGGTGCGCACGTCGGCGAAGTCGAGGTTGATCAGCCCGGGGTTCGTGATCAGGTCGCAGATGCCCTGGACGCCGTGCCGGAGCACGTCGTCCGCGATGCGGAACGCGTCGAGCATCGACGTCGAGCGATCGAGCACCTCGAGCAGGCGGTCGTTCGGGATCACGATCAACGTGTCGCACGCCTCGCGCAGTGCCGCGACGCCGTCCTCGGCCTGCTTGCGCCGGCGCGTGCCCTCGAACTTGAAGGGCATCGTGACGATCCCGACCGTGAGCGCGCCCACCTCTCGCGCGATCCGCGCGATGATCGGCGCGGCGCCCGAGCCGGTGCCGCCGCCCTCGCCGGCTGTGACGAAGACCATGTCCGAGCCGCGCAGGGTGCGCTTGAGCGAGTCGTAGCCGTCCTCGGCGGCGTGACGCCCGATCTCGGGGTCGGCGCCGGAGCCGAGGCCCTCGGTGAGCTCACTGCCGATGTGGACCTTCGTCGGGGCGTCGCACATCTGCAGCTGCTGGATGTCGGTGTTGACGGCGACGAAGTCGACCTGCGTGATGCCCGCGTCGATCATCCGGTCGACGGCGTTCAAGCCGGCGCCGCCGACGCCGACGACGCGGATCACCGCGAGGTACGACGTGCTGTCGCGCGCGCGCTCGAGGCGGGCGGGAGGCTCGGGAAGCGGGTCGAGCCAGCGCGTCGGCGGGCGCACGGCGGCCGGCTCGGGAAGCTCGGTGGGCTCGGGTTGCCGCGGCAGCCGCGCCGGCTCGGCGACGCGGAGCGGCGTGGGCTCGGGTGGGTCCGAGGCCTCGGGCTCGGGCTCGGTCGGCAGCTCCTGCTGCTCGTGCGCGTCGTCGTGACCGCCACGCTTCGCCGCCTCCGTCGCGCGGAAGAGCTCCGCGAGCGGGCCCTCACGCATACTGGCGCGATTTCTGGCCATCGAGCACCTCCTTCGCGAGATCACGGTACATGGCGGCGGCCTCACCGTTCGGCTCGTAGGCGAGCACCGAGGAGCCCTTGACCGGCGCCTCCGCGAAGCGGACGGTCTTGCGAATCCGGGTCGCATAGACGAGGTCACCGAAGTTCTCGCGCAGGATCTCGTCGGCTTCACGCGAGTGCGTGAGGCGGCGGTCGTACATGGTCGGGACGATCCCGATGATCCGGACCTCGGGGTTGAGGTTCTCGCGCACCATCGCGAGCGTGTTCTCGAGCTGCACGAGCCCGCGCAGCGAGAGGTACTCGGTCTGGACGGGCACGATCACGCCGTCGGCCGCGACGAACGCGTTGATCGTCAGCAGGCCGAGCGAGGGCGGAGTGTCGATGAGGATGTAGTCGTAGCGATCCTTGATCGGCGCGAGCGCCTTCTCGAGCGCGCGCTCGCGGCCGATCACGCTCGCGAGCGCCATGTCGGCTCCCGCGAGGTCGATCGCCGAGACCGCGACGTCGACCTCGCACCGCTCGATCACCTGCTCCATCGGGAGCCGGTGCACGAGCACGTCGAACATCGACCGCTCGATCGTGTCGGGGTTCAGGCCCTGGGACATCGTCAAGTTCCCCTGTGGGTCGAGATCGACCACGAGGACGCGATAGCCCTGCTCGACGAACGCGACGCCGAGGTTCAGCGTGGTCGTCGTCTTGGCCACGCCGCCCTTCTGGTTCGCGAGCGCGATCACCGTCGCCGAGGCAGCCCCAGGCCCGCTCGTGGGACGAACGTTGGGGCGCGGAAGCAGGCGGGCGAGACCCATCTGTTGTTCGCAGTTCGGGTTGGTCTAGGACATTCCTCCCGTTCGTCTTCGAAGTTCCGAGACGGCCTCGAGCGCCCGCTCGTCGCCCTCGGCGCGGGCCCAGCACTCGGCCTCGTCGACGAGCGCCCGGAGCTCGTCGAGGAGCTCGGCGGTCGGTGCGCGCGCACGCTCGAGCCGCTCGAGGCGGTCGAGTCGGTCGAGCACCCGTGCAGCCGGCTCCATCCGCCGACCGTAGCGGTGACTTCGTGACGCCTCTGCGAAAGATCAGTGACGATTGACAGCTAAGCGACGCGCAGGGCCGAGGAGGGCCGCGGGCGCAGGCCGAGCAGCGTCTCGTCGAGCGCGGTGACCAGTTCGGCGCGGCTGCCGTGGAGCAGCGTCTCGACGAGCGCGCGCCGCACGGCGTCGCGCGCCGTCCGGCCGAGCCGCTCGGCGCGGAGCCCGTCGACGAGCTCGGTCCGCTCCGGCGTCTTGTCGGCGAGCAGCACTGCGGCGCGCATGCCCGACGCCCAGTCTCCGCTCTCCGCCCCGAGCAGGCAGTTGAGGCTCTCACGCACCTGCGCCGAGCGGAACGGCTCCTCGGCGAAGAGCGAGAGCTCCCATCGGTCGAGGGCCTCGCCGAGGGCGCGGTCGGTGTCGGCGAGCGTCAGCCGCTCGCGCAGGTCGCCCGCCAGGCGTCCGCGGAGCGCGTCGAGGCGCACCGCCTCACCGCGCGGCTGCGTCCCGGCGATCGGGAGGATCGGCGTGATCCGGAGCGGGCGAAAGTCGAGGCGCTCGAAGACGACGGGGCCGGCTGCGATCGCCCCGGCCGTGGCGAGCCGCAGCGCCGTGACCGCGTCGGCGAGCTCGGCTGCCGCCTCGGGAGCGTCCTCGTCCGCCTTGAGCTCGCGGCCGAGCGACAGCACGAGCAGCCGGTCGACGTCGCGCCCGAACTCGCTGGGCAGCAGGCCCTGCGCCTCGGGCCAGAGCTGCGAGAGCTCCCCGGCGACCGCCGGTCGCAGCAGGATGCCGCCGCCCAGATCGACGTCGGCCCCGGACGAGACACCCACCACGGGAGCGAGGGCGAGATACGAGCGAGCCGAGCCGAAGAGCGACAGCTCGAAGTCGGCGTAGGCGACGTCGAACGCGTCGTCGTTCCAGTCGAATCCGCCGCAGCGTTCCGCGGTCGCGCTCAACATCGGCAGCAGGATCGAGCGAAAGAGCGCGTCGTCCGGCGACTGCGCGTAGCCGGCGTGCGCGCGCGCGAAGATCGCTGCTGCAGGCTCATGCCGGAGATCGTCGATCGCGTTGCGGGCGTCGGGGAGTCGCCGAAGCGTCGGCGCCTGCTCGTCGACGAACCCACGGACGAGCGGCCGGTACTCGTACAGCGAGGGACCGCCCGCGGAAACGTGCTCCTCGAACGCGAACGGGATCTGAGCGCCGCGCTCTGCCGCGAACGCCGCGAGGCAGAACGCGCGGAGCGACTCGTACAGGTGCGGAGCACGCAGCGCCACCGCGCTTACTACGCGCCGCAGCGCCTCACTCCTACTACCCGACCCGCGACAATCGACGAGCAGTGCGGTTTCCGGCGCTCCGCCATCCGATCGTGCTCGCACCGCTCGCCGGAGGCCCGTCGACGCCCGCGCTCGCCGCGGCGGTCACGAATGCCGGCGGGCTCGGCTTCGTCGCCGGCGGCTACCTGAGCGCCGATCTGCTCGACCGCCAAATCCGCGAGACGCGGACGCTCACCTCGGGCCCGATCGGCGTGAACCTCTTCTGCCTTCGGCCGCGGCCGGTCGACGCCGCGGCGCTCGCTGCCTACGCGTCCGAGCTCGAGCCGGACGCGCGCCGCCTCGGAGTTGTCCTGGGCACGCCCGTGTTCGACGACGACCACTGGGACGCCAAGCTCGACGTCGTGCGCGAGGCGGGCGTGGAGGTCGTATCGACGACGTTCGGCTGCCCAGCCGCCGAGACCGTCCGACGCCTGCAGGAAGGCGGCGCGTCGGTCTGGATCACCGTCGGCTCGCTGCACGAGGCGGCGGCTGCACAGGCAGCGGGAGCCGATGCAGTGGTGCTGCAGGGCGCCGAGGCCGGCGGACATCGCGCGAGCTTCGACGACGCCGACGACGATCTGCCGCTGCTCGAGCTCCTCCGGCTCGCCGCGGCGGAGGTCGGGCTTCCGCTCATCGCAGCGGGCGGGATCGTCGACGGTGCGGACATCGCCGCGGTGCTCGAGGCCGGAGCTCGCGCGGCGCAGCTCGGCACGGGGTTCCTGCTCTGCCCCGAGGCCGGGACACATGAGGCGTACCGGTGCGCGCTCGCCGCGGGCGGCGACACGGCGGTGACACGTGCCTTCACCGGCCGCCGCGCGCGCGGGATCGTCAACGGGTTCATGCGCAGGCACGCCGACGCGCCCGCTGCCTACCCGCACGTGCACCACCTGACCGCTCCTCTCCGCGCCGCGGCGAGGGACGCCGGCGATGCCGACGGCTTCAACCTGTGGGCCGGAGAGGGGCTACGGCACGTACGCGCGCTGCCCGCCGCGACGCTCGTCGAGCAGCTCGCCGCCGAGACCGTCTAGACCTGACAGGAGGGGCACCAGTAGACCGTTCGGTTGTCGTCGCCGATCGCGCGCGACTCGATCGTTCCCCGGCAGCGAGGGCACGGCCTGCCGGCGAGCCGGTAGACGCCGCGCCGTCCGCGGCCGCCTTCGAGTGAGGCCCGCATCAGCTCGGCAGCGGTCTCGAGCGCGGCGCGAAGCTCGTCGGCGCGGACGTCGCCGAGGCGGCGCCACGGCGAGAGATGCGCCGACCAGAGCGTCTCGGCGAGCCACATGTTCCCGATCCCCGCGACGAGGGACTGGTCGAGCAGGCTCTCGCCGAGGGTTCGCGTCCGATCGGCGCCGCGGAGCCGGGCGAGCATCTCGGCGAGCGCAGGCGGCGTCGCGAGGATGTCCGGGCCGAGGCGGTCGAGCGCGCGCAGGTGCAGCTCGAGCACCGGCCCGTTCCAGAGCACCGCCGCGAGCTCGCTCGCCCTCGAGGACCAGCCACGGCGCTGCCGACCACCTTTCCTCTCGGGCGGATCGTCCAGCGTCCCGACATGCGCAGGTGCGAACGGACGGCCACGCCTCCGTCGAAGCGCAGCACGAGGTTCTTGCCGACGGCCTCGACGACCTCGAGCCGGCGTCCGTCGATTCGCTCCGCGACGCGCGTCGCCTGCGCCCGCGGGTTCGGAGACTGACGCCGAGATCGGCTGGCCGACGAGCGGCTGCAGCCGGCGCGCGGCGCGGTGAATCGCGTCGCCCTCGGGCATCCGTCGCCTACTGGCGAAGGACGGCGCGGCGGGGGCCGGCGAGAAAGCCCGCCTCGACGAGCAGCGGCAGGGCCTCGGTCTCGGCGACCGGCTCGCCGTCGAAGCGCTCGACCGCGAGCCGCTTCGCGCCGCCCGCGCGGACGTGCGCGACCAGCGCCGCGAGCGCCGGCCGGAGCCAGCCTCCTCGGGATCGCGCAGCGGAACGAGCGACCGGCCGCCCCGCTCGACGTAGAGCACCGGCTCGCCGCCGAGCGAGCACGACGAACGCGCCCGCGACGCGCGCCGCACGTGCGCCGGCGCGCTTCGGCCACGGCAGCGCCGCGCCGTACGGCTGCGCCGGGTCGGCGGCGGCGAGCACCAGCGGCTCGGCGTCCTCGCCGCGCTCGCGCAGCTCGCGCAGCCGCTCGACCGCGCCGCCGAGCGCGAACTGCGCGCCGCCGAGGCCCTCGACGAAGTAGCCGCGGCGGCAGAGCCCGAGCGTCTCGAGCGCGCGCAGCTCGAGTAGACCGCGCCGTAGCCGCCGGGAATGCCCTCGCTGCGCACGCCGTCGCGCGTGACGATGCCGTGCCGCTCGAGCAGCAGCTCGGCGAGCGCGCGGCGGTCGGGCGCGCGCCGCGAACAGCCGCTCGGTGAGCGACCAGCGGCCCGCGGTCGCCGACGCCGCTCGACGCGGCGGCGGGAGAACCGGCGCGGCCGGCGCTCCTGGCTCGGGCAGGCCGTGCCGCCGCGCGGCCCGCAGCGGCGTCCACGCGTCGTTCGTCACCTCGCCCGCCCAGACGAGATCCCAGAGCGCGGGCAGCGCCACGGCCTCGTCGAGCCCGGTCTCGGCGAGCAGCTCGTCCCAGTGCAGCGCGCTGCGCGAGCGCCGCGCGGATCGCGTCGTGCTCGGCGCCCTCGGGCGCCGGCGCAGCCGGCGACGCGGCCGAGCGCGGCGGCGTCCTCGCGGAAGAACAGCGCGACGCGGTCGGCGCCCGCGCCGACCCACGACGACCTCGCCGCTCGCGCACAGCGCGTCGAGATGCTCGGGCCGGTAGCCCGGGACGCGCCGCGGCAGCACCTCCGACTCCCACGAGCGCGACCGGCAGCGCCAGCGCCTGCAGCGGCACGAGCGCCTCGCGCAGCGACGCGCGCCGGTCGATCCCGTGCCAGGCCGGCAGGAAGCGCGCGAGCGCCTCGCGCTCGACGGGCTCGACCTCGCGCCGCAGCGCCGCGAGCGACGCGCGCCGCAGCCGGCGCAGCACGTCGGGATCGCACCACTCGCGCTCGGTGCCGCCCGGCCGAAGCTCGCCGCGAACGAGCAGCTCGCTCGCGCTCGAGCTCGAGCGAGCACGCCGCCGACGTCGCGGCCGAAGCGCTCGTTGGCCTCGCGCGGTCGTGAACGGCCCGCGGCCCTTGGCGAAGCGCAGGACGAGCTGCCGCAGCGAGTCGGGGCCCGCCCTCGAGGAATGCGTCGGGCAAGCCCGGACGGCGGCATCGCGCCGAGCGCATCGCGGTAGCGGCCGGCGTCCTCGGCCGCGATCAGCCGCTCCTCGCCGGCGAGCCGCACGACGACCGCGCGCCGCTCGTCGAGCAGCGGCGCCGCGAGCGCCGCGTCGTACTCGCCGGCACGGAGGTCGCCGCGCAGCCGCAGCTGGTCGTGGAGCGCGTCGGGCGTGCGCGGGTCGCCGTGCAGCTGCCGCTCGACCTCGTCGACGGCGTCGCGGTCGAGCAGGTCGCGGAGCTCCTCCTGCCCGAGCAGCTCGCGCAGCAGGTCGCGGTCGAGCGACAGCGCCTGCGCCCGGCGCTCGGCCGGCGGCGTGTCGTCCTCGTACATGTAGGTCGCGACGTAGTCGAAGAGCAGCGAGGCCGAGTACGGCGACGCGCTCTGCGTCTCGACCTCGACGACGTCGAGCTCGCGCGTCTGCAGGCCCTGCAGCAGGCTCGCGCAGCGCGGGCAGGTCGAAGACGTCCTGCAGGCACTCGCGGTAGGTCTCGAGGACGATCGGGAACGAGCCGTACTTGCGCGCGACCTGCAGCAGCGACTGCGCCTTCAGCCGCTGCTGCCAGAGCGGCGTGCGCTCGCCCGGCCGGCGGCGCGGGATCAGCAGCGCGCGCGACGCGTTCTCGCGGAAGCGCGCGCCGAAGAGCGCCGTGTCCCCGAGCTCGGCGACGACGAGATCCTCGATCTCGGCCGGATCGAGCAGCAGCTCCTCGGCCGGCGGCGGCGCGTCGGCGTCGGGGAAGTGCAGCGCGATCCCGTCGTCCGACCAGATCGACTGCGCCTCGACGCCGAGCGCCTCGCGCAGCCGCGCCGCGATCGCCATCGCCCACGGCGCGTGCACGCGGCCGCCGAACGGCGTGAGGATGCAGACGCGCCAGTCGCCGATCTCGTCGCGGAAGCGCTCGACCACGATCGTGCGGTCGGACGGGCACGGCGCCGGTCGCGTCGTGCTGCTCGCGCAGGAACGTGAGCAGGTTCGCGGCGGCGCGCTCGTCGAGGTGGTACTCGGTCGCGCAGCCGCGTCGTGCGCCTTCGCGTCGGTGAGCGCCGACAGCTCGCGCGACGCGGCGCCGATCTTCTGCGCCGAGCTCGTACGGCCGCCCCGACGCCCTCGCCCTTCCAGAACGGCACGGCGCCGGGCAGGCCGGGCGCCGGCGAGACGAGCACGCGGTCGCGCGTGATCTCCTCGATCCGCCAGGTCGACGCGCCGAGCAGGAACGTCTGGCCCGCCCGCGCCTCGTAGACCATCTCCTCGTCGAGCTCGCCGACGCGGCCGCCGCCGTCGACGAGGAAGACGCCGAAGAGGCCGCGGTCGGGGATCGTGCCCGCGTTCGTGACGGCGAGCCGGCGCGCGCCGTCGCGCGCGCGGATCGTGCCGCCGGTGCGGTCCCAGACGATCCGCGGGCGCAGCTCGGCGAACTCGTCGGACGGGTAGCGGCCGGCGAGCATGTCGAGGACGTTCTCGAGCTGCGCGCGCGAGAGCTCGCGGAACGGATACGCGCGGCGCGACGAGCGCGTGCAGCTCGTCGACGCCGATCTCCTCGTCGGCCGCGATCGCGACGATCTGCTGGGCGAGCACGTCGAGCGGGTTCCGCGGGATGCGCGTCTCCTCGATCTCGCCCTCGCGCATCGCGCGCGCGACGACCGCGCTCTCGAGCAGGTCGGCGCGGAACTTCGGGAAGATGCGCCCCTTCGAGACCGCGCCGAGCTCGTGGCCGGCGCGGCCGATGCGCTGCAGGCCGCGGGCGACCGACTTCGGCGACTCGACCTGGATCACGAGGTCGACGGCGCCCATGTCGATGCCGAGCTCGAGGCTCGACGTCGCGACGAGGCACGGGATGCGGCCGGCCTTCAGGTCCTCCTCGACGAGCACGCGCTGCTCGCGCGCCAGCGAGCCGTGGTGCGCGCGCGCGATCTCGCGCTCGGCGAGCTCGTTCAGGCGCAGCGCGAGCCGCTCGGCGAGCCGGCGGTTGTTGACGAACACGATCGTCGAGCGGTGCGCCTCGACGAGGCGCAGGAGCTCGGGATAGATCGACGGCCAGATCGACTGCGCGCCGCGCTCGGTGCCGACGTCCATCTCCTGGCCGTCGGCGGGCACCGGATGCGAGAGCGACGCGGTCGAGCCGAGCTCGCGCAGGTCGTCGACCGGGACGACGACCTCGAGGTCGAGCTCCTTGCGCGTGCCGGCGTCGACGAGCTCGATCGGCGCGGCCGCCCGAGACGAACCGGCCGATCTCCTCGAGCGGCCGCTGGGTCGCGGACAGCCCGATGCGCTGCATCGGCACGTCCGACGAGTTCGCTCGAGCCGCTCGACGCGACAGCGCGAGATGCGCGCCGCGCTTGGTGCCCGGCGACGGCGTGCACCTCGTCGAGGATCAGCGTCTCGACACCGCGGAGCGTCTCGCGCGCCTGCGAGGTGAGCATCAGGTAGAGCGACTCGGGCGTCGTGATCAGGATGTCGGGCGGCTCCTTCGATCAGCTCGCGCCGCTCCTTCGCGGGCGTGTCGCCGGTGCGCACGGCGACGCGCAGCGTCGGACTCGAGCCCTGCGAGCGGCCCGCGCAGGTTGCGCTCGATGTCGTAGTTGAGCGCCTTGAGCGGCGAGACGTAGAGGACGCGCAGGCCCTGGCCCGGGCGTCGCGTCAGCCGGTCGATCGCGTAGAGGAACGCGGCCAGCGTCTTGCCCGAGCCGGTCGGCGCCTGGATCAGGACGTGCGCCGCCGGACGCGATCGCCGGCCAGCCGCGCGCCTGCGCCGGCGTCGGCGCGGCGAAGGTGCGCTCGAACCAGGCCCGCGTCGCGGGCGAGAACACGCCGAGCGGATCCACTCCCGTCAAGAGTAGTGCTTGTGTGAAATGCCGAACGCCAATTCCACATCAAGCTTCTCGATGCGCGGCCTTCGTAGCCACCTCACAGGTTCGAGGGCTAGCCTCGTGCGATGAGCTTCGACGACCGCCTCACCCGCCGTGGATCACTGGCCCGTCTGGGGACGCTTCTGGCCGCCGCGGCGGGCGGCGGCATCTCTGCCTCGAGAGCCGACGGCAGCGGGCCGGCCGCCGTCTCGTCGGGGGTCCTCACGTGCGTCCTCACGCCCGAGCTGACCGAGGGCCCGTTCTACCTCGCAGGCGAGAAGATTCGTCGCAACATCACCGACGGCCGGCCCGGGACGCCGCTCGCATTGCATCTCACCGTCGTCGACGCGTCCACGTGCAAGCCGATCCGGGGCGCGGCGGTGGACATCTGGCACTGCCGACGCCGGCGGCGTCTATTCGGGGTTCGGCGCGGGCGCGTCGAGCCGCACGTTCATGCGCGGCATCCAGCGGACGGACGCTCGAGGTCTCGCCACCTTCGTGACCGTGTACCCGGGCTGGTACCAGGGCCGCGCGGTGCACATCCACGTCAAGGTGCACGTCGGAGGGAACGTCGTGCACACCGGCCAGCTCTTCTTCAACGACGCCGTCACCGACACGGCGTTCAAGGCGAAGCCCTATGCGAGCCGCCCGAACCGAACGACCCGGAACGCGGACGATTCGATCTTCGTGAACGGCGGCAAGCGGTCGCTGCTCGCGCTCGAGCGAAGCGGCAGCGGCTACGTCGGCTCGATCACGATGGGCGTCCACCGCACCTGAGGGTCAAGGTCTAGGATCGAGGCGTGCCCGACGCGCTCTGGTTCACCGACGACCCGGCCGCGTGCAAGCTGCTCGCCGACGACCCGTTCGCGCTGCTGGTCGGATTCGCGATCGACCAGCAGGTGCCGGTGCAGAAGGCGTTCGCCGGTCCGTACGTGCTGAAGCAGCGGGCGCGAACGCTCGACCCGAAGAAGCTCGCGAAGATCGATCTCGCGCCGCTCTTCGCCGAGCGGCCGGCGATCCACCGCTTCCCGAGCGCGATGGCGGAGCGCGTGCGCGAGCTGGCGGCGGTCGTGAGCGAGGATTACGGCGGCGAAGCGGCGCGGATCTGGAACGAGGCGGCGGACGGGACGACCTGAAGAAGCGCATCGGCGCGCTGCCGGGCTTCGGCCCGATGAAGATCACCGCGCTCGGCTCGGTGCTCGCGAAGCGGTTCGACGTCGAGGTCGCCCAACCGCTCGTACCGAGCCACCCGACGCTCGGCGACGTCGACTCCCCCGAAGCGCTCGAGCGCTACCAGGCCGCGAAGCGCGCCTACAAGGCCGAGCTGCGCGCGCGTGCCGGAAGCGCCTGACCAGCTCTGGGAGCGCGCGCATCGCGCGCTCCGGACGCCGCCGGTCGCCGAGGGGACACCTGGCCGTTGAAGGCGATGCGACGCCCCGGGCGCCTCGAACCGCCGTCGGCCGAGCGACCACGGCACGGCGCGGCCGGCGTCGACTGCCGGCGCTGCGAAGAGGGCCAGCGAGCGTTGTCCCGGTCGGACGAGGATTGGATCGTGCGGGCCTGCCGCCGAGCGGGTTGCCCATCGTCGTGTTGCTCGAGACCCGCGCCCATTACGACTTCCCCGACCTTCCGGCTGGGATCGCCGCGGCGATCGGGCCGAGCGCTGCTTGCGGGCACCACGCGGTCATGGCCGCCGGCGAGATAGGACGCCGTCCAGATCTGCCGCTTCGGTGAAGGTGGCGAGCACTGCCACGATCGGTTCATCGCGCCTCGCGGCGCGTGCGGCCGCGAGCTCGAGCGCCGCCAGCTGCGGAGATCAGGTCGACGGCCAGTCGGCGGTGTGCCGCCGCGTCGAGCGGCTCGACGTCCCAGTCGCGAATCGCGTCCGCGCGGCGCTGAGCGCCTGAGCCCAAACGCACGCACGTGCCAGGCACCATGGTGCCTGGCACCGAACCTCAGGACCGCCTCAGCGCGGGTCGGCGCCGTCGACGTTCCAGTGGCGGGCGACCGAGACGAGCCAGGCGCCGTCCTCGCGCGGCGTGAGCGAGAAGAGGCTGATCGCACGTCGGCCGAGCTCGTGGTCGCCGTACAGGATCTCGACGGTGATGCGACGCGGCTCCTCGATCGCCGCGCGGGCCTCGGCGAACGCCGGATCGTCGGGATCCCGGAACGCGCCCTGCCAGAAGCCCACCTCGCCCGGCGCGATGTAGAGGTCGCGGGTCAGCCGGCGGAAGTCGTCGAGTGGCGTGTGCCCGGAGTCACCGCCGCGCCGGTCCGGGTGCAGATACCAGCCGTGCAGGACCGCGATCCCCGTGCCCGACGTTTCGGAGCGATGCCGCGAGATAGATCGCGGCGTCGGTCACCTCGGCGATCGCGCCGCTCCCGGGAACGAGGAACCAGCGGTCGTCGAAGAAGCCGACCTTCTGCGCCGGATCGTCCGCATGCGACGGCATCAGCACGGGCCGCAGGCCGAGAAGGAGCGAACGCTCCGCCGCACGGGCCGTCCGATTCGAGGAGCGGACGGAGGCGAAGGTCGCGAGCGCGAGGACGAACGTCGCCGTCGCCGTCGCGATCGAAGACACGCTCACCCAGTCAGTCGCCAGCATCCGCCCGGAGGCGTTTGAGCGCCGGCGACAGGGCCTGGCCGCCGCGGAGCACCGGCTCGAACAGGTCGCCGAGCCGCGCGATCCGCTCGAGCGCCACCGCCATCGTGAAGTCGCGCGGCCGCACGTCCTCCGTCAGCTCCTCCCAGCGAAGAGGCGTCGACACCGGTGCACCGGGCTTCGGGCGCACCGAGTAGACCGACGCGATCGTCTTGCCCCAGCCGTTCTGCCGGTGGTCGACGAGCACGCCGGACCGCTTCTTCTTCAGCCACTCGGTCGTCACCTCGCCCGGATGCTCGCGCTCGAGCCGCCGCGAGACGCGCTCGGCGAACTCGTAGGTGTCCTCGAAGGTGGCGCGACGGGTGATCGGCACGAGCACGTGGATGCCGTCCGACCCGCTCGTCTTCACCCACGATTCGAGCTCGAGCGCCTGCAGTGCGGCGCGAACGTAGTGCGCCACCCCGATGCAGAGCGCGAATGCTCCGTCCTCGTCGGGCGGGTCGAGGTCGAAGAGCACGAAGTCGGGGCGGTCGGGATGGTCGATGCGCGAGTACCACGCGTTCATGTCGATGCAGTGCATCTGCACCATCCAGAGCAGCGCCTCCCGGGAGTCGACGAGCGGGAAGTCGACGAGGCGCGAGTCGCCCTTGCCGCCCCTCGGCCACGTGCGGAACTGGCGCGTCTCGATCCAGTCGGGCATTCCCTTCGGCGCCTGCTTCTGGAAGAACGCGTCGCCGGCGATGCCCTCGCGCCAGCGCTTCATCGTGAACGGGCGATCGCGGAGATGCGGGACGATCGCATCGGCCACCTTGTCGTAGTAGGCGAACAGGTCGCCCTTGGTGACGCCGTCGTCCGGGAAGAGGACGCGGTCGGCGCTCGAGAGAGCGACCGTGTGGCTCACGACGGGAGCCGTCCCCAGTAGAGCTGCGTCTCCACGGTGAGCATGTACCCGTCGCCCAGACTTGCATGCAGCCGCCGAAAGAAGGGGGGGAGGATACTCCCGCTCACTCGCCGCGGTCGAAGGTGCGCCCGACGCGGAGCTCAGCCGACACCGGCGAGGAGAAAGGCGCGATCCTCCTTGAGCATCTCGCGGGCGATCACGAGACGCTGGATCTGGTTTGTTCCCTCGTAGATCTGCGTGATCTTGGCGTCGCGCATCATCCGCTCGACCGGGAACTCGGAGATGTAGCCGTACCCACCGAGGATCTGCACCGCGTCCGTCGTGACCTGCATCGCGACGTCGGTGCAGTAGAGCTTCGCCATCGCCGACAGCTTCGTCAGCTCGGGCCCGTCGTCGTCCGCGTCGATCAGCCGCCCGACCTTGTAGAGGAGGCCGCGCGCCGCCTCGCAGCGCGTCTCCATGTCGGCGAGCATTCCCGCGATCAGCTGGTGGTCGGCGATCGGCTTGCCCATCGTCTGGCGGGTGCGCGCGTACTCGAGCGCGAAGTCGGTCGCACCCTGCGCGAGGCCGAGCCCCTGCGCGCCGATCCCGGGTCGCGAGCGGTCGAGGATGCGCATCGCGATGCGAAACCCCTCGCCCTCGGCGCCCAGCAGGTTGGCGGCGGGCACACGGCACGCGTTGAAGAAGATCTCGCCGGTCGTCGAGCCCTTGATGCCCATCTTCGGCTCGATGCGCCCGACCTCGAACCCCGGCGCGTCCGCCTCGACCACGAACGCCGAGATGCCACCATGCCCCGCCTCGCGCTCGGTCTTGGCGAAGACGACGTAGAGCGAGGCGACACCCGCGTTCGTGATGAAGCGCTTGCCGCCGTCGAGCACGTACTCGTCGCCCTCGCGCAGAGCCGTGGTTCGCATCGCCGCGCTGTCCGACCCCGAGCCCGGCTCGGTCAGCGCATAGGCGGCGAGCCACTCGCCCGACGCGAGCCTCGGCAGAAAGCGTTGCTTCTGCTCGTCGGTCCCCGCCAGCTTGATGCCGAGTGACCCGAGCTCCTGCACGGCGATGATCAGGCCGCTCGTCGCGCAGACCTTCGACAGCTCCTCGATCGTCACGAGCGTCATCAACGCGCTCGCGCCGATGCCCCCGTACGCCTCGTCGTACATGATCCCGAACAGGTCGTTCTCGCGGAACAGCTCGACCACGTCCCACGGGAACTCGGCCGACTTGTCGATCTCCGCGGCCCGCGGTGCGATTCGCTCGCGCGCGAGCGTTCGAACGAGATCGCGGATCTCCCGCTGCTCGTCCGTCAGCGGATCGACGACGCTCACGGCGGCGATTCTAGTCGCGGCGCCGCGCTAGATTCGTCCCCGTGATCCTCGAGAACGGCCTGGTTCGGACGCTCGATCCGCAGGTGCCGACGCAACGCGCCCTGGCGATCGCCGGCGAGCGGGTCGCCGGCGGCGTCGGCGTGCACGAGACGGCGCTCGCCTCGCCCGAGGTGGTCGACCTGTGCGGCTACACCGTCGTCCCCGGCCTGAACGACGCGCATGTGCACTTCCCGACGTGGGCGGTCGCGCAGACGGAGGTGAGCCTCGACGGGTGCCGGTCGCTCGAGGAGGCGCTCGCGCGGCTCCGCGACACGCCGCGCCCCCCGGAGGGCCGCTGGCTGCGCGGCTACGGCTGGCGCAGCGGCGACTGGGAGCCGAAGCGCGAGCCGACGCGCCTCGATCTCGACGAGCTGGCGACGGACATGCCCGTGGCACTGATCGCGAAGGACTACCACTCCCTCTGGCTGAACTCGGCCGGGCTCGCGCGTGCGTACGGCGACCTCGAGGTCGCCGGCGGCGTCGTCGAGCGCGACGAACGCGGCGAGCCCACCGGCGTCTTGCGCGAGGAGGCCGCCTGGCGGTTCAAGGAGCGTCACCTGACGATCGCCGACTCCGAGTACCTCGAGGCGATGCGACACGGCGTGCGACTCGCGGCGAGCCGCGGCGTCACGGCGGTACACGACAAGGACGGGTGGCTCGGCGCGCTCCGCCTCTGGCGGCAGCTGGAGGAGGCCGGCGCCCTGACGCTCCGCGTCTGGCAGTCGATCCCCTACCAGCAGCTGGAGCACGCGCAGGCGATCGGCGTTCGCTCCGGCTTCGGCGGCCCGTTGCTCAGACTCGGCTACCTGAAGGTGTTCATGGACGGCACGCTCGGCTCGCAGACCGCGTGGATGATGGACGGCAGCGGCGTGCAGATCACGAGCGGCGGCGAGCTCGCCCAGATCGTGCGCGCAGGCGCGGCCGCCGGCCTGCCCGTTGCCGTGCACGCGATCGGCGATCGCGCGAACCGCGAGGCGCTCGAGGCCTTCGCGGCGACGCGCGAGGTGTGGGCGCCGCTCGGGCTGCGTCCGCGCATCGAGCACGCGCAGCTGCTCCACCGCGACGACATCGCCGGGTTCGGCCAGCTCGGCGTCGCCGCATCGGTGCAGTTCTCGCACGCCCCGTCCGACCGCGACCTGGCCGATCGCAACTGGGCGGGCATGACCGACCGTGCGTACGCCTACCGCTCGCTGCTCGACAGCGGGGCGACGCTGGCCAACGGCTCAGACGCCCCGATCGAGGAGCTCGACCCGCTCGCCGGGATCCGCGCGGGCGTCCGGCGCACGATCGACGACCGCCCGTCCTGGCACGCCGAGCAGGCGGTCACGGTCGACGAGGCGTTCCGGGCGACGTGCATCGCCCCCGCCTGGCTCGAGCACGAGGAGCGACGGCGCGGGCGGCTCGTGCCGGGCATGCTCGCCGACCTCGTCGTGCTCGACCGCGACCCGTGGGAGGACCTCGACGCCCGGGTAGTCGCGACGATGGTCGGCGGTCGCTGGGTGCACAATCCGCCGCCCTGGTCGTAGGAGAGTCCGGCGGGTTTTGCGTCCGTTTTACACCGGTTGAATCGGCGGCTTGCGCCGCGGGTCGATCGTGTCCTCCGTGAGACGATTTCCGAGCCCAGCAGGAGGACCCACGATGAAGCACCGCCTGATCCTCGCCCTTACCCTCACCGCGGCGCTGTTCGCCACGGTCGCCGCCACGGCGACCGGTGGGCCGAAGGGGCAACTGTTCCAGTTCAGAGGCGACTTGCTGAACGCCAGCTCGACCAACGTGCAGGTGCAGGTCGAGGGCGGCAATCACGCCGCGCTGAGGGCGCTGATCGGCCAGTCGCAGAACCAGACGTTCACGATCGGCGCGTCGACCGAGATCCTGGTCTGGTCGCACGGCGTCCCGCACGTCGGGAACGTCACCGACCTCAAGCAGGGTGACAACGTCCAGGTGAACGTGCGTGCGCCGCACGGCTCGTCGCTCCAGACGATCGAGGCGACCGCCGCCGGCACCGTCGGCGACCACGGCCAGAACACGAACCCGGCGTCGAAGCCGCTCTACCTCTACGTCGGCACGGTGACCGGCCCGCAGTCGGGCGGCCACATCGCGCTGCACGTCTCGAGCGGGAACTGGCGCGGCCTGCAGTCGATGCTCGGCCAGCCGCTCGACCAGAGCTTCTCCTACGACGACGGGACGATCTTCCTGCTCTGGCAGGGCAAGGTGCCGACCGTCATCGACGCCTCGCACCTCCAGGCCGGCGACCGGATCACGGTGCGCATCCGCGCACCGCGGAACGCGACGCTCGCCCAGGTCGAGGCGACGCCCGCCAAGCACGTGGGCGACCACGAGCCGGGAGATCCCTCCGCGCAGAACTAAAACCTCCTCCCGAGGCAAGACCGCCGCGGCCGGCAGCCCAGCCGGCCGCGGCGCGTCGGCGGCCCGCGTAGACTCGCGGCGTGCCAGGCGAGGCCAGACTCGAGGACTCCGGTTCGGGCCTCGCACCGGCCGACGACGGCTGGTTCGTCGTGAACGTGCGCGACACCGCCTGGTGGACGTCCGAGGCGACCGGTGCGGCGTGCGTGTTCGAGAGCGAGCAGAACTCGTTCGGGCAGTTCGGCATCAACGTGAGCGTGCTGCGCCCGGGCGAGCCCAACTGCCTCTACCACTCCGAGTCGCAGCAGGAGGCGTTCCTCGTGCTGTCCGGCGCGTGCAAGCTGCTCGTCGAGGGCGAGGAACGGCCGCTCAGGGCCTGGGACTTCTTCCACTGCCCCGCGGGCACGAGGCACGTCTTCGTGGGGGCCGGCGACGGCCCTTGCGCGATCCTGATGGTCGGGGCGCGGACGGAGGACGAGCAGCTCCTCTATCCGGTGTCCGAGCTGGCAGCGCAGTACGGCGCGAGCGCGGCAGAGGAGACGAACGACCCGAAGCAGGCGTACGCGGACTTCGAGCGCGCGAAACGCGGGCGGCCCCCGTACTGGGGCGAGCTCCCCTGGTCGGAGGGCTAGAGCTCGCCGAAGGCTCGGAAGAGCTCGCGCCCCGCCGCGATCCCCTGCCAGACGTACTCGACCAGCAGCCGTTCGTTCGGCGAGTGGATCTGCGAGTCGGGAAGCCCGAAGCCGGTGATGATCGTCGGGATCCCCTTCTGCGTCAGGGCCGGCACGATCGGCAGGGTGCCGCCCGATCGAATCAGGAGCGGACGCACCCCGAGTACGTGTTCGAAGGCGTCGAGCCCGAGGCGGATCGCCTTCGCGTCGGGTGAGACGAGGCCCGGCTCCGCCGCCGACCAGAGCTCGACCGTCACGTCGGCGCCCTCGGGTGCGGACGCCCGCAGGAGCCGCTCGACCTCGGGCGCGATCACCGCGACCTCCTGGCCGGGCGCGAGACGGATCGACACGTTGGCGACGGCCTCGACCGGCAGCACCGTCTTCTGCAGCTGCGGCGAGCCGCTCATGATCCCGTTGACGTCGACCGACGGCTCCGCCAGCGTGCGCCGGTAGAAGTCGGCGGTCGCGTCCGGATCCTTCGGCCGCGCACCTCCTTCCGACAGCTCGTCGGCGCCCTTCGGGAGCTTCGCCCAGCCGGCGAGCTCCTCGTCCGTCGGCGCCGCGATCCCCCGGCGAAGCGGCTCGGCCAGCGTCCCGTCGTGGGCGATCAGGCCGTCGAGCGCCTCGATCAACGCGTGCGCGGCGTTCAGCGCCGCGCCGCCGAAGATCCCGGAGTGGAGGTCCCGGTCGCCGGTCCGGACCGTCACGTGGAAGTACGCGATGCCGCGCGTGGCGAGGTCGAAGGCCGGCATCCCGCGCCGGATCATGCCGCTGTCGAAGATCACGGCAGCATCGGCGCCGCGCTCGTCGGCCGCGAGGTACTCGACGATCGAGTTACCGCCCGACTCCTCCTCCCCGTCGCAGCAGAAGCGCACGTTGACCGGCAGCTCGCCCGCCGCCGCCAGCTCCCGCGCCGCCGAGAGGAGCAGGTACAGCTGGCCCTTGTCGTCAACGGTGCCGCGCCCGTAGAGATACTCGCCGCGCACCTCGGGCTCGAACGGCGGCGAGTCCCAGAGCTCGAGCGGGTCGGGCGGCTGCACGTCGAAGTGCCCGTAGCAGAGGACGGTCGGGGCGTTCTCACGCGTCGTCGCGCGCAGCTCGCCGATCACGAGCGGCTGCCCGTTCCAGTCGACGACGTCGGCGTCGCCGCCGGCGGCGCGCAGGAAGTCGCGCACCCAGTCGGCGGCGCGCAACACGTCACCCCCGTGGGCGGTGTCGGCGCTGATCGACGGAATGCGGAGGAGCTCGGCGAGCTCGTCGAACCACGGCTCTTGCACGCGCGTGAGCCTACCCTGCACGGCCCGCCGCGAGCGCATGATCCACCGCTGCGGGAAGCTGGAGCCGCCGCCCTTCCTGCCAGGCAGTCGAGAGCGCGTTCGGATCGAGCGCCGACCGCAATTCCGGCAGGGCGCGGTCGTGGAGCTCGAGGTCGACGCCGTGGAGCGAGAGCCCGAGGTCTTCGCGTGCCGCCTCGGCCGCGCCGAGCACGCGCGCGGCGTCGTGCGGGCTCGCCGGAACGAGCGCGATGCCGTAGAGCCCGAGCGCCCACACGCCGTCTTCCGGATCGCCGAGCGACCGCGCCAGAGCGAGGCTCTCGTCGAGCAACGCACGGGCTTCGTCCGGGGCGTCGCGCCGCAGTGCCTCGGCCGCGAGCGCCGAGAGGCAGCGGGTGACGCCGTACTCGTATCCCTCGGCGGTGAATCGCGCGAGTGCGTCCTCGAGCTCTCGGCGCGCGCGGTCACCCTCGCCCGTAGTGAGCGACGCCCACCCCAGATTGAACTGGGCCATCCCCGCGACGGCCGGCCGGCCCGCGGCATCACCCACGGCCGCCGCCTGCGCGAGCAGCATGCGGGCGCGCGCGGTGTCGCCGCGGGCCAGCACCGAGCGTCCGAGCGTGGTGAGAGCGCGCGCCTCGAGCGCGGCCTCCCCCGCCTCGTGGCTCTCGGCGACCGCAGCCTCGGACCACCGCTCACCGGCCTCCCAGTCGCCCTGCAGCGCCGCGACCAGCGCGACGCCGGTGAGCGCCCGCGCGCGCGCCTCGTTCCGGTCCGGCGCGGCCGCGAGCGCGGACTCGAGCAGGCGCCGCCCCTCACCGAGGTGACCGCGCAACACCCAGAGCGGCGTGAGCGACCCGGCGAGCGCGATCACGGCGTCGACGCGACCGGCGGCGAGGTCGCGGGCGACCGCCGCGCGAAGGTTGGGCAACTCGTCCTCGAGGTGCACGAGGCGCTCGGTCGCCCCGGGCTCCTCGAGCAATCCCTGGGCACCGTCGGCGAGCTCGCCGAAGTACGCCGAATGCCGACGCTCGAGCTCGCGGTGGGACGGCCGCCCGCGCAGCTGCTCGGCGGCGAAGACGCGGATCGTCTCGAGCATCCAGAACCGTTCGCCGCTCCTCCGGACGAGGCTCTTCTCGGCGAGGTCCTGCAGCGCATCGAGACGCGCTCCGGCGACAGACTCGGCGGCTTCGAACGTGAATCCACCTTCGAACACCGCGAGGTCGGCGAAGAGCCGTCGTTCGTCCTCGGCCAGGAGCTCATGGCTCCATTCGATCGTCGCGCGAAGCGTCCGCTGCCTCGGATCCGCGTCCCGGCCGCCGACGAACAGGTCGAGGCGCTCGGAGATCCGTTCCACGATCTGCGCGGGCGTGAGCACGCGGACGCGGGCGGCGGCGAGCTCGATCGCCAGCGGCAGGTCGTCGAGCGCCTCACACAGACGGCGGACGTCCTCGTCGGGCTCGCACCGGGCACGGCTGCAGAAGAGAGACACCGCGTCGGTCCCGGCGAGCGGAGACACGGGGAACTCGACTTCTCCGGCGATGCGGAGCACCTCGCGGCTCGTGACGAGCACACGCAGCCCCGCGGCGGCCTCGAGCAGGCGCGTCAGCTCGGGCGCCGCGTCCGCAACCTGCTCGAAGTTGTCGAGGAGGAGCAGAAGCTCGCGGTCGCGGAGGTGCGTCGCCAGGTCGTCGCGCGCGCCGAGGCAGCGCGCGATCGTCTCGACGACGACGGACGGATCGCGGATGTCGGCCAGGCCGACCCAGAAGACGCCCGATGCGAACCCGGAGACGAGCTCGGCCGCGGCCTCGATCGCGAGCCGCGTCTTCCCGGAGCCGCCCGGGCCGGTCAGGGTCACGAGCCTCGCGGAGTCGGTCAGCAACGCGGCCACCTCGCGCACCTCGGCCTCGCGGCCGACGAACGAGCTCGACGGGCGGGGCAGGTTCGTGTTCGAGATCGTCCGCAGCGGCGGAAAGTCGGCGTCGCCGAGCTGGTAGACCCAGACCGGCTCGGTGAAGTCCTTCACCCGGTGCTCGCCGAGGTCGCGGAGCGGGAACCGGTCGTCCAGCTGCCGGGCGGTCTCGCCCGAGAGGACGACCTGCCCGCCGTGCGCACTCGCGGCGATCCGCGCACCGAGGTGGACGTCGAGGCCGACGTAGCCTTCGCGGGTCAGCTCCGGCTCGCCGGTGTGGAGGCCCATCCGGACGCTCAGCGGGCCGTCGCCGAGCGCGATCTGCGCGTCGCCCGCGGCGGCGATCGCGTCGTCGGCCGAGGGGAACGCAAAGAAGAACGCGTCGCCCTGCGTGTCCACCTCCACCCCGCCCCACGTCGCCGCAGCAGCGCGCAGCCGCCGGCGGTGCGCGGCGAGCGCGTCCGCGTATCCGGCGCCCAGCTCGCGCAGAAGTCGCGTCGAGCCTTCGACGTCGGTGAAGAGAAACGTGACCGTTCCGGGCGGAAGCTCGGTCACGGGGTTGAGCGTAGCGCCGGGGAGGGAAACCGCGAGGGCTCCCCTCCCCGCGGGCGCTACGCGACTTCGCGCAGCTTCTCGCTCTCGGCGAGCGCGCGGAGCTTCTTCAGCCCCTGGCTCTCGATCTGGCGGATGCGCTCGCGCGTGACCCTGAACGCACGCCCGACCTCGTCGAGCGTGCACGGAGCTCCCCCGTTGAGGCCGTAGCGCAGCTCGAGCACCCGGCGCTCCCGTTGCGAGAGCGCCGACAGGCACTTCTGCAGCGCGGCGATCCGGAACGCGGTGTCGGCCGCCTCGTCGGGCAGCGGTGCGCTGTCGTCCTCGATGAAGTGGCCGAACTCCGACTCCTCCTCGTCGCCGACCGGCTTCTCCAGCGAGACGGGCACCTGCGACGTACGGCGAATCGCGTCGACCTCGTCGACGCTCAGGCCGAGCTCCGCGGCGATCTCGACGTTCGTCGGCTCGCGGCCCCGCTCGGCGCGGAGCTTGCGCTCGGTCCGAACGATCTTGTTCAGCTTCTCGACCACGTGAACGGGCATCCGGATCGTCCGCGACTTGTCGGCGAGCGCGCGTGCCACCGCCTGCCGGATCCACCACGTCGCGTATGTCGAGAACTTGTAACCCTTCCGCCAGTCGAACTTCTCGGCTGCGCGGACGAGCCCGATCGTCCCCTCCTGGATCAGATCCAGGAACGGCAGTCCCTGGTTTCGATACCGCTTCGCGATCGAGACGACCAGCCGCAGGTTCGCCTCGATCATCTCCTGCTTCGCGCGGTGGTCGCCGCGCTCGATCCGCTTGGCAAGCTCGACCTCCTGCGCTGCAGTCAGGAGGTCGACACGTCCGACGTCCTTCAAGAACAGCTGCAGCGAATCCGTCGAGAACTCGAACTCGGCCTCGACCGGATCCTCGACCTCCTCGATTGCTACCTCGTCGAGCGCCGCGTAGACCTCTGCTGCGCCCTCGTCGTCGTCCAACGTCGCCTCGTCGTCGGCCTCTCCGTCGACGGTCTGAGGCTCCTCCTCGATTTGCACCGTGCGGCCCTGCGCTCCCATGGTTCCCCCTCACCGGATGCGGAACTCTCGCATCGGGGCCGGACGGACGCCAGGGCCGCCCGGCTCATCTTTGCGCTCCTCTGGTCCTGCCCGTCTACCTCCCTAGACGCCGGAGAAAGATCTTCGCTTCCCGGCCCAGCTCCGTGTTCGGGCCCAGCCTGGTCGCGCCCCGAAACTCCTTCACAGCCTGCGCGCGTTGACCCGTCCACGCAAGTAGCAGCCCCAGATGGAAGCGGACCGACACACTCTGCGGAAAGCGCTGGACGAGCGGGCCGAGCCGCGAGAACGAGGCGACCAGGTTGTCCTCGTCGAACCGTCCTACCGCTGCTGCCACCTGGGCCTCGTCGTCATCGGGGTGCTCCTTCGCTGCTCGCTCGTACAGGCGCTCGGCCGAGTGCTGGTGCCCCTGGCGCTGAAGCACGACGCCGCGGGCCAGCAGCTCGTTCGGGCGCGTCTGCTGGAACAATGGATAGAGACCGTCCTGGGGCACGAAATACTGCGGATGCAGGATCTCGTCGGCGCGCATCTCGTAGATGGTGTCGCGGCCCACCGACTTCGCCGTCCGGAATGCCTGCGCCGCCTCGTCCACGTAGCCGGCGCAGTAGAGCGCTATCCCGTAGTTGAACTGGACGACCGCGTCGCGAGGCGCCGACTGGGCAACGGGCTCGAGAGCGCGGGCCACACGGGCGCCGCGTTCGGCGAACGCCGCCCTGACGGCGCCTCCGTGCGCGGTTGCGACTCCAGGGGCGATCAGCGGCGTGACGCCGTGGTCGCACCGCCGCTTCAGCTGAGGCGGGTCCTGCCGCGTCGCCGAGACGACGCCGACAACGATCGCGGCGGCCGCCACGGCGCCGAGACCGGCGACGATGCGCACGCGGGTGGCCGGTGACACGGCGCCAACGTAGCGGGAATGCGCGGTGCTATCACTATCGTTTCTGAAGGTATGACCACGTACAGGGAGCTGTTGAAGCGGACCAAGGAGCGCATCTCCGAGGTCGACGCCGGCGCCGCGCGGGCCCTCCCCGGCGCCACCTGGATCGACGTCCGCGAGGCGGACGAGTGGCAGGAGGGCCATATCCCCGGCGCCATCCACATCCCGCGCGGGAATCTGGAGTCGCGCATCGAGACGGCCGTGCCGGACAAGAGCGCGGAGATCGTCCTCTACTGCGCCTCGGCAGCCCGCTCGGCGTTCGCCGCCGAGTCGCTCGCCGACCTCGGCTATTCGTCGGCACACTCGCTCGTCGGTGGGTTCACCGACTGGAAGCGGAACGGCGGCGAGGTCACCCTCCCGCGGACGCTCTCCCCGGAGCGGCGCACCCGCTACTCGCGCCACCTGCTGATCCCCGAGATCGGCGAGGAGGGCCAACTCAAGCTGCTCGACAGCCGCGTGCTCCTGATCGGAGCCGGCGGCCTCGGGTCTCCGGCGTCCCTCTACCTCGCCGCAGCCGGCATCGGCCGGATCGGGATCGTCGATGCCGACATCGTCGACGAGACGAACCTGCAGCGGCAGGTCGCGCACTCGCTCGAAACGCTCGGCACGCCGAAGGTCGATTCAGCGAAGCGCTCGATCGAGGCGCTGAACCCGGACGTCGAGGTCGTCACCTACCGCGAACGGCTCACGTCGGAGAACGTCGAGCGTATTCTCGGCGACGGCTGGGACCTGATCGTCGACGGCGCCGACAACTTCCCCACGCGATACCTCGTCAACGACGCCTCGGTCTGGCACGACATCCCGGTCGTCCACGGCTCGATCTACCGCTTCGAGGGTCAGGTGACGGTGTTCTCGCCGCGAGAGGGCCCGTGCTACCGCTGCCTCTTCCCGGAGCCGCCGCCGGCCGAGCTCGCGCCGTCGTGCGCGGAGGGAGGCGTGCTCGGCGTGCTGCCGGGGATCATCGGTTCGCTACAGACGAACGAGGCGATCAAGCTGGCCGCCGGCATCGGCGAGCCGCTGGTCGGACGGCTGCTGCTCTTCGACGCGCTCGTGACCGAGTTCAGCGAGGTCAGGGTCGAGCGCAACCCGGACTGCCCGGTTTGCGGAGATCACCCGACGATCACCGAGTACGTCGACTACGTCGAGTTCTGCGCCAGATGAGCGACGCGGGCTCGACGGAGCGCAGATGACCGTGGTCCGCCTGCCGCCGGTGCTGCGGAGCGAGGCCGGCGGAGCGCGCGAGGTCGTCGCCGAGGGGGCGACGGTCCGCGAGGTGATGGAGGACCTGTCGCGACAGCTGCCGGCGCTCGGTGAGCGCGTCTACGAGGCGGGCGAGCTGCGGCCGTTCGTGAACGTCTACGTCGACGGCGAGGACGTCAGGACGCGCAGCGGGCTCGACACGCCCGTCTCGACCTCGTCCACTGTCATCCTCCTGCCGGCGATGGCCGGTGGTTCCCTCACGGCCCCGGCCGGTCGCCGCTCCCGGGCGGCGGAGCCGCCCTCCGCGACGACCTGCCGCCCCTGACGCCACGATGCCTTCCGGGGTCGTGTTCGCACACTGCCCCCTCCGGCCTCGTGTCGTCAGGAACGACCCGGGATCGTGAGGGACGCGTGGTAGCCGCGTCGCTGCTCGACCTGATCGGCGGCACGCCGCTCCTCGAGCTCGGCCGGCTGTCCCCGCCGGGCCGCACGGTCTACGCGAAGCTCGAGGGCCAGAACCCGACCGGCTCGATCAAGGATCGCGTCGCGCTCGCGATGGTCGAGGCGGCGACGCTCGAGCCGGGGCAAGAGCTGCTCGAGCCGACGAGCGGGAACACTGGCATCTCGCTCGCGCTCGTCGCGAAGCTGAAGGGCTACAAGCTGACGTGCGTGCTGCCGGCGAACGCCACGCGGGAGCGGCGGGCGATCCTCGAGCTGTACGGCGCGAGGATCGTCGACTCCCCGGCCGAGCAGGGCTCGAACGGCGCCGTCGCCCTCGCACAGGAGATCGCCGCGCGCGACGACCGCTACGTCATGCTCTTCCAGTACGCCAACGAGGCCAACCCGCGCGCGCACTACGACGGGACCGGCGCGGAGATCGTGCGTGAGCTGTCACGCGTCGACGCGGTCGTCGCCGGGCTCGGGACGGGCGGAACGCTGATGGGGGCCGGCGCCCGCGTGCGCGACGCGTTCCCGAGCGCGCTCGTCGTCGCCGCGGAGCCGCTCCCCGGCGATCCGGTGATGGGGCTGCGCTCGCTCGAGGACGGCTACGTCCCGCCGATCCTCGACGTCTCCGCGCTCGACCGGAAGCTCCTCGTCTCGAACGCCGAGGCTGCCGCTGCGGCGCGAGTCCTGCTCGATCGCGAAGGGCTCTTCGCCGGTGTCTCGTCGGGCGCCGTCGTGCACGTCGCGCGGCGGATCGCCGAAGAGCTCCCGGCCGGCGCCGTCGTCGTCGCCATTCTCGCCGACGGCGGCTGGAAGTACCTGTCGGCGGAGTTCTGGAGCGGCGAGGAGATCGACGAGGCGGTGCTCTGGTGGTGATCCCGGCCGCGCTCCGCGCGGAGCTTCGCGCCCACGCCGCCGAGGAGGCGCCGAACGAGTGCTGCGGCGTCGATCGTCTTCCGTGACGGCGTCGCCGACCGCTACGTACGCGGGCGGAACGCGCTCGAGTCACCGTACCGCTACCAGCTCGAGATCGACCCGGTCGTGTGGTTCCTCGAGGACGACGGCTACGAGCTCGCCGTGTTCCACTCGCACCCCGCGACGAAGCCGGAGCCGTCACGCACCGACCGCGAGCTCTCGGGCCTCTGGGCCGGCCGCCCGTTCCTGATCTATTCGCTCGTCTTCGACGAGCTGCGCGCGTGGCGCGTCTCGCGCGACGAGGTCGACGAGATCACGCTAGAGGCTTGATGTGGAATTGGATGCCTGTGGGGATGACTGAGACCGAGCAGCTTGGACGGGGCGGGCGCAGCGCGTAGCGGTGACGACGGGCAAGCCCGACCCGGCCGATATGCGACGTGTGTCAGCCACCAGCCACAGGCGTTCGGCATTTCACATCGAGCCTCTAACCGTTTCCTAAGCGCGCCTGCGGGAACGTCGCGTCGGTGACCGACGCAGCCGCCTGGATCGTCGTCCGGCTCGGCTTCCTACTCGTCCCGGCGTGGATCGTCGCGGCAGTCGCCGCAACCCACTATCTGCCCGGCATCACGCAGGGGGTCTCCAACCCGCTCGGCGGTCTCGTCCCGAGCGGCGCCGGCGCGCTCGCGACACAGGAGCGCGAAGCACGGGCGTTCGGCTCGACCCTGCTCACGCGCGTCGTGGTCGTCCAGCACCGCGATCGCCCGCTGACGCGCCGGCAGCTCGACCGCACCGCGAGAGCCGCGCTGATCGTCGACCGCCACCAGTCGCATCTGCTCCGCCATATCGCGTTCGCAGCGCCGCTGCTCTCGCGCGACCGGACGACGACGGTGACCTATCTGTACTTCGAGCGGCACGTGAGTGCGGGCGCGCAGCTCGCGCTCGCGAGTACGTACGCGCACGGCCTCGACCCGCCGGGCCTCCGCACGGGCGCGTTGCTCGCGCGCACGTCGGAGTTCGACCGCATCGAGCACGGGCTCCCGCGGGTGACGCTGGCGACGATCGGGCTGATCGTCCTGATCCTGCTCATCGCGTTCCGGTCCCCCGTCCCGGCTGTGGTCGTGCTCGGCGCCGCCGCGGTCTCGTACACGATCTCGGTTCGTCTCCTGTCCTGGCTCGCGCGCCACGAGCACCGGTCGCTGCCGAAGGAGGTCGAGCCGGTACTCGTCGCCTTGCTGCTCGGCCTGCTGACGGACTACGTCGTCTTCCTCGTCTCAGGCATGCGGCGGCGGCTCGCGGAGGGCGAGTCGCGTTTCGAGGCCGCGGAGGGCACGACGCGAGAGAACCTGCCGATCGTCCTGACCGCAGGGATGATCGTCGCGCTCGGGTCGGCGACGGTCGTCGTCGGCCATCTCGACATCTTCCGCTCGTTCGGCCCTGCGATGGGGCTGACCGTCTTGGTGACGGTCGCGGTCGCGCTGACCTTCGTCCCGGGCCTGCTGGCGCTGCTCGGCCGGGCGCTCTTCTGGCCGGGCGCACCGTCGCCGACCCCGAGTCCCGCATCGGCCCGGCTCTGGCGCCTCGCGACCGCGCGCCCGGCCTCCGCCGCCCTCGCGGCACTGGTCGTCGCCGGCCTCCTGGTCGCCTCGGCGGGCCTCGTGCACGCCCGGCTCGGCTTCACGCTGATCAGCGGGCAGCCCCGGAGCAGCGAGGTGCGGGTGGCGGCGGACGACGCCGGGAGAGGATTCGCGCCCGGGATCGTCGCGCCCACCGAGCTGCTGCTCGAAGGGAGGGTCGGCACACGACGCCCGGCGCTCGCCCGCTTCGAACGGAGCCTCGGTCGCGTGCCGTCGGTCTCGAACGTGCTCGGGCCTCGTGACCAGCCGACCCGGCGCGACCTGCCGGTGTTCGTGTCGCGTGACGGGCGGGCCGCGCGCTTCGCCGTCGTCCTCGATCGGGATCCACTCGGGGCGCCGGCGATCGCCGTGCTCGACCGGCTGCGCGACCGCGTCCCGGCGCTGCTCGGACAGAACGGGCTCGGCGGTGTCCGTCCGTCGTTCGCGGGCGACACGGCGCTCGCGCAGGAGACGGTCCACACCATCCGCACGGACGGCGTGCGCGTCGCGATCGCGGTCCTGCTCGTGAACTACGTCCTGCTCGCGCTCTTCCTGCGCTCGTTCTGGACGCCGCTCCTTCTGCTCTCCGCAAGCGCGCTGGCCGTCGCAGCAACGCTCGGCGCGGTCACGTGGATCATGCAGGGCCTGCTCGGCCACGACGAGCTGACGTACTACGTCCCGTTCGCCGCCGGCGTGCTCCTGATCTCGCTCGGCTCCGACTACAACGTCTTCATGCTCGGCGCGATCCGGCACGCGGCCGAACGGCTGCCGCTGCGGGACGCGATCGCGCAGGCCGCCCCGCGGGCGTCCGCGACGATCACGACTGCCGGCCTCGCCCTGGCGGGCAGCTTCGCGATGCTCGCCCTGATCCCGCTACGGCCGATGCGCGAGCTCGCGCTCACGCTGGCGCTCGGGATCCTGCTCGACACGTTCGTCGTGCGGAGCATCCTCGTCCCCTCGCTGCTCGCGCTTTTCCGGCGCGAGCAGCGAGGGGAAGACGTCAGCTGACCGTGAACGACCCCTTCATGATCGAGGCGTGCGGGTCGCACACGAACTTGTAGGTGCCCTTCTTGAGCGTGACGGCCCACGTGCTCGAGCCCGTGCCGCCGACCGACGTCTTCTTGTTCACGCCGGGACCGCTCAGGTGGAAGTCGTGGATGTTCGACTTGTCGCTGATCTTGAAGGTGTACTTGCCGGCCTTCAGGGTCTTCACCGCTTTCGACCCCTGCTTCAGCGTGATGGTGAATCCCGGGCCGACGGTACCCGTGAGGGTGGTCGCCTGCGACTTCGCGAACGCCGCCGGAGCAGCGAGGGCCGCGCACAGCGCGGCGAGTAGCACGATCTTCAAGGTCTCTCCTCGGTTGGTGGTTGCTGCCACGGGACAGGGTACGCTCGCCAACGTGGACCTCGCGTCAATTGTTTCCCGCGAGTCGCTGATCGAGCCTCAGGGGCGGTTTCTGACCGACCTGATGGGGCGCGGCGTGGTCGGCAGCGCGGACGCGGTCGTGATGCCAGACACGACCGACGAGGTGGCCGCGGTGATGCGCTGGTGCTACGAGCACGACGTCCCGCTGACGGCGCGCGGCGGCGGCACCGGCCTCGCCGGGGGCGCGATCCCGGTCGACGGCGGGGTCGTGATCGGCTTCGACCGGATGCGCCGCATCCGCCGGTTCGATCCGCTGCTCTGGCGCATGCACGTCGAGGCGGGCGTGACCACCGGAGACGTGCAGCGCCTCGCGCGCGAGAACGGCCTGCGCTTCCCGCCGGACCCCGGCGCCGCCGAGCTGTCGCAGATCGGCGGCAACATCGCGTGCAACGCGGGCGGGCCTCACGCCTTCAAGTACGGCGTCACCGGACACTGGGTGACCGGGCTCGAGGCGGTCGTCCCGCCCGGCGAGATCGTCACGATCGGCGGCCCCGTACGGAAGGACGTCGCCGCCTACGACCTGAAGAGCCTCCTCGTCGGGTCGGAAGGAACGCTCGGCCTCGTCACCGCGGCCTGGTTGCGGTTGATCCCGGCGCCCGAGGCCGAGCTGCCCGTGATCGGGATCTACCCGAACGCGGACGCCGGCATCGGCGCGATCGAGCGCGTCCTCGCCTCGGGGGTCGTGCCGGCGGCGGTCGAGTACCTCGACGGCGAGACGCTGCGCGTCTCGGGCGATACCTATCCGTTCGGGCTTCCGGAAGGCGCGGGCTTCATGGTGATCACCGAGGCCGACGGCTCTGCGGGCGAGGCCGCCCGCGTCGCCGGCGAGCTGCGCCAGGCGCTCGCCGACGACGCCGACGCGGTGCACGCACCGTCCTCGCCGGACGAGGTGGCCGCACTCTGGCGCTGGCGGGCCGGGGTTGCATTCGCGATCCTCGCCCAGCGGGGCGGGGCGTTCAGCGAGGACATCGCCGTCCCGCTCGACCGGCTGCGCGACGTCGCGCGCGAGACGCTCGCGATCGGCGCGCGCCACGACGTGCCGGCGCTGTCGTTCGGGCACGCCGGAGACGGCAACATCCACGCAACCTTCCTGTTCGCGCCCGACGCCCCGGGCGAGGAGGAGCGCGCCGACGAGGCCTGCAGAGACCTGTTCGACCTCGCGCTGCAGCTCGGCGGCACCGTGACCGGCGAGCATGGGATCGGCTGGCTGAAACGCGGCCAGCTCGAGCGGCAGCTCGGCCCGCTAGGATACGACCTGCACACGCGGATCAAGCGCAGCTTCGACCCCAGCGGGCTGCTGAATCCGGGCAAGAAGCTCTGAGGTATCAGAAGGCGGCCTCGTTACGCGTGCGTGTCGCCCGCGCATCGATTCGCGATTGCTGCTCGAAATCGCGATAATCTCAGTCGCCCCCCGTCCCGACATAGGAGGAAGCAGTGAGCAGATTTCCCAGAAGGGTGATTGCCCTTCTCGGTGTGGGCGTCCTCGTCGTCGCGATCCTCGCGACGACCGCGGCTGCCCGCTCCGACAAGCACTCCGCGTCGATCTCGGCGTGCGCGTTGCTGCCGGACACGAAGTCCTCGACGCGTTACACCCTGTTCGACGCTCCGTATCTGTCGCAGGCATTCCTGAAGGGGCACGTCACCGCCCATGTGCTGAACGCACAGGGCGACCCGCAGCGACAGAAGTCCCAGGCTGACGCCTGCCTCGCGGCGGGGGCGAAGGTGATCCTGCTCGACCAGCTCACGCCGGCTTCGGGCATCGCGATCACGAACGACGCCATCAGGAAGGGCGCAAAGGTCATCGATTACGACCGCCTGGTCGTGGGCAGCAAGGCGTCCTACTACGTGTCGTTCGACAATGTGCGGGTCGGCAAGCTGCAGGGACAGGGCCTCGTCGCCGCGCTCAAGGCGAACGGGAAGTACTCGCAGCACCCGGTGATCGCCGAGCTCAACGGCGGGCTCACCGACAACAACGCCCACCTGTTCAAGCAGGGCTACGACTCGATCCTCAACCCGCTGTACAAGGCGGGCATCTTCAAGAAGGCCGACGCCGGCGACCAGTGGACCGACTGGAACTATGTCAAGGCCGCGACGATCTTCACGCAGATGCTCACCCGCAACAGCAACGCGATCGACGGCGTGCTGGCGGCCAACGACGGGATCGCCGGCGCGGTCATCTCCGACCTGAAGAACGCCAGCCTCGACCCGATTCCGCTGACCGGCCAGGACGCGACGCCCACCGGCGCCCAGTACATCCTCGCCGGCTGGCAGAGCGGCACCGTCTACAAGTCGGTGAAGAGGGAGGCCCTCGCGGCCGTGGCAGTGGCGATCAAGGTGCTCCGTCAGCAGAAGGTGCCCACGACCGGCAAGGTCAGTGGGACACCGTCGATTCTGTTGGCGCCGCAGTGGATCACCAAGTCGAACATCAAGACTCTGTTCACGGACGGGTTCTTGAAGGTGAGCCAGGTCTGCACCGGCGAGTACAAGCAGTACTGCACGCCGTAGCGAGTACACCGATCGGAGTGTGTGGCGAGGCGTCCGCTCGGACGCCTCGCCCGCTCCGGGCCGAGTAAGGTACGAACCCGCGCATGGCCGAAACCGCACCGACTCTCGAGCTTCGCGGGATCTCGAAGGCATTCGGGTCGGTGCAGGCGCTCAACGACGTCGACTTCGAGGTGCGAGGCGGCGAGGTGATGGCGCTCGTCGGCGACAACGGCGCCGGCAAGTCCACGCTCATCAAGTGCGTCGCGGGGATCAACTCGATCGACGCGGGCGAGATCCTGTTCGACGGCCGACAGATCACGATCCACGGCCCGAAGGACGCGGCGAAGCTCGGGATCGAGGTCGTCTACCAGGATCTCGCGCTCTGCGACAACCTCGACGTCGTCCAGAACATGTTCCTCGGGCGCGAGGAGCACGACTTCCTCTACCGCCTCGACGAGCCGCCGATGGAACGGCGGACGGCCGAGACGCTCGAGACGCTCGCGGTGACGACCATCGGCTCGATCCGGCAGCCCGTCGCCACGCTCTCCGGCGGCCAGCGCCAGTCCGTCGCCGTCGCACGGGCCGTGATGTGGAACTCGCGGGTCGTCATCCTCGACGAGCCGACCGCGGCGCTCGGCGTCGCCCAGACCCGGCAGGTGCTCGAGCTCGTGAAGCGACTCGTCAAGCAGGGGCTCGCCGTCGTGATCATCTCGCACAACCTGCTCGACGTCTTCGAGGTCGCGGACCGGATCACCGTGCTTCGGCTCGGACGGAACGTCGGCGTCTACCAGCGCACGGCGACGAGCCAGCAGGAGATCGTCGGCGCGATCACGGCCGGCGTCCCGACGAAGGTGGCCGGGATCCCCGACGAGGAGGTCGACGGAACGTGAGCACCGCCGCCCAGGCCGAGCCCGTAGCCGAGGGCTTCGGCGCATACGTGAGTCGGCAGTGGGACGCGCTCAAGTCCGGTGACGTCGGGCCGCTGCCCGTGATCGTCGCGCTGATCATCATCACGATCTTCTTCACGTCGAAGCAGAGCGTCTTCTTCACCGCGGTGAACTTCAACAACCTGCTGGTGCAGACGGCCGGAACGACCCTGATCGCGATTGGCGTCGTCTTCGTGCTGCTGATCGGCGAGATCGACCTCTCGATCGGCTACGTCAGCGGCATCGGCGGGGTCGTCGTCGCCGAATTGCAGCAGTCGGGGACGAACCACAACTTTGGCGGCATCGGCGCGATCTTGCTCGCCCTCGCCGCGGGCGCCGTGATCGGCATCCTGCAGGGCTCGGTGATCGCGCTCGTGGGCGTGCCGTCGTTCGTCGTCACGCTCGCCGGGCTGCTCGTGTGGCAGGGCGTAATCCTTCGCGCCCTCGGCACCGAGGGTGTGATCGGCATCCAGAACAACACCGTCAACAAGGTCGCGTCGTACTACTTCTCGGAGGCCGCGGGCTGGCTCATCGCGGCCGTGATCGCGATCAGCTACGCCGGGATCGTGATCGGGTCGGCCGTGCAACGCCGCCGTGCCGGCCTCGCAGCCCGCGGCCTCACCGTGCCGATCGTCCGCGTCGTCCTCGTCACGGTCGGCGCGTTCGGCATCGTTGCGATCTGCAACCACGACCGCGGCGTCCCGTTCGCGGCCCTCCTGATAGTCGTGATGATCATCTTCTGGACGTTCATCGCACAGCGCACCGCTTTCGGCCGCCACGTCTACTCCGTCGGCGGCAATGCCGAGGCTGCGCGCCGGGCCGGCATCAACGTCGCGCGGATCCGGATCATCGTGTTCCTGATCTCGGGCCTGATGGCCGCGATGGGCGGCATCGTCTTCGCCGCCCGCCTGAACTCCGTCGACCTGACCGCCGGTAGCGGCACCATCCTGCTCGACGCGATCTCGGCGGCGGTGATCGGCGGCACGAGCCTGTTCGGCGGGCGCGGCTACGTGCGGAGCGCGCTGCTCGGCGCGCTCGTGATCTCGACGATCGAGAACGGGATCGATCTGGTCGGCTACGGCGACGCGACCAAGGACATCGTCACCGGCCTGATCCTGCTCGCCGCGGTGACGCTCGACACCGTCTCGCGTCGCCGCCTCGCCGCGTCGGGCCGTTAGCGCTTGCCGACCGACGTCAGCAGGTAGCCGCCCTCGAGCATCGCGGGCGCCCGCTGCTGCAGGCGTTCGCGGCTCGGGACGTCCCAGCCGAGCGAGTCGGCGAGCCGCACGATCATGTTGAACAGCGCGCAGACCGTCGCCGCGTCCCGGAGCGCCTGGTCGGACACCCCCGCGGCCCGCACTGCCTCGGCGTCGGCCGGCTCGAGCTCGTCGGGCCGGAGCGTCTGCTTCTCGAGGAAGACGAGCGTGGCGGCGAGCTCGGGCCGGAGCGGCGTCGTCCGCCAGTCGGCGACGACCGCCTCCCAGACCTCTTCGCCGAGCGCGTACGACGCAACTGCGCCGTGGGAGCCCGTTCAGAAGGGGCACTGGTTGAGGAGCGACGCGAAGGCGGCGAAGAGCTCCCGCTCCCCCGCGCTCCAGTCCGACGGCCCGCGCATCACGCGGTCGAGCGCCTCCGAGAACGGCCTCCCGAAGAGCTCGGGCCGGTAGAGCAGCGTCTTGACGACCCCGAGGGGCTCGTGACCGCTCCGTTCGCGGATCTGGTCGAGAACGGCCGCCTCGCCTGCCGCGTGCCCGTGGTCGACGACCGCAAGCCTCATCGACCGATCGCCTCCATCGCGGCGTCCAGGCGGCGCAAGCCCTCGCGGATCGCGACGGCGACCGTCTGCTCGAAGATCTCGTCCTCCGAGCAGCCGGCAGCGCGGGCCGCCTCGACGTCGGCGTCCGTCACGGCATACGCGCCGCTCCGCACCTTCTCCAGGTAGTCGGCGAGCTCTGCGCGCGGGCCCGGCGCCGACGCGGCGTTCGAGCGCAGCCGCTCGATCGGGTCCATCACGCGTCGGCGTCCTTGTCGGTCTGGGGCCGGTGCACGGCCCGCGGCAGGAACGTGACGAGCAGACGGTCGATGCGCTGGCCCTCGACCGACTCGACCTGGAACTGCAGCGCCTCGTGCACGACCTCGTCGCCCGGGAGAGCCGCCCGGCCGAGCCGGCCGAAGACGAACCCCGCGACCGTGTGGTAGCCGTCCTCCGGTAGCTCGACGTGGAAGCGCTCGTTGAAGTCGTCGATCGGGAACGTGCCGTCGATGCGGACCGTCTCGTCGTCGATGCGCTCGACCGTCTCGTCGGGGAGGTCGAACTCGTCCTCGATCTCGCCGACGATCTCCTCGAGCAGGTCTTCGAGCGTGACGATCCCCTCGGTCGAGCCGTACTCGTCTATCACGATCGCGAGGTGCTGGTTGGCGCGGCGGAACTCGGTGAGCAGCGCCGCGAGGTCCTTCGTCTCGGGGACCATGTGCGCAGGACGGACGATCTGCTCCAGGTCGACGGCGGCCAGGCCGCGATCGTAGATCGCCTCGACGAGGTCGCGGACGTGCAGGACGCCGACGATGTCGTCGAGCGACTCGCGGTACACCGGGTAGCGCGTGTACGGCGAGTCGAGCACGGCCTGGAGCGCCTCCTCCGGCGGCAGCGAGACGGCGATCGCGGCCACCTCGGGGCGCGGCACCATCACGTCGGCGACCTCCTTGTCGGCGAAGTCGAAGACCTTGTAGAGCATCTCCTGCTCCTCGTGCTCGATCTCGCCCTGCTCGGCCGAGCTCGAGAGCAGCATCCGCAGCTCCGCCTCCGAGTGCGCCTCGCCCTCGCCGCCCGGCGGCTCGAGCTTGAGCGCGCGCAGGATCACCTCGGTCGACCACTCGAGCAGCCAGATCAGAGGCCGGAACACGACGAAGAACGCGCGAACGGGGCCCGAGACCCAGAGCGCGGTCCGCTCCGCGTGCCCGAGGGCGATCCCCTTGGGAACGAGCTCGCCGATCACCACGTGCAGGTACGTCACCACCAGCAGTGCGAACACGACGGCGAGGAACGACGCCATCACCGCGTCGAAGCGGTGGGCGAGCACCTGCTCGCCGAGCGCGCCGATCGCCAGGGACGCGATCGTGACGCCGAGCTGCATCGCGGCGATGAACCGCGGCGGGTCCCTGGTGATGTCGAGCACGCGGCGCGCCTTACGGTTCCCCTGGTGGTCGAGCTCCATGATCCGCGTGCGGCGCGACGTGACGAGGCTGTACTCCGCCGCCACGAAGAACGCGTTCAGGACGATCAGCCCGGCGAGGGCCAGCAGCTCGAGCGGGAGTGTCACGGTTCGCGCCTCACCGAAGGCGCACGCGTACTGGGCGGCAGATCGTCGTCCACGCGAATCAGCTGCCACCGAGTATAGCCGCGCCGCTCGGCCGATGCGAACGTATGTTCTATCATCCGGGAATGGGCGTGGAGTACCGGGAAGAGCCCTGCCGCGTCGCGCTGAATCACGTGAAGGGCATGCCCTTCGGCTGGTCGCTCAACCCCTACATGGGCTGCGTGCACCGCTGCACCTTCTGTTACGTCCGCGCGTTCGAGCGCCGTGCCGACCGTCCCTCCGACGATCGCTACGGGCGCTCGATTCGCGTCAAGGTCAACATCGCGGACGTCCTCCGGGCGGAACTGCACCGGCCGAGCTGGACCAGCGAGGCGATCGCGATCGGCGCCGCGACCGACCCGTACCAGCCGGCCGAGGGCCGCTACCGCCTCACACGCGCGTGCATCGAGGTGCTCGGCGCGGTCGCGAACCCGTTCTCGATCATCACGCGCGGCCCGCTGATCGTGAGGGACGTGGACGTCCTTCAGGAGGCTGCCCGGCGCGCGGACGTCTCGGTGACGTTCTCGGTGCCGACGATCGACGTGGACGTCTGGCGGACGACCGAGCCCGGCACGGCTCCGCCGCTGCAGCGGCTGCGGGCCCTGCGCGTGCTCGCGGAGGCCGGCCTCCGCGCGTCGGTCGGGATGGCGCCGATCCTCCCCGGGCTCTCGGACTCGCCCGACCAGATCCGGCGCGTGGTCGAGGCGGCGCGCGAGGCCGGCGCCTGCGGCATCTGGGCGAACCTCCTGCACCTCAAGCCCGGCACCCGCGAGCATTTCCTCGCCTGCCTGGCCCGCGACTGGCCGTCCGAGCTGCCGCGCTACGAGCGTCTCTACTCCGGACGGGCGTACGTGCCGAACCGCGATGCGGAGCCCGTTCGCAAGCTCGTGTCGAGGCTCGCACGGCGCCACGGAGTGCGCGACCGCAGCCCCGAGCCGCTCCGGCCGCCAGCGCGCCCGGAACAGCTCAGCCTCCTTAGCGAATAGGATGGCCCTCCGATGCCGCAGGAGATCACCACCCTGATCGTCGACGACCACGAGGTCGTCCGCGAGGGGCTGCGCCTGTCGTTGTCGCGCGCGCCCCACATCAGGGTGGTCGGAGAGGCCGCCGACGGCGCGTCGGCCGTGGAGCTCGCCGAGCGCCGCAAGCCGGACGTCGTGATCATGGACGTGCGCATGCCCGGGATGGACGGGCTCGAGGCGACGAAGCTCCTGACCCAGAAGGTCCCGGACGCGAAGGTCTTGATCTTCACGGCCTACTCGGAGCGCTCGCTGCTCGGCCGCGGCCTCGAGTCGGGCGCCAAGGGCTACATCCTCAAGGAGGCGCCGCACCAGACCCTCGTACGCGCGATCGAGAAGGTCGCCGGCGGCGAGGGCTACGTCGACCCGGCGCTGATGCCCGCGTTCCTGGCCGGCAAGGACTCGACGGACATGCTCACGACACGCGAGCGCGAGATCCTGCAGCTCCTCGCCGACGGGCTCTCGAACGCGGACGTCGCCGGGCGGCTGTTCATCTCGGCGGAGACGGTCAAGAGCCACGTCCGCCACATCCTCACGAAGCTCGAGGCCGACACCCGGACGCACGCGGTCGCGATCGCCCTGCGCGAGGCGATCATCGACTGACGGGGTGACCGACGGCGGGGAGACGCTCGACCGGCTGGTCACGGCCGAGCAGGACGAGAGGCGGCGCATCGCGCTGTTTCTCCACGACGGGCCGGTGCAGAACCTGTCCGGCATCGCGCTGATGCTCGATGCCGTGCTGCACGCGGTCCAGACCGGGAACAACGAGGACGCGGCCCGGGTGCTCTCCGCCGCGATGGACCGCCAGCGGGCGACGATCAGGGAGCTGCGCGACCTGTCGTTCGCGCTCGAGCCGGTCGTGCTGCGTGACCAGGGCCTCGCTGCCGCGGTCCAGGCGCTCGCCTCGCAACTCGCGGCCGCCCACCGCGTGAGCTTCGATCTCGACATCGACGTGGCCGACAACCTCGGCGAGTCGGCCCAGATCGCGCTCTACACCCTCATCCGCGAGCTGCTCGAGCAGGCCGTGCGCCGGGGGCCGCCCACGTCGGTCCGCATCGCGATGGCCGAGGCGCCGAACGGCGGGGTCACGACCGTCGTCTCCGACGACGCCGAGCCGGAGCGGCGGCGTCGCTCGTTCGAGGCGATCGAGGAGCGCGTCAAGCAGCTCCACGGCCTGATCGCAGTCGAGCCGTCGTCCGAGGGCGGCACGCACGTCGTCGTCACGCTCCCGGCCTACGCGACCCGGCGATAAGGTTGCGCCGATGACCGGTTTCGGCGAGACCGACTACCTGCTGTTCGTCTGGTCGCCGTCCGGCTACACGCTGCGCGAGCTCCACGGTGAGCTGCCGCGGGTCGGGCAGGAGCTGGAAGAGGACGGCCGCACGATCGTCGTATCGAAGATCGGCGCGTCGCCGCTGCCGGACGACCGACGCCCCTGCGCGTTCTCGGTCGGCAAGAGCTGATACGTCTTCTCAGCGGCGCGCGATCGTGATCATGCGCCGGCCGGCCGCCGTCAGCGGCTCTCCGGCCCCGTCGTAGAAGTCGACTGCGCGGAACCCGGCCGAAAGCAACCAGTCACGCAGCTCGACCGCCACGAACATACGTACGGAGAACGACAAGCGCCTCGTTCGCCCGCCGCGCACCAGCACCCGCTCGGTCACCGCGCGGCCCGTGACGGGATCGAATCGCGAGCGGTCGATCGAGAAGTCGCCGTCGCGCTCGACGACCACAGCCGGCAGCCAGCGTGGTAGGAGCTCGCTCAGGTTGTTGCTCTCGATCAAGAGGCATCCACCGGGGCGCAGCACGCGATGGACCTCGCGCAGCACGTCCCGGTTGCCGTCGTCGTCGAAGTACCCGTACGACGTGAACCAGCTGACGACGCGGTCGAAGCTCCCCTCGGGCCAGGGCAGCGACCGCATGTCACCGTCGACGTAGTCGACGTCGACCCCGAGGGACGTCGCTTCGGCACGGGCGCGCCCGAGGAAGCTCGACGTGGCGTCGAGGCCCGCGACGCGCGCGCCTCTCGCCGCGAGCCGGTTGGCGATTCGCCCGTGGCCGCACGCGAGATCGAGCACTTCGCTTCCTCGATCGAGCGAGAGCATCCTCCAAATCGTCTCGGCGTCAGCGTCGCTGACGGCCGCAAGGCCGGGCTCGTAGAAGTACAGGTAGTCGTCGTCGAATACCTCGTTGGTGTCGAATGTCTCGCCCGCCACGGCGCGATCCTATGGCCGCGATCAGAGGCTCGCGGCGAGGTCCTCGGCCGCCGCCAGCCCGAGCACGAGCGCCTGCGCGAGGCCACTCGCGTACCCGCCGATCGCGATTCCGCCGGCGTCGACCCCCGCCGCCCACAGGCCCTGCAGCGGCCGTCCGTCGCGACCGAGCACCCGTCCCCGCGCATCGACCGACAGGCCGCCGATCGTGTGCGTGATCGACGCCGCGACGCGCACCGCCGCAACGGTGCCCGCCGGCGCCGGGAACGGCAGCGCGCCCACGTCGAGGCGCGCCTCCGCCGGGGCAGCCGCCACCATCTCGCCGACGGTCCGGTCGCGCACCCCGGCGGAGAGGCTCTCCGCATCCAGCAGGTAGTAGGCGCGTGCGCCCGGGCGACGCGCCGTCGCGGCGACGACGTTCGTCTCCGACCACGTCACGTCGCCCGCCGCGAAGAACTCGTTGCCCAGCTCGTCGAAGATGCGCGCGTGGCGAGCGTAGAGCTGGGAGAGCGAAACGAGCTCCGACTCGGCCCACGGCGCGTCCGGCATGTTGCGGCCGTAGAACTCGTCGAGCCCGGCCGAGAGGGCCGCTCCACGGCCGAGGCCGATCCGGAGCCCGTCTCCGCGCGACCAGCGGTTCCCACGGAGCCGGAGCGGAGCGGCGGGACGGATGTAGCGGTCGACGAGCTGCGGCGAGGCGGAGAAGCCGCCGGTGCAGAGGAGCAGCGGCTGCGGGACGTCGCCGGCCGGATCTGAGAGCCGGATCTCGGCGCCGCCGGCGAGCACCGCGGTGAGCGCGAGCGGGTCGAACCGTGCGCCCGTCGTCAGCGGATTGCCGGTCTCGGTCGCCGTCGGCTCCGCGCCGAGGCTGCACAGCCACGCGATGGCGCCGTCGAGGCGCTCCCAGACGAGCCGCTGCAGCGCCTCCTCGCCGCCGGGGCACTCGCGACGGAAGTCCTGCCACGCGCGGTGGCGCCAGACGACGCCCGACGAGAGGAGCATCGAGCCTCCCGGCCGGTCGCCTCGCTCGTGGACGACGGCACGGATGCCGAGCTCGCGGAGCCTGGCCGAGGCGACGAGGCCGGCCATGCCGGCGCCGGCGATGACTACGTCAGGCTGAATGTCGGCTTGTGCTCGACGTACTCGATGCGCACGCGCTCGGGCCCGACGAGGAACGCCGCGTAGGTGTTCGGGCCGTCGACGACCGAGTCGACCTCGATGTCGAGCTCGCCCGCCTCGACGAGCACCTGATCGGCTGAGTCGACCAGCACTGCGAGGTGGTTGAGTAGGGGGCGCTCGGTCGGCGTCACCGGCCCGCGGTGCAGCTCCAGGAACGCGCCGCCGACCTCGACGCGACCCGGCCCGGCTGCCTCGAAGCCGTAGCGCTCGTACTCGACCGCGGTCGTGTCCGGCTCGCCTGCCCAGAGTGCGACGTGGTCGAGGTCGTAGTCGAGGTCGGTCTCCGCCTCGACGAGCGTGAGTCTGATCCCATCGCCGATCTCGAACACGTCGGGCGTGCCGGGAGGAAGCAGCTCGCGGGCCGCAGCGAGATCCGACACGCGTAGCGCCACGTGCTTGAACGGCCCGGGCTCCCTCGGCCCCTCTGCGTCGAAGAGCGTGAGCTTTCCCCGCCGTGCGTCGGCGCCGAGCAGCGTGAACGACTCCTCGGCGACGATCACGTGCATCCCGAGATACCGCTCGACGAAGTCGACGATCGGCGGGCGATCGGCGACCCAGAACGCCACGTGGTCGAGTGTCTTCGGCTCCACTTCGGCCCGACGATAGCGAAGCGCGTAGAGGCTGCGACGAGTCGGCTGACCGGGCTCCGCGCCGGAAGCGCAGAGCCCGGTTCTGCCTGCTCTCGTCTACTTCGAGCTGCGCCGCGAGGAGCGCGACGACGACCTCGAGCGAGACGCGGGCCGGCGGGTCGCCGTCTTCCGCGCCGTCGTCTTGCGAGCCGTCGTCTTCTTGCGCCCCGTCGTCTTCCGCGCGGTGGTCTTGCGGGCGGTCGCCTTGCGGGCGGTCGCCTTGCGGGCAGTCGCCTTCTTGCGCCCCGTCGTCTTCCGCGCCCCGACCTTCTTGCGAGCGGTCGTCTTGCGGGCGGTTGCCTTCTTGCGCGCCGTCGTCTTCCGCGCCCCGACCTTCTTGCGAGCGGTCGTCTTGCGGGCGGTTGCCTTCTTGCGCGCCGTCGTCTTCCGCGCCGCCGCCTTCTTCGCCGTCGTCTTCCGCGCGGTCGTCTTCTTGCGCGCGGTCGACTTGCGAGCGGTCGACTTACGAGCGGTCGACTTGCGAGCGGTCGACTTACGAGCGGTCGACTTGCGGGCCGTCGACTTGCGAGCGGTCGACTTGCGGGCCGTCGTCTTCCGCGCGCCTGCCTTCTTCGCGCCGGCCTTCTTGGCGCTTGCCTTGCGCTTCGGAGCCGCCTTCTTCTTGGCTCCCGTCTTGGCCCTCGAACCGCTTCGCGAACTGGAGCGCGAGCGCGTTCCCGACCGCGTCGCGGCCGCGATCGCCGCGGTAGCGGCGCCGTGTGCAGGCTCGGCGATCTCGTCCGCAGTCGCGTCGAGCGTCGAGTCGGTCCACGCCGGCGCTGGCGTCTCCTCTGCCGTGTCGGGCGACTCACCGAACGAGCCGGCGGACGGTTCGTCCGTCGAGCCGGTCCCGCTCCAATCCTCTTGGGTCATCTACGACCTCCTGATCGCATTGCGCGTGCACGATTCCCTACCACGTGTGTTTGTAACGTGCAATGCGGACGACAGACATGCATTCGCTCGTTGCTGGAAAGGAAAACGCGAACGAAGACGTTCGCGCGCGCGTTCGAGTCAAACCCGCGCGCTGAGGATCGGCTGCGTCGTGGGCGCATCGACGCCGCCCGACGGCTCGACGGTCACCTTCACCGTCACGCCGGGCTCGAGCTTGCGCTCGAGCACGGCCGGCCGGCCGTCGAACAGACGGTCGCGGTGCACGCCTTGATCGATCACCCAGGTCTCGTAGGTCTTCCCCTTCGGCGGCGGGGGCAGGTCGACGGCGAGCGCCGCCTTGCCGGAAGGCGCCACGACGAGCGCTCCCGACGCTCCCTGTACCGGAACGTGCCTCGCGTGCGGATCGCCGAGCACCTGCACGGCGGCGCGCTCGCTCGTCAGCGAGTTGTGGAGCGACGCCGACCAGATCCCGAGTGCGACCGCGGCCGCCGTTGCCGCGACGGCGAGCGTCGCGGCCACCGACACGGCGATCGAGCGGCGCGGCCGCAGCGGAACGACGTTCGACGGCTCGGCGCGAGCCTGCTCGAGGATGCGGGAGCGAAGCTCGGCCCGCGGCGCCGGGCCTTCCTCCGCGTAGGCGAGCGTGGCTCCGGCCTCGCCGAGCGAGCGGAGCTCACGCCGGCAGCGCTCGCAGCCTGCGAGGTGGTGCTCGTAGCGCTCGCGCTCCTCGGGATCGAGGACGTCGAGGGCGTAGAGCGCGGAAAGCTCGTGGATGTCGTCGGCCATAGATCCTCGAGCCGGATTCGCCGGTCAGGGCCAGTCGGTTCGCGGCTACTCGAGCGGCGCGTTCTGGACGTTGTGCTCGGTGGCGTACTCGTTCGTCAGCCGGTTGATGGCCTCCGCACCGTCACCGTAGGCGTAGTTGATCGGGACGAATGCGTTCCACTTGTCGGGCAGCGCGTCCTCCGGGAAGATCGCCTCGACCGGGCACTCGGGCTCGCAGGCGCCGCAGTCGATGCACTCCTCCGGGTCGATCACGAGGATGCGCTCGAACTCGTGAATGCAGTCGACGGGGCACACGTCGACGCACGAGCGGTCTTTGATGTCGATGCACGGCTCGGCGATGATGTACGTCATCGGCGCCTACTCTACCGACGCAACCAGGCCGTCGATCAGCTCGCGACCGCGCTCCACGAGCGCGGATTTCGCGACGACCTGGTCGAAGCCCGCAGCGTGAGCGCGACGCAGGCCGGCGGTGTCCGTGTGGTTCGTGAAGCCGAGAATCGGCACCTCCGGGAAGCGCTCCGCGACGTCGCTCGGGTCGAGCCTCGCAACGTCCGCGATCACGAGATCGGGCGGCTCGACACCGTCCGACGTCTCGAAGCGATGATCGGGAGCGAGCGCTTCGAGCTTGCTTCGGATGATCAGGTCGACCCCACACAACAGGATCGTCGCCATGCCCGAAGGCGAATCTAGCACCGTCACCCTCGAATACAAGCGCGGCCTCGAGCTCGCCCAGGACGGCCGTTTCTTCGATGCGCACGAGGCGTTCGAGGCCGCCTGGCGCGCCTGCGAGTCGTCCGAGCGGGACTTCTTCCAGGGCCTCGTGCACGTCGTCGTCTCCGCGTATCAGCGCGGGCGTGGGCGCCCGGTCGCGGCCGAGAGCCAGCGGCAGAAGGCGCTGCGGCGGCTTCGGGCATACGCCCCGTCGCACCGCGGGCTCGACGTCGCAGCGCTGCTCCGGGCGCTAGACCGTGCCGAGGCCGATCCGCGTGAACAGCTGGTCGAGCGCGACGCGCAGCCACCAGTCGCGGTCGAAGAAGAGCAGCACGCCGAGGGTGACAAGCACGACGCCTGACACGCCGCGCACGACGTAGTAGTGGTCGCGGAACCAGCGGAACGCCGCCATCGCGTGCGCGAAGGCGATGCCCGCTGCGACGAATGCGGCAGCGAGCCCGAGCGAGTAGGCAACGAGCAGCAGGACGCCGCGCACGATCGTTCCGGACGACGACGCGAGCACGAGGATCGACGCGAGCACCGTGCCGATGCACGGTGCGGCGCAGACCGCAAACGCCCCGCCGAGCAGAAACCGTGAACCGGAGCTTCGCGCGTGCTGCAGCAGCCCGGGAGCGACGGTTCGCTCGGTCACCGGCAGCACGCCGAGGAACGCCAGGCCGATCACGATCAGCACGAAGCCCGCGATCTCGAGCTGCGACCGCTTGTCGACCGTGCTTCCGATCGCCGCAGCACCGGCGCCGAGGACGACGAACACCACCGTGAAGCCGATGACGAACGGCACGCTCGCTGCGACGACACGTCGGGCCACGCGACGCTCGCCGAGGCGTGCCACGTCGACCGCCGAGAGCGCCGAGAGATAACCGGGGACGAGCGGCAGCACGCACGGGGTCAGCACCGACACCAGGCCGGCGAGAAAGGCGACGGGGAGCTTCTCAAGCATCGAACTGCTGCAGCGCGGCGTCGACCCGCGCCTCGTCCTCCGGTGAGGCAGGCGGAGCCGTGACCTCCGGTTCCGGCTCGTCCGGACGCGCGTGCGACCAGTACCAGGCGCCGATCCCGAGCGCGACGGCGCCCACGGCGACGGCCGCGAGCGGGAGCATCCAGGCGAGCAGGTCGAACCCGTGCGTCGCCGGCGTCGAGAGAACGTTGCTTCCGTAGTTCGCCACCATCTCGTCCAGGATCTGCTTCTCCGTCCAGCCCTGGGCGATCCGCCGGCGGATCTCCAGCTTCATCTGCTGGGCCACGGGCGCATTCGACTCGTCGAGCGTCTCGTGACAGACCGGGCAGACGAGCTTCGTCTCCAGGTCGGCCTCGCTCGGACGCGACGCACCGAGCGCGGGGGCTGCAAGGGCGAACGCGAGCAGCGCCGCCGCTGCGGCGGCTCTCATGAGCGCAGCGCGCGGCGCGCGCCGTCCTGGAGCGCCTGCGTCGAGACGGGCCCGAGCACATGGTCGACGATGCGCCCGTGCCGGTCGACGAAGAACGTCTGCGGCGTGCCCTGCCCCACGCCCCACGGGTCGACCGTGGAGCCGCGCGGGTCGAACACCATCGGGTAGGTCGCGCCGTAGCGGCGGCTGAACGCGCGGGCGGGGCCCTTCGCGTACTCGAGCACATCGACGCCGACGACGACCACCCCTCTCCCGGACCAGCCGTGGGCGAACGAGACGAGCCGCGGCATCTCCTGCTTGCACGGCGCGCAGTCCGAGGCCCAGAAGTTGACCACCACCGCCTTGCCCCGGAGCGACGCGAGCGAGAGCTTGCCCGGGCCGTCGAGCCGGTCGAGGTCGAAACCGGGAGCACGGACGACCTGGTGGTTCGCGACCTGCCGTACGACCGACCGCGGCTGGTGCGTGACGTGCCAGACGAGCACCGCGGCGAGGGCGGCGACGGCGACGCCGGCTGCGGCCCGAAGCGCGGTGCGGGCGCTCACGAGCGCAGCGCCTCCCGGATCGCTGCGTTGAGCCGGCCGGCGGGGATCGGCCCGTTCACGTGCGGGGGGATCACGTTGCCCCTCCGGTCGACGAAGAACGTCTCCGGGTACCCCGTCACGCCCCAGCGGTCGCTCTCGGACCCGTCGACGTCGCGCACGACCCCGTAGTTCACGCCGTAGCGCGACATGTAGCTCCTGGCGGCCGACGAGAGATCCTTGGTGTCGACGCCGATCACCACCGCCTTGCCGCGCCAGCGGGCGGCGGCGTCGCGAAGCGTCTTCGCCTCGACCTTGCACTCGACGCACCACGACGCCCAGAAGTTGAGGACGACGACCTTGCCGCGATACGACGCGAGATCGAGATCGGAGCCGCCGCCGATCGACGGCAGCCGAAGCTCGGGAGCGGCCACCGTCTCACCGCGATCGACCTTCGCGGCGATGCCCTTGTTCTGCTGGTGCGCGAGGTCCCAGACGAGCAGCGCGAGCAGCGCGGCCACCGCAGCGACGGCGACGGCCCGGAGCGGGCGCATCAGATGATGTGGACCGTGGTGCCCACGTCGACCTGGTTGAACAGCCACTCGGCATCGGGCACCTGCATGCGGATGCATCCGTGCGAGGCGCTGTACCCGATCGAGGTCGGCTCGTCCGTGCCGTGGATGCCGACACCCGGCGCCGAGAGGCCCATCCAGCGTGTGCCGAGCGGGTTGCTCGGGCCCGGCGGCACCGGCTTGAGCCCGCGCGCCCAGTCGTCCTGCACCGGCGGGTACCACCACGGATTCTTCCACTTGACCACGATCTGGAAGGTCCCCTGCGGCGTGGGATAGATCGCCTGGCCGGTCGCGACCGGGAACGCACGGACGAACCGCGCGCCGTGGTACAGCGTTAGGCGGTTGAGCGAGCGGTTGATCACGATCACCGCACCGAACGAGGTGGAGGTGACGACCGGGCGTACCGGATGGGTGCCCAGCCGCAGGGGCAGCCGCGAGTTCGTCTGGAGCGCGGTGATGACCCGCGCCCCGAGCCGCCGCGCACTGAGCGAGCGCCCGACGCGCTCCTTCGTCACGCGAGGCTGGCCGCCGGCGAAGGAGAGCTCGGCGTCGACCGCGCGGCGCGCGAAACGGTGCGCGACGTCGTCCGCCCACGCCCGCACGGCCCCGCCGCGAACCGCGACGACGAGGTGGGCGTTGGTGCCCGGCGCCGAGATCCTCGCCCGCGCGACGGCGGTCGCGACGTAGGGAGATGCGTACCTGGACGGGGACAGCACGAACCTGTTGCGGTCGACGACGACCACGAGCGGCTTCTCGAAGGCCCCTTCGACCGCCGCTACCGCCTCGGCCGGCGTGAGCCCGCCCACCCGGACGCCGGCGACGCGGACGCGGGCCGGAATGACGGCCGGCCGGGCGGGCGTGGTCGTCGTCGTCGGCGCCTTGGTGGTGGTCGTCGTGGGAGCGGTCGTCGTCACGACGGTCGTGGTCGGCGCAGTCGTGGTCGCGCTCGTCGTGGTCTCGGGCGCGGTGGTGGTCGCGCCGGTGGTGGTCACGTCCGCGATCACGACGCCCGTGAACGTCCCGGCAGCGACGAAGCCGGCAGCGAAGAGTGCAGGGAAAAGCAGCCGCTTCACGGGCGCTTCAGTGTAGCCAGGGGCTTGATGTGGAATTGGGATCGCTGCATTTCACATCAAGCCCCCAGCACCCTGCGGGCCATCTGCGGGTCGTCGCTCACGATCGCGTCGACACCGATGTCGGCGAGCCGGCGGACGCGATCCTCGTGGTTGACCGTCCACGCGAGCACCGGGACGCCGGCCCGGTGGGCGGCGGTGACGGCAGCCTGCGAGCAGAGCGTGTGGTGGAGCGCAAGCACGTTCGCGCGGGCGCGGCGGATCAGCAGCGGCAGCGCGAAGCGGCATCGCCAGGGTGAGAGCTGCGGCGCCCGCCCGGGTCGCGCTGCGCGGCCAGCGGATCCCGGAGACGCCGAATCGGTCTCGCGGGTACCCGATCGCACGCGGCAACCACGGCGCGATCTGCTCGAGCCGCCGCGTGGTCTCGGCAAACGCGGTCGAGACCATCGCGCGGCCCTCGAGACCGTGGCGGCCCACGGCGTCGACGAGCGCCTGTTCGTACCCGGGCTCCTTCGCGTCGAGATGGACGCCGACGTCGTGCGCGGAAAGAAACGCGAGCGCCTCGTCGAGCGAGACGTGATCGGCCGGGCGCTCGTACTCGGAGTGCGCGAGCCGGAGGTCGGGCCCGACGTCGAACTCGATCAGATCGGCGCCTGCTGCGACGCCCGCCGCGAGCGACGGGAGCGTGTTCTCGGGCTCGTGGGCCGCCGCGCCGCGGTGCCCGATCACGAGCGGCGGGCCTGCGGCGCGCCTCAGGTTCACGGCCGCCGGATCACCACGACCGCGCAGTCGTCCGAAAGCTCGCCGCCGGCGAACGCCCGGCAATCCGCAAGCACGGCGTCGGCGGTCGCCTGCGCGCTGCTCGCCGCGTGCAGCGCGAGCACGGCGTCGAGCCGTTCGACCCCGTAGTACGTGCCGTCCCGGCGCGCCTCGACGACACCGTCCGTGTAGAGGACGACCGCGGCTCCCCGCTCGAGCTCGACCCGCTCCTCCTCGTACTGCTGGTCGGGGGCGATCCCGAGCGCGAGGCCGCCGCACCGAAGCTCGTCAACGCGGCCGTCCGGGCGGACGAGCCGCGGCCGGGGATGGCCGGCGCTTGCGCACGCGAACGTCCCGGCGGCGTCGACCGTGACATACACGAGCGTGATGAACCCTCCGAGCGCGATCTCGGCCTCGACCACGTCGTTCGCGTGCGAGAGGAACGCAGCGGGCTCCGGATGCTGTCGCGCGAGCGACCGGAACACGAACTTCGCCATCGCCATCTCGGCCGCCGCGTCCACGCCGTGCCCCGTGACGTCGCCGAGCACGACGGCGAGCCGGCCGTCGGGCAGGTCGAGGAAGTCGAACACGTCGCCGCCGACCTCCACCTGCGCGGCCGACTCGTAGCGGTGGCCGACCTCGAGCCCGGCCACGTTCGGCTCTTCCTGCGGGAGCAGCGACTGCCGCATCGACTCGGCGAAGCTCCGGAGCTGCTGGTGGAGCCGCGCGTTCTCGAGCGCGAGCGCGGCCTGGGCGGCGAGCGTCCTGCCCGTGGCGAGCATCTCGTCGTCGATCGGCGCGGCAGGGTCGAGCGACAGGATCGTCAGCTCGGCGAGCAGCTCTCCCTTCCCGGCGATCGGGATCAGCGCCGCCGTCGAGCCCTGTTCGAGGAACGGCACGAGCAGCTCGTACGACCCGCCCAGGTGCCTCGCCGATGCGACAGTGAGCTTCTCCGGTCGGTAGGTGCGTCGCGACCGAACCGGTTGGGGCCGGCCGAGCAGCAGCGCGACGGCGGCGCGGTGACGCTCGTCGGCCACGTGCAGCGAGCGGGGCACGAGCTCCACGCCGCGCCCGTCCGGCAGACGCAGCAGCGCCACGTCGACACCGAGGGCGCCGACGACCGTCGACGCGATCGAGTCAGCGGTTCGCTCGAGCGAGAGCGTCTCCGCGAACGCGTTCGAGATCTCGTACAGCGCGACGAGGCTGCGACCGGCGTCGCGCGCCGAGGAGAGCGCACGCGACCGTTCTTCGGAGAGGAGCTGCGACCGCTCGTGCAGCCGGGCGTTCTGCACCGACACCGCGAGCTGCGCCGCGATCGCGTCGAGCAGGGATGCGTCGCTCTCGGCGATTCCCCGCTCGCCCGGCCACGCGACGAGCAGCCCGATCGGCTCGCCGCGGATCAGCAACGGCACGCCGACGGCCGAGGGCTCACCGCCGGTGACTAGCGCATTGCGCACGGCCGTGAGCGCCGGCTCGGCGCCGGCGACGTCGGCGCGCACGACGCTGCGGGCGCGCAGCGGGCCGACGGCTGCGGCGAGCAGGGCGTCGGCGACGTCGAGATGACCCGCCGGCAGCGAGCGCGCCGCCGCGGCCTGCAGCTGCTCGTCGTCGCTCAGGTACAGACCGAGCCGCTCGACGCCGAGCAGGGCGCCGATGCGGTCGAGGGCGGTCTCGAGCGTGTGAGAGAGCGAGAGCTCCGAGCTGGCCGCGCCCGTGACCTGCAGCACGGCGCGCATCCGTTCGAGCTCGTCCGAGAGCTCGTCGAGATGCGCGCCCTGGCGAAGCGCATGCGCCGAGCGGGCCGCGAACGACGCGAGGGTCGCGAGCTCGTCCGGCGACGGGACGTGCCCGCGGCCGAAGAACAGCTGCAACGCGCCGAGCGGCGGCTGGCCGAGCGGGAATGCGGCGACGCTCCGGAGGCCCGCCGGCAGGCGGGGATCCGATCGCAGCGCCGACGCGCGGCCGTCGAGCGCCCGGGCGGCCAGCTCCGCGGCCGTGTGGAGCGCGTCATCCGGCAGGCCGACGGCGGCGGCGAGCTCAGGGGCGACCGGCGCGCCGCGCCACAACGCCCCGGCGGTGGCGCCGGAGGCCTCGACCCCGATCAGGACGGCCTGCTGAGCTGCCTGCCGCAGGTCGCCACCGGCCGCGAGCGCGTCGCCCGCCAGGCCGAGCGCCCGCCCTCGCGGGATCGCCCGCGCGAGCGCGTCCGGGCGAAGCAGCCGCACGGCCAGCGCGAGCTGGGCGGCGGCGAGCTCGGCGAGCGCCTGCTCGCTCTCGTCGAACGGCGCCGAGATCCGGACGGCCTCGACCGAGCCGACGATCTGCCCCTGGGCGCGCGCCGGGGCCGCCAGCACGCCCGAGGCCCGAACCCTCTCCGCCGCCCGGCTGGTCGACTCCGGTGCGCCCTCCTCGTCCAGGCGATCGGGGTGGACCGTCGTCCCGGCGAGCTCTGCCGCCAGCGCCGATCCAACCGGCGCGACGGCGCGCGCCACGAGCAGCCCGTCCGGGTCGCGCAGGCGCACGACGACCGCATCGGCCCGCAGAACCGTCCCGACGGCGCCCGCGAGGAGGTCGATGGCCTCGCCGAGGTCGTCGAGCGCCGCGATCCCGGCGGCGGCCTCGGCCAGCTCCGCAAGGGGGGTTCTGGCGCCTTCGGCGATCATTCCGACCCCGATAGTATGGACGGGTGCCCGAGCCAGCACGGAAGGCTGCTCAGACGCTTCCTGAAGAATCCCCGTCGCTCGACCCGCTCGCGATCGAGCGCGCGTACCGGCGCGAACGCGCGCGCCGGCGTGCGCGGATCCGGCACCGGGACGCGGCACGGCGGTCCGACCTGCGCTTCTGGTGGACGCTGCTCGTGCTCGCCTTCTGTGCGGCGCTCGTCGCGCTCGCCGCGTGGCACCAGGTGCAGACGCTCTTCGGCGTCTGACGCCTTACAGCGACGGCGAGGCTACGTCGCCAGCGCGGCGCGCGAGAACGGGCTCCACTCGGCCTGCTCCCACGTCTCGCAGTCGCACATCGGGCACTGGGGCAGCGTGGTCGAGATGGTCACGCCGTACCCGCACCCGGAGCAGTGATATGCCCCCGCTGCACCGTCTCCGACGCGTGCGAACGCGACGTAATCGAGATCGGTCACCAGGTCGTCTTCCAGCTCGTTCGAGCTGACCAGCTCGTCGCTCATCGTCGACCCCCTGTTGCGCTCCACTCTACCGGCGGCGCCGCCGATCCGCTACGACGGATCTCGCGGCCGTCGACCGGAGGATTCCCCATACTTCGCGCAGTGGAAACCCCGGACTTCTTCGAGATCGACGCTCCCGCCTCGCAGGCAGACCGCCCGGCCACGCCGCCGAGCGGGATCTTCGCGCTCGGCGAGCTCGTCACCTGGGTCGCCGCCCTCGTGCTCGCACTGTCGTCGTTCATGGGCTGGTACTCGGGCTCGGGCGTCGGGATCAAGCTCTCCGTGATCGGGTGGAACACAGGGATTCTCGGGAAGCTCGTGTTCTTCGTCGGGCTGGCCGTGCTCGTGCTCGTCATCCTGCGCGAGCTCGGATTCGAGCTGCCGCCGAGCGTCCCCGAGAGCCTGGTGATCCTCGCGCTCGGCGTGCTCGCGACCGTCTTCGTGATCATCCGCGTGATCTCGATCCCCGATGCGGTCCTCCCGGCCGACGGCCGCGGGATCGGGATCTGGATCAGCCTCGTAGCAGCGCTCGCCGTGATCGGCGGCGGCCTGCTGCGTGCGATGGAAGAGCTCTGAGGGTTAGAGGCGCGGGAGCCAGCCCGCGCGGCAGGCGCAGCGCTCGGCGGGCGGAAACTGCGCGTATGCCTCGGCGGACTTCGTGGTCTGCCGGTGGACGCCCGCTCCACGGCTGAGGGCCACCGACGCGGCGAGGTAGACGACCCCTTTCCGTCCGCCGCGGGCACCGACCGCGAGCACAACCGCCGGTCCATCGCCTGCACCGACGATCGCGTGTGCCGTCCCGCCGGGACAATGGAAGAGGTCCCATGCCGTGAGCGCGCGCTCTTGCTCCTCGACGATCAGCAGACACTCGCCGGCGAGCACCAGGAAGCCCTCCTGGTGGTTCTCGCGGTGATACATCGACAACGGCTCGCCTGGATCGAGGACGTTGATGTTGATCCCGAGTCGCTCGAACGGTCGTTTGCCCTGGAAGTCGCAGGCCACGCCGAGCGGCCCGTAGTCGCGCCAGCGCGTCTCGGCGGCGTTGATCACGAACCACCCCTCGCCGTCAGGGACGAGGCCGAAGCGTGTCGAGCGCAGCGGCGCCTCGGGAACTGCCATCGACTTCTATGCCGGCAGCAGCTGCTTGGCCCGCTCGACGAGCTGCCGCGGATCGAACGGCTTGCCGACGAAGTCGCGCGCGCCGCGCTCGGCCGCGTCGGCCCGCGAGGCGTCGACCTGCCCGCTGAACATGATCACCGGGATCGACCCGTGCCGCTCCTGGAGGCGCTTCAGGAGCTCCCAGCCGTCGGTTCCCGGGAGCACGACGTCGAGCAGCACGAGCTCCGGCGCCTGGTCTTCGACGGCTGCAAGTGCCTCCTCGGCGCCGGCGGCCTCGCGCACCAAGTAGCCCTCGTCCTCGAGGTTGACCCGCACGAGCGCCCGCAGCGCCGCGTTGTCGTCGACGACCAAGACGAGCGGGCCGTGACCGGCGTCCTCGGGGCCCGAGCGGTCGACGAACGCCTCGAGGTCGGAGCGCAGGAAGCGGCGATGCCTCCCCGGCGTGTAGAACGCCGGCACGCGCCCCTGGTCGGACCACTTGCGGATCGTCGACTGGGCGACGCCGAGGAACCGGGCCGCCTGCCCCAGCGTCAGCCAGTCGGGGTCCCCGCCGGACGATCGCTTCGCCGGTGCCACCTCGCAAAAGTAACCAAAGCTTCCGCTTCCTAAACGCGATTATGGGTTACGACCGGTAATCGTCACCGGCAAGGGCGCGAGCGTCAGCGGGCGGAGCGTGCGAACGACCGTCTGCGTCCCGCCCGGCTTCGGGTTGTCGTGCAGGGCCTCTCCGAGCGCGATCCCGACGATGAAGGTGACGAGCAGCGCGGCGGCGCCGATCAGCCACACGGGAACGCGGCGCCGGCGGCGACGGGGACGCGGCGGCCGCGCGGACGGCGCGGTCACGGACGGTAGTCCGCCGCCCCGCGGGCGTAGATCTCGAACGCAGCGTCGGCGACGATGCCGGCCTCGACCACGGGCGCACCGTCTGGGTCCTCGTCGTCGAGCAGCTCGCGCACCCAGTCGTCCGCGCCGTCGTAGGCATCGGCGAGCTCCGACAGGGTGAAGGTCTGCCCGACCCGGCCCCGGAGCGCCGAGACGACGAGGTCGACCTGGCCGGCCAGGCCCGCGAAGCGCCGCGCGTCGGCGTGCCGCGTCTCGTCGAGCCGGCGCTGACCGTCCTTCCACTGGTGGCGCGCGAGCTCGACATCCACGGTCAGGCAGTACAGCACGACTCCGGCCAGAGCGCGGGCAGCTCGGCCAGGATGCGATCGCCGAGCTCGTACCCGGGACGCGCCAGTGCGAAAGCGGCGTGGGCGTGCAGGCACTTGAGGCTGCCCGTGCGCGTCGAGCCGCCGATGCCCGCGGCGAGCTCGGGACGGAGCCGGCGCTGCGCGTCGTCGGCGCGGCGCAGGCTGGCCGCGAGCTCCGCGTCGCTTCTCGCCGCCCGTGTGAAGCGTTCGACGCCGCCTGCCGCCTCGACCCGCGAGATCGCGGTGACGAGGTGCGGGCACGTCACGTAGAACTGCGTCGGGAAGGGCCGTCCGGACTCGTCGTACGGCGCCTGCTCGGTGACGGCCGGCCGGCCGAAGGGGCAGCGCACCGCGATCTGCCGGAGCGCACGCGGCCTCCGGCCGAGCTGCCGGGCGACGATCTCGCGGTCGTCCACGACTCCGAGGCTAGTGCTTCTTGCGCCAGGCGGCGATGCCCTTGACGATGAAGAGCTTCTCGCCGGGCTTGACGAGCCCGAGACGCCGCGCCTCGCGTACGAACTGCTCGCCGGTGCCGGCCTGCGCGACCCGGCGTTCGAGCTGTCCGTGCTCGACGTGGAGCGCGTGCACCTCGGCGCGCCGGTTCTGGAGCTCGTGCTTCGCGTCGAAGTAGGCGTGCGCCGGCTTCCAGTAGAGGAAGGCGAGCAGCACGAGACCGGCGACGGCGAGCAGACGCGAGCCCTTCGGGCGCAGCATGGAGCACGTTTCGGCGGCGGCGACGAGATCCCTACGCGCGGCGCACCGCGACGATCACGGCCATCTCCGGCGTCACCAGGACTTCGGTTGCCTCGAGCCGAGGATCGGCGAGCAGCGCCTCGCGCGTCGGGTCGCCGGCGACCGGGCGTCCCGGCGTCAGGTCGTCCTTCACGAGGATGCCGCCCGGGGCGAGCAGGTCGGCGACGCGGTCGTAGGCGACGCCGCCGTCCGCGAAGACGAGGTCGAACGGCGCGCGCACCGGCAGGACGTCGAGCCAGTCGCCCTGCACGACCTCGGCCGGCGTCCCGGCGAGGGCACGGGTCGCCTGCGCCGCCCGCTCGGCGTCGAGCTCGACGGTGACGAAGGTCGCGCCCGCCGGCAGCGCAGCGACGATCGCGCGCGCGCCCTCGCCGTACGACGTGCCGATCTCCGCGATCCGCCCGCCCGGCTTCGACGCGACGAGCGTCGCGACGAGCCGTTGCACCTCCGGGATCGAGTACGCGCCCGCCGTCAAACGGTGTCAGGCAACGTCGACCTTGATCACGTTGGTCGAGCCGGGCAGGTTCACCGCCGTGCCCGCGGTGAGCACGACTCGGTCGCCGGCGTCGACCGTTCCCGAGGCGAGCGCCGATGCGATCGAGCGCGCCCACAGGTCCTCGACGTCGTGGGCCTGCGGCATCAGCACCGGCGTCACGCCCCACTCGAGCGCGAGCTGCTGCACGGCGGTCTGGTGATGCGAGAGCGCGACGATCGGACGGCGCGGCCGCAGGCGGGCGACCGCCGAGGCGGTGCGCCCGGTGAAGGTCGGCACGAGGATCGCACGGGCGCCGAGGGCCTCGGCCAGGTCGCAGGCGGCGTTCGACATCGCCGTCCCGACGGTCGTGTCGTCTCCGGGCTCGGGCATCTGATGCCGGTAGCCCATCGACGGCTCGACCGCCCGGGCGATCCGGTCCATCGTGGCGACCGCCTCGACCGGGTAGTTCCCCGTCGCCGTCTCGGCCGACAGCATCACCGCCGACGTGCCGTCGAGCACCGCGTTCGCGACGTCGCTCGCCTCGGCGCGCGTCGGCTCCGCGTGCTCGATCATCGACTCGAGCATCTGCGTCGCCGTGATCACCGGCTTCCCGGCGGCGAGGCAGCGGAGGATGATCCGCTTCTGCAGCAGCGGGACGGTCGCGGCGCCGATCTCCACGCCGAGGTCGCCTCGCGCGACCATCAAGGCGTCGGCTTCGGCGAGCACCTCGTCCAGGGCCTCGATGGCCTCCGCCTTCTCGATCTTGGCGATCACGCGCGCGGCCGAGCCGTGCTGCCGAATGATCTCGAGCAGGTCGCGCACGTCTGCGGCGGCGCGCACGAACGAGAGCGCGACGTAGTCGACGCCGAGCGAGAGCGCGAACTCGAGGTCGTCCAGATCCTTCTTGGTCAGCGACGGGATCGGGATCGGGACCCCGGGGAGGTTGACGCCCTTGTGCGACTTCACCTCGCCTCCGACGACGACCCGGCACGACGCCCGGCCGCCTTCGACCGACTCGACACTGAGGCGGACGAGCCCGTCGTCGATGAGGATGTCGTGACCCGGGCTCAGCACCTCGCCGATCACGGCAGGCGCGATCGGCAGCTCGCCGTCGATGTGCGGCCACCTGCTCGCCGACGACCTGCACCTCCTCGTCCTTCAGGAGGACGCGTGGGGCCGGCAGGTCGCCGATGCGGAGCTTCGGCCCCTGGAGGTCGGCGATCACCGCCAGCGGCTTGCCCGTCTCCTCCTGCACCGCGCGCACGACCTCGGCGCTCGCCGCGTGGTCGGCATGCGTGCCGTGCGAGAGGTTCAGGCGGACGGCATCGACCCCGTGCTCGACGAGCTGCTGGAGCGTCTCATGGGTCGACGAAGCGGGGCCGATGGTGGCCACGATCTTGGTCCTGCGGCGGTCGACCGCCATCGGCTCCAGAGTAGATGAATGCCGCGAAGACGAACGCCGCGCGCTCCTCGTCCTCCGGAACGACGCGAACATCGTCCGCGCCGACGACGACGCCGCGGAGGGCCGTGGATAGCGTCCGTCACATGATGATCTCCATCGACAGCGCGGCTCCGGACGTCGTCGCCGACGCATTCGTCCACGGCGAGAGCCGGCGGCGTGTGTCGCTCGCGGAGTTCCGCGGGACGTGGGTGGTGCTCGCATTCGGCGCGCGCCGGTTCGACGCGGTCGAGCTCGGCGAGCTCGAGGAGGCGTTCGCCGCCGACGGCGCCGTCGTGCTGGCGGCCACGCCGCACGACTGGCACGACACGGCGGAACGCTTTGCCGACACCCCGGTTCGCTTCCCGGTGCTGGCCGGCGTCTCCGAGTACCGTCGGATCACGATGATCGTCGACCCGGGCGGTGTCGTTCGCCACGTCGGTCTGCGGCGCAGCGCACGCGAGACCCTCGCCTCGCTCGAGACGCTGATCGGTCCGCCGCGCCTGCTCGAGGCTGCGTAAGTAGCTTCGAGCGGGCGCGCGGGAAGGCCTCGCGGCCCGGGTAGCGCGCGCGCGAGCCGAGCTCCTCCTCGATCCGGAGCAGCTGGTTGTACTTCGCGACGCGGTCCGAACGCGCGGGAGCACCGGTCTTGATCTGGCCCGTCCCGAGCGCGACCGCGAGGTCGGCGATGGTCGCGTCCTCGGTCTCGCCCGAGCGGTGCGACATCACGGCGGTATAGCCGGCGTCGTGCGCCATCCGTACGGTCTCCATCGTCTCCGTGAGCGTGCCGATCTGGTTGACCTTCACGAGCACGGAGTTGGCGACGCCGCGCGCGATGCCGTCCCGCAGCCGCTCCGGGTTGGTCACGAAGACATCGTCGCCTACGAGCTGGACCCGGTCGCCGAGCTCGGAGGTGAGCTTTCCCCAGGCGTCCCAGTCGTCCTCCGCACAGCCGTCCTCGATCGAGACGACGGGGTAGCGATCGACGATCCCGGCCCAGAACGCCGACATCGAGTCGCCGGTCTCGGTCCGCCCCTCGAACCGGTAGACGCCGTCCGCGAACACCTCGCTCGTCGCGGGGTCGAGCGCGATCGCGACGCGCTCGGCGTGGCCCGCGCGCGCCGCCGACTCGAGGATCGCCTCGATCGCCGCCTCGCTGGACTCGAGGTCGGGAGCGAACCCGCCTTCGTCGCCGACGGCCGTCGAGAGGCCGCGCTCGTGCAGCAGGCCCTTCAGCGCGTGGTAGACCTCGGCCCCGACGCGGAGGCCCTCGGCGAAAGAGCCCGCGCCGACAGGCACGACCATGAACTCCTGCAGGTCGATCGAGTTGTCCGCGTGCACGCCGCCGTTGATCACGTTCATCATCGGCACCGGCAGCGTCGAGGCGCGCTCACCGCCGAGGTGCCGCCAGAGCGGGAGCCCGGCGGCAACGGCGGCCGCCTTCGCCGTCGCGAGCGAGACCCCGAGGATCGCGTTTGCGCCGAGGCGACCCTTGTTCGGCGTCCCGTCGAGCTCGATCAAGGCGCGGTCGATCACTTCCTGGTCGCGTGCGTCGAAGCCCCGCACGGCCTCCGCGATCTCGCCGTTCACGTTGTCGACGGCGCGCGAGACCCCCTTCCCGCCCCACTCCGTGCCGCCGTCGCGCAGCTCGACCGCCTCATGGACGCCGGTCGAGGCGCCCGACGGGATCGCTGCGCGCCCACGCGCGCCGCCCTCGAGCACGACGTCGACCTCCACGGTCGGATTCCCGCGCGAGTCGACCACCTGTCTGCCGCGTACCTCCGCGATCCCCGTCAAACCCCTGCCTCCTTGGCTCGGTCGTAGTAGGCGTCCTGCTCGGCGAGCGGGAGCGTTGTCCAGTCGCTTCCGTCGTCGGCGGCGATCCGGTCGGCGAGCTCGACCCGGTCGCGGAACCGCGCCGATGCGGCGCGCAGCTCGAGCTCCGGGTCGACGTTCAGACGCCGGGCGATGTTGACGAGCGCGAACAGGACGTCGCCGAGCTCCGAGGCGACGCGCGCCGACGGCTCGCGCTCGGGAACCGGCTCGTCCACGGGAAGCTCGGCCCGCAGCTCGACGAGCTCGCACTCGAGGTCGGCGAGCGCGCCGGCCAGGTCCGGGTACTCGAAGCCGACCGCGGTGGCGCGCCGCTGGAGCTTCCGGGCGTACAGGAGCGCAGGCAGGTTCGGCGGGACGTCGTGGAAGATCCCCTCGCGACCCTCGTGCTCGCGCTTGAGCTCCTCCCAGCGCGCGCGGACGCCGCCGGCGCCGGAGGCCGTCTCCTCGCCGAACACGTGCGGATGGCGGGCAATGAGCTTCGCGTGCACCTGCCGGATCGCCTGCTCGAGGTCGCCCGCGCCGCGCTCCTGCAGGAGCAGCGCCAGGAAGACGCACTGGAAGAAGAGGTCGCCGATCTCGTCGAGCAGTTTGGCGTCCTCGTTCCGCAGCGCGGCGTCGGCGACCTCGTAGGCTTCCTCGACCGTGTGCGGGACGATCGTGCGGGTCGTCTGCTCGCGGTCCCACGGGCACTCGCGCCGCAGGCGTTCGGTCAGCTCCTGAAGCTCGACGAGCGCGGCGGCGAGAGACACGCCGAGAACGTACCGGCTAACCGGTCTAACCGGTCGTCGTCGCGTTGGTCGTCGCGGGCGGCGCGCAGGGGTCGGGGTTCGGCGTGAAGCCGACCTGGTACGAGACCTTCCCCTTGCAGTAGCTCTTGATCAGGTCTTTCATCCAGTCGGACACCGCCTGCCCCTTCTTCGAGGAGAGCAGCGTCTGCTTGATCTGGGCCGAGACCGTCTTCTCCGGCGTGACTTTGCGCGGGTGGACGATCGAGGTCGGCTCGATCACGAACCACCCGTACTGCGCGTTGTGGATCGGCGCGTGCACCTGGTTGGTCGGCGCCGTGAAGAGCACCTGGTCGAACTCGGGGACGGTCTGGCCCTTCGAGAACGTGCCCTTGCCACAGCTCTGCTTCGAGCCCGGGTCCTGCGAGTACTTCTTGGCGAGCGTGCACCAGGTCGTGGCCGGCGCGGTCTTGAGCTGCGCGTAGAGCGACTGGGCGAGCGGCTGGGACTTGACGAGGATGTAGCGGACGTCGCGCGACTGCGGCTGCGCGTAGTCCTGCGAGTGCTGGAGGTAGTAGTCGTGCACCTCGCTGTCCGAGACGGTGACGCCCTTGGCGACGCGGTCCTGGAGGGCGGTCGCGATCAGCTGCTGCCGGATCGAGTCCCGCACCTGCTTCTCGGTGACCTGCTGCTGCTTGAGCCCGGCGAGGTACTTCTTCTGGTTGCCGCCGAAGTATTGCTTCTTGATCTGGTTGAGCCGGTTCGTGATCTGCTTGTCGGTGACCACGATCCCGAGCGACTTGGCCTTCTGCTCCCGCTCCTGCTCCTGGACGAGCAGGTTCATCACCTGAGCCTTGACCGCCTCGTACTCGGTCGTGCCCTGCTTCGGGAAGGCGCGTCCGTTCTGCTTGAACGAGAGCTTCGCCTGCGCGAGCAGCTGCGCGTACTGCTGCTTCGTGATCTGCGTGCCGCCGACGACGGCGACGTCGTCCGAGGAGACGGAGCTCGAGCTGCTGCCGCCGCCGCACGCCGCGAGCAAGGCGGCGAAGAGCAGCGCCGAGGCAAGGAGCATCGAGAGACGAAAGGTGCGCTTCTGCATAGGAATGCGCCGTCTAAGCCGCCCGGCGCGCGGCCAGCATAGCATCGACCAAATCGAGCGCCGCCTTGAATTCATCGTGCCTTAATGACACTTCACGGGTTCCTGACGAGTAGACCGCGGTGTCGACGAGACCCCGCAGCTCGCGCAGCTCGACCGACCCGAGCACGACGGGCCCGACCGATGCGCGACCGCCCCTGAAGACGAGGTAGTCGGCCCCGAGACGGGCGAGCTTGAGCTTCGCCTCCTGGATCGCGAAGAGGTTCTCGACGGGCTCGGGGATCGGGCCGTACCGGTCCTCGGTGGCCACACGGAGCTCGTGCAGCTCGTCCCCCGATTCGGTCAGCGCGATCCGCCGGTGGAGGTCGATCTTGAGCGCCTCGGCCGCGATGTAGCCGGCGGGAACGTACGCGTCGACGCGCGCGTCGACGCGCACCGGCCGTGCGGCCACACGCCGCTGCCCGGTGAGCTCCGCGACCGCCTCGTGCAGCATCTCGACGTAGAGCTCGAACCCGAGCGCCGCGACGTGCCCGGACTGCTCGGCGCCGAGCAGGTCCCCGGCACCACGGATCTCGAGGTCGCGCATCGCAATCGCGAAGCCGGCGCCCAGCTCGGTGTGGTCGGCGAGCGTGGCGAGCCGCGCGCGCGACTCCGGAGTCAGCTCGGTCGCGTCGGGATAGAAGAGGTACGCGTGGGCGAGGACGTCGCTACGCCCCACCCGCCCGCGGATCTGGTAGAGCTGCGCGAGCCCGAGCGTGTCGGCGCGCTCGACGACGAGGGTGTTCGCCTGCGGGATGTCGAGGCCCGACTCGATGATCGTGGTCGACACGAGGACGTCGGCGTCGCCGGAGAGGAACGTCAGCATCTTGTCCTCGAGCTCTCGCTCCCGCATCTGGCCGTGCGCGACGAGGAAGCGGAGGCCCGGACAGAGCCGGCGGAGCTTCTCGGCGGCCTCGTCGATCGTCTCGACGCGGTTGTGGAGGTAGAACGCCTGCCCCTCGCGCGCGACCTCGCGCTCGAGCGCCTGCTTGATCAGGTCGTCGTCGATCTCGCCGACGAAGGTGCGTATCGGGCGGCGGCCCTCGGGCGGCGTCTCGATCACCGAGATGTCGCGGAGACCCGAGAGCGACATGTGCAGCGTGCGGGGGATCGGGGTCGCCGAGAGCGCGAGCACGTCGACCTCGAGCCTGAGCTGGCGGAGCAGCTCCTTCTGCGCGACGCCGAACCGCTGCTCCTCGTCGACGATCACGAGCCCGAGCTCCTTCGGGATCACGTCGCGCGAGAGCACCCGGTGCGTCCCGATCAGCACCTCGACCTTGCCCTCCTCGAAGTCGGCCAGCACCCGCTTGACGTCGGCCGGCCGGCGGAAGCGCGAGACCATCTCGACGCGCACGGGGAAGTCGCGGTAGCGCTCGCGGAACGTGTTCCAGTGCTGCTGCGCGAGCACGGTGGTCGGCACCAGCATCAGCACCTGCCGTCCGGCGACCGCGACGGCGAACGCCGCGCGGAGCGCGACCTCGGTCTTGCCGAAGCCGACGTCGCCGCACACGAGCCGGTCCATCGGGCGCGGCGCTTCGAGGTCCTCCTTGACCGCCTCGATCGCGGCGCGCTGGTCGTCTGTCTCGCGGTACGGGAACTCGGCCTCGAGCTGCTCGAGCCACTCGTTCTCGACGTCGAACGCGATGCCCGGCTGCGTCTGGCGCTGCGCGTAGAGCGACAGGAGCTCGCCGGCGAGCTCGCGCAGATGCTCGCGCGCACGCGACTTCAGGTTGTCCCACGCCTTGCCTCCGAGCTTCGAGAGCGCCGGCGCACGCGAGTCGGCGCCGATATAGCGGCTGACCTTGCCGATCTGCTCGTGCGGAACGTAGACGCGGTCGTCGCCGCGGAACGCGAGCAGCAAATAGTCGCGAGTGACGCCGGCGACCTCGCGGGTCTCGAAGCCGAGGAGCTGCGCAACCCCGTGGTCTTCGTGGACGACGTAGTCGCGCGTGCGCAGGTCGGAGAAGCTCTGGAGCGCCCGGCCAGGTGCCGCCGCCGCACGCGGCGGGCGCTTGCGGAAGACCTGCGTGTCCGGGAGCAGCGCGATGCCGAGGTCGCGCCACACGAAGCCGCGGCGCGCCGGCGAGACCGCGAAGACGAGCTCGGACGGCGCCGCTCCCGGGTCGAGCATCGTCGCCGACACGCGCCGCAGCAGCTGCTGCTGGCGGAGCGCCTCACCACGGTGCGGGAAGGTGACGACGACGTCGAGCTCCTGGCGCAGCAGGCCGCCGAGCTCGTTCTCCGCCTCGGACAGGCCCCGGGCCGCGAGCGCAGGCCGCTGTGCGTCGAAGCTGAAGCGCTGGCCCTGCGGGAGCGGGCCGAGCTCGGCCGACCCGGCGAGGTCGACAGGCGTCAGCCCCTCGTCGGCCCAGACCGCGGCCACCTCCTCGGGCTGCCAGACCACGTCGGGAGGGCCGTCGAACGGCGGCACGAGATCGTCCGGCACCGCCGGCGGCGTGGGCTCGTCGTCGTCGGGGCCGAGGTCGACCTCCACCAGCTCGCGGCGCCGCTCGCCCGCGGGATAGACGACGGCCTCGTCGACCTCGCGCAGCGCGCGCTGCGTGAACGGCGAGAAGGCACGGATCTGCTCGACCTCGTCGCCGAACAACTCGATGCGGAGCGGCTCGCGCCCGGTCGTCCCGAACACGTCGAGCAAGCCGCCGCGGACCGCGAACTGGCCGCGCTCCTCGACGCGCTCGACGCGCTCGTACCCCGCCGACGCGAGGTGCTCCGCCAGCGAGTCGAGACCGGGCTCGTCGCCGGGCGCCACCCGGAGCGGAGCCGGGCGCGCCGACGGCGGCGGCAGCCCCTCGGCGAGCGCCGCAGCGGACGCGCACACGAGACCGCCGCGCTCGAGCACCTCGAGCGCCCGGGCGCGCTCGCCGACGAGGTGCGGCGGCGGCTCGAGCCCCGAGCCGTAGTGCACGCCGCGGGACGGGAAGAGCGCCACCGAGTCGTCGCCGACGAACCAGCCGGCGGCCTCGGCGGCGTCGCGTGCGTCTGCATCCTCGGGCAGCAGCACGACGAGGCCCCGACCGAGCTCGGTGTGGAGCGCGGACAGGAGCAGCGGGAGAACCGGCTCGGAGACGCGCGCCCGCTCGGGGAAGGCCTCGGCGTAGGCCTGCAGGCGCTCGTCGGCGCGCAGCCGGTCGACGAGCCCGGACAGCATGGGCGTGCTCATTTCCTCACGCGTTGACGTGCCGTTGCGCCGCCTCGAGCCCTTCGGCGTCGAGCGCCTCGACCGCATCGGCCGCGCGGCTCACGAGCGCCTCGGGGTCCTCGTGCGGCTCGAAGTCGGAGAGCACCCAGTCGGCGAGCGGCCGCGGGTCGCCGCGCTCCGGACGCCCCACGCCGACGCGCAGCCGCATGAAGTCGGGGCTGCCGAGCTGCTTCGCGACCGAGCGAACGCCGTTGTGGCCGGCGGTGCCGCCGCCGCGCCGGAGCTGCAGGCGCCCGAGCTCGAGATCGCTCTCGTCGTGCACGATCAGCACGGCGTCCGGCTCGACCTTGAAGAACCGCATCGCCGCCTGGACGGAGCGGCCCGAGTCGTTCATGAACGTCTCCGGCTTCAGCAGCGCAACCTTGTGGCCGTCGATCCGCACCTCGCTGAGGTCGCCGTTGAACTTGCCGCGCCAGGTGCCCCCGTGCCGGCGCGCGAGCTCGTCGACGACGAGCCGGCCGACGTTGTGGCGGTTCGCCGCGTACGCGCGGCCGGGGTTGCCGAGGCCCGCGACGAGCAGGTCGAGCGATGTGCCGGACCGGCGCGGCCAGAGCCGCATCGCTGCTAGATGGTCGCTGCCACGGAATCGTCTGTTCCGGGGCGTGGACTGAGGGTGGCCGGGCGCGGCGGCGTGCCGGCGGCGATGGCAGCGCCATCGGTGCCGGTGCGACGGCGTGAAGCGGACGGCCTGCTCGGGGCGGCTCCGCCGCCACGATCAGGCCGGGAGCGGCCGGGTGCCCTCAGGCCGCGCATCCGGACACGCGAGGGTGTGGCAGCGACCATCTCAGCTCTCGTCGGCGCCGTCGCCCTCGGCGGCGGCTTCCGTGGCGGCCTCGCCGGCCGGCTCGGCGAGAGCCTCACCCTCGGCGACCTCGCCCTCGCCCTCGGCCGGCGCCTCCTCGGGCTCCTCGACACGCGTCGCGTGCCCGACGCTCGCGAGCACCGTGTCCGGGTCGTCGAGCAGCTTGACGCCCTCGGGTACCGGCAGCGACTCGAGGCGCGCGGAATCGCCGATCCCGAGCGCGGAGACGTCGAGATCGAGATGCTGCGGCACCTCCATCGGCAGCGCCTCGACGTTCACCTCGATCGTCACCTGGGAGAGGACGCCGCCCTCCTTCACCCCGACGGGATCGCCGACCAGGGCGACCGGGACGGTCGCGTGGATCAACTGGTCGAGGCGGACCTCCTGGAGGTCGACGTGCGTGATCACGCCGCGAACGAGGTCCCGCTGGTACTCCTTGAGCACCGACGGGTGCGTCTTCCCCGACTCGACGACCACGTCGAGCACCGCGTTCAGGCCGCCCTCGGTCGTGAGCGCCGCACGCAGGTCGCGCTCCGGCACGGAGATCGCGACCGGCTGCTCGCGGCCGTAGAGGACCCCGGGGATCAGGCCGCGCCGGCGCAGGCGCCGCGACTCGGCGGAACCGAGAGTGTCACGGTGCGAAACCAGCAGCTGATGGCGCTCGGAAGGCACGGCCGAGCAGTGTAGCGGGGCATCTCGCCCCGAGGCGGCTCGGATAGGATCGCCGCCACCCGGGATGAGCGGCCCGCTTGGCAGCTGGAGAGACGGTGCGACGAGGAACGCGATCGTCGACTTCGTCGAGCGCGTCACGACCGAGGGCGGCCCCGAGCACGTCCCGCCGCTGGAGCGGATCGCGGTGCGCGACAACGACGGCACGCTGTGGTGCGAGAAGCCGATGCCGATCGAGCTCGGCTTCATCCTCGCCCGGCTGGCCGAGATGGCGGTCGAGGACGCGACGCTGCGCGACCTGCAGCCGTGGAAGGCCGCGCACGAGCACGACTACGCGTGGCTCGGCGGCATGATCACGAAGCACTATGCGGGCTCCCGCCGCCTCTGCGACTGCGGCTTCCTGCCGATGATCGAGCTGCTCCGCTATCTCGAGGAGAACGGCTTCACCTGCTTCATCGTGTCCGGCGGCGATCGGGACTTCATGCGCCCCATCACCTCCGAGATCTACGGCATTCCCTCGGAGCGCATCGTCGGCAGCTCGACCGCGCTTCGCTACCGCGAGGACGCGGACGGCGGCAGCCTGGTCTACGAGGCCGAGATGGACGTCTTCGACGACGGGCCCGTGAAGCCGGTGCGCATCTGGAGCCGCATCGGGCGCAGGCCGATCGTCGCCTGCGGAAACTCGAACGGCGACAGCGAGATGCTGCAGTACGCGGGCGGTGGGCGGGCGGCGCTGCGCCTGCTCGTGCTCCACGACGACGACGAGCGCGAGTCCGCCTATACCGCCGGCGCCGAGAAGGCGCTCGAACGCGCACGCACCGATGGCTGGACGGTGATCAGCATGAAGGACGACCGGGCGTGCGTCTTCGCCGACGTCACGGCGTGACGCGCCGCGAGCGCGCTCGAGCTCTCTGTCTCTGCCCGCTCGCCGCCGCGCTCGTCGCCTGCTCCCACCAGTCGGCGGCGGCGCCGAAGCCGGACGACCCGTACACGGAGCAGGCAGTCCGTGCGGCGTTCACGAACCACGGCATCCGCCTGACGCCGTACGCGGTCGACGCGGCCGAGCGGCGCGCGCTCCGCGCCAACCATGTGCTCGCCGGCTTCTTCGGGTCGGTCGCGGACAAGGTCACGGCCTCGGTGCTGGTCTTCGACTCCGCGGCCCGCGCGCGGCGCTCCCCGCCCGTGAACCGCTCCTCGCCGCTCTGCCGGGCGCGCTGCGCCGACGACCCACGCTTGACCGCCCGGCACGAGCGGTTGTTGAACGTCGTCGTCGACTCGCTCTACACGATCCGCCCGGGTCTGGCGCAGCGGCGGATCGACGCGGCGCTCCGCGCGCTCAGCGCCGGCAGGTCCGCGACCTAGAACAACTGGTTCTCGCCGCCGAAGATCGCGCTCACCGAGTCGTCGGCGAACACGTTCATGATCGTCTCGGCGAGGAGCGGCGCGACGGGGAGCACCGTCATCTTCTCGGGCTTGGCGATCGGGTCGATCGGGACGGTGTCGGTCACGACGATGCCCTCGATATCGGAGGCGGCGAACCGCTCCAGCGCGCCGCCGCAGAACATGCCGTGCGTCGCGAACACCCAGACCTCCTCGACGCCGTGCTCCTTGAGGGCGTTGACGTTGGCGAGCAGCGTGCCTCCCGTCATGATCACGTCGTCTCCGAGCACCGCCTTCTTGCCGCGCACGCGGCCGGTGACCTCGGTGACCTCGACGACGTCGTGCGCCGGCCTCGTCTTGTGCATCAGGGCGAAGTCGGCGTCGAGCATCTCGGCGAACCGGACCGCCATCTTGGCGCGGCCGGCGTCGGGCGACACCGAGACGATCCCGTCTCCGAGCAGCCCGAGATCGCGGAAGTGGCGCGCGAACAGCGGCAGCGCGGTCATGTGGTCGACGGGGATCGTGAAGAACCCCTGGATCTGACCCGCGTGCAGGTCCATCGTCAGGACGCGGTCGGCGCCCGCGAGCTGCAGCATGTCGGCGACGAGCCGTGCGGAGATCGGCTCGCGCGGCTTGGCCTTGCGGTCCTGCCGCGCGTACGGGAAGAGCGGGATCACGGCAGTGATCCGCTTCGCCGAGGCGAGCTTGGCGGCCTGGATCATGAACAGCAGCTCCATGATGTTGCGGTCGACCGGCTCGCAGCCCGTCTGCACGATGAAGACGTCGGCGCCGCGGATCGACTCGTCGTAGCGGCAGTACGTCTCGCCGTTCGCGAACGTGCCGAGCTCGATCTCGCCGAGCTGGACGCCGAGCTGCTCGGCGATCCGCTGTGCGAGGTCGTTGTGCGACCGGCCGCTGAAGACCATCAGCCGTTTCTGCGGGCCGCGCTCGATCCAGTGCCCCGGAGCGGACTGCGTCACCGGCTCGAGTGCCTCGAGGCCGGGGAGCACGAGCTCACTCGTCGTGCTGCCGTGCTGCATATCCCTCCTTGTTCTCCTGGCGCTGTCTCGCGATCGCGAGCGCGCCGGGCGGAACATCTCTGGTTATCACCGATCCGGCCGCGATCCATGCGCCGTCGCCCACCTCCACTGGTGCGATGAACCCATTGTGGATCGCGGTTCTGACGTTGCTCCCGATCGTCGTCCGCTTCTTCGGCTCGCCGGAGCGGTGGCCGAGGTTCGCCGTGATCGCCCCGGCCCCGATGTTCGTGTCCTCGCCGATCTCGGCGTCGCCGATGTACGAGAGGTGCGGGACCTTCGTGCGGTCGCCGATACGCGAGTTCTTGATCTCCACGTAGGTGCCTGCCTTCGAGGACTCGCCGAGACTCGTTCCGGGGCGAAGGTAACAGAAGGGCCCGACGACCGCGCGCTCCCCCACCTCGGCGTCGACGGCGACCGTGTGCGGATGGATCACCGCGCCGCGCCCGACGGCGGTGCGGCCACGCAGGACGGTGAACGGGTTGATCGTCACGTCCTCCGCGAGCGTCACCGTCGGCTCGATCCAGGTCGTCGCGGGATCGACGATCGTCACGCCGTCGAGCATGTGCCGTTCGTTGATGCGGTCGCGCAGGACGGCAGCCGCCTGCGCCAGCTCGACGCGCGTGTTCACGCCCTCGGTCTCGTTCGCGTCGGGCGCGACGTGAGCCGCGACCCGCTCTCCGGCCTCGGTGAGGATCGCGATCACGTCGGTCAGGTACAGCTCGCCCTGGACGTTCTTCGGCTGAAGCCGTTCGAGCGCCGGCCAGAGCGCATCCGCGCGAAACACGTAGATCGACGAGTTGACCTCGGAGAGCTCGAGCTCCTCGGGCGTCGCATCGGTTCCCTCGGCGATGCGGAGCACGGCGCCGTCCTCGCCGCGGACGATGCGCCCGTAGACGCGCGGGTCGGCGGGAACCGCGCTCAGGATCGTCGCCGCGGCGCGTTCCGACCGGTGCGTCTCGACGAGAGCCGCGAGCAGCCCGGGCGTGAGCAGCGGGGTGTCGCCGGAGAGAACGAGGAGATCGCCGTCGTATCCGGACAGCACGCCGTGGGCCGCACGGACGGCGTCGCCCGTGCCGAGCGGCTGTTCCTGGACGGCGACGACGAGCCCGTCGGGCCCGAACTCGTCGCGGCCGGACGGCGACGCGACGACGACGAGCGGGTCGGCGCCGACCTCGCGGCCGGTCTCGATCACCCAGTCGACGAGCCGGCGGCCGAGAATCTCGTGGAAGTGCTTCGGCACGGCGGAGCGCATCCGGGTGCCGAGACCTCCGGCCATGACGAGGGCTGCGAGCGGCGGATCAGGCATGAGGTCGCGTCAGCGAGATGGCTGGGGCGCCAGGATTCGAACCTGGGATCGCGGGACCAAAACCCGCTGCCTTACCACTTGGCTACGCCCCACAGGCGCCGAGTATAGGCGGGCGTCTGTCTAGCGACGGTCGGTGAAGAGGAAGACCAGCGCGGCGACCGCGAGCAGCGCGACGACCGCGATCGCGACCGCCTTCACGAGCCCGAGCGCGAGCGGAACGCACACGACGAGCAGCTGCGAGGTCGCGAGGATCCAGCTGATGTGCCGCACGACGTCGGAGCGGTGCGAGCGTCCTGAGTACCACCAGAACGCCCCCGTGATCGCCGCCAACAGCACGGCGACCCACCAGCCCAGCACGCCGAACAGGTACAGCAGGCCCTCGACGGCGGCGATCGCCAGCGTGATCCGGACGCGCTTCTCGCGGAGCCACCGGCCGGTCGGAGTCGACCCGTGCTCGATCGCGTAGCTCATCGCCGATCACGCTACCACGCAGGGTTCGCCACAAGGCACGCGCCCCTCGGCGACAGCGCCTCGGCGGCGCGAGCGGCCGAATCCCGGTCTGCGAAGAGCCCGTACACGGCGGGGCCGGCGCCGCTCACGTCGGCCCGGAAAGCGCCCTGCTCGAGCAGCGCGGCCGAGTGCGGCGACGTGGCGAGGTCGTTCGGCGGCAGCGCCGCCAGATCCGCCGCGCGGCGGACGCCGGCGAGCGCCTCGCGAAACGCCTCCGGCGCGCGCGGCGAAGCCCGCGGCGCCGTCGGTGCGGTCGAACGCCTCGTAGACCTCGCGCGTCGACCGCTTCGCGACGCCGAGCGGCAGCAGGAGGCAGACGGAGTAGTCCTGGGGCAGCGTCACCGGCTCGAGCGTCGTGCCGTCGCCGGTTCCGAGCTGGGGCCCCGCGCGCAGGAAGAACGGCACGTCGGCGCCGAGCGCCGTTGCGAGCGCGTGCAGCCGCCGATCGTCGAGCGGCTGCGCGATCTGCGCGTTGCCGAGCCGGAGTGCGGTCGCGGCGTCCGAGCTCCCGCCGCCGAGCCCGGCGGCGACCGGAATCTGCTTGTCGATCCTCGCGCGCCAGGCGTGCGGCGCCTCGAGCGCGGCGAGCGCCGAGGCGACGAGCGTGTCGTCCGCGAACCCCTCGACCAGCAACACGTCCGACGGCTCGACGGCGATCCGGTCGGCGAGGTCGAGCCGCTGGAACACGGTCACCAGCTCGTGCTTGCCGTCGGGCCGCCGCGGGCCGACCACGAGCCCGAGGTTGATCTTCGCGGGCGCTTCGCCCTTCAACGCAGGGCCTCGGCGAGCCGAACGAACTCGGGAGGCTCGAGCGCCTCCGCACGGACGCCGGCGTCCCGTCCGATCGTCTCGAGGGCGAAGACCGCCGCCTCGCGGGACGCGAGGCCGCTCAGGGCGACTGCGTTCGCGAGCGTCTTGCGGCGGTGCGAGAACGCCGCGTCGACGAGGCGCTTCACCTCGTTCGGCGCAGCCGGCGCGACACGCCGGAAGGCGACGAGCGCCGAGTCGACGTTCGGGCGCGGACGGAACACCTCGCGCGAGACCGGGTGGAAGCCGGTCCGCTCGGCGGCGAGCTGGACGAGCACCGACACCGCGCCGTATGCCTTGGTCGACGGCCGCGCGAAGAACCGGTCGGCCACCTCGCGCTGCACCATCACGCACCAGCCGGCGAGCGATTCGAGGCGCAGGCTCTCGGCGACAACCGGCGTGGCGACGTTGTACGGCAGGTTCGCGACCAGCTTCACCGGAGGCGGCTCCAGCGAAGCCAGATCGAGCCCGAGCACGTCGCCCCAGTGGAGCTCCGTGCGCTCGATTCCGGTGAGCTCCGGTTCGAGCCGGCGATCGATTTCGACCGCATGGACGAGCGCGACGCGCGCAGCGAGGAAGCGCGTCAGCACGCCGAGACCCGGCCCGATCTCGAGCACGACGTCGCCCGCGGAGAGCGACGCGAGTCGCTCGATCACGCGCAGGATGTTGTCGTCGACGAGGAAGTGCTGGCCGAGCGCCTTGCGCGGGCGCACGCTCACAGCCCGAACACCGCCGCGGCGTTCGCATCGATCTGCTCGGCCAGAGCCGACGGCTCGACGCCCCGTGCCTCCGCGAGCACCCGGTACGTGTGCGCGACGTAGGCGGGCTCGTTGCGACGGCCCCGCACCGGCTGCGGCGCGAGATACGGGCTGTCGGTCTCGGCGAGGAGCCGGTCGGCCGGTACCGCCCGCGCGGCGGCCCGCAGCTCGTACGCGTTCTTGTAGGTCACGTTCCCGGCGAAGGAGACGTACCAGCCGCGGGAGCGGGCGGGCTCGAGAAGCGCGGGCGACGAGAAGCAGTGCAGGACGACCGGGCCGGCGTGTCGGAGGAGCAGCTCGAGGGTGTCGTCGTCGGCCGCGCGCGTGTGGATGACAACGGGCTTGCCGACATCGAGGGCCAGCCCGAGCTCGCGCTCGAACAACGCTCGTTGGGCGTCCCGCGGCGCGTAGTCCCGGTAGTAGTCGAGCCCGGTCTCGCCGACGGCGACGGCTCGCGGGTGCTCGAGCAGCTGCCGGAGGCCGTCGACCTCCGAGAGCTCGACGCCGCCGGCCTCGTGCGGGTGGATGCCGAGGCAGGCGAACACGGCCTCGTGCCGCTCGGCGAGCGCGAGCGCCTCGCGGGCGCCCGCAAGCGTCGTCGCGACCGCCACGACCCGTTCGACTCCGGCCGCCTGCGCCCGGGCGAGCACCTCGGCCGCGTCCTCGCCGAGGTGCGCGTGCGTGTCGATCACTCGCCGCCGGCGCCCATCCTGCTGCGCTCCTCGGAGGCGACCGCCTCGTCGAGCTTGCGGAAGAGCGGTCTCGGCTTCTGGAGCTTCTGGCCCGGCTCGAGCGAGCTCGGCTCCCAGCGGCCGACCAATGCCGAGTAGTCACCGGTCAGCACCTCGTGCGTCCGCCCGCCTTCCTCCGTCACTGTGCGGAAGACGAGCTCGCCCGCGAGCGAGCCGTCGTTCCCGAGCAGCTCGTGCACCACCTGGGAGGTGTGTGGGAGAAACGGCGTGAACATCGTCTTCAAGCTGTCGACCGCGCGCAGCCCCACGAAGAGGATCGTCCCGGCGCGCGCCTTGTCGGGCTCGACGAGCGCCCACGGCGCCTGGTCGGAGAGGTACTGGTTGACCTGCGACGCGAGCCGCATCGCCTCGGCGAGCGCGGCCCGGAACCGGCCCTGGTCGATGTTCCGGCCCACCGTGTCGAAGCCTCCGCCGACGGACTCGAGCAGCGCGGTGTCCGCGGGCGTCAGCTCGCCCGGCGTCGGCACGACGCCGAAGTTCCGGTACGCGTTCGTGACCGTACGGTTGACGAGGTTCCCCCACGTTGCGAGCAGCTCGTCGTTGTTGCGGCGCACGAACTCGCTCCAGGTGAAGTCCGTGTCCTGGGTCTCCGGGCCGGCGGCGATCAGGTAGTAGCGCAGCGGGTCCGGGTCGTACCGATCGAGGAAGTCGCCGATGAAGATCGAGTGCTGCCGGCTCGACGAGAACTGCTTGCCCTCCATTGTCAGGAACTCGGAGGCGATCACGTTGTCGGGAAGCTCGAGCGGCGCCTTGCCGGCCCCGTACTCGCCGCCGGTCCCGTACCCGGTCAGCATCGCCGGCCAGATCACGGTGTGGAACACGACGTTGTCCTTGCCCTGGAAGTAGGCGTGCTCGGCCTCGTCGTTCTGCCACCAGGTGCGCCAGGCGTCGGGTGAGCCGGTCAGCGTCGCCCACTCGATGCTCGCCGAGAGATAGCCGATCACGGCGTCGAACCAGACATAGATGCGCTTGTTCGGGTCGTCCGCGTAGCCGGGGATCGGAATCGGGACGCCCCAGTCGAGATCGCGGGTGATCGCACGCGGCCTGATCACGTCGAGGAGCGCGAGCGAGAAGTTGCGCACGTTCGGGCGCCAGTCGTCGTGCCCCTCGATCCAGCTTCGGAGCGTGTCCGCGAACTTCGGCAGGTCGAGGAACAGGTGCTTCGTCTCCCGGAACTCCGGGACCGATCCGTCCACGCGCGAGCGCGGGTTGATCAGATCGGTCGGATCGAGCTGGTTGCCGCAGTTGTCGCACTGGTCGCCGCGCGCCTCCGGGTAGCCGCAGATCGGGCACGTCCCCTCGATGTACCGGTCGGGCAGCGTGTGCCCCGTGGTCGGCGAGAACGAGACGAGCATGGTGTCCTCGAAGATCGCCCCGTGCTCGTACAGCGTCCGGAACAGGTCCTGCGTCACGCGCTCGTGATTCAGCGTGGTGGTGCGCGAGAAGAGGTCGTACGACAGCCCGAGACGGCGGAAGTCGTCGCGGAACGACGCGTTGTAGTAGTCGGCGACCTCAACGTAGGACTTCCCCTCGCCATCGGCGGCGACCATGACCGGCGTACCGTGCTCGTCCGTCCCGCTGACCATGAGGACGTCGTTGCCCTTCAGCCGGTGATAGCGCGCGAACACGTCCGACGGGACGCCGAACCCAGCCACGTGCCCGAGGTGGCGATGCCCCGCTGCGTACGGCCAGGCGGGCGCAACCAGGATCTTCTTCCGCGCTGTTGACATCCGGGACAATGATACGAACGGGGTCGAGCGCCCCTCGTCGCCTGAGCCGGAACGCGACCGCGACCGCGACCGCGACCGCGAGCGCCGCGACGGCGGCGAGCAGCGCGGCAACGAGCGCCGCGGGCGCAGCACGGTGGCCGGCGTGTGCGACCGCGATCGGAAGCTGCGACTGGACGGCTGCTCGAGTGTGCGGCCGGTCGACGCTTCCTGGTCCGGCCACGGGGCGGAAGCGCGGATGCCGCGGCTCCAACCGGCGGCGCGAGAGTCCGCGGGCAGAGAGGTGCGCGTGCCGCTCCCGCGGGGCGGCCGTCGCTCGAGGCGAGTGCGCCGTCGGGGCCGGGCGGCGCACCGAGCGCCGGGCGCGCACGAGCGGTCGTGCGGGCGACGGGCGGCGTTGCGGCTCGACGAGGCGAGGCGAGGCGGGAGGTTCGACGTGCGCCCGCGCGTGGCGCGCTCTGACTGCGTGGACCGCGCGTGCCGCCTGAGCGGGCGTCTGGAGGTGCGCGGCCGCGGGCCGCGAGGGTGCCGTTCGCGAGCGCGCGGCGTTCCCCGCTGCGGCAGGAGCCGCGGTCGCGCTGACGGCCTGGTGCGGCTCGAGCTCCTGCGACGGCGGCGGCGCGACGGCGGGCGGCGGCGGGGCCGGGGTCTCGTCGACCGCGGGCGGGACTGCTGCCGGCGTCGGCGCCACGGCCGGCTCGAGCGGCTGCTCGGGCGCCGCCGGGGGCGCCGGTGCCGGCAGGGCCGGTGGCAGCGGCGCGGCGCGGGCGGGGAGCAGCCCGAGCGGATCGACGTAGCCCTGCTCGTCGGTCCCGAGACGGATGCCGAGGTGCACGTACGGACCGGGCACCTCAGCGTCGCCGGTCGGGCCGACGGTGCCGACGCCTTCGCCCTCGGAGACCAGCTCGCCTCGCGAGACCGAGATCGAGCCGAGGTGCGTGAGCGTCACCGCATACCCGTCGGGCGTATCGATCGTGACGCACCGGCCCGAGGCGGGCACCGTGCCCGCGAACGTGACGGTCCCGGCGGCGGGCGCAGCCACGGCGTCACCCTGCGCTCCCGCGACGTCGACGCCTCGGTGCTGACCGGCCGTATACGGATGCGCGTGGTCGAAGGAGAACGCCTGGACGACGGCGCCTCCGGTCGGCCACGTCCACGCCGCAGCGGTGCCCGCGAGGACGAGGTTCGCGAAGATGAGCGCGGTCGACACGACCGCGAGGGCGAGACGTCGCATTCGATCCTCCCCTGGTGACGTGTTTTGGAGTGATTGTCCGGAGCGATCTCCGTGACTGTTGTCGAGAGAGACAACGGACCACGGTAGGTGCGATCGCCGCTCCGCGTCAAGCGAATTGGCTGAGTTGTTACAGAGTCCCGCGGTAGAGGGCGTTCCGAGGCGCACCGGTCAGCCGGGCGACGACGTCGGCGGCCGCGCGGCGAGGCGCGCCGGCCGCGACGAGCTCGCGAACCGCGTCGAGCGCCGCCGCTTCGGCGGCGGGACGATCCGGGGTTGCCTTTCGCGGAGCGAGCACGAGGGTGATCTCGCCCTTCGGAGCCTCGGCAAACCGCTCGGCGAGCTCGGCTGCGGTGGCGACGACGACCTCCTCGAAGCGCTTCGAGAGCTCGCGGCAGACCGCGGCCACACGGGACGGGTCGGCCTGCGCGAGCGAGCGGAGCGCGGCCGGCAGCCGCTTCGGCGACTCGAATGCGACCAGCGCACCGTCCCACGCCGCGGTCTCGTTCCAGAACGCGTCCAGGGCGCGAGCTCGCCGCGGCAGGAAGCCGACGAAGGCGAAGCGCCCGTCGCCGAGCCCGCTCGCGACGAGCGCCGTCGTGACCGCGGAGGGCCCGGGCAGGACAGTCACCTCGACTCCCGCCTCGCGCGCGGCGCGGACGAGCCGGAGCCCCGGGTCGGACAGGCCCGGCAGCCCGGCGTCGGAGACGAGAGCGATCCGCTCGCCCGCCTCGAGCCGCGGGAGCACCGTCGCGATCCGCTCGGTCTCGTTGTGCTCGTGGAACGAGAGCATCCGCGCGTCGATCCCGTGACGCTCGAGCAGGATGCGGCTGTGCCGCGTGTCCTCGGCGAGCACCAGGTCCGCGTCACGGAGCTCCGCGAGGACGCGCAACGTGATGTCGTCGAGATTGCCGATCGGCGTCGCGCAGACCGCGAGCGGCACTACTCGAGCGCCTCGAAGGCGACGAGGCCTGCGCCGGTCAGGCCGGCGGACGCTCCGAGCGCCGCCCGCTCGATCTCGAGCTCCTGACCCGCCGGCGCGAGGGCTTCGGTCAGCACCGCGAGCCGGGCCGCCGGGAGCAGCTGATCGAACGCGGCGACGCCGAAACCGCCGCCGATCACGATCCGCTGCGCACCGAAGATGTTGACGAGCGATCCCATCGCCACCCCGAGGTGATGGCCTATCTGCTCGAGCGTGTGGTGGCGCTGCTCGACGAGGTCATGCGCCGTCGCCTCGGGCCCGAGCACGCGCTGGGCGATCCTGTCGGCCGCGCGCCCGGAGCAGTACGCCTCGAGGTGCCCGCGTCCGGAGCACGCGCCGTAGCACGGCTCACCGTCCTCGATGATCACCATGTGGCCGAGCTCGGTCCACGCGCGGAACAGCCGCCCCATCGCGACGACGCCGCCGCCGACGCCGGTGCCGAGCGTGAGCATCACGAAGTTCTGGACGCCGCGGCCGGCACCGAGCCGGTACTCGGCGTACGCCGCGCAGCTCGCGTCGTTCTCGATGCCGACGGGCAGCTCGAGCCGGCGCTCCATCTCCTTGCGAAACTCGACCTCGCGCAGCGGGATGTTCACGGCGCCGAGCGCGACACCTCGCTGTTGATCGATCCGCGAAGGGATCCCGAACCCGACCGCCGTGATCCCGTTTACAGGGAGCTGGCGGATCGTCGCCTCGAGCTCGTCGAGGAGCGCCGCCTGTGACGTCGTGACGGTCGGCCGCGAAACCGTCTCGTGCACCGTTCCCTCGCGGTCGACGACCCCCGCGAGGATCTTCGTTCCGCCGAGATCGACCCCGATTACGCGATCGGCCGACATGCCTGCTCGATAACGTAACCCGCCGGATGGCGCCCGATCCGAAGCCCTATCGCGTCTACCGGGGCGGCCGCACCAAGGGGAAGGTCCCGGCTCCCGCACGGCCGGGCCGCATCCCGCGGAACGGCGCCGGCAGCGCGAGCACGGACTACCGCGGCCCCGGAGCGGTCCCCGGCCGCCGGCGGATCAGGCGCGGGCGCGTCATCGCCCTCGCGCTCCTGGGGCTCCTCGTTCTCCTCATCGTCTGGGCCGTCGCGAGCTGGATCTCGTTCTCGAGCGGGGTCGCCGACGCGAACAAGCGCCTCGACCCGAACGCGAAGCTCGCGCTCACGCACCAGGGCGGGCTGCTGACCTCGCATTCGACGACCGTCCTCGTCCTCGGCACCGACAACGCGCAGATCGGCGGCCGCGAGGGCGACCGGCACTCGGACTCGATCCTGCTGCTGCGAACCGACCCGAAGCACCACCGCCTCTATTACCTGTCGATCCCGCGCGACCTCGTCGTGCCGATCCCGGGCGCGGGCACCCAGAAGATCAACGCCGCGTTCCAGGTCGGCGGCCCGGCGCTCGCGATCCGGACGATCCGGAACTTCACCAGCCTGCCGATCAACCACGTCGTCGTCGTCAACTTCGCCGACTTCAAGGATCTGATCGACGCGCTCGGCGGCATCGAGGTCGACGTCCCGAAGGCGATCCGCTCGAACCACTTCGACTGCCCCTACTCGACACAGGCGCGCTGCGACAAGTGGCCGGGCTGGCGGTTCGAGAAGGGCAAGCAGCACATGAACGGGCAGCGCGCGCTCATCTACTCGCGCATCCGCGAGAACCTGCTCGACCCGTCGGAGACCGACTTCACGCGGGGCGCGCGCCAGCAGGCCGTCCTCGACGCGGTCGCCTCGAAGTTCACGTCCTTCGGGACGCTGGTGCGGATGCCGTTCTCGGGATCGTCGTTCGTGAAGCCGCTGACCACCGACCTGACCGCCGGCCAGCTGCTTCAGCTCGGGTGGACGAAGTTCCGCGCGAACGACTCGAGCTCGGTGCACTGCCGGCTCGGCGGCGATTTCGGCGGCGGCGGCACCGGCTCGCCGAGCGAGGACAACCCGGAGGCGATCGCGATGTTCCTCGGGCGCTCGGCACCCCAGCCGCCGACCGGGCAGTTCGAGCCCGGCTGCGTGATCGGCCACACGCTCCGCTAGGCCTCGGCGGCCTTCTTCGTCTCGCCGCCGCTCGACTCCGACGAGCCGGAGCTCGAGCCCGACGAGTCGCCGCCCGACGACGAGTCGGTCGACGCACCGCCCTCCTTCGCCGCGGCCTTCTTCTTCCGGCCGTAGTCGGTCGAGTAGAAGCCGGATCCCTTGTAGTGCACCGCGACCGGATGGAGCACGCGCCGCAGGGGCCCCTCGCCGCACACCTCGCACGTGCTCGGGCCCTCCTCCGTCATGCCGTGGATCACCTCGATCAGGTGCCCGTTCGGACACTTGTACTCGTAGATCGGCATGGAGAGCGGCAAGGCTAGCAGCGGCTACGCTCGAAAACGGTGGCGCGCGCCCTCGCAGTCCTCGTCCTCGCGGGCCTCGTCTGCCCCGCCGTCGCGTCGGCCCATGCCCGGCTCGTCCGGACCGTTCCGGCCGACGGTGCGGTGCTGGCGCGGTCACCACGCGCGGTCGTCGTGGAGTTCGACGACACCGTGCACCTCGCGGGCGGCAACACCGCAATCGCGAACACGTCGCGGCGCGCGGTCCTGTCCGCGGCCGCCTCGGTCGCCGGGCGCGTGCTGACGCTTCCGCTCGACCGCCGTCTCCCGCGGGGGGCCTACACCGCGCGCTGGAGCGTCGTCTCGGAGGACGGTCACCGCGAGCAGGGAGTGCTCGCCTTCGCGGTCGGCCTGGGAAGCCCGCCGCCGCACGCGGTGCTCGCGGCGGCCCCTGCGCTCCGTTCGTTCGATCTCGTCGTGCGCACGCTCTACTACCTGGGCGTGCTCGTCGGCGCGGGGACGGCCATGTTCGGCGTGCTCGCCCGCCCGCTCCTCGGCGCTCGGCTCCGTCGTCCCGTCGCCGGACTGCTCTTCGCGTCGCTCGTGGCGGCGTTCGTCGGCGCAAGCGCCCTCGCCGCGGACGCGGCGGCCGGCACGCGCTTCGCGCGGGTGCTGGAGGCAGCGCTCCTGGTCTCTCTGGCCGGCGCAGCGGCGGCCGCGCTCGCGCCGATCTACGCGCCGCTGCTGGTCGCCGCCGGCGCGTGTGCGATCGCGCTGACCGCCGCTCCCGCACTCTCCGGGCACTCGCTCGACCGCGACCAGCCGAGGATCATCGCTCCCCTCCTGGACCTCGCTCACACGATGGCGGCGGCCGTGTGGGTGGGCGGGCTCGTCGCGGCGCTGTGGGTGCTTCCTCGCGCGGCCCGCGACTCGTGGGAGCGACGCGCAGTGCTGCGGCGTTTCTCCTCAGCCGCGCTCGTCGCGGTCTGCGTGCTCGCCGTCAGCGGCATCGGCCGCGCGGCGACCGAGCTCGGCCCGGTGCACGAACTGTGGACGACCTCCTACGGGCGGGCGCTGCTCGCCAAGTCGGCGGCGTTCGCCGTGCTGCTCGCCGTCGGTGCGCTCAACCGCACGCTGCTCGAGCGGCGGTCGCCGTTGTTCACGCGCTCAGTCGCGGCCGAGATCGTCGCCGTCGCCGCGGTCGTCGTCGTCGTCGGGATCCTCACGCAGCTTCGGCCCGGTCGCGAGGCGCCCGACCGGCGGGTCGGCACGCCGGGCCGGCTCGTTCATCACGGCCTCGAGGAAGCACGGGGCGTCCTCGAAGGCCGCCAGCCCTGACGGCGCGCCGCGCGGGCGCCGTGCACGCGAGGTTGCCCGGCGCGCGGTGGCGATCGCTCCCGCTGCTCCGACGAGGCCGCCGAGTGCGAACGACCGCAGCCTTCCTGCGCGTCCGCTGCCGTCCATGCGAGCATCGTACGCGTGCGCCTGACCACGCTCGGCGACCTGATCCTGGACGTGATCGTCTCCCTGGACGGCCCGCTCGTGCCGGGCGACGACCGGCCGGCGACGATCCGGGCCGGCGCCGGCGGACAGGCCGCCAACGTCGCCGCCTGGGGGCAGACGCTCGGGGCCGAGGCTCGGCTCGTCTGTCGGCGCGGGGACGACCCGGCAGGCGAGCTCGCCGCGCAGGAGGTCCGTGCGCACGGCGTCGAGATCGTCGGCCGGGCGGGCGGCCGGGGCGGCGTCGTGGTCTCGCTCGCGGCTGCCGGCGACCGCACGATGGCGTCGGACCGCGGCGAGGCGACCGGCCTGACCCCGGGGGAGCTCGAGGACGAGTGGTTCGCGTGCGACGTGCTGCACATCTCCGGCTATGCGCTCCACGGCGGCCCGATCGCCGAGGCCGCGCGCGCCGCCGCGCAGGCCGCCCGCACGAACGGCGCGACGATCTCGCTCGACCTGTCGACGTTCACGCTCGCGGACGCCGCGTTCTCCGCACGCGTTCGCGAGCTCGCGCCCGACCTCGTGTTCGCGAACGAGCGCGAGCACGAGGCGCTCGGCCCACTCGACGCACGTCTCGTGCTGAAGCGCGGAGCTGCGGGGATCGTCGTCGACGGCGAGGTGCACGAGGCGGTCCCGACGGCGGTCGTCGACGCAACCGGCGCGGGAGACGCGCTGGCCGCGGGCTTCCTCGTCGGCGGGCCCGCCCTCGGGCTCGAGGCGGCCGCGCGCTGCTGTGCGAAGCTCGGCGCGATGCCATGATCCACGTCTCGGAAGAGGTGCAACAGGCACGGCGCGACGGCCGCGGCCTCGTCGCGCTCGAGACGACCCTCGTCGCGCACGGCTTCCCGCCGGGCGACGGGATCGCCGTCGGGCTCGCCTCGGAGCAGGCGGTGCGGGACGGCGGCGGTGTCCCCGCGACGATCGGAGTCCTCGACGGCGCGGTTCACGTGGGGCTGACCGGCGAGCAGCTGCAGCGCTTCGACGCCGACGCGCGCAAGCTCGGCCCGCGCGACCTCGCTGCCGCCGTCGTCCAGGGAGCGGTCGGCGCGACGACGGTCGGTGGCACGCTCGCCGTCTGCACCGTCGCCGGGATTCGCTGCATGGCGACCGGCGGGCTCGGCGGCGTGCACCGTGGCTGGCCGACGCCGCCGGACGTCTCGGCCGACCTGCAGGCGCTCGCACACGCCCGGACGCTCGTCGTCTCCTCAGGGGTGAAGTCGCTGCTCGACGTGCCGGCGACCGCCGAGCTGCTGGAGACGCTCGGCATCCCGGTGCTGGGCTTCCGCACCGACGCGCTGCCGCTCTTCTACACAGCGGCGGGCGGGCCGGCGGTCTCGGCCCGCGTCGACTCGGCGGAGGAGGCGGCGGCCGTGGCCGAGGCGCACTGGGAGCTGGGCGGCGGCGGGCTGCTCGTCGGCCGGCCGCCGGACGACAGCCTCGACGACGTCGAGCCGCTGATCGAGCGCGCGCTCGCGCACGCGCGGGCCGAGGGCGTCCACGGCCAGCAGGTGACGCCGTTCGTGCTCGCCTTCCTGCACCGCGAGAGCGGTGGACGCACCCTGCAGGCGAACCGCGACCTGATCGTCGCGAATGCCCGGCTTGCCGGCGAGGTCGCGGCCGCCGGCGTCAGATGAGCCAGCGGCCCTCCGCCTGCACGAGCCGCCCGTCGGCGTAGAGCCGGCCCCCGTTGCGGAGGTCCTTGACGAGGTCCCAGTGGATCGCGCTCGTGTTCGTGCCGCCCGTGAACGTGTACGAGTTGCCGACCGCGAGATGCACCGTGCCGTCGATCTTCTCGTCGAACGCGACGTTCTTCATGTAGCGCTGGATGCCGGGGTTGCAGCCGATGCCCGAGCTCGCCGAGCCGACGCGAGCCCTCGTCGGTGTCGAGCACGCGCACCAGGTGCTCCTCGCCCGATCGGGCCGTCGCCTCGACGACCGTGCCGTGCTCGAAGACCAGCCGCACTCCTTCGACCTCGGTGCCCAGATAGACGGCGGGGAACTCGGAGAACTCGATCGTGCCCGTCGCCGAGTCCTCGATCGGCGAGTAGAAGACCTCCCCGCCCGGCATGTTGACGTGGCCCGCGTCGACCGAGCCGGATCGACCGGCGAGCGAGACGGTCAGCTCCGTGCCGGCGCCCGAGATCCGCACCTCGTCCGCGTCGTCGAAGACGTCCGCGATGCGCCGCATCCGCTCGCCTTCGGCGTCCCAGTCGCGGAGCACCGCCTCGAAGATGAACTCCTCGTACTGCCCGATCGTCATGCCGGCGTCCTGCGCGCCAGCCGCGGTCGGGTACTCGGCGATCACCCACGGCACCTCCATCGCCATCGTCCGCGTCCGCAACGGGCGGAGCGACTCCTGCACGGCCGCCTGGCGCTCCTCGGACAGGTCCGAGCCCTCGCGCGCGTTCTCCGGCGCCCAGATGATCACGAAGCCGTCGGCCTGGTCCCAGATCGTCCGCTGCAGCGACGAGGCCTCGCGCAGCATCTCGACCGGCGCGTTGCGCGCGAACGGCCCGCCGACGAGCTCGAACGCGAGCTGCAGCAGCGTGTGCCCGCCCTTGCGCGCGACCTGCTCGACGACCGCTTCGATCAGCGGTCGCGCGAGCGGCGTCGAGCGGATCACGATCTGCGCGCCGGGCCGCGCCGGCACCGACCGCTCGATCAGCAGCCGCGCGTACTCGTCGATTCGTGGATCTCGCATTGCCGCAGTCAGTTTTCCGCGCCGCGCCGGGGAGCGGCAACGGCCGTTTGGGACAGTTGTCCCTATTCGAGCGTCTTCAGGAACTCCTCGATCTCGAGCGCAGGCAGCGTCTCGATCTTGGTCGAGCCGCGCGCGCTGAGCGCCACCGAGACCTTCGCCACCGTCGCGATGTCGGGCGCCTCGACGATGTTGACGAAGTCGAACGCGCCGAGCGTCGCCCACTGGTGCAGCACCCGGCAGCCGAGCTCCTCGACGTCGTGGTTCACCTGGCGCAGCCGCTCAGGGTTCGACTTGAGGGTCTGAATGCCCTGCTGCGTCAGCGTCGTGAGGAGGATGAAGATCGGCATCGCGTCGTCTCCCTTTCGTCCGGCGGGGACTTGACCGGCGGGACCCTACACGGGCCGCCTGGTCGAGATAGAGGAGCGCGCCGCCGAGGTAGAGGAGCGGACTGAGCAGGATGTCGGCGAGCAGATGGGCGACGCGCTGCCCGGCGTCTCCCTGTGAGCGCAGGAGCGCCGTGAGCACGAGCTCCGAGAACGCGACGACGAGCACGAGGGTCGCGAGCGATCCGAGCGCGTGGATGTAGTCGGCGGTCGCGAGGCGCCGTCCGCGCTCGAGCGCGGAGCGGAAGCCGAGCCGCTCGACCATCGCCGCCGGCACCGACAATCCGAACAGCGCGAGCCACGCGACGCCCGGCAGCACGAACACGCGCACGAGAATCGGGACCGGCGCGAAGACCAGCACGGCGCAGGCGTACGCGGCCGGCGTCGGGCGTGCGTCGTGAATCAGCTCGCAGGCATAGACGAACGCCGCCGCGACGAGGGGCGTGAACGCGAGCAGCACCACGGTCTGCTCGTTCGCGGAGTGGCCGAGCGACAGCTGCGTGGACGCCGCGAGCGGCAAGCCGAGCGGGAGCGACCGCCAGAAGCGGTCACCGAAGGCGCGGATCGTCTCCCCGACGAGCTGCCCGACGGTGCGCTCCGCCGGCGGGAGCGGCGGCGGCAGGTCACGCATCGAACGTCTCGAGCGCGTCGAGCAGGGACGGCACGGCGGCCGCCAGCATGTCGAGCGCGTCCTCGATCCGCCAGCGCGCGCGGTCGCGCTCTCCGACCGCATTCGAGACCGCCCTCACCTCGACCGCAGGGACGCCGGCGAGCGACGCCGCACGCAGGACGCCGAATCCCTCCATCGCCTCGACCTCGCACGCCGTGCCGCCGCCGACGCGGCCCGTCGTCCCGATCGAGACCACGCGCGCGGCGGGCAGCGCCGCCCGGGCCGCGGCCAGCAGACCGGCGTCGGCGGAGACGCGCTCCACGCGCGGGAACGTCGAGGCCGGGTCGAGGACGTCGCAGTACACCGCCTCGGAGCCGACGACGAGGGTCGGCGGTGGAAGCTGCCTCGCCCCCGCGATGCCGACGTGCACGATCGCGCTCGGGCGACGCTCGGCGAGGACGGCCGCGGTCGCGAGCGCGGACTCGACCGGGCCGACGCCGCAGACGAGCGTCACGTCTCCGTCGAGGTACTCGACCTCCTGCGCGGTCGCTGCGACGACGAGGATCACGCCGCGAGTCTACGATCGCGCCGTGGGCTACCACTGGATCCGGTTCGACGACGTCGAGTTCGAGGAGCGCCCGCCGAAGCCCGAGGAGAACGCCGCCCGGCTCGTCGGCGACCTGACGAGCGCGATCGCGCTCACGCAGTCACGCGCCAGGCTCTGGCGCTACCCGCCGCACACGACCGGCCGGCGCCACCGCGACCACGCGCAGGAGGAGGTGTTCGTCGTCATCTCGGGGACGGCGACGATGCTGCTCGGCGACGACGGAGAGCGCGTCGACGTGGGCCCCGGCGGCGTGATCGCCGTCGAGCCGATGACGGCCCTGCAGCTTCGCAACGAGACGTACGGCGAGCTGGTGGTGTTCATCTACGGCGCGCCGCCCGTGCAGGAGGGCGCCGACTTCCTCGACGACGTCGAGCTGCCTCCGAAGACGTAGCGGCAGCGTCGGCACCCGGTGCCAGGCACCGCGGTGCCTGGCACCGGGTAGTGGTCGATCAGACGCCGACGGGTGCGCCGGCGCGGGCGAACGCCAGCTCGCCGTTCTCGGCATCGACGCGCACCACGTCGCCGTCCGCGAAGTCGCCTTCGAGTAGCCGGAGTGCCAGCGGGTTCTCGAGCAGCCGCTGAATCGCCCGCTTGAGGGGACGCGCGCCGTAGGTCGGGTCCCACCCGGCCTCGGTCAGCGCCTCTTCCGCCGCATCGGTCAGCTCGAGGCCGAGACCGCGCTCGGCCAGGCGGCCGCGCAGCCGCCCGAGCTGCAGCACGACGATCTCGCCGAGCTCCTCTCGCGTCAGCGCCCTGAACTCGACGATCTCGTCGATCCGGTTCAGAAACTCCGGCCGGAAGAACTCGCGCATCCCGTCGGCGCTGCGGATGTTCGAGGTCATGATCAGCACCGTGTTGCGGAAGTCGACCGTGCGGCCCTGGCCGTCGGTCAGCCGTCCGTCGTCGAGCACCTGGAGCAGCACGTCGAACACCTCGGGGTGCGCCTTCTCGATCTCGTCGAGCAGGAGCACGCAGTACGGCCGCCGGCGCACCGCCTCGGTGAGCTGCCCGCCCTCGTCGTACCCGATGTAGCCCGGGGGCGCGCCGATCAGGCGCGCGACGGTGTGCCGCTCCTGGTACTCGCTCATGTCGAGCCGCACCATCGCGCGCTCGTCGTCGAACATGAACTCGGCGAGCGCCCGTGCGAGCTCCGTCTTGCCGACACCCGTCGGGCCGAGGAAGACGAACGACCCGATCGGGCGATTCGGATCCTGGAGACCGGTGCGCGCGCGCCGGAGCGCGTTCGCGACTGCGGCGACGGCCTCCGCCTGACCGATCACGCGCTGATGCAACCGCTCCTCCATGTGGATCAGCTTCTCTGTCTCGCCCTCGAGCAGCCGGTCGACCGGGATGCCGGTCCAGCGTGCGACGACAGTCGCGACGTCGTCCTCGTCGACCTCCTCCTTGACGAGCAGCTCGTCCTGCGGCCGCTCCTCGAGCACGCGCTCGAGCTCGGGGATCTCCCCGTAGCGGATCTCGGCGACGCGCTGCAGGTTGCCGTCGCGCTCGGCGCGCTCGGCCTCCATCCGCAGCTCGTCGATCCGGCGCGTCGCGTCCTTGACGCCCTCGAGCACCGCCTTCTCGCGCGACCAGCGCGCGGCGAGCTCGTCGCGGCGCTCCTTCGCGTCCGCGAGCTCGCGCTCGAGCGGCTCCCGCGTCTCCGGCAACTCCTTCGCCATCGCAGCGAGCTCGATCTCGAGCTGCATCACGCGCCGGTTCGCCTCGTCGAGCTCGAGTGGGCTCGAGTCGATCTCGATGCGGAGACGCGACGCCGCCTCGTCGACGAGGTCGATCGCCTTGTCGGGGAGGAAGCGGTCGGCGATGTAGCGGTGGCTGAGCACGGCCGCCGCGACGAGCGCCGCGTCGCGGATGCGAACCCCGTGGTGCGCCTCGTAGCGCTCCTTCAATCCGCGCAGGATCGCGATCGTGTCGGCGACCGACGGCTCGCCGACGAATATCGGTGCGAACCGCCGTTCCAGCGCCGCATCCTTCTCGATGTGCTTGCGGTACTCGTCGAGCGTCGTGGCGCCGATGCAGCGCAGCTCGCCGCGCGCCAGCATCGGCTTCAGCAGGTTCGCGGCGTCGACCGCGCCCTCGGCGGCGCCGGCGCCGACGATCGTGTGGAGCTCGTCGATGAAGAGCACGACGCGACCGTCGCTCGCGCGAATCTCGGTGAGCACGGCCTTGAGCCGCTCCTCGAACTCGCCGCGGTACTTCGAGCCGGCGAGCAGCGCCCCGATGTCGAGCGCCCAGACGCGCCGGTCCTTCAACCCCTCGGGGACGTCGCGCGCGACGATCCGCTGCGCGAGCCCCTCGGCGATCGCGGTCTTTCCGACACCCGGCTCGCCGATCAGCACCGGGTTGTTCTTCGTGCGCCGCGAGAGGATCTGGATCACGCGGCGGATCTCCTCGTCGCGGCCGATGACCGGATCGAGCTTGCCTGCCTCGGCAGCCTCGGTGAGGTCGCGCCCGAACTTCTCGAGCGCCTGGTAGCTGCCCTCCGGGTCCTGCGAGGTGACGCGCTGGCCGCCCCGCACCTGCTTGATCCACGCGAGGATCTCCTCGCGCGGCACCGGCTCGAGCGCAAGGAAGAGGTGCTCGGTGGAGACGAAGTCGTCCTCGAGCTGCTTGCGCTCCGTGTCGGCGCGGTCGAGCAGCCGCGAGAACGCGGCAGACGGCCGCGGCTGCTGCGCACCGCCCTGCACGCTCGGCAGCGCCTCGACCTTCTGCTCGGCCTCGGCGCGCAGACCGCGCCAGTCGGAGAACAGCTCCTGGTCGAGCAGCGCCAGCAGCAGATGCTCGGGCTGCAGCTCGGGGTTGCCGCGCCGGAGCGCGAGCCCCTGCGCCGCGGCGACCGCCTCCTGCGCCTTGATCGTGAGTGTGTTGAAGTCCATCGGTTCAGTCCCTCGTCATCGGTGGTTTGGGGGGGTCGTAGAGCACGAGCTCGCGCCGGTACGAGCGGTGCACGTCGTCGAGCGCGCGCCGCATCTCCTCCTCCATGCGCGCGAGCCTGCGGCGCATGCGCTCGAGCTCGTCCTCGAGCAGCAGCACCCGCTCCGCGCCCGCGAGGTTGAGGCCGACCTGGGTCGTGAGACGCTGGATCAGCCGCAGCCGCTCGACGTCGGCGTCGGAGTAGAGGCGCGTGTTGCCGGCCGTCCGCTGCGGGCGCACCAGACCGCGCTGCTCGTAGATGCGGAGCGTCTGCGGATGCATCCCGACCATGTCTGCGGCGACCGAGATCATGTAACGCGGGCGATCGTCCATCAGCCGCTCGTCTTCCGAAGCTCCTCGAGGAGCTCGCGCTCGTGCTTGTTGACGCGCTTCGGCACCTGGATGCGCAGGCGGGCGAGCACGTCGCCCTTGCCGGAGCGCTTGAGGTGCGGCGCACCGCGGCCTTTGATCCGCAGCAGCTTGCCGTCCTCGGATCCGGCCGGGACCTTCAGCGAGACGGTGCCGTCGGGCGTCGGCACCTCCACCGAGCCGCCGAGCGCTGCCGTCGGAAACGAGACCGGGACTTGGACGACGAGATCGTCGCCGCGGCGCTCGTAGACCTTCGAGGGCTCGACCCGCGTGACGACGTACAGGTCGCCCGCGGACGCGCCGCCGTAACCGGCCTCGCCCTTCCCGCGCAGCTTGATGCGGGTGCCGTCCTTGACGCCGGCCGGGATCTTGACGGTGAAGCGCTTCGTCCGCCGCTCGCGGCCTGCGCCGTGGCAGGTCGGGCACGGCGTCTCGACGATCGTCCCCATCCCGTGGCAGAGCGGGCACGGCTGCTGGAGCGCGAAGAGCCCCTGTGACGTCGCGACGACGCCGGAGCCCTCGCACTGCGGGCACGTCGTCGGCGCCGTGCCGGGAGCCGCGCCCGTCCCGTGGCACGTGTGGCAGGCGAGCTCGAGCTGGACCGGGACCGTTGTCTGGACGCCCTTGAGCGAGTCCTCGAACGAGACGGTCACCTCGACCTCGACGTCGTTGCCGCGCTGTCCGCGCTGCGGCGCTCCGCCGGCGGCGCCGCCGCGCCCACGGCCGAACAGCCCGCCGAAGATGTCGCCGAGATCGAAGTCCCCGAAGTCGAACGTCGTGCCGCCGGGGCCGGTCGGGCGGCCGTTGGCGCTTCCGACCGTGTCGTAGACCTTCCGCTTCTCCGGGTCGGAGAGCACATCGTACGCGGACTGGATCTCCTTGAAGCGCGCCTCCGCCTCCGCGTTGCCCGGATTCTTGTCCGGGTGGTACTCGCGGACGAGCTTGCGGTAGGCCTTCTTGAGCTCCTCGGGGCTCGCGTTCTTCGCGACGCCGAGCGACTCGTACAGCGACTTAGCCACTGTGCCCCTGCGGCGGCCCGGACGAGATGACGACGCGCGCGGGCCGGAGCACGCGATCGCCGAGCAGGTAGCCCTTCTGCAGCACCTGGATCACGGTGCCCTCCTCCTCTTCGGAGGGCTGCGAGAGCAGCGCCTCCTGCGAGTGCGGGTCGAAGCGGCCGGCCGCCTGGATCTCGGCGAGCCCCTCACGAGCGAGCAGGTCGGCGAGCGCCCGGTGCACGAGCGCGACGCCCTCCTCGAGCTTCGCCTCCTCGTGCTGGGTCGCCGCCTCGAGCGCGCGCTCGAGGTCGTCGAGCACCGGCACGAGCTCCTTCACGAGCCGCTCCGAGGCGCGCGCGGCCAGCCCTTGCTGGTCGCGCGCCACCCGCTTGCGGTAGTTGTCGAACTCGGCCTTCAGACGCAGCAGCGCGTCGAGGTACTCGTCGCGCTCGCGCGTCACAGCCGCGACCGGGTCGACCACGTCTTCCTTCTCCTCGAGCACCGGCTCGGGGGACTCGTGCTCGAAGTTGTCCTCGGTCACGACTCGTCGACGACTTCGTACTCGGCGTCCTCGACGACCTCGTGGTCGTCCTTCGGCTCGCCGTCTCCATTGCCCGGCTGCTGCTGCGACGAGGCCTTCGCGTACAGCGCCGAGGCTGCCTGCGTCCACGCCTCCTGCAGCGCATCCGTCTTCGCCTTGATCTCGGAGACGTCCGAGGAGTCGAGCACGCCGCGCAGCTCCATGATGCGGCCCTCGACCGTCGAGGCGAGGCTCTCGTCGAGCGACGAGCGTTGCTCGGCGAGCGACTTCTCGATCTGGTACGCGAGCGACTCGGCGCTGTTGCGCGTGTCCGCGAGCTCGCGCAGGCGGTGCGCCTCCTCGCGGTGCGCCTCCGCGTCCTTGAGCATGCGGTCGATCTCCTCCTGCTTGAGGCCGGAGCCGCCCTCGATGCGGATCTGCTGCTCGTTCCCGGTGCCCATGTCCTTGGCCGAGACGTTGATGATCCCGTTCGCGTCGATGTCGAACGCGACCTCGACCTGCGGCATGCCCTGGGGCGCCGGCGGGATGCCGACGAGCTGGAACTTGCCGAGCGTCTTGTTGTAGGTCGCCATCTCCGACTCGCCCTGGAGCACGTGGATCTCGACCGACGGCTGGTTGGCCTCGGCGGTCGTGAACACCTCCGCCTTGCGGGTCGGGATCGTCGTGTTGCGATCGATCAGGCGCGTCATCACGCCGCCCTTCGTCTCGATGCCGAGCGACAGCGGCGTCACGTCGAGGAGCAGGACGTCCTTGACCTCGCCCTTCAGCACGCCGCCCTGGATCGCGGCGCCGACGGCGACGACCTCGTCCGGGTTCACGCCCTTGTGCGGGTCCTGGCCGATCAGCTCCTTGACCTTCGCCTGCACCGCCGGCATGCGGGTCATGCCGCCGACGAGGACGACGTGGTGGATGTCGGACGCCTGCAGGCCCGCGTCGGCGAGCGCCTGCTTCGTCGGCGCGACGGTGCGCTCGAGCAGGTCGTGCGCGAGCTCCTCGAGCTTCGCGCGCGTCAGCTGCAGGTCGAGGTGCTTCGGCCCCTCGGGCGTCGCGGTGATGAACGGCAGGTTGATCTGCGTCGTCATCGTGCTCGACAGCTCGATCTTCGCCTTCTCCGCCGCCTCGTAGAGGCGCTGCAGCGCCATCGGGTCCGCGCCCAGGTCGATGCCCTGGTCGCGCTTGAACTCCGCGATCATCCAGTCGACGACGGCCTTGTCGAAGTTGTCGCCGCCGAGGTGGTTGTCGCCGTTCGTCGCCTTCACCTCGAAGACGCCCTCGCCGAGCTCGAGCACGGACACGTCGAACGTGCCGCCGCCGAGGTCGAAGACGAGAATCGTCTGGTCGGCGCCTTCCTTGTCGAGGCCGTAGGCGAGCGCGGCCGCCGTCGGCTCGTTGATGATCCGCAGGACGTTGAGGCCGGCGATCTTGCCGGCGTCCTTGGTCGCCTCGCGCTGCGCGTTGTTGAAGTACGCCGGGACGGTGATCACCGCGTCGGTGACCGTCTCGCCGAGGAAGCTCTCGGCGTCGGCCTTGAGCTTCTGCAGGATCATCGCGCTGATCTCGGGCGGCGCGAACTCCTTGCCGTCCGCCTCGACGCGCACGTCGTCGTTCGGGCCCTTGACGACCTTGTAGGGGACGATGGTCATCTCCTCGTTGACCTCGTCGAACTTCCGGCCCATGAAGCGCTTGATCGAGAAGATCGTGTTCTCGGGGTTCGTGACCTGCTGCCGCCGCGCGGGGGCGCCGACGAGCCGGTGACCGTCCTTCGTGAAGCCGACGACGGACGGCGTCGTGCGCCCGCCCTCGGCATTCGGGATCACGGTCGGCTCGCCGCCCTCGAGCGTGGCCATGCACGAGTTGGTCGTGCCCAGGTCGATGCCGATCGTCTTCGCCACGGAAACTCTCCTTGGATTGCTGGGGATCAGAAAATCTAAGTGGGTTTATAGCAGATAGCTACTGCGTCACGCCGATCACGACGCCGCCTGCGACGACGAGCGCGGCTCCGGCGACGAGCCGGGGCCCGACGTGCTCGGAACGGCCGATCAGCAGCGCCGACAGGGCGACCCCCCACAGCGACTCGGTCGCCACGAGGGGCGAGACGACCGTCACCTTGCCGTGGAAGTAGGCCGCGAACAGGCAGACGTACGAGAGCCCGAAGAGGACGCCGGCGGGCGCGAGCCGCGCGAGCTCGCCGCGGGTGGGCGCACGCCGTGTCCAAGCCGCCGCGACGACCGCCCCGGCCAGGAGCGTGGCGGCGGCCGCGGTCTCCGGCGTCGCGTGCCCGTGCAGCGCCCGCACGAGGTTGTCGCGGGTGGCGAACAGCACCGCGGCGATCGCCGCGTACAACAGGCCGATCCGACGGAAATGCTCGGGCCGCATTCGCTCGGCGGCGAGCAGCACGCCGCCCGCCACGATCGCGATCGCGCCGGCGATCAGCGGCGCGCTGACCGGTTCCCCGAGGAAGACGATCGCGATCGCGACCGCGGCGAGCGGCGCCGCGCCGACGGTGACCGACGTCCGGGACGCACCGGTCTCGTGGATCGCGAGCGTGAACAGGATCTGCGACGCGCCCGGGGCGATCAGACCGGCCAGCAGGAACGGCCACGCGCCGTCGACGGCAGGACGAAACGCCGCCGCGATCAGCGCGACGACGAGCGCCGTGAGGATCGTGGCCAGCGCCGCCGCGCCCGCCTCGCGACCGCGCAGGCCGAGTCGGATCGCCACCGTCATCGCACCGAACAGCGCCGCCGAGGCGACCGCCAGCAGAACTGCGGTCACACGACACCGGGGCGGCGCACGAGCCGGGCGAGCACGTCGGCCGCCGCCGGCTCGGCGAGCAGGATGCCTGCCATGATCACGACGCACCCGAGGAAACCGACCGCGCCGAGCCGGTCGCCCGCGATCGTGATCCCGAAGAAGGCGGCCCACACCGGCTCGAGCGAGAACGCGAGCGCCGTGCGCGTCGCGCTGGTGCGCCGCTGCGCCCACGTCTGCGCGAGGAACGCGAGCGCGCTCGCGAAGACGCCCGTCACGAGCAGCGCACCCCACACCGTCCACCCGTGCGGCACGTGCAGCTGGCCCGCGGCGAGCGCAATCACGAGCAGCCCGGCGAACGCGGCGAGCATCTCGACCAGCGTGAAGGCGATCGCGTCGTAGCGCGGCGCGAACCGCTCCATCAGCACGATCTGGAGCGAGTAGACGGCCGCACCGGCGAGCACGAGCAGGTCGCCGGCGAGCGAGCCGCCGTGCACGCCGGAGAGGAGTGCGAGGCCGACCACGGCGAGCGCGACGCCGAGGGCCGCCCGCCTTCCGAGCCGGTCGCGGAAGAGCAGCAGCGCCAGCACCGGTGTCAGCACGACGTACATCCCGGTGACGAACCCGGTCGAGGAGACCGAGGTTCGCTCGAGACCGGCCGTCTGCAGCACGTACCCGGCGCCGAGCAGCGCGCCCGCCAGAGCTCCGGCGGCTGCGCCCGCGCGGCCCAGCGAGCGAACGCGCGACGTCCCCGGCAAGGCGAGCGTCGCGCTCGCGATCGCAAAGCGCAGCGCGAGGAACGCGAACAGCGGATAGATGACGACGGCGTCCTTGACCTGAACGAAGGTCACGCCCCAGACGGCGGTCACGGCGACGAGCACGACGAGGGCGGGCACCCGCGCGATTCAACCTGTTTCGACGGCTACCGTTCGAGTGTGGCGACGACGCTCGACACCCGCTCGCGGCCGCTTCGCGACCTGCGCATCTCGGTCACCGACCGCTGCAACTTCCGCTGCACCTACTGCATGCCGAAGGAGGTCTTCGGGCGCGACTATCGCTTCCTCGACCGGCGCGAGCTGCTCACGTTCGAGGAGATCGCACGGCTCGCGCGGCAGTTCGTCGCGCTCGGCGTCGCCAAGCTCCGGATCACGGGCGGCGAGCCGCTGCTGCGACGCGACCTCGAGCGCCTCGTCTCGCTGCTCGCGCCGCTCGGGGCCGAGCTGACGCTCACCACGAACGGCGCACTGCTGCCGGTGAAGGCGAAGCCGCTCGCGGACGCCGGCCTGAACCGGGTCACCGTGAGCCTCGACTCGCTCCACGACGAGGCCTTCAAGGCGCTGAACGACGTCGACTTCCCGGTGGAGCGGGTCCTCTCCGGGATCGACGCTGCCGCGGCCGCCGGCCTGCCGGTCAAGGTGAACTGCGTCGTCAAGCGCGGCGTGAACGACGGCGAGATCGTCGCGCTCGCCCGGCACTTCCACGGCACGCCGCACACGCTCCGCTTCATCGAGTACATGGACGTCGGCCACACCAACGGGTGGCGGCTCGACGACGTCGTCCCGGCCGCCGAGATCGTCGCGGCGATCGACGCCGAGCTGCCGGTCGAGCCGGTCGAGCCCGGCTACCGCGGCGAGGTGGCACGCCGCTACCGCTACCTCGACGGCGGCGGCGAGGTCGGCGTGATCGCCTCGGTCACGCAGCCGTTCTGCGGCGACTGCACGCGCGCCCGCCTGTCGGCCGAGGGGCGGCTGTTCACCTGCCTGTTCGCGGTCCGCGGCCACGACCTGCGCGCGCTCGTTCGCGGCGGCGCGTCGGACGAGGAGCTCGAGGACGCGGTGCGCCGCCTGTGGGCTCGCCGCACCGATCGCTACTCCGAGCTCCGCTCGGCGGCGACCGAGGCGCTCGACAAGGTCGAGATGAGCTACATCGGCGGCTAGACGGTCATCGCCGGGGGGCCGAAACCGCGCTCAGCAAGCCGATTTTCGGGTTTCGGATCCTAAGGGCCGCGTCAACCACCCCGGCTATTACACTTGGATGAGTCGTGTCCTCGGTGGTGGCAGCAGGCCGCCGGCACTTGCCGCGCGGGTGGAGCGATCTCGGCCTCCAGCTCGGGATCTGGTTCGGGTTCGCGGTGCTCTACCAGCTCGCGCGTTCGTTCGCGGACCGCAACCCGGACAAGGCGTTCGCGAACGGCTACCGCGTGCTCGACTTCGAGACGCGCGTCGCGCACCGCCTGTACGAGCTCACGTTCCAGCAGTTCGTCGACCAGCGCCACCTGCTCGAGACGGCGGTCTCCTGGACGTACTGGAACTCCGAGTTCACGGTCGTCGGGCTCACCGTGCTCTGGGTGTACCTCCGGAGGCACGACGCGTTCGTCGGGTTCCGCAACTCGATCCTGCTCGCGAACACGATCGGCCTGCTCGGGTACGTCGTCATGCCGACGGCGCCGCCGCGGCTGCTCGGCGTCGGCTTCGTCGACCAGCACCGGGACGGCCTCGTGCAGTTGGCGGCCAACCCCTACGCGGCCATGCCGAGCCTCCACGCCGGCGACGCGCTGATCGTGGGCGTGGTCATGTTCACCGTCTGCCGGTCGTGGTGGGCGAAGGCGCTCTGGGCGGCCTGGCCGGCCTGGGTCTGGTTTTCGGTGATGGCCACCGGCAACCACTTCTGGCTCGACTGCGTCGCGGGCATCGGCGTCGCGCTGCTCGCCATGGCGGTCGTCTACTACGGGCGAATTCACACCGCCCTTGCCGTTCGCCGGGCCTAACCGACCGCCCGTCGACGAGCAAGAGAGCACGGTTCGCGAGGGTGCTACGGTCACCCACGTGAGCAGAGCCGCCGCGATCAAGGACGGTTATACGACCGGTGCCCGCACGCTCGCGTCACGTTCGGTCGTGACCCTGACGCGGACGCGCGTGACCCCGAACGCGCTGACCGCCGGCGGTGTCACGCTCTGCGCGGCGGCCTCGGTCCTCGTGCTCTTCGAGAACCGCGGCGAGATCCTCTTCTTCTGGCTCGCGGCGGTCGTGTTCGTGCTCGGCTCGCTCCTCGACATCCTCGACGGGGCGCTCGCGCGCGCCGGCGGCAAGACGACGCCGTTCGGCGCCTTCATCGACTCGACCACCGACCGCGTGAGCGAAGGCTTCATGCTCGCCGCGATCGCCTTCGTGCTCGCGCGCCAGCACCACCCGGTGTTCGTCGCCGTCGCGACGCTCGCGGTCGCAGGCTCGTTCCTCGTCTCGTATACGCGCGCCAGGGCCGAGGCGCTCGGCCTGCGCGGCGACGTCGGCATCGGCTCGCGCGCGGAGCGTGTGGTTGTCATCACGGCGGGCCTCGTGCTCGCCCCGTGGGGCGTGCTCGGCTGGGCAATCCTGCTCCTCGCCGCCACGGCCTGGATCACCGTCGTCCAGCGCGTCCTGCACGTCCGCAAGCAACTGATGGAGGCACATTCAGGTGAGTGAAACCAACGGGAACGACCGGGGACAGGGCAAGGTGCGCGTCGCGCTGATCGGCGTAGGCAACTGCGCCAACTCCTTCCTCCAGGGACTGACGTACTACCGCGACGCCGCGCCCGACACGTTCGTGCCCGGCCTCATGCACGTCGATCTGGGCGGGTACCACATCCGCGACATCGAGGTCGTCGCGGCGTTCGACGTCGTGAAGGGCAAGGTGGGCGCCGATCTCGCCGACGCGATCTGGGCGCATCCGAACGACACGATCAAGTTCGCCGAGGTCGCCCCGACGGGCGTCACGGTGTCACGCGGCATGACGCTCGACGGGATCGGCAAGTACCTGTCGGAGGTCGTCGAGAAGGACGAGGGAAGCACCGACGACGTCGTCGGGATCCTCAAGGATCGCAACGTCGACGTCGTCGTGAACTACCTCCCGGTCGGTTCCGAGGACGCCACCAAGTGGTACACCGAGCAGATCTTGAACGCCGGCTGCGCGATGGTGAACTGCATGCCCGTCTTCATCGCCCGCGAGGACTACTGGAACAACCGCTTCCGTGAGGCCGGGGTACCGATCATCGGCGACGACATCAAGTCGCAGGTCGGCGCGACGATCACGCACCGCGTGCTCACCACGCTCTTCCGCGAGCGCGGCGTGCATCTCGACAAGACGATGCAGCTCAACGTCGGCGGCAACTCGGACTTCCTGAACATGCTCGAGCGCGAGCGGCTCGAGTCGAAGAAGATCTCGAAGACGAACGCGGTCACGTCGATGCTCGACTACGACCTCGGCGCGAAGAACGTCCACGTCGGGCCGTCGGACTACGTCCCGTGGCTGACCGACCGCAAGTGGGCGTACATCCGCCTCGAGGGCTCGAGCTTCGGCGACGTCCCGCTGAACGTCGAGATGAAGCTCGAGGTGTGGGACTCGCCCAACTCGGCCGGCATCGTGATCGATGCCGTCCGGCTCGCGAAGCTCGCCCTCGACAACGGGATCGCCGGGTCGCTCGAGGGCCCGAGCTCGTACCTGATGAAGTCGCCTCCGCGCCAGATCACCGACGACGACGCGATGGAGCTCGTCGAGGAGTTCATCGAGCGCAACCGGCGCCAGGTCGCCGTCCCGGCACCGTCCGAGCTCTAGGAAGACACGCAGCGCCCCGGGGCTAAGCTCCGGGGCGTGCGCATCTGTCTGGTGACGCCGTTCGCGTGGTCGCAGCCGCACGACGTGAACGAGCACGTCGCCGGCGTGGCCTCGGGCCTGCGGGCGCTCGGGCACACGGTCACCGTCGTGGCGCCGTCGACCCGCGCGTCCGACCTGCTCGCGGGGCGGAGGGCGCTGCTTCGAGGCACGCCGGCGGATGTGATCGCGGTCGGGCCCGCGATACCCGTGTCGCGGCGCTCGCAGCTCGGCGTCCCGGTCGGCGTGCAGGCGAACCTACGGCAGGCGCTCCAGCAGGGCGAGTTCGACGTCGTCCACGGCTTCGACCCGGGGTTGCCCTCTCTCTCCTATCTCGCGCTCCGAGACGGCGCGGCGCTCGCGGTCGCGACCTTCACGTCCGCACATCGCCTCGGCTACCCGCCGGCGCGCTCGCAGCGCGAGAAGTTGCTCGCGCGGCTCGATGCGCTGATCGCTCCGTCGGAGGACGTGCGCGAGGCCGCGGAGGAGCGCTTCCCGGGCGACTACCGGATCGTGTCGCCGGGCGTCGACACCGCGCTGCTCGCACCCGCACCGAAGGAGCGGACGATCGTGGTCGAGCTGCGGCCGAACGAGCGGATCGCCGCCCGAGGCGTCCTCCAGGCGCTGCGAGAGCTGCCGGACTGGCGCGTCGTCCTGCTGCGGACGCGCCCGCTGATCGGCCGCCCGGCGATCCCGCGCGACGTTGCGCCGCGCGTGCAGGTCCGGACGCTGCGCGACGGCGCCGCCCGCGCGCAGCTCCTCGCGAGCGCCGCGATCTTCGTCCCCGGCATCGCGGGGCTGCGGCGGCTCTCGCTCGAGGCGGCCGCCGCCGGCTGTGCGATCGCGCGGCCGCCGCACGTCGAGTCGCAGCCCGAGCTGGCAGGCGCCGCCGCCGCGCGCCTGGCCGACGACGAGGCGCTGCGCGAGCGCGAGAGCGCCAAGGCGCGCGCCGAGGCCGAGGCGAACAGCTTCACCGTCGTGTCGAGGCAGCTCTCGGAGCTGTACGGGGGGCTGCCGACGAGGCGCCGGAAGCGCCCGAGCGCAGACCCGCTTGCCGACCGGCCGCTGATCGTCGCCGACCTGCACATGCACACGTCGTGGTCGCACGACTGCTCGATCGATCCGACGGAGCTCGTCGACTATGCGCAGGCGCAGGGCCTCGGTGCGATCGCGGTCACCGACCACAACGTCTTCGGCGGCGCGCTCGAGGCAGCCGACTACGCGTCGGGCCGCGAGCTCGTCGTCATCCCCGGCGAGGAGGTGAAGACGGACGGCCAGGGCGAGGTGATCGGCCTCTTCCTCGAGCACGAGATCCCGCGCGGGCTCGGCTTCGGCGAGACGATCGACGCGATCCGCGAACAGGGCGGGGTCGTCTACCTTCCCCACCCCTTCGACCGGATGCATGCGATCCCCGACCCGCGCACGCTCCACCGGCACCTCGCCGACATCGACGTGCTCGAGGTCTACAACGCGCGCCTCCTGCTCGAGACCTACAACGACGAGGCGCTGCGGTTCGCCCGCAAGTACAACCTCACGATGGGAGCGGGCTCGGACGCGCACGTCCTGCAGGGCGTCGGCACCGGCGCGCTCCGGATGCGGGCGTTCCGCGACCCGGAGGAGTTCGTCGCCTCGCTGCGAACGGCAGAGGTCCTGCGGCGGCCGAAGTCGCTCGCCTACCTGCAGTCCTTGAAGTGGGTGGCGCAGGTCAAGGAGAAGGTTCGCTAGGAGAGAAGGACCCCGTGCCGCCGTGCACGCCGTGACGACCGACGACATCTACCAGCGTTATCTCGACAAGGCGATCACCGAGATCAACCGCCTCCACCACGAGATCGTGGAGGCGGCGGACGGCGGCTTCGCAGCGCAGCCGACCGGCCATCCGCTCGCCGACATCTTCCTGCTCAAGTACGGCGCCCAGACGTCGGAGCTCCGCGAGGGCCTCGCGTTCCGCGGCCGCTCGGGCGACGCGATCATCAAGTCGCTGAAGCGGCTCGGCGTGGATGCGTCCGAGGTCTACGGCACGAACTGCGTGAAGTTCGCGGGCTGCGAGCTCGCCATGGCCGCCGACTGGCTGCGCCGCGAGCTCCGGATCGTCGAGCCGAAGCTGCTCGTCGTGATGGGCGACGACGCGCTCGAGTTCCTGAACGGGCTCGACTTCCCGCTCTCGCGTACCCTCGAATCGACACGCGGCGAGCTGCAGCGCTTCACCCCGACGATCGAGGCGCTCGCCGTTCCCGACATCGACTCATCCCTCGACGAGGCCGAGACCAAGACCGCCTTTTGGAACGCGTTCAAACCGGTTGGCCCCTGGTGGGCCGCGCTGCCGCCCTACTAGGCGTCACGATCTTCGCGCTGCTCGTCGCCTACGACGAGCTCGCGCTGCATCTCTGGTCGTGGGGCGTCTGGGGGGACGTCGCGTGGATCGCGCTCGTGCTGATGCCGGCGACGTTCTCGCTCGTCCTGCTCGCGTTGCCGCTGCGGACGTGGAGGTGGCTGCTGCCGGCGGGCCTCGTGCTCGCCGTGCTCGCCGCCGTGCTCACGATCGCCGGCGCCGAGGTTCTCGCGAACTTCGCGCGCCTCGGCGCGACGACGGCCCTCGGCTGGTGGTTCCTCGGCTACTTCGAGGAACTGTCGTGGGTCGTTCTGGTCGCGCTCGTGATCCCGTGGGTCGACGCCTACTCGGTCTGGCGCGGCCCGACGAAGCAGATCGTCTCGCATCACGAGCACGTGTTCACGGTGCTGTCGTTCGCCTTCCCGGTGCCGGGCGAGCACGCGGCGGCGAATCTCGGCGTCCCGGACCTGCTCTTCTTCGCGCTCTTCCTGGGTGCGGCCGCAAAGTTCGAGCTCCGGGTCTTCGCAACGTGGCTCGCGCTGCTTGCCGGGCTCGGCGCGACGATCGCCTTGACGGTCTGGCTCGACCTCTCGGGGCTGCCGGCGCTGCCCGGAATCGCGCTCGGCTTCCTCGTCCCGAACGCCGACCTGCTCTGGCGGCGGCTACGACGGCAGCCCGGGCTCGGTGACGGCCCGGACGTAGCGGGCGGCGGACCGGCGCACGACCCCTGAGCCGTCGCCCGCCACGACGCGGCCCCACCAGGCGCCGATGATCGTGTCGAACGGGTAGGGCTCGAGCGCCGCCGCAACCGCCTCGACCTTCGACGGGGGCAGCGGGATCAGGTTCGGATACGAGTACATGAAGCTGACGAACCGGCGGTCGGGGATCACCTGCACGATGTCGCCCGAGAAGAGGATGCGCCGCTCTGCCCAGTGCAGTACCTGGCCGCCGGCGAAGTGCCCTCCGCAGCGAATGAGCGTGAGGCCGCCGCCGAGCGAGTGCGTCTCGCCGCTCCAGAAGTGGACCGCGGGATCGGGGCGCGCGACGTGGGCCGAGTCGTCCTCGTGCAGCAGGATCGGGCAGCCGAACGCGTGCGCCCACTCGACCATCGCCGAGTAGTAGTGCGGATGCGAGATCGCGATCGCGGCGAGCCCGCCCTCGCCGGCGATTCGGCGGATGAGGGCGTCGTCGAGATACGAGATGCAGTCCCAGAGGACGTTCCCCGCCGCGCTCTTGACGAGCAGCGCGCGCTGGCCGATCGCGAACGACGGCCTCATCCCCACCCCGAGCACGCCGGCGTCCTCGCGCACCTCGGCCTCGTGCGCGTCGACGACGTCGTCCCACGTCAGCCACACCTGGCCCTCGTCGTCCGGCACGTACTGGCGCGGGTCCTCGCAGACCGCGCAGGCGCCCGGCGGCTCGGGCGCGGCCGGGTACTGCGTGCCGCACGCCTTGCAGACCCAGCTCGTCACGCGGCCCGGGCTCGCTCCAGGAGCGCGACGCACTCGACGTGAGGCGTGTGCGGGAACATGTCGACCGGCCGCGCGCGCACGAGCCGGTAGCCGTAGTCGTCGGCGAGACGCTTCAGGTCGCCCGCGAGCGTCGTCGGGTTGCACGACACGTAGACGACGCGCGGAGCCCCGACCTCGCCGAGCCGCTTCAGGGCCTTCCCGGCAAGGCCCGCCCGCGGCGGGTCGACGATCACGACGTCCGGGTCGCCGGCGCGGTCGCGAAGCTCACGGAGCGCCTCGCCGACGTTCCCGGCGAAGAACGCGGCGTTGCCGATCGAGTTCAGCTCGGCGTTCTCGATCGCGCACGCCACCGACTCCTCGCTGATCTCGATGCCCCAGACGGTGAGCGCCTGCGCCGCCGCCGACAGACCGATCGTCCCGATGCCGCAGTAGAGGTCGTAGACGGTCTCGTTCCCCGTCAGGTCGGCGATCTCGAGCGCGAGCGCGTACAGCCGCTCCGCCATCTCGGTGTTCGTCTGCAGGAACGCGTTCGGGCGCACGCGGAAGCGAAGCGCGCCGATGCGCTCCTCGATCGCGTCCTCGCCCCAGAGGAGCTCGGTCGGCAGGTTCGTCACCTCGGCGACGCCGCGGTTCACCGACCAGTGGATCGACCGCACCTCCGGGAGCTCGGTCAGCACCTCGATCAGGCGCTCGCGGTCGAAGCGCTCGCCGCGCGCGGTGACGAGCTGCACGAGCGCCTCGCCCGTGTTCCGGCCCTCGCGGACGACGAGATGCCGGAGGTAACCCTCCTGCGTGCCCTGGTCGTACGCCTGGAGGCGCTCCTCCCGCGCCCAGCCGGCGACGCGGTTCCTGATCCGGTTGCCGAGATCGCTCGCGAGCCAGCACTGCTCGATCGGCAGCACCTCGTCCCACCGCCCGGCGCGGTGGAGGCCGAGCTCTGGGCCGTCCTCGCCCGGCGCGAACGAGTACTCCATCTTGTTCCGGTAGTTGAAGTGGGAGGCCGCGGGGACGATCGGCTCGAGCGGAGGGTCGGCCAGTCCTGCGAGCCGCTCGAGCGAGTCGGCGACCCACTGCGACTTGGCCGCGAGCTGGGCGTCGTAGGCCAGATCCTGGAAGCGGCAGCCGCCGCACGCGGGGTAGTGCGCGCACGGCGCGTCGACGCGTTCCGGCCCGGGCGCCAGGACGGCGGTGGCGACGGCCTCGGCATGGCGGCGCTGCACCTTCGTCACACGGGCACGAACGGTGTCGCCGGGAAGGCCGCGCCGCACGAACACGACGAACCCGTCGAGCCGCGCGACCCCGTTGCCGCCGTAGGCGAGCGAGTCGACCGTGAGCTCGACCTCCTGATCGCGGCTGACGGGGGCGGCCACGGGTTGAGGCTAGCCGCAACCCGGTGCCAGGCACGGAAGTGCCTGGCACCGTCGACTGGCACCGTCTACGCCAGAACGGTGACGTAGACGGAACGCGTGCGCGGGCCGTCGAGCTCGCAGAAGAAGATCCCCTGCCACGTGCCGAGTGCGAGCCGCCCGGAATGGAGCGGGATCACCACCTGCGGCCCCATCAGCGCAGCCCGGATGTGGGAGGGGGCGTTCTCCTCCCCCTCCTCGACGTGCTGCCAGCCCCAGTCCTCGCCCACGATCCGCTCGAGCGCGGCTTCGAAGTCGCGCGCGACGGCGGGATCGGCGTGCTCGTTGATCGTGACGCCCGCCGTCGTGTGCGGGACGAAGACGAGCACCGCGGAGCCGCCGGAGCCCTCGACGACCTGCGCCACGTCGCGGGTGATGTCGATGAGTTGCGTTCGCCGCACGGTGGTGACGCTCAACTCGCGCACGGCGGCCTATCCTACGGACCGATGTCGGTCGACGCCCCCACGAGCCGCGAGCTCGACGCGATCCGCGACCAGGGCGACCGGTTCATCGCGGAGCTGAACGAGGAGTTCTACCTCCACTACGCGGGGCTCAAGGACACGCTCGACGTCGAGCCGGTGTACGAACGCCACGAGGAGCTGACGCGGCTCGACACGGCGCAGCGCCTCGAGGGCGCGCCGAGCGAACTCTGGCGCTTCGCCTGCGAGGGGTTCCTCGGCAACCTGACGCGCGCCCACCAGCAGCGCGCCGCCGCCGTCGAGGCGTCGCTCGAGACGACGGCCGACGGCGAGACGATCCCTTACCGGATGATCCGCGTGGTGATCGCCAACGAGCCGGATCGCGATCGTCGCCGCCGGCTCGAGCAGGAACGCGTGCGCCTGCTCGACGAGCACCTGAATCCCGTATATCTGGAGGCGTTCGGGATCGACCGCGACGCCGTCTCCGATCTCGGCTCGTCGAACTACTACGAGCTGTACAAGCGCTTCGGCTTCCGCCTCGACGAGCTGGCCGACCAGTGCCGGGAGGTGCTCGACGAGACCGAGCGCATCTGGGAGACCGAGGCCGACCGCATCTTCCGCGAGCGTCTCGGCATCCCGCTCGTCGATGCCGGCCCGTGGGACGTCGCACGCCTGTTCCGGGCCCCGGAGCTCGACCGGATCTACCCGAACGACGCCATGCTGCCGGCGCTCGAAGCGACGCTCGGCGACCTCGGCATCGACCTGCGCTCGCAGGCGAACATCCACCTCGACGTCGACGTCCGCCCGAACAAGTCGCCGCGCGCATTCTGCGCGGCGATCGAGGTGCCGGAAAAGGTGATGCTCGTGATCCAGCCGATCGGCGGGAAGGACGACTGGGAGGCGCTCTTCCACGAGGCGGGTCACGCCGAGCACTTCGCCAACACGTCGGCGGACGCGGTCTTCGAAGCGAAGCGGATGGGCGACATGGCGGTCACCGAGGGCTGGGCGATGCTGCTCCAGCATCTCGTCACCGAGCCCGCGTGGCTGAACCGCCGCCTCGACGTCCCGAAGGTGTCGGAGCTCGCCCGTGACGGCGCGGTGTCGCTGCTCTACTTCGTCCGCCGGTACGCGGCCAAGCTGCTCTACGAGGTCGAGTTCTTCCAGGCCGACGACGCGAGCACGATGCGCAATCGCTACGTCGAGCTGCTCGGCGACGCGCTGAAGCTGCCGATCAACCCGGAGAGCTACCTCGACGACATCGACGGCAGCTTCTACGTGACCGGCTATCTGCGGTCGTGGGCGTTCGAGGCGCAGCTGCGCGAGTTCCTGCGCGACGAGTTCGGCAACGACTGGTTCGCCCGGCGCGCGGCGGGCGATCTCCTCCGCGAGCTGTGGTCTCTCGGGCAAGGACCGACCGCCGACGAGCTGCTCAAGGACGTGTCGGGCGCGACGCTCGAGCTCTCCTCGGTGGCCGCACGCGTGCGCGAGGGACTGGCCGCCTAGGAGGGTCCTCCCGGTTCGCTCGTACGGGTGAACCGATCTCGCAGGCCCGGCGAATCACGCGCGTTCACCCCGGCAGGCAAGGGGAGCCGGGGGTCAAGCCAGAGAAGGAGGACATCCCTCATGCGCAAGGTTGCAGTCGCCCTCGGGGCGGCGGCGCTGGTGACGCTTGCCCTCGTGGCGGCCGTCGTTCGCGGCTCGGGCCCGAGCACGGCCGGAGCGTCGAGTCACCGCGAGGCGCCGCTGATCTCCGAGGACCCGTCGGCGGACAACACCGACGTCTACGCGTTCCGGTCGCCGGACAAGCCCGACACGCTGACGATCATCAGCAACTTCATCCCGGGCGAGGATCCCGCGGCCGGTCCGAACTACTACACGTTCTCGCCGACCGCCAGATACGACATCTACGTCGACCGCAACGGCGACGGCAAGCCGGACGTCTCGTACTACTTCCAGTTCCAGCGGAAGACCGGGCCGTTCTTCCTCGGCGACACCGTTCAGCCGTACACGGTGACGAAGGTCGAGAACGGGAAGTCGACCGTCGTCGCTCGTGCGTCGACGCCGCCCGACAACATCGGGCCTCGCTCGACTCCGAACTACCACTCGCTCGCGACGAAGGCGGTCGCCCCGCTCGCCGGCGGCGGCCAGGTGTTCGCGGGACAGCGTGACGATCCGTTCTTCGCGGACGTCGGCGACATCTTCGACCTGCTCGCGATCCGCAAGGGCACCGGTGACTCCGGCGGCGGCAAGGACTTCCTCGCCGGCTATGCCGTGCACACGATCGCGTTGCAGATCCCGATCTCCCAGGTCGACACGGCCTCGCACACGATCGGGATCTGGTCGGCGGCCGACCGTCGCCGCGCCAGCGTCAGCGGCACGGGCCGCGTTCAGTGGGTCCAGGTGTCGCGCCTCGGCAACCCGCTGATCAACGAGGTCGTCATCCCGACCGGCGAGAAGGACCTCTGGAACCGCCTCACGCCGGCGACGGACGCACGGTTCGAGAAGTACTACAAGACGCCGATTCTCGCGGCGGTCATCAACAAGCTCTACTCACCCGGCGCGCCCGAGACGAACCGGGACGACCTTGTGCAGGTGCTGCTCACGGGCATCCCCAAGGTCACGTTCACCGGCTCGACGCCGGCCGACGAGCTGCGCATCAACCTGTCGGTGCCGGTGACGCCGGCCGACAAGGCGTCGAGGCTGGGCGTGCTCGGCGGCGACAACCAGGGCTGGCCGAACGGCCGGCGCCTGAACGACGACGTCGTGGACATCGCCGAACAGGCCGTGGGCGGCTTCCTGCTCGGGAAGAAGCTCCCGCTCGGCGACGGCGTCTCGAGCGGCGACATGAAGCCGATGTCGACCTTCCCCTATGTCGCGGATCCGTTCAGCGGCGCCGACGACACGCACGGGGAGCAGAAGTAGTGAGGCATCTGCGACTCCTGGTCGCAGGGGCGGCGGCGGCGATCACCGCCGCCGCCCTCCTCCTCGGCGGCCTCACCGCACGCGGCACGACCACCGCTCAGCCGAAGGCGGAGGCGCAGTCCGCGCAGCTCGCGGCGGGATTCGCTGCCGGCAACACGCAGGCGCTCGTCCTGCAGCTGCAGGCCGGGCTCCGGTCGCGGCCGCACAACGTCCGGGGCCTCGACCTACTCGGCCTCGCGTACCAGCAGCGCGCACGCGAGACCGGTGATCCGAGCTACTACGTCAAGTCGGACGGCGTCCTGCGGCGCGTTCTTCGGCTCGCTCCTCGCGATCTCGACGCGACCAGCGGACTCGCGTCGCTCGCGCTCTCGCGGCATCAGTTCGCGCTCGGCCTCGAGCTCGGACGGGAGGCGCTCGCGATCTCGTCGACGACGGCCCGCAACTACGGCGTGGTCGGCGACGCCCAGCTCGAGCTCGGCCGCTACCGCGCGGCGTTTGCCGCGTTCGACACGATGGCGCGCCTCCAACCGAGCGTCTCCTCGTACTCCCGGGTCGCCTATGCGCGTGAGCTGAAGGGCGATCTCGACGGAGCACGGCGAGCACTGCTGCTCGCCCGCGACGCGGCCGCCGACGAGAAGGAGCCGTACGCCTGGACCGAGACGCAGCTGGGCAAGCTCGAGCTCGCCCGCGGGCGGCTCGCCGTCGCGACCGTGCATCTCCGCGGCGCGCTGCGCACCTTCCCCGGCTACGTCTACGCACTCGACGCGCTCGCGCAGATCGACGCCGCACGGGGCGACCTCCGGCGCGCGACGATTCTGGAGCGCCACGCGGTCGAGACGATCCCGCTGCCGCAGTTCGTCGGCTTCTACGGCGACCTGTTGCACGTGACGGGGCACGAGCGTGCCGCCCGCGTGCAGTACGCCACCGAGGACGGCATACGCCGCCTGCTCGAGGCGAACGGCGTGCGCACCGATCTCGAGACGGCGCTCTTCGACGTCGACCACGGCATCCGCCTGCAGGCGTCGCTCGCACTCGCACGCAAGGCTCAGCACGAGCGGCCGTCGATCGACGGCGACGACGTCCTCGCGTGGGCGCTCGAGCGCACCGGGCACTGCGGCGAGGCGCTGCGCTACTCGAAGCTCGCACTGCGGCTCGGCACGCAGGACAGCGCGAAGTTCTTCCACCGCGCGATGATCGTGCGCTGCCTCGGCGGCGACCCGGCGCCGTGGGCGCGGAAGTCGGCCTCGCTCAACCCGAGCTTCTCGCTGCTCTGGGCGCCGACCCTCAGGCGAATGGCGGCGGCGTCATGAAGCGCCTCCTGCTCCTTGTGACGGTCTGTTACCTGCTCGTGCCGGCGGCCGTCGCGTCGGCGCACCCGCTGGGCAACTTCACCGTCAACCGGTTCGCGCGGGTCGAGGTCGCCGGCAACCGGCTCTACGTCCGCTACGTGGTCGACATGGCCGAGATCCCGACACTCCAGCGCGTCCCGATCAGGATCGGCGCCCTGCGCGTGGACGTCGACGGCAGGCCGGTGGCGCTGCACGTGACGCGCACCGCACTCGCGCATCCACGCGGGGCGGCGGGGCTGCGCACGACGAGGTTCCAGGCGATCCTCGTCGGGCCGCGCGTCACGGAGCGGTCGACGGTCACGGTCGACGACCGCAACTACGCGAACCGGATCGGGTGGAAGGAGATCGTGCTCGGCGCGGGCACGCGCTCCGCGTCGGACGAGCTCCGCGCGTACCCGAAGGACCTTCTCCACAACCCGTACGACGTCACGCGGGCAAGCGGCGTGCTCGCGCCGACCGACGCGCCGCCGCCCACCCTGCTCTCGGGCAAGGCGCTCACGGCGCCGGACCGGGTGTCCGACTCGCGGTTCGCCGCGCTGATCGCACGCCGGCATCTGAGCGCGGCGGTCGTGCTCGTCTCGCTGCTGCTCGCGGTCTTCTGGGGCGCGGCGCATGCGCTCTCGCCCGGCCACGGCAAGACGATCGTCTCGGCGTACATGGTCGGCTCGCGCGGAACGCCGTGGCACGCGGCGCTGCTCGGGCTGATCACGACGGCGACGCACACGGCCGGTGTGTTCGCGCTCGGCGGCGTGACGCTGCTGCTGTCGCAGTGGATCGTCCCCGACCGCCTGTATCCGTGGCTCGACCTGAGCGCCGGGCTGATGGTGGCGGCGGTCGGGGCGCTCGTCCTCGTCGGCCGCGCGCGACACGCGCACGCACACCACCACGGTCACCACCACCACCACGGCAGCGGGAAGCGCGGGCTCGTCGCCGTCGGGATCTCGGGCGGCCTGCTTCCTTGCCCCTCGGCGCTCGTCGTGCTGCTGGCCGCGATCTCGCTGCACCGGGTGGCGTTCGGTCTTCTGCTGGTTTTCGCCTTCAGCGTCGGCCTCGCGGCCGCGATCACCGGCGTCGGCCTGGTCGCCGTGCTCGCGAAGGGGGCGTTTGCCCGCTTCGACGGCCGCGGCCGCCTCCTGACCTTCCTCCCCGCGCTCAGCGCGGTCGTCATCGTCATCGCCGGCGTGGCTATGGTCGCGCGGGCCCTCCCGAAAGTGGGGATGTGATGTTCGGACTCGACAGTTGGCTCGCGCAGTTCTCGGACGAGGCGACGCTGCTCGTCGTCGCTGCCGTCGCGATCCTGCTCGGGCTGCGACACGCCAGCGATCCGGACCATCTGGCCGCGGTCACGACGCTCGTTTCGAACGGACGCGGCCGCGCGACCCGGCTCGGGCTCACGTGGGGGCTCGGGCACGCGTCCTCGCTGCTGGTCCTCGGCGTGCCGATCGTGCTCTGGAAGGCGTACCTGCCCGACCGCATCGAGCAGAGCGCGGAGGTGACGATCGGGCTGGTGATCATGGCGCTCGCGCTCTGGCTGCTGCGCCGCTGGCGGCGCGGGGCCTTCGGCCACGACCACACGCACCTGCGTGTGCCGCCGCAGCGCACGCCGTGGCAGGCGTACGGGATCGGCGTCGTGCACGGGATCGGCGGCAGCGGCGGCGTGGGCGTCCTGCTGCTCGCCGCGATCCACAGCCACTCGGTCGCGCTCGTCGCGCTCGTGCTCTTCGCGGCGTGCACCGCGATCTCAATGGCGCTGCTCTCGACGGGCTTCGGTTACGTTCTCGGCCGCCCTCAGATGCAGCGTGCGTTCGCGCGCGTCGTGCCGGCGTTCGGCGCCTTCAGCCTCTGCTTCGGGCTCTGGTACGTGCTCGGCGCGCTCACCGTCGTGCCGTACGTGTTCTGACCTTCCAGGCGACCACTTCGGCGGCCGAAGCCCGTAGGCTTGGCCGCCGATGTCGCCACCGGTCGCACACCTCTCCGACGAGGCGCTGCTGGCGCTCGTGGCGCGCGGAGACGACGACGCGCTCGGCGCTCTCTACGACCGCTTCGGCCGGGTGGCGTACGGCGTCGCGCTGCGAGTCGTCCGCGACGCCGAGCTCGCCCAGGATGCCGTCCAGGAGGCGTTCCTCGGCGCGTGGCGGACGGCTGCATCGTTCGACCCCGAGCGGGGCACGGCGTCGACGTGGCTGCTGACACTCGTGCACCGCCGGGCCGTCGACGTCGTCCGTCGCGAGCAGCGGCGGCGCACCGAGCCGCTCGAGGACGCCCCCGTCGCGGCCGGGAGCGCGACCGACGAAGACGCCTGGGTGCGCAACCGGCGCCGCGCGGTCCAGTCGGCGCTGCAGCGTCTCTCGCCCGACCAGCGCCAGGCGCTCGAGCTCGCCTACTACGGGGGGCTGTCACAGTCGGAGCTCGCCGAACGGCTCGGCGTCCCGCTCGGGACGGTCAAGAGCCGGATGTTTGCCGCGCTCAGCCGGCTGCGCGACCTCCTCGGCGAGGAGGGGGATCTCTGACCTTCGAGGATCACGTCCGCCGGGCACTCGACTCGCTGCCGGCCGAGCTCCAGGCCGGGCTCGAGAACGTCGCCGTGGTCATCGAGGAGATCGACCCGGAGGAGCCCGACCTGTTCGGATTGTGGCAATCCCACCCTTACCTCCCCGACAAGATCACGATTTTCCGGCGTCCGCTCGTCGAGACGTTTCCGGATCCCGCCGAACTGGAAGAGGAGATCCGGATCACCGTGCTCCACGAACTGGCTCATGCATTCGGAATCGACGAGGAGCGGCTCGACGAGCTCGGGTACGGGTAGGGAATAGCGAACTCGGGGAGGGCGTTTCACTGGACATGCGCACGCTGACCGAGATCAAGTTGGAAATCGAGAGGCTTTCGGATCGCCGCTCGGACGTGATGCGTCGGTTGTCCGAAGGCTATGACGCGGAGCTTGCCGCGGAGCACCAGTCGCTCGAGGAGCAGATCGCAGATCTGTGGGACGAGCAGCGGCAGGCACGGGCGACGCTCCGGTTCGGGGAGCGCGACCGGATCATCCAGAGAGCCCGCCAGGAAGAGCGGCTCTCCCGCGCCGCGTAACAGCCCGGCACCTCGGGTACCGTCGTACCCGAGGTGTGGCTGGCCCGGGCGACTGTCCTGCTGACGGCGATCGCGCTCGCGAGCGCGGGCGCCGCGCAGGCGCAGCCGCCGCGCGTGACGCTGATCGCCGACTCCGTCGCCGACATCCTGCTCTACAACCCGGCGCCGCAGCAGACGCTCGCGCAAGGCCTCGAACTGCAGATCCTCGCGCAGCCGTGCAGGAAGCTCGTGGATCCAGGCTGCCCGGCCCCCAACAGCGACCACCCGCCGAGCGCGCTCGACACGATCGAGCAGGTGGGCGCGGGGCTCGGGCCCGAGGTCGTGCTCGAGGTCGGCTACAACGACTTCTCCGACGCCTACGCCGCGGGGGTCGACCGGGTGATGAACGCGCTGGTCGCCGACGGCGTCCAGCACGTCGTCTGGGTCACGCTCGTCGAGACCGAGGGCACCTGGGCCGTGATCAACCAGGCGATCAGAGCGGCGCCGGCGCGCTGGCCGCAGGTCACCGTGGCCGACTGGGCGCCGGTCGCCGCGGGCAAGACCTCCTGGTTCGTCGACGACGCCCACCTGAGCTACGACGGCGCAGTCGCCTTCGCGGCGTTCCTCCACCCGTACCTGATCGCCGCGTGCGGCGCGCCGTGCGCGCCGCCTCCGCCTTCACCCCCTCCCTCGCCGCGCTTCTGCGGGCTCGCCCGCACCGTCAACGGGTTCGACCCGGTGCGGGTGGTCAAGGGCGTCTCGTGCCCGAGGGCACGAGCCGCCGTCGTCGGGATCGAGCGCGGCCGCCCCGGCCCCTGGGCGTGCTCGCGCGCCGTCCACGCCGACTACGAGCTCGACTGCCGGACGTCCGGCGCAGAGCTGCAGACCCTCGAGCGCTCGCCGGTGGGCGCAGTGCGGCACGGCAGCGTGGTGACGATCGCCAACTGGTCGTTCCGCCTGCTGCGGACGCGCCTCCAGGGACGTGATGCGGCGGGACGCTGGCAGACGCTGATCGCGCACGCGCCGTACTGCATCCCCACCGCCCCGCGCGAGGCTCTCGTCGCGCTCCGCCTTCGCCCGACGACCGCGCACGGTGGCTGTTTCGCGCCGAGGTAGGAGCTACCATCCCGAGGGCCTGGGGCGTTAGCTCAGCTGGGAGAGCGTCGGCTTTGCAAGCCGAAGGTCACCGGTTCGATCCCGGTACGCTCCATCGCCGAAAGGCCGCCGTCGGCCGCGCCTATCCTTCGATCGTCGCGATGCTCCGTGTCGGCCTGCTCCTCCTTCTGTTGCTCGTCGCGCCCTGCGCGTTGGTCTTCGGCGCGCCGGCCGCCGTGGCCGCCGGGAGCGCCGTTCGGCTGCCGGCGGCCGGGGAGCTCGTCATGTCGTCGGCGGCCGTGCGCGCGGCGCCGGAGTCGAGTGCCCGCGTCCTCCGCGTGCTCCACCGCTTCGGGACAGACGGCCAGTTCGTCCTCGTCTTCGCCGTGCACGCACGGCGGGACGCCGACGGGCACTGGTGGTACGAGTTGAGCCTCCCGGGCCGGCCGAACGGTCAGCGCGGCTGGATCCTCGGCGGCCTCGTCGACCTCACGCCGGCGGTCAACCGCATCGTCGTCCACGTCGGGTCTCGGACGCTCGATGTCCGTCGCATCGTCGGAGGTCGCCTGCTTCTGCGGACGGTCGTCGCGGTCGGGAAGCCGGGTGCCGAGACGCCCCTCGGCCGCGATTTCTTCGTCCAGGGCCGCTACCTCCCGAGAGATTCGTTCTTCGGCCCGTTCGTGCTCGTCACGAGCGCCTACTCGAAGGTGAGCGAGTGGCCCGGCGGCGGTCTGGCGGGAATCCACGGCACAGACGAGCCCGGCCTGCTCGGCCGGGCCGTCTCCCACGGCTGCGTGCGCGTCGCGAACACCGTCGCCCTCGCGCTCGAGCGGCTCGCACCGCTCGGCACACCAGTCGACTTCCTGCCCGGCTAGCCGGTCACCGACTGGGTCGTGCGGCCGTGCACCGCGAGCAGCGTCGTGCACGCGAGTGGCGGCGAAGCCGCCGGAAGGCGCCGGACATGTCTGATCAAGACGACCCCCGTTTGCCGCGGCGTAACGGCGAACTGGGCCACCCCTTGGCGGTTCGTCCGCGCCTCCTGCCGATCGACGCCCGTCCCGACCAGAACGACCCGAAAGCCCGGCAGCGGCTGCCCGTAACCGTTCCGCACCGTTGCGCGCACGATCGAGGTCGCGTCGGCTGCGAGGACGTGCGGCTCGACGACGAGGGTCCTGCACGTGCGCGCGGGCTGCCGCCCCGAGAACGCGGTCTTTGACCGTGTCCGCCGGCGGCGCCGTGATGCGGACGATCGCGGCCGCGATGTTGTTGTGGTAGTCCGACTCCTGCTCCTCCGAATCGACGGCGACGACGTTCACGGCGTGGCCGATGTGGGTCGCGCGGGTGACGGCGACAATCGTCGCCGAAGCACCCGGCGCGAGACGCCCGAGATCGCATCTCGTTCCGGTGCACGTGCCCTGCGTCGGCCTCAGGGACACGAGCTTCAGGTGGAACGAGTGCTCCGACACGCGCGCCGCGTTCACGTCGGCGGCCGCGACCGAGGACCGGTTGGTGACCACGATCGTCCAGGTCACATCGTGGCCCACGACGACCGTGGTCGGGCTCGCCCTCTTCGAGACAGCCAGGTCCCCGAGCGGCGGTGCCGGAGGCTCGGGCGGAGCGGGCGGCAACGGAGGCGGCGCGGGCGGCGGCCCGGGCGGGGGAGGCGTCGTTCTCGTGTTCGTGAACGTGCACACGACCGTGTCGCCGTTTCCGATCGCGCCGTCGACCTTCGTCCCCGGCACCGACACCTCGAGCGTGCCGTTTCGGGTGCACTCGACCTTGGAGTCGTAGTCGGCCAGATCGGTTTCGGGGCCTGCAGTCTCGCTGACCGTGCCCTCGCCCACACCGACGGTGATCGGCCCGGTGGTCGCCCCGTTGCGCCCGACCGCGTACACCTGGCCGTTGACCAGGAGGTTGAAGAGGCCCGGATCGTCGGCAGGCACCGTCACCTTGCGGAGCTCGAGCGTCGCCGTGCACCTGGTCGAGCTCGCATCGGCCTTCTCCGTCTTTCCGTTCAGCGTCCAGCTGAGCGACGGGGCGCCGTCGAATCGCGTCGAGAACGCACCCGTCACGGTGCGCGGCTCGAAGGTCAGCGGCTGCCCGCGGTTCGCCGGCGCGGGAGTGAACTGGTTCGCCGGGCCGATCGGGATCGAGACGGCGAAGGCGTTCGGGTTCGCATAGCCCCAGACCGCCTCCGAGGGTGCGCCGCTTCGGTAAACGACGCAGTCCAGAACCGGCTCGACCGCCGGCGCGGTCTTCCGCGTGTTCGTGATCGTGCAGGCGATCGACTGTCTTCTTGCGACCGGCAGCGACAGCAGCGACGCGCTGCCCTCGGCGACGACGTCGGAGCCGATCGAGCAGACGATCCGGATGTCGTAGTCACCGAGCTTGGTGCCCTTCGCACCGACCTCTCCGACCGTGCGCCGGCCCGAGTCGACGGCGATTGTGCCGGTCGTGCCGCCGTCGCCGACGGCGGCACCGGTACCGGCGGTGTGCTCGTCGATCTGCAGGTCGAAGCGGCCGGGATCGGTCCGCGGATTCAGCACCTTGACGACCGTGATCGACCCCTGACAGTGCGCCGACGACGTCGCGGCGGTCGCGGTGTTGCCCGTCAGATGCCAGGTGACGTCTCCGCCGCCGGACTGGACCTGGAAGGCGTCTTCGACCGTCCCGGGTTGGAACGTCGTCGGTTGCACGCCGTTCGCCGAGCTCGGGTCGAGCACGTTGTCGTCCGGATCGGAGACGGGCGAGTCGTTCGGGTTCTCGTAACCGAAGTGCGCCAGGAATCCATCGCCGGTGCGAGGTTCGACGCACGCAACCGTCGGCTGCAGCGGCTCCTCCTGTCGCGGCGCGCAGCCGTTCTGCAGGATCGCCTGGCCCTCGGGCGACCAGTTGTAGCCGGGGAACGTCTGGTCCTGTCCCTGCGCGTCGACGAACTCGTAGGGCGGGATGATGTCGCCCCAGCCTGCGGCCGGGTAGACCGGGCCTTTGTGGTTCAGGTGCCCGCCCTGCAGGTCGCCGTTGTTCGCGATCGCCACCTCGATCGAGTTGTACGGATTCTTCTGCGAGCTCGTCGCGTGGCAGATCCGCACCTTGTCGTTGCTCGGCTTCGAGAAGGCCGGCGGCAGGATGACGGCGGCGACGGCGAGCACGCCGAAGACCAGCCCCCCCACTAGAGCCATGCGCCGCAGACGTCGCATCCGACGTCCGTCCCGCATCGCGCGCAGCCTACATGACCTGCCCCGGCGATCAGAAGATGACGTGCTCGACACGCGCCGCGCCGCAGCGAAGCCTTCGGGGCGTCGGGCCTTCGGCTAGAGCTCGAGGGCCGCCTTCAGGCCGTCGAGGTCGGCGGAGCCGAAGACGAGGCGGTTGTTCGTCGCGACGTAGACGAGGTCGAGGTCGACACCGGAAGCGGCGGCCTTACGGGTCAGGTCGGCCAGGACACCCGGCCGATCCTCGACGTCGACGACGACCACCTCGCGTTCACGCGTGACGGCGAGTTGGGAGATCGACAGCGCGTGCCTGGCGGCCTCGGCGTGCGGAACGAGGACGTGCAGCTCGACCTGGTCCGCCGTGCCGATGCAGGTTGCGGCCGCGAGGTTCACGCCGGCGTCGCTGATCGCGGTCGCGACACGGGCGAGGGCTCCGGGCTCGTTCGCGATCTCGATGACCAGGTCGAATGGAATCGACGGGCTCCTTCGGCGGCACTTTCGTCGAGAACTCTGTCAGATCAGGCGCGCGTGCCGGAGAGCCCGCCGTCGACCGAGAGCCCGCTGCCGAGCACGAAGCGCGACTCGTCGGAGGCGAGGTACAGGATGGCGTTCGCCACGTCCTCGGGCCTCCCGAGCTCACCGGTCAGCTGGCGCGCACGGATCGAGCGCAGCCCTTCCTCCGGGTCGGCGTACGACGCCTCCAGGTAGCGATCGACGAACGGCGTGTGGATCGTCCCCGGGAGGACGGCGTTCACGCGCACGCCGTGCGGAGCGCAGTCGACCTGCATCGACCGTGTGAGCGCGAGCACGGCTCCCTTCGACGCCGCGTACGAGACGCGCCGCGCGAGGCCGGTGTCTGCGATGGCGGACGCGACGTTCACCACGGCTCCGGAGCGCCGCTCCTGCATCCCCGGCACGACCGCGCGGCTCATGAGGAACACGCTGCGAACGTTCACCCGCATCACGTGGTCCCACTGGTCAGGCGTCGTCTCGGAAAGGTCGCCGACGCCGCTGATCCCGGCGTTGTTGACGAGCACGTCGATCCGGCCGAATCGTCCGAGGACTTCCACGACGACGCGCTCGACGTCCGCCTCGTCCGCGACGTCGCCGATCAGGGAGAGCTCGGCGCCCTCCGACGGCTGGAGGTCGACCGCGGCGACCTTCGCGCCTTCCCGCGCAAACAGCCTGGTCGTGGCGGCCCCGATTCCGGACGCGCCCCCGGTGACGAGGCAGAGGCGCCCGTCGAGGCGGCGGGATTGGGCGCTCATGGCGCCGGAACCTAGCAGTCACCCCGTTTGTTTCGAAGCCTCGCGGCTGCGGAAGAGAAACGGCATGACGAAGAGCGCATCGCAGGAAGACGAGTCCCCGTCGCAGCTGATCGACGCGAGGATCGAGGAGCTGGACGACTGGCGGGGCGAACTGCTCGGCCGGCTCCGCGCCCTGGTCAAGGAGGCCGATCCCGAAGTCGTCGAGGAATGGAAGTGGAGAGGCGTTCCGGTGTGGTCGCACGACGGGATCATCTGCACCGGCGAGACGTACAAGAACGTCGTGAAGATGACGTTCGCCAAAGGTGCGGCTCTGGAGGATCCGTCGGGCCTCTTCAACTCGAGCCTCGAGGGGAACACGAGGCGTGCGATCGACTTCCGCGAGGACGAGAAGATCGACGCGGAGGCGTTGAAGACTCTGGTTCGCGCCGCCGTGACGCTGAACACGCAACGGTGATCCTGGGCTGCGTCCGAGGCCGGCGCCGTGCGCGACGCCGGTCTCGGACCTGAGCCGCAGCTAGCCGATGCCCCGAATGCCGGCGCGGTCGTCGGGCCGCACGGCCGAAAGCTTGATCGCCACCTTCGCGAGATGGTTCGAGGCGACCAGGATCCACTGGCCCTCGTGATAGCTGTAGTGCCTCGCCGTCGCCTTCGCCACCGGGTGGTAGCGCTGCTGCAAGATCCACTGCCCGTCGTGGTAGCGGTACTGGCCGCCCGGGACGCTGGCGGCCGCGGACTGCACGACCACCGCGGCGAAGACCAACGCCACCAGTCCGGCGAGTGAGCGCTTCGGTGCACGAATGTCGTTCATCTCCTGCTCCCTCCCTCGTTGCCGGTGAGCCCTTGGGCCCACACATCGGGAGAGCGGGATCGCGGCCGAGAAATACAGAGGCCGGCCGTCAGGTCTCGTCGAGCAGCGCGCCGTCCGAGCCCGGGGAGCGCGTACAGTTCCGCGCGTCGCCCCTACGGAACCACGATCGTCCCGTCCGGCTCGAACCGGGCACCCGACGCCCCGAAGTCCTCGCGGGAGAGCTGCGCGACGAGCCTCGTGCTCGCGCCGCGCGGATCGACGACCGGGACGCCGGGCGGCTCGAGCGCGAGCGATGTCCACTTCGCGGCGGTGACCCGGCCGTCGGCGCGCAGCGTCACCGTGACGATCCCCGACTCCGAGAGCGTCCCACCCATCCCGAACGTCCTCCAGCCGGCGAGGTTGCCGAGCGAGTAGGCGATCAGCCTGTCCCGGTACCACTGCACGCCGCGGATCACGTGCGGCCCGGAGCCTACGACGAGATCGGCGCCCGCATCGATCACTGCGCGCGTGAACGCCCGGCTGTTGCCGCGGTTCTCGCCGAGGAAGTACTCGGTGCCGTGCGGGACGTGGACGGCGCCCGATCCCTCCGCGCCGGCATGGATCGCGACGACGACCATGTCGGCCTGTGCCGCAGCGCGCTTCACGAGCGCGGCCGCGGCCGGGATGCGGTCGAGCCGCGCCGCCCACTTGTACGGCGCGAAGCCGAGGAACGCGACGCGGACGCCGTTGACCGTCAGCACCTCGATCTGATTCGGCTTGCCGTCCCACGCGACGTGCGCGGCGCGCAGCGCCGCCAGAGTCGAGCCCTGCCCCGCCGCGCCGTAGTCGTCGGCGTGGTTGTTCGCGAGGTTGACGATGCGGATGCCGGAGCCGCGCAGGGTGGCGGCGAAGCTCGTCGGCGCGCCGAACGCGAAGCACGCACCCGACGTCGACCCTGCGCACTTCGACGACGTCCCGTTCGACAGCGCCTCCTCGAGGTTGACCCACCCGACGTCGGCGGCGCGGAAGAGCGGCGCGACATGCGCCAGCATCGTCATGCCGCGTGCCGGGGGCATCCCGTACATCGAGCCGAGCACCGTGTCGCCTCCCCACGCGAGCGTCACGGTCGCCTTCGGGTCGACGTGCCTCGCCTTCGGCGCAGCGTGCGTGGCCGCGCGCCTCGGAGCAGCCGCAGGCGCAGCGTGGCGCGAGCCGCCGATCGCGGGCAGCGCGCCGAACAACGCCAGCGTCCCGCCCACGATCAGGCCGCAGACGACGAGCGCCGTGATCCGCCGGCGCCGCACAGACCTGCGCCGGGCCGCCGCCCGCCGGCGCGCCGTCGACCGGCTCCGGCTAGACACCGTGCCGTCCCTCGCCGGCGGCGAAGCGCGCGGCGCCGCGCCGCGCGTCGTCGAGAGCTCCCGCTCCCTGCTCGAGCTCCTGGCGCAGCGCATCCGCGGTCGGCAGCCCAAGCCCGCCGTACACCGAGCGGCGATCGGCGCGCAGCGCCTCCTGCGGGAACGCAGCGATCGACCGCGCGAGCTCCTCGGCGGCCGCACGCGACGCGCCGTGCGGGACAACGCGGTCGGCAAGGCCGATCCGGAGGGCCTCGTCGGCCCGGACCGGACGGCCGGTGAGGATCAGGTCGAGCGCGCGCCCGAGCCCGACGATCTGCGGCAGGCGGCTGGTGCCGCCGTCGATCAGCGGAACGCCGAAGCGGCGGCTCGAGACACCGAGCACGGCGCCCTCCTCGACGACGCGAAGATCGCACCAGCAGGCGAGCTCGAGCCCGCCGGCCACCGCGTAGCCGGCGACGGCGGCGATCACGGGCTTCGAGAGCTCGAGGCGCGACGGGCCCATCGGCGCGTCGCCGTCGGCTTCGACCCGGTTCGAGAAGGCCTTGAGATCGGCGCCGGCGCAGAACGTGCCGCCCGCTCCGGCGAGCACTGCGACCGAGGCCGAGGCGTCCGCGTCGAAGGCACGGAACGCCGCCGCGAGCTCATCGGCCGTCTCGCGATCGACCGCGTTGCGCACCTCGGGCCGGTCGAGTACGACGGTCGTCACCGGCCCGTCACGCTCCGACCGGACGGCGCTCACGCCGCGACTGTAGTCGTCAAGGCGTCAGCGACGGGTGACAGCGATCGTCCGGCTGATCCCGCCGAGGTAACCGGCACCGGCCTGGTTGACGCTGATCGCCATCCGCAGCACGGAGCGGCCGCGCGGCAGCACCGCCTTGAACTCCGCCCGCGAGCGGACGCCGAGCCGCACCCGCTTCAGCGTCACCCACTTGCCGGTCACCGAGCGCCGCTGGAGCTGAACGAGGCGATGCGCGAACCCGTGAGTGCCGCTCACCCGCGTGGTGAAATGACCAGAGCGGAGGCGCGTGAAGGCGACGGCCGGGTGCACGCCGACCGCAACGGCTGGGCTCATCCCGCCCTGCCAGACGGCGCGATACGCGGTCCCGATGCCGGGCTTCGCGAGGTAGGCCCACGTGCCGCCGGCGCCCGACAGGACGACCGCGATCGACTGGAAGGACGCCGCACCGTACGGCTGGGCGAACACCGTCACCGTCTCGCCGGCGGCATGGGTCGGCACCATCCCCGAGAGCGTGATCCGCCCGCCGAAGACGAGCTCGCGCGCCGGCAGCGTCAAGGTGACGCCGGTCGTCTGGAAGGTGCCGTCGGACGCGACGCTCGTGCCGGCGTCGCTTTTCGCCACCAGGCGGAAGTGATACGTCGTCGAGCCCGCGAGGCCCTTGATCGCGGCGTTGATCGACTTCGCGCCCGAGCCCGAGCCGGCGCTCTGCGTCTGAGTCTTCGACCCATAGCTGGTCGTCGTGCCGTACTCGAACCACCACGTCGTCGAGCGGCCGCGTGGATCGACCGAGCCGGTGAGCGTCGCCGTGCTCACGCCGACTCCCTGCGCGGCGCCCGTCTGGACGCCCGGGGGCAGCGAGGTCGAGAAGGCCCGGTCGGCGCCGTGCGTCGTGCCGGCGCTGTTCGACGCGACGATCCGGTAGTGGTAGGTCGTGGCCGTCTTCAGGTGAGTGACCGAGACCGATTCCTTCTGCGCCGACGACCCCGATCCCGCGTTCTTCGCAGCCGTCTTCGTCCCGTAGGCGGTCGTCGTCCCGTACTCGATGTACCACGTCGTCGACAGGCCGTTGGGCGTGACGGTGCCGTTCAGCTTCGCCGAGGTCGGCGTGATCGAGCTCGGGGCGTCAGTGGAGGCCGACGGCGCGCCGCTCGTCCTGAACGTCGCGTCCGAGCCGGTGGTGCTGCCCCCGTCCGACGTCGCGACGAGCCGGAAGTGGTAGGTCCGACCCGCCTGCAGGCCGCCGATCGACGCGGACACCGGGGCCGCGTTCGCGCCCGACGCGCTCTTCGCGGCCGTCTTCGAACCGTAGCTCGTCGACGTCCCGTACTCGAAGTACCAGGTCGTCGGGCGGCCGTTCGCGTCGACCGACCCGTTGAGCGTGGCGCCGGAGGCGCCGATCGACGACGCCGCGCCCGTGACGACGCCGGGAGGCGCAAGGGTGGTGAAGAGCCCGTCCGAGCCGTGGCTCGTGCCAGCGCTCGAGGTGGCGACGACCCGGTAGTGGTAGTCGGTCCCGGGTTGGAGGCCGCTGATCGAGCCCGACACCGGGACGGCGCTCGTGCCCGACCCGGCGCTGACGGACGACGTCTTCGAGCCGTAGCTCGTGCTCGTCCCGTACTCGACGTACCAGGTGGTCGAGACCCCACCCGGGTTGACCGAGCCGGTCGCGGTCGCGCTCGTCGGGCCGACGGACGTGACCGGCCCGGTTGTCGCGGTCGGGGCGGCGGTCGACGCGGCGCCGGCGGGCAGCACCAGAAGCAGCGCAAACGCGAGAAACGCGCCAGGGAGAGCCAATCTGCGCAGAACCGTCATTGCACCCAAGACGATCTCGCCAAACCGTGGGGCTTTTGAGGCCGGAACGTAAAACAGGAGTAAATCGGCGCCGCCGGACGGCCCGGCCGCCCGTCATCCCCGGGGGCGACTGGAATCATCCTCCGGGCCGATGTATCAGTCCGGGCCCCCTCGTACTCTCACCACCATGAAGCGTCGGCTGTTCTTCATCCTTCTCGTGACCGGGCTGATCCTCCTGGCGCTCGGCGGCTGGACGATCAAGGGCCTGCGCTGGGCGGCGGCCGGTGGGCGTACGGCCGGCGTGCCGCAGCCGGCCTGAGCGCGCCTCGCATCCACCAGCTCTTAACCTGGTTAACGATCACCTGGTAGCTTGCCGTGGTGAGCGGGCCACACCTCTCAGTCGAACCGCCTGATCTCGACGCCGTTGCGACCGTGAAGGGCCTGGCCCGCCTCTGGCGCGAGCAGGCCCGGCTCGTGATCGTGGGGCTCAGCTGCGCCTTCGTGTACACGGGCCTCTCGCTGGCGATCCCGATCGTCGTGCGGCATGCGATCGACAACTCGATCGCGCCGACGAACGGCCACGCCGACCCGCTGTGGCCCTACCTGGTCGCGATCGTCTTGCTCGCGGTGATCCGCTTCGGGATCAACTTCACGCGCCGCTATGCGACGTCGCGGACGGGCATCCGCGTCGAGTGGCGCATGCGAGAGCTCCTCTACCAGGCCTACCTCCGCTACCCGCGCGCGTTCTACGACCGCCATGCGACCGGTCAGGTCGTCTCGCGCGCGACGAACGACCTCTATCCGATCCGGTATTTCATCGGCTGGGGCATGACCCAGGGGCTCCAGTCCCTGATGATGATCTTCGGGATCGCGGTCGTCCTGTTCGTGGTCAACCCGAAGCTCGCCGCGATCGCGCTCGTCTCGATGCCGCTCGTCTTCGTGCTCGCGTTCATGTTCGCGCGGCGCGTGATGCCGATCTCGCGCCGCGTGCAGCAGCTCAAGGCCGACGTCACCGAGGCCGCCGACGAAGCGGTCGTCGGCATCGAGATGGTGCAGGCGTTCGGGCGCGAGGACGACGTGCAGGCGCGGTTCACGACCAAGGCCGAGGCTGTCCGCGACGGCGTGCTCCACCAGGCGCGCGTCGAGGCGGCGTTCCTGCCGGGCCTGCTCTTCCTGCCGACGATCTCGATCGCGGCCGTCGTGCTGTTCGGTGGGCGCGACGTGATCGGGGGCACGCTCACGTACGGCGAGTTCTTCCTCTTCTACCAGCTGCTCATTCAGCTGGTCTGGCCGCTCGAGGCGCTCGGCTGGATCCTCTCGCTCGCACAGCGCGCGACCGCGTCGGCCTCGCGCAGCTTCGCCTGGCTGCGGGGCATCGAGCCGATCCCCGAGCCGGAGCACCCGCGCACCCTGCCCGCGGGCCCCCTCGGCGTCACCTTCGAGAGCGTGCACTTCTCGTACGGCACCGGGAGCGAGGTGCTCTCGGGCATCGACCTCGAGCTGCAGCCGGGCGAGATCGTCGCGGTGTGCGGGCCGACCGGCGCCGGCAAGTCGTCGCTGCTCAACCTGGTGCCGCGGTTCTACGACCCGACCGCCGGCCGCGTGCTGCTCGGCGGCGTCGACCTGCGCGAGCTCCGGCTCGTCGACCTCCGCTCGGCGGTCGCGCTCGTCACGCAGCGCCCGATCCTCTTCTCGATCCCGCTCCGCGACAACCTGACGGCTGCGAGGCCCGACGCACCGTGGGACGAGGTCGTCGCCGCGTGCGAGGCCGCCGGCGTCGCGCACTTCGCCGCCGAGCTGCCCGAGGGCTACGACACGCTGATCGGCGAGCGCGGAGTCAACCTCTCGGGCGGGCAGCGGCAGCGGGTCGCGCTCGCACGCGCGCTCGTGGCCGGCGCCCGCGCGGTCGTGCTCGACGACCCGATGTCGGCCGTCGACACGCAAACCGAGCGGCATCTCGTGACAAACCTCCGCCCCGCGCTCGCCGGCCGCACCGTGCTGATCGCCACGCAGCGGCTGAGCACCGTGATGATCGCCGATCGCGCGGTCGTGATCGACGACGGCGTGATCCTCGAGCAGGGAGCACCGCTCGACCTGCTCGAACGCGGCAACGCGTTCACGCAGCTGTTCGGCGAGGAGGTGCTCGCGGCATGAGGACGCGGAAGCCACGCGTCGGGCTCACCCGGCTCGGCCGGTATCTGAGCGGCCGCTGGGGACGCGTCACCGCGCTCGCGGCCGTCGGCGTCGCGAGCGCCGCGGCGCCGGTCGCCGCGTTGCTCGTGGTCCAGGACGCGATCGACGAGGGGATGCTCGCCCACGACGAGAGCCGCCTCGCGCGCGACGTCGCCGTGTACCTCGCGATCAACGCGGCCGCCTGGATTCTCGGGACCACGCTCGTGCGCGGGCTCGCGGCCGTCGGCCAGACGGTCGTGCTCGGGCTGCGGCGCGATCTCTTCGACCACCTGACGACCCTCTCGCTCCGCTACTTCGGCGGGCAGAAGGCCGGCTGGATCATCGCCCGCCTGACCTCGGACGTCGACGCCCTCTCCGACGTGCTGTCGCAGGGCCTCACGACGCTGGTCGTCAACACGCTGACGGTGCTCGCGGCGATCGTCGGGCTGTTCATCCTCGACTGGCGGCTCGGGCTGGTCGCGCTCGTGATCCTGCCGCCCACGCTCGTCCTGACGCGCTGGTTCCAGGTGCGCTCCCACGCCGCCTTCCTGAACGTGCGCGAGACGATTGCGGGGATGACCGCGCAGATCGCGGAGTCGGTCTCGGGCATGGCGGTCATCCAGGCCTTCAACCGCGAGCGCGCGTTCCTCGCCGAGTTCGACCGCTCGAACGCCGCCAATCGTGCGACGAACACGCACGCCCAGTACCTGAACTCGCTCTTCTTCCCCGGCATCGAGCTGCTCGGCGCGATCGCGATGGCGTCGATCCTGTGGGTCGGCGGCCGGATGATCGCCGACGACGCGCTCCAGATCGGCACGCTGGTCTCCTCGGTCTTCCTGCTCAACCTCATCTTCCAGCCGCTGCAGGAGCTTTCCGACCTCTACGGGCAGGTGCAGTCGGCGGGCGCCGCGATGGAGAAGATCACGACCGTCCTCGACACCGAGCCTGAGATCCGCGATGCGCCCGGGGCGAAGCGCGTGGAAATCGAGGGCGACCTGCGACTGGACCACGTCACGTTCGCGTACGGCGCGGAGCCGGTGCTGCACGCGATCGACCTCCACGTGCCGGCCGGGGGCTGCCTCGCGCTCGTCGGCGAGTCGGGCGGCGGCAAGTCGACCACCGCGAAGCTGGTCGGCCGCTTCTACGATCCCGACGACGGCGCGATTCGCGTGGACGGCCACGACCTGCGCGACCTCGAGCTCCGCGCTTACCGGCGGCAGCTCGGCGTCGTGCTGCAGGACCCGTTCCTGTTCGCCGGCACGATCGCCGACAACATCCGCTTCGCCCATCCGGAGGCGACGGAGGCCGAGGTGGAGGACGTCGCGCGCGCCGTCGGCATCCAACGGATCGCGCGGCGCTTCGACGACGGCCTGCACCACGTGGTGCGCGAGGGCGGCGCCGGCCTGTCCGCAGGCGAGCGGCAGCTGATCTCGATCGCCCGCGCCCTCCTGGCCGACCCGCGCATCCTGATCTTCGACGAGGCGACCTCGAACATCGACCGGCCGACCGAGATCCTGATCGAGCGCGCGCTCGACCGCTTGCTGCGAGGGCGAACGTCGATCATCATCGCCCACCGGCTCGCGACCGTCCGGCGCGCGGACGAGATCCTCGTGATCGAGCACGGCCGAATCGCGCAGCGGGGACGGTTCGACGAGCTGCTGGCCGCCGACGGGCCGTTCCGCCGGCTCGCCCGCGACCTCGAGGGCGCGCCCTACTCGCCGCAGTCGGTCGACGCCGAGCCGGCGAGTGGGAGCCGCGCGAGCAGCTGGGCGAGCGTCTCGAGCTCCGACTCCGAGTAGCGGCTCGCAAAGAGCTCCTCGACCCCGCGGACGTGCGTGGCCGCGGCCTCGCGCAACCGGTCGCGGCCCGCATCGGTGAGCTTGGCGTACGAGACGCGGCCGTCCGACTGGCAGGTCGCCTTCTCGACGAAGCCGGCGCGCTCGAGCCCCTCGAGCAGCCGGGTGATCCCCGACGCGCTCAGCAGGACGCTCTTCGAGAGGTCGACGCGGCGCATCATCGAGCCGTCGGCGCGGGCCAGATGGAGCAAGACCTCGTAGTCGTGCAGCGTCAGGCCGTGCTCGCGCTGCAGCTCGGCCGACAGCTCGCGGGTGATCGCTGCGTGGGCGCGCAGGAACGTGACCCACCCGGTCAGCTCGGCCGTGCTTGCAGTCTTCGTCGCCGCCATAGTTGCGTACTCAAGTGTAGCGCCCGCTCCGGTGCCCACCATTCGCGCCGATAGGTTTTTCGATATGTCGGCGCGGGACAAGGGCATCGTCGTCGAGGGGCTCGCGCGGGCGTTCAAGGAGATCCGCGCCGTCGACGGCATCGATCTCGAGATCTCGCCGGGCGAGATCTACGGCTTCCTCGGGCCGAACGGCGCGGGCAAGTCGACGACCGTGCACATGCTGACGACGCTCCTGCCCCCCACCGGCGGGCGGGCGACCGTCGCCGGCTTCGACGTCGTCGCGGACGGCCCGAAGGTGCGCGCGTGCATCGGGGCGGCCCTGCAGGAGACGGCGCTCGATCCGTTCCTGAGCGGCCGGGAGCACCTGCGGCTCCAGGCGTCCCTGCACGGGATCCGCGGTCGGCGGCGACAGGAACTCCAGGACGAGCTGCTTGCGCGGGTCGGGCTGACGCTTGCGGCCGACCGCAAGGTGCGGACGTACTCGGGAGGCATGAAGCGCCGCCTCGACCTCGCGTTGTCGCTGATCCACGACCCGTCGATCCTCTTCCTGGACGAGCCGACGACCGGGCTCGACCCGCAGAGCCGTGCGGCGCTGTGGCAGGAGGTCGGTCGGCTCGCCCGCGAGGAAGGCGTGACGGTGTTCCTGACGACGCAGTACCTCGAGGAGGCCGACGTGCTCGCCGACCGCGTCGGGATCATCGACCACGGCCACATCGTCGCCGAGGGCACGCCTGCGGAGCTGAAGGCGGAGATCGGCCGCTCGACGGTCGAGATCGTGCCCGAGCAGTCCGCCGAAGGACCGCGGCTGGGCGAGATCCTCGGCCGCTTCGGCACCGAGACGGCCGCGAGGCCGGGCGCCGCCGCCGTTCGCCTCGACGGCCGGGGCGGGCTAGCCGACGTCGTGCGCGCGCTCGACCAGGAGAACCTCCGCGCCGCCGAGATCAACCTCCACTCGCCCTCGCTCGACGACGTCTTCCTCGCGAAGACCGGCCGGAAGCTCGAGGGCTCCGAGGAGGAGGACGGGTGACCGACGGCGCCACGCAGGTACTACTGATCGCGCGGCGGTCGCTCGTGCGCACTGCGCGGCAGCCCGGCACGTGGATCCCGCCGCTCACCTTCCCGCTGATCCTGATGGCGGTCAACTCGAACGGGCTGCGCGCGGCGACGCACCTGCCCGGGTTCCCGACGAAGTCGTTCCTCGCGTTCTTCGTGCCGTTCTCGTTCATGCAGGGCGCGCTGTTCGCGTCGGGAATCGCAGGCACCGATCTCGCGCGCGACATCGACAGCGGCTTTCTCAACCGCCTCGCGCTGACGCCCGTCCGCGGCGGGGCGCTCCTCCTGGGGCAGATCGGCGGGGTGCTCGGCCTCGGCGCCGCCCAGGCGGTCATCTACCTGAGCGTCGCGCTCGCCTTCGGCGTGCACATCGACGCGGGCGTCGGCGGCGCGATCCTGATCCTCGTGCTCGCGCTCGGCGCGGCGGCCGGCTTCGGGACTCTCGGGCTCTGGATCGCGCTGCGCACGGGATCGGCCGAGGGCGTGCAGTCGATGTTCCCGCTGCTCTTCTTCCTGCTGCTCATCTCGAGCATGAACCTGCCGCGGAACCTGATCGAGGTCTCGTGGTTCCGCGACCTCGCGACCGCGAACCCCGTCAGCTACATGATCGAGGCGCTCCGCTCGCTCGTGATCGAGGGCTGGAACCTCGAGGCGCTCGCGCTCGGATTCGGCGTCACGATCGGCCTGACCGCGGTGTCGCTGCTGCTCGCGTCGCGCCAGCTCCGGGTGAGGATGGCGAGGACGTGAGGTCGCGGATCGACGTCGCCCTCGGGCTCGCCTACCGGCAGTCGACGGTCCTGCTCAAGAACCCGTCGCTGTTCCTGCCGCCGATGCTGTTCCCGCTGATGAACTTCGTCGCGTTCGCGGGCGGCCTCTCGCGCCTGCGGCACGTGCCCGGGTTCGACTTCCGTGGCGGGTACACGGGCTTCCAGTTCGTGTTCGTGCTCCTGCAGTCGGCGGTGTTCGGCGGCGTGTTCACCGGCTTCGGCATCGCCAGGGACTTCGAGCGCGGGTTCGCAAAGAGGCTGCTCGTGTCGGCGCCGGAGCGCAGCGGGCTCATCATCGGCTACGGCCTCGCGGCGCTGTTCCGGTGGTCGATGATCGCGATCGTGCTGACGGTCGTCGCCCTGATCGCGGGCATGCAGATCGGCGGCAGCGGCATCGACCTGTTCGGCCTGTACGCGCTGGCGGTCCTCTTCAACCAGGTCGGCCTGCTGTGGGCATGCGGCGTGGCGATGCGCTTCCGCACGAGCCAGGCCGCGCCGCTGATGCAGACGCCGGTCTTCCTGACGCTCTTCCTCGCGCCGGTATACGTCCCGCTGCACCTGCTGCAGGGATGGATCCACGGGGTCGCGCGCCTGAACCCCTACACCCTGCTGCTCGAGGCCGGGCGCGGGCTGCTCGAGGGCCGCCCGACCGAGATCGCGTCCGCCTTCCTGACCGCCTCCCTGCTGGTCGTCGTCTTCGCGGTCTGGGCGCGAACCGGGCTGGCTCGCGCCGAGCGCGCCGGGTGAGCCGCCGTCAGACGCGGCCGAACGTCGAGACCTGCGCGACTCGGCGGTGCCGCCGCATGACCTGGCCGCCGTTCGTGTCGTTCCCGATCCCGGTGTTGCCCTCGACGGTCTCGAGCGCGCCGCCGCTCCTGACCGCGATCACGATGCCGACATGGTCCGACAGCCCGCCGTCCCAGTCGTAGACGGCGAGGTCGCCGGGCGCAGGGGGCGACCCCTCCGGGACGCGGCGCCCCGTTGCGCGGAGCCACGCCTCGAGCGTCGGCACGTAGGCGACGCCGCGCGCGTTCACGCCGGCGCCGTGCCAGCCCCGGCAGAGCGTCACGCCGGCGCCGACCGAGAAGCAGTACGACATGAAGATCGCGCACCAGGGAACGCCGTTCACCCCGAACCAGCGTCCGAACATCGTGCGGTTCGAGTCGGGAGGGCTCTCCTTCACCCCGACGTGCCGTAACGCCTCCGCCAGCGCCTGCCGGCCCACTTTCGACGCCGCAGCAACGTCGGTCGCGCTCACGTCGCACCTCCCTCGTCGCTCGCGGGAAATCTACAGCGGGCCGCTCGAGGTGTCACAGCCGGTCGGCTCGCCGCGCTGGTACCCGCGGAGGAACCATCGCTGGCGCTCCGCCGACGAGCCGTGCGTCCACGTCTCCGGGTTGACCCTGCCCTGCGTCTCCTGCTGGATCCGGTCGTCGCCCACCGACGCCGCCGCATCGAGGCCGTCGTCGATGTCCTGCTGCGTGAGATCGACGATGTACCCGGTCGCGACCGCGTGGCGCGCCCACACGCCGGCGTAGCAGTCGGCCTGCAGCTCGGTGCGGACCGAGCTGGCTGCTCGCGCCCTGCGAGCTTCCCGGCTTGAGCGCGCCGAACAGGTCCTGCGACGTGGTGGCCGTACTCGTGCGCGATCACGTACGCCTCGGCGAACGGGCCTCCGCGCGCGCCGAAGTTGTCGTGGAGCTCCTGGTAGAAGCCGAGATCGATGTAGACCTTCTTGTCGACCGGGCAGTAGAAGGGACCGACGTCGGTCGTCGCCGGCCCGCAACCGGTGTCGGTCTGCCCCGTGAAGAAGACGGTGTCCGCGAGCTGGTACGGCCGCCCGTGCGCCTGGAACCAGCTCTTCCAGTAGGCCTGGACCGAGTTGACGTCGGCGACGATCCGGCAGTCCTGCTGCGTGTTCGCGTCGGCGCCGGTCGTGCAGTCCGTGCCGAGCGAGCTCGAGGGCGACTGCGACGGCGACGCGACGGTGACGCCGTCCAGCTGGCCGAAGACGCCGTTGCCTCCGCCGCCGGAGAGCAGCGCGAACAGGACGAAGACGACCACCCCGATCAGCCCGAGCCCGCCGCCGCCGAGCGCGACCGGGCTCCCGAGCCCGCCGCCGAAGCCGCCGGCGCCGCGGCGGTCCTCGATCTGGCTCGTGTCGAGCCTCTGCCCCGAGCGGAACCGCACTGCCCGGCCCACGATAGAGGCCGCCGGCACGTCCCACCGGCCCGTCGGCGTAGGCGACGTGCATCACTTATTTGACGAATGAGTTCTTGTTATGTATTTCTTCACCATGCCAATGAACAAACCAGGGAAGAAGCTCATCTTCGCCGCGGTGCTCGCGGCGGCACTCGCGCTCGCGGCCGGCGCCGCGGCGCGCACCACCGACGCCAACCTGTCGCTCGTCGCGTACTCGACGCCGAAGACCGTGATGGGCAAGATCATCCAGGCCTGGCAGAAGACACCCGACGGCTCGAGCGTCTCGTTCAACCAGAGCTACGGCGCGTCCACCGACCAGGCGCGCGCCGTCGCGCAGGGCCTCAAGGCGGACCTCGTGTTCCTGTCGACCGGCGACGACGTCAACCTGCTCGTCGACGCCGGGCTCGTCGACTCGAAGTGGAACCGGCAGAGCTACGACGGCATCGCCGCCGACACGCTCGTCGTCTTCGCCGTGCGCCCGGGCAACCCGAAGCACATCAAGTCGTGGCAGGACCTCGTGCGGCCGGGGGTGCAGGTGGTCACGCCGAACCCGTTCAGCTCCGGCTCGGCGAAGTGGAACGTCCTCGCGGCCTACGGCGCGGAGCGCCGGCTCGGCAAGACCGACAAGCAGGCGACAGGCTTCGTGCAGAAGCTGTTCCAGCACGTCGTCTCGCAGGACTCGTCCGGCCGCAACGCCACCAACACGTTCCTCGCCGGCAAAGGCGACGTGCTGATCACCTACGAGAGCGAGGCGATCAACTCGCGGCTGAACAGCCAGGACATCCAGTACGTGATCCCGCGTCAGTCGATGCTGATCGAGCTGCCGATCGCGGCGATCAAGTCGAGCTCCAACCTGGACAAGGTGAACCAGTTCATCCGGTTCGTGAAGAGCGACCCGGCGCAGGACCTGCTCGCGCAGTACGGGTTCCGCCCGGTCGACAAGGAGATCGCCGCGAAGTACGCGGACAAGTACCCCACGCGTCCGGGCATCTTCAAGGTCGACGACAAGTACATCGGCGGCTGGCGGAACGCCGACAAGGTCTGGTTCGACCCGAACAACGGTCGCATGGCCAAGATCGAGCGGGCGGTCGGGGGGCCCACCGCTGGCTAGCACCGCACACGCCGCACGCCTCGTGCGGCGGTCGTCCAGACGTCCGAGCGAGGGGGCCCAAGCGGCCCTCTCGCTCGGCTTTACGACCGCCTACCTGTCCGCGATCGTCGTGCTCCCGATCGCGGCGCTCGTGTGGGCGTCGCGCGCCGACGGCGTCGGCTCGTTCTGGGAGGTCGCCTCCTCGCCGGAGGCCGTCGCGGCGCTCAAGCTCAGCCTCGGTGCGGCTCTCGTCGTGTCGGCGGTCAACGCCGTGCTCGGCACGATCACCGCGTGGGTCCTCGTCCGCGACGAGTTCCAGGGCAAGCAGGTCGTCAACGCGCTGATCGACCTGCCGTTCGCACTGCCGACGATCGTCGCCGGGCTCACGCTGCTCGCGCTGTACGGCCCGAGCTCGCCCGTCGGCATCGACATCGCGTTCACGCGAACGGCGATCGTGGCCGCGCTGCTCTTCGTCACCCTCCCGTTCGTGGTGCGGACGGTGCAGCCAGTGCTGCTCGAGCTCGACCGCGAGACGGAGGAGGCGGCGCGCTCGCTCGGCGCCGGAGAGCTCCGCGCGTTCCGGAGCATCATCCTCCCGAACATCCTTCCCGGGATCCTGTCCGGGGTGGCGCTCGCGTTCGCCCGCGCAGTGGGTGAGATCGGGGCGCTTGTGCTCATCTCGGGGAACCTGCCGTTCAAGACCGAGGTCGCGTCGGTCTTCGTCTTCAACCACATCTCAAGCGGCGACCAGGCCGGCGCCTCCGCCGTGGCCGTGGTGATGTTGCTGATCTCGTTCGGCATCCTGCTCGCGATCGGCGGCGTGCGGTTCCTCGCGACGAGGCACGAGCGTGCCTAGGAGCGCATCCCGGTACGGGCTGCGCTTCGTCGCGCTCGGCTACCTGCTCGTCGTGCTCATCGCGCCGCTCGCGATGGTCTTCTGGCGCGCCTTCGACAAGGGCGCCGACCACCTCTGGCAATCGCTGAGCGATCCGAACACGGTGCACGCGTTCAAGCTCACGCTGATCATCGCCGCCATCGCCGTCCCCTTGAACACGATCTTCGGGATCGTCTGCGGGCTGGCGATCGTGCGTCAGCGCTTCCCCGGCGCCGGGATCGTCAACGCGATCGTCGACCTCCCGCTCGCCATCTCCCCCGTCGTGGTCGGCCTGTCGCTCTTTCTCCTCTTCGGGAGAACCGGGTGGTTCGGCCCGTGGTTCCAGCAGCACGGGATCCAGATGCTGTTCGCGCTGCCGTCCATGGTGATCGCGACGATCTTCGTGTCGCTGCCGTTCGTCGCACGGGAGGTCGTCCCGACCCTCCGCGAGATCGGCGACGAGCAGGAGCAGGCCGCGCGCACGCTCGGAGCGGGCGCATGGACGACGTTCTGGCGCATCACGCTGCCTGCGATTCGCTGGGCCGTGATCTACGGCGTCGTGCTCACGACCGCACGCTGCCTCGGCGAGTACGGCGCCGTCGCGGTCGTCTCCGGGCACATCGAGGGCCAGACCGAGACCGCGACGCTGCGCGTGCAGGACGCCTACGAGAACTTCGATCTTCCCGGCGCCTACGGCATCTCGCTCGTGCTCGCGGTGCTGTCGGTGCTCGTCCTCGTCGCAATGACCTTCTTGAAGCCGAAGGAGTCCTTCCGGTGAGCATTCAGATCCGCAACATCTCGAAGCGCTTCGGCGACTTCCAGGCGCTCGACGATGTCTCGGTCGAGGTGGAAGGCGGGTCACTGACCGCCCTGCTCGGCCCCTCCGGATCCGGCAAGTCGACCCTGCTCCGGATCGTCGCGGGCCTCGAGTGGCCGGACGGCGGCGACATCCTGCTCGCGGGGGAGGACGCGACCACGCTCGCCCCGCAGCGACGCGGCGTCGGGTTCGTCTTCCAGCACTACGCCGCGTTCAAGCACATGACCGTTCGCGACAACATCGCGTTCGGCCTGAAGGTGCGCAAGCGGCCGCGCGACGAGATCCGCGCACGTGTCGCCGAGCTGCTCGCGCTCGTGCAGCTCGAAGGGTTCGGCGACCGCTATCCGGCTCAGCTGTCGGGCGGTCAGCGGCAGCGAATGGCGCTGGCGCGCGCGCTCGCACCCGAGCCGAAGGTGCTGTTGCTGGACGAGCCGTTCGGCGCCCTCGACGCACGCGTCCGCGGTGAGCTCCGCCGCTGGCTACGGCGGCTGCACGACGAGACGCACACGACGACGGTCTTCGTCACTCACGATCAGGAGGAGGCGATGGAGGTCGCCGACAACGTGGTCGTCATGAACCGCGGGCGGGTGGAACAGGCGGCAACCCCGGCGGAGCTCTACGACGCCCCTGCGAACGAGTTCGTGATGTCGTTCGTCGGGCACGCAATGCGCCTCGGCGACTCCTGGGTGCGACCGCACGACCTCGAGGTCGTGCTCGATGCTGACGAGTCGACACGCGAAGCGCTCGTCGAGCGTGTCGTGAACCTCGGGTTCGAGGTTCGCGCCGAGCTGGTGTCGGGCGAGGGCGAGCGGTTCAACGCCCAGCTCAGCCGCGACGAGGCGGAGCGGCTCGAGCTCGAGCGCGGCCAGATCGTGTTCGTCCGGCCGGTTCGCGAGACGGTGTTCGGATAGTGGCTTAGACAGGATGGAGCCGTAGCCCCGCGGGCTGCGGCGTCCGATTGTCGGTGGAGTGTGGTCGGCGCCTACGCATTTTGTCGTGGGTTGCCGGGGTGCGCCCGGTAGAGCCACATACGGAGGTCGCCGACCATGGTCGAGTCTACGACGGTGAGTGTCGGCCTGGACGTCCACGCCAGGTCGATCCGGTTGGCGGCGGTCCGCGTCGACGAGTTGCTCGAGGAGCGGACGCTGCCCTACGACGAGGAGGCGGTCGAGCGGCTGCTGCGGCGCTGGCCGCGGGTGCGCTGTTGCTACGAGGCCGGTCCGACTGGCTTTGGGCTCTACCGGCATCTGGTCGGGTGTGGGATCGAGTGCGCGGTGGTGGCGCCGGGGTTGGTGCCGCAGCGGCCGGGCGATCGGGTCAAGACGGATCCGCGTGACGCGCGTAAGCTCGCGCGCTTGCTCGCCGGCGGGCTGCTGGAACCGATCCACGTTCCTTCGCCGGAGCTGGAGGCGGCCCGCGATCTGGTCCGTGCACGCGAGGGCGCGCGGCTTGATCGGATGCGTGACCGGCACCGTCTGTCGAAGTTCTGCCTGCGCCACGGGCGGCTGCTGCCGACCAGCAGCTGGACGATCGTGCGCCGCAAGTGGCTCGGCGAGCAGCGCTTCGAGCATGCCGCCGAGCAGATCACCTTCGACAGCTACCTGCACGCCGTCGACCTCGTCGACGCGCGCATCGGCAAGCTCGAGCAGGCGATCCGCCAGACGGCCGAGCAAGGGCCGTGGCGCGAGCTGGTGGCGAGGCTGCGCTGCCTGCGCGGGATCGACACGCTGAGCGCGCTCGCTTTGGCCGCAGAGATCGGCGACTTCAGTCGCTTCCAGACCGCGGAGGAGTTCATGGCCTTCGTCGGTCTGGTGCCATCCGAGCATTCCTCCGGCGAGCACCGCCGGCAGGGGTCGATCACCAAGGTCGGCAACAGCCACATCCGCCGGCTGCTGGTCGAATCGGCCTGGTACGCGCGCCGGCGGCCGAAGGTCGGCTACGAGCTCGCCCGCCGCCAACGCGGCCAGGAGGCGGCGGTGATCGAGCGGGCCTGGCGCTGCCAGCAACGGCTCTACCAGCGCTGGCAGCGGATGGCCGGGCGCGGCAAGCCGCAGCAGAAGATCGCCGTCGCCTGCGCCCGCGAGCTCGCCGGCTTCGTCTGGGCGATCGCCACCGACCAGCCACTGAGGAGCGTCTGATCCAGCCTCTCGGCCTTCAGCAGCGGATGCGCCCGACCACACGGAGAACCCTCGAGAGCTCTATGCGGCACCGCCCGCCGGTGACCCGCGACCCTAGACCGAGGCAGCTCCCGACGGACACCAGTCATGCCGTCCCGACCGGCGAACGTCAGTCTGATCCACCGTCGCTGCTCCGGGCCATCCGCTGCTCAAGGCCGAGAGGACAACCCATCCACCGAGCGTCACCCTTGACCCTTTGCTCCATGTCAGAGCTCGAACCGGAATGACGCCCGTCGCATGGACGCGACGGGTGCGTGCGATGCAAGGACGCAGGAAGCGCCCATATGCCTGCAACGGGGTATCCGGATGACGCCCCTTGTTCGTTCATCGGCGCCCGCCGGCGATCGCGGTGACGGGGACATGGTCGATCTGGATCGCCTGCTCGAGCAGCCGGTGGAAGAGGAGGCCGCGCTGGCGCGAGCTGTGGCGGTTGAAGCGGAACGTGAACTCGTCGAGGTAGAAGTCGAGCTGGTGGGGTCGGGCGGCGCCTTGATGGGTGCCGAGCAGCCAGCGCTTGAGCAGCGAGGAGACGCGGTGCGCGCGCGGGGCATGACCACGTGGGCGGGGTCGCCGCTGGCAGCGATGCTCGTCTGCTGGTGGATGAAGCCGGCGGCTGCGAGCCCGCCGTAGCCCTGCCAGTGGTCGGTGCAGACGACTGCTCCCGGCTCGATCGTGCCGCACACGAAGTCGCTCAGGACCGACCCGGAGCAGTTCGGGATGCGGGCCAGGCGGATGCGGCCGCAGCCGCCGCGGGGGCGCTCCTCGACCGCGATCGCGACGATCGCTCGGTCGAGGAAGGTTCCTCGCCCGATCCTTCCTGGTCTGGAAGGGCCAATCGCGGTCTCGTCGACTTCGACCTCGCCGGCGAGCCGGTCGCGGCCCGGCCGCACCATCGCCCGGCGCAGCTTGTGCAAGAGCGCCCAGGCGCTCTCGTAGCTGCCCAGGCCGAGCAACCGCTGCAAGCCGAGTGCACTGACGCCGTGCTTCGTGCCGGTCACATACCACGCCGCCTGAAACCAGGTCGTCAACGGCAGCTTCGTGTCGGCGAAGATCGTTCCAGCCGTGACCGAGTGATCCAAGCGGCAACGCGCACAGCGGAGGTTGCGACCCTTGCTCATCCGCCACGCCCGCTCACCGCCACAGGCCGAACAGACGAAGCCGCCCCGCCAGCGCAGCCCGGCCAGGTAACCCAGGCACGCCTCATCGTCCGGAAACCAGGCGTTGAACGCACGCAGCGTGCCCGGATAATCACGGCCCGCAATCGGAACCTCCACGCTCCCAGAATCGCAACCAGCCAAGACAGCATCCGCACAAAGGGGCGTCACGTGAACAGCCCGTTGCAGCCATATGGGCGCGACCGAGAACGCCGCAGCGCGCGTGCCCAGCGCGGCCAGGCGGCACCGACTTCATTCCGGTTCCAGCTCTTAGGGCCTATCCCGCTAGGCAGGGACCCGGGTTGAGGTAGCGAAGTCCGACCTTCGTTGCTACACTTCGATCGAGGCCGCAGGCTTCGGATGGGTCTTGTCGCGAGCGACGATCGTTGGCGGATGCTCGGACTGGCTGTGGGCTCGGGTCGAGCCGTTGTTGCCAGGCGTGGCCGGGGCATCCGTTGGGCTGTCACCGGCCGCGCCGTTCCCGACCGGGACGCGATGGACGCGATCCTGCTCGTGCTGCGCACGGGGATGCAGTGGAACGCGTTGAACTGCGACCGGGATCTGCAGCTCTTCGGCTGGCGCACCGTCGCTTCCAGGAGTGGGAGCAGGCCCGGGGTGTTCCACGAGATCTGGCGGCAGGGGCTGCTCGACTACGACAGCGGTGTGTCGGGATCGACTGGCGGCCTGGTGTGTCGTGTGACGGGGCGACCGGGAAGGCGCCGCTTCGGTGGTCAGGCGACAGGTCCGAATCCGACTGATAGAGCAATAGGGGGGCGAAACGTTCGCTTCTCTGCGAGGCGCGCCGGGTCCCGATCGGGCTGGCACATGACGGCCGCCAATCCCGCCACGACTCTTCCAAGCTTCTAGCTCCGATCTCTCGACCTCGATCTGCTCCGATCCTGCGGCCGGAGCCGACCGCCGAGGATCCGCAGGGCCTCTGCCTCGACGGCGGTTACGCCTACCCGTGGGTCAACGAGCTCGCGCAAGCTCGCGGCTACACACCCCACCTCCGTCGCCGCCGCGAAGAGCTCGAGCTCAAACGAACCAGGCCGGGATGGCGGGCGCGGCGCTCGGGTCGTCGAGGCCTGCCACTCCTGGCTCAACCGCAACCGCTCCCTACTCATCCGCTGGTCGAAGAAACCGCAAAACCACCTCGCGCTGCTCCAACTCGCCTGCGGCCTGATCGCGTTCAAGAAAGCCCACGCCGCACGACTCGCTCATGCCCTAGCGGGATAGGCCCTTAGTGCGGCGCCCACGCGTCGGGGTCGGCGGCGAGCGCCTCGACCGACGCGGGAAGCTCGCCGCGCGCGAGCTCGCCGACCGTCACCTGCTCGAGCACGGCCCGCAGGCTCGCGCGCACGGCGACCCAGACGTCACGCAGCCGCTCCGCGCTCCCCTCGTACGACACCTGCTCCGACCGGAGGCCGCGCACGTTCGCGAGCGGGCCGTCGACGGCCCGGATCACGTCGGCGAGCGTGATCTCGTCGGCGGAGCGAGCCAGCCAGTAGCCGCCCTCCGCCCCGCGCTTGCTGGCGACCAGGCCCGCGTTGCGCAGGTCGGCGAGGATGTTCTCGAGGAAGTTCGGCGGAATCGACTGCGCCTGCGCGATCCGTTCGCCCTTGACCGGGCCGGGGCCTGCGGCTGCGAGCTCGACGACCGCGCGGACGGCGTAGTCGGCCTTCGCGGAGACCCTCATGCGGCGCGGCCGAAGACGTCGAGCAGGATCCGGATCTCGCACACCTCGCGAAAGCCCAGGCGCTTCAGGATCGGCCTGGACATCGGGCTCGCCTGCGTCACGATGGCCGGCGTGCCGCGCAGGACCGCGTCGTCCCAGCGCGCGGCGACGAGCGCGCGGTAGGCGCCCCGGCCTCGCGCCTCCGGCAGCGTTGCGCCGCCGAACAGCGTCACCCCCCGCTCGCTGAACGAGCCCGTCGCGCGTGCGACGGGCTCGCCGTCGACGTACGCGAGATAGACGACGTTGTGCGGGTCGTCGTCGGCGTCGTCCGGGGCGCGCTGCGGCTCCGGCATCCCGAACGCGACGGCGGCGATGCGGGCAGCCGCCAGGTGCTCGTCGGGCGTGGCGGCCTTCCGCACGACCACGTCGGGCAACGGGCCCGCCGGCGGCTCGGTCAGCACCATCCCGACCGCGAGCGGTGTCGGGTCGTCGACGAGCCCGCGTTCGAGCAGCCGGTCGACGAGGTCGTCCGGCGTCGCGTGCGTGCCGACCTCCCACGTGCAGGCGGTGCGACCCTTGTCGCGCAGCCGCGCGTGAATCTCGGCGCGCACGTCGTCCACCTCGTCCGCACGGAGGCGGAAGCGCTGTGCGACGTTCCAGCCGGGCTGGTCGGCCCGGCCCATCCAGAGCACGTAGCGGTCGGTGACGTCGCGCTCGTCGGTCGGCCCGAGCGGCGTGTACGTGTTCGCGTTCTCCGCGAGCTCGAGCAGCTCGCTCACGACGAGCCTGCCGAGTAGAGGCTCGAGCGCCAGGCGCGCCGATAGATCGTCTTCAGGTGCTCGACGCGCTTCACGTATGCGCGCGTCTCGGCGAACTGGATGCCCTCGCCGCGCGCCTGCCAGCGGTCGACGTTGCCCTGGCCGGCGTTGTACGCGGCGAGCACGAGCTTCTCGCTCCCGTACTTCTTGAACAGGTTGTCGAGATACCACGCGCCGTAGCGAATGTTGATCTCGGGGTTGTACAGATCGTCGGTGCGAAATGCGTTGCCGCCCGTCCGGATCGCGATGCCGCGCGCGGTCGAGGGCGTCAGCTGCATCAGCCCGATCGCACCGGACGGCGACACGACGCCCGGCCGGAACTTCGACTCCTGGTAGATGACCGCCGCGAGCAGCGCCGGATCGAGGCCGTGCTCGTCGGCGTGCACGCGCACGAACTCGGAGTACCGGAGCGGGTAGCGCAGGCGCTCGTACCACACCGGGCTCGTGCGGTCGACGTACAGGACGACGGCTGCCGCGGCGAGCACCAGCCCGACCACCGAGAGCAGCGCGGCGCGCCTCACGCGGCCTGTAGGTCCCGCATCACCGAGGCGACGAACTCGTTCAGGTCCTCGAGCGAGCCGATGTTCTTGAACGAGTAGTCGGCGCGCTTCACCTTCTCGGCGTCGGGGATGAAGCGCGTGTCGCGCTCGTCGATCGCGATCTGCGAGCGCGCGCGCCGCAGCTTCGTCGGCGCCGTGATCACGACGACCTTGTCGAACCGCGTGTCACCGCCCACCTCGTAGAGGAGCGGAACCTCCGTCACGCACACGCGCGGCGGCGTCTCCAGCCGGGCGAGATCCTCGCGCCACTGCAGATATTCAGCCGAAACGAGCGGATGGAGGAGCTCTTCGAGCCAGGCGAGCGCCTGGCGGTCGTTGAACACGGTGGTCGCAAGCGCGCCGCGGTCGATCTCACCGTCCGGCCCCAGCACGCCGTTCCCCACGCGCTCGACGACCCGACGCTTCACATCGTCGCGGCGGAGCAGGTGATGAACGATCTCGTCGCTCGAGACGACCGCTGCGCCCCGGCGGGCGAACGCCCGCAGCGCCTCGCTCTTCCCGCTCCCGATGCCGCCCGTGATCGCGACGGCGACCGGGCGGGTCACTCCTCGACGACTGCCTCGGCCTCGGGGGCGGCCTCGGCGTCCGGCTCGGCGTCCGGCACCGGAGTGTCGGGCACCTCCTCGATCTCCACGGCGTCCTCGGTCGCCTCGGGAGCATCGGCCACGTCGGCAGTCTCGGCCTCATCGGCGGCCGTCTCGGCCACGTCGGCAGCCTCGACCACATCGGCAGCCTCGGCCACGTCGGCAGCCTCGACCACGTCGGCAGCCTCAGCCACATCGGCAGCTTCTGCAGCGGGCGCGTCCGCGAAGACGTCTTCGGAGAGGTCGAGGTTCGGCCGCGTGTGCACCGATTCGGCGCCGTCGGCGCGAGGCTGAACCGGATCCGTGTCCTCCACTCGCTTGAGCGAGAGGGAGAGGCGGCGGCGGTCGCCGTCGACCTCGATGATCTTCACGTTCACCGGCTGGCCCTGCGAGACGACCTCGCGCGGGTTCTCGACGTGATGCTGCGCGAGCTCGGAGATGTGCACGAGCCCCTCGACGCCGGGGAGGATCTCGACGAAGGCGCCGAAGGTCACGACCTTCGTGACGCGGCCTTCGACGACGTCACCCTCGTCGTAGCTCGACAGCACCTGCTGCCACGGATCGCTCTGGGTCTGCTTGAGCCCGAGCGAGATGCGTTGGCGGTCGCGGTCGATGTCGAGCACCTTGACCTGCACGTTCTGCCCGATCTCGAGCACTTCCGACGGGTGGTTGACGTGCGACCACGAGAGCTCGGAGATGTGGATCAGGCCGTCCATGCCGTCGAGGTCGACGAACGCGCCGAAGTCGACGATGTTCGAGATCTGCCCCTCGACGACGTCTCCGGGCTGGAGTTTGTCGAGGATCTGCTGCCGCTGCTCCTTGCGCTCCTCTTCGAGCACCGCGCGGCGCGAGAGCACGACGTTGTTCCGCGAGCGGTTCAGCTCGATCACCTTCGCGCGCAGCTCCTGGCCGAGGAACTCGTCCAGGTCTTGCACGCGGCGGATGTCGACGAGCGACGCGGGCAGGAAGCCGCGCACGCCGAGGTCGAGGATCAGGCCGCCCTTGACGACCTCGATCACGCGGCCGTTGACCGGCTCGCCCGACTCGGCGGCGCCCTCGATGTTCTTCCACGCGAGCTCGAACCGCGCGCGCTTCTTCGACAGGATCAGCCGCCCTTCGGCGTCCTCCTTCGTGAGCACGAGCGCGTCGATCTCGTCCCCGAGCGTCACCTCGTCGGACGGGTTGACCGAGCGCCGGATCGACAGCTCGGCGACCGGGATCACGCCCTCCGACTTGTAGCCGATGTCGACGAGCACCTCGTCCTTGTCCACCCGGACGACGGTGCCGTGGACGACCTGCCCCTCGTTGATCTCGGGGAAGGTCGACTCGTAGTCGGGAATGAGCTCGCCGTCGGGGCCTTCGACCCAGACGCCCGGCTCTCGCTGCATGAGGTCGTGGCTTGCCAAAGCGGCCGCGAAGTATAGCCACGAACCGCCGCTCCACCGCCCGGCGCCGGCCCTGGCCACCGGGGCCAGGTCCTCTTGCCAGGGAAGGGTGACAGCCGTGTCACGATCCGTTCACACGCAGCGAGAGGCCAGCTTCCATGCGGCGCTTCGACGCACGCGCGTTCCCTCGGAGTCCCCTGGGGAGGGTGACGGAACGCCGGCGGATCGCCCACAGCCCTGTCCCGCAGAGACAGTTGGCTACGGGAAGTGGACGCCGCCGCGGTCGTCGATGGTCGAGCCCTTCGCCCACGCGACGTCCCAGATGTTCCCCTCGGGATCGCGCCAGCTGAAGCCGCCGCCCCAGAACGCCTTCTGCGGCTCCTCGAGCAGGCCGACGCCGGCGACGCCCCGGAGCTCCTCGTAGACCGACTCGACCTCGGCGTACGAGCCGAGGTTGACCGCGATCGTCGTCCCCCGGAACCGCTCCGTCGGCGGGCCGAAGGCGGGCTCGTAGTTCGACGCCGGGTACAGCCCGATCACGACCCCGTTCTCGCACTGGAACGTGCGATGGTGCTGATCGCTGTCCGGCGTCTCCGGCCAGCCGAGGTCGCGGAAGAGCTGCGCCATCCGCTCGACGTCGCGGCAGGCGAGCGTGATCAGGCCGACGCGGTTCGGGAGCTTCACGACTTCGCCTCGGCCCAGTTGTCGCCGACGCCGATGTCGACGGCGAGGTGAGGGTCGAGGTCGTACGCGCCGACCATCTCCACACGCACGAGCTCCTTCACCTTCGACAGCTCGGGCTCGGGCACCTCGAGCAGGAGCTCGTCGTGCACCTGCAACACCAGCCGTGCGCCTCTCCCCTCTTCGGTGAGCCGCCGCGCGATCCTGATCATCGCCACCTTGATGATGTCCGCGTTCGAGCCCTGCATGACGAAGTTGACCGCGACGCGCTCGCCGAAGCCGCGTGTCTGCCGGTTCGACGCGCGCAGCTCGGGCACCGGACGCCGGCGGCCGAGCAACGAGGTCGCGTAGCCGTCCCTACCTGCCTGCTCGATCGTCCGGCCGATGAAGTCCTGGACGTGCGGGAAGCGCGCGAGATACGCGTCGATGTAACGCTGCGCCTCGTCGCGCGGGATCTCGAGGTTCTCCGAGAGCCCGAACGCCGAGATGCCGTAGACGATCCCGAAGTTGATCATCTTCGCGATCGAGCGTTGGGCGGACGTGAGCTTCGCCGGCTCGACCCCGAGCACCTCGGCCGCCGTCGCCGTGTGAATGTCTTCGCCGCGCTCGAACGCCTCGCGGAGCTTCGGCTCGCCCGACACGTGCGCGAGGATGCGCAGCTCGATCTGCGAGTAGTCGGCCGAGAGCAATCGCCGTCCCTCCTCGGCGATGAACGCCGAGCGGATCTCGCGCCCGAGCTCGGTGCGCACGGGAATCGACTGCAGGTTCGGGTCGGACGTCGAGAGACGCCCGGTGGCGGCGACCGTCTGGTTGAAGTGCGTGTGCAGCCGCCCGTCGTCCTCCGAGATCAGGGACGGCAGCGGCCGCAGGTACGTGTTGAGCAGCTTCGTCAGCTCACGCCACTCCTCGACGACCGGCACGAGCGCGTGGTCGTCGCGGATCGCGCGCAGCACCTTGGCATCCGTCGAGTAGCCCGTCTTCCCCTTGCGCCCGGCGGTCAGCTCGAGCTTCTCGAACAGGATCCGGCCGAGCTGCTGCGGCGACCCGAGCACGAACTCCTCTCCGGCGAACTCGTACGCGCTCGACTCGAGCTCTTCGACACGCTCCGCGAGACGCGCCGTGATCTCGCCCATGCGGTAGGTGTCGATCCTCACGCCGGTCGCCTCCATCTGGGCGAGCACGTCGGAGAGCGGCAGCTCGATCGTCCGGTAGAGGTCGGTGAGGCCGCGCTCGGCGAGCCGCTCGAGCATCGGGCCTACGAGCCGGCGCGGCGTCTCGGCTGCCCGCACCAGCGCCGTCGTCTCCTCCTCGGCCTCCGGCCTGGGCAGCAGCTCGACCCCGTACTCGGCGGCGAGATCGCCGAGCTCGTAAGAGGCGCGCCCCGGATCGATCAAGTAGGCGGCGAGCATCGTGTCGTCGCGCGCGCTGACGCCGTTCGCCTTCGCGTCGTGCACGACCAGCTCGGCGTCCCGAAGGTCGCCGGTGGGGCGCGGGCCGACGACGACCTCGTCGCCCGTCGCCACGGCGGCCCGCTCGCCGTCGGCCGCGTACCCGACGACACCGCGCAGGTCGAGCTCGCCCTCGCGCCACGGCACCTCGATGCCGGTCACCTCGAGCGGCGCCGACGGCACCGCGGCATCGAGCTCGTCGACGCGGTTCAGGAGCCCGCGGAACTCGAACCGGCGGAAGATCTCCTTCAGCTGCGAGCGGTCGGGCGGCGCGAGCACCAGCTGCGCCGGGTCGCAGTCGATGTCGAGGTCGCGGCGCATCGTCGCGAGCTCCTTGGACACCAGCGCCTGGTCGGCGTTCTCGGTGATGTTCTTGCGCCGCGCAGGCGAGAGCTCCTCGGCGTGCTCGATCACACCTTGAACGGAGCCGTACTGGGCGATCAGCTGGCCGGCGGTCTTGTCGCCGATGCCCGGGACGCCGGGGATGTTGTCGCTCGTGTCGCCCTTGAGGCCGATGAAGTCCGGCACCTGCTCGGGCGTCACGCCGTAGCGGGCCTCGACGCGCTCCGGCGTGTAGACGTTCACGTCCGCGACGCCGCGCGGCGTCATCATCAGGCAGACGTTCTCGCTGCACAGCTGAAACGCGTCGCGATCGGTCGAGACGACGCAGGTCTTGATGCCCTCGGTGTCGGCGCGCGTCGCGATCGTCGCGATCACGTCGTCGGCCTCCCAGCCCTCGAACTCGAGGTTGCGGTAGCCGAATGCGTCGACGATCGGGCGGAAGTGAGGGAATTGCTCACGCAGCAGATCCGGCATCGGGCGCCGGCCCTCCTTGTAAACGACGTCAGCCGCTTCGGCGACCGCAGCGCGGTGCACCGGCCGCGAGTCCCAGGCCACGGCGACGCCCTTCGGGCGGTAGTCGGCGAGCAGCTTGAAGAGCATGTTGGTGAAGCCGAGCAGCGCGTTCGTCGGCTGTCCGTCGGTCGTCTGCAGCTCCTCGGGCAGCGCGAAGTACGCGCGATAGGCGAGGTTGTTGCCGTCGACCAGGAAGAGGTCGCAGCCGCGCGCGGGCGCGTCGTCGAGCTGCAGCTCGGCTCCGGTGAGCGTCTTCGGCACAGGGCAACGGTATCGTCACCGGCCGGTGCCGAAGCTCGAGATCCACGCGTTCAGCGAGGACTTCCTCGACGAGGCGGGGACGCTCCTCGCCGACCGCCACCGGCGCCACCGCGTGGCCGAGCCCCTGCTGCCCGCGGAGTACGAGCACCCGGAGCGCGCGAGGGAGGCGATCGTCGAGGCGCTCGGCTTCTCCCACGCCGACGGCGTCGCCGCGACCCGCGGCGGGCGCCTCGAGGGCTACCTGCTCGGGATGCGGAAAGGCGACGACTGGGGCCCGAACGTGTGGGTCGAGCCGGCCGGGCACGCCGTGCGCGACGCGGAGGACGTGCGCGACCTGTACGCCGCGGCCGCCGCCCGCTGGGTTGCAGACGGCCGCAAGGCGCACTTCGCCGTCGTGCCCGCCACGGACGCCGAGCTCGTCGATGCGTGGTTCAGGCTCGGCTTCGGCCAGCAGCACGCGTACGGGATCCAGGGGCTGCCTGCCGTCGAGTGGCCGGCGGGGATCCGCGAGCTCGAGGAGCGTGACTTCGACGACCTCGTCGCGCTCGAGCCCCAGCTCCAGGACCACCAGCGCGACACACCCGTGTTCTCGGGACTGCCGCGCCCCGTCGGCGGGCACGACGAGGAGCTGCGCGCGGAGCTGCGCGAGGAGCTCGCGACGCCGTCGATCGGCTCGCTGGTCGCCGAGCGCGACGGGCGCGTCGTCGGCAACCTCGTCGTCTGCCCGCTCGAGCTCTCGACGAGCACGCACTACGGGCTGGCGCGACCGGAGCACACGTCGTTCCTCGCCTTCGCGTTGACCGACCAGGGGGCCCGCGGCAGCGGCGTCGGGCTGGCCCTCACGCAGGCCGGCTTCGCGTGGGCGCGGGCGCAGGGGTACGACGTGATGGTCACCGACTGGCGTGCCACCAACCTGCTGTCGTCTCGGTTCTGGACGGCGCGCGGGTTCCGGCCGACGTTCCTGCGCCTCCATCGCCTGATCGCGTGACGCGCGTCCCGCTGCTCGCGGACACGCGGCTGGTCGTGGCCGATGCCGGCCCCGACGACGTCGTCCTCCGTCCGCCGCGCCCGCCCGCGCCGCTCTCCGACGTGCCGGCCGCGACGCGCGAGGCGCTCGCGTTCCCGCTCGCCGGCCGCCCGCTCGACGAGCTGGTCACGCGCGGTGGATCGGCGACGATCGTGATCGAGCAGCCGGTGCTGCCGATTCCCGGCGCGCAGTCCGAGCCACGACACACGGCGATCGCCGCCGTCGCCGACGAGCTCGAGCGGCTCGGAGTCCGCCGCGTGACGATCCTCGTGGCGGGCGGCCTGCTCCGGCGGACGACGCCGCGCGAGATCGGCTCGCTCGTGACGCCGGCGTTCCGGCGTCGCTTCCGCGGGCGCGTGATCGTCCACGACGTCGAGGCGGACGATCTCGTCGACCTCGGGGACGCCGACGACGTCTGGCTGAGGGTCAACCCGGCGCTCGTCGAGACCGATCTCGTCGTCGCCGTCACCGCCGCCGAGACGGTGCTCCACGGCGGACCGGCAGCCCTGCTCGCGGCGACCGGCCGCGAGTCGCTCATCGCCGCCGAGGCGACGTCCCTGCTCGAGCCGAGCACGTCTCGCGGCTGGCTGCTCGCGCGCGAGGTCGAGCGGCGCCTGCTCGAGCGCGTCCCCGTGACGGGCGTGTCGCTGGTGCTCGACACGCCTCGCCTCACCGGCCCGATCGCCGGGTATCCGTTCGACCAGGCGGCGATCGAGCGCCTGCTCGGCTCGCGGCTGCGGCGTCTGTTCCAGCGCGCCCCGGGCGCTCTTCGCGTGCGCGGGCTCGAGCGACTGCCGCGCACCATCTCGACGGCGGCCGTCTTCGGCGGCACGCCATCCGTGGCTCATGCCGAGGCACTCCTTCGCGGGACGCTGTTCAAGGGAGTCGAGCTGCGAGAGCCGCTCGACGCGATCGTGATCGGCGTGCCTCCGACGACGCCGTTCCTCCCGCGTGAACGTCCGAATCCGGTGAGCGCGGCCTACCTCGCCCTCGGTCTGGCTCTGCGCCTCTGGCGGAACGCGCCTCCGATCGCCGCCGACGGGACGGTGATCATCACTCACCCGTTCCCGCGCCGCTTCCCGCGCCCGACGCAGACGCCGTACCGCGCGCTCTTCTTCAACCCGCACTCGGCCGGCGACGGCGAGGGCCTGCACGCCGCCGAGCAGCACGCGGCAGCCGACGAGCGCTCGCTCGCCGACTACCGAGCCGGGCGGTCGTCGCATCCGCTGCAGCCGTTCGCCGAATGGCGCGCCTGCTCCACGACGACGGCGCGCGTCGGGACGGTCCTGATCGCGGGCTGCCGGGACGCGCAGACGGCCCGGCAGCTCGGGTTCGTCGGCGTCCAGAGCCTCGGCACCGCGGTCGCGATGGCCCACGGCCGCGGCGCGAAGCGCGTCGGGTACCTGCTCTCGCCGCCCTACTTCCCGCTCGTCGCGGCCGGATGACGGCCTACGTCTCGCCGAGGTAGGTCTTGCGGACCTGCTCGTTCGTCTTCAGCGCCTCGGCGTTGTCGGCCAGCACGATCCGGCCCGTCTCGAGCACGTAGCCGCGATGTGCCGCATCGAGTGCCATCAGCGCGTTTTGCTCGACGAGCAGGATCGACGTTCCCTGCTCGTTGATCGTCTTGATGATCTCGAAGATGCGCTCGACGAAGATCGGCGCGAGCCCCAGAGACGGCTCGTCGAGGAGGAGCAGCTTGGGTCGCGCCATCAGCGCGCGGCCGATGGCGCACATCTGCTGCTCGCCGCCGGACATCGTCCCGGCCTTCTGGTCACGGCGTTCATGAAGGCGGGGGAAGAGCTGGAAGACGCGTTCCATGTCCTCGCGGATCTCAGCCTTGTCCGAGCGCTGGAACGCGCCGAGCTCGAGGTTCTCGGTCACGCTCATGCGCGGGAAGAGCCGCCGGCCCTCGGGCGACTGAGCGATTCCGCGCTTCACGATGTCGTGCGCGGAGACCGTCGTGATGTTCTGGCCCTGGAAGCGGATCACGCCCTGACGCGGTCGGTTGAGGCCGTTGATCGAGCGCAGCGTCGTCGACTTCCCGGCGCCGTTCGCGCCGAGCAGCGTGACGATCTCGCCCTCGTTCACCTCGATCGAGATCCCCTTCAGCGCGTGGATCGATCCGTAATAGGTGTGGACGTCCGTCAGCTCGAGGATCGGCCCGCCGCCGTTCGAGCTGGTCACGCGAGACCCCGCCGCTTCATGTCCTCGACTGCCGCCTTGCCGAGGTAGGCCTCGATCACGCGCTCGTTCTGCTGCACCTCGCGCGGCGAGCCCTCTGCGATCTTCTCGCCGTAGTCGAGCACCGACACGCGGTCGGAAACACCCATCACGACGCGCATGTCGTGCTCGATCATCAGCACCGTCAGCTTCTCCTCTTCGCGCAGCCGGCTGACGAAGGCGGTGAACTCGGCCGACTCCTGCGGGTTCATGCCTGCCGTCGGCTCGTCGAGCAGGAGCAGCTGCGGGTCGGTCGCGAGCGCGCGCGCCACCTCGAGCCTCCGCTGGTCGCCGTACGGGAGGTTGCGCGCCACTTCGTCCCTCTTCCGCCCCAGCCCCGTGTAGTCGAGGAGCTCACGCGCCCGCTCGGTCGCAGCCTTCTCCTCGTTCCGGACGAACGGCGTGCGCAGGATCGAGTTGAAGAGGTTCGCCTTCATGCGCGAGTGACGCCCCACCAGGACGTTCTCGAGCGCGGTCATGTTCTGGAACAGGCGGATGTTCTGGAACGTGCGGCCGATGCCGCGCTCGGTGATCGCGTGCGGCGGCTTGCCGGTGACGTCCTCACCGAGGAACGTGACGACGCCCGACGTGGGCTTGTAGACCCCCGTCAGCATGTTGAAGAACGTCGTCTTCCCGGCGCCGTTCGGCCCGATGAGCGAGACGATCTTGCCGCGCGGCACGATGAAGTCGACGTCGTTGACCGCGACGAGGCCGCCGAACTCCTTCCGTACCTGTGAAGCGACGAGGACGTCGGCTCCGTCGACGCTGCTCATACCTCTGCTCCTTGCGCGTCGAAGTGGGCCTGTTCGTGCGTGACGTCGTACAGCGGCTGGTCGTGGACGCCCTCGTGGAACTCTGCGGCGCGCCGGCGCGACGGGAGGAGGCCTTCCGGCCGGAAGAGCATCACGACGATGAGGATCACGCCGTAGATCCCGGAGGCGTACAGGGGGACGTCGATGTTCGGATGCCACCCCCCGACATGGATGTTCGAGTTGATCCACGCGCCGGTGTTCGCGAGCCCCTCCCGGTCGAGGTAGGCGAGAAACGCCGCGCCGACGATCACGCCGGACACGTTGCCCATCCCGCCGAGGATCACCATGCAGAGGATGAACACCGAGATGTTGAAGAAGAAGTCGCCCGGGAACGTCGCGCTCCTGAAGACGGCGTAGTAGGCGCCGGCGATGCCGCCGAAGAAGGCGCCGCTCGCGTACGCCCACGTCTTCGTGCGCATCAGCGGCACGCCCATCGCGGCGGCGGCCGTCTCGTCCTCGCGAATCGCGATCCAGGCGCGTCCGAGACGGGAGTACTGGAGGCGCAGCGAGCAGAAGACGGTGAACAGCAGCAGCAGGATCGCCGTCCAGAAGAAGACGTCCGTCGACTGGATCTGGTGGCCGAGCACCTTCGCGTTGCAGCACTGCAGGTAGTTCGAGGGCAGGAACCCGCCCGTCAGGTTGGACAGGTGGTTTCCGAAGCCGGGCGAGTCGAGCGGCGTGATTCCGTTCGGGCCGTTGGTGAGGTTGAAGCCGAGGAAGCTGTCGCCGTTCCGTGCGATCTGCGGCAGGATCTCGCCGAACCCGAGGGTGACGATCGCGAGGTAGTCGCCGCGGAGGCGCAGCGTCGGGAGGCCGATCAGGATCCCGACGATCGCGGCAAGGGCGCCCGCGATCGGCAGGATCAGCCAGACCGAGGCGTGGATGCCGGGCAGGTGCGGATCGATGCCGACCGCGCCGATGTGGAGCGTGGTGTGCGAGAACTGCAGCGACGCGAACCAGGCGGCGGTATAGGCGCCCATCGCGTAGAACGCGACGTAGCCGAGGTCGAGCAGGCCCGCGTAGCCGACGACGATGTTGAGCCCGACCGCCATCATGATGAAGATGACCATCACGACGCCCGTCGCGACGTCCGGCCAGGAACCGAACACGGGGATCGTGAACATCTGGTCCTCGTAGAACGGGTAGACGACCGCGAGGAAGACCGCGGTGACCGGGTAGACGACCTGTCGCGCCCGCTCGGGCACCCACGTCATCGCGAACGCGATCGCGAGCACGATCCCGACCGTGCGCGGGCCGGCGGCCAGGAAGACGAGCACCAGCAGCGACTGCGCGACGAGCTTGTGCGGGAACTGCGGCAGCTTCCGGATCCACCAGAGCGCCGTGATCGTGAGCAGCGCGTAGGCGAGCGCGTGGTCGACGAAGAACAGGAGGATCGAGAAGGCGATCGCGATGCCGATCGAGATCGCCGCGCGCTCGAGCTCCGGCAGCTCCTGCCATCTCGCCCGCATCTGATTGCGGAAGCCGATCTGCTCGGCGTGGGTCATCCGCCCTCGGGCGTTTGCTCCCCGAGCAGCCCTTCCGGCCTGAAAACGAGGATCAGGATCAGGATCGAGAAGACGATGGACTGCGTCCAGTCGGAGCCGGGCGCGTGCCAGCTGAGGCCCTCGTTGAAGGCCTGGATGAGCCCGATCAGCAGCGCACCGAGGACGGCGCCGGGCAGGTTGCCGATCCCGCCGAGGACGGCGGCGGTGAATGCGATCAGCCCGAGCTGGAATCCCTGGTCGAAGCGGACAGTGGTGACGTAGAACGCGTAGAGGACTCCCGCCGCGCCGGCGAGGCCGCCCGCGATCAGGAACGTGAACGAGATCGTCCGGTTGACGTCGATTCCCATCATCGCGGCCGCGTCCATGTCCTGGGCGGTTGCACGCATCGCCTTCCCCTGCCGCGTCCGCTGCACGAGGTACAGGAGCGTGAGCAGGACCGGCACCGTGAACAGCACGACGATCAGCTTGTTCCAGGTGTAGGTGACGCCTCCGATCGAGAACACGTCCGAGTGCGGGAAGATGTCCGGTGCGGTCACGTAGTTCGGGCCCTTCCAGGCGAGCCCGATGTCCTGGAGGATGAAGCTCGCACCGATCGCGGTGATCAGCGGCGCCAGCCTCGGCGCGTGCCGGAGCGGCCGATACGCGACGCGCTCGATCGTCGCATTGAGGAGACCGCACGACGCCATCACGAGCAGGAGCGTCGCGATCACGATCGGCACGATCACCCAACCCTGACCCTCGTGCAGCCCGAAGAGCGAGGTCGAGTACGTGATCGCGAACATCCCGCCGAGCATGAAGACGTCGCCGTTCGCGAAGTTGATCAGCTCGAGGATCCCGTAGACGAGCGTGTAGCCCAGCGCGACGAGCGCGTAGACGCACCCGGTGGTCACGCCGATCAGGAGGACCTCGATGAAGTCGGCGGGCGTCTTGACGAAGTTGACGGCGAGCCAGAACAGGAGCAGCACGACGAAGACGATCCCGATCCACGACGACGCGCTCAGCTTGGGGATGCGCGCGCCGAGCGACGGTGCGGAGGCATCGGCAGCCACAGTGCGGGCGACTCTAACGCCCTTGGGCGAGAAAGTCCCGCTCGACGGCGAAAAAACATTGTCTGCGCGGTTCCGAGGCTACGATCGGGCCGTCGCCGAAGTGGCGGAACTGGCAGACGCGCCGGACTCAAAATCCGGTGCCCCTCGGGGCGTGTGGGTTCGATTCCCACCTTCGGCATGGACTGCGGCGTGCGGGCGGCGCCGTCAGCCGGTGTCCTGCGACGGGAAGATCACCGTCGGGACCTCGACATCGGTCGGATCGATACCGCGGAGGGTGACGTCCACGACGGTCGCGAGGAGCGAGGCGATCGGCACCGAGAGCAGCACGTAGAACCCGCCGAGCAGCACTCCCACGACGGAGACGGACACGAGCGTCAGGAGCGGGGACAGGCCGACGGCGCCTCCGAGCAGCGCCGCCACGAATGCGATGAGGACGAGCTCGCCGCGCACGAACGCGCCGAGCTTCTGATCGATCAACGTCCAGGTGTCGCGCACCTTCTTGCGGCGGGGACGCGGCAGGAAGCTCGTGATCAGGTCGACCGTCTGGTCGCGCTGACGGCTGCAGCCGAACGTCTCCTGGCGGGACGGCCGGAAAGCGGGCTGCCGGCGGCCCGCTCCCCGGCGGTCGTCACATGTTCGGGCAGTTCGCGTTGCCGCCCGAGCTGTTCGGAGTGGACGGCGTGGTCGTCGACGGCGTCGTCGCCGCCGCGGCGGGGGTGCCCGAGGACGAGCTTCCGCTCGACGAGGAGCCTGTCGCGGCGTTCGCAATCGCGACCACGCCCCCGGCAATCGCACCGGTCGCGAGCAGGCTCGCGAGCATCGTTCGCAACCTCATCGCTTCGCCTCCTTTCATTCGTCTGCTTTGCTGGTCGATCCCATTGGACGCGCGCGGCCTATGAGTTGCATGTGAGCTGGTGCAGAGTTCGCTACGGATAGCGGTCGCGCTCCTGCTCCCCGCGGTCGCCGCGGGATGCGGGTCGAAGGGGCGCCCGAGCGACCTCGTGCGGATCGGAGCCGGGCTGCGCGGGCCGTCGGGGCTGCACGCGACCGTGTACGCGCGCGGGATCCCGCACCTGTCCGCGCTCGCCTTCGACGCGGAGGGCCGTCTGTGGGCGACCGGGTCCGGCGCCACGACCCACGGCGCGGACGGCGTGTTCGTCGTGCCTCATGCCGGAGCGCGCGCGACGCGCGTCGTGACCGGCCCGAAGGGGCCGCTGGGGCTCGTCTGGATCGGCCGGAGGCTCTACGTCAGCTCGCTCGGTGCGGTGACCCGCTTCTCCGGCTTCTCGGGCGGACACTTCCGCCGGCGGCGCACGGTCATCGACGGGCCGGTGCGCGGCGGCGAGAACAACAACCTCGTCCGTGCCCCGGACGGCGGCCTGTTGATGGGTGTGTCGTCGACGTGCGACCACTGTGTCCCACGGTCGGCCTGGGCCGCGACGATCGTCTCGTTTCGTGCCGACGGCGCGGGGCTCGCGGTGTTCGCGCGCGGGATCAGGGCGGCATACGGGCTCGCGTTCTACCCGGGTACCGATGACCTGCTCGCGACCATGAACCAGCGCGACGACCTGGGCGCGAGGACGCCGGGCGACTGGCTCGCGCTCGTGCGCCACGGCGAGAACTGGCGCTTCCCGGCCTGCTACGGACAAGGCGGCGCGGCCTGCCGCGGCGTGCCGGCCCCGATCGCGGTGCTGGCGCCGCACGCCGCCGCCGGGGGCGTGACCGTGCTCACGACCGAGCTCGGCGGACGGTTCTCGGGCTCGGCGCTCGTCGCCGAGTGGCAGACCGGCAAGGTGCTGCGGGTAGGGCTCACCCGGAAGGCCGGCGACTTCGGCGGCGCCGTGAGCACGTTCGTGACGGGGATCAGGAGCCCCCTGCCGCTCGCGACCACCGCCGACGGCGCCGTGCTCGTCGGCGACTGGTCGACCGGGACGGTCTACGCGATCAGGGGCTAGGCTCGCGCCCGCTGGGCGAGCAGGCCGGCGAGCTTCCGCTCGGCCGCTCCGACCGCCGATGCCGCCGCGGCCGGCGCGGTCACGGTCAGGTCGATCTCGGTGCGGCCGCGCCCGACGAGGATGACGTCGGAATAGACGGGCACGGTCGTTCCACTCGCGCGCACGTCGACCTCGACCCGGTACGCGACCGTGTAGTCGGCTGCGGCGACGCGGGCGAACGCAAGGCGGTGGACCGAGACCACCGTCGCGTCGGAGCTCGACTGCTTCTGCAGGAACGAGCGAAGGCACGGGACGAGGCCCGGCGCAACGGCGGTGCGCTGCCAGTCGAGCTTCACCATCTTCGCCGTGCGCAGGACTTGTGCGCCGCTGTCGATCTCGAGCCCCGGGTGCTTGAAGTCGGACTCGGCGGCGCCGGTGAGGACGAGGTCGGACTGCTTCGGCTGCCAGTTCGTGCACGGCGGCTTCGACGAGAGCGACGGCTTCTTCGGCCCGCCGGTCCACCCCGAGCCCAGATCGGCCAGCCGGAGGACGGCGGCGCGGGCGGCCGCCTGGTCGGCGGCGACGAGGTGCACCTGCTCCTTGCCCGGATCGGAGCCCGCCGCCGCCACGGTGGCGGAGGCCATGAAGGCTCCGAGGACGAGGAGTGCGAGGCGGCGCGGCACGGGCGAGTCCAGTCGCAGGATCGGCAGGCCTGCCGCCCGGCTTGACGCGGAGACCCTCGTTAGAGGGTGAGCCTAGGAGGGTCTAGCGAAACGCAGCTTGTGCCGCCGGTGCGCGCTGGACGCCCAGATGCCGCGTCCTCGGTCGCGCCGATAGCTTCAGCTATCGGCGACTCCCTGCGTCCTTGCCTCGGAACGTCCATCGCACCCCTGCGACGAACGGCGATCCGCTAGACCCTCCTAGACACTGCGGCGCGCGCGCTGCTGCTGCCAGAGCAGGTTGAGGATCATCCCGCCGACCGCGGCGACGAAGATCATCGTCCCGATCACGTTGATCTGCGGCGGCGTCGCGACGCGAGCGGCGCCCCAGACGAACAGCGGGAACGTCGTGGTCGCGCCCGCGTTGAAGTACGTGATCACGAAGTCGTCGATCGAGAGCGCGAACGCGAGCAGCCCGGCGGCGACGACTCCGGGCGCGATCAGCGGCAGCGTCACCCGGCGGAACGTGACGAACGGCGTGGCGCCGAGATCCATCGCCGCCTCCTCGAGGTGGCGGTCGAACCCGGCGAGCCGCGCCTTCACCGTCACGACGACGTAGCTGATGTTGAACATGATGTGCGCGATCAGGATCGTCGTGAACCCCGTCGCGACGTTGCGGTTCAGGAAGAGGGTCAGCAGCGACGAGCCCATCACGATCTCGGGCGTCGTCATCGGGATGAAGATCAGGGTGTTGACGGCGCCGCGGATGGCGAACCGGTACCGGGCGAGCGCGAGCGCGATCAGCGTGCCGAGCGCGGTCGCGAAGATGCTCGAGAGCAGCGCGATCTCGATGCTGACCTCGAGCGCGCTCCGGATCCCGGGCACGGCGAACGGGTGCAGCCAGTTCTCGAGGGTGAAGCCGTTCCAGGTGTAGTTGAAGCGGCCGGCAGGGTTGTTGAAGCCGAACACGATCACGACCGCGACCGGCACGAACAGGTAGAGCAGCGAGAGCGAGGCGAACACGGTCAGCACGTGTCGCCGCGCGAACGCACCGAACCGCCGCCGCGGGACGGGGATCGGCGCCGCTGCCTCGGCCGCCACCGTCATCCGGACAGCCGCTCCGTCCCGAGCAGGCGCGCGTAGACGAGGACGATCGCGAGGATCGTCGCCATCAGCAGGAACGACAGGGCCGCCGCCTGCGGGTAGTCGGTCAGCTCGAGGAACTTCGACTGGATGACGTTCCCGATCATGTACTGGCTCGGCGTGCCGAGCAGCTGCGCGTTGATGAAGTCCCCGACGGCCGGGATGAACGTCAGCAGCGTGCCGGCGAAGACGCCCGGCAACGACATCGGGCAGCGTCACGCGCAGGAACGACCACGCGCGGCTCGCGTAGAGGTCGTGCGCCGCGTCGAGCAGCCGCGTGTCGAACTGCTCGAGGCTCACGTAGATCGGCAGCACCATGAACGGCAGGAAGTTGTAGGTGATGCCGCAGATCACCGCCGATCGACGTCGCGAGGAGGCGCCCGTTCGGACCCGAGCACGTGGATCGCAGCGGAGGAAGCCGACCACGGGGCCGCTGTCGGCGAGGATCGTCTCCCACGCGAGCGTCCTGATGAGGTACGTGATGAAGAACGGCGCGATCACGAGCAGCAGGAACAGGTTCTTCCAGCGCCCGCCGCGGAACGCGATCCAGTACGCGAGCGGATAGCTCACGAGCAGCGAGAGCACGGTGGCGATCCCGGCGTACTTGATCGAGCGGAAGAACTGCGTGTGGTATGTCGTGATCGCTTCGCGGTAGTTGTTCCACGCCCAGTTGAACGTGTAGCCGACCTCGAGCGACCCAGTCTGCAGCGACGTGATCGCCAGGTAGTACATCGGGACCACGAAGAACAGGATCAGCCAGGCGATGCCCGGCGCGAGCAGCAGGTACGGCGCGAGGGATCGCCCGCGAATCGCGCCCACCCGGGTCAGGCCCCGATCAGGTGCTGGAACTGCTGCTTGTACTTCTGGTTGTTCACCGACTTCGGATCGATCTGGTGCGCCTTCGCGAGCATCGCGTCGGTCGGGAAGATGAGCGGGTTCTTCGCGATCGCCGGGTCGCTCTTCAGGAGGAGCTCGCCGGCGCCGGCGACCGGCGAGATGTAGTTGACGTAGTCCGCCACCTCCGCCGCGATCGACGGCTTGTAGTACCAGTTCATCAGCGTCGAGGCGGTGAAGACGTCTCCGCCCTTCGGGATCAGCATGTTGTCGGTCCAGATCATCGCGCCCTCGTCCGGCACGACCCACTTCAGGTTGGGGTGGTCGATGCGCAGCTGCACCATGTCGCCCGACCACGCGAAGCACGCCCAGATGTCGCCCTTCGCGAGCAGCGGTGCGTAATCGTTGCCGGTGAACTGCCGCACCTGCCCCGAGCTGACGGCCTTCTGGAGCAGCGTCATCGCACGGTTCCAGGCCGGGTCCGTGACGTGGCTCGGGTCGTCGCCGTTCGCGAGCATCGCGAGGCCCATCGTGTCGGACTGCTCGGTGAGCAGCGTGATCTTCCCCTTGAGCTTGGGGTCGGTCAGCAGCTTCTTGATCGACGTGACGTCGCCGCCGACCTTCGTCGGGTCGTAGCCGATACCGGTCATCCCCGACTGCCACGGCAGGCTGTACTCGCGGTTGGGGTCCCACTGCGGATGCTGCTGGGCCGCCACCAGGTTCTTGATGTTCGGGATCGCCGACTTGTCGAGCTTCTCGAGCCAGCCCAGCCCGATCATCCGCTGGGGGAAGCCCGAGGAGTCCGTCATCACGATCAGGTCGCGGTGGATCGACTGCCCGTGCGCGAGCGGCCCTTCGATCTTCCCGAAGAAGGTCGGATTGTCGTTGATGTCCTCGGTGTAGTTCACCTTGACGCCGGTCGCCTTCGTGAACTGGGCGAGCGACGGATGGCCCTTCGTCTTCGGGTCGTAGTCGATGTAGAGCGGCCAGTTCGAGAAGTTGACGCTCTTCGCAAGCGTCTGGTTCACGGTGGTCGTGGCCGTCGTGCCGGCGGCGCCCTTGATCCCGCCGCCGCCTCCGCACGCGGCCAGCAGGCCGGGGACGGTCAACAGCGCTGACCCGGCGACGCCTCGCCGGAGCAGCTCGCGCCGGTCGATGCGCTCACTCATTCCGAGGTCTCCGTTCTGTCGATGACGAAGGTGCAATCCGGGTCCCAGCTCAGCGTGACCCGTTCCCCCACCTGCAGCCCGGTGCCGCCCGGGCGGTCGTTCTGGACGTACAGCGCGACGATGCCCGCCGCCGTGTCGACGAGGTACTGGGTCGAGACGCCGATGTACGCCGTCTCCGTGATCGTGCCGGCCAAGCGGTTGGGATGCTCGTCGCCGAGGCGGATCTTCTCCGGGCGGATGCCGATCGCGATCGGGCCCGAGCGCTCGGCGAGCACGGACGCCGGGACGCTCACCTCGGTGCCGTCGCCGAGCCGTACGCGATCCGGTCCGGCGAGCACGCCGTCGAGGAGGTTCGACACCCCGAGGAACCCGGCGACGAACGCGGTCTCCGGCTGCTCGTAGAGCTCGTCCGGCGTCCCCGCCTGCTCGATCCGGCCGGCGTTCATGATCACGATCCGGTCCGCCATCGTCATCGCCTCTTCCTGGTCGTGCGTGACGTGGATGAAGGTGATTCCGACGTCGTGCTGGATCCGTTTCAGCTCGAGCTGCATCTCCTTGCGGAGCTTGAGGTCGAGAGCCCCGAGCGGCTCGTCGAGGAGAAGCACGCGCGGGCGGTTGACGAGCGATCGTGCGAGTGCGATGCGCTGCTGCTGCCCGCCCGAGAGCTGCCGCGGCTTGCGGTTCTCGACACCGGCGAGGCCGACGAGCTCGAGCGCCTCGATCACGCGCGTCCGCAGCTCGTTTCCCCGCAGCTTCTTGCGGCGAAGGCCGAAGGCGACGTTCTCGAAGATCGAGAGGTGCGGGAAGAGCGCGTACGACTGGAAGACCGTGTTGACGTCGCGCTTGTAGGGCGGCAGGTTCACCACGTCTTTCCCGTCGAGGTAGATCCGCCCGGAGGTCGGCTCCTCGAAGCCGCCGATCATTCGCAGCGTCGTCGTCTTGCCGCATCCCGACGGGCCGAGCAGCGCGAGGAAGCGCCCGTGCTCGACGTCGAGGTCGAGCTCGTCGACCGCGGCGACGTCGTCGAAGCGCTTCGTCAGCCGCTCGAGGCGGACGTCGACCGTTCCGGTGGCGACCTGGGGCTCTTGGGTTACCACGCCGGCTAAAGGTAGCGCCCCCGCTCGACGCCTCAGCGAACGACGAAGGGGTGGGAGACGAGCATGCGCCGGCGCGCCGGCGCGACCGCCGCGCGCATGTCGATCACGTAGGCGTAGCGCCCCGGGGCCAGTCGCTTGAGCGGGAAGCGCACGAGCGGCGTCCACGCGGCCTTCGCGTAGCCGCGCGTCGTCAGCACCGGCTTCGCTGCGCGCGCCTGGCGCACCGACAGGACACCGCGGCCGGACGCCGGGACGATCGAGGCGCGGTACGTCGCGTCCTCGCCGACGCGGACGCCGAAGCTCCAGACGCGCTGCCGCCACCAGTGCGGCGTCTTCGTCGAGCCGAACAACGCGCGGGCGCCGATCACGCCCGTTGCATGGGCCCAACTGACCGGCTTGCCCGCACAGCGCGGCCCGGAGGCGAGCGCGTTCTCCACGGTGTCGTACGACGGCCGCTTCGAGCCGTCGGCCCGCACGAGCCCGCTCTGGAAGCCCTCCAGCTGCGGCTCGTCGACGAACGGCGCGAACAGCACCGACGAGATCGACGAGTCGCACGCCGCGCCGGCGATCAGCTGTCCGTACACGCGCGCCTGGGCGGCGTCGGTCGTGACCGGGACGGTCTCGGAGCCCGTGTACGCGTCGCGCGACGTCGCGGGGATCGCCGTCTGCCAGCCGACCTCGTCGATCGAGATCTTCAGGCCGCTCTCGACCGTCGGCTGGGCGGTCCCGCCGAAGGCGTCCCAGAGCGCCTGCTTGACGCGCGCGAGGTTCGCGAAGCCGGCGTCGGGCCAGTCGAAGCCGCGCGCGAGCGAGTCGCGGTCCGAGCGCGGGTACGCGTGGAACCCGAGCTCGTCCATCAGCGGCCTCGTGCGGCCGCTCAGCCGGTACGCGGCGCCCAGGTCCTGGATGAAGCGCACGGGCGAGCGCGAGGCGTTGCTCGTCGCCGCCGGGTTGTCGTTCCCCCGGCTCGAGAGGACGCCGCCGACCACCGTCATGGTCGGGTCGACCGCCTTCAACGCGTCGTAGGACGCGGCGAGCAGCCGCTCGTAGCCGGCGGCGGCGACCGCCTTGCCGTGACTGTACTGCGGCTGCCAGAAGCGAGGCTGGTTGGGCTCGTTGCCGATCACGAACGTGTGGACCTGCGGATAGCGGGTCGCGAGCGACGCCGCGAACGTCGCGAACTGTCGCGCGCGCACGGCCGAGGTGCCGACGGCGCGGGCGGTCGCAGGCCGGACCGCGAGCCGCACCGAGACGCCGTCCTTGCCGGCCTCGACGATCGAGCGGTCGAGGAACGCGCGGTCGGTGATCGTGGTCGGGTGGGACGCGTCCCAGGTGACCGTCATCCGGTCGGTCCGGAGGCCGAGCGAGGCGACGTCGGCGAAGAACGACGCGCCGTTGTCGTCCGCGTACTTGCCGGCGTCGTCCGCCACCCCGAACTGGAGCTGCTGCGGCGGCGCTCCGGTCGCCGGGCTCACGGCGCCGAGACCGACGCAGAGGACGGTGACACAGAGAACCATGCAGGGGACCATGGCGACGATCGCCCGGCGACGCATTGCGGCATTGTTTCCGAGCAACCGGACGGCAGACACGAGGGGTTGAGAGGCTCTTTCGGGGGATAGGGGTACCCCGAACGAGGGAGAGCGTACCCGCGATCGCCCGAAAAGACACCTGTTCAGGCGGTCGGCGCGGTGCCGGCGCCCTCCGGGACGCCGCTCCGGGCGAGCAGGACCGCCCCGCAGACCACCAGGACGAACGCGGCGAAGCGGGTCGCGCCGGCGGCCCCGCCGGGCAGCGCTTCGTGGAAGAGCGCGAGGCCGGCGACGATCGGGAGCGCGTTCGTGGCGAGCGTGTTCAGGCCGGCCGTGACGAGCGCCTTGCCGCGCTGGAACGCAAGCTGGAGCGCCGCGAACGCCGAGCCGTGGGCCGCGAGCACGGCGAGGATGAGCACGGCGTGGCCACCGACCGCCGCCTTCGTGGCGACGTCGCCCGCCGCGTACAGCGTCCCCGCGGCGAGGCCGAGGCCCGCGCCGCCCGCGAGCGATCTCGCGACCGGGCCGGCGAGCACCACCACGCCCACCGCCGAGGCCGCGAGCCAGAGCAAGACCGCGCCGACCGTCACGGCGCGCCCGGCGGTCGCGCCCCCGGCGAGCGACGCGGCGAGGAGCACGAGTCCCGCGATCGACAGGGCGACGGCCGACGCCTCGCGCGCGGCGAGCCGGGCCCCCCGCCGGCGCACGGCGGCAAGGGCGAGCAGGCCGATGCCGCCGGCCGAGACGGCCTGGACGAGCGACAGCGGCGCCAGCGCGAGCGCGGCGATGTAGACGGCCCAGCCGGTGAGCCCGGCGACGAACCCGGCAACCCAGCGTCGGCTTCGGAGGAGCGCCGACAGCGCCCGGAGCGGACGGCGGAGCGAGAAGGGCGGCAGCGCTGCAACCGCGTCGTGCTGCACCAGCCAGCCGAGGTTGAGCGCGACCGTCGACGCGAGCGCCAGCGCGAGCCCGGCGGCGAGCGTCACCGGCGCCCTCCGCCGAACGGCAGGTACGCCTCGGCGGCGAGGGCGGCGATGCCGACGCGCGGCAGGTCGCGGCGGTGCTCGTACACGACGAACCGCCGCTCCCACTGCGGGAAGAACTTGCGGTTGAAGACGAGGAGGTTGTCGAGCTGGAAGCGCCCCTTGAGCGTGAGCAGCGCGCGACGCTGGATCTCCTGGACCGGCGAGAGCTCCGCGTCCGGCGCAAGAAGCTGAGCGAACGGCGAGAAGTTCAGGGAGACGCGGTCGTAGCGGTGCGCGGCGGCCCACGCGATCGTCTCGCAGATCAACCACTCGTTGAAGCCGTTCGGAACCCCGGCGCGCCTCGGCATCGACGAGAGCGACAGCGAGCGGCTCGCACCGGCGACGGCGAAGTGCAGGAAGCCGGCGGGCTCACCGTGCGCGTCGACGCCGACCGCGAACAGCGCATCGTCGTCGTCGAGTGAGAAGAGCGCATCGAGCGCCATCACGAAGCCGCGCTCGGGCTCGTCGCCGCGCGACCGCCGCGCGATCGTCTCGAGCTGCTCTCTCAGCTCCGGGCCGAGCTCGCCCGGACGAAGCAGCCGCGCCGAGTAGCCGGCGGCGGAGAGACGGTGCACCGACTGGCGCACCTTCCGGATCGGCCGGCCCTCGAGCGAGAACGAGCTCGTGTCGACGATCGCCTCGTCACCGTGGTACAGGGCGTGCAGGCCGTGTTGCCGATAGAGGTCGAGCCGGCTCTCCGACGCGCCGAGCACGGCGATCCGCCAGCCCCGCTCGCGGGCGTGCGCGACGAAGCCGGCGACGAGGCCGGGCAGGCTCTGCTCGGCGCCGATCGGGTCGCCCGAGACGATCGCGACCCCGTGGACGACGCGGTACGCGAGGAAGGCGTGCGCGTCCTCGCAGAAGAAGTACGCCTTGTCGCGCCGCAGGACGAACGGCGACAGCGTGTCGGTGCCGAATGCACGCACGAGCTCCTGGGCGAGCTCACGCTCGCGCGCCTCCTGGAGGACGCGGTGGCGCCAGGGCGCGACGAAGCCGGCGATCACCCAGATCACGCCGAAGGCGGAGAGCAGCGCGAGCGCGAGTGGGTACCAGTCGCTGAACGCGCCGGCCAGGTGCGGCGAGCCGCCGAGGTTGAGCCCGATCGAGCCGGCAGCGATCTCGTCGAGCGCGAACCGAGGCGTGAACGGGTGGTCGGCCACCATCCGGTTGAGCCACAGCGCGGCGGTCCCGAACGCCGCGATCGCGCCGAGCACGATCGCAGCGCGCTGCAGCGCGACGCGAGGCGTCTCGGGCGCACTCGGGCCGTCGAAGGTCTCGCGGCGCGCGACAAGCAGCACGAGCACGACGGTGGACGCGAGCGTCCCGTCGTTCAGCCCGTGCAGCACGTGCAGCGCCGCCGACAGCGCGGCCAGGCCCGTGGCGACGCTCCACGCGGTGCGACGTCGCCGCGCGAGCCCGCGTGCGGCCACGAGCAGCGCCAGGCCGACGAGCGCCGCTGCGGCCCGCGTCAGCGGCCCGACCGCGTCCGGTGTGAGCGCCCGCATCACGCCGTCGTTGTCGCCCGGGAGGATCGCGTGCACGAGGTCGAGCGCACCGGCCAGCGAGACGAGCGCGGCGATCAGGAGCGGCGCGATCGGCGTTCGCCGGTTCGGCCGCGCGAGCAGCGCCCCGCCGAGCGCCGCGATCGCCGCCGCTGCATAGACCGACGACGAGCGCGCGGCCGCGTCGAGCGCCTGCTGCGCGGGGATCTGACGCACGACCGCGATCGACGAGGCGAGCGCCGCGTACTGCCATGCGCCCACGCCGACCGCGAGCAGGACCGCTGCCAGAAGCCGCGCGACGTGTGCCCAGCGGACGATCGCGCCGAGCAGGAAGGCCGCGACGCCCCACACGACCGCGAACGTCAGCAACGGGACCGAGGAGTGGCGGGAGAGCTCGTCGAGCGGCAGCGCCTCGCCGATGCGCGGCCTGACCTCGAGCAGCCCACGGCTCGCGTACAGCCAGCCGGTCGCCGCGATCACGACTGCGAGCGAGAGCGGAACCGCGGCGGCTCTACGCATGCCCTGCTCCCAGGTGGCGCGAGGCCGCCAGGTAGGCATCGGCTGCGTTGCCGCGCCAGAGCGCCCAGTTGTGGCCGCCGCGCACGACGCGGAACCGGTGCGCGACGCCCTCTGCGGCGAGCGCGCGCGCGAAGGCGGCGTTCTGCGGGCGGAAGCGGTCGTCGCTGCCGCTGTAGAACCAGACGAAGACGTGGCCGCGCCGAAGCGCCGGCGCGGCGGCGGCCAGCGTGTCGAGCGGGCTGTTCGCCCGCAGCAGCCGGCGGCGGTGGCCGAAGATCGCGCCGATGTCGTCGGCGCGCGCGTACCCGGACCAGCTCTCGAGCACGCCGAACTCGCGCGGGTCGTGCAGGCCGATGTTGAGCGCGCCGTAGCCGCCTTCCGAGAGCCCGGCGAGCGCGCGCCCTCGGGCCGACGGGACGGTGCGGAACCGCCGGTCGATCGCCTGGACGATGTCACGCGAGAGGAACGTCGCCCATCCGGCGTTCCTGCCGATGCCGTTGGCCCACTCCTCGTCGGTGAACGAGCCCGTCGACCCGAACGGCATCACGAGGATCAGCGGACGCGCACGGTGGAGCGCGACGAGCTCGTCCTCGACGACGCCCATCCGCACGGTCTCGAGGAACGCGCCGGGTCGCCCCGGCATGCCGTGCAGCAGGTACATGACGCCGTAGCGCCGCTGCGGATGAGCGGCGTAGCCCGGCGGCAGGTAGACGTCGACGGGCTGGGTACGCCCGCCGAGCGCTGCACTCGAGACGTAGAGACGGACGGTATGCCCGCGCTCGGCGACCCAGACCGGATCGCGCGGCGGGGCGAAGCCGCGGTACAGCCAGAAGTTGTCGACGTACCGGTAGACCGCAACGGCGCCGAACGCGAGGAAGAACGCGAGCAGCGGCAGGACCACCCACGACACGCGCGGCCGAGGGAACGTGGGAGCGACCACGCGCACGTTGTATTGCGGTCGAGATTGCGCCGCGTAGAGGCTGTGTTACGCAGCGGTTACGACGCCGGCGCGCTCAGGTGGCGCAACGCGAGCGACAGCCACACGACCGCGTGGCGCTTCCACAGCGCCGTCGTGTGGCCGCCGGGATACACGTCGAACACGTGCGCGATCCCCGCCGCGTTCAGCTCGCGATCGAGCTGCACGTTCTCGCTCCGGAAGCGCGTGTCGCCGCGGCCGACGTAGAACGCGAAGAAGGGACGGCGCGCGCGGATCGCCGGCGCGTCCGACCCGACGAGGACGTGCAGGCTCGCCCGCCCGTTCGCCGCCTTCGAGCCGCGGTCGAGCTTGATCCGGCCGGTCGGGTCGGTCGGCTCGAAGTAGCCCGACCACGACTCGATCGCGCCGTAGCGGTCGAGGTGGTGGAGCCCGATCGCCGCGGCACCATAGCCGCCCGCCGAGAGCCCGACGATGGCACGGCCGCGCCGTGCAGCGATCGTGCGGTAGCGAGCGTCGACCTGGTGCACGAGCTCGCTCGACACGTACGTCTCCCAGTTGCGGCCTGCGACCCAGTCGAGGTACTCGGGGTCGGTGTCGTCGTCGCGGGCGCCCTGCGGCGCGACGAGGATCGCCGGCCGGCCGGTGTCCGCGAGCGCATCGGCGACCCAGCGCAGCTGCGAGTAGCTGATCGAGCTCGCCGGCAGCCCGTGCAGGAAGTAGACGACCGGATAGCGGCGCTTGCCGTGCGCGTACCCGGCCGGGAGCACGACCCGCGCGTGCATGGTCGCGTCGAGCGCGCGAGAGTGGAAGACGAGGTCGCGCGCGTCCGGGGTGGCCGCGTGTGCGGCGCCGAGTGCGACGACCGCCGCGACGAGCAGCGCCGCGAGCGCGGCTACCCTCGAAGCGTGCACGTGCTCGCCGCGGTCGTCACCGCGCTGATCCTTCCGGGCTTTTCGCAAGCGCAAACCGGTCCCCAGGGTGGTCGAGTGCTGAGCGGCGTGCTGCCGGGAGAGCTCCGTCCCGGGCTGGTGTACCTCCCGCCCGGGTTCTCCACGTCGCACCGCTACCCGGTTGTGTACCTGTTGCACGGCATGCCGGGCTCGCCGGACGAGTACCCGTCGGGCGCCGGGCTCCTCGACTTCGCCGATACGTCGATCGCCGACGGCGCGATCCGTCCGTTCATCGGCGTCGTGCCCGCGGCCGGGCCGGACGATCGCTACGACGGCGAATGGGCGGGACCGTGGGAAGCCGGCCTCGTCGACCGCGTCGTCCCCTGGGTCGACGCGCACCTCCCGACCATCCCCGGCCGGCGCGGGCGGGTGATCGCCGGCCTCTCGGCGGGCGGCTTCGGCGCCGTGAACATCGCCCTCCGTCACCCCGCGCTGTTCGGCACCGTCGAGTCGTGGAGCGGCTACTTCGCGCCGCTGCGTGACGGCCCGTTCAAGGACGCGTCGGGGGCGGTGCTCGCCGCGAACGACCCGACCCTGCTCGCGCGCACCCAGGCGGACGACTTGAGGAGCGAGGGCGTGCGCTTCTTCCTCTCCACCGGTCCCGCGCACAGCCACTGGTTCCGGCCGTCGGAGACGCGTGCCTTCGCGCGCGAGCTACGCGGCCTCGGCCTGCCCGTCGAGTTCCGGAGCTACGCCGACAGGAAGGGCGAGTACGCGGCGCAGCTCGCCGCGGGACTCGCGTTCGCACTGCAGGGGTAGGCGATGCTGCGCGTCGACGTTCCCGCGAAGGCCGTCGCTGTCCTCACGCTCGACCGGCCGGCCGTGCTCAACGCGCTCTCGACCGACCTCTGCGAGGCGATCCTCGAAGCGCTGAGCGGCCTTTCGCACAGACGCGACATCCGCGTCATCGTGCTCACGGGAAGCGGCGACCGCGCGTTCTGCGCCGGCGCCGACCTGAAAGAGCGCGACGGCATCAGCGACGAGGTGTGGGCGTCCCAGCACGTGCTCTTCGAGAGGATGTGCGCCGAGCTGCGGAACTGCGCAAGGCCGGTGATCGCCGCGGTCAACGGCGTCGCGGCCGGCGGCGGGCTCGAGCTTGCACTGAGCTGCGACTTCATCGTCGCCTCGGCGAATGCCCGCTTCGGGCAGCCGGAGGCCTCGCGCGGGATCATGCCCGGGTGCGGGGGGACGCAGCTCTTGCCGAGGCTGATTCCGCACGGGCTCGCCACGGAGCTGCTGCTCACCGGCCGGCTGATCGACGCCGCGGAAGCGCTCGGGGCCGGCCTCGTCACCCGCGTCGTCTCACCGGACGAACTGCTGCCGTCGGCGATCGCCCTCGCCGAATCGATCGGCGCCAACTCTCCGCACGCGGTCGAGCAGATCCGGCGGGCGCTGCGGCTCGGTCGGGGCCGGCCGCTCGAGGAGGCGCTCGGGCGCGAGCTCGATTGCTACCGCGAGACGGTGACGCACCCCGACCGAGGCGAGGGCGTCCGGGCGTTCAACGAGCGCAGGCCCCCGACGTTCGCCGATCCCGATTCGTAGACTCGTTGGTTCATGCGCATCGGCGTCCTCACCGGCGGCGGCGACTGCCCCGGCCTGAACGCGGTCATCCGCGCGGTCGCGCGTCGCTCGTGGGAGCGTGGCGACGAGGTCGTGGGCGTTCGGGAAGGCTGGCGCGGGATGGTCGAGCAGCTGTTCCAGCCGCTCGGCCCGCCCGAGATCTCGGGGATCCTGCCGCGCGGCGGGACGATCGTCGGTACGAGCCGCACGAACCCGTACAAGATCGACGGAGGCATCGAGCGCGTCCGCGGTGCCTTCGAGCAGCTCGACGCGCTCGTCGCGATCGGGGGCGAGGACACGCTCGGGGTCGCCGCGCGCGTGTACGCGGACTTCGCTGCACCCGTCGTCGGAGTGCCGAAGACGATCGACAACGACCTCTCCGGCACCGACTACACCTTCGGCTTCGACACCGCCGTGCACGTCTGTACGGAGGCGATCGACCGGCTCCACACGACCGCGGAGTCGCACAACCGCGTGATGGTCGTCGAGGTCATGGGCCGCCACACCGGCTGGATCGCGGTGATGAGCGGCATCGCGGGCGGCGCCGACGTGATCCTGATCCCCGAGAAGCCCGTCGACCTCGACGAGGTCTGCGGCGAGATCAGGCGCCGGCACGCGCGCGGCAAGAACTTCTCGATCGTCGTCGTCAGCGAGGGCTGCGAGCTGCCGGGGGCCGAGGACAGGGGCGAGGTCGACCAGTTCGGGCACCGGCTGCTCGCCAAGCGCGGCGTCGGCGAGCGGCTCGGCGAGGAGATCGAGTCGCGGACCGGGTTCGAGACGAGGGTGACGGTGCTGGGGCACATCCAGCGAGGCGGCTCACCCACCGCACGCGACCGGATCCTCGCGACGCGGTTCGGGCTGAAGGCATCCGACCTCGTCTCCGAGGGCGCCTTCGGGCAGATGGCCGCGCTCAGGGGCGACGACGTGATCTCGGTGCCGCTCGCGGAGGCGACGGCCGAGCTCAAGACCGTGCCGGACAGCTGGTACGACGTCGCGCGAACCTTCTTCGGCTAACGCTTTGGGAGGAGAACCTCCGGTTCCCCTCCCAAACCCACCCCTCCGACACGTCTCGGACTCGACCCTGGCGGGCACGGGCCAAGCCCGCGCCCGCACGCGACGCACCAACACATTGGCAATCCGCCCAAGAACGATTCGGCCCACGCGGCGCCACGGCCGGCCCCGCTTGGTTCACGTGGGTCGCGGGTGAGATGCGCGAGACGTGCGGGTAGCGGCTTCGCCGCTGCCCGCCCGCTGAACGGTCGTCAAGTGTCGGAGGGCTGGGGTCATGGGAGGGGAACCTCCGGTTCCCCTCCCATCAAAGCTCTGCGAGCGGGAAGCTGCGGTGACGGCGCGGCGGCACCACGAAGTTCTGGCGGTGCGTCGTCTGGAGGATCGAGTTGAAGCCCTGGTTGCGGTCGCGCGGCGGGAGCGCGATCTTCCCGTCCGGCAGCACGCCGTCCATCGCGAGGCGGTTGCGCCGGAAGTCGTCGCCCGTCGGGTTGAAGACGACGAAGTGCACGCCGGCCGCCGGCACCACGCCGATCTCGTCGGTGCGGACCGACCAGGCGAACGGATCGTCGAGCGTGTTGAAGTCGGCGCGCACCGGGACGGCCGCTCCCTTGAGGTAGCGCGTCCCGTCGGGGCCCACGACGTCGTGCTGGAGGCGGGACGTCGTCTGGATCGAGGCGCTGTGGCCGAAGCGGCGTGAGCTCCGATAGTCGCGGCGCACGTCGTCGGCCGTCGACACCTGGCGCGGGCCCTGCGGAACCGTCTGGGTGTCCTGCGGGACGTCGAGGTTGGGGCGGAACGCCGTCGCGACGCGCTCGTCGAAGTCGAAGTTGAGGTACCACGACTCGACGTCCTCCTTGATGTGCGACAGGTGCATGTGCGTGCCCTGGCGGAAGTAGTCGCTGCCGCGGAAGTCGACGTAGCCCAGCGTCTCGAAGTTCGCGATCTTCCCCGGCCCCATGCCGGCGCGCTGCGTCGAGGTGAAGCCGAGGAAGAGCTCGGCGGTGTCGGGAATCAGCGCGGCGCCGGGCACACCCGCGGCGACCGCGAGACGCTTCGGCAGCGACTGCTGGCCGTCGAAGCCGCCGCCTGCGAAGCCGCGGCGGATCGACGTCAGCTCGAAGAGCTTGGTGTCGCGCAGCCGCTTCGCCGCGTCTTCGATGTGGTCGCGTGTGTCGGCGCGCAACAGGATCACGACGTCGTTCGACTCGAGCCGCGTGTCGGTCGGGTCGCTCGGGAAGCGGTGGGCGTCGAAGATCACCGGCTTGTCGGCGCGCATGTCGTGCGGCAGGTAGCGCCGGGCCGCGTCGGGCACGAGCCGGCGAAAGTACGGGAGGCCCCACGCGACCGTGACGCCGAGGCCGGCCGGCGACGGGACGTAGTCGCGGTCGAGCCCGGCGAGCGTGTTGGCAAGCTCGCTCTGCGCCTCGGCGAGGTCGGCCCGGCCGACCGCGAGCTTCGCGGTGTGGATCTCGTGGTGGAGCGGCGGCACGAGCACCTCGACCTTGTTGGACTCGACGATGCGGACGCCGTCGAGCAGATGCTGCTCCGGGAGGACGACGGTGTTCGTCGGGCGCGCCGGCGCCGATCCTCCGAGGCGCTCGACGAGCTCGTAGATGCCGGTCGCGCCGACGGCGCCGGCGGCCGCGCCGGCGAGCACTTGCCTTCGAGTGAGCTTCATCTACGTGGCGGCCGCGGAGGGGCGAACGAGGACGAGCGACCGCAGTTCCTTGTGGAGGTAGCGGATCACGTGGTCGTAGGTCAGAGGCGGCGCGACGTGCTCGGAGAGCGTGTAGAGGTTGCCGTCCCGGCGCCACAGGAGCAGGGCGTGCCACTCGTCGGCGTCCTGGTTGACGGTGTAGAGGGTCGCCTTGATGCCACGCTCGGTGATCGTGCCGTGCGCGTCGGCGAAGCAGGGGACGTTGCGGCTCTCGCTACCGCCCGTGCGGCAGGTCGGGATCTTCGTGACGCCGGGATAGCCGCGCAGGTTGACGTGGAGCTCGCCGCCGGCGGCTCCGCCTCCGGTCTCCTGCCAGACGAAGCTCTCGAGGTAGCTCCGGTCGGGAGAGACGGAATTGATGTTGTTCCAGCGGTTCCCGATCGCGCCGATCAGCGGATCGGGCAGCCAGCCCGGGCAGTAGACGGGCGCGTCGATCTTGTTCGCCAGGTGCTGCCAGCTGGGCCGGTCGGGGCAGACGAGCTTCTTCGGCGCCGCGGCAGGGGCAGCCGCGGCCTGCTTGGCCTCTTGGGAGGAGCATCCGGCGGTGAGGAGCCCGCTGGCGCACAGGAGGACGGCCAGCGCGAGCAGCGCTTTCATCGCGCGCCATGGTAGACGGCCTTCGGCCGCCTTCCGCCGAGCCTTTTCGGACTCTTAAACTTCGAGCGGCCGGTGCCCGACGAGGCTCGCGACCTCGCCCTGTGCGGCAACGAGCACCGCGTCGATGCCGGCGCGCTCGAGCGCCAGCACCTCTTCGCGCGTCGAGACGTCGACCCGGGCGATCGCGAGCTTCCCCGCCGGCACGTCCGGCAGGAGCTCGAGCACCGCGTCGAGCGGGTCGGCGTCGTCGTCGGCGCCGAGCGCCGAGAGCAGGAAGATCTCGGGATCGAGCTGCTCGAGCGCCTCCTCGAGCTCCTCCTCGTCGCGGACGTCCACGACTGCCTCCGCCTGATCCGGCTCGCGTTCGATGTCCGGCCGCACGCATACGGCGTCGGCATCCTGCGGGATCCCGTCGCCGATCCAGAGGAGCGGCAGCGAGGTGGCGTCGCGGATGCCGTCGACGTGGCGCCGGATCGCGACCGCCTTCGCGCCCTGCGCCTCGGCCGCGCGCGCGCCGTCCGCGTCGTCGACGCAGACGATGATCGCGATCCCGTCCCCCTCCGAGATGCGCTGGCTGAGACGTCGTGACGCTGGCACCGGCTACCGAACAGCGTAGATCAGCGGTAGGCGGACGTCACGCAAAGCGCGGCGGCGGCGAAGGCTGGAGCCGCTCGCGGTCGCCCCAGTCGTCCCGGCGCGGCGCGAAGACCTCGATCAGCGACGCGCCGTCCGGGCCCGCCCACACCTCGTGCGGCACGTCGGCGAGGATGCACCACGTTGCGCCGGGCCGGAGCTCGCGCTCCTCCTCGCCGATCCGGAAGCGAGCAGAGCCGCCCAGCAGGATGCCAACCTGCTCGTTGACGTGCTGGTGCTCGGGCACGTGGGTGTCGGGCTCGAGCTCGAGGTACGAGAACGTCGCCTGCTCGCTCACGACCGCGCGGCCGACGACGCCCGGCCAGATCACGAGCGGCTCGATCTCGTTCAGGTGGTCGAACGCCGTCATCTGCCGATCGGGTGCCAGACCGTTTTCAGCTCGAGGAAGGAGGAGATGTCGGCGAGCGACTGGCCGTCCGGGCGCCCGATCACGACCCGCTTGACGTTCTCGGCCGCAGCCGCCTCGAGGTCGGAGCGGAGCCCGTCGGCGCCGGTCAGGTCGATCGCGTTGACGTCCATGTGCGACGCGAGCCAGGGCGCGAGCTCCGCACGGTAGCCCGTCAGCAGGTTCACCACGCCGCCGGGGACATCGCTCGTCGCGAGCGCCTCGGCGAGCTCGATCGCGGCCAGCGGAGAGGTCTCGGACGCGAGCGCCACGATCGCGTTCCCCGCGGTCAGGGCGGGCGCGATGCGCGACACGAGCCCGAGCAGCGGCGGCTCGTCGGGCGCGATCACCGCGACGACGCCGGTCGGCTCGGGAATCGTGAAGTTGAAGTACGGCCCGGCGACCGGGTTGGACGACCCGACCACCTGGGCGAGCTTGTCGGCGAAGCCCGCGTACCAGACGACGCGGTCGATCGAGCGCTCAACCTCGTCGCGGCCGCTGCAGAGCTCGGCGAACTCGGCCGCCCGCGCCTCGATCATCTCGGCGATCCGGTAGATCACCTGGCCGCGGTTGTAGGCCGTCGCCGACGCCCACTTCGCCTGGGCGCCGCGTGCAGCGGAGACGGCGTCGCGAACGTCCTTGCGCGACGCACGCGCGACGTTCTGCCCCTGCACCTCGTACGTGCGCCCACTCTCGGAGCGCGGGAACGCGCCGCCGATGTAGAGCTTGTAGGTCTTCTTCACGGGGAGACGCGCCATGCCGGTCCCGAGGTCTATCAGAGGGCGAGCGCCATGAGCACGTCGTCGACATCCTCGCCGTCGAGAACGAACTCGCCGCGCAGCACGCCTTCGACCTCGAATCCGCACGTTTCGTAGAGGCGCCGGGCGGCCGTGTTCGGCCCGAGGACGCGCAGGGTGAGCCGCCGCGCGCGGCGGCGCCGGGCCTCGGCAATCGCGCCGTCCATCAGCGCCCGGCCGACGCCGCGCCGTCGGACGGCGTCGTCGACCGCAAGGCCGCTGATGTGCAGGACGTGGTCGCTCGCCTGGAGCTCGGTGGCGGGCTTGATCGTGACGTAGCCGGCGATCGCACCGTCGACGACCGCGACGAGCACGTCGGCGGGCGTCGTGTGGACACCGAAGAACGGCGTGCCCGCGGGCGGCGCGGGCGCCGGGCTGGTGAGCGACGTCCAGGTCGCCTGGTCGATCCGCGCCAGCGCCGGCCCGTCGTCCCGGCGTGCCGGGCGGATCTCAGTCGTCGAAGGCGAGGTAGGGCTCGAGCCCGTGGAGACCGCCCTCGCGGCCGAAGCCCGACTCCTTGTAGCCGCCGAACGGGCTCGTTGGATCGAAACGGTTGAAGGTGTTCGCCCACACGACCCCGGCCCGGAGGCGCTCGGCCATCCAGAGGATGCGCGAGCCCTTCTCCGTCCAGACCCCGGCCGAGAGCCCGTACGGCGTGTTGTTGGCCTTCTCCACCGCCTCGTCGGGCGTGCGGAAGGTGAGCACCGACAGGACGGGCCCGAAGATCTCCTCCTGAGCGATGCGATAGCTCTGCGCGACGTTCGTGAACACGGTCGGCGCGAACCAGTAGCCCTTCTCGGGCAGCCGGCACGGCGGCTGGTAGATCTCCGCGCCCTCGTCACGGCCGGCGGCGACGAGCTCCTCGATCTTCTCGAGCTGCATCCGCGAGTTGATCGCGCCGACGTCGGTGTTCTTGTCGAGCGGATCGCCGACGCGCAGCGTCGCCATGCGCCGCTTCAGCTTCTCGACCACCGGCTCGTAGATCGACTCCTGCACGAACAGGCGCGAGCCCGCACAGCACACGTGACCCTGGTTGAAGTAGATGCCGTTGACGATCCCCTCGACCGCCTGATCGAGCGCGGCGTCGTCGAAGACGATGTTCGCCGCCTTGCCGCCGAGCTCGAGCGTCAGCTTCTTGCCCGTGCCGGCGAGCCGCCGCTGGATCGCCTTGCCCACCTCGGTCGAGCCCGTGAACGCGATCTTGTCGACGTCGGCCTCGACGAGCGCCGCGCCCGTACGGCCGTCGCCGGTGACGATGTTGACGACGCCCGGCGGGAGCTCGGCCTGCCGGAGCACGTCGCAGAAGAGCAGCGCGGTCAACGGCGTCGTCTCGGCCGGCTTGAGCACCACGGTGTTCCCTGCCGCGAGCGCCGGCGCGATCTTCCACGCGAGCATCAGCAGCGGAAAGTTCCACGGGATGATCTGACCGGCGACGCCGAGCGGCTTCGGGCGCCTGTTCGGGAACGCGTACTCGAGCTTGTCGGCCCACCCCGCGTAGTAGAAGAAGTGCGCCGCGGCGAGCGGGAGGTCGACGTCGCGCGATTCCTTGATCGGCTTCCCCCCGTTCAGCGACTCGAGCACGGCGAACTCGCGTGAGCGCTCGGCGAGGATGCGCGCGATCCGGAAGAGGTATTTCGAGCGCTCGGAAGGCGCGAGGCTCCCCCACGTCTGGTACGCCTCGCGCGCGGCCGCCGTCGCCGCCGTCACGTCCTGCTCGTCGGCCTGCGCGACCTGCGCGAGCGGCGCCTCGTCGCGCGGGGAGATCGTCTCGAAGTAGCTGCCGGAGCGCGGCGACACCCAATCGCCGCCGACGAAGAGGCCGTAGCGCTCGCGCAGGGAGACGATCTCGGTGCTCTCGGGCGCCGGCGCGTACGTCCAGTCGGCCGGGACCGGCGAGCGGTCGGGGCGCCGCTCGACCTCAGTCATTAGTGAAGTAGTCCTTCGACTGGTAGGCGCCCGTCTTCTCCTTGCGGAGCTGCATCAGGATGTCGTTGACAAGGCTCGAGGCGCCGAGCCGGTAGAGGTCGGGCGTCAGCCAGTCGGGCCCGAGCGTCTCGTGCACCTGCACGAGGTACTGGATCGCGTTCTTCGAGGTGCGGATGCCGCCGGCCGGTTTCATCCCGACCTTGCGCCCGGTCTCGGCGTGCACGTCCCGGATCGCCTCGAGCATGACGAGCTGGACGGGCAGCGTCGCGGCGCCGGGCAGCTTCCCGGTGGACGTCTTGATGAAGTCGGCGCCCGCAGCGATCGCGAGCAGCGAGGCGCGGCGGACGTTGTCGTACGTCCCCAGCTCGGCTACCTCGAGGATCACCTTGAGGTGCGCGTCGCCGCACGCCTCCTTCACGCGCACGATCTCGTCGTAGACCTTCGCGTAGCGGCCCGACAGGAACGCACCGCGGTCGATCACCATGTCGACCTCGTCGGCCCCCATCGCGACCACTTCCTGCGTCTCGCGCACCTTTACGTCGAGCGGGCTCTGCCCGCTCGGGAACGCGGTCGCGACCGAGGCGACCTTCACACCCGTGCCGCGCAGCCGCTCGACCGCGGTCGGCACCAGGTTCGGGTAGACGCAGACGGCGGCGACCGACGGCACGTTCGCGTCGCTCGGGTCCGGCCGGAGCGCCTTGGAGCAGAGCGCCGCGACCTTGCCCGGCGTGTCCTGGCCCTCGAGGGTGGTCAGGTCGCAGCAGCGGATGGCGAGCTCGAGCGCCCAGACCTTCGCCTCGCGCTTGATGCTCCGCTTCGCGAGCTCGGCCGCGCGACCTTCCACCGCCACCTGGTCGACCGAGCCGATCCTCGGCAGCCGCGGCTCGAGCGGGAGCTCGAAGCCGCGCGGAAGAGCAGGCGCCTGCGCCACACGGCGAGTCTAGCTCCGGCCCGGCGGCCGCCAGGCGACGCGGATGTCGTCCTCGCAGACGACGGAGAATCGTTCTCCCCGCCGACGCCGTCTCGGCGGCCCGCTCCTATGGTCGATGCCAGACAACGAGGGATCGTCGAGGGAGGACTGGGATGTACGCACATGTCGGCGCCCGCGCGCCGGTCTGGACGGCCGACGCCTACGTGAAGGGCGAGCTCCGGCCGCTTCCGGTCGACGTGCCCGGCCGCGGCTCGTGGACCGTCCTCTTCTTCTATCCGCGCGACTTCACCTTCGTCTGCCCGACCGAGCTCCAGGCGCTCGAGGAGCTGCGCATGGACTTCGAGGAGTCCGGTGCGCGGATCGTCGCCGCGAGCACGGACAGCTGGTGGGTGCACCGCGCGTGGTTCACCACGAACCCATGGCTCGAGGACGTCTCGTACCCGGTGATCGCGGACACGTCGCACGAGCTCGCGAGGAGCTACGGCGTGCTGCTCGAGGACGGAGCGGCGCTGCGCGCGACGTTCGTGATCGACCCGGACGGGATCGTGCGCCACGCCGCGGTCACCGACGTGAGCGTCGGCCGCAGCCCGCCGGAGACGCTGCGCGTCGTGCAGGCGCTGCAGACCGGTGAGCTCTGCCCGGCCAACTGGCGCCCGGGCCAGGCGACGCTGAAGGCCGCTTAGCGTCGTCGGCGGTGGTCTGACCGCGGTCAGACCGTGGTCTGACCACTCGCCGCGCATGTCGATGACGCGTCAATGATATGATGCCGACATGGAAACGACGAACACCGATCTCACCACCGTCCTCGACCTCGCGCTCGCGCGCGCCGTCGTCACCCGCGACGTCGACGCTGCGCTCGGGGCGCACGGTCTTGCGCTCGGCGACCTCGCGCTGCTGCTCGAGCTCTACGACGCTCCCGACGGCCGGCTCCGCCGCGTCGAGCTCGCGAACCGCCTCGGCGTCACGCCGTCCGGCGTCGCGCGTCAGCTGCAGCCGCTCGAGCGGATGGGCCTCGTCGGCCGCGAGTCGCACGCCCGCGACGCCCGCCTGGCGCTCGTCGTGCTCACGGACACCGGCCGCCGCATCACCGAGGAGGCGCTTCCGACCGCCGAGCAGGCGGCGGAGCGCACGCTCTCGCGCTACTGGCCCACCGGCGAGCGGGAACGGCTCTCGAAGCTGATCGCCGCCGTCCGTTAGCTAGAGGCCGAGCCGCTCGAGCATCGTCTCGTCCCGGCGCCACCGCGGCGCCGACTTCACCTGCAGCTGCAGGTAGACGGAGCGGCCGAGCAGCTGCTCGACGAACGGGCGCGCACCGCGGCCGATCTCCCGCACCATCGACCCGCCCTTGCCGACCAGGATCTTCTTCTGGCTCTCGGTCTCCGTGTAGAGGCGGACGTGCACGTGCCGGTCCTCGATCGAGACGACCTCCGCCGTCAGCGCGTGCGGCACCTCCTCCTTCGTCAGCCGGAGCGCCTGCTCGCGCACGGCCTCTGCGATCCGCGCCTCGAGCGGCAGATCGGTGTCGGTCTCGGGCGGGTAGAGAAACGGCCCTTCGGGAAGCAGCGAGAGGAGATCGCCCCTGAGCTCGTCGATGCCGTCTCCCGTCGTCGCGCTCACCGGGTGGAGGGCGTGGAACGGCCCGAGCGTCGCGGCCTGCTTCATCTGCGTCGCGATGTGGCCGGCCTTCAGACGGTCGACCTTGTTGACGACGATCACGATCGGTACGCCGAGCGCGAACACGTGCCGTGCGACGTAGCGGTCGCCCGCGCCGATGCGCTCGCGCGCGCTGACGACGAGCATGACGACGTCGACGTCGTCCCCCATCGTCTCGTCGACACGCTTCTGCATCCGCTCCGTCAGGCGATCGATCGGCCGCTGCCAGCCCGGCAGGTCGACGAGCACGAGCTGCGCCTCGTCCGCCGTGTAGACGCCGCGAATGCGATGCCTGGTCGTGTGCGGCACAGGCGAGACGATCGCGACCTTCGTCCCGACGAGCGCGTTGACGAGCGTCGACTTGCCGACGTTCGGCCGCCCGGCGACCGCCGCGAAGCCCGACCTCACGCCGGAAGGTTCCAGGTGTCCGGCAGGAGCTCCTCGGCCGTCCACCTCGCGATCGAGCCGTCGTCGCGCCGGAACGTCACCTCGCCGATCCGCCATTCGGCCAGCCACTGGCGACACCCGCCGCAGGGCGAGGCCGTGATCCCGATCGCCGCCAGCTCTCCCGGCCGGCAGCCCGCCACGGCCGCGGCGACGATCGCCGACTTCTCGGCGCACACGCCGAGCGGGTACGCCGCGTTCTCGACGTTGACGCCCGCGAACTCCCGGCCGTCGACCGTCCGGACGACGGCGCCGACGTGGTAGTTCGAATACGGCGCATACGCCTGCGCGGCGACCGCCTCGGCCTTCTCGACGAGGTCGCTCTTCCCCGCTCCGACGCCGGCGGAGCCGGCACCTCCGCTCCTGGGCGGCTCCGTCGAGCCTACGCCGCTCTTCCCCGCTCCGACGCCGGCGGAGCCGGCACCTCCGCTCCTGGGCGGCTCCGTCGAGCCTACGCCGCTCACGAGAGAACCTGGAAGACGACGAGCGCGGCCAGCGCTCCGAGCAGCCCGCCCGAGGCGACCTCGAGCGTCGAGTGGACGCCCGATTCGACCCGGGTCTGCCCGACGAGGAAGGCCATGATCAGGGTGATCGAGGAGACGAGGAAGCGATGCGAGGCGCCGGCGGCGTACGTGGCCGCGATCCAGCACGCGAACGCGACGGCGGCGTGGCCCGAGGGCAGCCCGCCGCGTAGCGGCGTCCCGCGGCCGGTGTACGCCTTCAGCGCGATCACGATGATCACTGTAAGGACGAGCGCGACGAGGGTGAGCTCCGCCGGCGCCTGCCTGATCCGGTCGAGCAGGTCGGCCGACCGGTCGGCCACCTTGCCGGCGAAGACGAGATAGCCGATCGCGAGCGCGTTCACCGAAGCGAGCAGGACCGCCCCGGCGGCGATGTCCTTCGCCAGCTTCGCCATCGGGTCGAACGACGTGGTCGCGATATCGATCGCCCCTTCGATCGCCGTGTTGATCATCTCGGCGATGAGGACGAACGTGATCGAGATCAGCAGCGCGATCAGCTCGAGCTTCGTCACGTTCACGATCAAGGCCAGGACGATCACGGCGACCGCGACCGCGAAGTGGATGCGCATGTTCCGCTGCGTGCGCAGCACGTGGATGATCCCCTCGGCCGCGTAGTTGAACGAATCGAGGACGCTGGGCGACCGGCGAGAGCTCATACCCGCTCCACGCCGAGCCGGCTCATGCCCTGCTCCAGCGCCGGCGAAGCCGGCGCCTCCACTCCCTGTGAGCCTCCGTCGAGCCTACGGCTCAGAACCCGCTCCAGCGCCGGCGAAGCCGGCGCCTCCACTCCCTGAGAGCCTCCGTCGAGCCTACGGCTCAGAACCCGCTCCAGCGCCGGCGAAGCCGGCGCCTCCACTCCCTGAGAGCCTCCGTCGAGCCTACGGCTCAGAACCCGCTCCAGCGCCGGCGAAGCCGGCGCCTCCGCTCCCTGAGAGCCTCCGTCGAGCCTACGGCTCATGCGTAGGTGTCCTCGAGCTGCGACATCGCGCGGCCGTGGTCGTAGCCGAGCAGGTGCAGGAGACCGTGCACGAGCGGCCGCCGCCACTCGCTGCCGACGACCTGCGGGCACAGGACGACGTCACCGAGCTGCCGCGGGAGGTCGCCCGCCAGCAGGTCGGTGCCGTCGATCGGGAACGAGAGCACGTCCGTCGCCTCGTCGATCCCGAGGTGCTCGCGCTTCAACTCGCGGATCTCCTCGGGCCCGACGAACGCGATCCCGAGATCGCCCTCGTCGACCTGCTGGGCGCTCAGCACCCGGCGCGCGAGCTGCCGCGCTGCGTCGACATCGACGGGTGTCCCGCTCCGATTCTCGACCTCGATCTGCAGCGCGCTCATCTGTTCCGTTCGTCCGTGTGCTCCTTGTAGGCCTCGACGATGCGCTGGACGAGCTTGTGCCGGACGACGTCGCGGTGGCCGAAGCCGATGAACGAGATCCCGTCGATGTCGTTCAGGACGCCCTGGACGTGCACCAGTCCCGACCGCTGCTCGCGGGGCAGGTCGATCTGGGTGACGTCGCCTGTGACGACGACCTTCGAGCCGAACCCGAGGCGCGTGAGGAACATCTGCATCTGCTCGGGCGAGGTGTTCTGCGCCTCGTCGAGGATGATGAAGCTGTCGTTCAGCGTGCGACCGCGCATGAACGCGAGCGGCGCGACCTCGATCGTCCCGCGCTCGATCAGGTTGTTCGCGCGGTCCGGGTCGAGCATGTCGTAGAGCGCATCGAAGAGCGGCCGCAGGTACGGGTCGACCTTGGCCATCAGGTCGCCGGGCAGAAAGCCGAGCCGCTCTCCCGCCTCGACCGCCGGGCGCGTGAGGATGATCCGAGCGACCTCACGCTCGTGGAGCGCGGAGACCGCGAGCGCCATCGCGAGGTACGTCTTGCCCGTTCCGGCGGGGCCGATGCCGAACGTGACGGTCGACCGGCGGATGGCGTCGACGTACCGCTTCTGCATCACCGTCTTCGGCGCGATCCGCTTGCCGCGGTGGCGCCAGACGACGTGGTCGAAGACCTCGCGGACGTCGGTCTCGGACTCGAGCGCGCCGAGCACGGCGTCGACGGTGTGGGCGCCGATCGCGTGGCCGCCCTCGACGAGCTCGACCAGCTCGTCGAGCACGGAGCGCGCCTCGGCGACCTGCGCGTCCTCCCCGTCCAGCGTCAGCTGGTTGCCCCGCAGCCGGATGGTGCAGTGAAGCCGTTCCCGGAGCGCGTCGAGCACGCCGTCCGATATTCCCGCGAGCTCGGCGGCGACCGCATTCGACACGTCGAAGGTCTGTTGCATTTCCGGCCTGAGTGTAGGCCGCGCCCCGGAACCTCCGCCTAGGCGCGAGGGCGGCGTCTATCTTCCGCCGGTGGAGCGGAAGTGGTGGACGCTGCTGGCGGTCTGTACCGCGACCTTCATGCTCCTGCTGGACATCACGATCGTCAACGTTGCGCTCCCTGCGATCGAGCAGGCGCTCGACGCCTCGCTCTCCGATCTCCAGTGGGTCGTCGACGCCTACGCGCTCGCCCTCGCCACCTTCGTCCTGACCGCAGGGTCGCTCGCGGACCTCTTCGGGCGCAAGCGGCTGTTCATCATCGGGATCGTCCTGTTCACGGCCGCTTCGGCCGCCTGCGGCCTGTCCAACGACGCGCTGTTCCTGATCATCGCGCGCGGCGTCCAGGGCGTCGGCGGCGCGATCATGTTCGCAACGGCGCTCGCGCTGATCTCCCAGGCGTTCCACGGCCGCGAGCGCGGCACCGCGTTCGGCGTCTGGGGAGCCACGATCGGCGCCGCGGTGGCGATCGGGCCGCTCGCCGGCGGGATGCTCACGTCCTGGCTGAGCTGGCGCTGGATCTTCCTCGTCAACATCCCGATCGGGATCGCCGCGATCGCGGTCTCCGCGGCGAAGCTCAGCGAGTCGAGCGACCCGGAGCACAGCCGGCTCGACCCGATCGGGCTCGTCACGCTGACGAGCGGCCTGTTCTGCCTGATCCTCGCGCTGATCGAGGGCAACTCGCACGGCTGGACGAGCACGCTCATCGTCTCTCTCCTGGCCGCCGCCCTCGTGCTGCTCGGCCTGTTCATCGCATCTCAGACGCGCGACCGCCTGACGATGATCGATCTCGAGCTGTTCCGGCGACCTGCGTTCGACGGCGCTCAGATCACCGCGTTCGCGATCTCGTCGTCGATGTTCGCGATGTTCCTCTACCTGACGCTCTACATGCAGAACGTGCTCGGGCTGTCGCCGCTCGAGACAGGCGTGCGCTTTCTGCCCCTCAGCATCGTCTCGTTCTTCGCGGCGCCGGTGGCGGGGCGGCTCTCGACGCGAGTGCCGATCCGGCTGCTGCTCGGCGTCGGGCTCGGCCTGGTCGCGCTCTCGATGTGGCTGATGAGCGGCATCTCGGTCGATTCGGACTGGACGACCCTCCTCCCCGGCTTCATCGTCGGCGGGATCGGCATCGGCATGGTCAACGCGCCGCTGGCCTCGACCGCGGTCTCGACGGTCCGCGTCGAGCGCGCCGGTATGGCGTCCGGGATCAACAACACGTTCCGGCAGCTCGGCATCGCGACGGGCATCGCCGCACTCGGCGCGATCTTCGCGAGCCGCGTGACCGACGACGTGGTCGCCGGACTGAGCGACCTTCCGAACGCCCACAGCCTCGCCACGCAGCTCTCGAGCGGCCAGGCGGCATCGGCGATCGCCGCGGCCCCGCCGGCGACCAGGGCGCACGTCGCCGAGGTGGCCCGCGCCTCGTTCATCTCGGGCCTCAATCACATCCTCGTGCTCGGCGCGATCGTCGCGCTCTGCGGCGCCGTTCTGGCGGCCGTCCTCGTCCGGCCCCAGGACTTCGTCGCAAGCCGCCCGCCGGGCTAGAGGCTCAGGCGAGCTTCTCGCGCACGAGCTGGCCCACCGCCGACCCGTCGGCGCGGCCGGCGATCTGCGGCATCACGTCGGCCATCACGCGGCCGAGGTCCTGCAGCGAGGTCGCACCGTTCTCGGCGATCGCGTCGTCGACGATCTGCTCGAGCTCGTCCTCGGACAGCGGCGCCGGCATGAACTCCTGGAGGATCGCGAGCTCGGCCTCCTCCTTCTCCGCCTGATGCTCGCGGCCGCCCTCGCGGAACGCTTCAGCCGCCTCGATCCGTTTCTTCCGCTCCCGCTGCAGCACCTGCAGCTCCTCGCCCTCGGACAGCGGCCGCTGTAGGTCCTTCTCGGCGGAGCGCAGGCTGGACAGGATCAGGCGCAGGGCATCGCGGCGCTCGGCGTCCCGCGCGAGCATCGCCTCCTTCACCTCTGCCTCGAGCTCCTCAATGCGACTCACTGGGCTGCCTCCCCGAGGATGTGCCAGTGCAGATGGAAGACGCTCTGCCCGGCGCTCGGCCCGACATTGACGGCAACGCGGTAGTCGGTCAACCCCGCGTGCTCGGCGGTCGCTGCGACGAACGCCAGCATCCGTCGCGCCTCCTCGGGCTCGAACGACTCCACGTCGCGGAACGTATCCACGTGGCGCTCCGGGATGACGAGTAGGTGGACGGGCGCCTTCGGTGCGATGTCCTTGATCGCCACGAACCCGTCGTCCATGTGAACGTGGTCGCCTTCACGGTACAGCCGGCAGAACAGGCACTCGGAGCCGTCAGGCGGCAAGGATCCCCTCCTCGGTCACCCCGGCGGCGCGGACCGAGACGATCGAGCCGACCGGCGCGTCGACGAGCCACGGCGAGTAGTCGTCGCCGTAGCCGCGACCGGGGCGGTCGACGAGCACGCGGTCGCTCGATCCGACCTTGCTGCGCCAGCGGCGCTCGGACAGCTCGCGTGACAGCGCTCGCAGCCTCGCCCCCCGCTCCCGCTTCACCTGCACCGGCACGCGATCGTCGCGCTCGGTCACGGTTCCCGGACGCGGCGAGTACGGGAAGACATGGACGCCGCTGATCCCGGCGCGCTCGACGGTCGCAAGCGTGCTCGCGAAGGCCGCGTCGTCCTCCTCCGGGAAGCCGACGATCACATCGGTCGTGAGGTTGAACTCCTCGGCGAGCGGCTCGAGCCGGCGCAGGAACATCGCGGTCGTGTAGCGACGCCGCATCGCACGCAGGACGCCGTCGTCGCCCGACTGCAGCGGGACGTGCAGATGCCGGCCCACGGTCGTGGTCTCGCGGAGCGCCGCGGCGAGCTTGTCGTCGACGTGGTTGATCTCGATCGAGCTGAGTCGAAGCCGCTCGAGCCCGGGCGTCGCGCCGGCCTCGCGGACGAGTCTCGGCAGGTCGTAGCCGGCCGCGCGGTCGCGGAAGCACCCGAGGTTGATCCCCGTCAGCACGATCTCCTTGTGGCCCTGGTCGACCCGGCGATGGATTTCGCGCAGAACGGCAGCGGCACGCCGGCTCCGCGACGCGCCGCGAACGAGCGGGATCACGCAGAAGTTGCAGGAGAAGGAGCAGCCGTCCTGGATCTTCACGAACGCGCGCACACGGTCGAGGCGCGCGTCGGCCTGGACGCAGCCGATCGCGCCGACGTCGCCAGCGACGAACGCGGCGGTTTCCTCGCTCCGCTTCGCAACGACCTTCACCGCGGCCGGCAGGCCCGACAGCGACGCGGCCGGGAGGTTTGCCGCACAGCCCGTGAGATAGACCCGCCGGTGCGTTCGCGCGGCTCGCGCCGCCGCCTTGCGGCTCTTCGCGACCGCCTCGTTCGTCACGCAGCAACCGCTGATCACCGCGACGTCGGCGACTTCACCGTCGTGGCGCTCGACGTGACCGTCCGCGAGCAGCGCCTCGCGCACCTCTTGCGCGTCGGCATGCGAGACCTTGCAGCCGAGGAAGTCGACGCGAAACGTCGCCACACGTCGATCGTACTGCCGCGTCAGGCTCGTGCGTAAACGTCGGCGGCCCATCCGTCGAGGACGAGCCGCTCGACGTGCGCCCACCCGTGCAACGCGAGACGATCCGACTGCAGGTATCCGGACGTCACGAGCGTGCGGGCCTCGATGCGCGCCACGAGCGCCGCGACGGCGGTACCCGAGATGTTCGCGACGACGGTCGAAGCCGCCGGCAGCGCGTCGTCCACGCCGACGATCGCCACCTCGACCGTGACGCCGTTCACACGCGCATTCGCACGCGTCGCATCGACGGCCGCCTGCTCGATGTCGACCGCGGTGACCGGCGAGAATCCCAGCAACGCCGCCGCAATCGCAAGCACGCCCGATCCGCAGCCCACGTCGAGCAGCGACCCCGACGCAAACCGCTGCAGCAGACGCAGACAGAGCTGAGTCGTCGGATGCGCGCCGGTGCCGAACGCTCGGCCCGGATCGATGACCACGGCGAGCGCATCGCGCGGCGGGTGCTCCCACGGAGGTCCGACCCAGAGCCGGCCGACGCTGACCGGTCGATGGAACGTCCGCCACCGATCCTCCCAGCCGTCCTCGACCTCGGTCGAGCGCGCACCGCCGAAGACATGCCAGACGCGCTCCTCGCCCGCGCCGTCGGTGTACGCGACGAGCTCGACAGCGCCCTCGCGCTCGACCTCCTCGAAGCCGCCCGGGAAGAGGGTGAGCATCGCTGCACGCGCTTCCTCGACGCGCTCCTCGCGGACCTCGACGGTGACGCGGCGGAGCTCGCTCAGCGGAACGCGCTCTTCAACTTGTCGAAGAAGCTCTCGTCGTGGCGGTACGTATGCTCGTCGCTCGCTGCTTCGAACTCGGCGAGCAGGCGCCGCTGCTCGTCGGTGAGCCGCCGCGGGACGGTGACGTTCACGAGCACTCGATGGTCGCCACGACCGAAGCCCTGCAGGACGGGCATGCCGCGTCCCTTGAGCACTCGCACGTCGCCGGGCTGCGTGCCCGGCTCGAGCTCGACGTCGACCTGTCCGTCGAGCGTCTCGACCTGCACGCGCAGACCGAGCGCCGCCTCGACGATCGTCAGATCGACCTGTGAGTAGATGTCGTTGCCCTCGCGCACGAAGCGCGGATCGGGATCGACATGGACGCGCACGTAGACGTCCCCCGGACGGCCGCCGAGCGCGCCGGCATGACCTTCGCCGCTGACGCGGATGCGCTGCCCACTGTGGATGCCGGGCGGGACCTTCACGTCGAGCTCACGCTCCTCGACGACGCGACCGGCGCCCTCGCATGCCCGGCACGGATGCTCGACGATCTGACCGACACCGCCGCACTGCGGGCACGCCTGTGTCCTGACGAACTCGCCGAACACGCTGCGCGACACCTGTTGGAGCCGGCCCGAGCCGTCGCAGCGCGTGCACGTGACGGGCTGTGTCCCGGGCTCGACGCCGTTCCCCCCGCAAGTCGTGCACGAGACGGCGACGGCGTACGGCACGCCGACCGCCGTTCCGCGCGCCGCGTCGACCAGCGAGATCCGGATCTCCGCCGCGACGTCGGCGCCCCGCTGCGAGCGCCGGCCCCGCCCGCCGAAGAGATCGTCGCCGAAGAACGTGGCGAACAGGTCACCGAGACCACCGATGTCGAAGCTCGACGGCGTGAATCCGCCCGACCGCAGCCCGGCGTGCCCGTAGCGGTCGTAGAGCGCACGCGTCTCGCTGTTCGTCAGGACCTCGTAGGCCTCAGCCGCCTCGCGGAAGCGCGCCTCCGCGTCCGGGGCCTCGGAGACGTCGGGATGCAGCTCGCGCGCGAGCCGCCGGAACGCCTTCTTGATCGTCGCGTCGTCGGCGTCCCGACGAACGCCAAGCACCTCGTACAGATCGCGGTCGGTGGTCGCCATCAGTCGTCGGCGTAGACGTCCTCGACGAACCGGGAAAGCTCACGGGCGGCCACTCGCACCGAGCGGAGAGCCTTGTCGTAGTCCATCCGGAGCGGCCCGAGCAGACTCACCGCACCGAGTGTGCGATGTGCGACCCCGTACGTCGCCCCGACGAGCGCCAGCTCGCGCAGGCCGGGCTGCTCGAGCTCCTCCCCCACGCGCGCGAAGGGGCGCCGCGGGTCGAGCCGCTGGGCGAGCACATCGAGGAGTTCGGCCCGCTTCTCGAGCACCTCCATCAGGCTTCGGTAGGCGCCGATCTCCTCCTGTCGCATCTCGTCGAGCAGGCCCGCCGCACCGCCCACGAAGAGCCGGCGTCCCTCGTCGGCCGCATGGTCGAACGACGGCCTGATCGCTTCGAGAAAGAAGCGCTCGCGCTGCGACAGCCCCGGCTCCTCGAAGGCGAGACGAACCGCACGCGACCCGATCCGCACGCCCATCAGGCGGTCGTTGAGGTAGTCCGCCGCCCAGCCCGCCAGCCCGGGATCGACATCCTCCGGGAACTCGGTGCGGAGCTTCGTCACACCGCCGAGCGACGTGATCACGACCGTCATCACGACTCGCGGCAGGAGCATCAGCACCTCGACGTGCCGGACGGTCGCGGCCTGGAGCGGCGGAGCGGAGACGAGCGCAAGCAGCCTTGTCACCTGCGACAGCATCTCGGTCGTCGCCTGCAGCGCCTCTTCCACCTCAGCCTGCTCGAGCGGAAGCGCGAGCGGGAACTCCCCGGGGCGCAGGCGCGGCTCCTGCCCTTCGAGGAGGCCGTGCACATACAGCCGGTAGCCCGATTCCGTCGGCACCCGGCCGGCGGATGTGTGCGGGTGCATGAGCAGGCCGATTCGCTCGAGCTCGGCGAGCTCGCCGCGGACCGTCGAGGGAGACACGCCGAGGTCGGACCCTTCGACGAGCGTCCGCGACCCGACCGGCTGGCCGGTCGCGACGTAGGACTCGACCACGCGGCGGAGGATGCCCCGCTGCCGCTCGGAAAGCGCTTCGCTCATCCGCTCATGGTAGGAGCGAGCAGGCGTGCCGTGACGCCGCCGCCCACGAACCGGCCACGCCGAGTGAGCGTGAGCTCCCCGCCGGTGGACGCGACCAGCCCCGCCCGCTCGAGGAAACCGAGCTCGTCGTGGTCGAGCGCGCCTTCCACCTCGGCGAGCGCGAGCGGCTCGTCGAGCCGGAGGCCGAGCAGCACCCGCTCTGCCGCGCGCACCGCAGGAGACAGTTCCTCGATCTCGCGCGGCGGGACCTCTTCGTGCGCGAGCGCCTCCAGGTAGCGGGCGAGCGACGGCGCGTTCCGCCAGCGCCTGCCGTCGATTGTGCTGACCGCGCCGACGCCGAGGCCCAGGTAATCGTGGCCGAGCCAGTAGCCGAGATTGTGCCGCGCGCGCAGGTCGCGGCCCCCGGACAGCTCGGGTGGTCGGGCAAAGCTCGCCGTCTCGTACCACCGGTAGCCGGCGCCGGTCAGCCGCTCGACCACGAACTCGAAGTACGACTCCATCGCCTCGGCCTGCCGCCGCAGGTCCGCCCCGTGGCGATGGGTGAAGCGCGTTCCGGGCTTGGCTTCGAGCTCGTACGCGGAGAGGTGATCGGGTTCGAGTGCGAGCGCCTCGGCGAGGTCGCGCTCGAGGTCGGAGGGCTCCTGGCCCGGGATCCCGTAGATGAGATCAAGCGAGATGTTGCCAAATCCGGCATCACGAAGAGTATGGACCGCGCGTCGGACGTCGTCCGGCGGGCAACGCGCTCGAGCACGGCGAGGAGTCGCGGCTGGAAGCTCTGCGCCCCGAGCGACACCCGGTCGACCCCGGCGTCGCGGAGGAGGCGGGCGAGGGCCGGCGTGACCGTCTCCGGGTTTGCCTCGACCGTCAGCTCGCCGCTGTGCGGCAACGACGTGAGCAGCGTTTCGAGCGCGTCGGGTGCCGTGAAGGTCGGCGTCCCGCCGCCGAGGTAGACCGTCTCGACCTCGTCCGCGAGCAACCGGCGCTCGAGCTCGAGCTCGCGGACGAGTGCACGTACGTATCGGATGTGGTCGCCGCGGCGACCGACCGCCGTCACGAAGTCGCAGTAGCCGCACCGGGCCGAGCAGAACGGCAGGTGCACGTAGAGGTGTCGGGCGCGCCCTGCCGTCGGGGCGGTCACGAGCGGCGCGAGCTCTCGTTCAGGTTGAGGATCGCGAGGAACGCCTCCTGCGGCACCTCGACCGCGCCGACCTGCTTCATCCGCTTCTTGCCCGCCTTCTGCTTCTCGAGCAGCTTGCGCTTGCGCGTGATGTCGCCGCCGTAACACTTCGCGAGCACGTCCTTGCGCCGCGCCTTCACGGTCTCGCGCGCGATCACCCGTGCGCCGATCGCGGCCTGAATCGGGACGTCGAACATCTGCCGCGGGATCTCCTCGCGGAGCTTCTCGACGAGCGCCTTGCCGCGCTCGTAGGCGAACTGGCGGTGAACGATGAGGCTGAGCGCGTCGACCGGCTCTGCCGCGACGAGAACGTCGACACGGACGAGCGAGCCGGCCCTGAAGCCGTCGAAGTCGTAATCGAAGCTCGCGTAGCCGCGCGTCCGCGACTTCAAGTGGTCGTAGTAGTCGAGCACGACCTCGCCGAGCGGCAGCTCGTAGACGAGGTGCACACGCTCGGGCGACAGGTACTCCATGTGGTCGAACCGGCCGCGCCGCTCGTTGTTCAGCTCCATGACCGTGCCGACGTACTGCTTGGGGACGATGATCGACGCCTTGATGAACGGCTCCTCGACCTCCTCGGCGTCGTCCGGGAGGTCGGCAGGCGTGTGCACCTCCCGCCAGTCGGTCTCCCCCAGGCCGCGCACGCGGTAGGCGACGTTCGGGGCGGTCACGAGCAGGTCGAGGTCGAACTCGCGCTCGAGCCGCTCACGCACGATCTCCATGTGGAGCAGCCCGAGGAACCCGCAACGGAAGCCGAAGCCGAGCGCCTGGGACGTCTCGGGCTCGTAGAAGAGCGCGGCGTCGTTCAGCTTCAGCCGCTCGAGCGCATCGCGCAGTTCGGGGTAGGCGTCCGAGTCGGTCGGGAACAGCCCCGCGAACACCATCGGCTTGACGTCCTTGTAGCCCGGTAGCGGCGTCGCAGCCGGCGACCTGTCCGAGGTGAGGGTGTCTCCGACGCGGAGCTCCGACACGTCCTTCAAACCCGTGATCACGTAACCGACCTCACCGGCGCGGAGCTCGGGGACCGGGCGCATCGACGGCGACATGAAGCCGATCTCCTGCGCCTCGAAGCGGGTGCCGAGCGCCATCGCGCGCAGGGTCTCGCGCCCGCGGAGGACGCCGTCGACCACGCGCACGAACGCCACGACCCCGCGGTACTGGTCGTACGACGAGTCGAAGATGAGCGCTCGCGGCGAGGCGTCCGGCTCGCCTTCCGGAGCGCCGATCCGCTCGACGATCGCATCGAGCACCGCCGTGACGCCCTCCCCCGTCTTCGCCGAGATCCGCATGACGCGATCCGGGTCCTCTCCGACGAGATCCGCGACCTCGGCGGCCGCGCCGTCGGGATCGGCCTGCGGCAGGTCGATCTTGTTGACGACCGGCAAGATCTCGAGATCGTTCTCGATCGCCAGGTACGCGTTCGCGAGCGTCTGCGCCTCGATTCCCTGTGCGGCGTCGACGACGAGCAGGGCGCCCTCGCAGGCCTGGAGGCTGCGGGAAACCTCGTAGGTGAAGTCGACATGACCCGGCGTGTCGATCAGGTTGAGCTCGTACCCGCGCCAGTGGACGCGCACGGCCTGCGCCTTGATCGTGATCCCGCGCTCGCGCTCGAGCTCCATCGAGTCGAGCAGCTGGTCGCGCATCTCGCGCGCGGAGACGGTGTCGGTGAGCTGGAGAATGCGATCGGCGAGCGTCGACTTGCCGTGGTCGATGTGCGCGATGATCGAGAAGTTGCGGATGTGCTGCTGGTCCATGACACGTCGGGCCGCTACGTTCGGCGGCCCCGGAAGGAGAGTAGCGCTTGCAACTCGCGCAGCCCGAACGCGGCGCAGACGCCGAGATAGGCCGCGACCCCGAGCCCCAGCGCGACCCCGAGCGACACGATCTGTGCGGGCGCCGACCGGCCGAGCAGGGAGTCGAGGCCCTTCCAGACGGGCCAGGCAACCGCGGCGAAGGCCGCGCCGGCGACGACGATGCGCGCGAAGACGCCGGTGAGTGCCCGGAGGTCGAGGGCCCGGTCACGGCGGCGCAGCAAAACGAGCAGCGCGGCGGTGCCGCAGATGTTGACGATGGATGTCGACAGCGGGATCCCCCAGACGCCCAAGTGGAAGAAGAGTGCGTCGAGGATCGCGTTGACCGCGAGGTTTGCGAGCGCAATCGCGGTCGGGATCCAGTTCTCCTGCAGGCTGAAGAACGCCCGGTTGAGCATCAGCATCGTGCCGTTGAACGTCAGACCGATTGCGAACGCCGCCAGCGCGTAGGCGACGACGATCGTCTGATCCTCGGTGAACGCACCCCGCTGGTAGAGCAGCCGCACGATCGGCTCGGCGAGCACGCCGCAGGCGATCGACGACGGGACGAGCAGGAACACGATCTGCCGGAGGCCGCGGGCGACCGTGTCACCGTGCGCCGCCAGGTCGCCCCGGGCCGCCTGACGCGACAAGGACGGGAACAGCACGGTCGCGACGGCGACGGAGAAGACGCCCTGCGGGACCATGTAGATCAGGAACGCCTTGTTGATTGCCGCGGGCGCGAGGTTCGCGTCGATGAAGCGCGACGCGAAGAACGTGTCGATCAGGGCGTTGATGTTGATCAACCCGAGCCCGATCGTCACCGGGATCATCAGCTTGAGCACCTGCCCCACCGCGGGGTCGCGCCAGTCGATCACGAGCCGCAGTCGATCGTCCCGGCCGCGCAGCCACGGCAGCGGCAACAGAAACTGGATGAACGTGGCGACGAGGATCGACCCGGCGTAGACGTAGAGCTTCGCGTCGCTCGTGTCGACGGCCGGGACGCCGAGCACGAGCCCGAGGATGATCGCGAGGTTCCAGGCGATCGGGGTGAGCGCGGGGACCGTGAACTCGTCGTACGAATTGAGGATCCCGACGACGATTCCCGAGAGCCCGAGCAGGACGACGATCGGGAACAGCACGCGGGCGAGCCCGACGGCGAGTTCGGGATCGGCGGCGTGGAACGGCTTGAGGAGCAACGGCGCGATCAACATCAGCAGCGCCGTGATCCCGCCGAGGCCGAGGAGGATCAGCCAGAACAGCGACGAGGCGACGCGCCACGCCCGTTTGCGCTCCCCCTTCTCGAGCAGGCCGCTGAACACCGGGACGAACGCCGACGAGAGCGCCGCGTCCGCCACCAGTGCCCGGACGAGGTTCGGCAGCTGGAACGCGACCGTGAAGGAGTTGATCGGGCCCTGCGCGCCGAAGTAGTACGTCGCGACCATCTCGCGCACAAGCCCGATCACGCGCGAGACGGCCGTCGCGCCCGCGAAGATGATGGTCGAGAGGGCGAGTCGCCGGCGGCGTTCGACGCCAGATGCGGGTGCCGCAACCGCGGTGCCGTCCAGCAGCGGCTTCGGCGATCCCCAGATCGGCTGGCCCCGGGCGCGGCGGCGCTCGTTGCGGGCGCGCAGCCGTTCCTCCCGCTCGCGCGCCAGGTTGGCCTCGTCCACGTTCATGAGCATAGGGAGCGCCTCTGCCGGTCTCGGGAAGCGCCCCCGGAACCCGTGCTCTGGTACCATCCGCGCGCCCGCTCGAGCGGGCATCTTTCTGAACGATGCCGAACATCAAGCAGCAGAAGAAGCGCGTGCGGATCGCCGCCGAGGAGCGGCTCGAGAACCTCCGCTACCGGTCGACGATCAAGACGCTGACGAAGCGGCTGGCGGCCGCCGTCGAGGACAAGGACACCGCCGCGATCGAAGCGGAGCACAAGAGCCTCGCCCGGCTGATCGATCGGGCAGCCGCCCGCGGTGCGCTGCACCGCAACGCTGCGGCCAGGAAGAAGTCGCAGGCGGCACGGCTCGCCGGCGGCGCCGACTCCTAGCTACGCGCCTACAGCCTGCGTGATCTCGACGAGCGCCCGCTCGAGCTCGAGGTCGTTCGCCAGGCGTGAGCCGCCTTTGAGCGCGTGGTCGAGCTCCGCGAGCCGCACCGTCGCCGTGCGCAGCTCGTCCACGCTGTAGTTCCGCGCCTGCGCATAGAGCTTCCGCACGTAGAACGGGTGCAGCTTCAGGCGGCTCGCAGCCTCTTTCGCCTCGACGCCGTCGGCGTCGAGGCGCTGAACCGCACGCAACCGCCCGACATGGTTCGTGAGGGCTCCGACCACCCGCGGGATCGTCCGCGAGCGTGGATCGCCGGTCCGCTCGAGCATCCGCTCCGACGCACGCAGGACCGCTGCGACATCACGTGCGCCCCAGGCGTCGGTCAGCAGAAACGCGGGCGACTCGGCGCGTGGCGTCACCAGCAGCTCGATCTCGGCCTCCGTGATGCGCTGTCCTGCCGCCCAGGTGGCGACCTTGTCGATCTCGGCCGCCAGGTCGTAGAGATCGTCCCCGACCAGCTCGACGAGCAGCCGGCAGGCCTCCGAATCGGCCGGCGTCGACCGCTGCTTGAACTGCTCCCCGACCCAGCGCTCGAGGCCGCGCTGCGGCACGTCCCAGACGAGGAGCTCGCCGACCCGCGCGATCGCCTTCGAGAGAGGGCTGTCCTTCTTGAGCTCCCCGCCGACGAGCGCCAACACCGTCCCCGGGCTCGGCGCACCGACGTAGGCGGCGACGGCGTTCGCATCGTCGGCCTTCCAGGTCTCCACGCCCGTGACGACGATCAGACGGTCGCCGCCGCCGAAGAGGCCGAGCGCGTTGCACGCCGCAACCGCTTCGTCCCCCGTCGTCTCGGAAGCGTCGTGCAGCTCGACCGCTTCCGGGTCGAATCGGGCGCGCAGCCTGGCGACCGCCCGGTCGACCTTCGGCCGGTCGCTCCCCGCGATCAGATACAGCGGTTTCAGCTCGTCCGCCATCGGCGCCAAGCATAGGCGGCCGCCGCGAGCCGGCTTCAGCGCCGAGACGATTCTGGAAGACTCGCGCAGTGGAGCGGCCGGCCGACCTGGTGCACACACTCGCCGAGACGATCGGTGTGCGCCAGTGCGGGACCGAGGCGGCCGCGAGGGCGGCGGACGCCGTCGCTGCTGCGTTCCGGGAGCTCGGCCTCGAGCCCTCGTTCCAGGAGTTCCCGTTCCTGCGCTACGACGCGGAGGAACCGGAGCTCTGGGTGGACGGCGAGCGGTGGCGGGCCGGCCCGTGCATGTACGCGCATCCGGGCGTGTGCGAGGGCGCGATCGAGGAGCTGTCCGACGGCCTCTGGGGCGTGGGCGAGGGCCGTCTCGCGCGTTCGATCTTCGGCCGCGGCCCGATTCCGTTCGTCGGGCGGCTCACGCACGCCGCACACCTCGCGACGCCGCCGACCGCATTCCTCTCCCGTGCGGACAGCGAGCGGATTCGTGCGGGGCAGCACGCCAGGCTCGTCGTCCGCGGGTCGTTCGTCGCCGGCCAGCGAGACCGGAACGTCGTCGCGCGCATCCCCGGGGCAAGTGACGAGCGCGTCGTGGTCGGCGCGCACTACGACGCGGTGTGGAACGGGCCGGGCGCGATCGACAACGCAACCGGTGTCGAGGGGCTGCGACGGATCGCGGCGCACTTCGCCGGGACCAAGCCCGCACGCACGATCGAGCTCGTGGCGTTCGGCGCCGAAGAGGTCGGCCTCGTCGGCGCTCGGCGCTTCGTCGCCGACGCCCGGGAGCGACGGCACGCTCGGCTCGATTGTCGGCATGGTCAACCTCGACTGCATCGGATACGGGGAGAAGCTCGAGCTCCTCTGCTCACCGCCGGCGCTCCTCGAGCGAACCGAGGCAGCGGCCCAGCGTCTCGGGCTGACGGAGCGCTACGAGGTGATCACGGAGATCGGCGAGGAGGCGGGCACCGACCATCTCCCCTTTGCGCAGGCCGGCGTCCCCGCCGTCAGCATCCTCCACTTCCCGTATGAGGAGTACCACCTGCCGGAGGACACGCCTGCGCTCGTCGACGAGCAGCTGCTCGCGGACGCGGTCGCGCTCGCGATCGACATGGTGCAGTCGCTCGTCGACGATCCGGTCCCGCGTTCCTAGGCCCTCCAGGCGCGAAAGCGGTGCCACGCGGCGGCGGTGGCGAGCAGCGGGAGCACCGTCGCCACCACGGCCGGGAATCCGTGGAGCTGCGCGAACGGGACTGCGGCGACGAGCCGGGCGCACGTGGTGACGTAGGCCGCGATCCAGCCGTCGAGCCAGGCGAGCGCCTCGGCGGCCTGTGGGGAGACCGGCTCGACCGCGGCTCCAGCCAAGGCGAGCCCGAGCAGCACCCCGACGACCGGCTCGACGGCGACATTGGCGAGCACCCCGAGGACCGGCACGGCGCCGAAGCGAAGCGCGAGGACGGGCGCCGTCGCGACGGCGCAGGCTGCGGACACCGAGGCGGCGAGGCGCATCGTCGTCGGCAGCGGGTAGCCGTCGAGCACCTCGACGAGCCACGGCGCGAGCACGAAGATCGCGGCGACGGCGGCGAACGAGAGCTGGAAGCCGGGGTCGAAGAGCGCGTACGGGCTCCAGGCCAGCAGGACCACGGCGGCGAGCAGGAAGACGTGCCAGCCGTCCCGCTGCCGGCCGGCGAGCCAGGCGACGGACACGGCCCCACCGGCGACCGCGGCACGTATGACGGACGGCTGTGCCCCGACCGCCAGTACGTAGGCGCCGATCGCCCCGAGCGCGGCGACATGGCCGGCGGCACGCGGCACGCCGAGCAGCAGCACGAGCAGCAGGACTCCGCCGGCGATCAGGACGACGTTCTGCCCGGAGACGGCCAGTAGGTGATAGAGGCCCGACCGCCGGAACGCGGTCTTGAGCCCGGGCGACAGGCCGGCGTCGTCGCCGAGCACGATCCCTTCGACGACCGCACGTCGCTCGCCGTCGAGCCCGCGGGCCGAGCCGCGCCGCAGCCATGCGCGCAGGCGATCTCCCACGCCGCCGAGGCCCCCACGCCGGCCGACCGTGGACCAGGCGTCGACGTGGAGCACGACGTGCATCCCCTGCCGGCGCAGCCATGTCCGCTCGTCGAAGGCGCCGGGGCCGCCCTGGCTGCGACGCGGCTCCCGCACAACCGCGAGCAGGCGGACCCGGGCGCCCTGTGGCGGCGCCCGCCCCAGGGGCAGCTCGAGCTGCACTCGTTCGTCGAGCGGGCGCCCGCGAAAGCGTCGGACGCGCGCGAACAGGCGCTGGTCGAAGCGCCCGACGCGCGCCTCCGCGGTCACGTCGGCGACGAACCAGCCTGCCTCGTCGACGTGCGCGCTCAGCGGCGAGCGGTCGAGCTCCGCCAGGCGGATCGAGCCCCACCACCATCCCACCCCGGCCAGCAGCGCGGCGCCGAGCGCAACCGGGACCGGGAGCGGCAGCGGCAGCGCCGCCGCCAGCGCACCGAGGAGCGCGGCAACGGCGACGACCGTCGTGGGCCCGGCGCGCACGGCATCGGAGGCCGCGAGGCCACTCGCGGCCGCACCGACGAGCACGTGCGCCGGCAGCACTCGCCTCACGGGACGACCAGCCCCTTCAGCTCGTCGAGTCGCGCCGGCCCGATGCCCGGAATCGCATCCAGCTCCGCGACCGAGGTGAACGCACCGTGCTCCTGGCGGTACGTCACGATCTTCTGCGCGGTCACCGGCCCGACTCCCGGCAGCGTGTCGAGCTGCTCCGCGCTCGCGGTGCTGAGGGAGATCGGCGCGGCCGGCGCTCCCGGCGGCGGCCCGCCCCCGCCTGCCGGCACGGCGGCGCCGCGCACGGCGACGACCACCTGCTCGCCGTCCGCCACCGGTGCTGCGAGGTTCACGGCATTGCGTTCGGCGCGCCGCGTGAGCCCACCGGCGCGCGCCACGGCATCGGCGACACGCGCCCCACGGGCGAGGCGGTACAGGCCGGGTCGACGAACGGCACCGACGACGTCGACCACGAGCGCCGGCCCGGCCCGCGCGACGGCGCCCTGGGCGGCCGGCCGGGCGCTCGGCCGGATCGGTCCGACCGCGAGCGCGCCGCCCGACGGCGGCGCGCCCGCGGCGGCGTGCCGCCACGCGACGACGACCGCGACGAGCGCGAGCAGGAGCATCGCCACGACTCGACGACGGCCGACGGTGAGGGGGAACGGGGGCACGGAGCCACCGTGCCGGTGAAAGCGTCACACGTGGGTGACGACCCTGCGTCGAGAGTGCAACTCTTCGTCCACAGGCGGAGCGACGCAGACGACGCCTCCGGCGGCAAGCGGGCGTTCGACCGCTCAGACGACGAGGTTGACGAGCTTGTCCGGGACGACGAAGGCCTTCGGCTCCTCGCCGTTCAGGTGCGCCTGCACCTTCGGCGACGCCTTCGCGCGCTCGATCAGCTCGGCCTCGGACAGGCCGACCGGCACCTCGATGCGGTCGCGCACCTTGCCGTTGACCTGCAGCACGAGCTCGACCGTCTCGCGCTTGAGCAGGCGCTCGTCGGCGACGGGCCACGGCGCCTCCCACAGGCGCTCGTGCCCGAGCACGGTCCAGAGCTCCTCGGCAACGTGTGGGACGGTCGGCTGAAGCAGTGACACGGCAGTCTCGGCGGCGAAGCGCGCGGCCGGATCGTCCGGCGTCTTGGACAGCTCGTTCACGAGCTCCATCACCGCCGAGATCGGCGTGTTGAAGACGAACCGGCGCTCGATGTCGTCGGTGACGCGCGCGATCGTCTCGTGCGCCTTGCGGGCGAGCGGTGTGTCGACGCCGGGCGGCGACTCGGGCTGCGCAGCAGCCTCGTGGACGATCCGCCAGAGCCGGCGGACGAAGCGGACGGTCGCCTCGATCCCGTCGGGCGTCCAGTCGATGTCCTGGTCGGCGGGGCCCTGGAAGAGGATGTAGATGCGAATCGGATCGGCGCCGAACTGATCGATCAGCTCGTCGGGTGTGACGCCGCCCTGCGACTTCGACATGCGCTTGCCGCCGAGCCGCACCCAGCCCTGGTGGAACAGCCGCTGGAACGGCTCGCGAACGCCGATCAGCTCCAGGTCGTTCAGCGCCTTCATGAAGAAGCGCGAGTACAGCAGGTGCCCCTTCGCGTGATCGATGCCGCCGATGTACTGGTCGACCGGCAGCCAGTAGTCGGCGACGCGGCGGTCGAACGCCGCCTCCTCGTCGTGCGGGTCGGTGTAGCGCACGAAGTACCACGACGAGTCGACGAAGGTGTCCATCGTGTCCGCCTCGCGGCGCGCCGGCTTTCCGCAGCGAGGGCAAGGCACGTTGATCCAGTCGGTCGCCTGCGCGAGCGGCGGCTCGCCCTTCGGCCGGTAATCGTCGACGTCCGGCAGCAGCACCGGCAGCTCGTTCTCCGGGATGGGGACGATCCCGTCGTCGTCGCAGTAGACGACCGGGATCGGGCAGCCCCAGTAGCGCTGCCGGGAGAAGCTCCAGTCGCGCAGGTGGTAGTTGATCGCCGGCTTCCCCTTCCCCTGCTCGCTCAGCCACTGCACGATCGCGCGGATCCCCTCACGCCAGGGGAGCCCGTCGAACTGCTCGGAGTTGATCAGCGCCCCGTCGTCGTCGACGACCTGGACGATCGGCAGGCCGTACGTCTCGGCGAACTCGCGGTCACGCTCGTCGTGCGCGGGGACGGCCATGATCGCGCCCGTCCCGTACTGCATCAGCACGTAGTCGGCGACCCAGACCGGCATGCGCTCGCCGTTGGCCGGATTGATCGCGTACCTGCCCGTGAACACGCCGGACTTCTCTCGCGACGCGCGTTCCTCGGTGGGCCGCGCCGCGGCGACGCGCGCGTACGCGCGGACCTCGTCGGCGGTCTCGGTGCCCTCGACGAGCTCGTCGACCAGCGGCGATTCCGGCGCGACGACGAAGAAGGTCGCGCCGAAGACGGTGTCGGGCCGCGTCGTGAAGACGGCGATGTCGCGATCGATCTCCTCGATGCGGAAGAGGAGCTCCGCGCCCTCGGACCGTCCGATGTGCTGGGTCTGGATCTTCTTGGTGCGCTCGGGCCAGTCGATCGTCTGCAGGTCGTCGAGCAGCTCGTCGCTGTACGCGGTGATCTTGAAGAACCACTGCTCCATGTTCCGCGCCTCGACGATCGCTCCGCACCTCCAGCAGCGGCCGTCGACGACATGCTCGTTCGACAGGACGGTCTGGTCGTTCGGGCACCAGTTGACGGGCGCCTCCTTGCGGTAGGCGAGCCCGTGCTCGTACAGCTTCAGGAAGAGCCATTGCGTCCAGCGGTAGTAAGACGGCTCGTGCGCAGACACCTCGCGGTCCCAGTCGATCGCCCAGCCCATCCGGCGCATCTGCCGCGTGATCGCCGCGATGTTGCGCTCGGTGATCTCGAGCGGGTGTCCGCCCTCCTTGATCGCGGCGTTCTCGGCGGGCAGGCCGAAGGAGTCGAAGCCCATCGGCCGCAGGACCGCGTAGCCGCTCCGCCGGCGGAAGTGCGTCACCACGTCGCCGAGCGTGTAGTTGAGGACGTGCCCCATGTGCAGCGAGCCGGAGGGGTACGGCAGCATCTCGAGCATGTAGAAGGGCGGTCGCGCGGACTCCGCCCCGGGGGACGGGTTCTGGACGGCGAAGGCGCCTTCGCGCTCCCAGACCTCCTGCCACTTCTTCTCGATGGCGTGTGGGTCGTACTGATCCATCTTCCGCTCCAGAAACATCCCTTCAGAAATGAAAAAGCCTCTCATGCGAGAGGCCTGGGGAGGTTGCCGCGGCGGCCGCCGCGTTCTCTCCCTGGGTCAACGAAGGAGCAAGCTCATCGGCTTCAGTGTAACCATGGAGCCGTGACGCATCCAGCCGTGTCAGGCCAGATCGCCGAGCTGCTCCCGGACGGCGCCTCGACCGCCGACGGAGAGCTCGTGCTCGGCGGCGTCGCCGCGACCGAGCTCGCCCGGACGTACGGCACGCCCCTCGTCGTGTACGACGAGGCGACGATCCGCGCCCAGGCGCATGCGTACCGCGCGGCGGCGCCGACCGCGCTGGTCGTGTACGGCACGAAGGCGTTCCCGTCGGTCGCGCTCCTCCGCCTGCTCGCAGAGGAGGGGCTCGGCGCCGACGTCTCCACCGCGGGCGAGCTCGAGTTCGCCCGTCGCGCCGGCATCGGCGGCGAACGGCTCGTCGTGCACGGGAACAACAAGGAGGACGAGCTGCTCGCCCTCGCGGCCTCCGAGAACGCGCTCGTCGTCGTCGACTCGCTCGAGGAGGCCGAGCGCACGAAGGCGGCGGGCGTTTGCCGCACGCTCGTCCGCGTGACACCGGGGATCGAGGCGGACACGCACGAGGCCGTAAAGACCGCACACCACGGCTCGAAGTTCGGAATGACGCCCGACGACGCGCTGGAGGCGATCCGCGCGCTCGACGACTGCGAGGGCCTCCACGTCCACGTCGGGTCGCAGCTGCTGCACCTCGGCGCCGCGCTGATGACCGTCGACTGGCTCGCGGCATTCGCAACACGCGCTCGCGCCGAGCTCGGCTGGACGCCGCAGACGATCGACCTCGGCGGCGGCCTGGGCGTCCGTCATGTGCCCGAGGAGCCGAGCTTCGAGGTCGCCGACTTCGTCGGCGGGCTCACGGGCGAGCTGCACCGCGCCTGGCACCTGCAGGGCCTACCCGACGCGCAGCTCGTGCTCGAGCCGGGACGCTCGCTCGTTTCCCGCGCGGGCGTGACCCTGTACACGGTGGGCGTCGTCAAGCAGACAGGCTCGTCGACGCGCTACGTCGCGGTCGACGGCGGGATGTCCGACAATCCCCGCCCGGCGATGTACGGAGCGCGCTACACCGCGCTCCTCGCCAACCGGGCCGACGAGCCGGCGGCGGGAGTGTTCGCCGTCGCCGGCAAGCACTGCGAGTCCGGCGACGTGCTGATCGAGCGGGTCGAGCTGCCGGAGCCGGAGCGCGGCGACCTGCTCGCGATCCCGGTGACCGGCGCCTACACGCTCGCGATGAGCTCGACCTACAACGCCGTTCCGCGGCCCGCCGTCGTGCTCGTGTCGAACGGCAGCGCGACCCTGATCCGCCGGCGCGAGACGGTCGAGGACCTGCTCGCGCTCGAGGCGTAGCCAGGATCCCTCGTTCGGCGACTGGAGGAGAGCCTCCGCCGCGGCGATGACTACCTACCGCCGCAACGTCAGGCGGAGCGACCTCGAAAGGAGTACCCCATTGGGGACGACAACTCGCCGTGCCGTCGCGCTCGCGGCCCTGGTCGGCTCGCTCGTCGCCGTCTCGGCCTCCTCGGCCGACACGTCGACCGTGTTCGTGATCGGCGACGGGAACGCGGCCCTCGGGACGCACGTCACGTTCTGGGGAGCGCAGTGGGCGAAGGACAACACCGTCACCGAGCGGTGATGCCCCGAGCGCGTTCAAGGGCCTGGCGCTCACCACCGACGTCTCGACCTGCCTGTTCAGCACCGGGCCCGGCAACAGCGTCGCACCACCGGACGCGCTGCCGCCCGGGGACGTGCTCGCACTCGTGGCCGATTCGGTCACGAAGTCGGGCTCGACGGTCAGCGGCCACTTCACCGGGATGGTCGTGATCCAGCCGGATACGGGCTATGCCGGTGATCCGGGGCACGCCGGCACGGGCACCGTGGTCGGCACCTCGGCCTGCTCGGGCAGCTTCTGAGCTCAGCCGCGCGGAGGCCCGCTCAGCGGGCCTCCGCGCCGGCGCGCACGAGCCGCCGAGGCCGCGGGAGCCGCGCCTCGTTGACGTGCGGGTTGCGCGGCTCGGCGAGCGCGGGCGCGCCGAACGACGCGGCCACCTGCTCCGGATCCGGCGCGCCGTAGAGCGTCGTCCGCTGCCGCGGGACCCGCCCCGCGCTCCGGATCAAGGCCTCCATCTGCTCGGGTGCGAGCTCCTGCCCCCACCCCGCGCCCGCCGCGCGTGAGATCGACTCGTTCATCAGCGTGCCGCCGAGGTCGTTCACGCCGGCGCCGAGCGCCTCGCGTACACCGGCCGGCCCGGCCTTCACCCACGAGACCTGCACGTTCTCGAACCACGGGTGGAGGGCGATGCGCCCGACGGCGTGCATCGCGAGCAGCTCGCCGAACGTCGGCCCGCGCCGCGCGCCGCCGCGCAGGTAGATCGGCGCCTCCATGTGCACGAACGGCAGCGGGACGAACTCGGTGAAGCCGCCCGTGCGCCGCTGCAGCTCGCGCACGGCGAGCAGGTGGCGCGCCCAGTTCCTCGGGCCGTCGACGTGGCCGAACATGATCGTGACGTTCGAGCGCAGGCCCGCCCGATGGGCGGCCTCGTGCACGTCGAGCCACTGTGCCGTCGAGATCTTGTCGGGGCAGATCACCGCACGAACCTCGTCGTCGAGCACCTCGGCGGCGGTCCCGGGCAGCGACGCGAGGCCCTCGTCCCGAAGCCGCGCGAGATACGAGTCGAGATCGGCGCCGAGGGTCGTCGCGCCCTGCCAGATCTCGAGCGCGCTGAACGCATGGACGTGCAGCGCCGGCACCGCGTCCTTGATCGCCCGGACGACGGACGCGTAGTAGTCGCCGTCGAACGCCGGGTGGATGCCACCCTGCAGGCAGATCTCCGTCGCCCCCCGCTCCCAGGCCTCGACCGCGCGGCGAACGATCTCCGCGTGCGGAACGAGGTACGGCTCGCCGCGCAGGTTCGCGGCGAGCTTGCCCTTCGAGAACGCGCAGAAGCCGCAGCGGAAGTAGCACACGTTCGTGTACTGGACGTTGCGCGTGACCACGTACGTGACCACGTCGCCGTTCACCTCACGGCGCAGCTGGTCCGCGCGGGCGAGCACGCGCTGGCGCTCCTCGCCCCTCGCGGCGAACAGGCGCACGATCTCGTCCTCGCCGAGCTCGTCCTGCGTGTCGAGCGGAAGCGCGTCGCGGCGGGCGACGAACGGCACCGTCGCGGTCTCGCCCGCCGACCAGTCGTCCTCCCGCGCCAGGGAGAGCGAGTCGGCGAGGCGAAGCGCGCGCGGGAGCACCCCCGGGTCGAGCCAGGCGCCGCCGAGAAAGCGCGGATAGACCGTGAGCCTCGGCGCGAGCTCGAGCCCGCGCTTGGAGCACGCTGAGCGCAGCGCCTCGACCTCCGGCCACGGCGCGTCCGGGTTGACGTGGTCGATCGTCACCGGCGAGACGCCGCCGAAGTCGTCGATCCCGGCGTCCAGCAGCACCTCGAACTCGCCGGTCAGGTTCGGCGGCGCCTGCACGGAGACGTCGGCCGGGAGGAGCAGGCGCGCGCAGGCGATCGTCCACAGGAGCTCCTCGACAGACGGCTCGGGCGCCGCCTCCATCTTCGTGCCGGGCCAGGCGCGGAAGTTCTGGACGATCACCTCCTGCACGTGCCCGTGCGCCGCGTGCGCCGCCGCGATCGCGTCGATCGTCGCCAGGCGTTCCTCGCGCGTCTCGCCGATCCCGATCAGCAGGCCGGTGGTGAACGGCACGCGCGCCTCGCCGGCCCGCCGGAGCGCTGCGAGCCGCACCGCGGGCTGCTTGTCGGGCGAGCCGAAGTGCGGGCCTCCGCGCCGCGAAAGGCGCTCCGAAGTGGTCTCGAGCATGAGCCCCATCGACGCGGAGACGGGGCGCAGGCGCTCGTAGTCCGCCGCCTCCAGGATTCCCGGGTTCAGGTGCGGTAGCAGCCCGGTCTCGTCGAGCACCGCGCGCGCGGCGCGCTCGAGGTACTCGATCGTCGTCGAGCAGCCGAGCGCGGCGAGCTCGTCTCGCGCGGCGCGATAGCGCAGCTCGGGCTTGTCGCCGAGCGTGAACAGCGCCTCGCGGCAGCCGGCCGCCGCCCCGGCGCGCGCGACGCCCAGCACGTCGTCGAGCGTCATGTAGGCGCGCTCGCCGCGGCGCGGCGGGTGCGCGAACGTGCAGTAGTGGCAGACGTCGCGGCACAGCTTCGTCAGGGGGACGAAGACCTTCGGGCTGTAGGTGACGAGCGTGCCGTGGGCGTCCCGGCGAACCGCGCGCGCCTCGGCCATGAGCTCGTCGAGCGGGCGGTGGAGCAGGTCCACCACCGCATGTTATGAGTTGCGCCTACATACGCTGCTTGAGTGCGAGCACGTCGTCGACGAACGGCGCCGTCACCTTGTACACGCCGACCTTCCGCACCGCGCGCTCGCCCTGGTACCACGCCGCGAGCGCCAGCCGCTCGTCGCCGTTGAACACCGTGAGGAGATGCTTCATCAGCATGACGCCGATCTCGACGTCTCCGTCCACCGTGTGCGGGACGCGGCGGCCGAGCAGCACCGTCTCGACGTAGTCGCGCGTCGACGGCAGCGTCTGCAGGACGCCGACCGCGCCGGACGACGAGACGAGGCGCGTCTGGTAGCCGGACTCCATCCACGCGAGGGCGCGAACGAGGTGCGGGTCGACGCCGAGCCGGCCGGACCACGCGTCGAGGATCGCGCGCACGTTGCCCTGCTGCGCGACGAGCGCAGGCGCAGCCGGACGTGCCGGCACCTGCAGGCGCCGGCCGATCACGATCGGCTGCGCCGGGTCGAGGTGGTTCCCCGCCGCGAGCGCCGCGACGGTCGTTCCGAAGCGCTGCGCGATCCGTGTCAGGTTGTCTCCCGCCTGCACGACGTAGATCTGGGCGGCGACCGGGGCGTGGGTCCGGACGGGGACCCGGTCCTTGGTGACGATCGTGGAGAGCGTGCGCGGGCCGACGACGGCGTCGGCGGTCAGACGCATCTGCCGCTGGTACTTGCGCAGCGACGCCGCCGTCTCCTTGCCGAAATAGCCGTCGAGCGCGCCGTCGTAGACGCCGCGGCGCGTGAGCAGGAACTGGAGCACGGCGACGTCCCAGCCGAAGTCGCCGGCGCGGAGCGTCCGCGAGCCGAAGAGGGGGCGCCCGAGCGGCCCGAGGGCGAGCCTTGTCCGCATGTCGGCGACGCCGACCGGCAGGCGCTTCTTGTGCTGGAACGCGTGGACGGCCGCAGCCGTCTGCGGTCCGGCGAGGCCGTCGATCGGGCCGAGGTAGAGGCCGTGTGCGCGCAGGGCGACCTGGAGCCCGGCGATCTGCGGGTTCACCGCCGCATGGGCGGCCGCCGGCAGGAGGACGAAAGCCAGCACGAACAACGTTGCTGCACGACGCACGGGTTCGAGACTTCGGCCGCGGAGCGCGACCTCCTCCCCGCCCCGGGTTACGGTTTGGCGCGATTCCGGAGCCGCGCGGCGACCCGGAGCGCCGGCGGCACGGCCAGCATCAGCAGCACGACGAGCGCACCGAGCCCGAAGGTCGCCGGCCCGGCCTCCGCGGCCCCGACGCGCGGGAAGGCGCCGACGAGGTCCGCGGCGAACTCGATCAGAAGCGCCCCGAGCAGCGCGCCCCAGATCGAGCCGAGGCCCCCGACGACTGCGGCGACGAGGAGGTAGAACGACAGCCGGATCGGGAACGTGCCGGGGCTGACTCCTCCGGTGACGATCGCGAGCAAGGCGCCGGCGACGCCGGCGTACGCCGCCGAGAGCACGAATGCCGCCAGGCCGTAGCGCGACCGTCCCAGCCCGACGGATGCGGCCGCCCGCTCGTTGTCGCGCACGGCGCGCAACGCGCGGCCGAAGCGAGAGGCGAGCAGCCCCCACACCGCGAAGAAGAGCACGGTGGCGACGACCCACGTGAGCGCGTAGAGCGCGTCCTTGTCGCTCGTGGTCCGGCTGTCCGCGAGCGCGATGCCCCCCGAGCCGCCCGTGAAGTGGACGAACCTCACCAGGATCGCCGGCAACGCGATCGCGATCCCGAACGTCGCGAGCGCGAAGTACGAGCCGCGTAGCCGCAGTGCCGGGATGCCGAGGCCGAGGCCGGCGGCGCCGGCGACCGCGCCCGCGATCGGGATCGTCCACAGGTCGCGCACGCCGTGGTGCGCGACCAGGATCGCCGTCGTGTAGCCGCCGACGGCCATGAACGCGCCCTGGCCGAGCGACACCTGACCGCCGTGCCCGATGAGCAGGTCGAGGCCGAGCACCGCGATGACGTACGTACCGACGGTCGCGAGCTGCACCGTGCGGAAATCGGAGAGCGCGAGCGGGAGGACCGCCAGCACGAGGAGCGCCGCCCCGATCCCCGCCAGCCCGAGGCGCGTCGGCGTCATCGCCGGGTCTCCGCCGGACGCCCGAAGAGACCGTACGGGCGGACGAGCAGGACGACGAGCAGCACGCCGAGCGCGATTGTGGGCCGGAGCCCGGGGCCGATCCAGTGCACGTACGCACCGATCAGGCTGAGGAGGGCTCCGAGCACGAGGCCGCCGACGACGGCGCCGAACGGGGACTCGATCCCGCCGAGCACGGCCGCGGCGAACGCGTACAGAAGAACGGTTCGCATCAGGTTCGGCTCGAGACCGTGGGACGACGCGGCCAGCACCCCGGCCACGGCGCCGAGCACGGCGGCGATGCCCCAGCCCACCGCGAGCAGGACCGGCGCACGAACGCCGGCGAGCCGTGCCTCGTAGACGGTGTCCGCGACCGCGCGCAGGCCGAGGCCCAGCTTGGTGCGGGTCAAGAGCAGCCCGGCGAGCAGGACGCTCGCGACCGCGACGACGATCACGCCGAGCTCGACCTTCGGGAACGAGGCGCCGCCGATCGTGACCGGCGCGGTCGAGAACGGCGCCGGAAAGCGCCGTGGTGCGTCGCCCCAGATCCACGTGTCGAGGCCGTTGATCGCGAGCGCGACGCCGATCGTGAGGATGACGAGCGCGGCGAGTGGGCCGTGCTCGAGCGGCCGGATCACTGCCTGCCGCAGGACGACGCCGCCGGCGAACGAGAGCGCGAGCGTCGCGCCGAACGCGGGCCAGAAGCTCCAGCCGTGGTCGGTCAGCGCCAGGCAGACGAACGCCGAGAGCGTCGCCATCTCGCCCTGCGCGAAGTTGAGGACGCCGGTCGCCCGGTTGACGAGGACGATCGCGAGCGCCAGCAGGCCGTAGATGCCGCCGGAGGCGAGCCCCGCGACGGCATGCTCCAGCAGGTCGGTCATCAGCTGCCGAGGTAGGCGCTGCGCAGCGACTCGTCGGCGGCGAGGTCGGCGCTGCCGCCCTCGCGCACGACTCGGCCCGACTCGAGCACGTACGCGCGCCGCGCGGCCGAGAGCGCGAGCACGGCCCTCTGCTCGACGACGAGGATCGCCGTCCCGCCCTCGTTCAGCCGCCGGAGCACCTCGAAGAGCGCGCGAAGGACGTTCGGCTCGACGCCGGCCGAGGGCTCGTCGACGAGGAGCAGTCGGGGGTGGCCCATCAGCGCCCGCCCCAGCGCGAGCATCTGCTGCTCGCCGGCCGACAACGTTCTCGCCGGTCGCGCGCGGCGGTCGTAGAGCGTCGGGAAGAACTCGAAGACGTGCGCCAGGTCCCGGGCGGACGGCCCGCGCTTGACCCACGCGCCGAGCCTGAGGTTGTCGAGCACCGTCAGGGTCGGGAGCGTCCCGCCCCGTGTCGGGAGGTGGGCGACGCCGCGCTTCGCCATCCCCTCCGGCGTTCGACGGCCGACCCGCTCGCCGTCCAGCAGGACGTCGCCCGACGTCTTCACGCTTCCCGAGATCGCGCGCAGCGTCGTCGTCTTGCCGGCGCCGTTCGGGCCGAGGATCGCGACGAAGTCGCCGGGCTCGGCGGCGAGCGAGACGCCCCGCAGGGCCGTGATCGCGCCGTAGTGCGCGTGGACGTCGCGCAGCTCAAGCAGCGACAAGGCGCGCTCGGAGCCGTTCGAGCTGGGCGTCCGTCAGGCCGGCCGCAACCAGGTAGCCGCGGACGTCCCCGTAGCGCCGGTCGATCTCGGCGAGCACCTCCACCATCGCCTGGGCGGGGGTCTGCGTGAGCTTGCGGAGCCGGTCACGGCCTCGCTCGTCCTCCGCCTGTGCGATCCACTCCTCCCACTGCGGCGCCAGGTTGTCCCCCGACAGCGCGTAGTCGGTGCCGATCACCGCAGGCGCGACGCCTGCGAGCCGGAGGAGCAGGGCGGAGACGAGCCCGGTGCGGTCCTTGCCGCCGACGCAGTGGACGACGACCGGCCCGTCGGCGTCCGCGATCGCGGCGAGCGCCTGCCCGAAGCGGTCGCGGTAGCGCTCCAGGAAGTCGACGTACGACCACGCGTAGTGCTCGGCCACGTCGTCGACCGCGTCGAGGCGGGCATCCAGCTCGCTGATGTAGTCCTCGTCGAAGGTGCCGGGACCGAGCACCGCGACGTGGACGACCTCGACGTCGATCCCGGGCGGCGCCTCCCCTTCCTTCTCCTCCGGCCAGCGGAGATCGACGATGCGCACGACCCCGTGACTCGCGAGGGCGCGCCAGCCGTCGTCGGTGAGCCGGCGCACGTTGTCGGCGCGGATCACCGAGCCGCGCCGCGTGACCGCACCATCGGCGGTCGGCAGGCCGCCGAGGTCGCGAACGTTCAGGCAGCCGTCCCAGGTGAGCGACGTCACGACTCGGCGCCGAGATACGCCTCGATCACGGCCGGGTCGCGCTGCACCTCCTGCGGCGTCCCCTCGGCGATCTTGCGCCCGAAGTCGAGCACGTGGATCCGCTCGGCGATGCCCATCACCAGCCCCATGTGGTGCTCGACGAGCAGTACGGTGAGCTCGAAGTCGTCCCGGAGCTTCTTCACGAACGCGCCGAGCTCGCCGACCTCCTCGTGGTTGAGGCCGCCGGCGGGCTCGTCGAGCAGAAGGAGCCGCGGCTCGGAGACGAGCGCCCGTGCGAGCTCCACGCGCTTGAGGGTGCCGAACGGCAGCCCGGACACCGGCCTGGCCGCGATCTCCTCGAGGCCGACGTAGCGCAGCATCTCGAAGGCGCGCGTCTGGGCGGCGCGGCCGGCGAACGGCGCCGTGCGCGTGTGCGCGCCGACCAGGACGTTGTCGAGCACGGTCATCGTTCGGAAGAGCTCGACGTTCTGGAAGGTGCGCGCGATCCCGCGGCGGACGATCCGGTGCGCCGGCGTCCGCAGCAGGCTCTTCCCGTCGAAGCGCAGGTCGCCGACATCGGGCTTGTAGAGGCGGGTGACGACGTTGAACAGCGTGGTCTTCCCGGCGCCGTTCGGCCCGATCAGGCCGACGATCTGCCCGGCCTCGACGTCGAGCGAGACGTCGTCGATCGCGACGATCCCGCCGAACCGGCGCGTGACGTGACTGATCTCGAGCAGCGCCATCGGCCGCTGAGCTTAGAAGTTCTCACGCCAGCTCTGCGGGATCGGTCACCGGCAGACCGCACACGAAGCGCTCGCACGCGTAGACGGCCGGCCGGCCGTCGACGAGGCCCCTGCCTCGAAGGAGCGGAACGTCCTCCGCGAGCCCGAACGCGATCACGTCGGTGGCGGTCGCCCGCTCGACCGCGGCGCGCGCGACGGCGGAGTCGCGCGGCCCGACGATCGCGAGCTCCCTGGACGGCGCGAGGTACTGGTCGAGCGCGACGAGCGACCAGCCGAACGCCGACGGGATTCGCTCCAGCTGGTCGCGGACGATTCGCAGCACGCCGACTGCCTGCCGCTCGAGCCCGTCGTCCCCCCAGATGCGCGCAAGCCGCAGGAGCACGTAGGCGAGCATCGAGTTGCCGCTCGGCGTCGGGTGGTCGTCGACCTCCACCTTGGGCACGACCAGCTGCTCGGCGTCGGGAGGCACCTGGACGAACCCGCCGTCGGGCGCGGCGAACAGCTCCGCGGCGAGCTCGGCAAGCCGGTGCGCCTCGCGCAGCCAGCGGACATCGCCACTCGCGACGTGCAGCTCGAGCAGCCCGTACGTGACGTCGGCGTAGTCGGAGAGGTAGCCGGTCCCCTTCGCGATCCCCTCGCGCCAGGTGCGGTGGAGCCGACCCTCGGCCGTCGAGAGCGGCCCGAGCAGGAACTCGCCGAGTCGCTCCGCGGCGGCGAGCACGTCCTCCCGCCCGAGCACCCGTGCGCCCGTCGCGAGCGCAGCCAGCGCGAGGCCGTTCCACGACGCGATCGCCTTGTCGTCGCGCAGGGGCTTCGGCCGGTGCTCGCGAAGCTCGAACAGCCGCGCGCGCGTCGCCTCGTCGAGCTCGCCGCGCAGCACGAAGCGGCCGTGCTCGAAGGGCGCGAGCAGCTCCGAAGGCGCCCCTTCGCCGGGCGCCCACGTGAACGTCAGGCCCTCGACCCCGTCCGTGTCGGCGTCCTGCGCCGACGCGAAGCCCCCTCCCTCGAGCGAGAGCTCGCGCAGCACGTAGTCGATCGTCTGCTCGCCAACCTGCCGGTAGCGGTCGTCCCCGAAGCGGCGCCACGCGTGCAGGTACACGGGAGCGAGCAGCGCGTTGTCGTAGAGCATCTTCTCGAAGTGCGGCACGAGCCAGCGGGCGTCGACCGAGTAGCGATGGAAGCCGCCGCCGACGAGGTCGTAGAAGCCGCCGCGCGCCATCGCGTCGAGCGTCGTGCGCGCCATCCGCTCTTCCCCGCGTCGCAGCAGGAACTCGAGCACCGAGGCCGGCGGGAACTTCGGCGCGCCGCCGAAGCCGCCCTCCTGCGCGTCGAAGACGGCCGCGAGCGACCGCTGCGCGCCGTCGAGCACGGCCGCGGTGAGCGGCTCGCGCGACGACGCGAGCGCGGCGCCGCGGCGCAGGTGCTCGACCAGGTCGGCGGCGGAGCGGTCGACGTCCGCCCGCCGCTCGCGCCACGCCTCGGCGACGGCGAGCAGCACCTGGCGAAAGGCGGGGATGCCGTGGCGCGGCTCGGGCGGGTAGTAGGTGCCGCCGAAGAACGGCTCGCCGCCGGGGGTGAGGAACGCGGTCATCGGCCAGCCTCCGCTGCCCGACAGCGCGACGACCGCGTCCATGTACACGGCGTCGAGATCGGGCCGCTCCTCGCGGTCGACCTTGATGCAGACGAAGTGCTCGTTCATCAACGCCGCTGTCGCGTCGTCCTCGAACGACTCGCGCTCCATCACGTGGCACCAGTGGCAGGCCGAGTAGCCGATCGAGAGCAGGATCGGCCGGTCGTCTGCGCGGGCGCGGTCGAGCGCGTCGGCCCCCCACGGGTACCAGTCCACCGGGTTCCCGGCGTGCTGGCGCAGGTAGGGGGACGTCTCGTGCGCGAGCCGATTCACCTCGTTAGCGTAGGCGGCATGTCGCAGCTGCCGAGCGGGACCGTCACGTTCGCCTTCACCGACATCGAGGGCTCGACGCGCCTGCTCCAGGAGCTCGGCGACGTCGACTACGCGACGGTTGCGTCCGATCACCGCCGCCTCGTCCGCGATGCGTTCGCCGCGCACGGCGGCACCGAGATCGACACGCAGGGCGACGCGTTCTTCTACTCGTTCGTTCGTGCCCGCGATGCCGCCGCCGGCGTCGTCGAGGCACAGCGTGCGCTACGCGCGCACTCGTGGCCGGAGGGCCGTGAGGTGCGCGTGCGCATGGGCCTTCACACCGGCGAGCCTCACGTCGGCGACGAGGGCTATCTGGGGATCGACGTCGTTCGGGCGGCCCGCATCGCAGCGGCCGGTCACGGCGGGCAGATCCTCGTCTCCGAGACGACGCGCGCGCTCCTCGGCAACCAGCTGCCGGAGGGCGTGGCCGTGTTCGACCTCGGCGAGCAGAACCTGAAGGACGTCCAGCACGAGCACATCTACGAGCTCTCGGTCGACGGGCGGAGCGCCCGCTACAAGCCGCTCAAGACGGCGCCCAAGCGCTCGCGCGTGGACGACATCGCAGCGCGGTTCGAGGATCGCATCAACAACTACGTCGAGCAGCAGCTCGAGGAAGCGCTCGGCAAGGGCGGCCCGGAGGCGAGCCCGGCGCAGGTGCCGACGAAGCTCGCCTTGTCCGGCCTCGGGATCGCCTTCGCAGCGATCGCCGGGATGATCCTGCTGCTCGCGCTCGTCGTCCTGCTCGTCAAGTTGATCTTCTTCTAGCGCGCAGCTTCCGGATCCCCTCGACGAGGATCGTGATCGTGAACGCGATCCCGAGCGCGACCGCGACGGCGAGGAGCGGACGATTTTCGAACGCGCGGCCGCCGAAGTAGCCGAGCAGGCTCCCGTAGAGCGCCCAGAGGATCGCGGCGAGCGCCGAGTACATGACGAACAGCCGCCAGCGGAGGTGCGTCAGGCCGCACGTGAACGTGGTCGCGGTGCGCCCACCGGGGATGAAGCGCGAGACGACGACGATCAGCCCGCCGCGCGCGTCGAGCTGCCGCCGCGCCCAGGCGAGCGCGCGCGTGCTCCCCGCGCCGTGGAAGAACCGCCGCTGGACGGGCTCCCCGCCGTAGCGGCCGAGCGCGTAGCAGGTGTTGTCGCCGATGAACGCACCGAGCGCGGCCGCGGCGATCACCCAGTGCAGCTCAAGCATCGGGCCGGTCGTGCAGAGAACGCCGGCGAGGATCACCGCCGTCTCGCTGGGCAGCACGGGCAGCACCGCGTCGCCCAAGGAGAGCCCGAGGACGATCAGGTACGCCTGCGGCGCGTCCCCGATCAGGTGGAGCAGCGAGTCGAACACGAGACCCGGAAGCGTCGCATGCGAAGCGCCGCTACCCGCGCACGAACGTCACCCACCGCGTTCGTTCGCGGAAGCCGACGGACTCGTAGAGGAGCCGAGGGACGGGATAGGCATCGTCGCCCCGGCAGCCGACGAGCGCCTCCACCGCGCCGGCGTCGCGCAGGCGGTGCAGCGCGAACAGGTTCACCGCCCGCCCGAGCCCCCGGCGCTGGTGGTCGGGATGGGTGCCGACCGGCTCCAGCTCACCGAGCCGGTTGGGCTCGTCCAGCCACGCCAGCGTGTACGCGGCGACGCTGCCGTCGGGCGCCTCGACGACGCAGTCGAGGTCGGCCCGGTACGGCCAGGCCGAGCGGACGACCTCGTAGACGGCATCGGTGAAGCGCGACGGATGGAAGGCGGCACGGTGGCACGCGGCGCGCGAAGCGACGTCGGCGCCGTCGGCGACCGTCCGCAGCGCGTAGCCGGTGGGGAGTCGCGGCTCGGGGAGGTCGTCGAACGAGCGCCGGTTGCAGCGCATCCAGGGCGCCTCCGGGTCGTGCTCGAGGCCGTGCGCGCGCAACCGGGCGATCGCGTCGGCGTTGCCGGCTCGAACCGGCATCCTCGCCGGCTGCGCCCAATCGAGGATCTCGTCGAGCAGCGCCTGATGCGTCGGCCGCACCTGCGCCTCGAGCTCGTTCCCGCCCGCGAGCCAGCCCCAGCCGACGAGCGATCCGCCTTCGAACCAGAGCCTGGCCTCCCAGTCCGAGCGGGGCAGCTGCTGCGACCAGAACGCGAGCTGGCCGAACGTGCACTCGACGACCGAGGGATCCGCGCTCCAGAGCTCCTGCTCCAGCTCGAGCAGGAGGCGCAGGTCGCCGTCCGCGTACGGGCGCGCCTCGGTCACGGCCACGGCGAGGCGCGGTACAGCTGCCCCTCGAGCCGGCGCCCGAGCACGTCCTCGAGCCAGCGGGAGACTCCGGTCAGCGCCTCGACGTCGACGCCGGTCTCGACGCCGTCACGCTCGAGCTGCCACACGAGATCCTCCGTCGCGATGTTCCCGGTCGCGTGCGGCGAGAACGGGCAGCCGCCGAGCCCGCCGACGGAGGCGTCGAGCACGACCGCGCCGGCGGCGAGCGCCGCCCATGTGCACGAGTAGCCTGTGTTGCGGGTGTTGTGCAGGTGGGCGCCGATCGGGCGGCCGAGGATCGAGACGCGCTCGAGCAGCCGCTCGACGCGGCGTGGCGTCGCGACGCCGATGGTGTCGGCGAGCACGAGCTCGTCCGCGTCCGCGAGCCGTTCGCACAGCTCGGCGACGAACGCCGGGTCGACCTCGCCCTCGAAGGGGCACCCCCACGCGCAGGAGATCGTCACGGTCACGGGCACGTCGGCCTGCGCGACGATCGCGCGCACGCGCGCGACCGCCTCGTCGAGCGACGCGTTCGCGTTGCGACGGTTGAAGGTCTCGGTGGCGGCCAGCGTGCAGTTGACCCTGTCGAGGCCCGCAGCTCGGAAGCGCTCGTACCCCCGCTCGTTCAGGACGAGCCCGGAGAGCTCGGTGGCGGCGCGACGCTCGACGGCCGCGACGACCTCCTCGGCGCCGTCCATCTGCGGAACGAGGTCGCCGCGGACGAACGACACCGCCTCCACGCGCGCCAGGCCCGTTGCCGCGAGCCGCGAAACGAGCTCGGCCCGGACCGCGGGCGCGAGCACGTCAGGCTCGTTCTGGAGACCGTCGCGCGGCCCGACGTCGCAGATCGTCACCCGCACGACGCGCGCACCGGCGGCCTACGAGATGCGCTTCCAGGCCTCGGTGAGCACGTCGCCGAGGATGCCGACGATCTGCGAGAACTCCTCGTCGCCCGCGACGAGCGGCGGCGAGATCTGCACCACCGGGTCGCCGCGGTCGTCGGCGCGGCAGATCAGGCCGCGGTTGAACAGCTCCGGGGACAGGAAGCCGCGCAGGAGCGTCTCCGACTCGGCCGCGCTGAACCCGGCTGGGGCACGCGTCGCCGCGGGCTCGCTGCCGGCCAGCCCTGCCCGCCGCTCCTTGTCCTTCACGAGCTCGAGCGCCCACATGTAGCCCTCGCCGCGTAGGTCGCCGACGATGTCGAGCTCGAGCAGCGTCGCGAGCTGCGCGCGGAACGTGTCCTCGCGCTCCGCGACGCCGGTGACGATCCCGTCGCGCTCCATGATCTCGAGGTTCTTCAGCGCGACCGCGCACGAGACGGGATGCCCGCCGAAGGTGATGCCGTGCGTCAGCATCGCCGTCTGCTCGGCGAACGGCTCGAAGACGCGCTCGCCGGCGAGCACCGCGCCGATCGGCGCGTAGGCGGACGAGAGCCCCTTGGCGCACGTGATCAGGTCGGGGCGGATGTCGTACCGCTCGCTCGCGAACCACGTCCCAACGCGCCCGAAGCCGGTGATCACCTCGTCGGCGCAGAGGAGGATCCCGTAGCGGTCGCAGATCTCGCGGACGCCCTGGAAATACCCTGCCGGGGGCGTGAACGAGCCGCCCGCATTCTGGATCGGCTCCATGATCACGATCGCGACCGTCTCCGGGCCGGCCTGCTCGATCGCGCTCTCGAGGTCCTCGAGCAGGAAGGCCGTGAACTCGCTCTCGGTCTCCTCGACCGGGCGGTGGTAGCGGTTCGTGTTGCGGACGTGCAGCACGTCCGGCACGAGCGGCTCGAACGGTGTGCGCAGCGCGGGCACGCCGTTGATCGAAAGTGCGCCCATCGTCGTGCCGTGGTACGCCGTCCGCCGCGCGACGGCCTTCCAGCGGCGCTCGCCGCGCGCCATGTGGTATTGCCGCGCCATCTTCCACGCGGACTCGACCGCCTCCGAGCCGCCGGAGACGAAGAACGCGCGGTTGACCGTGTCCGGGCTCAGCTCGGCGAGCCGTGCGGCGAGCTCGATCGAACGCGGATGCGCGTACGACCAGTTCGTGTAGTACGGCAGCTCGCGCATCTGCTCGTGCGCGACCTGCCCGATCTCGTCGCCGTACGAGTAGCCGATGTTGACGGCGAACAGACCCGCGAGCGCATCGAGGTAGCGCTTGCCGCGATCGTCGTAGAGGTAGCAGCCCTCGCCGCGCACGATCACCGGCACGTCGTAGTCGTGCATCCGCGTGAAGTGCAACCACAGGTGGTCGCGCGCGGCGGCGCGGTGATCGATCTCGGGCATCGGCGGAGGATACGCTCTGGTCACGGATTCACCTCTAGTCGTCGTTTAGTCGTCGTTGTACTCGTAGATCCGGCTCGGGGTGACGCGCACGATCAGCCGGTCGACCGGCGTGTGGAAGTCCTTCCCCGTGTACTTGCGCGACATCCCGTGCATGTGCTGCCCGCCCACGTCGTCCTCGAGCTCGGCGACTCCCTCGACCTCGATGTACCGGTACGGGTCGCCGCGCTCCCAGACGAGCACGCTGACGCGTGCATCGCGGCGGAGGTTCCGGCCCTTGGCGCGCGCATTCGTGGTGTTGAAGACCGGCCGGCCGTCCTCTTCGTCGACCCAGACGATCGTCGTCTGCGGCGCTCCGTCGTCGCCGACGGTCGCGATCACCGCGTAGTTCTTGGCGCGGAACAGCTCGGCCTGATGGTCGTTCAGACGCATGCCGGCGCGCGCTATTTCACGACGGTCGGGATGTGGATGATCTTGCCTGCCTTCATCTGCACCTCGACCTTCCGCACCGCCGCCGGAAGACCTGCCGGCGCCTTCGGCGAGAACTTGCCGATCCCGACGCCGCCGACGTCGATGCCGTAGACGACGTCGCGGCCGCCCTGGAAGTTGCCGGCCTGCGCGGCCTTGATCGAGTTGAAGACGGCCGTGTCGACGCGCTTCAGCGCCGACGTGAGCACGTACGTGCCGAGGTACCCCTGGTCGGCGTCGACGCCGATGCCCCAAACGCTCTTCTCCTTCGCCGCGTCGAGCGCGCCGAGCCCGCACCCGCCGGCGACCTGGAACACGACGACGGAGCCGGCCGCGATCTGGTTCAGCGCGACCTCCTTGCACTTCGCCGGGATCGAGAAGTCGTTCGAGTAGCCGTTCACCGTCTGCACGCCGGGGAAGGCCGCTTTCGCGCCGGCCTGGAAGCCCGCGATGTACCGGTCGACCGGCGGCTGCTTCTGCCCGCCGACCGTCGACACGACCTTGCCGCTGCGATCCTTCGCAGCGAGCCCGGCCGCGTAGCCGGCGAGGTAGCCGGCTTCCTGCTCGCGGAACAGCAATCCCTCGACGTTCGGGAGATGGCCCTCGTCGGCGTTCGAGACGTCCACGATCGCGAAATGGGTCTTCGGATACGACTTGGCGACCGATTCCATCGCCTGGATCTCGGTGAAGCCGACGCCGATCACGAGGTCGTACCCCTGGCGCGCAAGCGCGCTCAGGTTCGGGATGTAGTCGGCCGACGAGTTCGCGAGCACGACGCGCCCCTGCACGCCGAGCTGCTTCTCCGCGCGCAGCATGCCGACGTACGCGAGGTGGTTGAAGCTGCGGTCGTTGAGCCCTCCGGTGTCGGTCGACAGGCCTACTTTGAAGGTGCTGCCGCCGCCGGTCGTCGTCGGCGCGGTCGTGGTCGTCGCGCTCTTCGAGGAGCCGCCGCAGCCGGCGGCAGCAAGCGTGAGCGCGAGCAGGATCGCGAGGAGCGGCGCGGTTCTCGTCATGCTCCGGACTCTACTGGCCGCGCTGCGTCGGCCAGGATCTCCCGCCAGCGCTGAAACAGGAGCTGATGTGTGCCCTCGAGGACGCGCAGCTCCGCGTGCGCCAGCCGCCGCTCGTACTCCTGCGCGATCGCCGGCGGCGTGACGACGTCGTCCTCTCCCCACCACAGCGTCACCGGCGCCTGCACGTCGGCGAGTCCGAAGCCCCACGGCCTGCCGAGGTACGCGAGCTCGCGCGCGAGCCATTCGCCGCCGCTGCGAAACGCCTCGACCCGCCCCCGCGCATAGGCGGCGTCGCTCGCCGTGCTTCCGGTCGGCGGTGGGGGCATCCGCCCCCACCGGTCGAGACCGCGGACCGCGAGCCGCGGCGAGATGCGTGCGGCGCGGATCGTCGCCCGGACGGGCCGGGGCATCAGACGCAGGCCGTCGGGAACCGGCATCGAGCCGACGAGCCCGACGCGCGTGACGCGCTCGGGCGCCCATGCGGCGACCGCGAGCGCATGCGGGCCGCCCGCCGACCAGCCGATCACCGCGAACCGGTCGACGCCGAGTGCGTCGGCGAGCTCGAGCAGCTCGTGCGCGAACCCCGTGAGCGTGCGCCCGCGTACGGCCGGGCCGCCGCGGTCGACCGCGAGCAGTCGAACGCCGAGAGCCGCCGCGACGGCGTCGTCCGGGTCGCGCGACAGGCGCGAGTCGCCGCCGCCGTGGAGGTACACGACGGGGACGCCCGCCTCGTCGCCGACGTCGTCGACGATCAGCGGCGCGTGACGATCAGCGTCGCGCGCATCCCGAGCGCGCGATGATTCCCGAGCGAGCACCACAGCGAGTATCGCCCGGGCGCGAGTTTCAGCGAGAGATCGGCGTACCGCCCTGCGCCGACCGTCGAGATCCCGGCGATGTGCCGCGCGCCGCGGCGCTGCAGGCGCAGGTCGTGCGCGTCCTGGCCGTAGTTGACGAGCTCGACCACCGCCGGCCCGGACTTGACGCGCAGGGCCGAGAGGGTCAGCGAGTACTCGCGGGCCGCCACCTGGAGGCGAACGGGCGCCGGAGCTGCCGCGTGTAGAAGACCGGTACTCGCCGGGAAGACGGCGGCTGCCGCGGCCGCCGCGGCGACGAGCCTCACTTGACGAGGACGGGCCGCTGGAACTTCTTCGACCCCGGGATCACGCGCTCCGCGTCCGTGTGCAGCCATTGCTCCAGCAGCGCCGAGTAGACCGAGCGGAAGTCGGACGTCGCCTTCAGGTTCCCGTCCTGGTCGAGGGCGCCGAGGCCGGGGAACTCGCCGACCTGCGTTCCCGCGGCGTGCGTCCCGATCAGGAAGCCGCAACCGGCGGCGCCGTGATCGGTCCCGCCCGAGCCGTTCTCCTGCGCACGGCGGCCGAACTCGCTCCAGACGAGCGTCAGCACGCGGTCGGCGATGCCGCGCGACTCGAGATCGCGCTGGAAGGCGAGCAGCGAGGCGGCCGTCGTGTCGAGCGCCGGGCCGAGCTCGGTGGTCTGGTCGGCGTGCGTGTCGTACGACCCCGACGCCTCGAGCGCCACGCAGTGCAGCGGCAGGCCGGCCGCGATCATCGCCGCGAGCCCCGAGAGCTGCGTCGGGAACGAGTCGTCCGACTTCGGGTACGGGACCGGCGGCGTGAGCTTCTTGCCGGCGAACGGCTGCAGCTGCAGGCGAAGGCGGTTCGACTGGTGCGCGACGTTGGCGGCCGTCTTGAACGCGGCGTCGTGCGAGCGGATCGCGCCGAGACCGCCGATCGCGTCGAGCAGGCGGTCCTGGACCGATCCCCACACGCCGGGCGTCCAGAAGTCGTACTGGCCAGGCGAGTCGATCGTCGCCACGGGCACGCGGCCGGTTGCGAGGCTCGGTTGCAGCGACCCTCCGAGCGAGAGCCCCTGCAGCGGGTTGTCGGGCGAGCCGAACGTGTCGAGGTAGCGGCCGAGCCAACCCGTGAGCAAGCGCGGATCGGTGGCGCCGACCTCCCAGTAGTGGCGCGACGTGAAGTGCGACTGGTCTGGATGGTCGTACCCGATCGACGGGAAGACGGTGACCTTGCCCTCGTCGTGGAGCTGGGCGAGCGGCGCGAGCGACGGGTGCCAGAAGAGCCGTGCGTCCTCGGTGAACGCGGTGCCCCCGGTGACGGCGAGCGCCTTGCGGTACTTCGGATAGAGCGGGTCGCCCTGCGGATAGAGCAGCGACAGCGAGTCGGCGCCGCCCTGCAGGAACACGGTCACGAGGATCGGCTGAGGCTTCGCCGCGGCGGCGCTCGCGATCCCGTCGTCGAACGCCGCGAGACGCCCGGCGCCGTACACGGAGAGAGCGATGCCGAGCGAGCGCGCGACGAAGCCGCGCCGTGTCAGGCCGGTGCCGGCCGGCACGGGCATCCCGGGCTCGATCGCCGGCAGGCCGCGTCCCGCCGCCGCACGAAGCAGGTCGGCGCGCGTGCACTCGTCGCAGACGATGCGGCGGTCGCTGATGCCGCTCATCCCCGCTCCGGCGCCGGCAAAGCCGGCACCTCCGCTCCTGGTGAGCGTCCGTCGAGCCTACGGCTCATGCGGTCTGGAGGTCGGGGGACATGGCGACGAGCTGGCGGAGCGCGTTCTGCACGAGCACCGGGTACTGCTGCTGCTTCCAGCTCGCGTTGCCCGCGTCGCGGAGTGCGCTGTTCGCAAACGTGCGGAGCGCGTACTGCGTTCCCTCGGACAGCGGCGGGTCGTTCCAGAAATGGAGCGCGCGGGCGACGAGCTTCTTCGCGTCGTACGGCTCCTTCGCCTTCTGCGGGTCGAGCGTGTGGTCGCGGAGGATCCGCTGCACGGCGTACCAGCGGCCGCGGAAGGTCGCGGTGTCGAGCCAGCGCGTGTCGTCCCAGCCCGCGACGTTCGGCGGGTAGAAGAGCCGCTGCCCAGACATGTCGCCGATCCAGGCCCAGTCGGTCGTCGTGATCCCGGCGTCGATCCGCCGCAGGAGCCCCGCCGTGTGGACGATCGGCGGCTTCACGAGCCGCGGGCCGAGGTAGAGCGCGGGATGGCTCAGGATCGCGGTGACCACCGGCTTCACCTGGTAGCCCTGCTTGTACATCTGCTCGAGTGCCGCCTGCGTCTCGCGGGGAGGCGGCGTGGGCACGAAGTAGCTCCACAGCTTCTGCACGAAGAACGACGCGTGCATGTGGTGCGAGAGGCAGAGGTTGCACGCGTCGCGCCAGTCGAAGTTGCCGGTCTTGCCGAACACGCGCTTCATGCCCGCGTCGTGCCGGGCCGCGTCGAAGTGGAAGTCGTACGCGCCGGCGCCGCGCTTCCAGCGGTTCTGCCAGCCCGTCAGCGCGCGCGCCTGCTCGCGGACGTCACGCTCGGTGTACGCGCCCCGATCGGCCCCGAGCGTGAACAGCTCCATCATCTCGCGCCCGTAGTTCTCGTTCGGCGAGCCCTTCTCGTTCTCGAGCCCGTTCAGCCACTCGAGCATCGCCGGGTTGGCGGTCACGTCGCGCAGCAGGTCGTGGAACGAGCCGAGCGCGTGGCGCCGGAGGAGCTCGTTCTGCTGGAGCATCAGCTTCTGGCTGCCGACGCCGTCGTTCGAGGTCGCGAACCAGTCGTGCCAGATGAGCGTCATGCGCTCGACGAGCGGCCGGCTCGTGCGCACCATCCGGTCGAGCCACCACGCGTGGTCGTGGCCCCACGCCGAGTACGGCGCAAGCGGATGCCCCTTGTCGTCGTGCGGCTTCGGCCCGACGAGCCGCTCGAAGCCCGGGTTGACCAGCGCGTGGACGGCGCCGGCGAGCCCTTTCTTCGCGAGGGCCTCCGCCTCGCCCTTGCGCGGCCCGAAGCCGGCGCGCCAGAGCAGGCGCTCGGCCTGCGGCTTGCCGAAGGGGCCTCGGTAGACGGGCAGCGGCGACACGTCCGCTAGATGGTCGGCGCTCAGTCGGTCGGCACGGATCCCTCGGCCGGGGGAGGCGACCACTCGATCACGTCCGGCAGCGCGATCCGCTCCCATTCGCGAAAGCCGTAGCCGAGGAAGAGCGAGAGCACGGTGGCGTGCGTGACCACGGCTGCGTCGTCGATCCCCGCGAGCGCCTCGGCGAACCGTGCCCGGGCGGCCGTCTGGCCCTCCCAGCCCGCGATCTCGGCCCCGGCCAGGTAGGCGCGAACCGCCTCCCGGTGCGCGTCGGCACCCGGCAGGTTCCCGCGCCGCTCGACCTCGCGCAGCCGCTCGTCGAGCTGCAGCGAGACGCCGGAGAGCCGCGCGAGCGGCTCGGCCGTCGCGCGTGCCTTCGGCTCGGGGCTCGAGAGGACGCGCGGGACCGGAGCGAGCCTTCGCGCGAGCGCCTCCGCCGCATCGGCGCCCTCCGATGAGAGCCTCCACTCCGACGCCGGCCGGCCGAGCTCCAGCACGACCTGCGCGTGGCGGACGAACCAGACCATAGGCTTGCAGCGTATGAGGATCCTCGTTCTCGGCGGCACGCAGTTCCTCGGCAGGCATGTGGTCGAGACGGCGCTCGGCGTAGGGCACGAGGTGACGCTCTTCAACCGCGGCCAGACGCGGCCCGAGCTCTTCCCCGGGGCCGAGAAGCTGCGCGGCGACCGCGACGGCGACCTCGCCGCGCTCGCGGGCAGGACGTTCGACGCGGTCGTCGACACGAGCGGCTACCTCCCGCGCATCGTCGAGGGGACGCTCGCGGCGCTCGGCGACGTCGGCCACTACACGTTCGTGTCGTCGATCTCGGTGTACGCCGACGTCAGCGTCCCCGCCGACGAGGATGCGCCGACCGGCGTGCTCGAAGAGCCGACCGAGGAATTCCGCGGCCCGGCCTACGGCCCGCTCAAGGCGCTGTGCGAGCAGGCGGTGCTGGCGCGCTTCCCCGAGGCGTTCGTGCCGCGCCCCGGGCTGATCGTCGGCCCATGGGATCCCACCGGGCGGTTCACGTACTGGCCGCAGCGGTTCCTCGACCCGGGGCCGGTGCTCGCGGTCGCGCCGCCTGAGGCCGCCGCGCAGGTGATCGACGTGCGCGACCTCGCCGCGTGGATCGTCGCCGCCGGCGAGGAGCGCCTCGCCGGGACATACAACGCGGTCGCTCCGCCGACGACACGGCTCGACCTGCTCGAGACCTGCCGCCTGGCGGCGGGCTCGGACGCCGAGCTCGTGTGGGTCGACCCGGAGTTCCTGGTCGAGCAGGAGGTCGGGGAGTGGATGGAGCTGCCGCTGTGGCTGCACGATCCGGCGTACGCCGCGATGCTCCAGACGCCCGTCGAGCGCGCGCTCTCGGCCGGGCTTCAGATCAGGCCGCTCGCGGAGACGGTCGCCGCGACGCTCGAGTGGATCGCGGCGGGCGACGCGCCGGCCGACCCTCCGGCCGGCCTCGCGCGCGAGAAGGAACGCGCCGTGCTCGAAGCGTGGGCCGCCGGCCGCGCGTTGCGGTAGGTTCCGGCCGCGATGCTGCTGTTCGTGTTACTCGCCGCCTCGGGCCTTTCGCGCGACCAGAAGATCGGCCTGCTCGCATTCGGCGCCGCGTTCATCGTCTTCGCTCTCATCTGCTCCTTCGTGCTCCCGGCCCGCAATCCGAACTTCCCCGGCAAGCGCATCTGGTGGTTCGTCGTCGTCACCGCGTGCTTCGTGATCGCGATGCTCGCCGCGGTGCTGACGATCGGCCGGGAGAGCACCGAGGCGAGCACGGAGACCACGACGCCGGCGACGTCGACCGCGGCGCCTCCGACCACGACGAGCGGGGGCGGGGCTCCGGCGGTGAAGGGCGACCCACAGGCCGGCAAGGCGGTCTTCGCGAGCGCCGGGTGCAGCGCCTGTCACACGCTCAAGGCTGCGGGGTCGACCGGCACGGTCGGGCCGGACCTGGATCAGCTGAAGCCCGCCGAGGACGTCGTCGTCCACCAGGTCGAGGTCGGCGGCGGCCCGATGCCGGCGTTCAAGGACACGCTCACGCCGAAGCAGATCCAGGATGTCGCCGCCTTCGTGTACGTCTCGACGCACTGAGCGGCGCGAAGAGGCCCTAGAAACAGCGAACCCGCTCTCTCGAGCGGGCCGCCGCAGGTCCTTCGGTGCCGGACAGTGTCAGGGGGAGCCGGCAAAACGCATAGTGGGGGAGACCGCGGGCCGCGGCCATCACTCCAAAGGGTGATCTTCAGGCACGGCGGGCCGGGAGCGGAGAAGGAGGGATTCGAACCCTCGAGGCAGGGATTTCCCCACCTAACGCCTTAGCAGGGCGCCGCCTTCAGCCACTCGGCCACTTCTCCGGGCGCGCGCATCCTACCGAAGCCCTCTGCGGAGCCTGGGCTCGCGCCCGGGTACGCTGTGCCCCCGCGCGGAGGGGTGGCAGAGCGGTCGAATGCGGCGGTCTCGAAAACCGTTACCGGCGGTTCCGTCGGTCGAGGGTTCAAATCCCTCCCCCTCCGCTCTTACCTCCCGGCGCCGCGCCCTGTTTGGACATCGGGCCACGCGGGTAGGCCGCCTCCGACCACTGCGGCAGACATCTGTGGCGAACTGGAAAAGGAGGGGATGCCAGTGACGCGCAAGCTGCTCATGACGGTTGTCACGGCAGGCGCAGCAGTCGTCCTGCTCGCTGCACTCGTCGGCTTCGCAAATCCGAAGTCGTCGACGGCGGGAACGACGGGCAGGCCCGGGACGCCTTCGATCACGAAGGAGGCCTTCGGGACACTCGACGACGGCACCGCCGTCGACCGCTACACCCTGACGAACTCGTCGGGGATGATCGTCAAGATCCTGACGTACGGCGGGATCATCCAGCAGGTCTGGGTACCCGACCAGCGGCACCACCTCGCGAACGTGACGCTGGGCTTCGCCAAGCTGCGTGGCTCGGCCACCGACAGCTACGTCGACAGCGGCAACAGCCCGTACTTCGGTGCGCTGATCGGCCGCTACGGAAACCGGATCGCGAACGGTCAGTTCACGCTCAACGGAACGACCTACCACCTACCGATCAACAACCCGCCGAACTCGCTCCACGGCGGAACGGTCGGCTTCGACAAGCACGTGTGGACGGTAAAGGGGACCCTGCTCAGCCGGAACAGCGTCGGGCTCGCGCTGCATCTCGACAGCCCGGACGGAGACCAGGGCTATCCCGCCAACCTCTCCGTCGACGTCATCTACACGCTGACGAACGACGATCAGATCGAGATCGATTACAAGGCGAAGAATCAGTCGAGCACGCTCGACACGGTCGTCAACCTGACCAACCACGCGTACTGGAACCTCACGGGCGAAGGGACGGGCACGATCTACGACCACGTCCTGACGCTGGCCGCTCACCGGTACACGCCGGTCGACTCGACGTTGATCCCGACCGGCGAGCTCGCGCCGGTCGACGGCACGCCGTTCGACTTCACCTCGCCGCATGCGATCGGAGAGCGGATTCGGGACGCGTCGAGCCAGCAGATCGTGTTCGGCCGCGGCTACGACCACAACTTCGTGCTCGACAGCGGCGGCTCGGCCAAGCCCATGCTCGCCGCCCACGTCTGGGAGCCGACCAGTCGGCGCACCCTCGACATCTACACGACCGAGCCGGGGATCCAGTTCTATTCGGGGAACTTCCTCGACGGGACGCTGATCGGAACGAGCGGGATGCTGTACCGCCAGGGTGACGGCTTCGCGCTCGAGACACAGCACTTCCCGGACTCGCCGAACCACCCGAACTTCCCGTCAACCGTCCTCGGCCATGGAAAGACGTACACGTCCGAGACGATCTACGGGTTCGGCACCGGACCGCGCTAGCTCCTAGTCGCAAACCACGCCTCCCGCTCCGCCTCGGCTGTCGAGGCGGAGCGGGACCGCGGCGCTGGCCGGCGAACCCGCTGCATAAGCTGGGCGCTGCGGATGAGCGCACCGGCAGACGCGATCCGGATCGAGGGCCTGCGCGTCGATCGCGGCGGTCACGAGGTCCTGCTCGGCGTGTCGCTCGTCGTCGCGCACGGCTCGGTGACCGGGCTGCTCGGCCCGAGCGGCTGCGGCAAGAGCACGCTCATGCGATCGATCGTCGGCGTGCAGGTCGTCGCCGGCGGGAACGTCACGGTGCTCGGCTCGCCGGCAGGCGCGCGCGAGCTGCGGCGCAGGATCGGCTACGTGACGCAGGCGCCTTCGGTGTACGGCGATCTCACGGTCCTCGAGAACCTCCGCTACTTCGCGCGCATCGTCGACGTGAAGCGCGACCGCGTCACCGAGGTGCTCGACACCGTCGGTCTCACGGGATTCGAGTCGCGCCTCACCGCCTCGCTGTCCGGGGGCGAGCGGGCCCGCGTGTCGCTCGGCAGCGCGCTCCTCGGCCGGCCCGACCTCCTCGTGCTCGACGAGCCGACGGTGGGGCTGGATCCGGTGCTGCGCGCAGAGCTCTGGCGCACGTTCCACGAGCTCGCGCGCGAGGGAGCAACGCTGCTCGTCTCCAGCCACGTGATGGACGAGGCCGGCGAGTGCGACGACCTCCTGCTGATGCGCGACGGCGCACTGCTCGAGCAGCTGACGCCGGCGGAGCTCAGGCAGCAAACGGGTCACCACGACCTCGCGGAGGCGTTCCTCGCCGCGATCGAAGCAGCCTCGGAGCGAGATCGGTGAGCGCCCGTATCACGCTCGCGACCGCGCAACGCGTGCTGTGGCAGATCCGCCACGACCCGCGGACGATCGCGCTGCTGCTCGCAGTGCCGGCGGTGCTGCTCGTGCTGCTGCGCTACGTGTTCGACGGGCAGCCGCAGGTGTTCCAGTCGATCGGCGCGCCGCTGTGCGGGCTCTTCCCGTTCATCGTCATGTTCCTGGTCACGTCGATCACGATGCTGCGCGAGCGCACGACCGGCACGCTCGAACGGCTGATGACGCTGCCGCTCGCCAAGCTCGACCTGCTCGCCGGCTACGGCCTCGCGTTCGGCGCGCTCGCCGCCGCGCAGGCGGCGATCGTGTGCCTCGTCGGCTTCGTCTTCCTCGGGCTCGATGCTCCCCACGGTGCATGGCTCGTCGCGCTGCTCGCGATCGGCAACGCCTTGCTGGGGATGGCGCTCGGGCTGTTCGTGAGCGCGTTCGCCGAGACCGAATTCCAGGCGGTGCAGTTCATGCCGGCGCTGATCTTCCCGCAGCTCCTGCTGTGCGGGCTCTTCGTCGACCGGGCCGACATGGCCTCGCTGCTGTATGCGATCTCCTGGGCGCTGCCGCTGACGTACGCCTACGACGCGCTCGCGCACGCGACGTCGGCCATGCCGCTCGGCGGGCGAGTCGCCGTCGACGCGCTCGTCGTGATCGGCTGCACGCTCGGCGCGCTCGGGCTCGGCGCGCTCACGCTGCGGCGGCGCACCACCTGAGGCTTGCCACTCGCGCGAGAGTTGGACAATCGAGCACGAGTCTCGACACGGAGGCTGCGATGTTCGGACACTCGGAGGAAGCCGGCAGGTGTCGTACAACCACCATCCGCTCTATCGCTACTCGAGCGACGCCGCGCCCGGCGACGTCAACGGCCAGGGTTGCTACGGCATCTGGTATGTGCTCACGCCGGCGGGGACGGCGCTGCACAAACGCGGGCCGCAGTGCTGAGGCCCGTCGAGGGCTGACGCCTGGGGTACGCTGCCCGCGCTCGGAGAGGTGTCCGAGCGGTCTAAGGAGCGCGACTGGAAATCGCGTACGTGTCGAAAGGTGCGTCGAGGGTTCAAATCCCTCCCTCTCCGCTCACGTGGGCCCGCCCGGCGCGGGCCCGCGCTCTTGGTGGGGCTCGATCAGTCGTGCACGCGCGCGACGACGTCCTCGCGCTTCAGCACGCGGACCCGGTGCGACGAGCGCGCGAGGCGAACCTCGTATCCGGCGTCGCGCGGATACAGCACCTTGTCGCCCGGCTCGATCGCCGAGACGTCGGGGCCGACGGCGGCGACGATCCCGGTGCGGATCTGCGCTGCCTCGTTCACCGGCACGATCAGCCCGCTCGCGGTCTCGGTGTCCTCGAGCGGCTCGACGACGAGGTAGTCGTCGAGCGGTTCAAGCGTGACGTCGGTGAGCGGGCCGCGTTCCAGCATCTCTTCACGATACTCCCTCGGTGCGCGTCGGACGTCGCGAGGTTCCGGTCTCGAACCCGGACAAGCCGTTCTTCCCCGCCCGCGGGCTGACGAAAGGCGACCTCGTCTCCTACTACCTCGCGGTCGCCGATTGCGCACTGCCGCACCTGCGGCGCCGGCCGTTCCACATGAAGCGGTTCCCGAACGGCGTCGAGGAAGATTTCTTCCACCAGAAGCGGGTGCCGGCGAACCACCCGGACTACGTCGACGATGTGTTCGTGCAGTTCCCGAGCGGCCACTCGACCGTGTTCGCGATCGTCGACAACGCGGCGGCGCTCGCCTGGGTCGCCAACCTGGGCTGCATCGAGCTCCACACCTGGCACTCGCGCGTGCCGGAGATCGAGCGCCCCGACTACCTGCTGATCGACCTCGACCCGTCGAGTGACGGGCAGTGGCCGTTCGTGCGGGAGATCGCCCTCGTCGTCCGGGAGGTGCTCGACGAGCTCGGATTGCGGTCGTATCCGAAGACCTCGGGAGCGACGGGGCTCCACATCCTCGCTCCGATCCGCGCGGAGCTCGAGTTCCCGCACGTGCGGCGGCTCGCGAAGGCGATTGCCGAGGAGGTCGAGCGCCGTGTGGGCGATAAGCGCGTCGCGACGACGACCTGGCGCGTCGCCGATCGCATCGGCGTCTTCGTCGACTTCGGGCAGAACGCACGCGACCGCACGATCGCCTCCGCGTACTCGGTGCGCCCCACTCCCGACGCGCGCGTCTCCGCGCCGCTTCGGTGGGAGGAGGTCGCGGCGGTCGAGCCCGAGGCGTTCACGGTCGAGACGATGGCCGAGCGGATCGCTGCGGTCGGCGACCCGATGCGCGGGATGTGGCGCAATCCGCCCTCGCTCCGCCCCCGTTTCGAGCGCCTCGGCCTGGAGCCCCCTGGGGACGATCGGTAGCGGTTCCATCACCCTTCCCCGGGAAGAGTTACGGAAGCCTCATGCGAGCAGCGTGTCGATTCCCGGCGCGTCCGGGTCGCGTGGCGGGCGAAGCTCGCGCCAGGTGCAGTCGCCCGGGCTCTTGTCGTCCCGCCAGCGGAGGAGCTTCGAGCCGTGGCGGAAGCGGTGTCCCTGCACCTTGTCGTAGCGCACCTCGACGACCAGCTCGGGACGGACCGCAGCCTCCTCGAGCTCCCCCGTGCCCCACCGGTTCGGCTCCGAGAAGCGCCGGTCGGGTGCGTCGACGAGGAGCGGCAACACGCGCTTCGCGACCTCGTCGCGCGTCTTCGCCGCGACCGCGCACGAGCCGACGTAGTCGATCTCGCCGTCGTCGCCGTAGAGGCCGAGCAGCAGCGTCGCGATCTCGCGCCGGTCGGCCTTCCAGCGCAGCCCGACGACCACGCAGTCGGCCGACTTGTGCTCCTTCACCTTGACCATCCCCTCGCGCGAGCCGGGCAGATACGGCGAGTCGAGCCGCTTCGCGACCACGCCGTCCAGCCCGAGGGCCTCGAACCGCTCGAGCCACGTACGGGCGTCCTCGACCGCGCGCGTCGCGGGCGAGCGGCGGAAGCCCTCGAGTCCCTCCACCCGGCCACGACGATCGGCGAGCGGCCGACGCCAGACGTCCTCGCCGTCCCACAGCAGCACGTCGAACGCGACGAACTCGGCGGGAATCTCGGCCGACAGCTTCCGGACCCGCGACTCCGCCGGATGCAACCGCATCTGCATCGCGTCGAAGTCGAGCGCGCCGTCCCGCGCGATCACGATCTCGCCGTCGAGGGCCGAACCGGGAGCGAGCAGCTCGCCGAGCGCCCGCAGCTCCGGGAAGTAGCGGAGCAGCGGACGCTCGTTGCGTGACCACAGCCTGAGCCCCCCGTCCACGTTCTCGAGCACCCCGCGGAAGCCGTCCCACTTCGGCTCGTACTGCCACCCGTCGCCGATCGGGAGCTCGCGCACGAGCTGCGCCTCCATCGGCGGGAACGGGATGCTGGCAGCCGGCATCGGGCCGAAGCGTAGGGTTTCGGCGATGACCCGCGTCGCCGTCACCGGAGTCGGCTGCGTCTCGCCGCTCGGCCTCGACGCGCCGAGCACGTGGAGGGCCGCACAGGCCGGCGAGAGCGGCATCGACTGGATCCGGGCGTTCGACACGGACGGGCTGCCGGTGCGCATCGCCGCCGAGGTCAAGGGGTTCGATGCGACCCAGGTGGTGTCGCCGAAGGACGCACGCAAGCTCGAGCGGAACGTGCTGTTCGGCGTCGCCGCCGGCCGGGAGGCGCTCACGGATGCCGGGCTCAACGGCTTCGATCCGGGACGCGTCGGGATCGTCTTCGGCTCGGCGATCGGAGGCGTGACCGGGATTCTCGAGCAGGCGGAGACGCTGCGCGAGCGCGGCCCGGACCGCGTGTCGCCGACCTTCCTGCCGAACGTCCTCGTCGACTCCGTCTCGGGCCAGCTCGCGATCTCGCTGGGGCTGAAGGGTCCGAACTACGCGGTCGTGTCGGCCTGCGCGACCGGCTCGCACGCCGTCGGCGAGGCGGCCGAGATGATCCGCCGCGGCGCCGCGGACGCCGTCCTGGCGGGCGGCACCGAGTCGTGCATGATCCCGCTGATTCTCGCCGGGTTCACCGCGATGCGCGGCCTCGCCGCCGAGGACGAGCATCCGCCGCGCGCCTCGCGACCGTTCGACGCGACGCGGGCCGGATTCGTGATGGCCGAGGGTGCCGGCGCCCTGCTGCTGGAGCCGCTCGAGGAGGCCGAGCGGCGCGGCGCGTCGATCTACGCCGAGGTGCTCGGCTACGGGGCTTCGAACGACGCGCACCACATGGCCCAGCCCGAGCCGGAGGCGACCGGTGTCGCGGCGATGATGAAGGCTGCCCTCGAGCGCGCGGGCGTCGAGCCCGAGCGCGTCGGCTACATCAACGCCCACGGCACCTCGACGCCGCAGGGCGACGCCGCAGAGACCCGCGCGATCAAGCAGGTCTTCGGCGACCACGCCTACCGGCTCGCCGTCTCGTCGACGAAGTCGATGATGGGCCACACGTTCGGTGCCGCCGGGGCGATCGAGGCGATCCTCTCCGCGCTCGCGCTGCGCGACGGGGTGCTCCCGCCGACGATCAACTACAACGAGCCCGACCCCGAGTGCGACCTCGACTACGTGCCCAACGAGGCGCGGAAGACACAGGTGGACGTCGCGCTCTCGAACGCGATGGGGCTGGGCGGGCACAACGGCTGCGTGCTGCTGGGACGCGTGTGAAGCTCACCCTGGTCCGCAACGCGACGCTGTTGCTCGAGGCGTCGGGGAAGCGGATCCTCGTCGACCCGATGCTCGACGACGCGGAAGCGCGGCCGCCGATCGAGGACACTCCGAACCAGGTGCGAAACCCGCTCGTCCCGCTCCCGGTTCCCGCGGAGCGCGTCCTCGAGGGCATCGACGGCGTGATCGTCACGCACCTGCACAAGGACCACTTCGACGACCGCGCCGCCTCGCTGCTCGACCCGGGGATCCCGATCCTGACGCAGCCGGCGAGCCTCGACGCGCTCCGCGGGCAAGGCTTCCAGTCGGCCACCGACGCCCCGGGGGGATGGCTCGGTCTCGACGTCGCGGTCACCGGAGGTCGGCACGGGACCGGTGCGCTCGGGGAGGCGCTCGGCCCGGTGTCCGGCTTCGTCCTCGACGGCGTCTACGTCGCGGGCGACACGATCTGGTGCAACGAGGTGCGCGAAGCGCTCGAGCGCCACCGGCCGCGCGCGATCGTCGTCAACGGCGGCGGCGCACGCTTCCTCGAAGGCGATCCGATCGTGATGACGGCCGACGACGTTCGCGCCGTTCGCGAGGCGACCGACGCGACCGTCGTGGTCGTCCACCTCGAGGCGATCAACCACTGCCTCGAACGGCGCGACGTCTACCGGGCGATCGACGGCGTCCTCGTCCCCGGCGACGGGGAGTCGCTCGACCTCTAGCCCGCGACGACCTCGACGGTCAGCTCGTCGATCGACGCGACGACCACATCGGCGAGCGCAAGCGACTCCGCGTCCGGCGGGAACTGCCGGTTCGGGATCGCGACGACGCGCAGCCCCGCCGCCTTCGCCGAGCGGATGCCGTTGTGCGAGTCCTCGACCGCCGCCGCATTCGCACCTTCGACACCGAGCCTGCGGACCGCCTCGAGGTAGACGTCCGGCGCCGGCTTCCCTCGCCCGACCTGCTCGGACGACACGGCGGCCTGCACGAGCTGCTCGATGCCGGCCGCGCGCAACACGACCTCGATCACCTCGGGATTCGACGACGACGCGATCGCGAGAGGCCAGCGCGCGCCGATCCTCCGCACGGCGTCGACCGCACCGGGAATCAGCGGCGGCCGGTCGGCGTAGCGCTCGAGCAGTCGCCGCACCACTTCGGCGTTGACCTGTTCCGGCGTCCCCGGGACGCCGAGCGTGTCGGTCAGGTAGCGCGACCACTCGGGCGAGCTCATCCCCAACATGTCGCGGGTCGCGCGCTCGGGGAACGGCCGGCCGGACTCGCGGACGAGCCCGGCCCGCACCTCGTCCCACACCTGCTCGGAGTCGACGATCACACCGTCGAGGTCGAAGACGACCGCGTCGGTCACAGCGCGCGGTAGCCGTGGTGCAGGTAGACGAGCGAGTCGGGCGCCCGGCCCTCCTCGAGACGGACGATCTCCCCCACGAAGAAGCTGTGGTCGCCGGTGACGAAGCTGTCGACCGGGCGAGCGACGATCCACCCGACCGCGTCGGCGAGCAGGCGCGGGTCGTCCTCGCGCACCTGGATCCCCTCCCAGAGCGCGATCGGCGGGACGCTGCGCGCGAAGTGCTGCGCCAAATGAGCCTGATCGCCGCCGAGGATGGAGACGGCCCACTCCGACGCGCCGCGCAGCGGCTCGTGCAGCGACGCGTCGATCGCGATCGAGATGCCGATGAGCCTCGGCTCGAGCGACAGCGACACGAGCGACGAGACGGTGAGACCCGCGCGGCGCCCGTCGACCTCGGCCACGACCACCGAGACGCCGGCGGGCCAGCGCCGGAACAGGGCTCGCTGCTCGGACCCGCGCTCCTCGTCCACGACGGCGAGCCTAGTTACTCGTGCATCTCCGACGCGCTACGACGCGAGCATGACGCCTGACGGGGTGACTGCGCCCGACTCGACGAGAGCGAGCAGCGCGTCGACGACCCGCGGGTCGAACTGACTTCCGGCGCAGTGGGCGATCTCTTCGAGCGCATCCGAGCTCGACCTCGTCGTGCGATACAGGCGGTCGGTCGTCATCGCCTCGTACGCGTCCGCGACGAGCAGGACACGCGAGCCGATCGGGATCTCCTCGCCCGCGAGCCCGTCGGGATATCCGCGCCCGTCCCAGCGTTCGTGGTGGTGCAGCACCCACGTCGCGACCGGTTCGATGCGCAGCGACGTGAGCATGCGGTAGCCGACCAGCGGGTGCATGGCGATCGCCTGGTGCTCGGGCTCGGTGAGGGGCCCCGGCTTGCTGAGGATGTGCTCCGGCACGGCGACCTTGCCGAGGTCGTGAAGCAGCCCCGCGATGCGCAGGAGCTCCACTTCCTCGGCGGGCAGCCCGAGCTGCTCGCCGATCCTGGCTGCGAGCTCGCCCACCGCCTGCGAATGGCTGCCGGTGTACGCATCGCGCACGTCGATCGCGCCGGCGAGCGACGCTGCCGCGCGCAGGCGCGCACGGCGGTCTGACTCCTCGGAGCCCCGCCGGGCGGACAGGTCGACGACCCCGGGGCGGAAGACACGGACGGCTGCCCGGCCCTCGGCCTTCGCGAGGTAGAGCGCGCAGTCGGCGGCGCGCACGAGATCCGCGCGCTCGAGGCCGGGCGACGGATAGGTCGCGAGCCCTGCAGAGACGGCGATCGCGAAGTCGCCTTCCGCGCGCGCGCGGGAAATTCGATCGACCGCCTTCGACGCGGTCTCGACGGCCTCGTCCTCGGTCGCGGTCGGGAAGAAGACGGCGAATTCGTCGCCGCCGAGACGAAACGCCTGGCCGGCGTCGCGCAGGTTCGCGCCGACCAGAGCGAGGATCCTGTCGCCGACGGGATGACCGTGGGAGTCGTTGATCCACTTGAACTCGTCGACATCGAGCAGGCACAAGGTCAACGGCGTGCCCGTCTCGTCGACCTCGTCGAGCAGCCGCTCGAGCTCCTGCTGAAAGTGGCGGTGATTCCCGAGCCCGCTGATCGGGTCGGTCAGCGCGAGCTCGATCGCCTCGAGCTCGCGCAGCACCGACCGCTGGTAGAGCGCGATCGCGAGGAACGGGCCGACGAGCGTCGCCGCGAGCAGCGGCGAGCGTTCCCAGAGGACGCAGAGCATGATCGCGACGGACGCCATCGTGGCGAACGCGACGACCGTCGACTCGACCGTCTGCGCGACCACCGCGCCGAGGTTCTTGCCCGTCGAGATGCTGACCACGAGCCCGACGAGCACGACGTTGAGCACGTAGAAGGTCGCGGCTGCCGCGATCACCTGCGAGGCGAACCAGGCGACGTGCTCGGTGTGCGTGGTTCCGTACGACGCGATCACCCCGGCACCCGCTCCCGAGATCGCGTAGACGGCCGTGTTGTACGAGACTTTCATCCACGGTCGGCGCTGGGCGAGCTCGACCGCGCCGCGGGTGATCGCCCCGAGCACGGCCGCGGCGCCCCAGCCGTAGAGGCAGCCGGTCGCCACGATGAACACCGCCGCGAGTGAGATCCCTCCGGCGCGCACGCCCTTGATCGGAACCGGGAACGCCTCCACGAACACGGCTGCGATCAGCAGCGCCCCCAGGCTCGCCCACCCCGCTGCGGTCAGCCCCGCACGGGCGATCGTGACCGCGCCGAGGGCGACGAGCATGGCACCGCCGGCGCTGACGAGGCCGACATAGAAGAGAAGCCGGCGGGCAACAGGTGCCGCCGGCTTCTCGCGCCCGTGCGTGCCCGCGCTGTCGTGCGTGGGTTCGGACACGGCCGTCACTTCACACCGCGTCGTCGCCTAGCCGATGAACAGCGCCATCGCCCAGTGGATTCCCGCACCGACCGCCGCCAGCAGTCCGGACGCGAGCACGAGCGCGGTCAGAAGCGCCAGTCGCCGATTCCAGTGGACCATCGTCGTTCTCCTTCGCCGCACAAAGAGGACTGTCGGAGTTTCCGCCTCTCGGCGCGCAACCTCATCCCCCGAACCGGGGATCTGGTCAGCCGGTCAGTTCGGGTGGCACTGCCGGTCGCCGAGGCCCGCGATCGCCTGGTTCGCGGCGGCGTCCGCCGAGCGGCTGTACGGGCCGGGTGAGGTGCCCTGCCACATCACGTCGGGCGTCACCCCCGGGCCCTCGACCGTGGCGCGGTAGCGGGCGCCGGTGCCCGCGGGATGCGAGCCGTGCGGGTTGAAGCTGTAACAGAACGCCCCGGTGCCGGTGTGCGTGAGGAAGCTGTTCTCGCGGTGCCAGCCCGCGCCGTAGCGCGAGTCGAGCGTGTCGACGTAGATGTTCCGGCCGAACGTGTCGAGGGGTGCGCCGCTCGAGGTCGAGCGGAACCCGTACACGCCGGTGCCGCCGTACGTGAGCCGTCCGAACAAGTGGTCGAAGCGATGCCACGACCAGTCCATGTCGATCTCGAGCACGGGCAGCGCGCCGGTCCAGTGCGACAACCTGAGCTCCCATGCGCCCTGGCTCCCGCCCGGCGCGACGCCGTAGTTCGGCAGGCCGCGCTGCCACGCCTGCAGCGCCCAGTACGAGCCGTCGGGCGCCTTGCAGGCAACCACCTTCCACGAGAGCGGCGGCCCGTCGTATGCGCCGCACGATCCGTTGAAGGTCTTCCAGTAGTCGCGGTGATACTTCCCCCAGCCGCCCGCGTAGTCGAGGTCGAACGCGACCTGCTTGCGCGACGATGTCGGCGCGATCGCGTTGACCGCGCCCCACGCGAGCACGTGCCTGACGCGACCGCCGTCGTTGTACGTGAGCAGCGCCTCGCCCTTGGCGTTCACCTCGAGCGAGACGTTGTGCGCGTTGCGGTCGACGAGCTGCGACGCGTTCGCGGCGGCGCCGGCCGCAAGCGCGACCACGATGACCGAGAGCAGTAGAAGACTGCGCATGCTGGCGGAGGTATCGACTGACCCATCGGGCGACTACGCCCTCGTTCGTGGTACCCCGTTCGCCCGATTACTATCCCCGCGGCCATGAACCGTCGGGAGGCCATCGAGGCGGCGATCACGGCCGTCCTCGTGGCGATCGCCGCGATCTGCCACTACGGCGGGCTCGGCGCGGTGCTGACGTTCGCGGTGAGCGCGATCGCGCTGGCCGCGCTGGCACGGCAGGTCGGGCATGCAACCGAGCAGCTCGGTGCGCGCATCGGCTCGGGCGGGGCCGGCGTGGTGCAGTCGGCGCTCGGCAACCTCCCCGAGCTGTTCATCTCGCTGTTCGCGCTCCGCGACGGTCTGGTCGAGGTCGTGCAAGCGGCACTCGTCGGCTCGATCCTCGCGAACAGCGTGCTCGTGCTGGGCATCGCATTCATCGTGGGCGGTCTTCGCAACGGCACTCAGCAGTTCAGCTCGTCGCGGGCGCGCACCGTGTCGATCCTCGCGCTGCTCGCGGCCGCGACGATGGCGATCCCGTCGCTGACGAGCGCGCTCCAGACCGCGGCCCGCCCCCACGAGCAAACGCTGTCGCTCATCTGCGCCGGCGTCCTGCTCGTGGTCTTCGTCGTCACCCTGCCGGCCTTCCTGAAGCCGACCGGCGACGAGGAGCACGAGCCGGTCCGCTGGTCGACGGGCCTGACGGCGACCGTGCTCGCCGTCAGCGGCACCGCCGCCGCATTCACCTCGGCCTGGTTCGTCGACGCCCTCACTCCCGCGATCGACACCCTGCACATGAGCCAGGCCTTCGCCGGTCTCGTGATCGTCGCGATCGCCGGCAACGCCGTCGAGAACGTCGTCGGCGTGCAGCTCGCCGCGCGCAACAAGCCCGACTTCGCGATCTCGGTGATCATCAACTCGTCACTGCAGGTCGCGCTCGCATTGACGCCGGCACTCGTCTTCCTCTCGCTCCTGATGTCGACGCACCTCACGCTCGTCTTCCCTCTGCTCCTCGCGGTCGTGCTGCTCATCAGCGCGGTGCTCGGCGCGCTCGTCGTGAACGACGGCCAGTCGACGTGGCAGGAGGGCGTCGTGCTGGTCGGCTTCTACGTCGTGATCGCCGCGAGCGTCTGGTGGGGGACTTAACCAGCCCTCGACACCGCGGCCACACGGGCGCCGGTCAGCCGCACGAGATCGTCCGGCCTGAGCTCGAGCTGCAGGCCGCGCCGGCCCGCGCTGACGAAGATCGTCGGCCACGCGAACGCCGCCTCGTCGACGGTCGTCGGCAGTCGGCGCCGCTGGCCGAGCGGGCTGATGCCGCCGACGACGTATCCGGTCGCGCGCTCGGCGACCGCCCGATCGGCGAGCACGGCGCGCTTCCCCACCGCGCGGAGATCGAGCTGTCGATCGCCGGGAACCACGTACGCGCACAGTGCGCCGTCGGCGTCCACCACGAGCGTCTTGAAGAGCTGCCCTGCCGGCACTCGCAGTGCTCGCGCCACCGACGCCGCATAGTCGCCGTCACCCACCTCGACACCTTCGTACTCGTGGAGCCGGAACTCGATGCCCGACCGCTCGGCGGTTGCAACAGCGGGCGTCAACCCTCGGCCTCCTCGACGAGCAGGCCGAGCGCGAACAGCCGCCACGCCAGGTCGACGTCCCCGGCGAGAAAGAGCGCGGCGTCGCGCGCCCGCGGCAGGTCGCGTACGCGCAGCACGAGCGCGTCGATCGACCGCCCGAGCTCGGCACGCCGCTCGTCGCCGAACAGCTCGGTCGCGAGCGCTTTCACCGCCCGGTCGTCGATTCCCAGCTCGCGATGCGGGTCGCCGCCGGCCGCAAGGAGCAGCAGCGCGCGCCGCCGGGCCCCGTTCAGCTCGTCCTCGTCGAGCCGAACGTCGCGGCCGGCGACGTAGGCCAGCACCGGCAAGGGGTCCCCGAGCTCGCCCGCGTCGACGCGCCTCAGCAGATTGTCGATCGCATCCATCGGCCTCGCGTCTAGCATGAACGCTCGATGGACGAGGTGCTGTCGCACGCCGAGCAGTGGCGCGACCAGGGTGAGGACGTCGCGCTCGCGACCGTCATCGGCACGCGCCGGAGCGCGCCGCGCCCCCTCGGGTCGAAGCTTGCGATCACCGGCTCCGGCAAGCTGTTCGGCTCGGTCTCCGGCGGCTGCGTCGAGGCGGACGTCGCCGAGCGCGCGCTGCCGGTGTTGAACGGCGCGGCACCGTACGTGATCTCGTACGGAATCGCCGACGACGAGGCGTGGACGGTCGGGCTGCCCTGCGGCGGGGAGATCGACGTCTTCGTCGAGCGTTTCTCCGCTGCGCCGCCGATCGAGCGCGGCACGAGCTACGTGGTCGTCAAGGGCGACGGCGTCGGCGACCGGTGGCACGACGAGTCGCGCTCGTCGACCCACCTCCGCGAGGAGGAAGGCCGCAGCGTGTTCGTCGAATCCGTCACACCTCCGCCACGGCTCGTCGCGGTGGGCGCCGGCGACATCGCCGAAGCGCTCTGTGCCCTCGCCCGCCCGCTCGCCTGGCACACGGTCGTCGTCGATCCGCGCGCAGGGCTCGCGACGCGTGAGCGCGTTCCGAGTGCCGACGAGCTGATCGTCGAGTGGCCGGACAAGATCGACGTCGACGAGGACACGGCGCTCGTCTCGCTCGTCCACGAGGAGCGCCTCGACCTGCCGGCGCTGCGCCGCGGCGTCGAGGGCGGCGCGTTCTACGTCGGCGGGCTCGGCTCCCGTCGCGCGCAGGAGAAGCGGCGCGAGCACCTCGGCGAGGTCGCCGACTCGGTTCGCGGCCCGATCGGGCTCGATCTCGGGGGCGAGACGCCGGCCGAGATCGCGCTGGAGATCATGGCCGAGCTGCTGCAGGCCCGGAAGAACGGGGCCTGACGACCGGCGCGGCCGCGGCCAGCACGAGCCCGGCCACGAAGAGCGTCCAGTTGATCGTCGTCGTAAAGTCGACGAGGCCGGCGACGCCCACGAACCAGAACGCCAGCGTGACTGTCGCAGCGACGGGCAGGACGATGCTCGCGGTCACCGTCCCGCGAGCCTACTCATGCGTCGATCGGTTCGGCGGCCGGTACCGAAACGGATTGCAGCGCTGTTGCCAGACACCGAACGGGTGCGCAGCTAGATGTCCTCGTCGTGATGTGAATACGGCGGGTTCCGATAGGGACCCCGACGTTTGCTCACGTAAGAAGGGCTTCCAGACCCTTTGTCCCCTCGAGATAGGAGCTCGAGTATGACGGATCTGGAAGCCCTTGTTGTCGCAGCCTATCGTGTTCGCGGACGAGTACCCGGTCCCTGGCGCGCGGCGGCCGGCGGCCGCTGGTCAGCGACGCCGAGCTGGTCGCACTCGCGGTCGCCCAGGCGGCGATCGGGATCCAGCTCTGATCGGCAGTTCCTCGGCCTGATCGGACGGGTGTTGCCGGGCTGGTTTCCGCATCTGCCCGACCAGTCCCAGTACAACCGGCGGCTCCGCCAGCTCGTCGGGCTGATCTCGATCGTGCAGCAGCGGCTCGCGCGTTGGCTGGACACCGGCGATGTCAGGCTCAGCGACGGGGCGCTGATCGGCGTCGCCAATTATCCCGGCTGCCAACGACGCAGCGAGTTCGCCGGCTCCACCGTTCCGCGAACCTACCCGTGCGGCGCGTCCGTGCCGCCGTCGTGGCCGCCTCCGCCCGAGTCTCCCCCGAGGGTCGACGCATCGCTCGAGCCGCCGCCGTGGTCGCTTCCACCCGAGCCGTCGCTCCCTGACGTGCCCGTGCCGCCGCCCGAGGTGCCGTCGCCCGGGGCCGAGACGGTGGTGGTCACTGCGCCGCCGTCGTGACCGGAAGTCGACACCGGCGGCGGCGATGGCGCCGGTTGGAGCGCCGTCACGGTGACCGGCGGCGGTGCGCTCGTGGGGGTCGCCGGCACGTCGTCGGGCACGTGCCGTGAGTCACCGCCGCCGTCCTGTGAGGCGATCGCCTCCTGCTCGTGCGAGTCCTGCGCGCGCCGCGACCCCGGCCCGCGGCTCGCGCTCTCGTGTGTGGGAGCCGAGCCTCGCTCTTGTGACGCCGACGCGTGGTGGCGCTCGTGCCTCTGCTCGACGTGCGGCACCGCGCCGCGTTCGACCGTCAGCACGACGGGCTCGGCATGCGGCTGGTCCGCCACTCGGCGTGGCGCAGCGACGCGATGGGGCGCCGGCTGCGACCGGAGCTCCGCGACGGCGGGAGCAGCGGCCCGCGGTGGGTTCTGCTCCCTCGCGATCTCGTAACCGATCGGCGTCCCGGCTGCGAGCGTCGCCGTCGCCACCACCGCGCCGACCTTGACCGCGGCCGGGGCGCCTCCACCTGCGAGGAGGCCGGGAAGCGCCCGCAGCCACCCGAGCGCGTCGACCGGGAACGCGCCGGACGCCCGGCCCGTCGCGCCGAGCGACCGCCGGCAGTCGAGACACGAGCGCAGGTGCGTGCGGAGCGCACGACGCTCGTCCGCGTCGAGCGGGCCGGCGGCGAGACGCCGAACGGCCACGCAGTTCAACCGCTCGCCGAAGACGAGGTGCTCGGCCATGCGGTTGCGAGCCGCGAACAGCGCCTGCTCGACCTGTGCGCGCGACAGTGCGAGCTCGCGCGCGGTCTCGTCGATGCGCAGGCCGTGCAGCTCGCGAAGCACGTACACCTTCCGCTGCGTCTCGGGAAGCGCCGCCACGGCTTCGACGAGAGCACCTGGCGACGGTCCGTGCGCCGGGGCGGCGCGCTCCGGCAGGTCCCGACGAGGGGAGCTCGCGCCGCCGGCCGAGGATGTCGAGCGAGGCGTTGTGCGCGATGCGGTAGAGCCACGGGCGCACGTGCTCGGGATTGCGGCCGTCACGCAGCGCCCCGTAAGCCTTGACGAGCGTCACCTGTGCGACGTCCTCGCCGGACGCTTGGTCGCCCAGGAGGTACCCGCCGTACGCGGCGAGCCGGTGTGCATAGCGCCGGTAGAGCTCGTCGAAGGCCGCCGCCTCGCCGGCGGCGAGGCGGCGGCCCAGGCTCTGATCGGAGAGGCGGCGGAGCAGGAAGGGGCTCACGTCGGTTCTATCGCCGGGCAGGGTCGGACGGATTGCTCAGCGGCCGCCGCCATGACCGTGGCCGCCGTCGTCACCGCCGCCGTGGTGGCCGCCTTGATCGTCGCCGCCGTGGTCGTCGCCGTGGCGGTCGTGATCGCCCGCGTCCTCGTCGTCCTCGTCGCTGGAGAGCTTGACGAGCGACAGCGACCCGTTCGTGAGCTGCGCGAAGGTGGCGATCACCTCCTCGCCCTGCACGAACCCGGCCAGGTCGAAGCCGGTCGGCACCAGGATCACGAGCGACATCCGCTCCGAGGTCACCGCGATCGTGCCGGCGCCGATCGACAGCCGGCCCTCGATCGTGCCTCCCGGCGAGGTCGGCGAGAAGACCGTGATCTCCGTTTCGGCCAGGTCGTCGTCGTCGCCGACGGTCGCGGTGACGTCGACGATCGACCCCGGCGCCACCGTGGTCGGCGAGTGACCCTCTCAGCACGATCGCGGCGCCGCCCGCGGAGACGATCGCGCGGCCGGCCGGCGCGACCGACAACAGCAGACCGCGGAACCTCACCGACCGGGCACGGCCGCGATCTCGCCACCTTCGACGCGACGAGGGTGCCGTTCCGAAGCATCCTGGCGTGCAGTTCGACCCGCTGTCCGACGTGCAGGCGCGGAGCGGCGGCGGTGTGCACGAGCTTCACGCTGGTTGGGGTGCGGGCGACCGCGATCAGGTGCCGCGCCGGCTGCACCTTGAGCACTACCCCGCTCGCGAGCGCGCCGGCTGGAGCGGCGAGAGCGAGGACGACGAGAATCGCAAGCACACATCTCTTCATGGGAAGCCTCCTGGGCGGGAACGTGGCCTCCCTGAGACGCCACCGCGGGCGAAACCTTGCATGGAGATGTGCGAGGCCCCGATCGACGCCGCCCGATCAGGCGTCGAGCGAGAGGCTTGATGTGAAATGCCGAACGCCTGTGGCTGGTGGCTCAGACGCGTCGCATCTCGGCCGGGTCGTGCTTGCCCGTAGCCACCGCTACGCGCTACGCCCGCCCCGTCCAAGCTGCTCGGTCTCAGCCATCCCCACAGGCATCCAATTCCACATCAAGCCTCTAGCTGCGCGCGAAGCTGAGCTGCTTCGCCGGGACCGTGACCGCGAGGCTCACGCCGCCGACGATCTCGATCCGCACCTGCTGCCCGTGCGCGACGCGCTCGAGGTGGACGAGGTAGCGATGCCCGTGCCCGTCGCCGCCCCGCAGCCACGCCTCCGCGTCGTTCGAGCTCACGCCGAGCTCGTTGACCGTCACGGCCCGTCGGGCGGTCGAGCCGCGCAGGGTCACGCTGCCGTGCGCAAGCTTGCCGTCGGAGGACGCGTCGAGCCGCAGTGACCGATGCGCCGACAGCTTCAGAACCCCCTTCGAGCGGACGTGGCCGCGCGAATTGACGATGCGGGCGTTGACACGCAGGCCGGAGCCCATGTCGAGCTCGTCGCCCTGGAAGCGAACGGCGATCTTGTGCATGCCGCGCGGCAGCGGTGGCTCCGGCGCGACCTGCGCGATCCCCGCCTTGTTCGTCTTGACGACGTACGCGGTCTTGCCCACGACGAAGAGCAGCTGGCGGCCCTTCAGCGGCACGCCGCGCGACGTCGCACCGCGCGTGAGCCTGGCACGGAGGTGGAGGAACCCGAACGGCGCACGTCGTGCACCGGTGTAGGTGACCTTGGTCAGGCTCCGCTTCGGCGGCGCAGGCTTCGTCGACGGGTGCGACCCGAGCGTCGGGCTGGCTGCGGCGGAGGCCGCCGCCGTCACGAACGGCGCTCCTGCCACCTGGCTGCAGTCGACCGAGCCGGAGTTCACCGCTGCGACCGCGGCCTTGAACGGTTGGTAGGAGCCCTTCTGCGTCCCGTCCGCCCACAGGAGGCCGGACTGCCAGCCGCCGAGTGACGGCTCGTCCTCGAGCATGAAGTTGAAGTCGGCGGCGACGTACGGCTGGCAATAGGTCAGCAGCAGCTCGTCTGCGAGCTGCGTCGCCTGATCGGGCGCCTGGCTCGAGTCCGGCGGATGCGCCCGCGGCGGCTCCGGCGAGACGACGTCGGGCAGGGCGCCGGGCCAGGTCTCGACGCCGAAGTAGAGCTGCGACTTCGACGCCGGGATCGTGGTCTGATAGCCGGTCTCGAGGTACCAGATCGGCACACCCTGGTCGGGAAGCCTCTGCCCGGTGCCCGAGAACGCGTCGCTCAGCACCGACAGCAGCCGCCCGAGGTCTCCGAGCGAGATGATCGCCGGATCGGAGTGCACAGACCACGGCCGCTCGCTCGAGCTCGTCGGATACGGATGGTGGCCGATCGTGTCGAAGAGCGGCCTCGTGCGGCCGCTCGCGCGATAGGCCGCGCCGATCCCCTGGATGAACGTCGTCGGTGAGTGGGAGATGTTGTCGAACGCGTTTGGGTTGTCGTTCCCCCACACCGACGTCGCCGGCCCGATCACGTCGATCGACGAGCGCATCGCGTGCAGTAGGTCGTAGCAGTCGGCGGCGAGCGCCTCGTACTGCTCGGGTGCGCTCTGCCCGGACGGCCCGAACTGCGGGCGCCAGAACCCGCTCAGGTTCGGCTCGTTCCAGATCACGACGTCGTTGATGCGCGGGAAGCGCGTCACCGCATCGGCGAGATACGAGCAGTACGCGTCGCGACTCGCAGGATCGAGGGGTGGATCGCCCTGGTTCAGCGCCGCGAGCACGATGCGCTGGTTCGGCGCCCCGCCGACCGCGCGGCCGAGCGACGCGGCATCGCTCGGCGTGAGCGTGCGCTCACCCGGCGTCCACGTGAGCGCGACGCGGATCGCACGCAGACCGAGGTCGTTGGCCGCCGAGACCATCGCGCCGGTGTTCCACTCGAAGGCGTCGTCGGAAACACCGACGAACATGCCGGGCGCCGCGTCCGATGGTCGAGGCGAAACCAGCAGAACAAACGACGCCACGATGACCAGCGTCGACCACCTCATCCCCGCCGGGACCGTAGCAACGGTTACCCGAGTCTGCGGGCGCGATCTGGTGACGGGGTCGTGACGAGGCTCTGAGCGGGGAAATCAGGGCGCCGGAACGGTGATCGTCACGGTGGACGCCTTCTGCGCGAGCGTGATCACGCGCCACTGGGTCGTCGTGACCTGCACCGTGACCGTCTTCGGGGGAGCGGTCACGACGCGCGTCACCGCCGCCGGCGCGGGCAGGTTGCGATAGACGGTGCTCGTCCCGAAGGCGGTGCTCGTGCGGACGACCGTCGTCGTCACGATCTTCGGTTTCGAGCGCACGAACACCCGATTCGTGACCGGCACGTCCTCGGTGACGGCCGCCCCGGGCTGACGAACGGTGCGGACGGTCGTCACCGTCACGACGGTCGACTGCCCGGCCGTGGTGCCAGAGTGCGCGCTCGACGACGACAGGCTGTCGGCCGCCAGCCAGCCGGCGACGACGAGGGCGCCGAACGCCAGCACCCCCGCCGTCGCCTTCTGCTCGAAGGTCACGCCGTCGCGTGACCAGTTCCGCATCTCCGGCCCCCACTCCGTCGCTTCGCCGCAGCTAGAGCCCACGACTCTACGCCGCGTGGGCACGCGTTGCTACTGCAGGCGATGCGTCAGGCCGGCTGCTCTGCGACGACCGTCGGTTCGGCGCTCTGCGTGCGCCTGGCGACCGAGCGCACGCGGCCGAGGTCGGCCGAGATGTGGATCGCGGCCGACGTGAGCGGCGCTGCGATCACCATGCCGACGGTGCCGAAGAATGCGCCGGCAGAGATCGTGACGACAAGGATGAGCAGCGGGTTCATCCGGAGCGTCGCTCCCATCGCAATCGGCTGCACCACGTTCTGCAGCAGCCCGTTCGCCAGGATCACGATCACGAGCATGACGAGCGCGACCGCCGTTCCCTTCGCGCCGAGCGCGAGCAGCACCGCGAACGCGCCCGCCACCACGGCGCCGATGAACGGGATGTACGCGAGCACGAACGTGACCACTGCGATCGTCCCGGCGAGCGGAACGCCCAGCACGAGCGCGCCGAGCCCAACTACGACGGCGTTGAACGCGGCGACGATCGTCACGCCGAGGAAGTAGCGGCGCATCGCGAACACGACACCGCCGGTGATCGTGTCCGCGACCGGGTGCGGCACGCCCATGTGGCGGTTGACCCAGGCGCGTAAAGCCGGCCCGTCCTTGAGCAGGAAGAAGATCGCGAACAGCGTTATCGAGACTTCGAAGGCGAGCGAGGCGATCCCCCGGATGCCGGACGCGACGCCCTTGAGGAGCGTCGAGATCGCGTCCGGAACGGCCGCGGAGACGCTCGCGTTGGCGCTGCCGGCGGCCGACGAGTCGACGCCGACATCCTGCATCCAGCCCTGGATCGTGTCGGCCGCTTCCTTCGTGAACTTCGAGATCTGGTCGCCTTGAGAAACGATCCCGCCCAGCACGAGCAGCAGGATGAGCGCACCGAGCGCCACGAGCCCGAGCAACACGATCAGCGCGCCGATCCCACGCGGGATGCGATGCCGCTCGAAGAAGGTGACGCCCGGCGACGCGACCGTCGCGATCACGCCTGCCGTCACCACCGGCACGGTGATCGTCGACGTGATCCCGAAGACCCAGGTCAGCCCGACGAGGAGTACGCCGACGCCGACGAGGAACCAAGCGGCGATGCCGAGGTCGCGCAGCCAGCGCGGTGCCGAGAAGACGGTCGACAAGGCCCGGAGCTGCTCGGCGTCGAGCTGGACGACGACCTGCTCGACGTTCTCGGTCTCGTCGGCAGATGCGTCGCCCTCGGGCGCTTCCGAGCCGCCGCGGCCCCGGAACGGGGGCAGGAACCTCACGGGCGGCCTCGGCCGCGGTATGCGTCGTCGATCGCGCGGATAGCGCTATCTGGGTTCACCGAGCAGGTGTTGATCTCCTGCCCGGTCGCCCCGCGCCGCGCCGTCGTCCTCGTCCTGGAAGAACCGGCGCCAGCCGGCGAGGAGGCCGTGCACCGCCGCGGCGCCGACGATCGGCTCCGCCGGGGACGGCAGGCTGATCGGATGGAGGATGAACGGCCGGGTCTGGGGCCCACCCATGCCGCCGTGGAAGGAGATCAGCTCCTCGAACGCGCAGCCCTCCTCGAGCTGCGGGTCGTAGAAGCTGTTGACCATGATGTCGGCGACGTGCTCGAAGCCGTCGGTCCGGCGGAGATGGTCGGCGGCGTTCGGTGAGAAGTGCTCGAGCGGGTCGTCCCCCTCCACGCGGTCGTCGGCGAGGTAGCGCACGCCCGAACGGCCGAGCACGACCGGGCCGTCCTCGTCCGACCGCACGAGCAGGAAGCCGACGTGCGGATGCTCGCGCAGCGCCGGAATCAGGTTCGGATGGCGCTCGGTCATCTCCTCGAGCGACAGCCGGCGCTGCTCCTCCATCAGGTACACGAGCCCGAGGTTCCCCGAGCCGAGCACGACCACCTGCCGGTCGGAGACGTCGTTCTTGGGCCGCTTCGACTTGTGGCCGGTCGCCTCGTCGAGCGCGTGCCCCACCATCTTCGACTGCTCGTCGCCGTCTGCCACCTCGGTGACGCTGCCGCCCGTGAGCGACCGCTCGACGAGATCGGCCAGCCCGTAGCCGTTCCGCTGCTTGAAGGTCGCCCCCTGCGTCTGGCCGTGATCCGACAGCACGACGATCTCGTACGGCCGCGCTGCGTATGGGCGGGCGCGCTTCGATGCGCCCGAACTGCTCGTCGAGCTTCCGGAGCGCCTCGAGCGTGTCGGCGCGTTCGAGCCCCGAGTGGTGCGCGACCTCGTCGTAGCTCGAGAACGTCGCGTACACCACCGGCCGGCCTTTCATCATGTCCGAGAGCACGCCGTACACGAGCAGGTCTCGCACGAAGACGCACATGGTCGCGCGCAGGAACGGATAGATGCCGCCGCGGTGCCCGCGCGGGTGGACGTCGCGGCGGATCGCCCGCAGCGACGCGACCCACTCGAGGATCAGCTCCCAGAAGAACAGGACGAGCACACGCGTGACGTTGAAGCCGTTCGAGAGGAACGCGCGGTAGCCCGGGTTCGCCCCCTTCTCCTCCTCGATGCGGCTGACGGTGAGGATCACGTGGTCGGCCTCACCGGACAGCAGGTTGCCCCGGCTCGCGCCGCCGTTCGTGAGCAGGCCGATGCCGGTCGCGTGCCGCCGCTCGATCTCGGCGCAGTCCGGCGGGGCCGAGCACGCCAGCATCGTCCCCGTCTCCTTCTCGACCCAGCGGAACGCGGGGATGTTGTCGTTCGAGCCGAGGAGGATTCCCGCCTGGCTCGCGCCCGTCTGGGACGAGAAGTCCGTCTCCCACTCCTCGAGCCGGTGCGTGCCGCGGGCGAGCCAGCTGGCCATCACCGGGGCGTTGCCGTCCCGCATCGCGCGGCGCAGCACCGGGAGCGCCAGCCCGTCGATCTCGAGGAACACGATCCCGGGGACGTCGGTTCGGACCTGCTCCTTCGAGCGGCGCGCGATGCGCTGCACGACGCGGACGGTGTACGTGTCGTCGTCGTTCGTTCCGAAGACGACGTCGAGCGTCACCGTGACGGCCGAGGTGATCAGCGCCGCGACGAGCGCCCAGAAGAACGAGTCCACCTGGATGGCGCTCGGAGTAATCGCCGAGGCGATGTAGAGCATGACCGCGTCGAGCAGGAGCACGATCACGAAGCCGCTGACCAGCGCGAACGGGAGCCGGATCGCCGCCACGAGCGGCGGCAGGGCCGCGTTCAGGATCGCGATCAGCAGCGCGGCCACCACCGCGCCGAGAAAGCCGTTCACATGGACGTGCGGGACGATCGTGGCGGCGATCAGCAGGGCGGCCGCGGACACGATCCACGAGACGAGCAGGCGCAGCGGGTGAATCGACGGACGCTCGGGCGTCCAGCGCGGCTGCTCGCCGTATGGCGGGGAAGTGGTGTCCATGGCGAGCGGCCTGCCGGTGAGGCGGCCCGAACGCAACGTTAGAGCACGCGGCGGGCGCGTGTCAGCCCGTCAGGGGAGCTCGAGCGACTCGCCTTCGGCGAGCACGTGCACGTCCACCTCCGGGGCGAGCTCGGCGGCGAGCCTCCGGAACTCCTCCGCCGGCTCGCGCACGGCCGCCTCGCTCGGGCGCCGCTTCGTGATCAGCGAGTACGTGCCCCAGTGGATCGGCACCGCGATCCGCGGCTCGAGCAACCGTAACGCCTCGGCGGCCCGGCGCGCGTCGAGATGGCCGGGCGGAAGCCGCGGCCCCCAACCCGCGACCGGTAGCAACGCGAGGTCGAGCGGCGCCAGCTCCGCCATCTCTCCGAACAGGTCGGTGTCGCCGGCGAAGTACACGCGCTTCGATCCCGTCAGCCGGTAACCGAGCGCCGGCGCGCGGACGCCGAGCGGCCCGCGGCCGGCGTCGTGCTCCGCACGGGTCGCCGTCACGGTGAGCCCGCCCACCTCCGTGCTCTCGCCCACATCGAGCTCGACGACCTCGCTGAATCGGCTTCGCCGCAGGAGGCGCGCCGCGCCGCGCGGCACGATCGCGCGCGGCGTGCCGCCGAGCCGGGCGAGCGAAGGCACGTCGAGGTGGTCCCAGTGCGCGTGGGAGATCAGCACCGCGTCGAGCCCGGAGAGCGCGTCGGCGCGCGGAAGGGTGTGCCGGCGCAGGTGCAGCACACGCCGCCGCAACACCGGGTCGGTCAGCACGCGAACGCCGTCGAGCTCCACGAGAACGGTCGCGTGACCGACGTAGACGATGCGCGCGTGGGCCGCGTCGTTCACAGGTTCGGCCGGATGCCGAACACGCGCACGTAGAGCGTCGTCCAGTTCACGGCCAGCGCGACCTGGGCGGCGTGGAGCTCGATTGCACCCGAGCACACGAGGCCTCGAAGCCTCGTCTCCAGCCGGTCCTTCAGGCGGTACGCGGGAGCCCGCTCGGGCCACAGGTTCGCGATGTCGTTCGAGCCGCCGAGCGCGGCCGGCACGATGCGGTCGAGCTCGAGCGCGCGGGCTCGGCCGCGTCCGGCCGAGCCCGTATTCCGACACGACCCGCTTCCCTGAGCGCGTCGGTGCCGGCATCGATGCGGCCGGGGTCGAAGGCCGGCGAGCACACGACTGCCTTGGTCAGACCGGCGTAGACCGCGCCCGGCGAGCAGCGGCGATCGGGGAGGATCCCGACCCGGCAGCCGCTCGTCCGCGTCCGCGGGCGGAGGCGAATCGTCTTCCCGGGCGCCGTGGGCACGCTCGACGTCGGCGCGGTCGTCGTCGTCTCGGGAGCCGTGGCCGTGCCCGCTGTCGAGGTCGCGCCTGTCGTGCTCGGCGCGCCGGTCGTCGCGGGAATCGTCCCGATCGTCGTGCTCGGCACGGTCGGAGTCGGGAAGGTGCTCGTCGAGGCGGTCGCGCCCGTTCCGCCGAACGCGGCGAGGACGCCGGCCCCGCACGTGCAAGCGCCGGCCAGGACGAGTACGACGGTCCGTCTCCGCGGCCCGCGCACGGGCGCTCAGCCCTCCGGCGGCCGGCCGCAGAACCCCGTGAGCGAGGCCTTGAGGCAGAGGAGGCCGAGCAGGTTCTCGTCCTCGTCGACGACGACGATCCGCCGCTGCGGGTTCTCCTTCGCGCGCTCGAAGCCGACCGCCGCGGGCTCGTCGGGCCCGATCGTCGCTGGCGCGGCCTGCGCCCACCTCGCTGCCGGGGCGTCGTCGTCGGCATCGGCGGGGATCTCGGCGATCGCGCCGCGGAACCGTCGGCCCTCCGCGAGCAGGAGCAGCTGGACGTGGTCGTCGTGAAGCACGCGGCGAGCGTCGCCGACCGTGGCGTCGGCGGGCAATGTCTTCGGCTCGGCGAGCATCACGTCGGCAACCGTCTGCTCGCCGAACGGAGCCGACAGGGAGGCCATCCGCTCATCGTAGTCGTCTGCCGGTCGCCTCCTCGGCCAGGCCGCGCAGCGTGTCGAGAGCTGCCCGGTGGTGTCGCCCGCCCAGCGCGGCGAGCGAGGCCGCGGCCAGCGAGGCGTCGCCGATCGTCGCCTGGTCGTGCTGCTCGAGCCAGCGGAGCAGCCAGCGAGCCGCGACCCGCGAATGCCGGTGCGGGTCCTTGAACGCGATCAGCGCGGTGAGCTCGAGCAGCTCGGCGAGCGTCGGCCGGCCGAGCTCACGGAGCGTCGCCTCGGCGACGACCAGATTGCCGCGCTCGAGCGCCCGCTGGAAGATCGCCCTCGGATGGCCCTGCGCAGTGATGCGGCACTCCGTTCCGGGGCGGACGGCGGCGACAGCCTATCCCGGACCGGGCGTTCCGGCGGACGTGGCGGCCGGCCAGCGGCCGGCCGCCACGTCCACGTGCCTCGTCAGTCGTCCTCGTCGTTGCCTGCCGAGCCCTTCGGCGCGGCGATCAGCTCGTAGGTGACGTTGTCCCCGTGCTGCTGTGTCCAGAAGGCGCGCCAGCGACCGTTCGGGCTGAACGGCTTCGGCACCTTCGCCCCGAGCACGCCCTTGGTCGTCGGGTCACCGTCGGACACGTAGATCCCGGTGATCTCGTTGTCGCCCTCGTTCCCCGTCCCGCTGAGCTCGGAGTCGAGCGTCGCGGAGGGGTCGCGTCCCTCGGCGATGAACCGGATCGGCTGCAGGCCGTGGGAGTAGTCCTGGGTGACGTCGAACATGTAGGCCGAGTCGAGCCCGTTCCGCTGCGTGTGCAGCGTGTCGCCGGCGTCCTCGACGAACGCGACCTGGTCGCGCGAGAAGAACGTCACGTTGTCGATTCCCGCGTGGGCCTGGTCTCCGTTGTAGAAGACCGAGATGTTGCCCGAATCGCTCTTCGGCGACTGCGTGAGCCTGAAGACCGACCCGAAGCCACCGGACACCTTCGGGCTCGTGCATGCAGGGAGCGCGCTCACGCCGCCTGCACAGGTGCGGTTGTCGGTGTCTCCGGTCTCGTCGAACCAGAACTCGGTGAAGTTCGAGCCCGGGCGGAACACGCCGTTCTCGGGCCGCTTGAACGGCGTGGCACCCGCGGCTTTCGCGAGCACGTTGTCGTCGGCTCCGGGGAACGGCGCCGACGCGATCGTGCTGTCGATCGTGATCCACTTGGTCGGCCACACGGTGTTGTAGTTGTGCAGCGCGACGTAGCCGGGCGAGTTGATGTCTGCGTCGGGATTGTTGGGCGTGAACTTGAGCGGGCTGCCGCTGACGATCACCTGGAGCGCCTGCAGCTTCCCGCCCTGCTTGAGGTCGCTCGGATCGTTCGGCAGGAAGCGGTACACGAAGCTGTTCGGCTGCTTCGTGTTCGCATTCGGCCCGGTGCCGGTCGAGCCGCCGATGTCCTCGACGATGTAGAGGTTGCCCTTGTTGTCGTTCTGGACGCCCTCGAAGCCGCCACGGCCGATCACGTTCGAGATGTCGTCGACCTTCGAGGGATAGTCGGCGGTCGCCTGGTAGATCGACGGCGTCGGCTGGGGGTTCGCGCCGCCCGTGTCCTTGCTCTCGGTCGTGAAGAGCAGCTTCTCCGCCCACGGGTCCCAGGTCGAGCCGTCGATCGCGTGTAGCGGCACGCCGGCCTGCGTCTGCGTCGCGAGCAGCGTGGCGCGGTGCGCGCCGTCGGCGTCGAGGTTGATCCGCGTGATCGCTGCGCCCGACTCCGGATGCGGTCGCCTCGTGCCCCTGGTAGAGGAAGTGCGTGCCGTAGTCGTAGTTCGAGTCGGCGCCGTGCAGGCCGTTCAGGATCACGTAGGTGTTCTTGTCCGGCTCAGTCTTCTGCGCCTCGGTCGCGGTGAGGCCGTTCGTGCCTCCGAAGGACGTCGGGACGAACGGCCCGTTGCCGTCGTACCCGTAGTAGGGCACCTGCGAGGTGCCGCCGTCGAGCTTGAACGACCCCTGCGCCCAGATCACTTCCTGGAGTTGGGGCGAGAGGATGTTCGGCTGTGAGAATCCCTGCACCTTCGGGTTCGCCGCCGCGATGCTCGTCAGGTCGAGCGTCCCCTGGCCCGCCGCTGACGCGCCGGTCGCCACCGCGACCACTGCGCCGCCGACGGCAACGAGCAGCAGGGCTCTGCGAAGTCTCATTCGTGTGTCCCTCCCTGTCTGGATCTGCGCCTGCCTCACGCGGAACGCGTCAGGCCGTCGACTCAGTACTACGGGTCGAGCGGCCCGCTACGAGTGACGTTCCCGTGACCGTCTGGAGACAGTTCGCCGACCCCGCGGGCTACGCGGGACGGGGCCCGACCCGGGCCGGTCCCGGGTCGGGCCCCGTTTGGGGACCCGCGACTGGAGAGCGCTAGTGCGACATCGTCCCCTTGACGTTGCCGACGTTCAGGAGCCCGACCTGGCCCTGATCGACGGCCGCGAACGCATGCGACACGAACGGGTAGAGGCCGGGTTGGTCGATCTTGACGTCGAACACCCCGCCGCCCCCTGCAGGGACGGTCACGGTCTGCACGTTGTGGAGCGCATCCGCCGGGTTGACGTCGCCGAACGGGTACGCGGTGTTGAGGATCGTGCCGACGATGTGGAAGTCGGTGTCGAGCGACGGACCGGCGTCGACGACCCAGAAGCGAACGAGGTCGCCGGGGTTCGCGGTGAGCGGATGCTTCACGTACTGGCCGGCGTAGCCGTTGAAGGTCATCCAGTCCGGCTGCCGGGCGTGCGCCTTCGCCATGTTGAACTGCGCCGGCCTGCCGAGGCCGTTCGAGCTCAGATACCACTCGCTCGCGACCAGGACGTAGTTCTTGTCGGCCGTGGGCAGCACACCCGGCTTCGGCTCGACGACGATCGCGCCGTACATGCCGTTCGCGATGTGCATCAGCACCGGCTTCGTGCCGCAGTGGTACATGAAGACGCCGGGATCGTTCGCCCGGAACGTGTAGCTCACAGACTTGCCCGGGAAGACGTCGGCGAACGCCTTGTTCGGGGCGATGCGCGCGGCGTGGAAGTCCACCGAGTGCGGGATCGCCCCGTTGTTCGTCAACGTGATCTTGACCAGCTGGCCCTGCCGGACATGGATGATCGGCCCGGGGGCGCCGGCGGCCCAGGCCCAGGCGGCGTACTTGACGCCGGGTGCGATCTGGGTCGTGATGTCGGTCAGGACGAGGTGCACGTCCGCGACCGCGCCCGGATACGCCGGCGGCAGCGCGGCGGGGTAGGCCGCGTGGGAGGCGGCGAGCGCGTCGGCGTTCGCCGGCGCCGCACCGGCGTAGCTCGTCAGATCGCCCTGGGACACGGCCATCCCGGGCATCCCCGCCATGCCTGCCGTCGGGCCGCCGTTCGCCGCCTGCTTGGCCTGGGCCGCCGAGCGGGCTGCCGAGTCCTTCGCGTTGTTCGAGTCGACCCACATCATCAGGGCGAAGAACCCGAGGATCACCACGAGCAGCCCCAGCAGAACTGCGACCGCGGCCCAACCGAAGTAGGAATCCGAGCCCCGCTCGACACCCGGACGACGGGAGGCGGACGACGTTGACGACATTATTCGCTCCTTCTCGTTGCGTTTCGTCCAAGCTAGGGCGGCGGCGACGCGAACGCCGTCGTCGTTCACGCTGATCGCGCTCCGCGGATGACCGCAGGGCGGGATGCGGGTTTCCCGCAAGGGGTCGCTCGTCGTCGTCCGGCGCGCGCTAGCTTTTCGGCATGAGCCGCACGCTGGTCGCGCGCATCCACAACCCGCGCAACAGGACGTGCTTCTGCGACGTGAGCTGCTGGTGCAGGCGAACGGCAGTCGGCCGCGCCGTCAAGTGGTGGTTCCCGGCCCGGTACTTGGGGATCCGCCACAAGGGAGGCGTATCGGCCGAGTGGAAGCGGGCGCACGACCCCGGCCGCGGGTAGCACCGAAGAAAAGAAGACGTGCCCGGTCGATTCCCCCAACCGGCCCGGGCACTCAGTCGCTTAGAGCCGCGACCGCGCCTCGTGATACGCGGAATGCACGCGGCCGGGAATCAGCTCGAGCGCCGGGAGGTCGGTAGCGGCCGTCGACTCGGGATGGAAGAGCTCCGCGAGCTGCCGAACACCGTCGGCGACGCGCGGGCCGGGGCGCGAGTAGTACGCGTCGCCGTCCACGACGACGGCACGGCAGGGGAGCCGAAGATCGGCCGCGCGGCGGTACGCCTCCTCCAGCCCGAAGCCGCACGGCCCGACGACGACGAGCTCCGGCCGGAGCGAGAGCACGTCCTCCCACGTCGTCGGGTGGGACGGCTCCCCGGCCCGCCCGATCACGTCCCGGCCGCCCGCGGCCTCGACCATCTCCGGGAGCCAGTGCCCGGCGCAGAACGGCGGGTCGATCCACTCCGCGAAGAACGTGCGGCGGCGCGGAAGCCCGCGAACCGAGGCGGCCGTCTGCTCGATCGCCGCGCCCATGCGCGCAGCGATCTCCTCGCCTCGCGCAGGCACGCCGAGCCGGTGGGCAACGGTGCGCACCGACTCGATCACCTCGCCGAGCGTTCGAGGGTCGAGCGAGAGCACGTCGGCGCCGACCCGGCAGACCGACTCGAGCTCGCCTTTCGAGACGGCGCACACCGCGCAGAGATCCTGAGTGAGGATCAGGTCGGGTCGAAGCTCCTCGATCAGCTCGGCGTCGACCGCGTAGAGCGACCGGCCGTCCCGAACGGCTTGCAGCACCGCCTCGTCGATCTCCGCGTTCGTCAGGCCTGCGGGATCGATCCTCGTCGCGCTGACGACCGGCTTGCCGACGACGGTGGCCGGCCAGCGGCACTCGTCCGAGACGCCGACGAGGGAATCCGCGAGCCCGAGCTCGGCGACGATCTCGGTCGCGCTCGGCAGCAGCGAGCAGATCCGCATCCCGCTCGACTGTAGTCGGGGCGAGGGCCGGCGCCGGTCCGTCTGCGCGGCGTGAGACGATGCCGTTGTGCTCATCTTCGGTCTCGTCGCGCTGGTCTTCCTGGTCGTGTGTGTCGTCGCCTTCTTCTCGCGCCGGCGTCGGTACTGACGTCACCTCTCCCGTGAGCCGGCGGGTCTCAACCGGCATCTACGCGGTCGTGGTGCTCGTCGTCTGCCCGTTCGTCGCGTACCGCCTCGCCGTCGCCGCGGCCGACGACGGCATCGACACCCGCGGGTTCCTGCTCGTGCTCCTCGGCGTGCCCCTCGTCCTCGCGGGCATCGCCGGCCTCCTGCTCCGGAGAACCCGGCGCGGCACCACCGCGGGCGCGCTCGGCGGCGTTGCGGCCACGGCGGCGTTCCTCGTCGTGCTGGTCTTCCTCACGCTCGAGCGCTAGATCCCCTTGTTGACCGTTTCGGCCCCGGCTGCAACTGTCAGGAGATGCGGCGTCGGACGGCGGGGGTGCTCGTGGCGGCTGCCCTGCTCGCGCTCGTCGTCGCGACAGGCGCGTCGCCGACGGACGAGGCCGTCTACCGCATCGACCACGTGGTCGACGGCGACACCGTCGACCTCCGGAACGGCGCGAAGATCCGTCTCGTCCAGATCGACACGCCCGAGGTCTACTTCTCGGCCGAGTGCTACGGAAGGCAGGCGTCGGCGCTCACGAAGCACCTGCTCCCTCCCGGCACCGCCGTCCGCCTGGCCGCCGAGCCGGCGACCGACCGCGTCGACGAGTACGGGCGGCTGCTTCGCTACGTGATCCGCGCCCGCGACCGGCTCAACATCAACGTCTACCTCGTGCGAGTCGGCGCAGCCGCACCCTACTTCTACGACGGGCGCCGCGGGCGCTATGCCGCGATCCTCGACCGGCTCGCACGACGAGCCCGCGCACGGCATCTCGGCCTGTGGGCCGCCTGCCCGCGGACGCCGTACCATCCAGATCGCGGCGTCGCGACCGGGCCTGCGCACTGACGGCACGATTCGGCCGTCCAACCCGACACCAGGCTCCGCCGCGTCTCTAGTCCTGGCAGTTGGCGCAGGTGCCTTCGAGCTCGATCGAGTGGTGTTTGACGCGGAAGCCGGTGCGCGTCTGGATTCGCCGTTCGCTGAAGCCCAGGTCGCGGTCGTCCAGGTCGACCGTGTCGCCGCAGTCGCTGCAGACGATGTGGTGATGATGCGGTCGCTCGGCCCACTCGAACCGACTTCCTCGTTCACGCCAATCGACGCGGCTGATCTTCCCCTCCTGCTCGAGCCGGTCGGCGAGCCGGAAGATCGTCGAGTAGGCGGTGCTCGGCAACCGCTTGCGCACGTGATCGTGAAGCTCGCGGAGAGAGATGGGTCTGGTGCTCACCTCGAAGATCTCCGTCACAAGCCGCGTCACGCGCGTGCTTCGCATGACTCGATGCTACCCAGTTAACGCAAGTTAGTTGCGTTAACTGGGACACGGCGCGCACCATGCCCCGGTGGCTCTCCTCCTGGGCTCTGCAGCGGTGCTCGCGACCATGCTGGGCGGTGCGTTTGCGCTGACTCGTCGAGACAAGCTGCACCTGATCCTCGGCTTCAGTGCCGGCGCAGTGCTGGGCGTCGCGCTCTTCGACCTGCTCCCCGAGGCCACCGACCTCGCGACGAAACGCTACCCCGCTTCGACCGTCGCGTTGTTGATCGGGCTCGGCTTCTTCGTCTTCATGTTCCTCAACCGTGTGATCCTGCTTCACCCCGAGCACGGCACGGGAGAACCGGTGCCGACGTATCGGCGAGGCGCCCTCGGAGCCGCCAGTCTGTCTCTCCACAGCTTTCTCGATGGCGTCGGCATCGGCCTCGCGTTCACGGTCTCCACGTCCGTCGGGGTGGTCGTCGCGGCAGCAGTCCTCGCCCACGACTTCTCCGACGGCATCAACACCGTCACCGTCGTGCTCAAGAATCGCGGCCGTGGCATCGGTGCGCTGCGCTGGCTTCTCGTCGACGCGATCGCACCCCTGCTCGGCGTCGCCTCGACGTATCTCTATTCGCTCTCGGAAGCCCATCTCGGACTCGTCCTCGCCCTGTTCTGCGGCCTCTTCCTCTACATCGGCGCGAGCGACCTCCTCCCGGAAAGCCACCACCGCCACCCGAAGCGCCTTACAGCCGGCCTCAACATCGCCGGCGCATCACTGATCTGGCTGACGATCCACCTCGCAGCGATCTAGCGTTGACGTCAACACTGGAAACCCCGCACCGATAACGGCGGCGCTGGGATTCCCCCGCCTGGCCGCTTTGTGCCGCGATCTGACTAGGACTTCGCCTCGGCGCCGGAGGGACGGTCGACCGAGCCGTGTTTTCCGACAGCCCCTCGGGTCGTGGGAGCGGGCTGGGAATGCTCGTTTGCAACCACGCCGAGGATCGTTGCGGTCGCTGCGCCGACAACGGCGATCGCTGTTGTGAGCCGAACCGCTCCAGCTGGCAGCGCGGCGAGGACGACGCCGTGCCAGAAGACGCTGAGGGCGCTCAGTCCGATACAGAAGACAGCGATCGCCACAAACGCCGCGGCCCGTCTCTGGATCTGCCCGTTGCGAACGACACAGGCCGCGGCTCCCGCCACAGCCAGCCCAACAGTCGCGCCAACTTGCACCCACGCGCCGCGCGGGTCGATGGGGTCCGACGCCGCGAAGGCAACGCCGCTGACGATGGCTGCGACGGCGGCGAGTGTCGCCAGAGCGGCGGCAACCTGCCCGCGTCTGTCGGTTACGCGTCGAGTCGCGACGTGCAGCATTCCGCCGGCGACGATGATTCCGGCGAGCCATGCCCACCAGCGTGGCCGCGTCACCCGCTCGTACCAGCCGCGGATCGCCGTGGGTTGACCGTCGATCGTGACCGGCAGTGACCAGGCGCGCGGGCGGCCGGCTGTCAGACCGGCCGGGGGTGAGAGTCGATGATCGTGCCACCGGTAGCTATGACCAGTTGTCAGCTGGATCCAGAGCGTTCCTGCACCGCCCGGAGGGACGAGCCCGTCGGCGCCGGCCGTGGGCGAGCGTCGATTCACCCAGACGCCTGAGCGGGAGAAGCGCAGCATCGGCTCTCCGAGCAGCCCTGGCACGAGCACTTGCATGCGCGGATCGACCGTCAGCCGCAACTCTCGATTGCCGTCGATCACTTCCGCCTGTAGCCCAGGCACGCTTCCGCTGGATCCGACCAACTTCAAGCGGAAGTCGAGTGCGACCGCGCGCCCGCCCGAGTGGGCCAGGGCTGGCCTGGGCGTCGCCAGCACACTGACAGCAACCGCGGCGCCCACAAGCGCCCGTAGGGTCGCTCTTCTGAGAGCAGGTTTCCTCAAACCAATGACCTCCGAGACGACAAACGCTGTTCGCCCTTGCGAAATGCCGAGCTCAGATTCAGCAGCGGTGGCCGCGCTCACAGCGAGCGCGGGAGATTGGCAACACTCGGGCCGGAGAGCACCAACGAGAACGTCATTCGGACGGCAACGTGGAGCGGTCGCACGGAGCGGTCGCACGCCCCGATCAGCGACAATCTTGCAAGAGCGCTCCTGCCGCGCGAACCGTGGCTGCTACAGCGGCGGGGCTGGGATTTGAACCCAGGGACGAGTTGCCCCGTCAGCGGTTTTCAAGACCGCCCCGTTCGGCCGCTCCGGCACCCCGCCGTTCCGACCTTGTAACACGCCGATCCGGTCGGATTGCAGGGTGAATCGCGCCCTACACTCTTGTGATGACGACTTGCCCGAGCTGCGGGACCGAGAACCCGGACGTCGCGAAGTTCTGCATGAGCTGCGCGACGCCGCTCGCGCCGTCGGAGCCGGTCGCACAGACGCCACAGCGACGGGACGAGGAGCGGCGACCCGTCACGGCGGTCTTCGTCGACATCGTCGGCTCGACGAGCCGCGCCGAGTCGCTCGACCCGGAGGACGTGCTCGCGCTGCTCGAGCCTTATTACGCCCGCCTGCGGCGCGTGCTCGAGCAACATGGCGGCAGTGTCGAGAAGTTCATCGGCGATGCCGTCGTCGCGCTGTTCGGCGCGCCCATCGCCCACGAGGACGACCCCGAGCGGGCGGTGCGGGCCGGGCTCGCGATCCTCGACGCGATCGACGGGCTGAACGAGGAAGACCCGAGCCGCGGGCTGCAGGTGCGCGTCGGCATCACGACGGGCGAGGCGATCGTCGCGCTGGGCGCGCGGATCGGCGAGGGCCAGGGCATGGCGTGGGGCGACGTCCTGAACACTGCGGCGCGGCTCCAGTCGGCCGCTCCCGTGAACGGCCTGCTGGTCGACGAGCGGACGTACCGAGCCTCCCGCGGCGCAATCGACTACGACGAGGCCGAGCCGGTGACCGCCAAGGGCAAGGCCGAGCCGGTGCGCGTCTGGGAAGCGAAAGGTGTTCACCATGCGCCCGGCGGCGCGACTGCCGCCGGCACGAGCTTCGTCGGCCGCGAGGCGGAGCTCGGGCGGCTCCTCGGCGCGTGGAACCGCGTCACGGAGACGCGCAAGCCGGCGCTGGCCGTCGTCTCGGGCGAACCGGGGCTCGGCAAGACCAGGCTGCTGAGCGAGCTCGCCGTGCGGGCCGAGGGCGCGAGCGTTCGCGTGGGCCCCTGCCTGCCGTACGGCGAGGGCATCACCTACTGGCCGATCGTGCAGATCGTCAGGGATGCAGCCGGGATCGTCGTCGGCGATCCGGTCGAACTCGTCTCGTCGAAGCTCGACACGCTGCTCGACTCGCTGCCGCTCGATGATCCCGACCAGCTGCGCACGATCGCTTCGACCGTGTCGAACCTGCTCGGCGCCCCGACGACACCGCGCGGCTCGTACACGACGACCGACATCTCGCAGGCCGAGCTGCACTGGGGCATCCGCCGGGTGTTCGAGCTGCTGGCGACCAGCTCGCCGCTCTTGCTCGTCCTCGAGGACCTGCACTGGGCGGAGCAGACGTTCGTCGAGCTCGTCGAGTCGCTCATCGAGCTGGAAGGGCCGGTGCTCGTGGTCGCCTCGACGCGGCCCGAGCTCGCCGACACGCATCCCCATCTGCTCGTCGAGCAGGCCGGCAGGACGGTGATCGCGCTCGACGCGCTGAACGAGGTCGACAGCGCGGCGCTGCTCGCGGAGCTCGTCGAGCAGCTGGAAGAACGGGGCCTGCCCGGCGCGATCGTCGAACGGCTTGTGCGCAACGCGAACGGAAACCCGCTCTTCCTCGAAGAGATGGTCCACATGCTCTCCGACGCGGACGCGCTCGACGCAGACGGGCTCGAGTCGCTGCCCGTTCCGGAGAGCCTGCACGGGCTCGTGGCGGCGCGCCTCGACGGCCTGCCCCCGACCGAGCGCCGGCTCGCCCAGCATGCGTCGGTCGCCGGGGTGAGCTTCTGGTCGGGAGCCGCGGCGCGGCTGGACGACCGGACCGAACCTCCAGACGACCTGCTCGAAGCACTCGCACGTCGCACCGTCCTGCACGAGCACCCGGTCTCGTCCGTGGCCGGCGAGCGCCAGTGGGAGTTCAAACATGTGCTGATCCGCGACGTGGCGTACGGCCGGCTGCCGAAGAGCCGCCGCGTCGCGCTCCACGTCCGCTTCGCGGACTGGCTGGCCGCGCTGCCCGACGGCACCGAGGAGTTCCCCGAGATCCTCGCCTACCACCTCGAGCAGGCGTGCCTCGTCGCGCGCGAGGTGGGTAGGGCGGAGGTCCAGCCGCCGGTCGAGCGCGCGATCGAGGCCCTGCGCACGGCGGGCGAACGGGCGGAACGCCGCGAGGGAGCGCGCGAGGCGCACCGCTTCTACATCCGTGCTCTCGGGCTCGTGTCCCCTCAGGACTTCGCCACGACGCTCGACCTTCGCTTCCGTGCAGCACGCGCGCTGGTCGGTCTCGGAGAGCTTCGCGCTGCCGGTGAGGAGCTCGAGCACGTCGTCCGGCACGCCGAGGAGCTCCAGCTCGAGACGACGTGGTGCGAAGCGCTCATCGCGCTCGGCAACGTCGCGAGACGCCAGGGCGAGGCGACGCGCGCGCACGTGCTGCTGACCGATGCCGTGCGACTCGCGGAGCGTCTCGACGACAGGAAGCTGACGATCCGCGCGTCGCTCGAGGCGGCGTGGTGGGCCGCCTGGTTCGGCGGTGAGGTCGACGGCTCGATCGAGAAGCTCCAGACGACCCTGGCGGTCGCCGAGGAGGACGGCGACGACTCCGTGCAGATCGAGGTGCTGTTGCGGATGGGGATGATGCTCATCAACGCGGCCCGGCTCGCCGAGGCCGAGAAGGCACTGGTCAAGTGCACGGAGCTCTCCACCGAGCTCGGATCGGTCCGGGACGGCGCGCGGGCCACGCACATGCTCGGCATGGTCCGGTACTACCGCCGCGAGCTCGAGGACGCCGAGGAGCTCCTGCTCCAGGCGCAAGAATGGCTCGAGCGGACCGCCGACTGGTTGTTCGTGATCCAGAACCTCCGGGCGCTCGGCCTGGTCGACCTCGCACGGGGCAGGATCGAGTCCGCGGTGGTGCGCCTGCGCGCCGCGCATCCGCGCGCCGGCGGTCACAGCTACTACGCGGTCGAGATCTCGCGCCTGCTCACGGTGGCGCTGCTGCTGCTCGGCCGGGCGGACGAGGCACGCGAGGTCGCCCTCCCCGCCCTGCAGGACGTTCCGGAGGAGGACGTCGACGCCCGCGCCGCCGCGCACCGCATCGAGGCCGAGCTTGCGGGCGCAGACGGCGATCCGATCGGGATGCGCGCCGGGTACCGGGCGGCGATCCGCCTGCTCGAAGAGGTGCAGGCGTGGACCGACCTCGGTGAGACGCACGTCGAGTTCGCCCAGGCGCTGCGCGCCGACGGCGACCACGAGGCGGCCCAGGAGGAGCTCGCCCACGCGGACGAGATCTTCGCGTCGATCGGCGCCGCCGAGGCGAGTGAGGCGATCTGGGCGACGCGACCGGGCCTCGCGCCGCCCACGCCTAGTACTAGCTCTTGATCGTGAACGGTTTCGTCACCGACGCGGCCTCGTAGAACGCGTCGCCGGCGAAGGTCGCCTTCACCGTGCTGCTCCCGGCAGACTGCGTGAGCGTCAGCGAGCAGGACGCGTTCCCGTAGGAGTTCGTCGTCCCGCTGCAACTCTGGGAGCCGACCGTGAACACGATCGTGCGGTTCGGGATCCCGCCGCCGTCGGAGACGAGCTTCGCCGACAGCGTGACCGTGGTGCCCTTCTTCCCGGAGGTCGCGCCGGTGTACGACAGGCTGTCCTCCTCGGGAGTCACCTTGAACGACGCCGAGCCGGTGCCCGCCAGGTAGTAGTCGTCGCCGGCGAAGCTCGCCGTGACGGGGTACGAGCCGGCGGGCAGGTTGATCGTGAGCTTGCACGAGGCGGCGCCGGAGGCATCCGTCGCCCCGGTCACACAGCTCTGCGCCCCCGGGCCCGTGCCGAGCGTCAGCGTCAACTGGCGACCCGCGAGCGGAGGCCCGCCCGGCGCGTCCTCGGTCAGCACGCCCTTCAGGGTGACCGAGTCGCTGTAGTCGCCGGTCGTCGCGCCCGTGTAGACGACCGCCGACTCCTCGCGGGTCACCTGGAACGGCTTCGAGTCCGAGCTCGAGGTGTAGAAGACGTCGCTCGAGCCGTCGAAGCTCGCGGTCACCGTGTAGCCGGTGCCGGGCTTCAGCGTCAGGACGACGCTGCACGAGGCGTCCCCGGTCGAGCCGGTGACGGCCGTGCACGTCTGAGACCCCGGCGAACCGGAGATCGTGAACGTCACCGACCTGCCGGAGATCGCCGTGCCCGGGTTGTGCGCCTCGGCGAGATGGCCCGAGAGCGTCGCGGTGTCGTGGTAGTCCTCCGCGAGCTCGCCGGTGTAGCTCAGCGTGGTCGGCGCCTTGAGCACCTCGAACGGGTGCGAGTCGCTGCTCGGCGTGTAGAACGCGTCGCCCGCGAAGCTCGCCTCGACCGTGTATCCCGTCCCGGGTGTGAGCGTGAGCACGAAGCTGCACGCTGCGTCGCCGTTCGAGTCGGTCGTGCCCGAGCAGCTCTGCTGGTCGGAGCCCTGCGAGATCGTGAACGTCACGGTCTTCCCGACGATGCCGGTCGCCGGATGGTGCGCCTCGACGAGCTGCGCGGAGAGGCTGACCGAGTCGTGGTAGTACTGGCTCAGGTCGCCGGTGAAGGTCAGGGTCGAGGTCGTCGGCGCCTTCAGCACCGTGAACGCAACCGGCCCGGTCGAGCTGCCGAGGAACGTCGAGCTTCCCGCGTAGCTCGCCGACGCGGTGTGGTCCCCGGGAGTGTCCCCGAGGTTCACGGAGCAGCTCGCAACGCCGCTGGCGTCGGTGAGCGCCGAGCAGCTTTCGCCGCCGTCGATGCCGAGGGCGACCGTCTCGCCGGAGACGGGCGCATTCGTGTCCGTGCGCGTGAGCGTCGCGGCAAGCGTCGCGTTGTCGTGGAATGTGCCCGACGTGTCGCCGGACCACACGAGTTTCGTGGGCACCTGACTGGTCCCCGTACAGACCTGCGACTGGCAGGTCACCGCGTTGTTGACGTTCGAGCCCTGCGACGTCGCCGAGAAGTCGGCGCCGTTCTGCGTGCCGTTGATCTTGCCGGTGCATGAGCCGGACGTGCCGGCCGTCGTCGTCAGCTGCTCGGTCTGGACGGCGTTCGGGTTGGCGATCTGGCTCGTCGTCTGCGTGATCGTGCAGAAGTCGGTCGGATTGGTGCCCTGGAAGCTGCAGCAGTCGCCCCGCTGGAGCACGCGCGCACCGCGCGGCGGCGCCGGCTTGCCTTGGAAGTGCGTCGGCCCTGTCTGCGTCTGAACGACGCCCGCGTTCGGATTCGGTGCGAAGAACTGGTCCTCGCTCTGCGCCGCGCTGTAGTCGGCGTGATCGAGGCTGCACTGGTCGATGTGGCCGATCAGGTCGGCGTGCTGGTTCTGCGTGCCGGAGGTCGCCGTCCCCGCATACCCGTCCTGGTGCTGGGACTGCGTCGCCGTCGCACCGAGCACGCCGTGGTTGTTGCAGTTCGGGCTCGAGGGGTCGAACCCGATCGGCCCCTGCCGGATCGTGAACTCCTGGTCGGTGCTTTGACTCTCGCTCACGGCGCCGGTGGTCGTGGAGCTCGCGCATTGCGAAGCCGTCTGACTGACGTTCGCAGTTGCCCCGCCGGCCGGGCTCGACTGCACGATGCTCGCGATCTGCGTGGCGGTCTGTGTCTGCAGCGAGCTCGTGCCCGAGGGAGGCGAGCAGGCGCTCGGCCCTTGCACGAGCGTCTGGGTGACGGTCGCCTTGTTCGACCCCGACGTGCTGGTCTGCGTGATGTCACACGACTGCGTCAGCGTCCCGCTCGACGTCGTGGACGAACTCTCGGTGCAGGTCGCGGTGTTCGATCCGGTCGACGAAACTTGGACGATCTTGCATGTGCTCGACGAGGTGCCTCCGGAGCTGACGACCGAGCCGCCGCCGCCGCTCGCGCTGCACGAGACCGAGTTGAAGCCTCCGGACATGGCGACCTGGAGGACGCGAGGCGCGTTCGTGCACGTCCAGCCCTTGCCCGGGCACTTCGGGCCGGCGTAGTTCCGCCGGCCTCGCTGCACGACGAAGCTCGAAGGATCGAGCCCGAGAGACGTCAGGTAGCGCGCCGCGCTACCTCCGTGGGCGAGTGTCGCCCACGTCGAGCTCTGAGCCGAGCCGCCCGCGGACGCGCCGCCGACGAGCACGAGACCCAGCAATAGAGCGAGCACCGCCACCCGCTTCGTCATCGGTCCTCTCCTCCCCCTTCTCTTCCGCAGTGAGCCGCCTTAGCGCGCCCGATCCTACAGCGCTGCAGGGAAAACACAAGGTTCGCGCCTGTTAGCGCGCTGTTAGTCCTGCCCGCGAAGTTCTTACTCGGACGTCACAGCTCCCTAGCGCGCCGGGCTTACGGTCGGGTTCGCTCGGGCCTTGTCACGTTCCCGGAGGAGGCTGGGATGGAAGAGCTCGATTCACGTTCACGCAGGCTCCGGCTCTCGCCGGCGATGGCCGTCGCCATGCTCGCACTGCTCGTCTCGCTCGGCGGGAGCGCGGCCGCGGCGCACGTCCTGATCACGAGCCGCGACATCAAGGACGGCACGATCCGGCTCGTCGACATGAGCGACGGGGCCAGGGCGAGCCTGCACGCGCACGCGTTCAACGCCGATCTCGCCGACGAGGCGTATGCGCTCAACGACCCGACGTCGCTGCGCTCGATCGCGGCATCGGTGACCCCGACGCCCGGAATGCTGCTGCCGCTGGACGGGCACGGTCGGCTGCCGGCGTCCGTGCTGCCGACTGTCGCAGCGCGCGTCTACAGCACGAAGGATCAGCCGAACCCGATCCAGATCGTCGGCGCACCGGTGCAGCGGCTGACGTTCGACTCGGTGAGCTTCGACACCGACCACCTGTTCGACCCGCGCCGTCCCACCGATCTGACGGCGCCGATCGACGGCGTCTATGCGATCTCCGCGAACGTCGCGTGGACGAAGCAGCCGAATAGCCGTGTTGGCGTGAACCGCTCGGTCTATGTGTACGTCAACACCCGCGTGATCGCCGCTGACCAGCGGCCACCTTCGGACGCCACGCTGCAGACCGTCACGACGCTGTACCGGCTCAACGCGGGCGACGTCGTGCAGCTCGCGATCGGGCAGGACGGGGGCGACATGGTCGTGAACGCGGTCGGCGACTACGCGCCGTCGCTTGCGATGGCGCTGATCGGGCCCACTTAGGAGGGGGTGGCGGCCCGAGCCGCCCCGAGTCGCTCCGGTGCCCCGAAAGCCCGGAGCGGCTCGGGGACGGAGACCGAGCCGTCCTCGTCCTGGAAGTTCTCGAGGATCGCGATCATCGCGCGCGCCGTCACCGCCGTCCCGTTCAGCGTGTGCACGTGCGGCCGCGCGTTGTCGCGCCGGAAGCGGATGTCGAGCCGACGAGCCTGGTAGTCGGTCGTGTTCGACGTCGACGTGATCTCGCGATAGCGGGACTGGCCCGGGTACCAGGCCTCGATGTCGTACTTCTTCGCCGCGGACAGGCCGAGGTCGCCCGCCGCGATGTTCAGCACGCGGTACGGGAGCTCGAGCTCCTGTACGAGCTCCTCCTCGATCTGCAGGAGCCGCTCGTGCTCGTCCCGCGACTGCCCGGGCTCGCAGAACACGAACATCTCGACCTTGTCGAACTGGTGGACGCGGAACATGCCGCGCGTGTCGCGACCGGCGGCGCCTGCCTCGCGGCGGAAGCAGGTCGACAGCGCCACGTAGCGGAGCGGCAGCGTGTCGAGCTCCTCGCGCATGTGGAGCGCCGCCAGCGGCACCTCGGACGTGCCGACGAGGTAGAGGCCGTCCTCGGGCACCGCGTAGAAGTCGGTCTTCTCGGTCGGGAAGAACCCCGTGCCGTACATTGCCTCCTCGCGGACGAGCACGGGCGGGAGCACGGGAACGTGGCCCTTCTCGACGACCCTCGCGAGCGCCCAGCGATACAGCGCGATCTCGAGCAGCGCCACGTCGCCGATGCGGTAGACGAATCGCGAGCCGGAGACGCGCGCCCCGCGCTCGACGTCGATCCAGCCGTGCGCCGCGGCGAGCTCGAGGTGGTCCCGCGGCTCGAAATCGAACACCGGCGGCTCGCCCACCTGCTTCACGACGACCGCGTCCTCCTCCGCCGCGCCGTCCGGCGTGTCCTCCGCCGGCGGATTCGGCACGCGGTCGTGCAGCTCGCCGCGCGCGGCGTCGGCGACAGCGAGCTCCTGCTCGAGCGACTTGAGATCGTTCTTCACGCGCTGCAGCTCCTCGAGCTGGTCCGGCGTCGGCTTCCCCTTGAGCTTGGTCCGGCCGCGCAGCTCGTCGACCTGCGGGGTGAGCTCGCGCCAGCGCCGGTCGGCCGCGAGCAGCTCGTCGAACGTGTCGGCTGCGCCCTTGCGGGCGAGCGCGGCGCGGAACGCGTCGGGGTCGCGGCGTGCGGCCTGGAGGTCGATCATGTTCCCGAGTCTAGAAACGATTCCAGAACCTGCGCGACGCCCTCCTCGTCGGCCGGCGGGCAGATCCAGTCGGCGACCGCCTTCACCCGCTCGTGCGCGTTCTCGACCGCCACCGCGTAGCCCGCCCACTCGAGGAGCTCGACGTCGTTCTCTCCGTCGCCGAACGCGATCGTCTCGTCGGGCGTGAAGCCCATGCGCGCCGCGAGGAAGTCGAGGCCCGCCCCCTTCGTCACGCCGGGAGCGGCCAGCTCGAGGAAGAACGGCAGCGACTTCGAGATGTAGAGGCGCCCGCCGAACCGTTGCTTCAGCCGCACCTCGACCTCGTCGAGGTCGTCGGGGTCGCCGACGCAGACGAGCTTCGTCGGTGGCTGCTCGAGCCAGGCGAGCAGGTCGCCGACGACGTGGATGTCGATGTGCTGGAAGCTCGCGTAGTTGCGCGCGGCCTGCGTCTCGGCGGCGACACACAGCTTGTCGTCCACGTACACGTTGGGCGAGTAGCCCTCCTCGCCGACGGCGGCGATCGCCTCGCGCGCGAGCTCGAGCGGGATCGGCTCGTGCCGGAGCCACCGCCACTCGCCGTCCGTGACGACGGCGCCCTGGTAGCAGATCGCCGGGTCGTCGAGCGAGATCGGGACGAGCGCGCGCCGCAGCGACTGCACCATGCGCCCGGTCACGACGACAACGTGGATGCCCGTGTCGCGCGTGCGCCGCAACGCCGCGATCGTCCGCTCGTGCAGACGGCCGTCCTCCCAGATCAGCGTCCGGTCGAAGTCGGTCGCGATGACGCGGACGCGACGCGGGAAATCGTCGGGGAGCTGGAGCGTCAGCCGTCCGGGTTGCCGCCGGACGCCTTGACGACGTACGCCGTCACGTCGGCGATCTGCTGGTCGGTCAACTGGCCCTTGAACGACGGCATGGCGCCGGCGCCCTGGGTCACGCGCTCGACCGCCAGCGACAGCGGCGGCTTGACCTCGTCGAGGTTCGGGCCGACGGTCCCGGTCGCGCCGGCGTCCTTCAGCGTGTGGCAACCGGTGCAGCCGGCGCTCAGGAACACCTTCTTGCCCGCCACCGGATCGCCGTTCTTGTACTGCGCGGGGACGGTCGCAGCCGCGGTCGTCGCGGCGGGAACGGTCCCGATCACGGTCGACGGAAGCGGAGTCGTGGTCGCCTCGCCTGGCTTGGACGTCGAGCAGCCCGCTGCGAAGAGGAGCAGCGGCAGCGCGAGGACAAGCGGCGCAAAGCGACGCATCGGGCGGGGAGCATATACGGCTCGCCGGAGCGCCACGGCTGCGACCGCGCCCCAGAACAACACGTCCTGCGGCGTGTCGTTCACGAGCAGCGACACGGCGAGCGCGATCAAGAGCGCGTCGACGACGCGCACGCGCGGCTGCCTTGTCGCAACCCACGCAAGCACCGCGAGGCAGATCGCGCACTGCACCACGCGACCGGGGCTGCCGGTCGCCCCGTGCCAGGAGACACCCCACCGGTGCCAGAGGTCGTGCGCGAGCCGGCCGGGGCCGCCGGCGAGCCCGTGCGTCACGTGGCTCCGCCCTCCGGTCACGGCGTCGGCTGCGACCAGCAGCAGCCCGAGCACGACGACCCCCACCCCGCCGGCAAGTAGCAGTCTGTTACTTGCGCGGGCTCCGCGCGCGCGCAGCTCGCCCACGAGCAGCCACGCGTACGCGGCGAGGAAGACGAAGATCCCGCCGCCGTCGGCCCCGGCCTTGCTCCAGCCCACGGTCAGCAGCACGAGCGGCGCGGCGGGCAGGCCGAGGGTCAGCGCGGGCGCCAGCAGCATCGTCTCGAGCTCGTTCGAGATGCCGTAGAAGCGCCCGCCGCCCCACGGGTGCGGCCCGAGCAGCGCGAGCGACTGCGTCTCGGGCCAGGCGACGAGCACGATCAGATACCCGGCGAAGAAGAACCAGAGCGAGCGCCGCGGAAGCAGCGAGCCGAGCAGCGTCAGGACGCCGAGCAGCGCGAGGCTCGTCCACTCGAACGCCGAGAGCACGAGCGCCGCCGCGATCGCTGCCGCGAAGCCGACGATCGCGCGGGCCGGGGCGAGCACGGCGAGGGCGATCAGGATCGTCGCGAGCAGCACCCGCACGCGGAGCGCGTCGTCGCGCCCGTCCTCGAGCCGTTCGCGCAGGCGCACGAGGTCGGCGTCGTCACCCCCTGAGAGGTTCCGGTCGAGGAGCTCCGGCAGGCCGACGAGACCGTCGACACGCGTCCCCTGCGAGTGCACCGTACCGTGCCATCCGGGCCCACGGACGGTGAGCGCGTAGAGCCCAGACGTGCCGATCCGGTCGAGGTAGAACCTCGTTCGGCAACCGCTCCCTCCCGCCGGAATCGCAGCATTCGGGCGGGTCGCGACGATGCCGTGCGCGCCGCCCGAGGCCGGGCCGAGGAAGATGCATGGGGAGGTGGCACGGGCTGTTGACGGGGCGTTAAGCGCCATCACCAGGACCGATCCCGTCCCTACAATGGCGGCCATGAAACGCCGTTCGTACGGCCGGGACGCCGGTCTCACGCTGCGGATGCTGCTCACGAGCGGTCTCCTCGGCCTGCTGTACGTGGTCTTCGCAGTCGTCCTGTTCAGCCTGCTCAACGTCGGCCTGGCGCCGATGCTGCTGATCGTCCTCGGGCTGGCCGTGTTCCAGTACTACACGTCCGACAAGCTGGCGCTGGCTGCATCCGGTGCGAAGGTCGTCTCGCGCGAAGAGGCGCCCGCGCTGCACGACATGGTCGAGCGGCTGTGCGCGATGGCCGACCTGCCGAAGCCGAAGATCGCGATCATGGACACACCGGTGCCGAACGCGTTCGCGACCGGCCGTTCGCCGAAACATGCCGCCGTCTGCGTCACCACCGGCCTCTGGGACCGGCTCGAGCCGAAGGAGATCGAGGGCGTCCTGGCACACGAGCTGTCGCACGTGGCGAACCGGGACGTCCTGATCATGACCGTCGCGAGCTTCTTCGCGATGGTCGCCGCGATGCTCACGCGCTTCGGGCTCTACGCCGGCATGTGGGGAGGCGGGGACCGGCGGGACAACAACGGCCCGCCCGTCTGGCTGATCATGCTCGCGGTTTCGATCGTCGTGTACGCGATCAGCTTCGTCCTGATCCGCACGCTGTCGCGCTACCGCGAGTACTGCGCCGACCGCGGGTCGGCCCTGATCACCGGGGCGCCGGAGTACCTGATGAGCGCCCTGCAGAAGATCTCGTCGCAGATGACGCTGATTCCGAACAACGATCTCCGGCAGGTCGAGGGCATGAACGCGTTCTTCATCGTCCCGGCGAAGGTGCGGTCTGCGGCGGCCGAGCTGTTCATGGATCACCCGCCGCTCGAGAAGCGGATCGAGGCTCTCGCGAAGATCGCTCGCGAGATGGGCCGCCCGGTCGCGTAAGAGCGCAGCGCGGCCGAATGGGACTGCGCGACTCGCTCTTCGGGAAGAAGAAGCTCTCCGAGCCGAAGGAAGACCGGCTCTTCGCACTGACGACGGCTGCGATCACGCTGCAGACCGAGCTCGGCCTGACCACCGCGGGGGTCGGCGCGATCGCGTTCAAGCCGCAGTCCTCGGGCGAATTCCGTAGCGCATTCGACGACGTCGACCAGCTCGTCGAGGCCGTAGCAAACCAGTCGGGCTCGAAGGTCGAGCGGAAGAGCGACGAGTACGGGTTCGACTGGCTGATCGTCCACGACCCGGAGCTCGAGGACCTGGTGACGACGGTGCACGCCGTCGCGGCCGAGCTGACGGCCAAGGGTTTCGGGCCGCAGCTCCTCGGCGCCGCGTTTCGATTCTCGGGAGGTGAGCATCCCGTTTACTGGATCTATGGATTCAAGCGAGGAACGTTCTGGCCGTTCGTCCCGTCCGGCAAGCAGCAGCGGGACAACGCCACCGAGCTCGAGCTCAAGGCGAAGCTGGAGAACGAGCTGCCGATCGAGCCGGACCTGACGCGTTGGCTCGCACTCTTCGACGCTCCGATGTAGCGATCGCGCTCGGCGGCCTCGTCGCCGCCTCGACCCTGATCCACTCGGCGCTCGCGCTGCGCTTCACCGGGCTCTGGATCATGCCCGACGAGGCGGTCTACGGTGAGCGCGCCCTCGAGTTCTGGCGGCACGGGACGCTCTCGATCCTGCACGGCGACGGCGCCGGCTACAGCGTCCTCTACCCGATCGTCGCCGGCCTGCCGCTCTCGGTCGGGAAGCTGACGAGCGGGTACGCGTCGCTGAAGGTCGTGCAGGCGTTCGTGATGTCGCTGACGGCGATCCCGGTCTACCTCTACGGCCGCCGCCTGATGCGGCCGGGCTACGCTCTCCTCGCCGCGACGCTGACGCTCGCATCGCCGCTGCTCCTCTACTCGGGGCTGGTGATGACCGAGGTGTTGATCTACCCGCTCGGCGCGCTTGCGCTGCTCGCGATCACGCGCGCCGTCGAGACGGCGTCGCTGCGCGACCAGACGGTCGCGTTCCTCCTGATCGGCGTCGCCGTCCTGACACGCGTCCAGGCGATCGTGCTCGTTCCGGTGCTCGCCCTCGCCGTGATCGCGGACTCGCTGCTGATCCGCAACCGCACCCGCCTGCGGTCGTTCTGGCCGGTCTGGCTCGTCCTCGTCGTCGTGGCCGCGATCGCCCTCGCCTCGCCGGCCGTCTTCGGCGCCTACGCAGGCACGGTGACGGGCAGCTATCCAGCGGGCCTCGCCACCGGCTTCGCGATCGACCACCTCTCGTACGTCCTGCTCGAGACCGGCATCGCGCCGGCGGCTGCGCTCGTGCTGCTGATCGCCGACGGGCTCCGTCGCCGCGGCGGCATGCAACCGGCCGAGCGCGCGCTCCTGATCGTCGCCGCCGCCGCGCTTCTGCTCGTCGTCGTGCAGGTGGGGCTGTTCGCCTCACGCTATGCGCCCCATCTCCTCGGCCGCGACATGGCGCTGCTGCCTCCGCTCCTCTTCCTGGTCTTCGCGCTCTGGCTCGACCGCGGCGCGCCGCGGCCGCGGGTCGTCGCGACGCCGCTCGTGCTGGGGATCTTCGTCCTGCTCGCGCTGACGCCCTGGCACCGGCTCGTCGCCGTCAACGCGCTGCCCGACACGTTCGGCGTCGCGATCCTCTACAGCCTCGGCGCGGAACATGCGGCGACCGCGGTGGCCGTGACGGCGCTCGTCGTGCTGCTGCTGATCGCCGCCGCGCCCAGCCGAGCACTGCTGGCGCTGCCCGCCCTCGTGCTCGCCGTGCTCGTCGCATCGAGCGCCGTTGCCGCGCGCGACATCGCACGCCGCGTGAACTACGACCAGAAGAACCTGGTCGGCACGCCTCCGGACTGGGTCGCGCATGCGATCGATGCGCCCGCGGCGTATCTTTACGACGGAGAGACGTACTGGAACGGCGTGTGGCAGGTCGAGTTCTGGAACGACAACGTCCGCAACGTCGTCTCGATCGCGCCCCACCGTGTCCCCGGCCCGCAGCGGCAGCAGGTCGTGCGCCTCGACAACCGCGGCGTGCTGCCGATCCGCGAGCGCTACATCGTCGCGAGCGACGTTCACACGTTCGTCGGCGCGCCGGTCGCGCACATCGTGCAGACGGGGATCCCCGAGGCAGGGCTGACGCTGTGGCGCCTCGACGGGCAGCCGCGCCTCTCGACGGTGCAGCGCGACATCCTCCCGAACGGCGACATGACCCGGCCGGCGCGCCTCACCGTGTACGACTGCACCGGCGGGCGGCTCGAGCTGACGCTGATCCCGAAGCAGACGCGCGTCGTGACGCTCCGCCTCGAGGGCCGCGTGGTCGAGCGTGCGGACATCGAGGGGCTGCCCTACTGGAACGGCACGGTCTACGCGCCGCAGACCGGCGGGCCACGCGTCTGCCACTTCGAAGTCGACGGGCAGAACCTGCTCGGCTCGACGAAGATCGAGTTCGTGCGGCGCTAGAGGTTTGATGTGAAACGACGTGCCCGCGGGGATGCGCCAGACCAAGCGGATTGGACGGGGCGGGCGCCGCGCGTAGCGGTGGCTACGGGCAAGCCCGACCCGGCCGAGCCGCGCCGCTCTGGTGCAGCAGCCGTGGGTGCGTGAGTTTCACATCAAGCCTCTAGTCGGGGCCGACCCGGACGAGCATCTTGCCGATGTTGTCCCCGCGGAACAGTCCCGCGAACGCACTCGGCAGCCTGTCGATGCCTTCGACGATCGTCTCGCGGTAGGCGAGCTTCCCGTCGCGCACCCATGGGCCGACCTCCTCGAGGAACGCGCCGAGGCGGTCTCGATGGTCCCTGACGATGAAGCCCTGCACGCGCAGGCGTTTGGTGACGATCAGGCCGAGGTTGCGGGGCCCTGGTTGCGGCCCCTCGTCGTTGTAGCGCGAGATCGCACCACAGGCGATCACGCGGCCGAACGGCCGTAGCGCGAAGAGCGCCGACTCGAGCTGCTTCCCCCCCACGTTGTCGAAGTAGACGTCGATCCCGTCGGCGAGCGCGTCCTTCGCCGGGGTCTCCCGGTAGTCGAATGCCTCCACTCCGAGCGACCGCAGCCACTCGACCTTCTCGGGCGAGCCGGCGCTGCCGATCACCCGCAGGCCCTTCAGCTTCGCGATCTGCGCGGCCGCCGAGCCCACGGCGCCCGCGGCGCCGGACACCCAGATCGTCTCGCCTTCCTTCACACCCCCGATGTCGACGAGACCGACCCACGCAGTCATTCCGGGCATCCCGAGCACTCCCAGCGCAGCCGAGGGCGGCGCCAGCCCCGGATCGAGCTTCCGCACGTGCTCTCCGTCGACGACACCCTGCTCGCGCCAGCCGAGCGCCGAGAGCACCCAGTCGCCCTCGGCGAGGCCCTCGTGCTGCGACGCGACGACGCGCCCGACCGCGGCGCCGTCGACGACCTCGCCCAGCTCGAACGGCCCGACGTACGTCCGAATCCCTGCCATGCGCCCGCGCATGTACGGGTCGACCGAGACGAGGACGTTGCGAACCGCGACCTCGCCCGGGCCGGGATCGCGGTCGACTGCGTCGCGGAGCTCGAAGTCGCTCTCGCGCGGCTCACCCTGCGGCCGCGCGGCGAGGACGATCTCGCGGCTCACGCGCTCAGATGGTCGATGACACGCGAGAACGTGGCATCAACCATCTAGGGGCACCGGCAGGTCGGGAATCAGCCCCTCGCCGCTCAGCAGCTCGCGCGCCTCGGCGAGCGACAGGTCCACGGGCGGGACGATCGCGTCCGACGGCGAGAGATCGTCCGCGGCGAGCGGCTCGCCCGTCCGCACCGCCTCTGCGAGCGCGGCGAGCCCCTGCCGCAGCGCCGCCTCGTCGCCCGCCTCGACGGCGGCCGCGACCTGCTCGTCGAGCTCGTTCAGGCGCGCGCGGAGGCTGTCGTCGACCCGCCACTGACCCTCTCCGAGCACCCGGACGATCACGTCGCCTTCTCCTCCTCCTTTTCCTCCTCGCCGCCCACGCCCTTGAGCTCCTTCGGCGCCTCGCCGCCGCCGAGCTCGGCCTTCATCTTCGCGAGCTCGTCGTCGACCTGCGCTCCCTGCGAGATCTGTGCGAGCTGCCGGTCGAGGTCGTCGCCCGACGAGGTGTAGTCCTCGAGCGCGCCGCTCGTCGTCAGCTCGTCGATCGCGTTCGCCCGCGCCTGCATCTGCTCGGTCTTGTCCTTCGCACGCTGGATCGCGAGACCGACGTCGGCCATCTGCTCGCCGAGCCCCGTCGCCGCCTCGCCGATCCGCACCTGCGCCTCGGCGGCCGAGTACTGGGCCTTGATGACCTCCTTCTGCGTGCGGAAGGACTCGACCTTCGTCTGCAGCGTCTTCTCACCTTCGATCAGCTTCTGCTGCTGGGCCTCGAGCTGCTGCCCCTGCTGCATGATCCCGTCGAGCTGCGCCTGGACTGCGGCCTTGCGCGCCAGCGCCTGCCGCGCGAGGTCCTCGCGCCCGGCCTGCACGGCCTGCCGCGCCTGACCGTCGAGCTTGTCGACCTGCTGCTGCATCGAGGTGTACTGGAGCTCGAGGCGCTTCTTGGCGGTCGTCACGTCGGCGATTCCCCGCTTGACGTTCTGCAGCTGCCGGAGCTGCTCCTCGTACGAGTAGTCGAGCGTCTCGTTCGGGTTCTCGGCGCGGTCGAGCAGCTTCGAGAACTTCGCCTTGATGATCGTGGTGGCGCGTCCCATGAGGCCGGGCATCGTTGTTCAACTCCTCGGGTCGTGTGCCTCGTTAGCCTATCGGCGTGCTGGTAGCGCGGAGCATGGACGACGGGTGGCTGTCGAACGCGTATCTCGTCGCGGACGAGCCGGGCGGCGCAGCCGTCTTCGTCGACTCCGGGGCGCCGCTCGAGCCGCTTCTCCGTGCGGCCGAGGAATGGCGGGTGACGCCGTCGCACGTGCTGCGGACCCACTCGCATGCCGACCACGTCGCCCACGAGGACGAGCTCGGCCTCCCGGTGGTGCGCGGCTCGCTCGACGTCGGCAAGCTCGTGATCGAAGCGATCCCGACGCCCGGCCACTCCGACGACATGGTCTGCTTCGTCGTCGACGACGAAGCGGCGTTCTCCGGCGACACCCTGTTCAAGGATGCGGTTGGCGGCGGCGACTTCGACGACATCAAGAGCGCGGTGCTCGACGTCTACATGTCGATGCCGCACGACCGGCGCGTACTGCCCGGGCACACGGACGAGACGACGATCGGCCGCGAGTGGGAGCACAACCCCTTCATACGCGTCTGGCGCGGCGCCGACCCCGAGGGCGAGGAGCGGGTTCGTGTCAACGGACGCGACGCGACGCTGATCGTCTGGTCGCCCGACTACGACGGGAAGGGCAAGGCCTGGGTCCGCTTCGACGACGGCGACGACGCGATCGTGGGCGGCTCACGGGTGGAGCGCGGCTGATGGACATCCTCGACCCGCGCATCGAGGAGTACGTCGAGTCGCAGACCTCGCCGCACGAGGAACTGCTCGCCGAGCTCTCCACCGAGACTCGCCGCGATCTGGGCTCCGAGGGAATGCTCACCGGGCCGGTCGCGGGCCGCTTCCTCGAGCTGCTCGTCTGGGGCGTCCAGCCCAGGCGTGCGCTCGAGATCGGGACGTTCAGCGGGCACTCCGCGCTGTCGATCGCGGCCGGCCTGCCGGACGGCGGGCACCTCGACACGCTCGAGCTCGATCCCGAGCGCGCGGTCGTGGCGCAGAAGTACTTCGACCGTTCGCCCTACGGGTCGCGGATCACGCTCCACCTCGGCCCGGCGCTCGAGTCGCTCGGGAAGCTCGAAGGTGACTTCGACTTCGTCTTCATCGACGCCGACAAGGAAGGCTACGTCGACTACTACGAGGCCGTCCTGCCGCGGCTCTCGGAGCGCGGCCTGATCGTCGCCGACAACACCCTCTGGAGCGGCAGGGTGCTCGACGGCGAGGGACCGATTGTCGCATTCAACGATCACGTCGCCCGCGACGCGCGCACGGTGCAGGTGCTGTTGAGCGTGCGCGACGGCATGACGCTGATCCGCCACGCATAGCCGAATCAGCGCGCGAGTGCGTGGAGCGCCTCGAGCAGCTCCTGGTGACGGCGCTCATCGTCGGTGAGCGGCGCGGGCTCCTCCTCCCCCTTCGCGCGCCGGGCGACGACGTACTCGTACGGCTTCACGATGAAGAAGAAGACGGCGGCGCCGATCGCGACGAACGTGATGAGCGCGTTGATGAACGAGCCGTAGAGGAAATGGGAGCCGTTGATGGTGAACGTCTCGCTGCTGAAGTCCGAGGTGCCGAAGATCATTCCGATGATCGGGGTGATGAGGTCGGCCACGAAGGCGCTGACGAGCGCCGCGAACGCCGCGCCCATGACGAACGCGATGGCGAGTGTGATCAGGTTCCCCTGGAGCAGGAAGTCTCTGAAGTCGCGGACGAACTTGGGCATGCTCCCTTCCTGGTCTGTTGACTCGCGCAGGTGTGCGAACCCGGTGATCCTGGCGTCTCCGGGCGGCGTGTTCAAGGAGAGATGACGAAGACCCCCGACGGAAACCTCGAGCGCCTGCGCCGGGTCGCGGTGCGTGCCCAGGCGCTCGACGGGAGCGTGGACGACGTGCTCGGCGTCGTCCGGCGGCTCGGGTTCCTGCAGATGGACCCGATCGCGACGGTCGCTCCCCCGCAGCAGCTCGTGCTCTTCAGCCGGCTCGGCCGTTTCGACGTCGCGGAGCTCGACCGGCTGATCTGGGAGGATCGCCGGCTCTTCGAATGGAACGCGTTCATCTGGCCGATCGAAGACCTCCCGCTCGTCCGCGCACGGATGCGGCACCGCCGCACGACCGCGAATGCCTGGATACGCGACTTCCTGCAGGCGAACGCACGCTTCCGGCGCTACGTGCTGCGCGAGCTCGACCGGAACGGCCCGATGCTCTCGCGCGACCTCAAGGCCGACCTCCTCCCGGAGTGGGATGCGCACCGCTGGTGGGGCACGCGGCAGGTGCGGCTGATGCTCGAGGTGCTGCAGCTCCACGGTGAGATCGCGGTGGCCGGGCGGGCCGGGAAGCAGCGGCTGTGGGACCTCGCCGGGCGCGTCTACCCGGCGACCGAGTCGGTCCCCTGGCGCGACGCCGAGCGGTTGATCCGCGAGCAGCGCAGACGCGCGCTCGGCGTCTGGCTCGAGCGCGGCAAGCTCCACGTCCACCCGGAGATCCCCGACGACCCGGTTCCCCGTCGGGTGACCTTCCTCTCACCCTTCGACCGGCTCGTGCACGACCGGGCGCGCGCCGAAGCGCTGTTCGGCTTCTTCTACCGGCTCGAGATGTACGTGCCGAAGGCGAAGCGCCGGTACGGCTACTACGTGCTCCCGATCCTGTACGGCGACCGGATCGTCGGGCGGATCGACGTCGAGCGCGACCGCGGGTCGAGCACGCTCCGGGTGAACGGCGTCTGGTGGGAGGAGGGCGTCGAGCCGATCCGGCTCGAGCCGGCGCTCCGGAGACTCACCGCGTTCGTGGCCAGGGAATGAGCGTGTCGAGCTCGGGCAGGAGGACGTTCTCACCGGGGGTGATTGGAGCAGACTGCTTCCATGGCTTCGCAGCTCGAGCTCCGGGAGGTGACACCGGAGACGCGCCCCGTCGCCGAGCGTCTCTGGCAGCTCTACCGGCACGACCTGTCGGAGTTCCGCGGCACGCAGCTCGAGGAGGACGGGACGTTCCCGTTGCGCCGGCTCACGCCCTTCCTCGAGGGCGACGCGAACCGGCGCGCGTACCTCTTCTACCGCGGCGCGAGCCCCGTCGGGCTCGCGCTCGTCCACGGCGCCGCGACCGAGCCGCGCTCGATCCACGAGTTCTTCGTCGTTCGCTCTGCGCGCCGCGAGGGCGTCGCCCGCGCGGCGGTGCGCCGGCTCTTCGCGTTGCATCCCGGAGCGTGGGAGATCGCGTTCCAGGAGGACAACGCCGGGGCCGCCCGCTTCTGGCGCGGGATCGCGGCAGAGACCGCGGGCGACGACTGGCGCGAAGAGCGCCGCCCCGTCCCCGGCAAGCCGCACATCCCGCCGGACGTGTGGCTCGTCTTCGATGTCGGCTGAGCCGCGCATGCGCATCGACGCCGCGACGCCCGGTGACGCCGACACGTTGCTCGGCATCCAGCGATCCGCGGCCGTCGCGGCGTTCGCGCACATCTTCCCGCCGGACCGGTACCCGTTCCCGTCGGCGGAGATCCGCGAGCTCTGGGCGGACGCGCTCGTCGACCAGGATGTCGAGACGTACCTCGGACTGGTCGCCGACGAGCCGGCCGGCGTGGTCTCGGTGGGCCACGGCATGCTGCGGAGGCTGTTCGTCGTGCCCGACCTCCAGGGCACCGGGCTCGGGTCGGAGCTCCACGACTTCGGGCTCGCTCGGCTCGTCGCGCTGGGCGCGACCGAAGCACGTCTCTGGACGCTCGCAGGTAACCGTGGCGGGAGGCGGTTCTACGAACGACGAGGATGGACCGAGAGCGGCGCGACGCGCATCGTCCCCTACCCGCCGAGCCCCCTCGACGTCGAGTACCGCCGCGCGCTGCCCTAAATTGGCCCGGGCTCCTGCCGCGTCGAAGGGCCGACTGCGGCGAGCACATGTCCGAAACGGCCAGTAGGGTGCGCGGCCGTGCGCCTGATCGTCGCCCGCTGCGAGGTCACCTACACCGGCCGCCTGACGGCGCGCCTGCCCGCGTCCACGCGACTCCTGATGCTCAAGGACGACGGCTCGGTGCTCGTCCACGCGGATGCAGGCGGGTACAAGCCGCTCAACTGGATGACCGGGCCGACGGTGGTCGAGGGCGATGCCGACAAGCTCGTCGTCCGCAAGCGCGCCGGCCGGGCCGAGGACCGCCTAGAGATCCGCCTGCTCGAGGTCTTCTCGGACGTGTCGCACGACATGGGCGAGGCGGCGGCGCTCGAGAAGGACGGGGTCGAGCGCGATCTCCAGCTGCTGCTCGCCGACCGGCCGGAGCAGATCGAGCCGGGGCTGCGGCTCGTCAAGCGCGAGTGGGCGACCGAGGTCGGCCCCGTCGACCTCATGTGCCGCGACGCGAACGACGGCTGGGTCGCCGTCGAGATCAAGCGCGTGGGCACGATCGAGTCGGTCGAGCAACTGACGCGCTACCTGGACTGCATCCGCGTCGACCCGGCGCGGGCCGACTGTCGCGGCATCCTCGCCGCTCAATCGGTCAAGCCGCAGGCGGTCGCGCTGGCCGAGAGCCGCGGGTTCGCCTGCGCGCACGTCGACCTCGCCGTCCTGCGCGGCGAACGGGAGCCCGAGCTCACGCTGTTCGTCGTCTGAACCTTTCGTTACCTGACGACGAACGAGCTGCCGCCGAGCAGCGCGCCGTAGCGCGACTCGGAGCGGGAGCCGCGGCCCGGCCAGACGTACCAGTGGTACGTGCCGGGGGCGAGCGCGAACTTCTTCCCTGCGTACGACCAGCTACGCGGGAGCGAGAACGACGCCGTGACGGGCCACGCGCTGAGGATCTTCTGCTTGCCGCGGAAGAGCTGCACGTTGTAGTACCGCGCCCCGGGAGTGGCGACCCAGCTCAGGGCGACGCGCCCGCGAACGTGCGCGCCCGGGGCAGGCGCGTAGAGCGCCCGCGGTGTCGCGGTCAGCGACGCGACTGCTTTGTTCCCCGCAGCGTCGCGGCTCGTGAACGTGTAGCGGTAGCTGACGCCGACCTTCAGGTTGGTGTCGCGGAAGCTCGTCGCGTGGCCGCGATAGAGCACCGAGGACGCCGCCGAGCCTCGTCCGGGCTTGCGCACGATCTGAATCGTCGTGACGTCGGTGGGACGCTTCCAGGAGAGCATCGCGCTGCGATCGCCGATCGTCGCCGCGAGCTTGGCGAGCTTCGGCCCGGAGCCGTCGTAGCGAATCGCAACCTCTCCGCTGGCCGAGTTCCCCGCGTTGTCGCGGCACGTGCCCGTGACCTTCTCGGCAGACCCGTCCGGTCCCTTGTACGTCTTCGCGGGCGCGCACGACGCGAGGCCCGACATCGAGTCGGTGCCGCTGAACTTCGCGACGACCGGCTTCGTGTACCAGCCGTTCGAGTCGGGCTTGCGCGAGAGGCTCGCCGTCACCTTGGGGCCGGTCGAGTCGTACTTGAACGCGGACGACGCCGAGGCGCCGTTCCCGGCCTGGTCGGTGCACGTGCCCTGAGCGTTCGCCGAGGCGTTGTCCGGGCCCGAGTACGTCACCGCGGGGCTGCACGAGGCGATCCCCGACACCGAGTCGGACCCTGCGAACGTGAACTGGACGGCGTGCGAGTACCAGCCGTTGTCGTCGGGCGCGCGCGCAGGTGCCGCCGTCACGGTCGGCGGAGTCGCGTCGTACTTCACCGCGAACGCGGCGGCGCTGCTCGTGTTCCCGGCCTTGTCCTTGCACACGCCGCCAACGGTCGCGGTCGGCGAGTCGGGGCCGCTGTAGCCGACCGAGGTGCACGAGGCGATGCCCGACGTCGCGTCCGAACCGACGAACGTGATCGTGACCGGGTGGTTGTACCAACCGTTCGAGTCGGCGGCGCGGTCGACCGACGCGGAGCTCACGGTGGGCGCGTCGGTGTCGATCTTGAACTGCAGCGAGAGCTGCCACGTGCCGCCTTGGTTGTCGGTCGCGCTGCAGTTGAGCGCGTCGTTGCTCGTGTTGAAGGTCTTCGCGACGGGACAGTCGGAGTTCACCACGGAATTGTCCACCGAGATGTGCACCACGACTGCGCTCCTGTACCAGCCGTTGTCGCCCGGCGTGCCCGACTGAATCGTGTACGAGATCGGTGAACCGGCACCTCCCGCCGACGGGGCCGCGACGACGGCTAGCGTCAGAGCCAGCAAGAGCGCCGCACGCATCATGCGGCGCCCGCCCGGTGGTTCCAGTGGGAGACGAGACGCGCGCCGGAGCCGGCAGTCACCGCCGCCAGCAGCAGGGCGATGCCGGCCAGAACCGCATCGAGGTCACGCGGCTCCCGCACGTGGGCGGCCTGCGTCAGGGCCGGCAGTGCGATCCGCGGAAGCGCGAACGTCGCCGCCGGGTGAGCGACCCGGCGCTTCGGCTTCGGCTTCGGCTTCGACTTCGTGGAGCGACCGTCCGCTTCGCCGCCGCGTGGTGAACGGCCGGCGTGACGACGGCCGGGGCCGGTGCGACGTACACGGGGTGTCTCGTGGTCGTCGCGGCCGGAGCCGTCACGGGCGCTGGTGGCCGCGCCCCCGGAACGGGATCGGGGCTGAGCCCCGACGACGGAGCAGGCGCCCGGTCGGGAGCCGGTCCGGCGGCGAGCGCCGGTGCGGGTCCAAGGAGCGCCGCCGTCGCGGCAAGCGACGCGAACTGCCGCACGAGCACAGCTGTCGGCCGTCCCCTCATCCGAACCTCGCTCTTTGCGACCTTCGCTTCCCCGTCCAAAGCGTACTCCGGGTCCTCCCGATCGGGCAACCGGCGGCGGGGAGGGCACCGTGCCCTCCCCGCCGGGCAGCCGGCATCAGGTCAGCTGTGACGCCGACTGGTGCGTGCGGCCAAGGTTCCCACCGTTCGCGGTGGAACCGTCCGTGTTCTGCTGGGTCGTCGAGCCACCGTCCGGCTCGACCATCCGACCGTCCCACGCGCCGTCCGGGTACGAGCCCTTTCCCGTCGGGATACGAGCCCTTTCCGTCGGGAGTCCTACGAGCCCTTCCCGTCCGGATACGAGCCCTTCCCGTCCGGATACGAGCCCTTCCCGTCCGGATACGAGCCCTTCCCGTCCGGATACGAGCCCTTCCCGTCCGGATAGGAGCCCTTCCCGTCCGAGCAACCGCACGGATGAGAGCCCTTCCCGTCGGAGCCGTGGTCCTTCGGCTTCTCCTTGCCGTCCGGGCTCTTGATGCGCAGGGGGTCGCTCACGTTCCCCGGGAAGAGCTGGAACGCGCCCGAGCCTGCGAATCCGAGCTGGCCGGTGCCGGCCTGCTGGCCGATCCCCTGGATCGGCACGCCGCGGCAGCCACACTCCTTGTGGCCGCCGGCCTGCTGGTCGGCCCTCTGCCGGGTCTTCGCCTCGTTGCCGGCGTTCGCCGTCGAGGAGGCCGAGTTCGACTGGTCGACAGAGCCACCGCCGCCCGGGCTGAAGATCCGGACGGGCGACGCGTCGTTCGACGCGCCCTTCTGGAAGGCCAGCGAGGCCGCGAACGCTGCCTGCAGCGTCGTCGCCTGCTGCCCGATCCCCTGCACCTGCGTGCCGCCGCCGCCCGACTGGTTCGCGTGCTGCGACGTGCGCGCGCTGTTACCGGCGTTCGCCGTCGAATCGACGGTGTTGGACTGCGTCAGGTCCCCGTCGGTCCCCGGGCTCCCGATGCGAACGGGCGAGGCGTTGTTGCCCGACCCGCCGTCGGACTCGCAACCACAGCGTGACTTGTGGTCACCGAAGTCCTGAACTGCCTTCGACAGTGCCAAGGAGCCCTGCACGGTCTCCGCCTTCTGACCGATTCCCTGCACGCCGCTACCACCACACCCGCACGACGAGCCGTGGTTTCCCGACTGGTCGGCGTTCTGGTGCGTCTTGGCCTCGTTGCCGGCAGAAGCGTCCGAGCTCACCGAGTTCGTCTGCTTCACGTCGCCGCCGTTGCCCCAGCTGCCGATGCGAACCGGGTCGGCGACGTTCTTGGCGTCGATCTGGTCGGCTTCCGAGCCGGCCAGGGCGACCTGCCCCGTCGAGGCCTGCTGTCCGACGCCCTGGACGCCGGTTGCCGGAGAGCTGGCAGGCGCCGCGGCCGAGTCCGCCGACGGCTGACTGCTCTCGGGCGAATACCCGTTGGACGAGTCGGTCGGCGACTGGGTCGCCGGCGCGCTCGTCGAGTCGGGATTGTCCCACTGCTTCGGAACCGAGTCGCAGCCGCAAGGCTTCGGCTTCGGCACCGGCCTACAACCACAATCGCTCGCCTCGCCCTGCGATGCGCGCTGCTCCGTCGAGGCGGCATTGCCGGCGTTGGCGGTCGAGTTCACCGAGTTCGTCTGCGTGACGTCACCGTCGTTGCCCGGGCTGAAGATCCGCACCGAGATGTTCGAGTTCGACGGATCGATCTGGACGGCCTTGGAGGCCGCACCGGCAACCTGCTGGGTATCGGCGATCTGGCCGACGCCCTGGGTGCCGGACCCGCCGCCCGAGCTCGTGCTGGGCGGGGGGGTGGTGCTGATCGGGTTGCCGCTTCCAGTTGCGTCGCGGCCCTTGATCTCGCATCCGCAGGACGAGCCCTGGTTGGCGTGCTGGCCCGTCCACGCTTCGTTTCCAGCGTTGGCGGTCGAATCGGCCGTGTTCGACTGCGTCACGGAGCCGTTGTCGCCCTTGCTGAAGATCCGAACCGGGATGTTCGTGTTCGAGGCGCCGATCTGCTTCGCCTCGGACAGCGCGAGTGCGGCCTGGTCGGTGGTCGCAGACTGACCAACGCCCTGGGAACCGCTACCCGACTGGTTCGCCGACTGCGACGTCCCGGCGGTGTTTCCAGCATTGGCCGACGAGTCGACGCTGTTGGTCTGCGTCACGTCACCGTCGTTGCCGGGGCTGAAGATCCGCAGCGAGATGTTCGTGTTCGTCGGCTGCACCTGCACTGCGCTCGACGCCGCTCCTGAGAGCTGCGACGTGTTCGCCGACTGACCCACCCCTTGTGTTCCGGGTGGTGCCGAATCGGCGAAGGCGACGGCAGCCGATGCGAGGCAAACGGCTGTCGTCGACGCGAGCGCAACGATCAACTTGCGCATTGCTTCCTCCTTCGATCGTTCGTAGGTAACTGCTGCGGTCGTCACCGCAGCCGGATCGGTCTCGGACTCGCCTCGCGCGTCAGCCGGGCCGATCCGGTCGATCGTCGCTCTCGCGCCCCCGCGATGGGACCGACGCTAAGCGTGCGGGCGGCCCGAGAGCATGGGCGGCCGGAACACCGGGGGCGCTCACGGAGGCGGACACCGTGAAGCTCCCGGTGCCGTGCGCACCCGGGGAGGAAAAGGAGACCGAGGCCGGAGGCGGCGCCTCAGGCGCGCGCCCCGGTGGCGGTGGAACGAGCGGCGCGGGCGCGCCGTGCGCGCCGGCGCTCTCCGACCGCCGGGCGGGCTTGCCCTTGTCTCGGCCGTGGTCCGGCCGGACGTGCTCACGCCCGCGCGCGAGCTCCGCAGCCGTGACCCCCGGCGGCGGAAGCTCGCGCGCCCCCCCGCGGGCGGATGCTGCGGCGACTGCCTGCGGGTGGGTTACGGGCGCCTGGCAGCTCGCACTTCGCGAGCAACTCTGTGGGCCGGTCTTCGGAGCTTTATCCGGATCGATAACGCGTGGTATCACACGCGGTTTCGTTCTAATACTGCGTGAAATCTTCTTGTTGCTTTTCGGAGTCGCGGCCGGGGCCGTGTGCTGTGCCGGCGGTTCTGTGCTCTGCGGCTCTGCGCCTTGCGTCTGAACGTCGCCGGCAGGCGTGACGACCGGCGGCGGCGGGGGCGGCGGCGGCGATACCGGGTCTGGTATCACCGGCGTCACGACCGGTACCGCAACGGTCGGAGGCACGATCGGCGTCGGCGGGGCCGGCGGAACGACCGGCGTGGAGGCGTTCACCGCCACCGCGGCGAGCGCCGCGCCGTCGACGGGCACGACCGGGACGCCGTCGGCGAGCGCCTTCGGCACGAGGACCGCGGCGACGAGCACGGCGCCGATCACTGCCGCCTGCCGCCGGGCGCTCGATGAGCCGCGCATCCTAAGAGATCATCTACCCCGAACGACGCAACTCGATACGAAAAACTTTGAAAAAATCTTTCGCGAAACTCCGAGACCGTCTACGATCGACGTATGGCGTCGGCGCTCGCAGCGCAGGACACCGAGCGGCACAGGCTGATCGAGAGCCATCTACCGCTCGTGCACGACGTCGTGTCCCGGTTCGCGCACTTCGGGGAGCCGCGCGAAGACCTCGTCCAGGTCGGGTCGCTCGCACTCGTCCGCGCGGTCGACCGCTCCGATCCGAACCGGGCCCAGTCGCTGCGGGCATACCTCGCGCGGTGCGTGGAGGGCGAGGTTCGCCGGCACCTGCGGGATCGCGCCGCCGTGGTGCGGTTGCCGCGCCGCGTTCAGGCCGAAGAGGCGGGGCCACGGCCGGACCCACGGGTCTGGACGGCGCGGAGGCCGCTCGAGCTGCTCGACGGCGACGCCGCGCTCGACGCGCCCGAGCTCGACGAGCTCACGCTGGCCCGGGCGCTCGTGAGCCGTGCTTCGCGGGCCCTCGACGCGCGCGAACGCCAGATCGTGTTGCTCCGCTTCTTCTGCGACTGCACCCAGGCCGAGGTGGCTTCGACGCTCGGGATTTCGCAGGCTCACGTCTCCCGCCTGCTCGCCTCGGCGATGGTCAAGATGCGCCGGCGGCTGGAACTGACGGAAGCCACGCGCTACGCTCGGTGAGATGGCGACTCCAGCCCGCCAGCTTCCGCGCGGGAAGCTCCGCCGCGGGGCGGATGCGATGGCCCAGGCCGATGCCTCTCACAGCGGCCGGCTGCTGCTGCGCATGCCCAAGGCGCTGCACGCAGCCCTCGCACAGCGCGCAGACGCGGAGAACGTCAGCCTGAACCAGCTGATCGTCCGCGAGCTCACCGACGCGATGTCGGGAGAGGTGAAGACGGCCGACCCGGCGGCGCGGCCCGACCGCGTCCCGCGCGCGCTGCAGCGGGCGCTGATCGCAAACGCGATTGTGGTCGCGTTCGCGGCGTTCGCGTGCATCGCGATCCTCGTGATCGCCTGGCGCTGACGTCCGATCAGCCGTTGTAGAAGCGCTCGAGCGCGTGGCGCTCGGCCTCGACTTCGCGCCGTGCAGCGGCAGGCACCGGCGCGAACGGCTCGGCCGCGATCCGCCAGTGCCCTCGTACGCGCTCCGCCCTCCACGAGCCGGCGATCAGCCCGTCGATCGTGAAGGTGGCGAGCGTGGTCGCGTTCCTGCGGCGCAGCACGACCTCGAGGTACGTCGTCGGGGATGATCCGCGACCGATCGCGATGAGCGAGGATGATCGAGTCGAAGGGCGGAAGGAAGCGCACCGGCGCCGGCATCCCGGTGGGTGCGAGCCGAGCCCGCGGCAGGTCGAAGAGCACGCGGCCGTGGTCGTCCTCGTACGTGCGGAGACCGTCGAGGACGGGCGCGATCTGCCGCACCTTGAATCCCGTGAACTGCTCGATGTCGTCACGGGACGCCGGGCCGTACCCGGCGAGATAGTCGCGGACGACGCGCGCAGCACCTTCCTCGGGCGGCGCGAGCGGCCCGCGCCACGGGACCGCGGGCGACGGCTTCGTGTGCGGCCAGTCGCCCACCGGCTCGGTGCGGACCCACGGGAGCGCGCGAAGCGCGAACGAGATCGTCCAGCGGTCGCCGGTGCCGAGCAGACGGCCGGCGAGCGCGACGGCGTCCTCGACCGGCTCGTCGGGCCAAGCGGCGAAGAGCGCAGCAGGATCGACACCGAGGCCGGCAACGCGGCCGCGCTGGGACTCGATGTGCGCCGACTCGACGAACGGATACAGATCGCGCGTGACGACGTGGAGCGTCCCCCGCATGACGCCGGACTTGACCGCCGAGCCGTCACGGAGAGCGTCCGTGAGCTGGGCCTTGCGAAAGCCCGCGCGACGCGACCAGAGCGCGACGTAGGGAGACGGCGCGTACTGCGCCTGCAGCGCGACCAGACGCGCGATCACGTCGAGCAGGGGACGGCGGGTTCGCGCGAGCAGGAATTGCCGGAGCAGGAGCGTGCGATTCAGCTCACGGCCCGTGAGCGTCCTCAAGGAATCACGGCCGCCTTCAGCAGTCCGGGCGGGGGGTCTGCGAACAGCGCCGGCAGGTCGGCGAGCAGCACCCGGTGCGACACGAGCCGCTCCCACGGATACGCGCCGCTCGCGAGGAACCCGAGCGCCGCCCGGACCGTCGCCGGGGTGTGGTGGAAGGAGCCGCGGATCGTCAGCTCCTCGTAATGGAGCCGATAGGCGTCGACCGGCGGCCTCGCCTCGCGGGGCAGCCCGCCGAACATGACGACCGTGCCGGCCGGACGCGCGAGCGCCGTCGCGTCGACCCACGCCGGCTCGGTGCCGGCCGCCTCGATGACGACGTCGGCGCCGCGCCCGTCCCCGGGCTCGGCGCCGAAGGCAGCGCAGAGAGCGAGGCGCTCGTCGCGGGCGCCCACGATCACGGGCCAGCCGCCGGCGTCGGCGACGCACGCCGCGAGCATCAGCCCGATCGGCCCCGCGCCGAGAATGGCAACCGTCTCCCCCGCCTCGACCCCGGCGCGCTCGACGCCTCGTAGGCAGCAGGCGAGCGGCTCCACCAGCGCCGCGACCTCCGCGCCGAGGCCGGCCGGAACGTCGTGGAGGTTCACCGCCGCGATCCGCTCGGGCACCACCAGCCAGTCGGCGTACGCACCCGCGAGGAACTGGAGCTCGAGGCACTGCTCGCCGCGCCCGCACCCGGCGCAGCGGCCGCAGGGCGCGCTGTTCGCGGCAACCACGCGCCGCCCGTCGACGATGCCGCAGAACTCGTGACCGAAGCGGGCGGGCAGCGAACGAGCGAGCAGCGGGTGGCCGCGGCGGAACGTCTTGAGATCGGTCGCGTCGGAGAGCGCAACCTCGACCTGGACGAGCACGTCGCCGGGGCCCGGCTCGGGCCGCTCGACCTCCTCGACCCGAAGGTCGCCCGGGCCGTACAGCAGCGCGGCCTTCACGGAGCGAACGCGACCTTCAGTGCGGCGCCCGACCGGTAGCGCTCGAGGCCGTCTGCGAATCGCTCGAGCGGAAGCACCTCGACCGGCGGCAGCGAGAGCGACGGCAGGAGAGAAACGGCGGCGTCGAACTGCGCGGGCTCCGCCGAGCGCGAGCCGACGATCGAAAGCTCACGGCGGTAGACCTCGTCGAGCGACGTCGCCGCCGGCGAGCAGAACACCAGCAGCGTCCCGCCGGGAGCGAGCATCCGGAGCGCGCTCTCCATTCCGGCCTGAGCAGTGAGGACGACTGCGGCAGGCTCGCCGGGCAGGTCGGACGCGCCGAGCTCGAGCGCGCGCCGGCGGCGCTCGTCCCGCGGATCCGAGACCGAGACGTCGTCGCCGCGTCGCAGCAGCACCTGTGCCCAGAGCAGGCCGATCGCGCCGCAGCCGACGACGTGCACGGGCCCGCGCGGCACGCGGTCGGCGGCCCGCAGCACACAGGCGAGCGGCTCCACCCAGATGCCGTCGAGCTCACCGAGCTCGTCAGGCAGCGCGACGACGTGGGTCGCGCGGAGCCGCTCGGCGAAGCCGCCCGGGTCGATCCGCAGCTGCTCGAAGTGGACGCACGTCGAGCCGTGGCCGGCGCGACAGCGCTCGCAGCGCCCGCACGGGACGCGGTGCATGACCGTCACACGCGATCCGTCCTCGAGCTCGCCGGTCAGCTCGTGGCCGAGCACGGCGCCCGCTCGAGCCGGATCGCCGAGCTTCTCGAGATCGGACCCGCACAGGCCGCAGGCGCGGACGTGCACGAGCTCGCCGGCGCCGCCGGGCTCGGGCCGGTCAACCAGCCGGGGCGAGCCGGCGGCGTCGAGGGCGACCGCGCGCACCGCCGCATCGTACGGCGGTGCGCGCGGTTCCCTTCAGGTCACGTGTTCAGGTTGACGGGGAACGAGACGAGCCGGCGGCTCGAGATGCCCGCCAGCACGTTCTCGCCGTTCTTCCGAGCGCGCACGAACACGGCCAGCAGCTGCTGCCGCGACGACGCGGGGAAGCGCGACGCGCGGTGCAGCGCCACGGTCGCCCACCCGTCTGCGCCCGTCGCGACCTCGGCAGGAACGCCGAACTGCTCGAACGGAACGGCAGTCGCGTAGACGAGGGCGCCCTGAACCGGCCGTCCGCCGCACGCCGAGACGTGGAAGCGGAGCGTCACGTCGGACACCGTGCGGGGCACCACCGACGGCGATGCCTGCTGGCCGTCGATCAGCAGCCTCGCCGGCGGCGAGATCGCTCCGACGTCGAGCGTCCCGGAGCCGCTCGTCGGGCAACCCCCGCTGGTCGTGGGCGGCGCCGCGGCAACCACGCCGGTCGGCACCGATGTCGCCGAGTTCGAGCCGTCGCTGTTCTTTCCGGTCACCCGGACGCGCAGCGTGTTCGCGGAGTCGACCGCCTTCAGGTCGTACGTCTTCGCGGTCGCTCCGCTGATCGTCGAGCAGCTGCCGCCGTTGTTGTCGCAGCGGCGCCACTCGTAGCTGTACGTGATCGGGGTTGCGCCTCCCCACTTGCCGACGTCGGCCGTCAACGTCTGGCCGACCTGCGGCGTGCCGGAGATCGTCGGCGGCGACTGGTTCACGGGCGGGCTCGCCGCCTGCGACAGGCCTGCCACCGCGAGCACTGCGACGGACCCCACTGCCAGCATCACCAGGATCGACGCTGTCTGCTTCTTCATCGCATTTCTCCTTTCCGTGGTCGCCGTCGGGTTCCCGCGAGGCTGAAAGATGCGATGAGGGGTCTGTGAGCACGACGTAAAACCTGCCTGGGCGTAGAGTGGCGGGAACGTGACGGTCAAGCTTCATCGCTGCGGCAACATCTGGATAAAGCTCGACGGGCATCCCTGCTGGCGCGTGCAGAAGGCGCTCGACGAGCAGGGCGTCGCCTACGAGGTCGTCGCCGGGCCCTGGTGGCCGAGCAAGCGCACTGAGCTCGACCGGCTGAGCGGACAGCGCAAGTACCCGGTGATCGAGTTCGAGGACGGCTCGACCTACCGCGCGCAGTCGAAGGAGATGGCACAGCGGATTCGCGGCGGGAGGCTGCTCGAGGGACACGGCAGCGCCACGGCGACCGCCCCGCCGCCGGGCTAGACTGTTCGCCGCCCGGGGCTATAGCTCAGTTGGGAGAGCGCCTGGATCGCACCCAGGAGGTCGGCGGTTCGAGCCCGCCTAGCTCCATCAGCCGGCACTGCCAGATAATCCCGTGTGCGGTCCTGTTATGCGGGGACGTGCGCCCGCTGCTCGGCGGCAGCCGCTGTGACTCGCTCGAGCCAGGGGCGCGCCTCGAGCCGTTCGAAAATCTCGCGGGCCTCGGCGAGGAGGGATGTGTCGCCGGTCAGCTTGCCGTGCTCGAGCTGTGTGACGGCGAGCCAGAACGGGATCTTGAGTTCGCGGAATCGCTTGGCGGAGGCTTCGTAGCTCTCGACGGCCGACTCGTCCGATCCTGCGAGCCTCGCTCGAAAGCGCAGCGCCTGCGCGCTGAGGTAGGGCGCGCGCAAACCGGGAGGAACGGCTTCGATCGAGGCGACGAGCTCCTCCGCCCGCTGCGTATCGCCCAGCGCGAGCGCGGCCTCGACCGCCTCAACGGTGCCTAGCTTGGTGGCCTGCGAGGCTTGTTCGCCCCCGAAGCGGGACAGCTCAGCGGCCTCGGTGCCGATTCGGAGGGCTTCTTCGTAGCGGCTCTCGGCGCGCGCGACCACGGCGGCACCGATGAGGTAGTAGACCCGGTCCTGGACGTTCTCCGAATCCTGGTGGGGCGCGTAGAGAGAGAGCACGTGCGCCGCCCGGTCAGTCTCTCCCCGCGCGACGTGGATCTCGGGCAGTGAGCTCAGAAAGCCCTGGGTTACTCCCTCGAGCAGCCGCTCCGTCGGCACCTCCGTGAAGGCGGCGAGCGCCTCGTCCCAGCGCCCGAGCATGAAGAGGGGGTACGTCGTCTCGCCGAGAAGGCTCCATTCCGCCGGCCGATTGCCTCGGCGGCGCGCGTCCGCGAGCGCATCGTCAAGATAGGCGAGGGCGTCGTCGTAGCGGTCGCGCAGGAACATGAGGTCGGAGAGGTTGAAGAGCGCGTTGCCCTCGGGTTCGTGGAGACCGTGCTCGCGGGCGATCGCGAGTACGTGCCGGCGAAGTGCGATCGACTCCTCGGGCCGCTTCCCGTGCGTAACGAGTGCCTTCGCAGAGAAGGCGCTAGCGAGAATCTCGGGCGAGCCGAGCGACTCGGCAAGCTCGATCGCGAGCTCGGCCTTCTCCAGCGCCTTCTCCCTCTCACCGCGGAAGAAATAGCCGCCTGACAGAACCGTCGCGAGACCCGCGAGCTCCTCTCCCGGCTCGGACTCCTCCAGGGCTGCAAAGGCCGCTTCTCCCCGCGCGATCGACGCGTCGACCTTTCCCTGCCGAAACTCGACGGCCGCGAGACGGCGGGACACCCGCGCTGCCGACCGCACGTCGTCGTGCGTCTCGTGAAGCGCGATCGACTCGCCAAGCAGTTGCTCGGCCCTCTGCCAGTCTGCGGCGTACGTAGCGAGCCAGCCGGCACGCTCGAGGAGCGCCGCCCGCTCGAGCGGGGCGTCGGTGAGCTCCGCCGCCTGTTCGAGGTAGCGCAGTGCCTCTCCCGCTGCGCCGAGCGACTCTGCGCGGTCGCCTGCGACGACCAGGGCCGCGCGTGCCTTCGCCTTCACCTCGGCTGCGTCGGCTGCGTCGGGGAGTGCCGTGTACGCATCGAGGTAGTGCGAGGCGAGCACCTCGGTTATCTCGTCCTCGTTCGGGAACGCATCCACCAGGTACGCCGCGGCAGCGAGGTGGCGGCTGCGACGCTCCTTCTTCGAGAGCGTCTCATAGGCGACGTGACGCACGAGGTCCTGGAGGAATCCGTACTGGCCGTGCTCCGGCGACGTCGGGTCGGCCTGCACGCTCAGGATCTCCTTGCGCGCGAGCGAGCCGAGGAGCGGGTCGAGCTCGGCCTCGGTGACACCCCCCAGGACTGCGAGCGCGTGGCGTGTGAAGGTCTTGCCGAGGACCGCCGCGTCCTGGAGCAGACGGCGCTCTTCCGCAGGCAATCCGTCGAGGCGCGAGGCGACGAGCCCGTGCAGCGTCTCCGGCACTTCGAGAGAGGGAATCTCGCCGGTCGGGCGGTAGATCGCGCCCTCCTGTATCAGCAAGCCTCGGTCGAGCAGCATCCGCACCGTCTCGACCGCGTACAGCGGCACTCCTTCAGCCCTCGCGAGGATCTGCTCACGCAGTGACTCCGGCAGGCCGGGCACGAAGCCGTCGAGGAGCTCGGTCATCGCCTTCTCGGAGAGCGGGCCGAGGTGGAGCGACGTGAAGCTGCGGTGGCCGGCGCCCCAGTTGGGCCGCTTGTCGAGCAGCTCCGGGCGCGCGAGGACGAGGACGAAGAGCGGGCTCGAGCGCGACCACTCGAGCAGGTACTCGACGAAGTCGAGCAGGCTCGCATCGGCCCACTGCATGTCCTCGAACACGAGGACGGTGGGATAGGTGTTCGCGAGACGCTCGAAGAAGAGGCGCCACGCCGCAAACAGGTCATGACGCTCGTGCGAAGTCTGCTCCTCGGCGATTCCGAGCAAGCTCGCGAGAAGCGGCTCGACGAATAGGCGCTCCTCGTTGTCGAGGAGATGCTCGCTGAGTGCGGCCTCGAGCTTCGACCGCGCGGTCACATCATCGTCGTCCTCGGAGATACGCGCGCGCATGCGCACCATGTCCGCCAGCGCCCAGTACGTCACACCTTCGCCGTAGGCGAGGCAGCGGCCGCGGTGCCAGTAGACGTTGTCGACGAGGCCGTCGAAGTACTTGTAGAACTCCCACGCCAGCCGCGACTTGCCGATGCCGGCGATACCCATGGCAGAGACGAGATGGGCCGTGCGCTCCTCGGCGGAGGCGTGGAAGAGCTCCTTGACGAGTCGTAACTCGCGCTCGCGGCCGACGAACGGCGGCTCGAGGCCGGTCGACTTGAGCGCGCCCCGCCGGCCCGACGCAACACGGAGCGCCTGGAAGAGCTGGGCAGGCTCGGCCTTGCCCTTCAGTTCATGGACGCCGGCTTCCTCGTAGAGGATCGTCTGCTCGCTCGAGCGGCGCGTCGCATCGCCGACGAGGACCGTGCCAGGCTGGGCCGCCGCCTGGATCCGGGCCGCCGTGTTGACGAGGTCGCCGGCCACCATCCCCTGGCCCTCGGCTCCAACCGTGACGGCAGCCTCGCCGGTCAGGACGCCGGCCCGCAATCTCAGATCGGGTGCGCCGAATTCCTCGCCCAGCGCCGCGACCGAGGTCACAAGATCGAGCGCGGCCCGCACGGCCCGCTCCGCGTCGTCCTCGGTTGCGGTCGGCGTGCCCCAGACCGCCATCACCGCGTCGCCGATGAACTTCTCCACGGTGCCGCCGTAGAGCTCGATCAGACGCCGGCTCGTGTCGAAGTAGCGCGAGAGGAGCTCGCGCACATCCTCGGCGTCGCGGCTCTCGGAGAGGGTCGTGAAGCCGAGCAGGTCGGCGAACAGGACCGAAACCAGGCGGCGCTCCGCAGCCGGTGCCGCCGTCTGGGGAGCAACCCGAGTTGTCGATGGCGCGGTGAGTGTCGTTCCGCATTCGCCGCAGAACTTCTCACCGGGCTCGTTCGCAGCCCCACAGGACGGGCAAGCACTTGCCAGAACAGTGCCGCACTCGGAGCAGAACTTCCGACCCTCGCGATTCTCGGTGCCGCAGCTCGGGCAGAGCGCCATATCCGTGCGGAGCCTACTGCCACGACTCTGCCCTCAACGAGGATCAGCCTCCTCAGAGTCCGACCTTGTCCGACTTCCCAGAGTCCTTCTAGGCGCCGCCTTCGAACGCGAGGAAGCTCGGCCGGGACACCCTCCATCGTCTCCAAATCAGACAATACGTCTCGGCGATGTGGTGAGTTCGTGGTGACTAGAGGTGCCCAGTACGGCCTCATGCCGCTTAATGCCAAGAGCACAACCGCATGACCATGCGGTTTCATGGGTTGCATCGGTCTCAAATAGCGTCCGCGGAGGAATCGCACCCAGGAGGTCGGCGGTTCGAGCCCGCCTAGCTCCATCAGTGTTTAGCCATTTCTGTCGCGCGAGCTCCGACGAAATGGCTGTGTGGTGAGCAAAGTGGTGAGCAGGGCTCCCCGACTCTCGCCGCAAGGTGTACTCGGCGAATCGAGACGCCCACCCAGCTCACGCAGCGGCTCAACCCCGGCATGACCTGGTTCGGCTTGCATCTCCCGGTCGCGCTCGAGCTTGGACTCATCGCCGCCGGTGCAGCCGTCGCGCTCCTCCTCGCGATGTGGCAGTTCAGCAGAACGGATTAGCGCACGCGATTAAGGGTTGGTGGGTCCGCGGCGCGGTCTCCCGTGCGGCGCTAGCGTAGGCCGACATGGAGGTGGTGGTGGTCGGCATCGACGGCTCGGAAGGGTCGCACGACGCGCTGGCGTACGCCGTCGAGGAGGCGCGACGCCGCGATGCACGCTTGCGGATCGTCTCGGCCACGGCGGCGGCTTCCTGACGAGCCGCCGGGACGGAGCTGCGACGACGGACGCGCACGTCAACGGACACCTTTGCTCGTTCGGCGCATCGCGTGAGTCGAGTCTGCTCCTCGCGCTGAGGGACGGGCTGGGCCTGACGGGCACGAAGCTCGGGTGCGGAGAGGGTGTCTGCGGAGCCTGCACCGTGTTGCTCGACGGCGAGCCAGTGCGCTCGTGCGTCCTTCCCGCCGAAGCCGCGGCAGGACGGTCGGTGACGACGATCGAGGGGCTGGCCGCGGACGATCTCCTCCATCCGATCCAACGCGCCTTCCTCGACGAGGGAGCGTTCCAGTGCGGCTACTGCACCCCCGGGATGGTCCTGGCTGCGGCCGCACTGCTGGATCGCAACCCCGATCCCTCGCCTGGCGAGATCGCGACCGCGCTCGAGGGGAACCTGTGCCGTTGCTGCGGATATCCGGCGATCGTGCGCGCGGTGCACCGCGTGTCGCGCCTCGGGCCAGCCGAGCCGATTTCCGGCGTGCCACCGTTCGAGCTTGCACGGCCTGCACGACCATGGAGCTCGCTTCCGGCTGAAGAGCGCGATTTCTTCGCCGTCCTGCCCGACGGCCTCGTCGCGCTCGCGGCTCGCCCGGAGCCGGCCGGTGGCTGGGCGACGTGTACCGAGGCATGGCTGCACCTCGCGGCGGACGGGTCGGTCACCGGCTTCAGCGGCAAGGTCGATGTCGGGCAGGGGAACAGCGGCGCCTTCGCCGCACTGATCGCAGAGGAGCTGCGGCTGCCGCTCGAGTCTGTGCTGGTCGTGCTCGGGGACACCGACCTCTGCCCCTTCGACCAGGGCACCTTCGGAAGCCGCTCGATGCCGGATGCTGCCCCACTGCTGGCTCGGGCCGCCGCCGCGGCCCGCTGCGTGCTGGTCGAGCTCGCCTCCGAGCGCCTCGATCTCACCGCCGAACTGCTCGCGGTCGCAGACGGCGCCGTCTGCAGCCCGGACGGAACGAAGTTGAGCTATGCCGAGCTGCTGCAGGGGCAGCGGCGCGTGGTCAACGCCGCCGGGGACGAGCGCACCTCGGCAACCGGGTGGCGACTCGCCGGGACGTCCTTTCGGCGCCACAACTGCACCGGGCTGGTCACCGGCGCGGTGCGTTTTCCCTCCGACTTGACGCTGCCGGGAGCGCTGGCCGGAGCGGTGCTCAAGCCGCCGACGGTCGGCGCCCGGATCCACTCCATCGAGGTCCAGGCAAACGCGGGCGTGCTCTGCGAGGACGACTTCGTCGGCGCGATCGCACCGGATGACGCCGCGGCACGGCGCGCGCTCGAGAACGTCGACGCGCAGTGGGATCGAGAGCCGCAGCCGAGCGAGTCGGAGCTGACCGCCTACCTACGTGCGCATCCGGTCGAGGAGGCCGGTTGGGGCGAGCCGGTCGCTTTCGAGCACGGCGACGTCGAGCGCGCGCTCGCCGAGGGGCCGATCCATCTCGAGCAGACCTACAGAACCGCGTACATCGCGCACGCGCCGCTGGAGAGCGCCGCGGCGCTCGCCTCGTGGGACGGCGGGCGGTTGACGGTGTGGGTTGGCACCCAGCGACCGTTTGCCGTCCGCGAACAGCTCGCCGCGGAGCTTGGCCTCGACGAGGACGACGTCCGCATTGTCGCCCCGACCGCCGGCGGCGCGTTCGGTGGCAAGCACACGGCGCGGATCGCGGTCGAGGCGGCGCGGCTCGCCCGGTCCTCCGGGCGACCGATCAAGGTCCGCTGGAGCCACGCCGATCAGTTCCGGTGCGGCTACGCGCGACCCGCAGCCGTGATCGACGTCCGCAGTGCAGCCAATGAGGACGGCACGCTCCTCGCCTGGGATTTCCTGAACGTCAACTCGGGGTCGGCCGGGATCGTGAGCCCCTACCGCTGCAGCTCCGTCCGCATCCGCTACCAGCCGGCCGACTCGCCGCTTGCGCAAGGCTCTTACCGCGCCCTCGCGGCCACCGCGAACCACTTCGCACGCGAGACGCACCTCGACGAGCTCGCCGGGCGTGTCGGTGTGGACGCCGTCGAGTTCCGGTTGCGCCATCTGGAGGACGAGCGACTTGCGGCAGCGCTCGCGGCGGCTGCCGAGCGCGCCGGGTGGAGCGGTCCGGCGAGGGATGTCGGAATCGCTGCGGGGGTCGAGAAGGAGGCGCGAGTGGCCACCTGCGCGCAGGTTCGCATCGAGGACGGCGAGATCAGGGTCACCCGAATCGTCACCGCGCTCGATTGCGGCGCGATCGTCGATCCCGCCAACCTCGTCGGCCAAGTAGAGGGCGCCACGATCATGGGCCTCGGCGGGGCGCTGGTCGAAGCGCTCCACTTCGACCACGGCGAAATCAGCAACGCCTCCCTTGCCGGCTACCGTGTGCCGCGCTTCAGCGACGTGCCGGAGATCGAGGTCATCCTCCTCGACCGCCGTGACATCGCTCCGGAGGGCGCCGGTGAGACGCCGATCATCACCGTCGCGCCTGCGATCGCGAACGCGGTTCACGCCGCAACCGGTGAGCGTCTGCGCTCCCTGCCACTGGAGGTGGGGACTTGTTCGCGCTCAGCCTTCAACTGAACGTGCTGCGTCGGGCGTCGTTACATGCATGCCCCGGGGAAGAGGCGTACGAGCCCGCGTAGTTCCGAGCAAGTGCGGCCGTGGAATTTGCGGATGCGACCGTACCCCGGCGGCGAGAGAGTTGGTGCAAGGCCAGAAAACCCGAGTCGGCGGTCCAGGCTTGGAGGTACGAGATGTCGGTTATCCCGCAATTGAAAGACGGGATTCCGCTGGCACCGGGTATGCCGGAGGTATCCGATATCGGCGATGTATGGCTCGTGCACGCGCTGGCGTCGCTCCTCGACGCATGTGGTGTGCCGGAGGGAAGGCGCGCGAAGCTGGTTGCGTCCGGCACCGATTCCTTCAAGCCGCGCAAGGCCAAGCGCGTCGCGTCCGACGATGCGACGCATCTGGAACGTCTGGATTCCTGCCGGCTTGCCGCCGCGTTCGCCGCCCTCGCGGTCGAGGCCCGCCTGAACCGCGTCCTCCACGGTGCGAAACCCGACGAATGGCCCACGATCGCGCCGCTGCCGGCATCCGAGAAGTTCAGCCTCGTATCGCGGCTGCTCGACAGACCCGAGCAGGAGCTCGCAGCAAAGGAGCTCTTCCCACTCGCAGCCGAGTTGTTCGAGGTCCGCGACGAGCTCGTCGGCGGCAGCGGTGCGCGGGCTTCGGCGCTTCGGCTCGGCCCGAGCCGGGCACGGGCGATCGTCGAGAGCGCCGCGAGGCTCTGCTCGTTCGTCGCCGTGCTCGCCGACGAGAACGAGAGCGAGACGGCAAGGCTCGCGCATCGCGCCGCCGAGGCACTCGAGCGCCGAGCCGACGCGCTCACGCTCATCAAGTCGGCGAACAGCCCCTGCCCCGAGCTCAGCGGGGAGGTCGACTTTCCACCCGAGATCGCCGAGTGGTAGGTGGTGAGATGTCCGCTCTCGTCGACCAGGATCACGAGCCTCTCGAGCGTGCTGCAGGTACGGACGGCTTCTACGGCATCCGCTTCGAGTCGATAGGCGGGCTCGGCGCCCACCTCGCGGGTCAGATGCTCGCCGAGGCGGGAGTGCTCGGGCGCGACCTCAACGGCTCGCATTTCTCGTCGTACGGCTCCGAGAAGAAGGGCTCGCCCGTGCGCTCCTACGTGCGCTTCTGCGCGCCCGACCGGGCGATCCGACGTAGCGACCCGATCGAGCGCCCCCAGCTCGTCGTCGTCTTCCACCGGGCGCTGCTCGGGTCGATCGACGTGACCGCGGGCCTCGTGCCCGGCGGAACGATCGTCGTGAACGCGACCGAGAGCGCGGCCGAGCTCCGTGAGCGCCTCGGTCTCACCGGCGCCACGGTCGGCGCCGTCGACGGCCTCGCGATCGCCCTCGAGGAGTCGACGAGGATCAACACCGTGATGCTCGGAGCGGTCGCGCGTGTCTGCACCTTCCTCGGAGCCGAGGCGATCCGCGAGGTGATCGCCGAGCATCTCGGGCGCCGGTATCCCGACCTGGTCGAGGCGAACCTCCGCTCGTTCGACCGCGGCTTCGCCGAGCTCGAGCTCGAGGCCGGTACCGGGGCTGCCGACAAGGTATCGGCGGCCGATCGCCCGAAGCCCGCGTACGGCTACCTCGAGGCACCGGTCGGCGGGACGATCTTCGCGCCGGGCAGCAGCATCGTGCGCGACCTGAGTGCGTCTCGCGAAGGGTCTCTGCCTGCGCTCGACCTCGACAAGTGCGTTCACTGCGGACTCTGCGACGTGGTCTGCCCCGACCTCTGCTTCGTGTGGGAGACGGAGGATGGCGGCGCCGTACGGCTGCGCGGCATCGACTACCAGTACTGCAAGGGGTGCCTGAAGTGCACCCAGGCCTGTCCGACCGGGGCCCTGACGGAGATGCGCGAGGAAACAGGCTGGGCAGCGGCCCACCGCGTGCCGCTCTACCCGTGGCTCGAGGAAGAGATGAGCGACAGATGACCGCGACCCTCGCAACCGAAGCGGTCGAACAGGTCGTCGACTTCAAGAGCGGCAACGAGATGGCCGCGATCTCCGCGAAGCACATCGACTTCCACGTGATGGGCTACTACCCGATCACACCGTCGACGGAGATCGCCGAGAACCTCGACGAGATGCGCGCCGAGGGCGAGCACTCGATTGTCATGATCCCCGCCGACGGCGAGCACGGAGCAGCCGGCATCTGTTATGGGGCCTCGACGGGCGGTGGACGCGTCTTCAACGCCACGAGCTCGCAGGGTCTCCTCTACTCCCTGGAGCAACTTCCCGTTCAGGCGGGGACTCGTTTCCCGATGCTGCTCGACATCGCAACGCGTGCCGTGAGTGCGCCGCTCGACATTCGCGGCGACCACTCCGACATCTACTACGCGCTCGACACCGGCTGGCTGATCTTCCTCGCCCGTGACCCGCAGGCGGTCTACGACCTCAACGTGATCGCACTTCGCGTCGCCGAGCGGCCCGAGGTGCAGCTCCCGGCGATGGTCGCCTTCGACGGGTTCTTCACGAGCCACCAGAAGCGGCGGGTCCGCTACTTCGCCGACCCCGAGGTCGTGCGCACCTTCCTCGGCCCGGTCCCCGATCGCGTCACGGCGCTCGATCCGCGCCACCCCGTGACGATCGGCCCTTACATGAACGACCCCGACCTGATCAACAACAAGTACCAGCTCACGCTCGCGATGGAGTCGGCCGAGCGCACTCTTGCAGACGAGTTCGCCGCCTACGAGGCACTGAGCGGCCGCCGCTACGACGTGCTCGACCTCTACCGCATGGACGACGCGGACGTGGCCCTCTTCTTGCTCAATTCCGCGGCCGAGACGGCGAAGGATGCGGCCGACCGCCTGCGCGAGCGCGGCATCCGGGCGGGCGTCATCAGCCCGAACGTGATACGGCCGTTCCCGGCCACGCAGCTGCGCGAAGCGCTCGCCGACGTCACGGCGCTCCTCATCGGAGAGCGCGCCGACTCGTACGGCGCCCACGGCGGAAACATCGGTCACGAGGTCAAGTCTGCGCTCAAGGACGACCCGGACAACAGGACGCTCTGCCTCGACCGGATCTACGGCCTCGGCGGCCGCGACTTCTACGCCGAGGATGCGGAGGCCCTCTTCGAGCTCGCGCTCGAGGCGGCCGACGCGGGACGAGTCGACGTGCCGTTCGACTACTACGGCGCCGTCGCCGAGGTCCGGCCGGGGCCGCGGAAGCACCTGCCTCCGATCGCCCCGGAAGAAACGCGGACAGATCGTCTGATCAAGGTCGAGCCTGGCGAGAACGGGCTGCTGCAAGTGGAGACGCCGCCTGCCTGGCGGCTCGCTGCGCGGCCCAAGGCGGTCGCGCCGGGCCACAGCGCCTGCCCTGGCTGCGGCGTCTTCCCCGCCCTGAACCACTTCTTCAAGGGGCTCGAAGGTGACGTCGTCGTGCTCTACCAGACCGGCTGCGCAATGGTCGTCAGCACCGGCTATCCGCTCACCTCCCACCGGATCACCTACGTCCACAACCTGTTCCAGAACGGCGCGGCCACGCTCTCCGGGCTCGTCGAGATGTTCCACGAGCGAATCCGTCGCGGCGAGCTCCCCGCGGGCGAGGACATCACCTTCGTGATGGTCACCGGCGACGGCGGCATGGACATCGGCACCGGCCCCGCGATCGGCGCTGCGATCCGCAACCACGGATTCATCGTCGTCGAGTACGACAACCAGGGCTACATGAACACCGGTGCGCAGCTGAGCTACTCGACTCCATTCGGCCACCTGACCTCGACGAGCCACGTCGGCCCCGCGCAGACCGGCAAGCGCTTCCACCACAAGGACATGCCGCAGATCATGGCGGCGACGAACATCCCCTATGTCTTCACCGGCGTCGAGGGTTTCCCCGACGATCTCGTGTCGAAGGCAGCCAAGGCTCAGTGGTACGCGAACCACGAAGGCATGGCCTACGGGAAGCTCCTGATCTCCTGCCCGTTGAACTGGCGCACGGACGACCGGGTCGGCGTCGACATCGTCCAGGCGGCCGTCGATTCCTGCTTCTTCCCGCTGTACGAGGTCGAGCGAGGACACACGACGATCACCTACGACCCGGAGGCGGTCGGGCGGCGCATCCCGGTCGCCTCCTGGCTGAAGCTCATGGGCAAGACCCGCCACCTGTGCAGATCCGAGAACGCAAAGGCCCTCGCGTCGATCGAGGCCGAGATCGAGCGCCGCTGGCGGCGGCTGCAGGCATTGGACGAGCACCCACTCCTGTGACGGCGACCATGAACATCGACACCAGAGCCACGATCCTCGAGAAGCGAAAGCTCACCGACGTGACAACGCTGTTCGTCGTCGCCGCACCGCTCGTCGCGTTGAACGCTGCTCCCGGCCAGTTCGTGATCCTCCGGATCAACGAGGTCGGTGAGCGCGTCCCGATCAGCTTGACCGACTTCGATCGCGACGCGGGCACGATCACCCTGGTCGTCCAGGTGGTCGGCAAGACGAGCGCGCTAATCAGCGCCCTCGAGGAAGGCGACGACGTCCTCGATCTCGCAGGACCGCTCGGCCACCCCGTCGAGTTGCCGCACGACGGCCATTCCGTGCTCGTCGGCGGCGGGTTCGGCGCGGGGGCGATCTTCCCACTCGCCCGCGAGCTTCACGCTCGCGGCGTTCGGGTGTCCGGGATCGTGGGCGCGCGAACCGCTGGCCTCCTGATCCTGCGCGACCTCCTCGAGCCCGTCTGCGACGCCTACCACGTCTGCACGGACGACGGCTCCGTGGGCTACCACGGGCTCGTCACCGGCCGGCTGGAGGAGCTGCTCGAGGCCGGCGAGAGCTTCACTTCCTGCTTCGCGGTCGGGCCGATGCCGATGATGCGCGCGGTCGCCGAGACGACCGGACGGTGGAACCTGCCGGCGATGGTCTCGCTCGACCCGGTGATGATCGACGGCACCGGCATGTGCGGCGGCTGCCGGGTCACCGTCGGCGGGGTGACCAGGTTCGCCTGCGTCGACGGCCCATTCTTCGAGGCCTCGGGGATCGACTTCGACGAAGCCGCGGCCCGCAAGGCTATGTACGCCGAGGAGGAGCGCATCGCTTGCGAGCTCGCAGAGACGAAGGTGGCGGTCTAGCAATGCCGATGATCTATCCACACAAGATCGAGATGCCGACGGCCGATCCGAAGGAGAGGCGGTCGAGCTGGGACGAGGTGGCGCTCGGGTACACGGTCGAGCAGGCGGTCTTCGAGGCCCGCCGTTGTCTGCAGTGCCAGGACCCCGTGTGCGAGCAGGGTTGCCCGGTCAACGTCCCGATCCGCGACTTCGTGCGCGCAGTCTCGCTCCGGCGCTTCGACGAGGCGGCGCGAACGATCCGGCGGAGGAACATCCTGCCGGCCGTCTGCGGCCGCGTGTGCCCGGTCGAGCATCAGTGCGAGCTCCGCTGCGTGCTGCGCGCTAAGCAGGACCCGGTCGGGATCGGCCGGCTCGAGCGCTTCGTAGCCGACTGGGATCGCGAGCATGGCGGATCGACGATCGCGGCTCCTGAAGTGCATCGGCCGGAGAAGATCGCGATCATCGGCTCCGGTCCGGCCGGCCTGACCGCTGCCAGCGACCTTGCCCAGCAGGGCTACCAGGTGACCGTCTTCGAGGCGCTGCACGCGCTCGGCGGTGTCCTCCGCTACGGGATCCCCGAGTACCGCCTGCCGAAGGCGATCGTCGACGAGGACGTCGAGCACTTGCGCGCCATCGGGGTCGAGTTCGCCCGGGACGTGATCGTCGGCAAGACGGTGACGATCGACCAGCTGCTCACTGAGCTCGGGTACACGGCGATCTTCGTCGGCACCGGAGCCGGCTTCCCGGTCTTTCTCGACGTGCCCGGCGAGAATCTCAAGGGCGTCTACTCGGCGAACGAGTTCCTGACCCGCGTCAACCTGATGCACGCCTGGGCCTTCCCCGAGTACGACACGCCGGTGCGCCGCCCGACACGAGCTGCCGTGATCGGCGCCGGCGACACGGCGATGGACGCAGTCCGCTGTTCGATCCGCCTCGGCGCCGAGGACGCGCGCATCGTCTACCGGCGGTCGGAAGCCGAGAAGGGCGCGCGTGACGAGGACTACCGGCGCGCGATCGAGGAGGGGGCGATCTTCGACTGGCTGACGTTGCCAACGAGGTTCCTCGGCGACGAGAACGGCTGGGTCAGAGCAGTCGAGTGCATCCGCACCGAGCTCGGCGAGCCCGACGAGTCCGGCCGCAGGCGCCCGATTCCCGTGCCCTGCTCGGAGTTCGTGCTCGAGGCCGACCTCGTCGTGATCGCGCTCGGCACGAGCCCCAACCCGCTGGTGCCGCAGGCCACCGCAGGACTCGATGTCGACGATCACGGCTGTATCGTCGCCGACCTCGACACCGGCGCCACGAGCCGTGACGGCGTGTTCGCGGGTGGTGACATCACCACCGGGGCGGCCACGGTGATCCTCGCGATGGGAGCAGGGCGTCGTGCCGCAGCCGCCATCGACAACTACGTCCGCACCAAGGCGGGCGAGCGGGAGGTGTCCCATGTCTAGGCCAGTCCATGTCGAGTTTCCGTGTTCCTGCGACGCCGCCGGCTTGGTCGAGTTCTTCGCAGCCCGCGGCCTCGCGGCCTCGCTGACCAGCAAGAACGACCATTGCACGCTCGAGATCCGCTACGAGGTCGATCCGGACGTGCGCCTCCGCCGCGACGTCGAGGCTGCAATCGCGACCTGGCTCGAGGAGGGCGGCCACGCACTGATCCCCGCCCTGGGCCGCGAGCACGAGTTGGTTCTGCGGCCGCCGGCAGACTGACCGAGATGCGATGAGAACCTCAGCCACAGCCATCTCGTCGCGACTGTGGGCGCGCAGCGTGGTACTCCGGATGTTCCCCTGTGAACCGAGCGGGAGCAGGAATGCCGAGGGGGTGTCGACGCTCGCGCACGGCGGCTGCGTCGGCGCACTCCTGCGCTTCGCCGAGGCGGCGCACGCCGACACGGCGGGCGCGGCCGGGAGCGCCGCCGCATGAACTCCGAGTTGACCCTGGTCACGGTCCCGGTCGAGAAGCCCGAGGAGGTCAACCTCATTCTCGGCCAGGCGCACTTCATCAAGGCGGTCGACGATCTCTACGAGGCGCTCGCCGGAAGCTCGCCCCACCTACGCTTCGGAGTCGCCTTCTGCGAGTCGTCCGGCCCGAGACTCGTCCGGCGAGCGGGGAACGACCGCGAGCTCGTCGAGCTCGCCGTCCGCAACGCCCTCGCGATCGGGGCGGGTCACTCGTTCGTCGTCTTCCTTCGCGAGGGCTATCCCGTCAACGTCCTCAATCAGGTCAAGGCCGTTCCGGAGGTCTGCCGCGTCTACTGCGCGACCGCCAACCCGGTCGAAGTCGTCATCGCGGAGACACCGCAGGGGCGCGCGGTGCTCGGCGTCGTCGACGGCTCCTCACCGCTCGGCGTCGAGACAGAGGAGGACGTCGCCGCTCGCCGCGACCTGCTCCGGAGCATCGGCTACAAGCTCTAGGCCGGCGGAGCGCCCACCGCCGCGCGGCGATCATCGTCGCGCCGGTGGCTACTGCGAAGGGCACCATGGACGTCGATGAGCCCGAGTTTCACGATTGCGCGGATCGCGGGCATTCGGATCGGTGTCAATTGGAGCTGGCTGATCGTGTTCGCGTTGATCGTGTGGACGCTCGAAAGCACGGTCTTTCCTGCGTCGAATCCCGGCCTTGCCACCTCCGTGTACGTGGGGATGGCGGTCGCTGCGGCTCTCTTGTTCTTCGTTTCGCTGTTGCTGCACGAGCTCGGGCACGCGCTGCAGGCGAGGCGTGACGGTGTCGAGATCGAGGGCATCACGCTGTGGCTGTTCGGCGGCGTCGCCCGCTTCAAGGGCATGTTCCCGTCGGCCGGGGCAGAGCTTCGGATCGCGGTTGCCGGGCCACTCGTCTCGCTGGTGCTGGGCGGACTGTTCGTGGCGATCGCCGTCGCCGACGGGCTTGGTAGCGCAGTCGACGGTGTCGCAGCATGGCTCGGCTACATCAACTTGCTCCTGCTCGTCTTCAATCTCTTGCCGGCGCTGCCGCTCGACGGTGGTCGTGTGTTCCGGTCGCTGCTGTGGCTGCGCACCGGCGACTTCACGCGAGCAACCCGGATCGCTGCCGATGTCGGCCGCGGCTTCGGCTATCTGCTGATCGGCGCCGGACTGCTGCTGCTCATCACGCTGGGCGCCTGGAGCGGGGCCTGGCTCGCCTTCCTCGGTTGGTTCCTGCTCAACGCAGCCGCCGCCGAAGGACGCTACGCGCTGCTACGCGACGCACTCGGCGATCTGCGCGTCGTCGACCTGATGATCAGGCAGCCGGAGTCGGTCGCAGCCGACTGGTCGCTGGCCGAGTTCATGGATGGTGTTGCACACGTCCACCACTTCACCACCTATCCCGTCGTCGCTCACGACCGCGTGGTCGGGCTGCTTCCGTTCGCGGCCGTCGCCCGCGTGCCGCGACGTGAATGGGAGGCGACCCGCGTCGATCGGTGCATGATTCCGATCGGCGAACTGACTGCCGTGCGCGAGGACGAATCGCTCCTCGACGCGCTCGGCGACATCCAGCACGGCCGGCTCGACCGAGCACTCGTCCTCGACGGTGAGCAGGTCGTGGGACTGCTCTCGATCAGCGACATCGGCCGACTCATCGCCCGTCACCAGCGATGAGCTCTGCAACCAGCCGTGGAAGGCCGCCGAGCGGCCCTTCCACGGCCTCGTCCAGTCCGCGTTGCGTCGGAGTCCCAAGCTCGCCGGGGTGGCCCGGCCTGCAACTCCCCCAACCTTGAGATATGAGGCTGGAATGCCCCCGTTTTCGTGGACACCTAGCAGTACCCCCGGTTCGGTGGAGCCGCGTTTCTGGACTCAGGCGGCCACCAGTGTGGTGGTGTTGTTGTTGATCAATTCATATTCGATGGGTGTCCGCATGCCGAGAGCGGAGTGGCGTCGGCGGCGGTTGTGGAAGATCTCGATGTTGTCGAAGTGTGCGCGGCGAGATGGCTCATCAGTGAATTCTGGAGCGCCGGCATCGCGAAACTCCTGGGACGCGTGATTCCTCTAGTCAACTTCTCGGGGCGTGGTCATCCGTCGTTCACAGAAGCCGGCCCCTCGATTCGCAGAACCCACTCATCGCGAGAGGGCGTCGGTGCTTCCACGGCTGAGCGAGCGAGGTCCCACCGCCTCTCTCTTGACGTGCCGCAAACCGGCTGTATTATCTCATTATCTAGATGGCTAGTTATTTGTGGTCTGTGCGGTGATCGAGTTCCACTTGGACGGCAGGTCGGGTGTGCCGGCGTACCTGCAGCTCGTGCAGCAGGTGCGCCAGGCGATCCGGCTGGGGATCCTGCGACCGGGTGATCAACTGCCAACGGTGAAAGAGGTCGTCACCCGCTTGACGATCAACCCGAACACGGTCCTGCACGCTTACCGGCAACTCGACCTCGAGGGGCTGATCGAGGGCAGGCGAGGCGTGGGCACCTTTGTCTCGGCCAATCCTGTTCCGCCGCCCCCGGACGATCTCAAAGGGCTGCGGTCCTCGATCGACCGTTGGGTCGGACGGGCACGCGCGGCCGGCCTCGACGACGAGGGAATCGCCGCGTTGGTTGCCGAGGCGGTGCGGCCGTCGGCGGTTTCGAGGGTCGCGTGAACGACTCCGCCGCGGTTCGCACGTCCGGTCTGGGCAAGCGGTATGGCTCACGGTGGGCCTTGCGCGACTGCACGCTCGAGATTCCGTCCGGATCGGTGACCGCGCTTGTGGGGCCGAACGGCGCCGGCAAGACCACACTCCTGCACATGGCGATCGGACTCGTCGCGCCGACGAGCGGCGTTGTCGAGGTGTTCGGGCGCTCACCCCGTCGCGATGCGAAGCAGGTGCTGCCGCGGGTTGGCTTCGTCGCGCAGGACCATCCACTGCACCGGAACCTGACGATCGCCGAGACGCTCAGGTACGGCCGCAAGCTCAACCCGAGCTGGAACCAGCAGCTGGCTGCCTCACGAGTCGAGCGTCTCGGCCTTTCCGCGAAGCAGAAGGTCGGCCGGCTCTCCGGCGGCCAGCAGGCACAAGTCGCGCTGACGCTCGCGCTCGCCAAGCGACCACGGCTGTTGCTGCTCGACGAGCCGGTGGCCTCGCTCGACCCGCTCGCGCGCCGCGAGTTCCTGAACGCGGTGATGGAAGCCGTCGTCGATGAAGGGATCACCGTCGTTCTCTCCTCCCACATCGTCGCCGAGCTCGAGCGCGTCTGCGATCACCTGGTCACGCTCGCCCAAGGGACCACACAGCTGAACGGATCGATCTCGGAGATCGTCGCCAGCCATCGATTGCTGACCGGCCCGCGCAGCGACGCCGCGAACGTTGCGCGCGTCCACGACGTGATCCGCGAAAGCCATACCGAGCGGCAGACGACGCTGCTCGTGCGCGCCAACGGGCACCAGTACGACAGCTGCTGGGAGCAGCACGAGGTCGACCTCGAGGAGATCGTGCTCGCCTACCTCGGCTACCAACCCGGCAACGGCGCGTTCACCGCGTCGGCCCTCGAGGCGGTGCAGTCGTGACCTGGGTCAGCTGGCGCCTGCAGCGAACCGAGACGCTGATCGCGCTCGGCATCCTCGCCTTGCTTGCCGCGTTCCTCGTCCCGACCGGCGTCCAGATGACGAACGCCTACCACCGGGACGGGCTCGCGGCGTGCCTCTCGATCAATCCCGGCCCGACCTGCGCGAATGAGCTCGGCGGTTTTCGGCAGCGCTTCCAGTCGCTCCTAGACCTCGCCAACTGGTTCACGCTCGTTCCCGGCCTGATCGGCGTCCTGCTCGCCGTGCCGTTCATCCTCGATCTCGAGCGCGGCACCTACCGGCTCGCCTGGACGCAAAGCATCACCCGCGGCCGCTGGCTGCTCGGCAAGCTTGGGCTGCCGGTCGTCGCTGCACTCCTGGTGGGCGGCGCGCTCAGCCTGCTCTTCACCTGGTGGCGTGCTCCGAGCGTCCACATCGACGGACGACTCGAAACCGGCAACTACGACAGCACGGGCACCGTCCTCATCGGCTACACGCTCTTCGCGCTCGCCCTGGCCCTGGCTCTCGGCGCGATCTGGCGACGTGCGGCCGCCTCGCTCGCCGTCGCCTTCGTCGGCTACTTCGCCGCGCGCCTCTTCGTCGACTTCTCGCTCCGAGACCACCTCGTCGCACCACTTAAGGCGACCTACAAAGGTGCCCAGCACCCGAGCTTTCTCCACAACGCGCACGTCCTCAGCCTGAACGCCACCATCAACGGCAAGCAGATCATGGGCGGCGGCGGCGGTTTCTTCTTCGGCTCCGCGGACAAGGTCGTCGCACCCGGAATGAACAACGCCCTCTTCCACGTCGTCTACCAACCAGACAACCACTTCTGGCCGCTCCAACTCACCGAAACCGGCCTCTTCGTCGGCCTCGCCGCAATCCTGATCCTCGTCGCGGCCTGGTGGACACGCCGGCGCACCTCCTGATCCAATGAGCGCCTCGTCCGTTACGGCTCTCGCGACGGCGGCGAGCCGCACGAGCCCGTGGCGAACGACAGCACGCGTGGCAACGGCCGCGGCTCTCGCCATCCTCGCCGGTTGGACAGGTCCGCAGGCGTTCGCATCAACAGCCGGTGCCGCGCCCGTGACGGCGACCGGTGACTGCGATTCCCTCACGACGTGCTACACGCCACCGTCCGATGCGCTTCATGTCGGAGCAGCTCAGACGCGGCGTGGCGCCGCCGAGGTCATGCGCCTCTACGCGTCCGAGGACGCGAGCCGGAGCCGCAACGACCTCTGCACGTGCGGCTCGGGCCGCAAGTGGAAGCACTGCCACGGCGCACGAGCGGGATGAGCATTTAGGCAACATTGGCCTGACGCCCGCCCGGTGCCGATCGACCTTCTCGTGCTCGCACTCCTCTCGGCGTTCCGGCCGACGCTCGTCGTCGTCGATGTGCTCGCGTTCGAGACGAAGAGCCCGGAGCGGATCCTCCTCGCGTTCCTCGCCGGCGGCCTGCTCACAACCGTGACGATCGGCACGCTGATCGTCGTTGCGTTCGACAACTCGCAATTCGGTTCGAGTTCGCAGACAGCTGCCAGGCTCCTGTCAGGTCACGCTCGACGGTCTCGGGAAGGCGGCGGTGACACAACGCTGCAAGTCGGCACCAACCGACAGTCCGGAATGGAGTCAGCCGCCGTCGACCCGAGTCTCTCGCGCACACCGGATGCCACCGTCACCCGACAATGACAGTGAGTTCCGGAATGACGCCCGACGGACCGGCGGGAACGGCGGTCTTACGCCCTTCGCCCAGCGTCGCTCACCGGCCGACGCGGTAGCGCACGTGCGTCGCGAGCGGCGAGTGGATGACCTCGACCGGTTCGAGGCGGGGATCGGCGACGCCGTCGAAGAGCCGCTCACCCGAGCCGAGCAGGACGGGGACGAAGTCGAGGACGAGCTCGTCGATCACGCCTGCCGCAAGCGCCTGGCGCACGGTCGACGCGCCGCCGGCGATGTCGACTCCGCGATCACCTGTGGCCTCCAAGGCGCGCGCGAACGCGGCGTCGAAGCCGTCGCCAACGAAATAGAACGTTGTCCCGCCGGCGAGCTCGATCGGCTCGTGCTCGTAGTGCGTGAGGACGAAGACCGGAGCGTGGTACGGCGGCTCGTCGCCCCACCAGCCGCGCCAGTCGCCCTGCCACGGACCGCGAATCGGTCCGAACATGTTGCGTCCCATCACGTACGCGCCGCGTGGGCGCAGCAGCAGGTCGCGTGCGCGGGCGTCGGCGTTGTGCAGCGGCTCGTCGAGATGCCAGTGATGCAGCTCGATACCGCCACGGCCGAGAGGGTGCTCGAGGCTTTGATCCGGTCCCGCGACAAAACCGTCGAGCGAAATGGACATATGGCAGGTGGTTTCGCTCATGCTGTTTCGACTGCGCCGCTGCGCAGAAATCATCGGTGTACGCGTCGCATTCTTCGCGAGCCTGCAGACAACGTCCGCCTGTCCACGCGAGGGCGGGCCGAGAATCGAGATTCTCGGCTGCACGAGCGTCCTCTCGTCCGAACGGAGCGGCGTGGCAAGAGTGGCAACGCTCGACGTTCGTTCACCCAGGAGGTCGGCGGTTCGAGTCCGCCTAGCTCCATCAGTCGTAGAGCCAAACTGAGCGCCCCGCCGAGGGGCGTTCGTGCGTCTTGACCAATTCTTGGCCAGTTGACTTCGAGAGCGCACCCTTGACGCTCGCCTGAGCGAGCGGCACTCTCCGCGAGCACACAACAGCGAGACGGGTAAGCGGGCGTTTTCACTCGCGCGGATGACGGCGTGAAGGAAGGGGATCACGCGTCCGAACTGCTCTCGCTCGCGGCGATCACGGCTGAGATGCAGGCGAGGACGCGCGTCGTCAACGCTGCTCGCAGCCGCAGCCGAGATGTTGGAGGCGGACGGAGATCACGGTCTCTGCTTCTGCCAGCCCTCCGCCCTGCTCACCGCGATGGAGGCGGCGTTCGGCGGCTTCGGCGTAGAGGTGTTCGTCCTCACGACTGCACGGTTGCAGCAGATCGAGGCGGGCACCTTCGTGCCGAGCTTCGACGCCGACGCTGGCCGCCCACTACACGTCCCCGAGATCATCACGCGAACCGACATAGAGGAGGCATGCGGCCGGCTCGTCCACACCGGGTAACTACGAAGAACTGTGATCCTCCTTCAGCTTGATCTGAATGGAAGCGGCTCGGAGCTGCTTGGTCACGTGCACGCATCCGGGTGCAGTCGCGAGACGTGTAGAGGCCGTTGAACTCGAAAGAGTCACGCTTCCGTACCTTGGGCCAAGCGGCTCGCTATGCAGTCCCGCAACGCACAAGCGTCGCCTGACTTGGCGACCGATCTCTTGAAGGTCACCTAGCACCGGAACGGTCATACTCGCAGCGTGGACGAAGCGCCAATGGTCCTGGTCACCGGCGCGACCGGCAAGGTCGGCCGGGCGTTCATCCGCAGGGTGCTCTCCTCCCCCGACGAGCGGCTAGCGGAGATCACGATCAGAGCGCTCTGCCACAACCGGCTGCTGCAACCTGAAGCGCGGCTCGAGGTCGTCGCGGGCTCGATCGAGCACCGCGACGTCGTGGATGCCGCCACTGAGGGCGCCACCCACGTGATTCACCTGGCGACGACCAAGGAGACGCCCGAAACGATCTTCGACGTCACGGTCAAGGGGCTCTTCTGGCTGCTCGAAGCCTGCCGCGTCAGTGCGAACTTCCGGCGGCTCGTCCTGGTCGGCGGCGACGCCGCAGTCGGGCACTTCTTCTACCCGCATCCCATCCCCATCACCGAGACGCAGCCGCACACGGCCTACCCCGGCTGCTACGCGCTGTCGAAGGTGCTCGAGGAAGTAATGCTCGAGCAGTACGGCCTGCAGTACGACTTCGACTACTGCTGTCTGCGGGCGCCGTGGATCATGGAGAAGGACGACTTCCGGTACCAGCTCTCGTTCGGGGAGGACGTGTTCGGTGGGCCGCGCTGGCGCGACCTCGTCGGCGCCGAACAGGCGGATACCTACGTCGAGCGAGGAGCGGTGCCGGTGATGCTCGACGAGGACGGGCTGCCGGTGAAGCGGAACTTCGTTCACGTCGAGGATCTGGTGGACGCGATCCTCGCCGCTCTCGACCGCCCGGCCGCGCGGCGTCAGACGTTCAACATCTGCATGGACGAGCCGGTCGACTACGGAGAGCTCGGCGCGTACCTCGCCGAGTCCCGCGGCCTGCCCACGGTCGAGATCCGCACGCGGTACCACTCGACCTGGCTCGACAACGCTAAAGCGAAGGTCCTGCTCGCCTGGCGGCCACGCTACGACCTCGAGCGGCTGGTGGAAGAGGCATGGAGCTACGAGCGCGACCCCGACGAACCGCGCGTCGTCTGGTATCCGGGATAGTTTCACGGGGCCGCCAGCGGCCAGCGCTCACCGCAGCTTCTGGAGATCGTCAGCGACGAGGTTCGACTCCACCTCCCGGTCCGCAGTCAGTCGAGCACGTGGATGTTGTGACGCGCGCACATGTCCTTGAGAATCTGCGGCCAGACGGTGACGCTCACCTCACCCAGGTGGGCGGTCTGCAGCAGCAGCATCATCACGCGGGACTGGCCGATTCCGCCGCCGATCGAGAGCGGGATCTCGTTGCGAAGGATCGCCTGGTGATACGGGAGCTCGAGAAAGTCGAGCTGGCCCGACAGCTCGAGCTGGCGGCGTAGGCCTTCCTTGGTGACGCGGATTCCCATCGAGCTCAGCTCGTGGCGGCGGCGTGTGACCGGGTTCCAGACAAGGATGTCCCCGTTCAAACCGTGCATCGGTCGCCCATCCGCCGAGGTCGTCTCGGTCGACCAGTCGTCGTAGTCAGCTGCTCGCAACTCGTGCGGGTAGCCGTCGGCGAGCGGCCAACCGATCCCGTAGATGAAGAGAGCCGGGATCTCCTGGAGGATCTCGGTCTCGCGCTGCTTGCGCGGCAAGTCGGGGTAGGCCTCGAGGATCTCCTCAGCGTGGATGAATGTGAGGTCCTCGGGCAGTCGCTGCGCGGCCGCCAGTACCGGGAAACGGTCGTGGAGGTATCCCTCGGCCTCCTTGACGACCTTCCAGATCGAGCGCACGGTGCCGGTGAGGTAGTCGAGCGTCCGGTCCGCAGGGGTGATCGCGCGCTCCCAATCCCACTGGTCGACGTAGGCAGAGTGGTCGTGATCGAGGAAGTAGTCCTTGCGTACTGCCCGCATGTCGGTGAGGAGGCCCTCACCGGGATGCATCCCAAACTGCGCGAGCGCCATTCGCTTCCACTTCGTCGCGGCCTGGACCACTTCGGCATCGATCGGATGCGCGCCTCTGTCGTTTGAGATGTAGAACGAGACCGGCGTGCGCGACCCGTCCCGGTCGAGATTGTCGTTGACCCCGCTCCCCGCCTCCACGATCAGCGGTACCTGAACGAGCGTGAGATTCAGCTCCTCGCAGAGTCGATCCTCGATCAGCCGCTTGGCACCGTAGAGGGCCTGCATCGTCTCCTTCGGCGAGAGCCGCGCCTCATAGTCGTCCGGCAGGACGCGTTCGAGCTCCGCGTAGTCGCCGAGCCCCGGCCCCGCGAGATCGGCTTGCTTGGAAACGGTCATCACGCCTCCGATCCGAATTGACGGCTCCAACTCTCGACCACGCGAGCCGTTCGGTCATCCGGGCCGACGCGGACCGGCGTGCGGAGATCTACGAGGCACCTGAAGCACGGCTGGGTCTTCATGGAGGCGGCGGGAATCCAACCCGCGCAAGATTTCAACCGTCGTTAGGCGTCTTGCGGTTGCGGAGCGACGCGATGGTGCCGAGACCGACGAGTCGTTCCGCGATGTTTCTCTCGTCGCCGAGCTCGCGGAAGAGTCCGAGACCTTCCTCGAGGCGACGCGGTCGCGATGTCGGTCGAAGTTCTTATGTCGAGGACGAGGTCGTCATCGATTCACCAGTAGTTTGAACCCGGGTCATACGTAGATCCCCTGATGACTCGAGCCGGCCCGGGCGTACGTTTTCCGTACTGGGCGCCAAGCCCGCGCAACTGCACCCGCCGATCTGCCGAAGGGCGAAAGGGGATTGGTTTGCGACGCAAGAACACACAACGGTGGTGTTCTGGCTTCGCAACGTTCTTGGCGCTCGCGGCGATCGTGCTCGGGCTCGCCCGGGCGGCGAACGCTGCGAACCCCACGACACTCTCGATCAACTGCACGCCGAAGGGCGTTTCCCCCGGCGCGGCGTCCTCGTGCGTAGCGACCGTCACCGACGCCGGCCCGGTGGCGGCACGCATCCCGCCGGCAGGCACGGTGAGCTTCACCGTCGAGGGGGCCGGCACGTTCGATCCGGGCGACACGTGCGCTCTGGAGCCGTCGGGAGCGTTTTCGTCCAAATGCACGGCCGCGTACACGCCGACGGCGATCTCGGGCGGCTCGCACCGGCTGCTCGCCACGTACAACGGCGACGACGGCCACGGTCGAGCGACCTCGGCCTTCACGCTCACCGTGACCCCGGCGAACGACGACCTCCAGGCCGCCACGCCGCTCTCGGTGCCGGCGAAGACGACCGGAACGACCGAAGGCGCCACCTACTCGGACGACGACCCCGAGCTTTGCAGCGACGCCTACGCACCGGTGTGGTACTCGCTCAAGCCCACTCAGAGCGGTCGAATCGCGGTGCGGATGACCGTGCGCGGACGAGCCGACTCGGTCGTGGCGGTCTTCCGCCAGGACCGGTCGAAGCTCGTGCCGCTCGGTTGTGACCTTTCCAACGTCGCCGGCGTGGCGGGCGTGCCGTTCGATGCCGCACGCGGCACCACTTACCTCGTCGCCGTCGCGGCACCCTGGAGCGCGGGCGTCGGCGAGTTCGTGCTCGAGTCCGTCCGCGTCGCGGCCGTGACGTTCCCGGGGGTCCGCCTGGTCCGCGACGCCGACGTCGCCCTCGACCCGCTGCTCCGACCCAGTGCCGCTTTCTCGGTCCACCTCCTACAGGGGACGACCTACCGTATCGACGCGTCAGCTCGCGACGCCTGCGTCCACGCCGCCCTGCTGCGCAGTCCGTCCGCGGCCGCCGGCACGGTCGTCGAGAGCGAAGGCTGCAGCGGCTACCTCGTCTACACCGCCGGCCCTGCTACGACCGGCGCGTTCCCACTGCTCGTGAGCATGCCCGAAGGACGCGCCGTGAACGTGCACGTCGTGCTCAGGAGGGCCGAGGCGGACGACCTCGCGCCCGGGCTCACGATCTCGAACGGCACCGTGCGCCACGGAGCGCTCGCCGCGCGCGGGGGCGACGTCGTCGACACCTACCACTTCCGCGTCGGGACGATCGCCGACGCCACGATCGCGCTCCACGGCACGCTCGGCGCCGACCTACTGCTCTTCGACACAAAGGGCAAGTCACTCGGCTGCGCCTGCGACGGCCGTCGAAGCGCCGAGATCGTCAAGCGCCTTGCGTCGGGCACCTATCTCACCGTGGTCCGGGCCCGTCCCGCCGCGGCAGGCCGCTACGGTCTCACTCTCCGGCTGAGGCAGCCGACCGCGACGGGTGTACGCATGACGCCGACAGCTGGGCGGCACCCGTCGCTCAAGGTGAGCACCGGCGTCCGCCCGACGCCGGGCGGCGGGCGACTCGTCCTCGAACTCGACCGGTTCGACCCGCTCAGCGGGTGGCAGTTCGTCGCGTCCAGCAGCCACATCTCCAGCCGCGGACGCACGTCGTTCGCCCTACGGCCGGGCCTGGGCGGATGGCGAGTGCGGGTGCACTACCGAGGCACGCTCTCAGCCAGCGCGAGCGACAGCGATTGGATCGCGTTCACGGTCGACCAGGCGGATGCTGCGGCCCGGCGGGCACACGGTGGTACCTGCGTGCCCGGCGCGTCGACCGTGTTCGCGATCGGAGCAATGACGATCTCGTGTGGAGGCGCCCCGTTCGGCGAGAAGCCGACGAAGACGACTCAGACGCCGGGAGCCGCGCTCAGGAGCCTCAGGTCGGCCGTCGGTGGCATCGCCACGCTCAGAGATCCGTTCAGGAGCGACCTGCTCGGCACGATCGACGAAGCGATAAAGGCCGTCGCTGCCGACAACCTCGACGAGGCCCGAGCACAGCTCGACGACCTCATCACACAACTCCAGGCCACACCGCTCCAGGCGCAGATGACCACGGAGCAACGCAACCAACTGATCGACGCGGCCAAGCGAATCGAGGCGCAACTCGGTTGACTAGTCGCTAGTTCACGAAGGAAGGGGGAGCTATGAAAGCCACCGCGCTTCTGGCGTTCCTCGCGGCGGTGCTGGCGCTCGCGGTGCCAGCTGCCACGCGCGCCGACGATCCACAAGGGTGCGGCGCAGCAGAGTGCATCGGCGACACGCCGGTGGTCCCGTCGCTCGACCCGGAGTGGAGCGCGAACTTCGTCCCGCCTCCGGTCCCGCGCATCCGGACGGCGACGGCGTGCATCCCGACCGACGTCGTCTTCTACGCACCGACGGATTGGGTGCGCATCGCGCAGAAGATGCGGGCGAACATGTCGCCCTGCGCGAACTACTACATCTCGATCCCGCCGATCGCAACGGACAAGACCAAGCCGCGCGGCCCGGTCCAGCCGCCGCTGATCCGGGCGCTCGGTACGAACTTCCACGCGGTGAACGACGTCAACGTCACGGACGCCACGTCGTGGAAGACGTGGGTGGCCAACGGCAACGGCACCTGGTACGACGCCGGCGTCGAGGCGCGTCGCCGGATGGACGACCCGACCGCCGGCAACTTCGACGTTGCGGCAGGTGACATCTGGGCCGTCAACGAGTTCACCACCGCGGTCCGGGGAAACACCGGCTCGGCCCGCCAGAACATGCGCGACTTCGTCCACGGACTCTACGACGGCGCCGGCGGCCCGCCGGTCAGGGGCCTCGTCTGGATCAGCAACATGGGCCAGGGCACCAGGAACTTCGACACCTACAGGTTGAACCTCCACGACTGGCTCGCTGACCAGGCGTTCTGGGCCGACATGTCGCAGTACGTCCGCTTCGTCTCGCAGGAGGTCTACGGACGGATCGATAAGTGGGCGGTTCCCGGCACGACGCCGCAGGAGCGGCTCGGCCCGACGGCCGACTACCTCGAGCACTACGACAACTTCGCGGGCGCGGGCGCGTACGCCGTCGGCGACACCGCCTCCTACGTCGCCGGCGCGGACGCGCCGGTCGGGAACGCGGCGTGGTCGAACTCGACGTACGAGTGGCCGACACCGGCCGTCGACTACACGCTTGCGGCCGCGTACACGGCGGGACAGGTATACGCGTTCCGCCACGAGCAGGTCGCCCATCCGAGCGAGGCGTTCGGCTTCGTGTGGAGCCCGACGAACCCGGGGCTGCCGACCGCGGACTTCAACGCGAAGTCGGCCTTCATCGCCGACCAGATCGCCGCGGCGATCCATGCGAGCGACGCTCCGTCGACGGAGCCGGGCCTGGCCGCGTGCGGCACGGACCTGGCCTGGTGCACCGGTGACCTCGCCGGCGCGACCTTCAATACCGCGTGGCTGATGTTCCACGACTGGACGCAGCCGAAGGCCAGATCCTCGAACGAGGTCGTCCAGGAGAACGACGTCGCGACGCAGCTTCCGCTCGTCGGGACGGACGACGACCCAGGGCAGCAGCTGACGTTCTCGATCGTGACGCCGCCCGCGCACGGCACCGCCACGACCGACGGCAGCGCATCGGCGTCGTATACGCCGGATGCCGGCTACGCCGGGCCGGACTCCTTCACGTTCCAGGCGTACGACGGCTGGATGAACTCGCAGGTCGCGACCGTGACGCTCAAGGTCAATGCACCGCCGGTCGTCGACGCGGGGGCCGACCTCACGACTCCGTGGGGCGTCTCAGTGACGCTGAGCGGTACCGCAACCGACCCCGACGGCGACTCGAACGCGCTCGTTGCGAGCTGGAACTTCGGTGACGGCTCGACCGGCACCGGCTTGCAGCCGGTGCACACCTATACGGAGCCGGGCACGTACACGGCCGAGCTCACCGTCACCGACGCCGACAAGGGAGTGGCGAGCGACACAGTTACCGTCACGGTCGGTCCGCGGACGTCGTCGCTCACGGTGAAGACGAAGCCGACACTCGACGTCTCGACGGCCATGGTGGCCGCGCAACTCGGCGACGCCGTCGACGCGCAGTCGGCCCGCCTCCAGGGCCATGACGTCACCTTCACGGCGGGCGGCGCGAGCTGCACCGCCTCGACGAATGCGTCCGGCGACGCGTCTTGCACGCTGTCCGCTGCCGCGCTCGGCCCGTCGACGCTTGCCGTCCGGTTCGACGGTGACACGCTCTACTCGACGGGAACCGCAGCAGGACAGGTCGTCGTCTACGGGACGCCCACCGGTGGGCTGTTCGTCGTCGGCGACCTCTCGGCAGCGGGAGCGGTCACGTTCTGGAGCCCCTCGTGGTGGCTCTTCAACACGCTCAGCGGCGGACCCGCACCAGCGAGCTTCAAGGGGTTCGCGACCGCGGAGTCCGGCGGCTGGATCGCGCGGCCCGGCTTCGGCCACGCGCCCGCGACCGTTCCCGACTGGACGGCAGTGCTCGTCGCGAGCGGCGTCGACAAGCAGGGCCCGGCGATCACCTTGACCGTGAGCGGCATGGTCGTCGTGCACGTCGACACGTATGACCCCCACTTGATCGGACACGGGATCGTCGTCGCGACGATCGACTGACGACGGCTGACGGGAGGGGCCGCTCCGGCGGCCCCTCCTCTAGCCGAACAGCCTGGCGCGCCCGCTGCCCGGCGCCAACGGGTCCGGGCGCCGGTTCTCGGCAGCCTTGATCGCCGTGCGGCCGCCGCGATCGCGATACGGCTCGTCGTCGAAGCGAGGAACGACGTGGAGGTGCGCGTGCATGGTGCGGACATCGTCGTCGGACGGGGGGAAGCACGTCCAGGAGAGGAAGTACCCGTCGGGAGCGAGGCGTGCGTCCCAGGCCTCCTTCGCCTTCACGAGCACCTCGTGGAGCGCCGCCCACTCCTCCGCCGTGAAATCGAACGGCGAGGCGCGGTGAGCGATCGGGACGGCGATGCCGGATCCCGGGAGCACGTCCGGCGGGTCCCGCGGGTCCCGCGTCGAGGCGTAGACGCAGTGGTCGTTCTCGAAGTAGACCTCCGCTTGGCGAAGGTTCTCGTGGTCGCACATGAAGCATCCGTCCATGCATGCGAGTCTGACAGCCGCGCCTTGCTTACTATCGAGACGGCGTCCACGCCGACTGCATCCTCCTCCCGAACCGATCCCAAACTGCCCGCACAGCTCTCCGATCTCGCCGACGTCCCGCTCTTCGCATCGCTCTCCGAATCGGAGCGCGCCGAGATCGCCGCGTGGTTCGAGCCGAAGGACGTCGCGGCGGGTGTGCGGCTCGTCGGCGAGGGCACAACCGGCTCGACGTTCTTCGTGCTCGCGCGGGGAGAGGTGGTCGTCACCGCCAACGGCGAGCTGATCGCCTCGCTCGGCCCGAGCGACTTCTTCGGGGAGCTGGCGCTCCTCGGGCAGGGCCGTCGCACAGCGACCGTGACAACGACGTCGGAGGCGCGCGTCCTCGTCCTGTTCGGCGACGACTTTCGCCGCCTCCGCTCGACCTACCCGGAGATCGCCGCCGAGATCGACGAGGCAATGGCGCGGCGCCTCGGACAGCCGTGAACGTCGCTCACAGGGACGCCGGGACGTCGTCGCGCAGGTACTGGTGCACGAAGGCGATCGCCATGCTTCCCTCGCCGACCGCGGCGGCGACGCGCTTGACCGGCCCCGACCGCACGTCTCCGGCCGCGAAGATGCCGGGAACGCTCGTCTCGAGCAGGTACGGATCGCGCTCGAGCGGCCAGCTCTCGGTCGCGCCCAGATCCGGTCCCGTGAGCACGTAGCCGCGACGGTCGAGAGCGATCTCCGGCGGCAGCCAACCCGTCTCGGCGTCAGCGCCGATGAAGATGAACAGACCGCCGGACGCGTGGCGCGTGGTCGCGCCTTCGTCGCCGGAGCGCACGTCGATCGCCTCGAGCACATCGGCGCCGTGGGCCGCGACGACCTCGCTGCGAAAGCGCACGTCGATGTTCGAGCGCGCCGCGAGCTGGTCGACGAGATACGACGACATGCTCTTGTCGAGGCTCTCGCCGCGGTAGAGCACCGTGACGCTGCGCGCGTGCGCGGAGAAGAACATCGCCGCCTGCCCCGCCGAGTTGCCGGCGCCGACGACGTGGATGTCGAGCCCGTGCACGTGAGGCGCTTCGCTGCGCGCGGCGCCGTAGAAGATCCCTTTCCCGACGAGCCGGTCGAAGCCCTCGGCGGCCAACCGGCGCCAGGTGACTCCGCACGCGAGGATGATCGTCCGACCACTCAAGACGTCGCCTCCGTCGAGGTGGACGGTGTGGTTGGGCGCGTCGATGCGGGTGATCGCGCGCGTCACGAGGATCTCGGCGCCCAGCCGGCGCGCCTGCTGCAGCGCCCGACTCGCGAGCTCGTCGCCCGAGACGCCCGACGGAAAGCCGAGGTAGTTCTCGATCCGGGACGAGGTGCCGGCCTGGCCGCCGGGGGCTTCGCGCTCGACGACCAGCGTGCGCAGTCCCTCCGACGCGCCGTAGACCGCGGCGGCGAGCCCCGAGGGCCCGGCGCCGATCACGATCGAGTCGTACTCGGCCGCATGCGGCTCGGTGCCGAGCTCGAGCAGCTCGGCAACCCGGCGCAGCTCCGGCCGCACGACCGTCTTGCCGCCCACCACCCGGATCGCGGGACAGTCGCTCGCCGCCGGCAGCGGCCCTCCCCACTGCTCGGCGCCGTCCGGCCCGTCGGGCTGCAGCCACTGGAAGCTGATCTGGTTTCGGTCGAGGAAGTGCCGCAACTGCGTGCACGACGGATCGCCGCGCCCGCCGAACACCACCGCGCGCGGCGGCGACGCCTCGGCGGCAAGGCCCTGCAGCCCACGGGGGCCGGTCATGCGGAGGGTGGCAAGTGCGCCGATCGACTTGGCGAGGATCGGGTCGACCGCCGCGATCGCGTGGTACGCGGCGGGCTCAATGCGGAGGACGCGCGATTGCTCGGCGGCGCGGAAGCCGACGGGGAAGACGGTCCCGAGCACGATCGGCACCTCGCCGAAGACGTCGCCCGGCAGCCGTTCGCCGACCACCCGGTCGACGCCGTCCTGGGCCCTGACCGCTTCGATGCGGCCTTGGAGCACCGCGAAGAGGGCGCGGTCGTCGCCCGGGTTCGCGGCGTACTCGCCCGGCGTGAGGCTGACGTCCGCGGCGGCGCGCGCCAGCCGCGCCTGCTCGTCGGTTCCGAGCATTGCGAAGGCTTCGATCTCGGCGATCTCCTCCGGCGTAATCAACTCAGCGGCGAGCCTAGCTGGGCGCTGCGAGCCGTCGGCGGGCGGCGGACTACTCGGACCGGTTGAGGGCTCGTAGGAGGATCCAGGCCCACGAGACAACCGTGGCGCTCGAGACGGCCACGATCGAGCCCCGTGCCCCCAACCGCAGACGTCGACGTGCGACCCGGTACGCAGTGAGCCAGAGGAGGACGATCGTGGCAGCCGCCAGCACCTTCCAGCCGGCGAGCCCGTCCGCCGAATAGCCGTTAGCGGATGCGTCGGCGCTCTCTTCGCCGATCAGCGTCCACCCAGGGTCCCGGGCCTCCGGCCAGCGGCGCGCCTCGGCCTGCAGCTCGCGGAGCCCCGGCTGGAGGACCCCGTGCACGCCGTGGTACTCGCCGACGGCGTGCGCTTCCCCGCCGAGCCGCTCGCTCGTCGCGAGCGCGAACCAGCCGAGACCGAGCGCGACGGTGAAGGAGCCGAGCACGATCCACGCCCGGCTGCCGCGAGCGACCGCGAGGGTCGCCGCTGCGAGCAGCAATAGGCCGGCGACGAGCGGAACGAGGCCGAGCCAGCGGAGGTCGCCCGCGAATGAGAAATCGCGCGCGTACCGAAAGGTGCGCTGCGTCGCCCCCGCTCCGATGTACGCGTGGATCGCCAGGCCAACCGCCGGCAGGACGGACGCGACCACGACGGCAGCGGCAGCGACCCCGGTCGCCGCCCAGCCGAGAACATCCGTCCCTCGGAGCTGGTCACGCATGGACGCTCCGCCATTCTCACGTCGGGCGCTACGCCGGGTGCGACGGCGGCCGCGGCCTGAAGGGCTGCAGCTCGTCCTGGCCGGCGCGCACGACGCCCCAGCTCGACTCGGGCACCTCGTTCCAGGCCCCCGGGAGGTCGCGCAGCGGCTCGGAGACGATCAGCCGCGACTCGTCGGACACCTCCTCGAGGACCTCGAGCTCGGGATGCAGGGCGCGCAGCGAGACCACATCGGTGGAGTAGAAGAGCGACCGCGACTGACGCTGGCTCGAGTAGCGGAACGCCCAGACGTCCGTGCCGTTCGTCGTCGCGACGGTCATCTGGATCGGCTGGTCGACGCCTCGCCGCCGTCCGACGTCCTCGATCAGCCCGACCGCAGCCTCGACGGCCGCGGGCGGATCCGACTCGAGGCCGAACGTCAGGGCGAGGTAGAAGAAGAGCTCGGAGTCGGTCGACCCCTCGATCAGCGGGTAGAGCGACGGGTCGACGGCGAGCGCGAGGTCGCGCTTGACGGCATGGAAGTCGGCGATCAGCCCGTTGTGCATCCAGAGCCACCTGCCGTAGCGGAACGGATGACAGTTCGACTGCTGCACCGGAGCGCCGGACGAGGCGCGGATGTGCGCGAACAGGATCGGCGTCTCGAGGTGCGCCGAGAGCTCGTGGAGATTGCGGTCGTTCCATGCGGGCTCGACGCTGTGGAAGACGCCGGGCGCGTCGCCGATGCCGTACCAGCCGATCCCGAAGCCGTCGCCGTTGGTCGTCTCGGCGCCGAGCTGCGAGTGCAGGCTCTGCACGATCAGGGAGTGCTGCGGCTTGTACAGCAGCTGCTCGATCCGCATCGGCGAGCCCGAGTAGGCGAGCCAGCGACACATCAGTGGTGGAACCCCGAGGCGCTCGAGCTGTCGTGAATCGGATGCGGTTGGGCCTGTAGCCGCGGTAGCTGGCGCTTCAGGTCGGCGACGAGCATGTCCGCCATGTCGTGCGAGAACCCCCGCTTCACGACCACACGGAGCGCAGCGAGATCCGTTCGGTTCGCCGGGAAGGTGTACGCCGGGACGAGCCAACCGCGTTCGCGCAGCGCGCCCGACACGTCGAAGACGGTGAAGTTGTCGATGCCGTCCGCGACCCTGAACGCGAACACCGGCAGCTCGTCGCCCTTCGTCAGCAGCTCGAACGGGCCGAGCTCCGCGATCTGCGCGGAGAGCCCGGTGGCGACGTCGCGCGCGTACGACTGCACATTGCGGTAGCCCGCGAACCCGAGCCGAAGGAAGTTGTAGTACTGCGCGACGATCTGCGCTCCCGGGCGCGAGAAGTTGAGCGCGAAGGTCGGCATGTTGTCGCCGAGGTAGTTGACCCAGAAGATGAGATCCTCGGGCAGCGCGGCGGCGTCGCGCCAGACGATCCAGCCGACCCCCGGGTAGACGAGCCCGTACTTGTGCCCCGACGCGTTGATCGACGCGACCCGCGGCAGGCGAAAGTCCCAGACGAGGTCGGGATCGACGAACGGGGCGACGAACGCGCCCGACGCGCCGTCGACGTGGACGGGAATGTCGAGCCCGGTGCGCTCCTGGAGGTCGTCGAGCGCTGCGCAGATCTCGGCGACGGGCTCGTAGGAGCCGTCGAAGGTCGAGCCGAGGATCGCGACGACGCCGATCGTGTTCTCGTCGCACCGCGCCACGGCCTCCGCCGCCGAGAGGTGGAAGCGGTCCCCCTCCATCGGCACGAGACGCATCTCGACGTCCCAGTATCTCGCGAACTTCTCCCAGCAGACCTGCACGTTGATCCCCATGACGATGTTGGGCCGGTCGGCCGGCTCGCCGGCAGCCTCGCGGCGCGCGCGCCACCGGCGCTTGAGCGCCAGCCCGCCGAGCATCGCGGCCTCGCTCGAGCCCGTCGTCGAGCAGCCGGTGGCAGCGCTCGCGTCCGGGGCATGCCAGAGGCGGCTCAGGATGTTGACGCACCGCATCTCCAGATCGGCGGTCTGTGGGTACTCGTCCTTGTCGATCATGTTCTTGTCGAAGCACTCGGCCATGAGTTGCGTGGCCTGAGGCTCCATCCACGTGCTCACGAACGTCGCGAGGTTCAGTCGCGCGTTGCCGTCGAGCATCAGCTCGTCGTGCACGATCTGGTAGGCGACGTCGGGCGGCAGCTCGTCGGCCGGGAGCTCGTGCCGCGGCAGGCGCCGGCTCTCCCGCTCGAAGAGCGGCGCGATCGACAGGTCGTCCGAGAGCGGAGCCGGTCCGTCGGGATGCTTGAGCGCCATCGTCCGCCAGCCTTCCGGCGCGCGCCGCCGGCCGCATCATCCGAACCGGGTGACGTGCGCGAGGCCGCTCAGTCGGAGGTCTCGGCCTCGAGCTTCTTGCGTGCCTCGAGGTTCGCAGCGTGCTCCTTGGCCGAGACGTCGGGCCAGGCCAGATCGAGCGACCGCACGGTTTCGACGAGGATCTGAGCGACCAGCGCCTGGGTGATCTTCTTGTGGTCGGCGGGAACGACGTACCACGGGGCCCATGGAGTCGACGTCGCGGTGAGCGCGTCCTCGAACGCGTTCATATAGGCGTCCCACTCGGCCCGTTCGGTGACGTCGGCCGCGTTGAACTTCCACTCCTTGCCGGGCGTGTCGAGCCGCGCCAGGAAACGCTGCTTCTGCACCGCCTTGGAGACGTGCAGGAAGAACTTCACGATCTTCGTCCCGCTTCGGTCGAGGTGCCGCTCGAACGTGTTGATGTCCTCGTACCGTCCGGCCCAGAACCGCTCGTCGCGCTTCCCGGGCGAAAGCCGCTGCGGCTCGAGCCACTCGGGGTGGACCTTCAGCGCGACGACCTCCTCGTAGTGCGACCGGTTGAAGATGCCGATCCGGCCCCGCTCCGGCAGCGCCTTCGAGATCCGCCAGAGAAAGTCGTGGTCGAGCTCCTCCGACGACGGCTTGCCGAAGCCGACGACCTGGACGCCCTGCGGGTTCACGCCCTTCATCACGTGCTCGATCGCTGAGTCCTTGCCGGCCGCGTCCATCGCCTGGAAGACGACGAGCAGCGCGTTGGTGTCGCTCGCCCAGAGGAGCTCCTGGGCCTCTGACAGCTCGGCGGTGCCGCGGTGGAGCGCCTCCTTCGCCCGCTCCTTCAGCTCGCCCTCGGCGAGCCCGGCGAAGTCGTCGCCGCCGGTCCAGGCAGGATCGCGCTGCGCGATCCCCGCCGGCTTGCCGGGCTCGACTCTCAGCTCGTCGAGCAGTCGCTGCCGAACGTCCATCGCAATCTCCTTTGCGCATCGGTTGAAGGACCTCTCACGCGTGACGGCGGATCACGGTAGCGTTGGCATCCGGTTCGCCGGGCAGGCACAACGAGAGGAGGCGTTGATGGTCGGTGCTTCATATCCGTTCCTGGACGTGATGTGGACGATGCTCGTGTTCTTCCTGTGGGTGCTGTGGTTCTGGCTCCTGTTCACCGTGTTCGCGGATGTGTTTCGCCGGCATGACATCTCCGGCTGGGGCAAGGCCGGGTGGCTGATCTTCACCATTCTGCTGCCGTTCCTGGGCGTGTTCGTCTACCTGATCTCGCAGGGCCAGGGCATGACCCAGCGCAACGTCGAGCGCGCACAGGCGCAGCAGACTCAGTTCGACAGCTACGTGCGCGAGACGGCCGGGGGCGGCGCCGCCGCCGAGATCGACCGCGCCAAGCAGCTGCTCGACAGCGGCGCGATCACCGAGCCCGAGTTCCAGGCACTCAAGCAAAAGGCCCTGGCCTAGCCGGGCGCAAGGAGGAACGATGGAAGAGATCGGACCCGTCGACTACGCGATCGTCGGCTTCCCGGGCAACAAGTTCCGCGGGGAGATCGGCCCTGCGCTGGCCGAGCTCGTCGAGAGCGACACGATTCGCATCATCGACATCGCCTTTGCGGGCAAGGACTCGAACGGCGACGTGGCCGCGATGGAGCTCACCGAGCTCGATCCGGACGTGCAGGCGAGCCTCGAGAGCGCAGGGATCGAGGTGCAGGGGCTGCTCAGCGAGGACGACATCCGCGACGCCGCGGAGGGCCTCGACCCGGACACGTCGATCGCCCTGATCGTCTGGGAGAACGTCTGGGCGCGGAGGGTGACGCAGGCGATCCGCGACGCCGGCGGTGTGACGCTCGCGTTCGAGCGGCTGCCTCACGACGTCGTCCAGGCCGCCCGCGAGTGGGCACTCGAGCAGCAGGCCAACGTCTAGGAGGGATGAGAGATGTTCAGGCGTAGAGGACCAGGATTGGTCAGGATGGCCGCGGGGACCGCCGTCATCGCCGGCACGGCCGGAGCCGTACGGCACCACCAGGACCAGAAGTACGCGGCGCAGGACCAGGCGGCGTACGACCAGCAGATGGCCGCGCAGCAGGCCGCCGCGGCGCAGCAGCAGGCCGCCGCGCCGGCTACCCCCGACTACGCCGCCGAGCTCGAGCAGCTCGCGCAGCTGAAGGCACAGGGGATCCTCACCGACGAGGAGTTCGAGGCCAAGAAGAAGCAGATCCTGGGCATCTGACCGCCGGGTGCTCCTCCGGGAGCGCCGCAGGACCAACCGGCTCCCCACCGAAACGAGGGCATGTCGTGACCGATCCCGCGGATCGGCCCCCCGCCGGGGAGCCCCGGCCGCGGACGATGACCGTCCGCGGCGCCACGTTCCTGGGCGTCGGCTCGATGATCGGCGCCGGGATCTTCGCGCTGCTCGGGGAGGCCGGCACGGTGGCCGGAGCAGCGGTCTGGATCTCGTTCCTGATCGGCGGGGTCGTCGCCGCGCTGCTCGGCTACGTGTGCGTGAAGCTCGGCGTTCGCTATCCCTCGTCGGGCGGACTGATCACGTATCTGATCGAGGGCTTCGGGAAGGGCCGGCTCGTCGGCATCGCCTCGTGGCTGGGCTACATCGCCGCGATCGTGATCGTGACCGCGATGGTCGTCGTGTCGTTCGGCGGCTACGCGACGTCGCTGTTCGTCGGCAACGACGCCGCTTCGTCGTGGGACAACGTCTTCATCACGGGGCTCGTGGTCGTGATGACGGCGGTCAACATGGTCGGGGCGAAAGGGGTCGAACGGGTTCAGTCGCTGATCGTCACAGGCGTGCTCGCAGTGTTCGCGGTCTTCATCGTCGTGACGATCGCGAACATCAACCTCGATCTCCTGTCGTTCAGCGGCTACCCGTCCTTCTCGAAGATCGTCGCGAGCGTCGCCCTGACGTTCTTCGCGTATCTGGGGTTCAACGTCATCACCTTCACGGCCGGCGACTTCAAGGACCCGGCGCACGACCTGCCCAGGGCGATGTACCGGGCGCTCGGAATCACGTCGACGGTCTACGTCCTGATCGCTCTAGGCGTGTTCGGCACGCTCACGGTCGCGCAGGTGATCCAGTACGGGGAGACGGCGATCGCGGAGGCAGCGCGTCCCTCGCTCGGCGACGCCGGATACACGGTGATGGCGGTCGCGGCGCTGCTCTCAACCGCCGGCGCGACGAACGCGACGCTCTATGCCTCGAACAACCTGACCCGCATGCTCGCAGACGTGAAGCTGTTCCCGGCGTGGTTCGGCCCGGCATCGCGTCTCGGCCGAAACGCCGGGCTGCTGATCACCGCAGCACTGGTGCTCGTGGTCGCGAACACCGTCGATCTCTCGGCGATCGCGTCCGTCGGCAGCGCCGTGGCGCTGATGGTCTTCCTCCTCATCGGCCTGTCAGGCTGGCGCCGCCGCCATGACACCGGAAGCAGTCCCGTGGTCGTGCTGGCGGCGATCGCCGCAACCGCAATCGTCCTCGTCTCCTTCGCGATCGACACCCTGCGGAACGCACCGCAGACCTTCACCGCGATCGTCGTCATCGCGGCTCTCGCCGTCGTCCTGGACGAGTTGACGCGGCGGGCCACGCGCTCGTGAGCGTCCCCACGGGCGGCTGATTGGCCGCCGCGTTCGCCTGGGGGCTGCTCGCAGCGTCCTCGCTCGTGATCGGCGCGGTCGTCGCGCTCCGCTTCAGGATCGCCTTGCGGACGATCGGGCTGATCATGGGCTTCAGCGCGGGAGTGCTGATCAGCGCGGTCGCATTCGATCTCGTCGAGGAGGCGGCCGGGAAGGCATCCGGGGGCTGGCCCGTCGTGCTCGGGATGTTCGCGGGCTGTGCGGTCTTCTTCCTCGGCGACTCCCTCATCGACCGCTTCGGCGGCGCCGACCGGAAGGACGCGACCGGCGCCCAGGAGGCCGGAACCGCGCTTGCAATCGTGCTCGGGACGGTCCTCGACGGGATTCCGGAGTCGATCGTGATCGGCCTCACGATCTACGAGGGCGGGACTGTCGGCGCCGCCTATCTCGCCGCCGTCTTCATCTCCAACCTGCCCGAGTCCGTCTCCTGACCGCCGGCCTCGCGGCGAGCGGCTGGGACAGGGCGCGCATCCTCTGGCTCTGGATCGGGATCGCGCTCACCTCGGCGCTCTTCTCCCTCGCCGGCTACGCGCTGTTCCAGCACTCGTCGCCGAACACGATTGCATTCGTGCTCGCCTTCGCGGGCGGCGCGATCCTCACCATGCTCGCCGACACGATGATGCCCGAGGCCTACGAGCACGGCGGTAGGCTCGTCGGCGTCGTGACGACCGTCGGGTTCGTCGTCGCCCTTCGTCATCGACACCCTCGACTGAAGCAGCTGCCGCGTCGATCCAACGGTCGTGAAATGCTTGGCGCCTGGTGAGCGACCAGGGACCGCCGGAAGACGACCGGCCGCCGAGCGCGACGGACGCGGACGGCGGCGCGCCGAAGAAGACGTTCAAGTTCCCGACCGCGTTCACCGTCCTCGCGCATCGTCCTGCTGCTCGTCTGGATCGCGTCGTTCTTCGTCCCGGCCGGCGTCTACAAGACCGATCCCGCCGGGTCGCCGGTGCCGGGCACCTACCACGAGCTGCCGTCCTGCTCGGCTCCGGCGGCCACCGCTCCCGCGCTCGACGTCGAGTCGCCGACCGAGAGCGGCCAGGCGCCGGCCGACGCGGCCGCGGCGCCGGGCGCCACCGTCGGGGAGGCCGGCCTTCCCTGCGTCGACACGTCGTTCAGCTTCCGGTTCAAGCAGCTCTGGAACGCACCGCCGAACGGCCTCTACGGCGTCGAAGCGCCGAACGGCTTCGTCGGGCCCTGGGAGGAGGGCTTCCTCTACGGGTCGGCGGCGATCTTCCTCTTCGTCCTCGCGGTCGGCGCCTTCATCACGGTGACGATGAAGACGGGCGCGATCCAGACCGGCATCGGCCGGCTGGCGCTGCGCTTCCGCCACAGCGGCTCGGTGCTGATCGCGATCCTGATGGCGCGTCTTCGCGCTCGGCGGCACGAGCTACGGGATGTGGGAGGAGACGCTCGGCTTCTTCGTCCTGCTCGTTCCGCTCGCGCTCGCGCTCGGCTACGACCGCATGGTCGCCGCGGCGATCATCTTCCTCGGCGCCGGCACGCGGCGTGCTCGCCTCGACGGTCAACCCGTTCGCAACCGGCGTCGCCTCCGACGCCGCCGGGATCAGCATCGGCGAGGCATCGGCTGCGCATCGCGCTCTGGTTCGTGCTCGTCCCGCTCGCGATCGGCTACGTCCTCTGGTACGCGCAGCGCGTTCGCGCGCACCCGGAGAAGTCGTCGTCGGCGTCTCGGCGACCGACGCCGAGGAGGCCGAGGAGCTCGATCGCGGACGTGCCGGCGCTCACCGGCCGCCAGAAGCTCGTGCTCGTCCTCTTCGGCGGCGACGTTCCTGATGATGATCTACGGCTTCATCCCGTGGAACGACCTCTGGCAGGAGGGATTCGGCAAGGACTTCCCGCTGCCGACCTTCGCCGACTTCTACTTCCCCGAGGCGGCGACGCTCTTCCTGGTGATGGCGGTCGTGATCGGCGTGATCGCCAAGCTCGGCGAAGAGGGCACCGTCGACGACGATCATCGCCGGCGCCTCCGACTTCCTCGGCGCTGCGCTGATCATCGTGCTCGCGCGCGGCATCACGGTGGTGATGAAGAACGCCTACATGACCGACACGATCCTGCACTGGATGGAGAACGCGGTCTCCGGCAGTCTCCCGGCGTCTTCGCGATCCTGGCCTTCATCGTCAACCTGCCGATCGCGTTCCTCGTGCCGTCCTCGTCCGGCCACGCGGCGCTCGTGATGCCGATCCTGGCGCCGCTCGCCGACTTCGCGGGCGTCTCGCGCGCGACCGCCGTCACGCGCTTCCAGTCCGCTTCGGGATTCGTGAACCTCGTGACGCCGACCTCGGCCGTGATCATGGGCGGTCTCGCACTGTCGAAGGTGGGCTACGACCGCTACCTCAAGTTCGTCTGGCCGTACCTCATTGTCGTCTTCGTCGTCGTCTGCGCCTTCGTCGGCATCGCCGCCGCCGCCAGCTGAGCTCCGAGAGGAGAGAGCTACAGATGAGCACTGCCACCGACACTGCTCTCGGCACCCACTCGGAGGTCGGGACGCTCCGCACGGTGATGGTGCACCGGCCCGACCTCGCGCACGAGCGGCTCTCGCCGACGAACTGCCACGAGCTGCTCTTCGACGACGTGATCTGGGTGCGCCGCGCGCGGCAGGAGTTCGACGCCTTCGTCGACCTCATGCGCTAGCGCGGCGTCGAGGTCCTGCTCCTGCACGACCTGCTCGCCGAGACGCTCGACGACAAGGAGGCGCGCGACTGGCTGCTGTCGCGCCGGCGTCCGCCCCGAGGAGGTCACCGTGATGTTCTCCGAGCCGCTCACCGCCTGGCTGACGGAGATGCCGGCAGGCGAGCTCGCGACGAGGCTGACCGGCGGCATCACCGTCCAGGAGCTGCCCGACGAGATCCGATCGGCGATCGGGCGGCGCCCTGCGCCCGACCGACTTCGTGCTGCCGCCGCTCCCGAACCAGCTCTTTACGCGGGACACGAGCGCGTGGATCTACGGCGGCGTCTCGCTCAACCCGATGTTCTGGCCCGCCCGCCAGCTCGAGACGCTGAACGTCGAGGCGATCTACCGCTTCCACCCGCGCTTCCGCGACGCCGGCTTCCAGATCTGGTTCGGCGGGGCCGACCACGACTGGGGCGCCGCGCGCGCTGGAGGGCGGCGACATGATGCCGGCCGGCGACGGCGTCGTCCTCGTCGGCCTGGGCGAGCGGAGCACCGCGCGGGCCGTGAGCATCCTCGCCAAGAACATGTTCGAGGCCGGCGCCGCCCGGCTCGTGATCGGCGCGCAGATGCCGCGCGAGCGCGCCGCGATGCACCTCGACACCGTCTTCACCTTCTGCGACCGGGACGTCGTCACGCTCTACGAGCCGGTCGTCGTCCCAGATCCTGCCCGATCCTCTTCCGGCCGGGCGGCCCCGGCGGCGTCCAGCGCCGAGGTCTCGGAGCGTCGTTCCTCGACGAGGTCAGCGACGCTCTCGGCATCGAGCGACTGAAGCTCGTCACGACCGGTGGCGACGAGTTCGAGGCCGAGCGCAACCAGTGGGACGACGGCAACAACGTCGTCGCGCTCGAGCCCGGCGTCGTCGTCGGCTACGAGCGCAACGAGGCGACCAACACGAAGCTCGCGAAGGCCGGCATCGAGGTCCTCGCGATCGCGGGCCAGGAGCTCGGCCGCGGACGCGGCGGCGGCCACTGCATGACCTGCCCGATCGTCCGCGACGCCCTAGAAAGGAGCCCGAAGACCATGAGCACCGTCATCGACCTGCGCGGCCGGCACCTGATGAAGCTGGCCGACTACTCGCCCGAGGAGATCGCGTACCTGCTCGACCTCTCGGCCGAGCTGAAGGCGGCGAAGAAGGAGGGCCGCGAGGAGCAGAAGCTCGCCGGCAAGGAGATCGCCCTGATCTTCGAGAAGGACTCGACGCGCACGCGCTGCGCGTTCGAGGTCGCGGCCTACGACCAGGGCGCCCACGTCACCTTCATCGGCCCGTCGGGCTCGCACATGGGCCACAAGGAGACCGTGAAGGACACGGCACGCGTGCTCGGCCGCATGTACGACGCGATCGAGTACCGCGGCTTCGGCCAGGACACGGCCGAGGAGCTCGCGCGCTGGGCCGGCGTCCCGATCTACAACGGGCTCACCGACGAGTGGCACCCCACCCAGATCCTGGCCGACTTCCTGACGTTCCGCGAGCACATCGACAAGCCGCTCAACGAGGTCGCGTTCTGCTACCTCGGCGATGCGCGCTTCAACATGGCCGACTCGTACCTCGTGGGCG